>NZ_CP004353.1 GCF_000550805.1 Corynebacterium vitaeruminis DSM 20294 | reverse complement strand
TTGTAATCCTTTGTAGAAACTTCGTTCAGTCTGTGATTGTTTTGCTTTTTTAAAGACAAAACTTGGCAATTATCGCCCAAAGCCTGTGGAAAACGCCGCCTACACGCGGGGGTTTGCGGGAAATAGTCCACAGAAAAACAGGTTCGCGCCATTTTTTGTCATTTTCCTTGTCACATCGAGTTCACCGTTTTGTCCACAAGTGAACAACTCGCTGACCTCGCTATCCACAGGAGTTATCCACAGCTGTGGAAAACCCTGCGGTGGGGTTGTGCATAAAGTTATCCACAAGTCTTTCACAGCCCTGTGAACAAAATCCACCTCCGGAAATATGCTCGTGACCTGCATAAATCGCGGACGGATGCGGAAACCTCAAGTTTAAGTTGAGAGTTATCCACAACCCCGTTTAATCACACTGTGTGATTTTCTCTCTCCCGTCATTGTTACTCGTTGTGTGGATAAGTTGTCTAAAAATGATTTCTTTCACGCCGCGAAAGTGAACTGAGAAATCGCCCTCCCGAACAAAAATGTCAAATTTTCCGCGTGTCGCACCGCGCGTGACCGGCAAAAGTAGCTATGAGCTGCCCTTGTAATTACAATCATGGGATTTAAGGGGTAGTTTCGGGGGGAAGGTGTGTCGATTTGTTTAGGGCGTGCTGGCTCGCGTACTCTAGACGAGTCTGACACTGCAACGGGCGTAATTTTTTGCGTCAATCGCACGTGCTTTTCGAGAACACCGCGCCCTCGCCTTTCGCGGCGGACGCGGGTGGCGTCCACTTCTTCAGTGGCTCTCACTTCATCATCCATCTTTTGGGTGGCCTCCCTGCTTGGGTATGCCTAAGCAGAGCGCGCACAGTTATTCGTGCGCGGCCCCGCACAGGTGAAACTGGTGTGCGGCTGTGGTCACCTGCTACTTACATAGGAGTTTTACCGTGGCAAAGGGCAAGCGGACGTTCCAGCCGAACAACCGTCGTCGCGCACGTAAGCACGGCTTCCGTACCCGCATGGCAACCCGTGCTGGTCGCGCAATCGTGGCTGCACGTCGTCGCAAGGGTCGCGAGAAGCTGAGCGCCTAGTACGCGCCAGATTCTTCACGCGTCAACCACCACAACGGTTTCGTCGTTTAAAAGAAGAGAAAGCAACAGCGGTGCTTCCCGCCCAGCACAAGCTCACCAGCTCCGAAGAGTTCCGAAGGACGATTCGGAAGGGTAAGCGTGCAGGCAGGAACACCGCTGTTGTGCATGTACGCATCAATCGTTCGGCGGCATCCGCGCCAGATGCGGGCTCGCCGCGGGCTATGAAGACCCGAGAGCTCGCCTCCTTCGGCGGCCCGCGCTGCGGGCTGGTGGTGTCCAAGGCCGTCGGCAACGCCGTCACGAGGCACCACGTCTCCCGCCTGCTGCGGCACGTGTTCCTGTCCGTGGCGCCGACCTTGCCGCCGGAGGCAACCGTCGTCATTCGAGCATTGCCGGCGTCGGCAAGCGCAACCTACGAGGAGCTGAGCCGCGATGTGCGAGCAGCACTGGACAAAGCCCTTCGCCGGTAGCGCCGGGGCCGCGAGCGGGCGGGTGCCGGAAGTGGCCCCCGAGCCGCGGGGTTTCGCCGCCAAAATGCTCTACGGCGCGGTGCGTTTTTACCAAAAATACCTTTCTGCCCTTAAAATGGGCTCTACCTGCCGTTTCGAGCCAGTGTGCAGCGCGTACGCGCTGGAGGCGATTTCCGCCCATGGCGCTTTCAAAGGCCTTGTTCTGACGCTCGCGCGGTTGGCCAAGTGTGGCCCCTGGCATCCGGGAGGATTCGATCCGGTTCCCCCGAGTGCCTCGATGAAGGCGGCGCGGCCGAAAGGCCCCGCGGCTTCCTCATCCCCAGACCTGCTGACAACCGAAAACAAGGAGTCCTGAATAAGGTGCTCAATTTCATTTACTATCCGATTTCGGCAATTCTGTGGTTCTGGCACAAGGCAGTCAGCCTTGTTCTGAACCCTGATTCCGGCATCTCCTGGGTGCTGGCGATCGTCTTGCTGACCTTCACCATTCGTGCCCTTCTGGTGCGGCCGACCGTTAACCAGATGCGTTCGATGCGCCGGATGCAGGAATTCCAGCCTCTCATGCAGGAGATTCGCAAGAAGTACGCGAATGATCAGCAGAAGATGATGGAAGAGACCCGCAAGGTCCAGAAGGAGATGGGTGTCAACCCGATCGCCGGCTGCCTTCCGATGTTCGTCCAGATCCCGGTGTTCATCGGCCTGTTCCACGTGCTGCGCTCCTTCAACCGCACCGGCACGGGCACCGGCCAGCTGGGGCTGTCGGTGGAGCAGAACCGTGAGACCGCGAACTACATCTTCAACGCCACCGACGTGCAGTCCTTCCTAGACGCCCGCCTGTTCGGCGTCCCGCTGTCGGCCTACATCTCGATGCCGGACAGCATGTACAACGCCTTCCAGCCGGTCGACTTCACGCGCACGAACATCATCATGGTGGCCGCGCCGCTCATCCTCATCATCGTCATCGCGACGCACATGAACGCCCGCCTGTCGGTCGAGCGCCAGAAGTCGCGCATCGCCTCCGGTAAGCAGAAGCCGGCCACGAACGACCAGATGCAGATGCAGACGGACATGATGAACAAGATGATGCTGTGGTTCATGCCGCTGACCATCCTGTTCACCGGTGCCCTGTGGCACATCGGCCTGCTGTTCTACATGGTCTCCAACAACGTCTGGACCTTCTTCCAGCAGCGCGCCGTCTTCGCCAAGATGGACGCCGAGGAGGAGGCCGAGATCGCCGCCAAGAAGGAAGCCAAGCGCGCCAGCGCCCCGAAGCCGGGCCAGCGCCCAGACAACCCCAAGCGCAAGGGAAATAAGCGCAAGAAGTAAATAGCATTTCTGCACAGCCGCTAGCACACCGCGTGTTAGCGGCTTTCTGCTTTTCGACGTCGTGCCTTCGGCCGGTGCCCGCACGGATTTGTGCTGGTGGCGGCCGTGTCGGGGGCGCGTGTTAAGTTGTCTACGTACCAACGCCCGCAAAGGAAAAGTGAGGATGTTTCACGTGAAACCTGTCGATGCCCAGGGCAACGAGCTGCTACCCCCGCCAGCCGTCGCCGAGGAGATCTTCGGCGAGAACCTCGACAAGGCCATCGCCTACCATCAGCTGCTCGCCACCGACGGTTCCATCCGCGGGTTCATGGGCCCGCGTGAGATCCCCAAGCTGTGGGATCGCCACATCCTCAACTGCGCGGTCATCGGGGAGGCCATGGATGACGGCGCGAGCGTGGCGGACATCGGCTCGGGCGCGGGGTTGCCGGGCATCCCGCTTGCGCTGGCGCGCCCAGACCTCAGGATCACCCTCATCGAGCCCCTGCTCAAGCGCTCGGTGTTCTTGGGTGAGGTCGTCGACAAGCTCGGGCTCGAGAACGTCACGGTCATCCGCGGCCGCGCCGAGGAGAAAGCGGTGCGCAAGCAGCTAGGAAGCGTCGACGTGGTCACCTCGCGGGCGGTGGCGCCGCTGGGCAAGCTCGCCGGCTGGTCCCTTCCCCTGCTGTCCAAGGGAGGGAAAATGATCGCAATGAAGGGTTCCAGCGTGAATGAGGAGCTCGAGCGGGACGCCGAGGCCATTAGGCGGGCCGGCGGGGGCAAGGCCGAGATCTTTAGCGTCGGAAAGCAGCTGCCGGAACCGACGACGCTCATCGCGCTGACAAAGGTGCGCTAGCGGGCAGCGGGTGTGGAGCGCCTGAGTGAAAACCACTAAGGTAGATGAAGTACGTCTGTCGGGTCTCATGGTCATGAGGGCCGCGAAAAAGCCGTGAAGAAGGGGCTCATGGAGGAACTGAACTGGGAAGATACGCCGATTGCCGCCGCGGCACATCGGGCGGCCCAGGTGCTAACGAACCAACTTAGCCTGCCAAAACCCGAGCAGCCCCGGCGCCTGACTGTTGCGAACCAGAAGGGCGGGGTGGGCAAGACCACCTCCTCCGTCAACATCGCCGCTGGGCTCGCGCTCAACGGGCTCAAGGTGCTCGTTGTCGACCTCGATCCGCAGGGCAACGCCTCCACCGCGCTCGGCGTCGAGCATCGCGCGGGCACCCTGTCGAGCTACGAGATGCTCATCGGCGAGTGCACGGCCGAGCAGGCACTGCAGCCCTCCACCGCCAGCGAGAACCTCTTCTGCATCCCCGCGACCATCGACTTGGCCGGCGCCGAGATCGAGCTGGTGTCCATGGTGCGCCGCGAGTACCGTCTCCACGACGCGCTGAGCACCCCGTTCATGCAGGAACAGGGCTTCGACTACATCATCATCGACTGTCCCCCGTCGCTCGGCTTGCTCACCATCAACGCGATGACCGCGGTCACCGAGGTGCTCATCCCCATCCAGTGCGAGTACTACGCGCTGGAGGGCGTGGGCCAGCTGCTCAACAACATCACAATGATCCGGCAGCACCTCAACTCCGAGCTGCACATCTCCGCCATCCTGCTCACGATGTACGACGCCCGCACCAAGCTGGCCGAGCAGGTCTCCGACGAGGTCCGCGGCCACTTCGGCGACGTGGTGCTGCGCACCAAGATCCCGCGCTCGGTGAAGGTGTCCGAGGCCCCCGGCTACGGACAGACCGTGCTCAGCTACGACCCGGGCTCCCGCGGTGCGATGGCCTACATGGATGCGGCCCGCGAGCTTGCGCAGCGCGGGGACTTCCTGCCCACCGAGGAATCCGGGGCCATCGGGGTCCCGCCCGCCGGAGTGCGGCAGGAGCAGGCGGGAGCGCCCGCGGACAACCACGACGAGGATCACGAGGGATAAACACCCCGTCCCCCAGCACCTACGAGTAAGCAAGAGGAACGGTAGTTAATGAACCAGGAAACCCGCAAGGGCGGCCTCGGTCGAGGTCTGGCAGCGCTGATCACGTCGAGCCCCAGCCCGGGCACGCGCATCGGCTCCACCGCCGCCGACGTGGTCTTCGGCCCCGATTCCCACAAGGACGAGCACAAGCCCGTGGCCCGCGACGCCTCCGGCGCGCGCATTAACCCCATCCTCGCGGAGGCCGCGGCCCACCACGAGCAGCACTCCCCCGCGGGGCAGGCGGCGGAGTCCGAGTTCGGCGCCACCTACCGGGAGATCCCGATCGGGCTGCTCATCCCCAACGACAAGAACCCGCGCAACGTCTTCGACGAGGACGACCTCTCCGAGCTCGTCCACTCGATCAAGGAGTTTGGCCTCCTGCAGCCCATTGTGGTCCGCGAGACCGGCGACGATCGCTACGAGATCATCATGGGCGAGCGCCGCTGGCGCGCGGCCTCCAAGGCGGGGCTGAAGGCGATCCCGGCGATCGTCCGCGAGACGGAAGACTCCAACATGCTCCGCGACGCGTTGCTGGAGAACATCCACCGCGTGCAGCTCAACCCCCTAGAAGAGGCCGCCGCCTACCAGCAGCTGCTCGAGGAATTTGGCGTCACCCACAACGAGCTCGCCGATCGCTTGGGGCGCTCCCGCCCGATGATCTCCAACATGATTCGCCTGCTCAGCCTGCCGGTCGAGGTGCAGCGCAAGGTTGCCGCGGGGGTTTTGTCCGCCGGCCACGCCCGCGCCCTGCTGGGGCTTAAGACAGGCGAAGAGGCGCAGGTTGCTCTGGCGAACCGCATCGTCGCGGAGGGCCTGTCAGTTCGCGCCACCGAGGAGGCCGTCACCCTGCTCAACCGCGGCGACGCACCGCAGAAGGCCCCGCGCGCGAAGGCGGAGACGCCGGAGTACCTCACCCACGCGGCCGAGTCGCTGGCCGATAACCTCGACACCAAGGTGTCTGTGACCATGGGCAAGCGCAAGGGCAAGATCGTGGTGGAGTTCGGAGGCCGCGAGGACTTCGAACGCATCATGGGGCTTTTGCGGGGATAGGCCCGGGCGGTCATGCGTACCAGGCTCTCGCGCATCGAGCCACGCACCGTGGCCGTCGTGCATCCCGACTGCGCCGCCAGCGTGTTCTGGGAGCTGGACCCAGCCGTGGCCGGGAAGGTCATCGCGGATGGGAGCGCGCGCTTCGAGAAGGAGGCTTGGCTCGCGACCGTCCTGCTGGATGGTGGCTGCGGGTTCAACCTCGTCGCCGCCACCGGCGCCTCAGAGCGCGTGATCGCCTCGGTGCTGCACTGCTCCCCCGCCCAGGCCCCCGGGGCCGCTCAGCTGCCCACAGCGCCCGTCTCGAGCGATTCTCACCTGCTCACCTCGCTGCATATCGATTCCGCGCTCGCGGGGTGCGGGCTGGAGTCGGTGCTCATTGACGCCGTGGTCGCGGAGCTCATGAATCACAACGTCCACGCGGTCGAGGCGATTGCTTATCGACGCGACTACGTCGGCGATCTCTCCACCCAGACGACTAGGCTTCTCGCCATCGCCGAGCGTGCCGCCGAGCACGGGATAATGGGCCTTGACCTGCTGGAATCCGCCGGATTCAAGGTCATCCAGGACCACCCGCTATTCCCCCGGGTGCGCATAGAATTGCCGCCCCCGCACGCGCTGCTGACCGCAGAGGCGGTCGAGCAGCTGTTGTCGAGGGCGGTCGTATAAGCCCGGTTCGTGCCGCTTAGAGCAGCTCCTGGGCGAGCAGCTCGCTGAACTTGTACGTTCCGGTGGGCTGGTTGTCGTCGTCGAGGAGGTAGAGGCGCTTGACGGCCACGACGATGGCCTCCGCGATGGCATCGCGCTGGGCGGGGTCGGTGAGGATGGCCACGTCGTCCGGGTTGGTGAGATAGCCCATGACCACCTCGATGGTGGGCATCTGCGTGATGCGCAGCAGGTCCCACGTGCGGCCGTGGTTGCCGCAGTTGCCCAGGCCGGTGCGCGCGACGATCTCGCGCTGCACGAAGCCCGAGAGCAACTCACCGGTGATCGAGGAGCTTCCCTGCTCCGAGCCGAAGTAGAAGGTGGCCACGCCGTTGGCCTTGTCGTTTGGATACGAGTCGCACTGGATGCAGATCATGAGGTCGGCGTCGAAGGCGTTGGCGATGTCCGCGCGCTCCTTGTGGGACGGGTCGTCCTGGCGGGGCCGCGACATGATGGTTTCCATGCCGGCGGCCACCATGCGTCCCTCGACGCGGGTGGCCAGATCCCAGACGATCTCCTCCTCGGTGATCTCGCCAAAGGGTCCCTTGACGACCTGGCCCTTGTGCGCACCGCCGAGCGCGGGGTCGATGACGACGCGCTTTCCGGCCAGCTTCGGGCCTGCGTCGCGCACGCGGGCGCGCTCGCGCAGGGCCTGGGCGGAGCCACCGGTGATGCGGCGGCCGAGGCGCCCGAACGCGCGGATGGTGTTCGGCCCGCAGATGCCGTCGGTGTTGAGGCCGTAGTTGAGCTGGTAGCTCACCAGCGCGGCGTGGGTGCGCTCGCCGAAGTGGCCGTCGATGCGGTCGGCGTAAAAGCCCAGCTCCTGGAGCTGCTTCTGCAGCTGGGTGACGTCGTCGCCTACCATCTGGTTGCCCGGCTGGTAGCTGAGCACGCGGGCGCCCAGCTGGTAGGAGGCCTCGCGCAGCACGCGCAGGGTGGTCTCGTCGATGTCGCCGGAGGCGATGATGCCTCGGGACTGCTGGAAGCCGCGCAGGGCGTTCTCGAGGGCCTCATCGAAGAGGGTGTCGGCGTCGGTGAACGTCTGGTTCTTGGCGTTGCCGACGGAGGAATCGAACTCGGCGATGAGCCCTAGTCTGGCTAGCGCCAGCCTAACCTCTGCTACGCGAGGGCTCCGGTCGCCGACTCTCAGGATCTCAGACACGCTGATGCATTCCTCCTCGATTCCGCTTCTGGGAAAAGCGCACTGCTGCGCGCAGCGTTGACCTGCGCACCGAGCAGTTTACTATTTTCTCAGCTGTATTGCTGTTTCCCAACAATACCAGTTAGAGGTGCTTCTTCAGCTCCGCCACGATGGCCGACTTCGGACGAACTCCCACGAACTCGGAAACCTTTTGGCCGTCCTTGAAGATCAGCACGGTGGGGATGGACATGATCTGGAACATGGCGCCGAGATTGCGCTCGGCGTCGACGTCGACCTTCGCGACGGTGATCTGATCGCCCATCTCGGAGGCCACCTCGTCGATGATCGGGCCGAGCTTCTTGCACGGGCCGCACCACTCCGCCCAGAAGTCCACGAGGACCGGCTTGTCCGAGTCGACGACCACGGACTTGAAGGTGGACTGGGTGACGTTTACTGCGTTGCTCATGAAATTTCTCCGATCTAGATTAAGCGTGCTCGGCCAGGTAGTGCTCGGCGTCGATGGCGCCGCGGCAGCCCGAGCCGGCGGCGGTTACGGCCTGTTGGTAGTGGGAATCGACTAGGTCGCCGATGGCGAAGACGCCCGGCAGCGAGGTCTTGGTGGACGGGTGCTCGACCTGGACGTAGCCCTTGTCGTCCACGTCCAGCTGGTCCTTGAACATCTCCGAGCGCGGATCGTGGCCGATGGCCACGAACATGGCGGTGACGTCGAGGGTGGAGGTCTCGCCGGTCACGGTGTCGGTGAGCTCGAGGCCGCTGACGGTGTTTTCGCCGAGGACCTTGGAGACGACCTTGTTGGTGGCGAACCGGATCTTCTCGTTGTTCTTCGCGCGCTCCAGCATGATGGCCGAGGCGCGGAACTCCTCGCGGCGGTGGACGATGGTGACGGACCTAGCGAACTTGGTGAGGAAGGTAGCCTCCTCCATAGCGGAGTCGCCGCCGCCGATCACGGCGATGTCGTGGTCCTTGAAGAAGAAGCCATCGCAGGTGGCACAGGCGGACACGCCGCGGCCGAGCAGCGTTTGCTCCCCCGGGACGCCCAGGTAGCGCGGCGCGGAGCCGGTCGCGAGGATGACCGTGCGTGCCTGGTACTCCTCGTCGTCAACCCAGATCTTCTTGATCTCGCCCTCGAGCTCGACCTTGGTGACCAGCTCCATGCGCAGGTCGGCGCCGAAGCGCTCGGCCTGGTTGCGCATGTTGTCCATGAGGTCCGGGCCCATGATCCCCTCGGGGAAGCCAGGGAAGTTCTCCACCTCGGTGGTCGTCATCAGCGAGCCGCCGAATTCGATGCCCTCGAAGACGATGGGCTTGAGCTCGGCGCGCGCCGCGTAGAGAGCGGCGGTGTAACCGGCGGGACCGGAGCCAATGATGGCGACGTCGTGCACGTGAGGTGCCTCAGACATGGGGTTTTCTGCCTTCCTAGCTGCAAGGAGCTGTCCTAAATAATGCACCCGCCTCACGGGGTGCTGGTAGTGGCCCCAGTTTAGCGGCCACCGCTTCGTGCTTCCTTGCAAGACAACAGTCTAGGGGGGTTTTAAATTCCCTTCCCCGTAGGCGGTGCCAGCTCCTAGGCGGGCGGTGCGTCGAGGGGTTCGAGGTGCTTGCGGAGGTGTTCCCTCGCGCGCGCCCTGCGGGATTTGATGGTCCCCTTCTTCACGCCGAGCGCGCCCGCGGCCATGTCCACGTCGTAGCCTAGGAAATCCACCAGGATGATGGCGTTCCTGTGCTCGGGCGTGAGCTTGTCGAGCGCGTCGCGCATGGTGATGCTGAGGTCGATGTCGTCGGTGGGATCGTGGCTGAGGACCCGCTCGATCTCGAGATTGGGCTCGTCGCCGTTGATGGTCACGGTGTCTTGGTGATGCTTGCGCTTGTTGTAGTGATCGTAGGCGTTGTTCTGGATGAGCCGGTGCAGCCATGTGCCGAAGCTCGAGTTGCCCTTGAACTGATGAATCTTGTGGAAGGCCTTCAAGAGTCCGTCCTGAAGGACGTCGTTGGCGTCTTCAATGTTGTCCGTGTACCGCCTGGCGATGAACCAGACCCTCCTGAAATGCTTCGCCACGAGGTCATTGAAGGCGTAGTAGTCGCCAGCAAGGAAGTCGGCGATGAGCTCCTCGTCGGGAGTGGTGACCGTGACCGTTCCCAAATATTGGAGGTAATCCGATGGGCGAGTTGTGAAGGCTGGGGTCATGGCGCGCCCTTCGGGCGGCGGGCCCGCGATGTGGTGGTTGTCCGGTAAGGAAGTGTGTGGCCTGCTCATGAATCCCCTGTCATCGATGAGTGGTGGTCGCCCCGAGGCAAAGCCTCGGGGCCGATACGTGCGTTCTCACAACTTCGCAGTGGAATGGTGTCCCCCGCTTCCCTCTTGAGGCCTCCGGGTTCGGCTTCAAGTGAGAATCTAAACCAATTGTTTCCTACGCGACGGCCGAGCGGCTGGGGCCCGTTGACCACCAAGGTGGACGGCCGTTTGTCGCTCTCGGCCGTCCCTCAAGCTGGGGTTGAGGGTTTGTTTCACGTGAAACGACGAACGCTCCCCCGCGCGCCGTGGACGATGCGCGCGGAGGAGCGTTGTTGTGACCGAGGTCGAAGGGGGCGGCTACTTGCCCACCAGGGTGACCTCCTGGATGGAATTCGCCTGGGTGGCGTCGGTGGGCTCGACGAGGAGGATGACTCCTGCCAGCGGTTCCTTGTCGCTGAGCTCCACGGTGGTCTGCGTGGAGTCGAGAGACTTCTCGGCCAGCAGCGATAGCTCATCAAGGCCAGCGCTGCCGACCGGATCGCTGGCGCCCTCCGGCAGCCCGTACACCTTGATATCGGCGGCGGCGGTGGTCTCGGTGTGAACCACCACGGAGGTGAGCTGGGCCGCGTTCGCGGTCCGGAGCACGAGGCCCTCGCCGGTGCGCACCGCCCAGCCGGTCGTCACGTCGCCGTCCGCGGCCAGCGGGCCGGCCGCTTGGCTCTGCGCATCGACCGCGGTCATGTCGGGCGCCCACACGGACACGGAGGCGATGGGCTGGATCAGCTGTACACCCGGGGCGGCGGAGCTCGAGCCCACGACGGGGTCGGAACCCAGCGGAGCCGAGTCATCGCTGGAGCCGAGCAGGCTAGCCAGGTAGGTGGTGATGAGCGCGACCGCGATGACGATGGCGATCGCCGCCGCGGCGAGGATGCCGAGGCCCCCGCGCGAGTACCCGGCGCGGCCGAAGCCCGGGGTGCTCGTGGGCTTCGGGGTCTTCTCCTCGGTGATCTCTAGGGCGGGGCTCTCGTCGGGGGCGGCCGTGCCCTGCTCGATCGGTTCCTCGGTCGCCTTTGCGGCCGTTTCGGCCCCTCCGCCGAGTCCACCGAGCGCCAGCAGCGCCGCCGGGAGTTCCGAGGGCTCGGATTCGAGGAGCGCTCGGACCTGGCTCGGCGCGCCTTCGGCGTCGACAAGCGAAGCAAGACCGGCTCGGATGCCCCGAAGATCGCGGGCCTCGGAGGCGTCGGACAGGACAGCCGGGAAGGCCAGCGTGGCGACCCCGGCGGTGGAGATGCGCAGGCGGGCGCGGTTGTCGAGGCCCAGCAGGGTGTTGTGCGCGTGCGCCGTGGTCACGGCGTCGGCAAGGGGGACGAAAGCGCCCGCCGCCGCCTGCGGATCCGGGTGCATGGTGGCGACGGAGGCGAGCGAACGGCCCGGAACCCAGTCGGCGACCACGAGCGCGCCGGTGCGGTAGGACAGGACCTCGATGTTGGACGCGACCGCCTCGTGGTGCAGCGCGGCGAGTGCGCGGGTGCGTGCGGCGATGGACTCCGCCTCGAGCGCCGCGGCCTGCGGCGTCGCGGGCGCCTGCGGGGCGGAACCGGTGGTGTCGACGAACGTCAGCGACACCTCCCTGCCGGTGGCCTTCTCGCGCGCCTGCCAGAAGCGCGCGCCGGGGACGGAGCCGTGATCGGCGAGCAGGCGGAAGCGGCCGTCGGAGACCTCCGCGCCGGGCACCAGCCGCGGGCCGCGGACAACGCCGGCCGACATCGGCGGCGGGACCGGGGAGGCGTTGAACTCGGACTCGTAGGCGAGCGCCTCCGCCGTCGCGTAGACCCGCGCTTCGGTGCTAGCGGCGCTCTCTTCCGCGCCGACCGGCGGGCCGACCTTGATGATCCGGCTCATGCCCGGAATGCGCGTGAGCGCGCGGCCGATGTTGCCGACCTCCGGCAGCCCAGAGCGCGACAGCACGTAGCCGGTCACGCCCAGGAAAACCACGCCGACGATCGCCAGGTGGACCAGGTGCCCCGCGGAGCCGAAGATGCTGAACAGCGGCCCCGAGACGCGGTTGAGCAGCCACGCCAGGACCAGCGAGACGACAACACCCACGATCGAGGCGCCCAGCGCCCACAGGCTCGTGTGCGCGATGGTGCGCGTGCCCAGCGAGCCGAGCTTGCGGCGCAGGAGGAAGGCGCCGATGAGGGCACCTGCGACGAAGCCGAAGCCGTTGGCCGCGCCGAGGAGGATCACCACGTCCTCCGGGCTGGAGGCGACGGCGGGCGCGAGCCAGGACAGTAGGACCTTGGTGATGGTGATGCCGGCGATGATGAACGTCGGCGTCCACGCGTCCTCGCGGGCGTAGAACACGCGCAGGTGAAGGAGCACCATCGCGTACGGCAGCAGGGTGAACGCGGAGAAGCTCAACGTCATGCCGAGGATTGTCGCCGTGTGCTGCGGGAAGGCGCCGTAGGCGAACAGTCCGGTGGCGATGGGCGTTCCGAACGCGGTGAAGAACACGACGATCGGGATGAGCGCCAGAAAGGTCAGCTTGGAGCCGAGCACGAGGTCGCCGACCACGGCTTTGTCGTCGCCGTCTGCGGCGTTGCGCGACAGGCGCGGCATGATGGCGGTCAGCAGGGTCACGCCGATGATGCCGTAGGGCACCTGCAGCAAAAGCCACGCCTGCTGGTAGATGTTCGGCGCGGCGTCGTCCGCGGTGGAGGCGATGCGGGTTGTGATCGTGTAGCCGAACTGCGAGATCGCCACGTAGACGACGATGGCCAGCGCCATCCCGCCGAACTGCTTGAGGCGGTCGTCGATGCCCCACAGCGGCTTGAGCGAGACCCCGGCGCGCCTGATCGGCGGGACCATGATGAGCATCTGCACGACCACGCCGAGCGTGGTGCCCACGCCCAGGAGCAGCACGTGCGGGTCGGTGACCCCCGCCGGGTCCGAGGGCGACAGCTCGCCCGGGACCAGCTTGTAGGCGACCAGCACGACGAGCACGATGATGTTGTTGATCACCGGGGCCCACGCGCCGGGCTTGAACACGTTCTTCGTGTTGAGCACCGCCATGAGCAGCGCGAACAGGCCGTAGAAGATGATCTGCGGCAGCAGCAGGTAGGCGAAGCCGGTCGACTGCGTGAGGTTGACCTTGCCCTCCGAGCTCAGCATGAGGCGGGTGAGCAGCGGGGCGCCGGCGACGGAGACGAGGGTGATCACGCCGAGCAGCGTCGTCGCCAGCGTGAACAGCTGACGGATGAACCGCTCTCCCCTATCGGGGTCCTCCTTCTCCGCGCGCACGAGCACCGGCACCACCAGCGAGGTGAGCACGGCGCCGAGCACGATCTCGGTAATGAGGTTCGGCAGCGTGTTGGCCACGTTGAACGCCGAGGAGATCGCCGGCCCCAGCGTGGTCACGATGAGCACGTTGCGCAGGAAGCCGGTGATGCGCGAGAACAGCGTCGCGATCGCCATCGAACCGGTCGAGCGCACGACGTCGGTGTCGCTGGTTCCTTCGCTTTGCTTGTCGACGTCTACAGCGCCCGCCGCCTGGCCCGAGGCGAGCCCGTGGGCCGTGCGTGGGGCCCCGGCCGGCGCTTGGAGCAGCGAGCGGTCGTTTTCGTCTTTCTTCTTTTTCGGTCGCGGCGGCTGTGCGTCCGGCACGGGGGCGGGCGCCGCGGGCTGGTGAAAGCGGTGGCGCACGCCAGGTGAGGGGTTGACCCGATCGTCCACGAGGAGTCTTCCTATCTATCGGTTACTTCACGAGATGGTCTCTAGCTAAAAACCCAAAAGGGCGCACGCTGTGGTCGCGCAGCTGGCGGCGGCCGTGGTGCGCCCTTCCTCTTTCATTGTTGAAAATCAGCTGGGCTTGTCTGAGTCATCGTCGTCATCGTCATCGGGGCGTTCCCGCCGACGGAACTGCCGTTGCTGCCCCCTGGGGGGCGCGGGCGGCGTCCGACGAATGCGCTTAACGCTCTGGGCCGCCAGCCGCTGCTCGCGGCGCTTCTCGCGCGCCTCCTGGCGGAGCCGGTCGCGGCGTCGCTTGAGGAACATCCGCCCCAACATCAGCCCGAGCAGGCCGATGACCACGAGCGCCGCCGTGCCCGAGGCACCGAAGACGCCAGAGCGGGTCTGCACGCCGATCTCGACCGGGTCGGAGATAGCGGCGTTTTGCGGCGTGGCCAGCCAGAGCGACAGGTCCGTGCGGCCGGAGTCCGTGCGCAGGTTCGCGGTCATCGAAATGGTGATCGAACCCTTGGCCGGGATGATGAGCGGGCTCGGCGCGTCGATGGAGGCGTTCTCGGGGCCAACGTATCGGATGCGGGCGTCGACGGGCAGGGGCAGGCCGTTCTGCGCCACGATGAGCAGCGGCGAGGAGTCGGAGATCCGGGTGTAGACGTTGCCGGGGGGCAGTAGGCTCACCGACCCGCGCAGCTCGGTGAGCGTGTCGCGGTTGAGGTTGAGCGTCGTGTTGGCCTGCTGCGTGCGGGAATCGTAGTCGGCGATGGAGTTGCGCCCGGTGTAGCGCAGCGCCCGCAGGAGATCCTGGCGCAGCGGCTGCGTGAAGTGATACGGGGTGAGCGCGACCTGCGGGTCGTTGACCATGAGGTCGGTGAGGTCATCGATGTACCCGGACTGCTGGCGGGCGCGTTGGATCTCCGCGTCGGAGACGACCGTCGGGTCGTCGAAGGGGGCGCCGAAGCGGTCGCTGTCGGGTGCAGATCCGCCAAGGGTCGCCTGCTCGGACTCGCTGAGCTGCTGCAGCTCGGTCGACTGCCCCTGGCTTGGGGTGAGATAGTCCTCGAGCTTCATCGGGGTGGCGCTGCGGGAGTCGAGCAGGCTGGCCGCGGTGTTGAGGATCTCGGAGCCACTGGTCATGGAGGCCGGGAGCATCGCCAGCACGGGTTCCGGCGCCTGGTCGTCCCCGGTTCGTTGCGGGCTGCTGACCGCCTGCCGAAGCGTCGAGTTGGCCGTCGCGTTGCGCGAGGCCGCCGAGTCGAGATCCGGATCCATCCGGGTGTCGTAGCTGCCATAGCTCACCATGTCCGGGTCCGAGCCGGACTCGGCGAGCGTCGCCGCCAGCGAGCCCTGGTAGCTGACCCCGGTGATCCCGGTGGCCAGCTGGCTGAATCGCGCCGTGGCCGGGGCGCTCCACACGCTGTTGTCGGACACCAGGACGCGGACCGGCGAAAGCGGGGTGGGCGCCTGCGAGGTGGCTGAAGCCGCTGAGGCTGAGTCAGAGGCGTCGGGGCTCTGGGTGGCCGTCACGGCCGACCCCGACTGGTTCTGCGTGGCCTGCTGGTCGCTTTGGGCGTCGACCGCCCACAGCTGGTCGATGCTCACCTTCTGCCCGTCGGTCCCGCCCGTCTGGGCGAGTCGGCTTGAATCCGCCCACCCCAGCGACTGCACCGAGTGCTCGGTGACGTAGCCCGTGGGGGCGATGACCACGTTTTCCAGCGGGACGACGCCGAGGACGTCCTCGATCGTCGACTGGCCGCGCAGGAGCGCCTCCTGGATGAGCCACTGGTTGTTCGTAGCGGCGATCGCGTTGACCTCGGCGTTCGCCCACGGGAGTGCGACGGTGCAGGAGTTGGCGGTGATGTCTTTGAGCTCGTCGAGGATCCGCTGCGCGTCGGCCTGGCCGGTGCCGGGAGTCGAGTCGACGGTCTCGTCCGTCGAGCCCCAGGAGTCGCGCAGTCGACGCTTCTGGGACACCGAGCTGGGGCGCTCCGAGGACACCGAGTACCCGTCGGCCATCCGCGAGAGCGCGTCGATGAGCTGCGGGTCGAGGGCGAGGCAGGTCGCCTGCGCGAGCTGCGGGTTCTTGGCGGTGTTTTCCTTGTAGGCGTCGACGAGCGAGTCGATGCGCCCGCCCGCGGCGAGCTGGCTTGCGAGCTGCTCGCTGCTCAGGATGAGCGGGGAACGCTGGGGCGCGTCGCCCGTCTCCCCCGCCACGATGTCGACCTCCGCCGAGAGCGGGTAAAGGATGCTTAAGGGGGTTGCCTGCGGGGTGTTAGACGTCGCTTCCCGCGAGGCATCCTGCGTGTTCGTGGCGGAGTCATCGGTGCTCTTCGTGTCGACTACCGAGAGCAGGAACCTGTTCGATGCGTAGTTGACGCCGTCGCTGACGCCGATGAGCACGGGGTAGAACCCGGCGCCCTCCAGCCCGAAGCTTCCCGCCTCCCCCACCGCGGTGGGGACGGAGACGGACAGCTCGACCGTCTGTCCTGGGGCGAGGGCCTGGGAGCCGTCGGTGCCCCCGGTGCCAGCCACGTCGGCGGTGGCGGCGTACGGGAACGCCGAGGGATCGCTGGCGAGAACCTTGCGCACGCGGGTCGCCGAGGTCTCGGCGTCGGCGTGCTGCGGGGTGATCACGAGGTCGGAGACCTTGAGGGACTCGCTGCCGTTGTTGGTCACCTTCATCGCCACGACGAGGTTGTCGCCCAGGTTGATTGCCGAGGGGACCTCGGTGAGCTCGACCTTGAGGTTGGAGTCGACCTCGTTCTGCCGCAGCTGCGGGTTGACCCACCGCGCGCTGGCGGCGGCGTCTTTCGGGGACTGCAGGAGCGCGTCCGCCGACGCCGGAAACTGCGCGGTGGCACAGATCAGCGAGGCGAGAAGCAGCGCCGATCCGGTAGAGCGTGCGTAATTCACCGCGGGGTCATCCTTCCCGCGGCGTGCTCCGTCACCGCCATCTGCGGCAGCAGGTCGTGCGCGATGCGGGCGAGCTTGCGCTCGTCGGCGTAGGCGAAGTGCTCGATGAGCGCGGACGCCGGGATCCACGCCACCTCGGTGACCTCGGGATCCTCGTCGTTGAGGTCGCCGTCGACGTAGCGCAGCAGGTGGTGGTGCACCGTCTTGTGGATGCGGGTCCCCTCGGAGACGAACCAGTAGTCGATCACGCCAAGGTCCGCGAAGACCTCGCCGTGGATGCCGGTCTCCTCCCAGACCTCGCGTTCGGCGGTGGCGGCGATGTCCTCGCCGGGTTCCACGTGTCCCTTCGGCATCGACCACAGCAGCCGCCCGCGCCGGTCGAGCCGGCCGATGAGCGCGACGTACACGCGGCTGAGATCGACGCTTCCGTCCTCTTGCACCGACTCCGCCAGCCCGGAAACGACGAGCCCGCCAGCGCTGGTCTCGTCGCGCGTTTCCATCTTGTGGGACGGGTACGACTTCTGCGGGGCGCGTCCGCGCTGGTTGCGGTTCGTACGCCGCTTCTCGTTTCCGCGCGCCGGGACGCGGCGCCGCCTGCGGCGTCGGCTATTGCTTTCCGACGCCTTCGGCTTGTCGGACTTCTCCCCGCGCGAAGCCCCGGCCTCGCCGGAGCCCTTCGCCTCGGAGGTGGAATTTCCCTGCTGAGGGTCGCGTCGGCGCGAGCGCGAACGCTTGCGGCGCCGGCGCTTGTTCTCGGACGATCCGCCCGATTGCGACCTCTCGTTTTCCTTCATCTCGTTGATGGTAACCGCTCGGCCCCACAATCGGCACATATGAACCGCCAATTCCGGGGCTTTATATATAGGGGGCGACCGCCGCGCGTGGACTTGGGCATCGCGGAAGGTAGGATGTTTCGGGTGAATCCCGAATCCCACGACACCCCGAATCCCCAGCTCGATCGCGCCGCGGCGCTTGCGCGCGCCCAGGAGACGCTCGGGCAGATGAGCGGCTTCCTCAGCCCGCTGGCGAGGTTGTTTGCCGACCGGGGGCACCGCCTCTACCTCGTCGGGGGCTCGGTGCGCGACGCGCTCCTCGGCACCCTGGGCCACGACCTGGATTTCACCACCGAGGCGGTACCGCTCGTCGTCAAGCAAATCTTGGAAGAGTTTGCGGAGGTCGTCTGGGATACCGGCATCGAGTACGGGACGGTCTCGGCCGAGAAGCACGGGCAGCAGATCGAGATCACGACCTTCCGCGCGGACACCTACGACGGCCAGTCGCGCAACCCCGAGGTGCAGTTCGGCGACACGCTGGAAGGCGACCTCATCCGCCGCGACTTCCGCGTGAACGCCATGGCGGTGGAGATCCGCCCCGACGGGACGATGGAGTTCCACGACCCGGTCGGCGGCATGGATGACCTCGTGGGGCGGGTCCTCGACACGCCCGCGACCCCGGAGCAGAGCTTCCACGACGATCCCCTGCGCATGCTGCGCGCGGCGCGCTTCGTCTCCCAGCTGGGCTTCGACGTGGCGGAGCGCGTGCGTGCCGCCATGTCCGACATGGCCGAGGAGATCGGCCGCATCACGGCCGAGCGTGTGCAGGTGGAGCTGGACAAGCTCATTGCCGGGAAGGATCCGGCCAAGGGAATCGACCTCATGGTGGACACCGGGCTGGCGGACATCGTCTACCCGGAGATCTCGGCGCTCAAGCTCACCCAGGACGAGCACCGCCAGCACAAGGACGTCTACGCGCACTCGCTGCAGGTGCTGCGCCAGGCCATCGCCCAGGAGGATGGCGAGCCGGACATCGTGCTGCGCTGGGCCGCGCTGCTGCACGACATTGGCAAGCCGGCCACCCGCGCCTTCAACGAGGAGGGCCACGTCTCCTTCCACCACCATGAGTTGGTGGGCGCGAAGCTCGCGCGCAAGCGGATGCGGAAGCTCAAGTACTCCAAGCAGATGACCCAGGACGTGAGCCAGCTGGTGTACCTGCACATGCGCTTCCACGGCTACGGCGAGGTGGAGTGGACGGACTCTGCGGTGCGGCGCTACGTCACCGACGCCGGGGAGCTGCTCCCCCGCCTGCACAAGCTGGTCCGCTCGGACTGCACGACCCGCAACCCGAAGAAGGCCGCGAGGCTCCAGCGTACCTACGACACCCTCGAGGAGCGCATCGCGGAGATCGCCGCGAAGGAGGACCTTGCTCGCGTGCGCCCCGACCTCGACGGCAACGAGATCATGGAGATCCTCGGACTTGCGCCGGGTCCGGAGGTGGGCAAGGCGTGGGCGTTCATGAAGGAGCTGCGGCTCGAGCGCGGCCCGTTGGAAAAGGACGAGGCCATCGCCGCCCTGCGCGAGTGGTGGGAGAAGGAAAAGGAGAACTGATAATGGCAGACCTGTTCGCCGATCGCCTGTTTAACGCGATGGACCGCAACGAGCCGGCCTCGGGCATGCTGCTGGTGGCCGCGCCGGGCCTGGCCAGCGACGAGTTCTCCCGCAGCGTCATCATGCTGCTCGAGCACAACCCCTCCACGACCTTCGGCGTGAACCTCGCGGCACGCTCGGACGTTGCCGTGTTCAATGTCATGCCCGAGTGGGCCCCGCTGGCGGCCAAGCCCCAGGCGCTCTACATCGGCGGCCCGCTCAACCAGCAGGCCGTGGTGGGCCTCGGCGTGACCAAGCCCGGCGTGGAGATCGCGGAGCATCCCTACTTCAACCGGCTGGCAAACCGGCTGGTCCACGTCGACCTCCGCTCGGACCCGGAGCAGATCAAGGACCACGTCCAGGGCATGCGGATGTTCGCGGGCTACGCCGAGTGGGCGCCCGGGCAGCTGCAGGAGGAGATTGAGCGCGGCGACTGGTACGTCGCCCCCGCCCTCCCCTCCGATGTGATCGCGCCGGGCAGCGTGGACATCTGGGGCGACGTCATGCGCCGCCAGCCGATGCCGCTGCCCCTCTACTCCACCTACCCGGACGAGGTGAGCGAGAACTGATGGTTTCACGTGAAACGTCCGTTCGCGAGGAAATCAAGGCGGGCATCAAGGAGACCTGGGCCGTGGGCCTGGGTCTCGTCCCGCTCGGCCTCGCGTTCGGCTTGCTGATTACTCAAACGGGTTTCCAATGGTGGTGGGCACCCATCTTTTCTATCCTCATTTATGCTGGATCTATGGAGTTTTTGGCGATTGGCCTGGTCACTGGCGGCGTTGGTCCGGTCTCCGCCGCCGTGACCGCCTTCATGGTCAACTTCCGGCACATCTTTTACGGCCTCACTTTCCCGCGTCGCGCGATCAAGAACAAGCTGGGGATCGCCTATTCCACCTACGCCCTGACCGACGAATCCTACGCGATCGTCTCCGCGGACCAAGACCGGAACCCCTCGGGCGCGAAGATCCTGACCATCCAGCTTCTCTGCCAGAGCCTGTGGGTCATCCCCGGCACCATCGCCGCGCTGATCGGGCAGGCGATCCCCCAGGGCATCCACGGCATGGACTTCGCGCTCACCGCGCTCTTCGTCGTCCTGGCATGGGAATCGTTCAAGGCCAACCGCGACTACTCGCTCCCGGTCATCGCCGGGCTGTTCGCCATCGGCGCCGCGGTCCTCGCGCCGAGCCAGATGCTCATCATCGCGCTGACCCTGTATTTCCTGGTCCTTCTGCTGCGCAACTCCTCCCCGCGCGTCGATGAGGCGCTGACCTGGAAGAAGGGCGGCACCGATGACTGAACTGCTCTTGGCCTCGGCGGGCCTTCCAGAAGGCGTTCGCTTGTCGACGTTCCTCGGCGTGCTGGTTCCCGTGGCGATCGTAACCGTGGCGCTGCGCCAGATCCCCTTCTCCGCCGTTCGCGCGCTACAGGGAAGCTCGCTCATGGGCCTTCTGTCCAAGACGATGCCGGTGGGCGTGATGGTGGTGCTCGTGGTGTACACGCTTAACTCCACGCGGACCGCACCTGGCGGGCTCGGCGCGGCGCTCATCGCGGTGGCGGCGACGATGGCCCTCCACGCGTGGCGCAGGGACGCGAGCCTGTCGATCATCGGTGGCACGGCCATCTACATGGTGCTCGTCAACCTCGTGTTCTAGTCGCTCGCGCAAGTGGCCCGCAACCAGAGTCAGTGCTGGTTGCGGGCCCTTTTTTGCGCTCGGGGGTGCGTGTCGCGTGCGTGTTCTAGCGTGTGGGTCATGAGCGTTGTCTACGAAGTTGTTCCGCCCACCTGTCCCCAGTGCCACGCCCCGCGCAAGCCCGGTACCTATCTCGTCGGTTGGGATGCGCAGTCCTGGCCGCCCCACCGGACGTGGACCTGCCTGCAGTGCCGCCACGTCGAGCACGCCCGGAGCGTCGAGCTGAGGGAGGTCGCCTAGCTAAGCTCCGGGAACTTGATCACGCTCTCCGTCCACAGGGCCTCGAAGTCGGCGGCCTCGAGGTAGGTCGCGGTGATGTCGGGGAACTCGGAGTAGGTGTCCGGGTGCGGCACGATCGGCTCGGGCGCGGCGGCCAGCCCCACCGTGGTGGTCTGGGTTCCCGCGCCGCGGACGGCCTCGTTGGGGTCTAACTGGATGATGCGCAGGAGCTGGCAGGCCTGGGCATCGATCGGGCGAAGCTCCGCCAGGTGGGTGCTAGTACCCACCTGCGGGATGGTCATTTCTGTGCGCACGTAGAGCAGTTCCTTCATGCGTAACAGCATACAAGAGGGGCTAAGTGCAGCGTCGGGGGTGAGCGCCAGAAAATGGCAGCGTTCCCACTAGAATGAGGCGTACAGCAGGTTCTACGAAGCGTCGATTGCAGGCAAGAGGGGTCTCATCATGGCGAGAAGGGCAACGATGAAGGACGTCGCCGAGCTGGCGGGGGTCAGCATTCAGACGGTGTCCCGCGTCCTCAACTCCTCGGGCTCCGTGAGCGATCACACGCGCGAGAAGGTGGAGGCGGCGGCAAGGGACCTGCGCTACACCATCAACCTCGCTGCGAAGCAGCTGGCCGCGAAGCACTCCACCGTCGTGGGCTTCCTCGTCGACGGCGAATTGCGCTTCGGTATCGCGGAGATCTTCGGCCACCTGCAGAAGACGGTGCGCGAGCGCCACGAATACCTGGCATTCGCCACGGCCGCGAACGAGCAGGACCAGCTGCTGGATGCCATCGACTACCTCCAAGGCTCTCACGTGAAGGGGCTCATCGTCTTCGCCCCGGAGGCCTCCATGCTCGAGTTCGTCCTCGCGCGCACCTCCCTCCCCTGCGTCGCCATCGCCGCTGGGGTGCAGCCCCGCCACAACATGAGCGTGGTGACCTTCGATCAGGAACCGGCGGTCTACGCGGCCACACGCCAGCTCATCGAGGGCGGCGCCCGCAGGATTGTGAACCTGACCGGCGATATGCACTGCGAGGATGCCCGCCTGCGGCTCGGCGGCTACCGGCGCGCCTGCGAGGCCGCCGGCATCGAGCCGGACTGGATCGTCGGCTGGGGCTGGGCCAACGAGGACGGATACGGCGCCGCCAAGCAGATGCTGGAAAAGGGTGCGCCCGACGCCATCGTCGTGGGAAACGACGACATGGCCATCGGTGCTATGCGTGCGCTGCGGGAGGCGGGGCTCTCCGTGCCGGAGGACGTGCAGGTGATCGGCTTCGACGACCTTACCGTCTCCCGCTACCTCACCCCGTCGCTAACCACCATCGCCCAGAACTTCCGCGAGCTCGGCATGCAGGCCCTCAGCGAGCTCGATCGGCTCGTTGCGGGCGAGACCGGCCAGCTCGTGACCGTCCCCACCCGGACCATCTGGCGCGAGACCACCCGCATCGAGGCATGAAAAAACCTCGCAGGTGCTGCCTGCGAGGTTGGGTGCTTTATGCAGATTGTTCGGCGGCCTGCCTGCCGTAGCGGGCCGCGAGCCAGGAGCAGATCATGAGCTGGACCTGGTGGAAGATCATCAGCGGGAGGATCAACAGGCCGAGGTTCGCGCCGCCGAAGATGACCGCAGCCATCGGCAGGCCCGAGGCCAGCGACTTCTTCGACCCGCAGAACTCGATGGCGATGACGTCCTTGCGTGGGAATCCGGCACGGGAGCTGATCGCCCGGCTCAGCCAGAGCATGAAGCTCACCAGTGCCGCGGAGAAGGCGACGAGGAAGACGATCTGCCACACGCTCACGGTCGACCAGATGCCCTCCACCATGCCCGCGGAGAAGGCCGAGTAGACGACCATCGCGATCGAGCCGCGATCGACGATCTTGGTTGCCTTGTTGGCGGCGATGCCCTTCACCCACCGGCGGGTCAGCTGTCCGAGTACGAACGGGAGGAGGAGCTGGATCGCGATGTCCATGAACACGCTGGTGTCCACGTGCACTCCCCCGCCTCCGGTCGCCGCCCCGCTCATGAGCAGCATGACCAGCAGCGGCGTGAGCACCACGCCCGCGAGATTCGAGGCGGAGGCGGAAACGATGGCCCCGGCCACGTTGCCGCGGGCGATGGAGGTAAACGCCACCGACGACTGCACCGTGGAGGGCACCAGCGTGAGGTAGAGGATGCCGAGGTAGAGCTCGTGCCCGATGAGGCCCTGGATCGGACGCAGGGCTAGGCCGATGATCGGGAACACCACGAAGGTGAACGCCAGGATCGTCAGGTGCAGCTTCCAGTTCTTCAGGCCCTCGAGTGCCTCGTGTGTGGACAGGCGGGCACCGTAAAGGTAGAAGAGCAGGGCGATGGCGATCTTCACGGCCGTCGAGAACCAGTCGGCGAAGGCGCCGCTGGCCGGGAACAGGATGGCCAAGATGACCGCGGATATGATCAGGACGATCAGGGGATCCGGGTTTTTCAATCTGCTGAGCATAGCTAGTTAGTTTAGCCATGGGCCAGCCGCCTGTGGCGTCGTGAAGCGATATGTGTCACAGACTCGTCGATGTTTCACGTGAAACATCGGAGTCCTCGAGGTGGGTGACGGCGATGATCGTTCGGTCCTCGAGCGTGCCGGGTAGCCGCGGTGCTTGCAGCATGGCGAGCAGCTCGCGGGCATCCTCCTCGGCGATGTGCTCGGTCGGCTCGTCAAGGAGCAGGATCGGCGCGTCGCTGATCAGGGCGCGGGCCAGCAGCAGGCGTCGGCGCTGGCCGGAGGAAAGCGAGCCTGCGCCATCCTCGAGAAGCAGGTCGAGGGGCAGCCCGAGGCCGACCGCGTCGAGCACCGCTTCTAGCTCCGCGTCCGTGGCGTCCGGCTTCGCAAGGAGCAGGTTCTCGCGGATGGTGGTCGCAAAGACCCACTCGTCCTCGGAGTGGTACCGTGCCAGGGCGCTCGGCCGCACACGCCCATCCCGGGCCGGTAGCTCCCCCGCCAGGGTCCGCAGCAGGGTCGACTTCCCCATCCCTGAGGGGCCACGGAGGATGATTCTGGATCCGAAGGGAGCGTCGAGGGTCCAGCGCCTCTCGCCGTACGCGCAGAGGAGGTTCTCCGCCGAGACGTCGAGTACCCGAGGCGCCGGGCCCAGCGCTGGCTCCTCGTGGAGCGCACCGCTCACGCGCACCGCCGTCCGGGAGGCCTCGTCGAGGTGGACCGCCGCCTGGTCGAGGCCGCCGTGGGCCTCGAAGCTGGCGAGCGGGATGAGGACGAGCATTCCCAGCCACATCGGGTCGTCCGCATAGGTGTTGAGCCCCACCCAGGCAACGCCAGCGATGGCCAAGCCCTGGGCGAGGGTGCCGAGCGCCCGGGATGCGGCGGTGAGGGACAAGGCGCGCTGCGTCGAGTCCGCCGCCTTCCGTGACGCCTGGGAGGCCTCGCCCTCCAATGCGCCGAGCCGACCCGCGAGGGTGTACTCGGCGCGATCTCTCGTGAGCCGCCCGAGCGCCTCCTCCACGACGTTGAGGTCGCGCACCTGCTCGACCGCCCGCGCGGAACGGGCCGCAAGCATGGGTGCCAGGACCCCGCGCACCACGAAGGCGGCAAGCAGGATGATGGCGGCCCATGGCTGCAGCAGCGCCGCCCACGCGACGGCGATCGCCGACATGACCGCGGCGGTGCCGAAGGGAACGAGCGAGCGCACGAGGGCGTCGGTCATCCGCTGGACATCGGCATCGCGCACCGACACGGAGGTCCCCGGCCGCGAGGCGTCGAAAAGCACGCAGCGAAGCCGAGACTCCGCGCGGAGCGCGATACGGTGCGCGTAGAGCCGGTCCACGTAGCGGAGCGCGCCGCGGGAGATGCCGAGCGCGCGGACGGCGGTGATCGCGACGCTGAGGTCCAGCACCGGCGGCATCTGCCAGGCGCGCGTGATGAGCCACCCGGAAAGGACCGTGAGGCCGAGCGCCGAACAAAGCGTCGCCGTGGACAGGGCGACGGCGGCGAGCACCTGGCGGCGACGCACGCCAGCGCTGGAGAGCAAGGAAATAAGCGACTGAAACGCACTCATAGCTCGATCACCTGGTCCGCGATCGACGCGAGCCTGGGGTCGTGGCTGGCGACCACCACGCACGCGCCCTCCCCCGCCAGGCGGCGCAACAAGGCGCACAGCGCGGGGAGGATCTCCGGGCTGAGGTGGGCGCTCGGCTCGTCGAGGAGCAGCGTGCTCGCGTGCGGGTGTGCGAGCGTGCGGGCGATGGCGACGCGGTGCGCCTGGCCCGTCGAGAGTTCGAAGGGATCTGCTTCCGATTCCTCCAACCCCAGTTGTCCCATCGCGGCCCGGGTGCCCTCCCACGGGGAACCCATGAGCCGCGCGTTGTCACCCACCGTCCCCTTGACGTACGCCGGCGCGGCGGGGAGGTAGGCCAGGTCCCCGGGTGCGGTTACCTGTCCCTCGACGGAGTCGTCCGGCAGGAGTCCCGCGATCGCGAGCAGCGCCGTGGACTTGCCGGAGCCGTTGGCGCCGCGAAGCACAGTGATCGTTCCGGGCGCCGCCTCGAAGGTGAGGCCCCGCGGGGTGTCCCCTTCCCTGCCGTGCACGGTGAGGCGTTCGCAGCGCACCTCGGTCCCCAGCGAGCGGTAGCCGCCCACCGCGCCGGGGGCCGAGCACAGCTCTACCGCCGCGGATGCCGCGGCCATGCCGTCGGCGGCCGCGTGAAAGCTGGCCCCGACGGCGCGCAGCGGGGCGTAGACCTCCGGGACGATGATGAGGACGATGAGCGCCGGGCGCAGCTCGATGCTCCCCGTGACCAGGCGCAGCCCCACCGACACCGCAACGAGCGCCACCGACAGTGTCGCCAGCAATTCCAGCGCGAACGAGGACAGGAAGGCCAGCCGCAGCACGCCCATGGTGGTGGTCGCGTGGCGGCGTCCGGCCTGCTCGAGCTCGCGCCTCGGGGCCTCCTCCCGCCCGTACCGCCGCAGAGTGGTCGCACCGCCCAGGATGTCGGCCAATCGATGCTGGAGCGCGCTGGCGACCCTCAGGCGAGCCTCGGTGTGCCCCCTCGTCAGCCTTCCGATGAGGACCATGAACAGCGGGATGAGCGGCACGGTGCACAGGGCGAGCCAGCCGGCCGGGCGGTCGAGGTAGAAAATCACAGCGAGGGCCGTAGGCGTCGACAAGCAAACGGCAACAAGCGCTGGCACGTACTCGGCGAGGTACGGCCGCAGCCCCTCGAGCTCGCGGCCGAGCGTGAGCGTCCAGCGCGCGGAGTCGGCGCTCACCTCGCGGGGGTCGCGCCGGGCCAGCGCCCGCATTGCCGCCTTGCGCAGCTGGTGAATGGCGTTTCCGGCGCTTTTCGACGCCCATACGGTGCGCAGCCACGAGACCGCGGCCTGGGCGCAGACCACGGCGACGAGCCCAGCGATGACCCATGGTTTCACGTGAAACATTGGAAATTCGGTGATCGCCCCCGCCGCCAGCCCGCCAAGCAGGAAGCCGCGGAGCACGATGAGGCTCGTGTCCGCGGCTTGGGCGATCCCGGTTCCTAGGACGTACTTCGCCGCCGCGGGGCTGACCCGCAGGAGTCGAACGTCGATCGGTCCGGAAGACATGCTAGACGGTCACCCGCTTCCGGAAGACCCAATAGGTCCAGCCCTGGTAGAGGATCACCAGCGGGGTGATGAACCCAGCCGCCCACGTCATGACCACGAGCGTGTAGTGGGTGCTCGCGGCGTTGTGGATGTCAAGGGTCCCCGCCGCGTCGAGGGACGACGGCATGAGGTTCGGGAACAGGGAGCCGAAGAAGAGCGCCACGACGGCCAGCACCGCCAGCGCGGTGGATGCGAAGGCGAGGCCATCCCTGTCCTTCCACACGCTCGCCCCCGCGGCGACGAGTGTCACCGCGGCCACAGCGAGCGCGGCCCAGGTTCCGGGCTTACCCGACATAAGCTGCAGCCACAGGCCGAAGCCGCCGACGACGAGGATTGCCGGGATGAGCGCCTTGGTGGCCATCCCGTGCGCCCGGGAGCGCAGCGGTTCCTCGGCCTTGAGCCCGAGGAAAAGCGCGCCGTGGAGGAAGAAGAGCAGAATGAACGCCGTTCCCCCGAGCAGGCCGAAGGGGTTGAGCAGCCCGGCCAGCGTGCCGAGCCCGGTGTCTATCTGGCGCGCCGAGTCGATGGGCACACCCCGAACGATGTTGGCGAAGGCCACGCCCCACAGCAGCGACGGCACCCACGATCCGATGCCGATGCCGATGTCGCACCGGTCCCGCCAGGCCTGCGAGTGGATCTTCCCGCGCCACTCGAGCCCGACGCCGCGCAGGATGAGCGAGATGAGAATGATGAACAGCGGGAGGTAGAAGCCCGAGAACATCGTGGCGTACCACTCGGGGAAGGCGGCGAACAGCGCGCCGCCAGCGGTGATGAGCCAGACCTCGTTTCCGTCCCAGACCGGGCCGATGGCCTTGAGCGCGGCGTCGCGCTCCTTCCTGCCGAGGAAGGGCAGCAGCATGCCTACGCCGAAGTCGAAGCCCTCGAGGACGAAGTAACCCGCGAAGAGGACGGCGATGAGGATGAACCAGACTGTGTTGAGATCCATGGCCTAGGCCTCCTTAAACGACAGCGGCGCGAGCTCCTCGCTGTCCGGTCCGTAGGTGTCCGCGGCGATGTCTTTGCTCGCCCCGGTCGGAAGCGGCCCCTCGAGGACCTTTCTGCGCATGAGCCAGAACCACACCACGGCGAGCGCGCCATACACGAGGGTGAATCCGATGAGCGAGAACCACACCGTCCACGCCGCGTGGTTGGACACGCCGAAATCCACGATGAGGTGAATGGGCTGGTCGGAGTTGGGGTTCGGCGCGACCACCCACGGCTGGCGGCCCATCTCGGTGAAGATCCAGCCAGCGGAGTTCGCTAGGAACGGGAACGGGATCGCGGCCAGCGTGAGCCACCTGAACCACTTCAGCACCCGCGCGCTGGGCTCCCTGCCCGCCTGCATGGCCTTCTTGCGGGTGAGCCAGAGGCCCACGACCATGAGCAGCAGTGAGCCCACGAGCAGGCCGATCATCATTCGGAAGGACCAGTAGGTGACGAACAGGTTGGGCGAGTAGTTGCCCGGGCCGTAGAGGGCCTCGTACTTCTGCTGCAGGTCTTCCACGCCCTGGAGGGTGACGCCGGAGAACTTACTCCCCGCGAGGAAGCTCAAGACCCCGGGCACCTCGATGAGGTGCTGCACGGAGTCGCAGTTGTTGTGGGTTCCCACGGAAAGGACGGAGAAGCTCGGGTCGGTCTGCGTCTTGCAGAGGGACTCGGCCGCGGCCATCTTCATCGGCTGCTGGACGAACATGAGCTTGGCCTGGATGTCGCCCGTGGCGAACAGTGCGATGGCGCTGAGCCCGGTGACCCACATGCCTAGTCGCGCGGCCGGGCGCCACAGCGCTGCACCGTCGGGGTTTTTGCGCTCCCGGATCATCCACCAACCGGCGATGCCAGCGAGGAAGGTGCCGCCGGTGAGCAGCGAGCCGGACACGGTGTGAGGCCAGGCGGCAAGCGCGGTGGAATTGGTCAGCAGTGCCCAGATATCGGTGAGCTCCGCGCGCCCGGTATCCGGGTTGTACACGGCACCGACGGGGTGCTGCATGAACGAGTTGGCCACGATGATGAAGTATGCGGAGAGGTTCACGGCGATGGCCACGAGCCAGATGCAGGCGAGGTGGACCCACTTCGGGAGCCTCCCCCACCCGAAGATCCACAGGCCGAGGAAGGTGGATTCCACGAAGAACGCGGCCAGACCCTCGAAGGCCAGCGGCGCGCCGAACACGTCGCCGACGTAGCGGGAGTACTCGGACCAGTTCATTCCGAACTGGAATTCCTGGACGATGCCGGTGACCACGCCCATGGCGAAGTTGACGAGGAATAGGGTGCCGAAGAAGCGCGTCGCGCGGTACCAGGACTCCTTCTTCGTCGTGGTCCACAGCGTCTGCATGAGGGCTACTAGGGGTGCGAGCCCGATGGTCAGGGGGACGAAAAGAAAGTGATAAACGGTGGTAATTCCGAATTGCCACCGAGATATGTCGACTACATCCATGAAGCAACAGACTTTCGATATACGGTAGGGGGTATATTAGTAGTCGCTGCCTGCGCCCGCTTAGTTCCGATTGACCACTTAAGGGGCTAACCGTTCGGGGTTATACGTTCTCGTCCTTTCGAATAAAAACACACCTTGTGGCGCTAATTGAAAATCGACGATCCTATATCCATGTGTATCTATATAGGCATGAAAATAGGCCTGAGGTCACCGTCGGGTGTCCCCAGGCCCTGATCCGTGGCCGCCCTAGCTCAGCGCGACGCTGTCGCCATCGACCTTCGCCGTCGCGCTCTTCAGTGGGTCGCGCGCGGGGCCCTGGACGACCGAGCCGTCCTTGATGCTGAACTCCGAGCCGTGCTGGGTGCAGCGCACGATGTCGCCGTTCACCTCGGTGATGGGCGCGCCCGCGTGGGGGCAGGTAGTCGAATACGCCTTGTACTCCCCCTCGGTCGGCTGCGCCACGATGTACTTGCCCACGATCACCGCGCTGCCCACGGGGACGTCCTTCACTGCGACGGAGTTGACCTCCTTGGCGCTGCCGCACGCGGCCAGCAGCGCGCCCGCGAAGGTGGTGGCGGTGCCCACGAGGAACATGCGGCGCGAGCACTGGAATGGCTGAGTGTTCTGAGTCATGGTTCCTAGTATGTCACCTGGCGCTCGCACGTCGCTTGTCGACGCTAAAGTGGGGTGCCTTCCGGGGGGCGAGAAAACCACTTCCACTCCCCTTTCTCGGCACCTTGCCAGGCGAAGCTATTTCGTCACTGTGACGGTTTTGGCAAAGCGGCCGAGAAGCTCCTGCCAGAAGGATTTGAGCTCATCTCGGGACTCGAGCGACTCGAGCTTGTCGTGGCTTACCCCGAAGGAACCCTTCGGGGTACCGTCCTTGGCGCTCTTGGGCGAGCAGTTGATGGACACCTTGGAGCCGTCCTCGAGATCGATCTTCCAGTACCGCCACTTCTCGCTCTCGGTGGTGCGGGGCTCCCCGGCCGCCGGGATCGGGATGAGTTCGTAGTTCTCGCTCATGAAGGCGACGAACTTATCGAAGAGTTCGAGCCAGTCGCCGTTGAGGGTCTTGCTCGCCGAGGCCGAGTAGGTCCCGTTGCACGTCTGCCCCACCACGCGTCGGCCGATCTGCTGCTCGACGCTAATGGTCACGCCCTGTGCCCACCACGGCTCGATGCCAGCGTCAATAACAAGAAGTGCCATCTCCTTGTGCGCAATGTTATTAATGTCCTTGCCGGAGACCTTCTCGAGGTACTCGATCCACTGGAGACCGGTGCGGCCGGTCTTTGCTTGCAAACGTGCGTCGTCCATAGGGCTATTTAACAGCATGGATGTCCCGTGGACAATCAAGCGTTCGACTCTCGAAGAAGGATCGCGTGCAATGTTGTTTACAAGGGGTCGAGGAGAAGCGTAACGATACGGCTCCCATTTGATACTCGAACGGTCATTCGAGCGGAATCCTCAAATTGTGATCGATGTTCCCCCGCCTTATACAATCCCCAAAAGAATCCCTCTCATGCATGATTCTCGGCCCCGCCCAAGGAACTCAAACCAACCCTCTAGGAGATAAGAAGTGAAATACCCCACCTATGACATTCGGCCCCGAACGATGTGGTTTGGCCAAGACGTTGTGGGTTGCAGGAATTACCCGCACGTCATCCAGCAGGTCCTTGCAAACGTGTCTCCGGACAGCGATGGGAATCGCTACTTTTCCGTTGAACTCGTGTTGGAGCCCGACAACCCGATGTTGGGGCGCAATCAGGCGGTTTCGATTCGGTTTAACGACCAAGTTCTCGGTTACCTCCCCGAATCGACCGCTGCTGCTTATTGGCCGGAATTGGCGCGCATCGCAGCGACCGCGCTCAGGCCAGTCACCACTGCACGGCTTGTTCCCGGCACAAATACCTACGGGGAGAGCCCAGACGCCAACGTTTCATTAGCCCTCGGGCGACCCGGCACCGTTGTCCCGGTTAATGCCCCTCCCTTTGAGTCCTGGGCCCTGCTCCCCTGGGGCGAAGGCATTCCTCTGTTGAAGATTCCGGGTGAAGAGCATGGAATGAGCGCGTACCTCCCACAGACGGGCGAGGCTCTCGTGCTGTTTACCCTCCACCAGGCATTTTCGCCAGAAGGCGAACCTGTGATCCAAGTCCGCTTGAATGGGCGGCCTGTCGGCACCGTTCCCCAGACATCCAGCGCAGGGCTGCTTAGCGCCGTTGAGCAGATGCAGAACATGGGCCTTAGCCTCGTGGTTCGCGGGCTCGTCGGCGGGACTCGGCAGTCTCCGCAGGCCGTCATCTACGGCGCAACCGCCGATCAGCTGGACGTGGATTTCCTGAGTTTTCCGAAGATCAACCCGCTGTCTCGACTTGTCGAGCAGGGTGAGACCTACTTCGTCCCTGATGCCTGGCAAGGCAACACGGCCCGTCCCGCTCCGCAGCAACAGCCGCCGGTGGCAGCCAGTAATCAGGCAAATCCATACGGCCAGGTGGCCAACTCCCCACAGAATCAACCATGGCCGAATGCTCAAAACTCGGTGCAGCAGGGATTCGTGGGCCAGCAGTTTGTCCAGCCGCAGCCAGCTCCCCAGATCGTCAACAACATCTACAACAACTCAGCCTATGCGGCTCCGGCACCTATTCCTTACGGGGAAAAGAACATTGTGGTCGCATACGTTCTGTGGCTGTTCTTGGGCTTCTTTGGCGCGCACCGCTTCTACCTGGGCGAGAATGTCGGTGGTGTCCTCCAGTTGCTCACGGTGGGCGGCGCGGGTCTTTGGTGGATGCTCGATGTCGCACTCATCCCAGGACTGGTGGATTCTGCCAACCGACGGCGCTATTAGAAAGTGGGCGTTCTGGGGCCTTGGCTGCCAAAAGCGGCTATCAAAGCGATAGCGGCGCGGCTCAAGGCGTAATAGGGACGGGCTCTCGGTGTGCCGGTAACGGGCCCGAGTCCCCTCCCTACTGTTAGCCCATTTAAGCAAGAGGAAGTAGATCATGAGTGGGGCGGGGCCTAGGCCGCAAAACCGCATTGTTTAAGAGTTAAACGATCAGGTTTTGAGCGTAGGAGGATGTTTAGTCACTATCCAATCGCCTGAAGTCGGCAACGAACTACCTCGGCAAATCCTGAGCACCCGGCATTCTTGAGACTGGAAAAGGTGTTCGCCTATGGTAGATAGCCTCCGCGAGGATGTCCTCGGTGTAATAAAACTGCCATGAGCCGCGGGTTTCTGCCGCCAGGAGGCCGAACCACGCATGTAATGTTGCCGAACACCAGATGTTGGCATCCGGCAACACAGAATTTTCGACCGGCACGTAGGACATGAAAAGATCCTAGGCGATGGTGGGTGTCTACGCCTGCTCAGAAGATCCCTGTTCAAGGTACATGAGGTCGAATACGGCTTGACGTTGCTCTTCCTTCTTCTCCTCCAGAAGCCTGAGTACCTCCTTGGTATCCAGCCGGTGGTGCGAACCGACCATGGTGGCGGAGAGCCTACCGTTGCGGATGTACTTCATCACCGTTGGACGAGAGACGCCTAGGAGTGAGGCCGCCGTCGTGGTGGTGATACGTGGGGGCATCGTTGAAATGCTGATGGCACGGCCATCGCAAATGGCCTTCAAGACGGTGGCAAAGACAGCGTTGAGCTCCTGCGGGACGCGCATGCCCCCGTTTGCGGTAAACGAAGGCGAGCCGCCTTCGAGCTGCTCGGCGAACTCTCTAACAAGAATCTGGTCTTCCTCGCTCAAGCGAAGCGAATCCTGTGGCAAGGTGCTCATGATTGCGGTGCCCCTCCTAGAGTGCGGTTGAGCAGAACGGTAGCAGGGTTTCAGTTATATCTGCAACCCCTACCAAAACTCTCTGGCTTGGGCATTGCTGAGTGGCCTTCGGCCGTCGAAAAGCAAAAAGCCCAGGCCAAAAGGCCTGGGCGCACACCTGCCAACCTAGCGGGTGGCCTGCTTCATCGCGGAGACGAACTCGGCGAGCTCCTTCTTGAGCCCCTCGAGGTCGGTGACGCGGGCGGGTTCGGGGTGGGAGCCTACGCAGTGCGACTCGATGATCTTGGTGATCGCGGAGCCCGTGATGGCACCCGAGGCGCCCGCGGCGATGGCGTCGGCCACGTGCTGCGGGGTCGAGATGCCGAAGCCGAGCAGCACCGGGGCGCCGCCAAAGCGGGTCACGTTGGCCACGACGTCCTTTAGGCCGGTGGTCTTGGACTCGCGCTCGGTGCCGGTGACGCCGTCGCGGGAGATGGCGTAGATGTAGCCCTCGGAGTGCGCGGCGACGCCCTCGAGGGTGGCCTCGCTGGCCTGGGCCGGGGCGATGAAGATCGGGGCGATGCCGGCCTTCTTGGCGGCCGCGATGAACGGCTTGCCCTCGCGGACGGGGACGTCGGGAAGCAGGATGCTGTCCGCGCCCGCGTCCTTGAACTCCTGGTAGAAGGGCTCGAGCCCGCGGGTGAACGGGACGTTGCCGTAGATGAGCATGCCCAGCGGCAGGTCGGGGAACTCCGCGCGGATCTGACGGATAAGCTTCAGCGACCCATCCACGGTGGCGCCGTTGTCGAGCGCGCGCAGGTGGGACTTCTGGATGGTCGGGCCGTCGGCGACCGGGTCGGAGAACGGCACGCCGAGCTCGAGGGCGTCCGCACCGGCGTTGACCAGCGTGCGGATGATCTCCAGCGAGTCGGCGGGGGTCGGATCGCCGAGCATGACGAAGGGGACGAACGCGCCCTCGCCGCGGGAGGCGAGGTCGGCGAATAGCTTCTCGTAGCGGCTCATGGTTACTGCTCCTTCAGCTTCAGCTCGGGGTGGGCCTCGAGGGTACGGCGGATGTGGTCGACGTCCTTGTCGCCGCGGCCGGACAGGGACACGAGGATGGTGATGGGCTTCTTCTCCTCCTCCGCGAGCGCGGCGCGCTTGAGCGCGTAGGCCATCGCGTGCGAGGACTCGAGCGCCGGGATGATGCCCTCCTTGAGGCTGAGCAGCTGGAAGGCCTCCAGCGCCTCGGCGTCGGTGATGGCCACGTACTTCGCGCGGCCGGTGGCGGAGAGGTAGGCGTGCTGCGGGCCCACGCCCGGGTAGTCGAGGCCAGCGGAGATGGAGTAGGACTCCTCCACCTGGCCGTCGGAGTTGCGCATGAGGTAGCTCTTGGCGCCGTGGAGGATGCCGATCTGGCCGTTGGAGATGGTCGCGCCGTGCTTGCCGGAGCTCAAGCCCTCGCCGCCCGGCTCGGCGCCGACGAGCTCGACGCCCTCCTCGTCGATGAAGTCCGCGAACAGCCCGATCGCGTTCGAGCCGCCGCCGACGCACGCGACGACCACGTCGGGCAGGCCGCCCGTGCGCTCGAGCATCTGCTTCTTGGCCTCCTCCGAGATGACCCGGTGGAACTCGCGCACGATGGTCGGGAACGGGTGCGGGCCCGCGGCGGTGCCGAGCAGGTAGTGGGACTCGTGGAAGGTGGCGGTCCAGTCGCGCAGCGCCTCGTTGACGGCGTCCTTGAGCGTGCCGGAGCCGGAATCCACCGGCACGACCCGGGCGCCCATGAGCTGCATGCGGTAGACGTTGGGCTGCTGGCGCTCGACGTCCTTGGCGCCCATGTAGATGACGCAGTCGAGACCGAGCAGCGCGCAGGCGAGCGCCGTTGCGGTGCCGTGCTGGCCCGCGCCGGTCTCGGCGATGATGCGGGTCTTGCCCATGCGCTTGGCCAGCAGCGCCTGGCCGATGACCTGGTTGGTCTTGTGGGCGCCGCCGTGGACCAAGTCCTCGCGCTTCAGGAAGATGCGGGCATAGCCCTTGCCCTTGCCGGGAAGCGGCAGGTTGGAGCACTCGGTCAGCGGCGTGGGGCGGCCGAGGTAGTCCTTGAGGTAGCCGGCCAGCTCCTCGCGGAAGGCGGGGTCGTTCTGCGCGTCGACGAAGGCCTTCTCCAGCTGGTCGAGGGCAGGGATGAGCGACTCGGGGACGAACTGGCCGCCGAACTCGCCGAAGTACGCGGGCAGCAGCGTGGCGCCGCCGTCGCGAAGCGTGGAATCAGTCATTGTCTAGTCCTTTGGAATTATTAATAGAAGCTGCGGATAGTTCGGAAGGCCGAGGCGATGGCCGCGGCGTCCTTGTGCCCGGCCCACACGCCCGCACCCGCGGGGTATTCCAGTCCGGAGTTGAGGTCGAGGCCAGCGCAGCCGACCTCAAGGGCCGCCGAGACGTTGTCCAGGCCCAGGCCGCCAGCGAGCAGTGACTTGGCCTTGACCTCGTCCGGGATCGTCGACCAGTCGAAGCTCTCGCCGGTACCGCCGTCGCCCGCGTCGAGCACGAGCCGATCCACGTCGTCCGCGAGGGCGCGAGCCAGCTCGCCGGCGGAAGGTGCGCTCATGGAGACGGCGCGCCACACCTCCCGCCCCCCCGCCACCGCGCGAACCGAGGCGACGAGCGCACGCTCGGCCTCGACGGAGCCCTGGTAGGGCGCGTGAATCTGCAGCGCGGCGATGCCCGGGAAGGCCAGCTCCTCCCAGCCGCTCGTGTGGCGGGAGACGGCCACGAAACGCAGGCCGGGCTCGGCGGCGATGATTTCCTCCGATGTTTCACGTGAAACATTGCGGGAAGACGCCTCCTCGAAGATGAGGCCTCCGTAGATCGCGCCAGCCGCGCGTGCTGCCTGGGCGGCGGTTCCGGAGCGAAGGCCGCACACCTTGTTCGGCCCGTAGACCAGCTCGCGGGCGGCCGCGTCGACGTCCGGCTGGCTGGTCAGTTGCGAGCCCACGAGGAAGGCGTTGGAGTGCCCACCGAGCGCGCGGACGGTCTGCACGTCGCGGATGCCGGACTCGGAGACGATCGCCACCCCTTCCGGCGCAAGCCCGGCTAGCCGCCCGGAACGGGACAGGTCGATGGAGAGATCGTGCAGGTTGCGGTGGTTGATGCCGAAGATCTTCGCGCCGAGCCTCGTCGCGCGCTCGACCTCTTCCTCGTCGATGATCTCGGTGAGCACATCGAGGCCGAAGCGCTCGGCCTCCGCGGCAAGCGTGCCGTAGGCCTCGTCGTCAAGCACCGAAAGCATGAGCAGGATGGCATCGGCGCCGAAGTAACGGGCGGCGTGGATCTGCACCTTGTCGATGATGAAGTCCTTGCACAGCACCGGCAGGTGGGTCGACGCGCGCACGGTGGCGAGGTGGTTGTAGTCGCCGTGGAAGCGCTCCGGCTCGCACAGCACCGAGATGCCCGCCGCGTAGCGCGAATAGACGCGCGCGATGTCGCCTGGGTGGTAATCGCCGCGGATGAGTCCCAGCGACGGCGAGGCCGACTTGCACTCCATGATGAAGGCGTTCTTGTGGCCGTAGAGGTTGTCGAAGAGGCTCCGGTCCGATTTTTCTAGCTTGTCGACGTCTACGTGGGCGATCCGAGCCCGAATCTCATCCAGGTGCGTGCGGCGCGCCGAGACGATGCCCTCGAGGACGGTGGGAAGCTTACTTTCCGCCATAGTTGGCCTCCTCGTGGAACTGCAGCCACTTGTTCACCGCGCCGGACTCTAGCAGCGACTTGGCCAGCTCCACGCCCTCCTTGATGGTCTCGGTCTTGCCGTGGAGGTAGAACATCGCTCCCGCGTTGGCGGCCAGGGCGTCGCGGTGGGCCTGCGGGCCGCGGCCGGCGAAGCTCTCGCGCATGAGGCGGGCGTTCTCGGTGCCGTCGCCGCCGGCCAGGTCGGACAGCTGGTAGGTGCCCACGCCCAGGTCGGAGGGGGTGAGCTCGTAGTGGGTGATCTCGCCGTCGCGCAGCTCCCAGACCTGCGTGGTGCCATGCACCGCGATCTCGTCGGTGCCCGCGCCGTGGACGACGAGCGCGCGGTCGCGGCCGAGCTCGCGGAAGACCTCCGCGATCATCTGACCCATCTCCGGCTTCGCGATGCCCATGATCTGGAACTGCGGGCGCACCGGGGAGAGGATCGGGCCCAGGGTGTTGAAGATGGTGGGCACCTTCAGCGCGCGGCGAACCGGCATGACGTGCGCGATCGCCGGGTGGTAGGCGGGCGCGAACAGGAAGGTGAAGTTGGAGGCCTCGAACTGGCGCACGGCGCGCTCGGGGTCGAGGTCGAGCGAGATGTTGAGCGCCTCGAGGACATCCGCGGAGCCCGACTTGGAGCTCACGGAGCGGTTGCCGCACTTGACCACCTTGCAGCCGCCAGCGGCCGCGATGAGCGAGGCACCGGTGGTGATGTTGATGGTGTTGGCGCCGTCGCCGCCGGTGCCGGCGGTGTCCAGCACCCCTTCCCCACTGACGGGGAACGGGCGTGCGGCATCGAGGAAGGCGCGGGCGGCGCCCACGACGTCAGCGAAGGTCTCCCCGCGGGTGCGCAGGGTGGCCAGAAGGGCCGCGATGTGGATGTCCTCGTACTCGCCGAAGGTCAGCGGGCGGAAGACCTCCTCTGCTTCCTCGATGGTGGGCTCAAAGTTATCGAGGAAGGCGATGAGCTTCTCGACGTGTTCTGCGGTGGACATAAAATTTACCTCGTTACTATTGTGTGCAATGAAAACTAAGCGTTAAGAAGCGCCTCGATGCAGCGATCGAGGATGATCGGCCCCTTCGGGGAGAGCACCGACTCCGGGTGGAACTGCAGGCCGATGCCCTTTCCGTCCGGGGTCTGCGCGGCCATGATGACCTCGCCGATCTCCGAGTCGCAGGTGCCCAGCGAGACCAGCTTATCGGCCTGCGTGCAGCCCAGCGAGTGGTAGCGGGCGATCGGCACCTTCGTGCCCTGGAAGCCGTTCTCCGGCCCGGCGTCGACGGTGAGGTCGGCGAAGATGGGGCTTTCAAGCCCCGCCTCGGTGAGCGTCATCCGGTCGGTGGTGCCGTGCACCGGCCCGCACGGGCCGACCTTGCCGCCGAAGTGCTCCAGCAGCGCCTGGAAGCCCAGGCAGATGCCCAGGAGCGGGATCTTCCCGATAGTCGCCTCGATGAGGCGCATCATGTTGCCCGCCTCCAGCGGGTGGCCGGGCCCGGGCGAGAGCACGATGAGGTCCGGTTCGGCGGCGAGGATCTCCTCCCCGGAGACCGTGTTGCGGAACACCGTGCAGCGGTAGCCGCCCACGGCGAAGGCGTCGACCAGGTTGTAGACGAAGGAGTCGTGGTTGTCCAAGAGGACGACGTGGATGTCCTGGTTGCGGTTCATTAGCGGATAACCTCCGGGGTCGTTCCCTGTGCCAGGGCGATGGCGTTGATCACCGCGTAGGCCTTGTGCAGCGTCTCGTCGGCCTCCGACTGCGGGACCGAGTCGCGAACCACGCCCGCGCCCGCCTGCACGATGGCCTTGCCGTCCTGGATGAAGGCGGAGCGGATGACGATGCAGGTGTCCATGGAGCCGTCGCCGCGCAGGTACCCCACGGCGCCGCCGTAGGAGCCGCGCCGGGTCCCCTCGACTCCACGCAGCAATTCCATTGCGCGCAATTTTGGTGCGCCGGTCAGCGTGCCCATGTTCATGCACGCGCGGTAGGCGTCGAGCGCGTCGAAGTCGGGATCCAGCGTCGCGGTCACGCGGCTGACCAGGTGCATGACGCGCGAGTAGCGGTCCACCTGCAGCAGGTCGGCGACCCGGCGGGTGGCGGGCACCGCGACGCGGGCCAGGTCGTTGCGGGCCAGGTCCACGAGCATCGTGTGCTCGGCGATCTCCTTGGCGTCGGTGCGCATGTCCAGCTCGGCGCGGATGTCGAGCTCGTGGTTGACCGTGCCGTCGGGATTGAGCCCGCGCGGCCGGGTCCCGGCGATCGGGTACAGCTGCACCTCGCGGGTGTCGACATCGAACTTGAGGTTGGACTCCGGCGAGGCGCCGATGAGCTCGTAGGTCTTGCCCGCCGCCAGGCCGCGCACGTAGAACATATAGGGGCTGGGGTTGGTCGACCGTAGGCGTCGATAAGCGGCGAAAGCGTCGGTGCAGGTCATCTCGAAGGCGCGCGCGGGCACGACCTGGTAGATGTCGCCGTCGTAAATGTTGCCCTTGAGCGCCTTGACCTGGTCGCGGAAGTCGTCGTCGGTCACCGTCGCGAGCACCTTCAGCGGCCCATCGGCGCTGGTCGCGGGCTCGTCGTAGGAGGTCGGGGCGCTCGCGATGCGGTCAGCGAGGTCGTCGAGGCGGGCGTCTAGCTCGTGCTTGTCGACGCCTACGGCTTCCACCTCGGCGGTGCGAGAAAGGTGATCGATGACCAGGTAGGTCTCCGCCACGAGGAACTGGTAGTCGGGGTAGGTGTTGGGGCCCGGGCCGACTGCGGGCAGCTTCTCGAAGGTGTCGAGGTAGTCGAAGGCGAAGCCGCCGCCGAGGAAGGGCAGGTACTCGCCCGCGTAGCCCGCGTCGAGCTGCAGCTTGCGCAGCACCTCGGCCGTGCTGGGCGCCTGGAGGCGACGGCGCTCGTCGTGCTCGTCGGACAGCGAGAAGCCGAAGGTCACGGTGTCCCCCGCGCCCGCGGTGACGTACCCGGACAGCTGGCCGCGCAGCCGCTCGACGATGGCCCTACCGGTGTCGGTGAGCGCCTCCGCCGTCACCTCCTGCCCCACGCAGGTCACCCGCACGGCCGCGGACAGGATGGCCACACACATGGTGTTCTTCTTCGACTCGATGTCGCTGGACTCCAGCAGCACCGAGTCCTGCGCATCGAGGCCGCCCAAGTGGGCGAACAACGCCGAGGCGTCCTCGTGATAGCGCACTTCTCGCTTATCGACGATCATAAAATACCTTTCGCTTCCGGCCCATTCTATAAGGCGACCGGTAATTGCTTACTCGCTGAGTCCCTCTTCGCGGTTGGACTCCTTGGTCATCTCGGCGAGCACCTTGGCCACGTCGGGGTGGGTGACGGGGTGGGTGGCCGGATCGAGCGTGGCGAGGTCGCCCAGGATGTTGCGGACGTAGGCGACGTCCTTGTCGCCGCGGCCGGACAGGTTGACCAGGATGTTGATCTCCTCGCCGGTCTCCTCGGCGTGCTCGGCCATCTTCAGCGCGTAGGCGAGCGCGTGGGAGGACTCGAGAGCGGGGATGATGCCCTCGTAGCGCGAGAGCATGCGGAAGGCCTGCAGCGCCTCGGCGTCGGTGATGCCGTAGTACTGAGCGCGGCCGGTGGTCATGAGGTATGCGTGCTCGGGGCCCACACCCGGGTAGTCGAGGCCAGCGGAGACAGAGAAGCTCGGCAGGACGTTGCCCTCGTCGTCCAGCAGCACGAAGGAGCGGAAGCCGTGCAGGAAGCTGACCTTGCCGCGCTCGAGCGGGGCGCCGTGCTTGCCCGAGTCGAGGCCCTGGCCCGCGGGCTCCACGCCGATGATCTTCACGTTCTCGTTGCCCGGCTTGTCGGTGAGGTAGTCGGCGTACGCGCCGATGGCGTTGGAGCCGCCGCCGACGGCCGCGACCACGGCGTCTGGGAGGCGGCCGGTGCGCTCGAGCATCTGCTCGCGCGACTCCCGCGAGATCACCGACTGGAACTCGTGGACGAGCTTCGGGAACGGGTGCGGGCCCACCGCCGAGCCGATGAGGTAGTGGGTGGATTCCAGGTTCTCGACCCAGTCCATCAGCGCAGTATCGATGGCGTCCGACATGGAGTCGCCGTGCTCGTTGGACACCGGCACGACCTCTGCGCCCATCAGCCGCATGCGGTAGACGTTGGGCTGCTGGCGGGCGACGTCCTTGGCCCCCATGTAGATGGTGCACTTCATGCCCATGAGCGCTGCCACCATGGCGGTGGCGGTGCCGTGCTGGCCGGCGCCGGTCTCGGCGATGAGGCGGGTCTTGCCCAGGCGCTTGGCCAGCAGCGCCTGCGCCAGTACCTGGTTGCCCTTGTGTGCGCCGCCGTGGACCAGGTCCTCGCGCTTGAGGAAGATGCGCGCCTTACCGCGGCCGCGACCCTCTAGCGGCAGGTTCGTGCACTCGGTGATCGGGGTCGGGCGGCCCAGGTAGTTGCGCTGCAGCTCGTCGAGCTCGCGGGCGAACTCCGGATCGTTGAGGGCGTCGACGTAGGCCTTCTCCAGCTCGTCGAGGACGGGGAAGAAGATCTCCGGGACGTACTGGCCGCCGAACTCGCCGAAGTAGGCGTCGATCAGGGTGTCGCGGACCTCGCCGAGGACTGGGTGCTGGTGAGACATTATCTGCTAAAGCCTTTCAAGAAGTTGGTTCTATGGGGGTTGTCGCCTCTTCAACTTCTGCGGCTTGGCCAGTTCCTGCTAGCAAAAAAGGCCCGCCGCTTCGTCGAAGAAGCTTGTGCGAGCCAAGGAAAAATTGATGCACCACAATGGCCCGCCGGTTAAGCGCGCCACCACCAGTTACGCATCGATGTGTTCACGAAAGAAAAATTACCCCACCTTCTTTGTCCCGTGCAAGGGGACACGGCGAAGGCGGGGGAGGAAACGGAGGTGCCTAGCTGTCCTGGGCGCTGGCCGCGCGCCGGGCCGCGTCGAGGTCGACCTGGGCGGGGGCGCTCCCGCAGCCGCCGTCGCCGCAGTCGCAGCTTCCGTCCTCGCAGCCGTCCTCGGCGTTGAGATGCTCGTCGAGAAGCACCGCGGTGCGGGCGCCGTAGTTCGCGCCAACGCTGAGCAGGATGATGCCGCCGACAAACGCCAGTGCGGGCAGGATCCACATCCAGCCGGTGGCGATGAACGCGAGGAAGGCGCCGAGGATCCACGCGATGGCGGCCACCACCCACACCGGGCCCGCGACCTGGTGCGATGCCTTCCAGACCTCTTCGGACTTGCGCACCTCGGGGACCTTGATGCCCACCACCGAGTTGCCGGGGAGGCGCCGGGTCCACGCTAGCGCGCCGATGACAAAGAGGGCGATGCCCAAGACGGAGAGGATAATGCCGATGATCATGGCACCTACTCTATCCCCCTCCCGCGCCGTGCTCGCACTCCGCGCGGGCGGCCTCTCCCCCGTGGCGTTGGGTTGGTGCCCGCATTGACCATCCGGGCGCTTTGATGTGGCTTTAAGCCTGCAAAAGTGAGAAATTTCGCAGCCCGAAACCTATATATGAATAGGTAATTCGTTTCCCACCGCGTAAATTATGCCTTAACCCGCCCCCGAGCTTGATCGATCGAGCTTCGGGACGGCGCACCGGCCAAAGGGCCTCGCCCCAAGTCGCGGCGCCAGCGCGTGTTTTTTGAGCCCACGCCCCACGCCACCCGCAGTGGGAATGATGGGACTTTCCCAACCGCATAATCACACGAATCTCACAAAGGTTTCATCATGGACTTCAAACGACTGTCATCGTCGCTGCTGTTCAGGATCGTCGTCGCGATCATCCTGGGCATCGTGTGCAGCTTCTTCTTCCCAGTGCCGCTGGCCCGCGTGTTCGTCACCTTCAACGGGCTGTTCGGTAACTTCCTGAGCTTCTTCGTCCCGGTCCTCATCTTCGCGCTCATCACCCCGGCCATCGCGGGCCTGGGTCGCGGGGCGGGCAAGTGGCTGGCGATCACCACGGGCATCGCCTACGGCTCCGCGCTGGTCTCCGGGCTCATCGCCTGGGGCGTGGCCACCGCCCTCTACCCCACCCTGCTCGCGGGGCACGCGAAGGTGACCGTCTCCGACATCGAGGAGGGCGCGCTGCAGCCGTTCATCAAGGTCGACATGCCGGCCCCGATGGAGGTCATGACCGCACTCATCCTCGCCTTCGTCGTGGGCGTGGCGATGACCAGCGTGAAGTCCGATACCCTCTACGGCGGCGTCGCCGACCTGCGCCGCGTGGTCATGAAGGTGATCTCCTCCTTCATCGTGCCCCTGCTGCCGATCTACATCTTCGGCATGTTCCTGTCTTTGGGCATGAACGGCAACCTGGTGGACACTCTCTCCGCCTTCGCCAAGGTCCTAGTTCTCGCCATCTGCATGAGCTTCGTCCTCCTGCTGCTGCAGTTCACCGCCGCCGGTTCCATCGCGGGCAAGAACCCGCTGCGCGCGCTGAAGAACATGATGCCCGCCTACTTCACCGCGCTGGGCACCTCGTCTTCGGCCGCAACCATCCCGCTCACCTACGAGTGTGCCCGCAAGAACGGCATCTCCAAGTCGGTCGCGGGCTTCGTCATCCCGCTGTGCGCGACCATCCACCTGTCCGGCTCGATGATGAAGATTACGCTGTTCGCCTTCGCCATCATGTTCATGGACGGCATGGATATTCCGCTGGGCACCGCCGTCGGCTTCATCCTCATGCTGGGCGTGACGATGGTTGCCGCGCCGGGCGTTCCTGGTGGCGCCATCATGGCCGCGGTCGGCCTGCTTTCCTCCAGCCTGGGCTTTAACGACGATCAGGTTGCACTCATGATTGCCGCCTACATCGCCATCGACTCCTTCGGCACCGCTTGTAACGTCACTGGCGACGGCGCCATTGCGATGGTCGTCGACAAGTTTGCCAAGGGCAACATCGAGCGCTCCGAACTTGACGACGAGGACGATCTCGGCCTCGCTGCTGCCATCTCTGGCCTCGACGAGCAGGACTAACCTGTAGCTATACGCAATAACACCCCGCCTCCCTCATAAGAATGAGGGAGGCGGGGTGTTTCACGTGAAACATCGGCCAGTTGCCGGCTGCCCGAAACGCTACTGCGTGCTGTTCGGCATCCCCTCACCCAGGGGAAGCGTGAAGGTGAAGGTCGCTCCCTTGCCGAGGCCGGGTGAGGTTACGGACAGCGTTCCGCCGTGAGCCTCGACGAGCCCACGGGCGATGGTCAGCCCAACGCCGGATCCTCCACCGGAGGTGCTGCGGGCACCGTCCCCGCGATAGAAACGCTCGAACACCCGCGCCTGCTGGTCGGGGCTCAGGCCCTCTCCGGTGTCGCTGACTCCTATGCGCACCATGCCGGTAGCGGCACTCCCTCCGCTGCCCGCGTGCGCAACAGGCACGACCCCATCCCCCACTCCGCCCGCGCCGTCGCCTGAAACAATGGAACTCTCGATACCGGGCCCTTCGGCAAAGATGGTGACCGTGCCACCCGGCGGCGTATGGCGCAGGGCGTTGGCTAGGAGGTTGCCCAGTACCTGCCCGAGCCTTTGCCTATCGGCGTTGACCACCCATTGCTGTGGGATGGCGCGCAGGTGGAGCTGGACCCCTTTGGTGGCGTAGGGCTCGCGATAGGAGGAGTAAGTCACCTGCACCAGCTCCGCTAGGGAGATCGGTTGCCGGTGCAATTCGATGCGCCGCTCCTGCGCGCGGGAGACCTCGTCGATGTCGGCAATGAGGCGCTTGAGGCGTCCTAGTTGTTCGTCGAAGACGTCTTGGGTCTCTTGGTTCCACTCCACGACGTCGTCCTGAAGCCCCTCGCAATACACGCCGAGCACGGACACCGGCGTGGCCATCTCGTGGGCGAGATCGGAAAGGAGCTGCCGGCGCAGCGCCTCGGTGTTGTCGATACGCTCGGCCATGATGTTAAAGGCGCTGGTGAGCATGGCCATCTCGGGGCCTGCGGCACGGGCGACGTCGGTAGGCACCCGGGTAGCGTAACGTCCCTGGGCCACGTCCGAGGCTGCGCGGGTGAGCTCGGTGAGGGGGCGCTTGATGCGCAGCGACAAAAGCCACCCGGCGACACCGGCGCACAGGGAGGCGACAATGATCGCAACCGAAAGGGTAGCCGCCCCGGCATCGCGGTAGGCCTGCTCGACGTGGGTGAGCTCACTGGAGGGATCTGACAGGCCCGCCATGAGCAGGTGCTCGTGGAACAGCCGCGGCCCGATAACAAGGGCGATTGCCCCGGCCGCCAGCAGGCTCGCCGCCGCAACGGCGATTTGAGCCAAGAGAAATCTGATGCTGAGCGGTACTCGGTTCATGGCTGTCCCATTCGGTAGCCGACCCCGCGCACGGTGGCGATGGTGGCGCGGCTGCCGTGGCTTGCGAGCTTGCGCCTGACATTGCCTACATGCACGTCGACGACGCGCTCCTCCCCTATCCAGTCCGTCTCCCACACGGTTGCGACCAGTTCCTCGCGGCTGAGCACCTGGCCGGGTTTGGTGGCCAGTGCCTGCAACAGGTCAAACTCGAGTTTGGTGAGTGCCACCTCGCGGCCTGCACACCAGGCCTGATGGGCGGCGGTGTCGATGGTGAGATCCTCGACTACTGTGTGTGCCGGATCTATCGCTGTGCTGGCCGTTTCCTTGGTGGCTTGCCGGGCGCGGGGGCGCCGCAGAAGCGTGTGAATGCGGGTGACGAGCTCGCGCACGCTAAAGGGCTTGGAGAGGTAGTCATCCGCCCCGGTAGTCAGCCCCGTTATCCGGTCTTCTTCGGCACCCCGGGCGGTGAGCATGAGGATGTAGCAGTCGGAAAACTCGCGGATTTTCTGGCATACCTCGAGCCCGTCCATCCCGGGCAGGCCGAGGTCGAGGATGATGACATCGGGCGCGGTCAGGCGGGCGGTGGCGACCGCGTCGGGGCCTGTGAATTCCTGTCCCACGCGAAATCCTGCCCGCTCGAGGTAGGCCGCGATCATCTTCGATAGGGGCCTTTCGTCTTCGACGATGAGCACGTATTGCTCCGGCTGTGTCGGAAGGGTCATTACTCCAGTATCGCCAGTATCACCCGGGCAATCTTTACATAATCTTCATATTCACCATCTGTGCCCGAGTTTTCTTGCTTTCCGACGGTGACAAGGCGTCACAGGCTGGGCTTTTCAGCTCCGTGTTCGGCGTGCCCTCCCAATGTGTGTGAGGGAGATCACCACTTACGATCGAAGGGGTGCGCCACGGGTGAGGTACGGCCTTACTTTTCTCACCTCGGGGGTGTTAGAACTTCCTCAAGTCCCGTGCCACGCATGACGCTTCCGCGTTAGTGGCTGACCTCGAGCAAGCAACCAAGGAGAAGCCGTGAAACGTCGGCAAGCAACAATCGCAACGCTATCGATTCTGACCGCTGCAGCCAGCTTCGTAGGGCTGACAGCCTGCGGCAGCGAGCAAGCTGACTCTGCAGCGTCGAACGCCTCCGCATCAAGCAGCTCCTCAGCCGGCGCCAACGAGCTGCTTGCCAAGTACGAGCTGCAGGACAAGGACGCGACCACGATCATCGACGAGCTCGATCGCCTGGTGGTGGCGGATCGCCCCAGCGACCTGCGGGCATCTGTGCGCCCGGACGAGCTTCAGATTGCCAACGCGAACAATAAGGAGGAGTTTCTCAGCCTCCCGCTTCCGGACAACACCACCTACATCTCCGTGGCCCCCTATGAGTTCCAGACGCACGATTGCTTCTACCACAGCCTGACCACCTGCAAGGGGGAGCTGGCCAACACCCCGATCCACGTCACCTTCACGGACAAGGACGGAAACACGCTCATCGACGAGGACACCACGACCTTTGACAACGGCTTCGCCGGGTTCTGGGTGCCGGAGGAGACTACGGGAACGATCACCGTCCAGTCCGAAGGCAAGACGGGCACGGTTGACTTCGATTCCACCGCCGACGGTGCTACCTGCGTCACCACACTCAAGCTCTCCTAAGCAGAAGGGAAATCAACCCAGTAATGAATGTCACGAGACGGCAATTCCTCCTCGGCGGCCTCGGCATTGCGGGTGGGGTCACCCTTGCCGCCTGCGGCGGGCAAACGGGTGGCTCCTCCTCGAGCCCGTCTGTCACCAAAGCCTTCCCCACCCCCTCGGTGTTGCCTGATCCCGCGGTTCACAAGAAGCTCGTGGCGAAACAGCGCAGTATTGATCTCGGCGGAATTGAAGCCAGCACCTGGGGCTATGAGTCGCAAGACGGCAACCCCACCATCGAGGTCACCGCCGGGGACATCCTGCAGGTCGACATCGACAATCAGCTCCCGGAGTCCACCTCCATCCACTGGCACGGACTGGCGGTGCCCATGGCATCCGATGGCGTCCCTGGTATTACCCAAGACCCCATCGAGCCCGGTGAGGCCTTTACCTACAGCTTTCAGGTGCCGCATTCGGGCACGTATTTCTACCATTCACATAGCGGCATTCAGCTCGACCGCGGCTTGCACGCTCCTTTGATCGTGCGCGATCCTTCCGATCCGGGTGATTATGACGTCGAATGGACGATCTTCCTCGACGATTGGCTTGATGGCATCGATGGGCACACCCCGGATGAGCAGCTAGCCATGTTTGACTCAATGAGCGGCACGAGTGGCGCCTCGATGGAGGGCATGGATCATTCCATGCACAACATGGCCGCCACGACGGAATCTGCAAGTACACCTTCGGCCGGTGCGGCGTCGGCAGCCATGGCGGGCATGCACGCAGGCCCGGGCGATCCTGCGCTCGGCGGCGACGCGGGCGATCTGGCCTACCCGCATTACCTGCTCAATGAGCGCATTCCGGCGGCCTGCCGCACCTTTGAGGCCAAGGTCGGTCAGAAGGCCCGGCTGCGTTTTATCAACGCCGGCGCCGATACCATCTTCAAAGTCGCCCTCGGCGGGCACTCGATGACTGTCATTGCTACCGACGGTTATCCGGTCGTGCCCAAGCAGGTCGATTCCTTCTACCTTGGCATGGGTGAGCGTGCCGACGTTGAGGTCACGCTTGCCGACGGGGTGTTCCCGCTAACCGCGCTCGCGGCCGGCAAAGACGGGCGCGCCTTTGCGCTGGTGCGCACCGCCTCCGGTGAGGCCCCCAGTCCCGAGGCCAGCTTCGTGCAGCTCGAAGCCCCTGCGGCATTCCTGACTGATCTCGTCGCTGCCGACTCCGCGCGTCTTGCCTCAGGCGAACCCGACGTCCGTCTGGATGTGGAACTGACCGGACAGATGATGCCGTATAAGTGGGGAATGTCCATTGACGGCGACACCCTAGCCACGGTCAATTCCGGCCAGCGCGTGCTGATGACCATGCGCAACACCACTGCCATGGCGCACCCGATGCACATCCACGGTCATACCTGGTCCCTGCCGGACAATGGGGGCCTGCGCAAGGACACCATCTTGATCCTGCCCGGCCAGTCCGTGAACGCGGAGCTGATAGCCAACAACCCCGGCGACTGGGTGTTCCACTGCCACAACGGCTACCACATGGCAACCGGCATGATGGCGCAGCTGAACTACTAAAGGCTTGTGCATCGCACGCGAATCGGAAAGCGTGCACAAGCAGTGTGGCTCCTAGTCGGGGAGGCAGTTGCCCGCTTAGACGTGTGGGAGAAGAGACAAAGCTGGGTCGTCTGTGCGCCTATCGAAGCAGGATCATGCGGCCCTCGTGAATGAGGTGATGCCGAGGTGCCCCGAGCAGTTCGCACCAACGGTGGTAGGTTGGGCGCCATGACAACAAACACGACTGCAAGCAAGATTCTCTATATCGGTGGCCACGGCAAGGTAGCGCTGCTGGCCACTCCCTTGCTGGTGCAGGCAGGCCACAGCGTGGATTCGCTGGTGCGCAATCCCGCCTACGCTCCGGAGTTGGAAGCACTCGGTGCGGGCGTGGTGGTACGCGATCTGACCAAGCAAGCAGCTGCTGATTGGGCCGAGCTTTTTAGCAACTACGATCTGGTGATCTGGGGTGCGGGCAACGGTGGGCGCGCGGGCGCGCAGGCGACGCTGGATATTGACCGTGACGGCGCCCTTGCCACCATTGACGCGTTGGAGTCGATGGATCGTCCGCCGCGTTATGTCATGATCTCCTACCTCGGGGCCACGCTGCGCGAGGAGTCCAATGACGGTAGCTCGTGGGATGCCTATGTGAAGGCGAAGAAGGCGGTGGATCTGCGCCTGGGTGCGAGCAAGCTGGACTATCTCATTCTTGGCCCTTCGTCGCTGACAGATGAGCCAGCCGTGGGTATCGAGGTGGTGGCTGATGATTCTCCGGCCGCGGGCACGCACACTGCGCGTGAGCTGGTGGCGCAGGTGATTGCGGAGGTTGCAGGCCGGGAGGAGTTCCCGGCTAGCCCGCTGGCCTTTATTGATGGCCAGGATCCGGTCAGCAGCATTGCGTAAATGATGCTTTGAGCAAAAAATAATGGCGCGCTTTCCGCTTTGGCTGGGAAGCGCGCCATTTCAGCGCAGGGAGTTAGTCTTCGAGCTCTGGGACTTCCGCCCGGGCCTGCTCCAAGACCTCCTTGGCCGCGCCAAGGTTGATCAAACCGATGATGATGCCCACCACCACGTCCGGCCAGATGGTGGCCCAAAAGATGGTGACGATGCCCGCGGCAAGGATGAGGATGTTGGCGAGCACGTCATTGCGCGCGGCCAGCCAGGCCCCGCGCACCAGCGCCTCCCCGCCGTTGCGCAGGGAGAGCAGCAGGAGCGCGCAGACGAGGTTGATGAGTCCGGCGGCGATGGCGGTGCCGGACAAGGTAAAGGCCTCTGGCGGGGTGCCGGTGATGATTTTCCAGATCGCCGTGCCGAACGCGGCGAGCGCGGGAATGAGGATGAGTCCTGCCAAACCCACCGAGGCCTTGCGGCGCGAGGCCACTGACCAGCCGAGGGCGGTGAGCACGAGCAGGTTGATGAGGAAATCCTCGAGGAAGTCGGCGGCGTCGGCGAAAAGCGAGGCCGAGCCGATGATGGAGGCGATGATGACCTCCCCGGCGAAGCCGAGCAGGTTCAGACCCGCAACGATGGCCACGATCTTGCGGGAGTGGCTGGTGAGGTTAGCGGCGTTGATCTCATCGTCGTCATTGTCATCGTCATCGCTGTCAAAGTCATCGCGAGCTGCGGAGGCTGAAGTCATAGTTGCTGATTCTATTCCGGTTACCGTAGGCGTCGGTAAGCGAATTAAACTAAACCCAAAACGGACCTCGGAAGGGAATGCTACATGGCGCACGGGATCGGCTTCGATCGCGAAAAATACATCGACTTGCAATCGGAGCACATCAAAGCGCGCCGGGAGAAAATCGGGGGCAAGCTGTACCTGGAGATGGGCGGCAAGCTCTTCGACGACATGCACGCCTCGCGCGTGTTGCCTGGGTTCACCCCGGACAACAAGATCGCGATGCTCGACCGGATCAAGGACGAGGTGGAGATCCTCGTGTGCATCAACGCCAAGGACCTGCAGCGCAACAAGGTGCGCGCGGACCTCGGCATCACCTACGACGAGGACGTGCTGCGCCTAGTCGACGTCTTCCGCGGCCGCGGCTTCCTCGTGGAAAACGTGGTGCTCACGCAGATGGAGGACGACAACCGCCAGGCGGCCGAGTTCAAGGAGCGCTTGGAACGCCTCGGCATGAAGGTGTTCCGCCACCGCGTCATCCCGGGCTACCCCTCGGACACCGACTTCATCGTCTCCGAGGAGGGGCTCGGCCGCAACGAGTTCGCCGAAACCACCCGCGACCTCGTGGTGGTCACCGCCCCGGGGCCGGGCTCCGGCAAGTTGGCCACCTGCCTCTCGCAGGTCTACCACGAGTACCAGCGCGGCGGATCGGCCGGGTACGCCAAGTTTGAGACTTTCCCCATCTGGAACCTGCCGCTGGATCACCCGGTCAACCTGGCCTACGAGGCCGCGACGGTCGACCTCAACGACGCCAACGTCATCGACCACTTCCACCTCAGCGCCTACGGCGAGTCCACGGTCAACTACAACCGCGACGTGGAGGCGTTCCCGCTGCTCAAGGTGCTCCTGGAGAAGCTCACCGGCACCACCCCGTACCAGTCCCCCACCGACATGGGCGTGAACATGGCGGGCTTCTGCATCGTCGACGACGAGGTCTGCCGCGAGGCCAGCCGCCAAGAGATCATTCGCCGCTACTTCAAGGCGCTTGTCGACGAGGCCAGAGGCAGGTTGGACTCCACCCAGTCGGACCGCGCGGCGGTGGTCATGGCCAAGGCGAAAATCAAGGCCACCGACCGCGCCGTCGTCGGCGTGGCCCGCGCCCGTGCGGAGGAGACCGGCGAGCCCGCCTGCGCCATCCAGCTTGACGACGACACCATCATCACCGGGCGCACCTCCGCCCTCCTCGGCTGCTCCGCCGCGATGCTGCTCAACGCGCTGAAACACCTGGCCAGCATCCCGGACGAGAGCCACCTGCTCTCCCCGGAGTCGATCGAGCCGATCAAGACGCTGAAGATCCAGCACCTGGGCAGCCACAACCCGCGCCTGCACACCGACGAGGTGCTCATCGCGCTGTCGGTGTCGGCCTCGACGAACGAGGAGGCGCGCCGGGCCCTCGATCACCTGCAGCACCTCAAGGGCTGCATCGCCCACACCACCACCATCCTGGGCTCGGTGGACGAGGGCATCTTCCGCAACCTCGGGGTGCTGGTCACCAGCGACCCGAAGTTCCAGAAGAAGTCGCTGTACCAGAAGCGCTAGCTAGCCCGCGGGCATAAGGAAAGACCCAAGGACTCCCACAAGTCCTTGGGTCTTCAAGCTCGGGACTCCCATCGGCCCGAGCCTCCTTCGTCTTTCGCCTCGGATCACAGGAGGTGAACCCCCAAGGTCGAAGGACGAAGCTTTATGCGTCTATTCAGAAACTCTCTCCGGACGGTCCGCCGTATGGCATAGGGGAAGCTACGCCACGCAGACCCTAACCGCTAAATACTAGGAGGAAAGGCCCGGGACCCAACCGCGCGGCTGGAAGAACTGCGGCACCTGCGGTGCCCACTGCTGGATGTGCTGGACCGGGTTGAACTGCTGCAGGTTCTGGACGTGCTCTGCGATCTGGGGAATCTGATCGAACATGGAGGAATCTCCTTGATTAGTAGAAACACGGCGCTTGTGCTGCCGATGAGTTGAATACTACGACCGCTCCCTAATCCGGTCAACGGGTCGAAAAAAGCCTTCTACCTGCACAAATGCCGAAGTTTGGAGAAACTTGGAAGTTCTGTCAAAATCTTAAAACCGCAGCTCAGGGGCAGATTCCGAAGCTCGGTACGTCAGCGAAATCGGCTTGACTGCGAAAACCCTGCCAAGATTGCAGGAGAGTGAAAGTCGCAGGTCAAAGCGCTGAGCGTTTGCTACTCGCTTGCCGACGTGCCGTTGGCGTCCACCCAAAGGGCATACAGCGAACGTACAGTTTTCATTGTGGACAATAAAACGAAAAGACCCCATCCCGCGGCGAGGGAGAACGCCGGGGATGGGGCTTTCAAAGAGTCTTGGCGTGCGCTTAGCGACGGAAGCCGTTGAACCAGTTCTGCGGCTGGAAGTTCTGCTGGACCTGTGCGCCCCACTGCTGGACCTGCTGGAACGGGTTGAAGTGCTGGAACTGCTCAGCGATGTGGTTGAACTGATCGAACATAGTGATTTCTCCTTCACAAGGAAAGTGTCGTTATTGTCGGCGGCGGTTGCTGCCGATGAAGTGAATACTAGGACCGGGCAAGAGGCCGGTCAACGGACCCAAAAAACGCCGCTACCTGCGTAAATGGATTAGTTTGGAGCTGGCTTGGAGTGCTGACAGGATCGCAAACCCCGAGGTAGAAGGTCCCTCTTTGCGCCCGATTTGCTTGGTTCGTCGGGTGGCTGTGAAGCATCTGCAAGCTTGGTAGGAATGCGCGCAGACCCGTGGCCCGCATGCGTAAGCCGCCCCCTGACGCATGAGCGCCAAGGGGCGGCTTGGGTAGATAACTAGATCAGTTGCCGACTACCGGGAGGACAGGGAGACCAGCCAGTTGCTGGGGTTGAGGTGCTCGGTAACCTGCGGGACGAACTGCTGGATCTGCTGAGCCGGGTTGAACTGCTGCAGGTTCTGGACGTGCTCTGCGATCTGGGAAAGCTGGTCGAACATTGTTGTCTCCTCTGAGTGGGAAGTAGAAGTGGTAGCTCTTGCTGCCGATGACTTGAATGGTAGGCCTGGTCAACGGAACCGTCAATGGCGGACAAAACCGCCTTGACCTGCGCAAACACCGAACCTTGGAGCCAGCTTGAAGTGCCCTCGGCGCGAAGAAAATGCATGTCATTGCCACCGCGATCGGTGATGGAAATGCGTCGAAAAAGTGTTGCTGCGAGCTCACTGCGAGGTGTTTTGGAGATCGATGAAAATGGGCCTTTTGGCGCCTAGCTCACCTTCACGTTCCGTTAAGTTGAGCGCAATGATAACGATTGGGAGTTGTCGCTTGCCCATCTGCCATCACCTCCCCGCCGGGTCGGCTGAGGGGCGTGAAAATGGCAGCCGCTTCACAGAGGTATGGGGAGAGATGGATGGAGCCAACGGGAACAGCGTTTGCCGAGGGGTTAGGCGGTCGGGGACCTCCCCTACGCCAGCGTTGAATAACAGACACCGAGGTCTTGCAGCACTGGGCGCCTGCGAAGCGTCTTGCCGGATGTATTCGAACTCCCGCGAAACCCCGCCCATGCTTAACCACAATCTGTTTGCACATGACCACCAAGTTGCGGGATAACTCTAGCGACGCGCGAACCAGCGTGGCCGAGGCGGGCAATGGGAGGTGAGAGCCTAGGTACGGCAAAGGCCCACGCTTCGAACGAAACGTGGGACCCGTGCAAACGCAAAGAACCCACAGCTGGCAGACGCGCCTAACTGTGGACTTTGCGGAAAACTTCTGGGAGCTACGCTCCCTAGATTCAACCCTTAACCTCGCCCGCCGAAGCGGGCTTCAGCTATCCCTCGACACTCTCAAGGAGATGCCGTGGCTGCCCGACTTAGCGGGAGGAGATGACAGCGTTGAAGACGTGGGAGATAGCGCTGACGATGGTGTCGAACAGGTTAGTAACGTAAGAGCTCATGGGTTTATCCCTTCGTAGGTCTGGTAACGCGACTGCTGTTTGCCGCCGCTGAGAACGAGTAAACCAGCGGCATCGGACAACGGCAAGGACCCTTGAAATCCTCTCTACCTGCGAAAACAAGAAATTAATCGAAATTTAGAAGTTCGCTGTGAGCATTCGCAGCTTGCTTCAAGGCGCGCGAATCGCCAGCGCATAGGCAAGTTTTTGGGTCAAACAGAACCGCCGCACGAGGGGCAAGAAGTCTGTCTGGCAGGACCCTGCCAATCGGCTGTCTCTTGGGGAGGCATCGGCGAAAGTGCAGGTCAAGGCGCTTAGGGAGATTGTGTAAGAGCCTCGAACGAAAAGTACAGGTGACTTTTCAAGCCTTGAAATAGGCGGGTGCGGTCAAGAATTACGGGCGATAAGCAGAGACCTCGCCATCCCGAATCCGGGACGGCGAGGTCTCTGTTGCCTCACCGAGATCAAGGCAATGCGATGATGGTGGCGAGGATGTTGTAGAGAGAAAGCAGGGCCGTGAAGACGATGCCTCCAAGGTAGCCAAGGATTTCAGCGGACATGATCTCTTCCTTTCTGGTGGGTGGGGTTGGAGCGGTTGCTCCGGCTACTTCTGAATTTAACTGCTCTCACATGCGGAAACAATAGAAAAACCAGATGTTTTGATACAGAAAAGGGAGAGGTCTATCACTTTATTTGAAAAACACTGAGTTTCCGTTAACGGTTCCTAGATGTGTTTGTATCGGAAAGAATTTCAGGCTAGGGCTGTCAAGCATGATCTGTTGCCGGAGGTTATTGCCTGGGCCGCAGGTATTCCGTTGTAGGAGTGTGATGAATCGTGGGTGATGCAGATTCAAGGCACGCAAAAAGCCCCCCACTGGCGGAAACCGCCAAGTGACGAGGCTTTGTCAATCGATACCAAGCGCCCACCCAACTGGAGAGACGAACGCTTGGTTTGCGTGCCATCTACACATCCGCGAACGGATGCGGCGCACTAAGCGCTATTACGGCAGGGAGATGATGCTGTTCAGCAGGGCAACGATGCCACAGAAAGCAGTACCGGCGATGTTAACGAAGTAGTCGAGGATATCAGAGGACATGTTCTTTCCTTTCGGATTGAAGTTTGACCGAGAACTTGTGCTCCCGTTGACTTCGAATCTAATCAAGATCGGTGCCCACTAACAAGGGAAAAGCGGATTTAGTTGAAAAGGGAACTAGGTCAATCGCTATCACTTATGTGTGAAAAGTATTGCCACATAGTGAAAACAGAATAAGAAGAATTCCGCTCCGGAACGACCGTACAGCGTTCAACTCGGTGTCGACAACGTGCTGGTCACGGCAACACGAGGCGTTCTGCGCGAGTCAATATCACCCCCGAAATAGGTTATTCTCGTTTCGCCAATGATTGGTCGAGGGGCCATCGAATGCCTTGAGAATTATGGAATGGCGACTCGTGTCAGACGCCTTGGTGGCGGAAGATCGCGCGTCCGTGTCGGAAGGTCTCGGAGCAGGATCGGTTGCCTGAAAGTCTTGTCGGAATGAAGTCGCAAAAGTAATGGAAATGATATGAAAATGGGTTTGTGGCCAAAAGGTCGGCGGTGGGTGGCGGCTGTGGTGCCTGCGGAGCGGATGGGGTCTCAAGATCTGGAACGAGAGGACGCCTCAAGCTTGCAGCAGGGCGTTCTTGGCGCGGTCTCCACGCCGGCGGTCGAGGTTGATTCGAGGTGTACTAGACGGAAAGAGAATTCTTCGATGAATGTAACGATGTGGCTCCGGCGAACGACAGGGCGTAAACATTGGCCCCGTAAGCTAATAAACACACAGCTCCGGCTTATGTATAATTAATACAATGGGCCCGAAAAATGAGTTCCCCTAAGGCTTTTCACTCCGACAAAGCCGCGAAAAAGGATTCTCGTGGTCAGACCAAAGGGGCCCTAAACTACCCCTATATGGGTCTAAATGAGCTTCATCTGACGGGCCGTCGTGATCGCCGCGGTGCGATTGTCGACGCCCAATTTCGAGTAAATGTGGACCAAATGCGTCTTCACGGTGGCTTCGGAGATGAACAGGCTGGCCGCGAGCTGGCGATTCGTCGCGCCCGACTCGAGGGCCTGGAGGATCTCAATCTCCCTGGCAGACAGCGCCTGGCGCGGCTTGGAGATGCGGTTCATCAGCGCGCTGGCCACCTCGGGAGCCAGCGTGCGCTCGCGGCGGGCGGTGGCCAGGATGGCCGCGTGCAGAGTCTCCTCCGGCGCGTCCTTGAGCAGGTAGCCCATCGCGCCGGCCTCGACGGCGGCAACGATGTCGGCCTCGGTGTCGTAGGTGGTGAGGATGAGCACCGGCGGGCCGGCCTCGGCAAGCCGCTGGGTGAGGGTGATGCCGTCGGTGCCGGGCATCTGGATGTCGGTCACGACCACGTCGATGCCCTGCTCGGCGAGGGACTCCGGGGTGATGCCGTCCCCGTTAGAGGCCTCGGCGACCACGCGGACGTCGTCGAACCCGTCCACGATAGAACGTAAGCCGGCGCGCACCACGGGGTGGTCGTCGATAAGCATGACTGCAATGGGCTTCATGATCTAACCTTCCGCCGAGGTCGAACGGGATGTGAGCGGGATCGAGCAGGCCAGCGCGGTGCCGGATTCTGGTGCTGATTCGATTGTAACGGTGCCGGCGAGGTCCGCCACGCGCGCCCTGACCCCGGGCAACCCGTAGCCGCTGGCGGTCGCGGGATCGAAGCCGGAGCCGTTGTCCACCACGTCGAGGCTGAGCTGATCGTCCCAGAGCCCGAGCGTGACCACGACCTTCGATGCGTGGGCGTGCTTAACGACGTTGTTGAGCGCCTCCTGGGCCACGCGCACCATCGTGCGCGAGACGGGCTCGGGGACGGCGGCGGGGTCGATCTCTCCGACCACGTTGAGCGCGAGGTCGAGCGGTTCACCCAGCGCCCCCTGGCGGGCGCGCGTGCGGGCGACGACCTTCTCCAGAGCCTCGGGAAGCGACTGGGTCAGATCCGGCGAAGCGAGGTCGCGGACGAAGCGGCGGGCCTCGGCGAGCGAGGTGCTCGCCTGCTCGTTGATGGTGTCGAGCTGGGCGGACAGCTCCTCCAGGTTGCCCTTCTGCAGGTTGGAGCGCGCCGCGCGCGAGACCAGGACGATGGAGCTCAGCCCCTGGGCGACGGTGTCGTGGATCTCGCGGGAGAGCCGCTCGCGCTCCTCCATCCGGCCGGCCTGGTGCTCGCTCATGGCCAGCTGCTGCTGCGCGGAGAGCAGCTGTTGGGTGAGCAGCGCGTGGGTCTGCACCTCGCGGCCGAGCGCCCGGTAGGTGAAGTAGACGCCGATGGCGAAGACCGTGCCGATGAGCGGGCCCACCACGTTGGCCACGTTCCACGACGGCGTGTGCAGCCAGGCGGGAAGAAACGCCGCCACCGCCCACGCGGCGGCCACGCCCACGATCGCCACCCCGGTGGGCAGGATGTGGAGGATGAGGAAGACCAGGGGGAACAGCAGCCAGACGAAGTCCATGGACAACGCCACCAGCCCCACCCACAGCGCAAGCACCACCGCCAGCCAGCACGCGGCGAGGATCGCCCAGCGGCGGTCGGTGTCCTCCACGGCCACGAGCGAGTGCGCCCGCCGGTTCTCCCAGGTGGTGCCCGCCATGTAGACGCCCGCGAGCACGCCCGCCGCGGTGATAAGCCGCCACGAGCCGTTTCCGGCGGCGACGTTTTGCACCACCGCGAAGCCCAGGAGGAAGGCGAAGACGATGTGCAGGCTCACGCGCAGGAAGATCATGATCCGGCTGAGCGCGCGGGTGGCGTCGATCTCGGTGGGCGTTGGGGCTAGAGGCGCAGAGTCGTTCACACCCCTAACGCTACTGGCTGCGCGCGGCAAGTAGCCACCCAGCCGCCAGGTAGCCGATGACGAATCAACCACACGGTTGATCGCAATAAAACCCAGCCGGTCGATGCGGCTGGCCTGCGAAAACGGTGAAATGGGTAGCAAAGAGAAGTAAGAAAAGGAGAACCACCCATGTTCCTCAGTCTCCGCGAGATCCGCACCGCGGGCGGGCGCTTCCTGCTCATCGGCAGCGTCACCATGTTCATCACCCTGCTCATCGTCATGCTCACCGGGCTCACCCAGGGGCTCGCCAGCCGCAACACCTCGGCGCTCGACTCGCTGGGCGCGGACGCCGTCGTGTTTAGCGACCCGTACACCGACAACCCGGAGGTGTCGTTTAGCAATTCGGTCGCAGACCTTGGCGTCGCAAAGCAGCTTGCAACAAGCGATGGCGTGAGCGCGCTGCCGCTGGGCGTGGGGCAGACGCGCTTGGAGGCTGGAAGCGGCGCCGAGCCTGTCGCCGTCATGGGCCTGCCGGACGGGACCACCGCCGCGGGCGCGACCGTGAGCGAGAAGGCCAACGTCGCGCGAGAGGTGGCCGACAAGCTGGGCATTCACGCTGGCGATACCATCGCGCTCGCCGGGCAGAAGGTGGAGGTGGGACAGATCGTGGACAACGAGTACTACAGCCACTCCCCCGCCGTCTGGGTAGATACCGCCACGTGGCAGGCGGTCAACCACACCCAAGACGCTGGCACCGTGCTCGTCGCGTACGGCGACGCCACCAAGGACCAGTGGCAGCAGATGGCCGCCGACACCCACACCGCCATCACCGACACGAAGGGCTCCTACCAGGGCCTTGCCGCCTACACGTCCGAACGCTCGTCGCTGACCAGCATGCAGGGCTTCCTCTACGGCATCTCCGCGCTGGTGACCATCTCCTTCCTCACCGTGTGGACGCTCCAGCGCACGCGCGACATCGCCGTTCTTCGCGCGCTCGGCGCCTCTCCTTCTTATGTGCTTATCGACGCCCTGACCCAGGCCGCGATCGTGCTCGCCGCGGGTACGGGACTCGGTGCGCTCGTGGGACTTGGCCTGGGAGCCCTCGTCCAGGGCAGCGTCCCCTTCCTGCTCAGCTGGTCCACCGTCCTCGTCCCCGCGGCCGGGGTGTTTGGCTTGGGAATCGTCGGCGCACTCATCGCCGTGCGCCAGACCACCAAGGTCGAGCCGATGGCCGCCCTCGGCGCCGCAGTCTAGAACCCGTACCTATATATAAGGAGCGAAAAATCATGAACCCCGTCCTCTCCCTGCGCGGCGTCTCCGTCGTCTACCCCGACGGCACCAGCACCGTCACCGCCCTCGACCACGCCTCCCTCGAGCTGCTCCCGGGACAGCTCACCGCGGTGGTCGGCGAGTCCGGCTCCGGAAAGTCCACGCTGCTCTCGGTCGCCGGTGCGCTGGTCACCCCCACCAGCGGCGAGGTGGAGGTCGCGGGCATCCCGGTGCACGACGCCAGCGAGAAGAAGCGCACCGCCATTCGCCGCGACCACATCGGCGTGGTCTTCCAGTCCCCCAACCTGCTCGGATCGCTCACCGCCCGCGAGCAGCTCCTCATCACCGACCACATCCGCGGCCTGCGCCGCGGGAGGCTCAAGGCCCGGGCCGAGCGCGCCGACGAGCTGCTGGAGAAGGTGGGGCTCAAGGGCTTCGGCAAACGCCGCACCGCGGAGCTGTCCGGCGGCCAGCGCCAGCGCGTCAACATCGCCCGCGCGCTCATGGGCAGCCCCGAGCTCCTGCTCGCCGACGAGCCGACCAGCGCCCTCGACCAGCGCCTCTCGCGCGAGATCGTCGAGCTGCTGCGCCGGGTCACCGACGAGTTCGGCGTGGCCACCATGATGATCACCCACGACCGCAGCCAGCTCGCCGCCGCCGACCAGGTCGTGGAGATGGTCGACGGCCGCCCGCGGGTGCTCGACAAGCTGCCGGCGGCGTGAGCCCGATGCGCCAATGATTAAATCATTTTGGAACCCCTCCAAAATGATTTAATCATTCCATCAAGAATGATGGAATACGCCGCCCGTCCCGGCCCGATAAACGCCCTGAACTGGGATTATTACTCTCCCACGGGGTGCCGGAAACATTCCATCATTGAGGGTCATCTCGGGGATACAAACGCCACGAGCCGTAGGCGTCGGAAAGCGAGCAACACCGACGCCTGAAAACCGGGTTTCGGCAGGTAACGGTGCACTGATGAGCGCGTGCCGGGCGGGGAGCGACTATTATGTTTACCCATGACTAATCCGAGCGAGAATTTGGCAGGACCTTCCTTCCGATACACCCCGGAGCTCGCGGGTGGCATCGAGAAGAAGTGGCAGAAGTACTGGATCGACAACGGCACCTTCAACGCCCCGAACCCGGTCGGCGAGCTCGCCGACGGCAAGCCGCTGCCCAAGGACAAGCTCTTCGTTCAGGACATGTTCCCGTACCCGTCCGGCGCCGGCCTGCACGTCGGCCACCCGCTCGGCTACATCGCCACCGACGTCTTCGCCCGCTTCAACCGCATGCTGGGCAAGAACGTGCTGCACACGCTGGGTTATGACGCCTTCGGCCTGCCCGCCGAGCAGTACGCCATCCAGACCGGCACCCACCCGCGCACCACCACGATGGCCAACATCGACAACATGGAGCGCCAGCTGGGCCTGCTCGGCCTCGGCCACGACCGCCGCCGCAAGTTCGCCACCACGGACCCCGAGTACTACAAGTGGACCCAGTGGATCTTCCTGCAGATCTACAACGCGTGGTTCGACAAGGAGCAGCAGAAGGCCCGCCGCATCGAGGAGCTCATCCCGCTGCTCGAGTCCGGCGAGGTGGCAACCCCTGAGGAGTTCGGCGCGCCGTACGCGTCGCTGTCTGAGCAGGACAAGCGCAAGGTCGTCGATTCCTTCCGCCTGGTCTACCGCTCCTTCTCCACCGTCAACTGGTGCCCGGGACTGGGCACCGTGCTTGCCAACGAGGAGGTCACCCACGACGGTCGCTCGGAGCGTGGCAACTTCCCCGTCTTCCGCAAGAACCTCTCCCAGTGGATGATGCGGATCACCGCCTACTCGGATCGCCTCATCGACGACCTCGAGTACCTGGACTGGACCGAGAAGGTCAAGTCCATGCAGCGCAACTGGATCGGCCGTTCCCGCGGCGCCGAGGTGGACTTCGTCTCGCAGGGCAACGACATCACCGTCTTCACCACCCGCCCCGACACCCTCTTCGGCGCAACGTACATGGTGCTCGCCCCCGAGCATTCGCTTGTCGACGCCTTGGTGGCCGGTGGAACGGGCTCGTACGAAGGCATCGACCCGCGCTGGACCTTCGGTGCCGCCACCCCGGCGGAGGCGGTCGCCGCCTACCGGGCGTCGATCGCCGCGAAGAGCGACGTGGAGCGCCAGGAGAACAAGGAGAAGACCGGCGTCTTCCTCGGCGCGTACGCGACCAACCCGGTCAACGGCACCGAGATCCCGATCTTCATCGGCGACTACGTGCTCACCGGCTACGGCACCGGCGCCATCATGGCCGTGCCCGCCCACGACACCCGCGACTACGAGTTCGCCACCGAGTTCGGCCTGCCGATCATCCCGGTCCTCGACGGCGACGTCTCCACCGAGGCGTTCACCGATGATGCCCCGCACATCAACTCCGCCAACGACCGCGGCCTGGACTTGAATGGCCTGGGCAAGGCCGAGGCCATCGCCGCCGCCATCGACTGGCTGGCCGAGCAGGGCGCGGGCAAGGAGAAGATCCAGTACAAGCTGCGCGACTGGCTGTTCGCCCGCCAGCGCTACTGGGGCGAGCCCTTCCCCATCGTCTACGACGAGGACGGTCTGCCGCACGCGCTGCCCGAGTCCATGCTCCCCATCGAGCTGCCTGAGGTCGAGGACTACAAGCCGGTGGCCGCCGACCCCGACGACGCCTCCTCCGAGCCGCACCCGCCGCTGGCGAAGGCCACCGACTGGACGCACGTGACCCTGGACCTCGGCGACGGCCCGAAGCAGTACGTCCGCGACACCAACGTCATGCCGCAGTGGGCCGGTTCCTCCTGGTACCAGCTGCGCTACATCGACCCGAAGAACGACGAGGCCTTCTGCGACATCGAGAACGAGCGCTACTGGACCGGCCCGCGCCCGGAGAAGTTCGGCCCCAACGACCCGGGCGGCGTGGACCTCTACGTCGGTGGCGTTGAGCACGCCGTGCTGCACCTGCTCTACTCCCGCTTCTGGCACAAGGTCCTCTTCGACCTGGGCTACGTCTCCTCCCGCGAGCCGTACCGACGCCTGTTCAACCAGGGCTACATCCAGGCCTTCGCCTACACCGACTCCCGCGGCGTCTACGTCCCCGCGGCTGAGGTGGAGGAAAAGGACGGCAAGTTCTACTACCAGGGCGAGGAGGTCAATCAGGAGTACGGCAAGATGGGCAAGTCCCTCAAGAACGCCGTCGCCCCCGACGACATCGCCCGCGACTTCGGCGCCGACACCCTCCGCGTCTACGAGATGGCCATGGGCCCGCTGGACACCTCCCGACCCTGGGCGACCAAGGACGTGGTGGGCTCCCAGCGCTTCCTCCAGCGCCTGTGGCGCCTGGTGGTCAACGAGGACACCGGCGAGCTCTCCGTCTCCGACGCAGCACTCACCGACGACGACCTGAAGCAGCTCAACCGCACCATCGCGGGCATCCGCGACGACTACGAGAACCTGCGGATCAACACCGTGGTGGCCAAGGCGATCGAGTACGTCAACTACCTCACGCGCGCGTACGGCGCGCAGAACGCGGGTGCCCCCCGCGCCGCCGTGGAGCCGCTGGTGATCATGGTCGCCCCGGTCGCCCCGCACATCGCCGAGGAGCTGTGGGCCCGCCTGGGCCACGAGGACACCATCACCTTCGTCGACTTCCCCACCTTCGACGAGAAGTGGCTCAAAGACGACGAGATCGAGATGCCCGTCCAGATCAACGGCAAGGTCCGCGCCCGCATCATGGTGCCGGCCGACGCCGCGCAGGACGCCATCGTCGAGCGCGCGCTGGCCGACGCCAACGTGCAGGCGCACGTAGAAGGCAAGAACCTGGTCAAGCAGATCGTCGTGCCGGGGCGCATGGTGAATCTGGTGGTGAAGTAAGGGCTAGGAAACCTAGCGATAGCTCAAGCCGAGGCCAACCCATGCCGGTGGCCTCGCCTTTTTCACCCTCGGGCATTCCTTCGATGCCCGCGCGCAATCCGGTCTGGAGCTGCCCAAGCGATGAGGCGTGTGCTGACCTCGACGACCACCTGTTCGAACTGGCTGCCGTTGGCCAGCACGCACTCCTCAACGAGCTGAGCACCAAGCTCAGCGTTGGGAGGCACCACCCTGAAACTCCTCATGGTGAGATACACCAAGGACCGCTTGAGAGCGGTCCGCTTATCCCGTCTCTAAATGCGTGAGCCATCAACGCGGCTGCGCGGTCGTAAACCGATTCATAACGTGGACCGAAAACGCTTTGAAATGGGGCTGCGATGGCAGAACTCAAAGCGCCTTCATTTTAATCGAATCCCGCGTATTCATCATGGGACGAGCCATTCTGCCGCGTTCCGCACTCTTGGTTGAGCCTGAGGGCAAGGATCGTGAGTAGCTGAACCCACTCTTCTTCGTTAGCGATGGTCACGGGTTAACGGGTGGCCAAGAGGTGAAAGGTTGCTTTCCAATCGGCCTCAACCAGCTCGGAGGCTGCCAAGGCCGCCTCAAGATCAAGATCCTCGTTAAGCGTGGGGGCCTGCGGCAGCTCCCCGCCGTCATGAACCAGATGGGAGAATTCCTCCAGCATGGTGGTGACGCTGAGGTTCTCACTCGAAGGAGCATTCTCGGGAATACCTTGGCGAGCCTCTTCCCACGACAGGCCATGGCTGAGCTTCGTCAAGGTAGCGAAATCCATGTCGCCGTAGAAATCGACGATGCTGGCGATCACCGCGTGTTCGTAGTCGCTCAGACGTGAAGAGTCACCGTTGACGATTCCCGTCACATCATTCGACCCCTCGGCCACCATACTGAACCGGCCGAGCTCTGTGGGCACAGGCCCAAACTTCCAAGCTTGGAAGCGACTGTCCGTGAGAGGCTTCCCAGTCCACGCCAAATGCCACCCCTGAGCGAAGAAACAAAGCTTGGCCAGCTTGTGCCTATCAACCCTGCCGCCGCGCAGTTCGACGATGTACTGCCCGACGTCAAGAATGTTGGCCACGATGCTCCTTCCGGGGCCTACGTACTTAAAGGCTGGGAACAGGGATTTTACACTGAATTGACGCCATTGGGAATAGGAGAGGACTAACCTGCCCTTTGCCGATCTTGATTGGGAAGTCCTAACTCGGATCACCGGCAAGCCGAGCGCCCGCGTGATGATGTCGGCGGACGCCGCGCAGGACGCCTTCGCCGAGCGCGTGCTCGCCGATGCCAACGTGCAGGCGCACGTGGAGGGCAAGAACCTGGTCAAGCAGATCGTCGTGCCGGGGCGCATGGTGAATCTGGTGGTGAAGTAGCAGTTGCTTGTCGACGCTAAAGCGGGCGGAGCCAGCCGAGGGGGTTGGCTCCGCCCTACTTGGCGTGTGCATCCCGATGCTCACAGCGACAACAGCTCACAGTGACCCCACACGGTAAACGAGGCCTTTGGCCAGAACTGGCACAATCAAACTCATGATGACCACGAGCGAACCTTCAAATCTCGATCCACAGATGGCGGCCCTTAAGAATGAGGTGTTTTACCTCGTCACCGGCATAGCCAATCTCGTCAATAAGATCGGTACTTCGACACCCGAATGGGGGCCAGAAACTACCGATACAGTGAACAAGAACCTTGACCCTTCGATTAGCAACATTGCGCGCCTGCCTGACGAGCTCTCCCGAGCAATTGTTCAGGTTGCAGGAGCAAATCTTCACCAAATTGGTCAGATGATGGAACACGGATTCACTTCTCCGGCCACGGTGGCTCCCCTCGCCCGCAGTTGTATTGAGAACGTCGCACTGCTGCTGTTTATTAACCGTGACGAAGATTCGCCAGAGGTTCGAACGGTCCGGGCAGCCCGAGCCATCCGCAGCGGAATGACCCGCGACAAAGTGCATACTCTGGGTGGACTCGCTGAGTTGCACCAGGAATTGAACACTGTAGTGCAGCGATACACCGCAAAGCACACCATTCTTGAACTAAAACAAGAGGATGTCAGCTATTCGGATATGGTGCGTATGACGCTCAACGGGGTGATTGGCGAGGACCTTTACGGTGATTTGTGCAGTTACACCCACCACAATGCTTGGCGTGCCTACTATCAGTTCCTTGTTGCGGGAGTAAACCCAACTCAGTTGGAGCTGGATAGTTTGTTTTTCGCTTTTGAAGCGGCCAGGGCCGTCACTGCGGGAGGGTTTGCCTTGGCAAAGTATCGCGACTCAAATGCAACCTCAGACCTGTTGGAGGGTCTACGTTTTTCTATAGATCGGCTCATTGGATTAGGACGTATGCTCAACGACTTCCAGCAAAACATTGAAGCGTAGGGAGACGACGACAGCTAAGAACTCCCGCATTCATGATTTCCTAACTGAGCCTTATGAAGGCACTATCAGCCTTGTTTTCAAAGTCCCGTCCGCAAGATACACGTCTCGTGACCGCCTCTTAGTCATGGTGAAGGCCATCTAGTGGATTCTCTGCCTTCGCAAGTCTTCCTTCAGGATTTTCATGTGATCAACTCACGCGTTTCATCGCGGCTATGACTACAGTGGATCAAGCGAAAGGAAACTCTTTCGAAAGTACAACCGAAATGGGTATCACTAACCCCCTCCGATAGTATGGGATTTTGTTAAACGATAACGCATGAACTCGTCGAGGACCTTGCTTGTGAGCGCCCAAAAACTAGAACTGACTTGGTATAACAAAGATCGTGCACTGATCCCGACGGAACGTGGACGCTATGGCTACACGTGGGTTGATCCTCGTGATCCGCGTTACTGCGAGACGCACTACCTTGAAATGGGAGAGACGGTTGTCGGCTCGCAGGCCGAGAAGGTAGACGGCACGACTTATTCGGAGCGCGCCGACCTCACGCCACAAGAAGACAACCTGCTTATTCTCGGCGAGTCGGGAGACGTTCTCGAAGCGCTAACCCGAGTACCCGAGTTGAAGGCCAAGTACCTCGGCAAAGTGAAGTGCGTCTACATTGACCCACCCTTTAACACCGCGCAGACGTTCACTAACTACGAGGACAACCTCGAACACTCCGTGTGGTTGACCATGATGCGCGACCGCCTTGTTCACCTGCGGAACCTGCTCAGCGATGATGGCTCGATCTGGGTGCACCTCGACGACGTGGAGAACCACCGTATGAGAATGCTGTTGGACGAGATTTTTGGCATGAATTACTTCTTGGCTGAGATTTCTTGGCAAAAACGAACGACTCGCGAAAATCGTGCCGCGTTCAGTAGCGATCATGACACCATCTTGGTTTACGGAAAACTCAACAACGTTGAGTGGAAAATGCACAGAAATAAGCTCTTGAGAAAAGAGGACGGGTGTAATCTCGACCAAGATCCTCGGGGTCCTTGGACTAGCTCACCTTTTACTGCTCAGGGTTTTCGCCCAAATCAGATGTATTCAATAACTACTCCCACTGGAGTGACTTACCTTCCGCCTGAAGGCCGCTGCTGGGGATCAGTTGAAGATGGTTACAAGGCATTGTTAAGAGACGGCAGAATTCATTTCCCGAAAAACGGGAGTGGACGCCCTAGAGTCAAGTCATTCTTAAACGAAAAAGATGGCTTGGTGCCGCCCACAACTTGGTTGGCAAATGAGGTGGGTACAAACGACGAAGCGAAAAGTCATGTCTCCAGCTTTTTTACCAAGAGTGACGTTTTTGCAACTCCCAAGCCCGAACGGCTACTAGAGCGCATTATCCACATTGCCACGAAACCCGGCGACATTGTGTTGGACGTGTTCGCTGGTTCTGGTACGACCGCCGCTGTTGCGCAGAAAATGGGGCGGCGCTGGGTGACGTGCGAGCTGGTGGAGGACACGTTCAATCGGTTTACTCGCCCGCGTCTTGAGAAGGTCATTCGTGGCGAGGACATGGGTGGTATTTCCACGTCCAAGGGTGAGCGTGTGGACGCAACGGAGGACGGACTACCGGAGGGCATGACGGCGGACGAGGCGCAGAAGTTCACCTCGGCGCTAAACAAGCTCCTCAAGGACAACGACGCTCTCAAGAAGTCCGCCGACGTAAAACTACTGAAAGCCCTCTCCAAGACCGCTAAGTCCCCCGACACGGTGAACTGGCGCGGCGGCGGTGCATTCACCGTTGCGAAGCTCTCGCCGACGTGTTTCGACTATGACCCGGAGGTCGGGTACACGATACTTACGCCCGAGGCGACGGGTGATGTGCTGTGCCGGTCGTTGGCGGCGCACTTGGGTTTCTTCTTAAGCGACGAGAACCCCTATTTTGTTGGCAAGCGAAACCGCGAGTTGCTATGCGTTGTTGAGGGTGTCCTAGACAGTAGGAAGGTGGACGACATTATGGCGAACCTCCCCGGCAACCACAGTGCCGTTATTGCTGCGACGGTGCTCGACGAGGGCGTGCGTGAGCACGTCCGCACGTTTAAGAATGGTTCCCGCGTGGTCGCGGTGCCGCTTGACCTGTTCCCGTTCGACTACGACCAGGAGGAGAACTAGCCATGTCTTTTGCGGTTTCCTATGACGAGAACCTTGTCGCCGAACTGGCAACGAGGTTCGACCTGCGCACCCCGAATGTGGAAGCGCTGTCTGCGCTGGTAAAGCGCATTGAGTCGGGCGAGTTCGACCCGCGGGAACCACTGGTGATGAACCTTGCGACGGGTGCCGGCAAGACGTATGTCATGGCTTCGTTCATTGAGTACCTGCGCAGGCAGAGCGTGCGAAACGTCATGGTCGTTACTCCCGGCACGGTCGTTCAAGACAAGACGGTGCGTGACCTTCGAGAAGGCTCGAACCGCTATGTCGGTGGTTTCGAGGTTCCGCCGCGTGTGGTGACCCCGGACAGTATGCGCGAGCTTACTGTTGTCGGAACACAAGAGAACCTGTTTGGCGACGGTGGTGCTTCGACTGTGTTCGTGTTCAACGTGCAACAGCTGTTCCCGCCAAAAGAGGGTGGTAAGTCTGTTGCAACAGGCATGGAAGCGGCACGCCGCAAGGTCTACTTGTTCCAGGAGGACACTGGTGTCTTGGCGCAGCGGCTTATCGACATGGACGACCTCGTGGTCATTGCGGACGAGTCGCACCTGTTTGGCTCGTCGGCGAAGGTGTTCCGTTCGTCGCTGACGAACCTGAAACCTGCGGTCACCGTGGGGCTTACCGCGTCCCCGGACAGCAACGATGACATTGTGTTCAAGTACCCGCTGTGGCGCGCCATTGTGGACGGCTACGTGAAGCAGCCGGTGTTGGTGTACCGGAAGTCTGGTTACGACTCGTCGGAACGCCAGCTTCAAGACGCGGTGTCGCTATTACGCTTCAAAGAAGAGCAGTACGCCGACTACCGCGCCCGTCACCCCGAGGGTAAGCAGACGAAACCGTTGCTGTTTGTGGTGTGTTCCGATGTGAACCACGCAACGGAAACGACGGAATACCTCAAGAACACCCACTTCCCGGACAGCCCGACGTTGGGGCGTTCGGTCTTGCAGGTGGACAACCAGCACGACGACGCAGCGACGCAGGCACTCTTGGCGAATTTGGACGCTGACCACTCGCCTATTCGTGCCATTGTGTCGGTGAATAAGCTGCGCGAGGGTTGGGACACGAAGAGGATCGCGGTCATGTGCACCCTGCGCGCAATGGGGTCGGAGGTGCTGACCCAACAGGTCATGGGTCGCGGGTTGCGGTTGCCGTTTGAGAAGAAGACGAACGAACCGGCTATTGACCAGCTGGACATTATTTCCCACAAGAGCTTCGTGTCTCTTCTTGAGTCGGAGAATGTGCTGCGCGAGTTCGGTATCGAAGAGGACATGCCTAAGCAGCCGACGCTGGTAGACCCCGACGCGGTTCCCGGTGGGAATAGCGTTTCGCCGTTCGGCGGCGGTTTGGAAACCTCAACGGGTGGTGGTTTGCCCACCGAGACGGGCATCGAGACGGATGGCGGTGCGACGTCGCCGTACCCTGCTTCGGTGCCGAACCCGTTGGTCGTTGCTCCTCTTGGTGACGACAAGCCTATTGTGCCGCCTGTTGTGGTGAAGCCGGTGACGGTGAGGGTCAACGAGCAGTTCGCTGACACGTCGTTCTTGTTCCCCACGTCGGCCATGGTGGAGACGAAGCGCGCGTTCGCTTTGGTGGATATTGAATTGCAGGCGGTTGAGGACGCGGCGAAGAAGGTGCATGACGCTAAAGAGCAGTTGGAGCGCACCGCCATTGTCGCTACCGAAGAAGGTAGCCTTGCCGGTGACCAGCTCGACCGCCAGGCGGTGCCGAGTTTCCGTCAGTCTACGGAGGCCGTGAAGCGCGAGTTGATCCGGAGGGTGGTTCATTCACGCGGCATTGAACCGACCAAAGACAACGACACGCAGCTTCGCTTGTCGATTGTTCCGAGGTTCATGGAGGCGACGGGCATTACCCAATGGACGGAGAAGGCGAAGCAGTCTGCGGTGGAGGTGCTGTGTCGCTTGGTTGCCGAAGAGTCGAAGAAGGCCGCGACAAAGAACACGCTGACGGAAGTTGAGGTGCGCCCGCAGCGAGTGCCGGTGACACGCTCGTATGAACTGCCCTTGGGTGAGAAGGTGTTTGAGCAGCTTGCCGTTGGGCACAACGCAACAAAGCAATCCACGGGCTTTATGCCCGGTCGCCACTACGGCACGTGGAACAAAGGTTTGTTTGAGGCCGCAAAGTTCGACTCCTACTCGGCGGAGTATGCGCTTGCGTACATGTTGAACTATGACTCGGACGTAAAGTGGTGGACGCGCATTTACCCAGAGTCCGGAGCGCATATTGCGTACACGACGAGGGACAACTACATTCCCGACTTTGTGGTCTGTGACAAGGTTGGGACCTTTTGGATTATCGAGGGCAAGCGCGAGGACATGCGCGACGACGCGGTGGTGCTGGCCAAGCGTTCTGCGACCGAAAAGGTCTTGAGGATGCTCGTCGCCCACCCGGAGTTCATCGGCCAAGCATGGGGCTACGTGCTCGCCTTCGAGGGCGACATTAAGCGCGCCGAGTCGCTTGCCGACCTCGTTTCGATGGACGGAGTGGTGCGACCGCTCGTGTGAGAGAAAACTCGATCGCCCCTGTCTTCTGCTTCTTCTCGCCGAAGAGTCGACCTAAAAGCAAAAATGGTTAAGTTTCAAATTGCCTGTTCCGGCTTTTCGTAGTCTTGTTAGCCTACGGCCTTTGGTGAACTTCCAGTTCCATCTACCACCTGATGCTGGGCTGCCATTTGCAGCAGGGTAGTGAATGCGACGTGAAGTTGTTGGTGTCAGTGACGGTGGAAAAGTAGCCCAAGAATGACGGTGGAAAAGTAGCCCATCCGAGAAGAATTGGATGGGTGATTTGCATGGATGATTGGGCGCAGATCAGGATTTTGCGCAAAGATGGCATGTCGATTCGCAAGATCGCAGCAACAGTTGGCTGCGCGAAAAAGACGGTAGAGCGGGCCTTAGCCAGCAACACACCTGCGTCGTATTCGAAACGAGCTCCACAAAAGACCGCGTTTGACGAGGTGGAACTGGAAGTTAGGGCCTTGCTCGACGAGGTCCCTGATATGAAAGCCACGGTTATTGCACAGCGCGTCGCCTGGCAGGGCTCGATGTCGTGGTTTAGGGAAAACATCCGGCGAATTCGCCCCGAGTATCTCCCCCACGACCCAGTCGATGCCCTCGACCATAAGCCAGGTGTGCAGATTCAATGTGACCTCATGTTCCCCGATGACGGTATCCCCGATACGCACGGTCACGCGGGGGTGTTCCCGGTGTTGGTGATGGTGGCATCGTATTCCAGGTTCATGGCCGCGTGTGTTCTTCCCACTAGGACAACCGGTGATCTGGTGTCTGGGATGTGGCTGTTGCTTCAGCAACGTTTTGGCGTAGTACCCAAGCAACTGTTGTGGGATCAGAGGGTGTCAAGTTGTTTGTGTGTGGGGCTGAATCTTACATGTATTTGTCGAAGCGGTCGGGGTAGGCCACAGCCATCTGGTTGATGGCGTGTTTCCATCCGGCAACCCGTCCACCTTCCACGAGCCGGCCAGCAGAGGCGGAGACGCGTTTGCCTTCCCTAGCCCGCTTGACTGCTCGTTTGTCTTCGATATGGCAGATCATCAGCCACAGCGTCTTCATCGCTGACTCATCATTAGTGAACTGCACCCTGTTCCGGGTGGCCTTCCGCAGCTCATTATTGAAAGATTCAATCGAGTTCGTCGTATAGATCACCTTCCTCGCAGCCGGTGGGAACTGCAGAAACGGGGTAAACCTCTCCCACGCATCCCGCCACACCTTCACCGACCTCGGGTACTTCTCACCTAGTTCAGACGCCTCGAACTCATCCAAGGCTGCGGCAGCGGTTGGCTCATCCGGTGCGGTGTAGACCTTTTTCAACGCTGCAGATACGGCCCTACGATCCCCGTAGGAAACCCACCTATTTGCCGCCCTGATCAGGTGCACGATACACGTTTGAACCATGGACCCAGGCCAGGTGGATTCCACGGCTTCTGGTAGGCCTTTGAGCCCGTCGCAGCAGACGATGAAGACATCTTTGACACCGCGGTTAGCGAGGTTGGAACACACCTGGGCCCACAACGATGCTCCTTCCTCCTTGGCGATCCACAAGCCCAGGATGTGCTTGATTCCTTCGAGATCCACTCCGATGGCCATGTACGCAGACTTGTTGATCACACGGCCCCCATCACGGACCTTGATTCGCAACGCGTCAAGGAAGATGACTGGGTAGAACTCATCCAACTGGCGGTTTTGCCACACCATGACTTCATCAAGTACGGCGTCGGTAATCGCCGAGATTGTCTCGTGGGAGATATCCACACCCATCGTGGTGGCGAGATGATGCTGGATATCACGGATTGTCATGCCACCTGCGTACAAGCTGATGATCAGATCATCGATATCGGTTAAACGCCTCGAGCCTTTCGGCACCATCGTGGGGACAAACGTGCCAGCTCTGTCTCTTGGGACGTCCACGGTGACCGGCCCGTAGTTCGAGTCAATGGTCTTCGGGTAGCTGCCGTTTCGGTGATTATCCGTACCGACAGCGGCTTTACCGTCTCGATCACCAGCCTGATACCCCAGGTGGGCATCCATTTCAGCGTTCAAACCCCTTGTAATCGAGGCCTGTAACATGCCTCGAACTAGGTCGTTCGCATCAGTGGTAGAGGTACCGAGCTCATCAATCAACTTCGCGATTTCTGGGTTAGCAAGCAGCTTCTGCTCGATTGCGTCAATCTTGGCCTTATCGGCTGGGTCTCGTCGTGCCACAGTCATCATTCTGGTCTATCTCCTTATGCGGGTCGGGCACCCACACACAAACCATCAGACACTCTCTGGGATCACGAATCCGGCATCGGCCAGAAACGCCTCGTCGATCAGGTCGTCGGGTTTTCCGGCACGTTGGGTGTGCGCATCAAACAAGCCCCGCCGAGGGATCCGGAAACGAAAGGCATTGTCGAACGCCACAACGAGTACCTGAAAACATCGTTTTTCCCCGGCCGGCACTTTGCCGATCATCAGGACGCGCAAGCACAGCTTGATGGGTGGATTGACACGATTGCGAACACTCGTGTGCACGCCAGCTTGGCGCAACGCCCGGTAGACCGATGGGTAGTCGACAAGGCTGCTATGAATCCGCTTCCCCCGTATCCACCGCAGACCGGTTTGACCAGGCAGGTACGGTTACCGAGGAACTACTACGTGTCTGTGGACGCTAATCGGTACTCGGTATCGCCTTCAGCCATCGGCAAGATTGTCACCATCTTTGTACAACTCGATCGGGTACTAGTTACCGATGGCACCGGGTTGATTGTTGCCGACCACGAAAGGGTGTGGGGCAAAAACCACACGGTCACCGACCCGCAGCATCAGAGGTTGGCGAAACAGATGCGCCAACAGCTTGCACAACCCACACCGCGTCTAGGAGACATTGTCGTAGAAACGGCGGACTTAAACGTCTATGACCGACTGACCGGCTGGCAGGAGTACTCGGCATGAGCGCCATCAATTACAAGCAAATCGATGCCGAGCTAGCCCACATCGCCACAGTGCTCAAAGCCCCACGCATCCGCAGCACCTACCATGACACGGCCGAACAAGCCCGTGACGGTGGGTGGACCTATGAAGAGTACCTAGCCGCTGTCTTGTCTGTTGAGGCTTCAGCCCGTCAGGCATCAGGGGCGCAGGCACGGATTAAGCGTGCAGGCTTTCCCCACATCAAGACTATTGAAGACTTTGACTTTATGGTTCAGCCAGCCATCGACCGGGCCAAAATCGCCCGGTTGGAGACATCTGCGTGGATTGCTCAAGGCTGCAATGTCATCTTCCTCGGCCCACCCGGGACAGGGAAAACCCACCTGGCCATCGGGCTAGGGGTCATCGCTGCACGGCACGGCCACCGAGTCCTGTTCGATACCGCAGCCGGCTGGGTGCAGCAACTCACCCACGCCCACTCCACAGGTAGTCTGCCGAAACTCTTAGCCAAGCTGGGCCGTTATGACCTCATCATCGTCGACGAGGTGGGCTACATCCCCATAGAAGCCGAAGCCGCCAACCTGTTCTTCCAGCTAGTGTCGACCAGATACGAGAAAGCCTCGCTCATCATGACATCTAACCTGCCGTTTTCCAGGTGGGGTGAATGCTTCGGTGACGCGACTATCGCAGCGGCAATGATTGACCGAATAGTCCACCACGCGGAAATCTTCACCCACAAAGGAAACAGCTACCGCATCACAGGACATGAAGACATACTCCCCTCGATCGCCGCCGAGCGAGAACACCAGATAAACTAACCACACACAAAAACTGGGCTACATTTCAACCGTCGAAACTGGGCTACATTTCAACCGCCGCTGACAGTTGGCCTCTTGTTAGATTTCCAAACCCTAATCCGACGATTGGCTGCTCTTACTACGGCCATATGCCGAGTCTGTGAGCGAGGAATTATTTCGGAAAACACCTGTCGTGTGTCGAGGTCTCAGTAAAGGTGCAAAAGTAGCCCAAATCTGAGGCTTCTTGCCACAGAATTGAGGCTGATATTCAGAACTAGCAGCTGAGCTGTCTGTTCTGAAAATGTCCGAGGGCACCAGTGTCTTGACTTCTCAGCTGATGTAACCGGCAAATCGCATCAGAAAATATGGAGGTTCGGAATGCCAAGGCTGTACTCCTTTAGATTGTTTAGGCTTAGGACCTTTGTATTCAAAGGCAGTCCGGGGCGAATTACTGCGCTTTATGTGTCCGAGTCGTCAAAAAAGTCCTCGTCGATCTCATAAAGCGTGTAGATGCGGTGGGTTTGCACGGCTACGCCGTAGGCAAGCATAAGGCGGGTTAGCTCGATGCCGTCGATAAGGACAATAGTGCCGTGTCGGTAATTGTTTGCAGTAGTTGTTGCAGCTGGTGCGAATTTCGATGAGGTGATGAACACACCTTGATTCGATCCCTTTGAGTCAAGTGCACCAATAAAGTTACGGATCTCTCCGCTGCCAACGTTGTTGCCGTCCGAGTAGCGTTTGGCCTGCACGTATACCTTAGACAATCCAAGAGTATCTTGACGGATAACGCCGTCGATACCTCCATCGCCACTTTGACCAAGATGTTCTTTGGAGCCGTGGGCGCCACCGTAACCCATAGCCCAGAGCAACTCGAGAACGGCCTTTTCGAAGAATGCGGGGGAGGACTCTTGAAGCCGACGCCGAAGATTGGTTTCTACTAGTGAATTGAAGTCGCGGCTCTTGTTGGCCATGATTTCTTCAGGTTCATCAACGTCCACACCGATCGTGGATATAGATGCGGGGAGCTCACTGTCTTGTGGCTTCTTGCGTGTGGAGATTTCCTCCTGGTAGGCGACCCATTTGGGCCATTCCAACAGATCCTTTTCAGAATATGTGGTCAACCCACGCCTATCCACGGCTAAACCATCATCAGTGATTTGGTACCAAGCTCTCTTTGGACGAACAAGAAGACCTGCTTGTGTAAGTGACGATAGTCCCCAATTGATTCGGTTTGCATAGCGCTTCTCCCCTGAAGGCACCCTTTCCGCGCGAGCATCTTGACTAAGCCCAACGAGGTCTGCGACCAGGGTCACGATTTCTTGTACCGGACGAGCCTCCTTGTCATTGAGGACACGAAGGATAAGTGGCCTAAAACCATCAATTGTGGGAATTTGTTCTAGAGTCATGTGCTGAGCCTATCCTTTCGGTTGTCTTGGAAAAATAACTAAAAATAGTTTAGGTAAGACAGAGGACATAGTGCGGTCTTAGTACTTGGATAGGTTGCATACGCGAAACTGGAGCAAGCCGATTGGTCTCGCAGTTAATTCCGCTTGTGGTGTCGCGTGTTTTCTTCCTCCTTAAACTAGCGATTGTTCCGTTTCGATTGCGCGGATCTGCTCGGACTCTTTGCTGATGGCGATGCGTTTTGGCCGGAATCGGTTGGATTTCCGATAGTTACGGGTGTAGTGGAACGGATGCCTAAACGAATACGCTCGCTCTCAATAATGGATTGAGCGATCTTGATTTCGGTGATGTCCTTGGCGTCGTAAATGCGCGCGGATTCTGCTTCCCTGGCAAACTTGTTGAATACTTCACGTTTGTTCGCGACGATTTCAAGCAGTCGTTCGTCTATGGTGTTGCGCCCCGCGATGCGATGGACGTTTACAACGTTAATCTGGCCCATGCGGTGGGAACGCGCGATAGCTTGATCCTCTAAACTTGGTTTGACCTGCACCTCTGTGAAGATGACCACGCTGGAATGTTGGATGTTCAATCCCACGCCGCCAGCTGTGATCTGTGCGAGCAACAAATGACCGGAATTCCCTAGAGCATCGACAAGCTTTTGCCGGCGTCCCGCTGAAACGCTGCCGTCAATTATGCCGACGCTGCATTGGTGAAATTCTCGTTGAAGCAGATCGAGGACATCCCTGAAGTAACTAAAGATGAGGACATTTCGGCCCTCTTCCCTAGCTTCCTCTACAAGCTCTCGGATGCGGGTCATTTTTGCCGAATTGGGCCCGCTGATCATGGCGGCGCGGCGCGCCGCCATCCAAGCACCGTCTACAATCGCTTCGCGATAGATTTCTCGATCTCGTTGGGTGAGCTCAACCCAGTCCGTTGCTTCCACTTTTTCGGGAAGTTCATCGAGCACATCGGATTGGTTGCGTCGAAGATATAACGGGGCAATGATCCTCTTGAATTCTCTGGGGCTCGTGACTTTGCTGCTTTCCTGCCCCATCTCGGGATCTAGCAAAGTTAGCAGGGTGGAAAACTCATCGAGCTTGTTCTCAATGGGGGTTCCGGTCATAAGCATCGCGTACTCTGCTACTTCGAGCTGCTCCACCACTGCCTTGGTTCGCTGGGCCTCAGGATTCTTAATCATGTGGGCCTCATCCACAATCACCATTGTGGGCTCACGAAGATCCAATGTTCTTAAGGTTTCATACGTCGTGATGAGCATGCCGCCCCGAGTATTCCACTCCTTTGAGGCGCTGGCGCGCTGCTGACCATGTGCGACGAATGCCCTCAGCAGCGAGAATTTCTGAATTTCACGCTCCCAGTTGATCAAGAGTGAGGCGGGAGCCACAATGAGGACGCGGGCAGTTCCCTTGCGCATTTTGTTCTTGGCGCAGACATGGGCGGCCGCGGAGATTGCTTGCAGGGTCTTGCCTAGACCCATTTCGTCACCGAGCAGCATTTTGCGTTGTACTACCAAGAACTTTGCGGCAAACAGCTGATAGCCACGGAGGTAGCTGTCACGCATTAAGCTTGTGTCCAGATTAAGTCGGCGAATAGCCTCAATTGTGTCTTTGTCTAAGTACTCGAGGCCCGCGTCCGTCGAATCAACTCCAAGTAGCTTGGCTAGGAGCGCCTGGAATTCTGCAGGACGAGAAAGATAGTCCTTCCAGGCCAAGCTCAATTCACTAGGGCTCCAAGATGCGCGTTGGGTTCTTAGGTTGCAGGCGCCTAGCTTGGTTAGGCTTGTAAGAAGCTCATTTTGATCGGCCTTGGTGGGTGCGACCAGAATGAAATCTCTGGAGCGGCAGTCGACGTTAATGACTAGTCTTCTGAACGGTCTTGCATAAGCATCGAATAGTGGACGAATTCTGTCGGTCGACTCTAGTTTCGTTTGGTATTCGCGAAGTAACGCAACAATTTCCCTCTCGGCTGGGGCACCTGAGCTGCCGATTCTGTAGTCATTTGAGTTGTGTTCTTCGTTGTAAAGCGATTGTGCTGCTGCTTTCATACGCGAGGCGGTTTGCTCGCCGATGCCCGGAATGCTTTGCAGACGATGGAGCTTCGCCCGATACACGTCACCGACGGAGCGGATTCCGCGCTCAGAAAGACCTGAGGGCAAGCGCAATTTTTCGGTGGTTGCTTCGCGTAGTTTCTCCGTTCCAAGACGGTCGATTATTGAAACCGCACGATCGTGGCGCAAGCTTTCTAGAAGCTGGCGGATATCCCTAACGGTGGCGTTTTCCCCACTATCTTGGCTTGGCTTTGATTGGCTCGTGAAATCCTCACATGCTTTAAGCGCACGACCTAGGTGGTCGCCTGCGATCAATGTGACAGAAGCATTCGGAGAACAATGAGCAGCGCGCTTAAGAGAAGCTTCATATTCTGGTTTGAGTTGATACCCTCCCTTGCCAAGAGTAAAGGCCTCTTTTAGCTCGACTTCAATGTTTGGATCCCAACCTTTGACGAAACTGCGCAGCTCGGACCTCGTGGGGTGTTCGAAAACGCTTCTGATGGCTTTTCGATAGCTTTCGAGTTCTGGCCAAGTTGTCGGTTGCGACCATGTAAGCCTTTTGAAGAATCCTTTTGGCGGCGTCGGTACGCTAGTGATCGCAGCCGACCTATAGGCGTTTAAGTCTTCAATCAACTTCGCATTAGCAGAGATTTGCGAGCTGATCTCGTCCATAAGGTTAGGTACATCCTTACGATACTTGCTCCTGATCGCCAAGGTTTCCGGAAGAGTTATCTCATTTGCGGGGATCAAGAGGAAATCTTTGCCTCCTACACTAAGTTGTAGTTTCCGACGGATCGAGAACTTGTTGTTTAGCTTTTCGAGTTCACCTCGAATATTTTCTGCTTGTTCCAGCAGCTCTCGAAGCTTTGTCAGTCTTTCGTCGGTGATATGGACTTGCGAAATCATGGGGAGACGGAGGCTAGGCTTTCTTTCTGGAAATTCAAATCTTAGGTAGCACGAGGCTCTCTACTTGGCTTGCTACGGATTTCGTAATTGCCGCGAGGCCTTAAGACCGTCGTAGAAGCCGGAGTAGAAGAACCGCCTTGAGGGGGGGCGGTGTGAGGGAAAGTGCATTGAACCTCGTGGCGCATAGGCGTGCATGAAGACAGACCCCACCGGATAGCTGGGCCTGTGTCATATAGGTTAGCCTTTATTCTGGCATCGTTGGTCAAAAAGAACCGTCAGATCTGTACGAGATTTGAATGACTCTGGTTAGAGTGTCTCCGCAGGGCGATGGACCTTGCTGGAAAGACATCCGATGTCTCCTCCTCGCCGAGTGGAAAGAGTGTCAAACTCCCCAGCCATGCCTAAGATGCATCCCAGCCGGTTGAGATGCGAGGCCTCCATGTTCTATGAGAAAAATGGAGAACTCTCGCTGATTCCGACCTCCACCGAGATTGGGTTATGACTGCCCATCACCTCGCGCTTGGGTCAGGCAATATGCGTCTCCAACCGAACTCGCTTGGCAGCTACTCAGAATTCAGCCCAAGATTCGGGGGCTTGATACGTCACTTTCAAAGGTTTGGAAACGAGAGAATGCTGGGATCAGAAGTTGCAGGAGAAAAACGCCGGAATCTTCTCAAATTGCGCTCTTTGGGCAGGTAATTCCCTCCGCGTTGTTAAGATCAGTCTGGAATCTTCAGCGATCAGGATGACTTTCAAGAGAAGGAATGAGATGGCGCAGTACGCGGTAAACCAGCATTCGGTTAAGACTTTGCTTAGTTGGATCGAAAGCGACAACATCGCAATCCCCGAGATGCAGAGGCCTTTTGTTTGGTCGAAGACCAAGGTTCGTGATCTCATGGATTCCCTCTACCGTGGTTTCCCCGTGGGGTATCTCATTACTTGGCAGTCAAAGGCTGTGCCGGTCAAAGGCGGCGGGAATGCTGGCTACCAGCATATTCTGATCGATGGACAGCAACGAGTGACGGCCCTGCGGGCGGCAATTGCAGGCGAGGAAGTGATCAACAAGAACTACAAGACAGAGCGGGTGATCATCGCCTTCAACCCACAGACGGAGTCGTTTGAGACGGCCACGCCGGTCCTCAGGAAGCAGCCGGAGTGGATTTACGACATCTCCGAGCAGGTTAACAAGCCCGCGAGCCTTGCCGCGCTTCGTGATTACATGTCCCGAAACCCTGAGGCAGATGAGGACAAGGTTTATGCCTCCTTGCAAAAACTAAATGCTCTAGTTGAGTCGCAGATCGGCATCATCTCCCTCAACGACGATCTCGATATCGAGACCGTTGCCGAGATTTTCGTTCGAATTAACTCAAAGGGCGTTCCGCTCTCGGCGGCGGACTTTGTCATGAGCAAAATCTCCGCGAACGGAGAGCAGGGGCGTAACCTGCGCAAGCTCATCGACTACTTCGCACACCTCGCTGTACACCCGGGAGCCTTCAAGGATCTTGAGCAAGACTCCGAGTTCGCCGCAACGGACTACTGGAGGGCGATTTCCTGGCTCAAGAATGATACGGAAGATCTTTATGATCCCAGTTACGTAGACATCATTCGTGTGGCAGCCATTCTGGGATTCCGTCGCGGGCGGATGAACTCAGTGGTCCGTGAGCTGTCTGGCATTAACCCAGAGACGCGAGAGTTTGAGCCAGAACGTATCCCGTTGGCGTACGACGCCTTTGAGAAGGCGCTATTGAGCTTCGTTAGGCCATATGAATTCCAGAAGTTCGTCGCGCTACTGAAGTCGGCAGGGTTTGTCTCACCGTCAATGTTGACCTCAACCAACGCGGTCAATTTTTCCTATGCGCTGTTCCTTGACATGCGCGCGAAAGGCCACACGGAGGCTGAGATTAATCACACCGTCCGCCGGTGGTGCGTGTTGCTCCAGCTCACAGGGCGCGCGACGGGTTCCTTCGAATCTGCATTCGACCGAGACCTTGCGTCTATCGATAAGCTCGGCCCCGTTGAGGCCCTCAAGCGACTCGAGGAATCGGAGCTCTCGGAAGCCTTCTGGAAGCACCAGCTGCCAGCGCGTCTGCAATCGTCCAGTACGATTAATCCTCACTTCAAGGTGTTTCTTGCCGCTCAGGTAAACCAACGAGCGCATGGTTTTCTTTCACGCCAACACGACGTGCAGTCTCTCATCCAGCTCCAGGGCGATGTTCACCACCTTGTGCCGAAAGGGTACCTGCGTAAGGAAGGACTGAACGACAAGTCGCAATACAATCAGATCGCTAACTTCGCCATGACGGAATCTGGCATCAACATTCGGATTGGTAACCGGACACCAGCCGAATACCTTGGTGAGGTGCGGGAACAAATCGCAACTGGTACCGCGACTCTAGGCGAGATCGTGACCGAAGCCGAGCTAGCCCAGACCTTCGCCGAGAATGCGATACCCATGTCTCTCGAGAACACGGACGTCACCAATTACGAGGCATTCCTTGAGGAACGCCGTGTGCTCATGGCCGAGTACATTCACCGCTACTATGAGAGGCTCTGAGGAGGAGTAGTTGCGGAACCTGATCAACTCTTGGGTTCCCTCTCCCCTAGTCCGCTAACCGTAGGCGTCGTAAAGCAAAAGCAAAGCGGCCCGCCACCGCGAGTCGCTTGCTTACCCTAGGATATCCGCGCTGGCGGCACCGGCGCGCCTGCGGGCGGCAGCACCTTGGGATACTTCCTCGAGGCGGCCGTGGCGCCTGCCGCGAGCGGGGCGACGGCGTCGTCGGAACCGGCGCCACCGGAGGAGCCAGCACGTGGACGCTCAGGTGTGGGGTCCCAGTTGCCCTCGACCAGCCTCTTTTGCGTGAACCAAGCGAGTGCGAGCACCGCGAGGCCAAGCACGGCGATGAGGACGAGGCCGATTGCGCCGCCGGCCTTCGAGGACCAGCCGAGCAGGAGGCCGAACCAGCCGAAGTCGGCGTCGCCGAAGGTGGTGTTGGCGGAGCCGAAGGAGCCGAGCACGCCGAGCAGGAACGCGGGCAGGAAGGTGATGATGAGGCCGTTGGCGAAGGCGCCCAGGACCGCGCCGCGGCGCCCGCCGGTGGCGTTGCCGTAGACGCCCGCCGCGCCGCCGGTGAAGAAGTGCGGCACAAGCCCCGGCAGGATGAGGGCTACGCCGAAGGCCGGGTTGAGCCACAGCGAGAGCACCGCGAGCCCCACGAGCCCGCCGACGAAGGAGGAGATAAAGCCCACGAGCACGGCGTTTTGGGCGTACGGGTAGACGATCGGGCAGTCGAGCGCCGGGATCGCGCCGGGGACCACCTTGGCGGCGATGCCCTGGAAGGCGGGGACGAGCTCGCCCAGGATGGTGCGCACGCCGAAGAGGATCACGGCCACGGCCACGCCGAATTGCAGGCCCTGGGTGACCGATTGCATGAGGTAGTTGCCCACGTTGGTGGCCCCGCCCTCAAAGGCCTGGAAGGCCTCGTCGGTGCCAGCGCGCGCGATGAACAGCAGGGCGAGGACCACGTACATGAGCGCCATGGACAAGGCGGTCGCGACCATGGAGTCGCGCAGGAAGCGCAGGCCCTCAGGCAGCTTGAGCTCCTCGGTGGACTTGGACTGCTTTGCCCCCTTGCCGCCGACCAGCTTGCCCACGGCGCCTGCGGCGATGTAGCCGAGCGAGCCGAAGTGGCCGATGGCGATGGAGTCGTCGCCGGTGATCCGGCGGGTCCACGGGTGCGCAAGCGCGGGCATCGACACCATGAGGATGCCTAGGAGCACGGAGCCGAACAGGATCACGACCCACGAGGCGTAGCCCGCGGGCGCTAACACCATGGTCAGCAGCGTGGCCATGAACAGGACGTGGTGGCCGGTGAGGAACACGTAGCTCATCGGCGTGAACCTGGCCAAGATGAGCGAGACCACGAAGCCTAGGATCATTATCCAGGCGACCTGGCTGCCGAACTGGTCCTGGGCGATGCCCACGATGGCCTCGTTGGTGGGCACCACGCCCTGGGCGCCGGTCGCGCCGGTGATCATGGCGCCGAGCGGTTTAAGCGAGGCGGTGACCAGCCCGGCGCCGGCGCTGATGAGCAGGAAGCCGAGCGTGGCCTTGATCGCGCCGCCGAGCACCTGGCCCGTGCCCTTGCCGAGCGCGGCGAGGCCGACGGCGGTGATGATGCCGATGAGGAAGGCCGGCACGGAGAGAATCTCGTTGACGAGGAAGTTGGCGATGGCGAGTATGACGTCCATGATGGTTCTCCTTTACACGTCGTAGAGCTCGCGGAGGGCGGAGTCGATTTCGGGCATGGAGGTGAAGTCCTCGATGACATGGACGGGGACGCCGACGTCGCCAAGGGTTGCGGCGATCTCGCCGGAGGTGAGCAGGAAGTCGGCCTCCTTGGCGCGGCCTTTCGCTGAGATGGTGTCGGTGGCCTCGACCGAGAGGTACTTGCCCCAGCCCCACTCGTCGAGCACCTGCTCAAGGGTGTTTTTCAGGAACAGCGAGGTGCCCAGCCCGTTGCCGCAGACGGTCAAGATCTTGCCCTTGGAGGCGACGGAGTCGGCGTGGTGCCCGGTCGCCGCCGCGGTTGCGGCCGTATCCCCTCTACTTTCCCGCTTATCGACGCCAAGGAGCACCGCCCGCAATTCCTCCTCCGAGCCGACCGTGTCGAGCTTCGCGCGGGCGGTCGGGTGGCCGAGGATGCTTGCCAGCTCCTTCATGGCGTTGATGTGGGCCGTGGAATCCTGGGCCGCGAGCGCCACGACGAGGCTCACCGGGTCGTTGGACTTGTGCCCGAACTCGACGGGCGTGTCGAGGCGAACCCACGAGATGGACGTTTTCAGCACCGATTCAGACGGCCTGGCGTGGGCGAACGCGAAGCCTGGCGCCACGACGATGTAGGGCCCGTTGTCCCTGATGGACTGGACCATCGCGTCGGTGTATGCCGGGGCGATGGTACCCGCGTCCTCAAGGAGGTGGCCCGCGGCGCGGATGGCCTCCTCCCAGGTGCTCGCGCGGCCGTGGAGATCCACGGCGCCCTTCGCGAGCAATTCATTCAGCATGGACATAGATGTCCTCCTCTTACTGATGGGGCCAGCAATAGGCTTATGAACTGGCACTTATACTTGTTATTACCAGTTAAAAGGGGCGGTGGATAGACCCTAGGGCGAGAAACCTTGGCGTTGGAAGAAATGACTCGCGCAAGGAGGCAGGGGTGGCCCAGTTCTTTGCAGCCAACATCCCGCTTTAGCTGCTGTTTCCGTTCCGTACGGCTCGGTAACTAGCCCCGTGCTCGTGGCCTCCGGACAGGCTTGGCTGGGCGGCAGCTACTCCCGGCCATGCTAGGTGGCCCGGCTTTTCGGACGTCTCTTGTGCCTTCGTGCCAAAAACGCGAATCTTTGACGGGTGAGAGATCGCAAACTCGCAGGTGGTCAGATCTGAAGCCTGTCAAAGAAGCGCTTATTTTCAGCGCGGGGTGTCCAGCCCACCTTTCGCCGCGCATCTGTGGGGTGTGCGACCGAAAACACCCAGGTGGTCAGATGTGCTACCCCGCAGATGCGTGGATTCTGGGAAAGCACGCTCGGTCACAGCCCAGGGCAGCAGGGTGGAGTCGTATGAAGAGCCACCCGGAAGGGGCTCACGCGAACGATCGCGACCGCGAGCTTATGAAGTCTTGTGATTTTTATGATTTTTATGAATTGTGTGAATTCTTGCGAATTACGGGGAGAACCTTGGCGTCGATAAGCGAAAATGCCACCTTAGGGCCGCTTTTCGCTCGCGCTAGTTTGATTTCTGTCACAATGGACGCATGCCTACCCTGCGCCTCAAAGCGGAGCTTGTCGAAGCGCCGCGACCCGTCGTCCGCACCCTTGACGTCCCAGTTGAGACCACACTTTACGGTCTCCACCTCGTGCTCCAAGCAGCCTTTTTCTGGCACGACAGCCACCTGCACGAGTTCACCCAAGGCGAGAGGCGCTGGTCGCCGGTGCCGGAGGAGTTCGAGGCGCTGCCCGAGGCGGGCGTCTTGCTCAGCGAGCTCCTGCACGAGATCGGCGACGAGCTCACCTACACCTACGACTTCGGCGACAATTGGCGGCATCGGCTCACGCTCGTCGGCACGGATCGGCGCGCGCGCAAGAGGGCCACGCTTGTCGACGGCCAAGGCGCCGCGCCCCTGGAGGACTGCGGCGGCGTGGGCGGCTGGGAACGCGTGCTCGACGACATCGATCTCGCAGCTCAGGGCAAGTTCGACAAGCTCGCCAACCCGGCCGGTTACGAGCTGACCTTCGGCGATGACAGCCCCGCCGCCGTGCATGCCCACTTCGCGTCGTTTGGCGACGTCGACCGCCACTGGGCGTCGGTCGACGTGAAGAAGGTCGACGTCGCCGCGGAGCCGGAGGACCCGGGCAGCCTCGAGAACGTCAACATAGCCGAGCTGGTCGGCGCGCAGATCCGCGACATGGTCGAAACCCAGGGCCTGTCGTACGAGGAGGCGATCGCGATGCACAACCAGCGCATGCAGATCCGCCACCTGCCCGAACTCGGCGAGGACCTTGCCTTCGAGCAGGCGGCCTTCGAGGACCCCGAGGTGGCGCGCCGGCTCTACGAGCGCGCCCAGGAGCGCGGGGTGCTCGGCGCGCTGGGCGACTACTTCGGCACTCCCCTGCTCACCGAGATGATCCACCGCCACGAGACCGCGTCCGCCCCCACCGAGGAGCACCTAGCACTCATCGGCGGCCGGATGCAGGACGTGCTCCGCGCCATGACGGAAAAGCGCTCGACGACGAAGGTCATGCGCAAGGTGTTTGCGATTCTGGGCATCGGCACGGACGAGGAGGACATCTACTGGGCGTGGAACCAGCTCGAGTTCCTGTTCGTCACCTCCGGCGTCGCCGACGCCCGACTCAACGAGTTCGTCGTCACCGAGGACACCGTCAAGGTGCTCGCCCTGGATAAGCCCGATTTCGCCAGGGAGATTGCCGCGCGGATCCCCGGCGACCAGGGCGAACCCTACATCACCGCGGTACTGGTGCTCCTGCTGCTGGCCTACGGCGACGACTCGATGCGCAGCCTCGGCGCGCTGCGCGGGCACACGCCCGATGAGGAGCTCGCCGTGTTCTTCTCCGCCATCATCGACGCCTACTTCCCCGTCGCGCCGGGCATCGACGGCGAAGGCCAGCGCGCAATGGAGTTCTTCGAGCGGTTCAGCCTGCTGCGGGAGGCGCTGCACCTCGTGATGCCTCCGGTGAGCCACCCCTTCGACCCCAACAGCGTCAGGGAGCACCCAGCGCTGGTGTCCTTTGCGAAGGAGTGCCTGAGCAGCCTCGACGCGCGGTGGCTGCTGCCGTTCGGGGTGGGCGAGAGCCGCTACGCGTAAGCGTCCCGCTCCGCGACGATCTCGATGTCGTTGCCCTCGGGGTCGAGGACGTAGACGTCGGCGTGGCCGAGCTTGATCATTCGGGACGGTCCACCTGCGATTTTGCCGGACTCCGGTGGGTCGCCGCGGTCGGTTGGCCGGGGCCTTGGCGTCGATACGCAGGAAGCATCGAAATCCCCCCGCTTTCGCGCTCGCGCTGCCGATGTCGGGTGCCTCTGCCACAATGAGGCGCATGCCCACTCTGCGCCTGCGAGTCGAGCTCCTCGACGTGCCCCGCCCAGTCGTTCGCATCCTAGACATCCCCGTGGAAACCACCCTCCACGGCCTCCACCTCGTGCTGCAAAAGGCGTTCTCGTGGCGCGACGAGCAGCAGCATTCCTTCACGCTGGGCCCGTCGCGCTGGGTCGCCGAGTCCGCAGGCGACGAGCTGCCCGAGTGGGGAGTTACCGCCGGTGACCTGCTCGAATCTGCCGAGGGCGAGCTGGTCTACACCTACGACTTCAATGATGAGTGGCGCCACAGCATCCGGCTCGTGGGCACCGACCGGCGCTACCGCAAGCGCGCGACGTTGGTCCGCGGGCACGGCACCTCGCCGCTGGAGGACTGCGGCGGCGCGCGGGCCTGGGCGTCCATCCTGCGGGACATCGATCGCGCGGCTGCGGGTGAGCTCGCCGCGCTGGAGAACCCCGAGGCCTACCGCGCCACCTTCGGTGAGATCTGCCCGCTCGAGGTCCAGCGCGACTTCGCCTCCTTCGACGAGTGGGAGAAGAGCTTCGCCATGCCCGCGGTGAAGAAGGTGGATGTGGTTGCGGAGCCGAAGGCGTCGGCAAGCAAGCGCGCAAGCGGAAGGCTCTCGGAGCAACCGGCGTTTCTGGATCCGGCGGTGGCGGAGAACCTGCTGGGGGCGGCCGACCGCCGCGGCGTGCTGCACGCGCTCGGCGAGTATTTCGGGAGTCCCCTGCTCACGGCCATGATTCACCGGCACGAGGCAACCGTTTGCACGATGCTTTCCGACGTTCACGCGAAGCGCGTGGGACGCACCCTCAAAGGGCTGCTGCAGATCCTGCCGGGCACGGTGCGATCCCAGGAGACCGAGGCCGAGGCGTTCGAGATGGTCGACGAGATCAATCCCGGCTGGGGCAATCGCGAGACGCTGGTCCTGCTCGAGAGGATGTTTTGCCTGGTCGGGCTGGGCGAGCAGGAGGAGCCGGGGATCGTCTTCACGGTGGACGCGCGCCGGGCGCTGCGGCTGACGGACATCGAGTTCACCCATCATCTCGCGGGGCGATTCCGCTCGCTGCGCGGCGAGCGCTTCGTGACCGCCGTGCTCGCCTTCCTCTATATCGCCCACGGGGACGCGGCGGCAGCGCGCCTGGCGGAGCTGCGCAGCCGCACCCGGCTGGAGGAGCACGAACAGCTCTTCGATGACCTCGGCGAAGGATACTTCCCCCGAAGGCGCGCCTACCCGCTCGCCTGCGACCTAGTCTTCGACCGGATCTACGCCATCTCCGAGCCGCTCGCGAGGGTGGTGCCAAAGGAGGAGGACCCGCACGATCCGGGGATTTACGTCACCAACGTGGCGCTGGCGGCGTTCGCGCGCGAGTGCCTGGCCGGGCTCGAGCACGGCAACCTTCTGCCTGAGGAGCTGGTGGCGGAGCTGAGCTAGGGGTGTGGGTCTGGCAGGGGTGTTGCTAGCGGCCGAAACGGCGCATGACCGCGATGATCGTGGGCAGGTAGCCCGCGATGATGAGCAGGGTGATGAGCCGGATGATCTGCAGGCTGACCACGATGGGGCCGACCGCGCCCTCGGAGGCGAGCGCGAGGACCGTCTCCAGCCCGCCGGGGCTGGTCGCCAGGTAGGCCTCGAAGTAGGTCGAGCCCGTGACCAGCATGAGCGCCCACGCCGACGCGGCACACGCGAGGATGGTGAAGGCGATGCAGGCGATGGTCATCGGCAGTTGCTTGCCGAACAGCTTCAGCGAGCGGGTCGACAGCCCGCCGCCGCACATCCAGCCGATGGTGAGCAGCGCGACGATCCGCACCGGCTCCGGCAGCACGATCGAGCTCGGGTCGTGGAAGGCGAGAGCGGCCAGCGGCGTGATGAGAAGCGGGGCGAAGATGTGGGGTGCCGGGAAATGCAGCGCCTTGCCGATGTAGGGGCCGATGAGCGCGATGGCGATGAGCACGAGGGTCGGCGCTAGCTGCGGGTTCGTGGCGTGGCCGCTGAGATCGAGGGGGCTGCCGAAGGTGAGCCCGCCGACCACGGGCAGCGTGAGCGAGACGATGAGTAGCCGCAGGTACTGCGAGAGTGCCACGAGCCGGTAGTCCGCTCCCGTGTCGCGCGCGATGACCGGCAGCGTCGAGGAGCCGCCGGGGAGCATGCCGAGGATGCCCGTCTCGACGCTCACCTCCTTCTCGTGGCGCGAGAGCAGCACGCCCGAGCCGACCCCGATCCCCACGGTGACCAGCGCGACCACGATGCCCGGCACGATGAAGTGCAGCATCGAGCCGTAGTCGACGCCCACGAGGGAAAGTCCCGCGAGCACGCCGATCACGCCGCGGGCCGCGCGCTCGACCGCGCCGTTGAGCGGCAGCTCGCGCCGGGAGACGAGCGCCATCGCGCCCGAGGCGAGGATGCCCGCCACGATCCAAGCAGCGTGGATGCCGAGGTCGTCGAGAACGTAGCCGATCCCGGCCGAGACGGGCACGACGATGAGCCACCGGAGGACGTCGGACCACGGGGCGCGGGATTCGGGGTGTGGCATGGCGTCCTTTCACGCGTTAGTTGTGGTGCTTCACGGAGTTCGAATCGTGTTCTCCCCCACTGTAGGCGCGGCGCGTTGACCGAACAGAAACGCGAGGCCGAAGTGGCATAGCGTGCTTATCGACGGCCAAGGTTCGCAATCGCCCTTCCACGAACTGGTGTGGAAGGGTGTGTTGCGTTTCCGCTACAAGCCGATGGCCGCGGGCGCGATCTCTGGGGCGCGGTCGGCGATGGGTCCCAGGTAGCGCGGGTCCTTTTCCACCGAGCGCCCATTTTTGGGAGCGTTCCGCCTGTGCGGCGTCGACGACCACCCCAGGGCGCGGCCCCTCGTCGATGACGACGGTGCCGGTGTGCATGATGGTCAAGGTGGAGGTGGTCATTCCTTTCCTCCTGGAGCAGAAAAACGCAGAACGAGTCCCGCGAGGATGTCTGCCATCTCTTGCACGCGGCGCGGCGAGGACTCGTTGACCCAGCTGAGAGTGGTCCAGGCGACGGCGGCCGCGACGGCCTCTGTGGTTGTCTCTGCTGGTAGCGGGCCCGATTGCAGGGCCAATCCCGCGGGTGAGTAGTCGGCGATGCGTCCGCTCAGCGCGGCGATGAGGTGCTTGAGGATGTCGTGCGCGCCGGGCCCTTGCGAGACGTGCTGAAAGAAGGACCGGTGGCCGTCGACGTAAGCGAGCACTTCGGCGAAGAAGGCCGCGAGCTCATCCTCGGTGAACTGGCGGGTGGCCTGGGGCTTCGGGGAGCTGGCGAACGCCCGCGTGATCTCCTCGGCCGCCGCGTGCGTGAAGGCGTTGGCCGGGTCGGTGAAGGCGGCATAAAAGGTAGGTCGGGTGACCCCCGCCTCCCTCACGATGTCGGTCACCGTGATGGTTGCGGTCTCCCGCTCGTGGGCGAGGCGGATGACCGCCTCGAGGAGCTGCGGGTACGCGGAATTTCTTGCCATGTGTAAAGAGTTACACCTGTAAAGAAATCTGGTCAAACCCCCGTAGGTGTCGACACGCGTTCTTCAAAGGGGACATCGTCGATTATTCGCGTGACCGGTTGGTTTCCGGGCATGGTGAGCTCCACGGTGACCTTCCGGCTCGGGCAGCAGGCGGCGTCGTTGGCGGTGCCTGCGAGCATCTCGACCTGGATGGCGTGGTCGTTCCAGTGGAGCGAGATGAAGTTGCCGCGGCCCTGGACGTAGCCGCCGAGGTCGCTGAAGTCGACGGTGGTCATGTAGTTGAGGTCGTTGTCGTAAACGAGCAGGTGGGCGGGCCAGGAGACGCCGCCCATGTCGCAGTAATAGGCCACCGCGGCCTCGTCGCGGCCGTCGCCGTTGATGTCCGTGTACGCGCCCATCGGCGTTTCGTCCTCCATGCGCAACAGCCCCGGCACGGAGCCGACGTTTCTCATCGCGGCGGCGGGCAGCATGCCGTCGACGAGGGTCGCGGCGTCGTTGCCGCACAGCGACGGCACCCACAGGGTCTCCAGTGCCTCGACGGGGATGATCTTGTTCGCGCTGGCAGAGGACGTGGGCTGCGCGCTCGGCGATGTTGATGGTGGCGGGGGCTCGACGCTGGCGGGCGCCGGTGACTGCGTGACGGTCACAGTAGAGGCGGGCGCGCCCGGGTCGCTGGAGGTGCCGCTGGAGCAGGCGGTGAGCGCGAGGGTGGAGAGAGCAGCGAGGGCAGCTACGGAAACGGTGATCTTTTTCATGAGTCCACCGTAGCAACCAGACCGGACGCGGGGGCCCGGCTAGTGCAGGCGGTATCCAATCGTTAAGCGTAGTGGGAGAAAACGGCACGATCGTTCCGGTCTGGCGTCAGTTGAGGTATTTTGAGAGTCAAAACTGGAGAAACCGGCAAGATCATGCCTGTCCGAAGGGAGGTGGGATGTGGACTCGATCGGGGATACGGCGCGTACGCGCCGAAAGGAGCTGCTCCTCACGCAGTCTGATCTCGCCGAGCTGGCGATGGTCTCGGAGAGGTTCGTGCGGCAGCTGGAATCGGGGAAACCCACGGTTCGCCTCGACAAGGTTTCTGCCGTCCTCGCGGTGTTGGGGCTGGAACTCGCCGTGGTGCAGCATGTCCCCGAGGCGCTGCGGTAGGTCGTGGGGTCGTTTGTGCGCCGCCTTGGCGTCGACAAGCAACAAAACCGTAACGAAGTACCGCCTCGGCGGGCGCGGTGTCGCGTGGGTGCGGTAAACATTCAGTATGGACAATAGGGACACACGTTTTCAAAACGAACGCGAGGCCCTGCGCGCGGCGTTGGGGCGCCTTGATGCGGCAGAGGGGGCGCTCGCCGAGGCGCGCGGCCTGCTCGATGCGCTGGTCAGAAGCCAAGACGCCCCGGTTGCGCCGCCCGCCGCGCAACCTGCGCCGCAGCCAACCTCCAGGGCTCTGCTCGGCGGGGAACACGGCTCGCTGAGCAGCGGGCGGGCGCCGATCGCCCCTTACCCAGCGCCGCCGCGCCCAGCCAAGGCGAAAAAGGCGCAGGGCGATCGCGAGTCCACTCTGATCAGGGCCGTCGCGGTGGGTGGCGCGCTCATCACGCTCGTGGGCGTGGCCTTCTTCGTCGCGGTGGCGATCCAGGCGGGGCTGCTGGGTCCGCTGGGACGCGTGGTGCTCGCCTACCTGGTCGCCGCGGCGCTGCTGGCGGCGGCGCACCGGTTCCGGGCGTCGGCCCCGCCGGCCGCGACGTCGGCGCTGGTGGTGACCTCGCTGTACACCGCCCTCGCCACCACGTGGCTGACCACGACGTGGCTGGGATGGCTGCCGGTCTTCCTCGCGGCGGTGGTCATGGTCGCGCTCTACGCCGCCATCGGCGCCTACGACCTGCGCGCGGGCGGCCGCGACGTGACGGCAATCTGGCTCGCGGTGGGCGCGGCGCTTTCCACGTTCTTCTTCCCGCTCGCCGCCGACGAGGGCATCAACCCCCTGCCCGTGTTCCTGTTCCCGCTGGTCATGGCCGCCTTCGCGGTGGCCTTCCGCAGCCACACCATCCAGAGGCTGGCGGCCCTTTCCGCGCTGCTGGCGCTCGGTTCGCTCCTGCTTGCCGACGGCCAAGGCCAGCCATGGATACTCACGCTCGTCGCGGGCATCCTCGCCCTGGCGCTCGGCTCGGCGGGCGCGAAGTACCCGCTCGGCGGCGAGGAATGGAGCAGGGTTTTTGCCACCGGCGCGGTGCCCGCGGTGCTGCTACCGGCCGCGGCGATCTACCTCGACGCCGTGGGTCCGAACTGGCTCGCGGTGGTGCTTGCCCTCGCCCTGCTCTCTATCGGGCTGCGGATGAAGGAGGCCGCGGTGCTTCGCGTCTGGGCGCTCGCCGCACTGCCCATCGTGGTGCTGTGCACCGCCTACCCCGACGCCGTCTACCGGCAGCAGGTGGCGGGCTCTCCCTTGTACTGGCGCGCCGCCACGGTCGTGGTGTTCTTCGGCCTGCTGGTCGCGCTGCTGCCCAAGCTGCGCGAGGCGTGGGCCATGTCGACGTGGGCGTTCGTGACGGTGATGCTCACCGGCACCCTCGCGGACTACGTCTTGGGCTGGCGCTCCCACGCGATCAGCGTGGAGGCCTTCCTCGTGGCCGTCGTGCTGCTTGTCGCGCTCGTGGTGGTGGCGACGATCCCCGGTCGCCTGCCCGAGGTGGGCGACAAGTGGGTGCAGGTGGCGGGCCTCTTGGTGGCGCTCTACCTATCGATGCTTTCCGTCGTGGGAATCCTCATGCGCGTGGGATCCGTCTTTGGCCACGAGAACGGCGCGTTCCTAGGCGCGCACGCGCTGGTGTCCATCGCGTGGATGGTGCTGGCCGCGAGGTTCATGCTCTCCCCGCGCGGCCGCTTCACCAACGTGGGCGCGGTGCTGGCCATCGTGGCGGTGATCAAGCTGGTGTTCTTCGATCTCTCGGCGCTCAACGGCGTGGCCCGGGCCTTTGCCTTCCTGCTGTGCGGCATCGTTTTGCTCACGATCGCGGTGCGGCGCTCGGCGGTGGTCAGTAAGGCCGGGCTACTCGGGGCGGAAAATGTCGCCCCGAACCGCGGCGAAGGCAACGCGGCCGACCGCGCCCAGGGTGATGAGGGTCGCCGCGGCGAGGGCGATGGTGGCGACGGCGGTGTGGAAACCGGAGCCGGTGGCGCCGGCCATGGCGACGGTGATCGAGGCGAGCGCGGCGGAGGGGAAGGTGTAGGCCAGGACCGGTAGCGCGAACGGCAGCTTCACCAGCTTGTGCAGCTGCGCGCAGAGCAGGAGGGAGAGGAAGACGGCGGCGTCGTGAAGGATGACCACCACCGGATCGACCTCGACGCCCGTGAGCGCCTGCCACGACAACGCGATCATCGACGGCGGGGCCAGGAAGATGGTGAGCGTCGGCGCGAGCTTGGGGGGAAGCGGGTTGTCGTGGACCAGGACCCGGTTGAGCAGCATCGGCCACAGGCCGAGCCAGAAGACGACGCCGACGCCGAAGGAGAACCACGCCACCCCCATGTCGCCGACCTTGGGGGCGGCCAGCGGCGTGACCACGTTACCGACTATCGGGATGAGCCACGCGGGGGTCATGGCGTCCCGGGTGATGTCCGGGCGGTTGAACCAGGCGCCGATGACGTAGACCGTGGCGACGAGGTGCCCCAGCGCGCCGGCCCACCACAGCACGCTCGCGAGCCCGTGCGCGGCGTCGGCGAGGCCCGCCGCGAGGATGAGCATGGAGATGGTGATGGTGGGAACGAAGACCATGCGCATGGGGTGGGTGAGGTCCGCGCGCACCGCCTGGGGGAAGCGGGCGAGCTTGGCCAGGTAACCGCCCGCGACCAGCACGAACGCGATGCAGCTGAGCCACAGCAGGGCCTGCCAGGTCCACGCGGGAAACCCCCACGCGGCGGCGGCGCGGCGCCAGGCGAGGCTCAGGCCGCCGAGGCCCATGACGCCAGCGAAGAGCTGGACGGGGAAGTTGCGGATGGGCTGGACTGTGGCTGAGTCGTTCACGGTGGTCCTTCATCGGGGTTTCATATCGCGTATACCCCCTGGGGTATACGGCTAATGTAATGACGCTTGGTGGCGAAGTCAACGCGGCACGGGACTGGGTGGCCGCCCGCCTTGGCGTCGACAAGCGAATGCTACAACCTGGCAAGCGCCTCGCCGACGCGCTTTCCGGAGTGGATGCAACCGCCCAGGAAGGTGCCCTCGAGCGCGTTCTTGCCGTGCATGCCGCCGCCGCCGAAGCCGGCCGCCTCGCCGCAGGCGTAGAGCCCGGGGAGCACGGTGCCGTCGGCGTCAAGGCAGCGCCCGTCGAGGTCGGTCTCGATGCCACCGAGCGTCTTGCGGGTGAGCACGCGGATGCGCACGGCGATGAGCGGGCCCTTGGCGGGGTCGAGCAGGCGGTGCGGGGCGGCGGTGCGCACGATTTTGTCTCCGAGGAAGCCGCGAGCGATGCGGATGTAGTTGACCTGCGCGTCCTTGGAAAACGGGTTGCCCAGCTGCGAGTCGCGGTCCTCGATTATCGCGCGCAAGGCGGCCTCGTCGATGAGGCCCTCGCCGGTGAGCTCGTTCATGCCGCGGACCAGGTCGGCGAGGTTTTCCGCCAGCACCCAGTCCTCGCCGTGATCCATGAACGCCTTGACCGCCACGTGCGTGCCGGGCCCGACCTTGCCCGCGAGCTTCTTGAAGGACCTGTCCGTCAGATCCGGGTTCTGCTCGCTGCCGGAGAAGATGAACTCCTTGTCCGCGATCGCCTTATTCAGCACGAACCACGAGTAGCCGTGCCCCGTGCGGCCGATGTGGGCGAGCGCGGCCAGGTTGTCGGAGCCGGGGAAGAGGTTGGTGGGCAGGCGCTGGCCGGTGGCGTCGAGCCACAACGAGGACGGCCCGGGGATGATGCGGATGCCGTGACCTGGCCAGATCGGGTCCCAGTTCATCATGCCCTCGGGGTAGTGCCACATGCGGTCGGTGTTGACTAGGTGCGCGCCCGCCGCGCTCGCGATGTCGATGCCGCGGCCGTCCACGTGCGCGGGTACGCCGGTGACCATGTCGTTCGGGCACTCGCCCCAGCGCTCGCGCGGCCACATGGCGCGAACCTTGTCCAGGTTGCCGCCGATGCCGCCGGTTGCGATCACCACCGCGGCGCCGCGCAGCTCGAACTCGCCCACGACCGTGCGGGAGGAAGCCTCGCCGCGGGGCAGGTCGGTATCCGCGAGGATGCTGCCGCGCACGCCGACCACGCCACCCCTGTCGCCCGCCTCGTCGCCGACGATGAGCTCGTCGACGCGGTGCCGGAAGCGGAACTCGAGCCTGCCCTCGGCCTCGGCCTGCTCCAGCGGCTCGCGGAAGACGCGCACCACCTCGGGCCCGGTGCCCCAGGTCAGGTGGAAGCGGGGGACCGAGTTGCCGTGGCCGGAGGCGTCGCCCGAGCCGCGCTCGGCCCAGCCGATCGTGGGCAGCACGTTGAGCCCCAGCTCCTTGAGGTAGGCGCGCTTCTCGCCGGCGGCGAAGCGGACGTAGGCCTCGCCCCACTTGCGCGGCCAGTAGTCGCGGCCGTCCTCCGCCTCGTCGTCGTACTGGGCCGAGTTTTGCCAGTCGCGCCACGCCAGCTCGTGGGAGTCGTGCACGCGCATGAGCCTCTGCTCGGGGCTGCCCACGTAGTACAGGCCGCCGAGCGACCAGAACGCCTGGCCGCCGAGGTTGTTGCGGTTTTCCTGCTCGAGGATGACGACGCGCTTGCCGCCCTTGAGGGCCTCGTGCGCGGCGACGAGGCCGGCGAGGCCGGAGCCGACGACGATGATGTCCGCCTGGGGTTCTGGATGCATACCCGTATTCTATCGGCGGCGCTGCGGGGCCACCCGGTAGTCTGGTCGCATGAAAAAGGGTGTCGTGTGGGGATCGCTTTTAAGCTATGGGCTGGTGATCGCGGCGCTGACGCTTCTCAAGACCCACTACCGCATCGGGCACCTGTGGAGCCAACACCGCCAGCACGTCCGCTCGCTCGAGCTGATCCCGCTCGACATGATCGTCTACGCCCGCTCGTGGTTCGAGCCCGCGTTCGAGTACTCCGGCAACGTCGCTTTCTTCGTCCCGCTCGGGCTGCTGCTCGCCGTGCTCCTGGGAGGCCGGAAGCACCCGGTGCGCGCCGCCACGCTGATGGGCTTTGCCGTGAGCCTTGTCATCGAGGCCACCCAGTTTGCGCTGGCCATCGGCCGAACCGACATCGACGATCTCTGGTGCAACACGCTCGGCGCCTTCCTCGGCGCGTGGCTGGCGACCAAGGCGGGAACCAGGTGGCAGCCGGTGTGGGTTTGGTTCGCCATCTTGCTCGAGGCGGTGTTTGCTGTGGTGGTGGCCGTATTTGGGCGGTTCGGGGCCGCCGCGTAAACCCCCGCTGGCGGTGTCAAGCTGCCATAATAGTGGGCATGCTCACGGTAGTTCCTTTTGGTAGTCACATCGTCGCCGCCCGCGCGGAGGGGGCTGAGGCTGAGAAACTCGGGGAGATCTTCTGGCTCAGCCAGCTCGCCTCGCTCGAGGGGCCCGGCGCCATCCGGGGCGGCGTGCCGCTCATCGCCCCGCAGTTCGCGGACCTCATGGACGGCCCCAAGCACGGCTGGGCGCGCACCGCTAACTGGCAGCTCACGCCGGTCGACCACGGCACCCTGAGCATCGCCGACTACGACGACCTGCTGCTCGAGTTCTTCGGCGTGACCACCCGCACGGGCGTGGAGGTAAGCCTCCGCGCCGTCAACACCGGCCTCGCCCCGCGCCGGGTGCAGGTGGGGCTGCACCCGTACTTCGCGGTCGGCGACGTCGAGAAGCTGCACGTTGTGGGCCTGGAGGGGGCGGACCTCTACGACCGCGCGAGCAACCGGCGCTACACCGGCGCCAACCGAACCACCTTCAACGGCGAGTTCGATCGCATCTGCCGCGGGACGGCGAAGACCGTGAGCATCATCGACCCCGTCCTAGGCCGCCGGATCGACGTCACCGGCCAGGACAACGACGCCTTCGTGGTGTGGAACCCGGGCCGCGCGCTGGCCGCGAACATCTCCGACATCCAACCCGGCGGCTGGCGCCACTTCCTGTGCGTCGAGCCCGCGAGGTTGGGCAAGGACCTCGACGGTGTGGAGCTGGGCCCCGGCGAGAGCGCGCAGGTGGTCATGCAGGTCGCACTGTCCTCCCTGTAGGCTCTACGCTCGCGGTAACCGCGGGCACAGGCTGTTGCCAGACGCGCTTCCTAGCCTTTAGGCCATGACGTTTACACGAATGGCCTCGCAGAGAATCACCACCTTCACCTTTGGGGTGGTTCTCACGTGGGTCATGGCGCTGACGTTGTTCAAGGACAAGCTGACCATCGGCGGGCTGTGGTCGACGGCGGCGCACGCCAACCACCGCTCGCTCAACCTCGAGCCGCTCTACAGCTGGTACCACGCGACCGTCTGGTACGGGCCGTGGATGAACACCTTCGGCAACATCCTCCTGTTCGTCCCGCTCACCTTCCTCATCACCGGCCTGCTGCGGCGCCACGTCGACCACCCCGCGCTGCTGGCCGCGGCGATCGGCGTCGCGTTAAGCTTCAGCATCGAGGTCGCGCAGTTCGTCTTCGCGGTGGGCTACTCCGACATCGACGACCTCATCTTCAACTCGCTCGGCGGCGCGATCGGCGCCTTCGCCTTTACCCGCATGGGCGCCCGTCACCGCGGCATGTTCGTCACCGTCTCGCTCATTGGCTCGCTCGCCACACTCGCGCTCATGGCGGCCAGTTCCTCCCTCTAGTTGCTTGTCGACGCCTACGGCTCGGGCTGACAGGTAGGGCACCAGAACAGATTTCGGCCCTCCATGACCTTCTCCAGGATCGGGGTGCCGCACACGTGGCAGGGCATCCCCGCGCGGCGGTAGACGTAGACCTCGCCGCCGTGGTCGTCCTTGCGCGGCGGGCGGCCCATCGCCTCTGGGGTGTGCTCGGGACGCACGGTGTCGATGCGACCGTGGTCGACGCCGTAGGCCATGAGCCCGGTGAGGTCCTCCCACACCGCGTCGAAGCGTTCGCCCAGCTCGCGGCCCGGCATAAACGGGCTGATCCCCAGCCGGAAGAGCGTCTCCGCGCGGAAGATGTTGCCCACGCCGGCTAACAGGTGCTGGTCCATGAGCAGCGAGCCGATCGAGCGGTTCGAGCGCGCCACCTTCGCCCTGACGCGCTCGGGGTCGGCGTCGGCGCGCAGGGGGTCTTCGCCCAGCTTGCCGACGGCTACGCCTTGGTCCTCCTCGGTGATGAGGCGGCACCACTGGGGCCCGCGCAGGTTGGCCGCCACGTCCTCGCCCGCGATGCGCAGGCGGATCTGGCCCTTCGTCTCGGCGAGCGGCTCGAAGTGGAGCTTGCCGATAAGACCTAGGTGGATGTAGACGATCCGCTCGGGGGTGGGGGAGTCGAACTCCACGAACAGGTGCTTGCCGAAGGCCTGCGCGCCGACCAGCCTGTGGCCGTCGATAAGCGACGCCTGCGCGGCAAACCGCCCCTGCGGCGAGGAGACCTCGGGCGTGGTGTCGGCGAAGTGGGTGCGCAGCTCGCGCGCGAGACGGTGGATCACATGACCTTCGGGCATGGCCTACATCCTACGACCGGTGGTTTAGGATGAAGGCGTGACTGTTGGCAAGATTCTCCTCTATTACAAGTTCACCCCGATCGCGGACCCGAAGGCGGTCATGCTGTGGCAGCGCGAGCTGTGCGAGCTGCTGGGGCTCAAGGGCCGCATCCTCATCTCCGAGCACGGGATCAACGGCACGGTCGGCGGAGACATCGACGCCTGCAAAGCCTACATCAAGCGCTTCCGCGAGTACCCGGGCTTCAAGGGCACGGAGTTTAAGTGGTCGGACGGCGGGGCGGAGGACTTCCCGCGGCTGTCGGTGAAGGTGCGCGACGAGATCGTGGCCTTCGGCGCGCCGGGGGAGCTGAAGGTGGACAACAACGGCGTCATGGGCGGCGGCGTGCACCTCAAACCCGAGCAGGTCAACGAGCTGGTCGCGGAGCGCGGCGACGAGGTGGTCTTCTTCGACGGGCGCAACGCGATGGAGGCGCAGATCGGCAAGTTCAAGAACGCCGTGGTCCCGGACGTGCGCACCACCCACGACTTCATCGCCGAGCTCGAGTCAGGCAAGTACGACTGGATGAAGGACAAGCCGGTGGTCTCCTACTGCACGGGCGGCATCCGCTGCGAGATCCTCTCCGCACTGATGAAGAACCGCGGTTTCAAGGAGGTCTACCAGATCGACGGCGGCATCGTCCGCTACGGCGAGAAGTTCGGCAACGACGGCCTGTGGGAGGGCTCGCTGTACGTTTTTGACAAGCGGATGCACGTGGAGTTCGGCGCGGGTACCGAGGACCCCGGGTTCATCCAGCTCGGCCACTGCAAGTGCGGCAAGCCCACCAACAAGTTCGAGCACTGCATCAACGAGGACAACTGCCGCGACCTCGTGCTCATGTGCCCGGAGTGCTACGAGCACATCGAGACCCGCCACTGCGGCAAACCCGAGTGCGCGGAGGTCGCGGCGAAGCTGGCGGCTACCCTCTAGAGCGAGCTGCCCTTGAACAGGGCGGTCAGCTGCGGCAGGAACGAAGACAGCGAGTTGCCGATGCCCTTGAAAAAGGCGAGGATCGAGGCGAAGAACCCGGTCGAGGATCCAGCCGGGGTGTCGGCGCAGGTCTGCTGGCTAGCGGCGAGGATGCCGGAGCCCAGGGTGGCGCCGTCGTCGGCCCACAGGTAGCGGGTCTCGCAGGTGCCCTCGTAGGAGGCGAAGCCCTCGGTGGCTAGGTTGTCGATGCCCTCCGGGCGCGCCTGGATGGTGCCGTCGGTCACGAACTCGGTTCCATCGTAGGTCATGAGGAGGGACTGGCCGTCGCAGGCGTCGTCGCAGGCCACGCGCAGCTCCTTGGTGGAGGCGGTGTAGTTGAGCGAGGCAACCGCGGCGAAGGGGGAAGCGTAGCGCTGGGCAAGCTCGGCCTTCTCGCCGTCGAGGTTGAGGAAGAGCACCTCACCGGTGGACTCGATGCCCACCGCGAACAGGCCAGCCTCGGGGACGTACTCGATGGCCTCGGCGCCGCCGTTGGCGGAAAGCTCCCCGGTGAACTCGGTCAGGTTCCACTCCGCGGCGGCATTCAGCTCGCCGTCGGTGCCGGTGGGCAGGTCGAAGCGCAGGACAGAGGGGCGGGAGACCGCCTTGTCGTCGTTGTTGCGCTCGGTGGCCACGTAAATGCCGCTGTCGGTGACAGCCACGCCCTCGGAGTCCGGGGTGCCGGTGCCGTCGGCGTAGTGCAGGGTCCAGTGGCCTGCTTCGGTGTAGGTCTTGGTGGCCTCGTCGTAGTCGAGGGCGAAGAGCTCGCCGGTGCCGTTGTTGACCACCCAGGCGCGGCCGGTGGCGTCGAAGTCGGCTCCGGAGAAGTCCTCGCCGGTGAAGTCGGCGCCCAAGTCGACCGGGGAGATGGTGAGCCCGGCGGGGGAGTAAGGCACGGTCTGCACCGGGTTGTCCGCGGTGGCGTCATCGTTGCGCAGGCCCTGGGTGGGGGCCGGGGTCTCGGCGAAGTCGCCGGTCATGTCCGGGAGACGGCCCAGGGTGGTGGCGGCGTGCGCGGTCCACGAGACGGTGTCGATGACCGTGCCGGAGGCGTCGGACAGGGTGACGGAGTCCGCGCCGCCGAGTCCGAAGGAAGGCTCGGTGTGCAAGACGTAGTAGCCGCCGGACTCGATGGAGGTGCCCTCGGGGATGGTGATCGGGGTGTGGGTGGCGTCGCCGTCGATGATGGTCCAGCCGGAGATGTCCACGGACTCGGAGGTGTTGGTGTTGGCCAGCTCGACCCAGTCGCCCACGGCGTCGCCGTTGGATTCGACCTCGTTGATGACGACGGGGGAGGTGGATTGCGCGAGCGCCGCGGGCGCGGCGATGGCGGTGGACGTGGAGACGGCGAGGACCGTGAGGAGGGCTAGGCGATGACGCATGTGAGAAATCCTTTTCGTTCTGAGGGGATTCTCGCAGCGTAGGAGCCGTTTGTTTCGCGGAGGTGAAGGCGAAAAGAACGCTTGGCGAACCTAGTGGTTGGAGATGCTCATCTGGAAGGTGGTGGTCATCCAGAGCATGGACCAGGGGATGAGCGTCCAGAAGGCCCCCATCCACGGGCGCCAACGGATGTAGTTGACGTACTTGCGGTAGAGGATGATGCCGCAGCCGATCGCACCCCAGACGGGGACGAGGCTGGTGGCCAGCGGCCACCAGATCTCGGCGGCGCTGGTGCACATCCACTTCGCCTCGCCGGAGTCGCACTGGGGCCCGCCCATCGCCCGAGAGACGAACGCGAGCGCCAGGCCGAAGAGGATCGTCCCGAAGATGACGCTGAAGGTGTAGACGATGGCCTGCTTCGTCGAGCGCTTGTTGGCCTGAGCCTGGAGCAGCGGGTCGGGGGCGTCGGCGAGCTCGTCGAACGTGGTGGGCGGCGGCATGAAGCGGTTAGCGTAGTCGGCGTCCGAAGTCAGGTCATTTTCCGGGTGATCCATGTGCCTGCTGTTCACCTAATCGAACTCCTTCGGTAGGGGGTTGTGCCCTTGTGAGAAGATAATCTTCCCTCTATTAGCGAGAGCGCAAGACGATCTCGTGGATTTGCCCATCTTTAGGGGTGCCGATGGCGTGAAGGACGCTGCGGGCGACCGTCTCCGGTGCGAGGAAGTCCGTGGGATCGTAGACCCTTTCCTCCTGTTTGACGATGGCTTTCTGCATGTCGGTAGCGATGCGACCTGGGAAAATGCCGGTCACGGAGATGTTCTTTTCCTCCTGGCGCAGCGCGTCGCACCACGCGCGGGCGGCAAACTTGCTCGCGGCGTAGGTCCCCCAATTGGGGTTGGCGTGCTTGCCGGCGCCGGAGTTGATGTACACGACGTGCCCGCGGGCCGTGCGCAGCGCGGGCAGGAGCGCGGCGGTGAGCTCGACGGGGCCGTGGAGGTTGACCGCCATGTGTTCCTCCCACTCACTTCGCGGGGTGTCGGCACAGGTCCCGAGCGTGCACACGCCCGCGCAGTGGACGAGCGCGTCGACGCGCTCGAGGGCGGGGGCTCTGTCGCCGAGCGGCGCGCGGAGGTCGGCCTGCCACCACGACAGTCGCTCGTGAGAGAAGTCCGCGGGCTTCCTATGGTACTGGGCGTGGACGCGGTACCCGCCGTCGATAAGCAAACGCGTGACGGCGAGGCCAACCCCGCGGCTGGCGCCGGTCACGACTGCAACGGGAGAGGACATGGGTCGACCTTTCGGGTTAGGAGGCGGCGGCCTGGAGCATGAGCACGGGAACGCGCACGTGGGGGAGGATCTCCGCGGCCTGGGAGCCGACGAATACGCGCTCGATGGCGCGCATCGGCGTGGAGCGCAGGCACAGCAGGTCGCCCTTCTTCCACTTCACGGCGTCGAGCGCGCCAGCCCACCCGGAACCGGACGCCACCTCGGTCTCGACGAAGACCTCGGGGAATTCATCGTGGAGTGAGTCGCTGAGACGATCCAGAATGGCGAGGGTGTTCTCGCGCCACTCCAGGGTGAGATCGCTCGGGAGCTCGAGGGACTGGCTGATGGGGGCCTGGCCGAACCCGCTGGGGGACAGAGCGACGATGCGCAAGGGCACGTCCCACTGGCGCGCGAGTAGGGCGACGCGGTGCAGATCCTTGGAGGGGTCCTCGTCGCTGACGTGGGCGTAGTTGATGCGGGTGATGCCGCGCTTGGACAGCTTGGGGCTGCGCGGGGCCAGACCGAGCGGGATCGGGGAGGAGTGCAGCAGCGTGTCGGCCGTGGTGCTGGGGAGGAATCGCCCCTTCGGGGCAGTGGCGTTGGAGCCGAGCAGGATCACGTCTGCGTGGTAGTCGGCGGCGGCCTCGGCGAGCAGGGCCGCTTCGTTGGATCCGTCGGCGAAGATGGAGACGCGCTTGTTGAGCTGCTCGGAATCGAGGCCCTCCTTGCTCAGCTCGCTACGCACGACCTTCTCGAGCCGGGACGCTTCCTTCTTGAACCAGCGCTTGTACTTGTCTCCCAGCTTGGAGATTGACGGCGAGGGCCACGGCCGCAGGAAGGTGGTTACGCAGCGGATTTCCACCGGGGTGGTGCGGGCGAGCCACGCCGCAACCTGGATCGCCTCATTGCCGCCCTCGTTGGGGGACCACACGACGAGGACGTGGATGGGGTCCGCCGCATGGTCGGGGGAATCGTCAGTGGAACTCTTTTTCGTCATCTCGCCGTCGTGCTTAACTCATGGGCGCCCCCTCAAGAAAGTGGAGGCTACTGCTGCTTAAGAATATCAGAGTAGGTTTCCGCTAAGTCATTGATGACCGGCGCGAGGCGCGCGGTCTCCGCCAGCTTCTCGGCGGGCAGAGACTCGAGCATCCGCGCGAGGTGGGCGGTGCGCTCCTCGCCGACGCGCTTGAGTTCCGAGTGACCGAACTCGGTGAGCCGCACCTTGACGCCGCGGCGGTCTTCCTCGTCGCGGATGCGCTCGATCATTCCGCGCTGCTCGAGCTGGTGGAGCGCGTTGGACGCTGTGGGCATGCGAATCCCCTCCGCCTGGGCGATCTGGCTGATGCGCGCCGGGCCGTGCTCATCCAAGCGAGTGAGGATGGTCATCTGGGGGCCGGTGAGGTCCGATTGACCGGCGAGCCGGAAATACAACACGTACAGCTGGGTGAGCGCGGGTCGGATGCTGGCGGCTATGTCATGAGGGGTTTGCGACGTCATATCAGCATTCTATAAGGCCAGGGTGCGAAGTTGATAGATTCGCACAAGAAAATAACGAAAAACTGGGGGTTGGGCCTTCGCTTTTCGCCTGGCTCCCGACGCGTGCGAAGGGAATAGACTGTCTCGAATGATGCAACGAAGCGGCGAGATCTCGCACCGGCTGACCCGCGCGAGGACGCTCGGACAGTGGCGGGCCGGGGCGATCGCCAGGCGCGATCTCTGCGATGCGGACTTCATCTTGGTGACGGCCTCGCGCTTCCACGGAAACCCGGCGGGGTACCCTTGCCCCGTGTGCGAAGGCAAAGACCTGCGGATCGTGTACTGGGTCTACGGCGATGAACTGGGCAAGGCCTCCTCCACGGCCCGCAGCATGGAGGAGATCGAGGCCTTCGTGGCTGAGGGGAAGACCTTCCGCGTCCACACCGTAGAAGTCTGCCCCTCCTGCCGCTGGAACCACCTCCTCAGCGAGGTCACGGTCACTAATGGCGGGGCCAGTGACGGGGGATAAACTGCGAATCTGAGTGGCGGCCTTAATAATCGCGGCCGTGGGCCCTAGACTCTTTAGGTATGTGTGGCTCGCGATCGACGATCGGGGCGTTAGTTGGCAGTCTTGCGTGAGCAGGAAGACTTTTAGGAAGCACGGAAGATAAGTGGCAGGAAACAACAACTCATCGAAGCCTTCTTCGTCGGGTAAGGGCTCAGGCAAGAGCTCCGAGGGGAGCAGTAAGCCCGCCAAGCGCCGGGCGAAAGCCGAGCAGCACATGGTCAGGAACTCTGTCATCGGCGTGATCGTCGCGCTGATCATGATCCCCCTGCTGGTCTTCGGCGTGGCGTATGCCGTCACCGACGTGCCCAAGCCGGGCGAGCTGACCACCAAGCAGGTCACCGAGATCTACGCCTCCGATTCCACGACCGAGCTGGCGCGCATCGTCCCGCCGGAGGGTAACCGCCGCGAGGTGTCGATCGATTCCATCCCGGAGACCACGCGCCACGCGGTTCTCGCCGCGGAGGATCGCGAGTTCTACTCGAACAGCGGCTTCTCCTTCACCGGATTCGCGCGCGCCGCGCTCGGCCAGCTCACCGGCAACTCTTCCGCCGGTGGCGGTTCCACCATCACGCAGCAGTACGTCAAGAACAGCGTCGTGGGCAACGAGCGCTCCTACATGCGCAAGGCGAAGGAGCTCGTCTACTCGGTGAAGATGACCAACGAGTGGTCGAAGGATCAGATCCTCGAGGCGTACCTCAACACCATCTACTTCGGCCGCAACGCCTACGGCATCGACGCCGCGGCATACGCCTACTTCGGAATTCCTGCCTCCCAGCTCAATGTCGCGCAGTCGGCCGTGCTCGCCGCCTCCATCCAGCGCCCCAGCCAGCTGGACCCGTGGACCAACCGCCAGGAGGCCGAGGATCGCTGGAACTACGTCCTCGATGGCATGGTCTCCTCCGGCTGGCTCGACGCCGACGAGCGCGCAAACCTGACCTACCCGGACACCATCGATCCGGCCCTCAACAGCGCCTACACCGAGGCCGACGGGACCAACGGCCACATCAAGAACCAGGTCATGGCGGAGCTCAACAGCCTCGGCATCACCGAGGAGGACGTGGAGACCAAGGGCCTGCGTGTGACCACCACCATCGACCCGCAGACCCAGCAGGCCACCGTGGACTCCATCCACAACAACCTGCAGGGCGAGAACAGCAACATCCGCATGGCGGCCGTGTCGGTGGAGCCCGCGACGGGTGCCGTGCGCGGCTACTATGGCGGCGAGGACCCAAACGGCTACGACTACGCCAACGCGGGCTTGCAGACCGGCTCCACCTTCAAGATCTTCGGCCTCGCCGCGGCGGTGCAGCAAGGCATCCCCACCTCGACCTACTACAGCTCCGACCCGTACCAGCTGCGCGGCGGCGTGCTCGTGACCAACGTCGAGGAGGCCGGCTGCGGCTCCTGCTCGATCAAGGAAGCGCTGAAGAAGTCCTACAACACCTCCTTCTTGCGCCTGCAAGATGATCTGGAGCATGGAAGCCAGGACACCGCAGACATGGCGCACGCCCTGGGCGTGGCACGCTCCCTGCCGGACATCCCCGAGACCCTGACCGAGAACGGCGGGCAGCCCTACGAGGGCGTCATCCTGGGCCAGTACCAGACCCGCCCGCTGGACATGGCCCACGCCCTGTCCACCCTGGCCAACTACGGCGTCTACCACGACGCCTACTTCGTGGAGAAGGTGGAGACGGCGACCGGCGAGGTGCTCTACCAGCACGACGGCTCCAAGGCCGAGCGCCGCGTGAGCGAGGCGGTGGCCACCAACGTCCTCGACGCCATGCTGCCGATTGCCGCCTACTCCAACGGCAACAGCCTCGCGGGCGGACGCGAGTCCGTGGCCAAGACCGGCACCACCCAGCTCGGCGACACCGGGTCCAACAAGGACGCCTGGATGATCGGCGCGACCCCGCAGCTGGCCACCGCCGTGTGGGCCGGCACCGATGACGGTTCCCCGCTGACCAACTCCTACGGCGGCCTCATGTACGGCTCCGGCCTCCCCGCGTCGACGTGGAAGGACATCCTCGACAACGCCCTCGACGGCAAGGACTACGAGCAGTTCAAGGCGGCCGAGCCGCTCGACTACGTCAAGAGCGGAAGCTACGGATCGGGCTACGCCCCCAGCACCGGCACGAGCCAGGGCACGCAGGGCACGGGTGCAGAGAGCATCGCGCCGGCGGCCCCAGCCGAGGCGACCCCGGTCACGCCGGAGGATCCCGCGGCCACCGTGCCCGAGGTCGGGGTTCCGGCCGTCCCCGTCCCCAATACCGGCACCGGCACCGGCGGAACCGGAGGCACAGGCGGAACCGGCGGGATTGAGGTCCTACCCGGCCTGGTCATTCCGGGCCTAGGCGGATAAGCCCCCACGAATGGTGCGGCGGGTGTCACGAGGAAACTCGGGGCACCCGCCTTTGTGTTTGTGGCCACCGGCGAAGCGTCGTAAAGCACGACAAGCAACCCCCGCTGGACGCGATGCACTACGGTTGAGAGGGTGAAAGCAAAGGTGGCAGACAAACACTCGCCCGCGTACCTCGGCGACCCCTCGCGGCGCGTCTCCCCGACCCGCACGGAGCCCATCGCCCGCGACTTCGCCCGCTTCCTCGGCGGTCCGCTCGGACGCTTCGCGCGCCCGGGAACGCAGCGGATATGGACCCCGATCCGCGTGCTCACGGTGGTCGCGCTCACCTTCTTGAGCCTGGGGTACATGGCCAAGGCCAACTGCCTGGGGGGAACGCTCGTCGACGGTGTCGCGCAGCTGAACTGGGCGGGCAACCGGCAGTACACGTCCGCCTGCTACAACGACATCATTCCGCTCTTTAGCGGGCGCGGGCTCGACCATCCGGGGTTCCCGTACGCGTTTAGCTGGGAGGAAGACGGCCACACGAGGTACATGGAGTACCCGGTGCTCGCGGGCATGTTCCAGTGGCTCATCGCGATCCTCACCCGCGCGGTCTACCCGGTGGTTTCGCTGGTTCCCGGTGCGGTGCCCGAGGCCAGCGTCTACTTCGCGCTCACCGCGCTGGTCATGGCGCTCATGTGGGTCGGCGTGGTCCGGCTCGTCGCGGAGCTGGCCGGCAATCGCGTGTGGGACGCGCTGCTGGTTGCCGCGTCGCCGCTGGTCATCGCGCACGCGTTCACCAACTGGGACATCCCGTCCATCCTCGCCGCGACGCTGGCGCTGTGGTGTTTCTCCCGCAGGCAGCCGGTCGCCGCGGGTGTTTTCATCGGGCTGGGCACTGCGTTCAAGCTGTGGCCGTTGTTCCTGCTCGGGGCGTTTCTCGTGCTCGCGGTGCGCACGCGGCGTTACGCGCCGCTGGCGAAGTTGTTCGCCGCCACGGTGGTCACGTGGCTGGTGTGCAACGTCTCCGTCGCGATCGTGTACCCGCAGGCGTGGGCGGAGTTCTTCCGGCTCAACTCGCAGCGCAGCTGGGAGTGGACCACCATCTACGCGGTGATCGCGCGCGAGTTCGGCTGGTCGGGCTTCGACGGCTCCGGCACGCCGGTGATCCTCAACGCGGTCAGCCTCGCCCTGTTCCTCGGCCTCTGCGCGGCCATCGCCGTCCTCGGCCTGCGGGTCAGCCGCCAGCCGCGCGTCGCGGAGCTGTGCTACCTCATCGTCGCGGCCTTCCTGCTCACGAACAAGGTGTGGAGCCCGCAGTATTCGCTCTGGCTGGTCGTTCTCGCGGCGTTGGCCTTGCCGAATTGGCGTTTGCTGTTTTCCTGGGCGCTTGTCGACGCCCTGACGTGGCCGGTGCTCATGTGGCACATGCTCGGGCAGGACAACAAGGGCGCGCCGGGTGAGTTGCTGGATCTATTCGTGCTCGGCAGGGACGGGCTCATCATCGCGATCGCGGTGCTCATCGTCCGGCAGATGCTGGGGCTGCGCCCCGACCCGGTCCTCGACGCCCACGACGGCCGGGACCCGCTGGCGGGCTCGTTTGCGGAATCAAGGAATTAGTCAAAAGGATTACTTATGTCGATGCCCATCATGATCACCACCATGGGAAGCGTGTTTGTGGGCTTCCTGTTCTTCATGGCTGCGTTCGTCAGCTTCATGTACAAGAAGTCGAAGAAGCTGACGTGGGGGTGCTTCGCCGTGGCGGTCGTGCTCATCACCGTGGTGCCCGTGGGGCTGGCGATCTACGTGGCCAACAACCCCGCCTAGCGGCCAACACGGCCCCGCGGGGGTGGACTTTTGCAGGCGAGTCCGTTATCTTAGAAAGGTTGCTGACGCAACGAACCCTCCTGCCACAGCCAATTCGGGTTGTGGCCGAATCAAATTACTACAAGACCATAGGAGGTGATGAGGTCCGTGCGTCACTACGAAGTTATGGTCATTCTGGATCCTTCCCAGGATGAACGCACTGTTGCCCCGTCCCTGGACAAGTTCCTCGAGATCGTCCGCAAGGAAAACGGCACCGTGGAAAAGGTTGATATCTGGGGTAAGCGCCGTCTGGCCTACCCGATCGCCAAGAAGGAAGAGGGAATCTACGCTGTAGTGAACCTCAACTGCGAGTCCGCTACCGTTCTGGAGCTCGACCGCGTGTTGAACCTGAACGACGGCGTTCTGCGTACCAAGGTTCTGCGCAACGACAAGTAAGGCCTCGCGCCCGAACGTAGCGCTAGAGCATCCAATCCCGCATCAGCATTAAGAACAGTCGACTTTAAGGAAGAAGAACATGGCACAGGGAGACGTCAACATCACTGTTGTCGGCAACATTGTCGCCGACCCAGAGCTTCGCTTCACCCCGGCGGGTGCGGCGGTGGCCAATTTCCGCGTCGCCTCTACCCCGCGTCGCTACGACAGCCAGACGAACCAGTGGGTGGACGGCGAGGCCATGTTCATCAGCTGCAACATCTGGCGCCAGGCCGCCGAGAACGTGGCGGAGTCCCTCACGAAGGGCACCCGCGTGATCGTCACCGGCCGCCTCAAGCAGCGTTCCTACGAGACCCGCGAGGGCGAGCGACGCAGCGTCATGGAGATCGACGTCGACGAGGTCGGCCCGTCCCTGCGCTACGCGACCGCTCAGATCAACCGCAATCCTCGTGAAGGCGGCGGCTCTTACGGCAACAGCGGTGGTGGCTTCGGCGGCGGTTCCCAGGGCGGCTTCGGCGGAGGAAACCAGGGTGGCTTTAACCAGAGCAACTCCGGCGGATTCCAGGGTCAGCCGAGCTCATCGCAGCAGACCCACCGAGCAGCGCCCGAGAACGACCCGTGGAGCAGCGCACCACCGGCAGGCGGATTTGGCGGTGCCGATGACGAGCCGCCGTTCTAAACGGCCAAGTCATTTCGCACTTATTATCAACTGATTTTCACACTTTTCCTCGGGCGCCAGATTCTTTCCGCTTCTTCGGCGGAGGGCGCTCGAGGCCGTAAAACGAAAGGCAGGGATCATGAAGCTGATCCTCACCGCCGACGTTGACAACCTCGGTGTCGCTGGCGACATCGTCGAGGTCAAGGACGGCTACGGACGTAACCTCCTGCTTCCTCGCGGCCTGGCCATCGTGGCCACCCGTGGTGCCGAGAAGCAGATCGAGGGCATCAAGCGTGCTCAGGAAGCTCGCGCAATCCGCGACTTCGACCACGCACAAGAGGTTAAGGCTGCAGTTGAGGCACTCGAGGGTGTCTCCGTCGCAGTTCGCACCTCCGAGAAGGGCAAGCTCTTCGGCTCCGTTTCCGCCGAGGACATCGTGGCAGCAGTGAAGAAGGCTGGCGGCCCGTCCCTGGACAAGCGTTCCATCGAGCTTCCAAAGGGCTTGGTTAAGTCCACTGGAAACTACACCGTGAACGTGAAGCTGCACTCCGACATCGCAGCTAAGGTGAACTTTGAGGTTGTTGCTGCCTAATTAGGCACCAGCAACGGCTAGAACTCTAGCCCAACGACAACAGCACTCGAGCGGCCCCGACCACCTAGCGTGGTTCGGGGCCGCTCGTCTTTCTGAGAAGCCTGCGGGGGTAAAGGCTCTTACAAAACTGCGCATTTTAGGGTGTGGAACGCCCTGTGAATAAACGTGGGGACAACCCGGTTTGGGGAAGCCGCAGCTCACCGTCGTGTGGGTTTCGGAGTGCCTTTTTCGGCTTTGTCAAACCCGCAGGTAAGGGCGTTATCCACCGCCACGAGCGGCAATTCCACAGTTGTCCACCGGGCGAAAAAATGCTCTGAACAGCGACTTTCGCGATCTGGTTGAAATTCGATGCTTCGGATTCCACAAGTTATCCACAGCCGCTGTGGAAAAACTCCACCGTTTTTGTGAGCCATGCACAACGCCTGTGGATAACTTTGTGAAGAACCGCCTCGCGCGCCCCCATTTTCCGTGGGCCCGTGCGCGCTCCGGGCGGCGGCAGCGTCAGCTCATTCTCAGGAAAGTCTTAGTCTCTCGCGCCCGCAAACGCGCGTATAAAGGAAGACTATGACCTCGAAGACTCACACCGACGCCTCCGGCAGCCCCAGTCGCCACCACTCGACGCCGATCGAGGACTATGCCCTGCTTTCCGACCTCCAGACCGGCCCGCTGGTGTCCCGCGAGGGGTCCATCGACTGGCTGTGCCTGCCGCGCTTCGACTCCCCGGCGGTGTTCACCAGCCTGCTGGGTACCCCGGACGACGGCCGCTGGAAGCTCTCCGTCCGCGGCGGCATGGTCGAGGAACGCCGCTACGTAAAGAACACCCTCATCGTGGAGACAATCTGGGCGTGCCCCACCGGCCGCGCCAAGGTGACGGATTTCCTCCCGCCCTCGTCGATCCAGGCCGACGTCATCCGCATGGTCGAATGCCTCGAGGGCGAGGTCACCGTGACCCACGACCTTCGCGTCCGTTTCAGCTATGCCCGGGCGCTGCCCTGGTTCTCCAACCAGGTCCTGCCGTCCTCCGGCGAGCAGGTGCTCGTGTGCAAGGCGGGACCCGACGGCCTCCTCTTCCGCGGTCCCAGGCTGTTCAGCGCCACCTCCGAGGACCTAGAGGAGGGCGAGTCCAGGCTCCTGCCCCGGTTGGTCGGGGACTTCCAGCTCAGCGCTGGCGACAAGCTCGACTGGTCGCTGACGTGGTTCCCCTCCTGGCAGGAGGTGCCCGAGCCCGTGGCGGCCGAGGCCGCGCTGACGCTGACCACCGACTTCTGGCAGTCGTGGATCGATAACCTCGCGGTGGACTCCCCGTGGGCGGGCCTGGTGGAGCGCTCGCTCCTCGTCCTGCGCGCGCTCACGCACTCGGACACCGGCGGCATCGTGGCCGCGCCCACCTCCTCGCTACCGGAGGACTTCGGCGGCGAGCGCAACTGGGACTATCGCTACACCTGGCTGCGCGACGCCGCGCTCACCGTGGAGGTGATGGCCAGCCACGGCTTCGTGGACGGCGCCCTCGACTGGCGCAACTGGCTGCTGCGCGCCGTCGCCGGCGACGTGGAGAACCTTCAGATCATGTACGGCCTCGGCGGCGAGCGCGAGCTTGACGAGAAGGAGCTCACGCATCTCAAGGGGTACGCCGGTTCGACGCCGGTACGCGTGGGAAACGGGGCGGCGGGCCAGTACCAGGCCGACGTGGTCGGCGAGGTGATGCTGGCGCTGGCGCGGCTGCGCGACAGCGGCTACGAGGAGGACGAGTTCTCCTGGGGCCTGCAAAAGCGCCTGCTCGACTACCAGACCGAGCACATCCACGTGAAGGACCACGGCATCTGGGAGATGCGTGGGCTTCCGCGGTTCTTCACGCACGGCCGCGTCATGATGTGGGCAGCCTTCAACGAGGGCATCCGCGCGGTCGAGCTGCACGGCCTCGACGGGGACGTGGAGAGCTGGCGCTTCTACCGCGATCGGCTCGCCGAGGAGATCCTTGAGCACGGCTTCAACGAGGAGCTCGGCACGTTCACGCAGTTCTACGGCGGTACGACCGTCGACGCCTCGCTCCTCCAGCTCTCGCACACCCGGTTCATCGCCGCCGACGACGCCCGCATGAAAGGTACGGTTGCTGCCATCGAGCAGGAGCTTGTCGACGACCATGGCTACGTGTACCGGTACCGAACGGAAGGCGGCGTGGATGGGCTCCAAGGCGGGGAATCCCCGTTCCTCATCTGCACCTTCTGGCTCATCGAGCAGTACGCCGCCTCCGGCCGCCTCGAGGAAGCCGAGGAGAAGATGAACATGGTCACCGGGGTCGCCAACGACCTCGGCCTGCTCGCCGAGGAATACGACCCGATCAACAAGCGGCTGGCCGGAAACTTCCCCCAGGCCTTCTCCCACCTCGCGCTCATCCGAGCCGCGGATGCGATTTCGCGCGCGCGTCTAGCCCGCGGGGCGTGATTCGCCTGCGGGTTTAGTGGTAGACGCGGGTGACTTTTCCGTTGTGTCTGGTCAGGTGCCCGTAGCGTGGTGGGGCGTTGGGGTTATCGTCGTTGACACCGTTGTGGTAGGCGCAGCAGGTGGCTAGGTTGCTGCTTGTGGTGTGTCCGCCGTGGTGCCAGGCAACGAGGTGGTGGATTTGGCATTCGTCGGCGGGGGTGGTGCATCCGTCCCAGGCGCAGGTGGGATTGTCCACGGTGGCGAGGATGCGTTGCTTGGTGTTGGCAAACCGCTGGGTGCGTACGAGGTCGACGGGGCCAGCTACGGGGTGGGTGAGTGCAAACCCCCAGGTTTCGTCCAACTCCATGTTGGCTATGTGGGTGCTGGTGCGGATGACCCCGTCGCTGCAGCAGAAGGTGGTTTCGTCTTTGGTGCCGTCTAGCACTTTCGTTGTGTGGTGAAGGGGGATGACGACGAGGGGGCGCAGCACGGTGCGAACCCCACCACGGGTGATGGTGTCGCGGAGGGCGGTTGCGGGGTCGCGGGTGTGTTTGAACGGGTCGTAGAGTTGCGCGATGGTGGCTGCGGGTCCGGTGAATGTTACGGACCAGACGTGGTTTTTGCGTCTGGTGATTCTAGCCCCGGTTTTCGGTGGTGGGGTGGCTGGTAGTAGGGCGCGGCCTGCTGCGTGAATGTGGTCGACGTCGCCTACCATGCGGGCAAGGGTGAGCCGGAAGGTGTGGCGTGCGCCGGTGGGGAGGCGGCGGGCGAGTTTTTCGATGATCTGGATGGTGGCTAGGCCGTGCCCGTTTTCTTCGAGGGCGGCCGCGAGGTGGCCGCGGGTGTAGATGGGGGCGAGGTCTGTGAGTTCGCGGGCGTAGGTGGCTGGTATTCCGCGGGCTGTCAGGCTGGCGACGTTGGCACCTGTCACGGCGCGCAGGAGGGCGACGGGGTAGGTGAAGGCGGCGGCGAACGCGTCGATCGGATCCATGAGCCTCACGCTACAAACACTCCGCACCGCGCGCGAGCGTAGTGTCGCGCGCCTGTGGATAACCCCCTCCTATTGGCCTAGCAACCGTAGTTATCCCCAGGCCCGTCCAGGGAACCTTGCGGTATTTCTTGCCGTCGCTACAATCTGTAGAGATTGACTCAAGAAAGAGGGGTTCGATGACAACTGGGGTTGAGGGCGCAAGCTTCGACGACGATTTCGTCCCGCCGCCGCTCGACGAGGAACCGGATTTCCGCCCGTCAGACCGCAATTTCCAGCGCCGGGAGAACAACCGCACCCCCTTCGGAGAATTCCGCCAGCCGCCGCACGACAACGAGGCCGAGCAGGGCGTGCTCGGCGCCATGCTGCTGAGTCCCTCCACGGTCGTCGACATCATCGAGGTGCTCTCGCCGGAGGACTTCTACCGTCCCGCCCACCAGCTCATCTACCAGGCGATCATCGACCTGTTCTCCGACAACAAGGAGATCGACCCGGTCATCGTCGCGGCCCGCCTCGACCGCAACAACGACCTCGAGCGTGCGGGCGGAGCCCCCTACCTGCACACGCTCATCTCGTCGGTGCCCACGGCCGCGAACGCGCGGTACTACGCGGAGATCGTCGCCGAGAAGGGGCTGCTCCGGAAGCTCGTCGACGCCGGCACCCGCGTCGTGCAGCTCGGATACGAGGGCACCGAGGGCGCGGAGATCGACGCGGTCATCGACATGGCCCAGCAGCAGGTCTTCGACATCGCCAAGAAGAACAAGACCGAGGACTACTCGGTGCTCATGGACATCCTGCAGCCCACCATGGACGAGCTCGACGAGATCACCACCAACGGTGGCCTCGCCATGGGCATCCCCACGGGCTTCATCGACCTCGATAACCTCACCAACGGCCTGCACGGCGGCCAGATGATCATCGTCGCGGCCCGCCCCGGCGTGGGCAAGTCGACACTTGCCCTCGACTTCGTGCGCTCGTGCTCCATCAAGCACAACAAGACGGCCGTCATCTTCTCCCTGGAAATGTCGAAGTCGGAGATCGTCATGCGCCTGCTGTCCGCGGAGACCGAGGTCAAGCTCTCCGACATGCGCTCCGGCCGCCTCGACGACGCGGCGTGGGCGAAGCTCGCCACCCGCGTCGGGCAGATCGAGAACGCGCCGCTGTTCATCGACGACTCCGCGAACCTCACCATGATGGAGATCCGCTCCAAGGCCCGACAGCTCAAGCAGAAGCACGACCTGCAACTCATCGTGCTCGACTACCTCCAGCTCATGAGCTCGGGCAAGCGTGTCGAGTCCCGCCAGCAGGAGGTCTCCGAGTTCTCTCGCCAGCTCAAGCTGCTGGCCAAGGAGCTCGACGTGCCGCTGGTGGCGATCTCGCAGCTCAACCGTGGCCCGGAGTCGCGCACCGACAAGCGCCCGCAGATCGCCGACCTGCGCGAGTCCGGCTCGCTCGAGCAGGACGCCGACATGGTCATGCTGCTCTACCGCCCCGATTCACAGGACAAGGACAACGAGCGCGCTGGCGAGGCCGACATCATCCTGGCCAAGCACCGCGGCGGCCCCATCGACACCGTCCAGGTCGCCCACCAGCTGCACTACTCGCGCTTCGTGGACATGGCGCGCGGCTAGGCCAGCGCCTTGCCCTTTTGCTCCGGCAGCGTGAACGCGGCGACGGCGGCGATGGCGAATGCCGCCCCGAACAGCGCAAACAGCGCGTTCGTTCCCGCCGCGGCAACGATCGGCGGGACGATGAGTGGGGCGATGATGGAGGCGATACGCCCGAACCCCGCGGCGGCACCCGTGCCCGCGCCGCGCACCGCGGTGGGGTAGAGCTCCGGCCCGATGGCGTACAAGGCCCCCCAGGCGCCAAGGTTGAAGAAGCTCAGCAGGCAGCCCGCCGCGATGATCGTGGAGGTGGTTCCGGCGAAGCCGTAGAGGCCAGCGGCGACGGCGGAGCCGACGAGGAACACCCCGAGGGTAACCCGGCGCCCCCACCGCTCGATGAGCCATGCGGCGGCCGCGTAGCCCGGCAGCTGCGCGAGCGTGATGATGAGCGTGTACTGGAAGGACTTCACCAAGCTGAACCCGTCGTGGACCAGCAGCGAGGGGATCCAGATGAAGGCGCCGTAGTAGCTCAGGTTGATGCAGAACCACACCGTCCACAGCGCAGCGGTGCGGGCGCGGAGCGCGGGCGCCCAGATCGAGGTGCCCGCCGCCTCGTCGGGCTTTTCCGCGGGCGCCTCCGAACGCAGCGCGGCAAGCTCGCCCGCCGGAACCTCGGCCTCGAATCCCCGCACCACCTGCTCCGCCTCGTCGTGGCGGCCCTTCGACTCGAGGAATCTCACGGACTCCGGAAGGCCCAGGCGGACGTAGAGGGCGTAGACCGCGGGGACGCAGCCGAGGGCTAGCGCCCAGCGCCAGCCGTTGGCGCTGGCAGAGACCACGAAGGCCCCGATCGCGGCGGCGGCGATCCAGCCTAGGGCCCAGAACGCCTCGAGCGCGACGACCATCCGGCCGCGCACCCGCAGGGGCGCGAACTCAGAGATGAGCGTCGACGCAACGGGGAGCTCGGCGCCGAGGCCCAGACCCACCACAAAGCGGAAGACGATGAGCATCGCAAGTCCCGTCGACAGGGTGGACGCACCCGTCGCTAGGCCGTAGATGAGCAGCGTGACGGCGAAGACGTGGCGGCGCCCGAAGCGGTCGGCGAGCAGGCCGCCGAACGTGGCGCCGAGCGCCATGCCCATGAAGCCGATCGACGCGAGCCACGACGTGTCGGTGGCTGTAAGTCCCCACTGGGCGGCAAGGGCCGCCATGATGAAGGAGATGAGCCCGACGTCCATGGCGTCGAGCGCCCAGCCGAGGCCGGAGCCCACCAGCATGCGCTTGTGCTTGGCGGTCACGGGCATGTGGTCGAGCCGGAAATTGCGGGTGCGTGCGGCGCCTTCGTTATTCATAATTCTACATTTTATTCGAGAGCCTTGGGCGGCGCGCCTTGGCGTCGACAAGCAAAAAACCGCAACCGGAGGGAACCGATTGCGGCGAAAAAATAAATGATATTTTATGCCTTGAGCGAGTAGCCGGCTTCCTTGATGGCGGCCTCGATGTCGGCGTCGGTGAAATCCTCGCCCGTGACGGTGACCCGACCGGTCTCAAGATCCACGTCGACGCCCTGCGCGCCCGCGACCTCTTCGATCTCCTCGGTCACGGAGGCGACGCAGTGCTGGCAGGTCATGCCTTCGACGTAGTAATTCTTGGTCATGTTCGGGGTCCTTTCGTACGGATTCATCTTCGACCGGCCGCGGAAAGCAGCCCGCGAAAGCAACCACAACAGCATAGCGCGACAACGAGTGCGGACCCGCCACCTGCAGGCTGGGAATAACTTCAGATACTGTGTCGTTAGCCTTCATTAGAACACGACAAATTTGGAAAAGGAGTTATTTCGTGGCAACCATCGATGTAACGGAAGACACATTTGAGGCTACCGTGACCCAGGACGGCATCGTCCTCGTGGACGCGTGGGCATCCTGGTGCGGCCCGTGCCGCGCGTTCGGCCCCACCTATGAGAAGGCCTCCGAGAAGCACACCGATGCGACCTTCACCAAGCTCGACACCGAGGCCAACCAGGGCCTGGCCGCCGCGCTGCAGATCCAGTCCATCCCCACCCTCATGGTCTTCCGCGACGGGATCCTCGTCTACCGCGAGGCCGGCGCGCTGCCGCCCGCGGCGCTCGAGGACCTGATCACCCAGGTCAAGGCCCTGGACATGGAGGACGTGAAGCGTCAGATCGCCGAGCAGAACTCCGGCAACGCCTAAGCCTGGCGTTTACCCTCGCTCTTTTTCGACGGCGCGCCGCCCCGATTGGCCCCACCGGCACCTCAATGCTGGGGCCCGCGGGGCGGCGCGCCGCTGTTTTCGGCTTTGCTTAGCCTGACGAAAACCACAAATTGCCATTAAGCTGGGCTAGGTAGCGTTGCTACGCTGGCGTCCCCCATGTGGTGCTGGCCTATCAACTCGGCTGACATGATCGGCGTGCCCGGAGTGACAGCGCAATCGAAAAGGATGACAACTCATGGCTAACCCATTTTCCAAAGGCTGGAAGTACCTCACCGCCTCGCTCGACCAGAAGATCGACGAGAACGCCGATCCCCTGGTGCAGATCAAGCAGGCCACCGACGCCGCCAAGCAGCAACACCAGCAGATCGCGCAGCAGGCCGCCTCGGTCATCGGCAACAAGAACCAGCTCGAGATGAAGCTCAACCGCCTCCTCGAGGAGCAGAAGACGCTGACGGAGAAGGCGCGCCAGGCGATCCAGCTCGCCGACAAGGCCCAGGCAGACGGCGACGCGGCGAAGGCCACCGAGTACGGAAACGTCGCGGAGATCTACGCCACCCAGCTGGTCACCGCCGAGCAGCAGCTCGAGGAGACCAAGACGCTGCACGCACAGTCCGTGCAGGCCGCGGCGCAGGCGACCGAGCAGGTCAAGCAGTCCGAGGCGCGGCTGACCGAGCAGCTTTCCCAGATCGACCAGCTCACCCAGCAGGTGCAGCAGACCAAGATGCAGGAGGCGAGCAACAAGGCGCTCGACTCGATGAAGGAATTCGAGCCGGACAACGACGTCCCCTCCCTCGACGCCGTGCGCGAGAAGATCGAGCGCCGCTACGCGAACGCGCTCGGTTCCCAGGAGCTCATGCAGTCGAGCATGGGGGATCGCCTCGCCGAGATCGATGCCACGGGTGCCGACGTCAAGGCCGCGAGCCGGCTGGAGGAGATCCGCGCGTCCATGAAGAAGGAGACCGCGGCGCTCGAGGCCAAGCCGGAGTCGGACGCCGAGGCGGCGGAGGCCACCCCGGCCGAGACCACCCCGGCGGAAACCGAGGACGCCTCGGATGAAGCCAAGGCCGAAGAGGCGTCTGAGAAGAAGGACGCGGAGTAGCCGTAGGCGTCGAAAAGCAAAAAGCCAGCCCGGGGGCTGGCCTTTTGCGTCTAGCTGCCGTTCAACAGGATGCCGCGGATCCCGGAGTGGAACCCGTCGCGCAGGTTGACCCGCTGGTTTTCTGTGAGCGTGTACTCGTGCAGCGTCTCGCACGCGAACTGGAGCAGCGGCCGGTCGATCTCGGGCGGGAGCCCGCCGCCGGACAGGAGATGCGCGGAGTCACGCTGGTCGCTGGTAGCCGCGTTTTCGTACCACCACACGGCGTACTGTTGGCCCACGTCAAAGGGGGTCTGGAACCCAGCCGAGGACCACACCTCGTTGGGCAGCGGAACGTATCGCGAGCGCAGCTTGCGGCGCGGGGCCATCATGGACGGATTCGGGGTCGGTTTGGGTGCAGGCTTCGGAGCGGGTTCCTCCGACGGCTCGTCATCCGATTCCGTGATGGAAAGCTCCACCGACTCCTCCACCGAGGACGTCACGGTGATGGAGTGGTGTGGCCCCGGCTTCGGCGCCTGCGGGACGCTCGGACCGCCGATCTCCGCGGTGCAGTCCTCCGCGCTCAGCGCGGGTTCGCCCGGGGGCGGCGCCAGGAGCCGGTCACTCTTCTCGGCGGCTGGTCCCTCGAGCCCCGCGCTGCGGATCTCGGCTTCCGCGTCGGCGATCGCCTCGGGATCGGGGGCCGACGTAGCCTTTGCGGAGCTCGAGGTGTCCTCGCTTTGTGGCTCCGCGCTGGGATCGTCGGCGACCTCGGCACAGGGCTCGCCCGGCTCCGCGTCGGCGCAGCCAAGGTTTCCTCGGACAACCGGCGGCAGCGGCCCCTCGAGCACCTCGAGCTGCATGCAGTCCGCGAAGTCCTCGCGCGGATCGAGGATGGTGGTCGAGTCGCAGGCGTGGCGCAGCGCCGAAGACATCGAGTCCCAGCCGAATCCGTATAGATGGACGCGGACGCCCGCGTTGACGGCCTCCTGGACCCCGGGAATCATGTCGGCGTCGCCGGAGACCAACACGATGTCGGTGAACTCGCGGCGGACTCCGGCCAAAACCATGTCCGCGACGAGCCGGGTGTCTACTGCTTTCTGGGTGCGGCGATCGCCCCACTCGATTAGCTGCCCCGCGCGCAGCTGGACGCCGTCGCAGGTGCGCAGCGCCCGCTGGTAGCGATGCGGCCCGGAATCGGGGATGCCGTCGTACCACAGCTGGCGATGCACCGGCTGCCCGAGCTGGTTGGACACCATCTGCCCGAGGGTCGCCACAACCTCCGGCAGATCAATTTCTAATTGTGCGCGGGCACCAATTTCCCAGGAGTTATAAAAGCTAGCGAGTAGGTAACTAGTGTCGACGAAAATTTGTGTGCGTTCAAGCATGGCTCCTGAATTCCTATATCGTTTGTCATTTCTAAAAATCTTTTCACGCCCCTCTAGCATGCCTCATGAGGGGTGCTCGCGTCGATTACTCCACGTTACAAGCTTGCAGGTTGCTTATCGACGTCTATAGTGCGGCGCGACATTCTAGGAGGAAGCAAGCTACATTGGTTAGTTATCAGACTAACTAACCATTGCCATGTCGGAGAGGGGATCCTATGGACGAGCAAAACGCGCCACTCTTCAGGCAGATCGCTGCCCTCATCGAAGACCTCATCCTCGAGGGGCGGCTGGCCGAGGGGCAGCGGGCGCCCTCCATGAACGAGCTGGCGGAGTTCCATCGAATTAACCCGGCCACCGCCCGTCGGGGGCTGGTGCTGCTGGCGGGGCAGGGGATCTTGGAGAAGAGGCGGGGCGTGGGCATGTTTGTCGCGAACTCCGCCGGAGACCTCATCAGGGAGCGGCGTCATCGCGAGATCGCCGCCGACTACGTGGCGCCCTTGGTGGACGAGGCGGTGAAGCTGGACCTGTCTCGTGCCGACCTGCATGAGCTGCTGGAGAAGGTGGCCTCAAGCCGCGGCCTCTATCGATAGGCTGGCCTGCGGGTTTGTGTTCTTGTGGTGGGGTGTGTAACTTAATGCGGGTCGCTTCGGCGGCTAGGGGAAAGCTTCCTAGCACATGATTTGACAGTTTTTCACTGTTTTGTGTAAATTTGTGTAAAGTTTTCTATTACCGCGTTCGAACAGAGGATGAACAAAAGACGTTCCGTGTTTGACGTGTGTTCATGTTGTTTGAGAACTCAATAGTGTGCCAATTTTGTACTTTTTTTGTTGCTTGTTGGTGTGGTTTGTGTGTGCTGTTATGGTGTGGTGTGGCTGGCAAGTGTGGCTTGCTTGTTAAATACTGTGCTGTGATGGTGGGTGCTTACTGGTACTGGTGAGTGGCTTTTGTGTGTGCCTTTTTGCCCCGTCGGGTGGGTGCACATGTATCATCTTTTTTTTTGGACAATCATTTTTTATGCCATTGCACATTGTTTGTGTGGTGGTGTGCTGGTTGTTTGTTTTTTTTGCTTGGTTTTGGGCTTTCCCAGAATGTTGGACAAGGTTTTTTTCTTGTTTTTTGTGGAGAGTTTGATCCTGGCTCAGGACGAACGCTGGCGGCGTGCTTAACACATGCAAGTCGAACGGAAAGGCCCAGCTTGCTGGGTGCTCGAGTGGCGAACGGGTGAGTAACACGTGGGTGATCTGCCCCTGACTTCGGGATAAGCTTGGGAAACTGGGTCTAATACCGGATAGGACAATCGTTTAGTGTCGGTTGTGGAAAGTTTTTTCGGTTAGGGATGAGCCCGCGGCCTATCAGCTTGTTGGTGGGGTAATGGCCTACCAAGGCGTCGACGGGTAGCCGGCCTGAGAGGGTGGACGGCCACATTGGGACTGAGATACGGCCCAGACTCCTACGGGAGGCAGCAGTGGGGAATATTGCACAATGGGCGCAAGCCTGATGCAGCGACGCCGCGTGGGGGATGACGGCCTTCGGGTTGTAAACCTCTTTCGACAGGGACGAAGCTTTTGTGACGGTACCTGTATAAGAAGCACCGGCTAACTACGTGCCAGCAGCCGCGGTAATACGTAGGGTGCGAGCGTTGTCCGGAATTACTGGGCGTAAAGAGCTCGTAGGTGGTTTGTCGCGTCGTCTGTGAAATTCCGGGGCTTAACTTCGGGCGTGCAGGCGATACGGGCATAACTTGAGTGCTGTAGGGGAGACTGGAATTCCTGGTGTAGCGGTGGAATGCGCAGATATCAGGAGGAACACCGATGGCGAAGGCAGGTCTCTGGGCAGTAACTGACGCTGAGGAGCGAAAGCATGGGGAGCGAACAGGATTAGATACCCTGGTAGTCCATGCCGTAAACGGTGGGCGCTAGGTGTAGGGGTCTTCCACGACTTCTGTGCCGTAGCTAACGCATTAAGCGCCCCGCCTGGGGAGTACGGCCGCAAGGCTAAAACTCAAAGGAATTGACGGGGGCCCGCACAAGCGGCGGAGCATGTGGATTAATTCGATGCAACGCGAAGAACCTTACCTGGGCTTGACATATGCAGGATCGGCGTAGAGATACGTTTTCCCTTGTGGTCTGTATACAGGTGGTGCATGGTTGTCGTCAGCTCGTGTCGTGAGATGTTGGGTTAAGTCCCGCAACGAGCGCAACCCTTGTCTTATGTTGCCAGCACGTGATGGTGGGGACTCATGAGAGACTGCCGGGGTTAACTCGGAGGAAGGTGGGGATGACGTCAAATCATCATGCCCCTTATGTCCAGGGCTTCACACATGCTACAATGGTCGGTACAACGCGCTGCGAGCCTGTGAGGGTGAGCGAATCGCTGAAAGCCGGCCTCAGTTCGGATTGGGGTCTGCAACTCGACCCCATGAAGTCGGAGTCGCTAGTAATCGCAGATCAGCAACGCTGCGGTGAATACGTTCCCGGGCCTTGTACACACCGCCCGTCACGTCATGAAAGTTGGTAACACCCGAAGCCCATGGCCCAACCCGTTTGGGAGGGAGTGGTCGAAGGTGGGATCGGCGATTGGGACGAAGTCGTAACAAGGTAGCCGTACCGGAAGGTGCGGCTGGATCACCTCCTTTCTATGGAGTTTTATTTTGTGGTGGCAGGTTTGCCACCAAATTGTTTATTTTGTTTTTATCCAGGTGGATCACACCACTAAAGGATGTTTCCTTACAACATCGTGTTGTTGGTGCCTGCAAGTGTTGTGGGTGCGTAAAGGGGGGGCATCGTTGATCGTGGGAGTACACGTTAAACAAGTCGCACCTGTAAGGGTGGCAAAGAAAGTGCGTTGTGGTTGGCATGCTGTTGGGTGTCTGGAACATGCATGATGTGTGTTTCTGGTGGCCTGCATGATGCGGTGATGATCGTTTCCACGTTTGTGTGGTGGGTTGTTGTTGTGTGGTGTGGGTGTGTTGTGTGAGAACTGTATAGTGGACGCGATGCAATTTGTTTCCACCCCCTTTTATGTCGCTGCACTTTGTTGTGTGGTGTTGGGGGTGGGGGTTTGTTGTTTTTTATTCTTTGTTCTTAGTGTTTTTTGTTTGTAAGTATCTGTTGTTGTGTTGTTTGGTTAAGGGCACACGGTGGATGCCTTGGCAGCTTAAGCCGATGAAGGACGTGTAAGGCTGCGTTAAGCCTCGGGGAGTTGCCAATAGAGCGTTGATCCGAGGATGTCCGAATGGGGAAACCTGGCCGTGGTTATGTGCGGTTACCTGCCGATGAATTCATAGTCGGTGTGGGGGTTACGCGGGGAAGTGAAACATCTCAGTACCCGTAGGAGAAGAAAATAAATGTAATGATTCTGCTAGTAGTGGCGAGCGAACGTGGATGAGGCTAAACCATGCGCATGTGATACCTGGCAGGGGTTGTGTGTGTGGTGTTGTGGGGTTTCGATGTTTTTAGTCTGCCAGCTAGAAGCCATTTTTATCATTGCGCGAGCGGAAGTGGTTTGGAATGACCTGCCGTAGAGGGTGACAGTCCCGTACGTTGATGTGTGATGGTGGTGGTTGTTGTTGTCCCCGAGTAGCAGCGGGCTCGTGGAATCTGCTGTGAATCTGCCGGGACCACCCGGTAAGCCTAAATACTTAAGTTGACCGATAGCGGATCAAGTACCGTGAGGGAATGGTGAAAAGTACCCCGGGAGGGGAGTGAAATAGTACCTGAAACCGTGTGCTTACAATCCGTCAGAGCCTCTTTGTGGGGTGATGGCGTGCCTTTTGAAGAATGAGCCTGCGAGTCAGCGGCATGTCGCGAGGTTAACCCGTGTGGGGTAGTCGTAGCGAAAGCGAATCCTAACCAGGGTGTTTGTAGTGGCATGTTCTGGACCCGAAGCGGGGTGATCTACCCATGGCCAGTGTGAAGCAGCAGTAAGATGCTGTGGAGGCGCGAACCCACTTAGGTTGAAAACTGAGGGGATGAGCTGTGGGTAGGGGTGAAAGGCCAATCAAACTCCGTGATAGCTGGTTCTCCCCGAAATGCATTTAGGTGCAGCGTCGTGTGTTTCTTCCTGGAGGTAGAGCTACTGGTTGGTTGAGCGGGACCACAATCTTAGCAATGTCAGCCAAACTCCGAATGCCAGTGAAGTCAGAGTACGGCAGTGAGACTGCGGGGGATAAGCTCCGTTGGTCGAGAGGGAAACAGCCCAGATCGCCGGTTAAGGCCCCTAAGCGTGTACTAAGTGGGAAAGGATGTGGGATCGCGAAGACAGCCAGGAGGTTGGCTTAGAAGCAGCCACCCTTGAAAGAGTGCGTAATAGCTCACTGGTCGAGTGGTTCTGCGCCGACAATGTAGTGGGGCTCAAGTACACCGCCGAAGCCGCGGCAATCAGTTTTTCTGGTTGGGTAGGGGAGCGTCGTGCACGCTGTGAAGCGCCCGGGTAACTGATGGTGTGGAGTGTGTGCGAGTGAGAATGCAGGCATGAGTAACGACTGATATGTGGAAAACATATCCGCCGGATGACTAAGGGTTCCTGGGTTAAGCTAATCTTCCCAGGGTGAGTCGGGACCTAAGGCGAGGCCGACAGGCGTAGTCGATGGACAACGGGTTGATATTCCCGTACCCGTGTATATGCGCCCACTGGTGAATCATGGATACTAACCACCCAAAACCACACGTTGTCAACTTGTTGATTGTGTGTGGGGCTGCGTGGGACCTGACGTGGTAGTAGCCAAGCGATGGGGTGACACAGGTTGGTAGCCAAGCCACTTATTGGATTGTGGTGTAAGCGTGCAGCCCGCAACGAGAGGTAAATCCGCGTTGCATATAAAGGGTCAGGCGTGATGCGTACCCATTTTTTTGGGGATGTTGGTGATCCTGTACTGTCAAGAAAAGCCTCTAGCGATGTGTATACATGGCCCGTACCCATAACCGACACAGGTAGTCAGGTAGAGAATACTAAGGCGTTCGGGTGAACTGTGGTTAAGGAACTCGGCAAAATGCCCCCGTAACTTCGGGAGAAGGGGGACCACTGCTGGTGACAGACTGGTTGAGCTGGTGGTGGTCGCAGAGAATAGAGGGAAGCGACTGTTTATTAAAAACACAGGTCCGTGCGAAAACGTGGAAGTTGATGTATACGGACTGACGCCTGCCCGGTGCTGGAAGGTTAAGAGGACCTGTTAGCCCACCCTTGTGTGGGCGAAGCGGAGAATTTAAGCCCCAGTAAACGGCGGTGGTAACTATAACCATCCTAAGGTAGCGAAATTCCTTGTCGGGTAAGTTCCGACCTGCACGAATGGCGTAACGACTTCCCTGCTGTCTCAACCACAGGCCCGGTGAAATTGCAGTACGAGTAAAGATGCTCGTTACGCGCGGCAGGACGAAAAGACCCCGGGACCTTCACTATAGCTTGGTATTGGTGTTTGGTTCGGTTTGTGTAGGATAGGTGGGAGACTATGAAACCTCATCGCTAGGTGGGGTGGAGTCGCAAGTTGAAATACCACTCTGATCGGATTGAGCACCTTAACCTTGGCCCATGATCTGGGTTGGGGACAGTGCCTGGTGGGTAGTTTAACTGGGGCGGTTGCCTCCCAAAATGTAACGGAGGCGCCCAAAGGTTCCCTCAGCCTGGTTGGCAATCAGGTGTTGAGTGTAAGTGCACAAGGGAGCTTGACTGTGAGAGTGACGGCTCAAGCAGGTACGAAAGTAGGGACTAGTGATCCGGCACCTACGTGTGGAAGTGGTGTCGCTCAACGGATAAAAGGTACCCCGGGGATAACAGGCTGATCTTCCCCAAGAGTCCATATCGACGGGATGGTTTGGCACCTCGATGTCGGCTCGTCGCATCCTGGGGCTGGAGTAGGTCCCAAGGGTTGGGCTGTTCGCCCATTAAAGCGGCACGCGAGCTGGGTTTAGAACGTCGTGAGACAGTTCGGTCTCTATCCGCCGCGCGCGTTGAAACTTGAAGAAGGCTGTCCCTAGTACGAGAGGACCGGGACGGACGTACCTCTAGTGTGCCAGTTGTCACGCCAGTGGCAGGGCTGGTTAGCTACGTACGGAAGGGATAACCGCTGAAAGCATCTAAGCGGGAAGCCTGTTTTAAGATGAGGTTTCACTTGAGGTACCCCACAGACTATGGGGTTGATAGGCCAGACCTGGAAGCACCGTAAGGTGTGAAGGCGACTGGTACTAATTTACCGACAAACAACCAACACACATAATCAAACAAAACAAAAACAAAACAAAAACAACACAACGTATCGCGTTCACTATGCAGTATCCCGCATAACACAAACACCACAAATTAATCGTGTCGGTGGTTATAGCATTGGGGACACGCCCGGTCCCATTCCGAACCCGGAAGCTAAGCCCAACAGCGCTGATGGTACTGCACCCGGGAGGGTGTGGGAGAGTAAGACACCGCCGACCAAAAACTCAAAAAACAAGAAGGCCCCTAGACACAACAGTCCAGGGGCCTTCAACGCGTTTGCGTCTGGTGCGGCTGTCAGGCGCCGATTGGCGATGTGCACCAGACACCGTTGGCGTCGACAAGCAAACGCTAGAGCACTCGCGTACTCTCGAACCTCTGCGCTTCGCCTGTAATGGGATCGACGAACTCGAGCTGGCGGGCCGTGAGGTGCATGGGGTGAGCGAACGACTCCTCGGTTTCCGGCAGCAGGCACGGGTAGGTGGGGTCACCGAGGATGGGGACGCCGGCGGCGAACATGTGCACCCGCAGCTGGTGGGTCTTGCCCGTGGCGGGTTTCAAAACGTATGTGGCAAGCTCCGCGTCCACTCCGTAGCGGGCCGCTAGCCGTTCGCTGCGTTCCTGGGGAAGGGGCTTGATTTCCGCGAGGAGGGTCTCGGAGTTTGCCTGCCCCTCGATGATCTCGGCCTGCATGACTCCTGGGATCTTCTCGATCCTGTGTCGCCAGACGGTCCCCGGCTCGATCGAGTAATCGTATGCCGCGACCGCCTCGTAGGTCTTCTGTGCTTTTCGCTCGGCGAACAGCGTTTGGTAAGCGCCGCGGTACTTCCGCTCCTTCGTGAACACCAAGACACCGGAGGTCAGCCGGTCGAGCCGGTGGGCTGGGGCGAGGTCCTCGATGCCCGTGGACCGGCGCATCTGCACCGTGGCGGTCTGCGTGATGTGCTTGCCCCTGGGCATCGTGGCGAGGAAGGGCGGCTTGTCCACGACGAGCAGCCTGTCATCCTCGTGGATGATCTCGCAGCTAAAGGGGATGGGGGCTTCCTCCGTCGGCATGCGATAGAACCATAGGTCGTCGTCAAGCGAAAGCAACGTGGACTGCGAGAGGACGGTGCCGCGTTGACCGCGTGAGGCAACGACCTGCCCCTGGGTGAAGCGCTCGCGGGCTGCTTCAACGGTGTCAGCGGGGTTGCGCCGGCGTTGAGTGGAGATGAGATGCCACAGGAAATCGAAGGCCGGTCGGCCGGCGAATTCCTCGGGGACGCGGGCGCGGGTAGGGTTCAACCCGTTTTTGATGGGGAGAGGTGCGTGCCCGCGGGGGATATGTATTACCCTGTTGTCCATGGATATTAATGCTATCGTGAACCCCCTTGTCGAATTCTTTAGCCAGGGCGTCGGCGCGGTGATCTTCAGCGTGATGAAGTTCTTCTACGCGCTGCTGTACCCGGCCAACTCTGAGGCCGCGCACGTGTAGTGACGTTAAACAGCAAAACCGAGTCAGAAATGGCTCGGTTTTTGACTTTTGGGGGTGGGGCAATAATACATTCCCCCAACTGGTATTAACCAGGGTAGCGCGGTGGATATATGGCGATACAATGGGAGGTGCCAACGCCGAGTGAGAGCTCGGCATCCATCCCCCGCTCGGGGCTTCGTGGAAGTCTCGGTGGGTCGACGCTTCTGGGCAGCTGCCTAGTGCGCACGAGAAAGGTCGATTCAAAATGACTGCTGAAGACATTGTTGTTGTTGCCGTCGATGGGTCCAGCGCCTCCAAGAATGCTGTGCGCTGGGCGGCCAACACCGCTTTGAAGCGCGGCATCCCGCTTCGCTTGGCGGCGGCGTACACGATGCCCCAGTTCCTTTACGCAGAGGGAATGGTTCCTCCCCAGGAGCTCTTCGATGAGCTGCAGAACGAGACCATGGAGAAGATCGAGGAGGCGCGTACCATCGCGCACGAGGTCGCCCCGGACATCAAGATCGGCTACACCATCGCCGAGGGTTCCCCGATCGACATGCTGCTCGAGATGAGCGACAACGTGACCATGCTGGTCATGGGCTCGCGCGGTCTGGGCGGTCTGTCCGGCATGGTGATGGGCTCGGTCTCGGGCGCGGTTGTCAGCCACGCGCACTGCCCAGTCGTCGTGGTCCGCGAGGACAACCACGTCACCGATGAGAACAAGTACGGTCCCGTAGTCGTCGGCGTGGACGGCTCGGACATCTCCCAGCGCGCGACGGAGTTCGCCTTTGCTGAGGCCAAGGCTCGCGGCGCCAAGGTCGTGGCAGTGCACACCTGGATGGACATGCAGGTTCAGGCCTCCCTCGCCGGCCTCGCCGCCGCGCAGCAGGAGTGGACCGTGATCGAGAAGGAGCAGACCGACCTGCTCCACGAGCGCCTCGCCCCGCTGCTCGAGCAGTACCCAGACGTCGAGGTCGAGATGGTGATCACCCGCGATCGGCCGATCCGCGCGCTGGTTGACAACTCCCAAGGCGCGCAGCTGCTGGTCGTTGGCTCGCACGGCCGTGGCGGTTTCCGCGGCATGCTGCTCGGCTCCACCTCTCGCGCTCTGCTGCAGTCCGCGCCGTGCCCGATGGTGGTCGTTCGCCCCAAGTCGGACAAGTAGTTTGTGAGCTAAAGGCGGTCGCAACGTTTGTTGCGGCCGTCTTTTATTTTTGCTTGTCGACGCCGTTGGTTTGGTGTGTGTGAGCTGGGGATTTGTGTTGTGGGGTGGGGGTGTGTAGCTTTATGTGAGTCGCCGCGACCGACAGCGCCCCCTCTTTTGGAGAGTGTGTGGCGGGAGGAAAACTAGCGGGACGAAACATATTTTTTCTCATCGGTTGACCATCCTTGTTGTTTGTGTGTGGTTGCTGGTGTGGTTGTGTTGTTTGAGAACTCAATAGTGTGCCAATTTTGTACTTTTTTTGTTGCTTGTTGGTGTGGTTTGTGTGTGCTGTTATGGTGTGGTGTGGCTGGCAAGTGTGGCTTGCTTGTTAAAGACTGTGCTGTGATGGTGGGTGCTTACTGGTACTGGTGAGTGGCTTTGTGTGTGCCTTTTTGCCCCGTCGGGTGGGTGCACATGTATCATCTATTTTTTTTGGACAATCATTTTTTATGCCATTGCACATTGTTTGTGTGGTGGTGTGCTGGTTGTTTGTTTTTTTTGCTTGGTTTTGGGCTTTCCCAGAATGTTGGACAAGGTTTTTTTCTTGTTTTTTGTGGAGAGTTTGATCCTGGCTCAGGACGAACGCTGGCGGCGTGCTTAACACATGCAAGTCGAACGGAAAGGCCCAGCTTGCTGGGTGCTCGAGTGGCGAACGGGTGAGTAACACGTGGGTGATCTGCCCCTGACTTCGGGATAAGCTTGGGAAACTGGGTCTAATACCGGATAGGACAATCGTTTAGTGTCGGTTGTGGAAAGTTTTTTCGGTTAGGGATGAGCCCGCGGCCTATCAGCTTGTTGGTGGGGTAATGGCCTACCAAGGCGTCGACGGGTAGCCGGCCTGAGAGGGTGGACGGCCACATTGGGACTGAGATACGGCCCAGACTCCTACGGGAGGCAGCAGTGGGGAATATTGCACAATGGGCGCAAGCCTGATGCAGCGACGCCGCGTGGGGGATGACGGCCTTCGGGTTGTAAACCTCTTTCGACAGGGACGAAGCTTTTGTGACGGTACCTGTATAAGAAGCACCGGCTAACTACGTGCCAGCAGCCGCGGTAATACGTAGGGTGCGAGCGTTGTCCGGAATTACTGGGCGTAAAGAGCTCGTAGGTGGTTTGTCGCGTCGTCTGTGAAATTCCGGGGCTTAACTTCGGGCGTGCAGGCGATACGGGCATAACTTGAGTGCTGTAGGGGAGACTGGAATTCCTGGTGTAGCGGTGGAATGCGCAGATATCAGGAGGAACACCGATGGCGAAGGCAGGTCTCTGGGCAGTAACTGACGCTGAGGAGCGAAAGCATGGGGAGCGAACAGGATTAGATACCCTGGTAGTCCATGCCGTAAACGGTGGGCGCTAGGTGTAGGGGTCTTCCACGACTTCTGTGCCGTAGCTAACGCATTAAGCGCCCCGCCTGGGGAGTACGGCCGCAAGGCTAAAACTCAAAGGAATTGACGGGGGCCCGCACAAGCGGCGGAGCATGTGGATTAATTCGATGCAACGCGAAGAACCTTACCTGGGCTTGACATATGCAGGATCGGCGTAGAGATACGTTTTCCCTTGTGGTCTGTATACAGGTGGTGCATGGTTGTCGTCAGCTCGTGTCGTGAGATGTTGGGTTAAGTCCCGCAACGAGCGCAACCCTTGTCTTATGTTGCCAGCACGTGATGGTGGGGACTCATGAGAGACTGCCGGGGTTAACTCGGAGGAAGGTGGGGATGACGTCAAATCATCATGCCCCTTATGTCCAGGGCTTCACACATGCTACAATGGTCGGTACAACGCGCTGCGAGCCTGTGAGGGTGAGCGAATCGCTGAAAGCCGGCCTCAGTTCGGATTGGGGTCTGCAACTCGACCCCATGAAGTCGGAGTCGCTAGTAATCGCAGATCAGCAACGCTGCGGTGAATACGTTCCCGGGCCTTGTACACACCGCCCGTCACGTCATGAAAGTTGGTAACACCCGAAGCCCATGGCCCAACCCGTTTGGGAGGGAGTGGTCGAAGGTGGGATCGGCGATTGGGACGAAGTCGTAACAAGGTAGCCGTACCGGAAGGTGCGGCTGGATCACCTCCTTTCTATGGAGTTTTATTTTGTGGTGGCAGGTTTGCCACCAAATTGTTTATTTTGTTTTTATCCAGGTGGATCACACCACTAAAGGATGTTTCCTTACAACATCGTGTTGTTGGTGCCTGCAAGTGTTGTGGGTGCGTAAAGGGGGGGCATCGTTGATCGTGGGAGTACACGTTAAACAAGTCGCACCTGTAAGGGTGGCAAAGAAAGTGCGTTGTGGTTGGCATGCTGTTGGGTGTCTGGAACATGCATGATGTGTGTTTCTGGTGGCCTGCATGATGCGGTGATGATCGTTTCCACGTTTGTGTGGTGGGTTGTTGTTGTGTGGTGTGGGTGTGTTGTGTGAGAACTGTATAGTGGACGCGATGCAATTTGTTTCCACCCCCTTTTATGTCGCTGCACTTTGTTGTGTGGTGTTGGGGGTGGGGGTTTGTTGTTTTTTATTCTTTGTTCTTAGTGTTTTTTGTTTGTAAGTATCTGTTGTTGTGTTGTTTGGTTAAGGGCACACGGTGGATGCCTTGGCAGCTTAAGCCGATGAAGGACGTGTAAGGCTGCGTTAAGCCTCGGGGAGTTGCCAATAGAGCGTTGATCCGAGGATGTCCGAATGGGGAAACCTGGCCGTGGTTATGTGCGGTTACCTGCCGATGAATTCATAGTCGGTGTGGGGGTTACGCGGGGAAGTGAAACATCTCAGTACCCGTAGGAGAAGAAAATAAATAATGATTCTGCTAGTAGTGGCGAGCGAACGTGGATGAGGCTAAACCATGCGCATGTGATACCTGGCAGGGGTTGTGTGTGTGGTGTTGTGGGGTTTCGATGTTTTTAGTCTGCCAGCTAGAAGCCATTTTTATCATTGCGCGAGCGGAAGTGGTTTGGAATGACCTGCCGTAGAGGGTGACAGTCCCGTACGTTGATGTGTGATGGTGGTGGTTGTTGTTGTCCCCGAGTAGCAGCGGGCTCGTGGAATCTGCTGTGAATCTGCCGGGACCACCCGGTAAGCCTAAATACTTAAGTTGACCGATAGCGGATCAAGTACCGTGAGGGAATGGTGAAAAGTACCCCGGGAGGGGAGTGAAATAGTACCTGAAACCGTGTGCTTACAATCCGTCAGAGCCTCTTTGTGGGGTGATGGCGTGCCTTTTGAAGAATGAGCCTGCGAGTCAGCGGCATGTCGCGAGGTTAACCCGTGTGGGGTAGTCGTAGCGAAAGCGAATCCTAACCAGGGTGTTTGTAGTGGCATGTTCTGGACCCGAAGCGGGGTGATCTACCCATGGCCAGTGTGAAGCAGCAGTAAGATGCTGTGGAGGCGCGAACCCACTTAGGTTGAAAACTGAGGGGATGAGCTGTGGGTAGGGGTGAAAGGCCAATCAAACTCCGTGATAGCTGGTTCTCCCCGAAATGCATTTAGGTGCAGCGTCGTGTGTTTCTTCCTGGAGGTAGAGCTACTGGTTGGTTGAGCGGGACCACAATCTTAGCAATGTCAGCCAAACTCCGAATGCCAGTGAAGTCAGAGTACGGCAGTGAGACTGCGGGGGATAAGCTCCGTTGGTCGAGAGGGAAACAGCCCAGATCGCCGGTTAAGGCCCCTAAGCGTGTACTAAGTGGGAAAGGATGTGGGATCGCGAAGACAGCCAGGAGGTTGGCTTAGAAGCAGCCACCCTTGAAAGAGTGCGTAATAGCTCACTGGTCGAGTGGTTCTGCGCCGACAATGTAGTGGGGCTCAAGTACACCGCCGAAGCCGCGGCAATCAGTTTTTCTGGTTGGGTAGGGGAGCGTCGTGCACGCTGTGAAGCGCCCGGGTAACTGATGGTGTGGAGTGTGTGCGAGTGAGAATGCAGGCATGAGTAACGACTGATATGTGGAAAACATATCCGCCGGATGACTAAGGGTTCCTGGGTTAAGCTAATCTTCCCAGGGTGAGTCGGGACCTAAGGCGAGGCCGACAGGCGTAGTCGATGGACAACGGGTTGATATTCCCGTACCCGTGTATATGCGCCCACTGGTGAATCATGGATACTAACCACCCAAAACCACACGTTGTCAACTTGTTGATTGTGTGTGGGGCTGCGTGGGACCTGACGTGGTAGTAGCCAAGCGATGGGGTGACACAGGTTGGTAGCCAAGCCACTTATTGGATTGTGGTGTAAGCGTGCAGCCCGCAACGAGAGGTAAATCCGCGTTGCATATAAAGGGTCAGGCGTGATGCGTACCCATTTTTTTGGGGATGTTGGTGATCCTGTACTGTCAAGAAAAGCCTCTAGCGATGTGTATACATGGCCCGTACCCATAACCGACACAGGTAGTCAGGTAGAGAATACTAAGGCGTTCGGGTGAACTGTGGTTAAGGAACTCGGCAAAATGCCCCCGTAACTTCGGGAGAAGGGGGACCACTGCTGGTGACAGACTGGTTGAGCTGGTGGTGGTCGCAGAGAATAGAGGGAAGCGACTGTTTATTAAAAACACAGGTCCGTGCGAAAACGTGGAAGTTGATGTATACGGACTGACGCCTGCCCGGTGCTGGAAGGTTAAGAGGACCTGTTAGCCCACCCTTGTGTGGGCGAAGCGGAGAATTTAAGCCCCAGTAAACGGCGGTGGTAACTATAACCATCCTAAGGTAGCGAAATTCCTTGTCGGGTAAGTTCCGACCTGCACGAATGGCGTAACGACTTCCCTGCTGTCTCAACCACAGGCCCGGTGAAATTGCAGTACGAGTAAAGATGCTCGTTACGCGCGGCAGGACGAAAAGACCCCGGGACCTTCACTATAGCTTGGTATTGGTGTTTGGTTCGGTTTGTGTAGGATAGGTGGGAGACTATGAAACCTCATCGCTAGGTGGGGTGGAGTCGCAAGTTGAAATACCACTCTGATCGGATTGAGCACCTTAACCTTGGCCCATGATCTGGGTTGGGGACAGTGCCTGGTGGGTAGTTTAACTGGGGCGGTTGCCTCCCAAAATGTAACGGAGGCGCCCAAAGGTTCCCTCAGCCTGGTTGGCAATCAGGTGTTGAGTGTAAGTGCACAAGGGAGCTTGACTGTGAGAGTGACGGCTCAAGCAGGTACGAAAGTAGGGACTAGTGATCCGGCACCTACGTGTGGAAGTGGTGTCGCTCAACGGATAAAAGGTACCCCGGGGATAACAGGCTGATCTTCCCCAAGAGTCCATATCGACGGGATGGTTTGGCACCTCGATGTCGGCTCGTCGCATCCTGGGGCTGGAGTAGGTCCCAAGGGTTGGGCTGTTCGCCCATTAAAGCGGCACGCGAGCTGGGTTTAGAACGTCGTGAGACAGTTCGGTCTCTATCCGCCGCGCGCGTTGAAACTTGAAGAAGGCTGTCCCTAGTACGAGAGGACCGGGACGGACGTACCTCTAGTGTGCCAGTTGTCACGCCAGTGGCAGGGCTGGTTAGCTACGTACGGAAGGGATAACCGCTGAAAGCATCTAAGCGGGAAGCCTGTTTTAAGATGAGGTTTCACTTGAGGTACCCCACAGACTATGGGGTTGATAGGCCAGACCTGGAAGCACCGTAAGGTGTGAAGGCGACTGGTACTAATTTACCGACAAACAACCAACACACATAATCAAACAAAACAAGAACAAAACAAAAACAACACAACGTATCGCGTTCACTATGCAGTATCCCGCATAACACAAACACCACAAATTAATCGTGTCGGTGGTTATAGCATTGGGGACACGCCCGGTCCCATTCCGAACCCGGAAGCTAAGCCCAACAGCGCTGATGGTACTGCACCCGGGAGGGTGTGGGAGAGTAAGACACCGCCGACCAAAAACTCAAAAAACAAGAAGGCCTCGACAGGAACCCCCTGCCGAGGCCTTCGTTGCTATAGACGTCGAAAAGCAAAAAGCACAGTGTGCTACTCGCCGAAGTTGAACTGCCAGGTGATGCCGTACTTGTCGCGCACGATGCCAAATCGCGCGCCCCACTGCTGCTGCTCGAACTTCATCTCCACCGATCCGCCCTCGGCCAACTGCGCGATCTGCTTCTCGGCCTCGGCGGCCTCGTCCTCGGTGCCCATGACGGAAAGACTGAATCCCTGGTAGCGTTCTGCGGCCTTGTCGGAGTCCGCGGCCATGAGGTTCCAGCCCTCAGTGCGCAGGAATGCGTGCATGATGCGATCGTGCTGCTCGGGCGGGAGGCCGAAGTCCTTGCCGGTGACGAGGTCGAGCTGGCCACCGAGGACTGACTGGTAGAAGGTCATGGCTTCGCGGGCATTGCCGGCGAACGCGAGGTACGGAGTCAATGTAGTCATGCTTCTTTAACGGCGAGGGGACGTGAACGGTTTTGTGGTTTTATTCGCGCAGCATGGGGGCGCTTTTGCGATACAGCAGTCAGCGTATTTAGACCGGTTGCATGACGCAGAAGACTCCCACCAGCCTTCCCGTGGCCGTCGGTTTCGGTTTCATCGCCTGCCTCCTGTACGGCTTCAACGGCGGCACCCGAACGAATATGGGAATCCTGCTCGCTCCGCTCATGGAGCATTCACACTCGAGCTACGCGCAGGTGAGCTTCGTGTTTGCGGTGATGAACCTCGTGTTTGGCGCGGTGCAGCCGCTCATGGGAATGCTGGCGCTTCGTACGTCGAACCGCTTCGTCATGAGTATGGGCGTGGTTCTCATCTTCTGTTCCCTTGCGGCGCTGCTTGTCTCGACATTGTTCCCGCTGCTCATGATGTCTCTCGGCGGGCTGTACGCGATCGGGTCTGGGGCGGTTGCCTTCGGGCTCGTTCTCGCCTCTGCCACCTACTTCGTGGGTCCGGAGCGCGCGATGCTCGTTGCGGGCATGCTCAACGCCGCGGCTGGGCTCGGCTCCTTCGTCTTGGCGCCAGTCATGCAGTCGTTTATCGACGCCAATGGCCTGACCGGTGTCGCCGGCGCGATGCTGGTGCCGGTGGCGTTGCTTCTGCCGATCGCGTGGGTGGTGACCTCCAGGGATCCCAAACGGGTGGCCGGGGTACATTCGACGCCCATCCGCTGGGGCGAGGTGGCACGTCACCGAGTATTCGTCTTCCTGTTCCTCGGGTTTTCCACCTGTGGCTTCCACATGGTGATTATCGAAAGTCACCTGTTCAACGAGTTCGTGAAGGACGGGATCCCCGCGCAGCAGGCCTCGTGGGCCTTCTCCCTTTACGGGATCGCCACGATCACCGGCGCGCTCCTGTCTGGGTGGCTGTCGACCAGGATGTCGATGGGGAGGCTGCTCGTGTACTACTACGGGTTTCGGGCTGTGTGGACGCTGGCCTTTTTATTCATCATGCCGCACACGGTCCCTTTTGCGGTGCTGTTCGCCATTGGGCTGGGCATGACGGGCGACGCGACGGTCTCGCCGACGGCGGGGTTGGTCAACCGCTACCTCCCCTTGTCCTGGGCCCCGACGCTCATCGGCCTGCTCCTCCTCATTCACCAGGTGGGGGCGTTTTTCTCGGCGTCTTTGGGCGGCGTTCTCCTGGACTGGAGCGAGAGCTATGTCCCGGTGTGGCTCATCGACGTCGTCCTGTGTGTTTTCGCCGCGATCATGAGCGCAATGATCGGCCGCGGGACGGCGACCGTGGTGCGCGCTTCGCAATAGTGGAGCGTGCAGGCGGGTTCATTTCCAACTAGGGTGGGAATACGGGCACGCATCCATGCAATGCCCACTATGAGGGGCGCCACCGCGCTCCAGGAAGGAACCACCATGCTTACCTTGGGCTTTTTCGGATGGATCATCATCGGCGGCTTGGCAGGTTGGATCGCCTCCAAGATCAAGGGAACCGATGCCCAGCAAGGCATCCTCCTTAACGTCGTGGTCGGCGTCGTCGGCGGCCTCCTCGGCGGCTGGCTTCTGAGCCTCTTCGGCGTCGACGTCGCGGGTGGCGGCCTCATCTTCAGCTTCATCACCTGCCTGATCGGCGCGGTGATTCTCATCTCGATCGTGCAGCTGGTCCGCAGGAAGTAGCGGATACACATTCCCTTCACCCCGGCGTCGAGGCGCCGGGTTTGTTCATGCCTTGGTCACAATTAGACAGGCAAAGGTGAACTAGACCAACCGGTTTGTATATAGTGGAATGTGCCAGCTTATGGCCCCTAATCGGACGGGCGAGAAAACAGCGGAAAGGAATGGTCGAGATCGTGGCCGAGGAGAAAGCGACTAAGGCAGGAAAGACGGCGTCCAAGAGGCGCAATCGTCCTAGCCCGCGTCAGCGCCTGCTCAGCAGCGCGACCGCCCTGTTTACCACCGAGGGCATCCGCGTCATCGGCATTGACCGTATCCTCCGCGAGGCCGACGTGGCCAAGGCTTCCCTGTATTCCCTCTTCGGATCCAAGGACGCGCTGGTCATCGCCTACCTCGAGGCGCTCGATGCCAAGTGGCGCGAGGACTACGCCGCGAGGACCGCGGGCATGAAGGACCCAGCCGACAAGATCCTGGCCTTCTTCGATCAGTGCATCGAGGAGGAGCCGGCGAAGGACTTCCGCGGCTCCCACTTCCAGAACGCCGCGAACGAGTATCCGCGCCCGGAGACCGACAGCGAGCGCGGCATCGTCGCCGCCGTCATGGCGCACCGCAAGTGGTGCATCGACACGCTCACCGACCTGCTCGAGGAAAAGAACGGCTACCCAGGCAACACCCAGGCCCAGCAGCTCATGATCTTCCTCGACGGCGGGCTTGCTGGGGGTCGTCTCAACCGTTCGGTCGACTCGCTTAAGACCGCGCGCGAGCTCGCGGTCCAGCTGCTGTCCGCGCCGCCGGCGGACTACTCGATCTAGGCTTCCTCTTCGTCCTGACTTGGCTGGGGGTCCTCCCCGGCCTTTTCCTTGGCCTTTTCTTCCCTCCGGCGCGCGCTGAGTTCCCGCATCGCCGTTGACTTCTGCTTTCGGAGGGCCTTGGCGTCCTCCTGCGCCTGCTTCCGCTTGGCGAGTAGCTCCTCGTACTCCTCCTTGGCCGCCTCGTCACGGCGGGCCTTGCGCTTGAGCTGCTTGAGTAGCTTGTCTTCCTGCTTGGACTCAACCTTCGCCTGCTTGATCGCGGCCTTGCGCTCGCGCTGGAACTCCAAGTAGTCCTCGTCGTAGGGGTACTTGAGGCGGATTCCGGTGTAGAGGATGGCGTTCTGGATGAGCGTCCAGAGGTTGTTGGCCACCCAGTACAAGACGATGGCCACGGGGATGGGGCCGTTGACGCCTCCGTTGTAGATCGCCCACGGCGCCAGCAGGATCATCGCGAGCAGGAAGCGGTTGAGGCGGATGGCCAGCTTGGAGTCGCGGTCGAGCGAGTAGCCGTTGCGGATGACCGACATCACCATGTTGAGGAAGGTGAACACGCAGGCGGCGAGGACGAACGGCAGCGTGAAGTCGTGAACCGCCTGGGCGGTGGTGCCCAAGTGCGCCAGCTCGGCGTCGCCAAGCTTGGAGTAAGCAGGCAGCGGGATGTCTGCGATGCGCGACTGAAGGAAGCTCGTGACATCACCGCCGCTCAGCATTCCGATCGGCGCGTGGACCTGCGAATCCAGCCCCTCCGCCGGGCGCGCCATGCGCAGCAGCACCTGGTAGAGACCCAGGAAGGTGGGGATCTGAATGAGGGCGGGCACGCAGCCCGCCGACATGTTGTAGCCGTACTCCTCGCGGATCTCCTTCTGCCGCTGCTGGTAGTGCTCCAGGGTGTCCGCGTTGGGGTTCTTCTCGTACTCCTTTTCGAGCTTGCGCAGCTTGGGACGCATGAGCACGGTGATCCGGCCCGCCTTGAGCTGCATCCAGCTAAACGGCGCGATGATCGCTCGAACCGTGACGACGAGGCCGAAGAGCGACAGCGCCCACGCCGTCGAGTCGTTGATACCGAGGCCGCTGGTGAGAAGAATGTGCCACGCCTTCATCACGGCGGAGACGGGGTACATGAACAACTCAAGCATGGGGGGACAAATGTCCTTTCACGGTACTGACGAAAAACCAGGGCGCAGAGCGCCACACTGAAATCGTAGCCGCTTATGCGCAGAAGTGGGAGGAACCGAGAATCTTGGCTACACTTTCCATAGGTATTCCAAGACTTAAGAATTGCTGAGGAAAAGCGTGGCCCCAACTGGTGCGAGACACGCGCGCCCTGCGCGTCGGAAAGCGGACTTCTTGCAGATCACCGGCGAGTTGCTGCTGACGCTCGGCGTGGTCTTTTTCCTGTTCGCCTTCTACGAGGCCTACTGGACGAACATCGCCTCCGGGAAGGAGCAGGCGCAGGCCTCGGAGCAGCTCAACCAGCAGTGGGGCGAGCGGGTCAACCCGCGCCAGAAGATCACACCGGAGCTGGGCTCGGCGTTCGCGCGCATGTACATCCCGAGCTTCGGCTCCGACTTCCAGTTCGCCATTGTCGAGGGCACGGAGGACTCTGACCTCGAGGCGGGGCCCGGCCACTATGTCAACACCCCGCTTCCGGGCGTTCCGGGCAACTTCGCCGTCGCTGGTCACCGAGTGGGCAAAGGCGCGCCGTTTAACGACCTAGGAAACCTGAAGGTGTGCGATGCCGTGGTCGTCGAAACGCAAACCGCATGGAACGTCTACCGTATCTTGCCGATCGACTCCAGCGGCGATCAGCGCAGGCAGGAGGCCGCCGGGTGCCTGAGCGACAAGCAAGTCGACGAGGTAACCACGGGCGCCTACGCGAACGTTCAGGGTAGGTACATCACCGACCCGGGCGACGTGTCGACGATTGCTGCGATCCCGGGAACCGACCTGGCGCAGACCGCCGACCAGACCCCGGACCCGACGCAGGAGTCGCTCATCACGCTGACCACCTGCCACCCGCAGTTCTCGAACGCGGAGCGCATGATCGTCCACGGGATGCTCACCGAGCAGATCCCGAAGAACTCAAGCGGCACCCGACCAGCAGTATTGGAGGAAAGCTAATGTACGGATTGCTGTGGGACGTCATTCCGGGACCGTGGTACGTCAAGCTCCTCGTCACGATCGCGCTCGCGGTGGGGGTGTTCTTCCTGCTCATGGAGGTCGTCTTCCCCTGGGTGTCCACGCTGATGCCCTACAACGACGTCTCCGTCTAGAGCCCGAGGTTGGTGATGACCTCCTTGGCGATGAGCTCGGCCTTGAGCGACTGCTGCTGGTTGGAGAAGACGACGACGGCCACGGGGCCTTTCTGAACCGCGTAGATGGCGCCGTTCTCGTTGCCGATGCGGCCGCCCGACCAGCCCTCCGGCTCCTCGGCGGGCTCGGTGGTGTTGATGGGTGCCGCCCAGTCGACGACGGCGATGGCCTCGTCGGTGGAGTGCATGTGCCGCACGATGACCGTGGCCTGGGGGTCGTCCGGGTAGGACCAGAACACGCAGGCGGGGGTGTCGAAGCGGGTGTCGATGCCCTGGCCGGTCATGCGCTGGCCGTTGGTGTCCGCCACCCAAGTAGAGTCGAGGTAGGGGCAGTCGACGAAGCCGTCCTTGCCGTCCGGAACCTCGGGCATCGCATCGACTGGCAGGTTCTGGTCGAGAACCTCGGTGGAGACGGCCTCGGACGGGGCGGCGGTGGCCTGCTGCGAGGGGGCCTGCGAGCTTGATCCGCAGGCGGAGAGGATCACACCTGCGAGGGTGCAGGCGAGGAGGGGGAGCACACGACGGGCAGGTAAGGTACGACTCATGAGTCTAAGCCTAGATCCTCGGGGCATGTTGCGGAGCCTAAGCCCGCACGTGGCGGTGGGCACGATCGAGTACGAGACCCAACCGGGGGCGGCCAGCTTCCGGCGGGCCATGAACGTGCTCACGGTCGTGTTGCTCATCGCCTGCCTCGGCGGGCTCGTGGGGATCGATCGGCACGTCGCGGTCATCGGCGTGCTCCTGCTCGCCTCCTTCGCCGCGGCCTACGGCAACTGCGTGGTACGCACAGACGAGCGGATTCAGCAGCTGGCCAGCGTCGCCGTGCTCACCTTGGTGTGGATCGTGCTGCTGCCCATGCTGCCGGTGTCGGTCTACCTGGTGTTTTCCATCTTCTTCCTCTATCTGCGGGTGCTGCCGGACTTGCGGGGAATCGTGGCGGTCATCGGGGCCACGGCCGTCGCGATTCTGAGCCAGTGGGGGCACATCACCATCGGCGCGGTCATGGGGCCGCTCGTCTCGGCGCTGGTGTGCATCGGTATCCACCTCACCCTGTTGGCGCTGTGGAAGGCCGGGCACGAGCGTGAGCTGCTCATCAAGGAGCTCATCGCCACGCGCCAGCAGCTCGCGGAGACCGAGCGTGCCGCCGGTGTCGCCGCCGAGCGCCAGCGCATCGCCCACGAAATCCACGACACCCTGGCCCAGGGGCTCTCGAGCATCCAGATGCTGTTGCGGGTGGCCGAGCAGGAGATCAACTCCACGCCGCTGAGCGAGGAGGAGAAGCGGATGCCACTCCAGCGCATGGAGCTCGCCCGCAACACGGCCGCGGACAACCTGCAGGAGGCCCGCGCGATGATCGCCGCCCTTCAACCGGCGGCGCTGTCGAAGACCTCGCTGGAAGGTGCCTTCCACCGGGTGGCCGAGCACATCGTGGGGCCCGAGGTCACCATCGAGGTCGAGGGCGCGGAGCGTCAGCTGCCGATGCGCACGGAGGCGGCGCTGCTGCGGATCGGCCAGGGGGCGCTCGGCAACGTGTCCAAGCACGCAGGCGCCACCCGCTGCCACGTCACGCTCACCTACGCCGAGGACGAGGTGCGCCTCGACGTGGTGGACAACGGTCGAGGCTTCGACCCGGCCGCGGTGGCCCAGCGCCCTGCGGGGCTCGGCCACATCGGCATCGACGCTATGCGCCAGCGCGCCCAGGAGCAGGGCGGGGCGCTCGTCGTGGAGTCCGCGCCGGGGGAGGGGACCGCCTTGTCGGTCTCCATCCCAATCTCCGAAGAAGAAACGGATGCGCCCAAAGATTCCTACGAAAGGATAGGAGAAACTCAAACCGAGGTATGAAAAGGGCTACACTGGGACGAGTTGAATCCCCGATGTGAAAGGCTTGACTCCCGTCCATGATCAGAGTGTTGCTTGCTGACGACCACGAGATCGTCCGGCTGGGTTTGCGTGCGGTCCTCGAAAGCGCCGATGACATCGAGGTTATTGGGGAGGTTGCCACCGCGGAGGCCGCGATCGCCGCGGCCCAGGCGGGCGGCATCGACGTGATCCTCATGGACCTGCGCTTCGGCGCGGGCGTCGAGGGCACGAGGCTGGCCACCGGCGCGGATGCGACCGCGGAGATCAAGCGCACCATGGACAAGCCGCCGCACGTGCTCGTGGTGACCAACTACGACACCGACGCCGACATCCTCGGCGCCATCGAGGCGGGCGCCCTAGGCTATCTGCTCAAGGACGCCCCGCCGGAGGAGCTGCTCGCGGCGGTGCGCTCGGCTGCGGAGGGCGACTCGACGCTCTCGCCGACCGTGGCGAACCGGCTCATGACCCGCGTGCGCACGCCGCGGACCTCGCTCACCCCGCGCGAGCTGGAGGTGCTCAAGCTCGTGGCATCGGGCTCGTCCAACCGCGAGATCGGTCGACTGCTCCTGCTGTCCGAGGCCACGGTGAAAAGCCACCTCGTACACATCTACGACAAGCTCGGCGTGCGCTCGCGCACCTCGGCCGTGGCGGCCGCCCGCGAGCAGGGCGTGCTCTAGGGGGTCCTAGCTGGTGACGGCGAGGTAGGCGTCGATGATCTCCTGCGAGATCTTGCCGCGCCTAGCCACGGCGTAGCCGTTCTTGGAGGCCCACTGGCGGACCTCCCGGGGATCGTAGGGGGCGATCGCGCCGGGCTTGCGCCCGCGGAGGCTGGGGACCTTGCGGGCGGCGTTGATGTAGGGGGCGAGCTGGGCGTGGAAGGCTGCCGCGTTCTTTTCCGAGACGTCCAGGACGTAGTCGGTCCCGTTGACGCTGAAGCGGATGACGCGCACGTCCTTCTCCTCGAGGGGGGAGTTGTCGAGGTCGTCAAAAATCTGGGTCACTTCGCGGCGTGCCATCCCTTGTTTACAACTCCTCCATTGGGTTTCCTGCTCGAGTGCCCGCATCGCGAAGCGCGCACCCCCGCCCTTTCGCGCGAGCGTTTGGGAATCACCATGAGACCCCGTATTACAGAACGGAGGTAAATGGAATTCTAAATCGCTTAAAAGGGCCTTTTGCTATTTAAAACACTATCTGTCGCCCCGCTTTTTGTAAAAGTAAACGGGATAAATGGCTTATTGAAAATACGTCACCAAAACGGTTTTGCACGCACATCGTGCGGGTGCCCCTGAGGTAGGGGGCTGGAGACTGTGGGGCACCGGCCGCAAAAACCTAAAGAAAATATGAATCGAAAGATATCGATTTACGCAATTAAATGCATTTATGAATCGCGAAATTGGATTTAGTTTGCGCACCTTGGGCGTCGAAAAGCGAAAACCCGCGCACGGCAAAAGCCGGCGCGGGGAAGAACTAAAAGGAAACCTAGTTGGAGATTTTGTCCTGGATCTGGGAAGCCAGCGCGTCCAAGTCCTTGGTGATGCTGCGGTGGGTGCGGATGCGGTGCTCGGGGGTCATGAACTCGGCGTTGTCCACGGCGGCCGTCAGCTCGTCGAGGCGATCGGTGACGTCCTTGACGAACCCCTTGGGCAGGGAGGACACGCTCACCGACTTGCGCATGCCCGCGATGCGCGCCTTGAGTGAGGCGCCGTGGCCGGCGAACTTGGACAGCTCCTCGGTGGTAATGCCGAGCTTCTGCGCGCGGGAGGAGTTGATCTGCTCGCGGGCAGCGGTCACGCCCCGGTAGACCAGCGGGACGAGGAAGGGGGCGATGGCGCGCGCGGCGGTGGTGTAGCGAACCACGCGATCCTTGTTAAACCTGCCCGCCTGGCGCTTGGCTAGCTCGGCCTTGGCCAGCTGCAGCTCGTGCTTGCGCTGCACCTTCTGGCCCTTCTTCTCTTCCTTGAGCAGGCGCTTTTCCTGGCTGGCGAGGAACTTATCCTTCTTCAGCTCGAGCTTCGCGGCGGATTTTACTTCCTGGCGCGCGCGGGCCTTGGCGGCCTTGATCTCGGCCTTCCTCTTGGTACGAGCCGCACGGATGGACTTCCAGATACCCATGGTTTACGTTCTCAATCTCCTGTTATCAACAAACTGCTAGATTCCACACTACCTGTGAAAGTGCAATAGGCTTGAGAAACTGTGGAAACTGATCACCTCATCTCGCCCCTCGACCTCGTGGGCTGCCGCTACCGCCAGGTGCAAAAGCGCAGGCACCCCGGGATAGAGGCGCCGGAGAGCTCGCACCACCGCCGCAGGCGGCTGGAGACGGCGCGGGAGGTGGTGTTCGGGTTGTTCCCCGAGCGCCCGGAGATCGGTGACAACCGGCACTTCTTCCGCATCGACCTGCCCGAGGTGTCGCCCGAGCTGTCGGCCTGGTCGCGCGAGGACGTGGACAAGATCGACGAGGCCTACCTTTTCACCCTCGAGGCTCTCGCGGCGGGCGCGCACTTCATCACCAACCCCGTGCTGGAGGGCGTGAGCGCGGGGGTCCCCTGGTACGTCCGGGTCGACGCCCTCGTGCGGCGGAAGTCGGGCGCCTACTACCCGGTGCTGGTGACCAACCACCGGGTCGCGCGCCCCGACCCGCGTCGTCGAGTCAAAGTCGTGGCCACCTCGCGGCTCGGGCTCGGGAACTCGGGCTGGGCCAATTACAAGCTCAAGAGCCACGCCGTGGACTCCTACACCCTGGCGCTCGCCTCCCGCGCCCTCGACGAGCTGGGGCTGGGCTGCCAGCGCGGCGGGCTCATCGGTCAGGACCGCCAGCTGACGTTCCTGCTCGACACCGACATGCTCCAGCAGGGCCTCGATCGCGCCCTCGAGGTGCCGGTGCCCGCCGAGGCGCGCCGCATCAAGGAGTGCGGTGCGTGCCGCTTCTGGCCGGTCTGCCGCGAGGAGCTCGAGGCCCGCGACGACATCTCGCTCTTCCTCCCCGGAGACCGCTCGAGAGCCTTCCGCGAGGAGGGCATCACCACCGTCGCCTCGCTTGTCGACGCTAAAGTGGGCGAGCCCTCCGTCCTCGCCGCCGCCTGGCGCGACGGCGTGCACTTCCTGCGCCGCCGCGAGGACATCGAGGTGCCGCGCTTCGACCGGGAGATCGATCTCGACGTCGAGGCCTACCTAGATCAGGGCGCCTACCTGTGGGGCACCTACGACGGCGAGCAGTACCGCCCCTTCGTGACCTGGGAGGGGGTGGGCGGCGGCGAGGAGGCCGAGGGGCGCAACTTCGCGCGCTTGTGGCGGTGGCTCGCCGCGCGCCGGGAGGAGGCCGCCGCCGCGGGCGAGAGCTTCGGGGTGTTCTGCTACGCGGCCAACGGCGAGAACCACTGGCTGCGCTTTAGCGCCCGCCGCTTCTTCGGCCGCGTCGAGGGCGTGCCCAGCCCCGAGGTGGTGGAGGAGTTCATCGGCTCCGGGCACTGGATCGACGTGTTCGTGCACGTCAAGCAGAACCTCGCCGGGACGAGCGGGCTGGGGCTCAAGCAGGTAGGTCCGGCCGCGGGTTTCCACTGGGAGGCCGAAGACGTCGACGGCGAGGAGTCGGTGAACATCTACCGGGAGGCCACGGGCGTCGAGGTGGGCGCCGACGTCGCGGCCGCGCGCCAGCGGCTTCTCGGCTACAACCGCGACGACTGCCGGGCCACCCGCGCCGTGCGCGAGTGGCTGGGCGCGGGCGCGCCGGGGGCGCCGCTCATGACGCTGTAGCAGGGCGCTACTTCACGACGATCTTGCCCTTCGCCCCGCGCTCGGCATCGATGAACTGGTGGTTGACCATCGTGTAGGTGCCCGCCTCGGGGAAGGCGGCCTCCACGAACCCGCCCTGGGCCGCGAGCAGGTCGAGCGCCTGGGACCCACCCTGGTCCTCCGCGTCCTTGAGCAGGTACGCGCCCTCCTTGTAGGTGGTGTGGAACTGCGTGCCGATGATGTGGAAGCTCTCCGAGAGGTTCGGTCCAGCGTTGACCAGCCAGAAGCGCGCGGTCTCGCCCGCGTTCATCTCGATCGGCTTGGCCACGTACTGGTTCTCGATGCCGTTGAACACCGTCGCCGAGGGTGTGCCCGCCTGCAACAGCGTGGAGTCGACGGGGTTGTCCTTCGTGGAGGAAAGGCCGTAGACCTCGGACTGCACGATGAGGTACTCGTGGTCGACCTTCGCGAGGTTCGGCGGGTCGATAATGACGGCGCCGAACATGCCCGCGGCGATGTGCATGCTCACGGGCATCGTGCCGCAGTGGTAGAGCCAGGCTCCCGCGTGCTCGGCGCGGAAGGTGTACTGCAGCGACTCGCCCGGGTTGATCGAGCGCATGACCGAATCGGGGGAGACCATGCCCGCGTGGAAGTCGATGGAGTGCGGAATGCTGCCGTTGTTGACGAGGGTGACCTCAAAGGTGTCGCCCACCTTGCCGCGCAGCGTCGGGCCCTGGACCCCGCCGTTGAAGGTCCAGCGGCCCCGGCTTACACCGTCGGCGATCGGCACGTCGATCTCGGAGATGTCCAGCGTGACCTTGTGCACGGTCTCGCTGCTCGCGGGCTGCAGCCTGGGGTCGACGAAGTTGTCCTGGTTCAGCTTGTCTGCCGCCGTCACGGTTTCGCTTGTCGACGAACCAGGGCTGCCGGACATCGTGCTCATGTCGGACGCGGAACCCGACGAGGCGCCCTCGGCGGTGACGTGGATGACCATGCCCTGCTGGCGGTGGCCTGCGATGGAGCACCAGCCCTCGAGGTCCTGGCCGATGACGCCGACCTCGACGGTGGCCGACTCGCCCGGCTGGAGGCGGCCGGAGGTCGCGCCGTTGGCGAAGGTGAGGTCGTGGACCATCGTGTCGGTGTTGGTGACGTTGACGGTGAGCGCGTTGCCGGTGGGGACGGTGATGGTGTCGGGGCTAAAGCGCATGTCCTGCATCTCGACCGAGACCTCGGTGGTTTGGCCGGTGGTGGCCACGTTCGAGGTGGTGGTGGCGGACTTCGTACCGGTGGTGCCCAGCCCGCCGGAGGCGGCGAGCACCAGGGCCACGACCGCGCAGGCGGCGGTGAGCTGGCCCCACTTCGGCTTGGCGGGAAGCTCCAGGGCCTCGCGCTGCTTGCGGATGACCCCCAGCTGCGCCTTGGCGGAGAAGGGGATGAGGAAGAACACCATGGCCAGCGAGCCCATCGACAGCAGCGAGCTGACCACGCGCAGCCAGGAGTCCTGCGTGTAGAGCCAGATGGCGAGCCCCAGGTTGACCAGCGCGAATCGGAACAGGCCCGCCCGATCCATGACGATCATGCCGGTCCTTGTCGCGGCGGGACCGCCGCCGATGTTGGAGGGCAGGAGGTAGCTCATAACACCCGCGAGCAGCTGGGCGGCGAAGCCGATGAGCAGCGCCATCGTCGGCAGGGTGATGGCGGTGACGTCGGGGGCGGTGAACGCGCGGTAGGTGAACACTGCGAGCGCGCCGAAGAGCCACACGGCCGCCGCCGCGACCGACATGGCCGCGAAGGTCACCCGGTCGCGGGGATCCTGGGCCACCAGTCGCACGGTGTGCGCCCAGCTGGCGGAGGCGATCAGCACGCCGGCGAGGTAGAAGGCCAGCCCGATGCCCACCACGACGCCGAACCCGAGGAGCGCGCCCGTGGCCGCGGTGAGGACACCGACCCCCATGAAGGCGACCACGTGCGCCATGCGGTCCTTGCCCGACTGCGCCCGCCACACCGTGGCGAACAGCAGCGCGAGGGAGCCCACCGCGGCGAAGCCCACGAAGCCCAGCACGTTGACCGCGACGTGGGCGAGCTTCAGCCGCTCCTGCCACGGCGAGCTCATCGGCACCGACATGAACCCGCCCATGAGCGCGCCGAAGGGCAGGCACGCGGCCGAGGCGACGTAGGCGAGCACCGAGGGCGCGAAGCGCCGGCCCTTCTTGGCGCCTAGGTACTGCCGACCCAGGTAGAAGGCGTGGTAAGCGAGCGAGCAGCCGACCAGGGTGGCGCCGACGCAGGTGACGATCCAGTGCCGGGCCCACCAGGTCTCCAGGAACTGGCCGGTGATCGTCGTGACGATGCCCGCGTTGAGGATCCAGAAGCGCCGCAGCTGCCAGGCGCGCTCCGAGTCCTCGATGTGGTTGTGGAGGAACTTCTCGGTGAAGTGCTGCGACCACAGCATGATCGAGTTGGTGACCACGCCGAGGGTGAACATGTGGATGAGCAGCCACCGGTAGTTGGGGAACATCCAGTGAATGAAGCTGAACAGGATGAGGATGCCGATCCACACGCTCACCGGCTTGCTGGCCTTGCGATGCCACGCGGCGCGCTTGAGCCGCTGCTCCTTGGGGCTATCGTCGGTGGCGTCGAAGGGATTGGATGCGCCGGACGGTGGGTTCGCAGTCATACTTTCTTACGATAATGTCCGGGTTAATTTCCCACAATATGAGAGGCTACTTTGCCCTTTTTGTGCGCGCCCTCAGGAACGCGGCGAGCGCCACGAGCAGCACCGTCCAGCCCACGTCCCACAGGACGAAGCCGTGCCAGCCCACGTGCCCGAACACGATTCCGGACAGCCAGCCCACGACCGACGAACCGACGTAGTAGCAAAACAGGTACATGCTCGCGCCCTCGGCGCGGTTGGCGGTGGCGAGCACCCCCACCCAGCTCGAGGCCAGCGAGTGCAGGAGGAAGAACGCGGCCGTGAAGACGAACAGCCCGATGAGCGTGAGCGGGAGGTTGTGCCACAAAACGAGCAGCGCGCCCAGCCCCATCGCCGCGGCGGCGGCGAGCACCAGGTTGCCGCGGCCGATCCGCGCGGTCCACTTGCCCGCCCGCGTCGCCGACCAGGTCCCGGCGAAGTACATGAGGAAGAGCACGCCGACCAGCGCCGAGGAGAGCCCGAAGTCGTGGATGAGGCGGAAGCCCAAGTAGTTGTACAGCGAGACGAAGGCGCCGAGCGCCGCGAAGCCGATGAAGAAGTTGGCCGCCAGCAGCGGGTTGCTCCAGTGGGAGACCATCGCGGTGAACTCCCGCCGCGGGCTGATCGGGCGGGGCCTGAACCTGCGCTGCTTGGGCAGGAGGTAGGCCATGAGGACGGCGAAGATGAGCGCGGGCACCGCACTGAGCAGCATCGCACCGCGCCAGGTGGTGAACTCCAACCCCACCGCCGGGATGAGGCGGCCGGTGATGCCGCCGACGCTGTTGCCCGCGATGTAGACGCCCATCGCCGCGGTGAGGTCGCGGGGGTCGATCTCCTCCGACAGCCAGGTCATCGCCACGGCGGGCACGCCCGCGAGGAACGCGCCCTGAAGCGCTCGCAGCGCGATGAGAACGCCGACCGTGGGAGACCAGGGGATCACCAGGCCGCACAGCGTGGCCAGCAGCGCCGAGACGATGAGCACCCGCCCGCGCCCGAGCTTCTCCGAGATGATCGACGCCGGCACGATGCACACGGCGAGCATGCCCGTGGCCGCCGAGACCGTCAGCGCCGCGGTGGCGGCGTCGATTCCGAAGGCTGTGACCAGGGTGGGCAGGATGGCCTGGGTGTTGTACAGGGCGTTGAAGGTGGCAAGTCCCGCGATGAGCGTCGCGATGACCGCCTTGGTGTAGGCGGGTTCGCCCTTGCGCAATCCCGGTGGCAGCGAGGAGGCGGAAGTGGACATGTAACCCATGGTGCCCCTCCCGCGTGACCGGCGCCACCATCGGGGTGGGGGTTTGGGGGCCGTAGGCGTCGGAAAGCTAGAGCAAAACCGCGAGCGCGACGGGCAGGGTGAACACGCTGAGCACGGTCTGGGCTGCGGTGATGCTGGCCATGAGCCGGGTGTTGCCGCCCATGATCGAGGAGAGGATGGTCGCCGAGGTCGCGGTGGGGATCGACAGGATCACCACGATCGCCGCCAGCGCGGTGCCCGTTACCCCCATCGACGTCGCGATCCACGTGCCCGCAACAGGCACGAGCGCGAGCTTAAAGACGCTGGCCACGGCGATGTGCGCGGTGTCTCGGGCGCTGATTCGGAGCGAGAGCGCGGCGCCGCTAACGAGCGTGCCGACGACCATGGCTGGCTGGGCTAGAAGCTTGAGGGGATTGAACAGAAGGTCGGGGATGGCTATCCCGCCGAGCTTAAGCGCAAGGCCCAGCAGGCAGGCGAGCAGGTACGGATTGGTGGCCAGGCTCCTCAGCATCGAGGGGCGTTGCTCGCCGGGGCGCTCGGGCTCGCCGAAGGCCGTGAGCGCGCCGACGCACAGGAGGTTGACCGTGGGCACGACGACGGCGCAGGCCAGCGCGAACACGGCCACGCCCTCGTTGCCGTAGAGCGAGCCCATGAGGATGAGGCCGACGTAGGTGTTGATGCGGATCGCGCCCTAAACGACGCTGGTGATGTCGGGGCCGCTAGCGCGCAGGGGGCGGCGCAGGAGCAGGAGGATGCCGGTGGTCAGCGCCAGCGGCGCGGTGAGGCTCAGGACGAGCGGTCCGGCCCGCACCGCGGAGAGGTCCGTGGTGGAGATCGAGGTGACGAAGAGGGCGGGCGTGAACAGGTAGTAGCTGATCTTCTCCAGACCGCTCCACAGGGCCGGCTCGGTGAGGAACCGGTGGCGCAGGACGAATCCCATGGCCAGCAGGGCCACGACGGGCACGATCGCGCTTGTCGCCACATCCATCACGTTCATGGCCTCTAGTTTGCTGGATCGATGCGGTGTGGTTCAACTGGGGCGGCGAGCCGAAGGCGTCGGAAAGCGAAGCGAATAAAACGCGGATGAGCGGGGGTAACGGGTTTCACCGGGCCTATGATCGATATTATTCACACCGCCAGATCCGAAGAAGGGACGCCATGCACGACGAGACCAAGCTCATCCACTCCGGCTACAAGCCAGGCAACAAGGACCCGCGCCAGGTGCCGATCATCCAGTCGACGACCTACACGTTCGACTCCTCCGACGACATCGCCGCGGTCTTCGACGAGCCGACGCACGCGCTCATCTACTCGCGCTTTGCCAACCCGACCGTCATGGCGGTGGAGGAGAAGATGGCCGACCTCGAGGGCGGCGCAGCGGCGATGGCGACCTCCTCCGGGCAGGCGGCGACCGCGCTGACCATCATGAACCTGTGCTCGGCGGGCGACTCCTTCGTGGCGTCCTCGGAGATCTACGGCGGCTCGTCGAACCTGTTTTCCACCACGCTCAAGCGCTTCGGCATCGAGGTGATCTACGTTGACCAGGACGCGCCGGAGGAGGAGATCGCGGCCGCGTTCAAGCCGAACACCAAGGCGCTGTTCGGCGAGATCCTCGCCAACCCCGCGATGAGCGTGCTCGACGTGGAGAAGTTCGCGCGCATCGCGCACGCGCAGGGTGTGCCGCTCATCGTGGACAACACCTTCGCCACCCCGGTGCTGTGCAAGCCGATCGAGCTGGGCGCCGACATCGTGGTGCACTCGACCTCGAAGTACTTAGACGGACACGCCATCCAGGTCGGCGGCATGATCATCGACTCCGGCAAGTTCGACTACACGAACGGCAAGTTCCCCGGCTTCACCGAGCCCGACGAGTCCTACCACGGCGTGGTGTACACCCGCGACTACGCGGTCGCGCCGTTTGTGATCAAGGCGCGCATGCAGCTGCAGCGCGACTTCGGTGCCTACCCGGCGGCGCACTCGGCGTTCATGCTGAGCAACTCGCTGGAGAGCCTGGACGTGCGCATGCAGCGCCACTGCGAGAACGCGCAAAAGGTGGCCGAGTACCTGGCCACCCGCACCGACGTGATCAGCGAGGTCCGCTACCCGGGGCTTGAGTCCTCCCCGTACTACGAGCTCGCGCGCAAGCAGCTCAAGGGCAACTCCGGCGTGGTGACCATCGACATCAAGGGCGGGCGCGAGGCCGGCACCAAGTTCATGGACGCGTTGAAGCTGGTCACCCGCCAGGTTCACGTCGCCGACGCGCGCTCCTGCGTGCTACACCCGGCGTCGACCACGCACCGCCAGGTTCCCGACGAGCAGCTGCCCTCCGTGGGCATCACCCCGGGTTTGGTTCGCCTGTCGATCGGCCTGGAAAACGTCGAGGACCTCATCGAGGACATCGAGCAGGCGCTGGCAGCCATCGAGTAATCGGGTGGGGCGTGCTTGTGCGGGGCGCTGCCAAACGCCGCGCGTCTGCGGGGCTTCAGGCTTGACCACCTGCGCGTTTTCGTCCGGCGCGGGCGCAGGTGCGCGGATGTTGGCAGGGCGCGGGGCGCTTCGCGCAAAAAAGCGAATCTTTGATGAGCTGCACATCTGACCACCTGGGCTTTTGTGGGTGGTTACGTGTCAAAAATTCGCTTGTTTGCGGCTGGGGATGTTCGGCGGCCACGGCTTCAGCTACGGCTATAGGGTCGAGGCGAAGGCGAGGAGCCCCGCCGCGATGGAGGTGAGGGGGTCTGGTCTTAATCTTCGCTGGGCCAAACGCCGCGCGTCTGCGGGGCTTCAGATTTGACCACCTGCGCGTTTTCTTTCGGCGCGGGCGCAGGTGCGCGCATTTTGGCGGGGGGCGGAGGGCTGAACGCCCGGAAACGCACAAAAGGCGCCAAGGCCGAAGCCTCAGCGCCCGGGCGCGTAAATCACCTCATCGGAGATTACTTGGTGGCTGCCTCGTAGCGAGCAGCGACGTCCTCCCAGTTGAAGACGTTCCAGACTGCCTTGACGTAGTCAGCCTTGACGTTCTTGTACTGGAGGTAGAAGGCGTGCTCCCACATGTCGAGAAGCAGCAGCGGCTCGAGATCGATGGACAGGTTGCCCTGCTGGTCGGTCATCTGCTCGATGACCAGGCGCTCGCCGATCTTGTCGTAGCCGAGGACCGCCCAGCCGGAGCCCTGCAGGCCGAGAGCGGCTGCGGAGAAGTGCTCCTTGAAGGCCTCGAAGGAACCGAAGTCACGGGCGATGGCGTCAGCCAGGGCGCCGGTCGGCTCGCCGCCACCGTTCGGGGACAGGTTCTTCCAGAAGATGGAGTGGTTGGTGTGGCCACCCAGGTTGAAGGCCAGGTCCTTGGACAGGGCGGTCACGGCGGCGCCGACGTAGCCGTTCTTGCGTGCATCCTCAAGCTTCTCCAGAGCGGCGTTGGCGCCGTTGACGTAGTTCTGGTGGTGCTTGGAGTGGTGCAGCTCCATGATCTCGGCGGAGATGTAAGGCTCGAGCGCGTCGTAGTCGTAGTCGAGCGCAGGAAGTTCGTACTTAGCCATATGGTGTCCTTTCGTAGGGAAGCTATCTCGCGTGGGCGGGCAACTGTGCGGCCGCCCCGCACTGGCACCCATGATAGGTCAATTACGGAAAGTAGCAAGGCCTAACTTCCAAAGAATGAATCAATTTCGCTACCAGTGAACACCCGCTTTGCGCGTGCGCGGGGCGCCGTTCGGGGGTAAAAGCGGCGCCTAGCTCGGTAAAAGGTGATACGTCATCAAAACCTTGGCCGTCGACAAGCGGAAGCGGAGTACGGTGGACGAAAACGAAAGGAACGCACATGGGTTGGATGTTTGCCGCGCCGAAACTGGTGGGCGAGGACGAGGCGCTGCGCGGCGGCAAGACGCCGGTGCTGGCGAACCCGCGGCCGCACGCGGTGCTGGGCACGCCGATCACGGGGCCGTGGGCGCCGCACCAGCGCAGCCTGCTCGTCGGGATCGGCTGCTTCTGGGGCGCGGAGAAGATGTATTGGGAGACCCCCGGCGTGGAATCGACCTCGGTGGGGTACGCGGGCGGGATCACCCCCAACCCCACCTACCGCGAGGTGTGCACCGGGCGCACGAACCACGTCGAGGTGGTCGAGGTGATCTACGACCCAGCACGGGTGAGCTTCGACGAGCTGGTGGTCGAGGCGCTGGAGGCGCACGACCCCACCCAGGGCTACCGCCAGGGCAACGACGTGGGCACGCAGTATCGCTCGGCCTTCTACACGCAGACCGAGGAGGAGGCCCAGCGCGTGCGCGAGCTCATCGCGCACTACGCCCCGAAGCTCAAGGCCGCGGGCCTGGGCGAGATCACCACCGAGGTCCTGCCGCTCAAGGACACCCCGGCGGGCGAGTACTACCTGGCCGAGGACGAGCACCAGCAGTACTTGTTCAAGAACCCCGGCGGCTACTGCCCGCACCACTCCACCGGCGTGGCCTGCGGGATCCCCGAAGCCTAGGGGACTTAAGCCCGCAGGATGACGCCGCGTGTCGGGTGCCTTCTTTAGGGTTGAAGGCATGAGTTTTCTTCAGGGTTCCAGCCGCCCGCTGCGGTCACCGTTGACGTGGCCGCGCGGGGTTTTCGGTTCCCCCTGGCGGGTCGCGGCGATCGTGTTTCTCGCCGCGGTCATCGCCGATTCCGTGCTGCCGCGCGTTTTCGACGTCAGCGCGGCACAGGGGTGGCTGGGGGTCGTCGTGATCGTGGGCGTTACCGCGGCGTTCTTGGTGCACCCGCGCTTCCGCGAGGGGGCGATCGGGGTGGTCGCGGCGCTGCTGTTTGTGTCCACGGCGTCGCTCGAGCTGCGCAGTTCCATCGAGGCGATGGTCCCCACCGCGTACGCGACCTACCTGGCCAGCGCGTGGTCGCGGCCCTCGTGGCGCCGCGTGTGGCTACCGCTCCTGCTGGCAGGCGTCGCGCTCGTTGACTTGCTCGCCGTGCGCGGCGTCGTCACCGGTGGGCTGCCCGTCACGGTCGGCACCGTGGAGACCCAGCCGCTGCCCACGGCCATCGCCTTCATCGGCAGCTCGTGGCTGGGCGTCGGCTTCTTCTGGCTGCTCGGCGTGCAAAAACGGCGCCGCGTGGAGGGCATGGAGCTCCTGCGCGAGCGCGCGGAGATGGCGGGCGTCATCGAGCGCACCCGCATCGCCCGCGAGATGCATGACATCATCGCGCACAACCTTTCCGGCATCATCGCGCTTGCCGACGGCGCCCGCTTCGCGGCCGCAAAAGACCCAAAGGTGGCCACCGAGGCGCTCGAGACGATCTCTGCCCAGGGCAGGAGCTCGCTCCAGCAGATGCGCGGGCTGCTGAGCGTCCTGCGGGACGAGTCCACCCGCGAGCTTAACGCAGCGCCGGGGGCCAAGGAGATGGCGCAGCTGGTGGCCGAGGCCCGGCGCTCGGGGCTCGACGTGGAGGTGACTGGCTTAGACGAGGTCCCGGCGGAGGCTCCTGAGCTCGTGCAGTTCACCTGTTACCGGGTGCTCCAGGAGCTGCTGACCAACATGCTGCGCTACTCGCCCACGAAGGCGGGAAGAATCACGATCTCGGGTGCGAGCGGCCGGATCGTGCTGCGCTCGGAAAACCCGATTGCCGCGGGGACAGGGGCGGGGCAGCAGGGCGCTGGCTACGGGCTGCGCGGCGTGCGCGAACGGGCCCAGGCGCACGGCGGTAGGATGCAACAGGCAATCGAGAACGGCAACTTCGTGGTGGAGGTGGAGATCCCCGCATGAGCGAGATCATTCGCGTCGGCCTGGCCGATGACCAGCCGCTGGTCAGGGCGGGCTTCGGCATGCTCGTTGGCTCCCAGGACGACATGGAGGTCGTCTGGGAGGTCAGCGACGGCGACGAGGTCGCCGCGGCGGCCGCTGCCCGGCCCGCGGACGTGGTGCTCATGGACGTCCAGATGCCGCGCATGGATGGCATCGCCGCCGCCCGCGCGCTGCTCGTCTCCGATGAGTCGGTGCGGATCATCATGCTGACCACCTTCGATGATGCCGAGTTCGTGCGCGGCGCCATCGAGGCCGGGGCCAGCGGGTTCCTGCTCAAGGACGCCACCCCGGACGAGCTGCTGCACGCCGTGCGCACCGTGTACGAGGGGGATGCGGTGCTTGCACCCAAGGTCACCGCGCAGGTGATGAAGATGTGGCGGCCGAAGGCGTCGGAAAGCGAAAGCGTGGACGTGGGGCTGACCCCGCGGGAGTCGGAGATCCTCAAGCACATCGCGCGCGGGCTGACCAACGAGGAGATCGCGGCGGCGGAGTTCGTGTCCATGGCCACGGTGAAGACGCACGTGCGGCACATCCTCATGAAGACCGGCTCGCGCGACCGCGTGCAGGCCGTGCTGTTCGCGTTCCGGACGGGGCTGGTCACCGTCGGCGAGCTCCTGCGTCATCCCCAGGGCTGAGCCTAGGTTTCAGCCCGCAGGGCGATGTTTTCCGTCGCGGAGGCGGCGAGCATGGAGGCATGCTTGAAATCAGAAACCTCACCAAGACCTACCGCGCTCAGACCGCGGTCAACGACCTTTCCTTCACCGTCCCCGACGGGCAGGTGACCGGCTTCCTCGGGCCCAACGGCGCCGGTAAGTCCACCACGATGCGCATGGCCGTGGGCCTCGAGCGCCCCACCAGCGGCGAGGCGACCTTCGACGGCGTGCCCTTCCGCAAGCTCGACAACCCCGGCCGGGTCGTGGGCAGCCTGCTCGACGCCACCTGGTTCCACCCGGGCCGCAGCGCCTACCAGCACCTGGCCATCCTCGCCGACCTCATGAGGCTGCCGGAGACGCGCATCGAGGAGTGCCTCGAGGCCGTGGGCCTATCCGGGGTGGCCACCAAGCGCGTGGGCGGCTTCTCGCTCGGCATGAAGCAGCGCCTCGGCGTGGCCTGCGCGCTCATGGGCAACCCCAAGCACGTGCTCCTCGACGAGCCCGTCAACGGCCTCGACCCCGAGGGCGTGCACTGGATGCGCGAGCGGATCAGAGCGCTGGCCGCGGACGGCTGCGCGGTGCTGGTGTCCTCGCACCTGCTGTCCGAGATGGAACTGACCGCCGACCGGCTCATCGTGGTGGGCAAGGGCGCGCTCATCGCCGAGGGGACCGTCGAGGAATTCCTAAGCCGGGGCAAGGCGGGGACCGTGGAGGTCGAGGTGCTGGCCGAGGACGTGTTCCGCGCGGTCGGGCTGCTGGAGGCCGAGGGGCTGCGGGTGTCGGTGGTCTCCGGCGGGGCTGGCTCGGACGCCAGCTCGAGTGCCGCGAAGAAGGCGCTCCTGCGCGTCGACGGCGCCGTCGCCGACGACATTGCGCGGCTCGCCCTCAACAACCGCCTGCTCATCACGGGGCTATCCGCCAAGAAGGTCAGCCTCGAGGACGCGTTCCTCGACACCACCGCAGGATCGGTCGTCTACCAGGCCAACTAGGTCCGCCGAGGCCGCCGCACGAATTACAGAAAGACACGAGGAACCACCATGAACATCGTCAACGCTGAGCTGCGAAAGCTCATCACCGTGCGCTCTACCTGGGTGTACGCGATCATTATCCTGCTGGGAGTCGCCGGCGGAGACGTCCTTAGCGCCAAGCTCTACGGCTTCGATACGGCGTTCACCGCCGACGCCCTCACCGCAGCCGCGGATCTGGCGATGCTTGTCATGATCTTCGCCGTGGCCAACACCGTAGGGGCGGACATGAGCAAGGGAACGCAGGCGTGGACCTTCCTACACACCACCCGTCGCACCGGGGTCGTGACCGCATCGACCTTGCTCACAACTATCTTCTACATGCTCGCGGGCATCGTCGGGATGCTGCTCGGTTGGCTGGGAATCACGATGTTTGGCGGACACGTCGACTTGAGCTCGATGACCCCTATCTACGGTTCGCTTGCCCGGTGGGCCGTGTTTAGCCTGCTCGCGGGGTTGCTCGCATACATCCTGCGCAGCGGCACCTTCGCGGCCATGCTGCTGCTCGCCGACGTCTTCGTCCTCGAGGTGATGCTCGGTGCCGTTCAGGTCGACTGGCTCAAGCCCGTACAAGCGGTCCTGCCGCTGGCCAATGCGAGCATCCTCGCCAATGGATCCCTTCCCGGCTACGACCACGGCCGCTGGGCTGCAGCGACCATCCTTGCATGCCTCCTCGGGGTCGCCTTCGTCGCCGCTTCCTGTATCGTCGCGCGCCGCGCCGTGAAGTAGTTGCTTTCCGACGCCTACGGCTTCCGGCCTCCTACCAGCGCAGGGGGTCGAGGGTGGCGATGGCGTCCGGGGTCTGACCGGTGCGGTCGAGGTAGATGGCCTGCATGCCCACTGCGCGCGCGCCGGAGATGTCGTTAACCGGGTTGTCGCCGATGAGCACGCACTCGCTTACCTCGAGGTTGATGAGCGCGCTCGCCTTTTCGTAGGACTCCGGCTGCGGCTTGGCCGCGCCCAGCTCAGCGGCGGCGATCATGACGATGCCCTCGAGGTTGAGCCCGGTGCGCACGAGCTTGTCGTTTTGCAGGTCTTCTGCGCCGTTGGTGAACACCGCGACGGTCGCGCTCGCGGTGCGGGCGAAGGCGCAGGCGCGCTGGAGAGCGGGCAGGGCGTCGTCGTAGCGGCGCCAGGCGTCGGCGTAGTGGCGGCGGTAGACGTCGAAGAGCGCCATGGCCTCCTCGTCGGAAAGGCCGGGCCGGTCGAGGTACTCGCGCACGCGCTCGCGGCGCTGGCCCGCGTGGCTGACCTCGCCGCGCTCGAAGGCCTCGAACCACTTCGCCTCGATGTCCATCCAGCGCTGCGGGTCGGGGGTGGCCCCCAGCTCGAGGGCGAACTTCTCCGCGCCGACCCAGCCCGCGGTCGCGTGGTCGACGAGCGTTCCGTCGAGGTCGAAGAGGATGCCCCTGAAGGCGGGGAGCTGCTCGAGCGCGCGGGCGGTGGTCATGTCGGGCACGGTGGCGTCCTTCCTAAAGCGGTGTGAGGAAATGCTACCGCTCGACCTCCGGCAGCGCGTCGTCCGCGTGCGGGTAGGAGCTCTGCGCGCCTTGGCCGGAGGCGGCGAAGGCGCCGACCCGCGCGGCGAAGCGCGCGGCGTCGACAAGCGAATCGCCCTGGGAAAGGCGAGCGACGAGCGCGCCGGTGAAGGCATCGCCCGCGCCGGTGGTGTCGACCGGGGTGATCTTCGGCGTGGGGATGGCGGTGGCTCCGCCGGGGACGGCCACGAGCGCGCCCGCGCCGCCGAGGGTGAGCACGACGCTGGCGAAACCGGCCTCGAGCAGCTGCTTGGTCAGTGCATCGGGGGAGTCGTCCGGGTGCGCGATGCCCAGCTGGTCGAGGATGAGCCCGGCCTCGTGCTCGTTGGCGATGAGCGGATCGGCGCGCAGGAGCGCGTCGCGGGCGACCTCGACGACCGGGGCCAGGTTGATGACGACGCGGCCGCGTGAGAGCTCGACGGCCTTCTTGAAGCCGTCGGCGGGGATCTCGCCCTGGAGCACGACGAAGTCTGCGCCCTCCACCTGCGCCTTCTGGCTTTCCACGTAGTCTGCGCCGACGGATGCGTTCGCGCCGGGGATGACGATGATGGAGTTCTCGCCGTCGTCGGAGACCGTGATGACCGCCAGCCCCGTGGGGCCGTCCACCTCGGCGACGCCGGACAGGTCGACGCCGGAGCTGCGCAGGATCGAGGTCGCGGATTCGGCGTAGGCGTCGCGGCCGACGGCGGACACCATGGCGACGTCCGCTCCTAGGAGCGCCGCGGCGACTGCCTGGTTGGCGCCCTTGCCGCCCGCCGAGACGGTGGCGGTGGTTCCCAGGAGGGTTTCGCCCGGCGTCGGGTGGCGGTGGACGTGGACGGTGAGGTCGGCGTTGATGGAGCCGACGACGGTGATCGCGCTCATCGGGCACCTCCCGCGGTCGCCGGGGCGTCGAAGTCCGAGGACGCGCGGACGATGAGCTGCGTCAGCGTGGAGATCTTGCCCTTGACGGTGGAGTCGAGGCGCTGGCGGTTGGGCTCCTCGATCTGCTGGCGCACGAGGTCGAGGGCGCGGATGGCCATGGCGGCGACGTCCTGGTCGATGATGGTGATCGGCTTCGGAAGCAGCTCGAACAGCGGGTAGTTGTCGAATCCGATGACCGCGATGTCCACGCCGATCTCGATGCCGCGGGCCTGACAGGCCTCGATCGCGCCGATGGTCATCATGGAGTCGCCCGCTAGGAGCGCCTTGACGCCCTGACCCAGCAGCTCGGTGGCGCCCATGCGGCCCTCGGACTGGCGGTAGCCGCCGACGTAGACCGGCTGCTCGGGCAGGCCCGCCTCGGCGCAGGCCTCGTGGAAGGCCTCGAGCCGCTTGCGCCCGGTGGAGGTGCTCATCGGGCCAGACAGGTAGCCGATCGGGGTGTGGCCGTGCTCGGAAAGGTGCTTGACCGCGGCGTTCATGCCGCGCGAGGGGTCGGAGACCACGCAGATGAGCCCGTCGATGGCCAGCTCGCGGTCGACCGCGACGACGGGGACGCCGGAGGTGTGCAGCTCCTCGACCAAGTCCTCGGTGCCCTCGTTGGGGACGATGATCATGCCGTCGACGCGCTGGTTGTGCAGCACCTGGAGGCTGCGGCGCAGCTCGTCCGGGTTCTCGTTCGTGTTGGCGATGATGGTGGCGAAGCCGCGCGCCGCGGCCTCCTGCTGGATGGAGGTGGCCATCTCGGCGTAGTAGGGGTTGATGAGGCTGGGGACCGCGACGCCGATGGTATTAGTCTTGGACTTGCGCAAGGCGCGGGCCTGCGCGTTGGGGCGGTAGTTGAGCTGCTTGGCCAGCTTCTTGATGCGGCGGCGGGTCTCCTCGGAGATGGCCGGGTTGTCGGCCAGCGCCCGAGACGTCGTCGAGATGGAGACGCCCGCCGCTTCGGCGACGTCCTTGAGGGTGGTTGATCGAGGCATGTGCCCGCCGCACCTCCGAAATCTGCTCGAGTGGGGTGTATGCAATCGTTTGCATTATTGTGATGAATTCAAAAATAATGCAAAAGGTGGAAGTTTTCAAGCCTGCTCAAAACGCGTTTTTGGTCACAAAACCGCGCAACACCCTAGCGCTTCACCGAATGCTTGCGGATCCACTTGGCGATTCTCCGGAAGCGCTTCGGCTTGACCTTGACGCCCAAGACCGCGGCCCACACCTGGATCATCGACTGCCGGTAGTTGTGCCCGTGATCGCCCGCGGGCGTCGTGCCGATGAGCATGTCGAGGGCGACCTGGATGCCGGTGACGATCGGCACCCACCGCATCTGGAAGGGCACGTCGCAGTGCATGGATCCGGGCGCGGGCTTTCCCGCGGCGCCGACCTCCCGCAGCCACGCAGGCGGCCGGATGAACAGCGCCGGGTCCCACCACACGATGGGGTCCGAGGCATGCTGGACCACGGCCACCCGGGGGAACTCCCACTCGAGGGGATAGGGGTTTCCCTGGTAGTCGCGCTCGAGGTGGGCCGGGTGGGCGATGAAGCGCACGTGCTGCCCGCCGCCGACCAGCGGCAGGCGCTCGGGCGAGCCCGGCTCCCGGCGGCGGCTGAGCTCCCGAACCAGCCCGGTGAAGTACGGGGCGCCGCTGAGGACGCAGCCGTCGACCCGCATCCGCAGCTCCTCCAGCGACCCGAACGCGGAGGCGGTGCCGTACGCCCCGAGCGACTCGCCGGCCACGTAGATCCGCGGGCGCGTGGGCATGACGGCCACGAGGTCGAGCACCGCCTCGATGAGCAAGCTAGCCGCCTGCGCGGGCAGCTCGCGCTCGGTGACGAAGGCGACCGGGGAGGGGACATAGGAGTATTGCATGGAGATGTTCACGCAGTTGCCCTTGGTGAGGAACTCCACGGGATCGAGGTGCCAGTCGCTGACCCAGCCGGTGCCGGTGGAGGTGTGGATGACGATCACCTCGCGGTGCAGCGCGCCCGTGCGCAGCATCTCCTGGATCACCTGCTCGACCGCGCCCTCCAGACCGCGCCCTGGGACGAGACCGACGTAGATGCGGATGGGCTCATGTACCTTCCTGCGTTTGGTCACCTTCTCGATGTGCCGAGCCCGCGGCCCGCCGGACAGGACCGCCCGCCCCTGCGAGCCGACCGCCGTCCACGGCTCGAAGCTCCAGGGCGAGCCCGAGCGCTCGGGCTCCCACGGTTGGCGGGTGCCCTGGAAGACCAGCAGGTTCAGCTGCTGCGCGCGGCGGGTGAGCGTGGAGATCACCCTCGTGACCAGGACCTTGTCCGAGAGCACGAAGGCCAGCCACCCGATGCCCGCCGCGGCGATCATTCCCGCCAGCCAGTCGGGGATCCGGTGGCGCAAGAGCCGGACCGTGCCGTCGAAGACGAACTGCACCATCTCCCCACCCAGGAGGCAGCCGCCGTAGCCCACGGTGCCGAGACCCACGCCCAGCATGGCGGCCCGCGCGCCGGTTTGACGCCCGGTGACCAGCGCCGCCTGCTGGTGCTGGCGGGCGTAGCTGCGCAGGCTGAGCGTGAAGGTGATGCTGCTCAGCGCCAGGTCGAGGGCGGTGGGATGGGCGGAAACACGGCGGGGTCGGCCCGTCGCATGCCCCAGCGCCGCCCCTCCCGCGTGGCCCAACACCTGTGCCGCACCCACGCTCAGCGCGATCGACCACCACGGCCGGGGAAGCAGGGAGGGGGTCAGCGCCACCCAGGTCCCCAGCTCCGCGCCGAGGAACCCAGCGTAGAGCTTGCGCGGGAGCAGCCCGCGCCGAAGCAGGCGGAAACCCGGGGCGACCTCGGTGGCGATCAGGCCGATCGAGGCGCCCAGCACGCCCGCGCGGCGCCAGGAGGCGTCGGGCATGCGCGGGCGGAAAGGCATAGCAGCATTAGAACACGGGCCGCGCGAGTTCGCAGCGCAAGCGAAGGCCTAGATCGCCCACTGGAAGACCAGCACCATGTGCGCGGACGCCCACGCGCCGAACACGACCCAACCGAGCCCCAGCGCGATCCTTTCGCCGCGCCCGGTGCCGCCCGCTATCCGCAGCGCCAGCGGGATGAGCAGCACGATGGCGGGCAGCAAAAGCCGCGGGCGGGAGTGCATGATCCCGTCGGAGAGCACGACGTTGGCCACCACGCCCGCCCCGAAGAGCCAGATCGCCCACGGTAGCCGTCGAAAAGCGAAAAAGCAGCTGGCCACCGCGGCGAAAATGACGCCGATGGACAACAGGTAGCCGAACTCGTGGGTGTCGGGCAGCTGCGCCGCGATCCAGCGCACCGTTGCGCGGCCGAAGTCGAACGTGGAGTGCCACCCCTTCGTTTGCAGGCCGAAGTAGCCGCCGACGTCGCGCGTGAAGCTCGACGCGTACGCGATGAAGCCGACCAGCGGTGCCGCGGCTAGGACCGCCGCCAGCCACGCCCTCCACTCGCGGCGGGCGTACACCGCGAGGACCAGCAGCAACGCCAGCCACAGGTCGACCGCGGTGAGGCGGAAGAAGCCAGCAAAGAACACGAATCCGGCCGCGAGAAGCCACCTCCTGCGCACCATCGCCACCAGCCCCCAGAGCGACAGCGCGAGGAACGGCGCCTCCGTGTAGACCATATTGAACGTCAGCGACATGGGTGCCCCCAGCAGCAGGATCGCCGCCGCGATGCGCCCGGTTCGGCCCGCCCCGAGCGTGCCCGCCAGCGCCATCATGCCCGCCGTCATGGCCACGCCCGCGACGGAGGCAACGACGAGGCCTGCCGCGGTCGCGTTCATGCCCGTGACCTGGGTGAGCGCGCGAATGAGCGCGGGGAATCCGGGGAAGAACGCCAGCCGCTTCTCATAGACCGACGGGTCCGCGGGCCCGGTTCCATTCGCGGAAAAGTAGCCGAAGTGCGCGATCTCCTCGTAGATGGACCCGTCCCACTTGCGCAGCGCCGCCAGCACCGAGCCGTTGGCCATCCACATAACGAACGCGAGCCGGATCGCCGAGGTCAGCGCGAACAGCGCCGCGGCAATGCCCCATTCCCGCTTGTCGACGCCTACGGTTTCACTCGTCATTCGTTTTCCTTAGCTCATGGATCCCCACACCGTGAAAGCCTATCGAATCCCCGCGACACGGCGGTTACACCCGTCTGCGCCGCGGTGCTAATTTTTTCCTTTCCGCTACGCACTTTTGCGAACAAGAGTGTATGCTGTGACGCATGCAACGCGGTTTTCAGCGTCGCGCGGATATTCGCGGACGACTTCTCCTTCTACGCCGCGGCGGGTCACAGGCTTAAATTTTCGGCCGGCATCCCGTCGCGGAGTTTGGTGTACGCCGGTCGTGTTACTGCCCTCTTTCATAAGCTGCGGCGGTAGCCCCGTTGCCTGATTAACACCCCGGGCCCCCATCACGCGAAATCCCTGCTCTTTTCTATCTTCTTGAGGAATAAACACCCATGTCTCCTTCTGACGCATTCATCTCCGCCCCCGCAGACATCACCACCCCGTCCGGCGACTTCGCGCCGGGCCAGCCAAAGTGGAACAAGCAGCGCAACTCCGCCATGCCGGTGGGGCGCTACCAGCCCTACTCCGTCGAGGTGCAGGACTTCAGCCTGCCGGACCGCACCTGGCCGGACAAGAAGATCACCGTCGCCCCGCAGTGGTGCGCGGTCGACCTGCGCGACGGCAACCAGGCCCTGATCGACCCGATGAGCCCAGAGCGCAAGCGCCGCATGTTCAACCTGCTGGTCAAGATGGGCTACAAGGAGATCGAGGTCGGCTTCCCGTCCGCCTCCCAGACCGACTTCGACTTCGTGCGCGAGATCATCGAGAACAACATGATCCCGGACGACGTCACCATCCAGGTCCTGGTCCAGGCCCGCGAGCACCTGATCCGCCGCACCTTCGAGGCCTGCGCTGGCGCCAAGAACGTCATCGTCCACTTCTACAACTCCACCTCCATCCTGCAGCGCGAGGTCGTGTTCCGTAAGGACAAGGAGGCCATCAAGAAGCTGGCCACCGACGCTGCCGAGCTGATCAAGACCATCGCCGTGGACTACCCAGACACCAACTGGCGCTGGGAGTACTCGCCGGAGTCCTACACCGGCACCGAGGTCGAGTACGCCAAGGAGGTTGTGGACGCCGTGGTCGAGGTCATGGACCCGACCCCGGAGAACCCGATCATCATCAACCTGCCGTCCACCGTCGAGATGATCACCCCGAACGTCTACGCCGACTCCATCGAGTGGATGGACCGCAACCTGAAGCGCCGCGACTCCATCATCCTGTCGCTGCACCCGCACAACGACCGCGGCACCGGCGTGGCCACCGCCGAGCTGGGCTACATGGCTGGCGCTGACCGCATCGAGGGCTGCCTGTTCGGCAACGGCGAGCGCACCGGCAACGTCGACCTGATCACCCTGGGCCTGAACATGCTGACCCAGGGCGTGGACCCGCAGATCGACTTCTCCGACATCGACCAGATCCGCCGCACCGTCGAGTACTGCAACCAGCTGCGCGTGCCGGAGCGCCACCCCTACGGCGGCGAGCTGGTGTTCACCGCCTTCTCCGGCTCCCACCAGGACGCCGTCAACAAGGGCCTGGACGCCATGGCCTCTCGCCTGCGCCCGGGTGCGACCCACACCGACGTGGCCTGGGAGGAGCTGCGCGGCGAGGTCTGGGAGGTTCCTTACCTGCCGATCGACCCGAAGGACGTCGGCCGCAACTACGAGGCCGTCATCCGCGTGAACTCCCAGTCCGGCAAGGGCGGCGTCGCCTACATCATGAAGACCGACCACGGCATGGCGCTGCCGCGCCCGATGCAGGTCGAGTTCTCCGGCGTGGTCCAGGAGGTCACCGACGCCGAGGGCGGCGAGGTCAACTCCAAGAACATGTGGGACATCTTCGCCCGCGAGTACCTGGACGCCACCGCCCCGCTGGAGCAGATCTCCGTCCGCGTTGACGCGGCCCAGACCGAGAAGGACGAGGCCCGCGTCGCCGCGACCGTCGTCTACAACGGCGAGGAGATCGTCATCGAGGGCCACGGCAACGGCCCGATCGCGGCCTACGCCAACGCCCTGGAGAAGCTGGGCATCGACGTCGAGGTCCAGGAGTACGAGCAGCACGCCCGCACCGCTGGTGACGACGCCGAGGCAGCCGCCTACATCCTGGCCGACGTCAACGGCCAGAAGGTGTGGGGCGTCGGCATCGCCGGCTCCATCACCTACGCTTCGCTGAAGGCCGTGACCTCCGCGGTCAACCGCGCGCTGCGCTAGGCCGCAAGGCTTCTTGAGCCGCCGCGCTGCCGTTCTTCTTTGGAACGGTGGCACGGCGGTTTTCGCCTTTTCTAGGGGAATGGCAGTTGGGCAAATGCGCGGGTTTCGGTCTGGCATTCTCCAAAAGCCGCGCATCTGTGTTGTTGCGGGAGCCGCCACCTGGGATTTTAGGTAGTGCGTATGCGCGTATGCGCGGATTTCGGGCTCTTCGCGGTTCGGAGTGCGTAGATAGCTGAAGGGCGGGACGCGGGGTGGTACAACATACAGAGGCCCTGGCCGGTACCAGATGAGAGTTGCGAAGCTTCCATCTGACCGAACCAGGACCCTACCGTGCACCCTACTGGCAACCTCGTCGCCGACACCATCTGCCGCACCGCAGAACTCGGTCTGACGATCACCGATGCCGCCGACGCCGGCACCCTCACCATCATCAACGCCGAGCCGGTGGACGTAGCCGACACCTGCCCGGACTGCGCGATGCCTGGGGTGAAGCGGGACCACATCCGACGTCGACTCGTCGACCTACCGGTCGTGGGGTTCCCCACCCGCCTGAACGTCCGGGTACCCCGCTTCACATGCACCAACCCCACCTGCAGCAGGAAGATCTTCCAGACCTCACTGGCCTGCGCTGACGACGGGGCGAAACTCACCCACCGGGTGACCCGCTGGATCCTCCAACGCCTCGCCATCGACCGTATGAGCGTGGCCGCCACGGCGAAGGCTCTCGGAATCGGCTGGGAGTTGGTCAATACCGTCGCCGTCACCGCGGCCCGGAGCATGGTCTACGCTGACCCCTCCCACCTGGCTGGGGTCCGGGTCCTCGGCGTCGATGAGCACGTCTGGAAACACACCCGCCGACCCGGCGAGCCGTCTTCGATGGTCACCGTGCTGGTGGACCTGACCCCGCTGACCGACGGGGCAGGCCCGGCACGTCTGATCGACATGCGCCCGGGGCGGTCCGCAGACGTCCTGAAGACCTGGCTGGGTGAGCGGGACCCGGACTTCCGGGCCGGGGTGCAGGTCGTGACGATGGACGGGTTCACCGGCTACGCCACCGCCGTCGACCACTCTCTCCCTGCGGCGCGCAAAGTCATGGACCCGTTCCACGTCGTCCACCTAGCTGCAGAGAAGCTCAGCGGGTGTCGGCAACGCCTGCAGCGAGAAACCACCGGACGTCGGGGGCAGAAAGACGATCCGCTGTACAAGCACCGCCGGGCGCTGCTGACCAGGACCGATTTCCTCACCGACCGGCAGCGCCAGCGCCTGGATCGGCTGTGGGACACCGACGATGACTACGTCGCGTTGCAGGTGACCTGGGAGTTCTACCAGGACCTGGTCAGTGCCTATGGTCAGCCGGACAGAGCGCGGGGCAAGAAGTTGATGGGCAGGGTGATCGGCACCCTGCGCAAGGGCCTACCGACGGGGCTGGAGGAGCTGGCGCAACTCGGCCGGACCCTGTGGCGCCGACGGCACGACATCCTGGCGTACTTCGATATCGGCGCATCCAACGGTCCGGTCGAGGCCATCAACGGCAGGCTGGAGCATCTACGCGGCATCGCCCTAGGGTTCAGGAACCTCGACCACTACATCTTGCGGTCGCTGATCCACTCCGGCCAGCTGCAGGACCGGATCAACGCACTCTAAATCGAGAAGAGCCGGATTTCGGTGTGGGGAGATCCTGAATCCGCGCGTCTGCCGATGTGCAAAGAGGCCCGTATTTCTCAAGCCCAAGACTGGCTTCGAATCTCGAAAACGGCAAATGCGCGGATTTTGGCGCTGCCGAAACCGGACACCGCGCATCTGCGGTCATTCAAGGAAAGCGACCTGGGGTTTTGTGGGAGAAGCGTGGCTGTGCGCGCGGATTTTGGGGAGGCGGATCCTGAATCCGCGCGTCTACGTCTATGCGTGCTGGGAATGCCGAAAGACCCAGCGATAGACGGGAGCAAACATGAGGTCGGGGATTCATCTCACGAGAGGGCAGCCCGAAAAGCGCCGTAAGGAAATCTACGCGCAGGCGCGAAAGGGAGAGCTGGCCAAGCTCTGCGCGGGCGTCTATATCAATGGCGGGCTCTATTCAAAGCTGCCGGCCTGGCACCAGTTCATGTGTCGCTCGCTGGCGCATTTGCACGCCAACCCGAGCCTCATTGGTGCTGGGAAGGCGGCGTTGGCTATCCGAGGGCTGCCCTATGGCGATGTTCCCTGGGAGGTCGAGGCATACGGGATCGGGCGTTCGCGCAGGAAGTCGATTATCGTGCACCCTCCACCAAGGAAAACGCAGCTAACTGCGCAGAGGATGGCGCTGAAGCCGCTCACGGTCCGGGTAACCAGCATCGTTGACGCGGTGGTCGACTGCGCCCGCTGGCACGGCGTCGTCGACGGCCTCGTCGCCGCGGACGCGTGCCTCAACCGGCAGCTCGTCTCGATGGCGGCGCTCGAGCGCAACGTCGAGTCGAAGACGGGGATGACGGGCATCGGGGCGGCGCGGGAGGTGCTGGTGAGGGCGAGCGCGCTGTCGGAAAGCCCGCAGGAGACGAGGCTGCGCTACCTCATGGAGGAGGCAGGTTTCCGGGACTTCATTCAGCAGGTCACCGTCCGCGGGCACGACGGTGAGTTCATCGGCCGGGTCGACTTCCTGTTCCCGGCCCTGTGGGCGGCGGTGGAATACGACGGCAAGGACAAGTATCGGGGCACCTTCGGCGACGAGCCGGTGGACGCGATGCGCAAAGACCTAGCGCGCCAGCACGCGCTGAGCAGCGTGGGGCTCACGGTCGTTAGGGTCGACTCGGAGTCGATGCGCACGGGAAGGTGGCTGAGATCGCTGGAGGCGGCGCGGAAAAGCAACAGCTCCCGCGGGGAGTTCCCGCGGGAGCTGTGGAGCAGGTAGAGAAACTACCTGGCCGGGAAGAACTCTTCCTGGATGGCGCGGAGGGTCTCGGCGGACTTGGTGAAGCGCTGCATCTCGGAGTCGGAAAGCTCCAGCTCGATGACGCGGTTGATGCCGCCGCGGTTAATCACGGCCGGGGTGCCGATGTAGATATTGTCCTGGCCGTACTGTCCCTCGAGGAGTGCGGAGCAAGGCAGTGCGACCTCCTGGTTGTGGATGACGGCGCGGGTGAGGCGGGCCAGGCCCATGCCGATGCCGTAGGAGGTGGAGCCCTTCTCCTCGATGATCTTGTAGGCGGCGTCGCGGGTGTCCTCGAAGATCTTCTCCATCTCGCCCTCGAGGTTCGGGTCGCGCTCGAGCTGCTTGCGCATGGAGATGCCGGCGACGGTGGCGGAGGAGAGGACGGGGAGCTCGGTGTCGCCGTGCTCGCCGATGATGTAGGCGTGGATGGAGGAAGGGGCGACCTTGAAGCGCTCGCCGAGCATGTAGCGGAAGCGTGCGGAGTCGAGGACCGTGCCGGAGCCGATGACGCGGTGCCAATCCAGGCCGGAGTACTGCCAGACGGCGTAGGTCAGGATGTCGACCGGGTTGGAGGCGACTAGGAAGATGCCGTCGAAGCCGTTGGCCATGACCTCGTCGACGATGGACTTCATGATCTTCATGTTCTTGCCCACGAGCTGCAGGCGGGTCTCGCCCGGCTTCTGAGCGGCGCCCGCGCAGATGACGACCATGGCGGCGTCGCGGCAGTCCTCGTAGGTGCCCTTGGTGACCTTGGTGCGGCTGGCGGCCCACACGACGCCGTGGTTGAGGTCCTTGACGTTGCCCTCGAGCTTCTTCTCGTCGATGTCGATGATGGCCAGGTGGTCAACGGTTCCCTGGTTGACCAGTGCGAATGCGTAGGCGACTCCGACGTCGCCAGCGCCAATGAGAACGACCTTGTTTCCGACGATTTCCTTCATGGTTACCTTCCTGGTTCGACCGTGTGGTCTGGGGTCAAAGCGTGCTAGTCCTGCAGGCACGTGTCCGCTCACCTAGGCTGTGGTTAGAACAGTCAAGAAAGACTTCGAGAAGCTACCGTGCCCTTCGCACCCCATTATGCCCGAATATGTGCGAATGTGCCCGTTTGGGGCCGAAATATGGCATTTTTCACACGAAGCCAAAAAGAAAAGGCCCGGTGAGGGGCCTAAGAGCGCGTTTTGGAAAAACCAAAAAAGAACCAAAAATGTTAGCCGACGCGGCGGCTGGACAGCGCAATGGTGGAGAGAATCATCACCACCAGCGACAGCGCCATGATCGCCCAGTTCCACCCGCTGACCTGGAACTTCTCGCCGAGGACCGTGTAGCCTAGCACGAAGGCGAAGATCGGCTCGATGATGGTCATCGCGGGCAGGGAGTTGCGCAGCCGTCCCGCGTTGAAGGCGTACTGCTGCACGATCGTGCCCAGGATCGCTCCCGCGGCCAGCGAGTAGCCCTGCCAGGTGGTCGCCAAGGCCAGGAGCCCCTCGTGCGTGATCACGTCGACGGTCGCCTTCGACAGCACGGCCACGTAGCCGTAGATGCCGCCGGTGATGGTGCCCAGTAGTAGGGCGCGCCGGTTGGGGTCGCTGCGGCGCGAGAGGAGGTGTAGCACGCCAAGCGTGACGACGCCTACGGCCAGCGCCGGAAGCCACCGGTTCATCGGAGGCTGGGGGTTACCGGGCAGCGGATCGCCCATGATGACGAGCACGCCCACGGCCACGGTCAGGGCTGTGGCCCAGCCGAGCTCGTCGGTCGCCATCCTTCGGCCGTCGTAACGCGCGGAAAGCGGGAGCGTGAACATCAGCGACAACACCAGGATGGGCTGGACCACAAGCAACGTGCCAAAGGCTAGCGCCACCACTTGGAGCGCGTAACCGAGCAGGGCGGTGGCGGTGCCGGCCCACCACATGGGGCGCGAGGCTGCGGCGATGATCGGGGAGCCGTGGACGGAGCCGTCGGCGGGGGCCTGCTCCGCGATGCGGTGCCTCACAACGGTGCCCCAGGCGATGGTGAGCGCGGAGGCAAGGGCGAAAAAAGCTGCCAAAAGGTTGGAGTGCACGTCCCAAGGTTAGCGGGGAAAACTTTGGATTAAGGGATCGACGTGGGGCGGGGGTACAAATCCCGCGCGCGTCTTACTCTGTGAGATGGTGCATATTATCGGGTGGGAGAGCTGCCCGGGGTATTTCTATTGCTAAACTGAAAAACCAACTGACAACTATGACGCAGGTGACGGCCGAGGACGGGCTCACGCGACCCAAACTGCGAGCGCAGCGCGGGCATCGTATGATCTCTTCGAAGCTTGTTAGGCCTGTTAAGGAAAGGGTGACGCCCGTGGCACTGATCGTACAGAAGTATGGAGGTTCTTCGCTGGAGAGCGCAGAACGCATCCGCCGTGTTGCTGAACGGATTGTCGCCACCAAGAAGCAGGGCCACGACGTCGTGGTCGTCTGCTCCGCCATGGGCGACACCACCGACGAGCTGCTCGACCTCGCGGCCCAGGTCAACCCGGTCCCGCCGGCCCGCGAGATGGACATGCTGCTCACCGCCGGCGAGCGCATCTCCAACGCGCTGGTGGCCATGGCCATCGAGTCCTTCGGCGCTCAGGCGCAGTCGTTCACCGGCTCGCAGGCCGGCGTGCTCACCACCGAGCGCCACGGCAACGCCCGCATCGTGGACGTCACCCCGGGCCGCGTGCGCGAGGCCCTCGACGAGGGAAAGATCTGCCTCGTCGCCGGTTTCCAGGGCGTGAACCGCGAGACCAAGGACGTCACCACCCTGGGCCGCGGCGGCTCGGACACCACCGCCGTCGCCCTCGCGGCGGCGCTGGGCGCCGACGTCTGCGAGATCTACTCGGACGTCGACGGCGTCTACACCGCGGATCCCCGCATCGTGCCCAACGCGCAGAAGCTCGAGAAGCTCTCCTTCGAGGAGATGCTCGAGCTTGCGGCCGTGGGCTCCAAGATTCTTGTCTTGCGCAGCGTCGAGTACGCCCGCGCATTCGGCGTGCCCCTGCGCGTCCGTTCGTCTTACAGCAACGACCCCGGCACCCTGGTCGCCGGTTCAATGGAGGATATTCCTGTGGAAGAAGCAGTACTCAGCGGTGTAGCCACCGACAAGTCCGAAGCAAAGATCACCGTCCTCGGCATCCCGGACTCCCCGGGCGCCGCCGCCACCGTGTTCCGTGCGCTTGCCGATGCCGAGATCAACATCGACATGGTGCTGCAGAACATCTCCTCCCTCGAGGACGGCAAGACCGACATCACCTTCACCTGCCCGCGCGCCGACGGCCCCCGCGCCATGGCGCTGCTCAACCCGCTGAAGGAGAAGTTCGGCTGGGAGAAGGTCCTCTACGACGACCAGATCGGCAAGATCTCGCTGGTCGGCGCGGGCATGAAGTCCCACCCGGGCGTCACCGCGACCTTCTGCGAGGCGCTGCGCGACAAGGGCATCAACATCGAGCTGATCTCGACCTCTGAGATCCGCATCTCCGTGCTCATCCGCGAGTCCGACCTCGACGAGGCCGCCCGCGCCATCCACGAGGCCTTCGAGCTCGGCGGCGAGACCGAGGCCACCGTCTACGCTGGCACCGGCCGCTAGTTTATTCGGAAACCAAAGGGGCCCTGCTTCCATTGCGGAAGCAGGGCCCCTTTGGGTTAGAAGGAGGACAGTAGCGTGCTGCCGAGCCCCGAGACGAGGTCATAGATGTGGGAAAATAGCCCACCTAGGCCGTCGATAAGCGACGATCCCGTTATTGGAACACCGTGAATGATGATGGGGAGTGGGAAGATAATCATGACTTTCTCCTTTGCGGAGTCGTGGATCAACTGTCTTGGCGCCCATCCTAGACTTCGGAAGCGTTTCGGTTTGGAGCCCCGGAAACGCCGTGGCGTGAGGATTATATTCACCAAGAAGTGACAAGCAGGCGGGCCTTCAACTCTAAGCTATTTTCAGGATCCCGCCTCTTATACTGGCTCCTTGTGTGTTTTTCTGCGGTGTTGGTGGGCCACGAGTGGGTCGCGAGCCCGGTGTGGGTAGAAATGTCGCAGGTGGCAGCTCTCTTTGTGAGCCGTTCCCCATAGTGCCGTTTGATGGGGCGGGGAGGCTAGTATAGGAGAAAGCGCGATCATGCCGTATGAGAAAGGAAAACAATGACGACTGTCGCTGTAGTTGGAGCCACCGGACAGGTCGGTCGCGTCATGCGCGACCTGCTCGAGCAGCGCAACTTCCCGTGCACCAACGTCCGTTTCTTCGCCTCCGCCCGTTCCGCAGGCTCGACTCTGTCCTTCCGTGGCGAGGAGATCGTCGTCGAGGATCTGGCGAAGCAGACCGAAGAGACCCTCAAGGGTATCGATCTGGCGCTGTTCTCCGCGGGTGGCGGCACGTCCAAGCAGTACGCCCCGCTGTTCGCCGCGGCTGGCGTGAAGGTCGTTGACAACTCTTCCGCGTGGCGCAAGGATGACGAGGTCCCGCTGATCGTCTCCGAGGTGAACCCGGAGGCCCGCGAGGGGCTGGTCAAGGGCATCATCGCCAACCCGAACTGCACCACCATGTCCATCATGCCGGTCATGAAGGCCCTGCACGACGTCGCCGGGCTGAACAAGATGCACGTCGCCTCCTACCAGGCCGTCTCCGGCTCCGGCCTGGCCGGCGTGGAGACCCTGATCAAGCAGGTCGCCGAGATCGGTGACCGTGCCATCGAGCTGGTCCACGACGGATCCGTCATGGCCCCGGCGGAGCTCGGCCCCTACGTCGCCCCGATCGCCTACAACGCGCTGCCGTTCGCCGGCAACCTCGTTGACGACGGCACCGAGGAGACCGACGAGGAACAGAAGCTGCGCAACGAGTCCCGCAAGATCCTGGGCCTGCCGGACCTGAAGGTCGCTGGCACCTGCGTGCGCGTCCCGGTCTTCACCGGCCACACCATGGTCGTCCACGCCGAGTTCGACAAGGCCATCACCCCGGACGAGGCTCGCGAGATCCTCGGCAAGGCCGCGGGTGTCAAGGTTGTCGACGTGCCCACCCCTCTGGCCGCCGCAGGCCACGACGAGTCACTGGTTGGGCGCATCCGCCAGGACCAGACGGTGGACGACAACAAGGGCCTCGTGCTGGTCGTCTCCGGCGACAACCTGCGCAAGGGGGCCGCGCTCAACGCCATCCAGATCGCTGAGCTGTTCGTCTAGGGGGAACGGCCATGGGCCGTTCCCGTAATAAGGTCGTTCCCGTCATAGGGCCGTTCCCGTGATAACGAAGTTCCCGTCATAAGGACGTACCCGTGACAGGGGCGTACCTACTAAATAAAACGAACCCGCTGCATCGCAGCGGGTTCGTTTTGGTTCTACATGGCCTCGCGCTGGCCGCCGGTGCCCGCGGCCTCCACGATGTCGGCGCGTGCGCGGGCCACGCGCGAGCGGATCGTGCCGATGCGCACGTCGGCGATCTTGGCGGCCTCCTCGTAGGAGTAGCCGAGCACCTGGGTGAGGATGAGCGCCTCGCGGCGTTCGGCGGGCAGCTGATCGATGAGGATGCGCATGTCCACCCACTCGGACCAGGTGGATTCCGCGGGCGCGTCGACGGACTCGATCTCGGCCGCGGACTTGCGGGGCCTGGCCATGTCGTGGCGGATGTTGTCCACCCACACGCGCCGGGCCAGCGAGAGCAGCCACGTGCGCGCCGAGGAGCGGGCCGCGAAGCGGGGAAGCGCGCCGATGACGCGCAGGTAGGTCTCCTGGGTGAGGTCGTCGGCAATCTCGGTGCCGCCCAGGTGGGCGAGCAGGCGCCAGACGTCGTTCTGGGTGGCCTTGATGAACTCGGTGAGCGCGACCCGGTCGCCGCGCCCGGCCTTGAGGGCGAGCTCGGTCACGCGCGCATCGTGCGCATCGGTGTGCTCGCTTCGTCTCATGGATAACAATCCTAGCAAAGGCGCCGTGCGTCATCGGATTAGTGACCGTAGGCGTCGTTAAGCGAAAGCAATTAAAAGGAAAACATTAATTGTTTCTAGCTGTTGCGAAGTTTTTCTTCTCAATGTAGGCTATTAATCATTCCCGGTTTTATAAGCCAATTTAAAAAGAGGAGAGTTATCATGACTTCCCCCACCGACAAGATCCTCGCCAGCGGCGAGGTCCCAGCCCCCACCGGGCACACCACCCAGCTCAACGGTGCGCCCGTGGCCAGCGAGAACGTCTCCATCACCGCGGGACCGCAGGGCCCCAACATCCTCAACGACATCCACCTCATCGAGAAGCTCGCGCACTTCAACCGCGAGCGCGTGCCGGAGCGCAACCCGCACGCCAAGGGCCACGGGGCCTTCGGCGAGCTGCACATCACCCACGACGTGTCCCAGTACACCAAAGCCAAGCTGTTCCAGCCCGGCACCGTCACGCCCATGGCCGTGCGTTTCTCCACCGTCGCCGGCGAGCAGGGTTCCCCGGACACCTGGCGCGACGTGCACGGGTTCGCGCTGCGCTTCTACACCGAGGACGGCAACTACGACATCGTCGGCAACAACACCCCCACCTTCTTCCTGCGCGACGGCATCAAGTTCCCCGACTTCATCCACTCGCAGAAGCGCGTCGGGCCCTCCGGCCTGCGCAGCGCCGACGCCCAGTGGGACTTCTGGACCCGCACGCCGGAGTCCGCGCACCAGGTCACCTACCTCATGGGCGACCGCGGCACCCCGAAGACCTCCCGCCACCAGGACGGATTCGGCTCGCACACCTTCCAGTGGATCAACGCCGAGGGAACCCCGGTGTGGATCAAGTACCACTTCAAGACCCGCCAGGGCTGGGAGACCTTCACCGACGCCGAGGCCGAGGAGATGGCGGGCAAGAACGCCGACTACCAGCGCGAGGACCTCTTCAACGCCATCGAGCGCGGCGACTTCCCCATCTGGGACGTCAAGGTGCAGATCATGCCGTTCGAGGAGGCGGAGACCTACCGCTGGAACCCCTTCGACCTGACCAAGACCTGGTCGCAGAAGGACTACCCGCTCATCGACGTCGGCTACTTCGTGCTCAACCGCAACCCGCGCAACTTCTTCGCGCAGATCGAGCAGCTGGCACTTGACCCCGGCAACCTAGTGCCAGGCGTGGGGCTTAGCCCCGACCGCATGCTCATGGCCCGCGCGTTCGCCTACGCGGACGCCCAGCGCTACCGCATCGGCCCGAACTACCGCCAGCTGCCGGTCAACCAGCCGCTGCATCCGGTCAACACCTACTCCCACCAGGGGCCGATGGCGTACCAGTTCAACCCCGCCGACGCGCCGGTGTACTCGCCGAACCGCTTCGACAAGGGCGCGGGCTACCTGGACGACGGCGAGACCTCCTCGTCGGGCGTTTCCTACGGTCAGGCGGCCGACTACTACGTCAACCCGGACCCGCACGGCACCGATCTGGTCCGCGCTGCCTACGTCAAGCACCCCGAGGACGACGACTTCATCCAGGCGGGCATCCTCTACCGCGAGGTCATGGACGACGGCGCCAAGGCCCGGCTCGTGGACAACATCACCAACGCCATGCGGGGCATCTCCGAGGGTGTGGAGGCCCGCGTCTACGAGTACTGGACCAACGTCGACGCCGAGCTCGGCCAGCGCGTGCGCGAGGAGTTCGCGAAGAAGAAGTAATACGCTTTCGCTTTTCGACGTTCACCTTCGGCGGCGTGACCTAAACCACGCGAGGGGTTTCCCCTCGCGTGCGGAAGGGATTCGGCCCGTCTCTCCTGCAAACGCGCAGGTGGGGAGGGCCTTCGCCGTGCCTGGACCGGGGCGGCGACGACCGCGCGGGGCGGCGGGGCGGTCGCTCGCGCTGCCAACTCCCGTGAAGCGGGGCACAATGCTTGGGTAAGACCAACCGTCAGCCACGAATAGAAGAGCAAGAAGATGAGTGCAGAAGACAACCAGACCCCGGGCGCGGAGAAGGAGCTCGCGCGGTCGCTCGCGGCGCGGATCGACGAGCTGCTGGCCAATCTCGACGCCGAGCAGGCGCAGTTTGCCGACGCCATCGCCCAGGTCGCGCCCCAGCACGCCTTCGGCGCCCGCAACCTCGTCGACTACGCGTACCTGCGCTCCCAGGACCTCTCGGAGCTCCAGGACCGCCTCTCCGATCTGGGTGCGACTAGGCTCACCACCGCCGAGCCCGACGTGCGCTCGCGGCTGAAGGCCGCCCGCAACGTGCTGGGCGCCATCATCGGCGAGGGCTTCGTCTACCCGCACGCCGAGGTCGCGGGCGCCTTCGCGTTGGCCGACGAGGTTCTCGAGCACCACGCCACCACGCTGCTGGGCCCGGGGCGGCAGGAGGCGCATTCGCGCATCATGGTCACCCTTCCCGCCGAGGCCGCCGACGACCTCGACCTGGTCCGCGGCTTCGTCGCCTCCGGCATGCAGCTGGCCCGCATCAACTGCGCCCACGACGACGAGACGGTGTGGGCCAAGATGATCGCCAACGTCCACACCGCCGCCGCGCAGGCCGGGGTGGAGATCAAGGTGAGCATGGACCTGGCGGGCCCCAAGCTGCGCACCGGCGCCATCACCCCGGGCCCGCAGGTCGGCCGCGCCCGCGTCACCCGCACCGAGGCGGGCGAGATCACCTCGCCCGCGAAGCTGTGGCTCTACCCCGAGGGGACCGAACCGGTCGTGCCCGAGGGGCTCAAGGGCCGCCCGGCCCTGCCGGTGGGCGTCAAGCCGGACTGGTTTGCCGAGCTCGAGGTGAGTTCCGAGGTGCGCTTCTACGACAACCGCGGCTCGAGGCGCGCGTTCACCGTCACCCGGCTGAGCGAGGCCGGGGCGCTGGCCGAGGGCAAGCAGAACGCCTACGTCGCCGAGGGCACCCTTCTCGAGCACGACTACCTGCGCACCCGCGCCACCGGCATCCCGCACACCGAGCGCCGCCTGCGCATCTACCCCGGCCAAGAGCTGATTCTGTCCGGCGAGGTGGCCGTCTGCGACCCCGACCAGCCCGGCACCCTGCGCATCCCGTTCAGCCTCCCGGAGATCATCCCCGCCATCAAGCCCGGCGAGCAGGTGCTTTTCGACGACGGCCGCATCGCGGCCGTGGTCACCAAGGTGGACGGCGCCGAGGCCCACCTCAAGGTCACCCGGGCCTTCGAGGGCGGGACCACGCTGGCCGCCAACAAGGGCATCAACCTCCCCGACTCCGAGCTGCCGCTGCCGTCGCTGACCCCGCTCGATCTGCAGCACCTGGAGTTCGTCAAGGCCAATGCCGACATCGCGGCCATCTCCTTCATCCGCGACGCGAAGGACGTCGCCGCCGTCATCGACGCCATGGGCATCGACTCCGAGACCGGGCTCGTGCTCAAGATCGAGACCATCCCGGCCTACGAGAACATCCGCGAGGTGCTGCTCGAGGGCATGCGCTACAAGAACCTCGGCATCATGATCGCCCGCGGCGACCTGGCCGTCGAGCTGGGATTCAAGCGCATGGGCGAGGTGCCCCGGTTCATCTCCGCGATGGCCGAGGCCGGGCACGTTCCCACGATCCTGGCCACCCAGGTGCTGGAGACGATGGCCAAGTCCGGCCTGCCCTCCCGCGCCGAGATCACCGACGCCGCCTACGCCCTGCGCGCCGAGTGCGTCATGCTCAACAAGGGCCCGCACATCAACGACGCCATCGGCGTCCTCGCCTACCTAAGCCGCAAGCTCGGCCGCTCCCAGCGCAAGAACCGCATCCTGCTGCGTAAGATTCGAAGCTGGGACAAGTAGGAAGGGACAACCACACGTGCACATCATCGCCCACCGCGGGTTCAACGGCCGCTACCCGGAGATGAGCCCGTTGGCCTACGAGAAGGCCCTCGAGCTGCCGATCCACGGCGTCGAGTGCGACATCAGGCTCACGGGCGACGGGGTGGTGGTGTGCACCCACGACCGGACGATGGAGCGCGTGGCGGGGGAGAAGCTGGTGGTGGCGGCCGAAGGCGTCGACGAGCTAAGAAGCTGCAACATCGGCGAGGAAGACGCGCCGCAGAGCCTGCTCACCCTCGACGAGCTGCTGGACATGGTGTTTGCGCACGACGACAAGCACATCTACATCGAGCCGAAGCACCCCACGCGTTCCGGGCGGATGCTCGAGGAGCAGCTGGTCATGCGGCTGCGCTACCGCGGGCTGCAGGCGAGCGAGCGCGTCCACGTGATCTCCTTCTCCCACGCCTCTATGCGGCGGATCGCGCAGCTTGCGCCGGAACTTCAGACCTTCTACCTGCGCCGCGAATGGGAGGAAAGGGTGAACCCCAAGGACCTGTTCCTCTCGCGGCCGCGCGGGTCCGGCATGTCCATCGAGCGGGCGAAGAAGGACCCGTGGCTCATCGGGCGGCGCGGGCTGCCGACGTATCTGTACACGGTCAACGAGCCGGAGGACGTGGCCTACGCCCGTGATCACGGGGTCGACGTCATCGCCACCGACTTTCCCGACCTCGCGCTCGACGTGCTTGGGGGTTAGCCGATGGCGCCCGCGGGCGCTCCTGCCGGTAAGTTGTAGGGCATGGCCAAGAAGAACAAGAAGAATGAGCAGCTCCCCGAGGGCATGAGCCGCCGCCAGGCGAAGCTGGCGGCCCGCGCCGCCGAGCGCGCGGCACTCGAGCGCGACCCGCGCCCGTACGGCGGTCTGTCCTTCGAGACCGACCTCGTCGCCCTCCAGGAGTTCGTCCCGTCCGCGACCGCCAAGGCGCAGGTTAAGGGCATCGACCGCGACGTGTACCTGTGCACCGTCCTGCCGGGCGGCAGCGCGGCGCTCGTGCGCGACGAGCAGGCTGGCGGCGACGCCTTCGTCGCGCTGCAGACGCAGGCCCGCTCCAACAACCCCAACCGCGACCTCGCCTTCGCCCTCAACTGGGTCAAGGGCGCCCAGCCGGGCCAGGCGCTGGAGAAGGGCATTGCCGACGGCTCCCAGCCGGACCTGAAGGACCTGCTGGTCGCCGACCAGGAGCTCGAGATCGCCGAGTACGACGACTTCAACTGGTGGCTGCCGGAGGGCACCCAGCTCGACCCGCAGTACGCGCAGGCCATCCAGGCGGCGAACGACTCCATCCTGCCCTCGCGCCGCATCGAGGCGGGTGTGCCGGGCACCGTGTGGTGGATCAACCCGGGCGGCAAGGCGCACATCCGCTGGGTCCGCGGCGAGAACGAGGACGCGCTGCTGCGCGCGCTGGCCCGCATCGCCGCCCGCGGCGAGCTGAAGCTGGGCGAGGAGACCAAGTTCGCGGGCGTGTTCCGCACCCACGGGATGGTCGTGCCGGTGTGGGACCTCGATCCCGAGCGCTCCCACGAGGACTACGCCGCCGACCTGACCTCCCTCAACGAGAAGATCGAGGCCGAGCTGGGTAACGAGGGGCAGCTCACGGCCGACGAGCGTCGCCAGTTGGAGAACATCAAGTCCCGCCAGGTGACCATCCGCTAGCAGCGGTTTCTTTTTAGGCGGCGTCGCGATCACGCGGCGCCGCTTCCTTGTTCCCGGGGGCGGGGCGCGGGGGTAAAGGCTGGGGGACTGACGTGGACTTTTATTTCTATCGTTCTATAGTTAATAAATCTTAAGCCGTCAGGCTTAGGGAAAATTACGCGCGAGTGTCACTTTGTGCAAGAATGTGACTATTCTGTGATTCGTGACTCGGATCACAGTTCGCTGTGATTTCGGGAGTGGGCGCAAGCCCCGAGAGAACGAGTAAGGAAAGGCGGTTCCGATGACGGACGCGATCGATAAACTAAACGGGATCATCTGGTCCCCGGCGCTGGTTTTCCTCTGCCTTGGCGCGGGCGTCTTCTTCACCCTGGCGACTGCGTTCCTGCAGATCCGCTGCATCCCCGACATGATCAAGCAGCTGCGGCAGGGCGAGAAGTCCGATAACGGCATCTCCTCCTTCCAGTCGCTCATGATCTCGCTCGCCGGGCGCGTGGGTGTGGGCAACATCGCCGGCGTGGCCACGGCCATCGCCTTCGGCGGCCCGGGCGCGGTGTTCTGGATGTGGGCCGTGGCGCTGCTCGGCTCCGCGACGAGCTTCATCGAATGTACGCTCGCCCAGGTCTACAAGGAAAAGGACCGCGACACCGGCGAGTACCGCGGCGGCCCGGCCTACTACATCGAGAAGGCCTACAAGCACACCATCTGGGCGCCGCTCTGGCTGGTCTACGCCATCATCTTCGCCATCTGCATGATCCTGGCGACCTCCTACTTCCTGCCCGGCATCCAGGCCAACGGCGTCGCCGTCGCGGTGGAGAACGCCTGGAACGTGAGCCCGACGGTGTCTGCCCTCGTGCTGGCGGTCCTGCTCGGCTCCATCATCATGGGCGGCGTCAAACGCATCGCTAACTTCGCCACCCTCGTCGTGCCGGTCATGGCCGTGGTCTACATCATCTTCGCCATCATCATCCTGTTGGTGAACTTCGACCAGATCCCGCACGTGTTCGGGCTCATCTTCAAGTCCGCCTTCGACAAGGAGGCCATGTTCTCCGGCATGCTCGGCTCCGCGATCATGTGGGGCGTCAAGCGCGGCGTCTACTCCAACGAGGCAGGCCAGGGCACCGGCCCGCAGTCCGCCGCCGCCGCCGAGGTCTCCCACCCGGCCAAGCAGGGCTTCGTGCAGGCCTTCGCCGTCTACGTTGACACCCTGTTCGTGTGCTCCGCGACCGCGTTCATCATCATCTCCACCGACATGTACAAGGTCTTCGACGGCGAGTCCGAGGACGGCGCGGTGCGCTACGCCGGCTCTCTTCCCAGCGACGTCTCCGTCGGCCCGGGCTTCGTGCAGTCCGGAATGGACTCCTTCTGGCCGGGTTTCGGCCCGACCTTCGTGGCCGTGGCCATCGCGTTCTTCGCCTTCACCACTGTTCTGGCCTACTACTACATGGCCGAGGTCAACTTCACCTATCTCAACCGCTGGGTGCAAAACCCCACCGCCCGTAAGGCCATCATCGGTCTGCTGCGCGCGCTCGTGATCATCTCCGTGTACATCGGTGCTACCACCACCCCGGGCGAGGCCTGGGCGCTCGGCGACATCGGCGTGGGTGCCACCGCGTGGCTCAACATCCTGGCAATCATCATCCTGCAGGTCCCCGCGCACAAGTGCCTGTGGGATTACCGCAAGCAGAAGAAGGCCGGGCTCGACCCGCAGTTCGATCCGGAGGCGCTCGGCATCAAGAACGCCGACTTCTGGGTTGAGCGCAAGCGCGAGCGCGAGGCGCTGGCCGCCCAGCCGGAGCCACAGGAGCAGCAGGCTCAGTAGTCTTTGGCTCCGCGAACCACGAAGCCCCCACCGCAAGGTGGGGGCTTTCCTGCGCTTCGGCGCCGATAGGCGTCGGAAAGCGAACTACTTGAGGGAATCGAACAGCTGCTGTGCCGCGGTGTCGTCCCACAGGACCACGCTGCCGACGTCGGTGTCCTCGAAGCCGCCGACGGGGACGGTGACCGTGTCGACGCCGCCGCGCATCGCCAGCCCCACGCGCAACAGGTGCCATGCGTGATCGTTCTTGTTCACGGTGAAAGAGCCCGCGATCGAGTTGACGGTGGGCCAGAAGCGGAACGGGTTCGCGATCGTGCTGGCCGAGGTGATCTTGTCTACGAGCGCGGCGAAGAACTCGCGCTGGCGGGCGACGCGGTCGAGGTCGCCGTTGGCCGTGTGGCGGGTACGCACGTAGCCGAGCGCGGTGGGGCCGTCGACCGTCTGGCAGCCGGCCTGGATGTTGAGGTTGGCCAGCGGATCGTCGATCGCCTCGGTGGGGCAGACCTGGATGCCGCCCACGGAATCGACGACGTTGGCCAGCCCCGCCATGCCGATCTCGGCGTAGTGGTTGATCCGAAGCCCGGTCGCCTGCTCGACGGTCTGGGTGAGCAACGGCGCGCCGCCCACGCTGAAGGCCGCGTTGATCTTGTCCTGGCCGTAGCCGGGGATGTTGACGTAGGAGTCGCGCGGGATGGACATGAGCGTGGCTTTGCCTCTGAGGGGCAGGTGCAGGACCATGATTGTGTCGGTGCGCATGGAGCCGATGTCGCCGCCGGTGCCGAGCCGCGCGGCCTCCTCGTCGGTCAGCCCCTCGCGCGAGTCGGAGCCCACGAGCAGCCAGTTCGTGCCCGCGGTATTGGCCACGTGCTGCGAAGGAAACGCATCGGTGCGGTTGAGCTTGGTATCCACCCAGATGATGCTCGCGAGCGCCAGCACGAGCGCGATGACCAGCGCCCACACCGCGCCGGACAGGCATCCTGACGGCCGCACGCGCACCCTCGGCATGCGCCGTTGAGGCTGCGGCGACGGCGCAAGGTAGGTGCCCTGCTGCCGGGCCTGTCCGACCCGTCCCGGTTGCTGGTTGCTTGTCGACGGGCGTACCGCCGGCACGGGCTCGTACCGAGTCGGCTCCGGGCGGGAGACCTGGGGCCGCTGCGGCGGGTAGACGCGCGGCTGCCCGGGGCGCGGCGGGGTGCCGGGGGCGGCGCTGGTGCCGGTCCCGCTGGCACCGGTCCCGCTCGTGCGCGGGCGGCGCTGCGCGGGGCGCCGACGAACCGGCCGACCGTACCTATCGAGGATCGGCTTGCCGTCGGGGCCGCGCACGTACTCGTCGCGGAAGGATGGTCCCTCAGAAGTCATGGGTATAAGCGTAGCGGCAGGCGCGCCCCGGGCTCCATTTTGGAAGCGCCCGAAAAATGAAAGTTACTACTTCTACTTGATCATTTCAGGGCTGGAGTGCGGTGGCCGTTTTCGGGTGATGCTGGTTTTCCCAGCCAGGATGGCGGCGAAGATGATGGCGTGCCGACGATTTACAATCCGAGCCAGCTAAGGTTCCCGCCGATCGCTGAGTACCCCACGAACGCGACCGCGTCGATGAGGAAGTGGGCCGCCACGAGCGGCCACACCTTGCCCGTTCGCAGGTAGAAGTAGCCGAACGCCAGCCCCATGGCCACGTTGCCGAGCCCCGCCGAAAACCCCTGGTAGAGGTGGTAGCTGCCGCGCAGCAGCGCCGTGCTGGCGAGGATCGCCCACCGGGACGCGCCGAGCTGCCCCAACCGCGTCGAAAGCCAGAAGACCACCACGATCTCCTCGGCGAAGGCGTTGGCAAACGACCACACCAGCAGCATCGGCACCGTCCACCACAGGTGCTCGAGCGGCGCGGGGATCACCTGCTTCGACCAGCCCAGGTGCACCGCGGTCACGTAGAGCGCAAGCCCCGGGATCCCGATCGCGGCGGCGCCTGCCGCGCCCTGCAACCACGTCGAGGCGCGAGAAAGCCCGCGGGGCAGCGGCACCGGTCGGTGGATGGACAACAGAAACAGCGCGAGCAGGCCCCACGCCGTGAGCACGCCTGCGCTGCACAGCTGGAGTGCTAAATCGATCACGGGCACGCTCGACTGCGACGCGTTGAGGCTGGTCGTCTGCTCGTTGAGCGGCGTCGGGTCGATGACGGCCGCGATCAGTCGCAGCGCCGAGCGCAGCCCCGACATCCCGAACGTGATGGTCAGGACCAGAGCAATCTCCGCCGCCAGCGGGTTGCGCCTCATGAGCACCGCAGCCCTTCCACGGCCAGCGCCGCGGCGAACACGTCGGCGCCCGACCCGCGCACGGCGCCCAGGTGTACGCCCACGTCCGGGTGGCCCGGCGCCGCGACCGGCATGCTCAGCGCCGCCCCGCCGGACATGTTGAACATCGTCGCCCACGGCGTCCACGTCGTCTGCGCGTGGAAGTCCTCCTCCGGCGGCATCGAGGAGAAATAGCCGATCGCGGGCGGGTCGAAGGCCAGAGTCGGCGTGAGCAGCACGTCCACGCCGTCGAAGGCGCGCTCGAGCCGCCCTTTCACCTCGAGGAACTGCGCGATCGCCTCCTCCCGGCGCAGCTCAGAGACGCCCCGGCCGCGCTCGCGCAGCCATGCTACCAGCGGGGACGCCTCGCCGCGGATGGGAGCCGAGCGAAGGGACAGGATGTCGGTAAATGCCCGAAACGGCGCGTCGCCGTAGGGCACCCCCACCGGCAGCACGGAGTGCCCCGCCCGGCTCAAGGCGCTCGCCGCGCGGTCCACCGCCTCCAGCATGTGCGCGGCGACCGTCGCCTCCGCGTGCACTGGAACGGTCAAGAGTCCCACCCGCAGCGGCGCACCCGCGCGCAGGGGGACGCGGGCCAGCAGCGCAGCGTCGGCAAGCGAAGAAGCGAGAAAACCCTGCGCAACGGGGTTGGCGTGGGCGGTGTTGTGCGCGGGCTTGAACCCGTAGAGCCCCGTGCACGCTGCGGGAACGCGGATGGAACCGCCGCCGTCGGAGGCGTGTGCCGCCCGCGCCAGCCCGCGCGCGACCATCACCGCCGCGCCCCCGGACGAGCCGCCCGGCGTCGCCCCGGGGAAGCGCGGATTGACCGGCGCGGGCATCCCCACCGGCTCCGTGTAGGCCGAAAGCCCTAGCTCGGGCGCCAGGGTCTTGCCCGTGACCAGCCCGCCGCGCGCCTCGTAGGCGGAGATGAACGGGTCCGTCTCGCGGGCGAGGTAGCGGCGGTGTACTGAACCTTTCGAGGTCACAAGCCCCGCGACGTCGGAGAGGTCTTTCGCAGGCATGATCCAGCCGGCCAGGTCCCTGCGGCGGCAGGGGGAGACGTAACCCGCATCGCGCGACTCGCGGAATGCCTCTTTCTCGAGGCGCTCGTGGGCGAAGTCCGGCGCGAACTGCGCGTAGCCATGCTCCGTGGCGTCCAGCGCGCCCACCGCGCGGGCGTGGTCGTCGACGATCCGGTGCAGCGCGTCAAAAGAGAGCATGGACATGCTTCTAAAGCGTACAGCGTGCGTTTAAGCTAGTAAGTCATGAGTGTGACTGTTGCCTATCTGGGCCCGCGTGGAACCTTCACCGAGGCCGCCCTGTGGGGGTTCGCCCGCCGCGGCGACTTCGGAACCGATGAAGTAATCCCTCTTGATTGTTCCAGTCCGCGCGAGGCGATCGACGCGGTGCGCGCCGGGAGGGCGGATTTCGCGTGCGTGGCCATCGAGAACTCCGTCGACGGCCCGGTCACCCCCACCTTCGACGCGCTAGCGACCGCCCCCGGCGTGCAGATATATAAGGAGCTCGACCTTCCCATCGCGTTCGCGGTGATGGTGCGCCCTGGCACGTCGCTTGTCGACGGCCTGACGGTGTCGACCCACCCGGTCGCCTACCAGCAGGTCAAGGGCTGGCTGGGCGAGAACCTAGGCGCCCACGAGTTCGTGGCGGCGTCGTCGAACGCCGCCGCGGCGCAGATCGTGGCGGCTGGCGGCGCCGACGTGGCCGTCGCGCCCGCGCGGGCGGCGGAGCTGTTCGGGCTCTCGATCGTTCAAGATGGCGTGGCGGACGTGGTGGGCGCGCGAACGCGCTTCGTGGTGGTCGGGCGCAGTGGGGTGCCCACGGCGCGCACGGGCGCCGACCGCACGGGTGTGGTCTTTGTCGTCCACAACGTCCCGGGCGCCTTGGTCGACGCGCTCACGGAGTTCGCGCTGCGCGGCGTGGACCTCTCCCGCATCGAGTCGCGGCCGATCGAGGGCGGATTGGGCACCTACCGCTTCCACGTGGACATCAATGGGCACATCGACGACGCCCCAGTCGCGGAGGCGCTGCGCGCGCTCTACCTGCGCTGCGCGGAGATCCAGTTCCTAGGCTCGTGGCCGGCGGAGGTGCCCCGCGATGACGAGCGGCTCGCCCGGGACACGGCCCGGCTCGAGGAGGCGACCGCCTGGGTGCGGGCGCTGAAGGAGGGGACGAGGTAGATGGGTCGCATCATCCTCATGCGCCACGGGCGCACGTACTCGAACGCGTCGCGGATCCTCGACACGCGGCCACCGGGGGCGGAGCTGACGCTGGTGGGCAAGCAGCAGGCGCGCTTAGCCGGGCCGCAGCTGGCGGAGGTCACCGACGACCTGGGCGGGGCGCTGTGCTCGGTGGCGATCCGCGCGCAGCAGACGGCGCTGCGGGTGATCAACACCTACGAGCAGGCCAAGGGCCTCGCGCGCGGCTCGGTCTCGATCGAGGTCACGCCGGGGCTGCAGGAGATCTTCGTCGGTGACTACGAGGGGCGTAGCGAGCCGGGGGCGCACCGGGCCTACCGCGAGGCGCTGCACGGCTGGATGCATGACGGGCTGGGTGTGTCCATGCCCGGCGGCGAGAACCCGCGACAGGTTCTTGACCGATACCGTCCGGTGATGGAGGGCCTGGCCGCGCGGATCGCGGAGGATGACCGGGACTACCTCTTGGTCGGCCATGGGGCGGCCATCCGTATCGCCGGGCGCTATTCCTCGAATGTGCCGGCGGATGTCGCCTTCGACACCTACCTCGCCAACTGCGCGATGGTGGTGCTGCATCCCACCGGCGAATTCGGCTCGTGGGAGTGCGAAAGCTGGGCGGGCGTGCGCCTGTAGGCGCGCGGCGAGCCCTCTTCTAGGGCCGCCAGACGCGCCTGACCTTGCCGCCGATGCGGGCGAGGGCGCCGCGTCGGGGAGGGGCGTTGGGGTTATCGTCGTTGACGCCGTTGTGATAGGCGCAGCAGGTGGCCAGATTCGAGCTGGTCGTGTGGCCGCCGTTTTGCCAGGCCACCAGGTGGTGGACCTGGCACTCGTCGGCGGGCTTCTTGCAGCCGTCCCACGCGCAGGTGGGGTTCTCGGCCGCGGCGAGGATGCGCTGCTTGAGGTTGGCCGTGCGCTTGGTGCGCACGAGGTCGACCGGGCCCTCGAGCGGGTGGATGAGCGCGAAGTCCCAGTCGTCCTCGTCGATGAGCAGCTTGAGCACCTGCGTGCTCGAGCGCACGACGCCGTCGGTGCAGCGGAACACGGTCTCGTCGCGGGTGCCGTCGAGCACCTGGTAGAGCTTGTCCAGCTCCACCACCACGACCGGGCGCAGCGTCGTGGTCACGCCCGCGCCGGTGGTCAGCGCCTCGTGCATGGCGCGGACCGGGGCTTCCTTATCGGTAAAGGCCCCGCAGATCTCCGCGATGAGCGCGGCGTCTCCTGTGAGCCGGGCGGACCAGGTCTTGTCGTCGTGGCGGGTGATCGAGATTCCCTCGGTGCGTTCGGGCTGCTTCTTCAGTTCGTCGAGAAGCGAACGCCCCAGCCGCTCGAGCTCGTCGAGGGTGCCGCTGGACTGGCAGAGCGTGAGGCGCAGGCGCCACTTGTGGCGTTGGTCGGCGACGCGGGAGGCGAGATGCTCGATGAGCTCCACCACGCCGAGGCTGTGGCCGTTGGCCTCGATGCCGCGGGCACAGTCGGCCTGCATCCGCGTGTAGGGCGTGCGGCCGAGGTAGGTCTCGGCGAGCGAGACCATGCGGGCGGCCTCGGGGCGCTCGGCACCGGCGGCGACCAGCTCGTCGACGCTTGCCCCATGGGCCTCGGCAAGGAGGTTCATGGGGTTCGCGCGGAGGGCAAACATCGCCTTCAGTGACTGCATGGCCCTCACGCTAGGAAAGGGAATAAATTCGCGCAACCGTCCCCTCGAAAACGGCCCGAAATCTGTGGATAACTTTCTACTTTGAAAAGTTATCCACAGGCTAGGCGTATCCGAGGCGGTGGAGATCGTCCTCGTCGAGGCCGAAGTAGTGCCCGATCTCGTGCATGACGGTGATGCGAACCTGCTCGACCAGCTGCGCCTCGCAGTGGCAGTAGTTCTTCAGCGCGCCGCGATAGATGGTGATCGTGTCCGGCAGGAACCCGGTGTGATCGAAGGTGCGCTCGGTCAGCGCCACCCCGTGGTAGAGGCCCAGGATGTACGGGGAGGCCTCGTTGAAGTCCTCGATGAGGATGGCCACGTTGCTTACGTGATCGATCACGGACTCGGGGATGGCCGCCAGCGCCTGGTCGACGAGCTCCTCGAAGCGCTCGTCGGAGACCTCGATCATTGGGCCGCGGGCGCGGGGGCGGCGGCGGTGGCCGACAGCGCGTCGGGGTTGACGATCGGGCTGCGCTCCGGGCGGGATGCGGGCGGTGCGCCGTTGATGGTGAGCCCGCCCTTGGCGGAGCCGGTGAGCACGGCGAAGGAGTTGTCCGGGTTGGCGAACACGAGCGAGCAGTTCACGCTGTGGGAGCCGCCGGTCCACGAGTTGGCCTGGATGGTGCTCCAGAACGGCTGCAGCGTGGAGTAATAGAGCGGGTCGTCGCCGCCGAGGTAGTCGCGGGCGGCCTGCGTGCACACGCCGCGCAGGTAGTTGTCCTGGTCATCGATGCTGGGGGTGCCCTGCGGGAAGACGGTGGTCAGGTCGACGATCTGGGTGGTCTCCATCTGGTGTGCCTGGGCGCAGTCGACCTTGTGGGTGGCGCTGGAGGCGTCGATGCTCACGCACGTGCCCGGGTCGAAGACGCGGGACTGGTCCTGGGTCGCGGCCTTGCCGATCGTGGCGATGACGGCGCCGTTCTCGTCGGTGGCCTGGACGCCGCACAGGAGCGTGCGGTCGCCCTGGTCCCACGCGGCCTGCGGCGGCAGGATGGAGGCCACCGAGTACTTGCCCAGCTGGTCGAAGGTGCCGCCCAGGTAGGCGAGGGTGGGGGCAAGGCACAGCTCCTCGCGCAGCTGGGCCTGGCGGGTGAGGTCGGGCATGGGCGCGGAGGCTCCGAATTCGGAGTTCGGGTAGGTGGCCAGATCCTCGCGGGAGGAGACCTCGAAGCGGTGCTCGCCGGCGCAGTCGGTCTGCTCGAAGCCGCTGACCGCGCCGCTGGAGGCGTCCCAGGTCAGGCAGGTTCCGGCGTCCGCCGAGGTGAACGAGGCCACGGACGCCGTCGCGGAGGCGTTCTGGGAGACGGACACCCCGCCGGACTTGTCCTTGGCGTTGGTGTAGAGGTAGGCACCCACGCCCGCCACGACCGCCAGGACGACGACGATTACCAGGGGGGTGGCCACTTTGGATCGGCTCGCTTTGCTCATAGTGCCACCAATTTTGCCACCTTTGGCCCCGAAAACCCCAGTTTTCCTATTCTTTGGTCACCACGGTGGAAAGCGAGTAGCGGTCCGTGCGGTAGAAACTTGTGCACCACTCGATGGGGCGGCCCTCCGAGCGGGCCTTGCGGATCACCTTCAGCAGCGGGGTGCCGGTCTCGATGTCGAGCAGCGCTGCCACCGCCTCGTCGGCGGCGACGGCGGTGATGATCTGCTCGGCGTCCGTGATCGGTACAGCGTAATGCGCCTCGAGGATCGAGTACACGGACTTATACACGTCGTTTTCCAGCAGGTCGGGGGCGAACCGAGAGTTGTACCAGGCGTCGTCGATGGCCAGCGGCTCGCCGTCGCCCAGGCGCAGGCGGCGTAGGTGGGTGTGCGGCGCGTCCGCGGCCGAGTCGAAGAACACGGAGACCTCGTTCGGGGCCGCCGTCCACGCGGACGCGAGGATCTTCGAGGTGGCCTCCAGGTTCTGCAGGGCCATTTCTTGGCTAAACGACGCCAAATGCTGGCGGGCGATCATCGGCGAGTGCGCCACGAAGGTGCCCTTGCCCCGCGCGCGCCGGAGCATCCCGGAGGCGACCAGGTCCCCGATCGCGCGGCGGACGGTGATGCGGCTGACCCCGTAGGTCTCCTCGAGGATTCTTTCTCCGGGCAGCATGTCACCGGGTCGGAGGTGATCGCGGCAGATCTCCTCCAGGATTTCCCTGAGTTGAGCGTGTTTCGGAGTGCTCGATCCGTCAGTCAGGGCCCTGGCAGGCAACTCCAGCGGAGTATCGACCATGCACCCCAGTCTAGTGCAACTGGTTATGACCAGCATCCCCTTTCGGGGATAAACACCCCAACGGTGGTGGTCACATCAGGGCTGAAGCGCGCCACAACCCCGCCTCACGCAGGTATGGAGGGGGCAAACAAGGTAGGCTGAGTGCGTGATTGATCTCAAGTTCCTGCGCGAAAACCCCGATGTTGTCCGCGAGTCCCAGCGTACTCGTGGCGAAGACCCGCAGCTGGTCGACCAGCTCATCGCCGCCGACGAGTCCCGCCGCGAGGCGATCCAGACCGCCGACGAACTGCGAAGCGAGCAGAAGGCGTTCGGAAAGAAGATCGGCCAGGCGGCCCCCGAGGATCGCCCGGCGCTGCTGGCGGGCTCCAACGAGCTCAAGGCTAAGGTCAAGGAGGCCGACGAGGCCCAGAAGGCTGCCGAGGAGCAGGTCTTCGAGCTGCAGATGAAGATCAGCAACATCGTCGAGGGCGCGCCCGCGGGCGGCGAGGACGACTTCATCGTCCTCGAGCACGTCGGCGAGCCGAAGAAGTTCGACTTCGAGCCCAAGGACCACCTGGACCTGGGCGAGTCGCTCGGCCTCATCGACGTCAAGCGCGGCACCAAGGTCGGCGGCGCCCGCTTCTACTACCTCACCGGCGACGGCGCGTTCCTCCAGCTGGGCATGCTCACCCTCGCCGCCCAGAAGGCTCGCGCGCACGGCTTCCAGCTCATGATCCCGCCGGTGCTGGTGCGCCCGGAGGTCATGCAAGGCACCGGCTTCCTCGGCGCGCACGCCGAGGAGATCTACTACCTCGAGCGCGATGACCTCTACCTCGTGGGCACCTCCGAGGTGGCGCTGGCCGGCTACCACCAAGACGAGATCATCGACCTGTCCAAGGGACCGATCAAGTACGCGGGCTGGTCCTCCTGCTTCCGCCGCGAGGCGGGCTCCTACGGCAAGGACACCAAGGGCATCCTGCGCGTGCACCAGTTCGACAAGGTCGAGATGTTCGTCTACTGCAAGCCGGAGGACGCCGTCGCCCAGCACCAGGAGCTGCTCAAGATGGAGCGCGAGATGCTCTCCGCCGTCGAGGTGCCCTACCGCATCATCGACGTCGCCGGCGGCGACCTCGGCTCCTCGGCCGCCCGCAAGTTCGACACCGAGGCCTGGGTCCCCACCCAGAACACCTACCGCGAGCTGACTTCCACCTCGAACTGCACCACCTTCCAGGCCCGCCGCCTGTCCACCCGCTACCGCGACGAGAACGGCAAGGCCCAGACCGCGGCCACCTTGAACGGCACGCTGGCAACGACCCGCTGGCTGGTCGCCATCCTCGAGAACAACCAGCAGGCCGACGGCTCCGTCGTGGTCCCCGAGGCGCTGCGCCCGTTCGTGGGCAAGGACGTCCTCGAGCCCATTAAGTAGCAAGCCGTAGGCGTCGACAAGCAAAGCAAGCGAAGAAGGAAACCTAGTGCACGACCGCGACATCTGGGAAAAGCGCAGCATCTTTTGGGTGGCCAAGAACACCCCGAGCTACGAGCCGCACCCGAGCGAGGCGAAGGAGCCGTTCTACGGTCGCATCGTCGTGCCGCTGATCAAGCGGATGCTGGCGGCGCAGGGCATCGACTTCACGCTCGAAGGCGTCGAGAACCTGCCCGCGACCGGCCCCGCGCTGCTCGCGTTCAACCACACGGGGTATTTCGACTTCATCTTCGGCGGCACCGTGGCCAGCCTCAAGGGGCACCGCCTCGTGCGATTCATGGCGAAGACGGAGATCTTCGACGTCCCCGTGGTGGGGCTCATCATGCGCGGCATGCGGCACATCTCCGTCGACCGCGCGGCCGGTGCGGCTTCGCTCGACGAGGCCGTGCGCAGCCTCCGCGAGGGCAACCTCGTGGGCATCTTCCCGGAGGCCACGATCTCTCGCGCGTTCGAGATCAAGGGCCTAAAGTCGGGTGCGGTGCGCATCGCCGCGCAGTCCGGCGCGCCGCTCATCCCGGTGGCGATCTGGGGCTCGCAGCGCGTGTGGACCAAGGACCACCCGCGCCAGCTGGGGCGCAACCACTTCCCTGTATGGATCAAGGTCGGCTCGCCGGTGGACATCTCCGGCACCCCAGAAGAGGCCACCGCGCGCTTGAAGAAGGCGATGGAGGCGCTGGTCGACGAGGTGCGCACCCGCTACGAGGAGGCCTACGGGCCCTTCCCCGGCGGCGAGTACTGGCGCCCGGCGTCCATGGGCGGCTCCGCGCCGTCGCTGGAGCAGGCCGCGCGCATCGACGCGGAGGAGAAGCGGCAGCGCGCAGAGCGTAAGGCGGCGAAGGCTGCGAAATCCGCGAAGGGACCCCGCGGCCTGCGCGCCGTGATCGGCCGCCAAGGCGTGCTGGCAAAGGCGGCAAAGGCAGCAAAGAAGCTCGCCCCGAGCAAGAAGCCCTAGGTTCCTACGTTCCTGCAAGGAGTTCACGCAGCACCATGAGTCTCGCAGCCCCCAAGCTCATCGTCAGCGACGTCGACGGCACGCTCATCGACTCCCGCGAGCGCGTCAGCCGCAGGCTGCGCGAGGCGCTCGCCACCTTCTCCGCGGGCGGCGGCTACTTTGCCCTGGCCACCGGCCGCCCGCCGCGCTGGCTGTTCCCGGTGCTCGAGCAGCTCCCGCTGCGCCCCATCTGCGTGTGCGCGAACGGCGCGGTGCTCTATGACTCCGACAGCGACCGCATCCTCACCACCCGCGCGCTTTCGCCTTCGGCCATGCTCGAGCTGGTGGGCAGCGCGCGCGAGGCGCTCTCGGCGCACGGCGGGGTGGGGGTGGCGGTCGAGCGCGCGGGCGTGTCCGCCTTCGACCGCGAGGCCGAGCTGTTCTTGGTCACGCCCGAGTACGAGCACGCCTGGGTCAGCGACGAGCACGGCATGGGCTCCGAGGAGGAGGTCTTAAGCCAGCCCGCGATCAAGCTGCTGCTGCGCAACGACAAGCTCACGGCGCAGGAGATGTACGACCTCGTTCGCCCCGCGATCCCCGCCGACCTCGCGCACGTAACCTTCTCCATCGGCTACGGCCTGCTGGAGGTCTCCGCGCCGGGGGTGACCAAGCAGACGGGCGTGGCCGACCTCGCGGCGATCCTGGGCATCGAGCGCGCGGAGATCATGGCGTTCGGCGACATGCCCAACGACATCGAGATGTTGTCGTGGGCCGGCCGCGGCTATGCCATGGGCAACGCGCGCGAGGCCGTGAAAGCGGCGGCCGACGAGGTCACCACCAGCAACGACGAGTTCGGCGTCGCGCGCGTCATCGAGGCGCTTTATCGCTAGCTTGCGTTGCTTGTCGACGGCTACGCCTCAAGCGCCGCATCCTCCAGCGAGGACGCCCGCCTGATCACCTCGCCACGGAAGAACGCCGGGTGCCTGCGCGCGACCCACACCATCACCACGGCGCCGAGCCCGAGCACGCCCATGCCCAGCACGAACACGTTGCCCACCCCGAAGGTCGACGACCCCGACCCGTAGTCCGGATCGATGCTGTCGTAGGCGGTCAGCGCGAACATACCCATGAGCGCCAGCCCGCCGAGCAGCGGGCACACGAGCTTGTAGGCGAAATCGCGGGCCGAGGTAAAGGCCTCGTGGCGGAAGTACCACACGCAGGCCAGCGCGGTCATGCCGTAGTAGAAGCAGACCATGAGCCCGAGGGCGGAGATGGTGTCCCACAGCGCGTTCTCGCTGATCAGCCGGGTGGCGGTGTAGAACACGCTGGTGGCCACGACCGAGGCGAGCGTCGCGGTGCTCGGGGAATGGAAGCGCGGGCTGACCTTGGCGAAGCTCGGCGGCAGCGCCTCGTAGTAGCCCATCGCCAACAGGGTGCGGGCGGGGGAGACCATCGTCGACTGCAGCGAGGCGAAGGAGCTGGCCAGGATGGACAGGGACATCAGTATCGACCACGGGCCCATGACGGGGTGCGCCAGCGCCGCGAAGATCGACTCCTGGTTGTCGGGGTTGCCCGCGCCCAGCCCCTCGGTGCCGGTCCCCGCCCACGCCACCACCGCGACGGCGGTCAGGATGTAGAGCGCGATCGTGATGAATACGGTGACCGTGGCCGCGCGCGCCGGGGTCTTCTCGGGGTCCTTGGTCTCCTCGTTCATGGTGAGCGTGACGTCCCAGCCCCAGAACATGAAGATCGACAGGGACACGCCCGCGACGATCACGCTCAGCCCGCCCGCGGCGAGGGGGTTGAACCACGAGGCGGACACCGGCGTGAAGTCGAAGCCGCCGCCGGTATAGGCCTTGTAGAGCGCGAAACCGATAAAGAGCGAGAGCGCCGCGATCTGCACCACGACCAGCACCGCCTGCAGGTTCTGGGTCGCGTCCAGCCCGCGGTAGGCGATCCCCGAGGCGAGCAGCAGGAACAGAATGGTCATGGGGATGTTGATCCACGTGACCTGTGCCAGCTCGGCGAGCTCGGGCCTTCCCGACACTTCACCGATCAAGAGGAAGAAGAAGTCCACCGCGACCGCCGCCAGGTTGGACAGCACGCAGATGGTGGCGGCGATGAGCCCCCAGCCCGCCATCCAGCCGGCCCACGGCCCGAAGGCCTTGGTCACCCAGGTGAAGGTGGTGCCGGAGTCGGGCATGCGGTTGTTGAGCTCGCGGTAGGCGAAGGCGACCAGCAGCATGGGGATGAAGCCCAAGATGAAGATCGCGGGCGCGTAGGCGCCGACGGCGGAGATCGTCGGGCCGAGCCCGGAGGTGAGCGTGTAGGAGGGGGCGATGCAGCTGATGCCGATCATGACGGCGCCGACCAGCCCGACCTTGCCCAGCGACAGTCCTTTGCCTTGCTTTTCGACGCCTACGGCGGGTTTCTCAAGGATGGTCACGGTCTACCTCGTTCCGGGGAGCACGAGCTGGCCTGCGGTGGCCATCACGATGGGGGTGGGGATGTAGGAGATGAGCTTGGTGGCGAAGGGGCCGGCGGAGACGCGCCCGTCGGCGGCTTCTCGGGTGGAGCCGATCATGGTGACCTCGCCCTCGCGCCAGGTCAGCTCTGCGATGGCGCGCGGGGTGTTTTGGCCCGTGGCCTTGAGGAAGGAGAGGTGGCCGCCGCGGACGAGGCCGTCGACGTCGATGCCGAGGCGGCGCAGGCTGTTGGCGGCGTCCGGGTGGGCGCCGGGGGAGCCCTTGATGTCGTCGCCGACGTCGAGGGTGACCACGCGCAGCTCCACGCCCATCTCGATCGCGCGCTCGAGCGCGTAGCGGAACAGCTGGAAGTCGCCGTGCTGGGGGTCGTACATGCAGGTGATGCGCGAGACGGGTCCTGAATCGCTAAAGCGCAGCGGGGCCACCGCGACCGGCACGGGGGAGCCTGCCAGGAGCGCCTGGCTCACGGATCCCGCCAGCATGCGGGTGAGCAGCGAGGACTCGGCCGAGCCCACGACGATGAGCTGGCAGCCGAGGTCCTGGGCGGTGTCGGCGAGCGCCTTGGCGCTGGGGCGGCCCTCGACGAGCCGGGCCTGGGCGGTGACCCCCGTTGGTACGAGGGCGAGGGCGTCGCCAAGCCAGGTGCTCATCTGCCTCTCGACGATCGGGGTGGGGTAGCGGCCGGTCACCATGACGATCTCCAGCGGCGCGCCGAGGCTGCGCGCGAGGGCGGAACCCAAAGCGACCGCGGAGCGTCCTTGTTCATTGGCGAGGTATCCCACGAGGATGGGGTGGTTCGTGTCGGTCATCGCCTGTCCTTTCTCGAGTTATCGGGCTAAGACCACTAAAGCAGGACAATACCTATAGGTCAATAGGTAGAAAATGCTACCCCCGGTCCGGATTAACGGCCAGCTCAGGCGTTTGCGCTGCTAGGCCGTAGGTGAGCGTCGACAAGCAAAGCGCTAGGCTGGGTGCATGAAAACCACCCTGCGACCAACCAGCGAGTCGGACCGGACCTACATCGCCCGGCTCAACTTCCTCACCGACGTCTTCGGGGACGAAACCGCGCCGCCGAGCGCGCACTTCGTCGACGACTACCGGCTCTACGTCGAGGGGTGGAAGCCGGACGGCGGCGGATTCATCGCCATGGACGAGCTCGGCATCCCCTGCGGAGGCGTGTGGCTCATCTACGGAACCGACGAGCGGCACGGCTACGGGCACGTCGAGGAGGGCATCCCGGAGCTGGCCATCGCCGTGGAAAACCGCAACCAGGGCCAGGGCCTGGGCACCCGTCTCCTCAACGCCGCCATCGAGCTGGCGCGGGAGTCCGGCGCGCCGGGGATCTCCCTGTGCGTGGACGAGGCCAACCCCCGAGCGCACGAGCTGTACACCCGCGTGGGCTTCGAGGACGTCTCCTTCGACGAGAAAAACCGCTACTTCCTGCAAGTCCTGCGGTTTAGCTAGTACGCCCGCCGCGCGTGGGCGACAATGGGGAGTATGCCGAAGTTCGTTCTCGCCATCGACCAAGGAACCACGTCGACCCGCTCTATCATCTACGACGAGCAGGGCGCGCGCGTGGGCATCGGGCAGCGCGAGCACCGGCAGATCTTCCCCGAGCAGGGCTGGGTCGAGCACGACCCGAACGAGATCTGGGACAACACGAGGCTAGTCATCGCCACCGCCATCGCCGACGCGGACGTCGACCCCTCCACGATCCGCGCCATCGGCATCACCAACCAGCGCGAGACCACCGTCGTCTGGGACAAGAGGACCGGCGAGCCGGTCTACAACGCCATCGTCTGGCAGGACACCCGCACCGCCGGCGCCGCGGGCGCGCTCGGCCTCGACCAGGCCGCCTGGCTGGAGCGCACCGGCCTGCTCATCAACTCCTACCCCGCGGGGCCGAAGATCGCGTGGATCCTCGACCACGTCGACGGCGCCCGCGAGCGCGCCGAGCACGGCGAGCTGGCCTTTGGCACCATCGACGCCTGGCTGCTGTTCAAGCTCACCGGACAGCACCGCACCGACGTGACCAACGCCTCGCGCACGCTGCTCATGAACCTCGACACACTGGAATGGGACCCCGAACTGTGTGAGAAACTGCGGGTGCCCGCCTCGATGCTGCCGGAGATCTGCTCGAGCGTCGACGACTTCGGCACCGTCACCCACCACGGCCTGCTCGAGGGGATCCCGGTCACGGCGGTGCTCGGCGACCAGCAGGCGGCCATGTTCGGCCAGGGCTGCTTCAGCCCGGGTCAGGCCAAGTGCACCTACGGCACCGGCCTGTTCCTGCTGCTCAACACGGGGTCTCAGAAGGTGACCAGCGCCAACGGCATGCTGTCCACGGTCTGCTACCGCATCCGCGGCGAGAAGCCCGTCTACGCGCTGGAGGGCTCCGTCGCGGTCGGTGGGGCGCTCATCCAGTGGCTGCGCGACAACCTCGGCATCATCCGCATCGCGCCGGAGGTGGAGCGGCTCGCGCAGACCGTGCCGGACAACGGCGGGGTCACCATCGTGCCAGCCTTCTCCGGCCTGTTCGCCCCGCGCTGGGTGCCGGACGCGCGCGGCATAATCACGGGGCTGACGCGCTTTGCCACGAAGGCGCACCTAGCCCGCGCGGCCCTGGAAGCGACGGCGATGCAGGTCCGCGAGGTCACCGACGCGATGGTCGCCGACTCCGGCGTCGAGCTGGAGGTCCTGCGCGTGGACGGCGGCATGGTGGCCAACGAGCTGCTCATGCAGCTGCAGGCGGACGTGCTCGGCGTGGACGTCCTGCGCCCAGTCGACATCGAGACGACCGCGAGCGGCGTGGCCTATGCCGCAGGCCTGGGCGCCGGGCTGTGGGAGACGCTCGAGGTGGTGGCAAGCCACGCGGAGGCGGCCAAGACGTGGGCCCCGGCCATGGACGCGGCGAAAGTCGCCAGCCTGGTCGCGCAGTGGAACGAGGCGGTCGCGCGCAGCCTCTAGCGGTTGCTTTCCGACGCCTACGGCGCGCGAAAAAAGGGGACCGGCTGCTCGCCGATCCCCTTTTCTAGGTCAGTGTGACTACTTGGTCTGGATGTCCACCTTGCCGGTGGCCGGGTCGTAGGTGATGTAGCCGTTCTGGAAGTCCACGCGGGTAAGCGAACCGGTGGAGTACTCCTGGGTGGTCGGCAGGCCGAGCGGGCCGAGGTCGAAGCCCTGGGAAGCCCACGCGTCGCCGATCGCGCCCCACAGCGCCTGGGCGCCGGTGCTGGGGGAGTCGACCACGATGCCGTTGTCGAAGAGCGCGTACTTGACGGTCTCGCCGTTGGTGGAGGCGTAGGTGGTGACGCCGGAGCGCGGGGAGCCCAGCACGTTGCCGAGCGTGGAGGCCACCGAGTTGATGGTGGTGCTCATCTGCGGATCGCCGAGCACGGTGGCAACATCGCTCAGGATCGGGGTGATCTGGGAGAGCTTGAGCCCGTCGACCACCTGCACGTTGCCCACGGTGGACACGTCGCCGAGCGCGCCCTGGGAGGCGGCGAGGCCGAGCGCGAGGGCGGCCAGGGAACCGGCGGTACCCAGGCTTGCGGCGTTCGAGGTGTTGCCATTGGAGGAGGAGTTGATGAGGGTGTCCAGCAGCTCCGTCGCTGTGGTCGCGTTGGTGGCTGTGTTGCTGGTGGCGCCGGTATTGCCGGTGTTGGTGGTGCCGCCGGTGCTCTGCGCCTGGGTCGTGGTCGGCGCGGCGGCCGTCGCGGTGGCCTTCGGCGTGGTGGTGGTCAGCCCGCCGCCGCTGGTGCTCGTGCCGCTGAGGATCGAGTTGTACTTGCTCTTGGCGTACTGGCGGATGGTGTCCATCTGCGCGTAGGCGTACTGGCCGGGGCAGGCGGTGGTGCCGACGTCGCGGTGGGCAAAGATGTTCGGCAGCGTCACCTTCGTGCCGGAGGGGTAGAAGGTGTACGAGGAGCCCTCGGAGTAGTGGGTATCGGTGCCCGTCGGGTCGAAGCCGCCGACCTTGGCGCGCCAGCCGGCGAGCTCGCCGACGGACTTGATCATCGCGGCGGTGGGCTGAACGGTGTCGTAGTTGCCCAGCATGGAAATCGCCCAGGTGTTGGAGTTGAAGCCGCCGGCGTGAGCGCCGTGCACCGACTTGTTCAGCCCGCCGTAGCGGCCCTCGTAGAGGTTGCCGTACTTGTCGGCCAGCGACTGGTATCCGATGTCGCACCAGCCGAGCGTCTGGGCGTGGTAGGCGTAGATGCCGCGGACGATGCCGGGGGCCTCGGCTTCGGTGTAGTTGTTCGATCCCGCGGTGTGGTGGATGACGATGGCCGCGGTGTGGTCGTCGTACTCCGGGTTGCTGCAGCGCATCGACTCGTCCGCGCCCCAGCCGGCGCGGGAGATCACGCGCGGCATGCCGTCGGAGTCGGCGGCAAGGTTGATGCCGTTGGCGGGCAGCTCGGACTCGCCGCCGTCCATGAAGACGGCCTCGATGTCATTCGCGGAGGTCGCGGTGGAGTCGGTCTCCGCGACCGGCTTGATGTCGCCGAAGTTGGTCGGCAGCGGCGCGGTGCCGCCGGTGGCGGCGGGGGCCGTGGTAGCGGTAGTGGATTCCGCCGCAGGAGCGGCGGGAGCAGCCGGAGCGGCGGCGTCGGCGGACGGAGTCTGCGAGCCTTGGCCGTCGGCAGGCGTCTGCACGGAGGCGGAGTTGTTTGCGCTGGTGAGATCGACGCCGGAGAGGGAGACTTGGACCGTCTTGGTCGGCTCGATGTAGATGAGGTCGGTGCCGTTCTTGGCGCCCGGGGCGTCGGAGCTGTAGTCGAGCGGCTCGGCGTTGAACCACTCGGTCCACGAGCCGTCGGCGCGCTGGCCACGGAAGTAGGCCGCGATGTCCTTCTGGCCCGTCCAGGTCAGCGCGAACTGGGAGAACTCCTGGTCCTTGGTGAATTGCTTGACCGTGCGCGGGCCGTCGCCCTCGCCCTGGGCGGCGATGGCGGGATCGTCGACGACGACGCTGTCGCCCGAGGCGAGGCTCTCGGTGGACATGGTCGGGGTGACCGGGTCGATGGAGGAACCCTGGGTCTGCAGGATCTTGGTGGCCTCGACGCCCGCGGCGGCGGAGGCGACGAGTGCGGCCGCGAGGATCGCGGAGGTGACCGGACGTGCCTGGGGGGTGCCTAAGCGGCGTTTGTGCAGCACAATCTTCTCCCTAATGCAGTGCAGCTTTGGCAACAGTTCAGCGAGGGACCTCGCACCGGGATTGGGCCCGGCTGTGAAAATCTCTCTGTTTCTCTGGTTAATCTCTGGCAACTTTAGTACAGAATTGTGACTTTTGAAACGCTAGTTATCTAAGCTTCACGAATAAATTACTGTTAAGCAATGTGACGAATGGGGCTCTTGGGGCCGTGACCACCACAAACGCCCCGATCGGCCGCTTCCTGTGAATTTGTTCCATTTTGTTGCGGTGGCGCCCCAACATTAGGCCGATTCGTTATATACGCTTGGTGCATGAGCGAATTTGATTTGATCGTCGTGGGCTCCGGCCTGTTTGGACTCACCGTCGCCGAGCGCGCCGCCAGCCAGCTGGGCAAGAAGGTTCTCATCGTCGAGCGCCGCAGCCACCTGGGCGGCAACGCCTACTCCGAGGCGGAGCCCGAGACCGGCATCGAGATCCACAAGTACGGCGCCCACCTGTTCCACACCTCCAACAAGCGCGTGTGGGAGTACGTCAATCAGTTCACCGACTTCACCGGCTACCAGCACCGAGTGTTCGCGATGCACGACGGCACCGCCTACCAGTTCCCGATGGGGCTCGGCCTCATCAACCAGTTCTTCGGCAAGTACTACTCGCCGGACGAGGCCCGCAAGCTCATCGCCGAGCAGGCCAGCGAGATCAACTCCGAGGACGCCACCAACCTCGAAGAGAAGGCCATCTCTTTGATCGGCCGCCCCCTCTACGAGGCGTTCATCCGCGACTACACCGCCAAGCAGTGGCAGACCGACCCGAAGGAGCTGCCCGCCGGCAACATCACCCGCCTGCCGGTGCGCTACACCTTCAACAACCGCTACTTCAACGACGACTTCGAGGGCCTGCCCGTCGACGGCTACGCCGCGTGGCTGAACAAGATGGCCGACCACGAGCTGATCGAGGTCCGCCTCGACACCGACTGGTTCGAGGTCCGCGACGAGATTCGCGCGGCCAGCCCGGACGCCCCCGTGGTCTACACCGGCCCGCTCGACCGCTACTTCGACTTCGCCGAAGGCAAGCTCGGCTGGCGCACCCTCGACTTCCAGACCGAGGTCCTGCCCACCGGCGACTTCCAGGGCACCCCGGTCATGAACTACAACGACGCGGAGTACCCCTTCACCCGCATCCACGAGTTCCGCCACTTCCACCCCGAGCGCGAGGCCCGCTACCCCAAGGACAAGACGGTCATCATGAAGGAGTTCTCCCGCTTCGCCGAGGAGGGCGACGAGCCGTACTACCCGATCAACACGCCCGATGATCGCGCGAAGCTTGAGGCCTACCGCAAGCGCGCGGCGGACGAGGCGCGCGATAATATGGTGCTCTTCGGTGGCCGCCTGGGCACCTACCAGTACCTCGACATGCACATGGCGATCGCCAGCGCGCTGAGCATGTTCGACAACAAGCTCGCCCCCTACTGGAACGAGGGCGTGGCACTCGAGCAGGAGCGCGGCCACTAGCCCCACCTAAGTCAGAAAGCGTCGCCTCGTGCGGCGCTTTTGCTTGTCGACGCTTGCCTTTGGCCGGTACCCGCGAGTGCAATAGCGCGGCCGAAAGGGCGGTAAATCCTCGAGCAAACGCCGGTGAATCTCCGAGCAAATGCTGGTAAATCCGCGATTAGTGCCGTGAGCTGCTAAAACAACGACATGTTTCGTCTAGAAGGCCGCCGTGGTGGTGTTTGCTTAACTGCGCTTTTCGACGCCTTCGGAGCGCCGACAAAGTCCTCGTCATCCCGACAAACATCATGGGCGAGAACAAGTTCCACAGCATCGGCTCTGCGATCGTCGCTGGCGAGATCACCAGACACAAGACCACCCGCAGGGAGATCCCCGGTGGGGCCTTCGACCAGCAGTTCGTTCCTACGGCACTCCGGAGGCCGTGGCGCTTTAACTCTTCGGCGTCTTCCAGTGCCCGTTTGTTGCCGTCGACACTGTCGCTCAGGGGCTACAGTCCGGTCGCGAAGCGGCCGAAGTAACAGTGGAGGCCGCCCTGCAGACGTCTGTGTCTGGAAAACCGCTCATTTTTGCTCACAATGGGGTGCGGATCCTCGGCGAAACGGCACGCGAGATTCTACGGCGAGCACCTCGGACAGCGTTGCGGCCCGCTGCCTACCTCACCACCGAAACTGCCGAGATGGAGAAAGCTGCGCTTCTATGGCTCGCAGAGGTCGGGGATATCGCTACCAGCGACCTCATGGTGATGACCGGCGTGTCACGCGGCACTGCAAAGAGTCGACTCGATGACATGGCTGCACGAGAGATTATCGTGGCAGTCGGCGCCGGTCGCGCAACGAGATATCGGCTCAGTAAGGGCGGAAATCCACCAAGAAATCGCGAAGTGCCTAGAAATTGTTAGATTAGGGGATGTCTAATCTAACAATCTGCAGGTGGGTGCCGTTGTCTGTGCAGGGGTGAGGTGCGGAAACGGAGACCGGCGACTGCGGCAATGGGCATGCCTGTCGCCCCATCCATCTCGATCGGGCAGCGGCCGAGCGCAAATGTGAAGCTTGCAAGAGCTTGGTCCCAGCCAATTCTTGCGCTCTTAAGAGTGCTACCACGCTGGACGATGGCAGGAAGCTTGTTCACGGCGGGCTTACTGGGACTAATCGACCTGACGGCTTAAGTGGACTATCACCTCGATGAGTTTCTTCGAAACGGCTAGACGACTTACAACCTCGCGCGCCAGGGTTCCAGCTTGGAAGCCGAGCTGGCGGACGCGGCGCATATTCTATGGCCGGGTGTTCGTTCCGTGTGACCTGCCCAAGAGTGAACCTCTCCTTCTCTGAGGGGCGTGCACTCGCCGGCGAGGATGTCGTTCTCGGCGGGCGCGTATGGCTTCCGATCGCGAACCGCAGCCAATCACGTCCGGGGAAGCCAGTTGGTGGCAGCAGAGCTATACAACGGGTAGCGAAATCAAAGGAACTGACAAACGTGCAAACCTACACTCACTTTTACAAAAGATTCACTGTCAGAGTGTAAGTCTGAGTGTATAAAGCCAGGTAGATGCAATTTCTTAGGGATGTGAATGTTATCGGTTTACCTCCACGATTGGGCGTCTCCAGCACCATAAGTTCGGCAGTTTCAGTCGCGGGAGTTTCCCCACGACGCCTACCTTTCGCTGCCTTCCGCAAACCGCGGCGCAAACTTCTCCATCTGCTCGATCACGTGGGCGAGCGCCTCCTGCTGCTTGTCCGGTGGGTAGTTGTACTTGCGCAGCAGCCGCTTGATGGAGCGTCGTAGCTTGGCGCGCACGTCGTCGCGGACGGTCCAGTCGGTGCGGGCATCTTTACGCAGGGTCTCCACGAGGTCGCGGGCGATCTGAGCCAACGTCGTATCCGACATGAGTTCGGCGGCTGACTCGTTGAGGGAGACCACGTCGAAGAAAGCAAGCTCGTCGTTGTTGAGCGGCGGGGTGAACTGCTGGCCGCGGTTGCGTTCCGCCACGATCTCCTTGGAGAGCTCGATGAGCTCGGCGATGACCTGGGCCGACGTGAGCTGTGAGTTGGTGTAGCGGTTCATGAGCTCGGCAAGCCGCTCAGAGAACAGACGGTGCCGCGTTTCGTTGTTGCCGGTCACCGTTCGCGCCTCCTGCAAGAGCGAACGGCGGAGGGCGTCGATCGTGAGCGCGATCTGGGAGTCGCTCTTGTCCTCCTGCAGCAGGTCGAGGCTCAAGTCCTGGAGGTTGGGCAGGGGGATGCCCGCCTCCTTGTACACATCGAGCACGCCCGTGGACTCGGTGCTATCGACGACGAGCTTGCCGAGTGCAGTGCGGATGTCGTCGCCGATGGGGAGGCCGGTGGCGACCCGCTCGGCGGCGTCCATCTTGATAAGCCAGGTCTTGGCCTCGGTGTAGAACTTCACCGTGCCAGCGAGCTGGTCAGCATTCTCGGCAGAGGCAGCCAACGCCCAGGCGCGGGCCATCTTGCTCGCGAGAGACTTGAACTGGCTGGCCAGCGGCCGCGCGTTGGGGTTCTCAGGGTCGCTGTTTCCCTCGGTGCGGGAGTCGCGGAGGTGGGCGACGACCCGCAGGAGGGCGTCGCGGGTGCGCCCCTCGCTCAGGAGTGCGCGCCAGTCGACGTCGCTAAGCAAAGCGTCGATCTGGCCGACGAAGCCGCCGCACAGGGCGAGCGCCTCCTCGACGTCCTGGCCTAGGACCTTCTCGCCGGATTCCTTGGCATCGAACGTGAACTCCCGCAGCGCGGCGTTGAGGTTCTCCGCGATGGGCGCGTAGGCGACGAGCAGGCCGTCGTGCTTGCCCTTGTACGTGCGGTTGACGCGCGCGAGTGTCTGCATGAGCAGGGCATCCTTGAGCGGGCGGTCGACGTAGAGAGTATGCAACGCGGGCGCGTCGAAGCCCGTGAGCATCATGCCCTGGACGATGACGAGCTCGAGTGGGTCGTCGCCGTCCTTCGCGCGGTTGCGCACTGCGGCCAGCGCGGATGGCCTGCGCATGTGCTTCTTGATGTACTCCGGGTCCGAGGGGCTCGCCGAGTAGATGGCCTTGATGATGCCCTTGTCGTCGGCGTCGTCGTGCCAGTCGGGGCGCAACGCCACGATGCGCTCGTAGAGCCGCGCCGCGATGGAGCGGGTGGCCACGACGATCATGGCCTTGCCGGGACCACCGATGAACTCGCGCATGGTCTCCCGCCGCAGCTCCCAGTGCGCAACAATGTCGGCTGCCAAGGTGTCGAGGCGCTCGTCGGAACCGTAGATCTGCTCGAGCGCGGCGGCGGAGCGCTGAATGCGCTCGCTTTCTGCCTCGTCGAGGCCGTCGAGAAGAGCGTCCGCGGCGGCGTCGAGGTCGGCGTCGATTAGCCCCTCGACCTTGCCCAGCGTGATGAGCCGCTGTTCGAAATAGACGGGGACCACGGCGCCGTCGTTGACCGCACGGTTCATGTCGTAGACGTCGATGTCGTCGCCGAAGACTCGGCGGGTGTCGCGGTCCCACGTGCGCAGCGGCGTGCCCGTGAACGCGAGCATCGTCGCGTTGGGCAGGGCACTACGCAGGTGCTGCGCATAGCCATCCGGCTTGTTCGCGCCGAAGCCGTAGTGCGAGCGGTGCGCCTCGTCGACGATGACGACGATGTTTTGCCGTGCGGACAACAGGGGGTGTGCGTCTTCGGCCTTGACGACGTCCCCAACATCATCCTTGTGCTCGCCGCGCAGCCCAAACTTCTGCAGTGTGGAGAAATAAATACCACCCGACGTGCGTTTCGAGAGTTCATCGCGGAGTTCCTCGCGCGAGGAGATCTGCGTCGGCGCCTCCGGCAGAAGCGTGGATGCCTGGAAAGTATCGAAGAGCTGCTGGTCCAGCTCGGTTCGGTCGTTGAGCAGGATCACCGTGGGACTGCCCATCTCCGGCGTGCGCATGATCTTCGCGGTGTAGAGCTCCATCTCCATGGATTTTCCCGACCCCGTGGTGTGCCACACTACGCCCGCGCGCTTGTCACCGCGCATCGCCATGACGGTGGAGCCCACCGCCTTGGTTACAGCGAAGTACTGGTGCGGCTTGGCGATGCGCATGACCAGCCCCTCCGCGGTGTCGTCGAAGGCGGTGAACTCGCGGTAGATCTGCGTGAACCTCTCGACGTTAAACAGACCCCACAGCAGCAGCTCCGTCTCCGTGATCGCCGAGCCATCCTCAGCGAGTTCGCTAGCGACCACCGGCGCGCCGTCGTCGTCCACGTTCCACGGTGCGAAGTGGTTGAATGGTGTAAACGGCGTGCCGTAGCGGGCGCTTAAACCGTCGGTGGCCACGACGATGTTGGCGAAGCGGAACGCCATTCCAAACTCCTGCACATACGTCTGGAGCTGGTTGTACGCGCCCTCCACGCCGACCGACGAGCTCGCGTCTTTGAGCTCCAGCACCGCCAGCGGCAGCCCGTTGACGTACGCCACCAAGTCAAAACGCCGCTCACAGTCCTGGTTACGGATCGTGATCTGGTTGGCCACAATGTATTCGTTCTTGTTCGGGTTCGCCGACAGGAACGTGATGGTGGGGTTGCGCAGCTGACCGTCGTCATCGGTGTACTCGATGCCCCGGTAGCCCTCCACCAGGATCTTGTGCAGCCGCTCGTTCTCCGCGATCGCACTCTGCGATTTCGGCGTGAGCACCTCACCAATCGCCTGCTCAAGGTACGTCTCCGGCACTCCCGGGTTCAGGTTTCGCACCGCGTTCGACAGCCTGCCGCGCAGCACAATATCCTTCCACGACTCGCGCTCCCCCGATCCCGGCGCCAAGGCAGCACCCTGCATGGGCACCCACTCAAGGTCGCCCAGAATCTCCATGCAGTCCGACTCGAACTGCGCCTCCGAATACAGCGACATCTCAACTCATCCCTTCCAACATTCCTTCAACCCCGTTACCCATACCGCTTTCAGACGCCTCCGCGACCGTAATCTTCCCGCTCATCAGCAGGGGCAGGAGCTCATCGCGGGTGCTGGCGAGGACTTCATTTTCACGAAGTGCTTCCATAGCTCTCGCATGAATTGGCGCAATAGTTTTTTCGGTTCTTGCTGGATCTGACGGCCAGGGAATCGGTGCACCATTCAAATCGGCGCGATTGATTGAGGCAAAGACAGTTCCGTTGTCTTGGAAAATGTCCCAAATCTCCTGATGGCTCAAGAGAAGATAAAACAATGTCAGATGATGTTCTTTGCCCCGAATAGCGGCAACACCGCGTCCGATTGCACAGTCCTCGTTCGCTATGTTGACTTGCCCAATCGGTGCCCGAACTGCAAACAAGATGTCGCCAGAGTTAGCTACTCTAACTGCATTCTGGGTGAAAACACGGTTCGATGGGAAGAGCTTTCCAAAGTCTCTAACGCCTTGGAAGAATGGCTTCCCATCTCCAGTTTCATTGAGAAACTCGCCCTTGGGAGATGTGCCCATATTGACCTCAGCCACATCCGAAAGCGGGACCGTACCTCCACCAATAGTCGCGTCGATTAAGGCAGAACAAAGCTCAATGGAACAGCGAACAATTTGATTGTTAGCAGCAATCTTGTCATCAAGCGATCTGAGAACTTGAACTATTGCAGTTTGAGTTGTTCGATTTGGCAGATTGATAATTTCTTCGTCAAGAAAACTTTCAAACTTGAAATTTGCGATGCCCGTTGACTGGTTTTGATATGACCAAGCGCGTCCCTGGTCATGCATATTTTGAAGCCAATAGTAAACAAATTCAGGTTCAACCAACTCGGAATCAATGTGCAGCTTTCGGCAGAAGCTAGCCGGTATTAGTGGTTCAGGCGAAGCGCCAACCATCTTCTCTGTAATGAAAACGGCACGGCCCGTCGGGCGGACTCTTGTCCCCCCAGAGATTTCGAGAACAATATCGCCTGGTTCGAGGATCCTGCTCGAAGCTCTTGATGGGGATTCCCAGCGAACTGGTGCGCTTGAAACGACCTGTTCCCGAGCATTTGGAAAATCAGCTCCCCTAATCACTCGAACTTTAGTCGATTCACTTTCGGAGGGGTCTTCTGCACCCCAACCTCCACCAATGGCAGTTTGTACAAGTTCACGCATGCTCCGAGGATGGGACATTATTGCAACCTCCCCATCTGCTCGCGCACCACGGCGTCCAAGCGGGCGGACTCGTCGAGGGCTTTTGTGAGTTCTTGTGTGAGTCTTTCGATCTTGTCGGCGATAGGTTCGTCGTCTTGCTCTTGCTCAGCGAAGCCGACGTAGCGGCCGGGGGTAAGCGCGTAGTCGGCGTCGCGGATGTCCTGAATGGAGACGGACTTGCAGAAGCCGGGGACGTCCTCGTACTCGGTTTCGGCGGAGGCGCGGCCGCGCCAGGCGCGGAAGGTGCCGGCGATCTTCTGGATGTCGTCATCGCTGAAGGTGCGCTCGGTGCGGTCGACCATGTGGCCGAGCTCGCGGGCGTCGATAAGCAAAACCTGCCCCGTGCGGTCGGACTTGCCCTTGGGGCCGGCCTTCTTGTCCTTGGCGAAGAACCAGACGCAGACGGGGATTTGGGTGCCGCGGAAGAGCTGCGAGGGGAGCGCGAGGACGCAGGAGACGATGTCGTCTTCGAGCATATTCTTGCGGATCTCGCCCTCGCCGGAGGTCTTGGAGGTCATGGTTCCGTTGGCCATCACCACGCCCGCCTCACCGTGAGGTGCGAGCTTGGAGATGATGTGCTGCATCCAGGCGTAGTTCGCGTTGCGCACGGGCGGCACGCCGTAGGTCCAGCGCTCGTCATCCTCGCGGCGCGTCCAGTCCTTGATGTTAAAGGGCGGGTTGGCCATGACGTAGTCCATCTGGATTCCCGGGTGGATGTCGCGGGCGAAGGTGTCCTGCCAGCGGTCGCCGAGGCCCTGGCTGCCGAGGGCGTGGATGGCGAGGTTCATCCGCGCCAGCCGCCAGGTGCGCTCGTTGAATTCCTGGCCGAAAATCGAGATGTTCGTGGGGTCCTCGTGCTTGGCGGCGAGGAACTTCTCCGCCTGCACGAACATGCCGCCTGAGCCGCAGCAGGGGTCGTAGACGCGACCCTTGGTGGGCTCGAGGATTTCCACGAGGGTGAGCACGACAGGAGCCGGCGTGTAGAACTCGCCGCCCCGCTTGCCCTCCGCGCGGGCGAAGCTGGCGAGGAAATATTCGTAGACCTCGCCGAGCAGGTCGCGGGCGCGCTCCGGGCCATCCTGGGTGAAGTAGGTCTGGCTGAACATGTCCACGAGCTCGCCGAGACGGCGCTGATCCACGCTGTCGCGAGCGAAGCCGGTGGACAGCGTGCCGACGAGGGACTCGTTGTCCTTCATGAGTTGCTCGAGGGCTTCGTCGATAAGCTTGCCGACGCTTCTAAACTCCACACCGTTCTCGCCCGAAAGCCCCTTGGAGTTCTGCTGAAGGAACGACCAGCGCGCGTTGGGCGCGACCCAGAAAATGTTCTTCTCCAGGTAGGCGTCTTGGTCTTCCAAATCGAGGAGGATGTCCTCTTCGCTCAGACCGTCTTCCTCGCCCTCCTTGCGGATCTCTGCCTGACGGGCGGCGAAAGAGTCGGTGACGTATTTGAGGAAGATGAGGCCCAGCACAATCTCCCGGTATTGGGAGGCATCCATGGAGCCGCGGAGCTTGTCGGCGGCCTTCCACATGGTGTCCTTGAGGTCTTGCGATGTCGTCGAGGTTGTCATCAGTGTCCTTATTGTTGGGATTGTTGTTATGAGGTGTAGTCAGGCCTAGTTTGGTGCGCGCGCAGCGATCGTGTGGGCTGCCGCGGCGTGGAGGGTGGCGCGCTCAAGACGCTGAAGCCGGGCGAGGTTGTCCGCAAGCCGTGCGCGCTCGGCCTCGATCGCGGCGAGCGAGCGAGTAAGCGCTGGCACCTGGGCGGCGTCGATAAGCGGGATCTGCCATGCTTTTCTTGTCGACGTCCCCGCATCGGAAATCGCCTGCGCCACGAGCGCCGGCACCGCGAGGCGCCGAAGCGGTTCCTTGCTGCGGCCCCGCGTGGTCTTACACCGAACGATGAACGCGGGAGCCTGCGCCACGTGTGACCCCTCTAAGTCCACGGCAGCAACCGCGAGGTTGTTTCGTTGGTCGGGGCAAACGATCACGTCCATGGGCTGCGAGATCTCCGCGCGGGGGTACCTCTCAGCGAGCTCGAAGATCGATATTGAGCGGTGGTTCCAGCGACGGGGATCCGCGATCTCGTCTGGGCCTACGACGCCGATGCCTCCGGTTGTGCTCGGAGTGGCTGTGTCCATGCGGGTCCCGCGGAATACTGTCAGGACTTGCGATGCTCCGCGCTTGGTCGCCTTGTCCCATGGCACCGTCATGACGGAATAGGGGCGGCTCGGGCCGGGCTCGACGGTGGCGTCGACGAAGTCGAAGTCCGCCTCCTCGAGGCCCGCAGCCCGCGCGGTGGCCCAAAGGTCGCCGAGTCGGGGTGCGTCGACGTCGGCGCGGCGTGCGCTACCGGGCGCGACGCGATCCGAGCGCCACGCCCTTGTCGCCTCGACGATCTCCGCATTGTGGAGGTTCGCTCGTGGCAGCAGATCTGGCGTGCATAGCGCCGTGACTAGGTCAGAGGTGAAGGCCTCTAGCTCTGGTTGGCTCGTGGAGAGGCCGCTGTGGTCTGCCACCGCGACAGGGAAGTTGGGGTCGTGGTGTTGTTTGAGGACCCAGACCGCGGGCTGAAGCTGGCCGCCGCCTACCTGCCACGAGCGCGGTAGCCGCGCGCTGTAGCGAAGGGGCGCAATGTGGGAGGTTTCCGTTTGGGAGAGGAACTTCCGCCGCATTGATGTGGCGTTGTCGTCGGTGTTCTCGGTGAGAAGCCGCGCCGGGGCGATCACGAGCGCCGCGCCCTTGCGGTCGAGGCTGAGCATGAGGTTCTCGAGGTCGTTGAATAGCTGCTCTGGTTCTTGGTGTGCATTCAGATCAACCTGTACGAGGAGGGTACTGGCGGGGATGCTTTCGGCGAAACCGGGACCGTCGGGGACGTGTACTTCAGTGAAGGCTCTGCCGTCCTGGGCTGCGGCGAGCTCGGCGAGCGCGAGGCGGCCTAGGTCGCTTTGAGCGGCGGCGTTTGGATAGTAGACGGCGTATTCACCCTGCGGAAGGAACTCCGTGGCGTGGCACAGCGCGGCGAGCCCCATGTCGTTAGTCACGGACAGTGGGAACTGGGTGCTTGGAACGCGCATCGCCTCGGAGGAACGCGCAATAACTCGACCTAGAGTGGACAGTGCCTGCGGGCTCAGGCTTTCGGAGCGGTGGCTCTCCGCACGCAGCCGCAGCGCACGGATGAGCGGCTCGAGGCCGTAGGCCGCTTCGATAAGGGCGTCGAGGGAATTCTGTGTGCTTAGGCTTGTGCCTTGAGGCCAATTGCCGTTCTTGGCGTAGTGGATGAGGGCTTTGGCGGTGCCGGGATTCTCCGCTACCTCATCGAAGAGGATGGAGTAGAACGGGGCGTCACCTCGGAGATCGCGGTGTGGTGCTCTGTCTGTAGCTTCCAACCATTCGATGATCTGTGTGCAATCGAAGAGTCGAGCTTTGTTTGTGGTGCGTCGGTCTAACGGAGCGGGGAATGGCGTGTCCGAGTCCTTGCCATAGCGATGACGCCATGTGGTGACAGTGTGCCGCCTCACCCCTGCGAGGCGTGCAATCCCCTGCAAATCGAGGATCAGTTTTTCAGTGGTAACCACCGTGATTGTTCTTGTTGGGTTAGTGGCGGCGGAAGGGACGGCTACGCCGCTGGATGAATTCCCGCATTCTCTGCGAGTGCTTCGCGAAGCTCGCACTCTTAGCCGCCTTCACGTAATTGGCACAGTAGCCACTGCTCGTTCGACATGTCTGGATGGGCGCGGAGGATCTGAAGTGTTGCGAGGAATGCTTGGACCTCGACCGCGGCTTTCAAGGATCGGGCACAGGCTGTGGAGAATCTGACCAGAGCATCGATCTCCACCTCGGCCTCCGCGATGGTGAGCTCTGTAGCTATCCGCTTGGCGCGAGGTACGCCGCAGGCCTTGAGCTCCGCAATGTAGCTCTGGCGGCGCTTGTTGAGTTCCTGCTCGATGGTTGCGCGGGAGGAGGAAGGCTCGGTGAGGCGATGGAGCTCGACAAGTGCTGTGACTGTGGAGTCGGGAAAACGCGGTTGGAAGTAGAACATCGCGCGCCTCCTTTGGTTCATCGTGTTGTCTCTTGCGTGGTTCTGGCTTGCCACTATGGCCAACCTTGTTGTGTATGAGCCAAAGATATCGGCCCGTGGCGGGTACGGCAACCATCCAGAGCACTATTACGCGCGAATGGGGAGTCGCATAGGATATTAGTTCATTATTCGAGATGGTTGGGGGTGCAGATGCTTGAGGACCGGCGTGATTGCCTTCTGGATTGGGGAGGGGTGAGGCGACGTTGCGCAACGCCTCACTGAACACCACACGGTGGGGTGTTGAGTGTGGAGTAGGTGTGGTGTCTAGATTCTTTGTGCTGGACGAGAAGTGCCGGCTGAATGGGTTCCTGCTGCTAGAAGGGCTGCTAATTCCACCGGTCCTCTCTAGGGAAAGTGGTGCTTACCACAGTGACTCGCACGTGAACTCAACACTACTTCGCCAAGTGAAGTGTTAAGTGTGAAGTATGTGTGGTGTATTCTCCTAATATTGACGATCATGTCGAGCCGCTTGGGGGGTAAGATGCATCAATAATGGGCGTTGACCTGCGGGCTATCGACTTTCTAAGTGCCCAGCTCTGCTGAAGACATGTACTCCACACTACTTCACACAGTGTGATGTTGAGTGTAGTGTTGTGCGAAGTAGTGTGGTGTTGAGATGGAAGTAGCGGGGAAATGGAAGCGCAGGAACTGGCGGAACTCATCCAAGGTCTTCGATTGCGGCGTACTGACACGGCTCAGGTAGAGGCGAAATCGGCGGTGCGTGGTTTGCCGAAGAACTTGGTGCACTCACTTTCGGCCTTCTCAAACACTGCTGGTGGGACAGTCATCCTTGGGATCGATGAAGAAGCTGGATTTGTGCCCGCCGAGGGGTTCAATGCCAATGCCATCGCTGATGCTCTTGCCGAGGCATGCTCTGAGAAGATGGTGCCTCCGGTCCGAGCCACTATCTCAATCGAAGAATTTGAAGGGGCACCGGTCGTCGTTGCCTATGTTCCCGAGCTCGCCACATCCGAAAAACCCTGCTACATCGCAACGGTAGGAAAGTACGCGGGGAGTTACTTCCGCGGGCATGACGGAGATCGTCTGCTCAAACCATATGAGATCGACCGCTTGGAGGAGAACAAGTACCAGCCAGCATGGGATCTAGAACCTGTCCGAGAGGCGGGTCTGGATGATCTCGATCCGGATCTAGTCGTGAAGATCCTAGAACGGGAGCGGACGATCCACGCAGAAGTCTTCGGAAAACTGAGCGATGAGAAAGCGATGAAGAGCCTTCGCATGGTTGTTGAGGATGAAGGCGGGAAACTGCGGCCGACTCTCGCCGGATTGCTTGCTGCGGGTATTTATCCGCAGCAATTCTTCCCTCGACTCAACGTCACATTTGCGGCATACACCGGCACGGATCGATCTTCAGATTCGCGGGGGCAGCGCTTCGTCGATACCGCATCATTCATCGGCCCGATCCCAACGCTGGTGTACGAGACGGTGCAAGCTGTGGCTCGCAATACCCGGCTGGGAGGGGTAGTCAAGGGGGCATTCCGGAAGGATCTGCCGGACTACCCGCCGGTCGCGGTCCGTGAGGCAATCACGAACGCGCTCATGCACAGGGACTACTCGCCGCAGGCGCGGGGAAGCCAAGTCCAAGTCGATCTCTTCGTTGACCGGCTGGAAATCACGAATCCCGGTGGGCTCTACGGTGCTGTGACGATTGAGAGCCTCGGCAAGTACGGAATCTCAAGCACAAGGAACCAGCACCTTTCTGCACTGCTTGAGGTAACGCCCAGCCGCGTCGCTGGGAGGGGCTTTGTCGCAGACAATCGCGGCACTGGTTATGCAGAAATCATTGATGAGCTGGCAAGAGAACTGCTCCCGCCCCCAACCCCAAGGGATTCACTGACGTCGTTTAGCTTGACGTTCCTGCGGAGAGCGATGACCGAACCCGAACGAGCTGCGGCGACCTTCGGCGGCAACAAGGAACTGATAATCAGCTACCTACGGGAGCACTACTCCGCAACCTCGCGGGAGTTGGCCGCAGCAGCGGGTCTTTCCCAGAATGGGGTCCGGAAGATTCTCAATCAATTGATTGAGGAAGGGATGGTAGAGCGAATGGAGGCTTTGCGAAGCCCGAAGCAACGGTACCGGTTGGTGGAGTCGATACCGTGAGACTTCAATCCTGAAGCAAAGTCACATGCCCGAGGCGCGGTGCGCAGCCTCGGGCATGTTTGGTGATGGCGCCATCTGACCACCACTCAAATGAAAGGAAAGCCACCTTTGGCCGTCGACAAGCAACGGCCAACTACGCTGGCGCGAACGTGCCCTCCGAGACCACCTTGACCTTCTCCTGGCCGTGCATGGGCTGGGCGGCGCCGACGCGGCGGGCGTGAAGCACCGCAACGGATATGGCCAGCGCGATCGCGGTGAACGCGGCGAGCGCCGCCAGCGGCGCCCAGTAGGAGTAGTCGAGGATGCCGTCCGTACCTCGCGTGAACGCCATCTTCGCGTAGGTCATCGGGTGCACAAAGTGGAAGGCGCGCAGGAAGGACGGGATCGCCGCGACCGGCCAGACGCCGCCGAAGACCATGATGCCGAGTGCGTAGAAGGCGAGCCCCACCGCGCCGCCCGCGCGGCGACCGAAGAGCACCTGCAGCAGCTGGTAGACGGCCGCGCCCGTGGCGGCCATGGCGATGATGACCGGGACGATCGCGAGCCAGGAGACCGGGTGCCAGCCGAGCGCGCGGGAGATGACGGCAAGGATCGCGAGTGCTGCGGTGTTCGCGCCGGTCTTGGTCAGCCAGGCGCTGGTGATGGACGCGCCGGTGCGGGTGCCGCGGCCGAAGTAGTAGGGCAGCAGCAGCGAGATGAGCAGCATGATGAGCGAGCCGAAGACCAAGACGAGGAGCATGGACACGCCGCCGGTGATCTTCTTCGCGGTCGGGTCGGTCTCGCTCACGACGGTCTGGACCGGGTGCTCGTTCGACGAGGTGAACGTGATCGGCACGGCCATGTTCTGCGCGGAGACGTCCGGCTTGGTGATGGTCGGCGCGGAGGCGGCGCCCTCGGACAGCTTGGTGGACAGCTCGCCCGTGCCGTCCTTGAGCTGGTCGAGGCCGTCTTTCAGCTGGTCGCCGCCGGTGCGCAGCTGACCGGTGCCGTCGGCGAGCTGGTGGGCGCCGCTGTCGAGCGCGGTGGCGCCGTCGCTGAGCCTCCCGATTCCCGCGGTGAGCTGGGTGGTGCCGTCGGCGAGCTGGTGCGCGCCGTCCTGCAGCTTGAGCACGCCGCCCAGGTACTGGGAGTCGGGGTTGGCGAGGTTGTCGTGCAGGAGCGCGGTGCCGTCGCGCAGCTGGCCTAGCTGATTGACCATGTTCTCGCTGTTGGCGGGGTCGAGCTTGCTGGCGATGCCGTGGATCTGGTCGGCCTGGTCGGTCATCCCCGCCTGGCGGAGGATCTGCTCGGCCTGGCTGAGGGAGGGGCTGACCTGCTGAGCCTGGGTGAGCAGGGGGATGAGCATGTCGGTGAGTTGGGTGACGCCGCCCTGGATCTGTCCCGCGCCGTCGGCGAGCTGCTGGGTGCCGCCGACGAGTGTGTCCATGCCGGTGGAGAGCTGGCCCGCGCCGTCCTGGAGGCGGTTGGCGCCCTGGGAGAGCTCGCCGATGCCGCCGGTCAGCTGGGTGGTGCCGTCGGCCAGCTGGCCCGCGCCGTCGTCGAGCTTGGCGATGCCGTCGACCGCCTGTGCGCCGCCGTCCTGCAGCTTGGCCGCGCCCTCGTCGAGCTGGCCCGCGCCGTCGGCGGCCTGGTTCAGCCCGCCCGAGAGCTTGCCGAAGCCCGCGATGACCTTATCCGCGTACTTCTTGGTGATGGCGTTTTCCACGCTGGTCTGGACCTTGGGCACGAGGCTGGCGGTGATCACCGAGCTGTTGGTGCCGTAGTAGTCGTTCGTGGCGAACTTGATGGTCGGGCGCACCGGGTTGTCGCTGATGATGGTGACGGCCTCCTCGGAGAAGACCTTAGGGATGGTCACCACCATCATGTACTTGCCGCGCGTGAGCCCCTCCTGGGCGTCGTCCGCGCTGGTGTCGGTGAAGCTCAGGTAATCGGTGTCGAGCAGGCCCTCGACGATCTGGTCGCCGTAGTTGGTGTACTCGCCGCGGCTGGTCACGCCCGCGTCCTCGTTGACCACGGCGAGTTTGATGTCGCGCATGTATTTCGAGGGGTCCCACATCGCCCACATGAGCGTTCCGGCGATGGAGATGGGGGCGACGAGTAGCAAGACGATTCCGATGCGGGCCAGCACAGACGTGGGCCGCCAGTCGAGAAGGCGATGCCAGCCGAGGGACTGCTGAGACATGTGATCCTCCGTGAATATTACTTAGTTCGGGGAAGATAATAAACGGACAGAAAGCGAATGTAAAAGCGCCACTCCCTGCGGGAATGCGGAAAACTTGAGGAAAGGCTCATTTTTGCATTTTGCGCAACAGAATGTGATTTAGCCCATACTACAGAGATTTCTCGCCATGGCAATGGCATTTTGCTTGCCGACGCCATGCCGGTGCGCCGAGGGTGGCGCGCGCTGCTCGCGCGCCGGAAGGGGAGTGTTGGTCGAGTGCTTTTTGCCCGAAGAGTTGCGATCAAGAATAGCCCTATTGACATGGGGATTCAGTTAGGTTTTTGGGTGGAGCCAGAAACCTGAGGTGCAAATAAGAAAAAGGCTGGCTATTATGTTGCACGTCTAATACGTACGCCCCTGCGCACCAACTCTTGTGAGGAGACATTTTCTGTGCAGGTTCCTATGACTAAGCGACTGTGGGCCGAGTTCCTCGGCACCTTCTGGCTCGTCTTCGGCGGCTGCGGTTCGGCGGTGCTGGCCGCGACCGCGGAGACCCCGGCCGGGTTCCCGGCGGGCATCGGATACCTCGGCGTGGCGCTCGCCTTCGGCCTGACCGTGCTCACCGGCGCCTACGCCTTCGGCCACCTCTCCGGCGGCCACTTCAACCCGGCCGTCACCCTGGGCTGCTGGGCCGCCAAGCGCATCGAGTCCGCGGCGGTCATCCCCTACATCGTGACCCAGCTGGTCGCCGGCATCGTCGCTGGCGGCGTCCTGTTCGTCATCGCCTCCGGTAAGGACGGCTTCGACGCCGTGAAGTCCGGCTTCGCCACCAACGGCTACGGCGACCTCTCCCCGCACGGCTACTCCATGCTCTCCGCATTCATCATCGAGACCCTGCTCACCGCCGTGTTCCTGTGGGTGATCCTGGGCGTGACCTCCAAGCGCGCACCGGCGGGCTTCGCCCCGCTGGCCATCGGCCTGACGCTGACCCTCATCCACCTCATCTCCATCCCGGTGACCAACACCTCGGTCAACCCGGCCCGCTCCCTCGGCGTCGCCCTCTACGCGGGCTCCGCGCCGCTCGGCCAGGTGTGGCTGTTCTTCGTCGCGCCGATCCTGGGCGCGCTCATCGCTGGCTTCACGCACAACGCGCTGACCGGCGACGACGAGTAAGGCGTTAGGTATCACGCGCTAGTTGAGGCATGTGCCCGGCCCCCCCCGACTCACGGCGGGGCCGGGTTTTTGCATTTCTGCCCTCCCCAGTGCAAATTTATTGGCGACATCATGTTAGTGTTGCGTGGTTATTTATACGCGTTTACCTGCGGTAATCTTAATTCTGAGTAAACAATCTAAACACGGGGTTAACTAACATGATCGACAAGTTTGCCATCGTCCGCGAAGACCTCCACCGACGCTACGGCCACGCCTTCGATGCCGCCACGATCGACCGGATCGTCGACGAGGCCATCGACGAGAATAAGGACGCCAAGATCGCCGACTTCGTGCCCGTCATGGTCGAGCGCGACGCCTCCGAGCGCCTCCACGAGCTGGCGGAGTCCGGCGGAAAGGGCGCCAACTCGCGCAAGGAAATCCTCTACGTTTGCGAGCGCAACGCCGGCCGCTCCCAGCTCGCCGCGGCGCTCACCCACGCCCTCGCGGGGGAGAAGGTGGTCTACCGCTCCGTCGGCCTGCACCCCACCGGCGGCATCAACCCCCAGGTGCTGCAGGTGCTCACCGAGCGCGGCATCGACCACGGCTTCCTCTACCAGAAGGGCATCGTCCCGCGCGTCGTGCACGCCTCCGACGTGGTCGTGCTCATGGGCGTCGACGAGGTGCCGGGCGTCCCCGGCCAGCGCACCGTGAAGTGGGACGTCGAGGATCCCGAGGGTAAGGACATCGCGGTGGTGCGCGCGATCGCCGATCAGGTTGAGGGCAAGGTCCGCGGTTTGCTGGCTGAGCTGGGCGTTTCTTAGGTGGATGCCACGATCCTCGACGCGATCATCGCCCACCGCAGCCCGGCGCTCACGCCAGCGGTGGTGGCGCTGACGCAGTCGACCCGCCCGTTTTTCATCCTCGTCGCGGGCGGCGGGTTGTCGGCGTTTCTTGCTTATCGACGCTACGCCCGCGCCTCCTTCCCCCTCGTGGCCGTCGGTGCCGCGTGGGCCGCGAGCAGCGCGATCAAGCAGCTCGTGGGGCGCGCCCGCCCGGACGCCGCCCTGCACCTGGTGGCCGAGCACAACTACTCGTTTCCCTCCGGGCACGCCACCGCGTCGTTCGCGCTCGCGATGGCGTTGACCCTGTATTTCCGCAGCTGGTGGACCCTTCCCGCGTGGCTGCTTGCCGTGCTGGTGGGCGCAAGCAGGCTCTACGTCGGCGTGCACTGGCCCAGCGACGTGCTCGCCGGCGCCGCCCTCGGCGTCGGGGTGGCCGCCGCCGCGTGGGCGTTGTGGCCGGGTCAGAAGCTTCCCGACGCGCCCGCGCCGGAGAACCCGCCGGAGTAGGAGGCCGTGCTAGACGAGCTCGCGGCCTGGACGGCCTCGCTGTGCCAGGTGCTCATGAGCATGAACGGCACGTAGTTGTTGTAGCCGTATCCCGGGTGCCAGTCGGCCGAGCCCAGGGAGGGAGTTTCGTGCTTGTCCAGGTTGGCCTTGGTCAGCTGCTTCTTGGCCAGCGCCTGGGTGAGCGTTCCGAATTCGGAGACGATTTGCGAGTACTCGTCCATGAGCGCGGGGGAGTCGAGGCTCTTCATGAGCGCCTGGCTGCGGGCGTCGAGCTCGCCGATGCGCTCGGCGATCGCCGAATCCTTTGCCTCGACCCGGGCCTTGAGGATGTCCTCGCGCAGGTTGAGAAGCTCGCGCAGGCGGGTGTCGGTGTCGCCGTTTTCCATCTTGAACATCGTCTCGATGTTGGCCTCGGCATGCCGCAGCGACTCGACGCTGCCGGCGGCGGACGCGAACTCCTTGCGCCGGGCGAAGATCGCCTTCTCATCCGCCTTCTCGGGAAGGTGCATCATGGCGTCGTGATAGTTAAGGAATCCGGATTTGATCTCTTCCCATTGGCGTCGTAAAGCGGCATCCGCGATGGGCGAGCGGAGCGAATGCGCGCGCACGTCGATGGAGTCCAGCTCGCCCGCGAGCCGCGCGTAGTCCGTGGCCACGGTGTCGTAGTCCGTAAGCGCCTTGCTGCGCTGCTTCTTGCGCGTGGCAGCGACCGCCACGCCCGCGGCTCCGACTCCCAGCACCGCGATGCCGCCGCCGAGCAGCGCGCCCTGGGTAGCGGACAAGCCGCTGGAGGAGCCGTGATCGGCCACAGTCTGGGCGCCGGTGAGCAGGCCGCCGACCCAGTCACCCTTCTTGAAGTCACTCTGCATGGAGTCGACGTACTTGGTGGCGTCGCTGGTGTACCCCAGCGGTTCCTTGAGGTCCTCGCCGACGTAGGTGCCCATCTTGCGGAGGTTGACGTCGACGGTGAACAGCACGTGCCCGTCGGCCCACTTGTTGCCCTCGGCGTTGATGAGCTCGCGGTGCTGATTGAGGCCGAAGTCCTTGACCCAGTCGTCATACGGGGCTGTGGCGGTGGCGCTGACGATGTAGTCCACGTGCGGCACGTCGACCGGGAAGTCGAGCTTTGCGGTCTCGTCCCTGAGCGTGGCCTCCTCCTGGTCGCTCAGCACGTCGTCGGGGTCGTAGACGGTAACCTGCTGCGGGGTTGCGGCGGCGGCGTGCGGGGCAAGGCCCAAGGCCACGACCGCCATGAACAGGGCGCCTAGCAGTGCAGATAGCTGCGCGGTGCGTCGCATGAGTTCGTCCTTCCTTCGAGGAAACGGCGACAGTGCTTTATGAAACCGACTGTACTTAAAGCGGCCGACACGCGTAACCCACGCGCGCCGGACGCTGCGGTTTTTGTGACAGAAGGTGCGTTTGTGAGCGTCGGCGTGGGTGCGGGCAACTATGCTTGAAACGTGAACTGTGCCCGTCACCGATAACGGGCAGAACAGACTTTTCAGAAAGGTTTCCGCCTCCTATGAGCGCTGACACAAGCACAGAAACGAAGGCACCCAAGGAGCAGAAGGAATCGAAGGCAGTGGAGAAGCTGCAGCGATTCCTGCTGCCCCGCGCAGGTGAGCCTTTCGATGTGCGCATGCTCTACCTCATCGAGTCCGAGCGCAACCACCACCGCGCGACGTGGGAGTCCCGCACGAGCCTCAGCATCCCCGCCCGCAGCGAGGTCAGCTTCCAGACCTACTTCAACGCCTTTCCCGCCAGCTACTGGCGCCGCTGGTCGCAGCTCGACTCCGTGGTCCTGCGGCTGGAGGTGACCGGCACCGTGCGCGTGGACGTGTTCCGCTCCAAGATCGACGGCGCCCGCATCGCCGTCGAGGGCGCCGTGGTCTCCAACGACGCGATCGAGTTCGAGCTGTCCCTGCAGCCCTTCGAGGACGGCGGCTGGCTGTGGTACGAGATCACCACGGAGACCGACGCCACCATCGCCAACGCCGGCTGGTTCGCGCCGTGCGCGCCGGGCCCACAGACCCTGCCCAACGGCGAGAAGGTCGGCCCCTTCGAGCCGCGCGTGACCGTGGGTATTCCTACGTTCAACCGCCCGGCCGACGCCGTGGCGGCGCTCGAGGCGCTCGCCTCCGACCCCGAGGTCGACGCGATCATCGACACCGTCATCATGCCCGACCAGGGCAACAAGCACCCGGCCGACGAGCCCGGCTACGCCGCCGCCACCGCTGCCTTCGGCGACCGCTTCTTCGAGTTCCGCCAGGGTAACCTTGGCGGCTCCGGCGGTTACTCCCGCATCATGTACGAGGCGCTCGGCGGAGTGGACGGCGACAAGCCCGCGGGCGCGAAGAAGAGCCCGTACATCCTCTACATGGACGACGACATCGCCATCGAGCCCGACTCCGTGCTGCGTGCCCTCCAGGTCGCCCGCTACGCCAAGAGCCCGATCCTCGTCGGCGGGCAGATGCTCAACCTGCAGGAGCGCAGCCACCTGCACACCATGGGCGAGGTCATCGGCCGCCACGACTTCATGTGGACGTCCGCCCCGCACGTGCACTACGACCACGACTTCTCGGCGCACCCGCTGTCCGATCGTGGCGAGAACGCCAACCCGATCGACGCCCGCAACCCCAAGGTCGTCACCGACTCCATCGACCTGCACCGCCGCATCGACGCCGAGTTCAACGGCTGGTGGATGTGCATGATCCCGCGCGTCGTCGCCGAGGAGATCGGCCAGCCGCTGCCGCTGTTTATCAAGTGGGACGACGCCGAGTACGGCCTGCGTGCCCGCAAGCACGGCTACCCCACGGCCACCTGGCCGGGCATCGCCATCTGGCACATGGCCTGGTCGGACAAGGACGACGCCATCGACTGGCAGGCCTACTTCCACCTGCGCAACCGCCTGGTGGTGGCAGCGAACTACCACGAGGGTCCGGTCGACGGCATCATCAAGAGCATGCAGAAGGCCACCTTCAAGCACCTGCTCTGCCTGGAGTACTCCACCGTCGCCATCCAGAACGAGGCTATGAAGGACTTCCTCGCGGGTCCCGACCACTTCTTCGACATCCTGGAGACCTCCCTGCCGCGGATCGCCGCGATCCGCAAGACCTACTCGGACGCCGTCGTGCTGCCGACCGCAGCCGACCTGCCCGCGCCGTCCGGCATCCCGGGCGTGCCGATCCAGGACATCGGCGGGCGCCTGGCCCCCATCAAGAAGGCCGTGTGGCTGGCCAAGGGGCTCAAGCACTCGCTGAGCAAGGCGGACCCGAAGCACTACGAGGTGCCGCAGGCCAACCTGGCTCCGGTCGAGGCTCGCTGGTTTAGCCTGTCTCGCCTGGATGGCGCAACCGTGACCACTGCGGATGGCCGCGGCGTGGTCTACCGCAAGCGCAACCTCGAGCAGGCCAAGGAGCTGCTCAACGAGTCCCGCCGCCTGCAGAAGGAGGTGGCGCAGCGCTTCGAGGAGCTCAAGCGCAGCTACCGCGCGGCGCACGCCGAGATGACCAGCCGCAAGGCGTGGTCCGAGATCTTCGAACCAGGTGAGGAGAGCTAAAGGTGGCGACCACGATCAGGAGCGAGGCCGACGTCCTCGTCGCGCTGCAGGAGGCCATCGGCGACAAGCCGGGCGTGCTGGCCACCGCGCGGGGGCTGTCCCACTTCGGTGAGCACGCCCTCGGCTGGATGGGGCTGGGAACCGTAGGCGCCCTCGTCGACAAGCAACGGCGCAAGCAGTGGATCGAGCTGGCGGTTGCCGCGTTCGTCTCGCACGCGATCAGCGTGGTGGTCAAGCGCATCGTGCGGCGCAAGCGCCCCCACGACGAGCGCATCAAGATCGGCGTGGGCACCCCGAGCAAGCTGAGTTTCCCCAGCTCGCACGCCACGTCGACCTCGGCGGCGCTGGTGAGTCTGGCGAAGCTGACCAAGAACCCCCTGCCCCTGTTGGGTGTGCCCGTGATGATGATTTCGCGTATGGTTCTCGGAGTGCATTACCCCACGGACGTGCTCACCGGCGCGGTCGTGGGAGCCGCGACTGCAGAGGCGGTCGCTCGAATTGGGAAGGCAATCTAGAAATGGCCGAGCAAAACGGCATCATTGATTCCGAGCCGCACACCAGCGGCCTGGATGAGGTAGACACGAAGCACCATCCGCCGAAGAACCTCCTCGACGGCATGATCAAGGCGCTGCGCCCGAAGCAGTGGGTCAAGAACGTCCTCGTCTTGGCGGCCCCGATGTCGGCTGGCGCGGACGCGCTGTTCGACACCCGCACGCTCATCGACGTGGTCATCGCCTTCGTGGTCTTCTGTCTCGCGGCGTCGTCCATCTACCTTATTAATGACGCCCGCGACGTCGAGGCCGACCGCGCGCACCCGACCAAGCGCTTCCGCCCCATCGCGGCGGGCGTGCTGCCGGTGAACATGGCCTACGCCATGGCGATCGTGCTCATCATCGCAGCCATCGGCGTCAGCCTCTTGGCCAGCTCCTTCGGTCTGGCCATCGTCATCTCCGTCTATATCGTCCTGCAGCTGGGCTACTGCTTCGGCTGGAAGCACCAGCCGGTGATCGACATCGCCCTGGTCAGCTCCGGCTTCATGCTGCGCGCGATGGGCGGCGGCGTGGCGGCGGGCATCGAGTTCTCGCAGTGGTTCCTCTTGGTCGCCGCCTTCGGCTCGCTGTTCATGGCCTCCGGCAAGCGCTACGCGGAGCTGCTGCTCGCGGAGAAGTCCGGCGCCAAGATCCGCAAGTCGCTCGAGGGCTACACCGCCACCTACCTGCGGTTCGTGTGGACGCTGTCTGCCTCGGCCGTGGTCATCTCCTACTCCCTGTGGGGCTTTGAGATGGCAAGCAGCGCCAGCGGCTCCGCGTCGGTGTGGTACCAGGTGTCCATGGTGCCGTTCACCGTGGCCATCCTGCGCTACGCGATGGACATCGACCGCGGCAACGGCGGCGCCCCCGACGAGCTCGCGCTGTCCGACCGCGCGCTGCAGGTCCTCGCGCTCGCGTGGGTGGCCTGCATCGGCATGGCCGTCTACGTCATCCCGGCGCTCTAGCCTCACCGGAACCTTGAATGTGGCCGCCCCTCGGGGCGGCCATTTTTGTTGCGACTGAGGCGGCGACCTGAGGAGCGCGCGGCGCCGCATGCATCACTTTGGTCGGCAACGATATGGACACGATCGCCTGGCCATCGGCGGAGGGTGCCGGGGTTATATCCGCCCCGGTGCTAGGGTGTTTCTTCATGAGTAAAGCGCGCAACCTCAACTTTGTCACTGCCCTCCTTTCCGCGGTGACGGTTGCTGTACTGACGTTCATCGGCGGCTGGCAGCGCCGCTGGATGAGCGACGACGGGCTCATCGTCTTGCGCACTGTCCGGAACCTGCTCGCGGGCAACGGCCCCGTCTTCAACGCCGGCGAGCGCGTCGAGGCCAACACCTCCACCGTGTGGCAGTACGTCATCTACGCGGTGGCCCGCCTGAGCGATGCCAAGCTCGAGTACATCGCCATGTGGTGCGCGCTCATCTTCACCACCGCCGCCCTACTCATCGCGGCGTGGGCCACCTCGCGCCTGTACAAGGGCGCGGGCGCCCTCTTCCTCCCGCTCGGCGGGCTCATGTACATCTCGCTCCCGCCCGCGCGCGACTTCGCCACCTCCGGACTCGAGTGGGGCCTGTGCCTGCTGTGGATCGCGGTGCAGTGGCTGCTGCTCGTCCGCTGGGCGCAGTCGGCTCCCACCGCCGCGGAAGGCGGCGAGGCCCGCGGGCGCGATGGGAGCCTCTATCTCCTCGCCCTGTGGTCGGGCCTGTCTTGGCTCGTGCGCCCGGAGCTGGCCATGTACGGCGGGCTTGCGATCCTGTTGCTGCTGGCCACCGCGGGTTCCTGGCGCAAGGCGCTGGTGGTGCTCGCGTGGGCCCTGCCGCTTCCCGGCGGCTACGAGTTCTTCCGCATGGGCTACTACGGGCTGCTCGTGCCGCAGACCGCGGTGGCGAAGTCCGCGTCCGGCTCCGAGTGGGGTGTGGGCTGGGAGTACGTGCAGAACTTCGCCGAGCCCTACGCGCTCTACCTGGGCCTGGCGATTGCGGCGGCCGCCGGTGCGCTCGCGCTGCTCCACGTCCGTTCTTCGGCAGCGGACTCGCCAGCGAAGCGTCGACAAGCAACTACTAAGGAGCGCTTTTTCGCTTTGCGACGCCCTGCCAGCGCCGTCATTCTCATGCTGATCTGCGGTGTCTTGCACGTGGTCTACGTGATCAAGGTCGGCGGCGACTTCATGCACGGGCGCATGCTCTTGCTCCCGCTGTTCACGCTGCTGCTGCCGGTGTCGGTGGTGAAGGTCTACGACCTGGGCGGGTGCATGACGCTCGCGCACTGGGGCTCGCTCGCGCTGTTTGCGGGCGGGGTGTGGTGGTCGATCGCCGCCGTTCTCGGCGGGCACCCGTACCAGATCCCGCCGACGGGCTCGACCGAGCCGCTGGGCGTGGTCGACGAGCGCGAGTTCTGGACGCAGTACGCCAAGCGCGACACCCCGCCGCTGGTGGCCTCCGACTTCCTCACCATCCCGCTCATGAACGACTGGGAGGAGAAGATGGAGGAAAGCCGTCAGCAGAACGCGGGACAGATGACGTCCATCCTCGCCACGCAGGACCCCATCTCCTATTCGTGGGTGCCGGTGTGGCACACGAGCGAGGCCACCGACCTGGCGCAGATGCCGATGACCGTCGTGCTGCTCAACCTCGGCATGACGAGCATGAACGCGCCGCTGGACGTCCGCGTCGTGGACAACGTGGGCTTGGCCAACCCGCTCGCCGCGCGCCAGCCGCGCATCGAGGATGGGCGCATCGGCCACGACAAGTTCCTGCCCATGGAGTGGCAGGCCGCCGACTCGGCCGACGACCTCAATCTGCTGCCGCCGTTCATCGACAAGAACGAGGCGCAGCTGGCGCGCTGGGTGCTCTACACGAAGGACTTCCGCGAGCTGTTTGAGTCCTATCGTGCCCCGCTGACGCCCGGAAGATTCGTGGCAAACCTTAAATTTGCGCTCACGACCGGCCGCACGCTCGAGCTCAGCGACGATCCGTGGGACTACTACGACCAGCTGCCGGTCAACCCGGTATTGCCGATTTACTGGCAGCACGAAATCAAGCTAGACGCCCCGCGTTAGGTGGCATATATATTAAGGAAAGGCCGAGGTTTTCCCTTAATGAAATCTGTCGGCGTTGTTTATTTGTTCGTTACATGGTCTAGGATTAACTCGGATCGAATGTAACGAAGCGTTACAATTCGCAGATATCTCTGTCAGATAAGGAACGTGTGTGTCCCGCCGTGCAGCCGCGTGGTTGCGGGGCTCGGCGCGCTACCAAAGCTTAAAGTACACCGAGGAGAAACATGAGTTTTGTGGCCCGACTCAGGAACGCAAGCAAGAAAGTAGCTGCATCCATCACCGCTGTGGCTGCCGCAGCATCCCTCATGGTCGTGGGGGCGGGTTCGGCATCGGCGCTCGGCGCCGGCTGTGTCGATGACGCCGTCGGCTACGGCGTTCAGCGTTGTGAGGTGTGGTCGCCGTCCATGGGTCAGAACATCACCGTTCAGATCAAGCCCGCCGCACGCGGCGGCAACGCGGCCTTCTACCTGCTCGACGGCATGCGCGCCACCAACGAGGCCAGCGCGTGGACCAAGGACGTCAACGCCCCGGCCGTCTACGACGGAAGCAACATCACCCTGGTTATGCCGGTGGGCGGCGCGGCCTCCTTCTACTCCGACTGGATTGCGCCCGCGACCTACTCCTCGGACTCGGTCAACTACAAGTGGGAGACCTTCCTGACCTCCGAGCTGCCCGCGTACCTGCAGGCAAACTTCGGTATTGACCCGACCAACAACTCCATCGCTGGCCTGTCCATGGGCGGCACCGCCGCACTGAACCTGGCCGCCCGCCACCCGGAGCAGTTCAAGCAGGCCATGTCGTGGTCCGGCTACCTCAACATGACCATGCCGGGCATGCAGACCCTGCTGCGTCTGGCCATGCTTGACGTCGGCGGCTTCAACATCAACGCGATGTACGGCACCATCATCAGCCCGGACCGCTTCGCCAACGACCCGTTCTGGAACATGGACGGCCTGCGCGGCAAGGATGTCTACATCTCCGCCGGTAACGGCCTGGCCGCCCCGGCCGACTTCGCCGCCTACAACCTGGGCGACGTCATCAACGGTGCAGTCCTCGAGTCCTTCTCCCGCTTCACCACCGTCCAGTGGGAGCTGAAGGCGCGCGTGTCCGGCATCAACCCGACCGTCGACTACCCGATCACCGGCCTGCACAACTGGCTGCAGTGGGGCTACCAGCTCAACAAGACCCACGATCAGGTCCTCAACGTGATGAACGCGTGGTAAGCCGCTAGGGCTGCCCACGACCTGCGGCGCCGCTTACCCTAACCCGGTGGGCGGCGCCTTTCATGTACCTGTAACGGGCCTGTATGCGTGGGAAGGCCCTGTTCGCGTGGGAAGGGTTCACCCCTTCCCACGGCGAAATGTAATAGTTGTGACGCAAGTGGCGATATGTTCGCTAGAGCGACATTCTTACCTGACTTAGGTCATTTTGGTGTGACATATTAGTCCTTGACGTGTTGACCTGGTGGTTTGTGTTGGTTGGTGGTGGTTTTTCGGCACTAAGGGTGCGGTCGTGGGGGTAGCTGTTAGTGTGATCTTTTATGAGTCCCTATGTCCGTACTGTGAAGACTGCTTCTGGGGCTACCGCTGTGCAAGTTGTTTTTGGTGAGCATGCGGGCAAAAAGACGCTGCGGCATGTCGGATCAGCTCACGATGAGCATGAATTGTCGTTGTTAAAGGCTCAAGCGCAGCGCATCATCGACGGGGACCAGCTGGTCTTAGATCTCCCCTTAGGGGGCTTGGGCACAGCCCTAGGCGGATCCGGTTCGAAGGACAATCCACTCCCGGTGACGGGGCAGAAGGCCGGGTATCTACTTGACTGTATTGACGCGTGTTACCAGCGGCTTGGTTTGGATGTTGCAACCGGTGACGATCAGGTGTTTTTGGATCTAGTCAGGGCTCGGATTATCCAACCCGGATCGAAATTGGACTCGATTGAAACTCTTGCGGAAGTAGGTGTTGCGTCGGCAAGCTACAAAACGATCCAACGCCGACTACCCGGGTACGCGACGGATGATTTCCGGGAAATCCTGTCCCAGTGCTTGGCTCGTCACGCAGGTGTTGGTCGGGGAAGTTTCATTCTCTACGATGTCACGACCTTGTATTTCGAAACTGACACCCCGGATGATCTTCGCAAATCTGGGTACTCCAAAGAACGGCGAGTCGAACCCCAAATCTTGGTCGGGTTGCTCGCCGACCAAACCGGTTTTCCACTGCATATTGGGGCGTTCGAAGGCAACAAAGCAGAAACGCACACGATGCTGCCGATGATTCGAGCTTTCCAGCAGGCCTACAACTTAAACGAGGTCACTGTCGTCGCTGATGCGGGCATGTTTTCTGCTGGTAACAAGCAAGCGATTATCGATGCTGGTCTGGACTATATTTTGTCCACCAAAGTGCCCAACGTGCCTGAGGTTATTGCCTCCTGGGTACGTCAACATCCCGGACTGGAGTACACCCACGGGCAGATCTGGTCACAGCCGTCGTTTTCCGACGGACGTCAAAGCGGTACCCCGAACTCGGTGACGCATTATCACTACTCGTTTGATCGAGCTAGGCGAACCGTCCGTGGGATCGACGAGCAGCTCGCCAAAGCCAAGCGTGCTGTCAACGGTGAGGTAGCCATCAAACGCAATCGCTACGTTGATTTGAAAGCCCCGAACAAACAAGTCAACTTCACACTCGCTGCCAAACACCGGCAGCTAGCAGGAATCAAAGGATACGAAACCACCCTGACCAGCATGTCTGCTTCTGATGTGTTGGGGATGTACCGTCGACTGCTCAACATTGAGCGGTCGTTTCGGATGGCAAAATCAGACCTCCAGGCCAGGCCGATATACGCGCGCAAGCACGACTCCATCAACGCTCACCTCAACATCGTGATGGCTGCACTCGCGATCAGCAAAATGATGGAAAACGCCACAGGGGAAACCATCAAACGACTCGTGAGAACCTTGAAAAAGTACCGGAGTTTCGAACTCACCGTCGCCGGCCGCGCCATCCACGCCGCGACACCGCTACCCGCTGACACCCAAGCCATCGTCACCAAAATCCTCCAACCCTAATTTCGGCACTAATCTGACCTAACTCGGGTCAACGTGATGAACGCGTGGTAAGCCGCTAGGGCTGCCCACGACCTGCGGCGCCGCTTACCCTAACCCGGTGGGCGGCGCCTTTCATGTACCTGTAACGGGCCTGTATGCGTGGGAAGGCCCTGTTCGCGTGGGAAGGGTTCACCCCTTCCCACGGCGAAATGTAATAGTTGTGACGCAAGTGGCGATATGTTCGCTAGAGCGACATTCTTATACGTGAGTTGCGGAGTGTCACTTCCAAAAGTCTAAAGTTCAACTTAAACTTAAATCCGTCTTGTCTCGGCGTTCTCTGTGAACATAGTGCCCACACGCTTGTATTACAGGCCGCCGCAGACGCCGGGCGAAATCGCGGGGCCGACTTCGGACGGTGCCGCTGGCTACTACTCCAATGCGGATATCTGCTGTGCCGGGGGAGGGGAACCCTCGGAGAGTGGAAGAAGCGTCGGCGATTAGTAATCAACGAATAGTTTTCTTTCCTCCAGAAAAATCAAAGGATGTTCTTTCATGCGCGACACCGCATCCCGAATGAAGAAGCGTGGTTCCCTCTGGATCGCCGCGATCACCGTGCCCACCTCCCTCGCCCTCGGCGCGGCCATCATGCCGGCCGTCGCTAGCGCGCAGAGCTCCTCTCTGCAGGGCATCATCGCCGGGTCGACCGACTACCTCGACAACCCCGGTACCAAGCGCACCCCGCTGTCTACCGAGCACCCCGTCGTTCAGGGTTTGCCGGACGGTGTGAGCGTCGACCGCGTCGAGTGGCTGACCAACCGCCGCATCGCCATCTACATCAAGTCCGCCGCGATGCCCGGCGACCCGATCCAGGTTCAGGTCCTGCTCGCCCGCGACTGGGCCAGCAACCCGTCCCGCACCTTCCCGTCCGTGTGGATGCTCGACGGCCTGCGCGCGCAGGACGACGAGAACGGCTGGACCATCAACACCAACATCGAGCAGTTCTACGCCGACAAGAACGTCAACGTGATCCTGCCCGTCGGCGGCGAGTCCTCCTTCTACTCCGACTGGCAGAAGGAAGACAACGGCAAGCACTACATGTGGGAATCCTTCCTCATGAACGAGATGATCCCGGTCCTGCGCGAGGGCTTCCGCACCAACGACGACCGCGCCGTCATCGGCTTGTCCATGGGCGGTACCGCCGCCATCAACCTGGCCGAGCGCCACCCGAGCCAGTTCAAGTTCGTCGGTTCCTACTCCGGCTACCTCGACACCACCTCGCCCGGCATGCCGAACGCCATCCAGGCCGCCCAGGCCGACGCTGGTGGATACGACGCCACCGCCATGTGGGGCGCGCTCGGCTCCCAGGACTGGATCGACCACGACCCGAAGACCGGCGTGAAGAACCTCGAGGGCGTGTCCGTCTACGTCTCCGCTGGCTCCGGCCAGGACGACTACGGCCAGCCCGGCTCGGTCGCCACCGGCCCGGCCAACTACGCGGGCGTGGGCCTCGAGGTCATCTCGCGCATGACCACCCAGACCTTCGTCGACGTGGCCAACCGCGCTGGCGTCCCGGTGACCTCCGTGTTCCGCCCGACCGGTGTGCACAACTGGCCGTACTGGCAGTTCGAGATGGCACAGTCCTGGTCGCAGACCGCCGACGCACTCGGCCTGTCCGAGGACGACCGCGGCGCGGACTGCCTGCCGGTCGGCGACATCGCCACCCTGGCCACCGCGCAGTCCGAGATCCTCGGTACCTGCGTGAACAACGAGTACGACGTCACCGGCGGCAAGGCAGAGGACTTCGTCGGCGGCCGCGTCATGTGGTCGCAGGCCACCGGCGCGCACACCGTCTACGGCCGCATCGGCGCCAAGTACGCCGAGATGGGCAGCGAGACCTCTTGGCTCGGCTACCCGACCTCCGAGGAGCGTGGCCTTGTCAACGGCGGCCGCTTCGTTGCCTTCGAGCACGGCAACATCTACTGGACCCCCACCCTCGGCGCCGTGGCCGTCCCGGCCGACATCGTCGACGCCTGGGGCGAGCTGAGCTGGGAGAACGGCTCCCTGGGCTACCCGGTCGCCGAGGCCGTTGCCATCAACGGCGGCCTGGTGCAGCAGTTCCAGGGCGGCTACGTCGCGCGCACCGCAGACAACAAGGACTACTGGGTCCGCGGCGAGATCGCCAAGAAGTACGGCGAGCTGGGCACCGCGAACTCCGCGCTCGGCTACCCGGTCGGCAACGAGGTGCTCATAAACGGCGGCGCCTACCAGGCCTTCGAGAACGGCAACATCTACTGGTCCGCCTCCACCGGCGCACACGTCATCTACAAGGGCCAGGTCTTCGACGCCTGGGGCGCGAAGGGCTACGAGCAGGGCGAGTACGGCTACCCGACCTCCGACCAGAGCGATGCTAACGGCAGCATCAACTTCCAGCACGGAACCATCAGCGTCGTGGCAGGCCAGGTCAAGGAAGAGAAGAAGTAATGCGTCTTAACCTTCAGAGTGCAAGCCGAAGGCGTCGACAAGCGGCAGCAGCGGGAGTGCTTCTTGCAGCCTCCTCCCTGCTGGCTGCCTGCGGCGGGGCCACGGTGTCGAACGAGCCTTCCTCGATCGCGCCGTTGACCCGCTCCGCGACCGCGTCGGCGAGCTCGAGCACCTCGGCCAGCTCCCAGGCCTCGTCGAGCTCGCAGTCGGGTTCCGCGAGCGCGTCTGCGCAGTCCAGCGAGCCGAACCTCGATCAGGGGCAGCAGATCTCCGCGATCCCGCAGGCCTCCGACAACCGCACGGACAAGGAGAAGGCGTACCTGGACAAGCTGACCGCCGACGGCATCAACATCGCGGGCGTCGAGGACCAGATGCTCGGTGCCGCGGGAGTCGTGTGCCAGGGCCAGAATGATCAGTTGACGCCCGCCACCATTCAGGCGATCGCCGGCCAGCTCATCCAGCAGGGGCGTAGCACCGCGGCCTTCGATCAGGTCGTTTCCACGATTGAATCCGCGGCGAAAAGCGCGTACTGCTAGAGAACATGAAAAAATTCCTCACGGTCATCGCGACCATCCTCGTGCTGGTGTTGATCCTCACGGGGATCGGTCGGTGGGTCAGTTCGCGCAGCGGCTCCTCTGGGGGCTCGGGCACGGAGCAGAGCGCGGCGCAGTCGCCCGCGCAGCCTGACTGGTGCCCCAGCGTGGAGGTCGTGGCGGCACCGGGAACGTGGGAGTCGAAGGCGGATGACGATCCGGTCAATCCGACCGCGAACCCCAACTCCTACATGCTCACGATCACGCGCCCGCTGCAGCAGGCCTACTCCGCTGACCAGGTGAAGGTGTGGACGCTGCCGTACACGGCTCAGTTCCGCAACATCAACTCGATGGCCGAGATGACCTACGACGACTCGCGCACCGAGGGAACCAACACCCTCAACGCCGAGCTCACCGCCACGCATGCGGAGTGCCCGCTGACGGACTTCATCCTCACGGGATTCTCGCAGGGCGCCGTGATCGCTGGTGACGTGGCCAATCAGATCGGAACGGGGACGGGAGTCATCCCGGCCGAACGCGTGAGGGGTGTCGCCCTCGTCGCAGACGGCCGCCGACAGGCTGGTGTGGGCCAGAATGTCGGCAACCTCGTCGCCGGTGTCGGCGCGGAGATCGCACTTCAGCCGCTCGACCTCGTCGTTCAGGCGGTCGTGCCGGGCGCGACCATGCGTGGCGCGCGCAGCAGCGGCTTCGGCACGCTCAACGACAAGGTCTTCGAGCTGTGCGCGCCGGACGATTCCATCTGCGACGCGCCGCAGGACGTGGGCAACGCGATCGCCCGCGCGCAGCAGCTGGTGCAGCCGAACGTGGCGCACTCGCTCTACGCGACCAACCCCAACGTCGTCCCCGGCTCGACCGCCTCGGACTGGATCGTTGGCTGGGCCGAGGGGCTCATCAACTCCTAGGCGTTCTTGCTTTTCGCTTGCCGACGGCCAAGGGTCGCGGACGCGCATTCCTTTTTCTACGGAGGCGCAGTTCGCGGCCCTTTTTCCATCCCCTCATTTCAGGGGCGGTGTTAGAATTGTTGCCGTCTGTTGCAAAAGAAAATTAAGTAGTTTTGTGCGGGAAGTAATACACTGTACAAAACCTACGATGTAGTAACCGGAAACGATGACCAGCGTCGTCGCCCGCGGCCTGCGGCCCGCGCCGCGAGGGTGCACGGAGTTTCCTTCGCCTTGCCTACCGAAGCCTTGCGGGACGCCCGCCAACAAATCGCCAACAAATAAGGAGAAAAATGGATTTACATGCGGTCATGAGCCAATTCTTTGACGAGAAGGGGAACATCACCCTCAAGCCGGAGCTGACTCTCGCAGGGCTGTGTGAGGTCCTCTACCAGGCAGACGCCATGCAGGGCGGCGCGGACCGCCACACCCTGCGCTTCTGGGACTTCTCCGAGTCCCGCGAGGGCACCCCGGTCGACTTCACCCGCCAGCAGGTCAACACCCGCATCAAATCCGTGGCGGCCCGCCTGCAGCAGGTCGGCACCATCGGCGACCGCGCGGTGATCCTGGCCAACAACTCCCCGGAGTACCTGTACAGCTTCCTGGGCACCCTGTACGCGGGCATGGTCCCGATCCCGCTGTACGACCCGAACGAGCCCGGCCACGCCGACCACCTGAAGGCCGTCATCGGCGACTCCAACCCGAAGGTCGTGCTCACCAACTCCCGCTCCGCGGGCTCGGTGCGCAAGTTCTTCGCCGACGTCCCCTCCCGCGAGCGCCCGCGCATCCTGTCCGTGGACTCGTTGCCGGACTCGCTGGCGGCGAGCTTCGTCAACCCGCTGACCACCGAGGCAGCCCAGGTCATGCTGGCCAAGTCCCAGTCCATGCCGGTGGACCTGCCCGCGTTCCTGCAGTACACCTCCGGTTCCACCCGCATCCCGGCGGGTGTCATCCTGACCAACCGCTCGATCGTCACCAACGTCCTGCAGATCTTCACCGCGGTTCAGCTCAAGACCCCCCTGCGCCTGGTCTCCTGGCTGCCGCTGCACCACGACATGGGCATCATCCTGGCCGCCTTCATCACGATCATCGGCCTCGAGTTCGAGATGATGGCCCCGCGCGACTTCATCCAGCAGCCCTCCCGCTGGATCGACCAGCTCAACCGCCGCGAGACCGACGTGAACACCTACACCGTGGTGCCCAACTTCGCGCTCGAGCTCGCCGCCCGCTACGCCGTCCCGGCCGAGGGCGAGACCCTCGACCTGAGCGCCATCGAGGGCCTCATCGTCGGCTCCGAGCCGGTTACCGAGAAGGCAGTCGAGGGCTTCCTCGAGGTGTTCTCCAAGTACGGCCTGCGTACCGAGGCGGTCCGCCCGTCCTACGGTCTGGCCGAGGCCTCCCTGCTGGTGACCACCCCGCAGACCCCGAACCGCCCGCTGATCTCCCACTTCGACCGCGAGGAGCTGGCCGCCGGCCGCGCCGTCATCGTGGAGAAGGGCCCGAACACCGTGGCCATTGCCTCCTGCGGCCAGGTCGTGCGCCCGCAGCAGCTGGTCATCGTCGACCCGGAGACCAAGCAGGAGCTTCCCGACGGCCAGATCGGCGAGCTGTGGACCCACGGCGAGAACACCGCCGCGGGCTACCTCGACCGCCCGGAGGACACCGCGGAGACCTTCCGCAACACCCTGGCTGGCCGCCTGCCGGAGAACTCCCGCGCCGAGGGCGCCCCAGACGACGACCGCTGGATGGCCTCCGGCGACCTCGCCGTCATCATCGACGACGAGGTCTACATCACCGGCCGCCTGAAGGACCTCATCATCATTGCTGGCCGCAACCACTACCCGCAGGACATCGAGTTCACCGTCGATCACGCCTCCGCGCAGGTCCGCCCGGCGTGCGTGGCCGCCTTCGCCGTCGAGGGTGACGACGTGGAGAAGCTCATCATTCTCGCCGAGCGCGACCTGGACAAGGATCCCTCGGGCGACGCCGCCGCCGTCGAGGCCATCCGCGCCGCGGTCTCCGAGGCCCACGGCGTGGTGCCGAGCGACATCCGGATCATGAACCCCGACGAGATCGCGCGTTCCTCCTCCGGCAAGATCGCCCGCCGCGTGGCCAAGAAGCGCTACCTGGAGCAGTAAGCTTCCGGCGCCTTCTTCGCATACCCCCGCCTTCCCTCTCGCCGAGGGGGAGCGGGGGTATTGCTTTTCTCACTGCCACCTCCTGCCCGCGTGGAAGGCCATACCATGATGGTTAACGAACTACTTATGAAAGGCCGCTCATGAGCGAATCGCGCGCCATCGAGGTACAGGAGCTCACCGTCGCCTACGGAAAGACCACCGTCCTCGACGACTTCGAGCTCCTCGTCGACACGGGAAGCATCCACGGCTTCCTCGGTCCCAACGGCTCCGGCAAGTCCACCACGATCCGCACGCTGCTGGGGCTGCTCAAGCCCGCCCGCGGCACTGTGCGCGTGCTCGGCAGCGACCCGTGGCGAAAGCCCAGGGTGCTGGCGCGCACGGCGTACGTGCCCGGCGACGTGTCGCTGTGGCCCACACTCACCGGCGCGGAAACCTTGCGCGTGCTGGAGCGCATGCGCGGCACCCCGAGCGACCGCGCCCGCGAGCGCGAGCTCATCGACGTCTTCGAGCTCAACACCGGCAAGCGGGTCAAGGAGTACTCCACCGGCAATCGGCGCAAGGTCATGCTCGTCGCCGCGCTGTCCGCGCCTGCCGAGCTGCTGCTTCTCGACGAGCCTACGGCGGGTCTCGACCCGCTGATGGAGCAGGTCTTCGTCGACGAGGTGCACCGGATGCGCAGCAGCGGCGTGACCGTCCTGCTGTCGAGCCACATCATGAGCCAGGTCGAGAAGCTCTGCGACAGCGTGACGCTCATCAAGGACGGCCGTGCCATCGAGTCTGACACGATGGAGCGCATCGCGAGGCTCAGCGCGGAGAAGGTCGCCGTCCGGCTCGCACAAGAGCCGCCCGCCGAGCTGGGGGAGTGGACCCGCCACGGCGAGCGCATCGAACGCGCCGTCCCGCGCGACGAGGTCCCCGCGCTGCTCAAGGCGCTCGTCGACCTCGGCGCCACGGACTTTAGCTGCCAGACCGAGAGCCTCGAGGAGACCTTCGTCGCGCACTACCAATCCGCACCCGGCGAGAGAGGCTAAGCGATGCTGCGCTCCGTGTCCGCACTCGCGGCCTTCCACCTCCGGGCCCGCCGCCGCGTCAACCTCGTCTGGCTTCTGTGCCTCACGCTCGCGGTCTCGATCTTTCCGTGGTCTTACTTCGACTACTACCCGGAGGTCTCGGACCGGCAGGTCTTGGTCGCCAGCATGCGCTCGAACAAGGCCACCCGCGCCCTCTACGGCACCCTCGAGGAACCCGGCACGCTGGGGCAGGTCATCAACTGGGAGATGGCCATGTGGGTCGTGCTCCTCGGCGCGGTCATGGCGGTGCTGCACTACTCGGCAAGCTACCGCACGTGGGAGAACGACGGCCGCCTCGAGCTGGTCCGCGCGGGCGGCATGCGCCGCAGGACGCCGATCATCGCGGCGCTCGTCTCCAGCTTCGTACTCACCGGCGCGCTGGCGGTGCTCACCTTCTTGTCACTAGGCGTCCAGGTCTACTTCTTCGACGAGTTCGACTGGACCGGTGCGGCGTACTTCTCCTGGATGGTCTGGCTGTCGACCTTCGGCTCCGTGCTGCTGGCGGGGGTTTTCCAGCTCTTCGCGGGCGGGCATTCCTCGCCGGGGCGCATCGGCATGTCCTCGCTGGGGCTCAACTACGTCGTGCGCGCCTACGCGGACAGCGCTGGCACCGGCAACCACGGCTGGCTCAACTGGCTCAGCCCCCTCGGATGGAAATCCGTCATAGACCCCTACAACGACAACGACTGGCGCAAGGGGCTTCTGTTGTGCGGCGCGTGCGGCGTCGTCGCCGCCTTGCTCGTGCTTGTCGACGGCCTTCGGCCCTTCGGCGCAAGCCTCGTGCGCGAGCGCAGGCACGCGGAATCGACCGAGGCGCGCGCTTTCCGCACGGTGCCCGGCATCCTGTGGCGGGTGAGCAGGGGACAGGTGTGGACGTGGCTGGTGGTGGTCACCGCCATCGAGGCGTTCATGGTCTCGCTGTCGGCGAGCATCAAGGAGATGATCGAGTCCGACGACCACGCGGGCCAGGTCTTCGTCGACCTCCTCCCCGAGGGCGATCTCATCACCAACTTCCTCATCTACATGACCACGTTTACCTCCATCCTCGTCGCCGTGGCCGTGGTGCAGCTCGTGCTCACCCACCGCAGGCTCGAGCAGGCCGGCATCGTCGAGATCGTCCGCTCGACGGGCAGGCCGAGGCACAGCCCCTTGCTCGAGGAACTCATCGTGGTCTTCGCGGCGTTTATCCTCCTCCTGGTCGGGCTCTTCCTCGGCGGGGCCATCGGGCTGTCCACCCACCTGGGCGACCTGTACGACGTGCTTGCCAAAGTGACCCTGAGCCTGTTCGGCCCAGGCGCCTTCTTCGTCGGGCTGGCCGCGGCGCTGGTGGGGCTGTGGCCGAGGTGGTCGCTGTGGGCGTGGGCGCCGGTGGTGGCCTCCGCGTTCGTCACCGCGTTCGGCGAGATCTTCTCCCTGCCCTCGTGGCTGGTGGACTACTCGCCGTTTAGCATGACCTACACGCTGGAGAACGCGCACGTGGCCCACGCGGTGGTGCTCTCCCTCTTGGGGCTCGCGCTCGCGGGCGTGGGCGTGTGGGGAGTTCGCAGGCGCGAGGTGACCACCTAGCTATAGAGTCGAGGTGATGCCCGAAGCGGAGCACGACCGGAAGGAGGGCGCGCATGACCACCCCGATCACGATGGCCAGGGTCGCAGAGATTCTCACGCGCGGAAACTTCACGTTCAGTCAGACGGAGGCCGGGGGAGTGGTGGTTCCCTACTCCGACTTTTCCCTGTACCTCACCGTCAGCGACCTGCTGTTTATGTCCACCTCCCGCTGGCGCTACGAGATCCCCGCCTCGCGCCGGGCGGAGCTCGCGGACTTCGTCGCCGAGCGCAACTCCCACCTCATCGCGCCCGCGTTTACCTTTCAAGACACCGGTTCCGGGTACGTCCTCACCCTCAAAAGCGACCACCCCATTGCCGGGGGGCTTTCCACCCCGCAGCTGGTGGCGCTGCTGGACACCCAGATCCAGCTGCACGCCGCGGCCGCGGGCATGCTCGCGGCCCGGTTCCCCGAGCTCGTCGAGTCCCACGCTAACGGGGGAAAACCATGAGTGACCACGTGCGCGAGGTCGACTTTGACCGCGTCCGCGCGGCCGTCGACAGGCTCGGCTTCCAGGCGCTGGCCAACGAGGAGCAGCAGATGCTCGCGGTCAAGTACAAGGGGGCGCGAATAAGCGTGGGTGCCGGGATCGCCACGCACGCGCTCGTGGTCACGGCCTACCCCACGACCTTCCTCGCGCTGGAGAAGAAACCCGAGGTCATGGCGTGGTGCAACCGCTTCGCCAGCGTCAACCGGCTGTGCTCGACCCACCTGTTCTACGAGGGGTCGATCGACACCCCCACGGCGGTCGCCGCGGCCGTGGAGGTGGTCATTCTTTTACCCGCCGGGGCGAGCGATGCCCAGCTCACCGCGTGGGTGGCCACGGCGATCAACCAGGCCGCCACCGCGATCGGGGACTACGAGCGGGTGGCCTTGGCGTCGATAAGCGAAAAGCAAACCTAGAATCTGCCGCGACATGCTCCCCCGGTGGAACGAGTGCGGACCGGGGCGAAATAGAATTTGTCAGTGGAAAAGATAAAAAGTTTCTGGGAGTAATGTGTGGCGAATCCCGTGAAACGATTGTGACCATTGTGGCGATATAGAATAGACGGACTTATGTTCTAAATCGTTAACTTTGCGCGTCAGGCGTCAAAACCGCGGCGCGGGTCAACGTAGAGCCGAGATAGAGGGAAAAATCTCCGATGCAAGAAAAGCACGTTGCCGCTGCCGGCAGCCAGGCCATGACAGTCGACGAGCTGCGCACGTGGCTGCGCGACTGGGTTATTAAGACAACCGGCCTCCCGGCTGAGGAGATTACCGACGACAAACCGATGCAGTCCTTCGGCTTGTCCTCCCGCGACGTCGTCATCCTCTCCGGCGAGCTGGAAAACCTCCTCGGCACCCAGCTCGACGCGACGATCGCCTACGAGTACCCGACCATCGCCGCGCTCTCCAAGCGCCTCGTGGAAGGCGAATCCGTTTCTCGCGTATCGACGCCTACGGCTTTCAACCCCACGGCGCTGACGCAGTCGCCGGGCACCCACGACATCGCCGTGGTGGGCATGGCGGCCAAGTACCCCGGCGCCAACGACGTGGACGAGATGTGGTCCATGCTCGTCGAGGGCCGCGACGGCGTCGGCCCGCTGCCGATCGGGCGCTGGTCGGAGTACGCGGGCGACGAGGTCATGCAAAAGCGCATGGCCGAGCAGAACCTCACCGGCGGCTACCTCGATGACATCGCCTCCTTCGACGCCGAGTTCTTCGGGCTATCCCCGCTAGAGGCCGTCAACATCGACCCGCAGCAGCGCATCATCCTGGAGCTGACGTGGGAGGCCCTCGAGAATGCCCACATCGCCCCGAGCGACCTGCGCGGCGCCCCGGTGGGCGTGTTCATCGGCTCCTCCAACAACGACTACGGCATGCTCATCTCCGCCGACACAGCCGAGGCGCACCCGTACGCGCTGACCGGCACGGCGAGCTCGATCATCGCCAACCGCGTCTCCTACGCCTTTGACTTCCGCGGCCCGTCGGTCAACGTCGACACCGCCTGCTCCTCCTCGCTCGTGTCCACCCACCAGGCCGCGCGCGCCCTCCGCGAGGGCGCGGCCGACGTCGCCATCGCTGGCGGCGTGAACATCCTGGCCTCCCCGTTCGTGTCCACCGCCTTCGGCGAGCTCGGCGTGTTCAGCCCCACGGGCAAGATCCACGCCTTCTCCGACGACGCCGACGGCTTCGTGCGCTCCGACGGCGCGGGCGTGCTCGTGCTCAAGCGCGTCGACGACGCCGTGCGCGACGGCGACAACATCCTCGCCGTGATCAAGGGCTCTGCCGTCAACTCCGATGGCCACTCCAACGGGCTTACGGCCCCGAACCCGGACGCGCAAGTCGACGTGCTCCAGCGCGCCTACGCCGACGCGGGCGTTGACCCGGCATCCGTCGACTACGTCGAGGCCCACGGCACCGGCACCATCCTGGGCGACCCGATCGAGGCCACCGCCATCGGCGCCGTGCTCGGCCGCGGCCGCAGCAACGACGCCCCGACCCTGCTGGGCTCCGCCAAGACCAACTTCGGACACACCGAGTCCGCCGCCGGCGCGGCCGGTCTCATCAAGACCGTGCTGGCCATCAAGAACGACGTGCTCCCGCCGTCGCTGAACTTCACCGCCCCCAACCGCTACGTCGACTTCGACGCCGAGCACATCGAGGTCATCGAGGACCCGCGCGAGTGGCCGGAGTACTCCGGCAAGAAGATCGCGGGCGTGTCCGGCTTCGGCTTCGGCGGCACCAACGCCCACGTCGTGCTCTCCTCCTTCGATCCTTCCGAGTACGAGGCGGGCAGCCCCGTCGAGGCGCAGCTTGCCGACGGCAACGCCGTCGCGCTGCCGGTCTCGGGTCTGCTGCCGTCGAGGCGTCGGCAGGCGGCCGCCGCCGTCGCCGACTTCCTCGAGGGGCGTGACGACGCCGACCTCGTGCCGCTCGCGCGCTCGCTGGCGAAGCGCAACCACGGCCGCTCCCGCGCGGTCGTGCTCGCCGACACCGTCGCCGACGCCGTCAAGCGCCTGCGCCAGGTGGCCGACGGCAAGGTCTCGGTGGGCATCGCCGCCGCCGATTCGCCCAGCGCCATGGGCCCGGTCTTCGTCTACTCCGGCTTCGGCTCGCAGCACCGCAAGATGGTCAAGGACCTGGTCGCGCTGTCGCCGCAGTTCAGGGCCCGCCTCGAGGAGCTCGACGAGATCGTCGACTTCGAGTCCGGATGGTCGATCATGGATCTCGTCGCCGACGACGAGCAGACCTACGACACCGAGACCGCGCAGGTGGCGATCACCGCCATCCAGATCGCGCTCACCGACCTGCTCGCCAGCTTCGGCGCGAAGCCCGCGGGTGTCATGGGCATGTCCATGGGCGAGATCGCCGCGGCGTATGCCGCAGGCGGCCTGTCCGACAAGGACGCCATGCTCATCGCCTGCCACCGCTCCCGCCTCATGGGCGAGGGCGAGAAGTCCCTGCCAGAGGACCAGCTCGGCGCCATGGCCGTGGTGGAGTTCTCCGTCGAGGCGCTCGACACCTTCATCGCCGAGAACCCCGAGTTCGCGGGCATCGAGCCGGCCGTCTACGCCGCCCCCGGCATGACCACCGTCGGCGGGCCGCGCGAGGCCGTGGTCAAGCTCGTCGAGAAGCTCGAGGCCGAGAACAAGTTCGCCCGCCTGCTCAACGTCAAGGGCGCGGGCCACACCAGCGCCGTCGAGCCGCTGCTCGGCGAGCTCGCCGGCGAGATTGCGGGCATCGAAGCCCGCCCGCTGCACACCACGCTGTTTAGCTCCGTCCACCGCGGCGCGGTCTACCAGCCGGGTTCCGTCGTCCACGACGAGGACTACTGGCTGACCTGCACCCGCCAGTCGGTGTGGTTCCAGGACGCCACCGAGCAGGCCTTTGCCGCCGGGCACACCATGATGGTGGAGATCTCCCCGAACCCAGTCGCGCTCATGGGCATGATGAACACCGCCTTTAGCGTCGGCAAGCCTGATGCACAGCTGCTGTTCTCGCTGAAGCGCAAGGTCCCGGCGGGCGAGTCCCTGCGCGACCTTTTGGCCAAGATGTACGTCGCGGGCGCCCCGATCGACTTCTCCAAGCTCTACGGCGACGGCGAGATGCTCGCCGCGCCGCACATGCCGTGGAAGAAGCAGCGCTACTGGACCGCCGCGCGCCCGTCGAGCGGCGGCACCACCGAGATGCCGGGCGCGAAGGTCGTCCTGCCCGACGGCAGCGTCGCCTTTTCCGTCAGCGCCGAGCTGGTCCCGTCGCCGGTGGCGCTCATCGAGGCCGCCGTGGCGGCGGTCAACCCGGACGCCTCACTCATCGCCGTCGAGGAGCGCGGCACGCTGCCGCCGACCGGCGAGCTGACCACCGTCGTAAGCAAGAACGTCGGCGGCCTGTCGGTGACCGTGCACCGCGTCATGGACGAGGCCAGCGTGCTCGTCGCCGAGGGCTTCGCCGTGAAGGCGGGCCTCAACGTGGGCGCGCCGGTCATCGCCTCCCCGGAGTCCGCTGCGGGCACGGCCACGGCGGACGAGGCACCGTCGGACTTCGTCGGCGAGGAGACCTTCAAGTGGGATCCCACCAGCGGCGAGACGGTCGAGCAGCGCATGCGCACCATCGTCTCCGAGGCGATGGGCTACGACGTCGAGGACCTGCCCGCCGAGCTGCCGCTCATCGACCTGGGCCTAGACTCGCTCATGGGCATGCGTATCAAGAACCGCATCGAGCACGACTTCGACATCCCGGAGCTGCAGGTGCAGGCGCTGCGCGACGCGTCTGTCGCCGACGCTGTGAAGCTCGTCGAGGATCTCGTCGCGCAGCGGGGGGCGGCGCCGGTGGCCGTTGAGGCCGAGGCAGCCGCCGAGGAACCTGTTGCCGATGAATCTGTTGCGGATGAGCCTGTTTCCGCTGAGCCTGATTCTGCTGCAGCGCCTGCTTATGCTCACGAGGGCGCCAAGGGCGTGGGTGTTGCCCCGCGCGACGCCTCCGAGCGCCTCGTGTTCGCCACCTGGGCGGGCATCACCGGCGCCGCAGCGGCTGGCGTGACCAGCGAGCTGCCGTCCATCGACGAGGCCACCGCCACCCAGATCGCCGAGCGGCTCACCGAGCGCTCCGGCGCCACAGTGACCACGAAGCAGGTGCTCGAGGCCGAGACCCTCGAGCCGCTGGCCAACATTGTGCGCGAGGGGCTCGAGACCGAGGTCGAGGGCAACATCCGCGTGCTCCGGGCGCGCCCGGAGGGATCCACCGCGCCCGCGGTGTTCATGTTCCACCCGGCGGGCGGTTCCTCGGTGGTCTACCAGCCGCTCATGCGACGACTTCCCGCCGAGGTCCCGGTCTACGGCGTCGAGCGCCTCGAGGGCTCGCTCGAGGACCGCGCAGCCCACTACCTCGACGAGATCAAGCAGTACTCCGACGGCCTCCCGGTCATCCTCGGCGGCTGGAGCTTCGGCGGCGCGCTCGCCTACGAGGTCGCCCACCAGCTTGCGGTGAAGAACACCGGCGTGAAGGTCGCCACCATTGCGCTGCTGGACACCGTCTCGCCGAAGAACCCGGCACCGGACACAATGGAGGAGACCAAGAAGCGCTGGGAGCGCTACTCCACCTTCGCCAAGAAGACCTACGGCCTCGACTTCCCGGTGCCCTACGAACTGCTGGAGACCGCGGGCGAGGACGCGCTGCTGACGATGATGGCCGAGTTCTTGGCCAACACCGACGCCTCCGAGCACGGCCTGTCCGCGGGTGTCCTCGAGCACCAGCGCGCCTCCTTCGTGGACAACCGCATTCTGGACCGCATGGACATGCAGCGCTGGGCGGACGTGGACGTGCCCGTCATGCTCTTCCGTGCGGAGCGCATGCACGACGGCGCCATCGAGCTGGAGCCGGCGTACGCTGAGATTGCGGAGGATGGCGGCTGGTCGAGTATCGTAGACGAGTTGGACATCATTCACCTCAAGGGAGATCACCTCGCGGTCGTCGACGAGCCGGAGATCGGCAAGGTGGGCGTGGCGCTCAGCAAGCGCATCGCCGAGCTGAGCAAGTAACACCCCTAGTGCTTGCGCGAAAGCAGCACCATCAAGAATTAGGAAAGCAAGGCAGGAAACCACAGTGAGCCTGAATACCACCGCCGAGAAGCTGGCGGATCTTCGCGCACGCTTGGAAAAGGCGCAGGACCCGGGCAGCGAGCGCGCTCGCGCCAAGCGCGACGAGGCCGGACGCACCACCCCGCGCCAGCGCATCAACAGGCTGTTGGATAAGGGCTCGTTCGTGGAGATCGGTGCGCTGGGCCGCACCCCGGACGACAAGGACGCGCCGTACTCCGACGGCGTGGTCACCGGCTACGGCCGCATCGACGGCCGCCCCGTGGCCATCTACGCCCACGACAAGACCGTCTACGGCGGCTCCGTCGGCGAGACCTTCGGCCGCAAGGTGTGCGAGGTCATGGACATGGCCATCAAGATCGGCTGCCCGGTCATCGGCATCCAGGACTCCGGCGGCGCCCGCATCCAGGACGCCGTGACGTCTCTGGCCATGTACTCCGAGATCGCCCGCCGCCAGCTTCCGCTGTCCGGCCGCAGCCCGCAGATCTCCATCATGATGGGCAAGTCCGCGGGTGGTGCGGTCTACGCGCCCGTGACCACCGACTTCGTCATCGCCGTCGACGGCGAGGCCGAGATGTACGTCACCGGCCCCGCCGTGATCAAGGAGGTCACCGGCGAGGAGATCACCTCCGCCGAACTTGGCGGCGCCCGCCAGCAGGAGCTCAACGGAAACGTCTCCTATGTCGCCCGCGACGAGGAGGATGCCTTCAACTGGGTGCATGATCTTCTCGATCGCTTGCCGCTGACCTGCAACGATCCCGTCCCCGAATACTGGGCGCCAGCGGACGAAGCGGTAGCAGTCGACGAAACGCTCGACACCTTCATGCCGGACGACACCAACGCCGGCTACGACATGCACGATCTGCTCAACAAGCTCTTCGACAACGATGATGTCCAAGAGATCCAGCCGAACTACGCGTCGAACATCATCACTGCGTTCTCCCGCGTCGACGGCCGCAGCGTAGGCATCGTGGCCAACCAGCCATTGGAGTTTGCGGGCTGCATCGACGCCGACGCCGCCGACAAGGCCGCGCGCTTCATCCGCATCTGCGACGCCTACAACATCCCGCTCATCTTCGTCGTGGACACCCCCGGCTACCTGCCCGGCGTGCAGCAGGAGCAGGTGGGACTCATCCACCGCGGCGCCAAGCTCGCGTTTGCGCTCGTCGAGGCGACCGTGCCGAAGGTCTCGCTCATCGTGCGCAAGGCCTACGGCGGAGCGTACGCGGTCATGGGCTCGAAGAACCTGACTGGCGACATCAATCTCGCGTGGCCTACCGCGCAGATCGCCGTCATGGGCGCGTCCGCCGCCGTGGTCATGATCCAGGGCAAGCAGCTGGCCAAGATCGAGGACGAGGCCCAGCGCAATTACATGAAGAAGGTCTTCATGGACTTCTACGACGAGAACATGACCAGCCCGTACGTCGCCGCCGAGCGCGGGTACCTCGATGCCATCATCGAGCCGAACCAGACCCGCCTCATGCTGCGCCAGGCGCTGCGCCAGCTCTCTGACAAGCAGGAAAAGGACCTGGAGAAGAAGCACACGATCGCCCCGATGTAGTCGTTGCAACGACTTTCGCTCCCCTCGCCGTTACAGGCAGGGGAGCTTTTTCATGCTTTCCGACGCCTACGGCGCCGAAGGCGTCGACAAGCGGAGGGGGTAAAAACGCCGCTCGCGTTATTGACGGGTGGCGATTCCATTATCTTTAACAACGGCCCAACCCCAATAACAACCTGAAGAAAATCCCCTCCTCATGCTTAAGACCCGCCTCGCGCGCCTCGCCGTCGCCGCAACGCTTACCGCGTCAGCGACCTTTGCGACCGTCCCCGCCCACGCCCAGTCCTCCGGATCCTCAAACCTCTCGGGAAGCTCCGGATCCTCGCTCGTGAACAACTCCGACCCCATCGGCCAGCAGATTCGCGCGATCTCCGAGGGCCTCGACGTCACCCTCATCGGCGACATCGTGGGCCGCGCGCAGACGGGCCAAATCGGCCTCGTCGGCGCGGACCTGGGTGTCATGGCGCCGGTGGGCGCGGGCGAGGAGTTCGCCATCGTCTTCGGCGATTCCTTTACCGCGGAGAGGCTCGGTGGTACGTGGATGAGCCCCGTGGGGGTCGTTGCGCAGATGGGCGCCGACGGCTCGATCACCATCACCCGCCCGCTCAACGACGGCGCGGAGGTGCAGCAGCTCATCGACTACGCGCACACCGACGGGCTCACCCTCATCCCCTCGGACATCATCAACATCGACGGCACCCTCTACATGCAGGGCATGTGGAACAAGGGCATCGGCAACGTGCTGTCCACCGAGATCTTCTCCTCCGCCGACTACGGGATGACCTGGCAGTCGGAGGGCAAGACCTCGACCTCGTACATGAAGGGGAAAGGCAACCTTATCTCCTGGGACCGCGGCCCCGACGGCTACATCTACGTCACCTCCTCCGAGTTCAAGCGCAAGGACCCGGTGTACCTGTCGCGCTTCCGCATCGAGGACATCGGCGACCGCACCAAGTGGGAGATCTACGATCCCACCACCGGCGTCTGGAGCAACGAAGGGACCGCGATCCTTAGGACCAACGTCAGCGCGGGCGAGATGTGCCTGCGCTACATCCAGGGCCACTGGGTCCACGTCATGTTCAACGCCGCGACCATGGCGATCGAGGTGCGCATCTCCGACGAAATCGCCCGCGACTGGAACGAGATCGCGCCGGCCTACGTGGTCGTCGCGGGCACCGGCGGCTGGGGATCGGCCCAGTCCCCGAACAACTTCACGCAGCTCTACGGCGGCTACATCGTGCCCGGCTCGACGATCGACAACATGGACCTCATCGTCTCGCACTGGAACACGAGCAACAACTCCACCTACACGAGCACGCAGTTCAACGTGAAGGGCCTCGACACCTTCTTCGGCATCAACCTCGCAGGTCCCGACCCGGCGCCGACCACGAACCAGGCCGACGTCGACGTCACCGTCACCGATAGCGACACGACCGTCTTGTAGTTTCGCATCGCTTATCGACGCCTACGGCACAAGCGCCCGGACCCCAGCTGACCTGGGATCCGGGCGCTTGCAGCGACTTTGCGGTGGCTTAGGAGTGCAGCGGCTGGGCCGTGTCCTTGCGGTGCGGTGCCGTAGGCGTCGCAACGCCAACTTCCTTGAGCGTGGGGCGCAGGAGCAGCATCGCGATGCCGATGACGACGAGGACGCTGGCCTCGTGGACGAGCATACCGATCGCCATGGTCACCCCGCCCGCGATGACGCCCGCGACGAGCAGCGCCACCGTTGCGAGCGCGATGGAGATGTTGAGGCGCATCGTTCGCACCGTGCGGCGGGCGAGCCCTAGAGCGTAGGGCAGGCGGGTGAGCCGGTCGGCCATGAGCGCGATGTCGGCGGTCTCGATGGCGGCGGGGGAGCCCGCGGCGCCCATGGCCACGCCGATGTCCGACTGGGCCAGCGCCGGGGTGTCGTTGACGCCGTCCCCGAGCATGGCAACGGTGTAGCCGCGCGACTGCAAGTCGGTGACGATGGTCTGCTTGTCCTCGGGCATGAGCTGCGCGTGGACCTCGTCAACGCCCAGCTGCCGTGCGATGCTCTCCGCGACCGGGCGCGCGTCGCCGGTGGCCATGATGACGCGGACTCCCTTATCGTGCAACGACCTTATCGCTGCGGCGGCCTCGGGGCGGGCGGTGTCGGCGACGGCGACGATCCCGACCGCGCTACCGTCGATTCCGACGTACATCGCCGTCTTGCCCTGCTCGTTGAGCTCGGTGAGATCGGTGCTCGGGGGCTGCGCAAGCAGCGCCGCGGAGCCGACGGTGACCTCCCTGCCGCCAACCTGGGCGCGGATGCCCTGCCCCGTGACGGGTTCGGCCTGGTCGACCACAGTCGTTGCAACGCCGCGCTGGCGGGCTCCGGCGATGATTGCCTCGGCCAAGGGGTGCTCGGAGGCGGTCTCGGCGGATGCAGCGACTTCGAGAATCTCGTTCTCGGTGTAGTCGGCGTCGAGCACGACGACGTCGGTGAGGACGGGGCGGCCCGTGGTCAGCGTGCCGGTCTTGTCGACGACCAATGCATCGACTTTGGCGGCCGTCTCCAAGTACTCGCCGCCCTTGATGAGCACGCCGTCGCGGGCCGAGCGGCCGATGCCGGCCACGATCGAGACCGGGATGGAGATGACCAGCGCGCCGGGGCAGGCGATGACGAGCAGCGTGAGCGCGAGCTCGACGTTGCGGGTGAACAGGCCCACGAGGAGCGAGGCGAGCATGACGCCGGGCGTGTAGTACTGCGAGAACTTCTCGAGGAAGGTCTGCGTGCGCGCCTTGTCGTCCTGGGCGTCCTCGACGCGGTGGATGATCTTCGCGAGTGTGGAGTCGGCGCCGATGCCGGTCGCCTCGACGCGCAGCACGCCGCTGCGCAGCCACGTGCCCGCGTACACGCCGTCGCCCTCGGTCTTCTCCGCGGGCACGGACTCGCCGGTGATGGTGGCCTCGTCGACGCCGCCCATGCCGGAAATGACCTTGCCGTCGACGGGGATCTGCTCGCCGTTGCGGACGAGCACGGTGTCACCTGGGACCAGCCCCCACAGCTCGACGGTTTCGGGTTCTCCGTCGCGAAGCACCGTCGCGGTCTCCGGCGCCGCCTCGACGAGGTCGGACAAGGCCTGGCGGGTGCGGTTCATCGTCGCTTTCTCCAGCGCCTTGCCGAGCGCGAAGAGGAAGGTGACTGCGGCGGATTCCCAGTAGTTGTGGAGGAACAGCGCCCCGATGGCGGCGACGACGACCAACAGGTCGATCGAGACCATCTTGATGCGAAGCGCCTGCACCGCGGAGACCGCGATGCGGTAGCCGGCGACGACGGCGGCGGCGATCATGAGGGCGTTTGCAACGACTTCGTTGGGCACGGCCCACGACGCCGCGATAAGGACGGCGGAAAGGGCGACGACGCCCCAGGTGCGTGCCTTGCTGGTGAGGTTCATGGTTTCTTCCTTCGGTGAGTGTCCTTGGGTGGTTCATCCTTGACGTTAAAGTCGTTGCAACGACTTTTCCTTGACGCAGATCAAGGAGCGCGGTGGTAGTCGAATCGCAGGTCAGGGGCCGATAGGCGTCGAAAAGCCTGCAACCGAGGCTGCAGGCTTTCTCATGTGTGACTAGGAATTAGAAGGCGGAAGGCTTTGCGTTGTATCCCACCTCCTTGACGGCGGCGACGAGGTCGCGGACGCTGACGCGCGCCGGGTCGTGCTCGACGATGATGCGACCGGAGGAGAACTTCACCTCGGCGCTCGCGACCCCGTCGAGGCCGTTGAGCTTGTTTTCGATCTTCTTCACGCAGCTGGGGCAGGAGAATTCGTCGGAGCGGAGGACGGTGGTCTGGGTGGTGGGGGCGGTCATGATGCCGATCCTTTCTGGAGTGGTTGTTTTCGTTGACAAGACTCACTTTAGAAAGGACCGGGCGGACGTTCCTTGACGCAGATCAAAGAGCGAAAAGTCGTTGCATCGGGGAATTTGACCAGCTCAGGGCGCCTCAACGAGGTCCGTGAGGGCGTCGATGTCGAGCAGGGAGACCCACTCGCGGCCGGAGTCGATGAGACCGGCCTTCTTCATCTTCGACATCGCGCGGGAGGCCGACTCGATCGTCGTGGACGACATGCCGGCGATGTCGTCGCGGCGCAGGCGCACCTGCAAAAGGCGCGAACCGTCCGGCTGCGTCGCGCCCAGCTTCTTGCCGAGCCGAAGCAAAGTCGCTGCAACGCGCTGCTCGACCGTGGAGCTCAGCTGCGCGGACTCCCGCTCCCGGTAGTGGCGAAGCTGGCGCTCCTGGAAGCGGATGATGCCGAGCGCGACCCGAGGATATGCATCCACGACCTCGGCAAGCACCGCCGCGGGGAGGAAGAGCGCGCAGCAGGTCTCCATCGCCCAGGCGGAGTGCGCGGCGGCGGTGGGCGTCGTGGACACGGGGCCGATGATGTCCCCGGGGGCTGCGATGTCGATGGTCACCTCGCGCCCGTCGGCGGTGTCGCGGGTGATCCGCGCACGGCCCGAGGCAAGCATGTAGCTGCCGGTGGCCTCCTCGCCGGCGAGCAGAATGGGGTCGCCCTCGCCCCACGACCACGAGGAGAGGTGCCCGTCGAGCTCCGCGCGCTGCTCATCGGTCAGCTCGCGGGTCAGCGGCGCCTTCGCGAGCACCTTCATCCGCATCTCGGTGGGGCAGGAGTGGGGTTTGGCGCAGTTGCGGCGGACGGGGTTGTTGGACATGCCCTTAAGCTTATCGCCGTTGCATCGCTTTCCGACGCCTAAAGCCCCTGGCCCTGAGTGTTAGACGTCGACCTCTTGGCACGCCAGCCTGCGGCGAAGCCCGTCGCGGCACTCGAGGAGCACCCGCCGCAACGCGTTGGGCAGGTCGCGGGAGAGCGCCTGGTCGGTCAGCTGCATCGCCTCCGGCACGTACGGGTAGAGCCCTCGGGCGAGTCGGTTGGCGATCTCCATCGGGTGTGCCTCCCACAGGGACTCGAGCTCGTCGAAGTATCGCCGCACGAATCCCTCGCGCAGCGGTTGCGAGTGAGGCGATGCAAAAGCGGCAAGCAATGCATCGACCTCCGCGTTGGTGCAACGACCCGGTGTGGTGGCGAGTTCGTAGGTCGCTTCCTTCGTTTCCTGCGTGGGGAAGGCGTGCGTGGCACCGAGGTGGGCGACGCGCCCGGTGAGCGTGTCGTCGCGGGCAAGCTCGGCGTCCAAAGTCGTTGCATCGACCCCGCCGCGGGCGGCGAGCCCCTGCAGCACCGACCAGCGCAGGTCCGGGGTCAACGCGAGCCCCTCGACCTGACCTGCCAGAAGCCCCGCGAGCGAAGTCGTTGCATCGACTTCCGGCGACCACGCGAGCGCAGCGACCGCGGCGCGGGCGAGCACGAGCTGGGCGTCGCTGCCGGGCTCTGCATCGCCGAGAAGGCGCCACAGCGAACTGGCGTAGCGCGCGAGGATGTCGCCGCGCCGCGCCGGGGGAGCGTAGGCGTGGGCGGCGTGCAGGGCGTTGCCGAAGACTTGCGTCGACAAGGTGGTGTTGGTCTCCCGCGCGCCGTGGGTCAGCGCCAGATCCACGTAGGTTGCGGCGGACAGCTGGGCGTCGCGGGTGAGGTTCCACAGCGCGGTCCAGATGACGGCGCGGGTCAGCTCGTCGTCGACGCGGTGCAGATCCTTGCAAATCGTTGCAAGGGAGGTCGCGTCGAAGCCGACCTTCGCGTAAGTGTGGTCCTCGTCGTTGACGACCACCAGCCGTGGCGCTTCAAGCCCTTGGGCCTCGGGGACGTCGACGAGGCCGCCTGCCTTGGCGTCGATAAGCAGATCCAGCGCGGCATACCTGGAGAGCTTCTCGCCGCTGTCGCGGTAGAGGCCGACGACGACGCGGTGCGGGCGCGTGGGCTGGCTCGGCAGCGCGGAGTCGACGCGCACGCCCAAGGAGGCGATGCGGCCGCCCTTTGCAACGACTTCGGGTGTGAGCACGTCGGGCCCGGTGGTCTTGAGCCAACGGTTGGCCCACGCATCCAAGTCGAGTGAGGTGTGCTTCTTGAGGGCGGAGAGCAGGTCGTCGAAAGTCGCCGCATCGAAGGCGTGCGCGCGGAAGTAGTCGCGGGAGGCGGCGTAGAAGTTGTCGCGCCCGACGTAGTGGACCAGCTGCTTGAGCACCGCAGCGCCCTTGGCGTAGGTGATGCCGTCGAAGTTCTGGCGCGCCGCATCGACGTCGGGGATCTCCGCCTTGATCGGATGCGTCGTGGGCAACTGGTCCTGCGCGTACGCCCAGTTCTTGCGGTTGCCGGCGAAGTTGGTCCACGCCTCGGTGAAAGTCGTTGCATGCGCCGAGGCGTCCGCGCCCATGAACTCGGCGAAGGACTCCTTGAGCCACAGGTCGTCCCACCAGCGCGGCGTAACGAGGTCGCCGAACCACATGTGGCTCATCTCGTGGAGGATCGTGTTGGCGCGGGTGGCGTGCTGCGCGCGGGTCGGGCGCGAGCGGAAGACGTAGCGCTCGTTGAAGGTAACCAGCCCCGGGTTCTCCATCGCGCCGATGTTGTACTCGGGCACGAGAATCGAGTCGTACTTGCCCCACGGATACGGGAAGCCGAAGTGCTCGTCGAAGAAGCTGAGGCCCCGCGCGGTGACGTCGAGGAACTCGTCGTCGAGGTACTTCGCCATCGACGCCCGCGCCCACACGGCGGTCTCGATCGTGCGCTTCCCGTTGCTCCAGGTCTTTCGCTTGCCGACGAAATTGCCTACGGCGAAGCAGGTCAGGTACGTGGACAGCGGCGGAGTCTCTGCAAACACAACCCGTTCGAAAGTCGTTGCATCGCCCTCAGGAAGGCGCGTGACCTCGGGCTGATTCGACAGCGCCACCATCGAAGCAGGCACGATCATCTCGATGTTGAAGCGGGACTTCACATCGGGCTGGTCGATGCAGGGGAAGATGCGGCGCGCGTCCGAGGGCTCGAGGTGGCTGTAGAGATAGGTGGCCCCGTCGCTGGGGTCGCGGAATCGATGCAAACCCTGGCCGGTGCGGGAGAAAGTCGCTGCACCAACGATCCGCAGCGCCACGTCCTCGCCCGTGGGCAACCCCGCGAGGCGGATGACTGCGCCGTCGAAGTCGAACGGGTGGGGCTCGCCGTTGACCTCAACTCGTTGCACGCCCGCGCCGAGGAAGTCGATGCACAGCGCAGGGTCGCTGGTGACGAGGTGCAACAGCGTGTCGACGCCGAAGGTCTCCAACTCCGCCATCCCCCGCAGGTCGAGCGCGATGGATTGGGTGGATAAAGTCGTTGCATCGCTTCGGTGCAGCGCCTCGGCGTGAGTGATGGTGCGGTAATTCATGGCCTCAAGCTTAGGCGCGAGGGGCGAGGCTATAGATCGCGGGCCGAAGGCGTCGGAAAGCAAAAAGCGGCACCGAAGTGCCGCCGGATGCGAAGCGCTACTTTGCCACGCGCGTATACACCGCTCGCCAACCGAGCAGCAGCAGCGCCGACACGATGGACGCGACGAGGATGAACGACCAGTGCGGGATCTGGTCGTGGCGCATGCCCCAGATCGCAAGGCCCACGACCACGGTGATGATCCACACGATCGCTCCCTGCTTTGCAGCGAGCGCGTCCTTGCCGCGGATCGCGAGCCAACCGATGAGCACGCCGAGCGCGAACGGCCACCACGTGTTGAGCACCTCCCCGATGCCGAGGCCACCGTGGGCCAGGCGGGCCAAGACGGCGAAGACGAAGATGGCGATGATGTCGTAGGCGAGGTACTTCGCCATGGCGGGACTCCTTGCAGATCGGCCCAAGGGCCTCATGGATAGGGGACTGGCCCCCTGATGATAGCCCTACTCAGGCGGTCTCCGGCGCGGCCTCGTCGTTGGGCGCCTTATCGGGGGTAGTTGTCTCCATGGCCATGCCGCCGCGCGCCACCGAGACGAAGTAGGTGATCCAGCCGATGCCCGCGATGAGCGCGAAGGACAGGATGCGGTAGACGAACACCGCGCCGAAGGCGTTGGACGCGGTCATGCCCACCGCCACCAGGGAGGCGGTCATGGCGGCCTCGACCGGGCCCAGGCCCGCCGGGGTCACCTGCGCGGTGCCCACGATCTTGGAGGTGACGAACGCGAGCGTGACGCCGAGCACCGTCGTGCGGTTTGGCTGCATCTCGAATCCCGGCAGGTAGTCGGTGACCGCCCAGATGCATAGCCACAGGCTGACGATGTCGAGCACCCAGTTGAGCAGCGACAAGACGGCGATCCAGGCGAACCGTCCGAAGGACAGGTGCACCGCGTCGAGCTGCACGATCTGCGAATGCAACGACGTGAGCCCGCGCGTGGGCTCCCGGCGGGTAAGCCGGTTGAACCCCATGATGAGTTTGCGCAGCACGGTCTCGGTGCCGTAGGGGTGGTTCGTCGCGAAGAAGACGAGCATTGCCAGCGCCGTCATGATGGTCGCGGAGCCAACCAGCGGTGCCAAAGAAAAGCTGGCGTTGAGGAAGAAGATCGACACCAGCCCCAAGGCGATCAGCCACACCGTCGACAGGGCGCCGGAGACGATGATGAACCAGGAGCTGACCACGACGCTGACGTCCCACAGCCGCATCGTGCGGTATTGGTACACGGTGGAAATCGCTGCACCGCCGGGGAAGGTCGACGACCACGAGTTGCCCACCAGGGTCAGCTGCAAGGTCTTTGCGAGCGGGATCTCGTAGCCGCCGGCGTGCAGGAGCCCACGCATGACCTCCGCCATGGCCACGATCGATGCAAACACCGCGATGAACCCAAGGATGAGCCCGGTGTTGTTGGCGTCGCGGACGTCGTCGTAGCCCTCCGCGAGGAAGGGCATCTTGTCGCGGAGCAGGAAGGCAGCCACGGCGAGCACCGCCAACGGGCCGAAGAATCGTACCCATCGGTTGTGGAATATCGCCATCACATCACTGCTCCGCCGCGCGCCGCTAGTGGCGCTTTTCTTCGTTTAGCCGTTTCAATAGTTCACTAAATGGTACAAGCTCGTTGTCGTCGCTTGCGATTCTGCCGCCGCGGCTTGCCACGTTTCGCTCGATGGGGGTGGCTTGGTCGATCGGCGTCTCCGCAGGCACGGCCTCCGCGTTGTCGGGTTCCGGCGCGGCGTGGCTTGCGTGATAGGTGCCATCGCGCAGCGGCTTTTGGTAGCGCGGCAGCGCGCCTTGCTTGTCGACGCCTTCGGCCTCCGCCCGAGGCTGAGCAGCGACCGCGACGGCGGGCTCCGGCAGCAGTTCCTCGGATGCAACGACTTCGGCCGCAGCCTCGGCCGGGGCGGGCGCGTGATGGTGGCCCATCTTCGCGCTGGCCGCCTTGACCCACCTGGGCGCCCACCAGTTGTCGTCGCGCAGGAGGTGCATCACCGCTGGCACGAGGAGCATGCGGATGACGGTGGCGTCGAAAAGCAATGCAAAGATCATGCCGAACGCGATGTACTTCATCATGACGATCTCGGAGAACCCGAACGCGCCGCAGACCACGATCATGATGAGGGCGGCCGCCGTGATGATGCCGCCGGTGTGCGCGGTGCCGTACTTGATGGACTCGTCGGTGGTTTCGCCGTTCTCGCGCGCCTCGACCATGCGGGAAACGAGGAAGACCTCGTAGTCGGTGGACAGCCCGTAGACGATGGCCATGATGAGCACGAGCACCGGGCTCATGAGCGGGCCTGGGGTGAAGTTGGCGAGACTTGCGCCGACGCCGTCGACGAACATCGCGGTGAGGATGCCGAGCGTGGCGCCCATGCCGAGGATGGTCATGATGACGGCCTTGGCGGGCAGGATCATGGACCCGAAGACCAGGCTCATGAGCAAGAAGGTGGCGATGACGATGTAGAGCGCCATCGTGGGCAGCTTGTTAAACAGAGCCTCGATGGACTCCACCTCGAGCGCGGGCGTGCCGCCGATGTAGACGTTGACGCCCTCGGGCACCTGGATGGCGCGCAGCTGCTTGACCACGGCCTCGTTGTCCTCGCGGTTGGCGATGCCCGCGGACAAGACGGTGGTACCGTCCTTGGTCTCCGAGGAGGCCTGGAAGCGTCCGGTGAGGCCCTGGACCTGGTTGGCCTGGGTGAACACGTCGACGAGCTGGGCGTTGTCGGCGCCGGTGACCACCAGCTTGATGGGCTCGGTGCGGAAGTTCGGGAACTGCTCGTCGAAGGAGGCCTGCGCCTGGCGCACCTGGTTGGTCGGCGGCAGGTAGGTCTCGTTGATGCCGCCGAACTTCACCCCGGCCAGCGGGAGGGCGAGCAGGATGAGCCCGGCCACGAGCGCCACGGTGACGACCTTGGCGTGCTTCATGGCCCACTGCGGCAGGCGGTACCACCAGGTGTCCTCGAGGCGCTTTCCGACGCGCGAGGTCTTGCGGATAGTCAGCGCGTCGATGCGCCGACCCAGAAGTCCAAACAGCGACGGCAGGACGGTGATGGACAAGATCGCCGCAAGGCCCACGGCGGAGATGGCGCCGTAGGCGACCGACTTCAAGAAGGCCTGCGGGAAGACCAAGAGGCCGGACAGCGCGACGGCCACCATTCCGGCGGAGAAGACCACGGTCTTGCCCGCCGTCGCGGTGGTGATTCGCACCGCCTCGCGCACCTCGCGGCCCTGGTCGAGCTCCTCGCGGAAGCGGGAGACCATGAACAGGCCGTAGTCGATGGCGAGTCCGAGCCCCAGCAGCGTGACCACCGATTGGGCGAACACGTTGACCTGCACCACGCCCGCCAGCACCGAGAGCACGCCGAGGGAACCGAGGATGGACAGCCCGCCCACGATGAGCGGCATGAAGGCGGCCACGACCGAGCCGAAGACGATGAGCAGCAGCACGGCCACGGCCGGCAGCGCGTAGATCTCGGCGCGGTGGATGTCGCCGGCCATGCCCTCGTCGAGGGCGTCGGCGACCGCGGTGGCGCCAGCCGTCTCGACGCTTATGCCGTCAAAGGTCGGCGAGAGGTCAGGTTTAATGGCGCGGAAGTCCTTGAGCGTCTGCTCGTCGTCGCCCTTGAGGGCGACCGCGGCGAAGGCGGTCTTGCCGTCCTGGGAGACGAGGTTGGGGTTTCGCTTGTCGAAGTAGCTGGTCACCGACGCGATCTGGTCCGGGTGATCGGCTTGCAACGACTTGAGGTAGTCCGAGATCGCTGCGAATTGCTGCGAGTTGGCGATGCCCGCCTCGTCCTTGAACATCAAGATGACGTCGCCGGAGTTGTCGCGCCCGAAGGTCTCCTCCTCGATCTCGGCGGCCTGCGTCGAGGAGGAACCCGGGTCGTCCCAGCCCTCCTGGCTCATGCGGTCGGCAAGCCGGAGGCCGAACAGGCCGTAGAGCAAGAGGATCGCGGCGATGATCGCGACGGGAACCACGCGGCGGTGGCGGTAGGCGAAGTCTCCCCACGAGGAAAACATGGTGTACTCCTAGGCGCGCGAGGACAAGAGTGCGGATAGCGGGCGGAACGGCTGCAGCCAGGCGCCCTCGTCGGGAAGCGAATCGAGGCTGATGCGCGGCAGCGGCTCGCGGAAGACCCCGGGGATCTCCTCTAGGTCGACGAAGGTGATGGCCTCGTCGTTGACGGCCCACGCGGCGTGCTCGTGGAAGCCGACGACCGTGACGGACACGCCCTCGGCGGCCAGCTCGTCGAGGGTCTCCTTGAAGTTCTGGCCGTCTGCAGATGCGACGACCACGCCGCGCAGCACGCCCTGGGAGTGGCGCAGCCGGATGTGCTCGAGCATGTCGGGGTCGACGTCGGAGTCGTCGGTGAGCTTGGGCTTGGCGAACACGGCGAAGCCGATGTTGCGCAGCGCCTCCACCCAGGGGCGGACGTTTTCCGCCCCGCCCGGGGTGACGTTGGCGAAGACGGTGGCCTCCGCCTCCACGTGGACGCCGGTCTGGTGGCTGAGCTCGCCTGCCTTGGCCAGAAGCCAGCGACCGATGGCGTCGAAACGCGGGCGATGCGCCGCAGATGGCCTACCGCCGAGGATCGCGCCCAGGCCCATGTCGAGGTTGGGTGCGTCCCAGACCAGCAGGAGGCCGTCTTGGGTCAGCGCGGAGTGGTTGTGAATGTCGTGGGTATCGCTCATGGTTACTTGCGCCTCCACAGAAACTCGGTGATGGTGTGGTCCTTCTGCAGACCCTTGCCCTCGAACTTGGTGATGACCTGGCGGTCGGTCAGCTGCGGGCATTCCTCCCACGGCCAGCCCATGTACTCCAGCTGCGGCTCGACGTCGACCAGCTCCTTGATCCACTCGGCGTAGTCGGCGTGGTCGGTGGCCACGTGCAGCACCCCGCCGGGCTTGAGGCGGGTGGCGATGAGGTTGAGCACGCCCGACTGGATGATGCGGCGCTTGTGGTGGCGCGCCTTGGGCCAGGGGTCGGGGAAGAAGATGCGCACGCCGTCGAGGGAGGCCTCGTCGAACATGCGGGTGAGCACCTCGACGCCGTCGCCGCGGACCATGCGGATGTTGCGGATGTCGCCGCGGACCACCGCGCCGAGCAGCTTGGCCAGGCCCGGCTTGTACAGCTCCACCGCGATGACGTTGGTGTCCGCCTCGAGCGGGGCCATGGCGGCGGTGGAGGTTCCGGTGCCGGAGCCGATCTCGACGATGGTCTTGGCGCCGGGGCGGCCGAACCACGCGTCGACGTCGATCTTCTCGTCCGAGAGCACGGTGCCGAGCTTCGGCCAGTACTCGTCCCAGAGGGCTTCCTGGTTGTCGGTGAGGGTGCCGCGGCGGAAGGAGACCGTGCCGAGGCGCGGGTAGTCGAGGTCGTTGCCGAACTCGGCGTTGAAATCGGTTTGCAGCGGGCGTCCCGCGGGGAGGTCGCCCACGTGGGACTTTTGGGAATTATCAGAAATAGGCATCCCTTCCATTCTGCCTGTTTGCTGGGATTTGTTCAATGTGGGACACATGGGGCCAGTGATGTCTGTGTGGGAGATGAGAAAGTGGGCGGCGTGGAACCGCGCGCCGCGGCGGCGGGTCTTACAGGGCAGCAACTTCAGGGGGCAGGGGGTACAGGGTGAAAGAGGAGGTCATATATAAGGAGCTTCTCGCGTGGGCGGACGCCGCAGGGAACGCGCGGGTCGCCGCCGAGGCAATCGGTGAGCTGGCGGGCCTCCTCGAGCGCCACCAGGGACCGCTCCGCGTCGGCGCGTGCACGGTGACGGGGCCCGTGCCGCTGCCGCCTGTGGGCGAGGGATTCGAGGTGGTCGAGGTCTCCTGGCCTGTGGTGGGGTCCGAGGCCGACGTCGTCCTCCTTGCCTGGGGCCCGTCCTGCGTCGTCGAGGCCGCGGCGTGGGCGAGGACGCGCTCGCCGGGCCCGCACTTCCATCCGGTCGAGCTCGAGTGGCTGCGATCAGCCTCCGCGGAAGAGGTCGTCCGTGAGCTGCGCACGATCGATCCCGGTCGCGCGAGGAGCGCGCGGCTGCAGCGGCTCGTCGCCGAGGTTGCTCGACTGCGCGATAGGCATCCTGGCCTCGGCATTCCGCGGTTGGTCGCCCCGCATCACAAGATGCCCCCGCGCATCGCGCTCATCGGCCCCGACGCCGTGCGGCGGGAGGCGTGGCGCGAGCGGGCCGCGTCGTTGGGGGAGATCGTCACCCCGCATTCGCCCACCGACCTCGCCCTCGCCGTCGCCCCCAGCGGCGGCTGGCTCCCGGAGCACCGCGGCACGCTCACCGAGGCCAGGCGCCGCGCAGGCAGGCTCGTCGTCACCGCGCCCGTCCCGGAGTCGTGGCGGCTTGGGGCGTTGCTTGTCGACGAAAAGATCACCTTCGGCGGGCTGGCCAGCGCGGCAAAGCCGCTGCTCGATTCCCCGCCGTACGCCGTGGCCTTTCGGCATCCTGCTCCGGCGGCGCCGGGGGTGCGCGAGCGCATGCTCAGGCGGCGGCTGCGAGTGGTGCGGGGTCTGGGTGGGCGGGGGCTGCGCCAGCTGGGGAGGTCGCTGGGTATTGCGCCATCGGTGGGGCTGTGGGCGATCGCGCTGGAGGTTCTGGTGGTGGCAGGGCTGATCGGGGCGGGGCTCGCCCGCGCCGGGCTGTGGTGGCCGGTGGCCGCGGCGGTCGCTGCGGCGATGGGCGGGGCCCGGGCGGTCACCTCGCTGCGGCTGCGCCGCCGGGAGCTGAGGCAGGAGGTGCTCGCGGAGGTCGCCTTCCGCTCGGGGTGCGCCAAGCCGTAGGCGTCGGTAGTTTAAACGATGACGCAAGGGAGGGCGCATGGGGGACTGGTACGAGGGGCTGGAGCCGGGGACGTATTTCGGCAACGACGGGATCGTTGTGGCGCACGACGACAACGCCGACGGGATCGTCGACCGCGTCTCGCTCATCGGCGCGGACGGATCCGTGGACGAGCGATTCATCGCCGCCGCCGAGCTCGATGCCTGGGCGGGTGCGGAACCGGGTATGACCGAGGCTCCTGGCGACCGACTGGAGGGGTGGTGGAGCACCAATGACGGGGGAGCAAACCCATAAAACGGGTGGGGAAAGCCACATTTATTGGGTGAACGGTGGGAACTAGATCAATTTAGCTGCGCGGTGCGCGCAATTAATGGCCCTGACGTGTCAGCAATCGATTGCGCAAACGGGAATTCACAATTCCGTTAGGGAACTCACAATCCGAAAATTTTACCCCCGAAAGTGGGAAGAAAGTCCTGAAACGGATGTGAAAAATCCCGGTGTGGCGCCAATCGCAATGGGGGTAACGTGCAGGTAGGAAGTTTTTGTGACGTGAGTCTCCAAAAGGCGGTTCATTTGGGGGGCGCTTAAAGCTACTGTGATTGGTGTAATCACCCACTAATAGACACGTGAACATATGTCAGGAGATTCGATGTCCAACGTGGCCATCAAGGGACTCGTAGGTGCAGCCCCAACCGAAAACGAAGCACTGCTGAATTGGATCGCTGAAAGCGTCGAGCTCTTCCAGCCGGAAAAGGTCGTTTTCGCTGATGGCTCTCAGGAAGAGTGGGACCGACTGACCAGCGAGCTCGTCGAGGCTGGCACCCTGATCCGCCTGAACGAGGAGAAGCGCCCCAACAGCTTCCTCGCTCGCTCCAACCCGTCCGACGTCGCCCGCGTCGAGTCGCGCACCTTCATCTGCTCCGAGACCAAGGAAGGCGCAGGCCCCACCAACAACTGGGCCGATCCGGTCGAGATGAAGGCCGAGATGACCGAGGCCTACCGCGGCTCCATGCGCGGCCGCACCATGTACGTGGTGCCCTTCTGCATGGGCCCGATCAGCGACCCGGAGCCCAAGCTCGGCGTCCAGCTGACCGACTCCGCCTACGTCGTCCTCTCCATGCGCATCATGACCCGCATGGGCTCCGAGGCCCTGGCCAAGATCGGCAAGGACGGCAACTTCGTCCACTGCCTGCACTCCGTCGGCGCGCCGCTGGAGCCGGGCCAGGAGGACGTCGCATGGCCGTGCAACGACACCAAGTACATCACCCAGTTCCCGGAGACCAAGGAGATCTGGTCCTACGGTTCCGGCTACGGCGGAAACGCCATCCTCGCCAAGAAGTGCTACGCCCTGCGCATCGCTTCCGTCATGGCGAAGGAAGAGGGCTGGATGGCTGAGCACATGCTCATCCTGAAGCTGACCTCGCCGGAGGGCAAGGTCTACCACATGACCGCCGCCTTCCCGTCCGCCTGCGGCAAGACCAACCTCGCGATGCTCACCCCGACCATCCCGGGCTGGAAGTGCGAGGTCGTCGGCGACGACATCGCGTGGCTGCACCTGCGCGAGGACGGCCTCTACGCCGTCAACCCGGAGAACGGCTTCTTCGGCGTCGCACCGGGCACCAACTACGCCTCCAACCCGATGGCCATGCGCACCATGGAGCCGGGCAACACCCTGTTCACCAACGTCGCGCTCACCGACGACGGCGACATCTGGTGGGAGGGCATGGACGGCGACGCCCCGGCTCACCTCGTCGACTGGCACGGCAACGACTGGACCCCGGAGTCCGGCACCGACGCCGCACACCCGAACTCCCGCTACTGCGTGCCGCTGACCCAGTGCCCGACCGCGGCACCCGAGTTCGACGACTGGCACGGCGTCAAGGTCGACGCGATCCTCTTCGGTGGCCGCCGCCCCGACACCGTCCCGCTGGTCACCCAGACCTTCGACTGGAACCACGGCACCATGGTCGGCGCCCTGTTGTCCTCCGGCCAGACCGCTGCAGCCGAGGGCAAGGTCGGCGCCCTGCGCCACGACCCGATGGCTATGCTGCCGTTCATCGGCTACAACGCCGGTGACTACCTGCAGCACTGGATCGACATGGGCAACAAGGGTGGCGACAAGATGCCGCCGATCTTCCTGGTCAACTGGTTCCGCCGCGGCGACGACGGCCGCTTCCTGTGGCCGGGCTTCGGCGACAACTCCCGCGTTCTCAAGTGGATCGTCGACCGCATCGAGGGCAACGTCGATGCCGAGGCAACCGTCGCCGGCATGACCGCCCGCGCCGAGGACCTCGACCTCGAGGGCCTGGACACCCCGCTGGAGGACGTCCGCGAGGCTCTCACCGCCCCCGCCGAGCAGTGGGCTGGCGATATGGAAGACAACGCCAACTACCTCGAGTTCCTGGGCCCGAAGGTTCCGGCCGAGGTGCACGAGCAGTTCGCAGCGCTGCGCAAGCGTGTTGAGGACGCACAGGCGTAATCTCTCATACTCCGGACGAAATGCCGGCGGTGCTAAGCACCGCCGGCATTTCGTTGCAACGACTTTTTATCCCTGCTTGCGCAGGACGATGACGAGGTTGCTGACCAAGAACTCCCGCAGCACAGGCACCCTCACCATCCACCACGCCCACCACGGGTGGTAGCGCGGAATCAATGCAACGACTTCCGCGTCGCCGCGTGCAGCGACTTTCTGCGCCCACGCGATGCCCTCGGCGCAGGAGACGTCGAACAGCGAGGTGCCGAACACGTTCTTCGGCGGGTGGCCGTGCTTGCGCTGGTAGCGATCCCTCGCAAAGCCCCCCGACACGTAGTGCTGCCACAGCCCGGTCTCGTGGCCGCCGAAGGGGCCCAGCCAGATCGTGTAGCTGAGGATCGCCAGCCCCCCGGGCTTGGTCACGCGCAGCATCTCCTCGCCCATGCGCCACGGATCCGGCACGTGCTCGGCGACGTTGGAGGAGTAGGTGACGTCGAAGCTGTCGCTGCAAAGCGGGAGGTTCATCCCGTCCCCGCGGATGCTCGTGCTCAGCGCGATGCCTGCGGCCGACATCTCCCCGACATCCGGCTCGAGGCTGACGAGGTAGGCCCCGCGGGAGGAAAACTCCGTGGCGAAGTAGCCGGGACCCCCGCCGACATCGAGGACGCGCTTGTCCTGCAAGGCCCCCAGCGAAGCGTCGGCAAGCAAATGCTCAATGAGCTCGCGCGTGTCCCTTGCTAGGCCCGAGTAGAAGATCTCCGGGTGCGGCTGCTCGTGGCGGAAGCTCGCGAGCAGGGACAACGATCGCCGGAGCGTGGAAAATCGCGCGGTGCGGGCAAGGGAGGTCATAGGTTGTGAATTGTACCTGCCAGCGGGGGAAAGATAGGCTGGCTACCTGATGAAGGTTCTTCTGCTCTGCTGGCGCGACACGACCCACCCCCAAGGCGGTGGCAGCGAGCGCTACCTCGAACGCGTTGCAGAGCACCTTGTTCGGCAGGGCCACGAGGTGGTTTACCGTACCGCGAGCTACACCGATGCGCCGCGACGCAGCATGCGCGAGGGGGTGCGATATTCCCGCAGCGGCGGCAAGCTCACCGTGTATCCCAAGGCCGCGCTGGCGATGCTCGCCGGGAGGCTACACCTAGGCACTCTCGCGGGGGTCGACGTGGTGGTGGATACGCAAAACGGCATCCCGTTCTTCGCGCGGTGGTTTTCCGGGCGGCCGACAGTGCTGCTTACCCACCACTGCCACAGGGAGCAGTGGCCGGTGGCCGGCCCCTTCCTAGCGAGGCTGGGCTGGTGGCTGGAGTCGAAGGTCTCGCCGCGGGCCTACCGCGGGGCGCCATACGTCACCGTCTCCGAGCCGAGTAAGCAGGAGCTCGTCCGTCTGGGCGTGCGCGATAAAGACATCACGATCATCCGCAACGGGGTCGATGCGCCGCCGACCTACGTGCCGCGACTTGCCGACGATGGGCTCACCCACCTGGTAACCCTGTCGCGGCTCGTGCCGCACAAGCAGATCGAGCACGCCATCGACGTGGTCCGCGACCTCGACGGGGTGGTCCTCGACATCATCGGCTCGGGCTGGTGGGAGGATCGGCTGCGCGAGTACGCGGCAGAAGTCGGCGCAACAAAGAAGGTCGTCTTCCACGGCCAGGTCGCCGAGGATCACAAGCACGCGCTGCTGGAGGTCGCTGCATTGCACCTCATGCCTTCGCGCAAGGAGGGCTGGGGGCTCGCGGTCATTGAGGCGGCGCAGCATGGCGTGCCCACCATTGGCTACCGCTCCTCGGGCGGGCTCAACGACTCGGTGCGCGATGGGGAGACGGGGTTGCTCGTCGATAGCCCCGAGGAGATGCGCGAAAAAGTCGTTGCATTGCTTGCCGACGCTAAAGCGAGGCAGCGCCTAGGATCTGCAGCAAAGCTTCGCGCCGCGGAGTTTTCGTGGGAGGACACCGGGGCTAGGTTCGAGGAGTTGTTGCAACGACTTGCCCGGCGTTAGCGCCGCCGAGTGGCGACAGCGACGAGCAAGGCGACGCCACTCAACAACCACAGCGAGCTCAAAGCAAGTCCTGCCCACCAAGCACTCCCTCGCACGGTAGCGGCGGTTACATCGATCGTGGTTTCCTTGCCGTTTTCGATGACGGTCCCAATTCCAAGTCGTTGCAAGGATTCCTTATCGCCGCTTCGCCACGCCGCCATGGCCTCTAGGTACTCGGGATTGGGGGTTTCCGTTGCACCGCCATCGACGACGAGAACCCCCGAGTCGATGGTGTCAGTCGCCTTGAGCCAGGGATTGACCATGACCTTGCCCTCATAGCGCACGATACTCTGGCCGTCGGTGATGAGTGTGCGGCCGGGGAGCTCGCGCCACGGACCTGCGGACACGGGCTTCAGCGCGGCGAGTGCGGCAGGCGCATCGGGGATCTGACCGAGGGACAAGACGATGGCGAGCGCTGCGAGAGGACGTGCGTAGGAGGTGGCGCCGCCGACGCGGCCCGCACCCGCGACCAAGGCCGGGATCATCAATGCAACGACTTTGTGGGAGTCGCGAAACAGCGCAGCGCCGGGAACGTGGGCGACGATGGCATCGGTGGGACCGAAGGTCAACAGCAGCGTTAGACCAAGCCCCAGCATTGCAAGGACTTGGAGGCGGCGTGGGGCATACGCAAAAAGCAGCGCAAACAAGATCACGCCCAGCCAGGCGAAGCCAGATTCCCGCGAGGCGGGCACCGCCTCGGCGTTCCACATGCCGCCGAGCCCCAGCAGCGAGCCGAGGGTGCCAACGCCCGCCTCGGCCCGGGCGATGAAGGCGCTGGTTCCCACGGCCTGGGGTGGGGCGACGAGGCTCGGCACCAGCCACGGAAGCGAGAACACGAACCCCACCAGCAGGGTGACCCAGCGACGCCCAGACGTCCACAGCGCGACGGCAATCCCCAAGATAAGTCCGGTGGGAGTAAGGCTTGCCACCCACAGCGCCAGAGACTGTCCCCTCCATCGGGAGCCCAGAGCCGCGATGACCGGAAGCATCCACGCCGCCATCGCGAGGGACCACTGTCCTTGCAGCAGCCTCTCGATGACGAACGGGTTGTACACCCCGATGGTCATTGCCGCGGCTTTCTGCCACGTCGTTGCACCAAATCGCGCGGAGAACACAGCGCATGCAGTAGCCGCGCCGACTAGCGCCAACCGCGCGACCCAGGACGCCGGGAGAACGAGTCCCACTAATGCGAGCGCCCCGTCCTGCGGGGCATTGCGGGCGGGCGTTGCTCCGAAGCCGAAGGCAGACGTCGACAAGGCTGGGTGATCGAGCACGACCATGTCGCGCAGACCTAAAACGCCGGGGAACGCCAACGCCCAGAGCAATGCAACGACTAGTGCAGTGCCGAGCGCGACGAGCGGGAGCTGCTGGCGGTGCATAGCGCTAGGACTTGCGGACGCGGTTGAACCGTACCAGCCCGTAGACGAGCAAGATGCCGGCGAGCACGCGGGCCAAGAACGCCGACAGCTTGAGGTAATACAGCGTGCTTACCACCGGGCGTGCTTGCGCCCACGCCGTCTCGCGGGTTTCGTTATCCCAGGCCAGCGAGGTCTGCAATAGGGTGCGGTAGTCGTCGCTGCCCGCGGCCACGGTGTCATCGGCCTCCTGCTGGTTACGGGCAAGGAAGACGAACATGTCCTCGACCTGGTTGACGATGGTGCCCGACTTCGGCTCGACCCACAGCGTGCGAGTCGCTGCATAGTAGGGGTCGAGGACGACCGTGCCTGTCGGCGCGGTGTCGCTTGCCGGATAGAACTCGGACGCAGGCCCGGTTACTTGCAGCTTGTCGACGCGCTGGCGCTCCTCATCGCTGAGATCAGACTGGCTCGACTGGGCGCCTGGTTCGTCCGACAGGTCGGTCGGGTGGGTAAAAGAGCGGGTCACGGCCTCGCGCAGGCTCACCGCCGGGATCTTCTGGGTAAAGACGTAGGTCTCGCCCTCCAGACCGACGTAATCCAATGGCGCCGATTGCTGCGCGATGACATCGAAGTACTGGTACGAGCGGCGCTCGGTCTCGAAGGGGAAGAAGTACTGCAAACCGCCGCGGGCGAAGTCGCCGGTGGAGATATCCACGCCCAAGCTCGGGGCGGTGAGCGAAAGGTGGGAGACCGTGTCGACGACCGGGTAGGTCGAGTGACGGATGAGTCGCAGCGAGTCGTCGACGCTGATGAGTTTTTCTGCGTCGGTTTGGTTGCCCGGCGCGGTGTTCGACGCATCAGCCGATTCAGTCGACGAAGTCGTTGCATCGGGGGCGGAGGTGCGCACGAGCTCCTCGTTGACCGCGAGATTGACCTCGTCTCGCTTCTCCGAAGCGCTGGTCTGCAGCGTGCGCTGCAGGCTGGAGAAGGTGTCCACGACGTAACAGCTGCGCGGCGACCCCTCTGGGCAGCTGGCCTGCGGATCGTAGAGCTTGGTCGCCGCGGGCTCGGTGGACACCGTCCGGCTCGTGTTGACCGGGATCGGCTTGATTCCCTGCAACACGATCGCAGGTATCAGGGAGGAGAGCGCGAGCACGACGAATGCAGCGATAATCGCGCTGCGGTGAACCCACACTGACTTGCTGCGCACCTGGCACTGCCCCTTCTTCAGCTAGACTTTCCCTAGTTTGAGCCCCCTGCGGTTCGCGGCATCCGCGCGGGATCGCGCGGGCACCGATTGCAACGACTACACAAAAGGCAGATTGTGTCTCCATCGTACCCACGGCGCTTCCTTCCCCAGTTGGAGGGGCTGCGCGGGGTTGCGGCCACTGGGGTCTTGCTCACGCACGTTGGTTTCCAGACCGGATTGTCGCAGCACTCAGTGCTCGGCGCCATCGTCGCGCGCTTCGACTACTTCGTTGCAATTTTCTTCGCGCTCTCGGCGTTTCTGCTGTGGCGCGGTTTCCGCCTCGACGGCTACTACCTGCGCCGCGCGGCACGCATCCTTCCCGCGTACTGGGTCGTCGTCCTCGTCGTCCTCGCGCTCGTCCCGGCCGCTTTTGGTACCTCGCCGTTAGAAAGCTTGTCGACGCTGACGTTTACGCAGATCTACTTCCCTGACTTCCTTGCGGGCGGGCTGACCCACCTGTGGTCGCTGTGCGTGGAGGTCGCCTTCTACGTCGCGCTGCCGGGGATCTTCCTGCTTGTCAGGCGGCTGCGATCGCGCCGGGCACGGGTGGGTGTGTTCGTGCTGCTCGGCGGGCTCGGGCTCGTGTGGGCGGGGATGCCTTGGCCGGAACCGGGGGTGAACTTCCAGATCTTCCCGCCCAGCTATCTGCCGTGGTTTGTGGTCGGACTCATCGCTGCGGAGTTTGAAGGCGAAATTCTCCTGCCGAACTGGACGAGAGTCGTTGCATGGCCCGTGGCGCTTATCGTGTGCTGGGTCGCGGGGCAGGAGTGGTTCGGGCCGTTAGGGCTCGAACACCCGGGGCCCGCGGCGTTCGTGCGACGAGTCGTGGGCGGCACCGTGTTCGCCGCCGTCTTGTTGCTGCCCTACGCGCTGGGGCGTACACAGGGGGTGCTCGCATCGCGCCCAGCGGTGCGGGTGGGCACGTGGTCGTACTCGGTGTTCCTGTGGCACCTGCCGGTGCTCACCTTCGTCATCCCGTTGTCCGGGGTGCATCTCTTTAGCGGTGAGCTCGGGGACTTCGTCGGTGTGGCGGCGCTGACGATTGTCGTCAGCATTGCGGTTGCAGCGGCCAGCTACGAGTGGATCGAGGCGCCCGCGCGTGCGTGGGTGAATGATCGCGGCCGTAGGCGTCGCTAAGCGACTGCTTTTCGACGCCTACGGTGGGGCGCAAGCGGGTGGAGGGTTCATGAATTCGGGCCTAGACGGAATAAGCTAGTGGAGACGAAGCCGGACCGATCGAAGCAGGTGAACATGTTCAAGCCACGGCGTGGCAAGCTAAGCCACGGCAACGCGAACTACCTGCAACGATTCGATGCCATGGCCTGCGAGGCGGCGCGCGCGGTGATCACCAGTTACTCCACAAGCTTCTCGCTTGCAACGAGGCTCCTGCGCGGTCGAATCCGCACCGATGTCAGCAACCTTTACGCGATGGTGCGCATCGCCGACGAGATCGTCGACGGCACCGCGAAGGCGGCGGGCGACGATAGAGAGCAGGCTGCATCTTTGCTGAACGAGTACGAGCGCGCGGTCCTCGCGGCCCCGCAACTGCGCTTCCATACCGACCCGATCCTTCACGCGTACGCGATGACCGCGAGGCGCTGCACCTTCGACCCGGAGCACATCAAGGCCTTTTTCGCATCGATGCGTAGGGATCTGCGACAGAACACCTACGATGCGGAGGAATTCGAGGAGTACGTCTACGGATCCGCCGAGGTCATCGGGCTCTTGTGCGTGAGCATCTTCGTCGCAGGTGACAAGCTCACGCCCGAAAAGCGGCGGCGCCTCGATGAGGGGGCGCGCCGGCTGGGAGCAGCCTTCCAGAAGGTCAACTTCCTCCGCGACATCGCCGAGGACACCTCGCAGCTGGGAAGAACGTATTTCCCCGGTCTGCGAGGCAGATCGCTTGACGACGCCACCAAGGCGGACATCGTACAAGACATTAGGGAGGATCTGGGCTGCGCCTACCAGGTGATCCCCGAGTTGCCCGTAGATGCGCGCTGGGGAGTCCAAGCCGCAGCAGACCTGTTTACGGAGCTTACCGACCGCATCGATGCTCTTCCCGCCAGCGAGGTCCTGACCTCCCGAGTACGGGTGCCGCGCAACAAGAAGCTAATGATCCTGGCAAGGGCCGCGGCACACAGATAGAAACGGAGAACGATGGTGTCAATGGGCATCGGACACGGTCAGCGTGCCGTGGTCATCGGGGCAGGTGTTGCAGGCCTTGCAACAGCTGCTCTGCTCGGGCGAGAAGGCTACGAGGTGGTGGTCGTCGAGAAGAACGAAGAGGTCGGCGGTCGGGCCGGCAACCTCGAGGTCGACGGCTTCCGCTTCGACACTGGCCCCAGCTGGTACCTTATGCCCGAAGCATTCGACCATTTCTTCGAGCTGTGCGGAACGAGCACAGAGGACGAGCTGGAGCTTAAGGATCTCAGTCCCGCCTACCGCGTGTACTCGGGGCCAAACGACCGGAGTTTCGTTGACGTCGAAACTGGTGTGGATAAAGTCGTTGCATTGTTTGAGTCGATCGAACCCGGCGCTGGCGCAGCCGTTCGTGCGTACCTCGATCAGGCCAGCGACGTGTATCGGATTTCCCTCGCGTCCTTCCTCTACACCACGTTTAGCGATCCCCGCACGATGGTGACTAGGGACGTGCGCCAGCGGCTGCGCCTGCTAGCTCGGCTGCTGACCCGGAGCCTCAAGAGCGAAGTGGACGAGCAATTTACCGATTTCCGTCTGCGGCAGATCCTCCAGTATCCAGCGGTGTTCCTCTCCTCGCAGCCGAGCAAAGCCCCGGCACTCTACCAGCTCATGAGCCACACCGACCTGGTGGAGGGAGTCCGATATCCGCAAGGTGGTTTTACGGGGCTCATTCGAGCAATAGAGAAGCAAGCACGCCAAGTTGGTGCGTCCTTCGTGATGAACACCAACGTAAGTGCAATTGAGACCGCTCCAAGCCGCCAGCGCAGCAAAGCGGTCGGCGTGCGAGTGGTCAACCAGGCTGGGGAGGAACAACTCATCCTCGCTGATATCGTCGTCTCCGCGGCCGACCTGCACCACACCGAGACCGCCCTTCTACCAGCAAAGCTTCGCAGCTATCCAGAACACTACTTTGCCAGCCGGGAACCAGGATTGTCGTCGGTCTTAGTCCTCCTCGGTGTCAAAGGAACGCTACCGCAGCTTCTGCACCATACCTTGTTGTTCTCGAAGGACTGGGATCCCGACTTCAAGGCCGTCTACGAGGGTCCGGAGCCGCGGCGGCCGCTGGGCGCCTCGGAGTCGATCTACATTTCTAAACCCTCTGCAACGGATCCAAATGTAGCCCCCGAGGGATGCGAAAACCTCTTCGTCCTGATCCCCGTTCCCGCGGATGCCAGCATGGGATTCGGAAGCGCCTACAGGCAGGAGTCACCGCGGGTGGCCGCCATCGCTGACGCCGCGATCGACCAGATCGCCGCGTGGGCGGGGATCGATGACCTGCGCGAACGCATCGTGGTGAAAAAGACCATCGGTCCCGAAGACTTCGCCGACCGTTACAATGCGTGGTCGGCTGGGGCGATTGGCCCCGCCCAAACGCTGCGTCAGTCGGCCTTCCTTCGAGGGCGCAATAAGTCCCGCAAAGTCGACGGGCTCTACTACGCGGGTGCCACGACCGTGCCCGGCGTGGGCGTACCGATGTGCCTTATCTCCGCGGAGAATGTCGTCAAGCGCTTGCGTGGCGACACCTCCGGCGGACCGTTGGCGAGCTAACTATCGTCCGTTATCTCAGCCAGCGGGCCTGAGGGGAGGGTGACGGCGGTCGAGCCGTCGGCGAGCGTCCACGTGTCCGTGCCGTCTGGCCCTAGGACCACGCTCACCTCGCCGTTTGTCTTCATGTTGTGATGGTGCTGGCACAGAAGGTGCAGGTTGCGCGCGCTCGTCGCTCCTCCCTTCGCGTGCGGCACCGCGTGATCGAGCTGGCAGTGCAGGGCATCGACGTCGCAGCCGGGGAATCTGCACGATCCGTCACGGCCCTTTACAAACGCCCGGATGTCTTTTCTCGGTTGGTATTTCAGGGTGGTGATGAGCTCGGAGATCACCTGCTTCTTCGTCAGATGGAGTCGGCGGGCGTCAGCGTCGGAAAGCCAACCGGGACCGGGAAGGTACGCGATGCCCTCTGGTGAGGCGTACACGTTGAGCACTGCTTTGGGGCGCTTCTCGCCCGCGACTATCCGCTGAAATGCCTCGCCAATGCCACAGCCATGCTTGTTGCAAAACGCCTGCAGGTTCGCGTACGCGGCCGCGCCCTCGACCGGCGGCAGCGAGAATGAGAAGCGAAAGCGCTGATCGGGATCGACGTGGACCTTGCCCTTGCTTTCCGACGCCTTCGGCCCCTCGCGCTTACCTGGATCGTGCTCCAGAATCAGTTTCCCCAAGTGATCGGCCATCGACCGGGCAAGGACGAGCGCCTCGTCGGCGAGCGTTGGCCTGAGATACTGCGCGAAATCCTCATCGATGGCGTCAAGGGCCTCGTCGGCGACGCCGCGCAGCTTGTTGCCGATGGCGACGATCCTGTCGGGATCGAGGTGGCCCAGCTCCATAGCCACCGCCAGCGACTTCGGAAGTCGCTGGAACTCGATAAGGGCGTTGACCAGTGGCTTGACTTTGGACATCGATTTGCTTACCCGCTGCTTGATCTCCTTGGCGATCGACGTCGGGGTCATCCCAGCGGCTCGCCGCTCGTTGATGAACGGGCACCAGCGCTCGAGAATCCGTCGGTTGTGGGTGGTCTCGTTCTCTGCGAGGAGGCAGTCTTGGCTCGTGGCGGTGAAAAAGGCGGTGCTCATTTCGGTCTCCTTTTGGCTTGTCTCGAAGGCGCCGTTGCGTCTTCCTGTGCTTTCGCTTAGCGACGCTAACGCCGAAAGCAAGCCGTGTCAGGAGGGGTTCGGAAAAAGGGCCAATTTCTGTGGATAACTTTTTTGGGAGCCGGAGTTATCCACAGAATTCCGGCGCCTCAGCAGGGCTATGGGAACCAAAAGCCCTCTCGCGCGTCCAACCATAGGTTGGGCTTCTCACGCTGCAGGAGCGCCCGGGCCGCTGGTTTCGGGAATCGTTGCAGCATTGCGGGCGAGCCAAGCACGCGGCAGCGTGGCACCAAGGAGTGCCCCGGCGCAGACCAATCCGAGCAGAAGCGAGCCGCCGGCGTAGTGGGCGCTGGGCCACGGAGCACGCGCAAGCCACATCGCGGCAGTCACGGCCAGCGCCGAGGTCATCAGCGCCCGAGGAATGATGGTGAAACGGTGGATAGCCCACATCGCGAGTGCAACGATGACGGCGGGCCAGCCGATGCTTGCAACGCAACCGAGGGCTACTAGTAGCCATGCAACGACTTCTTCAGGTCCGGAGTCAGGATGTAGTTCTCCCTCTGCCGAGGGGCGGCGTCGCGTAGCGTCGACAAGCAGCAAGCAGACAGCAACGGTGAGGAAGCCGACGACGGCGCCGACAAGAAGCCCCCACCTGTAGGGGCGGTTGCCAGCAAAGGTCATGCGGAAGGAACCCGAGGTGCCTGCGGGTACGACGAACGCTTGGGAGCCAGCGTTGACGGTGCGCGGTTCGAGCGCAACCTCGCCGCTACTGGTCTCGATGTACCCGCGCAACCCCGAGTTCACGGAACGGGTAGTGACGAGCAAGCGGTCACGATCGCTTGCATCGACTTTCACCTGGCCGTCATCGCCGAGCGTGAGGACGTCGTTGGGGGTTCCCGCGTCTGCAAAACCGGGGACGGTGAGCTTGATGGACTGCGCCAAAGTTCGCAGCGTGTGCCGGCCTTGTGCGAGCTGCACGTCATCCCCACACCGATAGGAGTGGTCATCGATGAGAACCTCTCGGAAGCACTCGGAGGGGGAGACCGACACCGTCATGTCACGCGGCGCGGTAAACGAGCGAACGATCTCCTTTTCCCCGCTGAGCACGCGTTGGAACAGGAATTCGCTGACATTGGGGGAGGTATCTGGCACGGTGAGAACGCGGCTCACGGTTCCCTCGGCGAAGGATACCTCCGAGATACCCACCCGGTATTTCGATGCGCCGAGGGTGATGCGTACGGGGGAGTTACCGTCACCGGGCACCGTCAGAGTCAAGGGCTCGCGCGGCGCTGCGACTGCAGAGACATGCGCCTGGCCCGCCGATACCTCGAGTTCCACGGTGTCCCCGGTGGTTTCGATGGTGATGGTGCGCGCCGGGAACTGATCGGGCGTGACCTCGATCCATTGCCCCTGCTGCGTTCCTGGTGTGGGATACCAGGCGGTCTGGTCGTTGCCGTCGACGGCCGCGGTGATTGACTCCGACGGTACACTGCCGCCGAAACTTGTTGCATCGGAGGCCGAGGACGATGCGGAGACATGTCCGACCTCCGAAACGACGCTCATGGGCCCCACGGAGGGATAGTCCTTGACGGGGTTGAGCACGTCTTTTCCTTCGCTTGTCGACGCCAAAGGCGCCGAGACGCTACCAAGCGTGCCGTAGTTGCGGGCAACGAGCGCCGGCGTGTCTGTCACGATGTCCGCGTCGCCGCCGACGAGTTGGTAGGAGCCAGCGCCGAGAAGCGAAAGGATCTCGCCGCCACCAGCCACGGTGGGTAGGTTGACTTGCTGCGTCATGAGCATGCTGAGCTTCGGATTGAGCAGCACCACGTCGACGTCGCCGAAGCTTTGCACGTCCGCTTCGGGGAAGTATGACGCGGTAGAGACGTCGTTCCCGGAAAGATCGTGGCGAACGATGATCGCGCCGATGCCCATGCGCGTGAGATTGTCTTCGGTGGGGCGCTCCGTGAGCCCGTCGAGACCGCGGATGGCCTCGGGGTCGACCAGCGGGATGGCGTCGCGCACCGCCCACGGAACGTCGAGAAGCGCCTGCGCAGGTTCGTCGCGGGTCCACCCCCAGGTTTGCCGGGCGAAGCTACTCGACGGCAAGATCAGCGTGCGAGTGTTGACGGCGTTTGCATTGATAAACTCCGCCGCTTGCTTCCAATAGTCCGGGATCTGCTGGTAGGCGCCCTGCGGTAAGACCCGATTGAACACCGGCGCAGTCGCACCCACTGCGAAAACGATGCAAAGCGCCACCGCGGTTGCTTTCTTGCTTGCCGACGCTATGCTGGCGATGCTCGGCCCTAGTGCGGCAAGGCCCACCGCAAGCGGGAGTCGAACCAACAGATCGAACTTGTGCACGTTGCGTAAGGCGGACCCAGTGCCGTCGAGGAAAGTCGTTGCAAGGTGTGCCCCGCCGAGGATGAAGATGCCGATCCCTAAAAGTGCCACGAAAAAGGCATGCCTAGGGAAGGACTTGCCGAGGCCGACGAGTCCCGCTCCAGCCACGATGAGGGTTGCGACGACAAAGTACGGGCTGGTCACCAAGGCATTGCCCGCGATGCGTTCGCTGTCCACGAACGGTGCCCAGCTTGTCGTTCCTCGAAGGATCTCCGCGAGATTGAGCCACCGGGTGGTAACGCCTGCTGACTCGATGTAATCCGTGAACGGGCTGGAGTACCTAGCCAGCACCACGAGGGGGACTATCCACCACGAGCTGACGAGGAGGCAACCGCCTAGCCACGCGGCCAGCGCCTTGAACCGCCGGTAGAACAGGAGCGCAACGCCCGCGGGAACGCAGGCCGCGAGCGTCGCCGTTGCATTCACTGCGCCGAGACATGCGACGCCTATCACCGATGCAGCGACTTGCGCGCGTCCGACCTTCGGCCCCAAGAAAGGCAACAGGATCCACGGAGCAAGCATGGCCGGCCACGTCTCTGAGCTGATGGCACCCAGCGTCGTGAGTGTATGCGGGGACAGTGCATACAAGGATGCCGCAACGACTTGAAAAACAGGCGTGCCGACCCCAAGCCTTCTGCTTAGCGCTAGAAAACCGGAAAACCCAATGCCGCACACGAGTGTCCACCACAGCCGTTGCGCCACCCAATCGGGGAGCGGGCCTGCTAGGAGAAAGAAGAAGCCCTGTGGAAAGAGATACCCGTATGCCTGATTTTGTAACTGGCCGAGGGTAAACGTGTCAGTGTAGGCGCTGAGCGCATCATGCAGGAACTTCGTGGGGTCCGCCACGAGATCGAGCTTCGTGTCAGCGGCAGTCAGCCCAGGAGACTGCAAGAAAAAGATAAGACAAAGAGCGAGCCAACCGAGAAGGTGCACCGCACCGTTGCCGCGGAGGAAGTGCGATCCCTTTCGGCCGATAACGCCGAGGCGCGAGAGCTGCGCAGGCAAGACGGCCCGTTCTTACTGGCGCGAGCCGTACTGTGGGTCGCCCAGAAGGGACTGATCCGCGGTGGCGGCATCGGAGGTGGGGATGGTGTTTCGGTCACTAAATGTCGATGCACCCACGACTGCGACGACTCCCAAGGCGATTCCAACGACTCCGCTCGCGATGACGGGGCCAAGGCTGCGGCGATTGAGAGAGTCGGATTCGAATGCCATGCGCTCAACACTAGCAAACGCGTCTCCATGCCTAAAGGCGCACCGCCACCAAAGCACCCAACGGAAGACACCCTAGAAGAGAAATTGCAACGACTTTACACCTCGCCGAAATGCCAAGACCTCACGAACAAGGCGCGCGGACGATAGGGTGTGAACCGTAGGCGCCGTGGACACAAAGCACGGCGGTTGAACGATGAACTAAAGGCAGACGATGATAACCATGAGAATCCTCGCGCGTCCCCTCTTAGCGCTCGCCTGCGTGAGTGCCTTGGGTCTCGCGGCGTGCTCGAATTCTCAAGACGCTTCGCCGCAGTCGGCTGCGCAATCGGCGGAGACTTCGACCTCCGCGAGCTACCCAAGCACTGCCTCTTCGGATGCAACGACTTCCGCGACCACCGAGGCCCCCGCCCCGACGGTCGATGTGCGCGCGGCGGCAGCGAGCCTCATGATGGTCGGTGTGCGCGACTTCGATGACGCGCTGTGGGCTCTGAACCAGGGCGCTGGCGGCATCTTCATCGGCTCCGACACGAACCCGGAGTTGCTGAACGTGCCTGGGCGGGACATCGCTACATTGCGCGCACAGGTCGCCCACCCCTTCCAGGTCAGCATCGATTTCGAGGGCGGCCGCGTGCTGCGCTTCCCCGAGATCCTCGGCAACTTTCCCTCGCCGCAGGTCATGGCGCAGACGATGAGTCCAGACCAGGTCCGGGGCATTGCCTTTGACATGGGTACCTCGCTGGCACAGCATGGGGTCACGGTCAACTTCGCACCGGTGCTCGATGTCGATGGTGCAAACCTTGACGTCGTCGGCGACCGTTCCTTCTCCGACGATCCCGCCGTGGCCGGTAGCTATGCGGCGTCCTTCGCGCAGGGGATGCTCGACGCGGGGGTCAAGCCGGTGTTCAAGCACTTCCCAGGGCATGGCCGCGCGAGCGGGGACTCGCACACCGGTCAGGTGGTCACCCCGCCGCTGGCAGATGTCGAGCAATTCGATCTCGTGCCGTACAACACGGCCCTCTCGGTGACGGGTGCGGGCGTGATGGTGGGGCACATGGTCGTACCTGGCCTAGGCGAGTACCTCCCGTCGAGCTTGAATCCGGCGGCCTACCAGTTGCTGCGTTCGGGAAGCTACCCGGGCGGGCGCCCATTCGATGGCGTGGTCTATACCGATGACCTGTCCGGCATGAAAGCGGTCTCCGACCTCATGCCTCCGCAGCAGGCGGCGATCACCGCACTTGAGGCTGGCGCCGACCAGGCGCTGTGGATTTCCACGGCCGGCCTCGACGAAGCGATCGATGGGGTCGTCGCGGCGGTCAATAGCGGCCAATACCCCCGCGAGCAGTTCGATCGCAGCGTTGCCCGCGTGAAGTTGCAGTTCGCTTAGCGACGCTAAAGCCCCCGCACCCTCATTTATCTCACGCGCGTTGAGAAGACTGAGAAAAGTATGAGCGCGATTCTCTAGCTTTCCGACAGTTTCCGTGGCGAAAATATTATGAAAACTTCAACTACCTCGTAGTACTGGCCCAGAGGTACCCTCTCGGGGAACCATCGTTTGTTGTTTGGCGCTTATGTTCTATTAAATTGGGAACCGTGACTCGCTCAGATTCGAAACAGGGGCAACGCTCCCGCGGCGGCAAGAAGGCCGCCCGCATCGCAGGCGGCACGGTCCTAGGCCTTGCCGTGATCGGCGGCGTGGCATACGGTGCCGACCTTTTCATGTCCAGGGACTCCGTCCCTCGAGGCGTGACCGTCGGAGGCGTCGAAATCGGGGGGGCTGCAGCAGGCGGCAGCCGTCGACAAGCTGCAATCCGAGCTCGGTGCGGCAGGGACGACGCCTGTGACCGTGCGTGCTGGCGACCTGAGCTCTACCTTCGTGCCGCAAGACGCTGGCGTTGCCATCGATTGGGAGGCCACGGTTGCGGGCGCTGGCAAGCAATCGGCGAACCCTATCACTCGCCTGACTAGCTTTTTTACTACCCATGAGATTGAACCTGCCTCTACCATCGATGAGCAGGTCTTTGCGCCGCAGCTCGATCGCATTCGCACCGAGCTGAGCCCGGCGGCGGTGGAGGCAGGCGTCAATCTCAACGGCGGCACCATCAACGTCGACCCGCAGCCCAAGAACGGGCAGCAAGTCGATGCAACGAAGCTCAAGGACGCAGTGACCTCCGACTGGCTCAAGCCGGGCGGGGTCGAGGTCGATGCACAGGTGACCGAGCCGACGCTGGGCGATAAGGTGGTCAAGTCGGTGCAAGACGGCGACGCCGCAAAGGCGCTGTCCGCCCCGATTACGGTCCATGGCCGCGACGGCGTTGACGGCGTGATCCCCGTCGACCGGATGGCCGAGGTGGTCAGCTTCGTCCCCGACGGCGACAAGTTCCGTACCGACGTCAACGCCGACGCCGCGCGGTCGATTCTGAATGAGGCCCTCGGTGCCACAGAGACCAAGAAACAGAATGCAACGATTTCCTACGCTGGTGGCACGAAGTCGATAACGCCGAGCCAGGACGGCGTCACCATCGATTGGGACAAGACTCTGGAGGGCTTCAGCGGGCGAGTCCTCAGCTCCGATCAGCGCACGCTCGATGCGGTCTACACCGACGAGCCCGCAACGTTTACGACGGACATGGCGGAGAAGGCGACCTTTGACGAGGTCGTCGGCGAGTTCTCCACCGGCGGATTCGCGGAGGCCTCTGGCGAGAACATCCGCCGCGTCGCGGAGATCGTCAACGGTGCCATCGTCGCCCCCGGCGATACCTTCTCGCTGAACGGGTACACTGGCCCGCGCGGTACGGCGCAGGGATTCGTTGAGTCCGGCATCATCCTCAACGGGCACGCCGACAAGGCAGTCGGCGGCGGCATCTCGCAGTTTGCAACGACTTTGTATAACGCCGCCTACTTCGCCGGCATGGAGGACGTGGCGCACACCCCGCACTCCTACTACATTTCCCGGTATCCGGCTGGGCGCGAGGCCACCGTCTATGAGGGCGCCATCGACTTGCAGTTCAAGAACACCTCCCAGTACCCGGTGCGCATCGTCACCAACTTCGACGGCTCGAACATCTCGGTCGCCCTCATGGGTGTGAAGGCAGTCAACGTCGAGTCGCAAAACGGTGGGCGTTGGAACTACACCGCCCCGCAGCCGATGACCTTGAGCGGCGACACGTGTACCCCGTCCACCGGTGCCCAGGGCTTTACCACCTCTGATACCCGCATCATCCGCGACCTTTCCGGAAACGAGCTTTCCCGCGAAACCACCACCACGGTCTACGACCCGTCGCCGATCGTGACTTGCAAGTAAGCCGCGACGCAGCAAACCTCACGAAACCCGCACCAAGCCTGAGTAGCCGGTGCGGGTTTTCCTTGCGCGGAAGGCGCGCGCTTTAGTCGTCGTAAAGCAAAAAGCCGCCCCGAGGGGCGGAAAAAAATTTGAGCCGATGACGGGAATCGAACCCGCGCTGCCTGCTTGGGAAGCAGGAGTTCTACCATTGAACTACATCGGCACCGTCGTTCCGAAGAATGACTGTGGACAATCATAGCACCGGCCGCTGCAATAAAATGAACCGGGTGGCAGGCGGCGAAATCGAAGTCGTTGCAACGCTTTGTCGATGCGCCCCTGACCCAACTACTACACTTGGTACCGTGCTTTTATCTGATCGCGACATCCGTACTTCCATCGACTCCGGCGAGCTGATCATCGAGCCCTTCGATGCGGCGCTCATCCAGCCGTCCAGCGTCGACGTGCGCATGGATCGGTTCTTCCGAGTGTTCAATAACTCCAAGTACACCCACATCGATCCGAAGTTGCAGCAAGACGAGCTGACCAGCCTCGTCGAGGTCGCCGAGGATGAGCCCTTCGTCTTGCACCCAGGCGAATTCGTGCTCGGATCCACGCTGGAGAAGTTCACCCTCCCCGCGCATCTTGCAGGCCGCCTCGAGGGCAAGTCGTCGCTCGGCCGACTCGGCCTGCTCACGCACTCGACCGCCGGGTTCATCGACCCGGGGTTCTCCGGCTACATCACCCTCGAGCTGTCGAACGTAGCCAACCTGCCGATTACCCTGTGGCCGGGGATGAAGGTAGGCCAGCTCGCGATCTTCAAGCTCAGCTCGCCTGCGGAGACCCCGTACGGATCCGGCGCGCTCGGCTCCAAGTACCAGGGCCAGCGGGGACCGACGCCGTCAAAGGCGTACCTCAACTTCCGCTAGCCTGCGCTTTTAGCTTGTCGACGCCCACCGCACCCCCTTATAGGTGGGAAGTAGGGCATTTCAGCCCGCGTTTCATCGATATTCATTTTTGAAACGTAGACCTAACACTTATGCGAATGACGGTAATTGGCACCGGCTACCTCGGTGCAACCCACGCCGCCTGCATGGCCGAGCTCGGCCACGAGGTGCTCGGCGTGGACGTGGATGAGAAAAAGATCGAGTCCCTGGCAAAGGGTGAGGTCCCCTTCTTCGAGCCGGGCCTGCCGGAGGTTCTGCAGCGCACCAGCGAGGTGGGCAGGCTGCGCTTTAGCACGTCTTTCGAAGACGCCGCCGCGTTCGCCAACGTGCACTTCCTCGGTGTGGGCACCCCTCAGCAGAAGGGCTCCTATGCAGCCGACCTGCGCTACGTGCGTGCGGCGATCGAGTCCCTCGTTCCCTTGCTCGAGGGTGAGCACATCATCTTCGGAAAGTCGACGGTGCCGGTGGGCACGGCGGAGGAGATGCAACGACTTGCCGACTCCCTCGTAAAGCCCGGCTCAAGCGTAGAGATCGCCTGGAATCCGGAGTTTCTGCGCGAGGGCTTCGCGGTCCGCGACACCATCACCCCCGACCGCATCGTCGTCGGCGTCCGCCCGGGTGCCTCTCAAGCAGAGGCGGTCGCCCGCGAAGTCTATGCAACCCCGCTCGAGGGCGGAACGCCGTTCCTCGTGACGGACCTAGCCACTGCGGAACTCGTCAAAGTCGCTGCAAACGCCTTCCTCGCCACGAAGATCTCCTTCATCAACGCGGTCAGCGAGGTCTGCGAGGCGGCCGGCGCGGATGTCACCCTGCTTGCCGACGCCATCGGCTACGACGATCGCATCGGCCGGAAGTTCCTCGGCGCCGGACTGGGCTTCGGCGGCGGCTGCCTGCCCAAGGATATCCGCGCCTTTATGGCGCGCGCAGGTGAGCTCGGCGCCAACGAGGCGCTGACGTTCCTCCGCGAAGTCGATGCAATCAACATGCGCCGCCGCGAGCACATGGTCCAGCTCGCGAAGAAGGCCGCGGGCGGCTCGCTCATCGGCAAGTCCGTGACCGTGCTGGGCTGCGCCTTCAAGCCCAACTCCGACGACGTTCGCGACTCCCCGGCGCTCAACGTTGCGGGCCAGTTGTCGCTGCAGGGCGCCCAAACCACTGTCTACGATCCGCAGGCAATGGACAACGCCCGCGCGATCTTTCCGACCCTCAACTACGCAGCCAGCGCGAAGGAAGCGTTGCAAGGCGCCGACCTTGTGGTGCTGGCGACCGAGTGGCGCGAGTTCGTCGACCTCGATCCCGCCGAGGTGGCGAAGCTCGTGCGCAACGCGGTCATCATCGATGGGCGCAACGTTCTCGACGCGAAGGCGTGGATGGACGCCGGATGGACCTACAAGGCGCTGGGCCGCAGCCTGTAAGCTTGCTCCTTGGACGAAGGAGGTGATCCAAGGAGATGGCGAAGCGACACGATCGCTCGGTATGGAAGATGTCCCCGGAACAGCTGCAACAACATCTCATGTTGCGTGGCCGGGCAACGAGGATACCGGACAAGAAGAAGGAAAACGCCAAGAAGGCCTGCCGTGGACACCGGCAGGCCTTCGGCCGTATGGGGGCTAGGCCAACTCCTTGCGCATGATCACCCGCGGGAAGCCGCCCAGCATGGAGGTGGTGGGGGAGGCGAGGCGGAAACCATGGGCGTCGAAAAGCGAACGCGAACCGACGTAGGCCATCGTTGTATCGATGCGCTGGCCGTCGTTGTCGACCGGGTATCCTTCAATGACCTCCGCGCCGCGTGAGCGCGCGAAGTCGACGGCGCCTTCGAGCAGTGGGTGCATGATGCCCTGCTTGCGGTGGCCGGGGCGCACGCGGAAGCACCAGACGCACCACGGGTCGCGGTCGTCGATGCGCGGGATGCGACGACTTCGCGCGAAGCTCGTGTCGCGGCGAGGCTGCACCGCCGCCCAGCCAACCGGCTCGCCGTCGAGGTAAGCGATGACCCCGGGTGGGATGTCGAGGTTGCAAAGCTCCCGGACCTTCTCTGCGCGCGCGGGGCCACGCAGCGCATTGTTCTCCTTGGATCCCAAGCGGTACGACAGGCAGAAACACACGTTGGAGGTGGGCTTCTTCGGGCCAAGGAGAAGCGCGACGTCGTCGAAACTCGTTGCAGGGCGTACCTCGATGGTCATTGCGTCGACTTTGCTTCGCGGTTAGGGACCGTAAATGCAGCGATCATCGTTGTGATCGGGACCGCGAGGGTCAGCGCCAGCGCGCCGATGCCGGAGCGCAGCAGCTCGGTGGACATGATGTCGCTCGAGAGCGTCTGCGTGATGGGGCGATTGGATAGGCTCAGCAGCAGCAACAGCGGCAACGACGCGCCTGTGTAGCTCAAGACAAGGGTGTAAACCATCGATGAGATGTGGTCGCGGCCAACATCCATGGCGGAGAGGAACAGCCGCCAGGGGGAGGCTTGCGGATCCAGCTCGGAGAGCTCGTTGACGGTGGAGGCTTGGGAGATCGCGACGTCGTTGAGCACGCCCAAGGCACCGATGATGAAGCCGCAGAGCATGAGTCCCGTGACCGACACGTCGGGTAGGTACAAGATGATGTGGAGGTTGTTGTCGTCGCCAAGCCCTCGCAATTGGTTCTGCGCGATGGCGAAATGCGCCAGCACCGCCGAGAAACACAGCGCGATGAGGGTGCCGCCGAGCGCGGAGGCGGTCTTCCAGTTCCAGCCGTGCACCAGAAACAGCACGAGGTAGAGGATCAAGGCACCGCCGAAGACCGCGATGAGCAGCGGCGAGGCGCCGTGAAGGATGGCGGGAAGGAAGAATATTGCAACGACTACCATCGTGACGAAAAGTCCGATGAGCGCCCTGAACCCTCGCCACGCGGCGAATAGGATGATGGCCACCGCGATGAGGATCAGCCACGCGAGGAGCGGGGTGGTGCGCTGGTAGTCGCCGAAGGAGTAGTTGAGCGACCCGTCCGCGTCGGCTGCCTCCACGAGGCGGATCTTCTCGCCGACCTTGAGCTCGGGCTCGCCCACCTGGCCGGAGTTGATGAGCAGGGTGCGCTTGCCAGCGTTGTCGCCGGAGTCGATCTGGGTGATGACCCAGGTGCAGGTGGAGTCGGAGCCTGGGACCACGCGCGGGGCGTCGTCGAAGGTCTTGCCGAGCTCGGCCGCAGTGCACGCGCCGGGCGTCATGGTGACGACCTGGCCGTCTACTTGGTGCTGGCCGAGCGAGAAGGAGGTGTAGAACTCCGGCGAGACGTTGGGCTCCTCTCTGCTTGGCCACAAAAGGCCAACGCCTACCGCGGTGACGATCGCGCCAACGATGAGCAACGCTGCCAACGCTTTGCGCCACAGCCGGATACTCCCGTCACCATCGATGCCTTCAGAACCACCGTTTGAAGTCGTTGCAACGACTTCCGGCTCCCCCGAAGTTCCCTGTAGCCCCTGGTAGCTAGGCCCCGGTTGGTCGCTAGCCCGGCGCTTCCCCGGTGCGCTATGTCGTCCCAAAGCACGAACTCCTCTAGTCGGCGAAGCAATCGCCGGCCTAGAGGAGTCGTCTCAAGTGAAGCCGTCTCACATGGAGCCCACGGAGGACACCCGCAAGGATGCAGCGATTCGCTTACTGCTTGTAGCCGGACAGGAAGTTGCCCAGCCTTTCGATTGCTTCCTTCAGCTCAGAAGCCCATGGCAGGAATACTACTCGGAAGTGGTCGGGCTTTGGCCAGTTGAATCCCGTGCCCTGGACGAGGAGGATCTTCTCCGCGCGCAGCAGGTCGAGCATGAGCTGCGTGTCGTCGTGGATGTCGTAGTAATTGAGGTCGAGCTTCGGGAAGGCGTACAGCGCGCCCATCGGCTTCACGCAGCTGACACCTGGGATGGCGTTGAGGCCCTCCCACGCGGCGTCGCGCTGCTTGTGTAGGCGCCCGGACTCGGCGGTGAGGTCGTAGATGGACTGCCGCCCGCCGAGGGCGACCTGAATGGCGTGCTGCCCCGGAACGTTCGGGCACAGACGGGTGCCTGAGAGCAGGTCGAGGCCCTCGATGAAGCCCTTTGCGTACTGCTTCGGGCCGGTCACGACCATCCAACCGGCGCGGTAGCCGCAGACTCGGTAGGCCTTGGACAGGCCGTTGTAGGTGATGCACAGCAGATCGGGTGCGAGCGTCGCGATGGAGGTGTGCACGGCACCGTCGTAAAGGATGCGGTCGTAGATCTCGTCGGCCAGGATGAGCAGGTCGTGCTCGCGGGCGATGTCGACGATTTGCTGCAGGATCTCCTTCGAGTACACCGCGCCCGTGGGGTTGTTCGGGTTGATGATGACGATGGCCTTGGTCTTATCCGAGACCTTTGCCTTAATGTCCTCGATGTCCGGGAACCACTTGTTGTCCTCGTCGCACAGGTAGTGCACCGGCTTGCCGCCGGCCAGCGACGTCGCTGCGGTCCACAGCGGGTAGTCGGGCGCGGGGATGAGCACCTCGTCGCCGTCGTTGAGCAGCGCCTGCATCGTCATGGTGATGAGCTCGGAGACGCCGTTGCCGATGTAGACGTCCTCGACGTCGAAAGACGGGAAGCCCGGGATCACCTCGTATCGGGTCACGATCGCGCGGCGCGCCGGGATGATGCCCTTGGAGGTGGAGTATCCCTGGGAGGTCGGCAGCGCGGCGATCATGTCGCGCATGATCACATCCGGCGCCTCGAACCCGAAGATCGCCGGGTTGCCGGTGTTGAGCTTGAGGATGCGGTGGCCGTCAAGCTCAAGGCGCTCGGCCTCCGCCGCCACCGGCCCGCGAATTTCGTACAGGACGTCCTTCATCTTCTCCGACTGATCGAAGATGCGGCGCTGCTTCTTCTTCGGCGCGCTCTGGCTGGGGGTGGCTTCTTTTTTACTCACCCGGTATATGTTGCCACTTTTTTAACGCTTGCAACAGAAGCGCTCCCCAATACGTGCGTGCCCGCTATGCAACGAAGGCGCGGCGCGGTGACGCGTTGACAAGCTTCTTGCACAGCAGCTTGCCGACGGCAATAGCCACCGACCGCTATCCCGGGCAGGAACTAGCTTGCAGCAATCGCGTTCGCGACGGCTGCGTGGCCTCTGGCGTTGAGGTGGATCGGCAGGTGCGCGGGGCCACCAGTGAAGTCGATGATGCTCGTCCAGTAACGGTCGGCGTCGCTGGCGCACATGCCGTTGCCCGCGGTGGCCTGCTTGAGGCTCAGGAACTCGACACCTGTCGACGCCGCGAGCTGCGCGCCCATGGACTCGGCCTCATTCTCGAATCGCTCGACTATGCCGGCGGGGACCGAGACGGAGGAGTTCGGGAACAGGTGACCGAGGCAGACGTCGCTGTTCGCGGTGATCGTGGGGTAGCCGACCAGCTGGATGCGCGCGTTGGGCGCGGCGGCGCGGATACGCTGGATCTGCGGAATCATCGCCCCGACGTAATTGCCGACGGCCTGGTCGTCGGCGAGGGAGTTTTGACTGTAAGTGTCGTTGAACCCGGCGGTGATGACCACGCGCTGGGTGCGCGCGCTCAGGGAACCGTCCGACTGCGCGGCGTCGACCTGCTGCGAAAACTGCGGGACCGCCGGGTCCTTGGAGATCGCGGACATGCCGGAGCAGGAGTAATCGCTCGCCTCGAGCCCGAGCAGATGGGCGGCCTGCACGCCGTAGCTCGAGTCGCTGCGCGGGCAGCTGCGCAGGCCAGTCGTGTTGAGCCCGAGCCGGTCGGCGGAGCTGCCAGCCAGGTACGCGCCGAGCGGCGGGTCGGCGGCTACCGAGTCGCCGAAAATGACGAGGTTGTTGGACTCGGCGCCGGTCGCGGGGGCGCTCCATCCTGCGGCGACGAGCGCGAGGGCGCCGAGGAGGCTGGTTGCGTAGCGGCGGAGCTTCATGGGGCTACCTTTCGGGTAGTGCCTGAGCTCCCCGCGCAACCTCACGTGCGCGAGTCGGCGGGAGAGCGCAGCAGATGAACAGAGAACCTATTTCAAAAATCCTTCTCGCGCATTGCGGAGAATTCAATAGTTTCCCTCACAAAGGTGTGACCACAGCGCCGCCCGGACGTCCCGTTAGCGTCGGCGCCGGAGCTTTTTCAGGGCCTCGTCCGCGAACTCCATGGCCGTGGACGCCAGTTCGTTCTGGCGCTGCTGCCTCAGGGCCTTTTGATGGGCGAGCTGCTCGGCGTGGGCCAGGCGAATCGCCTGGGTGTGCTGGGCCTCGAGCATCCGGACCTGCCGCAACCGCTCGCGCTCGAGCTTCGCGCGCGAGGGCATGTACCACGAGTCGGGCCCCACCTTCATCACGTACAGCAGCAGCCACACCAGCGGGATGAGGAACATTACGACGCCCACCGACGGGCCGCCCGTGGCCAGCGCGATGAAGCAGCCGACGGTGGTCACCCCCAGAATCCCCGCCCGGGTGCGTTGCCCCTCCCGGCGCACCCGATCGATCTCCGAGGCCGTATAGGTCGGTTCTCCTGCAATGCTTGTCGACGCCAAGGTGGGAGCCACCAGACCAGCCGCAGGCAGATCGTCGAAGAGGTACGAGATCTCAGAACGCATGGTCGCCGAGGCGACCTGGTCGATCCGCTGCTCGTAGGTGCTCATGTCCAGCCGACCCGCGGCGAAGTGCGCGCCAAGGTCTTCCATCGCTTGGCGACGCTCCGCATCGCTAATCCGGTAGTCAGGCTGAAAAGGGTTGCTCATACCCCTCACCATAGTCACGCCAATTTCCTAGCGCATCAGGGAAATCACCCATTTCGCTGTGGGCGTAATTGCAAATGAGAAAAAGGATCGGTGCCCCACGCGAAGACACGCGGGGCACCGACAAAGTCGTTGCAAATCAGTCTTCCGCCTCGTCCTCCCCAGCCGTCGGGCTGGGTGAGGGAACAGCGGGGCGGGGGATAGCAGCCCCCGGCGCTGGGACCGAAGGCGTCGGCGCGGGCACTGCGGGAGCTGGCGCCGAAGCGCCCGGTACCGGCACATTGGGCATAGGCGCTGCGGGCGGTGGAATCGCGCCGGGCGCGGGGATGGTCGGTTTCGGCGCAGCGGCTGCCGGAGTCGGCACGCTCGGCGGAGGCACGGCGCCGGGGGAAGGCACCGCAGGCGCAGGGGCCGCAGAGCCCGGTGCGGGGATGGTCGGTTTCGGCACGGCAGCACCCGGAGTCGGGACGGCAGGCGTTGGCGTCGGAACTGCCGGGGAGGGCACGCTCGGCGATGCTGGCGTCGGAACCGTCGGAGTAGGCGCCGCAGCCTGCAGCGTCGGCACCGCGGTGGGGGGCGGCACGGCAGCACCCGGGACGGGCACCGACGGGATGGCGGCGGGGGTCGGGACGGTGCCAGGCTGTGGGACACCTGCAGTCGGCGCCGGGACCCCGGGCGCGGGCACGCCAGCGGCTGGCGTCGCGGGCGTGTGGGTTGCTGATACCGGTGCTCCCGGCGTGGTCGGAGGCGTTGCAACGACTTTCGGTTGCTGCTTGTCCTCGCGGCGCGGCGTCCTGCGGGGCGACTCGAGGAACGCCTTCGCCCGAGGCTCCGGGAGCGTGCCGTCGACAAGCACGCTATCGCGAAGCAGACGCGCAACGTCCTTGACCACCGGTGCCGCCTGCTTTTCTGCAACGGTCTTCACACCTGTGGTGAGCATGGTGTTGCAATACGGGCAACCCACCGCAATGACCTCGGCGCCGGTGGCGACGGCCTCGGCGGCACGATTTTCGTTGATGCGGGTGCCGAGCTTTTCCTCCATGAACATGCGCGCGCCGCCCGCACCGCAGCAGAAGCCCTCGTTGCGGTTGCGGTCCATCTCGATGAGGTTGGCGCCGGTGAGCCCGAGCAGCTCGCGCGGCGGGTCGAAGACCTTGTTGTGGCGGCCGAGGAAGCACGGGTCGTGGTAGGTGATCGGCTGGCGGTTGTCCGCCGTGCGCGGGATCGGGGTGAGCAGCTTGTCGCGCACGAGGCGGCTTAAGAGCTGGGTGTGGTGGAAGACGTCGAAGTGGCCGTCGAAGTCGGGGTACTCGTTGCGCAGCGTGTTGAAGCAGTGCGCGCAGGTGGTGATGATCTTGCGCTGGCCCTGCGGGACGCCCTCGAAGACGCCGTTCAAGGTGGCGACGTTGTCGAGCGCAAGCTGCTGGAACAGGAACTCGTTGCCCGCGCGGCGGGCCGGGTCGCCGGTGCAGGTCTCGCCCTTGGACAAGACGGCGAACTTCACGCCCGCGGTATGCAGCAACTCGACGACGGCGCGGGTGGTCTTCTTGCCCTCGTCGTCGAAGGCGCCGGCGCAACCGACCCAGAACAGGTACTCGAGGTCGTCAAAGTCGTGGACGTCCTCGCCGAAGACGGGGACCTCCAGCCCGTCGCGGCGGGCCTCGTCGATCCAGGACTGGCGCTCGGAGTTGTTGCGTCCCCACGGGTTGCCCTTGGTCTCGAGGTTCTTGAACAGGCCAGTGAGCTCGGAGGGGAAGTCGGACTCTGCAAGGACTTGGAAGCGGCGCAGGTTGAGCACGTGATCGATGTGTTCGATGTCGACGGGGCACTGCTCGACGCAGGCGCCGCAGTTGGTGCAGCTCCACAGGACATCGGGCTTGATCACCTGGGACTCGCCCACGAGCTTGAGCACGTCGACGCCCGCGTGCGACTCGTCGGCCGCAAAGGTCGCGGGATCGGTGAGGTAAGCGGAGTTGGCCACCGCCGCGTCGCGGATGTCGGTGACGAAAAGCTTCGGCGACAGCGGCTTTTCGGTGTGCCAGGCGGGGCACTGCTCCTGGCATCGGCCGCACTCGGTACAGGTTGCCGCATCGAGCAGCATCTTCCACGGTGCATCGCCTAGCTTTCCGACGCCCAAGGTGGGCTCGTCCCCGGCCTCGTCGAGGGTCTCCAGGGTGAGGGGCTGGCCGTCGGAAAGCATGGGAGCGGCAGCACCGAGCGCCTTGGCGCCGCCTGGATTCCTGCGGAAGAAGATGTTGAAGAAGGCGAGGAAGCGGTGCCACGCAACGCCCCAGTTGAGGTTGCGTGCCACGACGACGAGCCAGATCATGCCCGTGAGCAGCTTGACGAGTGCGAACGCCGAGACCAGCGTGGCGGATGCCGGGAGCAATGCAGCGACTTCGCGGGTGACAAAGTCCGTCCAGGAGGCGTGGCCGTAGGTGGCGATCTTCGACGCCTTGACCAGCAGCATCCCCAGCCCCTCGACGAAGACGACCGCCTCGACGAAGAACGCCGCGGCGCTGTTCGAACCGTAGAAGCGCGACAGTCGCTCACGGGTGCCCTTACTGATACGCAGCGCGAACAGGAACGCGATGCCGATGACCGTTCCCAATGCAAGGACTTCCTCGGCGAGGTGGTAGATCGCCCAGTGGCCGATGATCGGCCAGCCGGAATCCGGCGCGAAGGTCTGAATATAGGCCTCGAACCAGACGAGCGAGCCGATGAGGAATCCAAGCATGACGAACCAGTGCGCCACCGCGACGGCGGGCTTGCGCACGAGCTCGGTGTGGAAGAAGACCTCCTTGAGCATGGTCCCAAGTCTTTGCAAAGGCTGGTTCGTGCGCTCGTAGCTGGGCTTTCCCGCGGCGACGAAGCGGTAGAGCCTCGCCACGGCAAGGATGAAGTAGATCCAGGCCGGCAGCGAAAGTACGATGCCTGCGATACCGAGCGTCGTCGTCACCGGGGTGGTCGCCGGGCTTGCGAGCACGTGGGAGATCACGGGTTGATTCACGGTCCTTCTGGGGTGAGGCTTGACCGCACGCGGGAGGGGGCCCGCGTCGCGGAGGACATGGCTCTTACTTTAAGGCGTGGCATCGCGTGAGCCTAGTTGCACGCTTGTCGACGCCTACGGCGCCGAAGGCGTCGGAAAGCGATGCAACGACTTTTCCTTCACGCGCAAAACTCCCGGCAGCCCCGGGTGAAGGGGCCTGCGGGAGTTGTTGCAACGACTTTTTAAAAGCACACCGGGACGCCGCGGGAGGTGGCGAGCGCCGCCTGCCATTCGCGAAGGCCCCGGCCGGTGGGGAGGTTGAGCGGGTTGACCCACCGCGTCGCCGGGACGCCTCGGCGCTGCAGCAGCTCGGCGAGCTCGAGGCGCGGATGCGTGGCCTCGGCGCCTGCGAGGGCGATGTCGATCGTCGCGTCGAGGGTGAACTCGGAGACCCCCTCGGCGAAAGTCGTTGCATCGATGACGACGTCGTAGACGCCGCGAAGCTCTGCAGCCGAAACATCGGTGCCGACGCGGACGTTGCCGATGAGGTGGGTGGTCGAAGCTGCAACGCTTCGCGGCGGGCGGGCGCTGTAGGCGGCGATGCCGATGGGTGCCGGGGTCTGGTCAATGAGATCGATGTGGGCGCCCACGGTGCGGCACATGAGCTGATCGGCAATGTAGAGGCCGGACGCGCCGGCGCCGATGACAGCGATGGAAAGTGAGCGACTCATCGTTTACCTTTCAGCTCAGCAGTTCAGTATTTCAGTGGTTCAGTATTTGTAGACTGCTTTGTCTAACGAATCTATACCTTGGCCGTTTACCGTGTCTAGCGTCTGGTGTTAGCGAACGAAAAGCCACAGGTAGTCGGCATGTAGGGAATGAATAAAAATATAGACCGATTGGTTCTTTTTGGGCTCTTGGAAGGTGTAAATCTAGACAGATCGGTCCGGTCCGGGGTGTCGGCATCAAACTTTTGGATGATGTACCATGACGATGTGTATCCTGTCGCTGCATCGAACTCCACCCCGGCAACTCCGTCACCGCCGACGCGAAAGGCCCGGCGAACGGCTGCCCGGTGGGTGCCCAACCAACACGGCGCGTGGGCGATGCTGTCCACGCCCGCGGTCGCCGGGGTGCTGGTGGCGCTACTTCGCCAGGATGCAACGACTTTACCCCGGCTCGTGGTTACGCTGGCGCTCATCCTCGGCGCTTGGTTTTCCGGCTACTTCTGTTTCTTCGCCTTCGGCCAGTGGGTCAAGGCGCGCAACCCGCACCGCAAACACGAATACGCCGTGCCGATGGCGGTCACCGGGGCGATGAGCCTGGCGTGCATCGTTATCGTCGTCCTCCTTGCTCCTTGTCTATTGTGGTTCGCACCGCTGTTCGCTCCGCTGGTTCTCATCGCCGTTGCAGAGACTTTGCGGCACCGACCCCGCTCGCTGCTCTCGGGCGTGTCCACCACGTGCGCCTCCGCGCTGCTGCTGCCAGCGCTGTACTTGGTCGGCGAGGTCGCTCGAAGCGATGCAACCAGGAGTCTCGCGGGGATCCCGGCATCGCAGTGGGCGGCGACGGCCTTCCTCGCCGCGTACTTCACCGGCACCATACCGTTCGTGAAGACGATGGTGCGCGAGCGCGGCAAATCCGGCTACCTGGTTGGCTCGGTGGCCTACCACGCAGTGGTCGTCGTTGCGGTGCTCTTTCTCGGGGCCGGACGCATCGTCCCTGTCGCGTCGTGGTGGCTCATGATCGTGGTCGCCGTGTGGGCGCTCGTGCGTGCAACGACTTTCCCGCTCACGCTCCACCGCTGGGCGTGGACCCCGAAGCAGATCGGTGTTGCCGAGGTGCCGCTGTGCATCCTCGCGGGGCTTGCCGTGCTCTTTGCCGGATAGGGCGTTTAAGCTCGAGGGCATGCACCTGAATCACGAGATCGATCCCCGTCGCCCTCTGTTCATCGCGGCGGTCGCGGGCGAGGCGGCGGCGCTGCCACACGATGCAACGACTTTGATCACCGGCATCGGCACGCTCAACGCGACCATCGCCCTGGCGGAAGTACTCGCGCGCGGACCGCGCCCTGCAGCGGTGATCAACATCGGCACTGCTGGCTCGCTTGTCGACGGCTACGCCGGGGTGTACGAGATTACCGAGGTGATCAAGCACGACTTCGACACGAGCGCCATCGAGCAGATCACCGGCCGCCCCTTCCCCAACGCCCTGGCTCTGCAGCAATCCGGTGGCCCGCTTCCCACTGCGAGGCTTGCGACCGGCGACTCCTTCATCAACGACTCGCTGCGCCGCGAGAAGCTCGCGCGGATCGCGGAGCTGGTCGACATGGAGGGCTACGCCGTTGCAAAGACTTGCCAGCACTTCGAGATCCCGGTCCGGCTGCTCAAGCAGGTCAGCGACAACGCCAACGAGGAATCCACGGGGACGTGGGCAGACGCGGTGGCGCGCGGGGCGCGCGAACTCGCGCAGGCAGTCGAGGAATTGGGGCTTATCTAAAGTCGTTGCAACGACGTCGCCCCCGCTCCGCAGCAGGGGAACGGGGGCGAGGAGCCGAAGGCGTGTTTAAGCGAGTGCCGCCTTTTCGACTGCTGCAGCGACCGCCGGGGCGACGCGGCTGTCGAGCGCGGACGGGATGATGTAGTCGACGGCGAGGTCGTCGCCCACGATCGAGGCGATCGCCTCCGATGCAGCGAGTTTCATCGCCGGGGTGATCGAGGTGGCCTGCGCGTTGAGCGCGCCCTGGAAGATGCCAGGGAAGGCCAGCACGTTGTTGATCTGGTTGGGCAGGTCGCTGCGCCCCGTTGCAACGACAGAGGCGTACTTAGCGGCCAGCTCCGGCTCGATCTCCGGGTCCGGGTTCGCGAGCGAGAACAGGAAGGGCTTCTCGGCCATGCGCTTGAGCAGGTCCTCGCCGACCTTGCCGCGCGAGAGGCCGATGAACACGCTCGCGCCGTCGAAGGCGGCCTCGCGTTCGGTGACCCGACGCGGGTTGGTAATCTCGGCGATCTCCTGCTTGACCGGGTGTAGGCCGCCCTCGCGGTCAGGGTGGATAACGCCCTTGGAGTCAAGCAGGATGATGTCTTTCACACCAGCGTCGAGAAGCATCTTGCAGCAGGCGATGCCCGCGGCACCCGCGCCGGAGATGACCACCTGCAGGTCCTCGAGCGTGCGGCCGGCGAGCTTACAGGCGTTCTTGATGCCCGCAGTGAGCACGATGGCGGTGCCGTGCTGGTCGTCATGGAAGACCGGGATGTCGAGCATCTTGTCGAGGCGGCGCTCCACCTCGAAGCAGCGCGGCGCGGAGATGTCCTCCAGGTTGATGGCGCCGAAGCTCAAGGCGATGGCAGCAATGGCCTCGATGAGCTTGTCGGTGTCGGTCTCGTTGACGACGATCGGGATCGCGTTGACGTCGACGAAGGAGGAAAACAGCTGGCACTTGCCCTCCATGACGGGCATGGCGGCCTTCGGGCCGATGTCGCCAAGCCCCAAGACCGCGGTGCCGTCGGAGATCACGGCGACGGTGCGGCCGGCGCCGGTGTAGCGCGGGTACAGGGACTCGTCGGCCTCGATGGCCTTGCACACCTGGGCCACGCCCGGGGTGTAGGCGAGGGAGAGGTCGTGACGAGAGCGCAGCGGGCGGGCGGAGGCCACAGCCAGCTTGCCGCCCTCGTGCGCGGCAAAAATAGCTTCTTGGGTCAGCTCGTCGGGCTGAAAGGGGAGATCAAAGTAAGTCATCGTGGGAGTCCATCGCCATCGTCAGCAAAGAGGGGGAAATGTATGACAGAAAATATTACGATGACTCATTTTATTCGATGAACTTTTGTGACCAATATCGAGCGAAACAGGGGGACCCCGCCCCGCCCGCACTGACTCGCGCCGACCCGGACTAGACGGTCACCTTCGAGGCCTCGACCATCTCCTCCCACTCGACGATCTTCTTGCGCTCGCGGTCCTCGGCCTCGCCGAGCGCGCGCTCCGCGGCGTCGAGGGCGTGCCAGCCCTCCCAGGTGGTGTAGTCGATGCCGCGCTCGCGAAGCAGCTCGGTGAAGTCGGAGGTGTACTCGGCACCGAGTAGGCCCGCCTTGGCGTCGGAAAGCAGCATGTCAATGGTCTCCTTCGCGTCGGACTTGGTGTTTCCGATGAGGCCGACGGGGCCGCGCTTGATCCAGCCGGTGGTGTAGAGGCCGGGGACGATCGCGCCGTCGAGGTCCACGACGTGGCCGCCGTCGTTGTTGATGACGTGCTGTGCGTCGTTGAAGGGCACGCCGTCGATGGCGTCCGAGCGGTAGCCCACCGCGGCATAGATGGCCTGGACCGGCCAGTCCGTGAACTTGCCGGTGCCGCGGACGGAGCCGTCGCCGGCGAGCTCCGTGCGCTCGGTGCGAAGCCCCACCACCTTGCCGTTCTCGCCGAGGATCTCCACGGGGTTCTCGAAGAGGTGGATCTGCAGCGCGTGCGGGGCCTCCTTCGGCTCACGCAGCGCGTAGCCCTCGATGATCTGGCAGACGAGGTCCTGGGACTTGGAATCGCGGCGGGCCTGCTCGGAGGCGGCGTCGTAGTCGATGTCCTCCGGGTCGACGACCACGTTGATGGTGGGCGAGTGGTCGAGCTCCTTGAGCTCCTGCGGCGAGAACTTCACCTGGGCCGGGCCGCGGCGGCCGAACACGCGGACGGTCTCGGCCTGGTTGTCCTTCAGCGATGCATAGACATTGTCGGGGATCTCGGTGACCAGCAGCTCGTCGCCGGTCTTTGCAAGGATGCGGGCGACATCGAGGCCCACGTTGCCGACGCCGATGACCGCGACCTCCTTCGCCGACAGGTCCCAGTCGCGCTCGAACCGCGGATTGCCGTCGTAGAATCCCACGAACTCGCCCGCGCCGTGCACGCCCTCGAGGTCCTCGCCGGGGATGCCGATGGAGCGGTCGCCGACGGCGCCGGTCGCGAAGACTACGGCGTCGTAGTACTGCTGCAGCTCCTCAACGCTCACGTCGCGGCCGACGTGGATGTTGCCGAGCAGGCGGATCTGCGGGGTGTCGAGGACGCGATGCAACGACTTGATAATCCCCTTGATGCGCGGGTGGTCGGGGGCCACGCCGTAGCGGATCAGCCCGAAGGGCGCTGGCATCTGCTCGATGAGGTCGATGGCCACGTCGCCCTCGGTGTTTTTCACCAGGATGTCGGAGGCGTAGATGCCGGCGGGGCCTGCACCGATGACGGCGACGCGAAGCGGGGTAGAGGTGGTCATGGGAAGTAGCCGAAGCCTTTCTAGGAATTCGTGATTGGATGCGCGCCGTGCTCGTTGCATTGTGCTTGTCGACGCCAAGGTTTCTCGTCTTTGGCCCAGCGGTTCGCCCCCGGCGGGGCGAATCTCAATGGAACTAGACCAAGTGGTTCGTAAAGCTAGCGTCTTGCGTCGCATCTTGGCAAGAATTCGGGTATTTAAATTCAAAATACGCGAAAAATGAACCAAGTGGTCTGTATTAAATTCACCGCGATTATTTTTTAAATGTGCAGGACAAAGCCATCAAAGCGCCGTTTAATGTACAGCTCGGTCTATGAAAACCCTTGCTTAGACAACTTGGTATATCTACATTGTCTGTTACGGCAACGGAGCCGCCCTGCCAGGGTGGCTCTCGATCACCTAGAAGAACCACCACCCCGCAAAACCGGGGAGCGCACTGCATCGCCGTGCCCGATTTTTATTCGCCCGGGGGTGCCTTTCGCGGCCCCGAGCACAAAGCGGCACTCGCACCCGATCCACGAGACACCAAGAAAGCCTGACATTCGCACATGACCACGACAACCATCCGCGACGCAGCCCCCGCCCAGCGTGCAGCGACCCAAGCGGCGGGCGTCGAGAAGCGACCTGCCCGCGCCAAGAAATCTGAAGGACAGTGGAAGCTGGACGGGCGCGAACCCCTCAACGGCGACGAGCGCATCAAGCAGGAAGACGGCGGCCTGTCCGCGCGCCAACGCGTGATCGACATCTACTCCAAGCAGGGGTTCTCCTCCATCCCGGCAGAAGACCTCGCGCCCCGCTTCAAGTGGCTGGGTCTGTACACCCAACGCCGCCAGGACCTGGGCGGGGAGCTGACCGGCCAGCTGGAAAACTCCGAGCTCCAGGACGAGTTCTTCATGATGCGAGTGCGCTTCGACGGCGGCCGGGTCACCCCGCAGCAGCTGCGCACCGTCGGCGAGATCTCCCGCGACTACGCCCGCTCCACCGCCGACTTCACCGATCGGCAGAACATCCAGCTGCACTGGATCCGCATCGAGGACGTCCCCGCCATCTGGGACAAGCTCGAGGTCAACGGCCTGTCCACGCTGCTGGGCTGCGGCGACGTCCCGCGCGTCATCCTGGGCTCCCCGGTCGCGGGTGTGGCCGCGGACGAGATCATCGACGCCACCCCGGCCATCGACGAGATCGTTGCAAACTACCTGCCGCGCGAGGAGTTCCACAACCTGCCGCGCAAGTTTAAGACGGCCATCTCCGGCAATGCTCGCCAGGACGTCACCCACGAGATCCAGGACATCTCCTTCATCGGCTCGGTCCACCCCGAGTTCGGCCCCGGCTTCGAGTGCTACGTCGGCGGCGGGCTGTCCACCAACCCGATGCTCGCCCGCTCGCTCGGCGCGTGGGTCCCGCTCGAGCGCGTGCCCGAGGTTTGGGCTGGCGTCGCCCGCATCTTCCGCGACTACGGCTTCCGCCGCCTGCGCAACCGCGCGCGCCTGAAGTTCTTGGTCGCGCAGTGGGGCATCGAGAAGTTCCGCGAGGTGCTCGAGACCGAATACCTCGACGCCCCGCTCATCGACGGGCCCCACGTGCCGGAAAACCCCGGCGCCCGCGACCACCTCGGCCTGCACAAGCAGAAGGACGGCCGGTTCTACCTCGGTGTTAAGCCCACCGTGGGGCACGCCACCGGCGAGCAGCTCATCGCCATCGCGGACGTCGCGGAGCGCTTCGGCATCGAACGCCTGCGCACCACCCCGGACAAGGAGCTGCTCTTCCTCGACATCGAGCCAGGAGACGTCGAGCCGCTGTCGGCGGCGCTGGATGAGACCGGCCTGTACTCCAAGCCCTCGGAGTTCCGCCGCGGCATCGTCTCCTGCACCGGCCTGGAGTTCTGCAAGCTCGCGCACGTGACCACCAAGGCCCGCGCGATCGAGCTGGTCGACGACCTCGAGGAGCGCGTCGGCGACCTCGACGTCCCCATCCGCATCTCGCTCAACGGCTGCCCGAACTCCTGCGCCCGCACGCAGGTCGCCGACATCGGCTTCAAGGGACAGACCGTCACCGACGACGAGGGCAACCGCGTCGAGGGCTTCCAGGTGCACCTGGGCGGCGCGCTCGGCCTGCACCCGGACTGGGGCCGCAAGCTGCGCGGGCACAAGGTCACCTCCGCCGAGGTCGGCAACTACGTCGTCCGCCTCGTGACCAAGTACAAGAAGCAACGCACCGAGGGCGAGCAGTTCCGCGAATGGGTGCTGCGCGCCGAGGAGGCCGATCTGCAATGAGTTTCCGCCGCAAGCCCAACCCCAACCGCAACCACCCCGAGTACTGCCCCTACTGCGCAGGCACCTCGCTGTTCCCGGACGTCGAGGACGAGTTCGCCTGGAGCTGCGCCGACTGCCACCGCGTCTTCTCCGTCATGTTCCACGGACAAGACGATGCGGAGCACCGGCCGGACAAGGCACCGTCCTCCGCCCAGGCTCTGCAGCAGTCGCTCGCCCGCCACGGCCACACGCTCGTTACCGCCTGATCCTTGCAACGAAAAGACCCACCATGACTTTCACCCTCCCCACCAGCCCCGTCCTGGGTTCGCGCGCACCGCTGCGCGACCCGGGGATCTCGCCCGAGGGGCCTAAAACCACCGCGCCGCTGCCGGAAGACGTTCGCCGCACCAACGCCGAGCTCGTCGAAAAATGGGCGGATTCGCTTTACGACGCCAAGGCGGGCGACATCCTGGACTGGGCGCGCGAGCACACTTCCGGCGACCTCGTGGTCACCCTGTCCATGGAAAACACCGTCCTCGCGGAGCTGGCCCACGACCACCTGCCCGACGCGGACTTCCTGTTCCTCGACACCGAATACCACTTCCCGGAGACCCTCGAGGTCGCCGACCTAGTGGAACGTCGATACGCGAACAAGCTGGTGCGCGCTACCGCGCAACTTTCCCGTAAGCAACAGGACGCGACCTATGGCGCGAACCTCTACCGTTCCAACCCGACCGCCTGCTGCCGAATGCGCAAGGTCGAGCCGCTCGCGGTGGCGCTTTCCGACTACCAGGGCTGGATCACCGGCCTGCGGCGCGCCGACGGGCCTACCCGCGCCACCGCTCCGGCGCTGTCGCTGGACAAGACCGGGCGGCTGAAGATCTCCCCGATCATCACCTGGACGCTCGAGGACACCGAGCGATTCATCGCCGAGCGCGACCTCATCGTCCACCCCCTGACCAAGCAGAACTACCCCTCCATCGGCTGCGCGACCTGCACCCTGCCGGTGCTAGAAGGACAAGACCCCCGATCCGGCCGCTGGGCCGGCAACGCCAAGACAGAATGCGGACTGCACACATGACCACCACGATTACCACCGACACTCTGCTTTCCCCCCACCTCAAAGACCTAGAAAACGAGTCCATCCACATCCTGCGCGAGGTGGCCGGGCAGTTCGACAAGGTCGGGCTGTTGTTCTCCGGCGGCAAGGACTCCGTCGTCGTCTTCGAGCTCGCCCGCCGCGCCTTCGCACCCGCCGCCGTGCCCTTCGAGTTGCTGCACGTGGACACCGGCCACAACTTCCCCGAGGTCATCGAGTTCCGCGACCGCCTCGTGGCGGAGACCGGCGCCCGGCTGCGAGTGGCCAAGGTCCAGGACTGGATCGACCGCGGCGACCTCCAGGAGCGCCCCGACGGCACCCGCAACCCGCTGCAAACCGTCCCGCTCGTCGAGACCATCGCCGAGCAGGGCTACGACGCGGTCCTCGGCGGCGCGCGCCGCGACGAGGAGCGGGCACGCGCCAAGGAGCGCGTCTTCTCCGTGCGCGACTCCTTCGGCGGGTGGGACCCGCGCCGCCAGCGACCCGAGCTGTGGAACCTCTACAACGGCGGCAAGCTGCCGGGGGAGAACATCCGCGTCTTCCCGATCTCCAACTGGACCGAGACCGACGTGTGGGAGTACATCGGCGCGCGCGGCATCGCGCTGCCCGAGATCTACTTCGCCCACGACCGCGAGGTGTTCAACCGTGGCGGCATGTGGCTGACCCCCGGCGAGTGGGGCGAGCCCGACGACTCGCGCGGGGAAAAGCTCGTGACTAAGCGCGTGCGCTACCGCACCGTCGGCGATATGAGCTGCACCGGCGCCGTCGAGTCCGACGCCACCACCATCGACGACGTCCTCGCCGAAATCTCCACCAGCCGCCTCACCGAGCGCGGCGCCACCCGCGCTGACGACAGGCTCAGCGAATCCGCTATGGAAGACCGCAAGAAGGAAGGCTACTTCTGATGACCACCGCCACCCAGGAGAAGACCTCCGCCACGAAACTGCTCGCCCAGCGCGAGACCCTGCGCTTTTGCACCGCGGGCAGCGTCGACGACGGCAAGTCCACGTTCGTCGGCCGCCTGCTGCACGACACCAAGTCCGTCCTCTCCGACCAGTTGGAGTCCGTGAAGCGCACCTCCGCCGACCGCGGCTTCGAGGGGCTCGACTTATCGTTGCTGGTCGACGGTCTGCGCGCCGAGCGCGAGCAGGGCATCACCATCGACGTGGCCTACCGCTACTTCGCCACCGATCGCCGCACCTTCATCCTCGCGGACACCCCGGGGCACGTGCAGTACACCCGCAACACCGTCACCGGCGTGAGCACCTCCCAAGTCGTTGTATTGCTTGTCGACGCCCGCCATGGCGTGGTGGAGCAGACCCGCCGCCACCTGTCGGTGGCAGCGCTGCTCGGCGTCCGCACCGTGGTGCTCGCCGTGAACAAGATCGACCTCGTCGGCTACTCGAAGGAGACCTTCGACGCGATCCGAGACGACTTCGAGCAACTCGCTGCAACGCTCGGCGTCGCCGACCCGCACGTCGTGCCGATCTCCGCCCTCAAGGGCGACAACGTGGTCACCCGCAGCGAGAACCTGCCTTGGTACGAGGGCCCGACCGTCCTCGAGCTGCTGGAGACCATCCCGGTGTCCACCGGGCGGGCGAACGAGCTCGACTTCCGCTTCCCGATCCAGTACGTCATCCGCGAGCACGCGAGCGACTACCGCGGGTACGCCGGCCAAGTCGCTGCAGGCACCGTCCACGTCGGCGACACCGTCGCGCTGCCGGAGGGACGCACCTCCACGGTCGTGGGCATCGACACCTCCGACGGCGAAGTCGTTGCAGCGACCGCGGGCGACTCGGTCGTGCTGCGGCTTGCCGACGAGATCGACCTCGTCCGCGGCGAGCTCATCTCTTCGACGAATCGCCCAGAGGAGCGCCGCAGTTTCGCGGCCACCGTCGTGGGGCTCACGGAAAAGAGCCTGCGCGCGGGCCAGCTGCTCAAGGTCCGCTACGGCACCGCGCTGGTGCGCGGCCGCATCGCGGAGATCACGCGCACCCTCGACATCGACGGGATTCACGACGTCGATGCGCCCGAGGAGATCGCCCTCAATGACATCGCCCACGTAGTCGTCGAAACGCAAAAGCCGTTGCCGATCGACGAGTACGCGGCGCGCGGCGCGGTGGGATCGTTCCTGCTCGTCGACAACGCCTCCGGCAACACCCTGGCCGCAGGGCTGGTAGGACAGCGCCTGCGCTAGGCACCAATAGATAAGGAAGGAACACCGACATGACTGCCCTCATCCTCCTCTCCCACGGGTCCCGCAACCCCAAGGCCGCAGCGACCGTGCGCGAGCTGCGCCAGGCCGTGGCGGAGCGAATGGGCATGCCATGTTTCGAGGCACACCTCGACTTCTCGGCACCCGACCTCGGGGCCGTCGCACGCCGGCTCGTCGCCGAGGGGATCGAGGACGCGGTGGTGGTTCCGCTGCTGTTTAGCAGCGCCTACCACCACAAGGTCGACGTGCCGCGCGAAGTCGCTGCAACGCAGTCGGCCACCGGCCTGCGGCTGGTGCTCGCGGACGCGCTCGGCACCGACCTCCTCGTCGCCCGAGTGCTCGCGGAGAAAGTCGCTGCAGAGGCTCCTGCCGGAAGCCACATCGCCCTCTACTCCGTCGGCTCCTCCGACGAGGCGGCGAACGAGCAGGTCATGGGACTGGCTCGTACCCTTGCAACGACTTTGGGGCGCGGCGTGACCAGCGTCCAGGCGACCGGGGCGAACAAGTCCTCGCTGCTGGAGGTCACCATCATGCACCCGCGGGTCCACGTGCTCCCGTTGTTCGTCACCCACGGGCTGCTGCTCGATGCAGCGACTTCGTCCATCTCCAAGATCCAAGACGCGACGGGCTCCGTCATCACCCATTCGGCCCCGCTCGGCGCGGCGCTGGCCCCGGTCGTCGGCCGACGCGCTGCAGCGATGCTCTGCGCCAGCTGCTAGAAGCCGCTTGCAACGACTTTCCCACCACCACTTCTCTTAGAAGGACCTTCCAATGCGCACACTCATCTTCATCGCCATCGCTGGCGCCGCGGCCCAGCTCGTCGACGGCGGGCTCGGCATGGGCTTCGGCGTCACCTCGACCACCATCCTCATCCTGCTCGCGGGCGCCGGCCCGGCGCAGGCCTCGGCCATCGTCCACGCCGCCGAGGTGGGCACCACTCTCATGTCCGGGCTTGCCCACTGGCGCTTCGGCAACGTCGACTGGAAGGTGGTGCTCAAGCTCGGCGTCCCCGGTGCGATCGCCGCCTTCATCGGGTCCACGCTGCTGGCGAACCTCTCGACGTCCGCCGCGAAGCCGGTCACCTCGGCGATCCTCGTCGCCATCGGCATCAACCTCGTGTGGCGCTTCTCCAAGGGGCGCGTCGCGCGCGAGGTGACCAAGCGCACCTACTCGACGCCCTTCCTCGTGCTCTTGGGCTCGGTCGGCGGCTTTGTCGACGCCTCCGGTGGCGGCGGCTGGGGGCCGGTGACCACCTCGACGCTCATGGGGCTGGGGCGTCAGGAGCCGCGCCGGATCGTCGGCACCGTCAACACCGCGGAGTTTCTCGTCTCGGTGGCCGCGACCCTAGGCTTCGTCGTGGGGCTGTGGGACGACCTCACCGCCAACCTCGCGGCCGTGGTCGCGCTGCTCATCGGCGGCGTCATCACCACCCCGATCGCCGCGTTCCTCATCTCGCGCATGAACCCGGTGGCGCTCGGCGGGATCGTGGGCTCGCTCATCGTCATGCTCAACCTGCCGAACGTCCTCGCCCTGCTCGGCGCGGGATCGATCGCGCACACCCCGGTGCAGTGGGGGATCCAGGCCGCGGTCTTCGCGGTGGGCGTGCTGCTCACGCTCCGCGGCGTCGCGATCGCCCGCGCCCGCCGCGCCGAGGGGCAGGTGAGCACCTCGCGCAGCGAGGAGTTCGAGGATTCGGAGACCGCCGCGGTGGCGTCCTAAAGGAAGGCCGCGGGCCAGACGCCGTAGGCGTCGGCAAGCGTGCTACTCGCTCTTCTTTCCCAATCCGCTCAGGCTCTCTCGGAAGCTCCCCCACGCCTCCTGGACGCTGACGTTGGTCTCGGTCTCCATGGAGGTGGCCATCTCCATGTCGTCGATGGTGATCTCGCCCGCGCGCAGCGCCACCAGCTCGGTGTGGTAGCGCACGAGCACCGCCAACGTCGCCGCGATCGGCACCGCGAGGAACGCGCCGATGACGCCGAACAGGGTGGAGCCGAGCGTGACCGAGAGCAGGACGATCGCCGCGTGCAGGTTCATGGCCTTTGACTGCAGCAGCGGCTGCAGGATGTGGCCCTCGATCTGCTGGACGGCGATGATGAGGATGAGCACGAACACCGCGCTCTGGATGCCGTTGGACACCAGCGCGATGATGACTGCCAGCGCGCCCGCGGAGAACGCACCGACGATCGGGATAAAGCCCGCGAAGAAGGTGACCACGGCCAGCGCGAGCGCCAGCGGCACCTTGAGCACGATGAGGCCCACCCCGATGAAGATGGCGTCGACCATCGAGACCGTGGCCTGCGCGCGGACGTAGCCGCCGAGGGTGTTCCACATGCGGGTGAGCACCTCGGTGAGGTGCCAGCCGACGTTCGGGCCGGTGGTCTTGCGGATCATCGGCAGGAACTTGTCGCCGTCCTTTAGGAAGAAGAACGACAGGATGATCATGAGCACGACCGTGACGAGCACCTCGCTGGCCATGGCCACGCCGCCCACCACGCCGGAGGCGATGTTGGACATCTGGTTCTGCAGGAAGGTGATTCCCTTCTGAATGAGGTTGTCGTACTGGCTCATATCAATATTGAGCGGGCCCGTCTCCAGCCAGTTGCGCACCTGGTCGATGCCCTGGCTGGCCTTGTCCACGAGGTCCTTCGACTGGCCGGCGATGCTCGGGGCGATGAGCGCGACGATGCCGCCGATGAGCGCGATCGAGCCCAGGATCACGAGGATGACGGCGAGCGCGGCGGGAACCTTGCGGGCGCGCAGCCAGCGCACCGGCGGCCACCACACGGTGCAGACGATGAGCGCGAGCATGACGGGCAACAGTCCCGACCAGATCGTGCCGAGCGCCTTCCACAGTATGACCACGGCCGCGGCCATGATGATAAACCGCAGCGCCCAGCCCGCGACCCAGCGGCCGTCCTGCCCGAGGATCAGCGCGCGGTCGACCGTGGGCGCCGGCGCGACCAGTGGCTCCTCTTCGAGGGGGAGGACGTCTTCCTCCACGACTTGGTCCAGCACCTCGTCGAGGCGGGTCGCGGGGTCTTTCGCATTTCGCTTGTCGACGCCTTCGGCTCCCGCCTCAGGGTTCGGCTTGTCTTCGCTACTCATAGTGCCTACCACTTTGCCACAATCCCGCAGGAAGTGGCCACAGAAGTTTGCCGACGTCTCGCGCGCGAAGGCGCGTGTCGGGTGGGGTGTGTAGGGTTCAAAGCCATAGGCGTCGGAAAGCGAAAGCGGGCGATGACCAGCGCGAAAAGAACGGAAATAAAAAAAGTTGAGTCAGGTGGGAACAACTTTGTGGGAAGCCGCGTTACTCTAAGTGTCAGGTTGAGTGAGGCCGACTCAAGTAGCTGGACATTACCGCTCCGGTGGTGGATACTAAGTTGAGTCGACGGCAGTCAACTTCATAAACGCAGTCAACAATCACTACTTTTTCTGGAGGAAATCATTATGGGTCGCGCAGTAGGTATTGACCTTGGTACCACCAACTCTTGTGTTTCGGTTCTCGAGGGCGGCGAGCCGGTAGTCATCGCCAACTCCGAGGGCTCCCGCACCACCCCGTCGGTGGTCGCTTTCGCGAAGAACGGCGAGGTGCTCGTCGGCCAGTCCGCTAAGAACCAGGCCGTCACCAACGTCGACCGCACCATCCGCTCCGTCAAGCGCCACATCGGCACCGACTGGACCGTGTCCATCGACGACAAGAAGTACACCCCGCAGGAGATCTCCGCTCGCACACTCATGAAGCTGAAGAGGGACGCGGAGGCCTACCTCGGCGAGGACGTCACCGACGCCGTCATTACCGTTCCTGCCTACTTCTCCGACGCGCAGCGCCAGGCCACCAAGGAGGCCGGCCAGATCGCGGGCCTCAACGTCCTGCGCATCGTCAACGAGCCGACCGCGGCGGCGCTAGCCTACGGCCTGGAGAAGGGCGAGAAGGAACAGACCATCCTGGTCTTCGACCTCGGTGGCGGTACCTTCGACGTCTCCCTTCTGGAGATCGGCGACGGTGTCGTCGAGGTCCGCGCCACCGCCGGTGACAACCAGCTCGGCGGCGACGACTGGGACAACCGCATCGTCGAGTGGCTGATCGACAAGTTCAAGGCCTCCAACGGCGTGGACCTGTCCAAGGACAAGATGGCCATGCAGCGTCTGCGCGAGGCCGCCGAGAAGGCGAAGATCGAGCTGTCCGCCTCCCAGTCCGCCACCATCAACCTGCCGTACATCACCGTCGACGCCGACAAGAACCCGCTGTTCCTCGACGAGACCCTGTCTCGCACCGAGTTCCAGAAGATCACCCAGGACCTGCTCGACCGCACCAAGACCCCGTTCAACCAGGTCATCAAGGACGCCGGCATCTCCATCTCCGACATCGACCACGTGGTCCTCGTCGGTGGCTCGACCCGTATGCCCGCCGTCTCCGACCTAGTCAAGGAGCTGACCGGCGGCCGCGAGCCGAACAAGGGCGTGAACCCGGACGAGGTCGTCGCCGTCGGCGCCGCCCTGCAGGCCGGCGTCCTGCGCGGCGAGGTCAAGGACGTCCTGCTCCTCGATGTCACCCCGCTGTCGCTGGGCATCGAGACCAAGGGCGGTGTGATGACCAAGCTCATCGAGCGCAACACCACCATCCCGACCAAGCGTTCCGAGACCTTCACCACCGCGGAGGACAACCAGCCCTCCGTCCAGATCCAGGTCTTCCAGGGCGAGCGCGAGATGGCCGCGGCCAACAAGCTGCTGGGCTCCTTCGAGCTGGGCGGCATCGCGCCGGCACCGCGCGGCGTCCCGCAGATCGAGGTCACCTTCGACATCGACGCCAACGGCATCGTCCACGTCACCGCGAAGGACAAGGGCACCGGCAAGGAGAACACGATCAAGATCCAGGAGGGCTCCGGCCTGTCCCAGGAGGAGATCGACCGCATGGTCAAGGACGCCGAGCAGCACGCCGAGGAGGACAAGAAGCGCCGCGAGGAGCAGGAGACCCGCAACTCCGCCGAGTCCATGGCCTACCAGACCCGCAAGTTCCTGGACGAGAACTCCGAGAAGGTCTCCGAGGACATCAAGACCAAGGTCACCGAGGCTGCCGACGCCGTCGACGAGGCCCTGAAGGGCGACGACATCGACGCCATCAAGGCCGCCGTCGACAAGCTGTCCACCGAGAGTCAGGAGATGGGCAAGGCCATCTACGAGGCCGAGGCCGCCAACGCTGGCGCCGCCGATGCGGGTGCCGCCAACTCTGACCCGAACGTCGTCGACGCCGAGGTCGTGGATGAGGAAGAAGACAAGAAGTGAGCGTAAACGACAACCCGGGCGACAAGGACTTCACCGAGCCTGCTGAGCCCAACGAGCCCACCGGGTCCACTGGGTCCACGGGGTCCGAGGCCCGCGCCGCGGACCCGGCGGACGCCGCCGCCCAGGCTGCCGACGCCTCCGAGCTGGATCCCACGCTCGAGGCGGACCTCGCCGAGGCGCTCGCCGACATCGATCCGGACGCACCCGCCGACGCCGATGGCGACGGCAAGGTGGACTCGGTCGAGGCGCAGCTCGCCGAGCGCACCGAGGACCTGCAGCGGCTGTCCGCGGAGTACGCGAACTACCGCCGCCGCACGGACCGCGAGCGCAAGGTGAGCATCGACAACGCCAAGGCGCAGGTCATCGCCCAGCTGCTGCCGGTCCTAGACGACCTCGAGCTGGCGGAAAAGCACGGCGACCTCGCCGAAGGCCCGCTCAAGGTGTTCCGCGACAAGTTGGTGGGCATCCTGGACGGACTGAAGGTCACCTCCTTCGGCGAGGAGGGCGACGCCTTCGACCCGGAGCGCCACGAGGCGGTCCAGGATCTTTCCACCGGCGACGAGAAGGCCATCGGCACGGTGCTGCGCAAGGGCTACCAGCTCGACGAGCGGCTGCTGCGCACGGCGATGGTGATCATCGCCGACCCGGCCTAGCGTCTCGGCGCCGCAGGCGTCGACAAGCAAGAAAAAGGGAGCCCGCCACCTGCAGGCAGCTTGGAAACCCCAAGTGCTGCGGCTGGCGGGCTTTCTCATACTGTCCCCGCCGGGCAACCCAAAACCTGATATAACTACGCTCAAGAAACATTAGCCTGATAGACTCAACTTATTGCCGCAATTTGGGAATTCTTCCACGTCGCGGGCGTTTTATTAAGTGTATGGAACCTCTGTTGAAAGCTAAGCAGGGGCAAATAAAAACAGAAGGAAAGTGCATGAAACGTATTCACACCCCGGCGGATGACCCCGTGCGCGCAAGAGGCGGCGCGATCCGCGCTAGTTACAGTTCAACCAAGGAAGGAGGCAACCACTAATGGCACCAAAGAACGAATGGGCGGACAAGGACTACTACGCCGACCTGGGCGTGTCCAAGACCGCGACCGAGGCCGAGATCAAGAAGGCCTACCGCAAGCTCGCCCGCGAAAACCACCCCGACTCGCACCCGGGCGATAAGGCTGCGGAGGAAAGGTTCAAGGAGATCGCCGAGGCGTACGACGTCATCGGCGACGAGAACAAGCGCAAGGAATACGACGAGTTCCGGTCCATGATTGCCTCGGGTGGCTTCCGCGGCTTTGGACAGAATGCGGGGTCCGGCTTTCCGGGCGGGTTTCGCACGCAGACGGGCGAAAACTTCGACTTCGACCTCGGGGACATTTTCGGACATCGATCTGGAACGGGTGGAAGCAACGCTCAGGAAGGTGGTTTTGGGGATATCTTCGGTGGGCTTTTCAACCGCGGCGGTGCTCATCGCAACGCAGGCCGGCCGCAACGAGGGGCGGACGTCGAAACGGACATCACCCTTGAATTCCGGGAGGCGGCAAAAGGGACGACGATCCCGCTAGAGCTGACCGGCGACGCACCCTGCACCACCTGCCACGGCTCCGGCTCGAAGTCCGGTAAGTCGTCGCAGTGCACCTACTGCAACGGAACCGGATTTACCTCGGAAAACAGGGGCGCGTTCGGGTTCTCCGCGCCGTGCACCCACTGCGGCGGCACCGGCAAGATGATCACCGACCCCTGCCCCGATTGCAACGGCACCGGAACCGTCCGCCGCTCGCGCTCGATCACGGTTCGCATCCCCGTCGGCGTTATCGACGGCCAGAAAGTGCGGCTGGCAGGGCAGGGCGAAGCCGGGCCCAACGGGACCCCGGCCGGCGACCTGTTCGTCAACGTACACGTGAAGGCCGACCCGGTGTTCACCCGCGCGGGCGACGACCTCGAGGTCACCGTCCCGATCACCTTCGCCGAGGCCAGCCTGGGCGACACCGTCTCGGTGCCCACCCTCGACCAGCCGGTGCGGCTGAAGATCCCGGCGGGCACCCCGAACGGGCGCGTGCTGCGCGTGCGCGGCCGCGGCGTCCCCAAGCGCAACGGCTCGGCGGGCGACCTTCTGGTCAAGGTGTCGATCCAGGTGCCGAAGCACCTCGACGCAGCGGCCAGCAGCGCGCTGCGCACCTACGCCCAGGCGGAAAAGGACGCCGGCTTCAACCCGCGCGCGGGCTGGGCGGGCGCCGTCTAATCAGGAAAACACAACGCTTTAAGAATTCATCGTGATGGGAGGTGACAGACCATGGCTAGGAAGAACGACCGCTCGGCACACGACGAGGAGCTCGGCGAGGTCTTCGTGATCTCCGTCGCCGCGGAGCTCGCGGGCATGCACGCGCAGACGCTGCGCCAGTACGACCGCCTTGGTTTGGTCACGCCGCAACGGACCTCGGGCGGCGGGCGCCGCTACTCGCTCCACGACGTCGAGCTGCTCCGCAGCGTTCAGCGCCTCAGCCAGGAGGACGGCGTGAACCTGGCGGGCATCAAGGCGATCATCGAGCTCAAGAAGGAAAACGCGCGCCTGCGCAAGGAAAACGAGGAGCTCAAGGGCGAGAACGAGCAGCTGCTCGCCCACGGCAACCGCCCCCGCGGGGAGATCGTCCACGTGCCGCGCTCGACCGCGGTGGTCATGTGGGAGCCGCGCAGGGGCCGCCGCCGCTAGGCGGGGCTTGGCTGCGAGGCCGAAGGCGTCGAGAAGCCGATGCAGGCAGTTAGTTCTGTGTCGGCTTTTCGTGCGCGTGGCGGGAGACCGCGACGATGAGCAGCTCCGCGCGAGTGACCGGGTCGTTCAAGTCGACCTCGCAGATCTCCTCGATCTTGGTCAGCTTGCCGCGGATGGTGTGCCGATGGACGCCGAGAGTAGCGGCCGTCGCCTTCGCGTTGGCCCCGGAGTAGAGGTAGGTCACGAGCGTCTGCACGAGATCGTTGTGATGGGCCCCGTCATGATCGGCGAGCTTGGACAGGGTCTCGCGCGCTCGGTGGTCGAGGGCCTGGCGCACGGCGGCGTCGTGAATCCACTTGAGCGGAGAGCTTTCCGGGCCGAGGAAATGCCCCAAGGGCAGGGACTTTGCCGTGGTAACCAGTGCATCGACGATCGTGGCGTCGATGTTTTCCCACTCCAAGGCCGCGCCGATGGCGATCCGGGCGAACTCGCGCCGCGCGCCGACGAGCTCCATGATCTCCTCCGGGGTGCGCGAGCCGCGGAAGAAAACCAGGGTGGTCTTGGAATCAAGCGATAGCGCGCACAGCTCGCGGTCCGACTTGGACAGGGCCTCGTCGATCCCATTGAGCAGCCTTGCGCTTTGCTTGTCGACGTTCGTGTGGATGATGACGGGGCGGATCATCCCCCTGGAATCGGCGATCCGGGAGAAGGCACGGGTCAGGTGTTGCGGCTGGGCGTCGAGCCCGAGCAGGACGCTCAGGGCCAGGGAGTTGAGGGAGGCACGGGCGCGGCGCAGGCTGAGTGGGCGCTGGAGGAGGAGGTCGGCAAGGCCTGCCACGTGCTTGATGTACTGGCGATCGAGGGGAGTCAGCGAGCTGTTGCTGAGCGTGACGAACGAGTGAAAGCGCTCCCCGAAGCTCAGCATCCGGTGGTGGATGTGGTGCTGCGCGTGGTCGGGGGCTACGGTAGCGTCGAGACCATCGCGGTTGGCGCGGGCAACGACGCGGTCGTCGTTGTCGATGATCGCCACCGCGCACCCGAGATCCCGCGAGGCGAGCTCGATCAGGGCATCGATCCCGCCGGTGATCGCCGCCTGGGTCGCGTTGCGCTGCTTGCGGGATAGCTCCTCTTGCATGAGGGATTCGCGCTTGGAGAACTCGCGGTTGACGGCCTCCGTGATGGAAAGGAACGCGGTGTCGTGGGGCACCTCGAACAACGCCATGTCTTCCGCGCGCGCACCGTCGATGAGTTGGGTCGGCACGGCGTCGAAGATCAGCCCGGTGCCGAAACCAATGGCGGCGACGCCCGCCCTCTTGAGCGTCCGGACGTAGTCACCGAATCCGTCCGCGTTGCCCTCGAAGCCGAGGCCCACCGTAAGGACGATCGCCTTGTCGGAGAGGAAGGGGGAGGGGTCGGTGAGCTCGGTCGCTTGGACGACCCTGAAGCTTGATGACTGTTGGTTAATAGAAAGTAATTCGAGCGACTTCTGCGAAAGTAGCCATCGTAATGGCAGTTCATTCGATTCGAAATGATGCTCCATGCTGCACGATTATACAAACTGGCCAATGATCTGGTTCAAATTTCGACAACATGGCCATATGTCGAAGGCTGGTCCGTGTCTCAGTATGAACTCATCCACTTCAACTGACACGGAAGGAACACCATGAAGGACCTTGAGTACCACCTCGAGCAGACGGTGAAGAAGGCAGATGTCGAAACCGGAGGCTCGCTCAACCAGCAGCTGGACGAGCGTCGCGTGAAGGCCGTGCCGCGCGCCCTCACCCCCGGGCTGCCGGGCTACGTCGTCGATGCAGACGGCGGCGTCTTGGTCGACGCGGACGGCAACTCCTACATCGACTTCGCCTCCGGCATCGCGGTGACCTCCGTGGGCGCGTCCAACCCGGCGGTGGTCGCCGCCGTCCAGGAATCGGCCGCCCACTTCACCCACACCTGCTTCATGGTCTCCCCCTACGAGTCCTACGTCGCGGTGGCAGAGAAACTCAACGCGCTCACCCCGGGCGACCACGAGAAGAAGACCGTGCTCCTCAACTCCGGCGCAGAGGCGGTGGAGAACGCGGTGAAGATCGCGCGCGCCTACACCAAGAAGGACGCCGTCGTCGTCTTCGACAACTCCTACCACGGCCGCACGAACCTCACCATGGCCATGACGGCGAAGAACACCCCGTACAAGACCGGTTTCGGCCCCTTCGCCACCGAGGTCTACCGCGCGCCCATGTCCTACCCGCTGCGCGACGGGCTCACCGGCGAGGCGGCCGCCGCGCGCACGATCCACATGATCGAGAAGGAAGTCGGGGCTGAGAACCTGGCGTGCGTGGTCATCGAGCCCATCCAGGGCGAGGGCGGATTCATCGTCCCGGCGGAAGGCTTCCTGCCCGCGATCGCCGCATGGTGCAAGGACAATGGCGTCGTCTTCGTCGCCGATGAAATCCAGGCGGGCCTTGCCCGCACCGGAAAGTGGTGGGCGGTCGACCACGAGAGCGTGGTTCCGGACCTCGTCACCATCGCGAAGGGCATTGCGGGCGGCATGCCGCTGTCGGCGGTAACCGGTCGGGCCGAGATCATGGACGCCCCCGTCGTCGGCGGCCTCGGCGGGACCTACGGCGGCAACCCCGTGGCTTGCGCCGCGGCGGTCGCGGCGCTCGGGCAGATGGAGGAGCTTGATCTCCCCGGCCGCGCCCAGGAGATTGAAAAGATCGTTCGCGAAGAGCTCGAGCCCCTGCTCGAGCTCCCGGAGGTCGCGGAGATCCGCGGGCACGGCGCGATGATCGGCCTGGAGTTCGTGGACGCGGACGGCAAGCCGAACGCCGCGCTGACCAAGGCGGCCGCGAAGGCCTGCATGGATGCTGGCGTCCTCATCCTCACCTGCGGCATGGACTACAACGTCATTCGCCTGCTCCCGCCGCTGGTCATCCCTGAAGCCACCCTGCGCGAGGGGCTCCGCATCCTCGCCGCAGCCATTCGCGACAACGCCTAATGCTGTCTAATACGGCCCACCCACCACGAGGTAAGTCAATGAGAACTGGAATCGGAAACGCCCAGCACGCAGCCCAGGTCCCCACCGGAATGTGGCTGGGGACCAGCCTGCTCGCCGCGAACCGCGGGCAACAATTCGCGGTCGACGATCCCGCCACTGAGGCGGTCATCGCCGAGGTGGCCGATACCACGGAAAAGGATTGGTTCGATGCGCTCGATCTCGCCGAGCAGGCACGCCCGGAATGGGAGGCCACGTCGCCGCGCGAGCGCTCCGAGCTGCTTCGCGAAATCTTCAACGAAATCGTTCGGCGCAAGGACGAGTTCGCTGTGGCGATGAGCTGCGAGATGGGCAAACCCTTCGCCGAGGCGCTCGGCGAGGTGGCCTACGGTGCCGAGTATTTCCGCTGGTTTGCCGAGGAAGCGGTGCGCTCGAATGGGCGCGTCGCGCCAGCCCCCGCCGGCAACGGGACCATCATCGTCACGCGGAAGCCGGTCGGCACCGTCGTCGCGATCACGCCGTGGAATTTCCCGCTGGCAATGGCCACGCGCAAGATCGCACCCGCGCTCGCCGCCGGTTGCCCGATCATCGTGAAACCGGCTGCGGAAACCCCGCTTACCCTGCTGCTCCTTGGCGAGGTCATCGCGGGAGTGTGCCTCAAGTTGGGCGCGCCCAACGGGATCGTGTCTATCCTGCCCACCACCGATGCCGCCGGGTTCTCCTCCTCCCTCATGAAGGACCCACGGGTCAAGAAGGTCACCTTCACCGGGTCGACCGGGGTGGGCAAGCTCCTCGTCCGTCAGTCCGCGGACAACCTGCAGCGCACCTCGATGGAGCTCGGCGGTAACGCGCCGTTCGTCGTCGCCGAGGACGCGGACCTCGACCTGGTTCTCACCTGCGCGATGCAAGCGAAGATGCGCAACGGCGGCGAGGCGTGCATCGCGGCCAACCGCTTCCTCGTCCACGAGGCAGTTGCGGAGGCATTCGTCGACAAGCTCACCGCGAGCATGCAGGCGGTGCGCACCGGACACGGTCTCGAGGAGGGAACCACCTTGGGCCCTATCATCACGAGAAAGCAGCGCGACCGCATCGCGGAGCTCGTCGACGAAGCGATCGCGGGCGGCGCACGCGCCACCACCGGCGGCAGCACGCCATCCGGGCAGGGCTATTTCTACCCGGCGACCGTGCTCGTCGACGTCCCCGAGGATGCGCGCATTCTCCGCGAGGAGATCTTCGGCCCCGTGGCCACGGTCACCACTTTCGCCTCCAACGAGGAGGCGGTGGCCAAGGCCAACGCGACCGAGTTCGGCCTCGCCGCCTACGCCTTCACCGAGAACGTCCACACCGCGCAGTACTTCGCCTCGCGCCTCGAGGCGGGCATGGTGGGCATCAATCGCGGGGCCATCTCGGACCCGGCGGCACCGTTCGGAGGAATCAAGCAGTCCGGTTTCGGCCGCGAGGGCGGGACCGAGGGCATCGAAGAATACCAACACGTCCAGTACCTGGCGTGGACCTAGAAACGCACCACCCATGAATGGATCACAAGGAGGATAGACAATGACTCAGACGCAAGTTCGCCCCACGGAGACAGAAGTGAAAGACACCCCCACCCTGTCAGTTTTGCAGGGAGTTGCCCTCATCTTCGGCACCAACATCGGCGCGGGCATCCTGAGCCTGCCCTACGCCGCGCGCAACGGCGGGTTCCTCGCCCTTATCATCGCCCTGCTCGTGGCGGGAACCCTGACCACGTTCTCCATGATGTACGTGGCCGAGGTCTCTCAGCGGACGAAGGAACCGCTCCAGCTCTCGGGACTTGCCGAGAAATACCTCGGGCAGTGGGGAAGGTGGTTGGTCTTCGTCGCCATCATGGTCAACAGCATCGGCGCGCTCATCGCCTACGCCGCGGGCTCCGGAACCCTGCTCAACAGCATCTTCGGGCTGCCGCCGATGGCGGGTACTTTGTTCTTCTTCATCCTCGGTAGCTTCGTCATGTGGAAGGGCCTCCACGCAACCGGCTTCGTCGAGGGCCTGATCACCTCCGGCATGGCCGCCATCATCCTCATCCTGAGCGGCTGGACCCTCTTCGGCCCGGGCATCGACGTAAGCAACCTCCTGGTGCTTCACCCCTTCTTCATCGTGCCGATCATGAACCTGGCCGTGTTTACCTTCATGGCGCAGTACGTGGTGCCGGAGCTGGTCCGCGGCCTCGACCCGAACAATCCCAAGGCAATCCCGCGCACGATCGTCGCCGGAATGGGCATCACCGGTTTCACTCTTGCGCTGGTCCCCTTCGTCGCCCTCGGCCTGCTCGGCGACGGCGTCTCCGAGGTGGTCACCCTCTCGTGGGGCGAGTCGCTCGGCCCGGTCGCGTTCTACCTGGCCAACGCCTTCGCGCTGCTGGCGATGTTTACCTCCTTCATCGCCATCGGGTACACCGCCATGCGCAACATTCTGGACATGACCCGCTGGGACGAGCACGGCAACAAGCGCCTCCTCGCGGTCCTGCTCACGGTGCTCCCGCCGCTGGTCATCTCGATCCTCGGCCTGGGCGGCTTCGTTTCCGCGCTGTCCTACGCCGGCGGGTTCGCGGGCGCGATCATGTCCATCGTCCCCGTCCTTCTGCTGAGCGCCTCGCGGAAGTACGGCGATGCGCAGCCGGTCTGGCAGGTGACCTGGCAGGGCCACATCATCGTTCGCGGCACCCTCATCGCCGTCTACGTGATCGCCTTCCTTTACTCGGTGGCTGCCATCTTAGGCATCCTCCCGAACGGCTGGTCCTAGCCGCGCGGTTGCAGGCCACGCGCGGTCACGCGTCGACAAGCGACGTCCTCTTGCTGGGCGTCGCTTTTCGACGCCTACGGCTTGGGGGTAAACGGCTTTAGGAAGCCCGTGCGCAGGCACTAAGCTGACACATCGTGTCTGACATTGATCCCCTCATCTGGACGCTGTACAAGTCCTTCGACCTGCTGGGCGTGGTTCTCAACGGCATGATCGGCGGCACGATCGCCCGCCAACGCAACTTCGATTTCGTGGGCTTCGCCTTCCTCGCGCTGTTCTCGGCGCTCGGCGGCGGCATGATCCGCGACGTGCTCATGCAGAAGGGCACCGCGGCGGCGATCGCGGACCCGACCTACCTGCTGCTGGCGATCGCGGGCGCGGCCTTCGCGCTGCTGACCCACCTGAAGGGCAAGGCGTGGGAGTACTTCCGCGTCCACGGGGATTCGATCATCTTGGGCGTGTGGTCGGTGACCGGCTGCGTGAAGGCGCTGACCTTCGACATGCCGCTGACCTCGGCCCGAGTTAGGTCAGATTAGTGCCGAAATTAGGGTTGGAGGATTTTGGTGACGATGGCTTGGGTGTCAGCGGGTAGCGGTGTCGCGGCGTGGATGGCGCGGCCGGCGACGGTGAGTTCGAAACTCCGGTACTTTTTCAAGGTTCTCACGAGTCGTTTGATGGTTTCCCCTGTGGCGTTTTCCATCATTTTGCTGATCGCGAGTGCAGCCATCACGATGTTGAGGTGAGCGTTGATGGAGTCGTGCTTGCGCGCGTATATCGGCCTGGCCTGGAGGTCTGATTTTGCCATCCGAAACGACCGCTCAATGTTGAGCAGTCGACGGTACATCCCCAACACATCAGAAGCAGACATGCTGGTCAGGGTGGTTTCGTATCCTTTGATTCCTGCTAGCTGCCGGTGTTTGGCAGCGAGTGTGAAGTTGACTTGTTTGTTCGGGGCTTTCAAATCAACGTAGCGATTGCGTTTGATGGCTACCTCACCGTTGACAGCACGCTTGGCTTTGGCGAGCTGCTCGTCGATCCCACGGACGGTTCGCCTAGCTCGATCAAACGAGTAGTGATAATGCGTCACCGAGTTCGGGGTACCGCTTTGACGTCCGTCGGAAAACGACGGCTGTGACCAGATCTGCCCGTGGGTGTACTCCAGTCCGGGATGTTGACGTACCCAGGAGGCAATAACCTCAGGCACGTTGGGCACTTTGGTGGACAAAATATAGTCCAGACCAGCATCGATAATCGCTTGCTTGTTACCAGCAGAAAACATGCCCGCATCAGCGACGACAGTGACCTCGTTTAAGTTGTAGGCCTGCTGGAAAGCTCGAATCATCGGCAGCATCGTGTGCGTTTCTGCTTTGTTGCCTTCGAACGCCCCAATATGCAGTGGAAAACCGGTTTGGTCGGCGAGCAACCCGACCAAGATTTGGGGTTCGACTCGCCGTTCTTTGGAGTACCCAGATTTGCGAAGATCATCCGGGGTGTCAGTTTCGAAATACAAGGTCGTGACATCGTAGAGAATGAAACTTCCCCGACCAACACCTGCGTGACGAGCCAAGCACTGGGACAGGATTTCCCGGAAATCATCCGTCGCGTACCCGGGTAGTCGGCGTTGGATCGTTTTGTAGCTTGCCGACGCAACACCTACTTCCGCAAGAGTTTCAATCGAGTCCAATTTCGATCCGGGTTGGATAATCCGAGCCCTGACTAGATCCAAAAACACCTGATCGTCACCGGTTGCAACATCCAAACCAAGCCGCTGGTAACACGCGTCAATACAGTCAAGTAGATACCCGGCCTTCTGCCCCGTCACCGGGAGTGGATTGTCCTTCGAACCGGATCCGCCTAGGGCTGTGCCCAAGCCCCCTAAGGGGAGATCTAAGACCAGCTGGTCCCCGTCGATGATGCGCTGCGCTTGAGCCTTTAACAACGACAATTCATGCTCATCGTGAGCTGATCCGACATGCCGCAGCGTCTTTTTGCCCGCATGCTCACCAAAAACAACTTGCACAGCGGTAGCCCCAGAAGCAGTCTTCACAGTACGGACATAGGGACTCATAAAAGATCACACTAACAGCTACCCCCACGACCGCACCCTTAGTGCCGAAAAACCACCACCAACCAACACAAACCACCAGGTCAACACGTCAAGGACTAATATGTCACACCAAAATGACCTAAGTCAGGTTGGGGGTAAACGGCTTTAGGAAGCCCGTGCGCAGGCACTAAGCTGACACATCGTGTCTGACATTGATCCCCTCATCTGGACGCTGTACAAGTCCTTCGACCTGCTGGGCGTGGTTCTCAACGGCATGATCGGCGGCACGATCGCCCGCCAACGCAACTTCGATTTCGTGGGCTTCGCCTTCCTCGCGCTGTTCTCGGCGCTCGGCGGCGGCATGATCCGCGACGTGCTCATGCAGAAGGGCACCGCGGCGGCGATCGCGGACCCGACCTACCTGCTGCTGGCGATCGCGGGCGCGGCCTTCGCGCTGCTGACCCACCTGAAGGGCAAGGCGTGGGAGTACTTCCGCGTCCACGGGGATTCGATCATCTTGGGCGTGTGGTCGGTGACCGGCTGCGTGAAGGCGCTGACCTTCGACATGCCGCTGACCTCGGCGGTGTTCATGGGCGTGCTCACCGCGGTCGGCGGCGGCATGATCCGCGACGTGGTCATGGGCGAGGTGCCCGGCATCTTCGGCGGCGGCCCGCTGTACGCGGTGCCCTCGCTGGTCGCGTCCGTGTCGATGGTTGGCTTCCACGTGGCGGGGATGGATGCGCTCGGGATGATCGTTTCGCCGGTGCTTGGCGCGGGCCTGGCGATCATGAGCTACTGGCGGGGATGGGTGCTGTTTAGAAGCGCGGAGTGGGCGCCGGTGAACATGACCGCGGCGCAGCTGCGTGCGCTCGTTCGCCGCTCGGAGCACAGGGGATGGGTGCTTGGCAGGAAGTCGAGGCAGCCGAAGAAGGGGGAGTTCGAGTAGGGCGTTATTTCGCCGGGGGCGAGGGGAGCCTCTCACTTTCGCGGTTTTGGGGGAGCTTGAGGCGAGGATCAATGGCTCGCGGGGGTAGGGAGTGGGGGTGATCTTGGCTGGGGTAGAAGTGCTGGCCAAAGGGGGGAATTTACCTATTGAACTATAGATAAAATGGGCAACATGCCCTAGCCTATTGGGTGACAGAAAAAGATGGGCTTACTATTACCTATAGCTCAACAGAAACCTTGTTGTGGTTCTGAGCTGAGGAAATATCGTTGTCTCTCATTTTCTTGGAGGGGAAATATGCCTATCCCGCAGTCGGCTGAGGGCCGTAAAGCGTACGAGTTGGATCGAGCCCACGTGTTCCATTCATGGTCAGCGCAAGCATCGCTTGACCCCTTCGTTTTCGCCAAGGGTGATGGGTCATATCTCATCGATGCGGATGGGAAGCGCTACCTCGACTTCTCTTCGCAACTGGTCTTTACGAACATCGGCCACCAGCATCCGCGCTTGGTCGAGGCGATCAAGAAGCAGGCCGAGACATTGTGCACCCTCGCACCCGCCCACGCGGTGGCCTCCCGCGGTGAGGCGGCCAAGCTGATCACCGACCGCTTGCCGGACAGCCTGAACAAGGTGATGTTTACCAACGGCGGTGCGGATGCCGTCGAGCATGCCATTCGAATGGCTAGGCTGTACACCGGACGCTACAAGGTGATCTCGCAGTTCCGTGGTTACCACGGAGCAACCCAGCAGGCGATGAACATCTCCGGCGATAATCGGCGCTGGCCGAACGACTACGGTGCGGGAGCCACGTGTAGATTCTTCGGTCCCTTCCTCTACCGGAGCGTGTACCACGCACGAAGCGAGGAAGAGGAGTGTGAGCGTGCTCTCGAGGCTTTGGAGAATCTGATCGCCTTCGAGGGGCCTGAGGCATTCGCCGCCATCATCCTCGAAACAATCCCGGGCACGGCTGGATTCATGCCTCCGCCGGAGGGCTTCCTGCCCGGCGTTCGCGAGCTCTGCGACAAATACGGCATCGTCATGATCCTCGACGAGGTTATGGTGGGCTTCGGCCGCACCGGGTCTTGGTTCGCGCTCGATCAATTCGACGTCACCCCAGATCTCGTCACCTTCGCCAAGGGGGTCAATTCCGGCTATGTGCCGATGGGCGGGATCGGATTGAGCGATGACATCGCACACTTCTTCGATGAGCGGGCCTACCCAGGTGGGCTGACCTACTCGGGACACCCGCTCGCTGCTGCTGCCGCGGCTGAAACCCTCAAGATCATGGCCGACGAAAAGATCGTTGAGAACGCGGCGCATCTGGGCAACGACGTCTTCGGCCCGGCCCTTGCGGAGCTTCAAGACAAGCATCCAAGCATTGGCGAGGTGCGTGGACGTGGCGCTTTCTGGGCGCTAGATCTGGTCACGGATCGAGAGACAAAGGAACCCCTCAGCCCCTATGGGACGGTCAACGAAAAGATGAAGCAGGTCCTGTCTGTGTGCACTGCAAACGGGCTGCTCGTCTTCAACAACATGCATCGCATTCATATAACGCCACCGCTGAATCTTTCCGATGAGGATGCCCGCAAGGGGCTTGCCATTCTCGACAATGCACTCAGCGTTGCCGATGAGTTCTACGTGGGAGCCAAATAGCTCACAACCTCACAACAGTCATCTGGCGAGAACACGGAAATAGAGGTGGATTGTGCTCAACCAGCGTTTTACAAAGAAATCAAAACTATTGCTACAGGTGAGCGTATTCGTCGCCTTTTTGTTGCTGTGGTGGGGCCTGACTGCGTCTGGGGTCGTCAAACCCTTGTTCCTGCCCAGCCCGAGGGATGTCGTCGTGGCCTTTTGGAACGCAAACACCTGTCAACAGCTCGAGAGTGGGCGACCAACCTGCGGCGCGCAGAATTACTTCCTGTGGCAACACGTCCTAGCTAGCCTCCAGCGCATCGGGATCGGCGTAGGACTTGCACTGGTCGCTGGCGTCCTCGTTGGGTACCTCATGGGTACTGTCGAATGGATCTACGTGGCAGTGGAACCGTACATCAACTTTCTACGAGCATTGCCACCGCTCGGATACATCGGCCTATTGATCGTCTGGTTTGGTATCGGAGATACGTCCAAGATCTGGTTGCTGTTTCTCGCAGCATTCTCTCCCATCGTCTTGGGCACGATCTCGGGAGTGCGAAACACACAACAAAACCGCATTTTAGCGGCGTACACGCTGGGGGCGAACCCTCTTAGCATGTTGTGGAAGGTTATCGTCCCCTCGAGTTTGCCCGATGTTCTCAGCGGCATTCGCTTGGCCGTCGGGTTTGCATGGACGACTGTGGTCGCGGCCGAAATTAACAATGGCATTCCTGGAATCGGCGGGCTGGCCTATGTTTCTGGTACTCAGCTCAATACCGCGCTCACGATCGCCTGCATCATCGTCATCGGAATCGCTGCCTTGCTTCTCGACGCTTTTCTGAAGTGGGCGTCCAAAGTACTAGTGCCGTGGCAAGGCCGTGCTTAATGCACGCAGAAAGAAGGTGAGTGCAGTGAAGGAAACAAGAATCCTCAAGCTGGGAACGGCGGCCTCGATAGCGGTCGCTGGTGTGAGTCTGACCGCGTGCGTCGGACCGCCGGCGAATCAGCTGGCGGAAAAGTGGGGGATGATCGAAGCGACGACGACGGAGTGTCCTGTTGCCGTAGACGAGTCGGTCACCGGTGATGTCACGCTCGGCTGGCAGGCCATCCCGAACGGCGACCTGATTGTTTACCAGCAAGGACTCCTAGAATCCTGCATGCCCAATGCCCATATCACCTGGCAAAGATTCGATGGTGGTGGGGACGTTATCCAGTCTTTTGGCGCGGGAGATATTGACCTTGCAACCCTCGGATCGGCGGGCGTGGCCAAGGCCCTGAGCAAGCCCCTGAGCTTCGACGCTAGGGTCACGTGGGCGCTCGATGTGATTGGCACCTCGGAATCGTTGGTGGCGCGCGACCCGCAGGACACGACCCTGCAGTCGCTCAGAGGTAAGAAGATAGCGGTTCCGTCTGCATCAACTTCTCACTATTCCCTGCTTCAGGCGCTCAAGCAGGCGGGGATGAGCGACACCGACGTGCAGCTCGTCTTTATGGCGCCTGACAAGATCCTCGCTGGTTGGCAAAGCGGTGATATAGATGCGGCGTGGATTTGGGATCCGACGCTTTCCCAGTTGAAGGAAAGCGGCGTTGTGGTGACCTCGTCTGCAGAAACTGCCAAGGCAGGGGCACCGACCTACGATCTTTCGATGGCGCGCAGCGACTTCGTATCCGACAACCCGGGCTTCATGAACAAGTGGGTCGAGCTGGAGAACTACGCGGCGAAGATGATTTCCGATTCTCCGGACGAAGCGGCACCGATCATTGCCGAAGCGCTCGGGACGGACGCGGATCAAGTCAAGATCCAGCTTGAGGGCTACCAGTACCCGCAGGCTGCGGAACAAGATAGCGAGAACCTATTGGGCGGGAAGCTCGGTGAGCAGCTTTACGACGCCGCAGGGTTTCTCAAGTCGGTCGGGCAAATCGATGCGGTGTCGGATAAGGACATCTACCTGAACGCACCCGTCACGGATTACTCATGACCTTTTCGCCGAACACGACAACGTGATTGGAGCAGCAATAATGCCTACCTACTTTGAACCGAATAGAGGCTACAGCCCGGTAATCGAAATCGATGAGGTCTCCCAAACCTACGTGACCGACTCGGGCGAAAAGGTCGTGGCCTTGGCACCTACAAACCTCACCATCGAGCCAGGCGAGTTCGTTTGTATCGTGGGGCCGTCCGGATGCGGAAAATCGACCATGTTGAAGATGCTCGCGGGCTTCCTAGTCCCGACGACTGGAGAGATTCGCCTCAATGGAAACGCAGCGACGAAGCCAGGCAAAGACCGCGGCGTGGTTTTCCAGCACGCGAATCTCTATCCGTGGATGAGCGTGAAGGAAAACGTCGCGCTCTACGGTGTGTTTCAGAAGCTACCGAAGAATGAGCGTGAGGCGACGGCGGAGAAGTTCCTCAAACTGGTGGGGTTGGAGTCGTTCATGGACAGGAAGACGTACGAGCTGTCCGGCGGCATGCAGCAACGCTGCCAGATCGCACGGGTGCTCGCAGCCAATCCTGAAGTAGTCCTCATGGATGAGCCTTTCGGCGCACTCGATCCCAACACGCGAGAGCGGCTCCAATTCGAGCTGCTGGAAATATGGCGGCAAAACAAGCGGACCTACTTCTTTATCACCCACTCCGTGGAGGAGGCCGTCCTGCTGTCGACCCGCACGCTTGTGATGAGTCCACGCCCGGGCAGGGTCATCAAGGACATCGGCATAAAGATTGGCGAGGGAAACCTCACCGACCGCGAAAAACTCCATCACCCGGATTTCGCAAGGTATTGCCGCGAGATTGCCGATTCTATTAGAGAAACCGAAACTGACCTAGAACTGGAGGATGCCTAACATGCAAAGACAAGGGCAGGCAGTCACCGCCCTAGCGACAAAGAGCCTCGGCGGCCCGCTCGAGCCGGTGACCCTCGAACGCAGGGAGCTTCGCACGGATGACGTGTCCATTCGCATCGAATTCGCTGGAATATGTCACTCCGACATTCACACGGTCCGCGGCGACTGGGGCGAGCGTCGTTACCCTCTGGTCCCCGGGCACGAAATCGTGGGAATTGTCGATGCGGTAGGGGACGCCGTGTCTCGCTACAAGGTCGGCGATCGAGTGGGTGTAGGCTGCTTCGTCAACTCCTGTGGAGAGTGCGAGGCATGCGACTCCGGCGAGGAATCCTATTGCTTTGAAGGTCCGATCGGCACTTACGGTGTGGTCGACCGCTATAGCGGAAACGAATACACGCAAGGCGGTTATGCAACGGGGATCGTCGTGAAGGAACGCTTCGTGGCGCGCATCCCCGAAGGGCTTGATCCGGCCGCGGCCGCTCCGCTCTTGTGTGCCGGTATCACCACCTTCTCCCCGCTCAAGCACTGGGGCGCGGGGCCCGGCAAACGAGTCGCCATCGTCGGTGTGGGCGGGCTTGGTCATGTCGGAGTAAAGATTGCGGCCGCTATGGGTGCGGAGGTTACGGCCTTTTCGCATTCGGATTCCAAGAAGGCAGATGCCCTTTCCTTCGGGGCTGTCCGCCACGTCTCAACGAAGGACGGGCTGCCGGAGTCTCTGTGCAATTACTTCGATCTCATCATCAACACGGTTTCTGCGGAGCTCGACGTCGATGCCTACCTGTCCTTGCTGCGGTTCAATGGGACCTTTGTGCAACTGGGGCTCCCAGCTGAACCGATGGTGACGAGGGCACGATCGTTTACCCAGAAACGTACCTCGATCTCCGGATCGCTTGTTGGCGGGATGCGGGAAACCCAAGAGATGCTCGACTTTTGTGCCGCCCACTCGATTGGCGCGGAGGTAGAGGTAATTCCTGCAAGCTATGCCAATGAGGCTTACGAACGCACGATGGCTTCCGATGTTCGATATCGATTCGTCATCGACGCTCAAACGCTGTAGCCACCGCCTTTTACGATTCAGGAACAGGAGGGTGCGTCCGTATGTTGCGCGGGCGCACCCTACGTGGCGCGGGGGTGTCGTGGGGGGGATTGTAGCGGGACTTTGGTCTTCGGGAATTGTGAAGAGGTTAGCCATGCAATCGGGTGCATGTGCAGCATTTGTGAATTTTGTGAATCCTGAACAAGTCGCCTTCGACGAAACCGAGTAAGTCAGATCTAACTTCTTATAGAAAAGTGACCTAGCACACGTTAGTGTGGTGGCAATCGCGGATGTGGTTCCACCACACTTTCTCCTGGGGTGGGGCCACGTCGCGGGCATTAATTGAAGGCATTTCGCTTGTCGACGACTACGCAGGCGGCCACAAGCTCGCCACGAACTCACGTTTCCCAGAAGAAAGGGGCTGGAAAATGACTGTTTACGCAAACCCAGGCACCGAGGGCTCGATCGTTACCTACCGCGATCGTTACGAGAACTTCATCGGCGGAAAGTGGGTTCCGCCCGTCGACGGCCAGTACATGGACAACATCACCCCGGTCACCGGCGAGGTGTTCTGCCAAGTGCCGCGCTCGCAGGCGGCGGACGTGGAGCTCGCGCTCGACGCGGCGCACGCGGCCAAGGACGAGTGGGGCAAGACCTCGCCCGCCGAGCGCGCGCTCATTCTGCACCGCATCGGCGACCGCATCGAGGAGCACCTCGAGGAGCTGGCCGTGGCCGAGACCTGGGAGAACGGCAAGGCCGTGCGCGAGACGCTCGCCGCCGACATCCCGCTGGCGGCCGATCACTTCCGCTACTTCGCGGGTGCGATCCGCGCGCAGGAGTCGCGCACCTCCCAGATCGACCACAACACCGTGGCCTACCACTTCCACGAGCCGATCGGCGTCGTCGGCCAGATCATCCCCTGGAACTTCCCGATCCTGATGGCCGCCTGGAAGCTGGCGCCGGCGCTCGCCGCGGGCAACTGCGTGGTGCTCAAGCCGGCCGAGCAGACCCCGGCGTCGATCCTCTACCTCATGGAGATCATCGCGGACCTCCTGCCCGCGGGTGTGATCAACATCGTCAACGGCATCGGCGAGGAGGCGGGCGTTGCCCTGTCGGGCTCCAACCGCATCGGCAAGATCGCGTTCACCGGCTCCACCCAGGTCGGCAAGATCATCAACAAGGCCGCGGCCGACAAGATCATCCCGGTCACCCTGGAGCTCGGCGGCAAGTCCCCGTCCATCTTCTTCCCGGACATCATGGAGTTCGACGACGCCTTCCGCGACAAGTGCGTCGAGGGTCTTGCGATGTTCGCCCTCAACCAGGGCGAGGTCTGCACTTGCCCGTCGCGCGCGCTGGTGCACGAGTCCATCGCCGAGGACTTCCTCGCGCTCGGCGTCGAGCGCGTCAAGCGCATCAAGCTGGGCAACCCGCTCGACTCCACCACGATGATGGGCGCGCAGGCCTCGCAGGAGCAGATGGACAAGATCACCTCCTACCTGGACATCGGGCCGAAGGAGGGCGCGGAGGTGCTCACCGGCGGCCACGTCAACAAGCTCGAGGGACTGGGCGGCGGCTACTACATAGAGCCGACCATCTTCAAGGGCACCAACGACATGCGCATCTTCCAGGAGGAGATCTTCGGCCCCGTCCTCTCCGTCGCGACCTTCAAGGACTTCGACGAGGCCATCAAGATCGCCAACGACACCAACTACGGCCTCGGCGCCGGCGTGTGGACCCGGCACCAGAACACCGCCTACCGCGCGGGTCGCGCCATCCAGGCCGGCCGCGTGTGGGTCAACCAGTACCACAACTACCCGGCGCACGCGGCGTTCGGCGGCTACAAGGAGTCCGGCATCGGGCGTGAGACCCACCTCATGATGCTCGACCACTACCAGCAAACCAAGAACCTTCTCGTCTCCTACGACGAGAACGCCACCGGCCTGTTCTAAGACCCGGGCGCGCACGGCGTCGGAAAGCAAGCAAGAAAGCGACCATGACCACCTAACCTTCCGCAAAAGGAGCACCACCATGACCACCATCGATCTGCCCGATCGCTTCACCGGAGCGGTCGTCGAGGAGTTCGGGCCCGAGCTCACCATCAAGGAAGTTGACCTGCCGGAGCCCGGCCCGAATCAGGCGCTGGTAAAGCTTCTGGCCTCGGGCATCTGCCACACCGACCTCCACGCCGCGGAGGGCGACTGGCCCGTCAAGCCGGAGCCGCCGTTCATCCCTGGCCACGAGGGCGTGGGCGAGGTCGTAGCGCTCGGCCCCGGCGAGCACGAGGTGGGCATCGGTGACTTGGTGGGCAACGTGTGGCTGTGGTCGGCCTGCGGCACCTGCGAGTTCTGCCGCACCGGCTGGGAGACGCTGTGCAACGAGGCCGAATACGGCGGCTACACCGTCGACGGCTCGTTCGGGCAGTACATGCTGGTGGACACCCGCTACTGTGCGCGCATCCCGGAGGGCTCCGACCCGCTCGAGGTCGCACCCATCCTCTGCGCGGGCGTGACGGTGTACAAGGGCCTGAGGATGACCGAGACCCGCCCGGGGCAGTTCGTGGTCATCTCGGGCGTGGGCGGCCTCGGCCACATCGCGGTGCAGTACGCGGTGGCCATGGGCATGCGCGTCATCGCGGTCGACGTCGCGGAGGACAAGCTCTCGCTGGCAAAGAAGCACGGCGCCGAGTTCACCGTCAACGCCCGCGACGAGGATCCGGCGGCGGCCGTGGAGGCATACACCAAGGGCGGCGCGCACGGCGTGCTGGTCACGGCGGTGCACCCGCAGGCCTTCGCCCAGGCGATCGGCATGGCGCGCAAGGGCGGAACCATCGTGTTCAACGGCCTGCCGCCGGGGGAGTTCCCCGCGCCGATCTTCGAGATCGTGTTCAAGGCGCTCACCATCCGCGGCTCGCTCGTGGGCACGCGCCAGGATCTCGAGGAGGCGCTGGACTTCTACGCCCGCGGCAAGATCCACCCCACCGTCCACGAGTGCAAGCTCGACGACGTCAACAGCGTCTTCGAGGACATGAAGCAAGGAAAGATCGACGGGCGCATGGCGATCCGCTACTAGCCCACAATCAATCCACACATACTTTCCCGCACCCGACCCGTTTTGCGACAGTCACGATCGGGCGCGGGAGCACATACCACCCCATCGCAAGTCAGCGCGGCCAGGTCCCCTTTCACCCATTTTTGCGGCCCCTTCGCTTGTGGCGGGGTCCTTGCGTGCCTAGGCCCCCTTCGCCGTCGCGGTTTCTGTAAGCAGCCCGCGCAGCTTGTCGACGAACACCGGGTCATCCACGTACCCCGAGTGATCCCCCGGCACCCGCCAGCGCTCAAAGCCGCTGGTCGCCGCGGCGGGGTCGCGGCCGTGGACGGCGAGCTCGCCGGTGCCGGCCAACCCGATGGGGTCGCGGTCGCCGAGCACCGCCACCACCCGTGGATCCTCGCCGCGCAGCGTCAGCTCGCCGGGCACGCCGGGGCTGCCCATGAGCACCAGAGCGTCGGCGTCGAGCCCCTCGCCGGTGGCGGCGTGCCCCGCGACGGTCGAGCCGTAGGAGTGGCCCGCCACCACCAGCGCGGCGCCGGGATTGCGGCCGCGCAAGCCGGACTGGAACTCGCGCAGCCGCTCGCCGCCGGCGCGGGCGGGTGCGGTGCTTAAGGCCTCCGGCACGGAGTCGGGGGCCTCGTAGCCCAGCCACATTATGGTGGCCGCGCCGGTCGAGCGGTGGAGCCGCTCGGCGCGCCCGAGGTTGCCCTCCCACCCGGCCGGGTCGGAGGATCCCACGCCCGCGACCATCGTGACCACGCAGTCCGCGGAGTCGAGGTCCCCGAACGCCGCCGCGATCGTGCCGTCGCCGACCTCGAGGAGGCGCGCATCGGGGTAGCGCTCGGCGAGGGCGAGGACCTCAGGCGGGGCGCCGAGGAGATTGACGGCATTGACCTCGTCGAGCCTCACCCCGGCGAAGTCCCCCAACGAGTGCCGGGGCGGCGGGGCCAAAGGCGTGCACAGCCTGGCCGCGGCCTCGATCTCCTTCGCGCACGCCAGGTCGAGGGCTCGGCCGAGTCCTACGAGGTCGCGCAGGATCGCGCTGATAAGCCCGGAGCGGTCGGCTAGCTCGTGCGCGGGGGACATCCCGCCCACGCCCGCGACCAGCCGGTAGGCGCGCTCGAGCTCCTCCTGGGCGATCGCCGTGAGCAGCAAGGCGGCCTCCATCCTCCCCAGCGCCATAAGGGGTGCGCCAAGCTCCTCGAGGATGTCGCCGAAGCGCCTGCGTCCGGCCGCGAAGGCGGGGGAGTCGAGCAGAAGAAAGTCCTCGCCGAGCGCGTCGGTGGCCGCCGCACGCTCCGCGGTGAGCACGGCGGAGTCCCGCCCGAGGCGTGCGGCCTCGGCGCGCAGGAGCGAGGCATCGAGTACGAACGGGGTCATGCGCCGCTCCCCTCGAGGCGGCGGGCAAGGCCGACGTCGATGGCGGCCAGCTCCCCGATGAAGGCGTGCAGGTCGTGGCGGTGGGCGTCGAAAAGCGAAAGCACCTGGCGGAGGGAAACGGTGAGGGCCTCGCGGGCGGTGAGCAGCGCGGCGGCGGTGGCGCTGGGGCCGGCCTCGGTGGGGGACGGCTCGGTGAGCGCGAGCGGGCGGATACGTGCTGATGATTCGAAGCTGAGATTCATGCCCCCACCATCGCCGCGCGAGCAGGGGCCGTCAACCGCCGCCCGGAAATCGGGCCGAAATCTGTGGATAAGTTGGCGCGCGGCGAAGTTATCCACATATATTGGGCACCATGCGCATAGCACTAGGACAGATCTCGAGCATTCGCGATAAGATGGCGAATTTGGACAAGGTCCGCCACGTCGTGCAGGAGGCGGCGGAGGAGGGGGCCGAGCTGGTCGTCTTCCCCGAAGCGACCATGCAGGGGTTCGGCACCGGCCGCCTCGACAGCCAGGCCGAGCCGCTCGACGGCGAGTTCGTCACGGCCCTGCGCGAGCTGGCAGAGGGCTACAACCTCGCCCTCGTCGCGGGCGTGTTCACCCCGGCGGATACCGTGGAGCGCGACGGCAAGACCATCAACCGCATCACCAACACGCTGGTCGCCTGCCTGCCCGACGGGAGCCTTTTTACCTACGACAAGATCCACACCTACGACGCCTTCGGGTTCGCGGAGTCCGACACCGTCGCCGCTGGCAAGGAATTGAGCACCTTCCTGTACAAGGGCGTGCGCTTCGGCCTGGCCACCTGCTACGACGTGCGCTTCCCGCAGCAGTTCCGGGCGCTGGCGCGCCGAGGCGCGCAGGCCATCCTCCTGCCCGCCTCCTGGGCGACGGGGAAGGGGAAGCTCGAGCAGTGGCGGCTGCTCACCAGGGCGCGCGCGCTCGACTCCACCTCGGTGATCGTGGCGGTGGGGCAGGCCCTGCCGCTCGACGAACGAACCGCCGCGGCCCCCAGCGGGATCGGGCACTCGGGCGTCCTCGCCCCCGACGGCACCACCATCGCCGAGCTGGGCGAGCAGGCAACGCTCGCGGTCTACGACGTGGACCTCGAGGAGCAGGTCGCCAAGATGCGCACGAGCCTGCCGGTGCTGGATTACCCGGAAAACTACCTCTGATTGGCGCGGTGGCGGCCGTCGGCGCCGACGGCCCACAGGCTGGGCTGCTCGCACACGCGGGTCTGGATGTGCCCGCGCGGGGTGCCCGCCGCGCGCATGAAGCCGACGGTGGCGGCGACGCGTTCGCCGGGCCCCGCGATGAGCACGTCGCGGTCGCCCCAGCTGCCGAAGCTGGAGACGATCTCGCCCACCTCGCCGGTCTTGCGCAGGTGCAGGCCGCGCGGCGGGGCACTGTGCTCGGTGGCGGCCACCCACCACGGGTCCTCGTCGTGGAGGCTGACCGGGGTGACCGACAGCCAGGGTGAGCTGGCGGCGATCTGCCACAGGCCCATGAGGTCGTAGAGCTCGCCGGGGTACTCGGCGGACAGGAACAGGTGCGTGCGCACCTGCGGGCCGTTGATGAGCCGGTCGATGACGACCGTGCGGATAGGCGCCAGCCCAATGCCGTGCGCGATGAGCAGGTCCTCCCGCTTCTTGTCGAGCACCCAGCCGCCCTCCTCGCCGCTGTGGGGGCCGAGCCGCCAGATGTCGCCGACGGCGGCAGCCGACATGAGCTTGGTGAGATCCGAGCCGCCCGCCTGGGCAGGGTCGTGGAAGACGTGGAACTCGATCTGCCCGTGCTCGTTGGTGGGGTTGGCGGGGTAGTGGTATTCCACCGCGCCCGGCAGGAACGCGACGGAGACGCTCACCGACTGTCCCGGCTGATAGGCGATGGCCTGGTCCGCCTCCAACCGCACGACCGTGTACCGGCGGCTGCGGCGCTGGACCTGGGCCACGCGCGCCTCGGTGGCGGGCTGCGGCGGGTACGCGGTCAGCCGCTCGACGACGGTCCTGGCCAGCTGCTGCAGCGCCCGTTCGATGGGGAGCACCAGCTCGAAGGGCTGTCCGCCCGCGGTGATGAGCATGGCGCGGTGGGCGGACTCGGCCAGCGGCTCGAGGTCGTCGACGCGCAGGCCGTGCGCGCACAGGGTGGTCGCCCGCTGCAGAAACCGCTTTTCGACGTCCAACGGCAGCTTGCCCTCGGAGTCGCAGCTGCGCGCGAGCAGGGTGAGGGCGTCGGCGATCGCGGGCGTTGCCCGGATGCGGGTGCGCGCATCGCGTTGGGTGGCGAAAAACATGTCGAAGGCGATGGCGGAGAGTTCCTCGCGGTTGCGAGAGATGACGTCCGCCACTGCCCGCAGCGGGGAGGTATTCACAGTCCCCATTTTGCACCACGGCACAAGTTTGGTGGTACAGCGCCTGGCCTGTGTCGCGGCGGCCCAACCGAAAGGCCCGACCTCGCGGCGTGAGCTGCGCGATCGGGCCTTAAAGGCTGCGGCGTTGGGACGAGCCGTTAGTGGCTGGGCTTCCAGCCGAGCGCCGGCGCGACGTGCTCGGCGAAGGCGGACAGCAGCTTCACGTTGAGCTCCACGCCCGCGGTGTTCGGGATGGTGAGCAGCAGGGTGTCGGCCTCCCGGATCGCCGGGTCCTGGGAGAGCTGTTCGATGAGTTCGTCGGGCTCGGCGGCATACGAGCGGCCGAAGGTGGCCGGGCCGTCCTCGCCGAGGGAACCGATCTGGTCGCGGCCGGTGGCCTGGCCGGCGAACACCCGGCGGGTCTGGTCGTCGACGATCGGGAAGATCGAGCGGGAGATGGACACGCGCGGCTGCCAGTCGTGCCCGGCCTCGGCCCACGCCGCGCGGTACTGCGCGATCTGCTCGGCCTGCAGCTCGCCGAGGCTGCGGCCGTCGGCCTCGCTGACGAGCGTGGAGCTCATGAGGTTGACGCCGTCCTTGGCGGCCTGGATGGCCGACTTGTTCGTGCCCGAGCCCCACCAGATGCGCCTGCGCAGCCCCTCGGAGTAGGGGAACACCGGCAGCGCAGAACCCGGCTGGTAGATGTACGGGTACTGCTCCTCCGCGGGGGCCGCGGTGGCCACGCCGTAGCCGGAGACCGCGTCGAGCAGGCGCAGGAACTTCTCGCGCGCCATGTCGGCGCCGTTGGGGGCCTCGGCGGTGTAGCCGAAGGCCTCCCAGCCGCGCAGGGCGGGCTCGGGTGACCCACGGCTCACGCCGATGGCGAGCCTGCCGTCGGCGATGAGGTCGAGGGAGCCGAGCTCCTCCGCGAGGTAGAGCGGGTTCTCGTAGCGCATGTCGATGACGCCGGTGCCCACCTCGATGTGCGAGGTGCGCGCGGCGATCGCGCTGAGGAGCGGGATCGGGGAGGAGGCCTGCGGCGCGAAGTGGTGTACGCGGAAGTTGGCGCCGTTGACGCCCAGCTCGTCCGCGGCGACGGCGATGTCGATCGCCTGGTGAAGGACGTCCCTGGCGTTGGGGCCCTGTTGGTTTCCGATGGCGTGGTGGCCAAAGGAGAGAAAACCGAATGATTGCATGCAGTTAGTTTAGGTGACGTGTCAATAAAAGTGTGAACGGGTGGCAATCTTCCTGCTTGGGGGCCAAAGTGACGCAAGATCCTCGTCACCTCGGGTGTGAGCTAAGAAGCTGCTGACAGAAATGATAGCCAAGCGTATCGTTTTAGGTAGATGTTCAACAATGACAGGGTGCCCCCGCCGGTGCGCGACCCCTTTCGCCCGGCGCGCTTCGGCATCGCTGCAAGAAGGAAAAGGAAAGGAGGAGCCCACCATGTCCTGCCAGATTCACGAGAATCACGACCACGTCCACGGCCCAGGCTGCGGCCACGAGGCGGTCCAGCACGGCGACCACGTCGACTACCTGCACGACGGTCACCGCCACCACCTGCACGACGGCCACTGGGACGAGTGCGAGGCATAACCCCTCGTTAAGAAGAAGCGGGGCTGCCGCCCACGAAGGGAGGCGGTCGCGCTTCGTGCGTTAGTAGCCCAGCTCCCGGCGCTTGTCCGCCGCCTGCTCGAGCCGCTGCATCCGCTCGCGCTGCTCGGCGCCGCTCAGCTTCTCGTACAGCTCCTCCTCCTCGGGCGTGAGCCGGAAGGCCCGGCGCACGGCACCGCTGGCAACGCCCGCGATGGGGAAGACCAGCCAGAAGTACTGCCAGTGGAGCACGAATAGCGAGACGAAGAAGATCACCATCGTCGCTCCCCACACCGCCGCGTCCACCTTCTGGACGACCTCGGCGCGCTTCATCACGCGGTCCAGCTCGCCCTGGGCCTCATCGATGGTCTCTGCCCGGTACGGGTTCCGGGAGGCGGGCGCCTTGGCGTCGTCAAGCGGGGGCAAATCGACAAAGAGCGCGTCGATGTCGCCGCGGACCTTGGCGATTGCGGCCTTGCCGGAGCGCTCGTCGAACTCGGCGACGTCGAGGTGACCGCCCGCGAAGTACAGCCCCAGCCGGTCGAGCGCGGCCTTGCGGTCGGCATCGCCCACGCGCAGGGTGCCGGGGTCGTTCGTCTCGTTTGCGGTCATAATCGCGTCCTTTTCTTGTGCTTTCCGACGCCTACGGTGCCGCACCGTATCGGCAAGCGCTTCCAAGTATCCCCATTATGGCCTCGAACGCATGGGTTGGCACGGGCGGGGCGCTAGAATCCCGCCCCGAACTGCCGCAGACCGTGGTTTTCCGGATCCACCGGCCGTTTCGCCCGCGGCAGGCCCGCGACGACGGCGAGGTAGGAGTCGGTGATGAGGTCGCGGACGAGGTTCTCGCTAATGCCGGGGCCGTCGACGATGGAGTTCCAGTGCACCTTGTTCATGTGATAGCCCGGCGTGATCTCGGCGTAGCGCGCCCGCAGGCGCTCGCCCTCCTCGGGGATGGCCTTGACGATCACCATGGGCACCCGCTGCGGGTTCTCCTCCGGGTGGCTTAACACGCAGAACATCTTGTCCTTCACGCGGTAGACGTCCCAGCCCGCGCCGAAGGGGTGGGTGAGCTCGGTGGCGGGGAGCTCGAGCGCGTGCTCCCCGGCGATGCGGAAGAGATCCATGGGCCCCATTATTGCAGGATCAACCATTTGGGTGATTACCTCGCGCGGCGTGCGGCGGAGGATAGAGGTAGATACCAACGCAGTGTCGACATCAATACTTCGATCACGAATCGGGTGACCTCCCATGGCCTCCGCTGCCACCACAGAAACCACTGCGCCACGCGGCGCGCGCCAAGCCCAGCCCGAGGGCGGCTGGGGCATGCTCGCCGTCCTCATCGTCGGCGTGGCCCTCATCGTCCTCGACTCCACGATCGTCGCGGTCTCCCTGCCCGCGATCATCTCCGACCTCGGCCTCACGCTCACCAACGCCGCGTGGATCACCTCCCTGTACTCGGTGGTTTTCGCCGCGCTGCTGCTCACGATGGGCACGCTCGGCGACCGCTTCGGCACCAAGAAGATGTTCCTTATCGGCCAGGTGTTCTTCGGTGTCGGCTCACTGGTCGCGGCGATGGCCTCCAGCTTCGCCCCGCTGCTCCTGGCGCGTGGCATCCAGGGGATCGGCGGCGCCATCGTGCTACCCGCGACGCTTGCCACGATCAACGCCACCTTCCGCGGGCCCAGGCGCGCCGCCGCGTTCGGCATCTGGGGCGCGACCATGGCCTCGGCGGCGGCGATCGGGCCGCTGGCTGGCGGGGTGCTCACCGAGCAGCTGAGCTGGCCGTGGATCTTCCTCGTCAACCCGCCGATCTGCGCCGTGCTCTTCGTGCTCGCGATGAGGCTGCTGCCGGAGACCATCGCCAAGCGCTCGCGGAAGGGCTTCGACGTCGCGGGCACCCTGCTCAGCATGGTCGCCTTCGGCACGATCGTCTTCGGGCTCATCGAGGGCGAAAGCTACGGCTGGTGGTCCGCGCGCGGCGAGTACTCCCTCGGCGGCGTCTCTCCCGCGCCGCTGGCCATCATCATAGGCCTCGTCGCGCTCGGCTTCTTCGTCGCGCTCGAGAGCGCGCGGGCCCGCCGCGGAAGGGCCGCGCTCTTCGACCCCTCGCTGCTGAGGCTCCCGAGCTTCCTCGCCGGAAACATCACCGCCATGACCGTGTCCATCGGCGAGTTCGCGGCGCTGTTCGTCCTGCCGCTGTACCTGGTCAACGTCGCGGGTCTGGGCACGATCCGTTCCGGCGTCGTGCTGGCCACCATGGCGCTCGGCGCGATCCTGTCCGGCGTGGCGGCGCGGCACCTAGCCACGAAGCTGGGGCCCGCGCTCACCGTGGTCGTGGGGCTTATCCTCGAGGTGGTCGGCATCGTCTCGGCGGCGATCGTGGTCGCGCCCGGCGCGTCGATCGCCTGCCTGTCCGCGGTGCTCGCCGTCTACGGCGCGGGCATGGGGCTGGCGTCCGCGCAGCTCGCGTCGGTGATCCTCCACGACGTGCCGCTGGAGAAGTCGGGCATGGGCTCGGCCACCCAGTCCACCTTCCGCCAGCTCGGCTCGGCGCTCGGCGCGGCGTTCGCGGGCACCACGCTCGCCGCCGCCGTCGGTTCCTATCTCCCGCAGCAGCTTGTCGACGGGCTGAAGCTGCCGCCCGAGGCCGCCCAGTCGCTCGCGGACGCGACCGCGACCACTGCGGGCTCGGCGATGAACGCTCTATCGGCGAAGCTGCCCGACCCGCAGGCGGCGCTGGGCATCCTCCACGACGGCTTCAGCCACGGCACCTCCGCGGCCCTCTACGTCGCCGCCGCCTGCCTGGCCCTAGGCCTTGTGTCCTCGCTCGTCCTTCTTGCGCAGGCTCGCCACTCCGACGCCGCCTGACATCACCCACGGCCATCCCAACCCGTTGCTGGTGAGCACGTCCTTGCGCAGCTCGTCGTCGACGATGATCGACTTGTCCGCATACCCGAGCAGGTACTCGTCGAAGGCGGGCAGCTCGAGCCGCAGCTCCAGCGCCGCCGCGAGCTCCGAGGGGGTGACGTCCTCTTGCCACTCGGCCATGTAGTAGCCGTCGACCTCCCACTGGCCTTCCAGCGCCTTCCTCGCCTGCGCCTTGGTGAGCATGGTCCACCAGGCCAGGTCCGCGACCGCCACCGGCCCGTGGCCCGAGGCGTAGCGGGCACCCAGCTCCTTGAGCGCCGCCTCGCCCTCGAGCTCCGCCTGCTCGACGCCCAGGGCGTCGACCAGCACGAACGTCTCCTGCGCGCCCTGTTTGGGGCCCTGAACGATGTCGCCCTGGCCGCCGAAGAACCGCAGCAGGTGGGGGCCGCGCCCGCCCGCCGGGTCCACCCCCGCCTCCTCGAAGGCGGCGTAGATCTCCTTGCGGGGCACCGGGTTTCCGCTCCCGGCGGCGAGGAGCGTAGCGACGAGCGCCTCGTGGGCGCGGGCCGCCGTGGCGTCGTCAAGCTGCAAACCGCCGCGGCGGGCGATCTGCGAGGGGGCGACGCGCGGGTGCAACAGGCGGGCGAGCCAGCGGGCGTCCTCCGCCGCGAGGAAGTGGAGGGTGCCGCGCTGCGGCCAGGAGCGGACGATCCGGCCGGCGCGGACGGCGGCGAGGACCTCCTCGTCGCTGCTCGAGCTGCGCAACGCGAGCGAGCGGATGCCCGCCGGGTAGGTCTGCCCCTGGACGGCGAGCAGCCCGCGAGCGGCCTCGAGCGGTGAGGAAAACGCCGGGCGCGCGGCGGAGCCGGCGAGGCCGTGGGCGATGAGGCGGCGGGCGAGCAGCTCGGGGGTGTCCATGGGGACGAGTGTATCGAACGAGAAGTTGAGTCGAGCGCGCTCAAGAAAAATATCTATAATTTTGAAGTTGAGCGGAACAAACTCAACTTCGTTTGCGTTGAGGGGATTAGGAGCCGCGAGAACGGCCTCTGACCTGAACATATGACAAACGACAACAACTCTAGGAGGAAGCCCATGAGCGCTTTCAACCCAACCACCAAGACCCAGGAGGCCCTGCAGGTTGCGCTGCAGCAGGCTTCCTCAAACGGTAACCCCGATATCCGCCCCGAGCACCTGCTCGCCGCCATCCTCGGGCAGGAGGACGGCATCGCCGCCCCCGTGCTCCGTGCCACCGGCGTCGACCCCGAGGTCGTGCGCAAGGAGGCCGAGACGCTCGTGGGCAAGCTGCCCAAGGCCGAGGGCTCTGGCATGGCCAACCCGAACTTTAACCGCGACGCCCTCAACGCGCTGACCGCCGCCCAGGAGCTGGCCGGCGAGCTCGGCGACGAGTACGTCTCCACCGAGGTGCTGCTCGCGGCCATCGCCCGCGGCAAGACCGACGCCGCCGAGCTGCTCACCAAGCGCGGCGCTACTTACGACGTGATCAAGGGCGTGTTCCCCTCCGTGCGCGGCAACAAGAAGGTCACCAACCAGGACCCGGAGGGCCAGTTCCAGGCGCTGGAGAAGTACTCCACCGACCTCACCGCCCGCGCCCGCGAGGGCAAGATCGACCCGGTCATCGGCCGCGACGCCGAGATTAGGCGCGTGGTGCAGGTGCTGTCGCGCCGCACGAAGAACAACCCGGTGCTCATCGGCGAGCCCGGCGTGGGCAAGACCGCCATCGTGGAGGGCCTGGCCCGACGCATCGTCGCCGGTGACGTGCCGGAGTCGCTGAAGGGCAAGACGCTCATCAGCCTCGACCTGGGCTCGATGGTTGCCGGCGCGAAGTACCGCGGCGAGTTCGAGGAGCGCCTGAAGGCCGTCCTCGACGAGATCAAGGGCGCCGAGGGCGAGATCATCACCTTCATCGACGAGCTGCACACCATCGTCGGCGCCGGTGCCACCGGCGAGTCCGCCATGGACGCGGGCAACATGATCAAGCCGCTTCTGGCCCGCGGCGAGCTGCGCCTGGTGGGCGCGACCACCCTCGACGAGTACCGCAAGTACATCGAGAAGGACGCCGCGCTCGAGCGACGCTTCCAGCAGGTCTTCGTCGGCGAGCCGTCCGTCGAGGACGCCATCGGCATCCTCCGTGGGCTCAAGGAGCGCTACGAGGTCCACCACGGCGTCCGCATCCAGGACTCCGCGCTGGTGGCTGCGGCGACGCTGTCGGATCGCTACATCACCTCCCGCTTCCTGCCCGACAAGGCCATCGACCTGGTCGACGAGGCGGCCAGCCGCCTGCGCATGGAGATCGACTCCTCGCCGCAGGAGATCGACGAGCTCCAGCGCATCGTGCGCCGACTCGAGATCGAGGAGATGGCCCTGGCCAAGGAGACCGATGACGCCTCCAAGGAGCGCCTGGTCAAGCTGCGCCAGGAGCTGGCCGACGAGAAGGAGAAGCTGGGCGAGCTGACCGCGCGCTGGAACAACGAGAAGGCCGCGATCAACAAGGTCAGCGAGCTGAAGGAGAAGATCGAGGGGCTGCGCCGCGAGGCCGAGATCGCCGAGCGCGATGGCGACCTGGGTCGGGTCTCCGAGATCCAGTACGGCATGATCCCGGGCCTGGAGAAGGAGCTCAAGGACGCCGAGAACTCCGGCGTGTCCGCCACGCTGCTGAGTGAGGAGGTCACCCCGGACACCATCGCCGAGGTCGTCTCCGCGTGGACCGGCATCCCTGCGGGCAAGATGCTCCAGGGCGAGACCGAGAAGCTGCTCAACATGGAGGCCGAGCTGGGTAACCGAGTGGTTGGCCAGCGCGAGGCCGTGCAGGCCGTGTCCGACGCGGTCCGCCGCGCCCGTGCCGGCGTCGCCGACCCGAACCGCCCGACCGGTTCCTTCCTCTTCCTGGGCCCCACCGGCGTGGGCAAGACGGAGCTGGCCAAGGCGCTGGCGGAGTTCATGTTCGACGACGAGCGCGCGATGGTGCGCATCGACATGTCCGAGTACGGCGAGAAGCACTCCGTCGCGCGCCTCGTCGGTGCCCCTCCGGGGTACGTCGGCTACGACCAGGGCGGCCAGCTCACCGAGGCCGTTCGCCGTCGCCCGTACACGGTCGTGCTCTTCGACGAGGTGGAGAAGGCGCACCCGGACGTCTTCGACATCCTGCTGCAGGTGCTTGACGAGGGCAGGCTTACCGACGGCCAGGGCCGCACGGTCGACTTCCGAAACACGGTCCTCATCCTTACCTCCAACCTCGGTGCCGGCGGCACCAAGGAGCAGATGATGGACGCCGTCAAGCACGCCTTCAAGCCGGAGTTCGTCAACCGCCTGGACGACGTGGTCATCTTCGACCCGCTGAGCCAGGAGCAGCTGACCCACATCGTGGACATTCAGATCCGCGGGCTGGCCGAGCGGCTGTCTGCTCGCCGCCTCACGCTGAACGTCTCTGACGCCGCGAAGCTGTGGCTCGCGGACCGCGGCTACGAGCCCGCCTACGGCGCCCGTCCGCTGCGCCGCCTCATCCAGCAGGCGATCGGCGACACGCTCGCCAAGAAGCTGCTCGCCGGTGAGATCCGCGACGGTGACACGGTGCACGTCGACGTCGCCGACGGGGGCCAGACCCTCGACATCGAGCGCGCCTAGGCTCGCACCCTAAGGGGCGGTCGTCTTCGGACGGCCGCCCCTTCGTCTTTCGCCATCGGCGCGGTGAAAGTAATTCGCATCGGCCTGCAAGAGAAGCTTCCCGCACGGGAAGTTTGCGTCGCTGAGCTGGGTGTTTGGGGGATGAAATGGCGGCTTTCGCGCCGTGGGCGTCGATACGCGCCTTGACAAATGGTCGTGCCACGCCGAGAATAACTATCAACCTATAGAAAGATCTCTTATAGGCGTTTACATGCACACTTCGCATGAATTGCTAAATGTGAGCTACGACGCTAAGGTAATGGGCTATGACACAGAACTCAAACGACATCATGGTCTCTGTGGCTGGAGTGAACAAGTACTTCGACAGCTATCACGCGCTGCGCGACATCAACCTGGAGGTTCCGCGCGGGCAGGTCGTGGTGGTGCTGGGGCCGTCCGGCTCCGGCAAGTCGACGCTGTGCCGCACGCTCAACCGCCTCGAGACCATCGATGAGGGCACCATCTCGATCGACGGTGTAGCCCTGCCGGAAGAGGGCAAGGCCCTGGCCAAGCTGCGCTCCGACGTGGGCATGGTGTTCCAGTCCTTCAACCTCTTCCCGCACATGACCATCCGGGACAATGTCACCTTGGGGCCCGTGCTCGTGCGCAAGATGAAGAAGGCGGACGCCGACAAGCTGGCCATGAGCCTGCTCGAGCGCGTCGGGATCGCCAGCCAGGCCGACAAGTACCCCGCCCAGCTCTCCGGCGGGCAGCAGCAGCGCGTCGCCATCGCCCGCGCGCTGGCCATGAAGCCCAAGGTCATGCTTTTCGACGAGCCGACCTCGGCCCTGGATCCCGAGATGGTCAACGAGGTCCTCGATGTCATGGCGGGCCTGGCCAAGGAAGGAATGACCATGATCTGCGTGACCCACGAGATGGGCTTCGCGCGCAAGGTCGCCGACCGCATCCTGTTCATGGACGAAGGACAGATCCTAGAGGACACCGACCCGGACAGCTTCTTCTCCAACCCGAAGACCGCCCGCGCCAAGGACTTCCTCGGCAAGATCCTCGCTCACTAGAACGCACACACTTAACTAAAGGAGAACCTCTCATGTCTCGCTCTCTCATGCGCACCCTCGCCGCCACCGCCGCCGCTATCGCCTGCACCGTTACGCTCGCCGCGTGTGGCGACGGCAGCTCCTCCTCGTCCGCCTCCGGCGGCAATGGCCTGCTCGCCGACATCGAGGCGGGCAAGGTCACCCTCGGCACCAAGTTCGACCAGCCCGGCCTGGGCCTGAAGAACGCCGACGGCACCATGAGCGGCCTCGACGTGGACGTTGCCACCTACGTGGTCAACTCGATCGCGAAGGCCAAGGGCTGGAGCAACCCCGAGATCACCTGGCGCGAGACCCCGTCCGCCCAGCGCGAGACCGTCATCGGCAACGGCGAGGTCGACATGATCGCCGCGACCTACTCGATCAACGCCTCCCGCGCGGAGAAGGTCAACTTCGGCGGCCCGTACCTCATCACCCACCAGGCGCTTTTGGTCAAGTCCGACAACACCTCCATCACCAAGCTCGAGGACCTGGACGGCAAGAGCCTGTGCTCGGTGTCCGGCTCCACCCCGGCGCAGAAGGTCAAGGACGCGCTGCCGGGCGTGCAGCTGCAGGAGTTCGACACCTACTCCTCCTGCGTTGAGGCGCTCGGCCAGGGCACCATCGACGCGATGACCACCGACGCGACCATCCTCAACGGCTACGCCGCCCAGAACCCGGGCTCCTTCAAGCTCGTGGAGATGGAAAAAGACGGCAAGCCGTTCACCGACGAGTACTACGGCATCGGCCTGAAGAAGGACGACACCGAGGGCACCGACGCGATCAACACCGCCCTGAAGGAGATGCAGGACAGCGGCGAGTTCGACAAGGCCGTGGAGAAGAACCTGGGCTCCAAGGACGGCATCGACAACGGCACCCCGGGCGACCTCTCCTTCATCAAGTAACAACGACACCGGCGCGCCGCTTCACACTGCTGGCGGCGCGCCGTAGGCGTCGATAAGCAAGCCCCAAAAGGAGTCACAACATGGACGCAATGTGGGAGCAACTGGGGCCGGCGATCCTGCCTGCCTTTTGGACGACCATCAAGCTGACGGTGCTGTCCGCGATCTTCTCGCTCATTTTCGGTACCATCCTCACCGCGATGCGTGTGTCCCCGGTGCGGATCCTGCGCACCATCGCCACGTTCTACACCAACACGGTGCGCAACACGCCGCTGACGCTGGTGGTGCTGTTCTGCTCGTTCGGCCTCTACCAGACGCTCGGGCTGCAGTTGGCCAGCCGCAGCTCGTCGACGTTCCTCGCGAGCAACAACTTCCGGCTCGCGGTGCTGGGCTTCACGCTCTACACCTCGGCGTTCGTCGCGGAGTGCCTGCGCTCGGGCATCAATACCGTCAGCTTCGGGCAGGCGGAGGCGGCGCGCTCGCTGGGGTTAAGCTTCGGCCAGACGTTTTCCAAGATCGTCTTCCCGCAGGCCGCGCGCGCCGCGATCGTGCCGCTGGGCAACACGCTCATCGCGCTGACGAAGAACACCACGATCGCGTCGGTCATCGGCGTGTCCGAGGCGTCGCTGCTCATGAAGGAAGTCATCGAGAACCACGCGAGCGCGCTGTGGGCTATCTTCGGCGCGTTCGCGCTGGGCTTCCTCATCCTCACGCTGCCCATGGGCCTGGCCCTGGGCGCGCTGTCTAAGAAACTGGCGGTGAAGAAATAATGTCTACTCGCGCAACCGTGCTTTACGACGCCCCAGGCCCCGTAGGCATACGTCGAAACCGGATCTACACGGCCGTGACCCTGCTCGTGGCGGCGGGACTTTTGGCGTGGGTGTTTAGCACGCTCAACGCCAAGGGGCAGCTGGCCGCGGAGAAGTGGACGCCGTTCTTGGACGCGAACACGTGGAGAACGTACCTTTTGCCGGGCCTGCGCGGCACGCTGACCTCGGCGGTGGCCTCGCTGTTCTTGGCGCTGGTCGTGGGCGTGACCCTCGGCCTGGGAAGGCTCTCGCGCAACCGGGCGATCCGCTGGCTGTGCGGCGTGCTAGTGGAGTTCTTCCGCGCCATACCAGTGCTGCTGCTGATCATCTTCTCCTACCAGGTGTTCGCGGTCTACGGCGTGTTCAAGCCGAAGTACCTGGCGTTTGCGGCGGTGGTGTTCGCGCTGACGCTGTACAACGGCTCGGTCATCGCGGAGATCCTGCGGGCTGGCATCGAGTCGCTGCCGAAGGGGCAGACGGAGGCGGCGCAGGCGCTCGGCCTGTCGCATCGGCAGACGATGTTGAGGATCCTTCTGCCGCAGGCGGTGGCGGCGATGCTGCCGGCGCTCATCGCGCAGATGGTCATCGCGCTGAAGGACTCCGCGCTCGGCTACCAGATCGGCTTCGTGGAGATCGTGCGCCAGGGTATCCAGTCGTCCTCGGCGAACCGGAACTACCTGGCCTCGCTCATCGTGGTGGCGATCATCATGATCATCATCAACTACTCGCTGACGCTTTTGGCCGAGCGCATCGAGCGCCAGCTGAGGGCGGGGCGTGCACGCAGGAACATCGTGGCGAAGGTCCCGGAGCATGAAAACCAGGGGTTGGATACGAAGGACAACGTCGTCGCCGACTGGCACGACCCCGGCCACGTGGAGATCAAGAACCCAGCGGAGTAGAACCGCTTAGACTATCGGAAAATCGCGACGAGCGCGCGGCGAGGGGCCCAGGGCCTGTGGATAACTTCTCACGGTGGGAAGTTATCCACAGATTGTGGGCTCTTTTTTCATGTGCTCTTGCGCGGGGTTGCGAGGGCGTTTAGCGTGCGGGGCATGAACGTGTTGGAGACCTTGGGCGCGCTGCTGCGCGACCCGATGACGCTCATCGAGGAAGCCAGTGGGCTGGGTGAGGGTGAGCTGGAGCGGTTGTTGCCGGAGTCCACGGCGGCTACCGTCGCAGGGCTTGCGGCGATCTATGCCGCGCCCTCGCCGATGTCGCGGGTGCAGGCAGAGTGCGTGTCCGCGATCCGCGCCAACGGGCACTGCCTGGATGCGCTTGTGGCGATCGAGGCGGTTGCCCGCCGGGTGGCGGACAAGCGTAAGAAGTGGCGCCTGCGCCGCGAGCTGTGCCGGATGAAGGCGGCGCCTGCGGAGCTTAAACGCCGCGGACTGGCTTTGCTAAAGAAGCTCGTTGCACCCCGCGCGTTGACGTTGGGGGTGTCGGTGCGCAGGTATGCGGACAATACGTGGTCGATGCGGGTCAACGCCCCAGCGGAGGTGATCGCTACGCTTTACGACCCGGTCAAGGACGCCGATGACCCGGTGGCGGCGTTGCAGGAGGCGATCACCGGTGGCGGGGCCGTAGCAACGGTGCTGCGGCCGATCGTGACGATCCCGCTGGACGCTCTCGATGCGGTGCTGGATGGCACCGGGGATGAGACGGTGTTGCGGTGCTCGGATGGGGTGGAGCGCACCAGCACGCAGGTCGCCCGCATGAAGCTGGATGAGAAGTGGGGGTTTGCGCTGATTCATCCGGTTGAAGGGCCGGTGGACTTGGTTCGCTCGGAGCGGTTTGCCAACGGCAAACAGCGTGTCTTGGCGGCGGTCGAGAATCCCACCTGTGCGTGGGATGGGTGCCATAAGCCAGCCGATGAGTGCCAGGTGCATCACTTGGTTCCGTGGCAGTTCGGTGGGCACACGAGAAGCTCGAACCTGGCCACGTGCTGCGCGTATCACAACGGTGTCAACGACGATGATCCGACGGGGCCGTCGGTGCGCGGGCGGCTGGAACGCGTCGACGGGAAGGTACGCCGGGTATTCCGTAGCTAGCGCGCCTAGCGCACGCAAAAAGCCGCAGGGAGGGTCTCCCTGCGGCCTAGAAGGCGTGCCTTAGGCGTTTTCGCCGCGGATGAAGGCCTCGAGGTTGGCGCGGGCCTCCTCGTCGCCCAGCTGGATGGGCGGGGACTTCATGAGGTAGGAGGCGGCCGGGTTAACCGGGCCGGCGATGCCGCGGTCGAGGGCGATCTTGGCGGCGCGGACGGCGTCGATGATCACGCCGGCGGAGTTCGGGGAGTCCCAGACCTCGAGCTTGTACTCGAGGTTGAGCGGGACGTCGCCGAAGGCCTTGCCCTCGAGGCGGACGTAGGCCCACTTGCGGTCGTCGAGCCACTCGACGTAGTCGGACGGGCCGATGTGGACGTTGCGGTCCTCCTTCTTGCCCGCGATGGGGGAGTCGTGGAGGATCGAGGTCACGGCCTGGGTCTTGGAGATCTTCTTGGACTCCAGGCGGTTGCGGTCGAGCATGTTCTTGAAGTCCATGTTGCCGCCGACGTTGAGCTGCATGGTGCGCTCGAGGCGCACGCCGCGGTCCTCGAAGAGCTTGGCCAGCACGCGGTGGGTGATGGTGGCGCCGACCTGGCTCTTGATGTCGTCGCCAACGATCGGCAGGCCCGCGTCGACGAACTTCTGTGCCCACTCCGGGTCGGAGGCGATGAACACCGGCAGGGCGTTGACGAAGGCGCAGCCCGCGTCGATGGCCGCCTGCGCGTAGAACTTGTCGGCCTCCTCGGAACCGACCGGCAGGTAGGAGACGAGGACGTCAGCCTTGGCGTCGCGAAGCGCCTGCGCAACGTCGACGGGCTCCTCGGAGGACTCCTCGATGGTGGCGAGGTAGTGCACGCCCAGGCCGTCGAGCGTCGGGCCACGCTGGACGGTCACGCCCAGCTCCGGGACCTCGCAGATCTGGATGGTGCAGTTCATGGAAGCGCGGGTCGCGTCGGAGAGGTCCTTGCCCACCTTGTCGGCGTCGACATCGAACGCGGCGACGAACTCGACATCCGAGACGTGGTAATCGCCGAACTTGACGTGCATGAGGCCGGGAACCGTCTCGGTCTCTGGGGTGTCACGGTAGTACTCCACGCCCTGGATGAGCGAGGTTGCACAGTTGCCAACGCCGACGATCGCGACGCGAACCTTCTTTGCTCCCATGTTCTTTTATGCTCCTTGAAAAAAGTATTTAGCCCGTGAAGAGGCTACTGTTGGCCAAGGGTAGGACAGTTTGTTACAGGCTCTAAACGAGCCTCCGCGCACTAATCGATTCAGAAGCTTTCGCTGTTAAGTTTCGGAATCGAAACATGCAGTAGGTTTAGGAAAATATGTGGCCTTGCTCACAAGGCTGCTGAATGGTTAAGTATGGATCGATACGCAACGCCGCCGCCGGAACATGAATTCCAGCGGCGGCGGTAGTCTGCGTGCCGTAAGCGGGCTAGTGCCTGAAGGCCTCGATGTTGACCTGCGGGGTCGGCTGCAGCGACTCGGTGGCCGGGTTGGTCACGGTCGGGTTGTGGAAGTCGACGTCGGAGTCGTCGGCGGCCGCCACGTAGGGGATCTTCCCGTCGAGCACGTCCCTCACGCGGGCCAGGTCCACGGTGCGGGTCCACTTGCCCACGAGGATCGTGGCCACGGCGTTGCCGGCGAAGTTGGTCAGCGCACGCGCCTCGGACATGAAGCGGTCGATGCCCACGATGACGCCCACGCCGTCGAGCAGCTCCGGGCGGTGCGACTGCAGGCCGGCCGCCAGGGTGGCGATGCCTGCGCCGGAGACGCCGGCCGCGCCCTTGGAGGCGATGATCATGAACAGGAGCAAGCCGATCTGCTCGCCCAGGTTCATCGGCATGTGCATGGCATCCGAGATGAAGATCGCGGACATAGTCAGGTAGATGGCCGTTCCGTCCAGGTTGAAGGAGTAGCCCGTCGGCACCACGATGCCCACCGTCGGGGTGGCAACGCCCACGTGCTCCATCTTGCGCATGAGGTTCGGCAGCGCCGACTCGGAGGAAGAGGTGGCCACGATGAGCAGGAACTCGCGCCCTAAGTACTTGCACAGCTTGAAGATGTTCACCCGCGTGAACGACCACAGGATCGTGCCCAGCACGCCGAAGATGAAGATGATGCAGGTCAGGTAGAAGGCGATCATGAGCACGCCCAGCTGCAGCACGGCCTTCATGCCGGTCGCGCCCACGACGCCCGCCATCGCGCCGAACGCGCCGATCGGCGCGACCCACAGCACCATGTTCAAGATCTTGAACATCAGCTTCTGCAGGTGGCCCACCGCGATGAGGATCGGCTCGCCGCGCTTGCCCATCGACTGCACCGCGAAGCCGACCAGCAGCGCCACGAACAGCGTCTGCAGGACCGATCCAGAGGTGAACGCGGAGAAGATCGTGTCGGGGATGATCGACTGGATGAAGCCGATCATGCCGCCGCCGTGCTCGGCCTGAGACGCGTACTCCGCGCCCGCGTTCTTCGTCGCCTCGATGTTCAGCCCCGAGCCGGGCTGGATGAAGTTGCCCACGACGAGGCCCACGGCCAGCGCGAAGGTGGACATCGTCAGGAAGTAGCCGAGCGCAAGTCCGCCGGCCTTACCCACCGACGCCGCCGCGCGCACCGAGCCGATGCCCAGCACGATGGTGCAGAAGATGACCGGCGAGATCATCATCTTGATGAGGCTGACGAACATCGTGCCGAGCACCTTGAAGCTCTTGGCCACGTCGGGCGCGACGAGCCCGAAGATAATGCCGGCGATCACCGCGATGATGACGCCGATGTAGAGCCAGTGGGTGCGGTCCTTGCGGGGTTTCTTGGGTTCTGGCACCTGCGGCGAGGTGCTCAGCATGCTTTCTGCGCTGGGCTGTTGTGCCATTGGAGGGTTCCTCCCGGTCAAGCAGGCGCTTATCGACGCCTACGGCTGCTAAAGGTGATGCGGCACACAATAACCCGAGTGGGGAGACGTAAGGAAATCTCTATATCTGTATGTGGTTGGGGTTATGCCCGGGTTGTGAGATGGATCGTGAAAGACCAGCGTACAGGCGGCAGCACACCTGCTGTCACCGGGGTGAAATTACCCCCGGAACGGGGGAATAGGTCCGACCTCTATGCGGCCAGGGCGAGCTCCCCGATGATGCCCTCCTGGATCGTGCGCAGCCACTCGCCCGGCAGATGGCTCTCCACCTGGTAGCGGTGCTGGCGCGCGAGCCGGTCGGCGGTCTCGTTGAGCAGGTGACCGGAATGTCCCGGCACCCAGTTCGCCGAGAGGAGGCCCGCCGCAAAGAATCCGGCGTAGCGAGACAGCGTATGCAGCCTGCCGAGCGCGCGGCGGGAGTCGCTCAGGAAGGCGACCCTGCGCCCCGGGTGGTGAGCGAAGTGGTAGGCGAGCGCCTCCTCGATGGCCGCCAGCTCCAGGAAGGCGACGTTCTCGCGCGGGCGACAGGCCCGCGAGGCGAACTCGCCTTGGGTGTTGACCCAGGCGATCGAGCCCTGCCGGAGGCTGCGGGAGGCGTCGGTGGCGTAGACCAGGGGCGGCAGCAGCATCGGGCAGGCCGCCCGCGCGCGCTCCCACCCGGCCTCGCGGGCGGCAATGAACCGGTAGACCGGGTGACCCTGGGCGTCGATAAGCAGCTGCAATGACGCGGTGCTCTCCGCGAGGGCGCTGGCGGCGGCGAGGCGTTGCGCGCGGGCGTGAAGGGCGGGGGCGACGAAGGCGCGACGGCGGCAGGTAACGCGCGCGGGCCCGACGATCGCGCACGCCCCCAGCACCTTCTGCAGCGCCGCGACCGATCCCGCAACCCGACGCGCGAGCGCGCCCGGAACCTCGACCGCGCAGTCGAGAAAGTTCGGGCCTGCCGCGAAGGACCCCGCGCGCGGCAGCTCGACCTGCTCAGAGAAGGCAGCCTGCCACTCGACGACCCCGCGCGGCGTGGGCGCGGCCGCGGCGACGGCGACGGTGATGACGGCGCGCGTGCCCACCTGCACCAGGCGGGCGGCGGAGACGGCAATGACGGGGCTGGCCGCGCGGGCGCAGGCAAGCGGGCTGACGGAGGGGGCGTTCATGAGGCCTACGTTAGGCCCGCCGGGCGACGCGCCGCAGCTCTTTCGAACGCGCGTACGCGTGCGCCCCAAGGGGCGAACTTCGGGGGTGGCCTTTAAACTGATCAGCATGAGCATCACAATCACCGCCGACGAGTTGGCCACGCGCCTCAACTCGGGCCACAAGCAGACCATCCTCGCTGCCTTGTGGTACCACGACGGCAAAGACGGTTACCACCAGTTCAACTCCGAGCACATCTCCACCTCGCTGTTTTGTGATCCCGCCCTGGCGCTGGCCGGGGTCCCCGGCTCCAGCATCGGGCGCAACCCGCTGCCCAGCACGCACATCCTCGAGCGCTGGTTTTCCAAGTGGGGCCTGCAGCCCGGCCGCCAGGTCGTCGTCTACGACAACTACCGCGGCCTGTACGCCGCCCGCGCCTGGTGGATCCTGCGCTGGGCGGGTATCGAGGACGTCGTGATCCTCGACGGCGGCCAGAAGCACTGGGAGGCCTCCGGTTACAAGACGCTCGGCGGCCCCGGCAACCTCGCCAGCTACGACGACGTCACCCCCACCCTCGGCCACCTGCCCACCGCCACCATCGACGACGTCAAGGCCCACGACGGCCTGCTCATCGACGCCCGCGAGGCCAACCGCTTCGCCGGCCGCAAGGAGTTCCTCGACCTCAAGGCCGGCCACATCCCCGGCGCCATCAACATCCCCACCCGCGAGGTCATGACCCCCGACCACCGCTTCCGCCCGGCCGACGAGCTCGCCGAGCTGTTCGCCTCCCGCGGGGTCACCAACGACGTCATCGCCGACACCATCATCTACTCCGGCTCCGGCAACCACTCCGCGCAGGTCATCGCCGCGATGAACATCGCGGGCCTGGACACCCCGCGCCACTACATCGGCGGCTGGTCCCAGTGGAGCGCCGACCCCGCCAACCCCGTCGAGCGCGGCGACTGGCTTTTCGACGAAACCAGGGAGGGCACCAAGAGAAACAAGTAGCCGCCGACTAGGCTATTTGGCATGCTCTTCATCCTCGCCGCCATCATCGGTGTCGCCGGCATCGCCCTGTGGTACCTCGACTCGACCCGCCGCAAGGCCGCAACCCACGCGCTGCCCGAGCCCGAGGCCACAGCGCCCCAGGCGCTCGCGCAGGAACCGGAGGCGGAGCCGGAATCAGAGGCCGAGCCCGAACCGGCCCCCGTCGAGGACTTTTCCGACGAGCCGATCGACGCCGAGATAGAAGAAGACGAAGAACCCGAGATCCCCCCGGCCATCGACGAGGACTTCGAAAGCCAGGTCTTCGACACCACCACCGGCGAGTGGGCAGTCCCCCTCGACGAGCCCGTGGAGGAGGCACCGCAAGGCGTCGACAAGCAAGAAGCGGAACCGGAGACGCAGCCGGTGGAGGCCGCCGACGTCGAGCTCGAGGCCGTGCCCGAGACCGACCTGGGCGAGGAGATCATCGCCGCCAACGCCGCGGAGCCGGAGCCGGAGGAGTACCTCGAGGGCGACGACCTCACGCTCGAGCGCCCCGAGCCCGGCACGGTCCGCTTCGAGGCGGAGGTGCCAGCGGAACCCGAGCAGCCCAAGCCCGCCCTCGTGCAGCTGCCCGGCGCCGCCCGCCGTGAGAAGCGCGCGTGGGCCCAGGAGCGCGGCTTCGGCTACCAGCGCACGGACAACTTCCTCACCGACGAGTGGTCCCGCGGCGCCGCATCGACCGGGGCGAGCGCGAAGGACGTCGTCTCCGGCGTGCTCTACGGCCACGAGATGTACCTCGCGGAGCTGGGCGGCATTACGGTGATGGCTTTACGACGGCCAGGGGCGTCCGACGTGGTGGTCGACGCGCGCCGCGCGGTGCTGGGGGAGGAGCTCGAGTCCGAGGACCTCATCCCGGTGTCGACGGTGGCGGGCTTTAGCCTGTTCAGCAACGACCCGGGCGCGGCCGAGCGCATGACCGACACCCGCTTCCGCAGCGCGCTGGCGGGCATGCCCGAGACCGTCACCGCGGTGTGGATGGAATCGGACTGGGTACTCGCGCAGACCGCCAAGGGCTCCACCCACGAGGACTGGGACACGATGGCCGCGATGCTCGCGGTGTGCGCCGCCGTCACGCGCGTCCTCCCGCCGCGCATGGGCGCGACCCAGGCCGTCGACTTCCACGACTGCGACCCCTCGCGCCCGCTGCCGGTCCCGCCGTCCTACTTCGAGGACGAGCCGGAGGAGGACCTGCCGGAGATGCCGCAGATCACCCGCCAGGACGAGCCGGTAGAGATGCCTTCGCGCTCGGAGGAGATCAGCCATGGGGTAGTCGAGCCGCGCTCGATCGGCTCGCAGTCGGTGGAGGCCATCGCCGGCGACGACGAGGAGGCCACCCCGAACAGCTACCAGGGCACCCGCATCGTGAGGGAGCTCAACGGGCAGTCGAGCATCTTCGAAGACGGCGCGGCCGACTAGGGGCTACACGCCCCAGACCGTAGACTGAACACTTGAGATACGACATCGCAGACCCAGGAGGAAAAGTGGACATCGATCAGGCCAAGAAGGCGGAACTGGCCGAGCTGGTCAAGGAGCTGGCCGTCGTGCACGGCAAGGTGATCCTGTCGTCCGGCAAGGAGGCCGACTACTACGTGGACCTGCGCCGGGCCACCTTGCACCACAAGGCCTCCCGGCTCATCGGCCAGCTGCTGCGCGAGCTGACCGCCGACCTCGACTACGTCGCGGTGGGCGGACTCACCCTTGGCGCGGACCCAGTGGCCACCGCCATCATGCACGCCGACGGGCGCGACATCGACGCCTTCGTCGTGCGCAAGGAGGCCAAGAAGCACGGCATGCAGCGCCGCATCGAGGGCCCGGACGTCGTGGGCAAGAAGGTCCTGGTCGTTGAGGACACCACCACCACCGGCAACTCCCCGCTGATCGCCGTCGCCGCCCTCCGCGAGGCGGGCGCCGAGGTCGTCGCCGTGGCCACCGTCGTCGATCGCGCCACCGGCGCGGAGAAGGTCATCGCCGACGAGGGGCTCGAGTACCGCTATGTGCTCGGCCTTGAGGACTTGGGTCTTGCCTAACCCGACCGAAGACACCCCTGGCCCCACCGAGTGGGGCGAGGGGCGCCACGGCGTGGGGCCTTGGGCAGTAGAGCACCCGGGCACGCCTCTTCCCGACGACCCGCGCCTCGACCCGCAGCTTCTCGCCGAGGGCGACCGCCGCAACGTCGTCGACGCCTACCGCTACTGGTGCCGCGAGGCGATCGTCGCCGACATCGACACCCGCCGCCACGCGCTGCACATCGCGATCGAGAACTTCGAAAACGACGCCAACATCGGCACCGTCGTGCGCACGGCGAATGCCTTCGCCGTGGACACCGTGCACATCGTGGGGCGGCGCCGCTGGAACCGCCGCGGGGCGATGGTCACTGACCGCTACCAGCACCTCATGCACCACCCGGATACCGCCTCGCTCGTGGCCTGGGCGCGCGAACGTGACCTTACGATCGTCGCCATCGACAACACGCCCGGCTGCGTCCCGCTCGAGACCGCAAAGCTGCCGGAGCGCTGCTTGCTGCTGTTCGGCCAGGAGGGCCCCGGCATCACCGACGACGCCCAGGACAACGCGGCGATGACCTGCTCGATCGCGCAGTTCGGCTCGACGCGCTCGATCAACGCCGGCGTCGCGGCCGGGATCGCCATGCACGCATGGATACGGCAGCACGCCGATCTCTCACGCGCGTGGCAATAGGTCCCCCGGCCTCACCGCCTGATACGTCGCATACCCGCTGCGCATCCACACGACCTGCTCGGTAGCCCCCACCAGCCCGCGCAGGTGGTCGTAGGCGATCTTGTCGCACGCGGCCTGCAGCCTAAGCGAGCGGATCCGCCCCGGGGCGCGCAGCCCGCGCCGCGGCTGCAAGCGGTAGCCCATCGTCCCCACCTCCGGGTCGTCGCTGAAGTCGGTGAGCTCTGCCGCGGCGAGGATCCCGCCCAGCTCCGCGGCGATCTCGATCGAGGAGAGCTGCTTGACCAGGATCTGGTCGTCCATCATCCCGTCGATCACTTCGGGAAGGTCGACCACCTTGAGGTTCGCCGTGGGCACCATCGACTTCCGCGCGCGGGGGTCGTACTCGCGGCTGTCGAAGTAGACCGGGTCGAGGAAGTCCACGAACCACAGGATAAGCTGCATGGTCCCGAGGATGAGCGGGACCGCGAGAAGCGTCTGGGGCCCGTCGCCGATGAGCGGTACTACCCCGAGCGAGGCGAGGATCATGGAGGCAAGCAGCAGCGTCGCGGAGAACCCAAAGTACCAGGCGAGCATGCGGTAGAGGCTGCGCGTGAGGCCGCGGCCGAGGGGCGCCACGTAGCCCATCTCCGCCGAGATCGTCGCCATGGCGACCAGCCCGTACGTTGACGCGCACAGCAGCACGAGGGTCAGCTGCCCGCTGCTGGTCAGCGCCGTCCACTCCTCGCGGAAGTCGACCTCCATCGCCACCATCGCGAGCACGAACGCCGCGATGCCCAGCTCGATCGCGGCACGTATCACGTGCGCGCCCAGCAGCGCCAGCGTCGCAGGCGAGAATCGGCCCAGTTCGGTTCGCTCAAGCAGCTTTTCGACGGCCTCCGGTCGGTACCACGCGGACCGGATCACGCCCACGGAATCGCCGAGCAGAACCTCCACGCGCGAGAGCGCGCCGTGCAGGTTGTCCCCGCGCCGCCTGCCGATGGGCAGCTCCGAGGCATACAACAGCGCGCTGATGACGATGATGAGCAGCTCCAAGATGAAGTAGGTGGCGTGCTCCCTGGACGCCACCAACGCCAGGACCGAGGACCCCGATTCCTGCGCCTCCAATGCCACGGTGGACAGCTCAAACCCGGTGGCCAACCCGCAGACGACGAGGAAGCTGAAAAGGAGGGTCAGCTCCACGAGGGAGTGCGTGCGCATCGAGTACAGGTCGCGGTCCGCCTGCAGCTTGGCGAATTTCGCGGCGGCGACGATCGCCGCGCAGACCGTCACGAGGTCCGCGATCCCCAACGGGTTTTCGTCGGTGATGGCGAGGTGTCCCTCGTGGAACATGACGAAGGCAGAACCCACCCCGGTGGCGAGGAAGGCGGTGGCAAAGAAGGCTATCAGCCCCCATGGGATCCCATCCCACGGTCGTCGCGCGAAGAACGCGGCCACCCAGGCGTGCGCTGGGGCAACGGGATTCTCTTTTAGCCGAGACATGTACAAAAGGTTAAGAGGATGAATCTAATTAGGGAAGCCTCCGCTACTTGCCCCGAAGGTTGGGGTGCACTGCCGCAAAGCGGGAGGTCGGGGTGGTGGAAAATTTCAGGTATCGCTCAGCGGCCGTCTAGCGTGGCGCGGCGCTAACCGGACAGTTTTATTAAAATGTGCCTGTAATTGAAAACCTGGCTGGAAAAAATCTTTATAGATTCGTTATACTTCCACTCTAGGAGTGGGATCAGCCGCTCCACGCGCTTCTATCCTTTGGGCATGGTGAATCTGTGAACGAAATGTGGCTCCATCGCGCCGACCTCGCTGAGGCGGCGATCAATGAGCGACATGCTTCCCACGTGTGGGGGATCCCCCGCACCAACCTGGCGGTCGTCGCGTGGCCGCCGCATACGAAAGAGAAGCTGTTCTACCGCTGGCATTACTGGTGGCAGGCGCACTACATCGATTGCCTTGTCGACGCCACCTTGCGGCGCCCCACCAACGCCCGAAAGCAGCGGCTGAAGGAAACCATCGCCGGTGTGCGGGTGCGCCAGTTCGGCAGGCTGACGCACAACGACTATTACGACGACAAGACCTGGTTGGCCCTGGCGCTCGATCGCGCGCGTGAGGTCAATGGCCGCGGGCGAAAGAAGTTCCTCCGTCGGCTTGAGGAGAACATCCTCGCCGGTCTCGACTCGATCACCGGCGTCATGCCGTGGCGGGTGGGGGAGACGTTCTTTAACGTGCCCACCAACGCGCCGGTGGCCATCATGGCCGCCCGCACCGGGCGGGTCGAGAAGGCCCGCTACCTGGTGGACTGGATCTTCGACAACCTGGTCGACGACCATGGCCTCATCATGGACGGCATCCGCATGAGCATGCACGGCCCCGAGGTCGTGCGCAACACCTACCCCTACTGCCAGGGCGTGGTCATTGGCGCCTGCGTGGAGATCGCCCTCGCGCTTCGCGAGCAGGAGCGCAGCGAGGAGGCCGTGAACTACCTGGCCCACGCCCGCGCGCTCATCCACGCCGTGGCCAAGGAGATGGCCACCCCGGAGGGCGTTATCGACGTCCAGACCGGCGACGGCGACGGCGGCCTGTTCAAGGGCATCCTCGCCCGCTACCTCGCCGACGCCGCCGTGCGCCTTCCCGCGGACAACCCCGCCAACATCGCCGCCCGCAAGATCGCGGCCCGGCTCGTCATGGCCTCGGCCGAGAGCGTGTGGAACCACCGCCTCGAGGTCGACGGGCTGCCGGTGTTTGCCACCGACTGGACCGAGGACGCCCGGCTGCCGCACAACTACGGCCTGGGCACCAATGCGCTCAGCGACATCGTCCGCGTCGTGCGCATCGACGAGCGCGACCTCTCGGTGCAGCTGTCGGGCTGGATGCTGGTGGAGGCTGCGGCCCGGATTTCCATGGACGAAGAAGCGGCGAAAAACGACTAGGACCGTGTCGACTTCCTAGGTCGTTTCTCGGGGACCACCAATTCTGGGTATCTTCTAAGCATGTAGGCGTCGAATTGCGGCACGGTGAATTGCGCATAGCCGAAGCTGGGAGTGAAGAGCAGGCCCATATTGATGAGCTCGGCTCTAGTTGGGCCAAGGCTTCTTGACTCCCTCCCCATCACTTTGGCGACGTCCCCAGCGCTTTGAGGTCCGGGGCCCAGTTCTGCCATTGCACGCAGATACGCGGCCTGCAATGGTGTAGCTCGATCGAGCCGAACTCTAAAAAACGATGAGTCCAGATTGGCCTCATACTGTTGAAGCGCTAGGTGTATATCTTCTAGCGTGAATGGTGTGTTTGTGGCAGTGGCCCAAATCGATGAGCCCATTTCTTGGATAAAGTACGGATATCCTTGCGTAACCGCAACTGCCTTTTCTAGTGCATCCGGTTCGAAGGTCGCGTTTTCTTCCTCAGCGGGGCGTCGAAGTGCCTCTTTTGCGTCTTCCAGTGAGAGGGTGCCAATGTCGACAAATTTGAATAGTCTTTCTGCGTAGGATTTCGCGTCGCCAGCGAGTTCCGCGATCTGTGGTAATCCGGCGCCGACGAGCGTGATCGGCAGAGCTCTTTGAACAGTCTTGTGAACTGCGGTGATTAAGGCTTCGAGCTGTTCTGTGCTGAGGAACTGGATCTCATCGACGAGTAGGACGAAACCCCTGCCTGCGTCGGCGGCGGCCTCACCGAGCGCGACAAATAGCTCGGTGAGATCGAGCGTAAGGACCTTACTGTCTGCTTTTCCCTCCAAGGCTTCCACATCCAAACTCAATGAGATGTTTCCCGAAGGGTCAAAGGTCATCCCAAAAGATGCCAAGACTGAGGCAGCATTCTTAATGCGGTCCGACCATTTCTTCCTTGGGGAGAGTTCGAATAATGCGCTCTTGAACTTGTAGAAGAGCTCCATCCTGAAATCCAGTTCACTGTGCTTGAGCGCTTCAAACTCGACGACCACCCAGTCTACTGAGAGCGCCTTTTCTCTAAACGACCCAAGCAAAACGGTCTTGCCGACTCCCCGCAGCCCAGTGATGATCATGGATTGTTCGGTTCGGCCCTTTTGTAGTCTTCCGAGGAGCAGATCGAAGCTTTCCAGCTGATCATCGCGACCGACGATGGCGGGCGGACGGGCACCCGCATTTGGCGTGTATGGATTGTCAAGCGGATTCAATTCCTGAAGCCTCCAATTTACTAAGTTTATCTAGGTTTATCTTAAACTAATAAACTTGCCTAAACTTGAAAAACTAGTGCTCCGCCCGAGTCTATTCCGGCACGTAATATCTGGCAGCGTGACCTTTGGGTGTGTCATTAGACCGTGGAGATGAGCAAAGCAAAAGGGCTGGGGGTCGATCACGGCTCCCAGCCCTTCTAACGGTAGAGAATCAGATCGGGCTACGCATTTTCAGCCGCGACGTCCTTCTTCTTGCTGAAGAAGTTCTTCAGGCCGCCGATCACGCCCGGCAGGATCGAGATGAACACGATGAGCAGGAAGATCGGCTCGATGTTATCGCGGATGAAGGTGTACTGGCCCAGCCATGCGCCCAGCAGTGTCACGCCGCAGCCCCACAGCGCGCCGCCGATGACGTTGAAGCTGAAGAAGGTGCGGTAGCGCATGCCGGAGATACCCGCCACGAGCGGCGCGTAGGTGCGCACGATCGGCACGAAGCGGCAGATGATGATGGTGATCGGGCCGTGCTTCTCGAAGAACTCGTGGGACTGCTGCAGGTAGGCCTGCTTGAAGAAGCGGCCGTCCGGGCGGTTTTGCAGGAGGTGCCCGAAGCGGTTGCCGATGAAGTAGCCCACCTGGTCGCCCAGGATGGCGGCGACGGTGACCACGAGCAGCACGAGGATGAGCGGGGCGAAGGGGTCGTCCTGGACGGACAGCATGCCGGAGGTAAACAGCAGCGAGTCGCCCGGCAGGATCGGGAAGAGGAGTCCGGACTCGATGAAGACGATGAGGGCGACGCCGGCGAGAATGAACTCGCCGAAGGGGCCGGAACCGCTCAGCAGGTACATCGGGTCCATGAAGCTGGCGCCGGAGGCTAGGGTGCTCACCGATTCGGCGGCGGTGGTAATCATGGGTAGAGAAGTTACCCCGGTTGTCTGTGAAATTGCTGGTAACGCACGGGAAAACCCCGGAATTGGCGCTTATCCGCTTTGAATCTCACTCCTATTGGGAACGTGGCCCGTTTCACGAAAGACGGTCGCAAGAGCCGGTGACCATGATCTTTCCGTCCGCTGACCTGCGTCATCGCCGCCGAAACTGCCAACCCTGAATCGTTTTTGAGTTGGTTTGTGTCCGATTGTGTGGTTTTAATCTCCTCTGAGGGGAAGCGAAGTCGGCATGATGCTGGCATAATTGGTTCTTAGGTCACGGAGAATGTCCACATTCTTCGGACATTCCACAAATCCACATCCGTGCTTTCTAGCAATCACTGGAGGAAACTTAATGCCTATCGCAACTCCCGAGGTCTACAACGAGATGCTGAACCGCGCCAAGGAAGGCGGCTTCGCTTTCCCGGCCATCAACTGCACCTCTTCTGAAACCATCAACGCGGCTCTGAAGGGCTTTGCTGAGGCTGAGTCCGACGGCATCATCCAGTTCTCCACCGGTGGTGCTGAGTTCGGTTCCGGCCTGGCCGTGAAGAACAAGGTCAAGGGCGCCTTGGCTCTGGCCGCCTTCGCCCACGAGGCTGCCAAGAACTACGGCATCAACGTCGCCCTGCACACCGACCACTGCCAGAAGGAGGTGCTCGACGAGTACGTCCGCCCGCTGATCGCCATCTCCCAGGAGCGCGTCGACCGCGGCGAGCTGCCGCTGTTCCAGTCCCACATGTGGGACGGCTCCGCCATCCCGATCGACGAGAACCTCGTCATCGCCCAGGAGCTGCTGGAGAAGGCTCACAAGGCCAACATCATCCTTGAGGTTGAGATCGGCGTTGTCGGCGGCGAGGAGGACGGCGTTGAGGCTAAGCACGGCGCTAACCTCTACACCTCCGTCGAGGACTTTGAGAAGACCATCGACGCCATCGGCACCGGCGAGAAGGGCCGCTACCTGCTGGCCGCTACCTTCGGCAACGTCCACGGCGTGTACAAGCCGGGCAACGTCGTCCTGCGCCCCGAGGTTCTGGACGAGGGTCAGAAGGCCGCCACCAAGAAGCTGGGCCTGCCTGAGGGCTCCAAGCCGTTCGACTTCGTCTTCCACGGTGGCTCCGGCTCGGAGAAGGGGAAGATCGAGCAGGCTCTCGGCTACGGCGTCATCAAGATGAACGTCGACACCGACACCCAGTACGCCTTCACCCGCCCGGTCGTTGGCCACATGTTCTCCAACTACGACGGTGTCCTGAAGATCGACGGCGAGGTCGGAAACAAGAAGGTCTACGACCCGCGTTCCTACATGAAGAAGGCCGAGCAGGGCATGTCCGAGCGCGTCATCGAGGCCTGCCAGGACCTCCACGCCATCGGCTCCACCCTGAACAAGTAGGCTCTCTCCTTACTTAACTAGGTAGGCCCGCACCATCGTTTCGTGATGGTGCGAGCCTGCCTTCTTGCATTGCTTGCCGACGATCAAAAGCGGGCACCCCGCCGTGTTGAAAAAGAATGCAAAATCGGGGCTCGGTCGCTACCCCCATTAAGGTAATTGGCCCGAAATGAGCGAAAGAAATTTCCGCTCAATTGATTTAGGTGACATGTGAACATTGTTCATTTGTCAATTCGGGGTTAGGCCTTTGTGTTTGTAAGAAAATCGGGACATTTTCAATAATTCGCCCCGAGCTACAAGGGCACTCCAGGAGGTCAAAATGTCCCGAAATATACCCTCCTAAGTGGTCAAAAGCACTAAATCGAAGTGGTGTGCGTGGGAGTGATTTTGATAGTGTTTCCAGCGTTAATGTTTTCTTTAGCTTCCTCTTGGACGGGGTCACCTCTCGCCCGTCGAAGTTCGAAGCCACTGCAGAAATATAGGCAGCGCTTATGCATACACACTCGAGGTCCCTCGCCCGAGTCCTAGGAGTATTCCTCGCCTTCGCGTGCGTAGTGGTCGTTCTCTTTAGCGTCGCAAAGCCAGCGCAAGCTCAAGACGCCGACCTTGTTGACTCCCTCAACCAGCTGAACACCGCCTTGGACGCGGCAACCGCAGACACCACCGCGGACACCACCACCGACCTCACGGGGCTCGACGCGACCGACGCGGCCGCTACGGAAACCGCCGCCGACACCTCGACCCTGGATGGCATTACCGCCATCGACCAGTCGCTCATGGGGGTCAACTCCCAGCTGATGTCGCTCGACGCGGCCGTGAGCGGCGCTGCGGCTTCTGGAACGGTCAACCAGGACGTCCCCGTCGGTTTCGCCACCGGCGGCTCCGGCCGCTACAAGGATGACATTCAGTGGATCAAATGGGACGCCGAAAACGCTGAAAGCTGGGACTACAACAACCCCAAGAATCTCATTCAAAACGTCGGCGATACCTTCACCCAGCTGCAAACGCGTGATCTCGGTGAGGCCGGATCGTTGCAAACGAAGTGCACGATCACGCTTACTGCTAACTATGGCGCGCAAGCTGGAAACGGTGTTCGTGCCTACCGGCCGGGCAACTTCGGCGGCGACGGCCTTGACGATCTCTACAACGTCGGCGGTACCGGAACCAACAACCAGCTGCTGATCGGACTCGCGAATAGTCAGAACCGCTCAGGGACGGTAGCTTCTACTACCGCTTTCAACTACTCCTGCGAGGCGCGCTTGGTGGCGGCAAACCAGACCTATGATTCTGGAACAAAGGTTCCGCTTCAGTGACTAGTATTTGCCGACGCCGAGTCGAACACAGTGAAAGCCGGTATCACTGAATCTATTTCGGTGACGCCGAAATGGGATACGACCGATCACGGCTGGTATCTCATCGACAGATTCCGTAGTGGCGCTAATGCAACTAGCAGCTGCGCCACCGACGAGACTCTTGGCCTCGACTGGATGGGCCAGCTGTCTATGACACCGACCGGTGCGGAGTGTTACTCCGACTACAACGCCTCCAACGGAGCGACCGAGATCGGACAGGGTCCCATGGGTGTCACGTTTGCGAAGGGCTCGACAAGTGCAAACGTCACCCTTCGCGGCTGCGGATTCACCGGCGTTGCCCTCGGCGTGCTTATCAGTACCGATTTCGGCGACGCCCCGAAGTCCTATGGAGAGGCCGGTTCCATCTACCAGCCGGCGTGGACTGGAAGCCAGATTACAAACGGCAGCACCGTGATGACTCAGCCGCTGGCGAGCCTCACCACTGACTCTGTCAACCCGGTCCTTGGTTCCAAGATTGATTCTGAGGCAGCCCAGCTGCACTCCAATGACGCGAGCGGCGACGACAATCGCCAGACCACCAACTACGACGACGAGGACGGCCTCGACGGTAAGCAGTTGGCCACCGACAATTTCAAGCTTCCCGCAAACCTTGAGTTGAAGTCTGGTGGCACCTACCAAGTTCAGGCACAATGCAAGGGCGCCGCGGGCGCGCGCGTTGCAGGCTGGATCGATTGGAATTCCAACAACAAGTTCGATTCCGGCGAGATGTCCAACACGGTGAATTGTTCAGGAACGCCAACTGTAACCCTGACTTTCACAATGCCCGCCGACGTCAATCCCAAAATGACGGTGTCCTTCCTACGCCTGCGCACGACCCTCGACGCGGGTGACCTCAAGCCCACCGGTGTGACCACCAGGGGTGAGGTCGAGGACTACCCGCTCTACCGCACGGTGGTCCGCCTCAAGAAGCAGGTCGACAACAATTTCGGCGGAACGGCGAAGCCGGATGAGTGGCAGCTAACCGCGGGTACCTTCAACCCGGACAAGGCCAACAACGCCATTGACGCTGCGGAAGATAAATCCAACCCGGTAGACACCACCGGCAAGGAGTACAAGGCCATCAAGTCGGGCACCAACCTTGCGCTTAAGGAGCAAGTGGTCGATACGTCGAAGACCTACGGCTACGAGCTCAAACAACTCACCTGTACCCCGTACACGTACAACTTCGATACCCAGAAGCTAGACGCGGGGACCCCGCAAACGTGGAACAAGGACAACGTTGCCACCGCGGCGATCACCCCGCAGCGAGGGACGTACGTCGAGTGTGTCTTCGAGAACCAGGACAAGCCCAGCGAGGTGACCTGGAACAAGATCGACCAGGACACCAAGGCAAAAATCGCCGGCTCCGAGTGGAAGCTCGTCTACACGCCGAACGACGGCTCGGGCGACACCGAAACCACCGTCGTGGACAACTCCGATCCCGACAAGGACACCACGGGCGGCGCCTTCAAGCTGACCGATCTCAAGCGCGGCACCTACAAGCTCTACGAGACGAAGGCCCCGGACGGTTACCTCCTCGCACCCGTCGCCGACGGCCAGCAGCCGACCCCGGTCAAGGAGTTTGAGCTCACCGGCAAGGACAACGAGCTGACCCAGGCGCTGGGCGACTTCACCAACTCCCGCGCTCTCCAATTCGTGTTCACCAAGGTCGGCGAGGACCCCGTGAATGCCGCCGGAGGCCTGCAAGTGCTCTCCGGTGCCGAGTTCGCGGTCTACTACGACTCGAAGGACAACCCGGGCACCATGGGCGACAAGGTCGAAGACGCCAAGGTGACCAAGGATGACGACGCCACCTGGCACATTTCCAACGTCCCAGCGGGCACCTACTGGATCGTGGAGACCAAGTCCCCGGTCGGCTACAACCTGCTGGCTGAGCCGATCAAGATCTCGCTGACTGCCACCCTGAGCATCGTTGGTCCAGATGGATCCGTGGTGAATGTGGAAAACAGCAACTCGCTGGTCCAGGTGACAGATGGTGCATTCACTATGAGGGTGGAGAACACCGCAGGCGGCGCGCTGCCTAAGACGGGCGGTCTCGGCGTCGGCGTTCCCATCGCCGTCGCACTGGCGCTCGTCGCCGCAGGAGCGTTCCTCGCGCGACGCCGTAGCTAACGCGCTTGGAAGCGGCTTCTAGGGGCTCTGGTACTCGCAAAAGGTACCCGGGTCCCTTTTGCTGTGCTTATCGACGCCCAAGGCCTGTCAACCAAGCGCTACAGCAGCCTCACGATGGCCGAAACGGGCCAAGGAAGTGCGCATCAGATGGCCTAGATTCTTAGGCAGGAATTCATAAGATTAGTAGTAAGTGATAAGTTGCTTAAACTTGAACTTGCACCTTCCCTAGCTGTGCCAAATACCGGGGATTGGTACGGCTCTGTCTGTGCCCGCCGATCAGGTTTGAATCGAATAAGCGGAGTTCAGCAGCCCAAAAACCAAAATGGGGGCACCCGTGGGGGATTTTCAACATTCTTGGTGCTGAAAACCGGAATCGTAATCCGTTTTTACAAAAATATGCCTCGATTTTCGGCCATAAGCAGCATGTAATAAGTGGCGAAAACGCGAGGTCAGAGCCTGTATGGATTTACTTTTGTTGACCGATACTTTGCGGCAAGGGGGAAACGTCAACAAAACGTGAGAATTGTCTCTTTTCACAGCTTGTGCACAGTCTAAATGAACACCTAAAGTGTGAAGCTGACTTTCACATCTGAAAGCAATGAGCTTCTTCGCTTCGGGCCGGGAACCGGCGGGGGCGTGCCTCTCGTCACTGGGAGATGACAAGGGCTCGAGATTGAATGGATTGAAGCCTTCCCCTTAAGGCTTCCCTTAAAATAAGGAATTTGACACTATGAAGAATCGCTCCTACAAGGTGCGTTCCGTCGCCGCTGCGGCGATCATGGGCCTGACCCTTACCACTTCCGCGCTGGGCGTTCCTGCCGCTCTAGCTGCCGACAGCACTACAACTACCGCGCCAGCATCGCTTATGGATCCGTCCAAGGACGGGCAGGCCAGCCTGACCATTCACAAGTTTGCCAATCCTGAAAGTGAGGGCACCCCGACCGGTAATGTTGGAGACGCTACCGGTAATGGAACGGCGGTTTCCGCAGGCTTCACCATCTGGAAGATCACCGGCATCGACATCAAGACCAACGAGGGTCTCAAGGCTGCTGCCCAGCTGAAGGCCTCTGACTTCACCATCTCTGGTAGCGGCGCGAGTGCTACCGCAACCTACAACGGTACGATCCCTGGGGTCGGAGTGGAGAAGGTTGGTACCGAGCACAATGGTTCTGAGATCACGTTCGGTGGTCTGGATCTGGCGGCTTACCTCGTCTCCGAGACGACCGCACCGGCAGCAGTATCCAACCCCGATGGCTCCGTTACCACCTATGCAGCGGCAAGCAACTTCATCGCCTTCGTGCCGATGACTCAGAATAATGCGACCACCGGCGGCACCGAGTGGAACTACGACGTGCACGCCTTCCCGAAGAACTACTCGAACCAGGCGGAGAAGGAAGTCGAAGACACCAACGCCCAGGTCGGCGACAACGTCACCTTCACCGTCTCCGGTGAGGTTCCGCGCAACTTGGATCCGACCAATGGACTTACGAAGTTCTCGTTCGTGGATAAGCTTGACTCTAAGGTTTCCTATGTTGCGGATACGGCAACCGTGAAGGTGCTTGGCTCGGATGGCACCGTATTGGGCACCCTGGATGCTGCCGACTACACGGTTACCAACGAGAGCAACACGCTGACTGTGACACTCACTGACGCGGGTCTGGCCAAGTTCAACAGCAGCTGGAAGACCACCGGCAAGAAGATCGTGCTCACTTTCGATGTGACTGTGAACCAGGCTGGCGAACTGACGAACACCGCCGACGTGGTCAGCAACAATGGTTCTGGTTCCGGTGACACCACCACCAAGACGAACACCACCAAGTCCTACTGGGCCAAGGTGAACATCGTCAAGCAGGCCGCGGACGATCAGACCAAGAAGCTTGCTGGCGCTGAATTCCAGGTCTACGGTTCTCTGGATGATACGTGTACCGACGCCGATTTGGTAGATGGTAACAAGATCTCCACGAAGTCTGGCACCGATGCTGCCGTTACGGACACCTGGACGACGGATTCCAATGGTCAGGTGACCATCAATGGTCTGCACGTCAACAACTGGGATGACAACAGCACTGTTTCCGATGAGCAGTACAAGGCCTACTGCCTCGTGGAGACTAAGGCTCCTGCGGGCTACGAGCTGCTTGCACAGCCGATCAAGCTGACTCTTAACAGGACTCCGGAGACTGATTTCACCGGCACCGCAAACAATGCCGCCGCTGTCTCGGTTGACGCTACTAACTTCGAGCTAACGGCGACCATCGACAACCTCAAGGACACCACCCCCAACCTTCCGCTGACCGGTGGCGCTGGTGTGGGCATCCTGGCTGCGCTGGGTGCTGCGATTGTGGCGCTGGGTGCATGGTTCGCACGTCGTTCTGCAAAGAACAGCTAGTTGGTGCTTGTTGCACCGTGCCTAGTGTGAACCCGTGAAAGTGGTGTTCGCCTAGGTGAAAAGGCAGGGTGCGTTGTAAGGCGCGCCCTGCCTTTTCCTGCATACGCAGGAAGAAATACAAACTTTTATACTCCGCTCGTCGCGTTGGTTGCGGCGTGTGGCGGGTCCAAGAGAGAAGACGCGTGGAAGACCCCTCTGAAACCACACTCGACTCGGGTCGGGCTGGCGGTCGGCATCGAACGGCGAAGAAAAAGAATCTCGCGCTGCCGGCCATTTTGGTGATCCTGGGAATGCTTGTCATGCTGTACCCGGTGGTGTCGACGATGCTCAACAACTACGCCACGACGAAGGCGGCCAAGGAGTACGCGCAGCTGGAGAAGTCCGTGCCGCAGGAGGTCAAGGACACCCAGTGGGAGGACGCGCAGCGCTACAACGCGGAGCGCACCCAGGGCCCGCTCCTGGACCCGTGGCTCGACCAGATCGACGAGAGCAATCCCGACTACGCGAGCTACCTCGAGAAGCTCAACGCCACCGACGCGATGGCGCGCCTTATCATCCCATCGATCAAGGTGGACCTGCCCATCTATCACGGCACGAGCGACGAGACTCTGCAGAAGGGGCTCGGCCACCTGTACGGCTCCGACCTGCCCGTCGGCGGCGAGGGCACGCACGCGATCATCACCGGCCACACGGGCCTGACCAACGCCACGCTGTTTGATCGCCTAAGCGATGTGAAGGAAAACGACGTCTTTTACGTCCAGGTCTCCGGCCACAAGCTCAAGTACCAGGTCGACCAGATCAAGGTGGTTCTCCCCACCGAGACGGACGATCTCAAGGTGCAGGAGGGCAAGGATCTCATCACCATGATCACCTGCACCCCGTACGGAATCAACACTCACCGCCTGCTCGTTCGCGGGCACAGGGTTGAGATGGATCCCTCGGAGGAGGCCATCTTCGATCAGACCCAGTCGCCGGGCATGCAATGGTGGATGTACGCGCTCATCGCGCTGGTTATTCTCATCGCACTGGGGCTCCTATGGTGGTTGCGCAAGGCGCGTAGCGTCGTCAAGCCGCAAGAAGGCGAAGCCCATGAAAACTAGGAAAGGTTCATCGATGATTTCACGCTTGACGACGGGCTACGCGGCGAAGCTCACCGCGGCGGTCGCCCTCACGATGGCGATTTCGGGCGGGGTTTTCGGTGCCGCCCCGGCGCTGGCGGCGCACGTGGTGGGCGCGGGCAGCTCCGCCGGTGCCGAGCAGCTCACGGGCACGAACAACCTCAAGATCACGCTGGTGAAGGGGACCGACGAGAACGGCAACCCCTCGGCGGGCAGCGTGGCGGGCGTGACCATCACCCTCGACCGGCTGGCGGGGATCGACCCGGCCAACGCCGAGGACATGAAGCGGTTTGAGGCCGCGGACATCGCCGACATCCAGAACAACTGGCCCAAGGACCTCCACTTTGAGAAGGTCACCAACAGCGAGGGAACCGTCAGCTTCGAGGAGCTGCCCACCGGCGTGTACCTCGTGACCTCCGTCGCGCCCTCGGACGGCGGCGAGTACCGCGAGGTGAGCCCCTTCCTCGTGGCGGTGCCGTTCCACACCGGCGACTACCAGGAAAGCCCCGTCGAGGGCGTCATCCTGGCCAAGTCGAAGTCCCCGATCACGCCGCCGGACGACAACCCGCCCGTGGTGCCCACCACGCCGCGAACCCCCGGTGGTACCTCCGAGACGACCCCGACCCAGCCGCCGGCAACCGACACGCCAGGCACGCCGGGCGGCCCGACCAACCCCGGCAACAAAGGCGGCGGTATCTCGAGCCTGCCGCTGACCGGCGTGCAGGTCATCGGCCTGGTCATCGCGGCCGCCATCCTCATCGGCGGAGGCTTCCTCATGATCCTCCTCAGCCGCAAGCGCAAGGGGCAGGACCAGCTCCTTGCGCCGGGAGAGAAGTAGAAGGCACCCGGCGTGGCATCACGAACTACGGAGGGCAAGCACAGCGCGAAGCGGGCCTCGGGCAAGAAGAAGTCCAACGCGCTCATCGCGCTGCTGCTCATCGTCGCGGGCCTTGGAGTGCTGTTGTACCCGGTCATCGCGACGCAGTGGAACAACTTCTCCCAGCTTCGGGCATCCGAAGAGTACTCCAAGCTGGAGAAGCAGGCCCCGCAAGAGGTGCTGGACACCGCCTGGAACGAGGCGCAGAAGTACAACGAGGAGCGCCCCTACGACGGAAACGTCATGGACGCGTGGAACGACCGCGCGGACGAGAACTCCGAGGCCTACCAGCAGTACCAGCGCTACCTTTCTGAGCTTGCCGAGACCGAGGCGATGGGCCGCATCATCATCCCGTCCATCGACTCCGACCTGCCCATCTACCACGGCACCTCCGAGGCGACGCTGGCCAAGGGGGCGGGTCACCTGTACGGCACCGACCTCCCGGTCGGCGGCGAGGGGCGCCACGCCGTGCTCTCCGCGCACACGGGCATGCAGAACGCGACCCTGTGGGACAACCTCACCAAGGTGAAGGAGGGCGACGCCTTCTACATCCAGGTTGCGGGCCACAAGCTCAAGTACCAGGTCGACCAGATCAAGGTGGTGCTCCCCTCAGAGACCGACGACCTCCGCCGCGTCGACGGGCAGGACTACGTCACGCTCATCACGTGCACCCCGTACGGCATCAACACCCATCGGCTCCTCGTGCGCGGGCACCAGGAGCCGATGGACCCGAGCGACGAGGCGGTCTTCGACTCCAACAAGGGCCTGCACATGCAGTGGTGGATGTGGGCGATCCTCGCCGCGGCCGCCCTCATCCTGCTCTTCCTCATCATGTGGCTGCGCCGCCTGCGCCGGGACGCCAAGAAGGCGGCCGAGGAGGCCTAGGCCCGCGCGGGCACGCGTGTCGGCGGGAGTGTCTAAGGTGGAAGCCATGGCAACGAAGACCTCCGCCACGCTCCGGCAGCTAAAGGAGCTCGAAGGCCAGCTCAACAGCCGCTCCCTGCGCGTCCGGCGCAACTTCGTCAGCATCGTGCAGGGCTCGCTGTCCGCGGGCATCGCCTTCTGGTTCACCCACACGCTCCTCGGCCACGAGCGCCCCTTCTTCGCGCCCATGGCCGCGGTCATCATCCTTGGGCTGTCCAGCGGCAACCGCATCCGGCGCGCGTTCGAGCTGTCCATCGGCTGCACGCTGGGCATCGGCGTGGGCGACCTCCTCATCCACGGGATCGGCAGCGGGGACTGGCAGATCGCGTTGGCGGTGTTTGTCTCCTTGCTCATCGCGTCGTTCTTGTCCACCTCCCAGCTGCTGATCAACCAGGTGGCGGTGGGTTCGATCCTTATCGCCACGATCATCCCGCCGGGGACCTCCGGCACCTACGAGCGCATGTTTGACGCGGTTGTCGGCTGCACGGTGGGGCTGTTGGTCATGGCGATGATCCCGCAGTCGCCGCTCGCAGGCGGTCGCCGGGAGGTGGCGCGCGTGCTCAAGATCGCCCAGGGCGTGCTCGCCGACGTCGCGGACGCGCTCGCCGCCCACGATGCCGAGGCCATCCACACCGCGCTGGTGGAGGTGCGCGGCTCCCAGGGCGCCATCAACGCGATGCTGCTCGAGGCGAAGTCGAGCAAGGAAAACGCGGCCTTGTCGCCGCTGCTGTGGGCGTCGAAGCACCGGGTGCGTTCGTTCGTGCGGATCCTGCCCGCCGTGGATAACGTTGTGCGCAATACTCGGGTTCTTGCCCGGCGTGCCGAGGTGCTCACCCAGGATGGTGAGAAGGTCAGCGACGACCAGATCGAGATCATTAACGAGCTTTCCGACGCCGTTGGCTTGCTGGCCGAGGTCTACCTCAAGGAGGCCCCAGTCGACGAGGCCGTCGCGATCCCGGAGCTCACGCGGAAGCTGCGCTACCTAGGGGCGCGATGCACCCTCGATGTCGCCGAAGGGGGAGTGCTGTCGGCGCAGGTGATCCTGGCGCAGTCGCGCTCGATCATCGTGGATCTGCTGCAGGTGTGCGGCATGTCCAGGGAGTCGGCCGCGGCGGCGCTGGCGCCGACGACGAAGACTCCGGCGTTCCCGCCGGAGGTCGTCGAAAAGCCTGAAAGCGACTAGTCTTCGAGGCTCGCCTCGAGCCGCGCGCTGCCGGAGCAGGCTGCGTGAGACGAAGAACAGTGCAGCGGCGAGGAAGAACTTTTCCCAGAACGCTTCCATTGCTCGTTCACAGACATGTCAGCATCCGCCACCGGATTCAGACTCCTAGTTCCCCGGTGCAGCATAAGCTCTCGCGATGATTCGGCAGCTAGAGGGAAGTCTGTGCGCCGCTTTCAAGACATCGTGAGGGTTCTGTTCGATCTCTGCGATTGGAGGAGTACTGAAACCATTTGCCATATCGGGAGACAGCCACCAGTCTTGGGCGCATTGCTCGGGAGTGCGATCTCGTGAGTATGCGTATTTGTCAAGAAGTACCTCGTTTACGTCGGCAACCTCGGGCTTGATATGGGTTTTCTCTTCGGAGAATTGGAAGAGGGGGTAGTACTTGGCGTCCCCGATTTGATGGAAAAAGATGGCCTTCTTTTTACACAAGTATCTTAAGAAGTTCTTGCGTTCAGCAGGGAGTCGGTCTTTGCAAAAATCTTGCAGGAGCTGTGCTTGGTGGATGATGTCGAGCTCGGTGACAAAGTCTGCGGCCCTGCAGGCTCGTAGTTTCTCGGCTGGTGGAGCCTGCCATATTTTCTGGTTTTTCCAATCTTCCGGAAAACCCATATCGCCAAGCGGGATTCCGCTTGCCTGAGTGAAGGCGGTTATTTGCGCAAGGATTTCAATATGCCAGCTAGAGTCCGGTTCGATGCGCGCAAGTATGAACCGTATTGCCATGATGGATTTATAGAGCTTGTGAGGGAGCCGACTGAATTCTGATAAGTCCGGAAGAGCGGCTACCTGCGGTGTCGAAAGGGATTGGTCAAAGACGCGATTCCATACTCTGGAGTGGTGCGCGCAGCAGTTGCGCAGGTAACGGAAGTGGTTGATCCAGTTTGAGAAAGTTTTTGCATCGCCGCCTCCCGTCTTGTCGATGATTCCCATTCGTGCCGCGATGAGCTTGCAATCCTCTTCGGGCATCTGTTGGAAAAGTCGGCTCAAGGTTCCGAAAGTCATCACTTCGGTGGCCGCCCAGACTGGCAAGTGTAGTCCGTAGTTGCTGGTGAAATGCCTGACGAAGTCTCCTTGACTTCTCATTTCTTCGCGAGTGTAATCCTCGAGCCATTCTTGATGCTTGGGGAGTTTGATGCACTCGGGGGAGGCGATCCAGACAGTGTGGCTTTGGCGCAGGAATTTGTTGATTCTGTGTGCAAAAGGATGGTAGAAGCCTAATCGGTTACTGACATGAAACCGGAGAGAGAGCTCGATTTTTTCCAGCGCTTCAACCAGCTTATTCCCGATTTCCGTGTCGAACTGATAGAGGGATTGTACTTGTTCGAAGGTTGTCCCAGGGAGGAAGTCTTTTCCGCGCTTGAAATAAAAGGTGTATCCAGATAGACGGAAGTAGCCGCAGGTTCGGATAAATGCTTTAGCTTGGTCCCTATCGGAGAAGATCAACCCGTGAGAGCTGAGCTTCTGAATCTGATCTTCGGGGAAGATATAAGGTTTCGCGTAACGACTGTTGTATTGCGGATCGCGTCTTGCTTGCAGCTTGGGCATATAAAAAAACTAGCCGCCTCTCTATACAGAAAGGTCGACTAGTCGTGATGGCAGCAGATTAACTAGGTATAGTGCCAATTTCAATTGGTCAACCCCGAATTTGGGTAGTGGTGAAATGTGCGCTTCAATCGGTCAAGCATCAGTTTTGCGCACATGGCCGCGGTCATCAAGCTGGACCCGTCTTGCGGCAACCACTTCCGGCGTGCGTCCGAGTCGTCCATCGGCTACGTGCTGGAAATCGGCGTGGGTGACCTCCTCATTCACGGGATAAGGAAAGGGGAGTGGTTAGTCGCGTCGTTCTTGTCCGCCTCCCAGCTGCTGATTGGTCAAGTGGTGTTGGGATCGAATGTCTGACGCGTTGGTCGATAAAGCCTGAAAAGCGATTAGTCTTCGAGGCTCGCCTCGATACGCGCCTTGTCGGCCGCGCGCTGCCGGAGCAGCTTGCGGGGGATGAAGATGAGGGCGGCGGCGATGCCGATGATCGCGCCGACGAGGAAGCCGGGGCCGAAGTCGCCGGTTTCGGCGTAGACGCGGTAGCCGATGCCGGCGAACATGGCCACCGCCGCAATCAGCCCGAGCGTGTAGTAGAGGGGGCTTCGTATGGCCTTGAAGCCGGGGGCCTTGTCGCGCAGCCAGCTCTTGGTGACTTGGACGTCGACGAGCATCGGCACCGCGACGAGGAGCGAGAGCGCGGAGAGCTTACCGGGGATGGCCCAGGCGAGGATCGCGCCCACCGTGAGAAGCGTGACGGGGAGGGTGTAGTGGCCGACGGCGAGCGACTGGAAAAGGATCTTTTCTTGGTACTCGTCCTCGGCGCTGTCGCGGACGTTGCGGAAGGCGAAGTCGGCGAGGCGGTCGGTGATGGTCATTGTTCTTGTTCCTTTCCAAAAACCTCTTCCACCGTCTTGCCCAGCTCGTGGCAGATGGCGAGGGCGAGGTGAACGGAGGGGGAGTAGTTGCCTTTTTCGATGTTTGCGATGGTCTGCCGTGAAACCCCGACTCGCTCGGCGAGCTCAGCTTGCGAGAGCTCCAGCCAGCGGCGCCACTTGCGGACCATGTTCTCCTGCTGTTCCAAGGGTGGCCTCCTTTCCTTGGTGTTTATTATCTACTACTGAATGTAAAATATACTTTACTTTGTGGCAAGGGCTATGTTGAACAACTTGGATAGGGGACATGTCAACATGTTAGAATCGCTGAACATGAAATCGTTTCCCCGTTTAAGGGGATTCCAAGAAAAGACCCAACTATGAGTAACCAAGCACTGAAGGCGAATTCCGCGCGCCAGGAGTCCACGGGGCTAAATAGGAGCGACTGGGTCGCGGTAGCAACGCTGGTCTTCTCCACGTTCACCGTCGCCTACGCTTACATGGGGGTTACCAACGACTACCCCTTCACCTTCTTGCTCGGCATCCTGCCGATAGCGAGCCTGATAGCGCTCGTGGGGCCTACCGAGACCTCTACCGGCAACACTGGCGGGAGTTTCGGGCGCACCTGTGGACGAACTTGGGTCTCGTCGTCGCGCTGGTGATCGGCACCCACATTTTGCTGTGGCTTATCCGGCTTGTCGACGGCGGCGGCATCGAGAAGGGAAAACTGACCGAAAGCGCGCGCTTCTTCGAGGTGCAAGACGTCGACGGCTTCTGGCTGACCCTCATCGCGCTGCTTGCCTCGCTGAGCCCGATCGTCCTCGCCTTCGTCGAGGACACCGTCTTCCGCCACACGCTGCTCGTGCGCCCAGCCATCTTCTGGCGGGTGGGCACGGCAGGGAAGGCGCTGCTCGTCCTGCTGAACGCCTTCCTCTTTGGCGCGAGCCACTTCTTCGCCTTCCACGGCAGCCTTCTGGCCACGGTCCCCTACATGGTCGTGGGCCTGTTCTTCTCGCTGGTCTACCTGTGGCGACGCAACCTGTGGCTGGTGCTCGTCGCACACATGGTCTTCAATTCCGCGCCCTTTTTCGCCTCGCTGCTCATCGTCCTCCTCGGGGGCTAGGCGGCCGTGGACCTATGTGGCCTGACCATGATTCTGCCAAGTGTGTGACATCCGCCCAGAAACTTGAAACTCCCAGCTGGCGGCGGCAAAACTAGAAACTTGGAAGAACCGGTGGCGGAGCGCAAGGGGAAAAGTTCATGGTTGCCTCGACGTGGCAGCAGATTCGCTCGATGAATCGTTTCAGGCAGGGCCTGCTGCGCCTGCGCGCGAACTGGGTCTACGTGCTTCAGGCGGGGCTCGCCGCGGGCCTGTCCTACTGGGTGGGGCTCAATGTCTTCGGCCACGCCGAGCCCTTCTTCGCGCCCATGGCCACCGTCATCGTCTTGTCCACCACCGGGGGCGAGCGCTTTAGGCGCTCGGTCGAGCTGGTCCTCGGCGTCAGCCTCGGCGTGGGCATGGGCGACCTGCTCATCTCCGTCGTGGGGCCCGGCACCTGGCAGATCGCGGTGGCGGTGTCGGCGTCGATCGCGCTCGGCATGCTCGTGGACAAGGGCGTGCTCGTGGCCAACCAGGCCTCGTTCGCCGCCGTGCTCATCGCCACCATCCTCCCGCCGGGGACCTCCGGCGGCTTCGACCGCATGATCGACGCGCTCACCGGCGGCGTCGTGGGGCTCATCGTCATCGGGCTGTTCCCGCAGTCGCCGCTGAAGATGGGGCGAAAGGAGATCGCGAAGATCCTGGGGCTGACCTCCGAGGTGCAGTTCCGGGTGGCCGCGGCGCTGAAGACCGCCGACGCGGCGGCGCTGGCCGCCGCACTCACCGACGCCCGCGGCTCCCAGGCGGGCATCAACAACATGATCGCGGCGACAAAGTTCGGCAAGGAGACCGTCACCGTCTCGCCCCTTTTGTGGCACCAGCGCAGCCGCATCAAGTCCATGATCCGCGTGCTCAACCCGGTGGACAACGCCATGCGCGACACCCGCGTGCTCACCCGCAAGGCGCTGGTGCTCACCGAGGACCACGAGACCGCCAGCCCCAAGCAGATCGAGCTCATCGAGGGGCTCGCCGGGGTCACCGCGCGGCTGTCCGACCTCTACTACGGCAAGGGCGAGGTCAACGAGTCGCGGGAGATCCCCGAGCTGGTGGCCACGCTCCGCGAGATCTCCGGGGCCGCGGACCTGAGCGTCGCCGAGGGCAGCGGGCTCTCGGGGCACGCGGTGCTGGCGCAAACCCGCTCGCTGTGCGTGGACCTCATGCAGATCTGCGGGCAGTCGCGCCGCTCCGCCATCGAGGCGCTCGTGCCAATCGCGGCCTCGCCCGCGGCCGTCGAGGAGCTGTGGAACGACGGCGAGTAGATACATTCGACTTCACTCAGAAGACTTCACCCGAAAACCGGCCAAATTTCGGCTGTTTTAGCGTGAAGTCTTGCGTGTGAAGTCGAACGTTACGAAAGCCTACGGCCGCACGATCTGCAGGTCGCGCAGGTGCCGGTAGAACGTCACCCGGTCCACCGGCCGCTTGCGGGAGACCCCGTCGACCTCGATGCGCAGGTTCTCCCCTCCGGCCTGCAGCGCGCGCCCAGTCTTGAGCGTAGCGGCCACGGCGGTGCCGTGCGGGGCCGTGCGCCCGAGCAGGCGGCCGAGCCCGCGGGCGGGGACCTCGTGGATGGGGGTGTCGGCAACCACCGCGGCAAGACCCGGGGCGTCGGTCATGGGTACGAGCTTCGCGCCGAACACGCCGCGCGCGGGGGTGCGCGGGCCCGCGGCGTGGCGGAGGATGACGTCGTCGTCGACGATGACCTCGGCGGAAATCTCCTTGTCGTCCCAGTCCGTCACCGTCGCCGAGCCCGCCACGGCCACCGCGGTGTCGTCGCGGATGAGCGGGGCAGGCTTCACGACGCCTTCGGTCGCCAGCCGAAGGCTGTCGTCGACAAGCGAAGGGATGCCCCAGTTGGTAGCCGCGAGCGACGGGCCGACGGGGACGAAGCCGATCTCGGCCCAGAGGTTGTCGGCGCGCATGAGGCGCGTGAGCACGGCGGACAGGGAGGCGTCGGTGCCGATGACCACGATGCGCCACGGGTCCGGGACCGGCTGGGGCGCGGGGCCCGGCGTGCCCAGGTGGGCGACGTCCGGCTGCATGGCGATCTCGTCGAGCGAGGGCGTAGGGTCGACGGGCAGGACCTCGCGGGCGATGGCGTCGATGGGCTTGAGCTCCTGGCGCGTGGGCGCCTCGGAGAGGTCGAAGACATCGTTTGCGGCTGTGAAATTGACCTCCCGGGCCAGGTTTCCGCAGCGAAGAATGGTCATGCGCATGTCTTAAGACAGTACTGCAATGTAGAATATTTAATCGTCTTTGAGGCCGCCGCGCGGTGGCCTAAATTCCCTAGCAAACAAAGGAATGTGTTTTCCATGGCTGCAATCGTGATCGTGGGTGCCCAGTGGGGCGACGAGGGCAAGGGCAAAGCCACCGACATCCTGGGCGGCCAGGTTGATTACGTGGTCAAGCCCAACGGCGGCAACAACGCCGGCCACACCGTCGTCGTCGGCGGCGAGAAGTATGAGCTCAAGCTGCTGCCCGCCGGTGTGCTCTCCGAGAACGCGCTGCCGATCCTGGGTAACGGCGTGGTCATCAACCTCGAGGCCCTCTTCCAGGAGATCGACGGCCTCGAGGCCCGCGGCGCCAACGCCTCCCGCCTGAAGATCTCGGCCAACGCCCACCTCGTGGCCCCGTACCACCAGGTGCTCGATCGCGTCCAGGAGCGCTTCCTGGGCAAGCGCGCCATCGGAACCACCGGTCGCGGCATCGGCCCGACCTACGCGGACAAGGTCTCCCGCGTGGGCATCCGCGTCCAGGACATCTTCGACGAGTCGATCCTGCGCCAGAAGATCAACTCCGCCCTCGACGTGAAGAACCAGATCCTGGTCAAGCTTTACAACCGCAAGGCCATCGTCGCCGAGGAGATGGTCCAGTACTTCCTCTCCTATGCCGACCGCCTGCGCCCCATGGTCATCGACGCCGAGCTCGAGCTCAACCGCGGCCTCGCCGAGGGCAAGCACCTCCTGTTCGAGGGCGGCCAGGCGACGATGCTCGACGTCGACCACGGCACCTACCCGTTCGTGACCTCCTCGAACCCGACCGCGGGCGGCGCCTGCGTCGGCTCCGGCGTGGGCCCGACCAAGATCACGGCCTCGCTGGGCATCATCAAGGCCTACACCACCCGCGTGGGCGCTGGCCCGTTCCCGACCGAGCTGCACGACAAGTGGGGCGAGTTCCTGCAAACCACCGGCGGCGAGATCGGTGTCAACACCGGCCGTAAGCGCCGCTGCGGCTGGTACGACTCCGTGGTCGCCCGCTACGCCTCTCGCGTCAACGGCTTCACCGACCTGTTCCTCACCAAGCTTGACGTGCTCACCGGCATCGGCGAGATCCCGATCTGCGTGGCCTACGACGTCGACGGCACCCGCTTCGACGAGATGCCGATGACCCAGTCGGACTTCCACCACGCCACCCCGATCTACGAGACCATGCCCGCGTGGGACGAGGACATCACCGGCTGCACCACCTTCGAGGAGCTCCCGGAGAAGGCGCAGGCCTACGTCCGCCGCCTCGAGGAGCTGTCCGGCTGCCGCATCTCTTACATCGGCGTCGGCCCGGGCCGCGACCAGACGATCGTCGTCAACGACGTCATGGAGAGCTAAACCTGAATAAAGCTCAAGCGCCGGTCACCGCGAGGTGGCCGGCGCTTTCGCATTAGGGGTGGTCGCCGTAGGCGTCGGCAAGCGAAAGCTTAAAAGGAGTTATACTAATTCGTTATGGAAACTGCTCAGCCCACGCATTCCGACACCGGCAGCGATACGGCACCGCGCGTGCTCATCCTCGGCGCAGGCGCGCGTGGAAAAGAGATGGTCGGCGCGTTTAGCAAGCTGGGGGTCCACGTCTTCGTGGCCGATTCCTACGGCAACTCCGCCGCCGCCCAGGCCACGCCGAAGTCCTTCGCCTTCGACCTGCGCGATGCGGGAACGCTCAAGGCGCTGGTGGACAAGGTCGACCCCACCTACGTCGTCCCGTGCAGCACCGGCATCAACCTGGCCGTCCTCGAGTCGTTTGCGGCCTCCAGCGGCTGCGTGGTGCCCTCGCGCAAGAGCCTCGAGTTCGTCTTCGACCGCGAGCGCACGCTGACCATGGCGTCCAGGGAGCTGGGCGTTCCCACCCCGCGCTTCCAGAAGGTCTCCTCCCGCGAGGAGCTCACGCTCGCCTGCGAACAGCTGGGCTTCCCCGTGTACGTCGGCCCCCTGTCGCGCATTTCGCTTCTCGACGCTACGCCGGTGGCCTCCATCGACGACGCCATCGCCGTCTGGGCGGGCTTCGGCGCGGGCGAGGTCCTGGTCGAGCGCCCGGTCGAGGCCGACTTCGAGATCACGCTCGTTGCCGCGCGCTCCATCGACCCGCACACGGGCAAGCTGGCCACCTGGTACTGCGAGCCGATCGGCTACCGCCTGTCCAACGGCGAGCTGGCCGAGTCGTGGCAGCCGTGCGCGCTGGGCGCGCAGGCCCTGGAGAACGCCCGCTCGCTGGCCGCCCGCGTGGCCGGAGCCATCGGCGGCCGCGGCGTGTACGCGGTGGAGCTGAGCGTCTCCGGCGACGACGTCTACTTCGTCGGCGTTACCCCCTTCCCACACCGCACCGGCGTGGTCACCGACGCCACCCAGCGCTTTAACGACTGCGACCTCCACGCCCGCGCGATCCTCGGGCTGCCGCTGGACGTCACGCTCATCACCCCCGGCGCCGCCGCCGCGATCCCGCGCACCGAGGAGCTCAAGGAGGTCAGCTACCCGGCGATGGTCGCGGCGCTCACCCACCCGGAGTCCGACGTGCGGGTGTTCGACCCGGCGAACGCGAAGACCCACGCCCCGGTGGGCGTGGGTCTGGTGACGGCCGAGACCGTCGACGAGGCGCGCGAGGGCGCCGCCGCCGTGGCGCGGGCGGTTATCCAGGCGTAGGTTTTCGCCCTGCCCGCGGCAAGAGCTACGAGCGGGCGTCGATGATGGACGCCAGCTTCGAGCCGGCCAGGATCATCGGGGTGTGCGGGACGCCCTCGTCGTCGAACTCCTCGCCCGCGACGGTGAAGCCGAAGGCGGCGTAGTACTCGACCAGCGGGGACTGGGCGGTAAGGAACACGTCCTGCTCGCCGTACTTCTCGTAGGCCAGGCGCAGGGTCTGGAACATGAGGTCGGCGCCGAGCCCGGTGCCGCGGGCCTCCGGCAGGATCGCCAGGCGGCCGAGGTGGCTGACCGGCTTGCCCTCGACGGTGTCGGGGTAAAGGCGGGTGGTGCCAAGCAGGTGGTGATGCTCCTCCGGGTCCGCGGACCACGCGAGCACGTGGAGGGTGGACGGGGTGGCGTCGATGTCGTCGATCTCGGAGTACGGGCACTTCTGCTCGTTGACAAAGATATCCACGCGCAGCTTGTACAGGCGGTGGACCTCGAGCGGGCTCAGCTCGCTCAGCGGGGAAACAGCATACATAGCATTCATGGCAGTGGATATTAACCCCACTTTTGGGCGGATGCCAGTTTTTCGCGGCCGTGTGAGCTGGGATTATTTACACAGCACGAAAATCTTGATGGTACAGATCACAGTTTTTCGTCCTCCAGGGCGTCCGCGACGGCGCCCAGCGCGAAGGCGAATTCCTCGTCCTCGAGGTGGGCGAAACTCAAGATAAAGCCCTGCTCAGGGCCGATTGTGCTCCACAGCTTCTCCGCGTGCCCGAGCCCGATGCCCTGCTCGAGCAGGCGCTTCTCGAAGCTCGCGGCACGTTCGCTATCAGCGAAGCCGAAAAAGTAATCCGCGCCACTTCCCATCGTCGTGATTTCGACCCCTTCGGGCCTCAGCGTGCGTGCGATTGTCGCTTTCCGACGGCCAAGGCGCGCGTGCATCGCCTTCGTGTGCTTGCGCACGTACCCGTTGTGCAAAAGCTGGGCGATCGCGCGCTGGGTAACGCCCGCGACGGGCATCCCGAGCTGCGCGCGGGTGGCCAACAGCCCATCGACGAGCGAGGGCGGGGCGAGCACGTAGCCTGCCGACAGGCTGGGCGAGAGCAGCGTTGAGAAGGTCCCCAGCACGATGACCTGCGCGGTGCTCGCCTGGCCCAGCGCCGCCAGCGCGGGCTCGGGGGCGAGCCGATAGCGCAGCTCGGCGTTGAAGTCGTCCTCCACGACGACCGTGCCGCGCGCGTTCGCCCACTGGATGAGCTCGGCGCGGCGGGCGGCGGGCATCGTCGACCCCAGCGGGTACTGATACGAGGGCGTGACGAGCAGGACGTCGAGATCGCTGGGCAACGCATCGACCAGCACGCCCTGGGAGTCGGTGGCGCACGGGCGGGTCGCGTGACCCAGGAGCGTGATGATCCCGCGCAGGCCCGGGTGGCCGGGGTCCTCCACGCCGACGGTGAGCGGGCGGCCGTAGGCGTCGGAAAGCGCCATGAGAATGAGCATGAACCCCTCGCGGCTGCCGCCGGTGACCAGCACGGAGCGGCTGGAGAGGGCCATGGAGCGGGTGAGCCGGATGTGCTCGGCGATGGCCTCGCGCAGCTCCGGCTGGCCCGCCTGCTCCAGCTTCTTCTCCGGGACGCCCGCGGCCTGGCGCCAGGCGGCGCGCCACGCGGCCGGGCGGACGTTTTGCGGCGAGGCGGTCGACGGCTTGAGCGAGATGCGGATCTTCGGGCGCGGCAGCGCGAGCTGGGGACGGGTACGAGCTGGCTCGGGCGGCGGGGTGAGCAGCTCCGGGTTGACGCGCGTGGGCGCGCCGGGGGAGGAGTGCAGGTAGCCCTCGGCGTGGAGCTGGTCGAAGGCCGTGGTCACCGACCCCCGCGAGACGCCGAGCTGCTCGGCGAGCCGGCGCGTGCCGGGCAGCGCGTCGCCGGGCTTGAGCGCGCCGTCGTTGATAAGCGCCCGGACCTGGGCGGCGATCTGTGCGGGCAGCGAGTGCGGAATCGCGCGGTCGACGGCGAGCGGGAGGTCGGCGCGGAGCAGGGGCACGGGGTTTCCTATGTAATGGGGCGTGTGCGGCGGCACGGGTCCTTGCCGCGCAACTGGACTAAAGAATTAGGCTAATACTGGCACTAGGAATCGTCCAGTTTGGGTGGGAAACTAGCCTGCATGACTGAATCAAACAACCAGAACCTCGTGAACTCCGGCCTGGCCCAGATGCTCAAGGGCGGCGTCATCATGGACGTCGTCACCCCGGAGCAGGCCAAGATCGCCGAGGACGCCGGCGCCGTCGCCGTCATGGCGCTCGAGCGCGTGCCCGCCGACATCCGCGCCCAGGGCGGCGTGGCCCGCATGTCCGACCCGGATCTCATCGAGTCCATCATCGACGCCGTCTCCATCCCGGTCATGGCCAAGGCCCGCATCGGCCACGCCGTCGAAGCCCAGATCCTCGAGCACCTGGGTGTGGACTACATCGACGAGTCCGAGGTCCTCTCTCCCGCCGACTACGTCAACCACATCGACAAGCGCGGCTTCAAGGTGCCCTTCGTCTGCGGCGCCACTAACCTGGGCGAGGCCCTGCGGCGCATCAACGAGGGCGCGTCCATGATCCGCTCCAAGGGCGAGGCTGGCACCGGCGACGTCTCCGAGGCCACCAAGCACATCCGCACCATCCGCTCCGAGATCGCCCGCCTCCAGGCGCTGCAGGCCTCCCAGCCCGACGAGCTCTACGTCGCCGCCAAGGAGCTGCAGGCTCCGTACGAGCTGGTCAAGTACGTCGCAGAGAACGGCGAGCTGCCGGTCGTGCTGTTCACCGCCGGTGGCGTGGCCACCCCGGCCGACGCCGCCCTCATGATGCAGCTCGGCGCCGACGGCGTCTTCGTCGGCTCCGGCATCTTCAAGTCCGGCAACCCCGCAAAGCGCGCCGAGGCCATCGTGCGCGCCACCGCCGCCTACGACGACATCGCCGTGGTCACCGAGGCCTCCCGCGGCCTGGGCGAGGCCATGGTCGGCATCAACGTCTCCGACCTGCCCGCACCGCACCGCCTGGCCGAGCGTGGCTGGTAATGGCTAAGCGCGTAGGCGTCCTCGCCTTCCAGGGTGGGGTGCGCGAGCACGCGGACATGCTTCGCGGGCTAGGCTGCGAGGTGACGCTGGTGAAGAAGGCCTCCCAGCTCGACGAGATCGACGGGATCGTGCTCCCCGGCGGCGAGTCCTCCACGATGGACCGCATCCTGCGCCGCTTCGACATGCGCGACCAGCTCGCGGAGAAGCTGCAAGAAGGCCTGCCCGTGCTGGGCACCTGCGCCGGGCTCATCATGCTGGCCCACCACCTCGAGGATCCGGCCCCCGGCCAGGAGACCCTCGACGTGCTCGACATCGACGTGCGCCGCAACGCCTTCGGGCCCCAGCGCGACTCGGCGGTCGAGCGCATCGAGACCACCTTCGGTGTGGTCGAGGCCGCGTTCATCCGAGCGCCCGAGGTCGTGCGCGTGGGCGAGAGCATCGAGGTGATCGCCCGCGTCGACGGGCGTGTGGTCGGGGTGTCCGCCCCCACCGCCTTGGGCATCAGCTTCCACCCGGAGCTAACCGGGGACAGCACCATCCACGAGCAGTTCCTCGCGTTGGTCTGACAGAAAAAGCCGTAGGCGTCGAAAAGCAAAAGCAAGCTTTCCGACGCCTACGGCTTTACGCGCTTAAATGTGGTACTCGGGCGCCGCGTGGGAGACCATCTCGTCCCACTCGACGATCTTCTTGCGCTCGCGGCCTTCGGCCTGGCCGAGAGCCTTCTCGGCTGCATCGAGCTGGTACCAGCCGTCCCACGTGGTCACGGCGATGTTGCGGCCGTGGAGGAAGTCGAGCACCTGCTGCGGGTCGCGCTGCGGGGCCGGGGTGAGCCGACCGGCGTTCCAGTCCTCGACCAGCATGCCGGTGGTCTCCTTGGCGTCGGACTTGGTGTTTCCGATGAGGCCAACGGGGCCGCGCTTGATCCAGCCGGTGGCGTACAGGCCGGGCACGATCTCCCCGTCGACGTCGACGACGTGGCCGCCATCGTTGCGGATGACGTGCTTCTTCTCGTCGAAGGGGACCTCGTTGACCGGCTCGGAACGGTAGCCGACCGCGCGGTAGACCGCCTGGACCGGCCAGTCGGTGTATTTGCCGGTGCCGCGGACGTTGCCGTCGCCGGTCAGCTCGGTGCGCTCGGTGCGCAGCCCGACGACCTTGCCGTCCTCGCCGAGGATCTCCACCGGGGACTCGAACAGGTGGATGAACAGCTTGTGCGGGGCGCCCTTGGGCTCGCGGATGGCGTAGCCCTCCAGCGTCTGGCAGACCAGATCCTGGGACTTGGAGTCGCGGCGGGCCTGGATGGAGGCCTCGTCGTAGTCGATGTCCTCGGGGTTAACCACGACCTCGATGGTGGGGGAGTGGTCGAGCTCCTTCAGCTCCATCGGGGTGAACTTTGCCTGGGCCGGGCCGCGGCGGCCGAAGACGTGGATCTCCTCGGCCTGGTTGGTCTTGAGCGTTTCGTAGACGTTGTCCGGGATCTCGGTGACGTGCAGCTCGTCGCCGGTCTTGGCCAGGATGCGCGCGACGTCGAGGCCGACGTTGCCCACGCCGACCACGGCGACCTGCTTGGCCGACAGGTCCCAGGTACGCTCGAAGTCCGGGTTGCCGTCGTAGAAACCGACGAACTCGCCCGCGCCGTAGGAGCCCTTCAGCTCGGCGCCGGGGATGTTGAGGTTGCGGTCGCCGGTGGCGCCGGTGGAGAAGATGATGGCGTCGTAGAACTGGCGCAGCTCGTCGACGGTGACGTCGTTTCCGATGTCGATGTTGCCCAGCAGGCGGATCTCAGGCTTGTCCAGCACGGCGTGCAGGGAGGCGATGATGCCCTTGATGCGCGGGTGGTCGGGGGCCACGCCGTAGCGGATGAGGCCGAACGGGGCGGGCATGCGCTCGTAGAGGTCGATGCTGACCTCCAGTCCGGACTTGATCAGCAGATCAGAAGCGTAGATGCCAGCTGGGCCGGCGCCCACGACGGCGACGCGCACGGGTGCGTTCATAAACGGTTCGTTCCCCTTTTAATAGTGTCTGTTCAAGCGGTGGCTGCGCCCCGCCGGTGAACCCCCGCGATGATGCGGAAAAGGCCGCTGGAAGGCGGCATCGCGCGGGGTGGTCGGCGGAGTTTTATGCAGAAGTTAGTCAACCCTCCACTCTACGCTTTTGAATCTGTCTTTTAAAGCGGCGGTGAAGGGATGTGTTGGACAATCTGCACGCTTGCTAAGATTGCAATAACCCCTGTGGGAAGTGTGACCTAGAACACGATCACATTTGTTTATCGTGCCTGACCTGCACACTTTTGGGTACAAACGTCCTTTGATGGGTAAATCTTTCCTCAGTATTCTACAGGGGCTGTTAAATCGGCACTAACAAGGTAGACTTATGCGGTGAATCACAGCCTTGAGGCATCACGTGTCAGCACACACTTGAAACCGTGTGCAGGTAGGCGCCCGAAAATTGCGGCGGACCCGGCGCGTGTCACGCGCTGATGGGCTGTTTAATTCGGTCCCCTAGGCCACATAGGTTGACCGAAGCCCGAGCCCTGTGGCACAACCCGAACGAAAGGACCCCGAGCAGTGACTGACTCCACCGCAGCCCGCGCGCGCCACGCACTCCTTACCCGTGCAGGGCGAAACTTCGACGGCTTTAACATCGACGGTTTCGCTGACCACCTAGGGCTGCCGGTCCGAGAACTGGTTCAGGATGCCGCGGATCTCTCCGCCATCCTGTCCCGCCACCCGCTCGACGAGGGTCCGGCGCTGTTCGTGGGTACCGGCAACGTCGACTTCGACGCCAAGGCGGCCTCCGCCCTCGGAATCCCGATGCTGCTGCTCAAGGACCAGGACGGCCTGCACATCGACCTCGCCTGCTCCGAGTGTGAGGGCTTGGGCGCCGTCATGGCCCGCTGCTTCACCGCCGAGGAGGCCACCACCGCCGAGGGGATTGCCGCGATCCGCGAGGCCCTCGACGTCGAGGTGGACACCGTCATGAGCGCCGCCCTGTTCGAGAACTGGCTGCTCGAGCGCGCCAAGACCCAGGGCTCCCACATCGTCCTGCCCGAGGGCGACGACGACCGCATCCTGCAGGCCGCCGACCAGCTGCTGGCCAAGGACATCTGCGAGCTGACCATCCTGGGCGACCCCGAGGCGATCACCGCCCGCGCCGCCGAGCTCGGCCTCGACATCTCCAAGGCACACCTGAAGGATCCGAACACCGACCCGCAGGCCGAGGAGTTCGCGGAGAAGTTCGCCGAGCTGCGCAAGGCCAAGGGCGTGACCCTCGACGAGGCGCGGGAGACCATGAAGGACATCTCCTACTACGCCACCATGATGATCTACCTGGGCCTGGCCGACGGCATGGTCTCCGGCGCCGCTCACACCACGGCGCACACCATCAAGCCGAGCTTCCAGATCATCAAGACCCGGCCGGGCACCTCGGTGGTCTCCTCGATCTTCCTCATGGTCATGCGCGGGCGCCTGTGGGCGTTCGGCGACTGCGCCGTCAACCCGAACCCCACCGCCGAGCAGCTCGCCGAGATCGCCATCGTCTCCGCCGACACCGCCTCGCAGTTCGGCATCGACCCGCGCGTGGCCATGCTCAGCTACTCCACCGGCAGCTCCGGCACCGGCCCGGACGTCGACCGCGCGGTCGAGGCCGTGCGCATCGCCCAGGAGCGTGCGCCGGAGCTCAAGCTCGACGGCCCGCTGCAGTTCGACGCCGCCGTCGACCCAGTCGTGGCCAAGAAGAAGATGCCGGAGTCGAGCGTCGCGGGCCAAGCCAACGTGTTCATCTTCCCGGACCTCGAGGCCGGAAACATTGGCTACAAGACGGCCCAGCGCACCGGCCACGCGCTGGCGGTCGGCCCGATCCTGCAGGGCCTCAACAAGCCGGTCAACGACCTTTCCCGCGGCGCCACCGTCGACGACATCGTCAACACCGTCGCCATCACCGCAATCCAGGCTGGAGGAAACTAAACATGTCCTTGATTCTTGTCTTAAACTCCGGCTCCTCGTCGATCAAGTTCCAGCTGGTGGATCCCACCCAGCACGCCACCGACACCCCGTTCGCCTCCGGCCTCGTCGAGCAGATCGGCGAGCCGATGGGCCAGGTGACTCTCAAGTTTGACGGCCAGAAGTTCACCACCGAGGCCCCGATCCCGGACCACTCCGCGGGGCTCGACATGGCCTTTGCCCTCATGGGCGAGCACGGCTGCGGCCCGAAGGACGTGGAGATCGAGGCAGTGGGCCACCGCGTCGTCCACGGCGGCCAGATCTTCTCCCAACCGGAGCTCATCACCGACGAGATCGTCGAGTGGATCCGCGGCCTCATCCCGCTGGCGCCGCTGCACAACCCGGCCAACATCTCCGGCATCGAGGTCGCCCGCGAGATGCTGCCTAGCATCCCGCACGTCGCCGTCTTCGACACCGGCTTCTTCCACGCGATGCCCCCGGCCGCGGCGCTCTACGCCATCGAGAACGAGACCGCCGGCCGCTACGGCGTGCGCCGCTACGGCTTCCACGGCACCAGCCACGAGTACGTCTCCCAGCACGTGCCCTCGCTGTTGGGCAAGGACCCGTCCAAGGTCAACCAGATCACCCTCCACCTGGGCAACGGCGCCTCGGCCGCGGCGATCCGCCACGGTGAGCCGGTGGACACCTCCATGGGCATGACCCCGCTCGCGGGTCTGGTCATGGGCACCCGCTCCGGCGACATCGACCCAGGCATCATCTTCCACCTCTACCGCGAGGCGGGCATGTCGATCGACGAGATCGACAACCTGCTCAACAAGCGCTCCGGCGTGAAGGGCATCGCGGGTGTCAACGACTTCCGCACCCTGCGCGAGATGATCCACAACGAGGATCAGGACGCCTGGCTGGCCTACAACGTCTACATCCACCAGCTGCGCCGCTTCATCGGCTCCTACATGGTGGCGCTCGGCCGCATCGACGCCATCACGTTCACCGCCGGCGTGGGCGAGAACGACCGCTTCGTCCGCGCGGACGCGCTTGCCGACCTCGAGAACTTCGGCATCCAGATCGACCCCGAGCGCAACGCCGCCCCCAACGACGGCCCCCGCGAGATCTCCACGGACAAGTCCCAGATCAAGGTCTTCGTCGTCCCCACCAACGAGGAGCTCGCCATCGCGCGCAAGGCAAAGCAGATCGCCGACAATCTCTAGCACGCTTGTCGACGCCTACGGCAACCCACATAGAAAGTCCAGCTGATTGCCAGCTGGACTTTCAATAGTTGTGGACATGACACGACTCACCAGCTTTGAGGGGCGCCCGCTCGCGCGCCCCAACGACGACATTGAAGATCAGGGCCTCGCCTTCGACGTGGCCACCATCCTCTCCCGCCGCCGCGTGCTGGCGGGGCTCGGCATCGGCGCCGGCTCCATCGCGCTCGCCGCCTGCGGGGCGAACGGAAGCAGCAGCGCTTCGACGAGCAGCTCGGCTGCGGCGCCATCGGCGTCGGCAAGCGAAAAAAGCTACACGGAGATGGTCTCTGAGACCGCGGGACCGTACCCGGGCGACGGCTCGAACGGGCCCGACGTGCTGGAGGAGTCCGGCATCGTGCGGCAGGATCTGACCACGAACATCGACGGTTCGGGCAAGGTCGACGGCGTGCCGCTCACGCTCGAGATGAACCTTATCGACATGACCAACGGCAACAAGCCGATGGCGAACGCCGCGGTGTACGTGTGGCACTGCAGCGCGCAGGGCAAGTACTCCATGTACTCCGACGGCGTGACCGACCAGACGTGGCTGCGCGGCGTGCAGGTCAGCGACTCGGACGGGCTGGTCACGTTCAAGACCATCGTGCCGGGCTGCTACACGGGGCGCTGGCCGCACATCCACTTCGAAGTGTTCACCAGCGTCGACGACATCTCGGACTCGACCAAGAACGTGCTGACCTCGCAGATCGCGGTGCCGGAGGACGTGGCCACCGCCGTGTACCAGACCGCGGGCTACGACGGCTCGACGGACAACCTCAAGCAGGTCACCCTCGACACCGACAACGTGTTCGGCGACGGATACGACCAGCAGATTCCCACCGTCACCGGCTCGGTGACCGGCGGCTACACGTTCGCGATCGACGTGCCGATCGACACCACCACCGCGCAGCAGGTGTCCATGGCTGGCGGGGCCGGTGGACCTGGTGGTCCCGGTGGGGCTGGCATGCCGGACGGGATGCCCTCCGGTATGCCGATGCCTTCGGGCACCCCGCCGCAGCCGCCGCAGTAGGGGTTTCTCGCTAGGGTCGACTTCACACGTAGGACTTCACCCAAAATTGATACCCTATGGGGGTATTTTTGGGGCTGAGGTCTTCTGAGTGAAGTCGACCTTTTGGCGTTCGGTCGAACTCATTCGGTCGAGCTCACGGATTTCTTATACCCCACCAGGGTATTTTATGCCGTGAGTTCGACCAGCTGAGTTCGACCGGGCCCTAGAACCAGGTCGTCGGGCGGACCTTGTTCGCCATGTCCACCAACTGGTAGCGGTGGTGGGCGTGGGTCGTGGAGCGCGCGAGGATGCGCAGGGACTCCGCCAGCCCGGTGCGCAGGCCCTCCTGGCTGAACGGGTAGTCGAAGAGGTCGTTGGAGGAGGCGGACTCCTTGAGGTTCGACTCGCGAAGCCACGTCAGGCCCGCGTTGAGCACCGCGATCCGGATCTGCTGGAAGCGTGGCTCGTTGGTCGGGATCTCCTCGAGCCGGCGCGCGGCGCGGCGGACCCTCGACTCCGAGAGGTCCCCGGACAGCAGGTGCAAGATCGCCGTGAGCTGCGCCATTCGGTGGTGCCGCGAGGACTGCGGCACCCTGTCCAGCGACTTGACCGCCAGCTCCACCTGGTTCTCGGCCATGAGCTGGCGCGCGAGGCCGAATGCCGAGGACACCGTCGTGGGGTTGGTCGCCCAGATGAGCGCGTAGAGGTACAGGGCCTTGAACCGCAGGGAGCGCGGCTCCTGAGTGAGGTTGTTCCAGATGCCGTTGAAGGTGCCCATGATGTTGCTCTTCAGGCTCGCGGCGGCGATGGCGTTCTCCGGCTCGAGGAGGGATTCGCTGTCCAGGCCCTGCTGCTGGAGGAGCATCTCGCAGACCGCCGCGCGCGCCAGCTTCGCCGCCGACTCGCCCGGGAGCAGGGAAAAGACCTGGTTGAAGTCTGTTTGGGCGGTGGGGTAATCGTCGAGAAGCAAACTCGTAATGCCGGAGTACCACTGGAAGCGCCAGTCGCTGCCGAGCCGGGGCTCGAGGGTGGTCAGCCACTCGCGGGCCTCGGAGGTGAAGCCCAGGTCGAGCAGGGAGCGGACCACGCCGAGGGGGATTTCCTTGGACTCGCGGAACTCGTCCTGCGCCATCGCCTGGCGCATGGTCTCCAGCGCCTCGGAGGGCTCGGTGTAGGAGGAGCCGGAGATCATGATGGCGCCGGGGTCGTCGCGGTCGAGCAGGGGGACCGGGAGTGCGGCGACGATCTCAGGCGCGGTGATGCGCACCGAGCGCTCGATGCCGTCGATGAGCTGGTCGGTGCGGAAGACCACGTGCTTGGTGCCGTAGGTGGAACGCTGCGGGGAAAACAGCGAGTGCTGGGCCGGGTACTGGCGCCCGTAGCGCACGGCGAGGTACTCGCGCAGCACGCCGTAGAGCTGGGTCTCGAGCTCGCGCACGGAGTTGAAGCGCTTGGCCGGATCCGGGTCGGTGGCGCGCTTGAGCAGGCGGTAGAAGGACAGGTACTGGGAGAACACCGGCTCGTCGTCGGGGCCGGGCAGCCCCGGCAGGTAGACGCCGTCCTTGATCGGCAGCTTGATGGTCAGCGCCGCCAGCGTGCGGCCGATGGTGTAGATGTCGCTGGAGACGCTGGGGCCCTTCGTGGACACCTCGGGCGCCTGGAAGCCCTTCGTGCCGTAGATGAAGCCGAAGGCGTTGATGCCCGAGACCGCGCCCAGGTCGATGAGCTTGACCTGGTCCTCGGTGGCGATGATGTTGTCCGGCTTGAGGTCGTTGTAGACCACGCCGCGGGCGTGGAGGTAGTCGAGCGCGGGGAGCACCTCGAGGATGTAGCCGATCGCGATGTCGATGGCGAACACCCCGCCGGGCTGCTGCTTCTTCAGCTCGCGCAGGGAGGGGCCCGGCGCGTACTCCATGACGATGAGGCCGCCGGAGACGCGCTCGTCGTCGATGAAGTTGTAGCTCTTCACGATGCCCGGGTGCGTGATGTCGGCCAGGAACTCGCGCTCGGCGAGCGCCGCGCCGTAGTCGTGCGGGTTGTCCTTGTCCATCATTCCCTTGAGCACGACCATGCGGCCGGAGACGTTGCGGTCGTTGGCCAGGTAGATCCATCCCATGCCGCCGTGGGCGACCACGCCCGCGATCTCGTACTGGCCCGCGACCACGTCGCCCGGGTGCAGCGCCGGGGGCTCGACCTCGGGCTCGTCGGCGGGGTCGCGCAGCGCGAGGTCCTCGGGGATCAGCGGGATGAACGGCAGCATGACCATGCCGTTGGCCACCGCGCGCGCCTGGCGGGAGGTGCCGCGCCGCGAGCGGAAGGTGGACAGCGCCTCCTCGCGGGCGCGGTTGCCCACCTCCTCCGGGGTCGGCTGGGAAGGCTGCTTGGTAGGGGCGGGCGAGGCGTCGCGGGGCAGCGGCACGGAGATCTCGATGAGGTCGTCGTCATCGTCGTCGGCGAAGGGGTCGTACATGACCGCGCTGGTTCCCTGGACCTCGCTGGTGCTGGCGGTCGCGGGCATGCCGGTGGTCATCATGCCGGTCTCGGTGCGCAGCGACTCGTCCGAGAACATGCCCGCGGGGGTCGGGCCCGTGGCCATCGGGTCGTGGGTCTCGGCGGCGCGGGCCTGCTGCGGCGTGCGCGGCTTTCCCGAGGTGGAGGCGTCGTAGCGCAGGTGCTCGAGGTTGTGCAGCAGCGCCATGAGCTCGGGGTCGGTGTTGGCGAGGTCCTCGGCGTCGTCATCGTCGTCGGCGAAGGGGTCGTAGAACACGGCCTGCGTGCCCGGGTTCCCCTCGGGGTGGTCCGGGTCGATGAGGTTGCCCTCCGAGTGCATCTGTCCCTCGGTGTTTGGCAGTTGGTCGTCAGGTTCCATGTCTATCCTCCTTTTCGCTTGTCGACGCCTACGGCTCTAGGAGCCGGTTTCCTCACGGTAGCTGATGGCCGGCGGCTGCTGGTTGGGAAGGTAGCTGCCGAACCAGGCGTTGTAGAGCCGGTACCAGGTTCCGTCGCTGTCGATCCGCTCGATCGTGGAGTTGACCTGGCGGATGAGCCCGTCGGTGTCGTGGCCCGGGCCCGGCGTGGCCATCGCGATGCCGTAGTTTTCCGTGCCGATCGAGTCCCCGACGATCTCGGTGAAGGGGTCCTGCTCCGCCATGCCCGACAGGATGGTGTCGTCGGAGATGATCGCCTGCACCTGGCTCTGCTGGAGGGCGACCAGGCAGTCGGCGGCGGAGGTGGCCACGAGGATGTCGGTGGTGGGCGCGCTCGCGCGGGTGCGCTGCAGCCCGGTGGACTCGGTGGTCACGCAGACGGTCTTGTTGGCGAGGTCGTCGAGCGAGGTGATCCCGGAGTTCTTCTCCACGAGCATGCGGGTGAGCCCGGTGAGGTAGGGCGCGGAGAAGGTGACCTGGTCCTGGCGGTCCTTGGTGATCGAGATCGCGCGGATGGCGAAGTCGGTCTGGTTGGACTGGACGGAATCGACCCAGGTGGAGCTGTTGACGAAGCGGAACTCCACCTTCGTCGGGTCGCCGAAGATGTCGCGGGCGATCTCGCGGGCGATGTCCACCTCGAAGCCCTTGATCTCGCCGGAGGAGGGCTCGCGGAAGCTCAGCAGGTTCTGCGATTGGTCGATGCCCACGATGAGGCGGCCGCGCTGGAGGATGCCGGGCACGCGCTCCTTGGCGGTGCGGCTATCCGGCCGCAGCGAGCCCACAAGCCCGGTGGTGACCACGTCGGTGGGTTCCTGGGAGCCGGCCTTCTCCAGCGACGAGCCCTCGGGCAGCGGCATGTAGGCGCTGCTCTCCTCCGAGGGCAGGGGATCGGGCGCGCTGCTCTGCGTGGAGCAGGCGGCAATCGTGGCGGCGGTAAGGAGGAGCGCGGTGAGGGCATAGAACTTGGTCATCACAGGTACTCCTGCAGTCGCTGACGGATGCCGATCCACATGGACAGCACAGACAGGATGGACAAGATGAGCACCACCATGCTCACGAAGTCGGAGGCGTTGGCACCCTTTCCGATATAGGTGCGCAGCGTCGAGCGGGTGTCGCCCACCAGCGTCGATAACTCGGAGTCCATCACCTCGTAGGCGGTGGAGACCGACCCGTTGTCGGTGCCCACGCCGGTGGTGGTGTCGAACTGCGAGGAGACCGGCGCCTGGGTCTGCTGGCTGTCGCCGAGCGCGAGGGTGAGCGCCTGGTCGTAGTCGCCCTGGCCCAGCGCATCGACGAGCTTGGCGTGGTTGTCCTCCCACTGGGTCAGCGCCTCGCGGGCGTTGCGCAGGTGGGTCTGGTTGTCGCCGGCGTCGGCGAGCAGGGACCCGCCGAAGGCGTCGAGGGCGTCCTCGACGCTCTGGGCGGCCGAGTCGAAGGAGGTGGTCGAGCTGTCCGCGGCCTGCCTGCGCACCAGCGCGAGGGTCTCGTTGGTGCGGGCCTGCTGCGCGAGGATCCGGGCGTTGGTGAGCTGCTCGAGCGGGGTGGAGGCCTCCTCGTAGGCCTTGGCGCCCGCGGACCAGGTGAGCATGTTCGCCGTGGTCACCCACACCGTGGCGAAGACCATGAGGAAGGTCGCGAACACGAAGCCGCGGTTGAGCCTTCGGTGGGTGACCGAGGCCAACCAGATCTGGGCGATGATGAGGAAGGCGAGGGCGGCGAACAGCCCGGACAAGGGGAACCACAGCGGGGTCGCCAGCGCCTTCTGGCTGGAGATGACCTCGTCCGACATCATCGTGTACAGCTCGTTGGCCGCGGGCAGGATGTCGTTGCGCATGAGCGCGTTGGCCTCGGACATGTAGGCCACGCCGACTGGGTTGTCCTGACGGTTGTTGGCCCAGGCGGTTTCCACCAGGCCGGTGTAGGTGGGCAGCAGCTGGTTGATGTGCGTGATGAGCGCCATCGCCTCAGTGTTATCCGTGGACAGCCCGCTGGCGGTCTGCGCCGCGGCCGTCGCCGCCTCCTGATAGGCCTGCGTGTAGCGGGTGCGCGTGCTCTCCGACTGAATGCCCGAGCGCACAAACCCCACGGTCGCGGTGGTGTCCGCCAGCGAGAGCGAGGTGTAGAGCCGGTGGGCGGTGTAGCTGACCGGCTCGGTGTTATTCATGAGGGTGTCGAGCGCCGCGCGGCGATCCGCGGAGGTCTGGGACATGGACAGGCCCGCGGCCACGATGGCGAGGGAGACGGTCACGACCATGAAGGTCATCTTGCCGGGCGTGGTGCGCAGGAGCTCGAAGAACCGGGTGGCCCAGTTGATTGGCATGGTGATGGAGTCGTGCCACAGCTCCTGGGCCAGCGTGCGGCGCTGGGCGCGGGTGTCCGCGAAGCGGTCCATCCAGTTGTCTTCGGCGTTGGTGGGCACCGGGCGCATGGGGCTCAAGGTATGCAGCATGAAATCCCCGGTGGGGGTTCCCACACCGGGGCTGAAGCTGTCGTGGTCCTCGCGGCTCCGGCGCTGACCGAAATCCTCATCTTCGGACATCCATGCCTACTTTTCTCACTAGGTGTGAGCCCACCGTGGCCGACACCTTCTTACCAGGATAGAAAAACTTGCGCCCTCCGGGGAGGGGACGCGCTTTTCCCCAGCATAACCGATACCGATGTGACGGGAGTAATGCTATGGGGTTAATCGTGACGCGTTCGGCCGCAAGCCGAAGGTAACCGTCGACAAGCGAAAACGCTTATGCTGGGAAACATGGCTGGAATCGAGAGCTTGAGCGCGTCTTTCCACGGGGAAGGCTGGGCGGCGGGCCCGGGCGGCGCGCGCATGTGGGGGCGCCACGGCGCCGCGGGCCTCGCGCTGGCCGCGCCGGGGGAGGACGGCTGGGTCATCCTCATGCAGCACCGCGCGGCCTGGACCAGCAACGGGGACACCTGGGCGCTGCCGGGCGGCGCGCGCGAGGAGCACGAGACCGTCGCCGAGGCCGCGGGCCGCGAGGTCGAGGAGGAGACCGGCATCAGCCCCGATTCCTACCGCGTGCTGTCCTGGGCCGTGACCGCGGGGCCCTTCGCCTCCGACCCTGCCCGGCCCTCGCTCGCGGGCGGCTGGACCTACACCACCGTCTTCGCGCTCGCGCCGGGCGAGCTCGCCACCACCGCCAACGAGGAGTCCTGCGAGTTGCGCTGGGTGCCCGTCGACCAGGTGGCGGCGCTCGACCTCATGCCCGCCTTCGCCAAGTCGTGGCCGCGGGTCAAGGACCTGCTCATCGAGGCGCTCGGCGCCTAGCGCGGCGTTCGCTGTGAGCGAAACCTTCAGCTCGCCCCGGCGGGCGCGGGTTAACCTGTGCCAGACTGGTGGGCATGATTGAAGTGCGCGGCTTGACCAAGCAATACGGCGCGGTGCGTGCCGTCGACGACCTCACCTTTGACGTGAAACCCGGCATCGTCACCGGCTTTCTCGGCCCCAATGGTGCGGGCAAGTCGACCACGATGCGGATGATCTTGGGGCTCGACACGCCCACAGCCGGCACCGCCACCATCGACGGCACCGCCTACCGCAGGCTCAAGCAGCCGCTTCGCACCGTTGGGGCGCTTATCGACGCCAAGGCAGTCCACCCCAATCGCAGCGCCGCCAACCACCTCAAGTGGATCGCCCAGACCAACGGCATCCCCACCTCCCGCGTGGAGGAGGTCCTGGGGCTGGTTGGGTTGAGCGACGTCGCGGGCAAGAAGGCGGGCGGGTTCTCGCTCGGCATGGGCCAGCGCCTAGGCCTCGCCGCCGCGCTGCTCGGCGACCCCGAGGTCCTCATCCTCGACGAGCCGGTCAACGGCCTCGACCCCGAGGGCATCCGCTGGGTGCGCGACTTCCTGCGCTCGCTCGCGGAGCAGGGACGCACCGTGCTGGTCAGCTCCCACCTGCTGTCGGAGATGTCGCAGACCGCCGACGAGCTCGTGGTCATCGGCCGCGGCAAGCTCGTGGCCAACTCCACGACGTACGAGTTCATCAAGAACTACGCCAGCACCGCCGTCGTCGTGCGCGCGGGCGACCTCGGCACGCTCCGAGACGAGCTTATTAGCCGCGGCTTCGAGGTCCAGGAGGGCACCGACGAGGAGGAGCGCCCCACGCTCACCATCCCGGAGCGCACCTCCGACGAGGTTGGCGCCATTGCCTTCGAGAAGGGCATAGAGCTCGCGCTGCTCGAGCAGCGCCACGCCTCGCTGGAGGAAGCGTTCATGCAGCTGACCGGCGACGCCGTCCAGTACCACTCGACGATCACCCCGGAGCAGGGCAGCCTCGCAGGCAAGCCAGCGCCCCGCCGGGCGGGCAGCCACCGGGTGCGAAAGTAACAGGGAAGGAATCAATACATGTTTCTCAATACGCTTCGCGCCGAGTGGACCAAGCTGCACACCACCAAGGCATTCTGGTGGACCTCGCTGCTCATCGTCGCCTTCGGCCTCATCCTGGCGGCCTTTGTGGGCAAGAACGTCACGGAGATCATGGGCGTCAAGATGCTCCAGGCCAAGGACGCCGTCTCCGGCGTCCAGGGGATGTCGATCATCGTCATCGCGATCCAGGCGATCATGGTGGTCACCGCCGAGTACCGGCACAAGTACCAGTCGGTGACCTTCATGGCCACCCCGAACCGCACCGTCGTGGCACTCGCCAAGCTGGTGCTCTACGGTGTCATCGCCGCAGTGCTCACCTTCCTCACGGTCCTGGCGTCCTTCTACCTGGCTAAGATGCTGGCCACGGCGGAGGAAAGCGCCACCCTCGACGTCTGGAACGACCCCGCCGCCCGCCGCATCATGTGGGCCTACCCGCTGGTGGCCTTCCTGCTCACCGTGCTCGGCCAGGCCATCGCATTCATCGTCCGCCAGACCGCGGGTGCGGTGGCGCTGCTCCTGCTCTGGATGACCACGCTCGAGAGCCTGCTCACGCTGGTCCCGAAGGTGGGCACCTACGTGGGCAAGTACGGCCCGATGAGCAACATGTCGGCCTTCATTACCGACTCCGCCATCGCGGACGGCCCGTGGGGGGTTGCCGGAAGCGGCCTCTATTTCGCGGCGTGGGCCGTTGGCTTCTACATCGTGGGGCTCGTCCTGCTCAACCGTCGCGACGCCTAGCGGAACACGCTCAAGATGATGAGCGGGATGACCCAGCCGGTAAGGACCATGATCGCGAGTCCGGCCGCGTAGGAACGTCGAAAAGCGGAAGCGGACCGCGTAGCAAGCGCGACGATGAGCCGGCGCGCGAACGGGACGAGCAAGACCACGAGCGTGCCGGTCAGGTTGAACAGCAGGTGCACGAGCGCGACGCGCAGCGCCACCGACCCCGCGGGCGAGCCGAGCTGGAACGCGATGAGGATGCCCGTCAGCGTGGTGCCGATGTTCGCGCCCATGATGATGGGAAGCGCCGCGCGGTCGCGTATCGCCTTGACGCTGGCGGCGCCCGCCACGGCCGTGACCGTCGCGGAGGAGTACCCGGAGGCCATGGTTGCGAGCACTCCCAGCGTGAGCCCCGCGACGTCGGTGATCCCTCCCGCGCGCTCGAGGATGGCAAACCCCGTACCCCCGATGAGCGCCTTGATCCGGTGCTGCAACAGCACGACCGCAGCGACCGCCAGCACGGATCCCCCCACGAACTCCAGCCACATCATGCCGGATCCGGTCGAGTAGGAGTTTCCCCAATAGTGGCGGGAGATGCCTTGGAAGACGTCCTCGGACTGAACCAGGTCATTGACCGGGGCAACCAACCTGTGGGCAACCGTCTCAAGGGGATGGAAAGCCAGCTCGAGGGGCAAGAACACGGCCACGCCGAGGATGTTGAACCACACGTGCATGAACGCCATCCGCTGCGCTCGCTCGGCGCGCTCGCGGTCCGGGCCCAGCCAGAAGGTGAGGAAGAGCGGGCTCATGGTCGTTGCGATGTTGGCGCCGAAGATCGCCGAGATGGCCGCCTCGGTGCTCAGCATCCCCGTGCCCACGCCGTACACGAGGGAGACGGTCACCGCCGAGGACGACTGCAGCAGCGCCGTGGCCAGGATGCCTGCGGCTAATCCGGTGAAGGGGCCGAGCCCCTCGCGGAAGACGGTTCCCTGGGTGGTGGGAAACAGTGCGGTCAGCGCGTCAACGATGAAGTGCAAGCCGATCGTCATGAGCGCGAACGCGGCCACGATGGTGGCCCAGTTGAGGAGCGCGCCGGCGCGCGTCCACGAGGTGGGCCCGTTGAGGTCGAGGTCGTGGACGTCGATGTGCGTGGGGTGCTGAAACTCCTGGTAGCGGGTGAAGTGGGAGGGGTCCAGGGAGGACGAGCGCGAGGTGGTGTACGACATCCGCGCGTTCTCCTTCCCTTCATGAGCTTTTCTCAGCCCGTTCATCTAAAACTTACCCAGTTGGCGGCGGAAGTGGAAACATCGGCCCCCAACCCGAATGGCGCAGCGGCCGACTGGCACTTTCAGCCAAGCGGACTAAAATGTTTGGGTCGCCTAATGTGCGGCCCCTTTCGGATCTCTTGGAAACGAGGCACCCCTATTGACTTCCGCTTCTCCACAGAAGCTCACCCCCGCCCTCCTCACCGGCCTGGCGCTGCTGTCGGCCTCCGGCCCCTTCGCCACCGACATGTACCTCTCGGCGCTGCCGACGATCGTTACCGACCTCGGCACCACCGCCGCGCTGGTGCAGCTGACCCTGTCCGGGTTCATGGTCGGCATGGCGATCGGCCAGCTCGTCATCGGCGGGCTGTCTGACTCGCTCGGCCGCCGCGGGCTCATGATCGGCGGCGCGGCGCTCGCGGTGGCGGCCTCCGTGGTCTGCGCGATCACGCCCAACGTGGGCATCCTCATCGCGGCCCGCCTCGTGCAGGGGCTTGGCTCCGGCGCGTGCGTGGTGCTCGCCCGAACCGTCATCCCCGACCTCGCCAAGGGCGTGGCCGCCGCGAAGGCGTTCACGCTCATGATGATCATCCAGGGCATCGCCCCGGTGCTGGCGCCGGTGCTCGGTGGCCTGCTGGTGGGGCCGATCGGCTGGCGCGGCGTCTTCTGGGTCCTCACGGGGATCTGCGCGCTGCAGCTGCTCGTGGCGGTGTTCCAGGTCAAGGAGTCGCACCCGAAGGAGAAGCGCAAGGGCGCGTCGTTCGCGAACACCCTGCGCGGCTACCCGTACGTGCTGAAGAACCGCGGCTTCGTGGGCTACGGCATCACCTTCGCGTTCATCTTCGGCGTCATGTTCTCCTACATCTCGGCCTCGCCGTTCCTCATCCAGAACCAGCTGGGCTTTAGCGTGACCACCTACTCGCTCATCTTCGCGCTCAACGCGATCGGCATGATGGTCTGCGGCGCGCTGAACAACCGCCTCATGGACCACTACTCCCCGGCGCAGATCCTGCGTGCCGCGATCGCGGTCATCGGCGTGGCCATCATCGTGCTGGCCTTCGGCTCCAAGTTCGCGCTGACCTCGTGGGTCATGCTGCCCGCGCTGTTCTTCGCCATCGCCCCGATGTCGATGGTCATGGGCAACGCCACGGCGCTGGCCACCGGGCTCGTCCGCGAGCGCGCGGGTGCCGGTTCCGCGGTGCTCGGCTGCGCGCAGTTCATGCTGGCGGGCATCGTCTCGCCGCTGGTGGGCATCGGCAGCAACCGCGCTTTCTCCATGGCGGTGTGCATGATCATCTCCTACTTGGTTGCCGTCGCCGGCCTGCGGGTCGCCTCCCGCGCCAGCTAGCTTGTCGACGCCTACGGCCGACTTCGCACATTCGACCTCACGCCAAAAAATACCCCGGGTGGGTATACAAACGGGGTGAAGTCTAGTGAGTGAAGTCGGCCTTTTTGCTAGCGCGCCGCGCGCTACTGCAGCGCCGAGGTCAGCCGCATGACGTTGTCCACGTACCGGCGGCCCCAGCTGCGCTGGTTCCACTCCTCCAGCGTCAGCTCGTCGGAAAGCTCCTTGTACTCCTTGGTCAGCTCGTTGAGCTCGCCTATGATATTGCCGCGGGTGACCATGAGCGAGACCTCGTAGTTGAGGCCGAAGCTGCGCATGTCCATGTTCGACGAGCCAACGACGCCCACCGCCGCGGACCCGGACTCCGGGTCGGCGAGCATGTACTTCGAGTGCAGGACCGCGGGCTTGGGGTACATGAAGATCCGCACGCCCGCCTCCAGGAGCGCCTGGTAATAGGACGACTGCGCGTGGTGGACCATGAACTGATCCCCCTTCTCGCTCACGTAGAGCTCCACCTCCACGCCGCGGTAGCAGGCGGTGGTCACGGCCTCGAGCATGGACTCGTCGGGGATGAAGTACGGCGAGCACATCACCAGCCGCTCCTTGGCGTGGTGGATGATCGAGTTGAACAGGCGCAGGTTCGGCTCCGTGGTGTAGCCGGGGCCCGACGGCACGAGTTGCACGATGTTGGTCGAGGAGTTGTGGGTGGTGGGGATCCCGGGGCCCAGGATGTCATCGTCGATGGGGATGAGCTCCTCGGATTCGAGGTACCAGTCCACGGCGAAGACCATGTTCATCGACGCCACCACGGGGCCGGACAGCTCCACCATGACGTCGACCCAGTGCCGGCCGACCTTGACGTTGGCGCGCTTGAGGTAGCTGGAGTCGATGATGTTCTGCGAGCCGAGGAAGCCGCGCTCGCCGTCGATGATGAGCATCTTGCGGTGGTTGCGCAGGTCGGGGCGCCTAAATCGCCAGCGATGCGGCTGCAGCGGGAGCATGAGCTGCCAGTTCACGCCGATCGAGTCGAGGCGCTTGCCCAGCTTGAGGTAGCCCGGGTACTTCCAGCTGCCCACCTGGTCGAAGAGCACGCGCACGTCCACCCCGCGCTTGACCGCGCGCTCGAGCGCCTGGAAGAACACCTCGGTGGTGGGGTCCCAGGCGATGATGTAGATCTCGGCGTGGACGTATTTGGTCGCGGAGTCGACGGCACGGGCCATCTGCAGGATCGACTCGCGGTAGTTGGTGTGCAGCCCCAGGTTGGTGCTGCTCACCGCGGGCATCGCCGTTAGCCTGCGGTTGAGCCGGATCATCGAGGCGATCTCCGTGTTTTGCACCGAGCCCTCCGGGTAGTCCGGCTCGATGGCCTGGACGTCGGTGATCGCCGAGTTCGCCTCCTGCTGGATGCGGTGGCGCCGGCGGTTGATGTAGGGGCTGCCCATGAGCAGGAACAGCGGCAGGCCGATGTAGGGCAGCAGCAAGATGACCAGCAGCCACGCCGTCGAGGAGCTCGGCCGGCGGCCCTCCGGTACGAAGCCGACCGCTGCAACCTTGAGGGTGTAGTCGACGATGAGCCCGATCGTCTGCCAGGTGGATAGGTCGAGGTTCCAGGAGATCATCATGCACGCCCCCTAAGCCAGCTCGTAGTCCACCACGACGGGGGCGTGGTCGGAGGCGCCGGTGCCGCGGCGCTCGTCGACATCGATGAAGGAGTTGGTGGGCCTGAGCCCCCGGGAGAGCTGGAAGTCGATGAGCATGCCCTGGCCGCGCTGGAAGCGCCCGCCCTTGTAGTCCCAGTAGGAATAGCCTTCCAGGGGGCTGGTGATGTCAAGTCCGGCGTCGAGAAGCGACTCGAAGGCCTGCCGCTCCGGCTCGGTGACGTGCGTCTTTCCCTCGAAGGCGCGGATGTCCCAGACGTCCTGGTCGCGCGGGGCGATGTTGTAGTCGCCCAGCAGCACCATGCGCTCGTCGGGCGCGGCGCCGACGTAGCAGGACAGGGCGTAGAGCCAGCGCAGCTTGTAGTCGTAGTGCGGGTCGGCGATCTCGCGGCCGTTGGGCACGTACAGGCTCCACACGCGCACCCCGCCGCACGTGGCGCCCAGCGCGCGGGCCTCGATGGCCTGCTTCTTCCCCGGGTCCTTGTTAAAGCCCGGCTGCCCGGGGAAGGAGGTGGCCACGTCCTCGATGCCGACGCGGGAGATGATCGCCACGCCGTTCCACTGGTTGAGCCCGAAGTGGGCCACCTCGTAGCCGAGCTCCTCGAAGGCCAGGTACGGGAACTGCTCGTCCTTGCACTTGGTTTCCTGCACTGCGAGAACGTCGACGTCGTGGCGCGTGAGGAAGGCCTGCACGCGTTCCACACGGGTCCTCATCGAGTTGACGTTCCAATTCACAATGCGCATGGCTTACACAGTACCTGCCCAGCGCTCGAAAACGTGGCGGTGGTCGCGGTCGAGCGCGACGTTTGCCACGAGCAGCACCCACAAGGCGACGTCGACGGTGTGCCAGACCGTCGCCAGCGTCGCGGCGATTAGCACCCACGCATTTCGCTTGACGACGCTTACTAAAGTTCGATGGTCGCCATACTCGACGTGCAGCCCAAGGACCTTGCGCTCAAGCGTATCCCCGCCGCGCGGTAGAGGGACAACACTGGTAACACGCCGGGACGAGGGCTGCCTAGTTCTCGTCGCCGACCAGGAAGGCAATGGCCCACATAACAAGGAAGACGACAAAAACGACGCTGGCGTCAACCAGACAGGCGTTGGATCGACTGACGATGGCGTTCATAGTCGCGTTTCTAATGGTTAGGTAGCTGCGGCGCCTGGTTTGCTTGCCGTGGTTACCTCGGGGCCGGAAGAGGGAAACTGAAAGGGGAATTCAGCCCCGAATGGGTACAACCTGTGTCACGTTGGGAGGTGGCAGCCGCCACATGGTGATGGTGGTTGTTTTTCGTTGGATTCCACATCATGGCAGTGTGTAGGCCTTTTTGATCAAGTATCCACGAGCTATTTTCCGGTCTGGTGCCAAGCCTTCCCTTCGGCGGGGCCGAAAACAGACCAAATGGGACATTGGTGTGCGATGAGCGGGAATGGAAATGCAGCTGAATTGTGCTTAAATAGTTTCATTTGGGGCTGATTAGGGCCCCGATGCAACGTCCCGGCACGCGACGTGCCGGGAATGGAAGTCGAGGAGGTTTCATGCCCCGCAGGTCACGTTCGACGCGCCCTTTTCAGTCACAGGGCTTGCGAAGGAAAACCACCGCGCTGTTGCTCAGCGTGATGGTCACCGGATTGACGGTCTTTTCCCCAGCCAGCGCCAGTGCGCAGGATTCCTTCACGGATCCTTCGCTGGGGGATGCCCTTACTGATCTCGCTACGGCGCTCGACGACCAGAACGCGGCCGACACCACGGACGCCACCGGACTCGATGTCTCGGCTTCGGTGGACGCAGCTGATATCACCGATTCGGCGGAGGCCGTTTCCGTCGATCCCGGTGCCGCCGCCCTTATCGACCAGTCGCTACAAGGCGTGGGACAGAGCATCGGAGAGCTGGATGCCGCGACGGGCCTTGCTTTTGGCCCACAGTTGGCGTTCGTCGCGCCGATGGCCGTGACCGATCCCTTTGCCCCGACCCCCGTGTTCACGGAGGACTTCGAAAACGGCACGAACAACACGACGCCGACGAAGCTGTCAGACTACATAGGAGCAACAAACAGCACTACCTACTCAGCGTCCGGTTACTGGCTGAACCCGGGGTACTGCAACGGATTCATCACCAGCTTTGCCACCAACCTCAGCCAGGACAACATCGACAAGCTGTACTGCGGTAGGAACGGCGGCTTCGACCCAGGCGACTACTGGGCGGTTAGATCAAAGGTGCTTGCGCTGGGCTCTTTTAGCAACGTTCCCGCAGGAACCATCGTCACTGGCAACGAGTCCGCAACTGGAAAGTTCAACCACGCGCTGTCCACTAATACCTCCGGCGGAACTCCGTCGGGTGTGATGTTTCAGACGACGAAGGATATCGTGCTCCCTGGCTCCTCGGGCGGGCGATTCTATGCCTTCTCCGTCGACGCCGCTGTCACCGGTTGCTCGAACACCGGCTCCGGCAACAGCGGGCAGGTCAACCCTAACATGTATTTCCAGATGGTTCAGGGTGGGAAGACCATTTCACTCCCCAACAACGGCAATATCGACCCGTGCTCGAGCCCCGACTCGAGGCAGTTCGATGTCACCGCCCAGTATGGATACCAAGGTGGGTCGTGGGGCACCCAAAGCGGGTGGATCGCCACCGGAAAGGTGGGCACCTTCTACAGTGGCGCCTTTGCCCTCGACAACAGCGCGTCCGTCGGCTTGATTCTGCAGAACAGCTCCTACGCGAGCTCGACCGGTCGTGGCATTGCAAACGGGTCTTCGGGGACCTACCCGAACTCCCCTACGGGAAGACGTACGTAGCGCCGTGGACCTCGTCGTACACTGTGGGTTCTGCGAACGGCAACGACGGCGCCATCGACAACATCCGCATCGTGGATGTGACCCCCAAGATGGTCAAGAGTTTCGACCCCGCAACGGAGTCGATCGGCCGCGAGTCGACGATGACGATTTCCATCGTCAATCGCACGGATCTGGGCAAGAAGGACGGCTGGGCCTTCACCGACACCCTGCCCGCGGGGCTGCAGTTCACAAGCAACAGTTACGAGTCCACCTGCACTGCCAGCAGCATCACCGTCGATCCTGCCACCGGCAAGCTGAGCGTGACCGGAGGCGTCCTCAACCAGGGGCAGAAGTCCTGCGACATCAAGGTGAAGGTCACCTCTCTGGAGTCGAAGGAATACACCAACGGCAAGCCGAACGGTAACTTCAGCGATATCAAGCGTCTCGACGGCCCGGATGACGCGAAGGTCAAGTTTGTTCAGGGCACTCTGAACTGGACGAAGGTCGATCCTTCGGGCAACCCGGTCGGCGGTGCTGTGTTCACCGTCTCCGGCCCTGATCCGGCTACCGTGAAGAGCCCCGAGGCGGGTTGGCCCGTGGGCGATGTCGAGGACTGTATCCAGGTGGGATGCAGCGGGCTCGACAAGGACCCGGCGCCGGGCGTGTTCAAGCTCGAGGGACTCCCGACGGGTACGTACACGGTGACGGAGAAAACTCCGCCGACCGGTTTTGTTCCCGCCAAGGATTCCTTTACCGGAACGATCGCGCTGGACAAGCTTGACGGCCAGGTCAACGCCACGCAGGGCGGAAAGATCACCAACACCCTGGGTTCGGTGACGTGGAAGAAGGTCGACCCCAGCGGGAACCCGTTGTCGGGCTCCGAATGGAAGCTCACGGGCGGTGCGCGCGACCCAAAGATCGATCTCGTCATCACAGACTGTATTGCGGACAGCGCGGCGGCCTGTTCGGGCCCGGACAAGGATCCGGCAGCCGGGCTGTTCAAGATCACCGATCTTCCCACCGGCGATTACACGCTCATCGAGACGAAGTCGCCCGCGGGCTACGAGCTCCTACCTGAGGCGGCCTGGGAAGGGGAGCTGACCGCGGACAAGGCCGACCTTGACATCGGCGCGATCACCGACATCGGCCGCGTCGTCGAGATGCTGCCCAAGACCGGTGGTATGGGGCAGTGGCCGCTCGTGGCCGCGGGCCTGCTGCTGGTTGGCATCGGCGCCCTCGCCGCAAGAAAGCGCGGCGCCTAGAAGTTTGCTGCTTGCGCTTGTCGACGCCTACGGCGGGCGGCCAAAGCCCGTCCTAGGCGATGCTGGCGTAGCGGTGCCGGTGGTGCTCGACGAAGCCAAGCTTCTCGTACAGCCCGATGCCCGCGGCGTTCGAGGCGATGACCTGCAGGTAGGCCTTGGTCGCACCGCTTTGGGCGCCCCAGGCGAGCATATGGATGCCGAGTTGGGTTCCGAAGCCTTGGTGTCGATAAGCGGAAGCAACCTCGACGGCAGAGTAGCCGAGGTACTGCGTGCTGCCAGCCGTGGTGATGGTGCCGCGGGTGATCGCGATGGTCTCGCCGCTGGGGGCGAGCAGGCGGCCAAAGCCCATGTGGCCGTTGATCTTCTCGCGCAGGAGGTTGAGCGCCTGCTCGGGAAGCGGCTGGCCGCGGAAGTGGTAGAGGTCGAGCCAGTCGCGGTCGGGCTGGGCGTCGATGCGGAAGGCGGCGCCCTCGTCGGCTTGAGGTAGGTCGGTGAGGTCGCGGGTCATGACGATGATTTCCGGGCCCAGCTCCCAGCCCCGCTCGAGCGCGAGCCGCTCGGCCTGCTTGCCGATCCGCTCCGGGATGAGCACCTTCGCGGGCAGGTTGTGGCGGGCGTAGAACGCCGTGATCTCGTCGACCGGCACGGGCGTGAACACCACCGAGGGACCCAGCGGCGCGGCGGAGTTGGAGCGCTCCGTGATGCCGTCGCCCGCGCGCAAGAGCCACTGCCCGTCGCTGGCCCACGCGTGCTCGATGCCGGGGAAGGCCTCCGAGTAGGCGATCTCGATGTCGCGGATCTCGGAGTTGCGCACGCGCCTGGGCGAGAGCTTCTTCACGATGTGGATCTCCGCGCGCGGGATGCGCACCTCCGGGAGGAAGGATGGGTAGCCGCCGACCTCCTGCGGGCGGATGACCAGCTCGTCGTCGCCGACCGACACCACGTGGCCGATGACGTCGGTGTGGGCGTTTTCGATGACCCGGCGCACGACCACGCGCTCGCCGGGGGAAACCTCGTCGGAGCGGAAGATGTAGGACATTCAGCCTGCCTTTCCGGCGTTATTAGTTGTCCTGGGTGTCCTGGGTGTCTGGTTCGTCCTCGTCGTGGCCGAAGGGATCCGGGTCCACGCCCGGCATCCAGGTCAGCCCCGCCTCGGTCCAGCCGTTGCGTTTGACGGCCTTCTTCGCCGCGCGCTTCCAGCGTCCCATGAGCACGTCGGCGTAGACGAAGCCGTCGAGGTGGCCCACCTCGTGCTGCAGGCAGCGGGCGAAGAAGCCGTAGCCCTCAATGCTGACCTCGTTGCCCTCCTCGTCGAGGCCGGTCACGCGCGCCCAGTCGGCGCGGCCGGTGGGGAAGCCCAGGCCCGGCAGGGACAGGCACCCCTCCTCGTCGCTGCCGTCGACCCGCGGCATGGTCTCGGGGATCTCGGAGGTCTCGAGCACCGGGTTGATCACGCAGCCGCGGCGGATGACCTGCTGGTCCTCGGGCAGAAGCTCACCGTTCGGGCCCTCCACGTCGGGGCAGGCGTAGACGAACAGGCGCTTGGCCACGCCCACCTGGTTCGCGGCGAGGCCCACGCCGTTGGCGACGTCCATGGTCTCGTACATGTCATCGATGAGCTCGCGCAGCTCGGCGACGTCCTCGGTCACGGGTTCGGTGGGGTTGTGCAGTACGGGGTCGCCGTAGATAACGATGGGACGAACAGTCATGCATACAGTCTATGCAAGGACGTTGCAGGTCAGGAAGTTCCGGTGCCACATACGCGGGTAGCATCGAGAAGATGAGCACACCTCGCGCACTGCGCCTGCCCGCGGCTCTCACGGGTTCCGTCGCCATGCTCACCGCCCCGGAATCTGACGCTCTACGCCTGCTTGAGCGCTACTACCGGGTGCGCCGGGAGGGTTGGCCGGAAAACGGCGAGTATTTCACGGGTGCCTTCTTCGACGAGTGGAACGACCAGCCAATTCCCCAGCGTGCGAGCAAATTCACCGCGGAGGACATCGTCGCGGTCAGCTACCTGAGCGTGGTCATCCCGGCCCGCGCGATCGTGGAGCTGCTCGAGTTCCGCGCGCCGGAACTTAACGAGTGCCTCGCCCGCGCTGTCGTCGAGTGCACGGACTACGCCACGCTTAAGGACGTCCCCCTCGAGTTGACCGACCCAGAGATCCAAGGTGCCCTTCCCCCGGACGAAAGGTGGGCGCCGCTGCAACTCGAACGCATGCTCCGCGCAATCCGTGGGATCGGGCCGGTTTCCGCCAGCAAGCTCATCGCTCACAAACTGCCGCACATCTATCCCGTCTATGACCGCGAGGTCGCGGCGCTCGCCCTACCCAGCAGGCACTACCTGCACCCGCTGCACCGGACACTGCGCGAGACGGACCTCGGGGAAAAGCTGGCAGCGCTGCGCGAGGCTGCAGCGCTGCCAGCCAGCGTCCCGCTGCTGAGGGTCTTCGACGTCGTCGCGTGGATGGAAGCGACACATCCCGCGTCGAGGTCATCGCCTAAAGTGTGAAGAATGACAAGAAAGGAAGCGGAGCAAACTGGAGAGCCCAGCCCGGCGGAGCCCCGCGAGCAGCAACCCTCCCGCGTCGAGGACCTCCTCTCGGCCACCAACCTGCTCCGCTTCGAGTCCACCGCGCCGCGCACCTTGGGCGCCAAGGAGGACGCCATCCGTGCTGAGCTGGGGATTTCCCCCATTCGCTACTACCAGAAGCTCAACCGGGCCATCGATACGCCCGAGGCGATGCAGGAGTTCCCCTTGCTCACGGCCAGGCTGCGCCGCAAGCGCGATTCTCGCGCCGATCGCAGGTCAGGGGCCCACAGCGACTAATATGAGTAGCCGTGACTAACTCTTCCCCACAACCTGCACCATCCGAGGACCAGCGCCTCCCGCTCCGCGGGATGGCCATGATCCTCATCGCCGTTGCCCTGCTGCTCGCCGCGTGGGGTGCCTACTCCATGACCCGCGACAACTCGGACGACCCGACGGTCACCGCGCCGGCCACCAGCACCGCCGCGCCAGCAAGCCAGGCGGCCACCACCGACGCCCAGGCCCCGGCCAGCAGCGCGGCCCCCGCGCCCGCCTCCTCCGCCGCCGCGGCACCTGCCACCGACGCCCAGGCCCCGGCCGCCCAGGCGTCGGAGATCAAGCAGGTCCACGTCCTCAACAACTCCACCGTCCAGGGGCTGGCCGCCAGCGTCGCGGACCAGCTCAAGGCCAAGGGCTACGAGACCGGCGAGGTGGGCAACTTCCCCGACACCATCGTCCCGGAGAACACCGTCTACTACACCGCGGGCAACGCCGCCGCCGAGCAGGCCGCGCGCACCCTGGCGGACAAGGTGGGCGGCGTCGCCGCCGTGCGCCCGGACAACCTGCCTGCGGGCACGGACGACCCGAACTCGCTGGTTCTGGTGCTGGCGACGGAGACCACCGTCAAGTAGCGGCCGCCGCGCAACCGGGGTGGGGGAGTGAATCTAATTGCTTCCCCGATGCCCCGAAACCCAAGGCCACTCGTTACAGTGTGAACGAGTGGCCTAGAGTTTTCTTTAAGGCCCCTTAACTGGGAACTTCTACTGGGATTTTCAACCGGAAGGTGACGCACATGCCCCAGCCGTTTCACGCCTCCGCACGGCCAACCCTGGGCGTGGAGTGGGAGATCGCGCTCGTCGATCCCCAGACCCGGGACCTGGTCCCGCGCGCGGGCGAGGTGATCGAGAAGGTCGCCGCCGCCCACCCGGAGATCCACCTTGAGCGCGAGTTCCTCGCCAACACCGTCGAGCTGGTCACCCCGGTCTGCCGCAACGCGGGCGAGGCCACCGCCTACCTGGACTCCTGCCTCCGGGCCATCAAGGAGGCCACCGACGAGCTGGGGCTCAAGCTCTGGTCCTCCGGCTCGCACCCGTTCTCCGACTTCCGCACGCAGCCGGTGAGCGAGAAGGGCCACTACAAGGAGATCATCGAGCGCACCCAGTACTGGGGCAACCAGATGCTCATTTGGGGCATCCACGTCCACGTCGGCATCTCCGACAAGGACCGCGTCTGGCCGATCATCAACGCGATGCTCACCATGTACCCGCACCTGCTGGCGCTCACGGCTTCCTCGCCCGGCTGGGATGGCATCGACACCGGGTACGCCTCCAACCGCACCATGCTCTACCAGCAGCTTCCCACCGCGGGCCTGCCGTACCAGTTCCGCAACTGGCAGGAGTGGGAGTCCTACATGGACGACCAGGACAAGTCGGGCGTTATCAACCACACCGGCTCCATGCACTTCGACATCCGCCCGGCGGGCAAGTGGGGCACCATCGAGGTGCGCGTCTCGGACGCGACGAGCAACCTGCGCGAGCTCTCGGCCGTCGTGGCGCTCACCCACCTGCTCGTGATCTACTTCGACCGCATGATCGACCGCGGGGAGGCCCTGCCCAGCCTGCAGGATTGGCACGTGGCCGAGAACAAGTGGCGCGCCGCCCGCTACGGCATGGAGGCGCTCATCATCACCTCCCGCGACACCGACGAGCGGCTGGTCACCGAGGACCTCGAGGACTGGCTTGAAAAGCTCGCCCCCCTGGCCAAGGAGTTCGACTGCGAGGGCGAGCTGGGGCTCGTCCGCGAGATCATGGAGCGCGGCGCGGGTTACCAGCGCCAGCGCGCGATCTTCCAGCAGACCGGCTCGTGGGAGGCCGCCGTCGACGCCACCTGCGCGGAGATGAACACGCTGCGCCCGCTCGCAGGCGGCGAGGTAGCCAGCGGGCAAGGCCACAAGGAAGACGCAGATGAGCGCTGACGTCGTCCTCGTCTCGCCCTCGGGCCGCCACCCGGACTGCTGGACTCAGGTCGTCCAGGCGCTGCCGAACGGGGTGAAGCCGTGGCTGCCTTCCACTTTCGGGCTGTCGTTTAAGGAGCAGGTCGCGGCGGTGGAGCGCTTCCTCGACAAGAACGAGCTGCGCCGGGTGGTCCTCGCAGGTCACGGCACGGGCGCGGACGTCGTCGCCACCGTCGCGGTCCGTTCGCCGGGCCGCGTCCGCGCGCTCGTCCTCTCCCACCCCGCGGGCATCCTGCCCGGCCGCGCCGGGTTGCGGTTCGTTCCCGCCTTTGGTGAGCGTCGAAAAGCGTTGAAGCTGCTCGCCGACATCGATTGGCCAGGAAAACCGTTACCGGAGCGCACGCTGGCGTTGCTTGTCGACGGCCAAGGCCTGGAAGACGCATCCGTGACCGCGCTGCCGCGCGGCGAGCGCCCCTACTTCGACGCCGACCCGGCGCGGCTGGCCGGCATCATCGCGCGGGAGGCGACCGCCTAGCTGGGCGCCACCGCGGACGCCGCTCCCGCGACGACCGCCTTGCGTCCGAACCGCCGCGTAAGCGTCAGCGCGACGTTGAAGGCGACGTAACCCACGATGATCGCCGCGCCCACGGCGCTAAACGCCGCGTTGTAGAGCCGATCGGGGTAGTCGGCCTGGGAGAAGAAGTTCAGCGGCTTGGAGATGATCCACGTCAGCTGCGGCAGGGTGATCGCCACCACCGCGCCCGCGCCCACGAACGCGCTGGCCTGGCGGACAAGCCCGCTCGACGCGCGGGTGGCGAGGCCGTCGACCCACACGATGAGGCACGCCATCGCGGGGACCACCCACACCCAGTGGTGGAACCACGTGAACGGGGAGATGAGGCACGCGCCGATGCCCGCCAGCGACATGGCCACGGCGGGCGAGTGGTGCTTGGTCGCATAACGCAGCCCCACCCAGATGAGCACCACGGTGATGATCGCCGCGACCAGCCAGGCGGCCATGTTGTCGACGCCGAACACGCGCAGCATGACCGAGCGCAGCGACTGCGCGCCGGGGTTGGTGTGCTCGCCCACGCGCGAGGAGTCGCTGATGGCGTTGGTCCAGAACCTCGAGGCGTCCGGGATCGTGGCGAAGCCGAGCGCCACGGTGGCCAGGAAGGTGATGAAGCTGGTCAGGGCGGCCAGGTAGCGCTTCTGCGCGAGGAAGACGATGACGAAGAAGGCCGGGGTGAGCTTGAGGCCCGCGGCCAGCCCCACGCCGATGCCGCCCAGGTTGCGCTTGGGGAGGAAGTCGAGGGCGACAAGCAGCATGAGCAGCGGGTTGATCTGGCCGTAGAAGAAGCTGCCGTGGATGGAGTCGAGGCCAAACGAGCTGATCGCGATGAGCACGGCGAGCAGCCACACGCCGAAGCCCGCGCGCACCTTGGTGCCGAAGACCATCGCGATGACCGCCACCATCGAGAAGAAGTTGAGCCCCTGCCAGCCCCAGGTGGTCGCCGTGGTGGACCAGGAGGCGAACCAAGAGAAGATCATGCCCGCGAACGGCGGGTAGGTAAACGGCAGGCCCGGAATGAAGTCGCCGTCGTAGAGGTTGCCGCCGCTTGCCACCTGCTGGCCCGCGAGCCGGTAGACCTGTAGGTCTATCGGCGCGGCCTGAAAGGCGTGGGCCTCGTCGTAGATGAAGGCCTCGCGGTAGATCACGAAGGCCGCGATCGCCGCGAAGATGACGAGGAGGGTGGGGAGGCTGCGGAGGGAACGCACGGACATCTGCTCCAAATAAGCACGTGAGGGAAATGAACTACAGGATAGCCGACGCACCTGAGAGGGGCGCGGTCACAGACCGCGCCCGGGGGAACGGAACCGCGCCCGGGGGAACGGAACCGCGCCCGAAACGTGGAACCGCGCCCGGGGATTAGGAACGCCCGGGGATAAGGACCGCGTCCCGGAAAACACCCAGCGAAAGGCCTAAGGCTTCCTCCGCACCGCCCGCTGCGCCGGCGCCTCGTTCGCGCTTAAGTGATCCGGCGGCCCGTAGAGCCCCTCGCGGCGGCTCACGCGCCCGAGCCGCTGGCCGGTCACCGGCCCGGTCATGAGCGCGAACAGCACGAGCAGGACCAAGATCCCCAGATCCCCGCGCTGGCTGATGTCGAAGGACGGCGAGCCCACCACCCGCACGATCGCGCCGATGACGGTGAGGATGAGCCCGACCGTCTGCGGCTTGGTCACCGCGTGCACTCGCGATAGCGTGTCGCCCAGCCGCACGAGCCCCACCGCCGCGGAGAACACGAAGAAGGCGCCGAGCCCGATGAACACGAGGGAGATGACGTCGGTGAGCATCAGGCATCGTCCCTCTTGCGGAAGCGGGCGACGGCCACCGTGGAGATGAACCCCACTAGGGCCACGACGATCATGGCGTAGGAGACCGAGGTGTCCAGCGTCCAGCAGATGTAGGTGGCCAGCGCGCACTGCATCATCGCGGCGATCGCGTCCATGCCGAGCAGCCGGTCGATCGAGTTGGGGCCGGCGAGGATCCGGTAGCTGGTCAACAGGAAGGAGGAGGCAAACACGCAGGCGATTACCAGAAGCGCTGCGTTGTAGGCGGTCGGGTTCACTTAAGTCCCCTTTCGAAGGTGGCGATGAGCCGCCGCTCGAGCTCGGCGACGGCGCGTTTCTGGCGCTCGATGTCGGAGTCCGACCCGGCGTTGAGCAGGTGGATGGTCCACTCGCGGTTGCCCACGTCGATGTCCGTGACGGTGCCGCCGGGCTGTAGGTTGTACAGCGCGGTGGCCAGCGCGAGGATGAGCTCGGACTCCACGCGCATGGGCACGGTGACGATGGCGGTGGTCGGCGGCGGGGCGGGCCGAAGCGAGATCCACGCGACCGCGAACGCGCCCCGAAACAGCCCGCCGAGCCAGTGCCACCCGAGCCCGATCAGGGGTCGAAGGTGCACGTGGATGGCCCCGCTGGGGATGGCGGGCAGCGGCAGCAGCAGGGACACGGCCAGCCCGATGAACAGCCCCGCGAGCACGTTGCCCACCGTCAGCTCGCCCTGCAGCATCACCCACATCACCACCGCCCAGGCCGTGAAGTACGGGCGGAAGCGTCGCCGGATCCCGTTCATCGCGCCCCCTTGCTTGTCGACGCCTGCCGCTCGGCCTGGCTGCGCTCATCGAGGGAGTCGGAGCGCTCGGAGTTGGACTCCTGATCCACGGTCCGCGAGGGCACGGGGTTGATGCCCAGCACGGCTTCCTGGTAAATGCTGGTGTCCTGCGCGGACTCCGCCGCGCGCGTGGTCACGGCGGTGACCGGCCCGGCCACGATCGTCAGCCCTAGCGAGCAGGCCACCAGCACCGAGGTGGCGGCCAGCATGCCCGCGGGCGCGCGGCCCACGTCGGCGCGCTCGGCGACGGTGGTGGTGGCGGTGACGTCCGAGAGCACGGTCGGGCGCACGAGCGCGGTGTCGCCCTCGGGAGCGTCGGCGCGGTCGCGCCAGAAGGCCTTCGACCACACCACGACCATGGTGTACAGGGTGAGCAGGCTGGTGACTACCGCGCCGCCGATGAGCAGCCAGGACAGCGGGCCGCCGGCCCTGGCGGCGGCCTCCAGCACGATGACCTTGCCCAGGAACCCGGAAAACGGCGGGATGCCGCCCAGGTTCATGGCCGGGAACATGTACAAGACGCCGAGCAGCGGGAACGCCTTGGCCAGCGAGCCCAGCCTGCGCAGCGAGGAGGAGCCCGCCTGGCGCTCGATGAGCCCCACCACCAGGAACAGCGCGGTCTGGACGAGGATGTGGTGGATGGCGTAGAAGATGGCGCCGGACAGCCCCTGCGCGGTGCCGAGCGCCAGCCCTAAGATCATGTAGCCGATGTGGCTGACCAGCGTGAAGCTCAAAAGGCGCTTGATGTCATTTTGCGCCATGGCGCCCAGGATGCCCACGAGCATCGTCGCCAGCGCGACCCACATGAGCAGGGTGTCGAGGGTGCCGGAGGTAAACACCACCGAGCGCATGCGGATGATCGAGTAGACGCCCACCTTGGTCAGAAGTCCCGCGAACACCGCGGTGACCAGCGAGGGGGCGGTGGGGTAGGAGTCGGGAAGCCAGCTGTCCAGCGGGAACACCGCCGCCTTGATGCCGAACGCCACGAGCAGGACGGCGAAGATCATCGACTGCGTCCCGCCCGGCACGTCCGCCATGCGCTGGGAGATCTGCGCCATGTTGAGCGTGCCCACCGCGGCGTAGACCAGCCCCAGGCCGATGAGGAACACCACGGAGCTGACCATCGACACCATCACGTAGGACACGCCCGCGCGCACGCGCGCCGGGGAGGCCGAGAGCGTGAGCAGGACGTAGGAGGCCACCAGGAAGATCTCGAAGCCGACGTAGAGGTTGAACAGGTCGCCGGCGAGGAAGGAGACGTTGATGCCCATGGAAAGCAGCAGGTAGGTGGGCAGGAACACCGCGACCGGGTCCTCCTCGTCGCCGTCGCGCACGCCCTGGCCGATGGCGTACCACATGACGCAGAACAAGACGAGCGAGCTCACGGCGAGCATGAGCGCGGAGAGCCGGTCGGCGACCAGCGTGATGCCCACGGGCGCGTCCCACCCGCCGACCTGCAGGGTCTGGATGCCCTCGCGGTCGACGAGCAGCACGAGCGTGACCGACAGCGCGATGAGCGCGAACAGGATGCCCACGGTGATCGCCCGCTGCGCCCGCGGGGAGCGCGCGAAAATCAGCGCCAGCGCCGCGCCGAGGGCGGGCAGCAGGATGGGCAGCGGGATGAGGTCGGGCAGGATCGACACGAGGAGGTCGTAGAGCTGGCTAGTCACTGGTGTCCTCCTTGATCGGCTGTTCGAAGGAGCGGGGGCCGAAGTCGTCGCCCTGGCTGGTCGCGCGCCCGGTGTCCGGGTCGGCGGAGGCGTCGTGGTCGGGCGCCGCGGAGGCCGCCCTGGGGCGCGCGGCGATGGCGGCGTCCTCGGTGTCGTCCTCGATGAGGTCCTCGGTGCGGTAGCGGTACTGCCGGTAGGCGAGCGCCAAGATGAAGGCGGTCATCGCCATCGAGATGACGATCGCCGTGAGGATCATGCCCTGGGCCAGCGGGTCGGCGATCCGGTCCCCGAATAGCGCGGACGCGCGCCCCTCGATCGGCGGGGAGCCGGGGTCGCCGCCGCTGAGCAGCAGGATGAGGTTGATGCCGTTGCCCAAAAGCAGCAGCCCCAGCATCATCTTGGTCATCGCGCGGTCGAGCACGAGGTAGACACCCGCGGCGACGAGCACGCCCGCGGCGAGCAAGAGGGAGAGGTTCGCGATCATTTCTTGCGTCCTTCCAGCCGTTGGGCGTTCTTTCTCAGCGTCCGCGCGCGGTCGCGGGCGCGCTGCTTGCGCATGTCCTCGTCGCGGTCGAGCTGCCCCCCAAGGGAGTCGAGGATCCGCAGCGTCAGCCCCACCACGATGAGGTACACGCCCGCGTCGAAGGCCATCGCGCTCGTCAGCGACACCGGGCCCACCAGCGGCAGGTCGAGCTGCTGGTACAGACTCGTCAGAGCTGGCTTTCCGACGGCCAAAGGCATAAGCGCCGTGATCACGCTGAGCGCAAGCCCCGATCCGAGCACCCGCGAGGCGTCCACGGGCAGGGTTTCCTCCAGCTCCTCGCGCCCGGCGGCGAGGTAGCGCAGCGTGATGGCCAGCCCCGCGACCAGCCCGCCCGCGAACCCTCCGCCGGGGCCGTTGTGGCCGGCGAAGAAGAGGTACAGGCTGAGCACGATCATCGACGGGAAGAGCACCCGCGTAGTGACGTCGACAAGCAAGCTGCGATTGCGTGCCTTCTCGCTGCTTGATGAGACGGCCAGCCACCTACGGCCCGCGACGCGCAGGGTGGGGCGCCGCGAGTCGCGGGCGAAGCGCCGGGTGCGGTAGACGAGCGAGGCGACGCCGATGGCCGCGATGACCAGCACGGTGATCTCGCCGACGGTGTCCCACGCGCGGATGTCCACGAGCAGGACGTTGACGGCGTTGCGGCCGTGCCCGATCTCGTGCGCCAGGCCCGGGATCCACTCCGACACCGGCACCGCGGTGCGCGCGTTCTGCGCGAAGACGACGTAGGTGACAACGGCGACGCCCACGGCGACCGACAGCCACGCCCGCGCCCTGGTCAGCTTCGGGCCGGAGCGCCACTGCGTCGACGGCGGCAGGCGGCGCAGGACCAGCATGAACACGACCACCGTGACCGTCTCCACGAGCAGCTGCGTGAGCGCGAGGTCGGGCGCGCCGTAGGTGGCGAAGATGAACGACAGCCCGAAGCCGGTGACGCCGACCAACACGAGCGCCGAGAGCCGGTTGTGGGTGACGGCCGCGGCGATCGCCATGACGATCATGATGCCCGCGACCACGCCCTCGATGGGCGAGTCCCACAGTCGCATGCGGATGTCCGTGCGCTCGCCCGTGAGCAGCAGCGCCATGGGGACCACGGCGAGCACGATGAAGATCGTGGCGAGGTTGATCATGAGCGAGCCGCGCTGCGTGGAGGCGGTGAGCTTGAGCGAGAGGAAGCGCAGGAAGTCGATGACCCTGTCGTAGGCCGCCGAGGCGCTGCCGAGTGCGGGCTCGCTGAAGTAGAGCCTGGACACCAGCGCGCGCTGCCAGAAGATCACCGCACCCGCGAGCAGCACGAACGCGGTGATCGCCAGCGCCACGGTGAGCCCGTGCCACAGCGCGAGGTGCTCGCCCGATTCTGCGGGGAACACCGAGCCGAGGTGCTCGGAAATGACAAAATCCAGCGGCCCCGGCGCAACGCCCAGCACCACGGACGCCGCCACGAGGACGGCGGGTGGTACCCACAGCGCGGGCCCGATGCCGTGCATCCCGGCCACCGCCGAGGAGACCCCGCCGCCCGAGGCGTGCGCGGGCGGCTTGGTGGCGAACGCCCCGTGGAGGAAGTGCAGCGAGTAGGCCACCGTCATGATCGAGCCCGCGGTGATGCCCACCAGCAGCATCTTCCCCGGCATGCCCGCGAGCAGCCCCTCGTCGAGCACGGCGGCGAGCGTGGTCTCCTTGGCCACGAATCCCAGAAGCGGCGGCAGCCCCGCCATCGAGGCGGCGGCGACCAGCGCGAGGAGGAACAGCCCCGGCTGGGTGCGGCCGAGGCCGGAGAGCTCCCGGCAGTCGCGGGTGCCCGTGGCGTGGTCGATGGCGCCGACCACCATGAACAGCGCCGCCTTGAACAGTGCGTGCGCGAAGGTGAGCGCCAGGCCCGCCTGGAGCGCCTCCCGCGAGCCGATGCCCACGATCGACACAATAAACCCCAGCTGGCTCACCGTGCCGTAGGCCAGCACCAGCTTGAGGTCCTTCTGCTTGAGCGACATCCAGCCCGCCATGACCATGGTGATCACCCCGAGCGGCAGGATGACCAGGTGCCAGGCCGGGGTGAAGTGGAAGTCCGGCGCGAGGCGCGCGACCAGGTAGACGCCCGCCTTCACCATCGCCGCGGAGTGCAGGTAGGCCGACACCGGGGTGGGCGCGGCCATCGCGCCCGGCAGCCAAAAGTGCGCGGGCGCGATCGCGGACTTCGACAGCGCGCCCGCCAGGATGAGCACCACCGCGTAGGTGATGTGGTGGGTGCCGGCGAGGTGGGAAAAGGCCAGCTCGTGAAGGTTCCACGCGCCGGTCTGGCGGCCCAGCACGATGATCCCCACGAGCATCGCCAGCCCACCTAGGGTGGTGACCATGAGCGCCTGCTCCGCCGCGCGCCGGGAGGAGGCGCGCTCGCCGTAGTAGCCCACGAGCAGGAAGGACAGGATGGAGGTGACCTCCCAGAACACGTACATGAGCAGGAGGTTGTCGGCGATGACCAGCCCGTACATCGCGCCCGCGAACCCGGTCATCTGCGCCGCGAAGAACCGCAGGCGCCTCGGCGCCGCCCCGAAGTAGCCCTGGCAGTAGACGAGCACGAGCGTGCCGACGCCTAGGATGATGAGGCTAAACAGCGCCGCCAGCGAGTCGAGCCGGAAGGTGAGATCGAGGTGCGCGGAGCTCAGCCAGCCGTAGTGCGCGGTGATCGCTCCGCCATGCGCGAAGCGGCCGGTGGCAAACTCCCGCGCCAGCCACACGAATCCCGCCGCCGGCACCAGCGCCAGCACCCCGAACGCTCGTTGCCCCAGCGCGCGCACGAGCAGCGGGGCGGCAAGCGAGGCGGCGGCGAGCGCGATGAGCAGCGGGAGCAACGGGGGTCCTTCCGAGGGATCGAGGGTTGTTACACCTGCCCCAGTCTAGCGAAAGGTAGCTATTATCGCTTGCGGCCGTTGTTATTGCCCTTGCTTATCGACGCTACGCAGCCAGCAAAAATCCTCCCGCGAACCCAGAAGGCTCGGGGAGGAATAAAAACGGGGAAGCCTAGCCGTAGATGAGCTCCGCGGCGGAGGCCATGGCGGCGGCCGCGGACTGCTCCGGGGTGCCACCGAAGCCCATGGCCCAGTGCTTCTTGTTGTTGTTACCGGCGTAGATGAAGGTGACGGTGGCCTCGAAGATCTCGAACTGGTGGAAGGAGTGGATCTCGATGCGGCGGCCCATGTCCGCCAGCAGGTTGGTGCACGCGGAGATCGGGCCGGAGGCGACGATCTCGCGGGTCTCGGTGGTGCGTCCCGCGCCGTCGGTGCGGGTGATGTCAGCGGTGTAGCGCAGGTGCGAGCCGCGCAGCTTGGTGATGTCGGTGAACTGGATCCGAAGGTCGGTAGCTGGTGCGTAGGTAGAGACGAAGGTTCGCCATTGCATTCCGCGGGCCTCCTGGCGCAGACCGGTTGGCAGCTTGTGGCCGAAGCGAGCCCGGAACGGGTCGTCGGCGAAGATTCGGGTAGTCGACTGCTGGGGTTCCTGGCTCGCCGGCGTGACTTGCGGACGGTGGAAGTTGGTGAAGGTGGAGGTGAAGCCGGAACGGGTGCGGGTGAAGATCGGAGCAGACATTGAATTTCGGTCCTTATATATAGGTCTCAAAAAAATGAGGGTAAAGCTTAGCGATCCGTTCCGCCCGGCGGCCTAGGGTGAGGTCCTGAGCGGGGATCATTCGGTTAAGGTGGACCGACTCTCTGGGTTTGGGTTATAACGACTACTCCCCGAATGTGGGGAGTCAGTCCCTATCCCACAAACGGGTACGTAGCCTTAAGCACTCGGGCTACGCGCGCGGCGTCGCCGAGCACTAGTGCCCGCTTGGAGAGTTCAATGGTGTAAGTCACAAGTTGAATAGTAACCACGGTCACACGAGCGTGCAACTACGCCTCATGGGGGTTGACATTCGGGGGTAAAAACGCCCATGGTATGACCACACCCGCCCGATGGGGACCTTGGCGTCGAAAAGCGAAAACCCCTGCTCACAGCGGGCGCTGGGGCAGGGGCGGCGGCGATGCCTAGGAACGGGCGAAGTTCAACAGGAAGGACGCCTCGGCGACGGCGATGTCGACGATCTCGCGGGGGTCGACGGACTCGTCGGGGGAGTGGATGGTCGACTGCGGCTCCTCCACGCCGAACAGCGCGAGCTCCGCGCCCGGCACGGCCTCGAGCAGCTCCGCGCACAGCGGGATGGAACCGCCGGAGCCGATGATGGTCAGCTCCTTGTCGCGGTAGGCGGCGCGCAGGCAGGCGGCGAACTCCTGCATGGCGGGCCCGGTGATGTCCGCGGTGAACGGGTCGTTGATGTCCTCGACAAGCACGTCGATGTGCGCGCCCCACGGCACGTGCGCGCGCAGGTGCGCCTCGAGCGCCGAGGCGACGGTGGCGGCGTCCATTCCCGGCGGCACGCGCAGGTTGAGCCGCGCGGAGGCGGTGGCGGGCACGGCGTTGACGGCCTTGTCCACCGGGGTGGAGGTAAAGCCGGTGATCGACACGGCCGGGCGCGCCCAGACCATGTCGGCTGGGTTGTCGTCGGCGGTGCCCATGATCTCCGTGCCGTCCAGCATGCCCGCGTCCTCGCGGAAGGTCGCCGGGTCGTACTGCGCGCCCTCCCACTTGGCGGTGCAGTCCACGCCGTCGATCTGGGTGCGGCCGTGCTCGTCGCGCAGGGTGTCCAGCAGGCGCACGAGCGCCGCCACCGCGTCGGGCGCGGCGCCGCCGAAGGAGCCGGAGTGAACGGCCGCCTTGAGCGTGTTGAGGGTGACCGTCAGCTGCGCCCCGCCGCGCAGGGTCGTGGTCAGCGTCGGCTCGCCGACGGCGGCATTGCCGGAGTCCGCGATGAGGATGACGTCGGTATCGAAGAGCTCCGGTTGTTTCTCGATGAGCGCGGTCAGCTCCGCGCCGCCCTGCTCCTCTGAGCCCTCCACGAGGAATTTGATGCCCAGGTCGGTGCCGCCCGCCTCGTTGATCGCGCGCAGCGCCGCGAAGTGCATGACCAGGTTGCCCTTGCAGTCGGCCGCGCCGCGCGCGTACCAGCGGCCGTCGCGCTCGGTGAGCGTGAACGGGTCGGCGGTCCAGTTGGCCGGGTCGCCGGCGGGGACGACGTCGTAGTGGGAGTAGAGCAGCACCGTCGGCGCGTCGCCGACCGCGGGCTTGGTGCCGAAGACGGTGGTCGCGCCGCCTTCGTAGGGGTACTCGGTGACCTCTAGCCCCACCTTCTTCATGCTGTCCACCACCCACGCGCAGGCCTTGGCGTGGTCCTCGGCGCACTCGGGCACGGAGTGCACGGAGTTAAAGGAGGTGATCTGCGAAAGGTCGCTCCAGATCGCGGGGCGGTCGGCTTCGATGCGGGCGCGAAGCGCTTCCAGGTTGTTCGTCTCGTCGGTACTCATAGTTTCCCAGTGTAGGCAGTTTCCCCATGCCGTCGCTTTCCGACGCCTACGGCCTCGGCGCCCCATCCCCGGCGTTTGCTCTCGGCGTACCGCGCCACCTTGCACTCGCAAGGGTCGACTGCTAAAAACGAAGTTAGCACTTGACTAAATGGAGTGCTAAATAACAGCACACGCGCAGGAACCATCCCCTACGTTAGGGCGTTGATTTTCTGCATGTTCTTTTCTTGTGAGGAAAGGTTCACACTCAACCATTCCGTGCCGTCGCGGGCGCTGGAAAAGGGCAGAACAGACGTGAGTGTCGTCCCATATATAAGGAGCACAAACACATGGCAAAGATCATTGCCTTTGACGAGGAAGCACGCCGCGGCCTCGAGCGTGGCCTGAACACCCTGGCGGATGCCGTGAAGGTCACCCTGGGGCCGAAGGGCCGCAACGTCGTCCTGGAGAAGAGCTGGGGCGCCCCGACCATTACCAACGACGGTGTTTCCATCGCTCGCGAGATCGAGCTCGAGGATCCGTACGAGAAGATCGGCGCCGAGCTGGTCAAGGAAGTCGCCAAGAAGACTGACGACGTCGCAGGCGACGGCACCACCACCGCTACTGTCCTCGCCCAGGCACTGGTCCGCGAGGGCCTGCGCAACGTTGCCGCCGGCTCCAACCCGATGGGCATCAAGCGCGGCATCGAGAAGGCAGTGTCCTCCGTGACCGAGCAGCTGCTCGGCTCCGCCAAGGAGATCGAGACCGAGGAGGAGATCGCCGCTACCGCAGGTATCTCCGCGGCCGACCCGGCCATCGGCGAGCAGATCGCCAAGGCTATGTACGCAGTCGGCGGCGGCAAGCTCAACAAGGAGTCCGTCATCACCGTCGAGGAGTCCAACACCTTCGGCGTTGAGCTCGAGGTCACCGAGGGTATGCGCTTCGACAAGGGCTACATCTCCGGCTACTTCGCCACCGACATGGAGCGCCTCGAGGCCGTCCTCGAGGATCCGTACATCCTCCTGGTCTCCGGCAAGATCTCCAACATCAAGGACCTGCTCCCGCTGCTGGAGAAGGTCATGCAGACCGGCAAGCCGCTGCTGATCATCGCCGAGGACGTCGAGGGCGAGGCCCTGTCCACCCTCGTGGTGAACAAGATCCGCGGCACCTTCAAGTCCGTCGCCGTCAAGGCGCCGGGCTTCGGTGACCGCCGCAAGGCTCAGCTGCAGGACATGGCCATCCTCACCGGCGGCCAGGTCATCTCCGAGGAGGTCGGCCTGTCGCTCGACACCGCTGACATCCCGCTGCTCGGCCGCGCACGCAAGGTCGTCGTCACCAAGGACGACACCACCATCGTCGAGGGCGCTGGCGACGCCGACCAGATCCAGGGTCGCGTCAACCAGATCCGCACCGAGATCGAGAACTCCGACTCCGAGTACGACCGTGAGAAGCTGCAGGAGCGCCTAGCCAAGCTGGCCGGCGGCGTCGCAGTGCTCAAGGTCGGTGCCGCCACTGAGGTGGAGCTCAAGGAGCGCAAGCACCGCATCGAGGACGCCGTCCGCAACGCGAAGGCAGCAGTGGAGGAGGGCATCGTCGCCGGCGGCGGCGTGGCACTCCTGCAGGCCGCTCACGTCCTCGACAATGACCTCGACCTGGCTGGCGACGAGGCCACCGGCGTCAAGATCGTCCGCGAGGCGCTGTCCGCGCCGCTGAAGCAGATCGCCCTCAACGCTGGCCTGGAGCCGGGCGTTGTGGCCGACAAGGTCTCCAACCTGCCCGCCGGTCAGGGCCTGAACGCCGCCACCGGCGAGTACGTCGACCTCATGGCCGCTGGCATCAACGACCCGGTGAAGGTCACCCGCTCTGCCCTGCAGAACGCCGCCTCCATCGCGGCCCTGTTCCTCACCACCGAGGCCGTCGTCGCCGACAAGCCGGAGCCTGCCGCGCCCGCTATGCCGGGCGCCGACGAGATGGGCGGCATGGGCTTCTAGTCCCGCGCCCCAAGCGCCAATCCCCGCGAGTGTGCCATACACCCGCGGGGATTTTTTGTTTTTCATTTAAGTCAAACTATCCACAAAATGTCCCCCGTTTGAGGGTATTTTGAAAACAATTTGCATAGGAATTTCCGAAGGGTTTCGCAAGAAAGTTCACAATCGGATTGCCATTTACAATCGTTACACTTTCGGTAACATTCCCATAAACTGCAGGTTAGGGTAACCTTGACTCTATTGTTATAGTCCCAGTTCACCCCATGTTTCGACAAAGTTAATTTTGTTATGGGAAACCTTCACACCCTCACGGATTCATCACAAAACTTTTTTCGCCGCACCACTTGAAATGTTGTGAATCTGTGGCACACTTACAGGAGTGACGCCCCGGTGGGGTGTCAGGAAACTGGAAAACTTGCCAGCGTTCGCTGGCCCCCATCAGAGGAGATTTTCATGGATCTTTCTAACATTGCTGATCAGCTCGACAACTTCAAGGACGGCCTGGCTGCCTTCCACACCCTGACCGAGGTTCCGCAGTTCATTGCCAACCTCTTCGGTCTGGATGGGTCTAAGACTCCGTCTAATACCCTCTCTTCCAACCTCGAGGGTCTCTCCTCCACCGTCAAGGGTCTTTCCTCTGCTGAGTAGTCTGATTCTAGCCTCTGGCTAGTTTCTGTCTGATCAAAATCAACTTTCATAGACATAGGAGTCAAAATGGAGTCTCTCATCGCGCTGTCCTCTGCTTTCGATGACATTTTCAAGGTTCTGGCGCCTGCTGGCGCTATCGCTGGTGCTATCGCTGACCTGATCGGCATCTTCGCTTAAGTGATGCGCTGACGTTTCAGCTTTAAGCTTCCACAACCCCGGCCTTGTGCCGGGGTTGTGGCGTGTGGTGGGGGCCATGGGCGTCGGAAAGTGAAAAGCGTAAGGGGCGGGTGCCGTGTGGGGGAGGGATTGTGTGCCTCGTATTACCTATGGGGGTAATCGGCTAGGGGGTGGTTGCGACTTCGGGTGGAAGGCGAACATTGCTAGGCGTAGGGCGCTAAAATTTTAAGCATGGCTGACTCTGATACTGATCTCCCCGTCATCGACCTTGCTGCGACGGAAGGCTACATCGTCGACGACTCGGATGAGGATGACCCGGTACTGCTCGCCCCCGATGGGTCCCCCATCAACACCTGGCGTCAGGACTACCCCTACGAAGAGCGCATGTCGCGTGATGAGTACGAAAAGATCAAGCGCGCGCTCCAGATCGAGCTGCTGAAGTGGCAGAACTGGACCAAGGACACCGGCCAGCGCCACATCATTCTTTTCGAGGGCCGCGACGCCGCCGGCAAGGGTGGTTCCATCAAGCGTTTCAACGAGCACCTCAACCCGCGTGGTGCCCGCACCGTGGCGCTAGAGAAGCCGTCCCCGCGCGAGTCCACCTCGTGGTACTTCCAGCGCTACATCCAGCACTTCCCGTGCGCCGGTGAGATCGTCTTCTTCGACCGCTCCTGGTACAACCGCTCCGGCGTCGAGCGCGTCATGGGCTTCTGTACCGAGTCACAGCACGCGGAGTTCCTCCGCGAGGTCCCGATGCTCGAGAACATGATCCTGGGCTCCGGCATCTCGCTGACCAAGTTCTGGTTCTCCGTCTCCCAGAAGGAGCAGCGCACCCGCTTCGCCATCCGCCAGGTGGACCCGGTCCGCCAGTGGAAGCTGTCCCCGATGGACCTAGCCTCGCTCGATCGCTGGGACGACTACACCCGCGCCAAGGAGGAGCAGTTCCGCTACACGGACACCGACGAGTCGCCGTGGATCACCATCCGCTCGAATGACAAGAAGCGCGCCCGCATCAACGCGATGCGTTACATTCTCTCCAAGTTCGAGTACACGAACAAGGACCACGAGGTCGTCGGCGAGCCGGACCCGCTCATCGTCATGCGCGGTCGCGACCAGATCGGCGACTAACCCTTTGGGGGATTGGCCCCCACCTCATTCCGCACGCGCGGTGCCCCATCGGTCAGCTTGGGTGCCGCGCGGGGGAGGGGTGGGGGATTTTCTTGTGCCAATTTCTTGGCCGTTGCGGGGGTGGCGGCGCGTCGGAGTGATCGGATGCGGGGGCAGGCGGCCGCGGTCATTTATGGTCGGACCACAAGGGGTGTGGGCACGTTATATTGGCGAGGATCGAAGCTGCCGGGTGGAACCGTAGTCCTAGCTATCGGAAATGGGGGCCCGATTTGCGGCCCGGTTGGGAATGCTGGCACGCCTGTGAGCTGGGTGAATGGGGTTTTTTTCCACAAAGTGATGTCTGTATATTTCTTTTCTGATAGTCAGCCCTCGATTTTCTCACAAGGAATCCCCAAGCACAGAAAGGCAGGTATTCGTGAACTTCGATGCCCCACCCTTCGCCACGCGCCGCGGCCTCACCCTCGCCGGGCTCATCGCGCTCGTCATCGTGCTGGTCGCCGCCGTCGTGCAGCCCGCGCTGGCCCGCGCCGACAGCACCTACGAGGCCTACGCCACCGGCACCACCCAGGACGGCTTCTACAACGTCCGCCCGCTCGGCCAGGACGCCGCCGAGATCGCCTACTGCATGAACGTCCACTTCGCCCCGCCGCCGACACAGAACCCCGAGGCCGCCCTCCCGCAGTTTTCGCGTGTCGACGCCACAGGTGACTTCGCCGCCTACACCGAGAAGAAAGGCGAGGGCGACCTCGACTCCAAGCTCTTGACCATCCTCTGGAACGACGCCCCCAACGACGCCCTGGGGCTGGTCGACTCCGGTGTGCTCACCGCCGATGAGCTCCGCCGGGTCACCCAGAAGTCGCTGTGGTACTACACCGACGGCTACATCTCACAGGGCCTGCTCGACGGCACCTCCGAGTCCGCGAAGCTCTACCGCCAGATGACCCACCAGGCCAGGGCGGGCGAGGAGATGACGCTTGCGGAGTACCCGTCGGACGCGGTGCTCTACGTCTACACCCCGAACGACTCCGGCACCCGCTGGCAGACGCTGCTCGGCGCCTCTTTCCGCCACCCGTCCCCCCGCGAGGTCATCGTCCCTCGCGAGGAGAGCTTTAGCGTCGAAAAACGCGACGCCGAAACCAAGGAAACCCTGCCGGGCGCGAGCCTGCAGCTGCGTTCTGCGGCCGGCGACACCTACGCGTGGGACAGCGCCGCGACCAAGGAGAACCTCCAGCTGGAGCCGGGCGAGTACCGGCTTTCCGAGACCGCCGCGCCCGCCGGCTGCGAGCAGCCGGGCACCGCTCCGTTGGCCACCGTCACCATCGCCGAGGACGGCACCGTGACGCTCGGCGAGCACTCGCCGCTTGTCGCGCTCGAGGGCAAGACCCTCGTGGTGAATAACAAGAAGCAGTCGCAGCCGACGCTCGTCACCAACGCCTACGACGCGGCAGGCGGCGATCGCGACAACCTGCTGCCGTCGACCGGCGGCCAGGTCGCCGAAACGCTCACCTACACCGGGCTCGAGGCGGGCAAGATCTACGTCGTCCGCGGGCAGCTCGTGGACAAGGCGACCGGCCAGCCGACAGGCGTCGAGAAGCAAGAAACCTTTGTCGCTGAGACCGCCGACGGCAGCCGCACCGTAACCTTCGACGTGCCTGCCTCCCTCGCGGGGACCTCGCTCGTGGCCTACGAGGCGATCTACGCCGCCGACGACGAAAGCCGCGTCGTGGTCCAGCACGCCGACCGCGACTCCGCCGCGCAGACCGTGCTCGTGGATTCGCCCGAAATCCCCGCGGCGATCTCGACTAAGGCGACCGTGACCGGCGACTCCGCAAGCAACATCCTGCCCGCCAGCGGCGGCAGCATCACCGACACCGTGACCTACACCGGCCTGGAGGCCGGGCACACCTACACCCTGCGCGGCGAGCTCATGGACAAGCGCACCGGCGCCTCCACCGGCATCACCGCGGAGAAGAAGTTCGACGTCGACGAGCTTTCTGGCCCCGACGGCGAGGTCTCCCTCGACTTCACCGTCGGCGGCGAGTGGGCGGGCCACGACCTCGTCGTCTTAGAAACAATCATCGACCCCGACCACCTCGAGGCCGCCTCGCACAAGGACCTCGGTGCCGCCACGCAGACCATCATGGTCGCCAGCGAGAAGGAGGCCTTCGGCTGGGTGATCCCGCTGGCCATCGGCGGCGCGCTCATCGGTGGTGCGCTGCTGGCCGGGTCGGCTGTGTCGCCTGGTTCTTCGGGATCTTCGGGTTCGTCGGCGCCTGCTGGCTCCGCCGCCGCTGACGCTTCGCCGGCCGCACCGGCCTCGTCGCAGGCGCCGGTGGAGGCCGCGACCACCTCTGCTCCTGCCCCCACGCCCACGTCGCCCGCCGTTCGGCTCGCGACGACCGGCGCGAGCGTGCTGGGGATCCTCGGGATCTCCGTGGCGCTCATCATCGGCGGGGCGCTCGTGATCGCGCGCTGCCGTAAGGGCTAGGAGATCACAAGAAAAGCGGAACCTCTTTTCCGAGAGGTTCCGCTTTTTGGTGCCGCGCTTGGGGTAGCCAATCTGACGACGCAAAGCTCAGCGGCCAAACCATACGAGGTGATTTGGCCGCCGGAATTAGCGCGGTACGTGTGTTTCAACGCCGCCACTGCGTCCTAAATCGTAGAGGATGAAGGCGATGAGAGCTAGACCTACGCCTGCATCGGCTCGATCGGGTTGCCCTGCCACCTAGTCCCCGCGGGCACCTGGTCGCCGCGCATGACCAGCGAGCCGGGGGCGACGGTGGCGGATTCCCCGATGTAGGCTGCGGGCAGCGCCACCGAGTGGGCTGCCAGCGTTGCGCCGTCGGCAAGCGTGACTGCATCGAGGCTCATGACGCGATCCTGGAAGAGGTGCGTCTGCACGACGCAGCCGGGGCCGACGGTCGCGGCCTTGCCCACGCGGCAGAGGTCGGTTTCGGGGAACCAGTAGGAGTCGATCCACGCGCCGCGGCCGATGCGCGCGCCGAGCAGACGCAGGGCGTTGTTGAGGGAACCCGTGCCCAGGTTGGGTAGCAGGAACCACGGGGCGGCGACGACCTCGACGAAGGTGTCTTGCAACTCGTTGAGCCAGACGAACCAGCTCCACAAGGGGTGGTCGGCGGTCGTGTGGCGGCCGACGCACAGCCACTTGACCACGATGGTGATCGCCATCGCGACCACGCCGAGCGCCATGAGCACCAGCCCGCCGAGCAGCCAGGCGACGAGGATCCCGAAGTTCAGGTAGAGCCACTGGAGCGCGCCCATGAACGCGGTGGCCAGCACCGCGGAGGTCATGGGGGCGAGCAGGCGGAGGGTCTCCACGTAGCCGCGCAGGCGCTTGACGCGCGCGCTCGGGTTGTAGGTGCGCTGCTCGCCCTCGCTGGCGGTGACCTCCACGCGGCGCATGCGCTCCGGCGGGGAGCCCCACCAGTTGGAGCCCGCCTTCGCCTTCTTCGGGGTGGACGATAGCACCGCCACCAGCGAGTTCTTGCCCAGCTTGCGCTCGGGCCCCGCGATGCCGGAGTTGCCCACAAACGAGCGCTTGCCGATGCGGGTCTCGCCCGAGAGCATCCAGCCGCCGCCGAGCTCGTAGCCGCCGATGAGGGTGTCGTCGGCGAGGAAGGCGCCGTCGCGCACCTCCACGAGCCGGGGCACCATGACCGCGGTGGAGATCTCCACGTCCTTGCCGATCTTCGCGCCTAGGCTGCGCAGCCACACCGGGGTGAGCTGGGAGGCGTAGAGCGGGAAGAGGTGGCCGCGAGCGTCGTCCATGAGGCGCTCGATGAGCCAGACGCGCCAGCCCGCCGCCGAGCGCACGGGGTTCACGCCGGGTTTGACGCCGATGGAGAGCAAACGAACCATGACCCAGATGAGGACCATGTAGGAGCCGAAGGCCACGAGCGCGCCCGCCGGGGAGAAGACCAGCATGCCCAGGAAGGGATTGCCGCCGAGGGCGTGGGTGGCCGCCACCATCGCCGCCCCGCCGAGCGCGAGCGCCACCAGCGGCAGGAGTGCGAGCAGCAGCGAGGACAGTCCGTAGATGGGCACCCACCGGGAGCGCCGCGCTGGGTGCATGTCCGGGAAGCGGTGCTTGGAGCGGCCCACCTTGTGGGCGGGCGAGCCCGACCAGCGCGCGCCCGCCTTGACGTGCTTGTCGCCGGTGACGGTGGAGCCCGCCTCGATGTGGGCGTCGGCGCCGATGACGGTGCCCGGCAGGAGGGTGGAGCGCGCGCCGACGCGGGCGTTGTTGCCCACCTCGACGCGGCCCACGTGCACGACGTCGCCGTCGACCCAGTAGCCGGACAGGTCCACCTCGGGCTCGATGGAGGAGTGCTTGCCCAGGGTGAGCAGGCCGGTGACCGGCGGCAGGGAGTGCAGGTCGACCCCGCGGCCGATCTTCACCCCGAGCGCGCGGGCGTAGTAGTTCACCCAGGTCGCGCCGGAGATGGCGCGGGCACCGGAGGCGTCGGAAAGCCGCTCCGCGGCCCAGATGCGCAGGTGCGTGCTGCCGCCGCGCGGGTAGTCGCCGGGGACGATGCCGGCAGTGAGGGCGCGCGCTCCGAAGCCGCCGATGGGCAGGCGGCCGAGCGGGGTGGAGAACACGAGAAGCGCGGCGATGACCAGCCACCACGGGACCGCCTTCGCCCAGGTCACCCCGACGGCGGCCGCGACGTTGTTGATGAGCAGCAGGCAGGCCAGCCAGTTGGTGGCCTGCAGCGTCATGATCGGGACCTGGATGAGCGCCTGGGCAATGCGGGTGCCGGCCCCCACGGGCCTGACCGCGCGCAGGTCCTTCCTTTCCCGGTGGGCGGCTCCGTCGGCCCCGTCGGCATCGCTGGCGTCGTCGAAGGCGAGCTCGAAGCCGGACTCCTCGGCGATGGCCTCCACGCGCTCGGCCAGGGCGCCGAGGCGCGGGTGGTCATAGAGGTCGCGGACGGAGACGGTGGGCACGCGCTCGCGGATGCGGCCGACCAGCGTGGCCGCGGCCAGCGAGGTGCCGCCCAAGGTGAAGAAGTCCGCGTCGACGTCCGCCACCGAGGCGCCGAGCACGTCGACCCACAGGGTGGCCAGCCAGTTCTCCGTGGGGCGAAGCCCCTCCGCCTCGACGGTGGTGCCAGGCAGCGGCCAGGGCAGGGCCTTCTTGTCCACCTTGCCGGAGGTGGTCACCGGCAGGTCCTCCATCACGCAGATGCGCGGGACGAGGGCCGCAGGCATGGTGTCGACCAGGCGCGCGTGAGCGTCGTCCTGGTCGAAGCCCGCCCGCTCGTCCTCGAGGGAGACGTAGCCGACCAGCACCTTTTGCCCCGCGGCCTCCTGGACCACGACGGTGGACTGGCGCACGTTGGGCAGCGCGGCGAGGTTCGCGTCGACCTCGCCCAGCTCGATGCGGCGCCCGCCGATCTTGACCTGGTCGTCGATGCGGCCGACGAAGTAGAGGCCGTCCTCCTCAAGGCGCACGTGGTCGCCGGAGCGGTAGGCGCGCGCCCAGCCGAGCGAGGGCATCGGCGCGTACTTCTCCCGGTCCTTTTCCGGGTCGAGGTAGCGGGCAAGGCCCACGCCGCCGATGATGAGCTCGCCGACCTCGCCGACCTGCACCGGGTTGCCCTCGGCGTCGACGACCACGAGGTCCCAGCCCTGAAGCGGCAGTCCGATGGAGACGTCCTTGCCGGGGTAGAGCTGCGTGCCGCAGGCCACGACGGTGGCCTCGGTGGGGCCGTAGGTGTTCCACACCTCGCGGTCCGGGGTGGAAAGCTTCTCCACCAGCTCCGCCGAGCAGGCCTCGCCGCCGACGATGAGCAGGCGGATATTGTCCAGCGCCTCCGCCGGCCACATGCCGGCCAGCGTGGGGACGGTGGATACGACGGTGATGTCGCGGCGGATGAGCCAGGGGCCCAGGTCCATGCCGGAGCGCACGAGCGAGCGCGGGGCGGGCACGAGGCAGGCGCCGTGGCCCCAGGCCAGCCACATCTCCTCGCAGGAGGCGTCGAAGGCGACGGACAGCCCGGCGAGCACGCGGTCCTCGGGGCCGAGCGGGCCACCGGGGGAGTCGACGAGGAACATCTGCGCCTCGGCGTCGACGAAGGCGGCGGCGTTGCGGTGGGAGACGGCAACGCCCTTGGGCTTGCCCGTCGAACCCGAGGTGAAGATGATCCAGGCGTGATTGTCCAGCCGCGGCGTGCGCGTGTCGCCGCCCGGGGTGGGCCGAAGCATCTGGAACCCGGCGGCAGTAAAGACGCCGTTGATCGCGGCCTCGCCGAAGACCATCTCGGCGCGCTCGTCGGGGTCGTCGGCGTCGACGGGCACGTAGGCGGCGCCCGCGGCGATGGTGGCCAGGATCGCGATGTAGAGCTCCTTGCGCCCGCTGGGCATGCGCACGCCGATGCGGTCGCCGCGCTTGATGCCCTGCTTGTGCAGGAAGGCGGCGAGGTTGTTGACCTCGTCGATGAGCTCGGAGTAGGTGATGACGGTGCCGTCGTCGATGGCGGCGGCCTCGGGGTGCTCGCGCGCGGTGGCAAGGAGTATGTCGTAGAGCGTGCGGGGCGCGGGTGCATGGCTGCCGCGCAGGTACTGGGAGGGGTAGGAAGACATGCGCATGGGAGAGGGGCGTCCTTAAAGTAACGGGGCTAGGCGGGCGTGTTTTCCTCAGGGGTGCCTGTGGTCTCTGCGGGCGCTGTGGTCGCAGTATTCTCAGTGTTCTCAACAGGCGCCCCGATGATCGACTGCGCGAGCTTGCGCAGGTGCTTGAGCTGCTTGGAGGTGGACTCGTCGAGGGCGCGGTCCTCGGCCTCGCGGACGAGTACGAGCAGGTTCTTTTGGTTGTTGCGGCCCTTCTTCGTCGAGGTGACGATCTGTCGGCGGCGGTCCTTGGGGTCGCGCTCGCGCTTGACCCACTGCCTGTTCTCCAGCGAATCGATGAGCCGCACCATGTCGGAGGCGTCGATGGCCAGCACCTCGCACAGCGCCGACTGGCTCGACGCGTGGCTGGTGGTCAGGCACGTGAGCACCCAGTACTCGCGCAGCGTGAGCCCCCTCTGGCCCAGCGCCGCCTCGACCTCGTCGCGGGTGCGTCGGCGCAGTCTCTCGAGCTGGAACGACGGCGACTCGAGCAGGTCTGCGGGAAAGGTGGGAAATGTCATGCCCCATACGTTAAGGCAGGAGCTGAGGTTTCGCTGGGATTGATGGGGCGAACCCACCTTTTGTGGGGTCTTTTATTTCATTTTCTTTGCTTATCGACGCCTAGCCTTCGGCGAGTTGCCCCATGACCCACGCGAAAGCGGGCTCGAAGGACGACGCCAGCGGACCTACGTGCCCCTGCATGCGCACGAGGAGCGGCGCCGGGTCCTCCTGGTAGTCCACGGCCGCGCCGCGCTCGCGCCAGCCCGCCACCATCTCCCGCGCCTGGGCGGCCGGGATGATGTCGTCGTTGGTGCCCTGCATGATGAACATCGGGATGTCCGGCGCAACGGTTCCCAGGCGCTGCTCCTCGAAGTAGGGGCGGAACTGCTCCTCGGCGAGGACGTCCGTGATCCGCTGCCCGGAGCGGGTGTAGATGCTCGAGTCTGGGACGGGCATGGTGGCGAAGGTCTCGAAGATGCAGTCGCTCCCGCCTTGATGGAGCCACGCCACGCCAGCGTCGTTAAGCGTGCTCTCTACCATCTGCTGCAGCTCGGGGTGCACCTCGTAGAGCCCCGTGACGGCGTAGCCAACCGCGCCGATGAGCGGCGAGCCCTCCAGCGACCGCGCCGTGGTGAGCAGGTCGGCCGGGACGCCGCCCCCGAACCCCGCGACTAGGTTGACGTCCGGCGCGTAGCTCGCGTGCATCTCCGCCGCGGCCGCGGACGCCCCGCCGCCCTGCGAGTATTCCCAGGTGACCTGGCGGGTCGAGGCGTCGATGCCCGGGATCCCCAGCTGGGTAATGGCGCGGCCCATGTCAAGCACCGCCGCGCCCTGCGCGAAGCGGTTCATGTAGGTGTGCGCGCCGAGCGTGCCGATGCCCTGGTAGTCCGTCATGGCCACCGCGAAGCCGCGCTGCAAAAGGACGGAGACAGGCAGCTCCTCGTACTCGGTGCCGTAGCCGATGAGCTTCGACGGGGCACACGCGTCGCCCGCGCCCTGGGTACCGGGGGCGAACAGCGCGACCGGGCGCCCGCCGGGGCCGGTCCATGGCGCGGACGGCACCATGATGATGCCCGTGACCGGCACCGTTCGGCCGGTCGGGTGGGTCGACGCGTAGGAGAAGCGCTTGGCCTCCACGACGCCGTCCAGCACCCCGGCTGGCACGTCCTGGACGCTCAGCACCGCGCCGGGGGCCTCGCTGCTGGGAGCGGGGACCGTGGAATAGAACCCGCCCGGGTCCGTGTTGGGGACGATCTGCAGCGCGTTCGCGCTGGTGGGGGCCAGCGCCGCGCAGGCGGCGAGGAGGGCGAAGAGGGTTCGGCGCATAAGTGACTCCTTGTGAGGAGGAACATACTGCATCCTAAACGCCGAAACGCCCGTCCCGGAAGACCGGGACGGGCAGCGTTCGTACGAATCCTAGCTCTCGGTCGGCAGGCCAGCTGCGACCCAGCCGTCGGTGCCGCCAGCGACGTTGATGGCGTCGATGTCGCGGGTGGCGAGGTACTCGCAGGCCTTGGCGCTGCGGCCGCCGGCCTTGCAGATGACGTAGATGTCCTGCTCGTCGTCGATCTCGCCGACGCGGGAGACGAACTCGGACAGCGGGATGTTCTTGGCGCCGCGGGCGCGGACGGCGGCGAACTCATCGACCTCGCGGACGTCGATAAGCTGGGCGTTCTCGGGGACTTCGGTGACGGTGACTTCTCTCATGTGGGACATCTTAGCCAGAAACAAACCTGTGAATGCTAAAGAAGGTTGCTGGGAGGAGTGTGCAACCGGGCTGAATCGGGCAAATTGGGTGTTTAACTGGTTTCGTTCGCACAATCTCATCCGCCTGAGGAGCAGAAATGACCACTCTCATCAACCGCAGAAATTTCCTTTTTGGTTCGGCCGTCGTCGCCGGGGCGGGGGCGCTGGCGGCGTGTTCGTCCAACTCCTCGTCCTCGGGGACCTCCGCCGCAGGCACGACGTCGGCAAGCAATAATGCAACCGAGCTCTCCATGGACGGCAAGGGCTGGTCCTACGACGAGACCAATAACGCCTACTACATCTTGGGGCTCACGTACTGCTCCAAGCCGCAGGCGACCGACTATGAGACGCTGTCGCTCATCGTGCCGGGCGCGAGCGTGGACGCCACCGACAATGGTGACGGCACCTACTCGCTGAAGCCGAAGCAGACGACCGCCGCCGTGGTCATGCCGTTGAACACTCCTGGTTACGCGGCGCAGGCGCCGATGACCGAGTACTCCTGGGACACGGTGTCGGAGTACATCGAGGCCGGGCTCGTGTACGCGCACGCGGGCATGCGCGGTAGGGACTCCATGTCCGATTCCTACGTGGGCAACGCGCCGTGGGGCGTTACCGACCTCAAGGCGGCGGTGCGGTTCATCCGCCTCAACGCCGAGTTCATCCCCGCCGACACCTCGAAGGTTTACACCTTCGGCCACTCCGGCGGCGGCGCGCAGTCGGCGGTCATGGGCGCCTCCGGCGACTCTGACCTGTACACGCCGTACCTCGAGACCATCGGCGCGGCCATGACCGGCGCGAACGGCGAGAAGCTTTCCGACGCCATCGCCGGCGCCATGTGCTGGTGCCCGATCACCAGCCTGGACTTTGCCAACCTCGCCTACGAGTGGCAGATGGGGCAGTTTGCCACCACCGGCACGCGTGCCGACGGAACCTGGACCAAGGCCTACTCCAACGACCTGGCCAAGGCCTTCGGCGACTACCTCAACGGGCTCGGACTCGAGGACGGCGGGAAGCGGATGTCCCTTGAGCAGTCCGGCGACGGCTACTTCCTCGCGGGCAGCTACTACGACAAGATCGTCGCCGTGGTGGAGAAGTCGCTCAACGACTTCCTGTCCGTGACCACGTTCCCGTACACGCCGTCGAACACGACGATGGCGGGCATGAGCGTCGGGGTCGGCGGGACTGGTGCTGCGGCGCAGAGCGGTTCCTCCTCGGGTGCCTCGCCGTCTGACGCGGCTGGCGCAGGTGCTGCCGGGGCGTCGGGCGCGATGCCGTCCGGGGGCGGTGCCCCCGCCGGCATGGGACAGCAGGAGGAAGACACGACCACCTACAACACGGTCGAGGAGTATTTCGCCAAGCTCAACGAGTCCGAGACCTGGGCCATCTACGACTCCGCCACCAACACGGCGAAGGTGGATAACCTGCGCGGATTCATCAACAGCCAGAAGAACGCCACCAAGGATGTCGGCGCGCTCGACGGCGTCTCCCGCGGCCAGACCGAGAACACCGTGATGGGCATCGGCGCCTCCGACCCGCTGCACTTCTCCGAGCCGTCGCGCGACGTCATCGAGAAGGCCGACTACTCCAGCTACTCCGACTGGTCCAGCGACTACGGCGCCGACGGCTACGACTCCGACTTCGCCAAGAAGGACGCGGTGGGCATCGACGTGACCACCCGCCAGGACATGTACAACCCGATGTACTACATCAACAAGACCTACCCGGGCTTCGGCGAGTCGACCGTCGCCCCGCGGTGGCGCATCCGCACCGGCATCAAGCAGGGCGACACGGCCACCCCGGTCGAGCTCAACATTGCGCTCGCGCTGACGCAGATGGGTATCTCGGACGTGGACTTCGGCACCATCTGGGGCCTCGGCCACACGATGGCGGAGCTCGAAGGCGACGCCTCCACCAACTTCATCAAGTGGGTCCAGGGCTAAGCTATTAGCCCATGAGCAAAGAGCTGACCCCGCAGCAACAGGCGCTGCTCGCCCGCCTCGTCGGCCCCACCGCGCGCGACAAGCGGCGCCTGACGGGTCAGCTCGCCTGGCGCCTGTGGGTCGTGGTTCTCGTCACCGGCGCCGTCGCCGCTGCGTTCCTGTTTTCTCGCTTGTCGACGCCTATCGGCGGCTCGCTCGCGACCATCAGCGGCCTGTCCGCCCCCTTGGCCCTGCTCGCGACCGCCTGCTGGGCGCTCCGGGTCCCGATCGACCGCCTCCCCCGCATCCTGTTATGGCTCGGCGTCGCGGGGGATATCGTCGGGGTGCTTGGTCTGGTCGTGGCTCCCGGCCAGCCCGCCCTCATCGTGGTGCTGGCCCTGGGGGTGTGGTTCACGCTGGTCGGGCTGGTTTCGGGGATGCTAGCGAGCTGAGTTCGCGCTCCACGAGGGCGACCAGCCGCGCGGGGTTGTCGATGTCCTCGTCGTGGACGCGTAGCACGCGAAACCCCTGCCTCGAGAGGTGGACCTCGCGCTCGCGCTCCTCGCGGATGGCCTGCTCGGCGCTTTGCGAGAAGGTGGCGCCGTCGTACTTCGCCCTGCCGTCGACCTCGACGACGAGCCAGCCGTTGATAAGGAAGTCCGCGCGGAACAGGTGCGGGGCGACGGTGATCTCCTTCTGGAACTCTAGGGTTTCTAGGCCCTTGACCTTGGCTGTGAGCAGTGCCACGCGCGCCCGCGACTCGAGCGGGCTTTCCGACTTCCCCGTCGACAGCGCGATCGCCTCGCGGACCTTGGGTTTTCCGCGGTAGGACTGGCCGTCGAGGAGGAGTTTCTCTAGGGCCTTGCGGTCGAAGCGCGGCAGGCTTGCCCGCAACGAGTCCATGGCCACGACTCCCGCGGTCACGCCGTGGAACCTCGTGACGTCGATGAGCGTGCGGGGCAGCGAGGTCATCCGAGCGCCGCCCACGGTGATCACTGATTCCTCCGGGAGGAAGGCGCTGCGGTAGTGCTGATAATCGCGCCGTGTGCTTTTCCCTGGGGGCTTCACGCTGCCGACGTAGTTCAGCTCAACCTTCTTGGGAGTGCCCAGCACCCATAGGTTCCACAGGAGTGCGCTGCTCAAGCTGCAGACAGTCGCGCTGGTGGTAACGAGGGCCTGGGCTGCGGTTAGAGCTCGCATCCTCTCCCAAGGCGGCAATTCGCGGTGACGATCCGGGTCATGCGCGATTTCGGGTATGAGCGCAGGCCATTTGCCTTCCCGGCGTTCGGCCCAAAACTGTGCGTCGGAGCAAGGCTTCTTGCGGAGCTCGATCAGGCCATATTCTTCTATCCAATTGCTCCGGCTTGGTAGGAGCTTGCCAGTGCGGCGATCCCTGAGAAATTGCGGAGCAAGGCGCGGTCGATTCAACGAGATTCCCCCAAAAGTCGTTGGTGCCCTTGTCAGGGTACCGAGGTGGGAGGGGAATCGCATGGGGAACGGGGTTCGGTCGAACTCAGTGGGTCGAACTCAAGGAAAAATATACCCCAGGGGGGTATTGAAAAACCGTGCCTTCGACCGACTGACTTCGACCGAGCCCACGGGAGCCCACGGGAGCGCACGAAAAAGCCGCCCGGCGCACCTTCGCGGCGCGCCGGGCGGCCCTTAAAACTAGCCCTGGAAGCGAGCGATAGCCTCGGCGTGGATCTTCTCGGCCTCGGCCTTGTCGCCCCAGCCGGAGCCGGTGACTTCCTTGTTCGGCTCGAGGTCCTTGTAGTGAACGAAGAAGTGCTCGATCTCGTCCTTGAGGAAGTCGGAGACGTCCGCGATGTCCTGCAGGTGGTTCCAGCGGACGTCGTCGATGACGCAGAGGAGCTTGTCGTCGCCGCCGGCCTCGTCGGTCATCTTGAACACGCCGAGCGGGCGGGCCTTGACGATCACGCCCGGGAACACCGGCTCCGGGAGGATGACGAGGGCGTCCAGCGGGTCGCCGTCCTCGCCGAGGGTGTGGTCAATGAAGCCGTAGTCGAGCGGGTAAGCCATCGGGGTGAACAGGTAGCGGTCGAGGTAGACTTTGCCGGTCTCGTGGTCGACCTCGTACTTGTTGCGGGAGCCCTTCGGGATCTCGATGGTGACCTCAATGCTCATGTGGGAATACTCCTTGTGTCAAAAGAGAGACGGATTATCTGTCAATATCCTACCCGCTCGGCCCTGCGGGTTAGGCTAGTGGGGATGAAAGGCACGAAGTGGTGGGTAGCGACGGGGGTTACGACCGTCGCGGTGGCAGCAACAGTAACCGGCGGGGTTTACTTCTCCCAGCGCATGGCGCTCGATCACGGCGAGGCGCAGGCGTTGCCCACGCCCACCCGCCAGATCGAGGCCTTCGCCCAGGATCAGCCGGTGGACAACACCCAGCTCGCCGTCACCCTCCAGCAGCTGGCGCAGGATCCGGCGTTGGGAACCTTCGGCGCCCGCGTCGTCGACGTGCAGTCCGGCGAGGTCGTCTACGAGAAGGTCCCGATGAACGCCCTGCAGCCCGCCAGCTCCACCAAGCTGCTGACCTCGGTCGCGGCGCTCAAGACGCTGGGCTCGCAGGACCGGATCACCACCACGGTCGTGGCCAGCGGAACCATGGTGACCATCAAGGCCGCGGGCGATGTGTGGATGACCTCCGAGCGCCTCGACGACCTTGCCAACCAGATCAAGCAGAAGGTGCCCACCGTGGATCAGGTGCTGGTGGACACCTCCGCGTGGAAGGCACCCAGCTTTGCCAGCGGCTGGGACTCGGCCGACATCGAGGCCGGGTACATCGCGCCGATGGAGCCGATCATGCTCTACGGCGCGCGCATCGGCGCCACCGAGGGCGAGGTCCCGCGCAGCCACACCCCGGCCTTCGACGTCGCGGCGGCGCTGGGGCAGCGGCTCGGCACGAACACCATCGGCTACACCGATTCCTCCGAGGGCGACGAGGTCGCCAGCACGCAGTCGCCCACGCTGGAGGAGCGGCTGACGATGATGATGGCGGAGTCGGACAACGTCATGGCCGAGGCCATCGGCCGCGAGCTCGACGCCACCGATCCGGCCGGCCGCGTGCAGAGCATCCTGAAGGACGCGGGCTTCGACCTCACCAACACCTACATCGAGGACACCTCGGGCCTGAGCACGGCGAACGTCGTCACCCCGGCGCTGTTGTCCCAGCTCATGACGGCCACGGTGAAGGAGAGCGCCCTGCGCCCGCTCATCGAGACGCTGCCGGTGGCAGGTGCCACGGGCACGCTCGCGGATCGCTACGCCGATCTCTCCGGCCGCGGCTGGGTGCGTGCGAAGACGGGCACGCTGACGGGCACGTCGGCGCTGGTCGGCATCGTGCCCAACGCCACCGGCCACATCTACTCCTTCGGGCTCATGTCCAACGGCTCCGACGTCGACTCCGCACGCAAGGCGCTCGACCGCTTCACCTCGGCGATTCGCGAGTCGTAGATGCAGCCGTTCTGGCCTCGTCACTCGCCGTTTTTCCTTGCTTGTCGACGGTCGCTTCGCGACGTCCCCGGCAATCCCGTGATCGGGCTCTCGGGAGGGGCCGACTCCCTGGCCCTAGTGGCCGCGGCGCGGGCCGAGGGCCGGGAGGTCCACGCGGTGGTCGTCGACCACGGCCTGCAGCCCGGATCGACCGAGGTGGCGGCCGCGGCGGCCGCGCAGGCCCAGGCGCTCGGCGCCACCGCCGAGGTCGTCCCGGTGATCGTGGGGGAGGGCAACGTCGAGGCCAGGGCCCGCGAGGCCCGCTACCGGGCGCTGCGGGAGGCCGCCCGAGCGCGAGGCCGCGCCCTCTGGGTCGCCCACACCGCCGACGATCAGGCCGAGACCGTGCTGCTCAGCGGCCTGCGCGGCCAGCTCTCCGCGATGAGCGTCCACGGCGAGATCACCCGCCCCTTCCTCCGCGTGCGCCGCGCCGATACCCGCGGGGCCTGCGCCGAGTTGGGGCTCAAGCCCTGGGACGACCCCATGAATGAGGACCCCGCCTTCCTGCGCGTGGCCCTGCGCCGCGAGGTGCTTCCGCTGCTCGGAGAGCTGGCGGGCAGGGACCCCGTCGAGGCGCTGGCGGCGGCCGGGGCGCTCGTGGCGGAGGACCGGGAGCTTTTGGACGAGCTCGCGGCCGGCGCCTTCGCGGAGGCCAGCCAGGGGGAGGGGTTGGTCGTCGACAAGCTAAGAAAGCTTGCGCCAGCGCTACGGCGACGGGTTCTGGCCGCGTACCTCCACGAGCGGAAGCTGAAAGTCTCTGCCGCCATCTTGCAATCGATTGACTCGCTCGTGACCAGCTGGTCTGGGCAGGGCGGAGTCGCGGTCGGGGGAAATTCGCGTGAGAGGTTGGAGATAGTGCGCAAAGATGGCAAACTTTGCGTTATCGCAAGGAGAAAGGCAACCAGCTAATGCACGACACCAAAGACTTCAATGTCCCGGCAAACCGCTACGGCAATGACGTCGAATCCATCCTCATCTCCGAGGAGGTACTGCACGCCCGCATTCAGGAGCTCGCGGACATGGTCTCCGAGAAGTACAGGGACACCGAGGGCGACCTCGTCCTGGTGTGCGTGCTCAAGGGTGCCGTCTTCTTCATCACCGACTTCGCGCGCAAGCTGAGCATCCCGGCGCAGCTCGAGTTCATGGCCGTGAGCTCCTACGGCAACTCCACCTCCTCCTCCGGCGTGGTGCGCATCCTCAAGGATCTGGATCGCGACATCGCGGGCCAGGACGTGCTCATCGTCGAGGACATCATCGACTCGGGCCTCACGCTCAGCTGGCTGATCCGCAACCTGAAGAACCGCGGCCCGCGCTCGCTCGAGGTGGTCACCCTGCTGCGCAAGCCGGAGGCCGTCACCGCGAAGGTGGACCTGCTCGACGTGGGCTTCGACATCCCCAACGAGTTCGTCATCGGCTATGGCCTCGACTACGCCGAGCGCTACCGCGACCTGCCGTACGTGGGCACGCTCAACCCGCAGGTCTACGGGGACAACTAGGGAGGATTGATGCTGCTCGCAGAGGCGCTCGCCGAGCGCGCCGAGGCCCAGAACCGGCTGAAGAAGCTCACCGAGCGGCTGGGGGCCGTCGCGCGCGTGCAGGAGGGGGACACCCCGGAGGAGGACCCGCAGGCGCTGCTCGAGGAGGCGGAGGCCCTGTTCGGCACGATCGAACAGCTCATTCGCCGCATCAACGCCACCAACCTCAACACCGCCTTCGACGAGACCCGCACGCTCACCGATGCCATCGCCCAGCGCGATTCGGCCCTGCTCAAGCGGCGTTTCTACACGCAGATGGCGGACACCTCCTCCACCCGCCAGGACCGCTTCAGCCGCAACGAGATCCGCTACGTCTCCGCGCTCAACGTGGCTGAGCTGCGCACGAAGGCGGATCAGGCGTCGAAGGAGTATCGCCTGCTCGATACGCGCATCCAGCAGCTCAACTGGATGACAGAGCTGCAATAGGAGAGTCGGTAGTTCGTTTATCGACGGCGCATCTGGCGGATATCTAGCCCATGGAACGCGGGCGAAGCGTACCACCCATTGATCAGCTCCATCGCGCACGGAGTAACACACAAAGTGCAGGCGCCGAACTGGGTACACGTGTAAGCAGCATTGCTCACATTTCACAACCGAGATATCGAAGCTGCGTTTCGGCCGAGAAGCGGACGAGGGTTGGGTTCGGGGACTCCTTCTTCTACTGCCCGCCTGGGGAACGAAAAGCCTCAGGCGGGCGTTAGGGTATTGTTTGAGGATTGCTTCAAGCGTTACACGAGAAAGGGCTGCAGGCTTCCTGCGGCAGTTGAAGGCTGAATGAAGAACAAGAAAACACTCCGGATCGGCGCGGCCGCAGCGATCGTGCTGATCGCGCTGTATCTGTTGACGCTCTTTGGCAATGACGCGCGTGGGTACCAGGAAGTAGACACCAGCGTCGCCATTACTCAGCTCGAGCAGAACAACGTCTCCGAAGCCCAGATCGACGACCGCGAGCAGCGCCTGCGCCTGAAGCTGAAGAGCGGCATCAGCGAGGACGGTCAGGACAACATCACCGAGATCATGGCGAAGTACCCCGCCCGCTCGGCGGATGACATCTTCTCCAAGGTCCAGAGCTCGCAGACGGACAAGTACACCACCAAGGTGACGCAGGACAGCTTCATCATGTCCATGCTCAGCTACATCCTGCCGATGCTCATCATCTTCGGTGTGTTCATGTTCGTGTTCTCCCGCATGCAGGGCGGCGGCATGGGCATGTTCGGCTTCGGCGGTTCTCGCGCCAAGGAGCTCAACAAGGACATGCCCACCAACACGTTCGCCGACGTCGCGGGCGCCGACGAGGCGGTGGACGAGCTCCAGGAGATCAAGGACTTCCTGCAGGATCCGTCTCGTTACGAGGAGCTGGGCGCGAAGATCCCGCGCGGCGTGCTGCTCTACGGCCCGCCCGGCACCGGTAAGACCCTGCTCGCCCGCGCCGTGGCCGGCGAGGCCGGGGTGCCCTTCTACTCGATCTCCGGCTCCGACTTCGTGGAGATGTTCGTCGGCGTCGGTGCCTCTCGTGTGCGCGACCTGTTCAAGCAAGCCCGCGAGCACAGCCCATGCATCATCTTCGTCGACGAGATCGACGCCGTGGGCCGCCAGCGCGGCTCCGGCATGGGCGGCGGCCACGACGAGCGCGAGCAGACGCTCAACCAGCTGCTCGTGGAGATGGACGGCTTCGGCGACCGCGAGGGCGTCATCCTCATGGCGGCCACCAACCGTCCCGACATCCTCGACCCGGCGCTCCTGCGCCCGGGCCGCTTCGACCGCCAGATCCCGGTGGGCAACCCCGACCTCAAGGGCCGCGAGCAGATCCTCGAGGTCCACGCCAAGGGCAAGCCGCTGGCTAAGGACGCCGACCTCAAGGCGCTGGCCCGCCGCACCGCTGGCATGTCGGGTGCCGACCTCGCCAACGTCCTCAACGAGGCCGCCCTCCTCACCGCCCGCATCGGCGGCAACGTGATCACCGCCGACTCCCTCGAGGAGGCCACCGACCGCGTGATCGGCGGACCGCGCCGCTCCAGCAAGGTCATCTCCGAGAAGGAGAAGAAGGTCACCGCCTACCACGAGGGTGGCCACACCCTCGCCGCGTGGGCGCTGAAGAACATCGAGCGCGTGTACAAGGTGACCATCCTGGCCCGCGGCCGCACCGGCGGCCACGCCATGACCGCGTCCGAGGATGACAAGGGCATGTACAACCGCGACGAGCTCTACGCTCGCCTCGTGTTCGCCATGGGCGGCCGTGCCGCCGAGGAGCTCGTGTTCGGCGAGCCCACCACCGGCGCGTCCGCCGACATCGAAATGGCCACGAAGATCGCCAAGTCCATGCTCACCGAGTACGGCATGAGCCCGTCGCTCGGCCTGGTCAAGTACGGCGACGAGCAGGGCGACCCGTTCTCCGGCCGAGGCAGCCAGGGCACCCTTGAGTACTCCCCGGCGACCGCCGCGCAGATCGATCAGGAAATGAAGTACCTGATGGACAAGGCGCACGAGGAGGCCTACAACATCCTCGCGGAGCACCGCGACTACTTGGATAAGCTTGCCGAGAAGCTTCTGGAGAAGGAGACCCTGCGCCGCCCCGATCTCGAGGCCCTTTTCGACGGGATTACCCCGCGCGAGGTCGGCGACGTCTTCCCGAACGAGGACCTTCGCTTCCCGCGTCAGGTTGGTCGCGAGCCGGTCAAGACCCCGACGGAGCTCGCGCTCGAGCGTGGCGAGGAGCCGCCGAAGCCGTTTAGCCTCCTCGAGGCATCCAAGGCCGCCCGCGCCAAGCGCGAGGCCGAGCTCGCCGCCCGCAACCAGGGGTTGTCCCCGGTCGCTCCCGTCCAGGGGCCAGCCACCGAGGAGGAGAAGGGGCTGGGCTCCATGGCGCAGCCGGAGATGCCTGCCGATACTGTCCTGCCCGAACAGCCGGATCCCCAGCGTCGCTACGGCGGGACCCCGCCGCCCGCAGGCTGGACCGCGCCGGGGTGGCCGCCAGCGCCGACCGAGGGGCAGACGGAGAAGAACCCCTACGCCGCCAAGCCGCACCCAGGGCTGAAGGCGTATGGCGAAGAGGCTCCGGAGGCTCCCGCCGCGCCCGCTCAACCCGCCGCACCCGTGGAGGAGATCGGCTTCCGGCTTCCGGAGAACGAGCGCACCGAGCACGCCTGGAACGACGAGCCCTCCCAGCAGGGTGAGCAGGATGGGCAGGAAGACGGGGACGAGGGCGGGCGCCACCGCGCCCCCCACGCCCGGGAAAACGACGAGACCCAGGTGATCCCCAAGATTGATGACGAGAAAGAAGAACATTAATGGCCACCGGAACCTTTGACCGCGAGCGTGCTGAAGCTGCTGTTCGTGAACTGCTCATCGCCGTCGGCGAGGATCCGGACCGCGAGGGGCTCATCGAGACCCCCGCCCGCGTGGCCCGCGCCTACGAGGAGTGCTTCGCTGGCCTGCGCACCGACCCGAAGGAGGTGCTCAGCAAGGTGTTCAACGAGGAACATCGTGAGCTCGTCCTCGTGCGCGACATCCCGATCTACTCCACCTGCGAGCATCACCTGGTCCCATTCTTTGGCAAGGCGCACATCGGGTACATCCCCGGCGACTCCGGCAAGGTGACCGGGCTGAGCAAGCTCGCGCGGCTGGTGGACCTGTACGCCAAGCGCCCGCAGGTCCAGGAGCGCCTCACCTCGCAGGTGGCCGATGCGCTGGTGGAGAAGCTCCAGGCACAGTCCGTCATCGTGGTCATCGAGTGCGAGCACCTGTGCATGGCCATGCGCGGCATCCGCAAGCCGGGCGCCACGACGACCACCTCCGCGGTCCGAGGCGGTTTCCAGCGCAACGCCGCCAGCCGCGCAGAGGCGCTCGCGCTGATTCGCAGCTAGACCTCGGCTAGTAACATGACCTTCTATGCGTGATCCCGTCCTTGGAATTGAAACGACCCTGCCCGATCGCTGCCTCGTGATGGGCATCGTCAACGTCACCGAAGATTCGTTCTCGGACGGGGGCCGGTACCTTGACCCCGCCAAGGCGGTCGCGCACGCGAAGCAGCTCGTGGCCGAGGGCGCGGACATCATCGACGTCGGCGGCGAATCCACCCGTCCTGGGGCGAGCCGGGTGGAGGCGGGCGTCGAAAAGCAACGCGTGGTTCCGGTGATCGAAGCGCTGCACGCTGAGGGAATCCGCACCTCTGTGGACACCATGCGCGCGTCTGTCGCGGCCGCGGCAGCGGAGGCTGGCGTCGATCTCATCAACGACGTTTCCGGTGGGCTCGCGGATCCCGAGATGTTCGCTGTCATGGCGGATGCGAAGGTGCCGGTCTGCCTCATGCACTGGAAGACCGTGCGTTTTGGCGACGCCGCGGGGCAGGCCGACCACGGCGGCGACGTGGTGGCCGACGTGCGCGCAACGCTCAATCGCCTCGTCGAGAAGGCCCTGGCCGCAGGGGTGAAGGAATCCGCCATCACGCTCGATCCCGGCCTCGGCTTTGCCAAGTCAGCGCAGGACAACTGGGCCCTCCTCAAGGCACTCCCCGAGTTCATCGCGGGTGAGTTCCCCGTTCTCGTGGGTGCCTCCCGCAAGCGCTTCCTCGCCGCGTTGCGCCCTGAGCGCGGTTTTGCTTCTTCGCTTGTCGACGCCAAGGACATCGCCGCAAATGCCGACCCAGCAACCGCGGCTGTGACTGCCATCGCCGCCTCGGAGGGCGCCTGGTGCGTGCGCGTCCACGACGTGGCCGTGTCGCGCGATGCCGTGGACGTCGCGGCCCGCTGGAAGATGGGAAGATAATCAGCATGGCAGATCGCATCGAACTCACAGGCCTCAAAGCGCGCGGCTACCACGGCGTCTTCGACTTCGAAAAGCGTGAGGGTCAGGACTTCGTCGTGGACATGGTCTGCTGGCTGGACTTTTCTGCCGCCGCCAAGAGCGACGATCTCGCCGACACCATCAACTACGCAGAGCTCGCGCAGATTGCCCATGACGTAATCACGGGAGAACCGTATGATCTGATTGAAAAGGTTTCGGCGACGATAGCGGATCGAGTGATGGAGAGCTTTGGCCAGCTCTTTGCGGTGGAAGTCACCGTTCACAAGCCAAGCGCGCCGATTCCGCTGGACTTTGCAGACGTCGCCGTGGTGGCGCGCCGCTCGCGAGGAAGGGTGTAGATCGTGCTTCGGGCAGTTCTGTCCGTGGGGTCGAACATGAACGACCGCTACGGGTTGATCCTCAGCGTCTTCGAGGAGTTCAGGAACGAGCTGGTGGCCAGCTCTAGGATCTTTTCGACGCCGCCGTGGGGTGTTGAGGACCAGGACGAGTTCCTTAACGCGATCCTCATCGTCGAGGTGGACCTGACCCCGATGGAATTGCTTCGTCGCTGCCAGAAGCTTGAAGAGAAGGCCGAACGGAAGCGCCTTCGTCACTGGGGCCCGCGAACCCTCGACGTAGATATCGTCTGCGCATGGGTGGACGGGGAGCAGGTGGTATCTGATTCCCCAGAACTGACCCTGCCTCACCCGTGGGCCCATGCTCGTGCGTTCGTGCTGGTGCCGTGGTTGGACGCCGATCCTCAGGCGAGGCTCCGGGAGACGCCCGTTGCGGAGCTTGTCGCTGGGCTTCCGCAGACAGAGGTCGACGGGGTTGTCCCCACTGATTCGGAGTAGCCGCTTATGCAACCCATGCAGCCAACCACCATCGCCTCGCTCGTTGCCACGGGAGGATTCTGTGCAGCAGCCAGCTTCATCGTGGTGTCTCGCTTCTATGGGCTCTTGGGGCCCGTACCCGTCACTGTCGCGATAACACTGTGGGCAATGGCAGTGTTGTGCGTGATCCTCGCCTACCGGGTGAAGGACCGGATCGATGAGAATCGGATCGGCATGGATCGCAGCCAACTGAACCCACTTTCTGCAGCCCTGTTCATGGTGATCGGGAAGGCCTCGGGTTGGACGGGCTCTATCTTCGGGGGCGTGTACCTGGGCATGGCGGTCTACGTTGTCTCCCAGATCCGACAGCTCAGTGCCGCTGCCGAGGAAGCGCCGGTAGTCATCGCGGCCGCGCTGGGAGGGATGGCGATGTCCGCGGCTGGCGTGTGGCTGGAGCGAAATTGCTCGGTGCCACCGCCTACCGACGGCGAGCCTGCTTAGGACCTGCAGCCCCTTCTTGGGCATACCAAGTAGACACCTGAGCAGGTGTTCTGGTTGCTCTCGCATTAGCCACTGACCCCCTTCAACTTTGGAGGGCTAAGGACGCTTGGCTTGAGGGGTGGGGGTCTGACTCCGTGTTTTAGCCTGATCCCCGGTACCAACCACAGCGCCGGATGGATGTTGGAGCAGGCCGATCGCGACGGATCTTGGCCCCATGGTCTTCGCACCGCGACTGTGCGGTCACCCGTTTGCACTGTCCAGTAACAGCTTCTGTCTATCCGGTTTTCGTCCACTTGGCGGTGGGTGCGTGGATTCAAGAAGACGAGGTTATCCGGGGTGGTGAGGCCACCGTCGGCCCATGCTTCGACGTGGTGGACTTCGCACGCCGCCGCTGGCAACCCGGAACCCGGGGTCTGATCCCCTCCTTGCGATGCGAGCAGACCGAGGTACATGTGGAGGTCAGCGGTGCGCTTGGTGCGAGACAGATGGAGGAGATTTCCGTTCTTGTGATCCAAGATGGCCAGGTACCAGTGCTTTTCGGCCCCCATCTTGAGCAGCTCGTCCAGCGGCAGGGTTGTTCCGACATCCGTAACCGCGACTCCGTTGAACTCGCATAGTTCCTGCAGAGTAAGTGTTGCGACCACTGCCGCGCAGCCCGGCCGGCTTGGTTTCAGTTCATGATCGACCGCGCTGCGAAGGGCGGCTTCGAGAGCATCGTGGCGCCGGTGATCAGGCGAGCGATCATCGTCAGCCTTCTCTTCCAGCAGATCACCCGGCCCCGCATAGTCGTGGAAAACCCGATTGAGAAGCGCCGCCGCACGTGGCTCAAGTAGGCCTCGCACCGGAGTCATGAGGTCGGGGCGTTGCGTCCCGATACGGAAGCTGGCCTGTTCGCGGCGGGCTTCCTCGTCCGCACCAAAACCATGATCCTGCAGCAACTTGATACCTGCCGTACGAAGCCCTTCCGGCGCACTAGCCTCTGCTAGGAGGCAGAGCTTTTCCTCGATGCCCTTTCGTGCCTCGTACTCGCTAACCGGGATCTTCGCCAGCGTCTCAGTGATCGCGCTGAGCGCGGGCAAGCCAATGACTGAGTCGTTGAAGAGAACATCTGCGCGTTCTAGGCGAGGACGTCCCGTTGTGCCATTGAGATTGGCGTTATTAGCGACGTTTGTAAGGTAGCGGAGCTTGCCAACCGGAATGCGCAGGTTGGCCGCGATCTCCTTCTTGAGTTGAGCGCCGGTCCCAGGCTCAATGCGCCTGTCGAACGCCTCTATGTAACCAAGTTGAAGCCGGTCGGCGGTACTGGTGATCGCGCCGATGATCGTGGAGATTTCCTCGTGGTCGGAGAGAGTGAGCTCATCCGCGAACAACTGCGGAATGAGGGCGCCAACCGTTGCTTGAAACGCGGCGCACGCCTGCTTGAGCATTGCCTTAATGCCGTCGGACGTTACGTTGAGATCCCCACCCCATTCGTTCATACATTCGATAATATGGGGAATGATTACTGGTGTCAATAGACAATTTAGAACATGTGTGCTATCTTTGCGTTAGCTGGGGCAGCGATCGTGTGAAATCGGGGAATTTGAAGGGGTTTCTGGATGGTGACGTCGTGCGTCAACACCCGTGAAGTGGGGGTGTGGGGTAGTTTGGTAGCCATGAGTGCCGAGAATCAGGGGAACGACATGACTGCATCGGACGCCGCACAGCGCGAGGATGCCGCAACGGAGCAGGGACAGCGCCTGCTCGTCGCCTTGGTGGTGCTGGCACTACTGGCAAGCATCGTGATGCTTTTTACGGGAAGCGTCGGCGTGCTCAAGTTGGCCTTACTGGCCGCTCTCTGGGCCGCCATCATTGGGCTGTTCCTCGTTAGCCGCTATCGCGTCCAAGCGTCTCGGTCGCAAGCAGCGCTCGAGTCTGAGAAGGCTCTCGGCGAGGCTCGTTTGCATGAGGCAGAGCAGCGGTTTGCGGCCGATAAGGCCCAGCTGAAGGTGGACCTTGAAAAGCAGCTCCGCGAGAACGAAGAGGAAACCCTCAAGGCTATCCGCTCCCAATTGGAAGATTTGCGCGCGCAGCTCGAGTACCTTACCGGTCAGTCTTTGGCTGAACCCGGAATGCTTCGGGCGCAGGCACGTCGGATCATGGAGATCGAGACTGCTACTGACAAAGCGGAGACGACCGTGATCCCCAAGGTCGACTTAGATTCCGAGACCACGATCATCGACAAGGTCGTTGCCCCGGAGCCTCCGCGCCGCTCCTCCGAGGTGCGCGAGCCAGCCAAAGCCACAGCTCAGCGTGAAGAGCCGGTGGAAGAAAAGCATGCGGAGCACCGAAGCGATGAGAAGAAAGAAGAAGGAAAGCTTTCCGTCTCTCAGCTTGCGGCGACGGCGGCATCCAAGTCTCCCTACATCGGCGGCAAGCGCCGCAAACCTGAGGCTAAACCGGAGTTTGAAGGAACCCACGAAGCCGAAGAACAAACTGATTCCACTCAGGAAAAGGCGGCGCCCCGATTCGATACGGGTTCTATGCCCAAGCTCGACTGGGTGCAAGGCGGCGTCCACAAGGACACCGATTCCTCGCTGAGTGCCGACAATGAAGGCAATGAAGCCAATGAAGGCGAGGAGCCTTCCAAGGAACAGCCGTCGCCGTCGGTATCCGCCCCCGCAAGCAATGACGACGCGGCAAAGGACGTGAAGGCAAGTTCCACCAAGCCGAAGGCTCAGCCACTATCGGAACCCGAAGGGAGTGGCGAGGAAAGCCCCGTGACTCCTGCAAGTGAGAAGCCTGCCGCGGATCAAAAAGAAGATGCGGCCGAGGACGTCGCAGCTTCCCATGGCCGGCGCCGCCGAGACGAGCACAGCGGTGCGGTGTCCGTGGCCGACCTGCTCAAGCGAAGCAGGAAGGATAGCTAAGCTGTGCAGGCGCCTCGCATGAGGATTGCCGTGTTCGGCTTCAGCGAGCTGAGCGAACGGCTGCGAGAAGCGGGGCATGAGGTCTTTCAGGCCAGTGAGCCGAGGGAGATCGAGTCGGCGCAGCTCGTCGTTTTGGGTGTGTCGCCCGAGCAGATGGAGTTTTTCGTCGAGAAGCTTGCTGTGTTTGCAAAGCGTGGACAACTCTTCTTGCACTCGTGCCCTCGTTACACGCTGGAGGTGTTCCGCCCTCTGGTGGAGCTGGGCGCCTTGTGCTTCGTCAGCATCGAGACCACGCATGAGGCGTGGTCGGTCACTGCTAGCGACGAGGTCACGGCGACGGTGGGGGAGCTGCTGCTCGCGGAATGCCAGCTGAGGTCGATTTCGGTGCCGGAGTCGAAGCTGCAGGAATTCGTCGCCGGGGTGGCCTTCGCGAGTTTCCGGAACCAGGTCGAGATCATCGCCTACCAGCTGCTGGACCAAGCGGTGACGGATACGGAAACCCAGGTGGAGATCGTCGACAACGCGGCGGGGTCTCGAGCATTGATGGACGTGGGAACCCTCGAGCGCTGTGTGGAGGTCATACCGGAGCCAGCGGATCGGGAAACCTTCCGCCACCTAGCCAAGCGGATGGCGCAGGCCTACCGCGCGCATGACGTGGAGTGGTGGGCGATGAACGAAGGAATGGACAAGGAGTAACGCAGTGGCGTTTAAATTTGGAACCGCGCGAGTCTTTGAGGAATCCCGTCAGATTGGCATGGTGGCCAGCGCGTTTCGCAAGCAGGGCAAGCCGGTGGTCTTCGTTCCGCTCGGCGGCGGGGTTCACGCAGGCCACCGCGCACTCATCAGGGCGGCGAAGCGGATCCCTGGCTCGGTCGTCATCGCATCGCTAGAAGAGGCGAAACCGGACTCGCTGGAGATCCTCCGCGAGGAGAAGGTCGATGCGGTCTTCAGCTACCGCATCGAGGACTTGTGGCCGAAGGGGGCACGCACGATCGTGACGATCCCGGATCACGGGATGGAACCCGCCAGGGAGCTGTCGCAGGCGGCCACGGAGCTGCTCACGCTGCTGCACATCGTCGCCCCCAGCGACGTGGTGATCGGCGAGAAGGACTACGAACTGCTCGTGGGCGTCCAGCGCATGGTCACCGATCTGCGCGTCCCCGTGACCGTGCACTCGGTGCCGACGGTGCGCATGCCCGATGGGCTGGCGATATCGTTGCGTAACGCGGAGGTGGCCCCCGAGGCCCGAGAGCAGGCGCTTGTACTGTCCGCCGCGCTCACCGCCGGGGCGCACGCCGCGGAGGGCGGCAAGGAGGCGATCCTCGACACGTGTAGGCAGGTCCTCGACGCCGCCGGGATCACCCCGGAGTACGTCGAGCTGCGCTCACTGGGGCTCGAGGAGGCCCCGGCCCAAGGGGACGGGCGCCTCTTCGTCGCGGCAGAGATCGGCGGCGTGCGCCTCATCGACAACGTGGGCGTCCCCGTCGGCATTGGTTTCAAGAACGTCGAAGAGAACTAGCGACGACCAAGGCCCGGGGCTCCCACGAACGCCGGATCTTTAGGCGATGCCGACCTTGCCGCCGTTTTCGGGGAAGACCACCACGACGGCCGGGCGGGGCTGGGAGCTGCCGCCGTCGGGCCAGTGGGAGGTGGGAGCCTCGGCGGTGGCGCTGTCGGACTCGCCCGGGTGCTGGACGTTAACCATGACGCGCTCGTCGGTGACGATCGGGCCGCAGGTCTCGGCACCGGCAGGGACGGTGAGGAAGCACTTGACCTCGCCGCGACGGTCGCCCTCGACGGCGACGGCGTAGAGGCCGTCGTTGCTCTTCAGTGCGTTGCCGTCGGTGGAGATCCACAGGTTGCCGAAGGAGTCGAAGGCCACGTTGTCCGGGCAGGAGATCGGCGAGACCTTGGTCTTGTCGAAGCCGCCGAAGTAGGAGTAGGCCATGTTCGGGTCGCCGCAGACCAGCAGCAGGTTCCAGGTGAAGGCGGTGCCCGCGTGGTCGTCGTCCATCTCGAGGACGAGGCCGTTCTTGTTCTCGCGGATCGGCGCGGACTCGTCGACGTCGTCCTTGCCGGCGGCGCCGCGGTAGGAGTTGTTGGTCAGCGCGGCGTAGACCTTGCCGTTCTTCGGGTTGGCCTGGACGTCCTCGGGGCGGTCCATCTTGGTGGCGCCGACCTTGTCGCCGGCCAGGCGGGTGTACACGCAGACCTCGACGGCGTCCATGCCGTCGACGTGCGAGACGGCGGGGCCGTGCTCGGGAACGGTGACCAGCGGGATCCAGGTGCCGGTGCCGTCGAAGGCGCCGTCAGAGGGAAGCTGGCCGGAGCCGTCGATCTCGGAGGCGGGCGAGTTGCCCTCGAGCTTGGCCACGTAGAGGGTTCCCTCGTCGAGGATGCGCATGTTGTTGTCCATGTCGCCCGGGATCATCTTGCGGGTGGAGACGAACTTGTACAGGTACTCGAAGCGGGAGTCGTCGCCGGAGTAGCAGACCACGGTGCCGTCGCCGGTGACGTAGATGTTGCCGGCCTCGTGCTTGAAGCGGCCCATGGAGGTGTGCTTGACCGGGGTGGAGGTGGGATCGAAGGGGTTGATCTCCACGACGTAGCCGAAGCGGTTCGGCTCGTTCGGGGTCAGCGAGGCGTCGAAGCGGGAATCGAAGCGCTCCCACTTGCGCTGGGTCTCGCCGCCGGCGATTCCATAGCGCTTGAGCTTGTCTTTCACGTCAGCGTCGGAAAGCAACTCGGCGTTGCCGAAGTACTGATCGACGTTCTCCTCGCCGGAGAGCATGGTGCCCCACGGGGTGACGCCGCCGGAGCAGTTGTTGAGGGTGCCGAGCACGGTCGTACCCGCGGGGTCGGTGTCGGTCTTGGCGTAGGTGGAGCCAGCGACGGGTCCGCGGAGCTCGAACGGGGTGGACGCGGTGATGCGGCGGTTGAGCGGGCCGAACTCGCGCTTCAGGTCGCCGGAGCCCGGAACCTTGGAGACCTCGAGGATCGTGTGTCCGTGCGCGGCGAGGCCGATCTTGAACTGCTCGAGGGTCGGGCTGGCTGCGTCGTAGCCGTGGAACATCATCGGCTCGGTGGTGTACTCGTGGGAGCACATGTACAGCATGCGGCTGGGGTCGGAGGGGTGCTCGATGAGGCCCGCGAAGTCGTTGTTGAAGCCGAACTGCTGCTCAGCGGCCTCGGGGGTCTGGTTGTCGAAGTCGAACTCCGGTGCGCCCTCGATGACCGGGTCGCCCCAGGCGATGAGCACGGAGGAGGCATACCCCGCGGGGGCGACGATAGCGTCCTCCTTGTTCGGCTCGACGGCGTCGAACTGCATGCCCTGGTAAGCGCCGTCGGTCGCGCCGCCGGTGGAGGATCCGGAGGAACCGAACATGCTCGAGGAGGAGCTGAGCCCCTGAGCGGCGGCGGTGCCGCGCGCCATGGCGGTTCCGGTGCCGACGGCGAGGACGGTCAGCCCGCCCGCCTTGAGCGCGCTGCGGCGGGAGATCTCGCCGAAGTAGAGGTTGGAGGAGCTGTTCTCGTCCTCACCGAAGCAGGCGTTGCCGCATTTGTAGGTGCAGGTGGTGGTGGATCGCGAGGAAGCGAACAGGTTAAGCAGGTTCTTGCCGATCATGGATTTTTGGGCCTTTGCGAGAGATAAAGGTGAGGTTTGCGTCGCTTTACGACGAAAAGAGAACCTACGGTCGCCACATGGCGGGCAAGGGACCCCTACATGAACTTTGAGTTAATCCCACCCCATGTAAATGGCTAGGAAAGGCTACCCTAAAGTGTTTGGAATTGAACGCGCGGCCTCCCGCGCGACGGTTACGAAAGGACATGAACGTGCCTCAAGGCGATCACTCCCGAGCGGTGGCCGACCGATTCTACGAAGATCACGAGGTAGCGGCCCTCCTCGAGAGGGCTGCCGACCCCGCACGCACCTGGAGCGAGCTCGTGTCCGCGGGGACGCCGCTTGCGGATCCCGGCTCACGGCGTATGACGTTCCTCTTTGAATCGCACGAACCCGTGCACCTGTGGATCAACCGGCTCACCGATAAGGAGCGCCATCGGCACGGCGTGATGCTGCAGGCCGAGGGCCTGCCCTACTGGGCCAAGACCGTCACCGTGCCGCCGGACCTCATGGCCTCCTACTGCTTTCGCCGGGCGACGGGGCCGCACCTCGCGGATCCCCACGCGCGCGGCGGACGGCTCGTCGGCGAGGCTGGCTCGCCGCTGGGAACCAGCCTGCTCCTCGGCGCGCGGGCGCATGTGGGCGTGGCGTGGGAATGTCTAGCGGAAACTGAGGCTTCATTCGGCAGGGGCGTCATCGGGCCGCATGAACTCGAAGGCTACTTCTACGCCCCGGCCGGGGCGAAGGGGGAGCTACCCCTGGTCATCCTCTTCGATGCCGACGTCTGGTTCGATCAGATGCACCTAGCATCCGCGCTGGAGCGCGCCATCTCGACCGGGTTGCTGCCCGCCTGCGCCGTCGTCGGGGTCGGCTTCCGCTCGACCGAGCAGCGAAGGAACATCCTCGATCCCGGGAGGAACCTGGTCGACGAGGTACTGCATCCCCTTCGGGCCTGGGCGGGCGAAAGGCTGGAGGAACGCCATTGCGTCGCGGCGCCGTCGGGCGAGATCCTCGCGGGCCAGAGCCTCGGCGGGCTCGTGGCGTTGGTCATCGGTACCCAGGAGCCCGAGCGGTTCCGCGCGCTCATCGCCACCTCGCCCTCGCTGTGGTGGACGCCTGCGCACGACGCCAGCCCAAACGATCTCGCCGCGCAGATCCAGCCGTGGCTGGTCGAGGAGGTCATCGAGACCCTCGACGACGGCGAACAGCTACCGCAGGCCTACCTCTCGGTCGGCCTGCGTGAAGGTCACAGCGTCGCCCACGTCCTCTCGCTGAGCAGAGAGATGCATTCGATCGGCTGGCGCAACAGCGTGCGGCTGATCGACGGCGGTCACGACCTCGCCTGGTGGCGCGAGGAGCTGGTCGCCTCCCTCGCGGACGCGCTCTCGCGGTTCTAGAACTCGGCTACCTCCGCCGCCGTCGGAGGCTGGGCCCCCACGCGCGAGCAGGTAATGCCCGCGGCGGTGACGGCAAACGCGCCGATCTCGGCCCAGTCATCGGCGCTGAAGGCGGCCACTGCGGCGCGCACGTCCTGGCCGCCCGTGCGTCGGGCGATCTGTGCGAGCAGCGCGCCCATGACGGTGTCGCCCGCGCCGATGGTGTCGGCCACGGTGATCTTCCTGCCCGGCACCTCGATCGGGTCCTTGCCGTCGACGATGATGGAGACCCCGTCGCCGCCGCGGGTGATCACCTTGATCGGGGCGGTGGGGGAGTCGAGGAACTCCTCTTCCTCATCGGACAGCTTGAGCAGGTCGACGGAGGGATACAGGGACTCGAGGAAGGCCTTGTGCGCGTCGTTGGCGTAGAAGGGACGGATGTTCGGGTCCAGGGCGATGAAGGTCCCGGCGGCCGACAGCCGGTGGAGCAGCTCCCCGTAGCGGCTCGCGCCGGGGTCGAGCGCCAGGGACACCGTGCCGAAGCAGGCGATGTCGGTCTCGATCGATTCCGGCGGCTGGACCATCCGGTCCGCCGTGCCCTCGATATAAAAGGTGTAGCTGGCGGAGCCGTCTGCGCCGATGGAAGTGAGCGCGAGCGTGGTGGGCTCGGGGCCGCGCTGCACGAGCGCGGTGTCCACGCCCTCGGCCTCGAGCCGGGAGACCAGCTCGTAGCCGAAGCCGTCGGTGGACAGCCGGGAGAGGAACTTCACCGGCGCACCCAGGCGGGAGGCCGCGATGGCCGCGTTGAAAGGGCCGCCGCCGAGGGCGGGAACCAGCGGGCTCAGGCCGCCCGCGGCGGTGGGGACGAGGTCGACCAGACCCTCGCCGCAAACTGTGACTGTGCTGGCGTTTGTCATGGTTCCCAGTCTACTGTTTCCTACCCTTCGGGAGAGGGGTAAAAGCAAAGGCAGGACGTCGAAAAGCAAATGCAGGCCTTGTGTTACTCAATCGCGCTGGCATCGACTACCCTTGATAGCCGTGACTGACGCAAACAAGACCCCAGCAAATGATGTACCTGAGCAGCTCCGCATCCGCCGTGAGAAGCGCCAGCGCCTGATCGACAACGGCGGCGAGGCGTACCCGGTTGTGGTCGACCGCACCATCAGCATCACCGATTTGCGTCAGAAGTTCGAGGCGGTCGCCGAGAAGCCGGAGGACCCGGCGGAAGGCGTTACCTACCTGACCCCGGGCGAGGAGACCGACGTCGAGGTTGCCGTCGCCGGCCGCGTGCTGTTCGTGCGCAACACCGGCAAGCTCTGCTTCGCCGCGCTGCAGGAGGGCAACGGCACCCAGATCCAGGCCATGCTCTCGTTGGCCGAGGTCGGCGAGGAACAGCTCGCCGCGTGGAAGGCCGACGTCGACCTGGGCGACATCGTCTCCATCCGCGGCCGCGTCGTCTCCTCCCGCCGCGGCGAGCTGTCGATCATGGCCACGACCTGGCACATGGCGTCCAAGGCGATCCGCCCGCTGCCGGTCGCGTTCGCCGACATGAGCGAGGACTCCCGCGTTCGTCACCGCTACACCGACCTCATCATGCGCGAGCAGGCCCGCACCAACGCGCTCACCCGCATCAAGGTCATGCGCGCGCTGCGCAACTACCTCGAATCTCAGGGCTTCCTCGAGGTCGAGACCCCGATGCTGCAGACCCTGCACGGCGGCGCCGCGGCACGCCCGTTCATCACCCACTCCAACGCCCTCGACATCGACCTCTACCTGCGCATCGCGCCCGAGCTCTACCTCAAGCGCTGCGTGGTCGGCGGCATCGAGCGCGTCTTCGAGGTCAACCGCAACTTCCGCAACGAAGGTGTGGACTCCTCACACTCGCCGGAGTTCGCCATGCTCGAGACCTACCAGGCGTGGGGCACCTACGAGGACGGCGCGCGCACCATCAAGAACCTGATCCAGAACGTCGCCATGGAGGTCTTCGGTTCCACGACGGTGACGCTTGCCGACGGCACAGAGTACGACCTCGGCGGGGAATGGAAGGTTATCGAGATGTACCCCTCCCTCAACGAGGCGCTGGCCCGCAAGTTCCCCGGCCAGCCCGAGGTCACCATCGACTCCACCGTCGAGGAGCTCAAGGCGCTCGCCAAGGTGGTGGGCCTGGAGGTTCCGGAGAAGGGCGGCTGGGGCCACGGCAAGCTCGTCGAGGAGATCTGGGAGGTACTCTGCGAGGACCAGCTCTACGGTCCGATCTTCGTCAAGAACTTCCCCGTGGAGACCTCGCCGCTGACCCGCCAGCACCGCTCTCTGCCGGGCGTGACCGAGAAGTGGGACCTCTACGTGCGCGGCTTCGAGCTGGCCACCGGCTACTCCGAGCTGGTCGACCCGATCATCCAGCGCGAGCGCTTCGAGGACCAGGCCCGACTTGCCGCCGGCGGCGACGACGAGGCCATGGTGCTCGACGAGGACTTCCTCGCCGCGATGGAGCAGGGCATGCCGCCGACGGCCGGCTGCGGCATGGGCATCGACCGCCTGCTCATGGCGCTCACGGGTCTCGGCATCCGCGAGACCGTGCTGTTCCCGATGGTCAAGCCCGAGAACTAGGCCCCTTACTTTCCAAGCCCCCGGAAGACGACGATCCGCCGGGGGCTTTGGCATGCCCGCCGAAGGCTGAACGTCGACAAGCAAGAAGCCACCTGAAGCGGCGAGAACCGCACGTGTTCGCTACCGGCGTACAGGGCGAAAAGATGCTATTTACCTGCGTAAATGCGGAAATCTGAGCGGGCGTCTGGCACTCAATTTCCCGGAGTGCAAGGAAATGTCGCGTGGGCGCGTTAGAGTGGGTGACACTAAACAAAAGTAGACAGTAAGGGGAAGAAGGCATGTTCGAGCGGTTTACCGATCGCGCACGTCGCGTCATCGTGCTCGCGCAGGAAGAGGCGCGAGGTCTTAACCACAATTACATTGGCACCGAGCACATCCTGCTCGGCCTCATCCACGAGGGTGAGGGTGTTGCCGCCAAGGCGCTGGAGTCCATGGGCATCTCCCTGGAGGCCGTGCGCCAGGAGGTCGAGGAGATCATCGGCCACGGCGCCGAGCCGCCGGTCGGCCACATTCCTTTTACCCCGCGGGCCAAGAAGGTCCTGGAGCTCTCGCTGCGCGAGGGGCTGCAGATGGGCCACAAGTACATCGGCACCGAGTTCCTGCTGCTCGGCCTCATCCGTGAGGGCGACGGCGTGGCCGCCCAGGTGCTGGTCAAGCTCGGCGCGGATCTGCCGCGCGTGCGCCAGCAGGTTATTCAGCTGCTCTCCGGTTACGAGGGCGGGCAGAACAGCCCGGAGAACGAGGGCGGCGAGAACCTCGCGGGCGCTGGCACCGGCGCTGGCCGCACCACCGGCGGCCGCTCCGGCAACGCGGGCGAGCGCTCCAACTCGCTGGTGCTCGACCAGTTCGGCCGCAACCTGACCCAGGCGGCCAAGGAGGGCAAGCTGGATCCGGTCGTCGGCCGCGACAAGGAGATCGAGCGCATCATGCAGGTGCTCTCCCGCCGCACCAAGAACAACCCGGTGCTCATCGGCGAGCCCGGCGTTGGTAAGACCGCCGTGGTGGAGGGTCTCGCGCTCGACATCGTCAACGGCAAGGTCCCGGAGACGCTGAAGGACAAGCAGCTCTACTCCCTCGACCTGGGTTCCCTGGTCGCGGGCTCCCGCTACCGCGGTGACTTCGAGGAGCGCCTGAAGAAGGTGCTCAAGGAGATCAACCAGCGCGGCGACATCATCCTGTTCATCGACGAGATCCACACCCTGGTCGGCGCGGGTGCCGCCGAGGGCGCCATCGACGCGGCCTCCCTGCTCAAGCCCAAGCTGGCCCGCGGCGAGCTGCAGACCATCGGCGCCACCACCCTGGACGAGTACCGCAAGCACATCGAGAAGGACGCGGCCCTCGAGCGCCGCTTCCAGCCGGTGCAGGTCCCGGAGCCGTCCGTCGAGATGACCATCGAGATCCTCAAGGGCCTGCGCGACCGCTACGAGGCGCACCACCGCGTGTCCATCACCGACGGCGCGCTGGCCGCGGCCGCACAGCTGTCGGATCGCTACATCAACGACCGCTTCCTGCCGGATAAGGCCGTGGACCTCATCGACGAGGCCGGTGCCCGCATGCGCATCAAGCGCATGACCGCGCCCGCCTCCATCCGCGAGGTCGACGACCGCATCGCCGAGGTGCGCCGCCAGAAGGAGGCCGCCATCGACGCCCAGGACTTCGAGAAGGCAGCGGGCCTGCGCGACAAGGAGCGCCAGCTCGGCGAGGAGCGCGCGGAGAAGGAGAAGCAGTGGCGCTCGGGCGAGCTCGAGGAGATCGCCGAGGTCGGCGAGGAGCAGATCGCTGAGGTGCTGGCCAGCTGGACCGGCATCCCGGTGTTCAAGCTCACCGAGGAGGAGTCTTCGCGGCTGCTCCACATGGAAGACGAGCTGCACAAGCGCATCATCGGCCAGGACGACGCGGTCAAGTCCGTCTCCCGCGCCATCCGCCGCACCCGCGCGGGCCTGAAGGATCCGCGCCGCCCGTCCGGTTCGTTCATCTTCGCTGGCCCGTCCGGCGTCGGTAAGACCGAGCTGTCCAAGGCGCTCGCCGAGTTCCTCTTCGGCGAGGACGACGCGCTCATCCAGATCGACATGGGCGAGTTCCACGACCGCTTCACCGCCTCCCGCCTCTTCGGTGCCCCTCCGGGGTACGTCGGCTACGAGGAGGGCGGCCAGCTCACCGAGAAGGTCCGCCGCAAGCCGTTCTCCGTCGTGCTTTTCGACGAGATCGAGAAGGCGCACAAGGAGATCTACAACACCTTGCTGCAGGTCCTCGAGGATGGTCGCCTGACCGACGGCCAGGGCCGCGTGGTGGACTTCAAGAACACCGTGCTGATCTTCACCTCGAACCTCGGTACCCAGGACATCTCCAAGGCCGTGGGCATGGGCTTCTCCAGCGTCGGCGAGTCCGACGCCGAGGGCCAGTACGAGCGCATGAAGCAGAAGGTCAATGACGAGCTGAAGAAGCACTTCCGCCCGGAGTTCCTGAACCGCATCGACGACATCGTGGTCTTCCACCAGCTCACCCAGGAGCAGATCGTCGAGATGGTCGACCTGCTGGTCGGTCGCGTGGCCAAGGCGCTCAAGGCCAAGGACATGGACATCGAGCTGACCGAGAAGGCCAAGAACCTGCTGGCCAAGCGCGGCTTCGACCCGGTGCTCGGCGCGCGCCCGCTGCGCCGCACCATCCAGCGCGAGATCGAGGACGCCCTGTCCGAGAAGATCCTCTTCGGCGAGGTCGCGGCTGGCGAGATCGTCACCGTGGATGTCGAGGGCTGGGACGGCGAGTCCAAGGACACCGACAAGGCGCAGTTCACCTTCACGCCGCGCCCGAAGCCGGGTGCGCACTTGGAGTCCGCCGAGAACGCGGTCATCGACGCCCAGCAGGCCGTGATCGACGCGGCCGACAGCGTCGAGGTACCGGAGTTGCTCGACACCGACGGCCTGCCCGAGGAGGCTGGCGGCGCCCACCGCGCCGAGTAGCGGCGCGTAGCAAGGCCAGAAGGCCGGCTCCCTAGGAAATACCCTAGGGAGCCGGCCTTCTGTGCTGTTCTGGGCCTCCGCAAGCCTCCGCAAGCCTCCGCAAGCTGCCCCACGGCCACCGCCCGCGCAGTAGACTAAGGGAGTTCCCCGAATTTCAAGAAAGTAATTAAGGAGACAGTGATGGGAATTACCTTCCGCAAGCGCCAGAAGCTCGGCAAGAACAGCTGGATCAATGTCTCCGGCTCGGGTGTGTCCGCAAGCACCAAGGTAGGGCCCGTGACCTTCAACAGCCGCGGCGGCATCTACGTCAAGCTTCCGGGCGGCCTCAACTTCCGCGGACGCTGGAAGTAGGCACAAACAGGCACTTGTCAGTTTCCGTTCGGGCACTATGGTTGTGTTTGTGACTGAACGGGAACAGTTTGAAATGGGCGTGGCGGCCGACGCCGTGCTCCGCCTGGGCATGATGCTCATGGGCGCGGGCACCAGCGGCTACCGCGTCATCCGCGGCATGAAGAGAACCGCCCGCGCGATGGGATTCGACTACCTCGACGCGGTGGTGGGGGTCACCCAGATCACCTGCACCTTCCACAAGGGCGAGCGCTTCCGCACCGTGGCCAGCCAGCAGAACCACCTCGCCGTGGACGCCTCCCGCATCGAGGCGCTGGAGAACTTCACCCACAACCTCGACCGGAAGATCGACGCCGCGGAGCTCAACGCGGAGCTCGACCGAATCGAGTCCACCGTGCGCCGCCGCTGGTCTAGGCTCATCCTCGTGTGCGCCGCGGCGGTCGCCTGCGCCGCCTTCGCGGTGCTCAACCACTTCACCCTCCCCGAGGTCGCGCTCGTCGCCGTCGCCGCGGGCTCGGGCCAGTGGGTGCGCTCCGTGCTCGCCAGCCACCACGTCCACCAGCTCGGCGGGGTCGTGGCCTCCGGGATGGTGGCCTCGCTCGTCTTCTACCTGCTCGCGGCGGGGCTCGTCCCGCTGGGCTTTCCCGGCATCGGCTCGCTCACGGCCGGATACGTCGCGGCGGTGCTGTTCCTCGTGCCCGGCTTCCCGCTGTTTAGCGCCATGATCGACCTGGGCCGCTTCGACTTCGACGCGGGGCTCGCGCGCCTGGCCTACGCGCTCGTGGTCATCTTCGCGGCCACCTTCTCCGTGGCGCTCGTCAGCGGCGCGACCGGGCTCAACCCGCAGCCGGTGGCGGTTCCCTCGGGCTCCATCGACCCCGCGTGGTTGGCCCTAGCCGCCGTGGCCAGCTTCCTCGGCATCGCGGGCTTCGCGTTCCTGTTCAACTCCTCGCGCCGCATGGTGGTGGTCGCGGCGAGCATCGGCACGGTGGCGAACACGCTGCGCATGCTCCTTTTGGAGCTCGACGCCAACGGCTACTTCGCCGCGTTTTGCGCGGGCATGGTCATCGGCCTCATCGGGGCGGTGGCGGCAAAGAAGGCAGACCTGCCGCGCGTGACCACCACGGTGCCCGCCGCCGTCATCCTGATCCCGGGCACGTCGATGTTCCGCGCCGTCTACTACCTCAACGCCGGAAACATGAACGACGCGCTCAGCAACACCGCCACGGCGGCCATGACGGTGCTCGCGATCTCGATGGGGCTGGTCATGTCGCGCATGCTCACCGACCGCGATTGGGCGCTCGGCAAGCTCATCGACTTCGATAAGCAGCTTGTCGACGGCGTACCGCCCCGGACCTAACGATTCGTCGCGCGCGGCATGCCCTCGGCAAAGCCCGCCGCTGACTGGATGCCCACGATTGCCTTGTCCTGGAACTCCTCGATCGACGCCGCGCCCGCGTAGGTGAAGGAGGAGCGTATGCCGAAGGTGATCCGGTCGATCAGGTACTCCACGCCGCCGTCCTTCTCGTCCAGGTAGATGCGGGAGGTGGAGATGCCCTCCTCGAACATCTCGCGGCGGGCGCGCTCGAAGGCCTCCACGTCGGCGTTGCGATTCTTCACCGCGCGGCGCGAGGCCATGCCGAAGGACTCCTTGTAGAAGCGGCCGTCGCCGTCGACCTTGAGGTCGCCGGGGGACTCGAAGGTGCCCGCGAACCAGGACCCGATCATCACGTTGGAGGCGCCGGCGGCGAGCGCGAGGGCCACGTCGCGCGGGTCGCGCACGCCGCCGTCGGCCCACACATGCGCGCCCAGCTCCCGGGCGGCGGCGGAGCACTCGAGCACCGCGGAGAACTGCGGGCGGCCCACGCCGGTCTGCATGCGGGTGGTGCACATGGCACCCGGGCCCACACCCACCTTGACGATGTCCGCGCCCGCGTTGACGAGGTCTCGCACGCCCGTGGCGGAGACGACGTTGCCCGCCACGATCGGCACGTCCGCGCCCACCGCCCGCACGGCCTCGATGGCGCGCAGGGTGGACAGCTGGTGGCCGTGGGCGGTGTCCACGACCAGGACGTCCGCGCCCGCCTCGACGAGCGTGCGGGCGCGGCCTGCGACGTCGCCGTTGATGCCGATCGCCGCGCCCACGCGCAGGCGGCCCTCGCCGTCGGTGGCGGGCGTGTACACGGTGGCGCGCAGCGCCCCGCGGCGGGTCATGATGCCCGCGAGGTTGCCCTCGGCGTCGATGACCGGAGCGAGCTTGCGGGAGGAGGCGCGCAGCAGGCGGAAGGCCTCCTGCGGGTCGATGCCCACCGGCAGGGTCATGAGGTCGGAGCTCATGAGCGTGCCCACCTGGGTGAAGTTGTCGTTGTCCGCGAGGTCGCCGTCGGTGATAAGCCCGACCGGGCGGGTGCCGTCGACGACGATGGCCGCGCCGTGGGCGCGCTTGTGCAGCAGGTTGGAGGCGTAGCCCACGGTGTGGTGCGGCTTGACCGTGATCGGGGTGTCCGCGACGAGGTCGGCGGCTTTGACCTTGGCGATCGTCTCCGCCGCGATGTCGGCGGGGACGTCCTGCGGCAGGACGGCGATGCCGCCGCGGCGGGCGATGGTCTCCGCCATGCGCCGGCCCGCCACCGCGGTCATGTTGGCCACGACCAGCGGGATCGTCGTGCCCGATCCGTCGTGGGTGGACAGGTCCACCGACATGCGCGATCCGATGTCGGAGCGCGAGGGCACCATGAACACGTCGGAGTAGGTCAACTCGTAGGGAGCCTGGGCGTCGTTGAGAAAGCGCACCGTCTGCCTCCTAAGGAAAGTGAAGGGATGTTAAACGAACGCCATTGTAGTGACTAGTCCGGCAGCGCGAAGTGCTGCTCGCCCACCTGCACCGCGAGCCCGTCCTCGACCAGCGAGAACAGGGCGCGGCTGCGCTGGGCCGCGTCCTCCCAGACTGCGTCGATCTGGGCCAGCGGCACGGGGGAGTGGGCCTCGCGGAGCAGCCGCATGATCTTGCCGCGCACCTGGCGGTCGGTGCCCTCGAACTTCTGCACCCGCTTCTTCGCCGCGGCAATCTCGTGCGCGGCCGGTTCGGGTCGGCCCGCGCGCTGCCAGCTACAGACGTCGATAAGCGGGCAAGAAGAACAGGCTGGCTTGGTCGTGCACACCAGAGCGCCCAGCTCCATGATCGCCACGGAGAACTCCGGCGCGCGGCGTTCGGGGAGCAGCGCCGCGACGTCGGCGAGGTCCTGCCTGCGCGCGGGGCCGGGAAGCAGCTGTCCCTTCATGAGGCGCGCGTAGACGCGGCGGACGTTCGTGTCCACCACCGGCACCCGCAGGCCGAAGGCGAAGGCGGCGACGGCGCGCGCGGTGTAGTCGCCGATCCCCGGCAGCGCCAGCAGCGCGTCCACGTCGCAGGGCACCTCCCCGCCGTACCCCTCGACGATCGCCTGCGCGCACTCCTTCAGGCGCAGCGCGCGCCGGGGATAGCCCAGCCTGTCCCACGCGCGCAGCACGTCCGCGTTGCTTGCCGACGCCAAGGCGGCGGGCGTCGGCCACCGATCCATCCACGCGATCCATGCCGGCTCCACCCGCACGACCGGCGTCTGCTGGCTCATGACCTCGGACAGGAGCACGCCCCAGGGGCTGGTGCCCGGGTGGCGCCAGGCGATGTCGCGGCCGTTGGCCTCGTACCAGTCGATGAGGAGGCTGGCCACGTCTGGATCGTTTTCCGCGGGGGTAGAACGGTATTTGGTAATGTCTTTCATCAAGTAGGATGCCCTGAAGGTTTGCGGTGCTGAGCGGGTGTCGCGTCGATGGTGCGGTGTCACCGAAGTCATACACCCTTCGGGCCGCGCGACGGTGCAAAAATGTTAAAACTAGCAGCGAAAGTGCCAGAATGAAAGTATGACTGCTGACACATCTCACTACCCCAAGGAAGTATGGGCAGCCCTCCTCGAGGGAAATGCGCGTTTCGCCGCTGGCAAGCCGCAGCGACCGAACCAGGATCTCGAACGCCGCGCCTCTTTGACCCACGGCCAGTACCCGCGGGCGTGCGTGTTCACCTGCGGTGACTCCCGCGTTCCCGCTGAGATCCTCTTCGACCAGGGCCTGGGTGACCTCTTCGTCGTCCGCACCGCCGGCGAGGTCGTGGACGCTGGCGTCATGGGCTCCCTCGAGTTCGCCGTGCTCGGCCTGGGCGTCGACGTGCTCGTCGTGCTCGGCCACGAGAACTGCGGCGCGGTCGGCGCGGCCACCGACGTCCTCGACGGCGCGGAGGTCCCCGGCGGGCACCAGCGCACGCTCGTCGAGCAGATCGCCCCGTCGATCCTCGAGGCCCGCGTGGCCGGCCACACCGAGCACGCCGACTACGAGCGTCACCACGCGGCGGCCACCGTGTCCAAGATCCTGCAGATCTCCCCGGCCATCAAGCAGGCCGTCGACGAGGGCAAGACCGCGCTCGTCGCCGCGCGCTACCGCCTGAGCGACGGCGCAGTCGAGACCGTCAAGACCATCGGGATCTAACCCCACTTCGAGCGCCCCCAAAAGGCGCCTCATGCAGCGCCGCGGTGGAGACACACCGCGGCGCTTGACCTTTTCTGCCACCAGATGCCTTTAGGCTTAAGGCGTGGATCGACGCGTGCAGAATAGAAACAGTGACCGCCTGCCCGAGGTGTACTACCAGCGACGCCGGGTAGCCGCGGTGGTCGTGCTTGTCGTGGTCGTGCTGCTGCTCGTGTGGCTGCTGTCCTCGCTCGGCGGGAACAACAGCGACAACGCCGCAGACGTGGCCACCACCGCGGCCGAGACGACGCCGACCTCCTCGTCGGCCACCTCGTCCTCCCATGCGAGCTCCTCCGCCAGCTCGAGCGCGGCGGAATCCAGCTCGGCGCACAGCTCTACGACGTCCGAGCCCCAGGCGGCAGGCGTCGCGTGTCAGCTCGACCAGCTGGTCATGACCGCGAGCACCGACCACTCCAGCTACGCGGCAGGCGAGCTGCCCACCTTCTACATGGCGCTGAAGAACAACGCCCCCGCGGACTGCACGATCAACTTCGACCAGGAGACGCTGCGCTTCGAGGTCTACGACCTGGCCACCAACCAGCGAGTCTGGTCCGACGTGGACTGCAACCCGGCCGTGAAGACCGGCGAGCAGGTGCTCAAGGCGGGGGAGGAGATCTACTTCCAGGCCAAGTGGTCGCGCACCTCCTCCGCGCCCCAGCAGTGCTCCCAGCGCCCGGCCGTCCCCGCCGCCGACTACTACCTCCACACCGTCGTGGGAATTAACGCCTCCCAGCCCGCCACCTTCACGCTGAAGTAGACACGCGCCTTCCGGCCCCTCTTTCATAGAGGGGCCGTTTTCATGCCTTGAGCGTGGCCACGAGGGCGTCGTTGATGTCGGCGACCTCCGTGACCGCGATGCCCTCGATGCGGCTGATGCCCGATCCCGCCGGGACAAAGGCCCGCGTGTATCCCAGCCGCGCGGCCTCCTGCACGCGGCGCTCGGCGTTGGGTACCCGCCTGATCTCGCCCGCGAGCCCCACCTCGCCGAGCACGACGGACTTCGGCGGCAGCGGTTTTTTCATCATCGCGCTCGCGGTGGCCAGCGCGACGGCGAGATCGGTTGCGGGCTCGCCCACCTTCATGCCGCCCACGGTGGCCACGTAGACCTCCTGGTTGTGGGTGCGCTTGCCCGCCCGCGCGGAGAGCACCGCGAGCACCATGGGCACCCGCTGCACGTCGAGGCCCGTCACCGCGCGCCGGGGATTTTTCGACTCAGTAGGAACCACGAGTGATTGCACCTCCGCGACAATGGGGCGCACGCCGTCCATGGCCACCGTCACCGCCGTGCCGTCCGGCGTGGTGCCGCGGTGGGAGAGGAAGAGCCCAGAGGGGTCCGGCACCTCCTTGATGCCGTCCGACTGCTGCTCGAAGCAGCCGACCTCGTCGGTGGCCCCGAAGCGGTTCTTGATGCCGCGCAGCATCCGCAGGCTCGAGTGCCGGTCGCCCTCGAAGTGCAGCACGACGTCCACCAGGTGCTCGAGCACGCGGGGGCCTGCGACGTTGCCGTCCTTGGTGACGTGCCCGACCAGGAGGACCGGGATCCCGCTCGTCTTGGCCAAGGTGGTCAGCGCGGCTGTAACGGCACGGGACTGGGCGACGCCGCCCGCGACGCCCTCCACCCCGGCCGCGTGCATGGTCTGGACGGAGTCCACGATAAGCAGGCTGGGTTTTAGCTGCTCGACGTGCCCGAAGGCGACATCCAGGTTGGACTCGGCGGCGAGGTAGAGCGTTTCCTGCAGCGCGCCCGTGCGCTGGGCGCGCATGCGCACCTGCCCCGCGGACTCCTCGGCGGTGATGTAGAGCGCCGTGCGGGCCGTGCCATCCGCCTCCTTCTGCTGGGTCCACCGGTTGGCCACCTCCAGCAGCAGGGTCGACTTGCCCACGCCCGGCTCGCCCGCCAAGAGGATGACAGAACCTGGGACCACGCCGTTGCCTAGGACCCGGTCGAGCTCGCCGATGCCGGTGGTGCAGGCGGTGGCGACGGTGGGGTCGATCGCGGTGATCGCCCGCGCCGGGGAGGTGGGCGTAAGCCCGACCGGGGCTACCCCCGTTTGGGCGGCCTGCGCGGCTGTTGCGCCGCCCGAAACCGCCCGCTTTTCCTCCATGCTTCCCCACGCGCCGCACTCGGGGCACCGGCCGAGCCACTTGGGGGAGGAATAACCGCACTCCGAGCACGTGTGGATGCTGCGTACCTTTTTTGCCATGCCTTAAACCCTAGAGGGTGCACCCGACACCGGCTGGGCGGACGCCCGGTTTGCTTAGTTTCGCCGTATTGCGCTGGGCTTTTGTAAGAAGAGGATTAAGGTTCATTTGCGGCGTCGCCGGGGTTGCGTGGGGAGTGGGCGAGGCGATTCTTCAGGCGCGCGAGGTGGCCCCTGAGCGCGGGCCGGAAGTGGTTTCGTCACCGGTGCGTCTCAGGTATGGGACGGTATCTGATAGGTGGGATGGTGTTTTTGCTATCGAAAACAGTGTTTGCTACTGAAGCGTAGGTCACGGGAGTTGTGAGGAAAAAGCCGCTACCAGCAGTCCATAGGTCTTAACTTTTAACCTTATTGGTATTGGCGCGCAATGAATTGTCGACTACATTCTTATATTAGATAGGTGTTATCTCAACTAACTAAATAGTTGTTCGTTTTTCGGTAATTAAGATAGGATTTAGAATCGTTCTATGTTTGCTGGCGTTCCTCGTGGCAGCAAAAACTTAATATACTTTAAGGAAAAGGTGCTAGAGGGGTACACTTTCCCCTGAGAGTTTGTGTGCTTTTCTCTGCGCAGGCTTCGGGTTCCTCAAACAATGGTGGTTAACAGAATGGGCAAAAAGGTAGCCGGAATTGCCGCACTGGGTGCGGTAATGTCGCTTCAGCTTGCCTTCAGCCCCGCCATCGCCCCCCACGCTTTCGCCGATGAGACCGCCCAGGCCACCCAAGAGCCCGCGGTTGCTGAGAAAATCACAGACGCGCCCGACGAGACCCAGGTTAACTCCCCGGAAACAACCGAGGCTGTGGTTGCTCCGCAGTCGACGGGTACCTCTGTCTCCGCCACCACTGCTGCCTCCCCGACAGTGAGCGCCACGGCAACCGCGCCGGCCACCGCAGCGTCGACCTCCGCGGCCGCCAACGAGGATCTGGGGTTCACCGGCACCCGAACCGGGGACGATATCGAGTGGAAGGTGGTCATCCCCGCCCCGAGCGAGGACGCCGAGAACGTGCAGGTCACGCTCACCCCGCTGGGCAAGAACTGGGAGCTCGATCCGGCGGCCATCGCTGATTACGACTTCGGCCCCGGGGTGACGGTCGTGAGCGTCAGCGACAAGGAGGTCGTGCTGTCCGTCGACAAGGTGGCGGCCGGCGAGTCTAGGACGATCACGATTCCGGGCACCGCCACCAACCATGACGGCTCCCGTCCGAAGGCGGGCGTCGTCGTGGGCAACGACGTCTTGGGCAATTGGCTGCGCGGCCAAACGTACGTCGAAGACGCCCCTTCGGTGACCCCGGAGCCCACCACCACGGAGCCCGCGCTCACCGAGACCCAGCAGCCCACCACGAGCGCTAAGACGACGACCACTACCACCGAGGACTCCGAGCCGGATCCGAAGCGGACCCGCGAGCCGGAGCCCGCCGCGCCGGTGACCGTCCCAGAGGCGCCCGCGCCTGCTGCTCCTGCGCCTGCGCCAGCTCCCGTGACCAGCGCGATCGCCGCCGAGAACGCCGTCCCTGTGGCCCCTCGCGTGACGGTGCTGCGCAGCGCCTCCGCCACCGTGGCCCCGGCATCCCCCCAACCCACGCAGCCCGCGCCCGCGACCCAGCCCGCGCAGCCCCAGCCTGACACCGGGAAGCCGCAGGACTCGGCGGCCGAGATGCACGAGGCGCGCACCGTCGAGATCGGCGGGTTCGAGATCCCCGTCGTGGACCTAGTTCTCAACGTCGCGGCCCTCGTCGTGGTCGTCGGCGGCGTCGCCGCGCTGGTCACCGTCGTCCGCTAACTAGAGTGCCGCCACGTTGCTATTTGGCGAGATACTGGCGGCACGAGAATAAGAAAAATGGCGCCCCGAGGGGCGCCATCTGCACTTTGTAGGAAGGATTACTCCTCGCCGCCGGTGACGTCGCGGTCCTCGGTGCCGGACTTCAGCGGGGGCTCGGCGATGGTGGCGGTGACGCTGGCTTCGCCGTCATCGAAGGTGAACACGACGTCCTTGGTGCCGCCGATGGCCAGGCCGTTGTTGGTCAGGGAGGTCTTGACGTACTTCAGGTTGCCGGTGTCACCCTGCGGGAGGTTCTCGATCTGGGAGGCGACGTCCGCGACCAGGGAGGTGTCGGAGGCGAAGGTGGTGTCGCCGCTCAGGGTGACCTTCTCGCCGCCGACGGTGACGGACTTGAGGGTGTGGTCCTTGTCGGACGGGTCCTGGTTCACGGCGGTGAACTTCAGACCGGTCTCACCCTCGGAGGTCACGATGACGGTGACGTCACGAACGGCGACAGCGTTGTCGCTGGTGCTGCCCGCGGCGCCATCAACGGCGGCGACCTGGGAAGAGGTCTGGGTGATCTGGCCTGCGGAGCAGGATGCCAGAGCAAGGGCAGAAGCTGCAGCAACAGAGATCAGTGCGCCGCGGCGGGCGGTGGCCTTCAGGGACTTCACGTGTTCGTCCTCCATCGGGGGTGAGAGTATGTGTAAAGGTGTAGAAGAGGGGGACCTCAGCACCGGTGCGGGCAACGAGGGAATGCCTTTTCTAAGCCAGTTTTTCCTTTATCACTCTAGTATCTTTGGTCTTTCGGCACACACTTAGTCGCCAACGAAGGTGGCCAAACGGGGGGAAACGAAAGACGCATTCGCGAGCCAATCAAACGCAAAATGTGGTTTTGTGAACGTGCAGGTCACGCCCGCTAAAGGCCGCTTTTTCGCTTGTCGACGCCTACGGCTGGGTGGCGTGATTCACACTTTAGTGCTCGTATCGCGGGCGGTAAGGGCCGGGAGGCCGCGAGCCGTAGGCGTCGACAAGCGTGCGCAAGCGGGGCGACCGCAACGGAGCCTGCGGGCGCTGACGTGCTAGAATGGGTCAGTCTGAAAACGCCTAACAAGGAGTGTAGATGGAATTCAAGGTCGGCGATACCGTCGTTTATCCGCACCACGGTGCGGCTGTCATTTCGGCGATTGAGAATCGCGAAATGGGTGGGGAGACCTTGGAGTACCTCGTGCTGCAGATCTACCAGTCGGATCTGGTCGTCCGCGTTCCCTCCAAGAACGCCGAGCTCGTGGGCGTGCGCGACGTCGTCGACGACGAGGGCCTGCGCAAGGTCTTCGGCTTCCTGCGCGAGACCGACGTGGAGGAGGCGGGCAACTGGTCCCGCCGCTTCAAGGCGAACCAGGAGCGCCTCGCCTCCGGCGACGTGAACAAGGTGGCCGAGGTCGTGCGCGACCTGTGGCGCCGCGACCAGGGCCGCGGCCTGTCCGCCGGCGAGAAGCGCATGCTTGCCAAGGCGCGCCAGGTGCTGGTCGGCGAGCTGGCGCTGGCCGACAACGTCGACGACGAGAAGGCCGACGCGCTGCTCGCGCAGGTCCAGGAGACCATCGACCGCCACCGCGCGGCGGGCGGCGCCGACGTCGAGGAGAAGAAGGCCGCGGACGACGACTTCGACGTCGATCTCGACGACCTCAACTTCGACGACGAAGACTAGTAAGGAACGCGCGCTAATGCCCACGGCAGCCGACGCCGCGCCCCGGGTCATCGCGCTCGTCGCGGCGGCCGGAAAGGGCACCCGCCTGGGTGCCGAGATCCCCAAGGCCTACGTCGCCCTGCGCGGCCGCGCCCTCGTGGTGCGCTCCGTGCAGGCCATGATCACCTCCGAGGTGGTCGACGAGGTCATCGTGCTGGTCAGCCCCGAGATGGAGGGCTACGCGCGCACGCTGCTCGGAAACGCCGGGCTGCTTGACGCCGAGATCCCCGTGCGGCTGGTCTACGGGGGCGGGGAGCGCGCCGACTCCGTGTGGGCCGGGCTCAAGGCCGTCGCCGACGAGGAGGCCGTGGTGCTCATCCACGACGCCGCCCGCGCGCTCACCCCGCCCGGCATGATCGCCCGAGTGGCCCGCGCCGTGCTCGAGGGCCGCCCCGCGGTCATCCCGGTCCAGCCGGTGGCCGACACCATCAAGCGGGTCCAGGACGACCAGGTGGTGGACACCCCGGCCCGCAAGGACCTGCGCGCGGTGCAGACCCCGCAGGGGTTCTCGCTTCGGGCGCTGCGCTCGGCCAACGAGGCCTATTTCGCCGAGGAGAACCCCGGTTTCGCCGCCACCGACGACGCCAGCCTCATGGAGTGGTTCGGCGCGCCGGTCGCCTGCGTCCAGGGCGATCCCATGGCGTTCAAGATCACCACTCCGCTCGACTACGCGCTGGCCAAGGCGGTCACCGACGAGGCCGAGCCGACCATCTTCGAGGTGCCCGATGAGTAACCCGATCATCCCCCGCGTGGGGATCGCCACCGACGCCCACCAGATCGAGAAGGGCAAGCCCTGCTGGATCGCCTGTTTGCTTTTCGACGGCGCCGATGGCTGCGAAGGCCATTCCGACGGCGACGTCGTCGCCCACGCGCTTGTCGACGCCCTCCTCTCGGCGTCGAACCTCGGCGACCTAGGCTCCTTCGTGGGCGTGGGGCGCAAGGAATACGACGGCGTCTCCGGCGAGCGCCTGCTGCGCGAGTGCCGCGAGCTGCTCGAATCCAACGGGTTCACCATCGGCAACGGCGCGGTACAGCTGGTGGGCCAGACCCCGAAGATGGGGCCGCGCCGCCTCGAGGCGGAGAAGGTCATGTCGGACATCATCGGCGCACCGGTGTCCGTCTCCGCCACCACCACCGACCACCTCGGCTTCACCGGGCGCTCGGAGGGGCGGGCGGCCGTGGCCACGGCGGTGGTCTGGAAGGCCTAGGCCGGCGCGGCGGCGTTTGGGCGGACTCGTCGCCCGCGTGCTTTAGACTGTACGGGTGAGCAACCTACGCATCTATGACACCGCAACCCGTAGCCAGCGCGACTTCGTGCCCGTCCGTGAGGGGCACGCCTCCATCTACCTGTGTGGTGCCACCCCGCAGGCGCAGCCGCACATCGGCCACCTGCGCTCGGGCGTAGCGTTCGACATCCTGCGCCGCTGGCTTCTGGCCCAGGGGCTCGACGTCGCGTTCGTCCGCAACGTCACCGACATCGACGACAAGATCCTCACCAAGGCCGCGGAGAACGGCCGCCCCTGGTGGGAGTGGGTGTCCACCTACGAGCGTGAGTTCACCAAGGCCTACAACACCCTGGGCGTTCTGCCGCCCTCGGTCGAGCCGCGCGCCACGGGATTCGTCACCCAGATGGTCGAGTACATGCAGCGGCTCATCGACGCCGGCTTCGCCTACCCGTCCGAGGGCAGCGTCTACTTCGACGTGGCCGCTTGGACCGCCGCCGAGGGCTCCGACTACGGCTCCCTGTCCGGCAACAAGGTCGAGGAGATGGAGCAGGGCGAGACCGACGGCGGCGGCAAGCGCAGCCACCTCGACTTCGCGCTGTGGAAGGGCGCCAAGCCCGGCGAGCCGAGCTGGCCCACCCCGTGGGGCGCGGGCCGACCCGGCTGGCACCTCGAGTGCTCGGTGATGAGCACCTACTACTTGGGCGGCGAGTTCGACATCCACTGCGGCGGCCTCGACCTGCAGTTCCCGCACCACGAGAACGAGATCGCGCAGGCGCACGCGGCGGGCGACAAGTTTGCCAACTACTGGATGCACAACCACTGGGTGACCATGTCGGGCGAGAAGATGTCCAAGTCGCTGGGCAACGTGCTCTCCGTTCCCAACATGCTGGAGCTGGTGCGCCCGGTCGAGCTGCGCTACTACCTGGGCAGCGCCCACTACCGCAGCGTGCTCGAGTACTCCGAGGCGGCGCTCAAGGAGGCCGCGGCGGGCTACCGCCGCATCGAGGACTTCGTCGCCCGCTTCGAGGGGCTCGAGGCGGGCGAGTGGACGCAGGGCTTCGAGGACGCCATGAACGACGACATCGCGGTGCCCCGCGCGCTGGCGGAGATCCACACCACGGTCCGCGCGGGCAACCGCGCGCTGGCCGAGGGCAACGCCGACGAGGCCCGCGCGCTCGCCGCCTCGGTGCGGGCGATGGCCGCGGTGCTGGGCTTCGACCCGCTCGACGAGCAGTGGCAGGGCGCGGCGGCAGGTGGCACCTCCGCGAAGGCGGAGGACGCCCTCGACGTGCTGGTCAAGGCGGAGCTGGTGCGCCGAGCGGAGGCCCGCGCCGCGAAGGACTGGGCCGTGGCCGACGAGGTCCGCGACCGGCTTGCCGAGGCGGGCATCGTGGTCACCGACACCGCCGAGGGTCCGACCTGGTCCCTCGAGGAGAAGTAGTACCAAGCTCGCCACCCCGCGCGGGCTTGTGCGTTCGCGCGGGAGGAAGTAACATTCACGCTTTGGCCCTGAAGCCGAGGTTAGTTGTCGATACCGGCCCGGGCGCTTTCCACAAGGGGCACTCGCCGCGAGCGCCCGAGAAGAAGAGAAGAAGGACTCATGGCTGGTAACGATCCCAAGCGCCCGGGCCTGCGCAAGACCAACAAGAAGGGTGCCGTCAAGGGCACCGGCGGGCACGCCCGCCGCTCCCTGCGTGGCAAGGGCCCGACCCCGAAGGCGGAGGACCGCGAGTACCACGCGGCGTACAAGCGCAAGAAGGAGCGCGAGCGCCGCGACCGCGGCCGCCACGTCAAGGAGGAGCAGAACGAGCTCGTTGTCGGCCGCAACCCGGTCATCGAGTGCCTCCACGCCCGCGTCCCCGCGACCGCGATGTACATCGTGGAGGGCACCGGCAACGACAACCGCCTGAGCGAGGCCGTGCAGATCGCGCACTCGCGCTCGATCCCGCTCATCGAGGTCCCGCGCCACGAGATGGACCGCATGACCGGCAACGGGCTGCACCAGGGCATCGGCCTGCAGATCCCGCCGTTCAAGTACGCCGAGGTCTTCGACCTCATCGCCAAGGTCAACGACTCCGGCGAGAAGGGCATGATCGTGGTGCTCGACAACATCACCGACCCCCGCAACCTCGGCGCGGTCATCCGCTCGGTGGCGGCCTTCGGCGGCCAAGGCGTGGTCATCCCGGAGCGCCGCTCGGCGTCGGTCACCGCCGTGGCGTGGCGCACCTCCGCGGGCACGGCCGCGCGACTGCCGGTGGCCAAGGCCACCAACATCACCCGCACGCTCAAGGAGTTCCAACAGAACGGCTACCAGGTCGTCGGCCTCGACGCGGGCGGCGAGCACACCCTGGACACCTACGACGGCCGCGGCCCCGTGGTCATCGTCGTCGGCTCCGAGGGCAAGGGCATCTCCCGCCTCGTGCGCGAGACCTGCGACACCATCATGTCCATCCCGATGACCGGCTGGGTCGAGTCGCTCAACGCCTCGGTCGCGGCGGGCGTGGTCCTAAGCGAGTTCGCGCGCCAGCGCCGCGCGGCGAAGTAGGAGCTAGTACTCCAGGCCGCAGAAGCGCGCGATCTCCTTCGCCGCCACGAGCAGGCGTGTCGACGGCCCAAGGTAGCGCGAAGGCACCTGCTTGGGGGCGGGGACGACGTGGCCCACGCCGTGCAGCGCCCACGCCTCGACCGAGGCTGTGGTTTCGGCGCCCTCGGCGCCCTCGTAGGTGGCCACCACCGCGGCCTGCTCGAGGGAGTCCGCGTAGCTGCGCACCTCGCGGAGCGTCGCGCCGTTGAGGCCAGCGTAGTAGTCGGCGGTCTCCGCGAAGGAGAGGACGTCGCAGCGCTCGTGGCCGGTCTTGGGCGCCGCGATGCCGCCGCCGAAGGGCGACATGGGGTCGGCGGTGCCGTGCATGAGCAGGATGGGTGTCGGGCGAAAGCCCTCCGCGCTCGACAGGAAGTTCGAGGGGGCTGGCTGGTTGGCGGCGACGATGGCGGCCGCGTCCAGCAAGCCGTAGGCGTCGTGAAGCAAGCGCATGACCATCTGGCCGCCATTGGAATACCCGGCGGCGACGACGCGGGTGGGGGAGTGGGCCTCGACGAGCGCGCGGGCGAAGGCGACGTCGTCGGTGCCCAACTCGCGGGTTTTCTCAGGAAGCTGCGCGCGGGAGTCGTTCCAGTGGCGCGCGATGCCCTCCGGGTAGACGACGGTGGTACCGTGCGCGGCCAGCCGGTCGAAGGTGTTGTCCGTAAAACGCCTGGTCACGGACGCCGATTGGGTGGACCCGTGGAACCAGATGAACAGCTCGCCGGTGGGCGACTCCGGCTCGATGCGCAGGAATTTTCGCTCCTAGCCGCCCACGTCGAGGGTGCACTTGATCGGTTTGGAATGGCTCATCTCGGTCACCCGAACCATCCTATTCCGCGCGCTGCTTGAGAAGAAACCTGAGAATCTTCCCCCGAATCGGACAGAAAGAACCTGAGTTAAGAATGGTAATTGCTCTACAATTTGCCCCCGAATGAGGGAAAAGCAGGTCACTAAACGCTTCAGCATCTGGGAGAAAGTTCGGAGGTGGGCTAGGTTGAATTCATGTCGAAGCGAGTAAAGCGTACGTCCCTGGCGTCCCTGGCCAAGGAGCTGGGGGTATCTCGGACGACCGTGTCCAATGCCTACAATCACCCGGAGCAGCTCTCCGCGAGCCTGCGCGAGCGCATCCTGGAGACCGCCGAGCGCCTGGGTTACCCGGGCCCGGACCCCACGGCGAGATCCCTGCGTACCAAGCGCGTCAACGCCCTGGGCGTGCTGCTGACCGAGCACCTCACCTACGCCTTCGAGGACCGGGCATCCTTGGACTTCCTCGCGGGCATGGCCGAGGCCTCCTACGGCTCGCAGACCTCGATGACCTTGGTCCCGGTCGGGCCCAACACCACCGACGTGCTCTCCGCGCGCCAGCTGGTCAACTCCGCGGTGGTCGACGGCTTCGTCGTCTACTCGGTGGCCAAGAACGACCCCTACCTGGAGGCGGCCAAGACCCGCGGTCTGCCCATCGTCATCTGTGACCAGCCCGCCGACGACTTCGAGCTGCCGTTCGTGGGCATCGACGACCGCGCGGCGATCGCCCCGGCGGCCCGGGCTTTGGTCGACGCCGGCCACACCAAGATCGGCATCCTGTGCATCCGCCTCGACACCGTGCCCAACAACGGCCCCGTAGCGCCGAGCGCCTCGATAACGCCCACCACCACGTCCAGCGCTCCCGCGTGCTCGGCGCGCTCGACGTCTTCGCCGAGGCCGGCATCGACCGCGCCTCCGTGCCGGTGGTCGAGCGCCACATCAACGACCCGAGGAACAACGTCGACGCCGCCCGCCAGCTGCTCGAGGCCAACCCCGAGCTCACCGCCGTGCTGTGCAGCACCGACACCATGGCCTTCGGCGTGCTCGAGTACGCGCGCGGCAAGGGCTTGAGCGTGCCGGGGGATCTCTCCGTCACCGGCTTCGACGGCATCGAGCCCGCGCTGGCCATGGGGCTGTCCACGGTCATCCAGCCGAACAAGGAAAAGGGCCTCAATGCCGGCCGCATGCTTGCTTCGCTTCTCGACGACGAGACCGCGGCGAAGCGCGTGCTGCTGGAGACCACCTACAACGAGGGGGCCACGATCGCCGCGCCCCGTGCCTAGCAGGCCTCGCAGAATCGAAATTGAACAACGTTCACTTTCGGCGCGAAAGCGCTCTAAGCTAGGTAGCTATGGAACCAACTGAGATCAACGGCGGGCGCTTCTACGCCCGCCCGCTCCACAACGACGAACGCATCGACGACACCCCGGCGCTGGCCGTCTGCAACCCGGGCGCGATGGAGCCCGAGAGCGTGGACTCCCTGCGCGAGAAGTGGGCGCAGGAGACCATGTACACGTGGGCGGTCTGCGAGCAGACCAACGTCGAGATGATCGGGCTGGCGGTCCTGCACCTCACGGAGCCAGCCGTCCTCGACGTGCTGCCGGTGGGCGACCCCTCGCGGAAGCTGCCCAACGACCCGGTCCTCGTGCAGAAGACCGTCGGCGACGTGGTGGAGATCCGCGGCCCCATCCTGCGCTGGGCCCAGGCCCACGGCATCGAGGTCGCGCAGTAGGGGTTACTTCGCGGCGAAGTTCTCCGAGCGCAGCCGGGCGAGCTCGGTGAGGAAGTCGCCCACGGCGTCGGTGTCGGCCACGCGGATGTCGGCGGCGGTGTCCCCCTCGCCGACCTTGACCGCGAGATCGCTGTCGCCGAGCACCTTGAAGCCGTCCTCGTCGGTGGTGTCGTCGCCGATGAACACGGTGGCGGTGGGCTGGTGGGACTCGATGGCGCGCTGGATCCACACGCCCTTGGTCACGTCGGTGACGCTGGCCTCCACCATGAACTTTCCAGGCTTGATCGTCACACCATCGATGTTCAGCTTGAGGGCCTCCTCCATCGCCTTGTCGCGGGCCTCGAGGTCGGTGGCGCGCACGCCGTGGAGGACGCGGTGGTAGGGCTTGTGCTCGACGAAGACGCCGGGGATGCCGTCGGCGAGGCGGTCGAATTCCTTGGTGATGGCGGCTAGCGCGGTCACCTGGGCGTCGGTCAGCGCGATCGGCTGGTCGCTCGACTCGGCCCCGTGGGAGCCGGCGATGATGAGCTTGCCGGGGACCAACCCGCTGGCCTGGCGCAGCCCCTCGAGGTGGCGGCCGGTGAGGATGGCCACCGTGGTCAGCGGCAGGTCGGCCATCGCCTCCAGCGCCGCGATGGAGCGCTGGTTGATGGGGACGTTGTAGGCGTCCTTGCTGATGCCCGCGAGGGTGCCGTCGAAGTCGGTGACCACCATGAGGTGGGGGGTCGAAGCTAGCTCGAGAAGGGTTGCACTCATGAAGGCAATCCTACGCGCGAGGTGCTCGTGGCCGCTTGTGGCTCGCTACCCGACGATGAGCCGGATGGCCCGCGGGTCCACCGCGTCGGACTGCTCGGTGAGCACCATGACGCCGTCGCCCTCGTGGCGGATGGTGAAGGAGCCGTCGACCAGCATGTTCACCAGCGCGTCGTGCATGTAGCGCACCTTGCCCTGGCACTGGTCGTCCTCGATGGGCTTGAACTTTACCTGGGTGAACTCGACCTTCGTCGCGTCCTCGGGCGCGGCCAGCTGGTCGCCGTCGCCGCCGGTGAACTTCACGATCCCGTTGAGCGGCGCGCAGCCGGTGAAGCCGGAGACCGTCTTGTCGCCGAAGTTCAAGGTCACCGCGCCAGCGACGGAGTCGTCGACGGCGCTCGGGGTGCCCGGCGTGGTGTAGACGTCCGTGACCTGCCAGTTGGAGTCCGACACCTGCTGGGTGTCGTTGGAGCAGGCGGCAAGGGATACCGCCGCGGCCGCGATCGCCCCGGCGGCGGCCAGCCGCATTCCGCCGCGCATCAGTGCTTCGTCTCCGCGTGGATGTCGTGCAGGCAGCCCAGGAACGAGGACGCCCACAGGTTGACGTCGTGCTCGATGACCTGCTCGTGCAGCGCGTTCATGCGGCGGGCGGCGGTCTCGGGGTCGGCCTGCAGCATGGTCGCGGCGTTGGACAGCTGGCGCTTGATCGACTCCATGTCGAAGGGGTTGCACAGGAACGCCTCGGACAGCTCGTGGGCCGCGCCCGCGAACTCGCTGAGCACGAGCGCGCCGCTGCCGTCGCCGTGGCAGGCGACGTACTCCTTGGCCACCAAGTTCATGCCGTCCTTGAACGGGGTGACCAGCATGATGTCGGCGGCGGAGTAGAGCTCCAGCAGCGCCTTCTTGGACAGCGACTGGTGGTGGTAGTGCACCACCGGCTTGCCGAGCGAGCCGAAGCGGCCGTTGATGCGGCCCACGGCCTCCTCGACCTGAGAGCGGGTGCGCTTGTAGTGGTCGATGCGCTCGCGCGAGGGGGTGGCGACCTGCACGAGCACCGTGTTGCTCGCGTCCAGCGCCTCCGCCTCGAGCAGCTCCTCGAAGGCCAGCAGTCGCTGGAGGATGCCCTTGGTGTAGTCGAGGCGGTCGACGCCCAGGATGAGGGTCTGCGGGTCGCCCAGGTCGTGGCGGACCTCCGCGACCTTCTCGGGCGTGGGGAGCAGGCCTAGGACCTCGTCGACGTCGATGGAGATGGGGAAGCTTGCCACGCCGACCTCGCGGTTGTCGTTGGTGGTGATGTGCGCGGTCACCTCGCGCACGCTCGCCTGGCCGGAGACCTCCAGCTCGTCGGGCTGGCCGGTGTGCGAGCCGATGCCGCCCGCGACCTCGCGAGTGAGGTCGAGGAAGTTGGTGGCGCTGGAGACCAGGTGGAACCCCAGGAGATCCGCGCCGAGCAGGCCGCGCACGATCTCCTCGCGCCAGGGCAGCTGGCGGAACAGGTCGGGCGAGGGGAATGGGATGTGCAGGAAGAATCCGATGGTCAGGTCCGGGCGGATCTGGCGCAGGATGCCCGGGACCAGCTGGAGCTGGTAGTCCTGCACCCACACGATCGCGCCCTCGGCGGCGACCTCGGCGACCTCGTGGGCGAACTTCAGGTTCACCTCGCGGTAGGAGACCCACCACTCGCGGTCGTAGATCGGGGGGACGATGAGGTCGTGGTAGAGCGGCCACAGGGTGGCGTTGGAAAAGCCCTCGTAGAAGGCCTCGAAGTCGTGGGCGTTGAGCGCCACGGGGTGGAGCAGCACCCCGCCGTCGGTGTAGAAGGGCTCGGGCACCTCCTCGACGGTGCCGGGCCAGCCCACCCAGCAGCCCTGCTGGCGCTCGAGCACGGGGCTCAGCGCCGTGACCAGGCCGCCCGGCGAGGGGCTGAAGGTGCGGGTGCCGTCGGCGGCGACACTGATGTCCACGGGCAGCCGGTTGGCCACCACCACGAATGTGTTGTCACCGCTCATGGAAGAATCACGCCTTCTTTGTGGTCTTCTTGGCAGCCTTCTTCGCGACCTTCTTGGTCGCCTTCTTGGTGGCCTTCTTTGCCGCCTTCTTGGTCGTCTTTTTCGCCGCCTTCTTGGTCGTTTTCTTAGCAGCCTTCTTGGCGGCCTTCTTCGGGGCGGCGGCCTCCTCGAACTCGGCGGCGACCTTGCGGTAGCTCAACCCCTCCGGCTCCACGCCGAGCATGCACATGAGGGTGACACCGTCGAAGAAGTCCTCAGCGTAGGTTGCCACGATGCGGCGGGCGGCGGCTCCGGTCTCGGCCTCCACGGCGTGCAGCGCCTCGGCCGAAGTGGTGCGGGTGTCAGTGACCTTGGGTGGCAAGGGTCCCCTCCTGTGTGCGAATGAGCGACGGGCTATAGACAGTCTAGGTCGCCTATTGTAGCCCATCGCCGCCGCCCGCGAGCGGCCAGGGGAGGGATAGCGGCGGGGGCCGAAGGCGTCGACAAGCGAAAAGCACACGCGCTAACCGCGACCCTCGTTGGGGGCCTTGACCACCTTGAAGCTGCCGGTGTCGGTGGCGGGGAACGGGTTGCGGCGCGCGCGGCGGAAGGCGCCGTAGAGGTTCAGGCGCGGCGGGCGGCGAAGCCTGCGCGCGACCCACTCGCCCAGGACCACGCCCGCGGCCAGCGCCGAGCACAGCGACAGGGCCAGCGCCAGGTTGGTGAAGCCGACCAGCATCTGCTCGTTGAGTGCGGCGTACATGCCGCGGTAGATGGACAGGCCCGGCAGCATCGGGGTGATGCCCGCGATCGCGGTGATGAGCGGCGGGATGAGAAAGCGGCGCGCGAGCAGGCCGCCGGCGAGGCCGATGACCGTGGCGGCGAGCGCCGTGGAGATGACCTCGCCGATGCCGAGCGGGATGAGCACGAAGTAGTAGAGGACGGAACCGGCCAGCGCCGTGAGCCCGGAGACGATCACGGAGCCCAGCTCCGCGTAGCAGGCCAGCGCGAACGACGCCGAGGCAACCGCGCCCGCCAGCGCCTTGGCCAGCGAGGACGCGTAGTTCGGAGCCGCGGCCGATTCCAGCGGCGGCAGGGAGATCCCCATGAGCTCCGCGGCCTGGATGCCGATGCCCACGCCCGCCACGATCGCGCCGGTGAGCAGCAGCGTCTCGAAGAACCGTGCCGACGCCGTCACCGGCGCGCCCGTGATGCCGTCCTGGAGCGACTGCACCATCGTCAGCCCGGCCAGCATGACCACGATGCCCGAGGCCACGATCTGGCTGGGCACCACGTGCAGGCCGTGCCCGGTGGCGACGAAGTACGCGATCGCCGCGGGCAGCGTGGCCACGAACCCGCCGTAGACGTTCTGGAAGAACAGCGGCAGCGAGTGCTTGGCCAGCCACGCGCTGCCCGCCATGATCAGCACGGCGACGACCAGCGCCAGCACCGCCTGGAGCCACCCGCCGCCGAGCAGCACCGCGACCGAGGCGCCCATGCCGCCCCAGCCCACCAGCGAGGTCTTGAACCCGTAGCTGGCCGGTGCCGCGTAGAGGTCGTCCAGGATCTTCGCGGCCACGTCCGGCGGGGTGGCGCCCGCCTGGATCGAGCGGATGAGCCGGTCCACGGCCGTGAGCTTGGAAAAGTCCGTGGTCATCTTGCTGACCACGCGGAACACGCTCACCGGCGTCTTCTTCTCGTGCCCGATGTTCGCGAACACCGTGATCGTGTTGAGCGTGATGTCCACGTGGCAGTACACGAGGCCGTACGCCGAGGTCACCGCGTGGATCTGCACGACGGTGTCGCGGTTGGACGTTCCGGAGGACAAGAGGATGTCGCCCACGCGCGCGGCCACGTCCATCACGGCCGCGACCTGCCCCGGATCCGTCAGATCGACCGGGGCCAGCGGCGACGGCGGCGGCGCGGCCTTGATCGCATCGATCGTCGCGATGCGCCCCGCGCGCTGGCTGAGGCCGCGCAGTGTTTCCCTAAGACTCATTCCCATCGCTTTCGCTTTCCGACGCCTATGGCCTGACCACCCCTAACCTAATAGAGAATCCCCGCGCCGCGCGAGGGCGGTGTTGGCACCTTGGTTCTTTTGCAGGCCGTGGGTTAGTATCATGGGGCAGTCGCGGCCGCTACCTTGGCCGATGACCGTGCTGGAGTGGCGCAATTGGTAGCGCAACGGTCTTGTAAACCGTAGGTTGTGGGTTCAAGTCCCATCTTCAGCTCCAAAATCCGCAGGCCACAGCGTTGTCGCTGTGGCCTGGTGGCGTGCACGCCCACGAAAACCCTCCGGCTTTTAGCGGCGGGCGCTTTCAGCTGGGCAGTTCCTGTCCTGCGACGGCGTTTCCGGGGTGCCCGAGGCAGGCTGAGCTTCCCACCGGTGTCGCGGTGCCCCCCGCCAGCAAAGGAGCGCTTTGTTGACGGGCTTCAGATGTGACCGCCTGGGCGTTTGCGGCGCGGTTGTGGTCAAACAAGCGTTTCTTTGACGCGGTGGCCGGAGGCGGCGGGATTCGGATCTAGCTCTGCCCGCGCTTGGCGAAGCGGGGCCGCCGGAAGCGGCGGGCTATCCACTCGCCCAGGACGACGCCCGCGGACAGCGCGGTGGCGGTGGCCAGCGCGACGGTGAGGTTTCCGAAGCCGATGAGTGTTTGGTCGTGAAGCAGGCCGTACATCCCGCGGTAGATCGACAGCCCCGGCAAAAGCGGGGTGATGCCCGCGATGGCGATGATGAGCGGCGGCACGCGGAAGAAACGGCCGAGCAGGCCGCCGATGAGGCCGATGAGGATGGCCATCACCGCGCTGGCGGAGATGTAGCCAAACCCCTGCGGGATGAGAAGGAAGTAATACAGGCTCGAGCCGATGGCCGCCGTCGCGGCGGAGAGCAACACCGAGTCCCAGGCGGCGTAGCAGGCGCGCGCGAAGGCGGCGGTGGCGCCCACCGAACCGAGCACCCGCACCGTGGCGGAGGCGAGGTTCGGGGCCGCGGTCGTCTCCATCGGGGGCAGGCTGAAGCCCACCAGCCCGGAGGCGACGATGCCGATGCCCACGCCCGCGACCACGCCGCCGGTGATCATCGCGGTGTCGAAGAAGCGCGCGGTGCCCGTGACCGGCGCGCCGGTCACGCCGTTCTGGATGGCCTGGACGAGGGTGAGCCCGGCGAGCATCGCCACGATGGAGGTGGCGATGACCATGCTCGGCCGCAGCGTGAGCCCGACGTGGCTGCCCAGGTGGTAGCTGGCGGAGGCGAGCAGGGAGGCGAAGACCCCACCCGCGGTGTTCTGGAAGAACAGGGGCAGCCCGTGGCGGCCGAGGAAGGCGGACATGAGGATGATGACGGCGGCCGCGAGCGTGGAGATGACGGCCACCGGCCAGTCCCCGCCGAGCAGGAAGGCCACCGCGCCGCCCATGCCCGCCCACGCGGCGGTGACCCCGGCAAGGCCCAGCGGCGCGTGCGCCGACTCGATCGCGTCGAGGCGGTCCCGGGCCTCGGCCGGCGAGCAGCGCCCGGCGTGGATGTCGCGGATGAGCTGGTCGACCTTCTCCAGCCGATCGAAGTCCTGGGCCCCGCCGCGCATGACGCGCACGTGGGCCACCGGGTGGTGGGAGTTGCCGCCGACGTGGGCGAACAGCCGGATGCGGCTGGCGGTCATGTCCACGTGCACGTTCCACACGCCGAAGGATTCCGCCACCGCCTGGCCGTGGGCGCAGGCATCGGAGTTGGTGGTGCCCGCCTGGATGAGGATGTCGCCGATGCGGGCGCAGATGTCGAGCACGCCGCTGATCTGTTCGCGGTCGAAGGTGTCCACGGGAGCCAGGGGGCGAGCGGGGGAGCGGCGGCCACGTCGATGGTGGCGGCCGCGGGCTCGTCGTCGGCGCCGCGCCGGGCGAGCTCGCCGATCGCTTGGAAGACACCGGTGGGGGTCTCGTCGGCGCCCGGGGCGGCCGGGTCGTCGGTGGGGGAGGCCGTCATAGGCCTACAGCGTACCGGCGGGAGCCTCCGCGCGTCAGGAGGGCTGGCGCACCCGCGTGAGCAGCCACAGTCCGAGCACGAGGATGAGCGCGATGGCGAAGATGCCCGCGCGATCGGAGCCGGTGACGCCCGTGAACAGCGAGAAGGCCGCGGGCGCTAGCGGGCTCACCGCGCGGCCGGTGGTGGTGTACAGGCCGAAGAGCTGCCCCTCGCGGCCCTCCTCGCACAGCCGGGAGAGGAAGGAGCGGGAGGCGGACTGCGCGGGGCCGACGAACAGGCACAGCGCGAGCCCGAAGATCCAGAACATGAGCGGGCCATGGACGAAGTAGAGGACGACCGAGCAGGCGACCATGCTCGCGAGCGAGACGAGGATGACGGGCTTGGGGCCGAAGCGGTCGTCGAAGGTGCCGCACGCCAGCGCGCCGATGGCGCTGATGACGTTGGCGGCCACGCCGAAGAGCAGGACCTGGTCGGGGCGGAACTCGTAGACGGTGACGGCGAGGATGGCGCCGAAGGTGAACACGCCCGCCAGCCCGTCCCGGAATACCGCCGAGGCGAGCAGGAAGCGCAGGGAGTTGCGGTCGGTGTGCCACAGCTCCTTCAGGGTGGCGATGAGCACCTTGTAGGAGGAGACCACGCCGCCGGTTTCCAGCTCGGGGTTGGGGGCGACCTCCGGGACCCGGAACATCACCGGCAGGGCGAGCACGAGGAACCACACGGCGGCGACGACGGCGACCAGCCGGATGTTGAAGCCACCCTCGGAGGGCACGCGCAGCAGGCCGGCGTGGCCGCCGGAGGAGCCCGCGATGAAGCCGACGTAGCAGATGAGCAGCAAGATGATGCCGCCGAAATAGCCCAGCGACCAGCCGAAGCCGGAGACCCGCCCGACGTTCTCGCGGGTGGAGACCTGGTTGAGCATGGCGAAGTAGGAGACCTCGGAAAGCTCGAAGGTCACCGAGGCGATCGCCATCAACGTGATGCCCACCCAGAAGTAGTCCGGGGCGTCGTTGCGCACTACGAAGAGCGCGAGCATGAGGGCGAAGGTGAGCAGCGTCCAGCTGCGCACGCTCTGGCGCCGCTTACCCCTGGCGTCGGCACGCTGCCCCATGACGGGCGCGACGAGCGCGATGGCGACGCCCGAGAGCGCGATGGCTAGCGAGTACCAGGTCGACGGGGTGGCGGAGGTGTGGACGTTGAGCCCCACGGAGTCGGTGAGGTAGACGGAGAACACGAAGGTCACCAGCACCGCGTTGAAGGCGGCCGAGCCCATGTCCCACAGGCCCCAGGCGACCACGGTGGCGCGGTCGGTGCGGCGGGACGAGGGCGCGGTGGCAACAGTCATACGACAAACATATCGGTTAACGCCGCTGGTCGCAGCGGCACGCAAGGCGGATGTTGGTTTGTGTCTGATCGGTCACACCTGAGGGTTGCCTGTGTAGTTGGAATCGAAAGTTGGCAAACCTAACCAAAACGGGTGCACAGTGGTGGGAGACACCACAACGAAAGGAAGATAGCTCATGGCTCGTTCCTATGCAGAGCAGCTGGTCGACACGCTGGAGGCGCAGGGCGTCGAGCGCATTTACGGCCTAGTCGGCGACAGCCTCAACCCGATCGTCGACGCGGTGCGGCGCTCGAAGATCGAATGGATCCACGTCCGCAACGAGGAGGCCGCCGCCTTCGCCGCCGAGGCGGACTCGCTGGTTACGGGCAAGCTTGCCGTGTGCGCGGCGTCGTGCGGCCCCGGCAACACCCACTTCGTCCAGGGGCTTTACGACGCCCACCGTAACGGTGCGAAGGTTCTGGCCATCGCGAGCCACATCCCCTCGCGCCAGATCGGCTCGACCTTCTTCCAAGAGACCCACCCGGAGCTGCTGTTCAACGAGTGCTCCGGCTACTGCGAGATGGTCAACTCCGCCCGCCAGGGCGAGGTGATCCTCCACCACGCCATCCAGTCGACCATGTCCGGCAAGGGCGTGTCCGTGCTGGTCATACCCGGCGACATCTCCATGCAGGAGGCGGAGGCCGACACCTTCGTCGCCTCCAAGATCTCCTCCGGCCGCCCGGTGGTCTACCCGGACGCCGCCGAGGCCGCCGACCTGGTCCAGGCCATCAACCAGGCCAAGACCGTCACCCTGTTCTGCGGCGCTGGCGTCAAGGACGCCCGCGAGGAGGTCCTCGCGCTCGCGGAGAAGATCAAGGCCCCGATCGGCCACGCCCTGGGCGGCAAGATGTACATCCAGTACGACAACCCGTTTGACGTGGGCATGTCCGGGTTGCTCGGCTACGGCGCCTGCCACGACGCCTCCAACGAGGCCGACCTTCTCATTCTGCTAGGCACCGACTTCCCCTACAACGACTTCCTGCCGCGCAAGAACGTCGCCCAGGTGGACATCGACGGTTCGCACATCGGCCGCCGCACCAAGATCAGCCACCCGGTCACCGGCGACGTCGCCGCCACCATCCGCGCGATCATCGACCACGTCGACGAGAAGCAGGACCGCTCCTTCCTCAACCGGATGCTCAAGCTGCATCACAAGAAGCTGAACGACGTCGTGGAGGCCTACACCTCCAAGGTGGACCGCCACGTGCCGATCCACCCGGAGTTCATCGCCAACATCGTCGACGAGATCGCCGACGAGGACGCCGTGTTCACCGTGGACACCGGCATGTGCAACGTGTGGGCCGCCCGCTACATCACCCCGAACGGCAAGCGCGAGCTGATCGGCTCCTTCCGCCACGGCACCATGGCCAACGCCCTGCCGCAGGCCATCGGCGCGCAGGCCTCCTCGCCGCGGCGCCAGGTGGTCAGCTTCTCCGGCGACGGCGGGCTCGGGATGCTCATGGGCGAGCTGCTCACCGTCAAGCTGCACGAGCTGCCGGTGAAGATCGTCTGCTTCAACAACTCCTCGCTGGGCATGGTCAAGCTGGAGATGCTGGTCCAGGGCATGCCGGAGCACGAGACCGACCACGATCACGTGAACTTCGCTGGCATCGCGGAGGCCATCGGCATCAAGCACGTCAAGATCACCGACCCGAAGAAAGCGCGCGCCCAGCTCGAGGAGGCCTTCGCCTACCCGGGCGCGGTGCTCATCGACGTGGTCACCGACCCGAACGCGCTGTCCATCCCGCCGAACATCACCTTCGACATGCTGATGGGCTTCTCCAAGGCCGCGACCCGCACCGTCTTCGGTGGTGGCGTCGGCCACATGCTGGACATGGCCTCCTCCAACCTCCGTAATATCCCGAAGCTCTAGGCCGAAGGTTTTTCGTCGATAAGCGTCAGCGCTGCAGCAATCAGCGACTGGCGCTCTTTTTCTGTGAGGGCGAACCCGTTGATGTGGTCGTGGACCCAGAGGCCGTCGCCGATGAGGTGGACGAGGTAGCGGCGGGGATCGGTGAGGATCATCGCCCGCGGCAGCTGCCAGTCGCCCAAGACCTTCTCCCAGATCTCGTTGAACTCGGGCTCGCGCGAGGCGTCGAGGGCGAAAAGGAGGTCCGCGCGGGTGGCGTTGGAGCTGCACACCCTCACCGCGGCGCGCGCCCTGGCGGCGTCGTCGAGCTCCTCGATGGGCGCCCCGGCCGCCGCCGTGAGCTGGGCCTCCCACTGAGCCGCGAGGTAGCGGTTGATCTCCAGCAGCAGCGCGTGGCGCGAGGGGAAGTGGTAGATCAGCCCCGACTTGCTCAGCCCCGAGGCCTCCGCCAGCGATTCATAGGTGAGCGCTTCGAGGCCGTGCTTGTCGACGATACCAATGGCGGTCAGGAGCAAGTGCTCCTTCTTACTCGTGCGCATACTCGGTCTCCTTCGGGTTGCCCTTCAAGAGGTAGAAGGTGCAGGCGGTGGCGATGACTGCCACGATAACCGCGACGGACATCGTGTCAAGGTAGGCCTGGTCGATGGCCTCGGCCCGCGGGAGGGCGCTGCGGGCGGTGAACGCGGACATGAGCGAGCCCAACACCGCCACGGCCAGCAGGGTGCCGAACTCGTAGGAGACCTCCTCGAGCGCGCTGGCCATGCCCGCGCGGTGCCTGGGGGCGGAGCCGATGATCGCGGTCGAGGTCACGCTCATCGTCAGCCCGATGCCGAGCCCCATGACCACCACGCCCGCGATGAACCCGCCGAAGCTTGCGTGCAGGCTGGCAAGTGCTGCGAGCAACCCCAGAGCGATGAGCGCGAAGCCGCCGGAGATGAGCGGACGGAAGCCCACCCGGTGGAGATTGGCGCCACCCCAGATGGAGGTGGGGAAGGCCGCGATGGCGATCGCGCCGTTGATGTAGCCCGCCTCGAGCGGGGTCATGCCGGCGGCCAGCTGAAAGCGCTGCGTGGTGAGAAGCTCCGCCCCGGCGAGGACGAACATCGAAAGCATCGCGCCCACGACGCCCGCGAGGAAGAGCCGATTGCCGAAGACGTCGAAGGCGATGAGCGGGTCGGGCAGCGCTCGCTGGCGGCGCAGGAAGAACGCCACCCCGGCCGCGGCGACGGCGACCGCCGCGGCGGCGAGGGCGAAGTCGCCGCGGGCGAGCTCCTTGATGGCCAGCACCAGCCCGGCCATGGCGAGCATCGCGTAGAGGGAGGTGACAAGGTCCCAGCGCTTGGCCGGGTTGGGGTCGTTGGCCGGAGCCATGAGGTGCGTGGCCGCCAGCGCGAACGCGACGATGGGCAGGTTAACGAGGAACACCGAGCCCCACCAGTAGTGCTCGAGCAGCAGCCCGCCCGCGACGGGACCCGCGGCCGCGCCGATGGTGGCCACCGAGCCCCACACGCCGATCGCGGTGCCCAGCTCCTTGGGGTCTGCGAAGGTGGTGCGGATGAGCGCCAGGGTGGCGGGCATCATCGTCGCAGCCCCCGCGCCGAGCAGCGCCCGGGCGCCGATCAAGACCTCGGGGTTGGGGGCGAAGGCGGCGATGAGCGAGGCGAGGCCGAAGACGCCGAGGCCGAGCTCGAACATGAGGCGGTGGCCGATGCGGTCGCCGAGGGTTCCGGTTCCCAGCAGGAGGCCCGCGAGGACGAGGGGGTAGGCGTTGATGACCCACAGCCCCTCGAGCTCGGTGGTGTGCAGCTGCTGCTCGAGGGTGGGCAGCGCGCTGTAGAGGATGGAGTTGTCCGCGGCGATGAGGAGGAGCCCCATCGAGATGACGCCGAGGAACGCCCACCTGTTTTTCGAGGTTGTTGCCATGAAAGGAAACTGTACCGAACGGACGTTACAGTTTCAATCTTGTCCGCTACCCTTGACCTTGACGCGACGGCAAGCAGTTGAATGAGGAACGTGCACGAGATGAGCGAATACACCATCGGCGAGGCCGCCGAGATCCTCGGGGTAACACCCCGGACGCTGCGGCACTGGGAGACCAAGGGGCTCCTGGTGCCGGGCTGGCGGACCACGAGCGACTACCGGCTCTACACCGAGGACGACCTGCAGACCGGGTTTGCGATCGTCGTCTACAAGAGCGCCGGGCTGCCGCTGGCGGACATCGCCTCGCTGCTCGAGGAGTCGTCGGCGAAAAGCCGCATCGACCGGCTCAAGCGGCAGCGCGAGGTGTTGTCGGCTCAGCTCGATACGGTGCACACGATGATCACGCATCTCGACGAGATCATCGCCCAGCAACGAGAACAGGAGATCACCATGGAAGAGATCAAGAAGGTCTTCGGCGACGACATGCCCGGCTACCAGGAGGAGGCCGAGCAGCGCTGGGGACACACCAAGGAATGGGCCCAGTCGCAGGAGGTCCAGAAGGGCATGACGCTCGAGGACTGGCAGCGGGTGAAGGCCGAGCAGGACGATTTCGTGGCCGCCTTGGCGTCGGCAAGCGACAACGGCGTGAAGCCGGGCAGCGCGGAAGCGGAAGAGCTCGTAGCGCGCCACCGTGCCCAGATCGGGCAGTGGTACGACGTCTCCACGGCGAAGCAGGTGCTGATCGCGCGCATGTACGTCGCCGACCCCCGATGGGAGGAGACCTATAAGGGGCACGCGCCCTACCTGCTCGAACTCATCGAGGAGCACGCCCGCCGCGAGGGGCTCGACCTCGAGCACATCGAGTGGGGATGAAACTCACAGCGATTGTCCAGTAATGGGTAAGGCCACGCTCAGCGGCGTTCTGTTGACTAAGCGGTGAACCAAAATCGCACGAAACCGAGGTATGTAGGTAAAAATGGATTCTATGAGTGATAGCGCAACCCGTGTCCTGGTGGTCGACGACGAGCCCAACATCGTGGAACTGCTCAACGTGAGCCTCAAGTTCCAGGGCTTCGAGGTGGCCACGGCAAACTCTGGAATCGAGGCCCTCGAGGTCGCCGAGGAGTTCAACCCGGATGCCTTCATCCTCGACGTGATGATGCCCGGCATGGACGGATTCGAGCTGCTGCCGAAGCTGCGCGCCGCCGGCTTCGACGGCCCCGTCCTCTTCCTCACCGCGAAGGACGCGGTGGAAAACCGCATCCACGGCCTCACGATCGGCGCGGACGACTACGTGACCAAGCCGTTCTCCTTGGAGGAGGTCATCACCCGCCTGCGCGTGATCCTGCGTCGCGGCGCCGCCGTGACCGGCGACGTCGAGGACGAGGCCACGCTCACCTACGCCGACCTCACCCTGAACGACGACACCCACGAGGTGACCAAGGCGGGCGAGGTCGTTGAGCTCTCGCCGACCGAGTTCAACCTGCTGCGCTACCTCATGCTCAACGCGGAGGTCGTGCTGTCCAAGGCCAAGATCCTGGACAACGTCTGGCATTACGACTTCGGCGGCGACGGCAACGTCGTGGAGTCCTACATCTCCTACCTGCGCCGCAAGATCGACACCTCCGACCCGGCGCTCATCCACACCGTGCGCGGCGTCGGCTACGTCCTGCGCACCCCGCGCAGCTAGGGCGACGGGCGACATACGTGGCAAAGACTCGCTTCGGTGCGGTCGCGGACCGCTTTCACAGGATGGGCGACCGCGTACGGACGGCGCGCCAGACCAAGGGCACGCCGCTGAGCGTCGCGCTCATGATCATCGTCTTGGTCATCTCGGGCATGGGCCTGTTCGCCTTCTCCATCGCGGCGCAGCGCACGCTGCAGGACGTCACCTACGAGAGCGTGGACGGCGATCTCAACCGCGCGCTCAGCGGGTGGGCCACCAACCAGGACATCTTCTCCGTCTACGGCAACCGCACGGCGCTGCCGCCCAACGACTTCTGGGTCGCGTGGATCTATCCCGACGGCTCCACCAGCGTGAACCCGGGGCGCAACGAGAACTCCTCGCCGAACCTCGAGGGGCTCTACGCCAACACCGGTCCGAGGACGGTGCAGTCGACCGATGACTCCACCGACAAGGTGGAGTGGCGAGCGGTGGCGACGTCCGTGTCCGACGGGCGCATCATCGTGGTGGCAAAGGACATCAGCAGGGAGTCGACGATCCTCAGCAGCTTTGCCATCGGCGAGCTGGTGATCGGCCTCATCATCCTCGTGCTGCTCGCGCTCATCGCCTTCTACGCGATCAAGCGAACGCTGAGACCGCTGCGCGAGGTGGAGGAGACCGCCACCGCCATCGCGAAGGGCGACCTCGACCGACGCGTGCCGCAGTGGCCGGTCAACACCGAGATCGGCTCGCTGGCGCTCGCGCTCAACCAGATGCTCGAGCGGCTGCAGCAGTCGATTGTCGAGCTCCAGGAAAAGGAAGACCAGATGCGCCGCTTCGTCGGCGACGCCTCCCACGAGCTGCGCACCCCGCTGACCAGCGTGAAGGGCTACGCCGAGCTGTACCGCTCCGGCGCGACCAAGGACGCGGACCTAGTGGTGGACAAAATCGAGTCCGAGGCCAGCCGCATGAGCCTGCTCGTCGAGGACCTGCTCGCGCTCACCCGCGCCGAGGGTGCTCGCCACGAGGAAAAGCCCGTCGATCTGTTGGAGCTCAACCTCTCGGTGGCCAGCTCCCTGCGGGCCGCCTACCCGGGCCGGAACATCGCGGTCAAGTCCGAGGTGACCAACGTCCCGATGGTCATGGGCGACGCCGCGCGCCTGCACCAGGTGTTCACGAACCTCGTGGTCAACGCGCTCAAGCACGGCGGCGAGGACGCGAGCGTGGAGATCTCGGTGGGCGAGGGCACCTTGGTGCGCCCGAGCGGCCCCGCGCCGAGCGTCGTGGTCAACGTGACCGACGACGGCGTCGGCATGAGCGAGAAGGACGCCTCCCACATCTTCGAGCGCTTCTACCGCGCCGACACCTCGCGCACCCGCGCGACCGGCGGCTCGGGCCTAGGGCTGGCGATCACGAAGTCGCTCGTCGAATCGCACGGCGGCGCTATCTCGGTGTCTTCCGTGAAGGGGGAGGGGACCACCTTCCGGGTAGAGATCCCCATGACACCGGTTGTGGAGTAGCCGTTCCGCGGTGGCGGGCGCGGGAGGGGGTAGATGCGCGGGTTCCGGTTGTTGCCCTACCGGAATCCGCGCATTTTTCACGCGAAGCCCCGCGGGAGGGAGCAAACGCGCAGGTCGCGAAAGGGATCGAATTGAAAATGCGCGGATTGTGGCGGGGGCTTTCCCACAATCCGCGCGTCTGCGCGTCTGCGTGACTGTGCGGCTGAAACCAAGAGGCTAGTACCCCAGGGCCTGCACGATCGCGGCGCCCAGCTGCGGCAGCCGCTCGTGGCGTACCCCGCGCACGGCCACGACCTCGCCTAGGCGCGAGGAGGCCCCCGGGACCACGGCGTCGGCGTCGGAGAGGATCGAGACCACCCGCGTGCCTTCCGGCACGGCGTCGGAGAAGCGCTCCACCTCCGTCAGCTGCACGTAGGCCGCGCCAAGGAGGTTGCGCGTGAGCCGGGGGAAGCGCGGGCGCCGGGGCACCCCGCGGTAGCAGGCGCCCAGCCCCACCAGCGTGCGCACGCGCCCCGGCCGGGCCTGCGCGATCTGCAGGCCGAGCAGTCCGCCGAGGGAGTGGCCCACGATGTCGATCTGGTCTGCGGGGTGGGCGTCGACGACGTGCAGCAGCTCACGGAGCGAGGCGCCCAGGTCGCCGGTGCCGCGCTCGCCGAACCCGGGCGCGAAAAAGGGGATCCCGCGCCGGGCGAGAAGCCGGGCCGGGATCTCGAAGTTGCCGGGGGAGGCCATGGTGCCGTGGATGAACATCACCGGCACCTGGTCCTCGCGCCACGGCGGGGAGGCGGGCAGGGTGCCGCGGGTGGGCACCCAGTGAACCCACCTAGGCACGGCGGCCGGACTCGTCCGTGCCGAGCTCGCGGCGCAGGGCGTTGGCGGCCTCGTCCATCTTGGCGGGGTCGGTGTCGTTCATGCCCATGGCCTGGGAGAAGTCGTAGTCGCTCATCTTCGAGGTGGGGAAGACGTGGATGTGGGTGTGGGGGACGTCGAAGCCGGCGATGATATAGCCCGCGCGCGGGCTGCCGAAGGCCGCGATGGTGGCCTTGCCCACCCGCTGGGCGACCTCGTTGAGGTGGACCCAGTCGGCCGGCGCCATGTCGGTCCAGCGGTCGACCTCCTCGATGGGGACGACCAGGGTGTGGCCGTAGGCCAGCGGCTCGATGGTGAGGAAGGCGACGACCTTCTCGTCGCGGTAGACGAAGCGGCCGGGCAGCTCGCCGTTGATGATCTTGGTGAATACGCTACTCATGAGTCCCGAGGATAGTCGGTCACCCCAGGATCCGGGTCACCTCCGCCGCCCCCGCCAGACTGAATCGGTGAATATAACAGGTGGGAACGAAAACCGAAATCTATAATGTGAGAGAAAGTTTTCAGCCCGAAACCTCTAAGGAGAAAACCCATGTCCCTCAAGCTCCGCCGTGGCGTCGTCGCCGCTGCTACCTCCGTCGCCCTTGTCGCCACCGCCGTCCCCGCGGCCAACGCGCAGACCTCCTCCGCCCCCGTCGCCCTGTCCGCCGAGACGGGTTCCTCCACCGGCCTCGGCCTGGTCGGCGCCGCCCTGAGCCTCGGCATCAGCCTCGCCTTCTGGGGCACCGTTTACAACGCGCTGGTCTCCCGCGGCACCATCCCGGGCCAGATCATCCCGCAGCTGCCGGTCCTTTAGTCATACGAGCGAATTCCGCTCGCGCTTCCGCCGCCCCGCATCCGCGCGGGGCGGCGTTCGCTTTTACGTGGGGCATCACAGCCGTAGGCGTCGTAAAGCGAAATGCCAACCGGCTACAATTCCTAACCATGCGCATTCTTGTAATCGGATCGGGCGCCCGTGAGCACGCCCTGGCCCTAGGCCTTTCGAAGGACCCCGCCACCACCGAGCTTCACTTCGCCCCGGGCAACGCCGGGATGGAGGCGCTCGGCACCTGCCACCCGGAGGCCGCGAAGGTCGACGATCCGCAGGCGATGCTGGCGCTCGCTAAGAAGGTCGAGGCGGAACTCGTCGTCGTCGGGCCGGAGATCCCGCTGGTCGCGGGCGTGGCCGACGCGCTGCGCGAGAACGGCTTCGCCGTGTTCGGCCCCAACAAGGATGCCGCCCGCATCGAGGGTTCCAAGGCCTTCGCCAAGGATGTCATGGCCGCCGCCGGGGTGGCCACCGCCCGCGCGGAGCAGATCACCCCGGGCGCCTCCGACGAGGAGATCGAGAAGGCGCTGGACAACTTCGGCCCGCACTACGTGGTCAAGGACGACGGGCTCGCCGGCGGCAAGGGCGTCGTGGTCACCGACGACCGCGCGGCCGCACGCGCACATGTTGACGCCGTGCTCGCCGCGGGCAACCCGGTGCTGCTCGAGAGCTTCCTCGACGGCCCCGAGGTCTCGCTGTTCTGCCTGGTCGACGGCGAGGTCGTGGTCCCGCTGCTGCCCGCGCAGGATCACAAGCGCGCCTACGACAACGACGAGGGCCCGAACACCGGCGGCATGGGTGCCTACACCCCGCTGCCGTGGCTGCCCGAGGACGGCGTGCGCCGTATCGTCGACGAGGTGTGCAAGCCGGTCGCCCACGAGATGGTCGCCCGCGGCTGCGCCTACTCCGGCCTGCTCTACGCGGGCCTGGCCTGGGGCAAGGAGGGCCCGGCCGTGGTCGAGTTCAACTGCCGCTTCGGCGACCCCGAGACCCAGGCGGTGCTCGCGCTGCTCAAGTCCCCGCTGGCGGAGGTCCTCAACGCCGTGGCCACGGGCAAGCTCGCCGAGCTCCCGCCGCTGGAGTGGGAGGACGGCTACGCGCTCACCGTCGTGCTCGCCGCCGAGAACTACCCGGCCAGCCCGCGCAAGGGCGACGTGATCACCGGCGCGGACAGCGAGGCCGTGCTCCACGCGGGCACCGCGCGCAACGAGGCGGGCGAGCTGGTCTCCGCCGGCGGCCGCGTACTCAACGTCATCGGCACCGGCGCCACCCTAGCCGACGCGCGCGACAACGCCTACGCCGTGCTCAAGGACATCGCCATGGACGGCGGGCACTACCGCTCCGACATCGCGCTGCCCGCGGTCGAGGGAAAGATCAGCGTCTAGCTCGCTTGTCGACGCCTACGGCCAGCCGCGAGGAGGTGCCTGGAGATATGAAATCCCCCCGTTTCAGATTGTTCAGGAAAAACTCAGGGAGTAGCATCGCTTCAATGCGCGTTACCCCATCCCGGCTGGTCGCCGGGTGTTTCGCGGCGCTAGTGATCATCGGGACGGCCATCCTGTATATGCCCGTCTCCCGCATGGGCGATGCCCAGGCCGACTTCATCACCGCGCTGTTCACGGCAACCTCCGCCGTCTGCCTGACCGGCCTCGCGGTGGTCGACACCGCGACCTACTGGTCCCACTTCGGCCAGGCCGTCATCGCTGTGCTCATCCAGCTGGGCGGCCTGGGCATCATGACGCTGGCCACCCTGGCGGGCTGGTTCATCAGCGGCAAGCTGGGCCTTCGCGACCGCCTCAACGCCGAGGCCGAGGGCCGCGGCGCCCAGCTCGGCGACGTCCGCAACCTGCTCGTGGCCACAATCAGCTTCACGGCGCTGGTGGAGTCCATCACCGCCTTCGTGCTCACCCTGCGCTTCCACGCGCTGGGCTCGGCCTGGCCCGCGGCGATCTGGGAGGGCTCCTTCCACGCGATCAGCGCCTTCAACAACGCGGGCTTCGGGCTGCGCTCCAACAACCTCGTGCCGTACGTCGGCGACTTCGGCATCATCCTGCCGATCTCCGCGGCGATCATCATCGGCGGCTTGGGCTTCCCGCTCCTGCTGGAGCTGTACGTGCGCTACCGGAAGCGCCGCGCGGGGATGCACGTGGGGCACCTGTCGCTCACGGCGATCTTCACGCTCATCGGCACGGCCGTGCTGTTAGTGCTGGGAACGGTGGGGACCTACGCCATCGAGCGCCGCGGCGTCATGAGCGGCTTCGACCTCAAGACCCAGCTGCTGGCTTCCTTCTTCCACTCCGTGACCAGCCGCACCGCCGGGTTCAACTCCGTCGACGTCGGCGCGCTGCACCCGTCGACGCTCGTGCTCACGGACTTCCTCATGTTCATCGGCGGCGGCTCGGGCGGTACGGCGGGCGGAATCAAGATCACCACGGCGGCGGTCCTGCTCGCCGTTATGGTCGCGGAGATCCGCGGCGACGAGAGCGTGCTCGTCCACTGCCGCCGCATCCCCAACCGCACCGTGCGCCAGGCGATGGCGGTGCTCATGCTCGCCTCGCTGTTCGTTGGATTCGCGATCATGCTCATGCTGTTCATCGCCCCGGAGTTCGCCACCATGCAGCTGAGCTTCGAGGTGATCAGCGCGTTCGCCACCGTGGGGCTGAGCACGGGCATCACGGCGGCGCTTCCCGCGCTGGGAAAGCTGCTGCTCGTCGTGCTCATGTTCGCCGGCCGCGTGGGCCCGGTCGCGCTCGTCGCAGCGCTGGCCGCCCGCAAGACCACCCGCATGTATTCCTACGCCGTAGAAAGGCCGATCATTGGTTAGTTTTCGTCGCAACCCCCGCCCCGCAGTGGTGATCCTCGGGCTCGGCCGCTTCGGTATGGCCGTGGGCGAGGAGCTCGTGCGCTCCGGCGTCGAGGTCTTAGGCATCGACTCCTCCGAGGCCCGCATCAACGAGGCCGCGCCGCTTCTGACCTACGCCGCCGTCGCCGACACCACCAACCCGGAGGCGCTCAAGCAGCTCTCGGTCCACGAGGCCTCCCGCGTGGTCATCGCCATCGGCACCGACATGGGCGCCTCGCTGCTGACGGCCTCCAACGTCGTCGACTTCAACGTGCCCAGCATCTGGGCGAAGGCGATGAGCCCCTCGCACGGGAAGATCCTGCGCCAGATCGGCGTCCACCACGTGATCCGCCCCGAGCACGACACCGGCCGCCGCATCGCCCACCTCATGAACGGCCGCCTCCAGGAGTACGCCGAGTTCGACTCCGACTACGCGGTGGTCAAGGTGGCCCCGCCGGTGTCGCTGCTGGGCAAGAAGGTATCCGATATCACCCACGTGCAAATCATTGCCATTCGCCCTGCGGGCGGGCAGTTCCGCACGGCCCAGCCCGACGACGTGCTGGTCGCGGGCGAGCTCGTGCTCGCCGCGGGAGCCCCTTCGGACTTAGAGACCTTCGGAACCATGGACTAACCTATTTCCCATGCTTAACCCCTCACTTCGCAGCCAGGTCGAACCGTTCCGCGTCATGCAGATGCTGGACATCATCCACCAGCGCAGCCGCGAGGGGAAGGACACGATCATGCTGTGCGCGGGCCAGCCGTCCACCGGCGCCCCGCGCCCGGCGCTCGAGGCCGTGAGCGAGGCCCTGTTCGATGAGCCGCTCGGCTACACCGAGGTGGTCGGCGACGCCCGCCTGCGTGAGGCCGTGGCCGACTGGCACTCGAATACCTACGGGGTGGACACCTCGCCGGGGCAGGTCATCATCACCACCGGCTCCTCCGGTGCCTTCTCCAACGCCTTCCTGGCGCTGCTCGACCACGGCGACCGGGTGGCCATCACCGCGCCGGGCTACCCGGCCTACCGCAACATCCTCGCCTCCCTCGGCGCGGAGATCACCTACCTCAAGGTCGGCGCCGAGACCCGCTTCCAAGCCACCGCGACGATGCTCGAGGAGCTGGCCGAAAAGGGCGAGAAACCGAAGCTGGTCATCGTCACCAGCCCGGGCAACCCCACCGGCACCATCATCGACCCCGCCGAGCTGGAGCGGATCGCCCGCTGGTGCGAGGACAACGGCTGCGCGCTCATCTCGGACGAGGACTACCACGGCATCTCCTTCGGCCGCCCAACGGTCACCGCCCGGCAGTTCAGCGACGACGCGATCGTGGTGGGCACCCTGTCCAAGTACTTCTCCATGACCGGCTGGCGCGTGGGCTGGATGATCGTGCCGGAGAACCTGGTCGAGCCGCTGACCAACCTCCAGGCGTCCTTGTCGCTGTGCGCACCCGCGGTGTCCCAGGTGGCGGGCGTGGCCGCCTTTGGCGAGGCGTCGATAAGCGAACTGAACGACCACGTGGAGCGCTATCGCGAGGCGCGCGCCGTGCTGCTCGAGGAGCTGCCGAAGCTCGGGCTGGACACCTACGCGGACCCCGACGGCGGCCTCTACCTGTGGCTCAACGTGGAAAAGCTGACCGACGACAGCGAGGAGCTCGCGCACCGGTGGGTGGAGGAGATCGGCGTCGCGGTCGCGCCCGGCATCGATTTCGACCCGTTCGAGGGGCACAAGTGGGTGCGCCTGTCGCTGTGCACGCCCGCCGACGAGACCCGCGAGGCCTGCCGCCGCATCGCTTCCTGGATCTCGCGCTAGCCCGCTTGTCGACGCCCTATGGCCGGCGGGGCTAGGGCGAGGCCCGCGTTATGGAATAAGGGGCCCCAACGTGCGATAATGTCCGACGTGGCTGAAAAGAAGAAGATCGCAAACGTCCTGTCCAACCGCTACGCCTCCGCGGAGCTTTCCAACCTGTGGAGCCCGGAAGCCAAGATCGTCATGGAGCGCCAGCTGTGGATCGCCGTGATGCGCGCCCAGAAGGACCTCGGCGTGGACATCCCCGCGGAGGCGATCAGCGCCTACGAGGCCGTCGTTGACCAGGTTGACCTGGCCTCCATCGCCGAGCGCGAGAAGGTCACCCGCCACGACGTCAAGGCCCGCATCGAGGAGTTCAACGCGCTGGCCGGCTACGAGCACATCCACAAGGGCATGACCTCCCGCGACCTGACGGAGAACGTCGAGCAGCTGCAGATCTACCGCTCGCTCGAGCTCATCCACGACAAGGCCGTCACCGTGGTCGCCCGCGTCGGCGAGCGCGCCGCCCAGTACCAGACCCTGGTCATGGCGGGCCGCTCCCACAACGTCGCGGCCCAGGCCACCACGCTGGGCAAGCGCTTCGCCTCCGCCGCCGAGGAGATGCTCATCGCCATCGAGCGCGTGGAGGAGCTGCTCGGCCGCTACCCGCTGCGCGGCATCAAGGGCCCGATGGGCACCGCGCAGGACATGCTCGACCTCATGGGCGGCGACGAGGCCAAGCTGGCCTCGCTGGAGACGCTCATCGCCGACCACCTGGGCTTCAAGCGCGTCTTCGACTCCGTCGGCCAGGTCTACCCGCGCTCGCTCGACTTCGACGCCGTGTCCGCGCTGGTCCAGCTGGGCTCCGGCCCGTCCTCGCTGGCGCACACCATCCGCCTCATGGCCGGCAACGAGACCGTCACCGAGGGCTTCAAGGAGGGCCAGGTCGGCTCGTCCGCCATGCCGCACAAGATGAACGCCCGCTCCTGCGAGCGCGTCGGCGGCCTGCAGGTCATCCTCCGCGGCTACCTCACCATGCTTGCCGATCTGTCCGGCCAGCAGTGGAACGAGGGCGACGTGTTCTGCTCCGTCATCCGCCGCGTGGCCCTGCCGGACGCGTTCTTCGCCATCGACGGCCAGTTCGAGACCCTCCTCACCGTGCTCAAGGAGTTCGGCGCGTTCCCGGCGATGATCGAGCGCGAGCTCGAGCGCTACCTGCCGTTCCTAGCCACCACCCGCATCCTCATGGCCGCCGTCCGCGCGGGCGTGGGCCGCGAGACCGCGCACGAGGTCATCAAGGAGAACGCCGTGGCCGTGGCGCTCAACATGCGCGAGAACGGCGGCGAGCAGGACCTCATCGACCGCCTGGCCGCCGACGAGCGCCTGCCCATGACCCGAGAGCAGCTCGACGAGGCCCTCGCCGACCGCCACGCCTTCATCGGCTCCGCCGAGTCCCAGGTCGATCGCGTCCTCGCCCGCATCCGCGACCTGGTCAACCGCTACCCGGAGGCCGCCAACTACGTCCCCGGCGAGATCCTCTAGCCCCTCCTTGCCTCATTGCCCCGCCTCGTGCGGGGCTTTGTGCTTTCTGCTTGCCGACGCCTTCGGCCCCGGGGCTCTCTCCGCCGCAAAAAAGCGCTTTCTTGACGGGCTGCGGATCTGACCACCTGGGGTTTTGCGTGAGGTTTCCTGGCACACGCGCGCATTTTTGACGGCGCGGCGGGGCGCGGCGCGAACGCGCGGATTCTGGCGCGGCCCCTCCCACCATCCGCGCATCTGTGGGGCAGCACATCTGACCACCTGCGAAAACCCGGCGCCGCGGGGGCGATACGCGCGGCGTTAGGCCGGCGCCCGCCGGAATCCGCGCGTTTGCGCGCGGGGAGGGCCCGAACGAGTCGAATATCTCACGCCATAATTACCGCGGGCGCCATGATGGGGCTAGACTTCATCCTTATGCGTCCTGAACTTTCCCAGTACAGCCATGTCTCCGCAGGCAAGGTTCGTGAGATCTACGAGATCGACGATGACACCCTCCTCATGGTCGTCACCGATCGCATCTCCGCATACGATCACATCCTGGAGCCGGAAATCCCCGACAAGGGTCGCGTGCTCACCGCGATGAGCATGTACTTCTTCGAGCACATCGATTTCCCTAACCACCTGGCGGGTCCGATCGACGACGAGCGGATCCCCGAGGAGGTCCTCGGCCGCGCGATCGTGGTCAAGAAGCTGAAGATGCTCCCCTTCGAGTGCGTGGTCCGCGGCTACCTCACCGGCTCCGGCATGAAGGAGTACCAGGAGAGCCGGTCCGTGTGCGGCGTCGCGCTGCCCGAGGGGCTGGTCGAGGCCTCCAAGCTGCCCGAGCCCATCTTCACCCCGGCCACCAAGGCCGAGATCGGCGACCACGACGAGAACGTCACCTTCGAGGCCGTCGTCGAGAAGCTGGGGCAGGCCCGCGCCGAGGAGCTGCGTGAGGCCAGCATCAACATCTACTCCCAGGCCGCCAAGATCGCCGAGGAGCGCGGCATCATCCTGGCCGACACCAAGTTCGAGTTCGGCCTCGACGAGGAAGGCAAGCTCGTGCTCGCCGACGAGGTGCTCACCCCGGACTCCTCCCGCTACTGGCCCGCCGACGGCTACGAGCCGGGCCGCGTGCAGCCGAGCTTCGACAAGCAGTTCGTGCGCAACTGGCTGACCGGCCCCAAGTCCGGCTGGGACATTAACTCGACCACCCCGCCGCCGAGCCTCCCGGGCTCCGTGGTCGAGGCAACCCGCGACCGCTACGTCGAGGCCTTCGAGCGCATCACCGGCCGCAAGTTCAACGAGTGGATCGGCTGCTGCGTCTAGCAGCATTTCGCTTGCCCTCCCGCATCGCGCGGGAGGGCAGTGGTGTTTCGGGGGCGAGGAACGCCGCCGGCGGCGACGGGCTACGATAGTCTGTCATGACCAACATCCCCCCGGCAGCACCGATCCACCCCATTACCCGCTCTCACCACGGATACGACTTCGTGGACAACTACGAGTGGCTGCGGGACAAGGAGGATCCCGAGACCGTCGCCTACCTGGATGCGGAAAACGCCTACGTGGAGGCGGAGACGGCCCACCTCGCCGGGCTGCGGGAGAACCTCTACCAAGAGATCAAGTCGCGCGTGAAGGAGACCGAGATGTCGGTCCCGGTGCGCGTGGGAAAGCACTGGTACTACGGCCGCACCGAGGAAGGCAAGAGCTACTCCTACTCCTGCCGCATCCCCGTCGAGGAAGGCCAGGACGCCTGGACCCCGCCGGTCATCCCCGAGGGGGAGCCCGTCGTGGGCGAGCAGATCCTCCTAGACCTCAACCAGCTGGCCGAGGGCCACGACTTCTTCGCGCTGGGGGCCTCGTCGATCACCACGAGCGGCCGCTTCCTCGCGTACTCCACCGACACCGAGGGCGACGAGCGCTTCACCCTGCGCGTGAAGGACCTCGACACCGGCGAGCACCTGGGCGACGTGATCGAGGGCGTCTTCTACGGCGCCACCTGGATCGGGGAGGACTACCTCTTCTATCAGCGCGTCGACGAGGCCTGGCGCCCGGACTCGGTGTGGCGCCACAAGATCGGCACCCCGGTCGAGGAGGACGTCCGGGTGTTCTACGAGGCGGACGAGCGCTTCAACGTCGGCGTCGGCGGCATGCGCTCGGAAAAGTACATCGTCATCGCCTCGGGGTCGAAGACCACCACCGAGCTGTGGGCCATCGAGCAGGCCACCCCGGAGGCGGAATTCCGCTGCGTCCACCGCCGCCAGGACGGCCTCGACGTGGACATCGACCACGCGGTCGTCGCCGGCGAGGACGTCTGGGTGGTCACCCACAACGCCACCGGCCCGAACTTCGCGGTCGGCTGGACCCCGGTTTCGGGCCGCGAGGAGGGCGACCTCGGGATCGCGGACCTCCACCCGCTCGTCGAGCACCGCGAGGACCAGCGCATCGAGGGCGTGGACACCTACCGCGACCACATCACCCTGGGCTACCGGGCGGGCGCGATCGGAAGGCTCGCCGTCATGCGGCTCGACGAGGGCGGGTTCACCGAGTTCGAGGAGGTCGCCTTCGACGAGGAGCTCTACTCCGTCGCGTCGCTCGGCAACCCGGAGTGGGACGCCCCGGTCATCCGCCTGTCCTACGGCTCGTTCACCACGCCCTCGCAGGTCTACGACCTCGACATCGCGACCGGGCAGCGCACGCTGCTCAAGGAGCAGGAGGTGCTCGGCGAGTTCAACCGCGAGGACTACACCTCCCGCCGCAAGTGGGTGACGGCACGCGACGGGGCGCAGGTCCCGGTCTCGCTGGTCTACCGCGCCGACCTCGACCTGACCCGGCCCAACCCGACCCTGCTCTACGGCTACGGCTCCTACGAGCACTCGATCGACCCGGGATTCTCGGTGGCGAGGCTCTCGCTGCTCGACCGCGGCATGATCTTCGCCGTCGCCCACGTCCGCGGCGGCGGCGAGATGGGCCGCGCCTGGTACGACAACGGCAAGATGGCGCACAAGAAGAACACCTTTTTCGACTTCATCGACGTCGCCGACGCCCTCCTCGAGCAGGGCATCACCGACCGCGAGCACCTGGTCGCCGAGGGCGGCTCCGCGGGCGGGCTGCTCGTGGGAGCGGTGGCGAACATGGCGGGCGATCGGTTCAAGGCGATCCTCGCGGCCGTCCCCTTCGTCGACCCCCTGACCAGCATGCTCATGCCCGAGCTGCCGCTGACGGTCGGGGAGTGGGAGGAGTGGGGCGACCCGCTGCACGACAAGGAGGTCTACGAGTACATGGCCTCCTACGCCCCCTACGAGAACGTCGAGGCCACGGCCTACCCCAACATCCTCGCCGCCACCTCCATCAACGACACCCGCGTGCTCTACGTCGAGCCCGCGAAGTGGATCGCGAAGCTGCGGGCCACCGCCACCGGCGGGAACTTCTATCTCAAGACCGAGATGGCCGCGGGCCACGGGGGAGTGTCGGGCCGCTACGAGAAGTGGCGCCAGACCGCCTTCGAGTGGGGCTGGGTGGTCAACCAGGCGACGGGGCTAGAGGCCTAAACACGAAAAGACAAGCCGGGCGGGCTGTGTGATAATGCAGCCATGCCCCGGCTTCTCGCGTCCATCTCCAGCGTCTTCGACCAGTCCCTCTCCTCGACACGAAAGCTGGTGGACGCACTCGACGCCGAGGGAATCCCCGTCTCCCTTCTCATCGCCCCGCGGGTGGGCGCCCACTGGCACCTCGCCAAGGACAAGCGCACCCTCGTGTGGCTTCAGGCCCAGCAGGCGGCGGGGAGGTGCCTCATCCTCAACGGCTTCGACGTCACCGCCCAGGGCCGCCGCGCCGAGTTCGCCCGGCTCAAGCAGCACGAGGCCAACCTCCGGCTCGCCGGCGCCACGCGCCAGATGCACCGGCTGGGATTCGACTTCGACATCTTCGCGCCCCCGCGCTGGGAACTGTCGCCGGGCACCTTGGAAGCGTCGAAAAGCTACGGCTTTCGGGTGGTCGCCTCGCGGCAGGGGATGTATTACATGGACTCCGGCGAGCTCTTAAGCTGCCGCAACGTGTCCATCGGCGAGGGCTACGGCGCGAAGAAGTGGTGGCGCAACTTCGTCATCCGCACCGCCGAGCGCCAGGCGCAAGAAAGCGAGCTGGTGCGGCTGTCGGTGTCGGCGCGGCAGCTGGGTGATGAGGCCGTGCGGGCGGACTTCCTCCGCGCGGTCGAGCAGGCGGTGGCCCGCGGCGCCCAGCCCGCCGATTACGCCTTGCTGCTCTGATACTTCGCCTACGCTGGCAGGCATGAGCATCTACGACATCCCGGTTACCCTCAACGACGGCCGCTCCACCACCATGGCGGACTGGCAAGGCCATGCCCTCCTCATCGTCAACACGGCGTCCAAGTGCGGCCTCACGCCGCAGTACGAGGCGTTGCAGGAGCTTTTCGACGACTACGCCAACCGCGGCCTCTTCGTCATCGCCATGCCGTGCAACCAGTTCGCCGAGGAGGAGCCCGGCTCGGACGAGGAGATCGCCGAGTTCTGCCAGACCACCTACGGCGTGACCTTTCCGATCCTGAAGAAGGCCGACGTCAACGGCCCGAACACGCACCCTCTCTACCAGTTCCTCAAGGGCGACGGCCCGGACATCGAGTGGAACTTCGAGAAGTTCGTGGTCTCCCCGGACGGCGAGGTCGCGGGTCGCTTCGCGCCGAAGATGGAGCCGGACGACATGAAGATCATCAACCTCCTCGAGGAGGTGTTGCCCATCTAGGGGCAATGGAAAAGGCCACCCCGGCTGCCGTTTCCCACCGTGACGGTGGTGGCTACCTGGGGTGACCTCCCTCAGAAAGAAAGGATGTCTCTCAAAAAAGGAATCTCATGCATCTTAAGAATCGCTGCACTTAAAGCGACGCCCCTCAACGTCTATGCAACTTTCCCCTTCGATTCACATCGGGGGGCGAGTTGTTCCTAAGCTTCAACTCGGGTGGATCAGCCTCTCCCAACACCTAGAGCGTGTCGGCCAAGACTATCTCCGGCTACCTTCCATCTGACCACTTCCCTCTCGCGGAAATCTCTTCTCGACTGGCCCTTCGCGTGATCGAAGCTCCCGTCTGAGAGCCTCCGCTCAAGCCATTCGATTGTGACGTTCATGTCTCGGACGGCGTTTGTTTCCGTGCCGATGACATGAAGTTAACCACCGAAAGTTAGACCGTGCAACCACCTAAGTTGGGGGCGTGACCTGAGGAAACGTGCCTTTCTGGCGATTCTGGCAGAACGCTGTGACCCGGTTCAGTCGGTGTCCAGCTTAAAAAATGAGGGATACGCAGGGGATATTCCTCCGCTCCCTCGCTCGTGGGGCGCTACGTGGGCAAACATTGGAGAAAGCTGGGTATGGGCGAACAGTTTAATAAAGGGCATTTTTCCGGCCCTCTCAAAGCGGTCTGAGATTGTGATTTTCCCAGTTCGTAGGGTGTTTTTGCCTTCGGTGATCGTCGACAAGCATGCTTTGCCTTTTCGACGCCTTGCGGCACCGGAACGCGATTTTCTGGGGCGCCGGCGTCGTTTTTCGAATAGGTAAATCTTTCGATCGCGGGCGCCGCGACGCCGATACGATGGAGGCATGGATTCACCGCGCGCAGAGTTCTACGTCGAGCACAACCCGCCGGCCCGGCGTGCCGAGACGCGGCAGTACGTCTACGACATCGGCTCCTACCACTACAACTGGCACCCGCAGATCGAACTTTTGGTGATCCTCGGCGGGAAGGTGGAGCTGTGCGCCGCCGGCGGCGTGGCGGTGCTGGGGCGCGGGGACGTGGCCGTCCTCAACTCGAACGAGGGACACGCGACCATGTCGCTGGAGGCAGGTCCCGGCGCGAGCAGCGCCCAGGCGCTCCTGCTCCACCTCGACCCCGACTACGTTTCCAGCTTCAACAGCGGCGTCATCCCGCACTTCGCGTGCCGGTCGACGCCCCGCACGCAGGGAAACGCCGAGTTCCGCAGGCTGCGGGCGATGAGCGCGCGGCTGATGGAGGAGGGGCTGAAGGCGGGGCCGGCGGCCGCGGCGCGCAGGGAGGCGCTGCTCGCCGAGATCGTCGCGACGCTGTTCGAATCCTTCCACGACCCGGCCGTCTTCCCCGTCGCGCTCATGGGGGAGGAGGGCTACGTGGAGGTGCTGCGGCGCGCGACCGGCTACATCGAGGAGCACTACCGGGAGCGGCTGACCTTGAAGCAGCTCGCCCAGCGCGCCGGGTACTCGCCGACGTACTTCTCCGAGATCTTCTCCAGCCACATGGGCATCCCGCTGAGCGAGCACATCACCCGCGTGCGCCTAGCCCAGGCGGTGCGCATGCTCGGGGAGACCGACCTGACCATCACCGACGTCGCGCGCGAGAGCGGGTTCCCCGACGTCAAGGCCTTCGGCGTGGCCTTCAAGCGCGCGTTCAACAAGACCGCCAGCCAATACCGCCGCCAGCTGCGCGAGCTCGCGGAGCGGGGCGTGGACCTAGGCCAGGTTGACGAGACCTTCCACGAGCGCTTCGCGCACCCCGAGGAGCAGCTCGGTGACCATCCGGGTCCTCACGGCGGGGGCGTGAGCGCGGAAGAGCACCGGCGGGTGCTGGAGCAGGTCCGCGAGCTGGGCGAGCAGGCGGCGCTGGTGGGCGAGCGGCTGGCGCGGCTGGCGGATGGGTAAATCTTCGGGCCCACGGGGCATTCGGTGACGCCTCGCGGCGCGGTGGGGGCTTCTTTCGGGCGCACAACTCCGGAAGCGTTGGGATGATCGGGGCCCCGCCTGGGAGCGAGACTCGGTGGTGACAAGAAGAGATCACTACGAGTGAAGGATCCAATCCCATGACGACCACCGTCGCATCCGAAGCGCTGCGCGGCGTACCCGAGCGCGCAAAGCGCCGGGCGTCCGCGCCGGCCGACTCCCAGCCCGCGGACAACCAGCCCGTGAAGGTGGAGTTCGCCCCGTCTACCCAGAAGCCCTCCACCCTGGGCCGCGAGTTCAGCCAGGGCGCGTCGCTGCTCATCGACCGCATCGCGAAGTTCACCGACCTGGTGTCCAAGAAGCTGCCCGACGACGTCGAGGCGCGCCTGCGCCAGCTGGCGGAGGAAGAGGACCAGCCGATGGCCAAGATGATCTACGCGACCATGCAGCGCAACCAGAAGCTCGCCCTCGAGCTCAACCGCCCGTCGTGCCAGGACACCGGCCAGATCCAGATCTTCGCCCGGGTCGGCACCGACTTCCCGTACCTCTCCGAGCTCGAGCCCGCGCTCAAGGAGGCCATCGGCCGCGCCTCCGAGACCGCGCCGCTGCGCCGCAACTCGGTGGAGACCTTCAACGAGTACATCCCGGGCACCAACATCGGCACCCGCTCGCCGTGGCTGTACACCCAGCTGGTGCCGGACACCGACGGCATCGAGCTGGACGTCTACCTCGCTGGCGGCGGCTGCTCCCTGCCCGGCCAGGGCAAGACCCTCATGCCGGGCGAGGGCTACGAGGCCGCGATGAAGTTCATCCTCGACGTGATGACCTCCTACGGCGTCAACGCCTGCCCGCCCATGCTCATCGGCGTGGGCATCGGCACCTCGATCGACACCGCGGCGTTCATGTCCAAGCTGGCGCTCATGCGCCCGGTGCAGTCGCACAACTCAAACGAGCTGGTCGCGGAGCTCGAGACCAACCTCGAGGCGGCCATCAACGACCTAGGGCTCGGCCCGCAGGGCCTGGGCGGCAGGCGCTCGGTCATGGGCGTGAACATCGAAAACTCCGCCCGCCACCCCTCCGTGCTCTCGGTCGCGGTGAACACCGGCTGCTGGTCGCACCGCCGCGGCACCATCCGCCTCGACCGCGACCTCAACTACGAACTTCTCACCCACGCAGGCTTCGAGCTGTAGCCCACCGACGAGCAGAAAGGACAAGCATCATGAGCGAGCGCGAGGCCAAGACCCTCCACACCCCCATCTCCCGCGAGGACCTCGAGGACATCCACGCAGGCGATGTCATCTTCCTCGACGGGCACATCGTCACCTGCCGCGACGTCGGACACCGCCGGCTCGTCGAGCTCGGGCGAAAGCTCCCCGTCGATCTCCAGGGCGGGGCCATCCTCCACGCCGGGCCGATCATGCAGCCGGTGGAGGGCGAGGACGACAAGTTCGAGGTCGTCTCCGTCGGCCCCACCACCTCCATGCGCATGGAGATGTTCGAGTACGACTTCATCGAGCAGACCGGCGTGCGGCTCATCGTGGGCAAGGGCTCCATGGGGCCCAACACCGAGGCCGGATGCAAGGACTTCGGCGCGCTGCACTGCGTGTTCCCCGCGGGCAACGCCGTCATCGCCGCCACCGAGGTCGAGGAGGTCGAGGAGTCCCACTGGCGCGAGCTGGGCATGCCCGAGGCCCTCTGGGTCATGCGGGTCAAGCAGTTCGGGCCGCTGATCGTGTCGATCGATGCCCACGGCAACAACCTCTACACTCAGAAGAAGGCCGAGTACAACGAGCGCAAGGAGGCCATCCTTGAGGATCTTTACGAGAAGGTCAGGTACATCAAGTGAGTACCCTCATCCCTCCGGCACCGCCGGACAAGGTTCCCGGTAACGCCCCTCCTGCCGCCATGGACGCCCCCGCCCCGCAGAAGCTGGCCTCGGAGATCAGCGCCAAGGGCCTGCTCGCCACCGCGGTCGTCGGCCTGGTCATCTGGTTCATCCCCACCCCCAGCGGCCTCGAGCCGAACGCGTGGCACCTGTTCGCGATCTTCGTGGCCACCATCGTGGGGATTATCATCAAGGCCGCCCCCATGGGCGCGCTGTCGGTGGCGGCGATCGCCCTGAGCGCGACCACCCAGGTGCTCTCGCCCGGCAACCCCGACAAGTCCATGTCGCTGGCGCTGTCCGGGTTCGCGAACTCCACCATCTGGCTCATCGTCTCCGCGTTCTTCGTCTCGCGCGCGGTCATCTCCTCGGGGCTGGGCACGCGCATGGCGCTGCAGTTCGTGCGGATCTTCGGGCGCTCGACGCTCGGCCTCGCCTACGGCCTGGGGCTAACCGACCTGGCGCTGTCGCCGTTCATCCCCTCCAACACCGCCCGCGCGGGCGGGATCGTCTACCCGATCACGAAGTCGATCTGCCTCAAGTCCGGCTCGCACCCGGACGGCCCGTCGACCTACCGCAACATCGGCAGCTACCTCGCGCTCACCGGCTACAACATGAACCTCGCGGTCTCCGTGGTGTTCTTCACCGGTGCGGCCCCCAACGCGATGGCGGCCAAGTTCGCCGCCAACGAGGGCGTGGAGGTGAGCTGGACCGGCTGGTTCCTCGCCGCGGCGGTGCCCGCGCTCGTCGCGGTGGCGCTCGTCCCGCTCGTGGTCTATGTGATGGACAAGCCGCGCCTGACCAAGACGCCGGAGGCGCCCAAGGCGGCCGCCGCCGAGCTGAAGGAGCTCGGCCCGATGTGCCGCAGCGAGTAGATCACGCTCGGGGTCTTCCTGCTCATGATCGTGCTGTGGATCTTTGGCGGCGACTTCATCTCCTCCACCGCCGTCGCGTTCCTGGGGCTTGCGATCCTCCTGCTCACCAGCACGCTGACGTGGAAAGCCATGAAGTCCGAGCGCGCCGCCTGGGACACCCTGGTGTGGTTCGCGGCGCTGGTCATGATGGGCACGCAGCTAGGCGAGCTGGGATTCGTCGGCTGGTTCGGCGACAACGTCGGCTCCTGGGTCAAGGGGCTAGGTTTCGGCACGCTGGGCACGTTCGTCCTGCTCACGCTGCTCTACGCGGTGGCCCACTACATGTTCGCCTCGGGCACGGCGCACGCCGCGGCCATGTTCGCCGTGTTCTTCGGCGTCGGACTCTCGCTCGGGCTCCCCGGCGTCCCGCTGGCGGTCTTCCTCGGCGCTATCCCGACGATCTTCGGGTGCCTCACCCACTACCGGAACGGCCCCGCACCGATCTACTTCGGCACCGGCTACGTGGAGCTGGGCCTGTGGTGGCGCGTGGGACTCGTTCTCGGGCTCATGTACGCGCTTATCTGGGTGGCCATCGGCATCCCGTGGTGGATGGCGCTGGGCCTCTGGTAAGAAGCTTCACCAAGAGAAAGGCGGTAGGTATCGACCGAATCCATCGATGTAAGGCTCATCAAAAGGCGTCGCGCTCGCGGCGTCTTTTGCATGCTTATCGACGCCTTCGGCGCCGCGCCCTCGCCCTCTAGGCCAGCCCCAGCGCTGGCCCGATGGTCTCCTCCCACGCCACGCGCATCTCGCGCTCGAAGTTGGTGTAGTTGTGGGCGCCGAAGACGGTGTAATAGCGGTTGACGTCGAGGCCCGCGGCCTGGGCCTGGCGGGTGAAGTAGTTGGAGAACACCTGGCTTAGGATCTCCAGCCACATGAATCCGTACCAGTCCCCGGTCAGGTCGCGTAGCGTCGGCAAGCCTGCGCCGGTGCCGACGAAGAGCCTGAGGCCGCGCAGCTTGTCCAGGTTTGCCACCGGGTCCATGGAAAGCCACGCGGGATTCGCTTGGTCGCCGAGCGCGTTGGCGGGGTCGCCGCCCTTGCTCTCGATGAGGTCGCTGGTAAACAGCCGCCCCAGCTGGCCGGAGTTGGCGGGGAAGCCGGACAGCGAGGCCGCGGCGTGGAAGCGCTCGGGGTGGTCGCCCGCCATGTGGATCGAGGGGCCGCCGGACATGGACAGCCCCGCGATGGCGTCCCGGCCGGTGCCGTGGAACTGGGTGTCCATGATCTGCGGCAGCTCCTCGCAGATGTAGGTCTCCCACTGGTTGCGGCCGAGCGTGGGGTCGTCGGCCAGCCAGTTGAGATTCATGCTCCCGCCGCCGCCGATGGGCGTGACCACCTGCACGTTCTTGCCCGCGAAGAAGCCCTCGTAGTCGGAGGAGTCGCGCCAGTTCTTGCCGTTCGCGCCGCCGTCCGCGCCGGAGAGCAGGTAGAAGGTGGGGCGCGGGCTGGTGTTGTCGAGCCCGCCCTCGGGAAGCAGGAGCAGGTTGGTGATCACGGCGTGGTTGGCGGGCGACCAGACGTCGATCTCGTAGGAGTTCCCCGCCACGTGCCGGGTGGCCAGAAGCGTGGGGGAGGTTCCGTAGTCGACGCCGGTGTCCGTGCCCAGCGACAGCGGCGCGGTGGCCTCCGCCTGCGGGTTTGCGGGCGGGTAGGTCTGCGGGGCGAGGGAGGAATCGTAGGCGTTCGAGGAGCCCGCGCTTATCGACGAGCCATCCGGCAGCGTGTCCGTGGACCCGCGGGTGGCCGCGTCGATGCCGTCCGAGCTGGCGCCCTCGCGGGCCGAGCCGATCGGGAGGTCGGCCGACTGCGCGCGGGTCGGGGCAGCCGTGCCAGAGGCGAGTGCCACGGAAAGGCACAGGCTGGTGAGGACGGTGGTGGTGCGGGCGATGCCTAGTTTCACCCGCACCACCCTACATTGTTAGGCGGGCAAAATTTAACTTCCGTCGAAGCGTGCGTGAGGCTACGCGACGCCGAGGGCCGGGCCGAGCGTCCGCTCCCAGCCCACGCGCAGCTCGCGCTCGAAGTTGAGGTAGTTGTGGGTGCCGAAGACCGTGTAGTAGCGCTCGACCTGCACCCCCGCCGACTCCGCCTGGCGGGTGAAGTAGTTGGAGAAGACCTGGCTTAGGATCTCGAGGAAGAACCACCACGCCCAATCGCCGGTCAGATCGCGCAGGGTGGGGATCCCCGCGCCGGTGCCCACGAACCCCGGGACGTTCTGCAGGCGCTCGAGGTGCGCCGAGGGGTCGATCTCCTCCCAGCTGGGGTCGGTGAACAGCCCGAGCGCGTTGATGGAGCTTCCGCCCTTGCCGTCGACCACGTTGGTGATAAACATCCTGCCGAGCAGGCCAGAGTTGGCCGGATAGCCGGACAGGGAGGCCGCCGCGGAGAACAGGCCCGGGTAGGCGCCAGCCATGTGCAGCGCGGGCCCGCCCGACATCGAAATCCCCGCGATGGCGTTGCGCCCGTTGCCGTGGAACTCAAAGTCCATGACCTGGGGGAGTTCCTCGCAGATGTAGGTTTGCCACTGGGCCGCCCCCATGGACAAATCCTCGCGCATCCAGTCCATGTACAGCGAGGAGCCGCCGCCGATGGGCGTGACCACCTGCACGTCCTTGTCGGCAAAGAAGTCCTCGTAGTCGGAGGCCGTGCGCCAGTTGACGCCCACGCCGCCGTCGGCGCCCGAGAGCAGGTACAGGGTGGGGCGCGGGGCCGGGTTGTCGGTGCCCCCGGCGGGCAGGATGAGGAGGTTGGTGATCACCGTGTGGTTGGCGGGCGACCACACGTCGATCTCGTAGGAGTTGTCCTCGACGTGGCGCGTGTCCAGCAGTTTCGGGCTCGTCCCGTAGTCGATACCCGGGTCTTCGCCGGTGGAGTCGCCGGAAGAGAACTCCGTGAGGCCCCGGCTCGATAGCCGTGAGCTGGTCTCGTAGGCATCGATTGAGCTCCCCAGCCCCTCGCCGCGGGAGCTCGCGGTCGACTCGGAGGAGCCCCCGATGGAGCTCAGCCACGGGTCGGAGGAGTTGGAGGAGCCCGCGGAAATCGACGATCCATCGGGAAGTGTCGAGGCGGAGAAGTCGGAGCTTGCGTCGATGGCGTCCGAGCTTGCGCCCTCGCGGGCGGAGCCGATGGGGAGGTTGGCCGACTGGGCGCTGGCCGCGGGGACGGCCAGCGAGCTGGCGAGCAGGCACGCGCCGAGGGGAAGCGCGATGCGGGAACGGAGAGTCATTCTCCTGATCCTAATTGCCCACCGGCGCGGCGTCCTTGTCTTCCTTCCGAGCGGGTGACTTCTTCCCCCTGATCGCGCGCCAGGCCCAGTCGCCGAGCAGGAAGACGACGAGGCTGATGCCGAACAGGGGAGCGATGAGGGAGTAGACGACGAGGAACGCGAGCCACCCCGCGAGCGCCCTGGGGCTCAGGCGGGTCGCGCCGGCGGGGGAGGGCAGGCGGCCTGACGTGCGGCCGCGGCCGCGCAGGAACCACATGCGGTAGCCCGCGAAGGTGACGGCGAGGAGCCCGAGGGCGATGATGCCGAGGACGATCTGGTTGGCCAGGCCGAAGAGCGTGCCCATGTGCAGCTGGATGAGCCAGTTGGTCAGCTTCGCTGCGAGCGGCCACTGGGAATAGTCCACGGTGTCGACGATCTCGCCGGTCGCGCCGTCGACGGACACCGAGGAGTTGTGGAGCTTGTAGGGCTCGCGGGCCTCCTTGACCGTCCAGGCGGTGTTTTCCTTCGCCGGCGGCTTGACGTCGATGAGCCCCTTGAGGCCTGCCTCGCGTGCGGCGGCGACCACGCGGTCGGCCTCATCGAGGGCGAATGGCGCCATGGTCATGCCCGCGGCCATGTGCTCGGCGTGCGGGCTGGCGGCCGCCGCCGCGTCGCCCGCGCTGAGCGAGACGGCGGGCTTGGGCTCGAGCCAGTTGAGCTGGGTGCGCACGTCGCCGATGAGCGAGCCAGCCACGAGCGACCAGGTCAGCCCGGTGACGGTGAAAAACAGGAAGCCGGGCAGCAGCCAGGTTCCCAGCCCGGAGTGCGTGGAAAGGTTGCGGTTGCGCGCGGAGTCGCTGCTTTTCGCTTTCCGACGCCTCACGGCCCAGCCCCACCACAACGCGGCGCCGACCAGCGACAGCGCACCCAGCCACGAGGCGGCCAGCTCGGCGTAGATGCGGCCGGGCGTGCCCAGCCACAGGTTGCGGTGCCCCTGCGAGATCCACGTGCGCAGCGGCAGCGCGTGGGAGCTGCCGTACTGGACGAGGTCGCCCTTGATGGCGAGGTCGCCCGGGTCGACGAAGACGGCGCGGGTGTAGCTGGAGCTCGGGAGGGTGGGGTCGGTGAACAGCACGCGCGTCGTAGCGGTGGGATCCTCCGAGACCTCCACCATCGCGAGGTCGAGGTCCGGGTGGACCTCCTGCGCGGCGGCGGCCTGCTCCGCGACGGTGTGGGCGGGGCCACCGGCGGTGGCGGTGAGCTCGTCGCGGTAGGCGAAGGACTCGATGCTCGGCGCGAAGGCGTAGAGCAGGCCGCTGAGGGCGGCGACGACGATCAACGGGGCGACGAACACCCCGGCGATGGTGTGCAGGCGGTAGAGCACCGCGCGGAGTGAAGAGGTTGTAGTAGACACGGGGGACTAGTCGCCCCGCGCACTTTTCCAGTTCCGTGGTCGCAGACATTTCCATGAAGGCCCTACCCCCGCAATCGGCGGAGGTAGGGTCAAAATCCCGCGTCGCGGGTGGGGCCAAAGGTTGGGCTGCGGGGTCAAACTTTTTCGCCTACGCACCCCAGTTCTGTGGCCTCTTCCGCTCCCGTGGCCTCCCCCTAGAAGCGGCGATCCTGGGTCACCTCGTATCCCGGAAACCGGGAAAGGATCTGCTGGTGGGAGCCCGGGTTGGCGAACAGCGCGGTGGCCAAAACGTCGGCCCACATCACCGAGGGACCGCAGACCGTGAGCGCGCCGGTCCAGGCGGTCTGCCCGCCCAGCGCCGGGGAGTAGATGTGCCGCCCGCGGGCGTAGGTGCCCGAGGTGGCCACCGCGCCGTCGCGGACCAGGACCGTGGAGAAGATCGCGGTCGGGTTGAGGCAATCCTCGATGCCGATTCGCCACGGGGCCTGGGCGCTGGCGCCCGCGGCGATGATGTCGCCGCCGCCGTTGAGGCAGTAGGCGAGGCCGAGGTCGAGGAGCGGCGAAAGCGCGGCCGCGGCCTTCTCCAGCGCCCAGCCCTTGACCAGGCCGGTGGGGTCGAAGATGGCCTCCTGCTTGCGGGGATCGGATCCACTATCGTTGCGCGAGAAGGCGGTGAACAGCCCGTCGGTGAGCTCCTCCGCGGTCTCGCACAGCTGCCACACCTCCTCGACCTGGGGATCGAGTTCCGCGAGCGTGGCCTCGAAGCGCGCAAGCCTAGAGACGTCGGACTCCGGCTTCCACAGGGAGAAGGTGCGATCCGCCGCGGCGATGATGTCGAAGGCGCGATCGGTGGCCGCCTGGATCTCTTCCGCGTGGGGCAGGCTCCAGTCCTCCGGGGCGGCGGCCAGCCCATGGGCGGGCCGGATGCTCAGGGAAAAGGGCAGGTTCATGTGTTGCTCGACCCGGATGACGGGGCGCGCCTCGTGGGACACCGCGGCGGTCATGGCTTAGATACCTGCCTGATCGAGGGCGGACTGCAGCGACTGGATGTACGCCTGCGAGGTGTAGGTCGCGCCGCTGACGGACTCGATGTTGGCGCTCTTGGCGGACTCGGCCTCCTGCTTGAGCACGGGGATAGCGCGCGAGTTGATGGCGATGTCCTTGCCGTCGGTGTTCGGGTATTCGATGGCGTCGACGGAGGTCAGCTGGCCATCGGTGACGGTGATCTGCACCTGGACCGGGCCGAAGCGGGTGTTGACGGCGGTGCCCGTGTAGGTGCCGGAGGCGCCCGTGGTGGTCGAGGTGCCGCTCGAGGTGGAGCCGGTGGCGGCGCTGGAGCCGGCGGTGTCGGCCGTGCCGGTGCTGGTTCCGGTGGCGGAACCGGAGGTGGTGGTGTCCCCGCTGGTGCCCGGCGTGAGCGGGGCGTAGGCGGCGGTGTTGACCTCGCTATCGGGCTGGGAGGTGTGGTAGCCGAGCAGCAGGGCGCAGGCGGTGATGGTGCTCATGGCCCACCAGGCGATTTTCTTCATGACAGAGTCTTTCGGGAAAGTGGTGTGGGAGGAATGACTAGACGGCGAACTTCTCGGAGTGAACCTCGCCGGCGCCAGCGCGCCGGGCCGATGCGGCCGCGAGCTTCATCCACTCGTTGGGGCCGCAGATGAAGACGTCGGACTCGCCTAGGTGCGGGACGAGGCGTTTGAAGGCCGTGTCGTCGTCGAGGCTGTGGCCCGTCGGCTGCCAGGAGCCGGGCGAGCGGTGGCCGGTGAGCGCGTAGAACTTGGCGCCCTTGAGGGCGCAGAGCTCCTCGAGGCGGGCGTGGTAGGGCAGCTGGGCGCTGGAGGATGCGCGGGCGATGACGACGATGTCGGTGCCGTCAACCGGCAGGGTCTCGAGCAGGGAGATCACCGGCATGAGGCCGGTGCCGGAGCCGAGGAGCACCGTATGGGGCTGCGACTTCGTGTGCTTGTGGAAGCGGCCGTAGGGGCCCTCGATGAACACGCGGGTTCCCGGCTTTAGCGTCGACAAGCGATGCGACTTGGCGCCTACCATCGCCGCGGTGATCTCGAGCGAACGGCCGTCGGGGTAGGCGGACAGGGACAGCGGGATCGCGCGGGTGACGCCTTCCCCGGCGAAGCGCCAGTTGAAGTACTGGCCACCGGCGACGCGCATTCGCTCGAGGTGGCGGCCGGTCATGCGCACGCGAACGAGGTCGTTGTCGAGCACGTCGACCTGGCTCACGCGCAGGTTGAAGTAGGCGGAGCTCGCCAGCGGGACGACGACGCGGAAGACGATGACGGCCGCGGCGGTAATGCCCCACAGCGCCCACCACAGGGCGGTGATGGTGGGGTGGCCCATGAAGTCGGAGCCGCTCCACAGCTGGTGGGGGATGGCGAGCGCGGCGCCGAGGTAGCCGTAGAGGTGAATGAGGTGCCAGTTCTCGTAGCGCATGGAGCAGCGCGCGGCCTTGAAGCTGGTCACCACGACCATGATGATGGCGGCGGTGCCCGCGACGGCGAGCAGCATGCCGGGGTAGTTCCACGTCATGTCCCAGAACGTGGACGCCATGCCGGTGATCGACTGGTCGTCCTGCGCGATGAGCAGGAGGATGTGGACCATGATGAGGCTAAAGCTGCTAAATCCCAGCCAGCGGTGCATGGTGGTCAGCCGGTCCTGGCCGAGGGCGCTCTCGACGAAGGGTACGCGCGCCATCATGAAGACCTGGATGAGCAAGGCCATGGAGCCGATCAGCCCGGTCAGCCTGCCGAGGGACCCGAGCGCCTGGGAGACGCTCGCGTTGAGCTCGTTGATGCCGCCCGCGTGCACCCACATGACGGTGACGGCGAGGAACAGCGCCCAGGTGGCCGAGTAGACGATGGTGGCGGGCCAGCTAATCCGGGGCCCGCCCCACGGCCTTCGCGTTCGCTCCGCAAAGAGGGCGGAGCCCTCGGCCGTAGCCGTGGGGGAGGTAGCGGCGCGGTGCGCGCCGGGGCGCTTCGGGGAGCGCGGGTTTTCGTGGGAATTGGGGTTCAATGCGATGACCATGAAAATAATCATGGGGGTCGCGGCTGGAAGTTTCCTGAAAGGACGGTGGGAGATCCTGCCCAGGTTCCTTCTTTGTTGATGTATCAGGTATGCCTATCTTTCCTGGGTCCCGGTTGTGTGGGGAGGGCTAATGGGCAGCGTGAAGCTATCGCCGCGGTTCGAAGCGATAAGGCGCTGCCTAGTCGACACTGGCTGGAAGCGGCCGCCGCGGGGGTTGTAACCTACGCAAACGTAGGTTACGCTGGCGTCTATGGAAGGCGGGCCGCGGATTGCGTGCGCGGCCGGCACGGAAGAATCGAAGGTGCAAGCAATGAAGTCCCAGCTCACAGGGGATACCGTGGAGTTTTCGGAGGTACACCCCCCAGCGCCGCGCCCCGTGGAGGCGGGCGGCGCCGCGGCCGATCAGCCCCCGTTCGTCCAGCTCACTCGCTGGGTGTACGACCGCGGCCAGCGTCCGGTCACGCGCGGCTGGTTCCACCTCGTCGCCGCCTGGCTGTCGGTGGTGTCGGGGTCGGTGCTGGTCACCTACGCCTTCATGACCCGCCAGTGGCTCCAAGCGCTGGGCGTCCTCGTCTACGCGCTCGGCGTCGTGGGGCTGTTCGGCGTCTCCGCGGCCTACCACCGCGGCCCGTGGAAGAGCCTGCGCGCGATCAACTGGTGGCGGCGCGCCGACCACTCGATGATCGCCCTGTTCATTGCGGCCACCTACACGCCCCTGTGCCTCATCGCGCTGCCCAGCCAGTGGTGGATGCTGCTTATCGCCTGGGTCGGTGCGCTGGCCGCCGTGGGCCTCAACATGGGGTGGATCAACCACCCGCGCTGGCTCGATGTGGTCGTCTACCTGGCGCTCGGTTGGCTCATCGTCCCGCTCATCCCGCAGCTGTGGGCGACGGTGGGCCCGGCGGTGGTCTGGCTCTTATTCGCCGGCGGCCTCGTCTACTCGCTCGGCGCGCTCATGTACGGCTTCAAGTGGCCCGGCCGCCGCGCGCGCATCCTCGGCTTCCACGAGGTCTTCCACGCCGCTACCATCGTCGCCGCGGTCGTCCACCTCGTCGCCGTCTGGATGGTCGTCGCCTAAGGCGCTTTCGCTTGTCGACGCTACGCTGGCGGCCGCTTTACTAGGAGAAAACTAGCCGATGCGCTGGCTCAGCCGGTTGACGATGAGCGGCTTCGGGGCGTACTTCGCGCGTAGCCCGCGCAGGGTCTGGGCGTGGCCCGCCAGGCGCACGTCCTCCTCCGTGATCGGCTCGAACTGGCGGGCTGCCAGCGGGTTTCCGTCGATGTCCACCGCGATGTAGGAGATCGTCGCGTGGATGGCCTCCGTGAGGTTGGTGCGGCCCTCGCGCGGGTTGCCCGAGCGCACGTGCACCGACATCTGCATGCTGCGCGAGTCGGTGCGCATCATGCGGGCGTCCACCTCGATGAGGTCGCCGATCTGGATCGGCTTGTAGAAGCGGATGCCGCCCGCATACACCGCCACGGTGTGCTCGCCGCTCCACTCCTGGGTGCAGGCGGCCGCCGCCTCGTCGATCCACTCCATCGCGGTGCCGCCGTGGACCTTACCGCCCCAGTTGACGTCGGTGGGCTTGGCGAGGAAGCGGGTGATAAGCCGCGGAGCGTTCGACGGGCCGGAGTAGGTCTGCTTGCACATCTCTTCCTCGATCGCGGAGCGCAGCTCGATGCGGGACTTCGCGGCGTCCTCGAGGCGGCGCTCCTCGTCGGTGGTCGGAGTGAACTTCGGAACCTCGGTCGACTTTCCGGTCGCGGCATCCTTGGCCACGAAGATGACGAGGCAATCGCAGGCCCTCGTGAACACGCCCTCGCGCGGGTCGGCGGAGAGCACCTCGTTGACGATGTGCATCGAGCTGCGCCCGGTCATGGCGATGCGCGAGCGCACCTCGACCATGTGCCCGGACGGGATCGGGCGGGTGAAGTGGATGTGGCCCACGTAGGCGGTCACGCAGTAGGTCCCCGACCACTGCACCGCGCAGCCGTAGGCCGCCTTGTCGATCCATTCCAAGACTCGGCCGCCGCCAACGCCGTGGCTACCGGCCATCAGCACGTCCGTGGGGGCGGCGAGAAAACGAAGCGTCAATTCGGGGGAGCGATTAGTCATGCGCACACTCTACCGGCAGCCGCGCCGCAACAAGCAGTTTTGGCGAAGATAAGGGCGCGTCGGGGGTGTCTCCTAGAATCGGTGAGCATGGCAGTAAAGAAGGCGGACCCGGCCGAGACCCGGCGGGCGCTGGCAGAGGTAATGGAATGGGCGCGCGAGCCGGAGGCCGTCGACAAGCCGCCGCGCACGGTGCTGGCCAACGCCGTGCGGCTCTCGGTGCGCACGCTGGCGCAGATCGCGCCGGGCAATTCGGTGGAGGTGCGCGTGCCCCCGTACGCGGCGGTGCAGTGCATCGAGGGGCCGAAGCACACCCGCGGCACCCCGCCCAACGTGGTGGAAACCGACCCGCTGACCTGGCTGCGCCTCGCGCTCGGCCTCGAGCGGCTCGAGGGCAATGGGAAGGTCTCCTCCTCGGGCACGCGCGCGGGCGAAGTGGGGCAGTGGCTGCCCATCATTGGCTACGATAACCTCAAAAACCCAGATTAGGGTAGGTTTTCATAGGGTGCGAAAAATGCGCGGGCGTGCAAGTATGTAAGTCCGAGGCCGGAGTGATCCGGCTACAGACGTCTTATGCACCACGAGTTGCTCACGGGAAAGGAGCCATCATGACCCCCTCGCAGCCCGAACAAACCGCTTCCCACGGCGACATCGCCGAACCGCACAAGGCCGAGGTTGGCTCGAAGCTCAACTGGCTGCGCGCGGGCGTTCTCGGCGCCAACGACGGCATCGTCTCCGTCGCCGGCCTGTTGACCGGCGTGGCCGCCACCGGCGCCTCCCAGCGCGAGGTCCTCGTCGCGGGCTCCGCCGCCGTCATCTCCGGCGCGGTGTCCATGGCGCTGGGCGAGTACGTCTCGGTCTCCGCGCAGCGGGACACCGAGAAGATACTCGTGGAAAAGGAGAAGTGGGAGCTTGAGAACATGCCGGAGGACGAGCATGAGGAGCTCGTCAACATCCTCATGGGCAAGGGCATCGACCGCGCCACCGCGGAAGAGGCGGCCGACCAGATGCGCGAGCACGACAACCTCAAGGCCCACCTCGACCTCGAGCTGGGGCTGTCCGAGGACGAGTTCACCAACCCGTGGGTCGCGGCCGGGGCCTCCGCAGTCGCCTTCACCGTGGGCGCCGCGCTCCCGCTCATCGTCGCCCTCGTCGTGCCCGACGGCTGGCGCGTGGCGGCGGTCCTCATCTCCGCGCTGCTCGCGCTGAGCGTCACCGGCACCATCTCCGCGATGTTCTCCGAGGCGCACAAGCTGCGCTCGGTCACCCGGCTGGTGGTCGGCGGCGCCTTGGCGTTCGCGGTCACCTATGCGATCGGTGCGCTCCTGGGCACCACGGTGGCCTAGCGGCGGCGTTGCCCTGGGGCATAGAACGTAGCGTCGAAAAGCACAGCAAGCGTGTCGGCGGGGCTTCTTACTTTAAGCCCCGTGGACACGTTTCCTTCTTCCTTCGCGAGCAAGACCCTCGACGACCGCTTCGCGGCGGCGCCGGGCGAGGCGGTGTTCGTGGCCGCCAAAGATCAAGAAGCGCTCGAGCGCTACCTCGGATTCCTTGAAGAGTCCAACCCCGCGGGCGCGTTCCTCATCCCGGCGTCGCCGCCCGTGGGCGAGCTGGCCCGCCCCGGTGAGATCGACGCGACCACCGCGGAGATCTACTCCGCGCGCGTGCGCCTTGCCCGCTGGAACGCCGCCACTGAGGACGCGATCCTGCTGGTGCTGTGCCCGCACCTGCACACCGCGGCGGAGCTGGCGGGCTGGGTGCCCGACGACGCCACCGCGGTCTTCGTCACCTCGGGTACCTCCCGCGGCGCCCCGCTACCGCTTGCCTGCGAGGCGTGGCGCGGATTCCGCGGGTTTCCCCAGCGCGTGGTGGCAACCATCGAGCCTACCTACGCCTCCGAGCTGCGCGCCGTCATCGCTATGCAGGCCCTCCTGCGTTCCCGCAACCTCGTCGACGAACTCGACGATCTCCTGCTGGCCGACTCCTTCGCCAGCAGCCAAGAGGAGATCCGCAGGCTCCTCGACGAGCGGCTCAACTACGCAGCCTCCACCACGCCAGCCGCGTTCTCGTCGTGGGCGGACGTGAGCGCGGACGAGGCGTACAAAGTCGATGTGTCGTGGTGCGGGGAGCCAATCCTCGACGAGTGCTCGTTCATGGTCACCTTCGGCGCATTGCTCTTCTCCGGTGACATAGAAGCCCCGACGTGGGTGGAGGGGACCGCGACCGGGCAGTTCGATGACCTGCAGCGGGTCTGCGGCATCCGCGTCGACGGGCTGGGCTAGGCGGCCCCTCCCCACGATTGGGGGCGGAGGCTGGCGCAGGGGCGCATGGGCTGGCAGGAGGTTGTTTGCGGCGGGGGCGACCTACTAACATCAGGAAAGTGGCACACACTGAGCAGCCTATAAATCACAAAGATAAAGCCCCGGTCAGCGCCGACACCCTCGGCGCTTTCGACGACCAAGGAGAACAAGCCCCCCGCGAGGAATGCGGCGTCTTCGGCGTCTGGGCCCCGGGCGAGGAAGTCTCCAAACTCACCTACTTCGGTCTCTTCGCCCTGCAGCACCGCGGCCAGGAGGCCGCCGGTATCGCCGTGGGCGATGGGGACCAGGTGCTCGTGTACAAGGACCTGGGACTTGTGTCGCAGATCTTTGACGAGCCGACCCTCGAATCGCTCAAGGGAGACGTGGCCGTGGGCCACACCCGTTACTCCACCGCGGGCGGCGTGACCTGGGAGAACTCCCAGCCGATGTTCCGGGTCGCCCCGGACGGAACCGACGTGGCCCTGTGCCACAACGGCAACCTGGTCAACTACCTCCAGCTTCTGGAAGAGGCCGCGGAAAAGGAACTGGTCAACGCGGACTCCCACCCATCCGACTCCGACGTCATGACCGCGCTGCTCGCCGAGAAGATCACCGACGGCAAGACACTGCTCGACTCGGCTCGAGAGGTGCTTCCCCGCATCAAGGGCGCCTTCTGCCTGACGATCACCGACGGGCACACCCTCTACGCCGCGCGCGACCCCGAGGGCGTGCGCCCGCTGTGCCTCGGCCGCCTCGACCGCGGCTACGTCATCGCCTCCGAGACCTGCGCGCTGGACATCATCGGCGCCTCGCTGGTCCGTGAGATCCTCCCCGGCGAGCTCGTCGCCATCGACGAGTCCGGCATCCGCTCCGAGCGCTTCGCCGAGCCCCGCCGCAAGGGCTGCGTGTTCGAGTACGTCTACCTCGCCCGCCCCGACTCCACCATTCGCGGCCGCAACGTCAACGCCACCCGCCTGGAGATCGGCCGCAGGCTCGCGCGCGAGTGGCCGGCCGACGGCGACCTCGTCATCCCGGTGCCCGAGTCCGGCAACCCGGCGGCGGTCGGCTTCGCACAGGAGTCCGGCATCCCCTTCGGCCAGGGCCTGGTGAAGAACGCCTACGTCGGCCGCACCTTCATCCAGCCCTCGCAGACCCTGCGCCAGCTGGGCATCCGGCTCAAGCTCAACCCGCTGGGCGAGGTCATCCAGGGCAAGAAGCTCGTCGTCGTCGACGACTCCATCGTCCGCGGCAACACCCAGCGCGCGCTCATCCGCATGCTGCGCGAGGCGGGCGCCGCCGAGGTGCACGTCCGCATCGCCTCGCCGCCGGTGAAGTGGCCGTGCTTCTACGGCATCGACTTCGCCAGCCCCGGCGAGCTCATCGCCAACGCGGTGACCGGGAACGACGAGCAGGAGATGATCGACAGCGTGTGCGCCGCTATCGGCGCGGACACCCTGGGTTACGTCTCCATTGAGTCGATGATCGAGGCCACCGAGCAGCCCGGCGAGGAGCTCTGCGCCGCCTGCTTCGACGGCAAGTACCCGCTGGGGCTCCCGGTGGGCAACCCCAACGCCGAGCTGGTTTCGGCTTTGCAGCGGGGCAACTGCGCTAGCATTGACTAGAAACTCACGCGGCGAGCGGCCGTAGGCGTCGATAAGCGAAACGGCAGCGCCTTGGAAGCCGCGACCAGCATTATTCTCAAATACCTCTTTTAATAAGGACATGTAGGGCCTAAGGCATGAAGACCCCAGACAACAACGTTTCTTACGCAGCAGCAGGCGTCGATATCGAGGCCGGCGACAAGGCAGTGGAGCTGTTCGCCCCGCTGGCGAAGAAGGCCACCCGCCCCGAGGTGCGCGGCGGGCTCGGCGGCTTCGCCGGGCTGTTCGCGCTGGGCAAGTACCGCGAGCCGCTGCTGGCCGCGGGCTCCGACGGCGTGGGCACCAAGCTGGCCGTGGCGCAGGCCATGGACAAGCACGACACCATCGGCATCGACCTCGTGGCCATGTGCGTCGATGACCTCGTCGTCTGCGGCGCGGAGCCGCTGTTCCTGCAGGACTACATCGCCATCGGCAAGGTCGTCCCCGAGCACGTCGCCCAGATCGTCTCCGGCATCGCCGAGGGCTGCATCCAGGCCGGCTGCGCGCTGCTGGGCGGCGAGACCGCCGAGCACCCGGGCGTCATGGAGCCCACCGACTACGACGTCTCCGCCACCGCGGTCGGCGTCGTCGAGGCGGACGAGCTGCTCGGCCCGGACCGCGTGCGCTCCGGCGACGTCGTCATCGCCATGGCGTCCTCCGGACTGCACTCCAACGGCTACTCGCTGGCCCGCCACGTCCTGCTCGAGAAGGCGGGCATGCCGCTCGACGGCCACGTCGAGGAGCTCGGCCGCACCCTCGGCGAGGAGATGCTCGAGCCCACCCGTATCTACGCCAAGGACTGCCTGGCGCTGGCCGACGAGTGCGAGGTGCACACCTTCTGCCACGTCACCGGCGGCGGCCTCGCGGGCAACCTCGCCCGCGTGATCCCCGAGGGCCTGGTCGCGGAGCTGTCGCGCGGCACCTGGACCCCGGGCGAGATCTTCCGCCTCATCGAGACCGTGGGCAAGGTCCCGCAGGAGGAGATGGAGAAGACCTTCAACATGGGCGTGGGCATGGTCGCCGTCGTCGCCCCGAAGGACCGCGACCGCGCGCTGGCGATGCTGACCGCTCGCCACATCGACGCCTGGGAGCTGGGCACCGTCCGCGCCGCGACCGATGAGGACACCGAGTCCGTCGTCCTCACCGACGCTCACCCGGGCTACTAAGCCACTGAGTCACTGAGCCCCGGCAGGCCCGGGGCGTTCAGAGCTCTAGACATAGACAGAAAGGGAGACCGCCCACCGGCGGCCTCCCTTTTGTACTTGGCGGGGTTTCGCCCCACCCGACGAAAAGAGCGAGGGTGGAAACCCTCGCTCGGATCACGCGCGTTCGACGACGTCAGCGGGACGCAGACTCGTCTTCCTCGTCGTCCTCGTCCTCGACCCATTCAGCGTATTCCGCGTACTGATCATCGACGGGGAGATCCTCGTAGTCCTGATCGTAATCCTCGTCATTGCTGCGGCTCGGGGACTTACTCGCCAGCTCGCGCTGCAAAGAATCCAAATCCATGTTCGGAGTGTTGTACTTCAGCTGGCGTGCAACCTTGGTCTGTTTTGCCTTCGCGCGACCGCGACCCATGGCATGACCCCCTTGGAGTGAGCGGAGTAATCCCGGGAATTCGGATACCCCGTGGGCTTCTAATCAATATATTCCTGTTAGACACAATAGCCCGAAAACGGTGCGTTTGTCGCACCGGTCCGGTGAGCACCGGGAATTTTTCTCCAAAATGCCGCTGGCGTGGGATTAGCCCCGCGGGTGTGGCCACATATTATGGTGGGGATTCCGCTCGCGCCCCTTGAGGCGGCGCCCGGCGGCCTAGCCAGCGAAGCGCCGATCGTGTACCACCCCCGAAGGTGGGGCGCACCCACCACTTTCCTGAAAGCCGCGGGGGCCCAAGCCGGGCTAGGACTGGGAGCGCAGCCGGTTGATGGCGGCGCGGCCGGGGCGCTCGCCCTCCTCCTGCGGGATGGTGTCGCGGTCGATGGCGATGGCCGTGTCCCCCGAGCACAGCCCGTCGGCTGCCAGCGCGCTGCGCTTGACCAGCGCCAGGGCGATGGGGCCGAGCTCGTGGTCCTGGACGACTGTGCCCAGCCGCCCGATCGCGCGGCCAGCGGGCCCAGCGGTGATGGCCGCGCCCGCGGCCGGAAGCTCGGGGGAGGAGCCGTCCAGATGAGCGAGGACCAGCACGCGGGGCGAACGCCCCAGGTTGTCCACGCGCGCCACCGTCTCCTGCCCGCGGTAGCAGCCCTTGTGGAGGTGTACCGCCTCGGGGATGAAGAACGGGGCCTCGTGCGGGATCGACTTCTCGTCGAGGTCGATGCTGGCCTCCGGCTCGAGGGCCTTGACCCGCTCGGCGGTGTACCCCATGAGCCCCACCGGGTGGGCGCCCGCCGCGACGAGCGCCTGGGCGACCTCGAGCAGGTCGGCGCGGCGAACGGCGAGGTCGATGCGCGCGAGCCCCCGCTCGACCCCGCGGGAGAAGACGACCCGCTCGTCGCCCGCGACGGAGCCTGCCACCTGTTCCCGCTCCGGGCCCACGAGGCTCAGCAGCGCGAGATCGGAGTAGTCAACCTCCACCTTGGACCAGAAGATCATCTTCCGCAGGTACTCGAGGAGGCTAACCACCCTGTCGGGCGTGGTGTCAAGGTAGAACGCCTCGCCCTTGCGGGTCACCGAGGTCTGGTGGAGGACGTGGCCCTGGACGTCCAGGTCGAGGGCCTGGGCGCTGAAGCCATCGGCGGCGTCGTCAAGCTTCTGCGACAACAGGTTGTTGAGGAACGCCGCCGCCTCGGGGCCGGTGACCTCGATGAAGCGGCGCTGGGAGCGATCCACGAGCCCCGCGCCCGATTCGAAAAAGCGCTGCTCGACCAGCGGGTCGCCGTAGTGCCATGCGACCCCGCGCCAGGCCGGGTGGGCGGACTCCGCCTGGATCCCGCAGGCGCCGGGCAGGCACATGAGCGGGGAGGAGTAGGCCGCCTCCTCCACTTCGGGGCTGATGGTTGTTGCGTTCTCGGACTGTGGCGAAGAATTGTTCACAACCACCGATGGTAGCGCGATGAAGCGGGCATAATTAAGAGATATGGCGTCGAATAACCCGGAAAAGTCCGTCGAACCGATCATCATCGCGGTGGAGCCCTTTGGCGGCTCCATCCGCAACCATCAGCCCCAGCTCCCGCTGGTGTTCTTCGACGACGCGGCGGTGACCCGCGGCGACGGGGTGTTTGAGACCCTGCTGCTCCACGGCGACCACGCCTGCAACCTCGAGCGCCACGCCAAGCGCTTCGTCGCCTCCTCGCGCCTGCTCGACCTGCCGGAGCCGAACCTCGACTACTGGATCGCGGCCACCAACAAGGCCCTCGAGCAGTGGCGGGAGCGCACCGACCGGGACGCGAAGTGCGTGTGGACCTACACCCGCGGCCGGGCGTCCACGGGCATCCCCACGGCGTGGATCACGGTGACCGCCATCTCCGATCACGTGCTCGAGCAGCGCCAGCACGGCGTGAAGGTGATGACCAGCCCCCGCGGCTACACCATCGACCGGGTGGAGACCACCTCCACCGACGACGAGGGCAACGTCGTGGCCACGAGCTCGCCGGTGGCCCCGTGGCTGGTCGTGGGGGCCAAGACCCTAAGCTACGCGGCGAACATGGCGGCGCTGCGCTGGGCGAGGGGCCACGGTTTCGACGACGTTATTTATATGGAGGGCGACAAGGTCCTCGAGGGCGCGACCTCCACGGTGGTCACCGTCCGCGGCGACAAGCTGCGCACGCCGATCCCGGGCGGAGACATCCTCCCCGGCACCACCCAGGCGGCCCTGTTCGAGCACGCCTCTCAGCACGGGTGGCGGTGCAAGGCCAAGGAGCTGCGCCGCGAGGATCTCCTGCGCGCGGACAGCGTCTGGCTAGTCTCCTCCGTGCGCATCGCCGCGCGCGTGCGCCGCATCGACGACGTCAAGCTCGAGCGCCCCGACAACGAGGACGAGATCAGGGCACTCATCATGGGCGCGCTGGGCGCCTAGTAGTAGGCCCTAGTAGTAGGCCCTAGCCGATCACCCGGTGCAGCTCCGCGGACATGCGCGGGCGCATCTCGCCGTCGACCAGCCGCTCGTCGACCCAGCCCAGGTTGTTGTTGGGCATGAGCCCGTAGAGGCGCTTGGCCGGGCCCAGGTTGGCCGGGCCGGTGGCGGTGACCATGGTGGAGGCCGCCTCGATCTCCCAGGCGCGCTCGTTCATGGGCTGGCCGTAGAAGATCTCCACCACGCCGGTGGAGTGGCTGAGCACGACCTCGATCTCGTCCTTCAAGTTGATGCGCCAGAACCCGGACTCGCGCACGTCGAGGTCGGAGGCCTCGCCGTTCTCGTCGATCTTCCAGATGCGGGACTCGTAGGTGAGGTAGTTCTCGCCGTCGTGGGCGAAGGTGATCTGCTGCCCGAAGGCGTACTCCCCCTCCTCGGGTGAGTCCGCCTGGCCGGTTCCGCGCCACACGCCCACCAGCGGCAGGAGCGCGAGCAGCTCGTCGTGGAGGTTGGGGCCCTCGCGCAGGTTGGCGGTGTCGTCCGGGATGGGCAGGTCGCCGAGACCCGGGATGTTGCGGTGGGCGGTGTCCTTCCACTGCTCGGCCGCCTTGCTCACGGCCTCGCTTCCGGCCAGCGAGACCTTCGGGTTGGAGGCGGCTGCCGCCGCGTCGCCGGGGGTGTCGCCTGGGACGTTGTTGGATTTCTCATCACTCATGTTCCCCACAGTAGCCGACGCGATGGCCTTTTCCATCGCCGCTTGCGCGCAAATCGGCCCGGGTTCGCTCACAGCGTTTTCACTAGGCGCGCCGAGGTGGAAAGAGGTTCGCCTCATCGCATAAGGTGGCACCATGCGCGCGTTGCTTATCGTGAACCCGAACTCCACCAGCCAGAACCAGGCGCTGTTTAGCAAGGTGGTTCCCACGCTGCGCGCGGTACCGGGCCTCGAGTTGAAGGCCGTCTTCACGCATCACCCGGGGCACGCGCGCGAGATTTGCGCTTCGCTTGTCGACGGCTACGCCGGGCAGTCCCCCGACGTCGTCATCGCCGTGGGCGGGGACGGGACCGTCAACGAGGTGATCAACGGGCTCCTGGGGCCCGTCGACGCCTACGATGCCGACCGTTCCATCCCCAGGCTGGCCGTCATCCCGACCGGATCGGCGAACGTCTTCGCCCGCGCCCTGGGGTTCCCGGCCGAGCCGGTCTACGCCGCGGAGGTTCTGGCCCGGGCGCTGGCCGGCGGGCAGTCCCGCACCATCGACGTGGGAACCTGGGGGAACGAGTGGTTCGCGGTCAACGCCGGCTTCGGCATCGACGCCGACGTCATCGCGGGCGTCGAGCGCGCGCGGCGGCGGGGGTTCGCGGCCACGCCCCTGCGCTACTGGCGCGTGGCGGTGCGCGCGTGGCGAAAGACCCGCAAGCACCCGCCCCGCATCGACGTCCGCGCGACCGATCGCGAGGGCAACACCTTCGAGGCCGACGCCCTGCCGCTGTGCATCGCGTCGAACACCAACCCGTGGACCTTCCTCGGGCCGGTGCCGGTGGTCACCAACCCGCGCAACTCCTTCGACCTGGGCCTAGGGCTGTTCGCGCTGAGCAAGCTGAGCGGCATCGGAGGCGTCTTGTCGATGATGCACCTGGTGGGCCTGGGCCGCGCGCCGTGGGCGAACAAGCTCGTGGCGCGACGGACGCTCACCTTCGACGACGCCATGAAGGTGGAGCTTCGCTGCGACGACGAGCGCCGCTTCCAGGTGGACGGCGAGCTGGCCGGGGTGTTTCGGTCCATCACCCTCGGCGCGGTGCCGCAGGCGATCGAGGTCTTCGCCCCGGAGGAGGAGGTCAAGCCCACCCCGATCTCCAAGCTGCGCTGGGTGATCGGCTTCTTCGACGTGCGGATCTAGCCGTAGGCGTCGACAAGCGAAAGCAAAAAGAGCTAGGAGTCGCTCGTGGGGACGGCCTCCGGCTTGGCGACGATGGGGGAGAGGTCGCTCATGTGGACGGTGACGTTGCGTTCCTGGGACTGGAAGTAGACGGTGCCGCCGGAGAGGAAGACGTAGCTGGCCTGGGCACCCATGGGCAGCGTGTTCGTGTCGAATTCGAGCGTGAAGTCTTTGAAGATCTCCTCCTGGCGCTCGGCGGGGCCGTCGATGAGCTCGGTCGGGGTCATCTTGAACGTCGGGCCGGAAAGGCGCAGCTTGACCTGCACGGTGACCGGCTTGTCGAACCCCTCCGGGGTGCCCATCAGCTGTGCCTCGCTGACGTTGCCGCCGGCGGGCGAGACGTTGTAGGGGTTCGAGACGTCCAAATCCGTGATTCCCAGCAGGTGTCCGATCGAGACGCCGTCGAGACCCACATTGCGCGCAATCAATTGCGCCTTGGCCCCGTCGAGCACGCCGGAGGACATCTGCTCGTTGGTGACGGTGACCTTGGTGAGGACCGTCGTGGAACGCACGAGCCCGAACGTGGGGACCGTGATGTCCGAGATGCCCACCGTGAGGTCGCTGAAGGTGTGGTTGGCGTACGACAGGAGGAACGGGAAGCCGGAGACGTTGACGTTGGGGGTGGTGTCCAGGCGCGCCTCCTGCTTGACCTGCTGGGAGATGGCGTTTTCCGTCCGCGTTGCCATGGCCGCGTCGCCGAGCCAGCCCAGCCCGCCGACCGCGAGGACGACGGACAGCGAGGATACGAGGATGCGGCGCGCTTTGTTCACCTTATTATTCTTACCAGCTGCCGCTGGCGATGCCGCGGGCGTGGCGCGGCGGAGGGAGCGGGAGGTATGGGAGAGGGGTTGGTGAGAGGTTTGGGAGTGGGGTTTCGGGGAGGGGCGGCGGGGCGGGGTGTCGGGTTGCCGGGAGAGATTGCGTCGGCGAAGCCCTGACGCGGGTGCGGCGAAAGCGGTAGAAATGATGGTGACGATGCACACACTCGTCCCAGGGTTTGCGAAAGGCAGGTTGGAAGAAGGCCATGGAAAAATCGATGGAAGAATCATTTGTCCTCAAGGAGGGCGTGGATCCCAGCGAGGCGCTCATCATCGCGCGCAAGGCGAAGACCACCGACGGCATCGCGCCCCTGTCCGAGCAGTACCTTCTGGGCCTCGAGGACCCGTCGATGGGGCACACCCACGTCGGCATCTTCGAGCTCTCGGGTACCAACGAATGCCTCGTGGGCTTCGCCGCGATCTCCGGCGACAGCGCCGAGTTCGTCGTCGACCCCGACCACCGCGGCAAGGGCTACGGCACCGAGCTGGCGGACGAGGTCACCCGCCGCGGGATCCGCAAGATCTGGGCGCATGGCAACCTGCCGTCCGCGGTGCAGCTCGGCGTCGACCGGCACATGGTGGTCACGCGCAGGCTGCTCGTGATGGGCACCAGCACCCTCGACTTCGACGTCGAGCTCCCCGAAGGCTTCGAGCTCATGAACCTCACGCAGGCGCGCGAGCAGCTTATCGACGCCGATGGCCAGTGGCTCAAGGCCAACAACGAGGCCTTTTCCTGGCACCCCGAGCAGGGCGGCTGGGACGCGGCCCGGCTCGCGCGGGCGCAGCGGGTGGAGTGGTTCCGCCCCGACGACGTGCTCTTCCTCGTCACCGACGGCACGATCGCTGGCTTCCACTGGCTCAAGCGGCATAGCCCGACCCTCGGCGAGATCTATGTCGTGGGCCTGGCCCGCGACTTCCGCGGGCGCGGCCTCGGCGACCCGCTCGTGCGCGCCGGGCTGCGTCACCTCTACGACGCGGGCATGAACCGGGTCATCCTCTACGTGGAGGAGAACAACTGGCCCGCGGTTAACGCCTACAAGGCCCTCGGCTTCCAGACCGAGGAACACCACGTGGTATACGAGCCGCAGGCGGTCGACGGCTAGGGCGGCGGCCGGGCCGCCCCGCGAATGGGGGGTGGTTCCGGCGGCCAGCGGTATGGTTCGGCGGAATTTTCGGCGGAAGGAGGGCATAACCGGGCATGAGAACGCCACTTTAGGGTGACATTCGGGGGAATGGGGGCGCAAAAGCGGACAGGGTCGGCGGTAATGGGGCTTGTTCGCCAAGAACTCAAATGCTGTTCACGGGGAGTTCACCATTTGGGCTCTAGCTGGTTACTCGGGGGTCTTAAGTTTTCAATCTGTGAATGACCGTGGGGTCGTTCTATGGACTCGCCTACATATTTTTGGGGCTTCAACCCTCGTGAAAGGTTTCCCGTGAACTCTAAGCTCAAGCGCTCCCTGCTCGCTCTCACCGCCGTCAGCGCCGTCGCGCTGTCTGCCTGCTCCGAGAGCGGCACCACCGCTTCCTCCGGCTCCTCCGATTCTGCCTCCAAGATCGAGGGCCTGACCGGCACCACTGGCCAGCTCGTCGCCGAGGGCGCATCGTCCCAGCAGAAGGCAATGGACTACTTCGGTGTCCAGTACCAGGCTAACGTCCCGGGTGCATCCCTCGCCTACAACCCGACCGGCTCCGGCTCCGGCCAGGAGCAGTTCATCAACGGCCAGGTCATGTTCGCCGGTTCTGACTCCGCTCTGAAGGACGACCAGGCGGCTAAGGCTCAGGAGCGTTGCGGCGGTGCCGAGGCATGGCACCTCCCGTTCGTCATCGGTCCGGTCGCCGTGGCCTACAACGTCAAGGGCATCGATTCCCTGAACCTGTCCACCGCCACCGTCGCCAAGATCTTCAAGGGCGAGATCACCAAGTGGAACGCCGACGAGATCAAGGCTGAGAACGAGGGCGCGAACCTGCCGGACACCGACATCAAGGTCGTCTACCGCTCCGACGAGTCCGGTACCTCCGACAACTTCCAGAAGTTCCTGAAGGCCGCCACCGGCAACTGGGACAGCGAGGGCAAGGCCTTCCCGAACACCGTCGGTGCCGGCGCTAACGGCTCCTCCGGTGTCGCCAACGAGGTCGAGGCCACCGACGGCGCCATCACCTACGTCGAGGCTGGTTTCGCGCAGGAGAAGGGCATGGGCATCGCCAAGCTCGACTTCGGTAACGGTCCGGTTGAGCTCAACAACGACTCCGTCGGCAAGGCGCTTGACGGCCTCGAGTTCAAGACCGAGGGCAACAACATGGTCGTCGACTCCACCAAGCTGTTCGCCACCCAGACCGCCGGTGCATACCCGCTGGTCCTGACCACCTACGAGATCGTCTGCTCCGACTACTCCAAGGCCAAGGACGCAGCTGGCACCGCCGACATGGTCAAGGACTTCCTGACCGTCGCGCTCAACAGCCAGAACGACGAGCTGGCAAGCCTGGGCTTCGTCCCGGTTTCCAAGGACTCCGCTCACGGCAAGCGCCTGGCTGACGCCATCGCCGCCATCAAGTAACACCCCTTCATACACCGCAAGGATTTCCTCATGAACATGCCCACCAGGGAGCGCCTTGACAGCGAGGCGGCCCAGGATTCGCAGGCTGGCGGGGAGCATAGCGCCCCGCTCAGCAAGCAGTCGTCGAACGGGTCCGTCAAGCGCCCGGGTGACCGGATCTTCGGGTTCCTCTCGACCGCATCCGCGACCATCATCACGGTGCTCATCGCAGCCATCGGTGCCTTCCTCCTGTGGCGCGCGGTGCCGTCCCTGATGCGCAACGAAGGCGGCATCGCCGGCTTCTTTACGTACTCGGACGCCTGGGACCTCTCCAACCTGGACTCGATGAAGTTCGGTATCCCGAACCTCTTCGCGGTCACGGTGTTGATCTCGGTCCTCTCCCTGGTGATCGCGATGCCGATTGCGCTCGGCGTTGCTATCTTCCTCACCAACTACGCGCCGAAGCGCGCGGTCAAGCCACTCGGCTTCCTGGTGGACATGCTTGCGGCTGTTCCTTCCATCGTCTACGGTCTCTGGGGCTGGCAGGTTCTTGGCCCGTTCCTCTCCGGATTCTTCAAGTGGATCAACTCGTGGGGCGGCGGATTCTTCCTCTTCGCCACCTACTCCAACTCTCCTTCCTTTGACACCGCCCGCAACATCATGACCGGTGGCGTCCTGCTGGCCATCATGATCCTCCCGATCATCGCGGCCACCGCCCGCGAGGTCTTCGTCCAGACCCCGCGCGGGCACATCGAGTCCGCGCTGGCCCTGGGCGCGACCCGCTGGGAGGTCGTGCGCATGACGGTGCTTCCGTTCGGCATGTCGGGCTTCATCTCCGGCTCGATGCTCGGCCTCGGCCGCGCGCTGGGTGAGACGATGGCCCTGTACATGGTCGTGTCCCCCTCCTCCGCGTTCCGCTTCTCCCTGTTCGACGGCGGCACCACCTTCGCGACCGCGATCGCTAACGCCGCGCCGGAGTTCAACAGCGACATCAAGGCTGGCGCCTACATCGCCGCGGGCCTCGTGCTCTTCGCACTGACCTTCATCGTGAACGCATTCGCCCGATCCTTGGTCTCCAAGAAGTAGCGCGCGAGGACAAGGAAGAATCTCATGACTAACAAGCTTGCTTCGAAGCAGACCTTCACCGGCATCTCGGCGTCCCGCAAGACCACCGACAAGGTGATGACGGTCCTCATCTACGCCACGATGGCGCTCGCGCTCATCCCGCTGGTCTGGGTGCTCGTCGACCTGGTCCTCCGCGGCCTCGGCCCCGTGCTCAGCCCGGACTGGTGGGGCAGCTCCCAGCTCGGCATCATGTACACCAAGCCGGGCGGCGGCGCGCTCCACGCGATCATCGGCACCCTGGTGCAGGTGGGCATCGCCTCGATCGTCTCCATCCCGATCGGCATATTCACCGCCGTCTACCTCGTCGAGTACGACAGGGGCGGAAGGCTCGGCCGCATCACCACCTTCATGGTCGACATCCTCTCGGGCGTTCCCTCCATCGTCGCCGCGCTGTTCGTGTACTCCATGTGGATCGTGCTCATGGGCTTCCAGCGCTCGGGCATGGCCGTGGCCATCTCGCTCGTGCTGCTCATGATCCCTGTCGTGGTGCGCAACACCGAGGAGATGCTGCGCGTGGTCCCGATGGACCTGCGCGAGGCCTCCTACGCGCTCGGCGTGCCCAAGTGGAAGACCATCGCGAAGATCGTGCTGCCCACCGCGCTGTCCGGCATCGTCACCGGCATCATGCTCGCCGTCGCCCGCGTCATGGGCGAGTCCGCGCCGGTCCTGATCTTGGTGGGCTCGACCCAGGCCATCAACTGGGACGCCTTCACCGGCCCGCAGTCCTCGCTGCCGCTCATGATGCTCGACATGTACAAGGCCGGCACCTCCGATGCCGTCCTCGACAAGCTGTGGGGCGCCGCGTTCACCCTGGTCCTCATCATCGCGATCCTCAACGTCGCGGCCCGCCTCATTTCCGCCAAGTTCTCCGTCAAGCAGTAACAGCTTCGGCGTCCACACAAAAGAATTCCTGGAGAAAAACGTGTCCAAGCTCGTTCTCGACGACGTCAATATCTACTACGGCGACTTCCACGCCGTGCAGGATGTCAACCTCAACATCCCGGCCAAGGCCGTGACCGCCTTCATCGGCCCCTCCGGCTGCGGTAAGTCCACCGTCCTGCGCTCCATCAACCGCATGCACGAGGTCATCCCCGGCGCATACGTCAAGGGCAAGATCCTGCTCGACGGCCAGGACATCTACGACTCGAAGGTTGATCCGGTGTCCGTGCGCAACACCATCGGCATGGTGTTCCAGAAGCCGAACCCGTTCCCGACCATGTCCATCGAGGAGAACGTGGTCGCTGGCCTGAAGCTGGCTGGCGAGAAGAACAAGAAGAAGCTGCGCGAGGTGGCCGAGAAGTCCCTGCGCGGTGCCAACCTGTGGGACGAGGTCAAGGACCGCCTGGACAAGCCGGGCGGAGGCCTCTCCGGTGGCCAGCAGCAGCGCCTGTGCATCGCCCGCGCCATCGCCGTCGAGCCGGAGGTCCTGCTCATGGACGAGCCGTGCTCCGCGCTGGACCCGATTTCGACCCTGGCCGTGGAGGACCTCATCCACGAGCTCAAGGAAGAGTTCACCATCGTCATCGTGACGCACAACATGCAGCAGGCCGCCCGCGTCTCTGACCAGACCGCCTTCTACTCGCTCGAGGCCACCGGCAAGCCCGGCCGCCTCGTCGAGGTCGGCCCGACCAAGAAGATCTTCGAGAACCCGGACCAGAAGGAGACCGAGGACTACATCTCCGGTCGCTTCGGATAATCCCGGCAGCACGTCACGGCACCCGCCGCTCCCATCGTGGGGCGGCGGGTGCCGCTGCTTTCGCGGTGGCGCACGTAGACTTGGCCAAGAGAATGATCGTCGAAAAACCGGCGGGTGCGCCGGGAAGGGGAAGCACGATGACTACGCCACGGGAGTTCGCGGACCGGCTGCACGGGCAGGGGTGCCCGGTCGCGCGGACGGATGAAGGGATCTTCGTCGTGGGGCACGAGGAGGCCAAGACCGTGGCCCTTAATCCAGAGGCCTTCAGCTCCGCGGTCTCCGCCCACCTGCAGCTCCCCAACGGGCTCGACGGGGAGGAGCACGCCCGCTGGCGCGGCCTCGTCGACTCCTACCTCGGCCCCGAGCGCGTTCGGGCGGCGGAGCCGGAGTTTGCGCGAACCGCCGCCGAAATCGTCGCTGGCCTCCGGCCAGGCACGGTCGAGGCCGTCATGGGGCTAGGTGCCAGCTTTGCCGTTCGCGGGATGCTGCGCTGGCTCGGCTGGCCCGAGGACCTCGCCGGGGAGCTCGTGCAGTGGGTCAAGGACAACCAGGCGGCCACCCGCTCCGGCGATCGCGATGCCACGGCCGAGGTCGCCCGCCGCTACGACGCCATCGTCCGCGGCGTCGTGGAGCCGCGCCGCGCGCGGCCCAGGGCCTACCAGGACGTCACGGCGGAGCTTGCCCGCGACCGCTCCCTTGGACGCGAGCTGAGCGTCGAGGAGCTCGTGAGCGTGCTGCGCAACTGGACTGCGGGCGACCTAGGCTCTATGGCGGCCTGCGTGGGCGTCATAGCCTACGGGCTCGCCAACCACACGGAGCTCCAGGACCGCCTCAGCCAAGCCGTTAGCGACGAGGAGTACGAGGCGATCCTCAACGAGCTCCTGCGCATCGACGACCCGTTTGTCAGCAACCGCCGCAAGGCCACGCGGCCGGCGCTCCTGGGAGGCGATGAGATCGCCGCTGGCGAGGTGATCCACGTGCACTGGACGGGCGCCAACCGCGACCCGCGCACCTTCGAGAGCCCCGACGAGCCGCGCCCGAGCGAGAACGCCCCGGAAAACCTCGTGTGGGGCATCGGCCCGCACGCCTGCCCGGGCCGCGGCCTGTCGCTCATGGAGCTGCGGGTGTTCTTCCGCGCCCTGCTCGGGCGCTTCGCCATCGCCGCGGGCACCCACGGCACGCGCGCGAGCTACCCGGTGGGCGGCTGGGAGTCGCTGGAGATCACCCTCAAGGAGCGCTCCTAGCAGCCCTCCGGCCCGCAGGCGGGAGCGTCGGACGCGTCGAGGGTGACAAAGCCCGGGGCCTTGTGCGTCTCCTCCCACACCGTATTGAGCGCCTGGACGAACACCTCCACGGGCTGCGCGCCGGAGACCGCCCACTTGTTCTCGAAGAGGAAGAAGGGCACCGCGTTGATGCCAAGGGCGCGGGCCTGCTGCTCGTCGCCGCGGACGGCGTCGGCGAACTCCTCGCTCGCGAGCACCCGGTCGACCTCGTCGGCGGGCAGCCCCGCCTTGATCGCGACCTCGCGCAGCGCGGCGTTCTCACCGATGGCCACGCCGTCGGTGAAGTAGGCGGTGATAAAGGCCTTGGCGGCCTCGTCAGCCAGCCCGCGGCCGGCGGCGAGGTGGATGAGCCGGTGGGCGTTGAAGGTGTTGCCGGGCTTGGCCTGCTCCCAGTTGAACTCGAGGCCCACCTCGTGGGCGCGGCGGGCGATGTCCTCCTGGCTGCGCCGCGACTGCTCGGGGCTGGTTCCGTACTTGGCGGAGATCATCTCCACAAGCGTGCCGGGGATGCGCGCGGGCGCTGTGGGGTCAAGCTCGAAGCTGTGCCAGACCACCTCCACGTCCTCGCGGTGGGGGAATTTTTCTAAGGCGAGCTCGAGGTGCCGCTCGCCGATGAGGCAGAACGGGCACACGACATCCGACCACAGATCAATACGCATGACAGTCTCTTCCTTTCGGGCGGCGCGACACCACCCGAGCATTTCTAGAATTTGTTGACGAATCCTATAAACGTCGAGAGGCCGCGCATTAATCCCCGCCGGACCGGGCTAGTCGTTCTTGAACTGGCGCTCGAACTCGTCGAAGCGCCGGTTGAACTCCTCGTCCTCCTCGTCCTTGCGGCGCTTGGCCAGGTAGGCGTCGGGGTTGAGTCCGGTGATGAGGAAGACGATCTGGGCCGAGACGTTGACGCAGTGGTCGGCAAACCGCTCGTAGAACCGCGCCATGAGCGCCATGTCCACGGCCTCGCGGGTGGAGTACCGCCAGTCCTTGCTGGTCAGCACGGCCATGAGGTGCGAGTGAAGGTCGTCCATGGCGTCGTCGTCCTGCTCGAGGATCATGGCCACGTCGGCGTCGGGCTGCAGGAGGATCTCCCGCACCTTCCCGATCATCTCGATGCACAGCCTAGCCATCTCCGTGAAAAACCCCAGGTATTCCTGAGGAACGGCCAGGTCGGGGTGGCGGCGCCGGGCCGTCTTCGCGACGTGCTTGGCCAGGACGCCCATGCGGTCGAAGTCCTCGACCACGTAGATGGAGCTGACCACCTGGCGCAGGTCGCGGGCGACAGGACCCTCGAGCGCGAGCAGCTCGACGGCGCGCGCGTTGGAGCGGGTGCGGATCTCGTCCAGCTCGTCGGTGAGCGACAGTGCCTCCTCGGCCGCCTGCAGGTTCCGCTCGGCAAGCCCCACCGACGCCTTCTTCATAATGGCCGTCACTGTGTCGCACATGATGACCAGATCATGCGCGAATGCCTCTAGGTTCTCCTTGTAAGCGGTACGCATGCCAAAACTATAGAACACTAGAGACGGTCTCGCTGTTATTGAAAACAGAAAAGTATTGCCGCTTATCGACGCCTCACGGCCAGGGACCGTAGGCGTCGGAAAGCAACTAGCCGCCGGAGTGCATGATCTCCGCGCCTTCGGGAACCGTCTCGTCCTCGGGATCGTCGAGCCAGCCCTCGGGCAGCAACACCTTCGCGGGCGATCCCTGGCGGCCGCGCGCGCCGTCGGCGTCCTGGGCGAGCGCCTCGGAGTCGGCGAAGGGGGCAAGGATCCGGTCGAGCTCCTCGAGCGAGTTAACGCGCGCCAGCTCCGCGCGCAGGTCGCCGCCGACAGGGAAGCCGCGCAGGTACCAGCCCATGTGCTTGCGCAGGTCGCGGGAGGCCTTGCGCTCGCCGTCGTGCTCGGCGAGCAGCTGCGCGTGGCGCTTGATGATCCGGGTCACCTCGCCGAAGGTCGGCTCGGCCGGGATCTCCTCGCCGCGAAGCGCCGCCGACAGCTCGGCGAACAGCCAGGGGCGCCCCAGGCAGCCGCGGCCGACGACCACGCCGTCGCAGCCGGTCTCCTCCATCATGCGCTGCGCGTCGGAGGCCTTGAAGATGTCGCCGTTGCCCAGCACGGGGATGCCCGTGTGCGCGAGGTGCTCCTTGAGCAGGGTGATTTCGGACCAGTCGGCCTCGCCGGAGTAGCGCTGGGCGGCGGTGCGGGCGTGCAGCGCCACGGCGGCGGCGCCCTCCTCCACCGCGATGCGCCCGGCGTCGAGGTGGGTCTTGTGCTCGTCGTCGATGCCCACGCGGAACTTCACCGTCACGGGGATGTCGGTGCCTTCCGTGGCCTTGACGGCCGCCGCGACGATGTTGCCGAACAGGCGGCGTTTGTAAGGAAGCGCCGAGCCGCCGCCCCGGCGGGTCACCTTGGGCACGGGGCAGCCGAAGTTCATGTCGATGTGGTCGGCCATGTCCTCGTCGACGATCATCTTCGCCGCCTTGTAGGTGTACTCCGGGTCGGTGGTGTACAGCTGCATCGAGCGCGGCGACTCGGTGGGGCCGAAGGTGGTCATGTGCAAGGTCTTCTCGTTGCGCTCGACGAGCGCGCGGGCGGTGATCATCTCGCAGACGTACAGGCCCGAGACGGTTCCGGTCTTCTCCTCTTCCTGCTCGCGGCACAGCGTGCGGAAGGCCACGTTGGTCACGCCGGCCATGGGGGCCAGGACAGCGGGGGAGTTGAGGGTTAGGGAACCAATCTTCACAGTCACGTTAGACATTGTGTCCTTTTACAGCCTCCGATACAAAACTTCACCCGCCGTGCGAGGAAAATGCGCGAAAATCGCGAAGACCTGCTAATTCGCGGATCGACCGGAATGGCTATTCGTTCATTCGGGTGTGATGGCGGGGGGAGGGCCGGTGAAGGGGGCACAAATCCCAGCTAATGCTGTTATTGTGTTCTTCGTAACTAAACGGTGGGTTCATGTGCTGTCTCACAACCTGCTGCTTTGCACTACCGCAAGAAATGTCCGTCTAGGAGGATGAATGTCCGATCGTATCGCAAATGCCCAGCTGCGTGGCAAGGTCATGTCTGCTGAGGAGGCTGCACAGTTCGTCAACAACGGTGACAACGTCGGCGTGTCCGGCTTCACCGGTGCAGGCTACCCCAAGGCATTGCCCACCGCTATCGCTGAGCGCGCTAAGGAAGCTCACGCTCGCGGCGATGAGTACATGATCAACCTGTTCACCGGCGCATCCACCGCTCCTGACTGTGACGGTGTCCTGGCCGAGGCCGACGCGGTTCGCCTGCGTACCCCGTACCAGTCCGACCCGATCATGCGTAACAAGATCAACGACGGCACCAGCTACTACGTTGACTACCACCTGTCCGAGTCCGGCCTGTACGTCGAAGAGGGCTTCTTCGGCCAGATGAACGTCGCCATCGTCGAGGCCGTTCGCATCACCGAGGAAGGCCACATCATTCCTTCCTCCTCCGTCGGCAACAACGTCGAGTACCTCGACAACGCCGAGAAGATCATCATCGAGGTCAACTCCTGGCAGTCCGAGGAGCTCGAGGGCATGGCGGACATCTACCGCATCAACCGCCTGCCTAACCGCCAGCCGATCCCGATCACCGACCCGAGCCAGCGCATCGGTACCACCTACATCGACATCGACCTGGACAAGGTCGTCGCCGTGGTCGAGACCGACGCTCCTGACCGCAACGCCCCGTTCAAGCCGCTGGACGACCAGTCCCGCCAGATCGCCGGCCACTTCCTCGACTTCCTCGAGGGCGAGGTCGCCGCTGGCCGCCTGACCTACGACGGCTACATCATGCAGTCCGGCGTGGGCAACGTCCCGAACGCCGTGATGGCAGGCCTGCTCGACTCCAAGTTCGAGAACATCCGCGCCTACACCGAGGTCATCCAGGACGGCATGGTCGACCTCATCGATGCTGGCAAGATGACCGTCGCCTCCGCAACCTCCTTCTCCCTGTCGCCTGAGTACGCTCACCGCATGAACGAGGAGGCTTCCCGCTACGCGAAGCAGATCATCCTGCGTCCGCAGCAGATCTCCAACCACCCGGAGGTCGTCCGTCGTCTGGGCCTCATCTGCACCAACGGCCTCATCGAGGCCGACATCTACGGCAACGTCAACTCCACCAACGTGGTTGGCTCCCGCATGATGAACGGTGTCGGCGGTTCCGCGGACTTCACCCGCAACGGCTACATCTCCTCCTTCATCACCCCGTCCATCGCCAAGGGCGACGCGATCTCCGCGATCGTTCCGTTCGTCTCCCACGTGGACCACACCGAGCAGGACGTCAAGGTCATCATCACCGAGTACGGCTACGCTGACCTCCGCGGCCTGGCACCTCGCCAGCGCGCTCAGAAGATCATCGACATCGCTCACCCGGACTACCGTCCGCTGCTGCAGGACTACTACGATCGCGCCCTGGCATTCGCCAAGGAGAAGAAGACCATGCAGACCCCGCACCTGCTGGGCGAGGCACTGAGCTTCCACCAGCGCTTCCAGGAGACCGGCACCATGAAGAAGGCCTAATCCTTCTCGGCTTCAGAGCTCACCTTCGGGTGGGCTCTTTTGCTTTTGCTTATCGACGCCTTCGGCTCGGCACCGCGAGCACCAGCAGCGCCGCCCCGATCAGCCCGATGCCCGCGGCCTTGGGCGCGCTGAGGGTCTCGCCGACCACGCAGACCGCGAGCAGCGTGGCGACGGCCGGCTCCGCCAGGGTGATGACCATCGCGATGTGGGCGGGTACCTTCTCCAACCCGATGCCGAAGAGCACGTAGCCCAAGAACATGGGCACGAGCGTGAGGTAGAGCGTGGAGGGCAGGTTGTGCGGGGTGACCAGCTCGTGGCCGAGGACCAGCAGCACCGGCAGGAGCAGGAGGCCGCCCGCGCCGAAGATGGCGCCCATGGCCGCGGGTCTCGGCACCCCGCGGCTCATGACGTGCCCTGCGATCAGCGAGTAGGCCGCATAGCTGAGGGCGGCCAGCACCCCGAGCCCGATTCCCAGCAGGAAGTGCTCGCCGTGGGAGTCCTTGGAAAGGCTCAGCACCGCGCATCCGGCGAGCCCAAGCCCGCTGGACAGCCACCATTGGGCGTCGAGAAGCGTGCCCTGAAAGACGCGCGAGAGGACGCCTGCGAACATCGGCGCGAGGCCGAGGGAGACGACCGTGCCCACCGCGACGCCGGCGAGGTGCATGGCGGAGTAGAAGCACAGGGGATAGACGAAGATCGCCGCCGCGCCGAGCGCGACCTCGCGCCAGGGGAGATCGCGGGCGTGGCGGCGCACTGCGGGGAGGTAGATGAGGCCCTGGAGGAGCCCGCCGACGCCGAGCGCCGCCGCACCGATGGCCAGGGGGCCGGCGGAGTTGAAGGTCGCGGCCGTGCCCGTGGTGCCCCAGAGGACGGCCGTGAGCGCGATGGCGAGGTAGGGGAGGAGCCGGTTCACAGCGCGCCCACCACCTCGGCGGCCAGCGCCCGGGCGTGCCGAACGCGGGTGCCGTCGCCCTCGAGCCCTGCGACGGAGATTGCCCCCTCGAGCAGGAAGCTCAGGAGCTCAGCCAGGTGGGTGGCGTCGTCGGCGGCGTCCGGAAGCTCGCGCAGCTCCTTGACGAAGATCTGCTCGATCTCCGCCTTGTGCCGCCGGACGAGCTCCCGGCCGGGGTGTCCCACGGGCAGCTCGCCCGCGACGTTGAGCAGCCCGCAGCCGCGGAAGCCCTCCGGGTAGTCGGCGTGGGTGTGGTCGAGGTAGGCGTCGAAGACGGCTAGGCACCGCTGGCGGGGATCGGTGAGGTGCTCGGCGCGCGCGGCGAAGAGATCGAGCCACTCCTGGTGGCGGTGCTCGATGTAGGTGAGGACGAGCTCCTCCTTGGAGCGGAAGTTGTTGTACATGCTCTTCTTGGCCACGCCAGCGCGCGCGGTGATCGTGTCGATGCCGGTGGCATGGATGCCGTGGGCGTAGAACTCCTCCGCGGCGGCGCGAACGAGCTTGTCGTGGGCGGTAAGTTGCACGCGTCCTCCAGTGGTAAGTAGTACGGTCTACCTACCATTGTGTGGAAGGGTGCGGGAATTTCACAAACAAGCGGCGAAGCTGTTAAATTGGGTGGGTCGAATGCGTGATCGCGCCGCGGGCGCGGTCGCATTTTCGAGTGGGCCTCTAGCTCAGTTGGTAGAGCTACGGACTTTTAATCCGCAGGTCGTGGGTTCGAGCCCCACGGGGCCCACAATCAGATCACCCGGATCGGGGACGGCTTCGTCCGCCGCGACGTGATCGTCACTAATGCCGTGGGGCAAGTGCTAAGTGCTTGCCCCACGGCATGAGTGGTCTCTGGGGGACTGTCCTGCAAGGATGCATCTCAAGCGGCACAAGGCTCCTAAGATTCGCGAGCGCTCAGAGCCGGGCGCTGCGCCCGGCGAAACGCCAAGCCCGCGGCGCCCTCTTGGTAGAAGCCATCGCCAAAAGTCGAGCCGATTGGTCCGACTAACGTTCCGATAACGTTCCGACGGTGACTCCACGGGGTTAGCCGGTCAAGAGCGCGCCTAGTCGCACGCAATCGCTAGGAGTTCTGCGGCGTCTCGTGGTCCGACTCGGGGAGGCTGGCGAGGTAGGCGGCGGCCATGTCGTACTTCGAGAAGCCTCGCGAGTCCACGCGGTCGAGCCGCGCGGAGAACGCCTCCATGCCATCGAGGCGGATGCCCGCGGCTCGGGCGGCGTCCAGGATGAGGTGGGCGTCCTTCCCGGAGGTATCGACTGCGAAGCTTGCTGGAGACATACGATCGCCCAGGACGAGGTTTGCCTTCATCCTCAGGAAAGGAAGGTCGAGGCCGCCGCCGGCGATGAGGTCGAAGAACTGCTGCGGGGGGACTTGGAGGGCGTGGGCGAGCGCGACGATCTCACCCGCCGCGTTCGAGGCCGCAATGACCCACGAGTTGACGACGAGCTTGAGCCGGGTGGCGCTGCCCGCCGCACCGTCCTCGCCGGTCCACAGGGTCCGGGCGCCGATCGCGTCAAATACCTGGGAGGCCACGGGGCGCTGCTGCGTGGGGCCGGCGGCGATGACCAGAAGCTGCCCGGCCTCGGCCGGCTCGCGGGTACCGGACACGGGGGCATCGAAGAAGACGGCCCCGTGCTGGGCCGCAAGCTCCGCGAGCGCGCGGGCGTCCGTCGCGCCAACCGTGGTGGATTGGATCCACAAGGTCCCCGGTCGCAAGGACGGCGCCGCCTGCGAGATGACCTCAGTCACCGCCTTGGCGTCGTAAAGCATCGTCAACACGACGTCGGCACCATCTACCGCTTCGGCCGGGCTGGCATAGGGGGAGATACCGTCCGAGGCCAGCGCGGCGGCTTTCTCCGCGGAGCGGTTCCACGCTCGAACGTCGTGTCCGGCGCGAGCGATGTTGCGGGCCATCGCCGAGCCCATGATGCCGGTGCCGAGCACGGCTACAGTCAAGGGGCTTTTCATCAGTATTCGCTTCCTTCTTGTCTAACGTCGGGCGGCGGAGACCAGGCCGTCGAGCCACGCCTGATGACCGTTGAGCATGGGGTTGGGGTGCTCGGCCGCGAGAGCCGCGGCGGGTTCGCCGATCTGGGACTCCTGGGTGAGGATGCGCACGCGTCCTCCGGGCAGGTCCTCCACCAGCCAGGCGTGGAGCACGTCGAGGAACTCTGCGGGTTCACCTTCCTGCTTTGCGTTCCAGGATAGGCGGCCGGGGATCCCTTCGGCCGGTGCCTGGAGCTCGGTGACGTGTGCGGAAAGCGGAGGGAAACCGAAGGTGCCGAAGGAGAATTCGATGCCGTCGGCGAGAATGGGGCCGCCATCGGAGGGGAACGAGATATCTGAAACGTTGTCGTAATAGCTTTCCCATGTGGAGGTGTCGACAAGGTAGTGCCAGACGGCGTCCGCCGTAAGCCCTTGGACGATGACTTCGTTGGAGACGAAGTTGTCGGTGGTGCCGGGCAGGTAGCGCTCGGGCCATGAGATGGCGTTTTGGGTGGTCATGGTTACTGTCTCTTCTTTCGTATTTCTTGGTCAGGTGACTTTGTGAGATGGGGTGGGTGCCGGGCCGGGGCCGACACGTGTTCGTGGACAACGAGGTCCAAGGTTCTGCTGTCCAGAGCCCCTAGGGGCTGGGGTTGATACAAGCCAATTGTTTCGTCCTTATCTCTTGCGTTCGGGGGTTAACTTGTCCCTTGTGTTTTCAGGCTACTCACGGTAGGCATCTGTTTTCTAATAGTATTTGCTATCTAAACGATAGAAATACTGATGTCGGAATGGGCTACTATATGAGCATTATGGACGGTTCGCACGCAAAGACTTTGGCTGCCGTGAGGCACATCGATCTGAACCTGCTTCGCACCTTCCTCGCCGTGTACCGGGCGGGGTCCTTCACGGCCGCGGCGGCGCAGCTCGGGCTGTCGCAGCCGACGGTGACCGCACAAATTCGCTCCCTCGAGCAGCACATTGACCGGCAACTTTTTACCCGCCAATCCCGTGGCGTCGAGCCGACCCCGTTTGCGAATGAGCTCGCGGAGCTGGTCGCCGCCCCCTTGGACACGCTTTCCGGGATCGAGGATGGGACGGGGCTCCTTCCCGGTCGTTCCGCACCGGTGCATCTGGCGGGCCCCTCCGAGCTTCTATGCACAAAGGTGCTCCCATCGGTATCGTCCCTGGTCGCGGACGGTGTGCAGCTGCGGGTCGGTCAAGGGCTCACCGAAACGCTTGTGGAAGAACTGCGCGCTGGCCAGCAAGATCTCATCATCGCGACGCGTCGGCCCCGCGGGCTGCGGCTGGAATCGATCCCACTCGCCAACGAGGAGTACGTCCTCGTCGCCTCGCCGGAATGGGCGCACCGGCTCCAGGAACAAAATGAATCGCTGTGCACCCTGCTTCGGGGCGTGCCGCTCGTTACGTATGCGGAGGATCTGCCCATCGTGCGCCGGTATTGGCGCACCGTGTTTGCAAAGCCGCATCCCCCGACGGGTGCGGCGCTCACCGTCCCAAATCTTCATGCCGTCATCGCCGCGGTCGCCGGGGGAGCGGGGTACAGCGTCCTTCCCAAATCAATCTGCGAGGAGCACCTCAAAGATGGTCGGGTCGTGCTTCTCGACGACCCGGAGGAGCCTCCCCTGAATACCCTGTTCCTTGTGCAGCGACCTGGGGCGGAAACGAATCCCGACGTCGTCCGGGTTCGGGATGCGCTTGCCGAAGCCGCCCGCGCTTGGTGAAGGTGCGGGGATTTCCTGGTGGGCGACTAGGTACCCAAGGCCGAGGCTGCTAGCCGGGATGGTGGGTCGCGCCAAGCCTGCTCGGTTGGTGTTGCACCTGGGGGCGGCGATCTGCTCGCGCCTGCGGCTTCCGTAAAAGCGTCCGCTTTCCAGTGGCCGATGAGGCGACGCTTTGGGCGGCGAAAGGCCCCGATGTGCGTGGGTTTTTGCTCCGCCGCGCCCGGAGATTGAGGCCGCGACCCTTCCGCTCCAGTTCCTGTCCCTCGTGGTGAAACGTGCCCGGCGAATGGCCCCTTCCCGCCTGGAGAACCTGTTGACAACGGCGGGAGCGGGGTTATACTGGCTATTAAATGGATATAGAATATCCATTTAACGTGAAACGATACAGGAGACTACTGATGAAAATGCTCACCCTCAACAACGGGGTCCAGATGCCGGCCCAGGGCTTCGGCGTCTTCCAGTCGGCGCCGGAGGAGACCGTTGATGCGGTTCTCCACGCGCTGAAGGTCGGCTACCGCCACATCGATACCGCGGCCGCGTACCTCAACGAGCGCGAGGTGGGGCAGGCTATCGCGCAGTCGGGCATCCCGCGCGGGGAGATCTTCGTCGAGACCAAGGTCTGGATCACCGACTACGGCTACGAGGAGACCCTGCACGCCTTCGAAAAGGCCTCGGCCAAGCTGGGGCTGGATTACATCGACCTGTTTATCCTGCACCAGCCAGCAACCAACACCTTTGACGCCACCCTCGAGGCCTACCGCGCGCTGGAGGAGCTCTACTCCCAGGGCAAGGTCCGCGCGATCGGCGTCTCCAACTTCCAGGACTCTGACCTCGACCGGCTGCTCGAGGTGGCAAAGGTCGTCCCGGCCGTGAACCAGGTCGAGTACCACCCCTACTTCCACGGCGCCCGCGAGCGTGATGGCATCCTCGTGCAGGCGTGGTCACCCATCGGCGGCATCACCTTCTACCCGGGCTGGGGCGAGGATCGCCGCTCTACGCTCACCGATCCCACCATCGGCAAGATCGCTCAGGCCCACGGCAAGACCCCGGCGCAGGTCATGCTGCGCTGGCACCTTCAGGAGGGGCGCTCGGCCATCCCGAAGTCGGTCAAGCCGCACCGCATCGAGGAGAACTTCGCCATCAACGACTTCGAGCTGAGTGCCGAAGAACTGGCGGAGATCGACGCGCTCGACACCGGCCACCGCAACGGCCCGGAGCCGGCAAGCATGGATAAGAACAACAACAACTTCGTCATCCCGGAGGCTTAAGCACAATGCAGAACTTCACCCTCAACAACGGACTCGAGATCCCGGCCCTGGGGCTTGGGGTCTTCCAGATGAACGACGAGGAGGTTGCCCGGGCCATCCCCGCGGCCCTCGAGCAGGGATACCGGCTCATCGACACCGCCTCTCGCTACTACAACGAGGAGGCCGTCGGAAAGGCGATCAAGGCCTCCGGCGTCGACCGCGGCGACATCTTCCTCACCACCAAGCTCTGGTTCAAGGACCACGGCTACGAGGCTGCCAAGCAGGCCTTCGAAACCTCGCTGCGCAAGCTGGACACCGACTACCTCGACCTCTACCTCATCCACCAACCCTTCGGCGACTACTACGGGGCCTACCGCGCGATGGAGGAGCTCTACGCCGAGGGCAAGATCAAGGCGCTGGGCGTGTCCAACTTCTACCCCGACCGCTACCTCGACCTAGTCCACCACTTCGACGTGGTCCCGGCCGTCAACCAGCGCGAGATCCACCCCTTCAACCAGCAGAAGCGGATGCTCGAGATCTCTACGGAGAAGGGCACCCTCCTGCAGGCCTGGGGCGCGATCGGACAGGGCAACAAGGAGATCCTCACCGCGCCCGCCATCGTGGCCGCCGCCGAGGCTCACGGGAAGTCGGTCGCCCAGGTGATGCTGCGCTGGCACCTCCAACGGGGCGTGGCTGCGGTGGCGAAGTCGACCCACGCGGAGCGCCTGGCCGAAAATATCGACATCTTCGACTTCGAGCTTACGGGCGAGGAGATGGCGGCCATCGCCGCGCTCGACCGGCAGCAGCCGAACGCGGGCTTCGACCACCGCGACCCGCGCATGTTCCAGGCGCTGCTCAGATTCGAGTAGCTTTTCGGGGATCCGTGTCGGGGCGGCCCGGTACGATGGCGGCATGGCGAACCCTTCCTCGAATCCGGACCAGGCCGAGTTCTACGCGGCGCCCATGATGGTGCAGCTGCGCGAGTTTCTCGCGCAGCACCGTCGCGCGCTCGCGCACTGCCTGGAGGGTGTGACCGAAACCGAGGCCCGCGTGCGGCTCGTCCCGTCGAAGACGACGCTGCTGGGGCTGGTCAAGCACGCCACCTTCGTGGAGCAGGTCTGGTTCCAGGAGGCGCGCACGGGCATCCCGCGCGCCGAGCTTGGCATAGCCGGGACCCCCGACGCCTCCTTCGACCTGGCGGAGACCGACACCATCGAGTCGGTGCTCCGCGCCTATGGGAAGGCGATCAAGGCCTCCGACCAGGCCCTCGACGGGGCGCAGCTGGACGACGTCTGGTCGGGAAACCGCCGGGGAGACCTCACCGTCTCGTGGATCCTTCTCCATGTCCTTCGCGAGCTCGCCCAGCACCTAGGGCACGCGGAGATCCTCCGCGAGCAGATCCTTAGTTTCCGCGTCGATTTGCCGCACTGACACCCGCCGTGTCCTGGGGTTTCGTGCCGTAGGCGTCGGCAAGCGAAAGCACAAAAACTCCTCGTCACCGGCGGTTTTGTGTTTGTAGAGTTTTCTAGTAAAGTTCATCGCAGTTCCGCAAGAGCATTGTGCCAGTTGGCATGCGCTCGCGCTGTTCTGCTCCCATCGTCTAGGGGCCTAGGACACCGCCCTTTCACGGCGGCGACACGGGTTCGAATCCCGTTGGGAGTACCAACACCTCTTTTTGGGGTAGTTGAATAAAATCATATGGCCCTGTGGCGCAGTTGGTTAGCGCGCCGCCCTGTCACGGCGGAGGTCGCGGGTTCAAGTCCCGTCAGGGTCGCCAAGAATGGCCGCATCGAGCAACTCGGTGCGGTCTTTTTCGCTTTTCGACGCCTTCGGTACGCAGTCCGCCAGGTGTGGGGTAGAAGACATCTGCTCCCTTGGCTCCGCCCTGCCCAGCCGAATGCGAATAACCGCCCTGACGTGCTAATTTGCGCTCGTTCCTAGTGACTGTGTAATGTATCAACTCGTTGCAAGGGAGTTTCCCTGCGGCAAATTATGGCCCTGTGGCGCAGTTGGTTAGCGCGCCGCCCTGTCACGGCGGAGGTCGCGGGTTCAAGTCCCGTCAGGGTCGCTCGTCAGTTTAACTGGCAGTGGCGCGGTAGCTCAGTTGGTAGAGCGTCCGCCTGAAAAGTGGAAGGTCACCAGTTCGATCCTGGTCCGTGCCACCACAGGAAAGCCCCAGTTCTCATTCGTTGAGGCTGGGGCTTTTCGCTGCGCTCTGGCACAATGGGGGTTCAAGGTTCGTATTTCTGACCCCGCGCATAAGGCCGCGGGACGAAGGGGTGGTGGATCATGACTGACAGTTTTAGCATTCGGCAGGCCACAACGAGCGAGCTCCCGCAGGTGGCGCAGGTTCTTGCCCGGGCCTTCAAGCATGATCCCGCGTACCAGCGCATCACCTCGAAGATGAACGCCAACGCGTTCGAGATCCTGCGCGAAATCTTCATCTTCCAGCTGCGCAAGCACTTTTACCCGGAAGGCCACGTGGATGTCGTCGAGGGGGCCGACGGGCAGCTGCTGGCCTGCGCGCTGTGGGACGTGCCGGGAAACCACCTGAATCTCGCCGACCAGATGGGCATGATCGGCGACTACGTCCGCGTCCTCGGCGCGGACCTCGTGGCCAACGCCCTCAGGGAGCTGCGCACGGCGAAGTATGAGCCGCGCTTTCCCCATTGGTACCTGCACACGGTGGCCACCATCCCGGAGGCCCAGGGACAGGGCCTGGGCCGCGCCCTCATCGGCAGCGGGCTCGAGCGGGCGGTCGGGCAGGCGGTGTATCTGGAGGCCACCACGGCCCGTTCCGCGCGCTTGTACGAGAAGCTCGGCTTCGTGGTCCTGGGGGCGATCCCGGACGAGTCGGGGGCCGTGTACGAGCTCGCCATGTGGCGTCCGCCCCAGCTGCCCGTGGACTGGGCCTGACGCATAAAACGGTGACGTGGCACACAGCTTTGGTGCACAATGGGAAATAAGCAAGACGCACGTCGTGTTTATCTATGCGTGGGGCCGCCCGGCCCGAGGAAAGGACGTTTTATGGCACAGGAAGTACGCCACAACCAGGAAGATTCCCGCTACGAGATCCTCGTGGACGGCACCGTCGCGGGATTCTGCGAGTACTGCGAGGACGAGGGCGCGGGCCGACGCGACTTCAATCACACGGTGGTCCACGACGGGTTCCAGGGGCAGGGGCTGTCCAAGCCGCTGATCAAGGCCGCCCTCGACGACACCCGCGAGGCCGGGCTTGGCGTCGTGCCGACCTGCTCCGCGGTGGACGGCTTCATAAAGAAGAACCCGGAGTACCAAGACCTCGTCGCCTAGCACGGCACGCACACGATAATAGGGCCGCCGCCTCACCGATTGCTCCGGGAGGCGGCGGCCTATGTTTCGTAGTGGGTCCTTTAGATGTAGTAATCCGGGTCGACCAGCTTGATCTTCTCGTCCTTGCCGCGCGGGCGGTTCTTGGCCGGGATGCCGGTGGCGATGTGCTCCGGCGGGACGTCCTTGGTCACCACCGCGTTGGCGCCCACGGCGCTGCCGCGGCCCACGGTGATGGGGCCGAGCACCTTGGCGCCGGCACCGATGGTGACATTGTCCTCGATGGTGGGGTGGCGCTTGGTCTGGGTGAGCACCTGCCCGCCGAGGGTCACGCCGTGGTAAAGCATGACGCCGTCGCCGATCTCGGCGGTCTCGCCGATGACGATGCCCATGCCGTGGTCGATGAAGAAGCGGCGGCCGATCGTGGCCCCTGGGTGGATCTCAATGCCCGTGAGGAAGCGGGTGCTCTGGGCCAGGATGCGGGCGAATCCCTTGAATCCGCGGAGCCACAGCCAGTGGGCGACGCGGTGCGCCCAAATGGCGTGAAGGCCCGAGTAGACGATGGCGTTTTCGACATCGCCACGCGCGGCGGGATCGTGCTCGCGCGCGTTGGACAGATCCTCTCGGATCATCTGGACTAAGCGGTACATAGATGTCGACCCTATCAGCGAAATTTTCTGTGCGAAAACCTTCCCTGGGGGCGGCGGTGGGGCCGCCGGGGAAGGGGCAGGCCGCCCCAACAGCGCCGATTGTGAGGGCGCTGCGGGCGTGGCGTCGGAAAGCACAACGCGGACCCGGAGAATAAAATTCCCCCTTCAGGACATTATGCCTGAAGGGGGTGGCGTTTCCGCTAGGAATTAGTCGCGGATGTCCTCGTAGAGGACGGTGGAGACGTAGCGCTCGCCGAAGTCGGGGATCACGGTGACGATGGTCTTGCCCGCGAACTCGGGGCGGGCGGCCAGCTCGAGGGCTGCCTTGACGTTGGCACCGGCGGAGATGCCGCCGAGGATGCCCTCCTGGGCGCCGAGGGCGCGCGAGGTGGCGATGGCGTCCTCGTTGGAGATGGTGAGGACCTCCTCGAGGATCTTCTGGTTGAGCACCTCCGGGATGAAGTTGGCGCCCAAGCCCTGGATCTTGTGCGGGCCGGCCTTGCCGGTGTTGAGCAGCGCGGAGGACTCCGGCTCGACGCCGTAGACCTTGACCTCCGGGTTGTGCTTCTTCAGGGTCTCGCCGGCGCCGGTGACGGTGCCGCCGGTGCCGATGCCAGCCACGAAGACGTCGACGTTGCCCTCGGTGTCCGCCCAGATCTCCTCGCCGGTGGTCTGGCGGTGGATCTCCGGGTTGGCGCCGTTGGCGAACTGGCGGGCGAGGATGGCGTTCTCGCGCTCGGTGACGATCTCGTTGGCCTTGTCCACGGCGCCCTGCATGCCGGCGGCACCCGGGGTGAGGACGATCTCAGCGCCGTAGGCGCGGAGCATGACGCGGCGCTCGAGGGACATGGTCTCGGGCATGGTGAGCACGACGTTGTAACCGCGGGCCGCGCCCACGAGGGCGAGGGCGATGCCGGTGTTGCCGGAGGTTGCCTCGACGATGGTGCCGCCCGGCTTGAGCTCGCCTGCCGCCTCGGCGGCGTCGACGATCGCCTTGCCGATGCGGTCCTTCACGGAGTTGGCCGGGTTGAAGAATTCGACCTTGGCGAGAACGGTAGCACCCAGGCCCTCGGTGAGGCGGTTAAGGCGCACCAGCGGGGTGTTGCCGATGGTGTCAAGGATGTTGTCATAGACCTTGGCCATGATTGAAAGGCTCCTTTAGTTAAAAGCAGTGAATTCGTTAAAGGCGCTGGTAGCCATGCGCTACCGAACGCGATGACAACACAATACATGCTTTTCCCCGGTTTCGCTAGACCGAGTGGTCTTTTCAAATAGAACAGCTTGTCTACTTAACAAGCTTTCTGCCGTCTCACCGTTGCGAATCTGAAAGGTAGTGATCTTGCTAACACAGAACGCTGCCAGAACGGGGCGGCAAAGGGTGCAAATTTTTGTTTTCGTGAGGTGAGGGGGTAAGGGCGGTTGTGTAGTTCTGTCGGGGGTGCTCGATAGGAACAAATCGGCCAAAGTATGTTTTGACGATTGTGCATATTGTTCTAAATCACCTGATGGCACCTTTTATAACGGGCTAATAATTCCAACACCATGGAAAAATGAGCTTTACGGGCCGGTCCCGACAGCGGGGGTAGTGAACCGTTCAAGTTCGCATTTTCGCCCAAATAATGCCCCCGATGCTGTGTTCTCCGGAGCGAAATCTGTGTTTGACTTTTTGAAATGACGGGTTTCCAATACCCCCGACGAGTGGCTATACTTCACCCCAAAAGAGTGGACACCCCCCAATAGGCGGGGGATTTTCAGGAGGATGAGCGTGGAAGCACAGCGCGTCAAGGAAGATGATGACGCAATCCGTTCCGCATTGGCGTCTCTAAAGACCGCGACTGGAATCCCGGTCACGATGTATGCCACCGTTCTGCCGGACAACCGGCTTCAGATCAGCCAGTGGATCGGCCTGCGCACCCCAGCCCTCCAGAACCTCGTGATCGACTCCGGCGTGGGCGTCGGCGGCCGCGTGCTGTCCACCCGCCGCCCCGTCGGCGTGAGCGACTACACCCGCGCCAACGTGATCTCCCACGAAAACGACGCGATCATCCAGGACGAGGGCCTGCACTCCATCGTCGCCGTCCCGGTGATCGTCAACCGCGAGGTGCGCGGCGTCCTCTACGTGGGCGTCCACTCGCCGGTGCGCCTGGGCGACAAGGTGATCGAGGAGGTCACTATGACCGCCCGCACCCTGGAGCAGGATCTCGCGGTCAATGCCGCTGCCCGCCGCAACGAGGGTGTTCGCTCCGGCACCAACAAGCAGGGGCGCCTCATGAACGGCGCCGAGTGGGAGCAGATCCGCTCCACCCACTCCAAGCTGCGTATGCTGGCCAACCGCATCGAGCAGGACGACATCCGCGCCGAGCTCGAGGAGCTGTGCGACCAGATGGTCGCCCCGGTCCGGGTCAAGCAGACCACCAAGCTGTCCGCCCGCGAGCTCGACGTGCTCTCCTGCGTCGCGCTCGGCCACACCAACTTGGAGGCCGCAGAGGAGATGGGCATCGGCGCCGAGACTGTCAAGAGCTACCTGCGTTCCGTCATGCGCAAGTTGGGCGCGCACACCCGCTACGAGGCGGTCAACGCTGCTCGCCGCATCGGCGCGCTGCCGTGATCCAAGGCTAATAGAGGAGAGCGCCGGACTTCCCAGCTGAAGTCCGGCGCGTCTGTCTTTGTAGAAAGTGCTATGCCTCCTCGCGGCTGCCGCCGGGGACCCACTTCACGTCGTTAGAGTCGTTTGCGACGCGGGAGAGGATAAACAAAAGGTCGCTCAGGCGGTTGAGGTACTTCGCTGGCAGCACGTTGGTGGTCTCGGGGAACTCCTTGACCGCCACCCACGCGGCGCGCTCGGCGCGGCGCGCGATGGTGCGGGCCATGTGGAGGTAGGCGGCGGCCGGAGTGCCGCCGGGCAGGATGAAGGAGTCGAGCTTTTCGAGGGTCTCGTTGTAGGCGTCGCAATCGCGCTCGAGGCGGTCGATGTACTCCTGAGTGATGCGCAGCGGCTCGTAGCCCAGATCTTCCTTATTGGGAGTGGCGAGGTCAGCGCCAGCGTCGAAAAGCTCGTTCTGGATGCGGCGCACGGTGGCCGCGACCTTCTCGGAGGGGTTGCCGAGCGCGAGGACAAGGCCCAGGGTGGCGTTGAGCTCGTCGCAGTCGGCGTAGGCGTTGAGCCGGGGATCGGACTTGGGCACGCGGGAGAAATCGGAGAGGGCGGTGGTGCCGTCGTCGCCGGTGCGGGTATAGATCTTCGTCAGGTGAACAGCCATAATGCCCACCGTAGACGAGCACCCGCCACTTCGTCGCAGGGTTGGGTAGGGTTATGGGGGTGAAGGATAGATTTCTTGTTACTGGAGGATCCCGGCTCCGCGGCGCAGTCAAGGTCAGCGGGGCCAAGAACAGCGTCCTCAAGCTCATGGCCGCGGCGCTGTTGGCAGAGGGAACCACCGTCCTAACCAACTGTCCGGAGATTCTTGACGTCCCGCTCATGAAGGACGTCCTCGAGGGCCTCGGGTGCACGGTCGCCATCGAAGGGTCAACCGTCACCATCACCACTCCGGCCGAGGTCTCTTCCGACGCCGATTTCGAGGCCGTCCGCCAGTTCCGCGCCTCCGTGTGTGTGCTCGGCCCGCTCACCGCCCGCTGCGGGCGCGCCGTCGTAGCGCTGCCGGGCGGAGACGCCATCGGCTCCCGCCCGCTGGATATGCACCAGTCGGGGCTGGAGAAGATGGGGGCGACCACGCGCATCCTGCACGGCGCGGTCGTCGCGGAGGCGGAGGAGCTCCACGGCGCCGAGATCAACCTCGATTTCCCCAGCGTGGGGGCCACGGAAAACATCCTCACCGCCGCGGTTCTGGCCAAGGGGCGCACGGTCCTCGACAACGCGGCACGCGAGCCCGAGATCGTTGACCTGTGCCTCATGCTCAAGGCCATGGGCGCCCAGATCGAGGGCGAGGGCACCTCCACCATCACGATCGACGGCGTGGACAAGCTCCACCCCACCACCCACGAGGTCATCGGCGACCGCATCGTCGCCGGGACGTGGGCATACGCCGCGGTCATGACCCAGGGCGACATCACCGTGGGCGGCATCGCGCCGCGCCACCTGCACCTCCCGCTGGAAAAGCTCAAGGTCGCCGGCGCCGACATCGAGACCTACGAAAACGGCTTCCGCGTGCGCATGGACCACCGTCCCATCGCGGTCGACTACCAGACGCTGCCCTTCCCGGGGTTCCCGACGGATCTTCAGCCGATGGCCATCGGGATCTCCGCGATCGCGAAGGGCACGAGCGTGATTACGGAGAACATCTTCGAGGCACGCTTCCGCTTCGTCGACGAGATGACGCGCCTCGGCGCGGACGCGACCGTCGACGGGCACCATGTTGTCCTGCGCGGGGTCGATCAGCTGTCCTCCACGTCGGTGTGGTCCTCCGACATCCGCGCCGGCGCCGGTCTCGTGCTCGCCGCGCTGTGCGCCGATGGCACGACCGAGGTCCACGACGTCTACCACATCGACCGCGGCTACCCGAAGTTCGTCGAGTTCCTCCAGAGCCTCGGCGCCACCATCGAGCGAGTCTCCGATTAGCATTTGCTTGTCGACGTTCGCCTTTGGCGGGTTGACCAGCGGATTTGTGTTAGCTGGCGGTGGTGAGTAACTTAGTGCGAGTCGCCGGGACGGCCTGGTGCTAGCCAGTAGCTAGAAGGCGACAAAGAAACCTGGTTAACTTTGAGTTTGACTCTCGTTCAAGCGGGATGATATGTTGGTTAACCGGACCGCGAAGTGGTTGCCCTTCAAGTTGGGGTTGTCGTTTTGCGTGTTCATGTTGTTTGAGAACTCAATAGTGTGCCAATTTTGTACTTTTTTTGTTGCTTGTTGGTGTGGTTTGTGTGTGCTGTTATGGTGTGGTGTGGCTGGCAAGTGTGGCTTGCTTGTTAAAGACTGTGCTGTGATGGTGGGTGCTTACTGGTACTGGTGAGTGGCTTTTGTGTGTGCCTTTTTGCCCCGTCGGGTGGGTGCACATGTATCATCTTTTTTTTTGGACAATCATTTTTTATGCCATTGCACATTGTTTGTGTGGTGGTGTGCTGGTTGTTTGTTTTTTTTGCTTGGTTTTGGGCTTTCCCAGAATGTTGGACAAGGTTTTTTTCTTGTTTTTTGTGGAGAGTTTGATCCTGGCTCAGGACGAACGCTGGCGGCGTGCTTAACACATGCAAGTCGAACGGAAAGGCCCAGCTTGCTGGGTGCTCGAGTGGCGAACGGGTGAGTAACACGTGGGTGATCTGCCCCTGACTTCGGGATAAGCTTGGGAAACTGGGTCTAATACCGGATAGGACAATCGTTTAGTGTCGGTTGTGGAAAGTTTTTTCGGTTAGGGATGAGCCCGCGGCCTATCAGCTTGTTGGTGGGGTAATGGCCTACCAAGGCGTCGACGGGTAGCCGGCCTGAGAGGGTGGACGGCCACATTGGGACTGAGATACGGCCCAGACTCCTACGGGAGGCAGCAGTGGGGAATATTGCACAATGGGCGCAAGCCTGATGCAGCGACGCCGCGTGGGGGATGACGGCCTTCGGGTTGTAAACCTCTTTCGACAGGGACGAAGCTTTTGTGACGGTACCTGTATAAGAAGCACCGGCTAACTACGTGCCAGCAGCCGCGGTAATACGTAGGGTGCGAGCGTTGTCCGGAATTACTGGGCGTAAAGAGCTCGTAGGTGGTTTGTCGCGTCGTCTGTGAAATTCCGGGGCTTAACTTCGGGCGTGCAGGCGATACGGGCATAACTTGAGTGCTGTAGGGGAGACTGGAATTCCTGGTGTAGCGGTGGAATGCGCAGATATCAGGAGGAACACCGATGGCGAAGGCAGGTCTCTGGGCAGTAACTGACGCTGAGGAGCGAAAGCATGGGGAGCGAACAGGATTAGATACCCTGGTAGTCCATGCCGTAAACGGTGGGCGCTAGGTGTAGGGGTCTTCCACGACTTCTGTGCCGTAGCTAACGCATTAAGCGCCCCGCCTGGGGAGTACGGCCGCAAGGCTAAAACTCAAAGGAATTGACGGGGGCCCGCACAAGCGGCGGAGCATGTGGATTAATTCGATGCAACGCGAAGAACCTTACCTGGGCTTGACATATGCAGGATCGGCGTAGAGATACGTTTTCCCTTGTGGTCTGTATACAGGTGGTGCATGGTTGTCGTCAGCTCGTGTCGTGAGATGTTGGGTTAAGTCCCGCAACGAGCGCAACCCTTGTCTTATGTTGCCAGCACGTGATGGTGGGGACTCATGAGAGACTGCCGGGGTTAACTCGGAGGAAGGTGGGGATGACGTCAAATCATCATGCCCCTTATGTCCAGGGCTTCACACATGCTACAATGGTCGGTACAACGCGCTGCGAGCCTGTGAGGGTGAGCGAATCGCTGAAAGCCGGCCTCAGTTCGGATTGGGGTCTGCAACTCGACCCCATGAAGTCGGAGTCGCTAGTAATCGCAGATCAGCAACGCTGCGGTGAATACGTTCCCGGGCCTTGTACACACCGCCCGTCACGTCATGAAAGTTGGTAACACCCGAAGCCCATGGCCCAACCCGTTTGGGAGGGAGTGGTCGAAGGTGGGATCGGCGATTGGGACGAAGTCGTAACAAGGTAGCCGTACCGGAAGGTGCGGCTGGATCACCTCCTTTCTATGGAGTTTTATTTTGTGGTGGCAGGTTTGCCACCAAATTGTTTATTTTGTTTTTATCCAGGTGGATCACACCACTAAAGGATGTTTCCTTACAACATCGTGTTGTTGGTGCCTGCAAGTGTTGTGGGTGCGTAAAGGGGGGGCATCGTTGATCGTGGGAGTACACGTTAAACAAGTCGCACCTGTAAGGGTGGCAAAGAAAGTGCGTTGTGGTTGGCATGCTGTTGGGTGTCTGGAACATGCATGATGTGTGTTTCTGGTGGCCTGCATGATGCGGTGATGATCGTTTCCACGTTTGTGTGGTGGGTTGTTGTTGTGTGGTGTGGGTGTGTTGTGTGAGAACTGTATAGTGGACGCGATGCAATTTGTTTCCACCCCCTTTTATGTCGCTGCACTTTGTTGTGTGGTGTTGGGGGTGGGGGTTTGTTGTTTTTTATTCTTTGTTCTTAGTGTTTTTTGTTTGTAAGTATCTGTTGTTGTGTTGTTTGGTTAAGGGCACACGGTGGATGCCTTGGCAGCTTAAGCCGATGAAGGACGTGTAAGGCTGCGTTAAGCCTCGGGGAGTTGCCAATAGAGCGTTGATCCGAGGATGTCCGAATGGGGAAACCTGGCCGTGGTTATGTGCGGTTACCTGCCGATGAATTCATAGTCGGTGTGGGGGTTACGCGGGGAAGTGAAACATCTCAGTACCCGTAGGAGAAGAAAATAAATGTAATGATTCTGCTAGTAGTGGCGAGCGAACGTGGATGAGGCTAAACCGTGCGCATGTGATACCTGGCAGGGGTTGTGTGTGTGGTGTTGTGGGGTTTCGATGTTTTTAGTCTGCCAGCTAGAAGCCATTTTTATCATTGCGCGAGCGGAAGTGGTTTGGAATGACCTGCCGTAGAGGGTGACAGTCCCGTACGTTGATGTGTGATGGTGGTGGTTGTTGTTGTCCCCGAGTAGCAGCGGGCTCGTGGAATCTGCTGTGAATCTGCCGGGACCACCCGGTAAGCCTAAATACTTAAGTTGACCGATAGCGGATCAAGTACCGTGAGGGAATGGTGAAAAGTACCCCGGGAGGGGAGTGAAATAGTACCTGAAACCGTGTGCTTACAATCCGTCAGAGCCTCTTTGTGGGGTGATGGCGTGCCTTTTGAAGAATGAGCCTGCGAGTCAGCGGCATGTCGCGAGGTTAACCCGTGTGGGGTAGTCGTAGCGAAAGCGAATCCTAACCAGGGTGTTTGTAGTGGCATGTTCTGGACCCGAAGCGGGGTGATCTACCCATGGCCAGTGTGAAGCAGCAGTAAGATGCTGTGGAGGCGCGAACCCACTTAGGTTGAAAACTGAGGGGATGAGCTGTGGGTAGGGGTGAAAGGCCAATCAAACTCCGTGATAGCTGGTTCTCCCCGAAATGCATTTAGGTGCAGCGTCGTGTGTTTCTTCCTGGAGGTAGAGCTACTGGTTGGTTGAGCGGGACCACAATCTTAGCAATGTCAGCCAAACTCCGAATGCCAGTGAAGTCAGAGTACGGCAGTGAGACTGCGGGGGATAAGCTCCGTTGGTCGAGAGGGAAACAGCCCAGATCGCCGGTTAAGGCCCCTAAGCGTGTACTAAGTGGGAAAGGATGTGGGATCGCGAAGACAGCCAGGAGGTTGGCTTAGAAGCAGCCACCCTTGAAAGAGTGCGTAATAGCTCACTGGTCGAGTGGTTCTGCGCCGACAATGTAGTGGGGCTCAAGTACACCGCCGAAGCCGCGGCAATCAGTTTTTCTGGTTGGGTAGGGGAGCGTCGTGCACGCTGTGAAGCGCCCGGGTAACTGATGGTGTGGAGTGTGTGCGAGTGAGAATGCAGGCATGAGTAACGACTGATATGTGGAAAACATATCCGCCGGATGACTAAGGGTTCCTGGGTTAAGCTAATCTTCCCAGGGTGAGTCGGGACCTAAGGCGAGGCCGACAGGCGTAGTCGATGGACAACGGGTTGATATTCCCGTACCCGTGTATATGCGCCCACTGGTGAATCATGGATACTAACCACCCAAAACCACACGTTGTCAACTTGTTGATTGTGTGTGGGGCTGCGTGGGACCTGACGTGGTAGTAGCCAAGCGATGGGGTGACACAGGTTGGTAGCCAAGCCACTTACTGGATTGTGGTGTAAGCGTGCAGCCCGCAACGAGAGGTAAATCCGCGTTGCATGAAAGGGTCAGGCGTGATGCGTACCCATTTTTTTGGGGATGTTGGTGATCCTGTACTGTCAAGAAAAGCCTCTAGCGATGTGTATACATGGCCCGTACCCATAACCGACACAGGTAGTCAGGTAGAGAATACTAAGGCGTTCGGGTGAACTGTGGTTAAGGAACTCGGCAAAATGCCCCCGTAACTTCGGGAGAAGGGGGACCACTGCTGGTGACAGACTGGTTGAGCTGGTGGTGGTCGCAGAGAATAGAGGGAAGCGACTGTTTATTAAAAACACAGGTCCGTGCGAAAACGTGGAAGTTGATGTATACGGACTGACGCCTGCCCGGTGCTGGAAGGTTAAGAGGACCTGTTAGCCCACCCTTGTGTGGGCGAAGCGGAGAATTTAAGCCCCAGTAAACGGCGGTGGTAACTATAACCATCCTAAGGTAGCGAAATTCCTTGTCGGGTAAGTTCCGACCTGCACGAATGGCGTAACGACTTCCCTGCTGTCTCAACCACAGGCCCGGTGAAATTGCAGTACGAGTAAAGATGCTCGTTACGCGCGGCAGGACGAAAAGACCCCGGGACCTTCACTATAGCTTGGTATTGGTGTTTGGTTCGGTTTGTGTAGGATAGGTGGGAGACTATGAAACCTCATCGCTAGGTGGGGTGGAGTCGCAAGTTGAAATACCACTCTGATCGGATTGAGCACCTTAACCTTGGCCCATGATCTGGGTTGGGGACAGTGCCTGGTGGGTAGTTTAACTGGGGCGGTTGCCTCCCAAAATGTAACGGAGGCGCCCAAAGGTTCCCTCAGCCTGGTTGGCAATCAGGTGTTGAGTGTAAGTGCACAAGGGAGCTTGACTGTGAGAGTGACGGCTCAAGCAGGTACGAAAGTAGGGACTAGTGATCCGGCACCTACGTGTGGAAGTGGTGTCGCTCAACGGATAAAAGGTACCCCGGGGATAACAGGCTGATCTTCCCCAAGAGTCCATATCGACGGGATGGTTTGGCACCTCGATGTCGGCTCGTCGCATCCTGGGGCTGGAGTAGGTCCCAAGGGTTGGGCTGTTCGCCCATTAAAGCGGCACGCGAGCTGGGTTTAGAACGTCGTGAGACAGTTCGGTCTCTATCCGCCGCGCGCGTTGAAACTTGAAGAAAGCTGTCCCTAGTACGAGAGGACCGGGACGGACGTACCTCTAGTGTGCCAGTTGTCACGCCAGTGGCAGGGCTGGTTAGCTACGTACGGAAGGGATAACCGCTGAAAGCATCTAAGCGGGAAGCCTGTTTTAAGATGAGGTTTCACTTGAGGTACCCCACAGACTATGGGGTTGATAGGCCAGACCTGGAAGCACCGTAAGGTGTGAAGGCGACTGGTACTAATTTACCGACAAACAACCAACACACATAATCAAACAAAACAAAAACAAAACAAAAACAACACAACGTATCGCGTTCACTATGCAGTATCCCGCATAACACAAACACCACAAATTAATCGTGTCGGTGGTTATAGCATTGGGGACACGCCCGGTCCCATTCCGAACCCGGAAGCTAAGCCCAACAGCGCTGATGGTACTGCACCCGGGAGGGTGTGGGAGAGTAAGACACCGCCGACCAAAAACTCAAAAAAACCAAGGCCTCGACAGGAACCCCCTGCCGAGGCCTTCGTTGCTATAGACGTCGAAAAGCAAAAAGCACAGGGGTGGCAGCTGTCGATGTTTTGTGGCTGAAGATTCTTGCTCTGTAGGCTAGTTCTAACTGTCTTTCAAGGAGTAATTACATGAATTCTTCGGTCGCGGCTCGTGCGGTGAACCTAGAAAAGAAGTACGGTTCGGGGGACACGACGGTCCACGCGCTCAAGGGGATCAACGTGGAGTTCGCTGCGCGCGAGTTCACCGCGATCATGGGGCCCTCGGGTTCGGGCAAGTCGACCCTCATGCACTGCATGGCGGGTCTTGATCGTGTCTCGAGCGGGTCTACTTTCATCGGCGACACCGACCTGGCTGGGCTTAATGACAAGAAGATGACCACGCTGCGCCGCGATCGGCTCGGGTTCATCTTCCAGAGCTTCAACCTCGTTCCCACGCTGACTGCGGCGGAGAATATCACCCTTCCGCTGGATATCGCCGGCAAGAAGGTCGACAAGGTCTGGTTCGACGAGGTCACTTCTCGGCTCGGGCTTACTGAGCGGCTCTCCCATCGGCCGGCCGAGCTGTCCGGCGGTCAGCAGCAGCGCGTGGCGTGCGCCCGCGCCCTCGTGGCACGCCCCAAGATCATCTTCGGTGACGAGCCGACCGGCAACCTCGACTCGAACTCTTCCGCCGAGGTCTTGAGCATCCTTCGTACGGCTGTGGATCAGGACGAGCAGACGGTGGTGATCGTGACCCACGACCCGCGTGCCGCATCCTATGCCGATCGCGTGATCTTCCTCGCGGACGGTCGCATCGTGCACGAGCTTCGTGAGCCCACGGTGGACTCGATCCTCAAGACGATGTCCGGAATCGAGGACCTCTAAGTGACGATGGCACGTTTGAGCATCCGTTCGGTGCTCGCCTACAAGCTTCGCCTGTTCCTGACCGTCATCGCCGTGGTCCTCGGCACGGCGTTCGTCTCGGGCGCGATGATGTTCACGGCCTCGCTCAACGCGGTGTTCGACTCGGCCGTCGCGGACTCGTTGGCTGGCGTCGATGCGGTGGCGAGCTCGGACGCCGGGCTCATCAAGACCCAGCAGCTGGAAGAGCTGAAGCAGGACCCTGCTGTGGCCAAGACCAACCTGTACGAGTCCACCGATGTCGTCGTGGCCAAGGGGGCCGCAGACCCGATTCAGACCGGGTCGGGCACCTCGACTTTGCGCCCGTGGTATCCGCCGGAGGATACGGTGGGCAAGGCCCGCGCGATCGTTTCTGGCAACAACCCGGTAGGCGAGGGCGAGGTGGCCATCGACGAGGGATCCGCCGAGAAATACGGCATCGCGGTGGGCGATCAGCTCATCGTCGTCGACCCGACCGCGCAACACACGTACACGGTGAGCGGCCTCATCTCCAAGGAGGACGGGGCGTCCCACGGGGTCGGCGTGTTCATGGCGGCGGACGCCTACCAGTCGATCTACAGCTCCGAATGGGGAGTGAAGTCGGTGCTGGTGCAGGGGTCGGAGGCGCACGACGCCGACCTCGTCGGCATCCTGCAGGCCAACCATCCCGAGGTCACCTTCCAGGCGGCCTCGGTTCTCTCCGCGGACCTGACCAAGCAGATTCGGACCGCGCTGAGCTTCGTCAACTACTTCCTCGTCGCCTTCGGGCTCATCGCCCTGCTGGTGGGCACCTTCATCATCGCTAATACCTTCGCCATGCTCGTGGCGCAGCGGCTCAAGGAGTTCGCGCTGCTGCGGGCGCTCGGCATGTCCCGCCGCCAGCTCACCGCCTCCGTGGTCGTGGAGGCGCTCATCGTCGGCGTCATCGGCTCCGCGGTGGGCGTTGCCGCCGGCGCGGGCTTGGTGCAGATCATCCAGTACGTGATGTCCCGGATGGGCATGCCCCTGGATAACGCGTCGATGGGGCTGACGGCCCTGTCGGTTCTGGTGCCGCTCGCGCTGGGCACGGTCGTGACCGTCGTCAGCGCGTGGGCGCCTGCGCGGAAGGCGGGCTCCGTCCGTCCGGTGGAGGCCATGCGCTCCACGGAATCCGCCTCCGGCTCCTCGCTTGTGGCGCGCACGATCATCGGGGCCGTCGGCATCCTCGGCGGCATCGCCATCATCGCGCTGGCGGTCTCCGCGCAGGATTGGTCCACGAAGAAGGCCGCCATCGCGGTGGGCATCGGGGCGTTTGCTTGCATCGTCGGCTTCTTCCTCGCCTCGCCCGCGTTTTCTATCCCGGTGGTGGGGGTCTTGGGCAGGATCATCGGTCTTCCCTTTGGCGCCGTCGGCAAGCTTGCGGCGACGAACTCCCGCCGCAACCCGAAGCGGACGGCGACCACCGCCTTCGCCCTCACGCTGGGCGTGGCGCTCGTGTCCGCCATCGGGATGCTCTCGGCGACGATGCGCGCGAGCGTCGACGACCTGGTCTCCTCGGAGGTCCAAGCCGACTACGTGCTCTCCGGCCCCGGCGACGGCAGCTTCCCCATCCCCGTCGCCGTCCCGGACGCCGTGAGGAACACCCCGGGTGTGGACTCGATGGCCACCATCGCCTACTCGCAGGTCACTATCGACGGCCAGAGCGCGGTAACCTCGCCGGCGCCGCAGATCCCGTCGATGACCTACGTGAGCACCGGGGACTTGTCGAAGGAGATCAACCTCACCGATACCGAGGGCAGCTTCGACCTCAATCCCGCCGACGTCTTCATCGCCGACCGCGACTTCGCGGCCGCCAACGGCTGGCAGATCGGCCAGTCCTACCCGGTCGTGGGCGTGCTCGGCGAGGACCTGGGACAGGCCACGCTCATCGGCACCTATGGCCCCAGCAAGATCCTCGGCAAGATGCAGCTTTCCGACGCCACGGTGAAGGAGACCGCCCGCGACGCGAGCGCCAACATGGTGGCGATCCTCGTCAACGGCACCGACCCGAACCTGCGCCCCAACCTCGAGCAGGCCGTCGCCGACTACCTCGTCGTGCAGGTGCGCACCGCCAAGGAGTACGCGGGCGCGCAGGTCGATTCCGTCACCCAGATGCTCAACATCCTCTACGCCCTGCTCGCCTTGTCGGTGATCGTGGCCGTCATCGGCATCATCAACACCCTAGCGCTCAACGTCATCGAGCGCCGCCAGGAGATTGGCATGCTGCGCGCGGTGGGAACGCAGCGCTCCCAGATCAGGTCGATGATCACCATCGAGTCGGTGCAGATCGCCCTCTACGGGGCGCTCACCGGCATCGTGCTGGGTCTCGGACTGGGCTGGGCCTTCCTCAAGGTGCTCTCCTCGCAGGGCCTGAACACGATCGCGGTGCCCTACTCGCAGCTGGTGCTGCTGCTCATCGGTGCCGGGGTGGTCGGTATCATCGCGGCGCTGTGGCCGGCGCGCAACGCGGCGAAGACCCCGCCGCTCGAGGCGATCGCGGAGTAGGGGCGAGCGGGGGCGAGCAGGGGCTCGGCCGACCTAGAGGGCTCGCCCGAGCATGACGCAGGCGACCCCCACCAACACGGTGCCCACGAGGTAGACGCCGAGCCGCCGGTAGGAGCGGGACTTCCCGAGCCCGCCCAACTCCTTGGCCAGCGTCGACCACGTCGACAGCGCCCCCGCGATGCCGGTGCCGAGAAGCGCCGTGACGGCGGGGGAGAGCGAGGCGGCCGAGGCGTAGCCGAGGAGCAGGCAGGCCGCCGCGTTGGCGGCGAAGGTGCCCCAGAGCGCGGGCAGTGCCTTGGACAGAAGGTAGCGCAGGATCCCGCCGAGGAATCCGCCGAGCGCGATGGCGAGGATGATCATCGGCCCGCCTTGGCGTCGATAAGCGAATCGCCCAACCACCAGCAGCCGACGCAGGCGACGACGGTGAGCACCGCGTAGCCCGCGGCGGGGAGGAACGCGGCGCCGGTGAGCGCGAGGGCGAACGCGGAGAAGCTGGTAAATCCGCCGAGGAAACCGGTGCCAAAGACCGCGGGCGGGCGGAAGCGGCCCATGAGGAAGGAGCCGAGCGCGTTGATGAGGAGCAGGACCCCCAGCAGACCCAGCGCGGAGCCGCCGAGCGCGGCGGTGACGCCGTAACGGGCCAGCGCACCGCACGCGGCGCCGAGGCCGACGGCGAAGGCTTGAAACATGGGTCTTAGTATATGACGCGGCCTTCCACCGGCACCGCAGGCGCCTCCTGTGCCACCTCGAATTTCATGCAAAAGTGAGTAACCCTCGTCTCATTTAGGGGACGTGACAACAAACTTAGTGAGCAAGGAAACACGCAGGTCGCGGCGCCTAGAACGATGCACCGGAACCCGTCGCGGCCACTAGACGTGACGAATTACCACTTTGCGCGCCCGCTCAGGCTCGCTACAGTCGACTGGGTGACTACAACTACGAATAACACAGACAACGCGAAGCGGTTCACCCTCAACAAAACGACGGTGCTAGACGCGGTGAGCTTCATCGCCCGCTTTTACATGGCCTACATCTGGATCAAGGCGGGCACCGCGAAGCTCGGCCATTACATGGAGACGGCGCAGTCGATCAAGGGCTATGACATCTTCTCCGACGCGTGGGCCAACGGGCTCGCGCACATTATCGCCCCGCTCGAGATCGCGGGCGGCGTCCTGCTCCTGCTCGGCATCTTCCTGCGGAAGTCGTCGGTGGTGGGAACGATCGTGCTCATCCTCTTTATCGTCGGCATCTCGCAGGCCTGGAGCCGCGGCATCGTCACCGACTGCGGCTGCTTCGGCAATGAGGGCATCAGCAGCGAGGTGGGCATGAACTACGCCAAGACCATCGCCCGCGACTGCTTCTACATCTTCCTCATGCTGTGGACCTACTTCCGCCCGTTCAAGAGGTTTGCCCTTTACGCCTAGGGCATTGTGCTTGTCGACGATCACCTTCGGCGGCGCGCCTCGTACATCGGAGCTGATGAACCGGCCTTTCGTTAACGCGGGGGCCGGTTTCTTTCATGCGGGCTGGCAATTTTAGGGGTGGCGGGGCATCGTTTTGCCCACTTCGGCCTGCAGGAAGCCGGAAAAGCGAGGACAATATAGGGGTAAACCGGGCAGGCACCCCCGCCTGTTCGGGCACAAAACCGCAACCTCACGATTGCCCCGTTGTGAAGGAGACTTCAATGGCACACCCCCGCGCAGGTCTTGTCGCGCTTCCCGAGGACCTCATCGACATCGCCGAGCTGGTCACGGCGTATTACACCCGCAAGCCGGACGCGAACAACCCCGACCAGCAGGTCTCCTTCGGCACCTCCGGGCACCGCGGCTCCTCGCTCGACACCGCCTTCAACGAGGATCACATCCTGGCCACCACGCAGGCGATCGTCGACTACCGCCGCGCCAACAACATCGGCGGCCCCGTCTACATCGGCCGCGACACCCACGCCCTGTCCGAGCCGGCCATGATCTCCGCGCTCGAGGTGCTGCTCGCTAACGACATCACCGTGCTGGTCGACGACCGCGGCCGCTACACGCCCACCCCGGCGGTCTCGCACGCCATCCTCGCCCACAACGCAAAGCTCGCGGGCGGCGTGACCGGCACCGACCCGAAGCGCGCCGACGGCATCGTCATCACTCCGTCCCACAACCCGCCGCGCGACGGCGGCTTCAAGTACAACCCGCCGAACGGCGGCCCGGCCGACACCGACGCCACCGACTGGATCGCCAACCGCGCCAACGAGCTGCTGCGCGCGGGCCTCGCCGGCGTCTCGCGCACCCCGGTCGCGGGCGTGCTCGACCCGCGCACCGTCAAGCACAACTACCTCGACTCCTACGTGGCGGACCTGCCGAACGTGGTCGACATCGAGGCCATCCGCAACTCCGGCCTGTCCATCGGTGCGGACCCCATGGGTGGCGCCTCCGTGGACTACTGGGGGGCCATCGCCGAGGCGCACAAGCTCAATCTCACCGTGGTCAACCCGCTGGTCGACGCCACCTGGCGGTTCATGACCCTAGACACCGACGGCAAGATCCGCATGGACTGCTCCTCGCCGAACTCCATGGCCTCGCTGGTCAAGAACCGCGAGAAGTACGACATTGCCACCGGTAACGACGCCGACTCCGACCGCCACGGCATCGTCACCCCGGACGCGGGCCTCATGAACCCTAACCACTACCTAGCCGTCGCGATCGAGTACCTCTTTGCGCACCGCCCGGGCTGGGCCGCCGACACCGCCGTGGGCAAGACGCTGGTGTCCTCCTCCATGATCGACCGCGTCGTGGCCAACCTGGGCCGCAAGCTGGTCGAGGTGCCGGTGGGCTTCAAGTGGTTTGTGCCGGGCCTTATCGACGGCTCCGTCGGCTTCGGCGGCGAGGAGTCCGCGGGCGCGTCCTTCCTGCGCCACAACGGCACCGTCTGGTCGACCGACAAGGACGGCATCATCCTGGACCTCCTGGCCTCCGAGATCACCGCCGTGACCGGCAAGACGCCGTCGGCGCGCTACGCGGAGCTGGCGGCCCAGTACGGCGCCCCGGCCTACGCCCGCACCGACGCCGAGGCCAACCGCGAGCAGAAGGCGATCCTCAAGGCGCTCTCCCCGGAGCAGGTCACCGCGACCGAGCTCGCTGGCGAGCCGATCACCGCGAAGCTTACCGAGGCTCCGGGCAACGGCGCCAAGATCGGCGGGCTCAAGGTGACCACCGAGAACGCGTGGTTCGCCGCCCGCCCGTCGGGAACCGAGGACAAGTACAAGATCTACGCGGAGTCCTTCCGTGGCGAAGATCACCTGAAGGAGGTCCAGGCCGCCGCCCAAGCGCTGGTGACCGAGGTTCTCCAAGGTGGCAACGCGTAGTTTCCCGTAGGGGTTGAATCGGCCGAAAGTTTATGTTGATATGTCATCATAAACTTTCGGTTGATTCGTGCCTCTTACTTTCATAGAGATTGCAAGGTCTACTAAAGTGCAAGGCGTGGCTGACAGTGTTGATAATCCCTTATCGCTCGCGCGCGGGCGTGCGGGGGAGATCGTAAGCTTCATATCCCGATTCGGGTTGGCCGCGGTGTGGCTGCTCGCCGGGGTGGAAAAGTCCACCCAGGGGCTCATTCACACCGCCCAGTCCGTCGAGGCGTATGAGATCTTCGGCCCCGACTGGTCCCTGCTTATCGCGCAGGTGATCGGTCCGCTGGAGATCGCTGGCGCGGCGCTGCTGTTCTTGGGCATCTTCCTACGATACGCGGGATGGCTCTCGACGGCGGTGCTCGTGCTGTTCATCGTCGGCATCTCGCAGGCGTGGGCCCGAGGGCTCGTCATCGACTGCGGCTGCTTCGGCGAGAAGGCCACGCCGGATGGTCAGGGAATGGACTATCTTTTGACCATTCTGCGCGACGTAGTCTTTATCTTTATGTCGATGTGGACGGCCTACCGCCCGTACCGGAAGTTTGCACTGCACCCGTAGCGCTGGCAACTGGTGCAAGCCCCCAAGTCCCCAACCGAGGATGGATTAGTGAGTAACAAGATCAAGAACCCGAACGAAAAGTCGAACAACTTCCTGTGGGCCATCCTGGCCCTGCTGGTTGTCATCGTCGCCGTCGTGACCTACATCGTCATCAACGGCAAGCAGGCCTCGAACAACGAGTACGCCGACCGCGCGAAGGAGTCCGTCAGGTTCTCGGTGACCGCCGAGGGCAGCACCATCAAGCTGGCCGCCGAGAATGCCGCGGCCGATGCGAAGCAGGTCGACCTCTACGAGGACTACTCCTGCCCCCACTGCGCTGAGCTGGCCAAGGCGACCGACGCCGACATGAAGACGGCCATCGAGGACGGCAAGATCGTGGTCACCATCCACCCGCTTAACTTCCTCGACCGCGGCGCCGAGGACGGCAACTCCACCAAGGCTGGCACCGCCGCCGAGCTCATCGCGCAGACCGGCAACGCCGAGTCCTACTGGAACTACCGCGCCATGCTTCTTGCCGACCAGTCCGACATCTACGGCCAGTGGGACAACGCCAAGTTCGGCGACGTCGCCGCCCAGTACGGCGTCGATTCCGACACCGTGAACAAGATCAAGGACGGCTCCGAGATGGCAGCCTTCCGCGACGAGGCCACCGCCAACGCCGACAACCTGACCAAGGTCGGCGGCCAGGTGTCCTCCCCGCGCGTGTTCATCAACGGCACCGAGGTCACCTCCGGGCTCGAGACCTGGGTCCAGCAGGCGACCGCCTAACCGCTAAAAAAGAAACGGGGTTCGCGCCAAGCGGCCCCGTTTTTTCATGTCCAAAAACCGCCCGTGACCACACGTTTTGTTTTTTCATGCACTGTGGACGTAGTATATCCCATGCAAGCGGATATGGAACATATTCACTGCGGGGCTATGGCGCAGCTGGTAGCGCATCACACTGGCAGTGTGGGGGTCACGGGTTCGAATCCCGTTAGCTCCACAGATACCCGGTTACAGAGAGATCTGTAACCGGGTTTTGTGCGTTCGGGGTCAATGCACCCCCGCCGGGAGTAGTTGGGGTTGGAGAACCGTCAGGGCGTCGTATAGCATGTTCCAAATTCTGTTGAACAACCTCTGAGGGGCCCATCAAGTGAAGACCTTCATCTCCGGCAAGATCCACCGCATCTGCGTGACCGAGGCCGAGCTCGACTACATCGGCAGCGTCACCATCGACGCCGAGATCATGGCCGAGGCGAACATCGAGCCGTACGAGCGCGTCGACGTCGCGAACGTGACCAACGGCGAGCGCTTCACCACCTACGCGCTGCCGGGCAAGAAGGGCGTGTTCGCGCTCAACGGCGGCGCCGCCCGCTTGGGCCGGCCGGGCGACATCTGCATCGTCATGGCCTACCAGCTCGCCGAGTCCTTCCCGGGCGCGCCGGCGCTCATCATCGGCGAGAACAACGAGATCGTCGAGCGCCTGCACTACCCGCTGACCGAGCCGCGCCCGATCGACGGGCCGGGCATCGACGTCACCGTTCAGTAGGGCGGGTGGCTTGCTACCCCGGTTCGGGCCCGCCCGGAAGGAGTCGGGCGTCGACAAGCGAGTGCGACCGGGGCGACCAACCCTAAAGGGGGCAACCTAGGTCACGAATAGGGGTGGATGTGCCGCAGGACTCGGCCATGGTGGGAGAATTGATACATGACTTACATCGAAGGAACCGATCCGATCACCGTCCTCGAACCCGAGGAGTCCATGGAGTTCTTGGGCACGCAGTCGATGGGCCGCTTGGTCGTCCGCCGCAAGGATGACATGGACATTTTCCCCGTCAACTACGTCATCAGCGAGGGCGCCGTTTACTTCCGCACGGCCGAGGGCAACAAGCTGTTTAGCCTGAACCTCAACCACGACGTGCTCTTCGAGGTCGACCACGTCGAGGGCGAGAACGCGTGGAGCGTTGTCATCAAGGGGCAGGCAGGCGTTGTCACCGACCTCGCCGAGATCCACAAGGCGGACGCGCTGCCGCTCAAGCCGTGGATCCCGACGCTGAAGTACAACTGGGTCAAGATCACCCCGACGTCGATCTCCGGGCGCTACTTCGAGCTCGGCGACGAGCCGGAGCGCTACTAACGGCATTGTTTATCAAGCGCCCTTCACAGCCCGGTGCAGCCTTCGCGGAGGCCGCCGGGCTTTCGTGGTTGGGTGAGGCGGGCGCGCCGGTGGCCCGGGTCATAGAGGTGTCGGAGGGGTACCTCGCGACGGAGACGATCGAGACAGTCGCGCCCACGCCGGAGTCCGCCTTCGAGGCCGGGGTGGCGCTGGCTGGCATCCACGCCCTCGGCGCGCCGGGCTTCGGCAGCCCTCCCGCGGGCTGGGACGGCCCCAACTACATCGGCACGCAGGTAGAGCTGTGCATCCCGCGCGAGAGCTGGTTCGATTTCTACGCGTCCCAGCGCGTGCTGTTCTTCGTCGAAAAGGCGGTCGCGCTGGGCACGCTGTCGCTTTCCGACGCCCAGGAGGTGGCTTGCCTCATGGACGAATTGAAGGCCGTGGACTTCCCCGGCGAGCCAGCCCGCATCCACGGGGACCTGTGGGCGGGAAACCTGCTCTTTGGCAAGTCCGGGCCGGTGTTCATCGACCCGGCCGCCCACGGCGGGCACCCCGTCACGGACCTGGCGATGCTCGACCTGTTCGGGGCGCCGTACCTTGAGTCGATCTTCTCCGGCTACGTCTCCGCGGGAAACGCGCCCGCGGGCTGGCGGGAGCTCATCCCGCTGCACCAGCTGCACCCCCTGGCCGTGCACGCGGTGACGCACGGCGCGGGGTACGGGCGCGAGCTCATGCGCTGCGCGGGGAGGGTGCGGCGGGCGCTGCTGTGATCTTTAGTTCTTCCACCAGGTGTCCTGCGGGGTGACCGGCAGGTGGCGCTTGTGCTGGCCGACGTTCCACAGGTGCTCGATGCGGGCGCGGGAGGCCTCGGACACCTCGCTGGTGCCCTCGATGTAGTCGTCGATCTCCTTGTAGCTCACCCCGAGGGCGACCTCGTCCGGCAGCGCCGGGCGGTCCTCCTCCAGGTCCGCGGTGGGGACCTTCTGCCAGGTGGACTCCGGCGCGCCGAGGTGGCGCAAGAGGGCTGCGCCCTGGCGCTTGGACAGGCCGAAGAGGGGGAGGATGTCGGCGCCGCCGTCGCCGAACTTGGTGAAGAAACCCGTGACGTTCTCCGCCGCGTGGTCGGTGCCGATCACCAGCAGGCGCTTCTCGCCGGCCAGCGCGTACTGGGCGACCATGCGCTCACGGGCCTTGATGTTGCCCTTGTTGAAGTCGCTGAGCTCCTCGACGCCTAGGGCGGTGGCAGTGGCGCGCTCGGCGGCGTCGGTGGACTCCTTAATATTGATGACCACCGAGTGATCGGGCTTGATGAACTGGAGGGACGTCTGCGCGTCCGCCTCGTCCGCCTGCACGCCGTAGGGGAGGCGGATGGCGTAGAAGCTGGCCTCGAGGCCCTCCCCGCGAAGCTTCTCCACAGCCAGCTGGGCGAGCCTGCCCGCCAGCGTCGAGTCCTGGCCGCCTGAGATGCCGAGGGCGAAGCCCTTCGTTCCGGTACTTCGGACGTAGCTGGCGAGGAACTCCACGCGCCGGGCGACCTCCTCGGCCGGGATGATCTCCGGGCGGGTCTCGAGGGCGTCGATGATGGCTTGCTGGGTTGCAGAAGTAGTAGTCATGGTGACTATCCTAGAGCGAATTTCTATTAAGCAACAGGGCGGTGGCCGTTTTGCGGCGGCGGCGCCTCGCAGTTTCCGTCGCGGGGGAGGGTTTGGTATTTGGGGGCGAACTGTTATAACATAATTCCTCGTGTCGTGGCTGGCTGCCTCGCCGCGTTTGGTGGGTGACAAGCCGCCGCTGAAAGAAGTAGCGAAGCTTTCTTGCTTCGCGTTCGGGATCTAAAGAAAGGAGCGCCCGATGAAGGTCCGCAAGTCCCTTCGGTCGCTGAAGAACAAGCCGGGCGCTCAGGTTGTGCGTCGTCGCGGCAAGGTCTACGTGATCAACAAGAAGGAGCCTCGTTTCAAGGCTCGCCAGGGCTAATTCCTTGGTTTTTGAAAAGCGCTCGCCCTTCGGGGCGGGCGCTTTTTGCATGGGCAGGTGGCTCGGTGAAGGAAAGGGGCCCCTGGGGCGTTGGGGGAGCCCGTCCCACCCTCGCCGCGGGCGCCGTGTGGCAACCGAGGGGAGTGCGTGGGGGAGGGGTAAAGAGTATGCTCTTGACGAACGGCGTTTTCGGTTAGGCGCTTGTCTGGGCGGGCGCGGAGGGGTAGGAAATCGTCACAATCGAATTAAAAAGTGGATTAGGTCATAGTTTTGAGGCGCTTCGCAGGAAAACCGCAGGAATGTAATTTAAGGGAGTCACAATCGTGTGATTTTCCTGAGCGTCGGGTCGCAACATGTGGTGCCGTGGCCGAGGATGTGCTGGGGAAATGCCTGCCGGAGCCACTACATGTTGGGATGGTTGCGGGAATTTGGCACAAAGTATAGTGTCTATCTCAGTCGCCACGAACGCCGCGCGAGGCCTTAAAAGGCCGCTAGAAGGGGTGGGAAACGTCCCGTCCGCGCGGTTGAAGCGGGGTCAGGAAACCCCCGAAGATTCGTTTGGCCGAATGTTTTTGCCCGACCTTATAACGTTGACACTTTAGAGGGATACGCCATGTCGATTACCGTTTACACCAAGCCCGCTTGCGTCCAGTGCAATGCAACCAAGAAGGCCTTGGATCGCGCCGGCCTCGACTACGACCTGGTGGACATCAGCGTTGACGACGAGGCCCGCGACTACGTCATGGCGCTCGGCTACCTGCAGGCCCCGGTCGTGGAGGCCAACGGCGAGCACTGGTCCGGCTTCCGCCCGGAGCGCATCAGCTCGCTGGCTGCCCAGGTCGCATAGGGCAAAGGCAAGAACCTCGAACGTTCAGCCCTCCCGTTCATCGATGGCGGGAGGGCGTTTGTATGTCGAAGGAAGGTGAGCATTCCATGCTCGTCGTCTACTACTCATCCGCCACGGAGAACACCAAGAAGTTCGTGGAGAAGCTCGGGTTCCCCGCCCAGCGGATCCCGATGCGCAAGAGCGAGCCGGAACTTGTTGTGGACGAGCCCTACGTGCTGGTCTGTCCCACCTATGGCGGCGGGGCCTCGATCAGCCACCAGAACACGAGGCCCGTTCCGGGGCAGGTCATTCGCTTCCTCAACAACGAGCACAACCGTTCGCTCATCAGGGCGGTGATCTCGGGCGGAAACTCCAACTTCGGCACGGACTTCGGCAAGGCGGGCGACGTCATCTCCCAGAAGTGCGGGGTGCCTTACGTGTACCGCTACGAGCTTCTCGGCACCGAGGAGGACGTTCGGTTGGTTCGAGGCGGGCTCACAGACAACGCCGAGTCGCTGGGCCTCGTCCCGGAAACGGCCAGCTAGCCAACGCACACGGTGCGTGTCGGGCGATCTATATACAATGCGAAATGACGGCGGGCCACAGGCCCGCAGCGCGGTTGCTTCGCGGATAACTGAATGAACGTGAAACTACAAGAAGAAAAGGTGCGGTAGTACTAGTGAGTGAGAAGAGCATGAACGTCGGACGCCTCGTCGCCGAGCCGGCCAGCATCGCCGAGCAACTTGATTACCATGCGCTCAACGCGCTTTTGAACCTCTACGACGCCGAGGGAAAGATCCAGTTCGACAAGGACCGCGAGGCCGCGAACCAGTTCTTCCTGCAGCACGTTAACCAGAACACGGTCTTCTTCCACGACCTGGAGGAGAAGTTCGATTACCTGATCAAGAACAAGTACTACGACCCGGAGGTCGTGGGCAAGTACGAGTTCGACTTCATTAAGTCCCTGTTCAAGCAGGCCTACGCGCACAAGTTCCGGTTCCCCACCTTCCTCGGCGCCTACAAGTACTACACCTCCTACACGCTGAAGACCTTCGACGGTCGCCGCTACCTCGAGCGCTTCGAGGACCGCGTGTGCATGGTCGCCCTCACGCTGGCCGCAGGCGACCAGAAGCTCGCCTCCAACCTGGTCGACGAGATCATGACCGGCCGCTTCCAGCCGGCCACCCCGACCTTCCTCAACTGCGGCAAGGCGCAGCGCGGCGAGCCCGTGTCCTGCTTCCTCCTGCGCATCGAGGACAACATGGAGTCCATCGGCCGCGCCATCAACTCCGCGCTGCAGCTGTCCAAGCGCGGCGGCGGCGTGGCGCTGCTCCTGTCCAACCTGCGCGAGGCGGGCGCGCCGATCAAGCACATCGAGAACCAGTCTTCCGGCGTCATCCCCGTGATGAAGCTGCTCGAGGACTCCTTCTCCTACGCCAACCAGCTGGGTGCCCGCCAGGGCGCCGGTGCCGTGTACCTCAACGCCCACCACCCGGACATCCTCAGCTTCCTCGACACCAAGCGCGAGAACGCCGACGAGAAGGTCCGCATCAAGACCCTGTCCCTCGGCGTGGTCATCCCGGACATCACCTTCGAGCTTGCCAAGCGCAACGAGGACATGTACCTGTTCTCCCCGTACGACGTCGAGCGCATCTACGGCGTGCCTTTCGCCGACCTGTCGGTGACCGAGCACTACGAGGAGATGGTCGAGGACCCGCGGATCAAGAAGAAGAAGATCAACGCCCGCGAGTTCTTCCAGACCCTGGCGGAGATCCAGTTCGAGTCCGGCTACCCGTACATCATGTTCGAGGACACCGTCAACAAGGCCAACCCGATCGCGGGCCGGGTCAACATGTCCAACCTTTGCTCCGAGATCCTGCAGGTCAACACTCCGTCGACCTACAACGACGACCTGAGCTACTCGCGCGTCGGTGAGGACATCTCCTGCAACCTGGGTTCGCTCAATATCGCCATGACCATGGACTCCCCGGACTTCGGCAATACCATCGAGACCGCGATCCGCGGGCTCACGGCCGTCTCCGAGCAGACCTCCATCGACTCCGTCCCGAGCATTCGTAAGGGCAACGAGGCGGCCCACGCCATCGGCCTGGGCCAGATGAACCTGCACGGTTTCTTGGGGCGCGAGCACATCCACTACGGCTCCGAGGAGGGCTTGGACTTCACCAACGCCTACTTCGCCGCCGTGCTGTACCAGTGCCTGCGCGCCTCCCACAAGCTGGCGGTCGAGCGCGGCCACGCCTTCGAGGGCTTCGCCGACTCCGATTACGCCTCCGGCGCCTACTTCGACCGCTTCGACCCGGCCGAGTTCGCGCCCAAGACCGAGCGGGTGAAGGAGCTGTTTGCGGCCTCCTCCATCCACACCCCGAGCGCGGAGGAGTGGGAGCAGCTGAAGAAGGACGTGCAGGCGGACGGAATCTTCAACCGCTACCTGCAGGCGGTGCCGCCGACCGGCTCCATCTCGTACATCAACAACTCCACCTCGTCGATCCACCCGATCGCCTCCAAGATCGAGATCCGCAAGGAGGGCAAGATCGGCCGCGTCTACTACCCGGCGCCGCACATGGACAACGAAAACCTGGAGTACTATAAGGACGCCTACGAGATCGGCTACGAGAAGGTCATCGACACCTACGCGGTGGCCACGAAGTACGTCGACCAGGGCCTGTCTCTGACGCTGTTCTTCAAGGACACCGTGACCACCCGCGACATCAACCGCGCGCAGATCTACGCGTGGCGCAAGGGCATTAAGACCCTCTACTACATCCGCCTGCGCCAGGTGGCGCTGGAGGGCACGGAGATCGAGGGGTGCGTCTCCTGCATGCTTTAAGGCATAGGGAAACTGCCTCGCACCGAAAGGTGGGAGGCAGTTTTTGTTTGCTTGTCGACGCCTACGGCGCCGTAGGCGTCGGAAAGCGAATGCTAGCGGGAGCCGAGCTCGTCGTCGAGGCGGAGCAGGCCGGTGCCGGTGTCGGCCATGCGCAGACGGTCGAGGATCTCCTTGACGGTGGCCTCTTCCTCGATCTGCTCCTGGAGGAACTTGTCGATCAGCGGGCGGGACTCGTAGTCCTTGACGGAGTCGGAGAGGATGGCCAGCTCGCGAATGAGCGCGGTGACCTTCTGCTCGTGGGCGAGCGATGCCTCGAACGCCTCGATGGCGGTGGACACGTCGACCTTGGGCGGGTTGATGTCGCCGATCTGCGGGGTGTAGTCGCGGTCGAGGAGGTGACGGGAGAAAGCGTCGGCGTGGTCCTGCTCCTCCTTGGACTGCTTCTTCATCCAAGAGCTCATGCCGGTCAGGCTCAGGTCGTCGAGGATGTAGGACAGCTGGAGGTAGACGACGGAGGCCTCGAGCTCGGCGGTGACTTGATTGTTCAGTGCGGTTGCTAGTTTCTCGTTGATGCTCATACCTGCATTGTAAAGACGGTTTTTGGCCGCGTCAGCTGTGGTTAGGCAACCATTACCGGTAATTCTGCGCCCGCACCTTATTGAGGTAAAGCTAATCAATCAATGGGTATTGTTAATTGACAGTTATCTAAATGACGTGGTCACGGGCTTCTATATGGGCGGGTGGAATCGCGTTTTTTGGGTTAAGGGGAGCGGTGTGGCGAAAATCGGTGGCGCTGGCGCGGGTGCGAAATGTGTGCAACATCACATATCTATGAATGATTAAACGGGAAGTTGGCGGCCCTGGGAGGGCGCTTGCGGGAGGTGCTTTGGGCCGATTTTTAGAGTAGGCTGAGCGCTTGTATATCGTCGATTTTCCTTCCACGGTGCCGCGCCGGAGGATACCTCTATATATAAGGGACGTTGCGCGGCACGACACTGTGACTGTGGCTGGAAGAAACGTTTAGGAGCAATTCACCGCTATGGAAAACTACGATTCCTATATCTCTTCTCACCCCAAGCCCGTGAGCGCCATCAACTGGAACGAGATTGAGGACGAGAAGGACCTCGAGGTGTGGGATCGACTCACCGGAAACTTCTGGCTCCCTGAGAAGGTGCCGGTGTCTAACGACATCAAGAGCTGGGGCACGCTCAACGACCTCGAGAAGCAGACCACCATGCGCGTGTTCACCGGCCTCACCCTCCTGGATACGATCCAGGGCACCGTGGGCGCGGTGTCGATGCTTCCGGACGCGAAGACGCTGCACGAGGAGTCGGTGTACACCAACATCGCCTTCATGGAGAGCGTGCACGCAAAGAGCTACTCCAACATCTTCATGACGCTGGCCTCCACCAAGGAGATCAACGAGGCCTTCCGCTGGTCAGAGGAGAACGAGAACCTCCAGCGCAAGGCGAAGATCATCCTGTCCTACTACGAAGGCGATGATCCGCTGAAGCGCAAGGTCGCCTCGACGCTGCTCGAGTCCTTCCTCTTCTACTCCGGCTTCTACCTGCCGATGTACTGGTCGAGCCACGCCAAGCTGACCAACACCGCCGACATCATCCGCCTCATCATCCGCGACGAGGCCGTCCACGGCTACTACATTGGCTACAAGTACCAGGTCGGGCTCGCGGAGACCGACCTGGCGCACCGCGACGAGCTGAAGGAGTACACCTTCGATCTGCTCTACGACCTCTATGACAACGAGACCAAGTACACCGAGGATCTCTACGATCCGCTGGGCTGGACTGAGGACGTCAAGCGATTCCTGCGCTACAACGCCAACAAGGCGCTGAACAACCTCGGCTACGAGGGGCTCTTCCCGGTGGACGAGTGCCGCGTGTCGCCGGCCATCCTCTCGGCCCTGTCGCCGAACGCCGACGAGAACCACGACTTCTTCTCCGGCTCCGGCTCGTCCTACGTCATCGGCAAGGCGGAGAACACCACCGATGAGGACTGGGACTTCTAGTCGGCGCGCTAAAAAGAGCAGGCTAGCCTAATTTTATTCGGCGGCACCTCGGGCATCTGTCATGATGCGTGGGGTGCCGCCTTGCCCATTTTGCGCGGCCTAACCTCTTTGGTGGGGGAGCGCGTGGTGCGACACAATCATCAACCTTTAGGTTGAATACTGTTGGGGGCATACGGGGGGTTACGGGTGGGGGTATTCACCCCGCTTCACAGGCGTCACAAATGTGGTGCCAGTCACTTAAATTTGGCCAAAAGGGTGCCTAGCTGCGTCCTTTGTGGCTTTGGCCATTAAAAATGTTTCGGAAAAGTGTTTTGGCCGGTTAAAGTAGTGGGCAACCCAGCCAGAAGTGGCTGGCTTCAAGGCTTATGCTGCCATAGGATTAGGCAGTGTAAATTTTGGATGCCTTTACTCTCGTAGTAGAGGTAACCCTTAGTCAGGAGGATCGTATGACCGCTGTGGCGCCAAGGCTGGAGAATTACTCCGAGCCCACCAGGCCCGCACCGACCGGCGGGGCCCGCAAGGGCGAGCTGGCCTGGAAAATGCTAACCACCACCGACCACAAGCTGCTCGGCATCATGTACATCGTGATGTCCTTCGTCTGGTTCTTCGTCGGTGGCCTCATGGCTCTGCTCATCCGCGCAGAGCTCTTCTCCCCGGGACTTCAGTTCCTGTCCAACGAGCAGTTCAACCAGCTGTTCACCATGCACGGCACCATCATGCTGCTGGCGTTCGGTACCCCGATCGTCTGGGGCTTTGCCAACTACGTTCTGCCGCTGCAGATTGGCGCACCCGACGTTGCCTTCCCGCGTCTGAACGCCTTCGGCTTCTGGGTCACCCAGATCGGCGTGGTTGCCATGCTGGCCGGCTTCCTCACCCCTGGTGGCGCGGCTGACTACGGCTGGACCATGTACCTGCCGCTGGCCGACTCCATCCACTCCCCGGGCGTGGGCACCGACTTCTGGATCGTCGGCGTCGGCGCAACCGGTGTCGGTACCATTGCTTCCGCGATCAACATGATCACCACCCTCATCTGCCTCCGCGCACCGGGTATGACCATGTTCCGCCTGCCGATCTTCTGCTGGAACATCTTCGTTGCCTCCATCATCGTCCTGATGATCTTCCCGCTGCTGACCTCCGCGGCCCTCGGCGTCCTGTACGACCGTAAGCTCGGCGGCCACATCTTCGATCCGGGTAACGGCGGCGGCGTGCTCTGGCAGCACCTGTTCTGGTTCTTCGGCCACCCTGAGGTCTACGTCCTGGCACTGCCGTTCTTCGGCATCGTCTCCGAGGTCCTCCCGGTGTTCTCCCGCAAGCCCATGTTCGGCTACATCGGCCTGGTCTTCGCGACCCTGTCCATCGGTACCCTGTCCATGGCCGTGTGGGCTCACCACATGTTCGTCACCGGTGCCGTCCTGCTGCCGTTCTTCTCCTTCATGACCTTCCTCATCTCGGTTCCGACCGGTGTGAAGTTCTTCAACTGGCTGGGCACCATGTGGCGCGGCCACATCACCTGGGAGACCCCGATGACCTTCGCGGTCGGCTTCCTGGTTACCTTCCTCTTCGGTGGCTTGACCGGCATCATGCTGGCCTCCCCGCCGCTGGACTTCCAGATCGCTGAGTCCTACTTCCTGATCGCTCACTTCCACTACACCCTGTTCGGTACCGTGGTGTTCGCATCCTTCGCCGGTGTGTACTTCTGGTTCCCGAAGATGACCGGTCGTATGCTGGACGAGCGCCTGGGCAAGATTCACTTCTGGCTGACCTTCGTCGGCTTCCACGGTACCTTCCTGGTTCAGCACTGGGTGGGCAACATGGGTATGCCGCGTCGTTACGCCGACTACCTCGAGTCCGACGGCTTCACCATCTACAACCAGGTTTCCACGATCTTCTCCTTCGTGCTGGGTATGTCCGTCATCCCGCTCATCTGGAACGTCTTCAAGTCCTGGCGTTACGGCGAGATCGTCACCGTCGACGATCCGTGGGGTTACGGCAACTCCCTCGAGTGGGCTACCTCCTGCCCGCCGCCTCGCCACAACTTCACCTCGCTGCCGCGTATCCGTTCCGAGCGTCCTGCGTTCGAGCTGCACTACCCGCACATGGTGGAGCGCATGCGCCGCGAGGCACACGTTGGCCACCACACCGAGCCGGTGAACAAGCAGCCAGCAAACGTCTAGTGGAAGCATCCCTTCCTCGCTGACTGAAATTACGAAAATCCCCCCATTTCGTCTTGGACGAAATGGGGGGATTTTGGCGTGTCCGGGATGGCACATGAAACAATACTGTGTGTGACTACTACTGACGCTTCCAACCTGACCGTGGCGCTGGGCGAGGGGCTCGCCCCCGCGGTCGTCACCGTTTCCGGCCCTGACCGCCAGGGCGTGACCGCCGCCTTCTTCCGAGTACTCGCCGCCAACGGGATCCAGCTCCTCGACGTGGAACAGTCCCAGTTCCGCGGCTTCCTTTCGCTGGCCGCCTTCGTGGGGCTCAAGCCGGAGGGGCTGGACACCCTCAAGGAGGGCCTGAACGAGACGCTCAAGGGCTACGGGCAGAAGGTCACGGTGGAGATTCAGGACGTCGCCGAGTCCTCCCGCCCGCGCTCCACCCATGAGGTAGTCATCCTCGGCAACCCGGTCTCCGCCAAGGCGATCTCCCGCATCGGCCAGACCCTGGCCGACTACAACGCGAACATCGATACCATTCGCGGAATCGCCGACTACCCCGTCACCGGCATCGAAATGAAGATCACCGTTGCCAACGCAGCACCCGGCGGCGGCATCCCGCTGCGCAAGGCGCTGGCCGAGCTCACCCCGGAGCTGGGCGTGGACATCGCCATCGAGCGCGCGGGCCTTTTGCGCCGCTCCAAGCGGCTCATCTGCTTCGACTGCGACTCCACCCTCATCACCGGCGAGGTCATCGAGATGCTCGCCGCCCACGCGGGCAAGGAGAAGGAGGTCGCCGAGGTCACCGAGCGCGCCATGCGCGGCGAGCTCGACTTCGAGCACTCCCTCCGCGAGCGCGTGAAGACCCTCGCGGGGCTTGACGCTTCCGTCATCGACGAGGTGGCCAAGGACATCAAGCTCACCCCAGGCGCCCGCACCACCATCCGCACCCTCAAGCGCCTGGGCTACAAGGCGGCTGTGGTCTCCGGCGGCTTCATTCAGGTTCTCGAGGACCTGGCCAAGGATCTCGACCTCGACTACGTGCGCGCCAACACCCTGGAGATCGTCGACGGCAAGCTCACCGGCCGCGTGCTCGGCAAGGTCGTCGACCGCGCCGCCAAGGCGCAGTTCCTCCGCGAGTTCGCCGCCGACTCCGGCCTCGAGATGCACCAGACCGTCGCCGTGGGCGACGGCGCCAACGACATCGACATGATCTCCGCCGCGGGCCTCGGCGTCGCCTTCAACGCCAAGCCCGCCCTGCGCGAGATCGCCGACACGAGCGTCAACTCGCCCTTCCTCGACGAGGTGCTGCACATGCTGGGCATCACCCGCGCCGAGATCGACGCCGCCGAGGAGGAAGAGGGCACCCTGCGCCGCGTCCCCCTGGAGCAGCGTGTCTAAGGACGCCTTCGCCATCGCCCACGAGCGTCTCTCCGCCTACTGCGGGGATCGCAATTGGAAACGCGACCCCGAGGACCCGGACGACCCCAGCACGATCCAGGCCATGCAGATCGTGCTCAACCTGCCCAAGCAGGACCCGCCCGCGCGTAACGACGTCCTCGCGGCCGCTGCGCGCGCGGTCGTCGGCGTGTGCCTCGACGATCGAGCAGGCGAAGACGGCGCCTTCTGGGAGGGGCTGAAGAACTGGTACGGGCACCGCATCCGCAAGGTGGCCCGGCGCTCGAGGAACAGCGGCTGGACCCACGTCCAGAACCTGCCCGGGGTGACGGTCACGCACGGCACCGCGCAGGCCCGGGCCTTCGTCCCGAGTGCGGTGAGCGAGGTCGACCCGCTCATCGCGAAGCTGCAGATCGGCAACACCGACCTGCCGCAGGTCGACTACGCCACGATCCCCGTCCGCGACGTCCCCACGCTCTACGTCGACCGGGATTTGACCATGTCCGCGGGGAAGGCGGCCGCGCAGGTAGGCCACGCCTCCATGCTGCTCGCGGCGGCCATGACCGAGGAGGAGGCCCGCGCGTGGGCGGCAACCGGCTTCGACCTGCAGGTGCGCGGGGTGGATGCCGCCGAGTTCGCGCGGTGCTGCGCGGCGGAGGGCGCGGTGCTGGTTCAAGACGCCGGGTTCACCGAGGTGGCGCCCAACTCGATCACGGTGTGCGCGCTGCGCCGCCCCTTGAGCTAGACTGCCTTGGCGTCGACAAGCTAGGAAGCAACCAGGCGCTTGAGCGCTGAGCGGACGACCTGGGGATCGCTGGTGCGCCAGAAGCGCGGCATGGAGTTGAGCAGGAAGCTGCCGTAGCGCTTCTCCACCAGCCGCTTGTCGAGGACGGCGACGACGCCCCGGTCGCTGACCCGGCGGAGCAGACGGCCCGCGCCCTGCGCCATGAGCAGCGCGGCGTGGGTGGCCGCGACCTCCATGAAGCCGTTGCGGCCCTCGGCGTCGGCGGCCTCCTTGCGCGCCTGCAGCAGCGGGTCGTCGGGGCGGGGGAAGGGGATCTTGTCCATGATGACCAGCGAGCAGGAGCGACCGGGGACGTCGACGCCCTGCCAGAGGCTCAAGGTGCCGAACAGGCAGGTGTTCTCCTGCTTGGAGAAGCGCTCGACGAGCACGCCGGTCGAATCGTCGCCCTGGCAGAGCACGTCGAAGGGCAGTCGCTCGCGCATGGCCTCCGTGGCCTGGACGGCGGCGCGGCGGGAGGAAAACAACCCCAGAGTGCGCCCGCCGGCGGCCATGATGAGCTCGTAGATCTCGTCGAGCGTCTGGTCGCTGAGCCCGTCGCGGCCGGGGTAGGGGACGTGGCGGGGCACGTAGAGGATGCCCGCCTTCGCGGGGTCGAAGGGCGTGCCCGCGTCGAGGCAGTCCCAGGTGCCCTTCGCCAGGCCCCAGCTGGCGGCCATGGCGTCGAAGTTGCCGCCGATGGTCAGCGTCGCGGAGGCGAGCACCACGGTGTTCTCGGCGAACAGGCGGGTGTTGAGCAGCCCCGCCACGGAGAGCGGGGCGACCTTGAGCGTGACCCCGCGGCGCTCGTCGTGGTTGACCCACACGACGTCGAGCTGCTTGGCGGGGTCCTCCTCGTCGAAGACCTCGAGGATGCGCACCACGCCGTCGTGCTGGTCGGTGAGGTGGTTGGCCAGCGAGAGCCGCTCGGCGTTGCGCTCCGGGTCGTTGGCGGCCTCGCCGGTGGGCGAGTGGGCGATGGCCTCCTTGCAGCGCCAGATGGCGTCGCGGAGGGCGACGAGCAGGGGGCGCAGCTCGTCGGAAAGCACCTCGAGGCGTCCCGGCTCGAGGCCGAGCATGTGCTGCTCCCACTCCTTGGCCACGTCGACCAGCTTCTCGTCGGAACCGCTGGCGCCGAGCTTGCCTGCGCGGCGGGCGGACATCGTCAGCGCGGTGACGCCGATCTCGGTGGTGGCAACGGAGGTGATGCGCCCGTCGAGCTCGTGGGCCTCGTCGACGATGACCACGTCGTGCTCGGGCAGGATGGTCGCGTCGGAGAGGGCGTCGATGGCGAGCATTGCGTGGTTGGTGACGATGACGTCGACGTCCTGGGCCTTGCGGCGGGCGGCCTCGGCGAAGCAGGCCTCGCCGTGCGGGCAGCGGCTGGCGCCGATGCACTCCTGCGCCGAGACGCTCACCTGCTTCCAGGCGAGGTCGGGCACGCCGGGGTCGAGCGAGTCGCGGTCGCCGGTCTCGGTCTCGTTGGCCCACTCGTGGATGCGCGCGATGTGGCGGCCGAGCCAGCTGAGCTCCTCCTCGTCGATGAGCGCGTCCTCGGGGTCCTCGGCGGCGCCAATCTTGTTCATGCACAGGTAGTTGGAGCGCCCCTTCATGATGGCGAAGGTGGGGCGGCGGCCAAGGTGCGGCTCGAGGGCGTCGGCGAGCCGGGGCAGGTCGCGGTCGACCAGCTGTCGCTGCAGCGCGATGGTGGCGGTGGAGACGATGACGGTGGTGTCGGTGGCCTGGGCGTGCGCGATGGCGGGCACGAGATACGCCAGCGACTTGCCGGTGCCGGTGCCGGCCTGCACGGCTAGGTGCCGCTCCGACTCCAGGGCCTTGGTCACGGCCTCCGCCATGGCCACCTGCCCCGCGCGGGTGGAACCCCCCAGCGCCTCGACGGCGTGGGCGAGCAGCTCGGTGGTGGAGCTAGTCAAGGGGACGTCGGTGGACTCAGGGCTGGGGGAGGGCGACACTCAACACCTTTTGGGGTCTAAAAGCGGGGGCAGGGTACTACTGTGCGTCGAAGCCGACGAATCGGGTGGACAGCACCGGCTCGTCCTTCGACAGGGCGAGTCCCTCCCACGGGAGGGTGACCAGCTGCTTGGCCAGGTACTCGCGGGACTCCTCGAGCGTGGGCAGCCCCTCGACGATCTCGCCGTCGCGCATGAGCGGGATGGTCAGCTCGGTGACGTTGAGATTGTTGAAGGTCGGCGGCTCGGCGTTGAAGGGGTAGACGACCTCCTCCACGGCGGTGCCGGTGGCGCGGTGGGTGCGCAGCGCGCGCTTGCCGCCGCCCACGGTGTTCTTGCCGCGGGAGCGCTTGGCCACCGGGTGGCCCTCCACCTCGACGAGCTTGTACACCATGGCCGCGGTCGGGGCGCCGGAGCCGGTGACCACGGAGGTGCCCACGCCGAAGGAGTCGACGGGCTCGCCGCGCAGGCCGGCGATGGCGTACTCGTCCAGGTCGGAGGAGACGACGATGCGGGTGTTGTAGGCGCCGAGGGCGTCGAGCTCCTGTCGGACCTTGCGGGTCATCACGCCGAGGTCGCCGGAGTCGATGCGCACGCCGCCGAGCTCAGTGCCGGCGACGCCGATGGCCGTCTGCACGCCCTTGGTGATGTCGTAGGTGTCCACGAGCAGGACGGTGTCCACGCCCAGGGTCTCGATCTGCGAACGGAAGGCGGCCTCCTCGTTCGGGGTGCCGTCCTCGTTGATGTGCAGCAGCGTCCAGGCGTGCGCGGCGGTGCCGGAGCCCGGGATGCCGTAGCGGTAGACGGCCTCCAGGTTGGAGGTTCCCACGAAGCCCGCGAGGTAGGCGGCGCGGGTGGCGGTGACCGCGGCGGCCTCGTGGGTGCGGCGGGAGCCCATCTCCAGGATCGGGCGGCCGTCGGCGGCGGTGACCATGCGGGCGGCCGCCGAGGCGACGGCGGAGTCCGCGTTCATGATGGACAGGATGAGCGTCTCGAGGATCACGCACTCGGCGAAGGTGCCGCGCACGGTGAGGATCGGCGAGTTGGGGAAGTACAGTTCTCCCTCGCGGTAGCCGTCGATCTGCCCGGAGAAGCGGTAGCCGCGCAGGTAGTCGAGGGTGCGCTCGTCGAGGAAGGTGAGCGAGGCGAGCTGCTCCTCGGTGAACACAAAGTCGGTCACGGCCTCGAGCACGCGCGGGGTTCCGGCGACGACGCCGTAGCGGCGCTCGTTTTGTAGGCGCCGCGCGAAGACCTCGAAGGTGCACTGGCGGAAGGCGGTGCCGTCCGCGAGAGCCGACTTCAGCATGGTCAGCTCGTACATGTCGGTAAGAAGGGCCGTTGATGTGTTAGCAGTCACCCCTCATACTGTAGCCCTTCTTTCAGCACGGCTCGTCGTCTCCCGCGCGTTTTTCGCTTGTCGACGGCTACGCCCGGCGGCCGCGGCGCCTAGGACAGCGCGACGACCACCCAGGTCTGCCCCTCGGCGCTGGCCACGCCGATGCCGACGTTGGTCGCGGTCTCCGAGCCCAGGGCCTGGTTGCTCGCCGGGTCCGCCAGCAGCGCGGTGATGAACGCGCCCGCGGACGCCTGGTCGTAGGGCAGGGCCGACTGGAGGATCGTCATGCCCGCCTGGCTGCCGGCGGGGGAGTACTTGCCGGCGTGTGCGTTGCGCTCGGCGATGGTCTGCGCGCGGGACTCGAGGTCGGCGCCCATGCCCAGCGGGCCCCGCCCTGCGGTGGCCCGGGTCTCGGCGATGGACAGGAACAGGGTCGACTTGATCTCGGCGTCGGCGTCGAGCCGCGAGGCGTCGATGGGCTTCTCGATCCCGGTGGCTGGCGGGTCGCTCGGCGCGGGCAGCACCGGTCCCAGCTGCCCGCCCGCGGCAAGCCCAAGCACCGCGGCGATGAGCGCGCTGAGGAGCAAGAACACCTGCGCGGAGATCGAAAGCCGCCCGAGGTTCAGCGCCTGGGTGAGGTTATCGAGCGCCTCGGTGAGGTGGTTCATCGGGGTTTCCGTTCGGCGAAGGGAAAATTAATGGATGCCTTATCCAATTTGTACCTGGCTTCGGGTGGGAATGCACGTGCGTTGCCGTAGGCGTCGACAAGCTAAGCCACCTGGAGGTGGGGAAACCGCAAATGGCACTACTATGAAAGGCATGTATGAAAGCGAACGCGCCAACGAGTTCGGTGTGCCCACGGCGTCCATGCCGATGGCCACCCCTGAGCTGGACGAACGGGTGGAGATCGAGGTCGCGTCCTCGGAAAACCTCCCGTGGATGTGCATCGTGTGGGACGATCCCGTCAACCTCATGAGCTACGTGACCTACGTGTTCCAGACCGTGCTGGGCTATTCCAAGAAGCGCGCGGTCGAGCTCATGATGCAGGTGCACACCGAGGGCAAGGCCGTCGTGTCCTCCGGCGAGCGCGACAAGGTGGAGGCCGACGTGAAGAAGCTGCAGACGGCCGGGCTGTGGGCCACGATGCAGCAGGGCGGCTAGCGGCGCCGAGAGGGATGCCACCAAGGGCATCGAAAGAATAAGGGAAAGCACGGGAAGAAAGGGCAGTAGGGGAAGAGGGACCATGCAGGCGTGGAAGAAAAAGAAGGGGCTGTTGTCCAAGCCGCGGTACACCTGCGTGCTAGAGCCGATGGAGCGAGAGGTGCTCGGCGACCTCGCAGCCACCGTGAGCGAGGCGCTCATCGCCAGGGCGCAGTCGGTCCCGCGCGACCCGTTGGAGGAGCTCACCGGAATCACCTCGGGCCACAAGGAGCCGCCCACCGACCCGGGGCTCGCGCGGCTGCTGCCCGATTTCGAGAAGGCGGGCGACGAGGAGTTCGAGGGCGACAACGCCCTTCTGCGCTCCCTCCACGAGAACGACATCACCCGCGCCAAGCTGGAGAACCTGCAGGTCATCGCCCAGGCGATCGGGCCCGACGGCTCCGTCAACGTCACCCTCGACGAGAACCAGGCCAAGGCGTGGCTTGCGGCCACCAACGACATCCGCCTTTACCTCGCCTCCAGCGAGGTCGCGGGCCCGCCCGAGGCGAAGGCCGACCGTGACAGCCTCGTCGAGTGGCTGGCCTACAACCAGGAGACCCTGCTCAACGCCATGATGGGGCCGCTGCCGTGAAAACCACCATCGACGGCCTGCTGCTCGGCCACACAAGCCTCGGCGACACCGGCTGCTCGGTGCTCGTCGCCCCCGACTCCGCCGTGTGCTCGGTGGACGTGCGCGGCGGCGGCCCCGGCACCAGGGAGACCGACCTGCTCGACCCCGCCAACACCGTCCAGCGCGTCCACGCGATCCTGCTGACCGGCGGCTCCGCCTACGGGCTCGACACCGCGGGCGGGGTCATGCGCGCGCTCGAGTCGCGCGGCATCGGCTTCCCCGTGCTGGGCGAGGGGCGCCCCGGACCCATCGTGCCCATCGTGCCGGGCGCGGTGATCTTCGACCTCCTCGTCGGCGACGCCGCGCACCGGCCCACCGCCGAAGACGGGGCGAGCGCGGTGGAGGCGGCCTTCTCCGAAGAATCCGCGCGGGAGGCGAACGGCACCTCCGTCGGCGCCGGGTGCGCGGCCACCGCGGGCGCCCTGCGCGGCGGCTTCGGCCGCGCGAACGTAGCGGTGGGGGAGTGGACGGTCGAGGCCTTCGTCGTGGCCAACCCGGTGGGCGCGGTCGTCGACGCCGAGTCCGGCGCCCTGTGGGCCGACCCGCACGGCGCCCGCGTGGATGCGGAGGCGTTCTCGAAGCTCGTGCCGCTGGCCAGCAAGCTCAACACCACGATCGGCGTCATCGCCACCGACGCGCCCATCTCGAAGGCGCAGGCCAAGCGTCTGGCGATGGTCGGCCACGACGGCATAGCGGTCGCGGTCCGCCCGGCCCACTCGCCGCTCGACGGCGACACGCTGTTTTGCTTGTCGACGGCTGATGGTACGGGCGTCGGCATCCCCGAGATGATGCAGCTGAGCGCCGCCGCGGCTACGGTGGTGGCAGGCGCCATCGCGGACGCCGTGCGCGGGGCGGCCCCCGGCTACGGCGTGACCGCCTGGCGCGAGATAGCACAGTCCTAACCCCCGCGAGGAGCCCAGCACCAGTGAGCGAGTACAACCCCTTCGACGAGTACGGCAGCTACGCGTCGCCCCACCGCACCCGCCGCGACGGCACCGTGGTCAATGGCCCGAGCGCGCGGGTGGGCACGGGCATCGGGCTGGCGTTCGGCTACGTGGCCACCATCTGGATGGTGCACATCATCAACTTCGGCGTGTTCGGCGGGGCGCTCAACGCCTTCGGCGTGCACCCGCTCGACCTCGCCTCGCTGTGGCACATCTTCACCTCCCCGCTGCTGCACGGCTCGTGGGCGCACCTGTGGGCGAACACCGTCCCCGGCGCCATCTTCTGCTTCCTCATCGGGCTGTCTGGCGCGCGGGTGTTCTGGGAGGTCACGGCCATCTCCTGCGTGCTCGGCGGCCTGGGCACGTGGTTCTTCGGCGGCGTGGGCACCACCCACATCGGCGCCTCCGGGCTCATCTACGGCTGGCTGGCCTACCTCATCATCCGCGGCATCTTCAACCGCTCGCTCGTTCAGGTGGTCCTGGGCGTGGTGCTGGCGTTCGTCTACGGCGGGCTCGTCTGGGGTGTGTTCCCGGTGGAGGCGGGCGTGAGCTGGCAGGGCCACCTCTTCGGCGCGATCGGCGGCATCGTCTCCGGCGCGGTGATCACCTCCGACGACCCGCCGGCGCTCAAGGCGCGCCGGGAGCAGAAGCGGCTGCAGCGCTAGAAAACCCGGGTGAGGCGGAGTAGAGTTTGTGGGTTCGAGGCCGTAGGCGTCGACAAGCGAAAGCAACGTAAGAAGGATGCACGTGGACCAGGAGATCACCCCCAGTTCCCCCATTGGAATTTTCGACTCCGGCGTGGGCGGGCTCACCGTGGCGCGCAAGATCATCGAGCAGATGCCCAACGAGTCGGTCATCTACATCGGCGACACGAAGAACGGGCCGTACGGGCCGCTGCCGATTCAAAAGGTGCGCGAGCACGCGCTGGCGATCGCCGACGAGCTGGTCGCGCGCGGGTGCAAGATGATCGTCATCGCCTGCAACACGGCCTCGTCGGCGTGCCTGCGCGACGCCCGCGAGCGCTACGACGTGCCCGTCATCGAGGTGATCCAGCCGGCCGTGCGCCGCGCGATCGCGACCACCCGCAACGGCAAGATCGGAGTGATCGGCACCAAGGGAACCATCAACTCCGGCGCCTACCAGGACCTCTTCTCCGTCAACCCCACCGTCGAGGCCTACGCGCAGGCCTGCCCGCAGTTCGTCGAGTTCGTCGAGCGCGGCATCACCTCCGGCCGCCAGATCCTGGGCGTCGCGGAGGCCTACGTGGAGCCGCTGCAGGCCGCGGGCGTGGACACGCTCGTGCTCGGCTGCACCCACTACCCGCTGCTCACCGGCGTGATCCAGCTAGCTATCGGCGACAACGTCACGCTCGTGTCCTCGTCCGAGGAGACCACCAAGGACGTCATGCGCACGCTCAACGACATGGATCTGCTCGCCGACGAGGTCAACAACCCCCAACCGACCAAGGTATTCGAGTCGACCGGTGACCCGGAGCTGTTCGCGCAGCTGTCGACCCGCTTCCTCGGCCCGCATGTGACCCACGTCGAACACGCGAAGGGGCTGTAATTTTTTAGGCAATCCACGCCAAAATTCCACAAATCGACGGAACTCATGAAAAAGTAAAACCCATGAAGGTGACCATTCTCGGAAGCTCCGGAAGCATGGGCCAGCCGGGCAACCCGGCGTCGGGCTACCTGCTTTCCTTCGACAACGCGCCCAGCGTGCTCATGGACATCGGTCCGGGCGTGCTGGCACGCCTGCAGGAGGTCCAGGACCCCTGCGACGCGCACGTCGTGTTCAGCCACCTGCACGCCGACCACTGCCTCGACTTCCCGGGGCTGCTCGTGTGGCGCCGCTTCCACCCGGAGGCACCGGCGAAGGGCCGCAACTTCTGCCTCGGCCCCGCCGACGCCCCGGTTCACCTGGGCCGCATCAGCGCCGACTCCCTCGACGAGGTCGACGACATGTCGGACACTTTCGCCTTCTCCGCTTGGCGCAAGGGCCACACCGAGCTGGTCGACGCCTGCACGATCACCCCGTTCCCGGTCATTCACCCGATCGAGACCTACGCCCTGCGCGTCGAGGATAACCACACCGGCAAGGTGCTCGCCTACTCCGGCGACAGCGCCTACACCGACGAGCTCGTCACCTGCGCCCGCGGCGCCGAGGTCTTCCTCTGCGAGGCGACCTGGGGCGATACCAGCGAGGGCAAGGCGCCGAACATGCACATGTCCGGCGAGGAGGCCGGCCGCATCGCGCGCCTAGCCGGGGTGAAGCTGCTGGTGCTCGTCCACATCCCGCCGTGGGGCGACCCCGACGAGGCCATCGCCGCCGCCCGCCGCGAGTTCGACGGCGAGATCCGCTTCGGCGCGCCGGGGCTCGAGCTCTCCCTCTAGCCAGCTGTCGCTTGTCGACGGCTACGCCTGGCTGGGCGCCCGTGCCGGGGTAAGGTTTGAGCCATGACTGAAACTTTCACCCGCGCCGATGGGCGCGCCACCGACCAGATGCGCACCGTGAAGATCACCCGCGGGTTCACCACCAACCCCGCGGGCAGCGTGCTCGTCGAGTTCGGCAACACCCGCGTCATGTGCACCGCCTCCATCGAGTTCGGCGTGCCGCGCTTCAAGAAGGACTCCGGCGAGGGATGGCTGACGGCCGAGTACGCCATGCTCCCGGCCGCGACCCACGAGCGCATGCCGCGCGAGTCCATGAAGGGCAAGGTCAAGGGCCGCACCCACGAGATTTCCCGCCTAGTGGGCCGCTCGCTGCGCGCCGCCGTGGACCTGTCAGAGCTGGGTGAGAACACCATCAACATCGACTGCGACGTGCTTCAGGCCGACGGCGGCACCCGCACCGCCTCGATCACCGGCGCCTACGTCGCGCTTGCCGACGCGATCGCCGCCCTCAAGGCCGCGGGCGTGGTCCCGGGCGAGCCGCTGCTCCCGCCGGTGGCCGCCGTCTCCGTCGGCCTCATCGACGGCCACGTCTGCCTCGACCTGCCCTACGAGGAGGACTCCCGCGCCGAGGTGGACATGAACGTGGTCATGACCGACTCGGGCGAGTTCGTCGAGATCCAGGGCACCGGCGAGCACAACACCTTCGGCCGCGCCCAGCTCGGCGAGCTTCTCGACTACGCGGAGAAGGGCTGCCGCGAGCTGATCGCGGCCCAGAAGGCCGCGCTGGGGATCTAAAGATGCAAATCCTGCTTGCCTCCAACAACGCAAAGAAGCTCCGCGAGCTGGTGGTCATCCTCGAGGGCGCGGGGATCTCGGGCGTCGAGGTGCTGCCCTTGTCCGCTGTCGCATCCTACCCGGAGCCGGTCGAGGACGGCCGGACCTTCGCGGACAACGCGCTCATCAAGGCCCGCGCTGGCGTCGCCCACTCCGGGCTCGTGACGATCGCCGACGACTCCGGCATCGCCGTCGACGAGCTCAACGGCATGCCGGGCACGCTGTCCGCGCGCTGGTCGGGCTCCCACGGCGACGACCAGGCCAACAACGACCTGCTTCTGGCCCAGATGGCCGACGTGCCCGACGAGCGCCGCCAGGCCGCCTTCGTCTCCGTGTGCGCGCTGGTGACCCCCTCCGGCGAGGAGCACGTGGTCGAGGGCCGCTGGCCGGGGCGCCTGCTGCGCGCAGAGCAGGGCGAGAACGGCTTCGGCTACGACCCGCTGTTCGTCCCCGCCGAGGAGGACGCCGCGGGTACCAGGCGCGCGTCCGCCGAGATGGCGCCGGAGGAGAAGAACGCGATCTCCCACCGCGCGCGTGCGCTGGCGCAGCTGGTGGAGGTGATCCGGGGGCTGGCCGCCTAGCGGCACCAGGACTGCAGCCTTTTACTCAGATGCGCGGATTCTGGCCGGGCTCGGCCAGAATCCGCGCGTTTGTCGTTTTCGCGGGGAGGCGACCTGCGCGTTTGGGTGCGGGCGGGGCACAGATGCGCGGCGATTTGCCGGGGCGTGGCCCGAATCCGCGCACCTGGCGGTGCGGCTGGCGGGTTTCGGGCAAACGAGCGCTTCTTTGACAGTCCCGGGAAAACGCCACCTGCGGTTTTTCGGGCGAGGGCTCGTCAAAAAAGCGCTTCTTTGCAAGCCGGGTGCCGGTCTGCCGGAATCCGGGCGGAGGCTTTAGCCGCGGCGCGACAGCGCCAAAAAGAAAACAGCCCGCGGGGCATCCCGCGGGCAAGAAAAAGCGCCGTCTGGGGCAGCGCGTCGTCGTGAAGCGACTGCTACTGATCGAGCTGGAACTCCTTGGTCACTTCCTTGCGGCGCCAGTTCTCCACGAAGAAGGACAGGAACGGGATGGTGCCGGCCAGCGCGGTGACGACCCACTTCGCTGGCTCCCAGCGCGCCTTGGTGCCCAGGTTCAAGGTGGCGACCAGGTACAGCATGTAGAAGAAGCCGTGGACCTGGCCGATGTAGCGGGCCCAGGTCGGGATGTCCATGTGCAGGCCGTAGTCGAGAATCATGCGGGTAACCAGCACGAGGAGCCACACACCGGTGACCCATGCCGCGATGGAGAACAGCCTTAAGGCCTGGGCAACGCGGCGCTTGCGCTCTGGGTGAATGGTGTTCGAGTTAGTCATATTCATCCTTGAAAACTAGTTGTTCTCCCCGCGATGACGGCGCGGCTGAAACTGTTGGTTGAATTCCTCAACGCTCATGGTGGGGCGTTCGGGCATGAAGTCGGCGTCGATCTCCTCGGGGCCGGACTTCTTCACCGGCGCGACGTAGGTGGTCGGCTCGGCAGGCTCGCCGTCGGCGGAGATCCCGTGCTCCTGGTCGTACTTGTCGTTCTCGTACTCGAGGATCTTCTTGTAGGCGAAGACGAAGAAGGCCCCGAAGAACGGCCACTGGAAGGCGTAGCCTAGGTTCTGGAACGTGCCCGAGCCGGAGCGGAACCTCGTCCATTGCCACCACGCGAGGCCCAACGTCGCCGCGACGAGGACGATGAGGAACAACACGTGCCACACGCGGACTTTGAAGTGTCGGCCCTTCGACGCTGGACGCGGGGTATCAGGTTGGGAACTCACAAGGGGATACTCTACCTTGTTCCAACCAAAGTTTGAGGACCGTGCCCTCAAAAAGGCGCGTTAACCGCACCCCGATTGGGGATTTGGCAAAAACGCGCGGGCACCCCTTATACTGTGAATTCGTGCATCGGGTGCGTCTCGCACCACGAATGCTTTGCGCCTGTGGCGGAATTGGCAGACGCGCTGGATTTAGGTTCCAGTGTCTTTTGACGTGGGAGTTCAAGTCTCCCCAGGCGCACAAAAAGCGGCCGGTCCTCGATGCGGGGGCCGGCCGCTTCGGCGATTGGGGGAGTGGGCTACTCGCAGGCGACGCCGTCGTTGTCGCGGTCGAGGGCGGCTCGGTAGCCGGGGGACCCAGCGTACAGGGGAGCGGCGCCGGCGGCGCGGGCGGCGGCGCAGTTGGCGTAGTAGGCCGACTGCGCGGGGGCCTCCTGCGCGGGCACCGCCGCGGGGGCCACCGGGGCGACGAAGTTCTGCTGCACGGGGGCGGGTGTAACGGCTGGGACGTCGGCGTGGGCGTCGGCCGCTGGGAGGTCGGCGACTACGGCCTCGCCGGTGGCCGGGATCGTGGGCGTGGGCTCGGCGGAGGACGTCGTCGCGCGCGTGGTCGTGCTTGAGGCCGTGCTCGTGGTTTTGCTCGCCGTCTTGCTGGCAGTTGGCGCGGCGCTGGTCGAGGTTACCGTGGCCGTGTCGCTGGCAGGCTCAACGGTGGGCTCGGGGTCGGGGGCGGCGGCCCCTCCCGCGACGAAGAGCGCCGCCGCCACGGCCGAGATCATGCCCCAGTGGCGCTTGAGTCGGGGGCCGGTCGGGTTGCGTCTCACGGCGCGCTCGTGCAGGAACCACCACCCGGCGGGCACGATGAGGGCCAGGCCGAACAGCACGCTGTCGAGGGAGATCCCCGCGGCGAACATGACGAGCAGTCCGAGGACAAGGGCGATCCAGGCGAGGATCTGACGGAAAAACGGGCTCTTATACTGTCCCGAGCTCACGCTCATGGCGAGTTCCTTTCTTGCGCGGCGGCGCGAGGGGGATGCCGCGGCTCAGTTTTCTTCTTACCCTGAGCAGGCGTTGAAAAGGAAACTCACCACCCGATGGTGGCTGCTGCTTGTCGACGCCAAGGTTCGCGGCCTTTGGCCGTCGACAAGCGACAGCGCTAGCAGCTGCGGTCTTGGGGGAAAATGTCGCAGAACTGGGGCAGGCGCAGGTTGTTGATGAAGTCGAGCGCTGGGTTGGAGGAGCTGGCGCTGGACAGGCAGCCCTGGGGGTCGGTGACGAAGGTGGTGGTCCCGGGGCAGCGGATGGCGCCCTCGCCCGCGGCGGCTTGGGCCTTCATGAGGGTGGCGCAGTCCTCGGTGTACGCGGTGGTGCCGTCGTTGTAGAAGGTGGTGCCGATCGCGTGGATCGAGGGGACGCCGCAGCCCATGACGGTGTGGTCGCCGGTGATGTGGGCGACGGGCTCGGCGGCGGCGATGGTGATGGCGGTGCCCGTGACCCGCGTGGACGTATCGGCGCTGACGGTGGCGGTGGGGGAGGAGACGCCGCTGGGGGTCGCCTCGGTGGCGGTCTCGTTGACGGTGACTGCGAGCGGGGTGACCTGCTGGGTGGAGCAGGCGGAAAGCAGAAGCGCGGCGCCGAGGACGCCAACAACGCCGAAGGTGTGGCGCATATAAGAGTTCCTATACATGAGGCGTGAGGAAATAAGAAAACGTTAAGGAGAATCTTAGCTTAAAACATCTAAAATTGTTTGTCATGAGCATCTCCTGCGATTTCGACGAATATGTGGCCGCGAAGAAGATTTCTGTCCGGGCGGACGCGGAAGAGGCGGGGCCGTGCGAGATCTTCGAGACGCCTGCGGGGGAGAATGGGGCGCAGGATCTCGAGGCCGTGAAACAGGCCGTCGAAGAGGCTTTGCGCAGCTCCTAGGCGTTTTTGCCAATATTGCCAACATCGTCATAGCGGGCATCAATTGAGATTTATGACACGCCGGGGTACTCGAAAGATGACAAAACCCTCACCTTTTATGGCATATTAGGTGGGCAAAACTTTTTGGGTGTCGTGGCACGCGTGTGCGTGCCGTGGCATCGACGCACCTTGCCCGCCGCGGGCAGGGACGCGCGAATGCGGGAGGGACCAAAGCCTTTTTGGTTCGCCACCCACACGGCAAGAACGTCAACACGACAACGAACAAGTCAAACAGGAGTATTTTCCGGTGACCGAACACAGCATGCAGGCTGCGCGTGGCACAGACCGCCTCGTCGCTTCTTTCGGCGAAGAGCCTTTCGCCCTCGTCTTCGCGGGACAGGGCTTTGATTGGCTGAAGACCCTGCGCACGGCGACCGCCCGCGGGGCGGCACGCACCGTGACCCCGATCGTCGAACAGGCCGCGAGCCTTCTCGCCCCCGTCGCTGACGAGCTGGCGGGCACCCGCCCCTTCGGCTTCGACCCGATGGCCTGGGCCAACGCAGAGGACGCCCGGATCGACACGACCCAGGCGGCCGTGAGCGTGCCGGGCATCCTCGTCTCCCAGCTGGCCGTCCTCGACCAGCTCGAGTCCCAGGGCCTCGACCTCGAGTCCGCTGCCACCGCCATCGGCCACTCCCAGGGCTGCCTGGGTGTCACCGCGCTCAAGGACCTCACCCGCGCCGCCGAGGTGCTCGCCGTGGCGCAGCTCATCGGCGCCGCCATCACCCGCCGCGCCCGCCAGACCGGGCTCGTCGCCCAGGGCGAGGCCATGCCGATGATCTCCATCGACGGGATCACCCGCGAGCAGCTGGAGCAGGCCATCGCCAAGGCCTGCGCGGACGTCGACGCCGACGTGCGCCCGGTCGTCGGCCTGCGCAACGGCCGCACCGGCTACGTGCTCGTCGGCCGCCCGGACGACAACCAGAAGGTCATCCAGCTGCTGGGCAAGCTGGCAGCCAAGGACGCCAAGGCCATCGAGAACAAGGAGCGCGGCGGCAAGGCGTTCGCGCCGGTCGTCAACCCGCTCCCGGTCCAGGTCGGCTTCCACCACCCGGCCATGCAGGCTGGCGTCGAGCAGGTCGTGGAGTGGGCGAAGACCGTCGGCCTCGACGCCGACCTCGCGCGCGCCAACGCCCAGGACGTCATGGTCACCGAGACCAACTGGCCGGGCGACGTCGCCTCCGCGCTCGAGTCCGGTGCCAAGTGGCTGCTCGACGTCGGCCCCGATACCGGCGTGGTCTCGCTGACCGAGCCGCTCATCGCGGGCCGCGGCGCCGTCCCCCTGGCCGTCTCCACCGACGCCGGACAGGCCGCCCTCTTCGACGCGGGCGAGGCCCCCGTCCTGCCCGAGTCCTACGACTCCTTCGCGCCGAAGCTCGTCCGCGAGAACGGCACCGTGCGCGTTGCCACCAAGTTCACCGAGCTCACCGGCCGCAGCCCGATGCTGCTGGCCGGCATGACCCCGACCACCGTCGACCCGGCCATCGTCGCCGCGGCCGCCAACGCCGGCCACTGGGCCGAGCTGGCCGGTGGCGGCCAGGTCACCCCGGAGATCCTCGAGGAGCACCTCGAGCAGCTGAAGTCCCAGCTCAAGCCGGGTGTCAACGCCCAGTTCAACTCCATGTTCCTCGATCCGTACCTGTGGAAGATGCAGATCGGCGGCAAGCGCCTCGTGCCCAAGGCCCGCTCCAACGGCGCCCCGATCGACGGCATCGTCATCACCGCGGGCATCCCGGAGAAGGACGAGGCTGTCGCACTCGTCGAGGAGTTGCGCGCTGGCGGCTTCCCGTGGATCGCCTTCAAGCCGGGCGCGGTCAAGCAGGTCCGCGCCGTGCTGGCGATCGCCAAGGAGGTCCCCGAGACCCCGATCATCATGCACCTCGAGGGCGGCAAGGCCGGTGGCCACCACTCCTGGGAGGACCTGGACGAGCTGCTCATTGCCACCTACGCCATGATCCGCGCCCAGGGCAACGTCGTGCTCTGCGTCGGCGGCGGCATCGGCACCCCGGAGCGCGCGGCCGACTACCTCACCGGTACCTGGGCCAACGCCTACGAGCTGCCGAACATGCCGGTCGACGGCATCCTCATCGGTACCGCCGCCATGGCTACCAAGGAGGCCACCACCTCCGAGTCCGTCAAGCAGCTGCTGGTCGAGACCAAGGGCATCGAGGGCTGGGTCGGCGCCGGCAACGCCGCCGGTGGCATGGCTTCCGGCCGCTCCCAGCTGGGCGCGGACATCCACGAGATCGACAACTCCTTCGCCAAGGCAGGCCGCCTCCTCGACGAGGTCGCGGGCGACGCCGAGGCCGTGGCCGCGCGCCGCGAGGAGATCATCGAGGCCATCTCCAAGACCGCCAAGCCCTACTTCGGCGACCTCGAGGGCATGACCTACCTCGAGTGGCTCAACCGCTACCTCGAGCTGTCCGGCCCTTACAAGGGCGCCTGGACGGACATCAGCTGGTACAAGCGCTTCGTCTCTATGCTCGAGCGCGCCGAGGCCCGCCTCATCGACCAGGATCACGGCGAATTCACCCCGCAGGTCACGCTTTCCGCCGACGAGGACCCCAGCGCAGCCGTCGAGAAGCTTTCTTCGCTTTACGACGCCAAGGTGGCGCTCCACCCGGCCGACCGCGCCTGGTTCCTGGGCCTTGCCCGCACCCCGGGCAAGCCGGTGAACTTCGTGCCGGTCATCGACAAGGACGTGCGCCGCTGGTGGCGTTCCGACTCGCTGTGGCAGTCCCACGACGAGCGTTACGACGCCGACCAGGTCGCCATCATCCCGGGCATCTCCGCCGTCGCCGGAATCACCAAGGCCAACGAGCCGGTCGCCGAGCTGTTCGACCGCTTCAACCAGGCCACCATCGACCGCCTTACCGCCGCCGGTGAGACCCCGGCCGAGCAGCAGCGCGGCGTCGTCTCCCGTGTGCTCGATGCCGCTGGCACCTACTGGGCTGGCCGCAACAGCCTGTCGCTCATCGACCGCTTGGGCAACAAGGGCGCCTGGACCGTCGCCGAGGACGGCGCCTCCGCCGCCCACTCCGCCACCGGCTCCACCCTGCGCGAGGAGGACGCCGAGCACGCCGTGCTCACCGTCCCGCTGGCGGGCTCCACCGCCTTCGGCACCACCACCGACCTCAACATCCGCATCACCCTCCCGGCCGACGCCCCGCACGGCGCCGTCCCGGAGGTCACCCAGGCCGACGCCGAGGCCGCCATGGGCGAGCTCACCCGCGTCGCGGCGGGCGGCACCCTGGGCGAGATCGCCGATGGCCAGGTCACCTGGTCCACCACCATCTCCGCCGAGCAGGTCGCCGACTACACCAACGTCACCGCGGGCTACCTGCCATCCACCATCGCGCCGGCGGGCACCGCCCCCGACGTGCTCGTGGGCAAGGCGTGGCCGGCCATCTTCGCCGCCGTCAAGTCCGCCGTCATCCCGGGCACCGAGTCCGACTCCGTCGTCGAGGGCATGCTCTCCCTCGTCCACCTCGAGCACCACATCACCATGCTCACCGAGCTCGACCTCGCGCTCGCCGAGGGGACCCGCATTGACGTGGCCGCCCGCGCCGAGGAGGTCGCCGACACCGAGATCGGCCGCATCGTGGTCATCCGCGCCGAGCTGAACGCCGACGGCAAGCCGCTGGCCAAGCTGTCCGAGCGCATGGCCATCCGCGGCCGCCGCGGCGACGCCACCGCGCGCACCAACACCTCCGCGCTGCCGACCCACGTCGACGCCCCGCGCTCCTTCCGCGCGCAGGCCACCGTGACCGCTCCGACCTCCATGAAGCCGTTCGCGATCGTCTCCGGCGACCGCAACCCGATCCACGTCTCCGACACCGCCGCCAAGCTGGCTGGCCTGCCGGACGGCGTCATCGTCCACGGCATGTGGACCTCCGCCGTCGCCGAGCTCATCGCCGCTGGCGCCTACTCCGACGAGACCGTGAACACCGCGGCCAACCGCGTGGTCGAGTACACCGCGACGATGCTGGCCCCGGTCCTGCCGGGCCAGGACGTCGAGTTCATCGTCGAGCGCTCCGGCATCGACACCCGCCCGGGCCACGGCGAGGTCCGCGAGGTCACCGCGACCGTCGACGGCCAGCTGGTGCTCACCGCCACCGCCGTCATGGCCGCGCCGACCACCTTCTACGCCTTCCCCGGCCAGGGCATCCAGTCCCAGGGCATGGGCATGGACGCGCGCACCCGCTCCGCGGCCGCCCGCGACGTGTGGGACCGCGCCGACCGCCACACCCGCACCAAGCTGGGCTTCTCGGTCCTCGAGATCGTGCAGAACAACCCGCAGGAGGTCGTGGTCGAAGGCGAGCGCTTCCACCACCCGAAGGGCGTGCTGTTCCTCACCCAGTTCACCCAGGTCGCCATGGCGACCCTGGGCGTGGCCCAGATCGCCGAGATGCGCGAGGCCCACGCGCTCAACCAGCGCGCCTGGTTCGCCGGCCACTCCGTCGGCGAGTACAACGCCCTGGCCGCGTACGCAGCCGTGCTCTCGCTCGAGAACGTCGTGGAGATCGTCTACCGCCGCGGCCTGACCATGCACCGCCTGGTCGAGCGCGACGCCGAGGGCAACTCCAACTACGGCCTGGCCGCGCTGCGCCCGCACAAGATGGGGCTCACGGCCGACAACGTCTTCGACTACGTCGCCGAGGTCGCCAAGCAGTCCGGCGAGTTCCTCGAGATCGTTAACTACAACCTGGCCGGCAAGCAGTACGCCGTCGCCGGCACCACCAAGGGCCTCAAGGCGCTGGCCGCCGACGCCGAGTCCAAGGCTCCGGGCATGCGCGCCTTCATCCAGATCCCGGGCATCGACGTGCCGTTCCACTCCAGCCACCTGCTCGGCGGCGTGGACGCCTTCCGCGAGCACCTCGACTCCCTCATCCCGGCCGACATCGACCTGGATACCCTGGTGGGCCGCTACATCCCGAACCTGGTCGCCCGCCCGTTCGAGCTGACCGAGGACTTCGCGCGCTCCATCCTCGAGGTCGTCGACGCCCCGATCGTCCGCGACATCGTGGACAACTTCGCCGAGCACGCCGCCAACCCGGTCAAGCTGGGCCGCACCCTTTTGGTTGAGCTCCTGGCCTGGCAGTTCGCCTCCCCGGTCCGCTGGATTGAGACCCAGGACCTCCTGCTGCGCAGCGAGGACCAGGGCGGCCTGGGTGCCGAGCGCTTCGTCGAGGTCGGCGTGGGCTCCGCCCCGACCCTGGCGAACATGATGGCCCAGACCGCGGTCATGCCGCAGTACGCTGGCCGCTCCATCGAGATCCTCAACGTCGAGCGCGAGCGCGCCGTCGTCTTCGCTTCCGACGAGTTCGTCCGCGAGGTCGCCGAGGCTCCGGTCGAGGAGGCCGCGGCCGCGCCGGAGAACGTGGCCACCGCGTCCGCCCCGGTCCCGGTCGAGGCAGCCCCGGCGCCCGTCGCCACCGGCGGCCCGCGCCCGGACGACATCGCCTTCACCCCGGGCGATGCCACCGAGATGCTCATCGCCCTGTGGACCAAGGTCCGCCCGGACCAGATGGGCGCCTCCGACTCCATCGAGGCCCTCGTCGAGGGCGTGTCCTCGCGCCGTAACCAGCTGCTGCTGGACCTGGGCGTCGAGTTCGGCCTGGGTGCCATCGACGGCGCCGCCGACGCGGAGCTCAACGACCTCAAGGCCACCGTCACCCGCATGGCCAAGGGCTACTCGGCCTTCGGCCCGGTCCTGTCGGATGCTGCCGCCGATGCCCTGCGCCGCATCACCGGCCCGACCGGCAAGCGCCCCGCCTACATCGCAGAGCGCGTCACCGGCACCTGGGAGCTCGGCCAGGGTTGGGCCGACCACGTGGTCGCCGAGGTCGTCATCGGCGCCCGCGAGGGTGCCTCCCTGCGCGGCGGTGACCTGGCAACGCTTGCCCCGGCCGCACCGTCCAGCGCCTCCGACCTCGACTCGCTCATCGACGCGGCCGTGCAGGCCGTGGCGGCCAAGCGCGGTGTGGCGGTGTCCATGCCGGGCGGCGGCGCCGCGGCCGGTGGGGCAGTGGTTGACTCCGCAGCGCTTGAGGCCGTGACCGGCAAGGAAGGTGTGCTGGCGGCCACCGCCCGCACCATCCTGTCCAACCTGGGCCTCGACGAGCCGGCGAACACCGCCGCCCTCGACGACGCCGACGCCGACGCGGCCCTGTTCGAGCTCGTCTCCCGCGAGCTGGGCTCCGACTGGCCGCGCCAGGTCGCCCCGGGCTTCGACGCAGACAAGGCCGTCCAGATCGACGACCGCTGGGCCTCCGCGCGTGAGGACCTCACCCGCGTGGCTCTCGGCGAGATCGACGCCGCCGACATCGACGTCACCGGCACCGGCGAGGCCGTCGCACGCCAGGCCGAGTACCTAGGCCTTGGCGAGCTCGCCGCCCAGGCGCGCGAGACCGCGGCGCTCGAGTACGCCGGGGACATCGCCGTGGTCACCGGCGCCTCCCCGAACTCGATCGCGGCCGCCGTCCTGGCCAAGCTGCTGGCAGGTGGCGCGACCGTGGTGGCCACCACCTCCTCGCTCTCGCACTCCCGCCTCGAGTACTACAAGCGCCTCTACCGCAAGTCCGCTCGCGGCGCCGCAGCGCTGTGGGTCGTCCCGGCCAACCTCTCCTCCTTCGCGGACCTCGACTCCGTGATCGAGTGGATCGGCAACGAGCAGACCACGACCGTCAACGGCGCGTCCAAGCTGCTCAAGCCCGCCATGAAGCCGACCTTGCTGTTCCCGTTCGCCGCTCCGCGCGTGTCCGGTTCCCTGCAGGAGGTCGGCCCGCAGACCGAGATGCAGATGCGCCTGCTGCTGTGGAGCGTCGAGCGCCTCATCGCTGGCCTTTCCGCGATCGGCACCGACACCCACGTCGGCCAGCGCCTGCACGTGGTGCTCCCGGGCTCCCCGAACCGCGGCCGCTTCGGCGGCGACGGCGCCTACGGCGAGGCCAAGGCCTCCCTCGACGCCCTGGTCAACCGCTGGAACGCGGAGAACAGCTGGAAGCCGAACACCTCGCTGGCACACGTGCTCATCGGCTGGGTGCGCGGCACCGGCCTCATGGGCGGCAACGATCCGCTGGTCGCGGCCGTCGAGGCCGCGGGCGTGACCACCTTCTCCACCGAGGAGATGGCGGCCAACCTGGTCAAGCAGATCGCCCCTGAGGTCCGCGAGGCGGCCGCCACGGCGCCGGTCGTCGCCGACTTCACCGGCGGTCTGGGCGAGAACGACATCAACCTCGCCGAGCTCGCCCGCAACGCCGAGCGCGACGCGGCAGGCCCCGAGGACCTCGAGGCCCCAGCAACCGTCAAGGCGCTGCCGACCCCGTACCGCCCGTTCGTGGAGACCACCCCGGACTTCTCGGGCCAGGTCTCTCAGGACCTCGACGACATGGTCGTCATCGTCGGCGCAGGCGAGCTGGGCCCGTGGGGCAGCGCGCGCACCCGCTTCGACGCCGAGCTCACCGGCGACCTTTCGGCCGCAGGCGTGGCCGAGCTGGCCTGGACGATGGGGCTCATCCACTGGGATAATGACCCGAAGCCGGGCTGGTACGACGCAGACGACGAGGCAGTCGCCGAGGAAGACATCTACGAGCGCTTCCACGACGAGGTTCTCGGCCGCGTCGGCGTGCGCCGCTACCACGACGACTTCGGCATGGTCGACAACCTGGCGCCGGAGCTGACCACCATCTACCTCGACCAGGACCTGTCCTTCAACGTCTCCTCCAAGGAGGCAGCGAAGACCTTCGTCGAGTCCGAGCCGGAGCTGACCACCGCCTTCTTCGACGAGGAGAATGACGAGTGGATCGTCACCCGCAAGGCCGGTTCCGCCGTCCGCGTGCCGCGCCGCATGGCGATGAGCCGCTTCGTCGGCGGCCAGATCCCGGAGGGCTTCGACCCGTCGGTCTACGGCATCCCGGCCGACATGTGCGACAACCTGGACCGCGTTGCGCTGTGGAACATCGTCTGCACCGTGGACGCGTTCCTGTCCTCCGGCTTCAGCCCCGCCGAGCTCCTGGCCGCCATGCACCCGTCCCGCGTGTCCTCCACCCAGGGCACCGGCCTGGGCGGCATGGAGTCCATGCGCTCGCTGTACATCGACGGCATGCTCGGCGAGCCGCGCGCCAACGACATCCTGCAGGAGGCCCTGCCGAACGTCATGGCAGCGCACGTCATGCAGTCCTACGTCGGTGGCTACGGCCAGATGATCCACCCGGTCGCCGCCTGTGCGACCGCCGCGGTCTCCGTCGAGGAGGGCGTGGACAAGATCAAGCTGGGCAAGTCCGACTTCGTGGTCGCCGGCGGCTACGACGACCTGTCGATCGAGGGCATCACCGGCTTCGGCGACATGGCCGCGACCGCTGACTCCAACGAGATGACCGCCAAGGGCATCGAGGATCGCTACTTCTCGCGCGCCAACGACCGTCGCCGCGGCGGCTTCGTTGAGTCCGCCGGTGGCGGCACCGTCCTGCTGTCCCGCGCGTCCTTCGCCGCCGAGATGGGCCTGCCGGTCCTCGGCGTGGTCGGCTTCGCCGAGTCCTTCGCCGACGGCGCGCACACCTCCATCCCGGCCCCTGGCCTGGGTGCCCTGGGTGCTGCCCGCGGCGGCGTGAAGTCTCGCCTGGCCAAGCAGCTGGCGAAGGTGGGCGTGAGCGCGGATGACATCGCGATCATCTCCAAGCACGACACCTCCACCAACGCCAACGACCCGAACGAGTCCGACCTGCACGAGCGCATCGCTCACGCGATCGGCCGCGCGGACGGCAACCCGCTGTACGTCATCTCCCAGAAGACGCTGACCGGCCACGCCAAGGGCGGCGCCGCGGCCTTCCAGATGATCGGCCTCACGCAGGTCCTGCGCTCCGGCCAGGTCCCGGCCAACCGCAGCCTCGACTGCGTGGATCCGGTGCTGGCCAAGCACGAGCACCTCGTGTGGCTGCGCGAGCCGCTGGACCTGTCGGCCAAGGCCCCGAAGGCTGGCCTGGTCACCTCGCTAGGCTTCGGCCACGTCTCCGCTCTGGTCGCCGTGGTTCACCCGGCAGCCTTCGCCGAGGCCGTCGCCAAGGAGAACGGCGAGGAAGCACTTGCGGCCTGGCGCGAGCGCGCCGAGGCTCGTGAGGCCGCGGGTCTGCATCGCATCCTCGAGGGAATGCACGGCGGTGCCGCGCTGTTCGAGCGCCCGGTCGACCGCAACCTCGGCGCCACCGGCAACGCCGCCAAGGAGCGCGAGGCAGCGGTGCTGCTCGACGAGAACGCCCGCCTCGTCGACGGCGTGCTGCACCCGGCAAGTAAGAGCTAGCGCGCACTAAAGCCCGGCTCCCCCAACCAGAAATGGCGAGGGGAGCCGGGCTTTGGCGTGTCTAGAAGCTAGGCCGGGCGCGGTGACGCGTCGGCAAGCGAAATGCTAGTGCAGAGTGGAACCCTGTATGCGGGGGTCGACGCGCATGACCGCGAGCAGCGAGATGAGCGACATCACCGCGATGTAGAGGCCGATCGAGAGCGAGTTGCCGGTCTTGTTCAGCAGCATCTGCGCGATCATCGGTGCGAAGGCGCCTCCCAAGACCGATCCGATGGCGTATCCGATGGAGACACCGGACAGGCGGATTTTGGCAGGGAACATCTCCGCGTAGAGGGCGGCCTGGGGGCCATAGGTGGCGCCCATGAGCAGGCCGAGGACGATGACGGAGATGCTAAACAGCCAGAAGTTGGCGGTGTCGATGAGCATCCAGGTGGGAATCGCCCAGGCGATCATGCCGATGTAGCCCCACACGAAGGTGCGCACGCGACCGAAGCGGTCGGAGAACCCACCGAAGTAGAGGGTGCCGATGATCCACGAGATGGCGCCGAGCGCGGTGATCGCCAGCACTTGTGAGCGCGGCATGCCCAAGACCTTCGCGCCGTAGGAGGAGAAGAAGGCGATGGCCAGGTAGCCCGCGGCGTTGATACCCGCGAAGATGAGGGCGGCCTTGATGACTAGGCCGGTATAGTTCTTGAACAGGACGCTCAGCGGGGCGGAGGACTCCTTCTTCAGCTCCTGGAGCTCGGAGAAGACCGGGGACTCCTCGACGAGGCGGCGGATGTACATGCCGATGCCGATCATGATGATGCTGGAGACGAACGGAATGCGCCAGCCCCAGGCGTCGAACTGCTCGGGGGTCAGCACCGAGGTCAAGATGAGGATGAAGATGGTGGCCAGCAGCATGCCGGCTGGGACGCCCACCTGCGGGTAAGCACCGAAGTAACCACGGCGGTGGGTGGGGGCGTGCTCGACGGACAGCAACGCCGCGCCGCCCCACTCGCCGCCAGCAGAGAAGCCCTGGATCACGCGGAGGAGGACCAGGAAGATCGGGGCGGCAAGCCCGATCTGCTCGTAGGTGGGCAGAAGGCCCATGCACACGGTGGCGCCGCCCATGCCGAACAGCGTGAGGACGAGGACCTTCTTGCGCCCGAACTTATCGCCCAGGTGACCAGCGGCGATGGCGCCGAGCGGGCGGAACAGGAAGCTGATGCCCAGCGAGGCCCACGCAACGACCTGGGCGAGCGCGGGGCTCTCGTTGTTGGCGGGGTTGAAGTATTGCGCCGCGAAGATGAGGCCCGCGGCTTGGGCGTAGATGAAAAAGTCAAACCACTCGATGGTGGTTCCTACCATTGACCCAGCGAGAACGCGTCGGTGCTCTCGAGTCAAAGGGGTCGGTTGTTGTACTTGTACAGACACAAGTGGCTCCTTTGGCTACAGATGTTTCGTTGGGGCGCGACGGGCCGACGCTGGCTTGAGCGAGGCCCGTCGCGCGAGTTCACGGTCGTTTCCCGGCCTGAAAAAGAGCGAAGCGGGAAGCACAAACCGTGAGGTAGACCCGGCGAACGCTGTGGAGGGGATGGTCGCCGTATTCCTTGGGGTAGAGACGAAAGGGTCCCGCTTGCTGGTAAAGCTAAGGGGGACCCCTCGTGCGCGAGCTAGTCGCGCGGGCGGTTGTCGACGAGGCGCTTGGCCTTGCCCTCGCCGCAGTCGACCGCGTCGAGGACCTCGACACCGACGGAGATGCCGATGCGGTTCTTGATCTGCTTGACGAGGTTCGCCTGGGCGTCGGCGCGCTGAGAGGAGCTGGTGCCGTGGGCGGCCTCGACCTTGAGGGTGAGCGCATCCATGCGACCCTTGCGGTCCAGCACGCACTGGAAGCGCGGGCGCAGGGTGGTGTCCTCGAGGATGAGCTCCTCGAACTGGCTCGGGAAGCAGTTCACGCCGCGCAGGATGATCATGTCGTCGTTGCGGTTATGGATTCGCTCGATGCGGCGCATGGAGCGGGCTGTACCCGGCAACAGGCGGGTCATGTCGTGAGTGCGGTAGCGGATGACCGGGAAGGCCTCCTTGGTGAGCGGGGTGATGACCAGCTCCCCGTACTCGCCGTCCGGAACCGGCTGCATCGTCTCCGGGTCGACGATCTCGGGATAGAAGTGGTCCTCCCAGATGGTGAGACCGTCCTTGGTCTCGACGCACTCCTGCGCCACGCCCGGACCCATGATCTCCGACAGTCCGTAGATGTCGGTCGCGTCGATGCCGAGGCTGGTCTCCAGCTCGCGGCGCATGCCCTCGGTCCACGGCTCGGCGCCGAAGATGCCGATGCGGATGCTGGTGTCGCGGGGGTCCATGCCCTCGCGGCGCATGCGGTCGACGAGGGTGAGCATGTACGAGGGCGTGCCTAGGATCGCGTCCGGCTTGAAGTCCCGGATGATCTGAACCTGGCGCTCCGTCATGCCACCAGAGGTGGGAATGGCCGTTGCACCGAGCTTCTCGACGCCATAGTGGGCGCCCAAACCGCCCGTGAACAGCCCGTATCCAAAGGTCACCTGCACCTTGTCGCCCGCTCGGATGCCGCCAGCGCGCAGCGAGCGGGCGACAAGGTCGGCCCAGGTTTCGATGTCGCAGCGGGTGTAGCCGACCACGGTGGGAAGCCCGGTTGTGCCGGAGGAGGCGTGGATGCGGGCGAGGTGTTGGTGATTGACCGCGAACATGCCGAACGGGTACTCCGCACGAAGGTCCTTCTTCTCCGTGAAGGGGAACTTCGCGATGTCGGCGAGCTCCTTGAAATCGTCGGGGTGGACGCCCATGTCGTCGAAGACGCGGCGGTAGTGGGGCACGTTGACGTACGCATGGCGAAGGGTGTTCTTCATGCGCGCGGTCTGCAGCGCGGTGATCTCATCGCGCGAGGCAAACTCGATTCCAGTCTCGGGGCCGTGGTGATGAGAAACGATGTCGAAACGAGAGTTCATGGGCGTGGCTTACTCCTTGAGGTTGCGTGAGACGCGGCCTGGTCTGGCTCGCGCCGCCGTGGGTGTGGCGGCGGGTGCCTAGCCGATCCGATGAGGGATCGACCGCGTCGATTGCGGCTCTTTTAATGAGATATTCCAGTGCTACTGTGTGCTCTTCCGGGAGATTGCGAGTCAGTAAGTCGGAGGAAAAGGAAGCAAGCCTTCTGGAAGGTGAGTGAGGCAAAACTGGACCGGAAACGCGCCGTGGTCATCGCGCGAGAAGGCGGTGCCTGCGCGGTGAGGAGCGATTTCCGAACAGCAACCGAACGATCGGTCAGTTACTGTTCGGACAAGAATAGCAATGATTTGTGACCCAGCACACCATTGCGGCCTTAACGTGATTTTGCGGGGGGATCTGTGAATGAATTCGCATCCGGTAATCCGAGGTTGCGGCCGGAATTATCATTCAGGAAACCGCTACCCCCAAGGATTTGCGCTTCGCAATGTTTACACGGCTGCGGGGGACGGGTCGCCGCCGCGACCCGATTCGTGGGTGGGGGCTAGTGAGCGGATCCCCTCGAAGGCGATGGCCTCGATTGTCGTGGCCAGCTCCTCGGGGGTGAGCGGGCCGCTCGGACGGTACCACTCGGTGAGCGAGTTGATGGAGCCGAATAGGAGGCGGCCCAGGACCTGGGGTGCTAGGTCGTCGCGGACGGTTCCCTCCTTCTGGGCGGCGATGACCACCTCAATGAGGAAGTTGGTGAACTCGCGTCGCCGCTGCATGGCGGCGAGCTCTACCGGGGAGTTCCCGCGCAGGCGTAGTAGGAGCGCGACGTAGGGGGTTTCGGAACATAGCGTCACCGTCGTGCCGCGCACCAGCCGGCGAAGCTGGGTAATGGCGGGCTCTTTGGCTTCATCGAGGCCTTCCCCGGACTGGTCGATGACCTGCTCGAGGGCGTTGAGGGCCCGGTTGATGGCCTCCTCGAGAAGCTCTTCCTTCGTGGTGATGTGGTGGTAGATGGCGGATTTGCTGATGCCCAGCTTTTGGGCCAGGAGCCCCATCGAGGTTGCGTCGTAACCGTGGTCGATGAAGACCTCTACCGCGGTAGAGATGACCTCGTCGCGAGAGTATCCGGGGCGGCCCCGGTGGGTGGTTCTTCCGGTGGGAGGGGTCATGCGGTTCCTTTCGCTGCCATAAGGGGGAGCTGAAACGTGACTTTAGCCTAATGGTGAAGCACGCCACCAGCTGGCGCATCACCGCGCCGCGGGGGGAGTTTTTGAGGTGCGGGTCACAGATTCTGTTGACGAGTTCTAGATCACACGATAAACTGACCGAACAGTCGGTAAGTAAATCGGGCTCTGGCACACGTCACGGCCCACAAAGGAAAAGGCCCCACGGCGAAGGCGCCTGCGAACGCCACGCCCCGTCCCGCGGATGATCCGAGGGAATGCACGACGTCCACAACCACTTAGGAGCTTTCATGAGTTCGCTTCCCGTCGACGATGTCCAAGGACAGCAGTACTTCGACAAGATCATCGCGGAGGATTCCCGCATCGAGCCCAGCGACTGGATGCCCGCGGGCTACCGCAAGACGCTGACCCGCCAGGTCTCCCAGCACGCGCACTCCGAGATCATCGGCATGCAGCCCGAGGCCAACTGGATCACCCGCGCGCCCTCGCTCAAGCGCAAGGCCATCCTCATGGCCAAGGTCCAGGACGAGGCGGGCCACGGCCTCTACCTCTACTCGGCCGCCGAGACCCTTGGCACCAGCCGCGACGAGCTCGTCGACCAGCTCTTGGTCGGCCGCGCCAAGTACTCCTCCATCTTCAACTACCCGGCGCGCACCTGGGCGGACATCGGGGCCATCGGCTGGCTGGTCGACGGCGCCGCCATTGCCAACCAAGTCCCGCTGTGCCGCGCCTCTTATGGCCCGTACGCCCGATCCATGGTGCGCATCTGCAAGGAAGAGTCCTTCCACCAGCGCCAGGGATGGGAGATCCTCTACGAGCTCTCCCACGGCACCCCGGCGCAGAAGCAGATGGCGCAGGAGGCCATCAACCGCTTTTACGGCCCGGCCCTGCAGATGTTTGGCCCGCCGGACGCGGACTCCCCGAACTCCCAGCAGTCGATGGCCTGGAACATCAAGCGCTTCACCAATGACGAGCTACGCCAGCGCTTCGTGGACATGATCGTCCCGCAGGCGGAGGCGCTCGGCCTGCACTTCGAGGATCCCGACCTCAAGTGGAACGAGGGGCGCGGCCACTACGACTACGGCGAGTTGGACTGGGATGAGTTCAAGTCCGTCATCGCCGGCGAGGGCCCCTGCAACGTCCAGCGCATGCAGCGCCGCCGCCAGGCCTTCGAGGAGGGTGCGTGGGTCCGCGAGGCGGCCGCCGCCTACGCCGAGAAGTGCGAGCGCATCGACCCGAACCTCATCAGCGCCTAAAACGCTTTCGCCTCCACTATTCCGCGGTTTAAAGCCATGGCCGTCGATAAGCACGGCACAAAGCGCCGCGACCATGCAAGAAGCGCCGCGCACAGACCAGAAAAGGAAGAAAAATGACCGACAACCAGTGGCCACTGTGGGAAGCATTCGTTCGCTCCTCCCGCGGCCTGTCCCACGTCCACGCCGGATCCCTGCACGCGCCCGACGCCACGATGGCCCTGCGTAACGCGCGTGACCTCTACACTCGCCGCAACGAGGGCTCGTCGGTGTGGGTCGTCGAGTCCGACGCCATCACCGCCTCCGACCCGGACTCCAAGGGCGGCTTCTTCGAGTCGGCCCAGGGCAAGGCCTACCGCCACGCCACCTACTACACCAAGAGCGAGGGAGTGAAGCACCTGTGAGCATCACGACCACCGACTCCGCGACCAAGCAGTCGCAGGGCAACGCGATCACCCCGGAGGACGTGCAGAACGCGTCCGTTGTCGCCAGCGAGGCCGTAGCGCGTTACGCTCTTTCGCTTGCCGACGACGCGCTCATCCTGGCTCAGCGCCTCGGCCAGTGGGTCTCCCGCGCACCCGAGATGGAGGAGGACATCGCGCTGACCAACATCGCCCTCGACCTCGTGGGGCATGCGCGCTTCTTCTACTCCTACGCTGGCACCGCCTGGGGCAAGACCGAGGACGACCTGGCCTACTTCCGCGACGAGGAGGAGTTCCTCAGCGCGCGCATCGTCGAGCAGGACAACGGCGATTTCGGTCAGACCATCGCCCGCCAGCTCATCTTCAGCTACTACCAGCACGGCCTCTACACCGCGATGCTCGACTCCTCCGACGAGACCCTCCGCGCGGTCGCGGCCAAGGCGCTCAAGGAGGTCGAGTACCACGTCGACCACGCCAGCCAGTGGCTCCTGCGCCTGGGCTTGGGCACCGAGGAGTCCAACCGGCGTATGCAGGCGGGCCTCGACTTCATGTGGGCCTACATGAATGAGCTCTTCGAGGATCTGGAGCTGCACGAGGATCCGGCGGCCGTGAAGCCGTCAACCTTGCGCGAGACCTGCCTTGCCCAGCTCACTCACATCATCGAGCGCGCCGGGCTCAAGGTCCCGGAGACCAAGCAGGCCCGCAGCGGCCAGCGCACCGGGTGCTTTAGCGAACACCGCGGCTACATCCTCACCGAGATGCAGGTGCTGGCCCGCCGGCACCCCGGCGCCACGTGGTGATCGCGATGCATCCCTTCCGACCTGCCGACGAGAAAGAGGCGCGCCTGTGGGACGTTGCGGCCACCGTGCCGGATCCCGAGATCCCCGTCATCTCCATCGCGGACCTGGGGATCCTGCGGAAGGTGGCGTTCGACGCCGACACGCCCATCGTGACGATCACCCCGACCTACTCTGGCTGCCCCGCCATGGGGCACATCGCGGCGGACATCGTCGCCGCAGTGAAGGAGGCGGGCTACCCGACCCCCGTCATCAACACGGTGCTTGAGCCAGCCTGGACCACCGACTGGATGACCCCCGAGGGCAAGGCGCAGCTCGAGGAGTACGGCATCGCCCCGCCGCAGGAGCGCCCGCAGAAGCAGGGGATTGTTACCTTGTCGCTTGCCATCAAGTGCCCTCGTTGCGGATCCTTCAACACCCACAAACTCAGCCACTTTGGTTCAACTTCCTGCAAGGCTTTGTACAGCTGCAAGGACTGTCTCGAGCCTTTCGACTACTTTAAGGTGCACTAATGACTGACGCAGTTGCAGTAAAAGACGCCCCCGAGGCCCCCACCAAGAAGCGGGTATCCTTCAACTCGCTCGCCGTCTCGGAGCTTCGCAACCTCACCGACGACTCGGTGGAGGTGACCTTCGAGGTCCCGGCGGACCTGGTGGAGGACTACGACTACATCCCCGGCCAGTACGTGGCCTTGCGCGCCACCATCGACGGCCAGGAGGTGCGCCGCTCCTACTCGATCTGTGACGTCCCGCGCCCCGGCGTCATCCGAGTCGCGATCAAGAAGACCTTCGGCGGGCTCTTCTCCACCTGGGCGAACGAGGAGCTCAAGGTTGGCGACGTCATCGACGTGATGAACCCGCAGGGCGCGTTCACCTCCAAGGTGCACGTCACCGGACTGAACAACCCGGAGGAGGTCGCGGCCCAGGGCTACAAGCACATCGTCGCCTTCGCCGCTGGCTCGGGCATCACCCCGATCATGGCGATCGCGCAGTCCTTCCTGGCTGCCAGCGAGGACAACACCCTCGAGTTGGTCTACGCCAACAAGGGCGCCAGCGACGTCATGTTCGCCGAGGAGCTGGGCGACCTCAAGGACCGCTACCCGAACCGGTTTGCCGCCCACCACGTCCTCTCCCGCGAGAACCGCATCAACCCGCTGTTCACCGGGCGCATCGACCAGGAGAAGCTCCAGACCCTGCTCGACAAGGTGCTCAACGCCAGCAACGTCGACGAGTGGTTCCTCTGCGGCCCCTTCGACCTCGTGCAGCTGTGCCGCGATACCCTCTCCGAGCGCGGCGTCGACCCCTCGCAGGTCCGCTACGAGCTGTTCACCACCGGCGAGAAGCCGGAGAACAACACCGGTCGCCTGATCGTGGTGGACCCGGGCGACGAGGTCTACGAGATCTCCTTCCACCTGGACGGCCTGTCTGGCTCCATCCAGTCCCCAGTCTCCGCGCACGAGACGATCCTCAACGCGGCGCTGCGCTCGCGCCCGGACGTCCCCTACGCCTGCGCCGGCGGCGTGTGCGGCACCTGCCGCGCCAAGGTTACCGAGGGCGAGTTCGAGATGGACGAGAACTACGCGCTGGAGCCGGAGGAAGTCGAGCAGGGATACGTGCTCACCTGCCAGACCCGACCCAAGTCCTCGCACATCAGCGTCGACTTCGACGCCTAGTACCTGCGACCCAGGAGTAAATTCCCGTGATCGAACTATCCATTGATAACGACGTAGCCGTCGTCACGCTCAACAACCCCGGCGCGCTCAACGCTGTCAACGAGCAGGCGCTCGCCGACCTCGCTGGCGCGCTCGACGAGGCCGCGGCCCAGGGCGTGCGCGCGCTCGTCCTCCGCGGCGAGGGCCGCGCCTTTTGCGCTGGCCGCGACATCGCGGGCGTCGATCCCGCCACCGACGACGCGCTCGGCTTCCTCAGCGAGAAGGTCACCCCGGTGCTAAAGAAGATCGCCGAGTTCCCGGCGCCCACCTTCGCCGTCGTCCAAGGCGCCTGCCTCGGCGTCGGCCTGGGCCTGGCCAACTCTGCCGACGTGGTCTACGTCGCAGAGAACGCCAAGATCGGCTCGCCGTTCGCGAACCTCGGCGCCACGCTGGATTCCGGCGGGCATGCCCTCTTCTTCGAGCGCCTCGGCGCCCACCGCGCGATGGACCTGATCGTCACCGGCGAGCTCATCAGCGGCGCACAGGCCGTCTCCGAGGGACTGTTTAGCCGGGCCATCCCGGCCGAGGAGCTCGACGAGTTCACCCGCGCGCAGGCGGCCAAGGCCGCGTGCGGTGCGACCCTCGCGTTCCTGGCCTCGAAGCGGCTCATCGCCAGCCTGCGCGGCGAGCGCCCAGGCCTGTGGGAGTCGATCGACCAGGAAAACCGCGAGCAGGGTGGGCTGTGCACCACCGCCGACTACGCGGAGGGCTTCGCTGCCTTCCAGGAAAAGCGCCGCCCGGTGTTCACCGGCACGAACTAGGAACAAGAAAACTCATAACTTCCAAAGGAGGGACAACTCAATGACCGAAGCGTATCTGGTCTCCGGAAAGCGCACCCCCGTGGGCCGCTATGGCGGCGCGCTGTCCAGCGTGCGCCCCGACGACCTCGCGGCGCTCGTCGTCAAGGCCGTGGTAGAAGACGCGGGCATCGACCCTGTGGCCGTGGACGAGGTCATCCTCGGCAACGCCAACGGCGCGGGCGAGGAAAACCGCAACGTCGCGCGCATGGCCTGGCTCCTAGCCGGCTACCCGGACTCGGTTCCGGGCATCACGGTCAACCGACTGTGTGCCTCCGGCATGTCGGCGATCGCGCTGGCTACGGCGATGGTGAAAAGCGGCGAGGCTGACCTCGTCGTCGCGGGCGGCGTCGAGTCGATGTCGCGCGCGCCGTGGGTGATGGAGAAGCCCGCCACCGCGTTCGCCAAGCCGGGCGAGGTCTTTGACACCTCGATCGGCTGGCGGTTCGTCAACCCGATCTTCAAGGCGCAGGAGAAGACCACCTTTTCCATGCCGGAGACCGCCGAGGAGGTCGCCCGCGTCTGTGGCATCTCTCGCGAGCGCGCCGACCAGTTCGCCGTCGCCTCCCAAGCACGTGCCGCGCAGGCGATCGCCGAGGGCCGCTTCGCCTCCGAGATCGTCCCGGTCGAGGTGAAAGACCGCAAGGGCCGCGTCACCATCGTCGACACCGACGAGGGTCCGCGCGAGACCACCATGGAGGGCCTTGCGCGGCTGCGTCCCGTGGTCGCCGGCGGCAGCGTCGTCACCGCTGGCAACGCTTCTTCGCTTAACGACGGCGCATCCGCGATCATCGTCGCAAGTGAGAAGGCGATCAAGAAGTTTGGCCTAAAGCCTAGGGCGCGGGTCGTCGCATCCGGCACCGCCGGGCTCGCGCCCGAGGTCATGGGGCTCGGCCCCGTGCCCGCGACGAAGAAGGCGCTCGAAAAAGCCGGCTGGGAGATCGACGATGTCGAGGCGGTCGAGCTCAACGAGGCCTTCGCCAGCCAGTCGCTGGCCTGCATGGACCAGCTGGGACTCGACCCGGACAAGGTCAACCGCTGGGGCGGGGCCATCGCGCTCGGCCACCCGCTGGGATCGTCCGGATCGCGGATCACCATCACCCTGCTCAACCGCCTCGAGCAGGAGGGGGTGACCCGCGGCGTGGCCACCATGTGCATCGGCGTCGGCCAGGGCGCGGCTTTGGCGGTGGAGCGTGTCTAGCTTCGACGGCCTCGCATTCGAGGCGCTTCAGGTCACTGAGCGTGGGGATCGGGTCGAGGTCCTCCTTAACCGCCCCGAGGTGAAAAACGCCATCGACGAGCAGATGGTCACCGAGCTCCACGCCGTGTGCGCGGTGCTCGAGCGCGAGCCAAAGGTGCTCATCATCGCGGGCAGGGACGGCATCTTCGCCTCCGGCGCGGACATCGCCCAGCTGCGTGAGCGCCGCCGCGACGACGCGCTGCGCGGGGTGAACTCGGGCATCTTCAGCCGCATCGCGAATCTTCCCATGCCGGTCATTGCGGCGCTCGACGGCTACGCGCTCGGCGGGGGCTCGGAGCTCGCGCTCGCCGCCGACTTCCGCATCGGCGCGCCCGACATCAAGGTCGGCCAGCCCGAGACCGGGCTCGGCATCATGGCCGCGGCCGGGGCCCTGTGGCGGCTGAAGGAGATCGTCGGCGAGCCGCTGGCCAAGGAGATCCTCTTCGCTGGGCGCATCCTTGGTGCCGAGGAAGCGGAGCGCTCCGGCTACGTCAACAGCATCGCCGAGGACGCGCTGGCAGCCGCCCACGAGCTGGCCGACCGCATCGGCAGTCAGGATCCGCTGGCGGTGCGGCTGAGCAAGATGGTCTTCGACATGCCGCGCGACGCCCACCCGCTGGTGGACAACATTGGCCAGGCGATCTGCTTCGAGTCGGAGGCGAAGTTCGACCGCATGCAGAAGTTCCTTGACCGAAAGAACAAGAAGAAATCAACGGAGGAGAAGTAAATGGCGACTACCGCAGTACCCGCCACGATCGGAGTTATGGGCGGCGGCCGCATGGGGGCTGGTATCGCGCACGGGTTCCTCAGCACCGGCGCCCGCGTTATTTGCGTGGATTTCGACCCAGACGGCGCGCGCGCCCGCATCGAGCGCGACATCGACAAGTCCTTCGAGCGCGGAGCGACGGGTGACAAGCAGGACTGGTACGACCGGCTGGAGACCAGCGACTCCGTCGAGGCGCTCGCTGGGCTGGAGCTTGTCATCGAGGCCGTGCCGGAGATCTTCTCTCTGAAGGAAGAGACCTTCCGCAAGATCGCGGAGGTGGCCCCGGGAGCCATCCTCGCGACCAACACCTCGTCGCTGTCGATCACCGACCTTGCGAGCAGCTTCTCCCGCCCGGAGCGGGTTCTCGGCCTGCACTTCTTCAACCCGGTGCCGGCCTCGAAGCTGGTGGAGATCGTCTGGTCTGAGCGCACCGACTCCCAGCTCGTCGACAAGGCAAAGGCATGGGTCGAGGCGCTCGGCAAGACCCCGATCGTGGTCAAGGACTCGCCCGGATTCGCGTCCTCGCGGCTCGGCGTGGTCATAGCGCTGGAAGCCATCCGCATGGTGGAAGAAGGCGTGGCCTCGCCGCGCGACATCGACAACGCGATGGTCCTGGGCTACAAGTTCCCGATCGGGCCGCTCGAGCTCACCGACATCGTCGGCCTCGACGTCCGGCTCGGCATCGCCGAGTACCTCGAGTCGACGCTGGGGGAGCGGTTTGCACCGCCGCAGCTCATGCGCGACATGGTGGCCCGGGGCGAGCTCGGCCGCAAGTCGGGCAAGGGCTTCTACGACTACAGCGAGAAGTAGCAGGTAAGCAACAAACGAAAGGGCCCGCCTCCTCTATTAGCTAAGGAGGCGAGCCCATAACCGCCACGCCGCTATACGATCGCGTTGGTGATGCGCACCGTGCAGAGCCTGTCGCCCTGCTCGTTGGTAATGAGCACCTCGTGGCTCGTGATCCGCTTACCCAGCCGGATCGGCGTGGCGGTGGCGGTGATAAGCCCCTCGGAAGAGGACTGGTGGTGGGTGGCGTTGATGTCCACCCCCACGGCCTTCTTGCCCAGGGTGGAGGCGTGAATCACCGCGGCCCAGCTGCCGACGGCCTCGCCGAGGGCGGCCAGCGCCCCGCCGTGGAGCAGCCCGAACGACTGGCGGTTGCCCTCCACCGGCATCGTCGCCACCACCTTTTCTACTGATTCTTTGACGATCTGGACGCCCATCTTTTTGTCCAGCTCGCCCAGCACGATCTTCCAGGTCACAGGAAACTCCTCTCTCAAAATGTGATCTACGCTATACTCTAGCAAATAACTGACCGACCGTTCGTTAAATTAGTGTCATGAAATCTACGGCGTGACACGCACAGAAAGGACTGACCCACGATGATCCCAAGCTTTGTGTACGGAAGCTGGCACACCGCCGAAGACACCGCGCCGAATGCTGTGCCCGTTGTCGACGCCTTCACCGGCGAGGAGATCGCCCGCATCTCCTCCGCCGGGGTCGACTTCCAGAAGGTCGTCGACTACGGCCGCACGGTGGGGCAGAAGTCACTCGGCGAGCTGACCATCCACGAGCGCGCGCTCAAGCTCAAGGAGCTGGCCAACTACCTCACCGAGCACAAGGGCGAGCTCTACGAGCTCTCGTACGCCACCGGCGCCACCAAGCGCGACAGCTGGATCGACATCGACGGCGGCATCGGCACGATGTTTACCTACTCCTCCAAGGGCCGCCGCGAGCTGCCCAACGCCAACGTCATCTTGGACGGCCCCACCGAGGTCTTGAGCAAGGACGGCAGCTTCCTCGGCACCCACATCTACACCCGCCTGCCCGGTGTGGCGGTGCAGATCAACGCCTTCAACTTCCCCGTCTGGGGCATGCTGGAGAAGTTCGCCCCGGCGTTCATCGCGGGCGTGCCCACCATCGTCAAGCCCGCCACTCCCACCGGCTACCTCGCCGTGCGCTGCGTGGAGATCATGCTGGACTCCGGCATCCTGCCGGAGGGCTCCCTGCAGATCATCTCCGGCTCCGCGGGCGATCTGCTCAGCCGCCTCGACTACCGTGACCACGTCGCCTTCACCGGCTCCGCCTCAACCGCGCTCAAGCTGGAGCAGGCGAGCCTTTCCACCGGCGTGCGCTTCAGTGCCGAGGCCGACTCCCTCAACGCCGCCATCTTGGGTCTCGACGTCGACGAGGAGTCCCCAGAGTACCAGGCCTACATCCGCGCGCTGTTCGGCGAGATCAGCGCGAAGGCTGGCCAGAAGTGCACCGCCATCCGCCGCGCCATCGTCCCCGCCCCGCTCGTGGACAAGGTCATCGCCTCCCTTTCGGAGATGATCGAAAAGAAGGTTGTTCTCGGCGACCCGCGCGACGAAAAGACCACGATGGGCCCGCTCGCCTCGCCGGAGCAGTTCGAGGAGGTCTCCAAGGCGGTTGCTTCGCTTATCGACGCCGGAGCGGTGGCTCACCACCCGAACATTGCGCAGGTGGAGGGCGTGTTCGCCCCTGTCATCCTCACCGCCTCCGAGAAGATGCATGACGTGGAGGCCTTCGGCCCGGTCCTGTCGGTCGTTGGCTACGAGACCACCAGCGAGGCCATCGAGCTAGCCCAGCGCGGTAAGGGCTCGCTGGTCGCCACCGTGTGCACCCACGACCCCGAGCTGGCAAGCGAGTTTGCCATGGGCATCGCCGCCCACCACGGCCGCCTGCACTACCTCGACCGCGAGGACGCCAAGACCTCCACCGGCCACGGCTCCCCGCTGCCGCACCTCATCCACGGCGGCCCGGGCCGCGCCGGCGGCGGCGAGGAGCTCGGCGGCATCCGCGGCGTCAAGCACCTCATGCAGCGCACCGCAATCCAGGGCACGCCCACCCACCTCACCGCCATCACCGGCGTCTGGCACCGCGGCGCGCCCACCAACACCGACGGCCACCCCTTCCGCAAGGACCTAGCCCACCTCAAGCTGGGCGACCAGCTGCGCTCCGAGCTGCGCAAGGTTACCCTCGAGGAAATCCTCGAGTTCGCAAAGAAGACCGGCGACACCTTCTACGCCCACACTGACGAGGAGGCGGCGACCGCCAACCCGTTCTTCCCGCGCCGGGTGGCACACGGCTACCTCTTGGTCTCCTGGGCCGCGGGCCTGTTTGTCGAGCCCGCGCCGGGCCCGGTGCTGGCCAACTACGGCCTAGAGAACCTGCGCTTTATCACCCCGGTCACCTACGACGACTCCATCCGCGTCGAGCTGACCGCCAAGAAGATCACCCCGCGCGTGACCGACGAGTACGGCGAGGTCGTCTGGGACACCGTCATCTACAACCAAAACGACGAGATCGTGGCCACCTACGACGTGCTCACCCTCGTGGAGAAGGTTGAGAAGACCTACGTCTAGGCAGCTGGCTTAGGGCGGGGCGCTCACCGATCAGGGAGCGCCCCGCCCCATTCTTATGCCCCGCACCTATGCTGGGAAACCATGAGCAGCTTCGTGGGCATCGACATCGTGCACATCCCCACCTTCGCCGAGCAGCTGGCCCTGTCCGGCTCCCGCTTCGCGGACGTGTTCAGCCCCCGCGAGCTGCGGGTGGCCGGGACCAAGCCGAACCGCGAGGAACACCTGGCAGGCCGCTGGGCGGCGAAGGAGGCCTTCATCAAGGCCTGGTCGCAGGCCTACTACGGGCGCCCGCCGCTCGTCGAGCCGGACCGGGTGGACTGGGCCGAGATCGAGGTGGTCCCCGACCGGTGGGGCAGGACCCTCATCATGCCACGCGGGGTGATCTTGGAAACGAGCGGGATCGAGGAGGTTCAGGTGAGCGTCAGCCACGACGGCGACTACGCCACGGCGGTGTGCATCCTAGAACGTCCCTAGCGTAGGGGCCTCCCGCTAGCCGGTGGCCACCGCGAACAGGTAGGCCACGATCATGCGCTTGATCTCCGCGACCGTGGAGTTGAAGGTGTCCTCGTCCTTCGCGGAGGTCACCGCGTAGTTGAGCAGCGAGACCACGGTGTGGATGAGCAGCCCGGCCATAGAGCGACGCTCCTCGGCGGGCACGAGGGGCGCCAGAGGCTCGAGCACGGTGGCCAACACGTCGAGCATGGGGCGCTCGGTGTCGGCGGCGGTGGCGCGGGTAGCGGGGGTCGCCTGGACCGCGTGCCACACGGCGCGCCGGGAGGGATCCGCCCGCCACATGGAGGCGAGGTGGTCGATGAGCTCGTCGAGGAAGTCGGGCCACTGCAAGGCGGGGACGAGGTCGGCGAAGCGGCCCAGCTCGCCGATAGTGGAGGCGGTGTCCTCGCGGTCGAGCTCGCAGATGAGCACGTACTTGTTGGCGAAGAACTGGTACAGCGTGCCGATGGGCACCTCGGCGCGCTTGGCCACCTCGTCGAAGGTGAAGGACTCGAAGCCCACGTCGACGAGGACGGCGCGCGCGGCGCCTAGGATGCGGGAGTAGCGCTCCCTCGAACGCTGCTGGGCAGGCCGACGGCGGGGCAGGAGGATCTCCTGTCCCTGCATGTCGGCGGGCTCGGCGGGCATTGTTACTTGCTCAGCTCCTTGAGCACGCGGGCGACGTGGCCGGTGGCGCGCACGTTGTAAAGTGCCAGCCCGATGCTGCCGTCGGCCTCGACGAGGAAGGTGGAGCGGATAACGCCCTGGACGACCTTGCCGTAGTTCTTCTTCTCGCCGAAGGCGCCGTAGGCCTTGAGCACCTCCTTGTCCGGGTCGGAAAGAAGGGGGAAGTTGAGGCCGTGGTCCTCGCGGAACTTCGCCAGCTTCTCGGGCTTGTCGGGGGAGATGCCCACGACGTCGATGCCGAGGTCGTTGAGCTGGGTGATGGAGTCCCTGAAGTCGCAGGCCTCCTTCGTGCAGCCCGGGGTGTTCGCCCGCGGGTAGAAGTAGACGACCACGCGCTTGCCGGCGTAATCGTAAAGCGAGGTGGTGCCGCCGGAATCGTTAGCGAGGCTAAACTCCGGGGCGGGGGATCCAACTTCCAGGCGCACGTTTTCAGTCATGCCTACAACAATAGCCAACCTCCCCGACCCGCCGGGGAGGTCGGCGCGGTCGGGGGCACGCGAAACAGCGGCCAAAACATCCCGGTTGCGTGTGCGCGGCGTAAAGGAGAGGGTAAGCTGGTACGCAAACCGCGCGTTTTCGCGCTTGAATGAAGCTTTAGATACATAGGGAGATCTACCCGTGGCACGCAGTATTGATGATATCCAGCGCGACATCGAGCGCACCCGCCGCCAGCTGGCCAGCACCCTGGACGAGATCGCGGACCGCAGCAAGCCGCAGAACCTCGTCGAGGACGCCAAGTCCCAGGCCACTACCAAGCTGCAGGATCCGAAGGTGCAGAAGATCCTGGCCGGCGTCGGCGCCGCTGTGGTCACCCTCGTCGCGCTCGGCATCGTCCGCTCGACCAAGAAGCGCAAGGAGCTCAAGGAGATCCAGCGCCTTCTCGCCAACCGCTAGCAAAAAGAATAAGAGCTCACCGCGATGGTGAGCTCTTTCGCTTGTCGACGCCTTCGGCGCCCGGTCCCTACGCCGCGGCGACCTCGGCGCCGGCCGCGGCCATCTCCTCGAGCGCCGCCGCGCCCGTCTTTTCGTCGACCGGCGAGCACAGGTCGCTGAGCACGCGCACCTTGAGGCCTTCCTTTAACCCGTCGAGGACGGTTGCGCGCACGCAGTAGTCGGTGGCGATGCCGGCGACGTCGATGTCCTCGACGTCGTGGTTGCGCAGCCAGTTGCTGAAGCTGATGCCGTCCAACGTAAATCCCTCGAAGCCGGAGTAGGCGGCGGTGTACTGGCCCTTGAAGAAGGCCTCGTCGAACTCGGTGCCCTCGAGCGCCTCGTGCAGGCTCGCGCCCTCGGAGTTGGCGACGCAGTGCACCGGCCACGAGGAGGTGAAGTTGGGCTCGGGATGGAAGTGGGAGCCTGGCTCGATGTGCCAGTCCTGCGTAGAAATGACGAAGTCGTAGTCTGCTCGGTGGGTGGCGATGAATTCCGCGATGCCCGCGGCCACGGCGTCACCGCGCGCGGTCGCGAGACTTCCGCCGGGGCAGAAGTCGTTTTGTACATCGACAATCACAAGTGCTCGCATACCTTCGGGATTTTACCCGCGGAATGTGAACGGGGGAATAATATGAATCAACGCCCGCGCGTATGCCTACCCCTCTTCGGGAATGGCGGCGCTGGCCTTGGTCGTCGAGAAGCGAAAAACCCTCCGCCAGCTTCCGCCGGAGGAGGGGAGATTGTGCGCCATCAGGGACTCGAACCCCGAACCCACTGATTAAGAGTCAGTTGCTCTACCAATTGAGCTAATGGCGCAGCGTGCGCACGAAAATAAAAAACCCAGACGGCGAAACCATCTGGTTTTTCATGCTGTGCGCCATCAGGGACTCGAACCCCGAACCCACTGATTAAGAGTCAGTTGCTCTACCAATTGAGCTAATGGCGCTTACCGCTGCCCGTGCAGGCTGGCCTGCCGTTCAACGAAGAAAAATATAACTCACCAAGGGTCGCATTGTAAAATCACCTGCTCACGAGCCATTTTGCCGCGCCGAAGCGCCTCGGCGCCCGCCGGGGTGGGGGAGGGGCGGGGGTATCGTGTCGCGGCCGGTGCTTAGTGTAACGAAAGTGAGTGTCAAAGGGATGGTCCTAAGGGTGCAGGCCGCGCCCCGACCACGGTTCCGCGGAAGTCATATAACAGTTAGGCAACGAGTTGCCTTGCGGATGCGGGATTCACAGGTTGGGGTCGTAGGATAGCACCTACGTCCTTCAGGCGGTTCATTTTTAATGTGGCGTATTGCGCAATGCGAAAAGAGATCATGCTGTGGTGAGCAAAAAGACGACGGTGACGGCAGTGGTTATGTCACTGTCGTTACTTCTGTGCGGGTGCACTATTGATAGGGGAGATTCCAGCGGCGGGAAGACCATCGCCGCTAATGCGGAGGCCACGGCCGACCAGCTCATGGCGCCGGTGGCCAGCGTTTCCGACGGTGAAAAGGACGTGAGCCCCGCGACGGAGGTCGTAGTCAAGTCGCTGGGTGACGGGCTCGACTCCGTCACCATGACCAACGAGAACGGCAAGGAAGTCGAGGCCGAGATGGCCTCGGACGGCAAGAGCTGGAAGACTACGGAGCAGCTCGGCTACAGCCGCACCTACACCATCGAGGCGAAGGACAAGAACGGCGAGTCGTCAACGACCACCTTCAAGACCATGTCGCCCGCCCAGACCGAGGGCGTGGCGCTCTCGCCGCTGCCCGACTCGACGGTGGGCGTGGGCCAGGTCATCGCCTTCCGCTTCGACGTGGCGATCCAGGACCGGCAGGCAGTCCAGGATGCCATCGACATCGAGACCAGCCCGCATGTTGACGGCGCCTTTTACTGGATCAACGCCAACGAGCTGCGCTGGCGCCCTGAGAACTATTGGGACCCGGGCACCGAGGTGTCGGTCAAGGCCGACCTGTACGGCGTCAACCTGGGCGGCGGGGTCTACGGCTCGGATAACAACGAGACCAACTTCACCATCGGCGACAAGGTCGAGGCCATCGCGGACGACAACACCAAGCAGATGACGGTGTACAAGAACGGTGAGGCCGTGAAGACCATGCCGATCTCCATGGGTGCTAACCAGTGGCCCACCCCGAACGGCGTGTACACCATCGGTGACCTCTACCCGGACCTCATCATGGACTCGACCACCTACGGCCTCTCGCTGAACAACGGCGGCTACCGCACCAACGTGAAGTACGCCTCCCAGATGTCGTACTCGGGCATCTACGTCCACGCCGCCCCATGGTCGGTGTGGGCCCAGGGCTCGCAGGACACCTCGCACGGCTGCATCAACGTCTCCACCGAGAATGCGAAGTGGTTCCAGGACTTTGTTAAGCGCGGCGACATCGTCACCGTGAAGAACACCATCGGCGGCACCCTCGACGGCACCGAGGGGCTCGGCGACTGGAACATCCCGTGGGAGACCTGGAAGGCCGGCAACGTAGACGGCTAGTGGGTAGTGGGTAGTGGGGTTGACCCACTAGCTAATAGGACAAACAGGGACCGGCGGCGGAGAAATCCGCCGCCGGTTTTTTGATGCCGCGACCCCCCTTGACAGATACCCATAGGGGGTATAGGTTTGAACGTGTTGGGGCCGAGAAGGCCAAAGAATAACCCGAGAGGATTTCATCATGAGCACCGATTCCACCTTCGATTCCCGCGTCTTCGACGTCACCGGCATGACCTGCGGCCACTGCAAGGCGGCCGTCGAGGAGGAGGTCGGTGCCGTGAAGGGCGTCAACCTCGTCGTCGCAACACCCGCGACCGGTAAGGTCGTGGTCGAGGGAACAAACATCAACGAGGCCGAGGTACGCGCAGCCCTCGCCGAGGCCGGCTACCAGGTGGTCTAAATGACGCAGCCAACCCAGAACTTCGTACACATCGACCTCGGCGTCACGGGCATGACCTGCACGTCCTGCTCGGCGCGCGTGGAGCGCAAGCTCAACAAGCTCGACGGGGTCAACGCCAGCGTCAACTTCGCCACGGAGTCCGCTAGCGTCGAGTACGACCCGGCGACCGTCGACGAGGACAAGCTCATCGGCACCGTCCGCGCGGCCGGATACGACGCTTTCTCGCTCGCCGCGAAGAAGTCGGACCAGCAAGCCGTAGGCGTCGACAAGCAAGAAAGCGCTCAGGATCAGATCGATGCCGCCCGCGAGGCGGAGGCCGAGGACCTCAAGCACCGGCTGATCATCTCGACGCTGCTGTCGCTTCCCGTGCTGCTCATCAGCATGATCCCGGCGCTGCAATTTACCAATTGGCAGTGGGCGCTGCTCACGCTGGCTACTCCGGTGTACTTCTGGGGCGGCGCGCCCTTCCACAAGGCGACGTGGGCCAACCTCAAGCACGGCTCGTTCACCATGGACACGCTGGTGTCGATGGGCACGACCGCCGCCTACCTATGGAGCCTGTGGGCGCTGTTCATCGGCAACGCGGGCATGCCGGGCATGAAGATGTCCATGCACCTTTTGCCCACCGAGTCCACCATGGACGAGCTCTACCTCGAGTCAGCGTCCGTGGTCATCTCCTTCCTGCTGCTCGGCCGCTGGTTCGAGACCCGCGCGAAGGGGCAGTCCTCGGCGGCGCTGCGCGCACTGCTGTCCATGGGGGCCAAGGAGGCGACCCTGCTGCGCGACGGCAAGGAGACCCGCGTGCCCGCGGACTCCCTGCAGGTCGGCGACACCTTCGTCGTGCGCCCCGGTGAGAAGATCGCCACCGACGGCGTGATCACCGAGGGGCAGTCGGCCATCGACGAGTCCATGCTCACCGGCGAGTCTGTGCCGGTCGAGGTGGTCGCGGGCGACAAGGTCACCGGCGCCACGCTGAACACCTCCGGGCGCCTGATCGTGAAGGCCTCGCGCGTCGGCTCGGACACTACGCTTGCGCAGATGGCCAAGCTGGTCACCGACGCGCAGTCGCGCAAGGCCCCGGTGCAGAAGCTGGTGGACAAGATCTCGCAGGTCTTCGTGCCCGTGGTCATCGCGATCGCCGTGCTCGCCTTCCTCGGCCACTACTTCATCGGCGGCTCGGGGCTGGCTCCCGCCTTCACCGCGGCCGTGGCCGTCCTCATCATCGCCTGCCCGTGTGCCCTCGGCCTTGCCACCCCGACCGCCCTGCTCGTGGGCACCGGCCGCGGCGCCCAGCTCGGCCTGCTCATCAAGGGCCCGGAGGTGCTCGAGTCGACGAAGAAGGTCGACACGATCGTCATGGACAAGACCGGCACCGTCACCACCGGCATCATGTCGCTTGTCGACGTCGCCACAGGCGGGCTGCCCAAGGACGAGGCCCTGCGGCTTGCCGCCGCGGTGGAGCAGGCCTCCGAGCACCCCATCGCCAAGGCCATCGTGAAGGGCGCGCAGGCCCTTCCCGGCGAGGCGGGCATCCCCGCGGTCGACGACTTCGAAAACCTCGCGGGCCTCGGCGTCCGCGGCGTGGTCGACGGCAAGCAGGTGCGCGTGGGCCGCCCGACGGTCGCCCTCGAGGGCGCGCTGAAGGACGCCTTCGACGCCGCCCGCGCCCAGGGCGCCACCCCGGTGGTGCTCAACGTCGACGACGTCCCCGCGGCCGTGGTCACCGTGGCGGATACCCCGAAGGAGACCTCCGCGGCAGCCATCAAGGCGCTGCGCGAGCTGGGGCTCGAGCCCTGGCTGCTGACCGGCGACAACCCGGACGCCGCCCGCCACGTCGCGGAGAAGGTGGGCATCGACCCGAGCAACGTCGTGGCCGAGGTCCTGCCCGAGGACAAGGTCACCCAGGTGATGAAGCTCCAGGGCGAGGGCAAGAACGTGGCCATGGTCGGCGACGGCGTTAACGACGCGGCCGCGCTCGCCCAGGCCGACCTGGGACTGGCCATGGGCGCTGGCACCGACGTGGCCATCGAGGCCTCGGACATCACGCTGATGAACTCCGACCTGCTCTCGGCGGTCAACGCCATCCGGCTGTCCCGCCGGACACTGGGAACCATCAAGGGCAACCTCTTCTGGGCGTTCATCTACAACGTGCTGCTCGTCCCGATCGCCGCCTTCGGCCTGCTCAACCCGATGCTCGCCGGCATCGCTATGGCGTTCTCTTCGGTGTTCGTTGTGTCCAACTCGTTGCGACTGCGCGGGTTCAAGCCGTGGCGCGGCTAGCAAGCAGGTAGATTGAGAGTCTAGGAAAGGAAAAGCGATGTCTGAGAACACCCCCGCCGAGGCCGCCCACGAGCAGAGCCACCACGGCTACATCTCCGAGAAGGAGCGCTACCTCATGCGGCTCAAGCGCGTAGAGGGCCAGATCCGCGGCATCCAGCGGATGATCGACGAGGACAAGTACTGCATCGACATCTTGACCCAGGTCTCCGCCGCCCAGTCGGCCCTGCGCAACGTCGCGCTCGGACTGCTGGATGACCACATGCGCCACTGCGTGCGCAACGCCGCCATCGAGGGCGGCGAGGTGGCCGACCAGAAGTTCAAGGAAGTCTCCGACGCGGTCGCCCGCTTCGCCCGCTAAACACGCTGCTAGTCAACCCCGTGCGGTCAGATGCCGCCCGGGGTTTTGCTTTTGCTTGTCGACGCCTTCGGTTTCCTAGCCGCGGCCCCGCAGCGCGGGCGCCACGACGAAGACCACGGCAGCGAGCGCGATTCCGACCATGACCGCGGCACCCGCGTAGACCGCCTGGAAGCCCTCGATCATCGTGTCGGTGCGGACGGACGCGGCGGTGAGCACCGCGATGCCGAGCGTCGAACCCAGCTGGTGCGCGGTGTTGACCATGCCGCTGGCCGCGCCCGCGTCCTCGGACGCCGCGCCGTGCACGCCGACGTTGGTCAAGGGCCCAAATGCGATGCCCTGCCCAATACCGATGAACAGCATCGGGCCGAGGACATCGGCGAGGTAGGACGCGCCGCCGCTGGCGAAGGCCAGCCAGCCAAGACCCGCGAGCACGAACAGCAGCCCGGCGGCGATGAGCGGCGCCATCCCCACCCGCGCGGCCAGCCTCGTCACGCGGGGGGAGAAGAGGAACTGCAGCAGCGTCATCGGCACGAACCCGAGCGCCGCCTGCAGCGGGGTCCAGCCGAGGTAGTCCTGGAAGAGCTGGGTGCTAAAGAAGAACCCGATCATGGAGCCGGCGAACAGCAGGCGCGCGACCGCGGCACCCGCGCGCACCGGGCTGTCGAACAGCCGCAGCGGCATGATCGGCTGGGTGGCCTTCGGGCCCGACCCCCGGAAAGTAGACACGGGGGATGTGATCAGGAAGCAGATCTCAGCGTAACAGGACATTGCTCTTCAAACACTGCTGGAGCGAGATACCCGCACCAGGAATGCCGACGCGTGGTGTTGTAGCGGGTACACCAGCGGAAAACATCTCGCCGGCACTGCAACTGATTGGCAAACGTCTTCGCGTCCTGGAGGACCTCACGCTTCAACGCGGCGTTGAAGGACTCCGCCAGGGCGTTATCAGCGCTGCTGCCGATCGCGCGGATCGACTGCCAGATCCCCAGCGTTGTGCACGTCTGTTGGAACGCATGGGAAGTGTAGACACTGCCATGGTCCGAGTGAAAAATTGCGTCGTCGAGACTTCCGCGCTGGCCCTTGGCCATCACCAGGGCGTCCTGGACCAGGGAAGTACGCATGTGATCGGCGACCGCGAAGCCTACCAGCCGGCGGGAGAAACAGTCGATGACCGTGGCCAGGTACATATTCGACCCGTCCGCGATCGGCAGGTACGTGATATCGCCGACGTAGACCTGGTTCGGTGCCGGGGCGGTGAACTTCCTTCCCACGAGATCGGGGAATACCGGCTTCTTTCCCTCGGACACCGTGGTGGTGACCTTGCGTTTCTTCGAGTAGCGAACCAGCTGCAACGAGCGCATGATCCGGGCGACTTTCTTGTGATTGACCGGACTGCCGGGCGAGTCGTCGTTGAGTTGCGCCGTGATGCGTTTGGAGCCGTAGCAGCCGCGTTCTGCGCCGAACACGGCCTTGACCCGTGCGCCGAGGATCGCGTCGCCCAGCAGGCGTTGTGTCCTGGCGGAGGAGGTGTTTGTCCATTTGTAGTACGAGGACCGGTTGAGTTTCAGAACCTCACATAACCGCTTGACCGAATGGCTGTTCTTGGCGTCGTCAACGAACTGGAAGCGGATCACCAGGTCGTCTCTTCCGCAAAATATTTCGCGGCCTTGCGCAGAATGTCGCGCTCTTCCTTCAGTCGGGCGTTTTCCCGTTCCAGCTGGCGGATACGTTCGGCATCGGTCACCGATGTCGGGGTCTGCGAGGCGGCCTCGGTGCTGGTGGTGGTGCGGGCGCCGGTGCCATATTTGCGGACCCAGATCTGGAGGGTGTTGCGGTTGACGCCGAGTTCGGCGGCGAGGGCGTTGATCGATACGCCGGGGGAATTCTCGTAGAGGGCGACCGCGTCGCGGCGGAATTCCTCGGTGTAGGTCTTGCTGGGCATGGTGGCAGGTTACCTTTCTTCCCCGGCAGAAAGCCGGGTTGTCGGGTGTCTACCAAACAGGGGTCAGGTCCGACCTCACCGGGAGGCGCGTAGTGACCGAACTGAACGATGGCCTGGTCATCGGCGTCATTACGGTCGACAAACGGAGCTGACCCCATCTGGACCGGCCGGGGATCGGTGACCAGATCACCGTCCTGGAAGAAGACAACAAAACCGCTGGTGTCCTCCTGCTCCCCCGCGGGCTGGGTGGTGCCGGTCAATCCAAGCCAGCTGATGTGATCACAGGCATCATAGTGGTTGTCGGTGATCTCGAAACGGAACGGTTCATCACCCGTAGTCGGGATCTCACCGGTGTCGAGATACTTCGCGAACGCGGTATCCTCCGGAGTCTGATCATTGCACGGGAGGGGTTCTCATTCGACGGGGAGGAACATGCCACCAGTCCGGCCGTGGTCAGCGCCACCGTGGCATCGCGGTCAACCTCTGGTAACTCGACCTCGCCGACGCGGGTGTCTATGACATGTTGTGCCGCGCCGACGCCGTGGGGGTGTTCCAGGTGGAGTCCCGCGCTCAGATGTCCACCCTGCCACGCCTGAAACCACGGACCTTCTTCGACCTGGTGGTGGAGGTCGCCCTCATCCGCCCCGGCCCCATCCAGGGCGGATCCGTCCACCCCTACCTGCGCCGACGCGGCGGCGAGGAGCCCGTCACCTATGACCATCCCGTCCTGGAGAAATCCCTGGGCAAGACCCTCGGCATCCCGCTGTTCCAGGAACAGATCATGCAGATCGCCGTCGATGCCGCCGGATTCACCGGCGGGGAGGCGGATGCTTTACGACGCGCCATGGGCTCCAAACGTTCCCCCACCCGCATGGCGGCGCTACGGTCGCGTTTCTACCAGGGACTTGCCGACACCCACGGGATCACCGGGGACACCGCCGACAAACTGTGGAACAAGATGGTGGCGTTCGCCGCCTATGGTTTCCCCGAATCCCACTCTCAGTCGTTTGCCACCCTGGTGTACTTCTCCGCATGGTTCAAACACCACTACCCGGCTGAATTCTGCGCAGGCCTGCTCCGCGCCCAACCGATGGGGTTCTACTCCCCGCAGTCCCTCATCGCCGATGCCCGCCGCCACGGCATCACGATCCTGCCCATCAGCATCAACGAGTCCGGCGTCCAGGCCGATGCCCCCGACGGTCATATTCGCCTCGGCCTGGACCTGGTGAAAGGACTGGGGGAGGACGCCACCCGCCGCATCGCGGAGCATGCCCCGTACGCTTCCATCCCGGATCTGTCGCGCCGGGCTGACCTGGGCGTGGCCCACATCGAGGCCCTCGCCCGCGCCGGGGCACTGGACTGCCTGGGGGTGGGTCGTCGAGAAGCTCTGTGGCAGGCGGGGATCGCCGCCACCGAACGCCCCGGGATGCTACCTGGAATCTCTGCGATCGAGGCGCCAGCCCTGCCCGGTATGAGTGCCTTCGAGCTGATGGCCACCAGCATCGCGGCCACCGGGGTCACCCCTGATGCCCAACCCATGGCCCTGCTGCGCGCCCACCTGGAATCCCTCGGTGTCGTGCCCGCGGACCGGCTGCTCACCGATGTGGCGGACGGCACCCGCGTGCGGATCGCCGGGGTGGTCACCCACCGACAGCGTCCCCAGACCGCCTCCGGGGTGACTTTCCTCGGCCTGGAGGATGAGACCGGCCTGATGAACGTCATGGTCTCACCCGGGTTGTGGGACCGGCAGCGGGTGCTGGCCCGCACCGCGAAAACGCTGATCGTCCGCGGGATTGTGCAGAATGCCACCGGGGCGGTGAATGTGGTGGCGGACAAATTGGAGCCCCTGTCTGTCGGGGAGTGGCTCAGCAGGGGTTCGCGCGATTTCCGGTAGAGGGTCGGGGCGTCGACAAGCTCCCTACACGAGGTAGACACTGATCAGGGTCATGGACACCACCGCGCCGACCAGGTAGTTCAACCAGAGGAAGACCTTCCAACCACGGTTGGCGCTCTCACAGGTGTCATCGGTGATATTCCAGAAACGGCCCGCATTGAGCACATAGGTCACCGCGGCGATGCCGACGATCCACGCGGGCGAGGGCAGCAGGAACACCAGGGCGGCTGCGGCTAGGTAGAGCACTGTGGCCAGTCGGGCGGCACCGCGGGCGCCCATGGCGGTGGCGATGGAGGACAAACCGGCCTCGCGGTCGGCGCGCACATCCTGCACTGCCCCGAGGATCTGGCTGGCCATGCCCCACAGGAAGAACGACCCCAGGGCGAGCCACATCGCGGTGGAGATGTCGGCACCTGTGATGGTCGCACCGACCAGCGCCGGGGAGGTGAAGTGGGTGGAGGAGGTGATCGCGTCCAGCAGGGGACGTTCCTTGAACCGCAGGCCCGCCGCGGAATAGGCGATGACCGCGAACACTGAGATGGTCAACCACAGCGCAGACATCCAGGTGCCGGCGGCGTAGAGGACCACCAGGAAGGGGATGGTGGTGATCGCCGAGGCCCACAGGAGGGTGGGGTGGTACTTCTTCGACACCACGGCACCCTCGACCCCACCCTTACGGGGGTTGCGGATATCCGATTCATAGTCGAAGACATCATTGATCCCGTACATCGCGATGTTGTACGGGATGAGGAAGAAGACCACCCCCACCCAGAACAGCCAGTCCATGCTGCCGCCCCCGAGGAGGTAGGCCAGGCAGTAGGGGAAGGCGGTGTTGACCCAGCTGATGGGGCGGGAGGAGGAGAACACCACACGGATTGTGTCCATCACAATGAGTTATGCCCTTTCAGCGTCAGAAGATGTGTCGGTTTCTGCGATGTCCCTGTTCCTGCGCCACAGATTGCCCGGCAACCAGATCGCGGGGATCAGCAGGGCAGCGAACAGCGGATAGAAGAGGTCCTCGATCGGGATGAGAACGATCCAGATGCCGAGATGCTGGGTGTCGCCGTACCCGAAGAAATCGGCCCACACCATGATGTTGTCGAAGATGATCGTCAACACGAACAGGATGAGGGTGGTGAGCAGGGTGACCCAGGTGATCTTCCTGGTGCCGTTGGCCCGCTTGAACACGAAGGCCACCAGTGCGAACACCAGGAAGGGGATGCTCATCAGGACATAGGTCATGCTCGGGCCTCCCCGGTAGGTGCTGCAGCATCGGCGGGCTGGGTGGTACCCCCCCGCTGCTCAGGCAGCGGGGTTTTCAACACCAGGCTGACCGCGGAGGTCAGATTCAGGGTGAGGTAACACAGGAAGAACAGGAAGAACAGCTCCTCAATCGGCATGTGGGGAGCTAAATCGATGCCCGTCATATAGGGGGAATCACCACGGTAGAAGGTGCCGGTGATAATGCCGAGCACATCCCACAGCAGGAATCCGACATAGGTAACACCGATCGCCAGGGCGGCACGGGGTGCGTTGCGGAAGAAGCCGAGCTTCCACCGGTGGTCACATAACACCATGCAGCCGATGAAGACGATCAGCGAACCCAGATAGATGAAGGACATCAGGAAATCAGTCACGTATTTACCCTACTGATCTGGCAGCATTGGGCACCGGCTCCGGCAGGGGACCGGGGGTGGTGTCGGCATGCAGCCGCTTGAGGATGTTCTCCGCTGAGATCAGGCACATGGGGATACCCACACCCGGCACGGTGGTCGCACCGGCGTAGAAGAGGGTGTCGATCTTGCGTGACTTGTTGCGTCCGCGCAGAAACGCGGACTGAGCCAGGGTGTGCGCCGGGCCCAGCGCGCTGCCGAGCCAGGAGTGGTAGCGGCGCTCGAAGTCGGCCGGGCCGAGGGTGCGCTTGACGACGATCCGCTCCCGCAGGTCCTTAATCCCGGCCTGGGCTGCGATCTGGTTGATGGCGTGTTCGGCGATGGCCTCCACCGTGGCGGAGGCCTCCGGCAGGTAGGCATCCCCGTGACCAATGCTGCTGGTGGCCTTGGTGGGCACGAGGATGAACAGGTTCTCATGTCCCTCCGGTGCCACACCGTCCTCGGAGGCGGACGGCATGGAGACGTAGATCGATTCCGAGGCGTTTGAGGGGCGGGTGGCCTGCGGGCCGTCGAAGACCACGGCGAAGTCATCGGTCCAGTCCTCGCTGAAGAACAGGTTGTGGTGGTCCAGCTGCTCCAACTTGCCCTTGACACCCAGATAGACCAGCACCGCACCGATGCCGGGGTTGCGGGTGGACCAGTAGCGCTCCGGGTAGGTACGCAACTTCTTCGGCAGGAGGTTGTTCTCGGTATGGTGGAGATCACCCGCGGAGACCACGATGTCCGCCGGGATCTTCGCCAGCTCACCGTCGTGCAGAACACTGACATCGGTAGTGATGGTCTTGCCACCGACCTTGGCGGTATTGATGGAGATGGCCTCGGTGGACAGACGGAAGTTCACACCGTGTTCGATGGCGAGCTTGTGCAGCGCGGTGACCACCGCCGTGAACCCGCCGATCGGGTATTTCACACCCTGCACCAGGTCGGTGTGGCTCATCAGGTGGTACATCGACGGGGTGCCCTCGGGGCGGGAGGACAGGAACACCGCCGGGTAGGTGAGGATCTGTCGCAGGATGGGGTTCTCGAATTGGCTGTTGACATAGGATTCAAGTGAACGGGTCAGCAGGGAGGCCAGGCGGCCGGCACGGCTGAGCACATCCCTGTGCAGCAGGGGGCCGAGTTCGGAGAAGGTGTTGTAGAGGAAACGGTCGATGGCGATGTTGTAGGCATCCTCCGCCCCGTCGAGATAGGTCAGCAGTTTCGCACCGGCACCCGGTTCGATCGATTCGAACAGGGCGGCGGCCTCCTCACGACCGGTGGGCACATCCACCGTGGCCGTATTCCCGGAGAACACCCGGTAACCCGGGGTCAGATCCACCAGGTCCAAGTGATCCTCGGTCGTTGTACCGAACAGGGCGAAGAAGTGGTCGAAGGCCTCGGGCATGAGATACCAGGACGGTCCGGTGTCCCAGCGGAAACCGTCGAAACCGTCGATCTCCAGGGAGCCGGCGCGGCCACCCACATTGGCATTCTTCTCCACAATGGTGACATCCCAACCATCGCGGCCCAGGAGAGCAGCGGTGGCAAGTCCTGCCACGCCGGCACCGATGACTACTGCTGAACCAACCCTGTTGTTTCCGGTCATGCCTGTTGCTTCTTTCTGTAGATGCTCATGGACAGGCCTTTCATGGTGGCCCTGCCCAGAATCATGAGTTTGGTGGTGACGGGGATACTGATGCGCTCCTCCAGTAGTTTCGCTGCCGGGGTCTGCTCGATCCGGTCGGTGAGACCCTCAAACAACAGGGCGGCTGCGATCACACCGATCCGCGCCTGCACCGGCAGTGCCGGGTAGGTGCGTTCGGCAGTGGCCAGATCCCCCCGAATATCGGTGATGAGCTGCTGTTTCTGCGGCTCGGTCAGTGCCCCGGTGGTGGTGCCGGGGAAGTAGGTGCGTCCCAGTTCCTGCTGATCCTCGGCCAGATCACGCAGGAAGTTGATCTTCTGGAAGGCGGCCCCCAGGGCACGGGCTCCTTCCCGCATGCGCTGTTGACGGGCGGCGCTGACCGGCTGGCCCTGGTTGAACACACTCAGGCACAACAATCCGATGACCTCTGCGGAACCGTAGACATAGGCCTCGAAACTACCCGGGTCGTGTTCACTGGCCGTCAGATCCCGACGCATGGAGGCGAAGAACGCCACCACGTGTTCATCCTGGAAATCGCAGCGCCTCGCGGTGTCGCCGTAGGCCTGGAGGACCAGATCGGTGTGGAAATGCTGCGCGGGCGCGGCGAGGACGGCGGCCTCGTAGTCGTCGAGAAGCGTGCCCAGTTCGGCTGGGGTGTACCCGGCGGCCAGCGCGGTGCCGTCGACGATCTCGTCGGCGATGCGCACCACGGAGTACAGGTTGCGGATGTCCCGGCGGATCTGCGGCGACAACATCAGGGTGGCCATGCTGAAGCTGGTGGAATACCGCTTGATTACCTGGTGGGAGGCCTTAACCGCCACCCTGTTGTACAGCCCCAGTGCACTGTTGAGAAAGGATGCCGACCGGTTGGTCAGCTGATGCTGCGTCATACCTCTACGAACTCCTCAGTGCGGGGGTTGTGTGCGGCGCGTTCCTTGTTGGCGGCCACGGAATCCTCGTGCTTCTGGGAAGTAAGTTTAGACGGCCACCAGACCTTCGGCCCGATATCGTAGAACAATGCCGGCACCAGGAAGGCACGGACCAGGAAGGTGTCAATGAGCACACCGAAGGCCACGATGAATGCGATCTGGGCGAGGAACAGGATCGGGATGACGTACAGCGCTGCGAAGGTGGAGGCCAGGACCAGTCCGGCGGAGGTGATGACACCACCGGTGACAGCCAGCCCACGCAGGATGCCCTCCCTTGTGCCATGCCTGACGGTCTCCTCCCGCACGCGGGTGGCCAGGAAGATGTTGTAGTCGATGCCCAGGGCTACCAGGAACACGAACCCGTAGAGCGGGACGGCCGGGTCCGCACCGGGAAAGTCGAAGACGGTGTTGAACAGCAGCGCGGAAACACCGATGGCCGTGCCGAAGGAGATCACGGTGGTGATGATGAGCAGCACCGGGGCCACGATGGACCGCAGTAGGAGCATGAGAATCACCAGGATCACCACCAGCACGAGCGGGATGATCAGGGTGCGGTCCTGGATGGAGGCGTCATTGGTATCCAGGGCGGTGGCGGTCACACCACCGACCAGGGCATCGATGTTCTCATCGGCGAAGGTGGCCCGCAGGTCACGGATACTGTTCTGTGCCTCCTGGGAATCCGGTGCATCAACCAGGGTGGCCTGGATGAGGACCTGCCCGTCCACCACGGTCGGGGCAGGTGCGGGACCGGGGCCCATGGGTGCGATCCCGTCCTCGGTGAGCGGGGCGGAACCGGCCGGGGATTCAGTACTGGAGACCGTGACACCGTCGAAGCTGTCATCGGAGAGCAGCACCTGGGCAACCTGTTGCAGGTTGGTCTCATCGGTGAGCACGTAGGCGGGGCTGCCGGCACCACCGGGGAAATGCTCACCGAGGGCCTCCTGGCCGTCGCGGGCCTCGGAGGCGCCGAGGATCAGATCGGACTGAGAGACACCGTCGGCCTTGAGAGTCGGCACGAAGGCGGCGCCGGCGAGCAGGACGATAAGGGTGGATACCCAGATGGCGCGGGGATGGTTCTTCACCAGGCGTGCCACCTTGGTCCAGATACCCTTGGAAGGCATGCCGCCCTCCTGGCGGACCACCTCGGGTTCATACGCGGGGCGCTTCGGCCAGAAGGCCACACGACCGAACACGAACAGCAGGGCGGGCAGCAGAGTCAGGGCGGCGAGCATGGCGAAGATGATGCCGATGGAGGCGACCGGCCCCAGGGTGGAGTTGGATTTCAGGTCACTGAACAGCAGGCACAGCAGACCCGCGATGACGGTACTGCCCGAGGCCAGCACTGGTTCGATGGTGGCGCGGATGGCCTTGAGAGTGGCCGTGGCCTTATCCCGGTACTGGCGCAGTTCCTCGCGGTAGCGGGCCACATACAGCAGTGAGTAGTCGGTGGCTGCACCGATGACCAGGATGAACAGGATGCCCTGGGTCTGGCCGGACAGCAGCAGGATCTCCCACTTGGCCAGCCACCACACCACCAGCAGTGCGGCGGTCAGGGCGAAGATACTGGTGGTCAGCACGGCGATCGGCAGGATGAAGGAACGGTAGACGAACACGAGGATCACCAACACCGCCGCGAGGGCGACTGCCAGCAGAAGCCCGTCGATGCCGGCGAACGCAGCGCCGAGGTCGGCGCTGAACCCGGCCGGTCCGGTGACATAGGTGGCCACGTTGTCCGGTGTCTGGTCGCTCAGCGTCTCAGAGAGCTTGTCGACGACATCTGCCACTGCCTCACCACTGTCAATGGGTACGAACGCCTGGACTGCCAGACCGTCCTCGGACGGAATGGCCGGGGACACATCCTCGCCGACTCCCTCCAGGTCGGTCAAACCGGCGACCACGGTATTAAGTTCTGCGATCTCCTGATCGGTGAGGGGTTCATCACCGACCATGACCACCACTGCCGGGATGGAATCAGAGTCACTGAATTCACCCAGCTGCTGCTGCACCTGCGTGGCATCAGAGGACTCGGGCAGGTAGGCGGTCTGGTCATTGGAGGAGACCTCACCGACCTTGCCGAAGTAGGGGCCGCCGACCCCGGCGGCAGCGAGCCAGATGAGGATCAGGACCGCGGGGAGGAGGATCCGGACCCAACGCGCAGGCCCGGTTTTCCGGGGCGTGGCGCCCTGAACCGGATCGGGGGGTGTGGTGATGCGAGTAGACATGGTGGTCGTTTCCGTTTCACAAAGGGGTAGATGGTGGATGGAGGATGGAGGTGATCAGGACCGGCGGTTGTCCAGCTGATCAACCTGGGCGAACAGCAGGTCGATGACCTCGTGGTTCAGGTTGGTGCGCAGGTCTGCGATGGAGAGGCGGCAGGCATCCAGGTGGTGTCTGATGGTGTCACGGGAGTATTCCTCCGCACCGCACTGGATGAGCAGGTCGCGGATCTGTTCCCCCTGTGTGGTGGTGAGTTCCGCGTTGTTGAAGTTCACCTCGATGTCCTTCCAATGCCGGGTGGCGCGGGCGAACCCGATGATGGTGGTCTCCTTGCCCTCCCGGAGATCGGAGAAGGCATCCTTGCCGTGCTCTGCTGCTTCCCCAAAGGTGGAGAGGTAGTCATCCTGCAGCTGGTACGCGGTGCCCAGGTGGGCGCCGATCACCCCGACCTTCTGCTCATCCTCCTCCGACAACCCGGCAAGGATGGCCGCGGCACGAAGGGGGAGTTCGAAGGTATAGGTGGCGGTCTTCAGCCGGCTCATCTCCAGGGCGGTGTTGATATCGGGTGTGATCGCCCGGCTGCTGAGTCCGACATCGAGGAATTCACCGACCAGGCTGTCGTTCATGGTGTGGTCGAGCAGATCCAGTAGTCGCAGGCGGGCGGGGTGGGGCAGGTCCACCCGGGCGAAGACCTGGTGGGTGGCGGCCAGGAAGAGATTGCCGATGAGGATGCCATTGGAAGATGCCCAGTGCAGATGTTCGGGATCCGGGCCCCTGTCCGAGAAGTTATCCGGGTCGCGCTGTTTGAGGATCTGGCCGATGAAGTTGAGCTTGCCACGGCGGTAGAGATCCCCGTCGATGACGTCATCGTGGACCAGGAAGGCGAAGTGCAGCAGTTCCGTGGCCACCGCGATCTGCAGGGCGACCTCATGGTTGGCCGCGCCTGTCGCCGTTTCTGTGGTCATGGTGCGGTGGGTGCCCAGGAGCATGCGTGGGCGCACCAGTTTGCCACCACGGAGCGCCTGGAATGCGGTGTCGAGGCAGGCCCGGAACTCCGGGCCGTAACTACTGCACCGTTTAGACAAAGAGGAGAAGGTGCGATTGAGCTCCAGGTAGATCTCCTCATTGAAGTCGAAGCCCGGGGGAGCCAACTGCTCGGTTGTCAGTGTCATGCCGTTGTCCATTTAGAGTATCGCCTATCAAAACCTGTCAGTTACGCCACCACGTCACCATTAACGACTTTTCTGTACTCGGAGTAGGAAATAGCGGTCCAACAACGGTAGTGTGAGCAAGTATACCTGCATCAGCGACAATATTATCTTAAATGTTAATGTTTTCAATTTTAAACAGTATCTGACATTGAAAGAAAAAGGCGTTATCATTGATCTATGCAGGAATCCGAAGCAAAGCACGGGGACGAGTCGCCACTCAACAATCTCTATGATGTGAAATCCAGCGACCCGCGCAGCGAACTCATCGACCGCTCAGACGTGTCGCCAGCTGATCTTGCGCAGATCGGGCGGTTGATGAAGGCGCTGGCGAATCTCCGTGACACCGAGCGGGCCGTCGCCGCGGCCGCCTCGCGTTATATGGCACTCAGCGCGCAGGACATGCGTGCCCTGCATTATCTGATGGTGGCGGGCAACACCGGCCAGGTGGTGACCCCCGGAATGCTGGGTGTGCACCTGAACCTGTCCCCGGCATCGGTGACCAAGATGCTCAACCGTCTGGAAAAGGGTGAACATATCATCCGAAAGGTTCACCCGGTTGACCGTCGGGCGTTCGCCCTCGAGGTCACCCAGGCCACCCGGGCGGAGGCCATGGAGACCTTAGGTAGGCATCAGGCGCGTCGTTTTGAATCCGCCAAGCGGCTCACCAGTGACGAGCGCGAGGTGGTTATCCGGTTCCTGGAGGATATGGCCAACGAACTTTCCCTCTCCAACGCCGCCTGGGCGGAGGGGGATGCCGGTTCGCGCGCTGCTGCACCCTCAGCCGGTCAGGATGTCAATTCCGGCTAGTGGTACAAACTTTTCAGTCCCCAGGGGGATCATGTTCCCTCCCTGGGGACTGTTGCGTTTCCCGGTGTTTTCTACAGGGTGCAGAGTGGCGAGACGTCGGTCTTGCCGCCTGCTGCTGGCACGGTCACGAAGGCACATGACCACCAGCCACGGTCCTCCGTGATGTTGCGGACCTTGGTCCAGTCCTCGGGGCTCAGGTCCGGGGTGCGGGACAGGACGAAACCGGACAGGCGGTTGGGGCTGCCCACGATAGCCAGTGAGTAGTCGTCCTCCAGGTAGGTCACGCGGTAGTTCGGCTCACCACCCTCGGTCTGGAAGGGCACGCCGCCGAAGGTGACCTTGAGGGATGCATCGGAACGTACCGTGGCTTTGCCCTCGATGACGGATGGGCCAAATGGGGTGCCACAGGAGTTGGCCACGGAGATGGTGTTCTCATCGATCTTTTCGTACTGCGCGGTGGTGTCGTTGGAGCACTGCAGGCTGTAGGGCTGCGGGATGGCTGCGACCTGGTACCACTTGCCCTGGTAGCGCTCGAGATCCACCTTCTGGTCAATCTCCGGCAGTGCCTGGTTTTCCGGGGTGGAGCTGAGGTTGGCGATCTGGGATGAACCGCCGGCAAGGCGGCCACCGTCGAAGACGTCCTGGGCCTGGGCGGTGCTGGCCCCGGTGATGGACAGCGCGGACAGCAGAGCTGCAATGGTGAGTTTTCTGGACAGACGCATGGGTAACTCCCTTTCTTTTTGTTTATATTATCTCAAAAGTTAATACTTCTTGAATTGTACTACAAACCGGCTGCTCGCGGGAGATCTCCGCAAAAGTGCACCTCAGGAAGATCTCCTGAACCCAACCACCGAAAATCCTTATACTCGCTCCCATGAACAGCCACATCCAGCCCACTTTGAATTACAGCGCACGCCATCCGCGACGCCGGGTTCTGGTGACCGGGGCCACCGGGTATGTAGGGGGTCGTCTCGTCACGGAACTGCTCGCTGCGGGTTTCACCGTCCGCGCCACCTCCCGCCGCCGGGAGAGCCTCGGAAGATTCGACTGGCACAGTGAGGTGGAGATGGTTGAGGCCGACCTCACCGAGCCCGCCGATCTGGATGCCCTCTTCAAGGATGTCGATGTTGCCTTTTACCTCGTGCACTCCATGGGCGGCAAGGACATCGATTTCGAGGAGCAGGAGCGCCGCACCGCGGAGAACGTCGCCGCTGCCGCCGACCGCGCCGGAGTAAAACAGATGGTCTACCTGTCCGGTCTGCATCCCCGCGACCGTGCGCTTCAGGACCTGTCCAAACACATGCGCTCGCGCGAACGGGTGGCGCAGATCCTGCTCAACAGCGACACCCCCTCACTGATCCTGCGGGCCGCCACCCTCATCGGTTCCGGTTCGGCCTCCTTCGAGATGATCCGTCACCTCACCGAACGCCTGCCTATCATGACTGCACCGCAGTGGATCACCAATCAGATTGAACCGCTGGCCATCCGCGACACCCTGCACTACCTGGTCTGCGCTGCGGATCTCGACAAACCGGTGAATCAAGCCTGTGACATAGGCTGCGGTGAGACCTACGAATTCGCCGATCTGCTGCGCATCTACGCCGATGTGCGTGGGTTGAAGCGACGGGTGCATTCCATTCCGCTCAATCTCCCCATGGACAGGTTGAGCGGTTTCTGGATCAGCCTGGTCACTCCGGTGCCCTTCCAGCTCACCTTCCCACTTGCACAGTCGATGGCGGAGGACGCCGTCACCGAGGAGGACAGCATCAAGGACATCATCCCGGATCCCCCGGGAGGGCTCATCGATTACCGCCGGGCGGTGGAACTCGCCCTGGCCGCTGAAAGCGACCGTGGGGTGCCCACCTCCTGGGACCGCAGCTGGACACGCTTCGGTGACACCGAGGAGGAGGGTGTGCCCGCCTGGGCCAGCCACCCCACCGATCCCGAGTGGGCAGGTAAAACCCTCTACCAGGATGTCCGCACCGAGACCACCGACCTCACCGCGGCGCAGGTCTGGCCGATCATCGAGGGCCTCGGTGGGCCCAACGGGTGGTATTCCGCACCGCTGCTGTGGCGTCTGCGGGGTATCGCTGACCGCCTCATCGGCGGACCGGGCCTGGGCGGGCGACGCGATCCCCGCACCCTCAAGGCCGGGGACCGGCTTGACTGGTGGCGGGTCACGGAGGTCTCTCCACCCAACCGGCTGGTGCTCACCGCGGAGATGAAGGTCGATGGCAACGCCTGGCTGGTCTTCGAGGTGGAGGACAATGAGGGCGGTGGTTCCACCTACACCCAGCGGGCACTGTTTGAGCCCAAGGGGCTGCAGGGCTATCTCTACTGGTGGGTGGTTTCACCATTCCACTCGGTGATCTTCCCCTTCATGCGCCGCAATATTCTCAAGGCAGCCCGCGACGGGGTGGACTCGGTTATTTAACCGCCTCATAGGCATCCAGCGCCTCGCGCCGGGATTCCTTCAGATCCACGATAGGGGTGGGGTAATCGGGGGTGCCGTATTCGGGGATCCAGCGCCGGATGTAGGTCTCATCCGGATCGAATTTCTTCGCCTGCGTCTCCGGATTGAAGATCCGGAAATACGGGGAGGCGTCATCACCGCTGCCCGCGGCCCACTGCCAGTTGAAGGCATTGGCGGCGGGGTCGGCATCCACCAGGGTCTCCCAGAACCATTCCTCGCCGTGCCGCCAGTGGATCTGCAGGTTCTTGGTGAGGAAACTGGCCACCACCATGCGGGAGCGGTTGTGCATGGAGCCGGTTACCCACAGCTCCCGCATGCCGGCATCCACCAGGGGGATGCCGGTGCGCCCGGCGCGCCAGGCCGCAAATGCCACGTGGAACTCATCGGAGGAGGTGGGGGACAGGGGGTGGCGGCGTCGACAAGCCGGGTGGCCTCGCGTTCATCCCACGCCCAGCCGAAACGGTTGAACTGCTCGCGGACATTGGTGGTGGCCATGTCGGGCAGGGCGTAGAGGCGGTGCCAGGCGAAATCACGCCACAGCAGTTCCTTGCGGAACACCTGGGCATCGTTGGCGTCGATGTCACCTGCATCCGCGGCTGCCGTGACCTCCGCCCACACCCGGTGCACGCTGATCTCACCGAAACGCAGATGGGGGGACAGACCACTGGTGACCTCGCGGGCCATCTCATCGCGGCCGTCAGCGTACCCGCCGCGCTCGCGCATCCGGTCGAGGAAAATCCCGAGGCGGTCCAGGGCGGCCTGCTCACCGGGGTGGCAGTGGGTGGACAGCTCCGTGGCCCAGAAGGGGTCGGGCGCAGGGGGCGTCCCGGTATCTGTCATGGGGGCATCGGGACCGGTCAGTCGGGTGGGCAGAGGATCACCCAGCTGTGCGGCGGATTCGTCTGCCAGGGGGAAAGCCGCCTTGGAGAACGGGGTGTAGACCTTGTAGCCGGTGCCGGCGCCGCTGGTGACCTCCCATGGTTCGGTCAGTAGGAACCCGGCGTGACTGTGCACCTCCAGCCCCTGCTCCCGCAGCTGCGTCTTGATCTCAGCATCCATCTCGCGGAGTGGTCCGTGGTAGCGGCGGTTCCAGGTCACGGCGCCCGCCCCGGTCTCACGGACTGCCTCCGCCACCAGCGCCACCGGATCGCCGGAGCGCCGCAGGAGGGGAACCCCGTGGGTGGACAGGGCGTCGGCAAGCATGGTCAGACTGCGTTCGCGCCACCAGCGCGCGGCACCACCCAGGGCGCGGGGCTGATCCTCGTCGATGAACAGGCCGATCACCGGCCCGCGGTCGGCGGCCCAGGCCAGGGCGGCATTGTTCTGGATGCGGAGATCATCGCGGAACCAGACGATGGTGGGGGACGCGGTTGAGAGGCTCATGAACAACGAGTCTAAAATAAACCCCGCGGGCACTCCCGCCGCACCCACCTTCCATGTGTAGACACACTGCGTAGAAAGCCCGGGTCACAATGCCCTCCCCACGCCGCACACTCACCGTCGTCATTCCCTGCCTCAACGATGCGGATCTGCTCCGCGACTGCCTCGCCTCAATCAACGCCCAGACCGTCACCCCGGATCAGATCATCGTGGTCGACAACGGCAGCACCGATGATTCCGTCCGGGTGGCCGAGGCCGCCGACGCGACCGTCATCCGTGAACCGCGCCGGGGCATCACCTGGGCAAGCGCGGCCGGATATAACGCCGCGAGCGGTGACGTGATCGTGCGTATCGACGCCGACTGCACCCTGCCTGTCGACTACCTCGACCGCATCCACCGCATCTGGGACCAGGCAGAACAGGACCCCACCCGGACCGTGGTGGCACTGACCGGTATCGGATCCTTCCAGCTCCCCGGGCATCTGGGGCGGTGGAGCGCCGACCTCTACCTGGGTGCCTACCGCTGGGCCTCGAAGCAGGCACTCGGGCACTATCCGATCTTCGGCTCGAACTGTTCACTGAGCAGAACCTGGTGGGAGGAGGTCCGGGATGACATCGACCTGGCCAACACCTTCGTGCATGAGGACATGTACTTCTCCTTCTTCGTCCGCCCGCATGAAACCGTGTGGTTCCAACGCGACCTGACGGTGATGATGCACCCCCGGGCACTGTTCGGCGTGCGCCAGCTGTGGACCCGCGTTGCCCGCGGGTTCCACACCATTCGCTCAGCGTGGGAACGCGAACCCGTCTACGTCCGCCTCGTCCGCCGCGGGCTTGTCGACGCCTCCATCGTCCCCCAACGCCTTCTACCGGCGGATCTGCAGGCCTGATCCCCGGTATCGCCCCGGTATCGCTGAGCGGGGAACCTACGGGCACAATGGGGGACATGAAGCACACCACACCTGAGCCCCACGAGGGCATGAACCCCGTCTCGCCGAAACTGACCACGGCCCGGTACATCGGCACCCTGCCGTGGTGGGTATTGATCGCCCTTGGTTTCGCAGCGGCCGGTGTCTGGGTGTCCCCGTGGTTCTACCTCGGCACCACCGTGGCCGTGGTGATGCTGATCTGGATGGTGTGGCTGATCCCCCAGCAGGTCAAAAGGCTGGGTTGGTTGGAGACCGAGGACGAACTCCTGCTCACCCGAGGCAAACTCTGGCATACCTACACCGTGATTCCCTACGGGCGCATCCAGTTCGTCGATGTCACCGCCGGGCCCATTGAACGCGCCCTGGGGATGAAGACGGTCAAACTCAACACCGCCTCCGCCACCACCGACTCCTCGGTGAAGGGCCTGCCCGCTGACGTCGCCGATGCCCTGCGCGACCGTCTGGCCATCAAGGCGCGGGAGAGGATGAGTGGACTGTGACCACCGCTCAGACCACCGATGATTTTCGCCGGGTCCACCCACTCACCCCGCTGCTGCGCTTCTGGACACTCATTCTCGCCGTGCTCGCCGGCCTCATCCTCAACCTCAACCTGTCCTCCCTGCAGGCGATCTGGACCGCGCTGAGCGAGGATACCGACGTGGTCATCTGGCCCCTGCTGGCCTCCCTCGGTGGATTCGTGCTGGCCTGCGTGCTGATCTGGCTGCTGTCACTGATCTGGTGGAAAGCCACCGGGTTCCGCCTGACCGACGAAGAGGTCCAGCACCGCCGCGGCGTGCTCAACACCCAGCTGCGCACCGCCCGTTATGATCGCATCCAGGCCGTTGACCTGGTGGAATCAGTGATCGCCCGCATCTTCCGCGTGGCCGCCGTCCGCGTGGAGACTGCCGGTGGCAACAACTCCGCCATCGATATCGCCTTCCTCAAACGCTCCGAGGCTGAGGAGTTGCGCCGACAGCTCATCGACGCCACCCACGCCCGGCGTGCTGATCCGCAGCCGGTGCAGGAGGGGGTCGGATTGTCAGACATGGACTCGCCCCGGACCATGGAAACATCGGTGGCCACCGGGAGGCAGGTCGTGCCCTCCATCCCCATCATGCGCACCCTGGGCAGCACCGCGGTGTCCCTCAACACCGTCATCACGGTGCTGGCGCTGCTGATCATTGCCTTCACCCCACTGGGGATCACAGCCCTGGTGCCCGTTGTCGTGGGTCTGGTTCCCTCGGTGTGGAACCTCATCGACAAATCCTGGAAATTCCAGGCTGATCTCGCAGGCGACATCCTCAATGTCTCCTACGGGCTTGCCGATCGACGCCGCCAGTCGATCCCCCTCAGCCGCATCCACGGGGTGTCCATGACCCAACCGCTGCTGTGGCGCCTGTTCGGCTGGTGGACAGTATCGGTCTCGGTCGCGGGCTACGGTGTGGAGACCAAACAGAGCGGCACCACGCGTCTGCTTCCCGTGGGGACGAGGGATCTGGCGCTCCGCCTCATCGAGGTAGTCGGACCACTGGATGGCGGCGAGCTCGAGACCTACGCCGACCCCGCCGGCATCACCCACCCGACCTACACCAGCCCACCGCAGGCCACATGGGTTTCCCCCGTGGACAGGAAACAGCAGGGCGTCACGCTGGTGGGGGAGTCCGGCGGCGCTGGCACCGATACCGCGCCGCGTGCCGTGATCGTTCACTCCGGTCGGTTCTACCACCGCATGGCACTCATCGATGTCAGCCACATCCAGGAACTCACCCTCAAACGCGGTCCCGTCCAGAAGCTGCTGGACCTGAGCACCGTGAAGCTCAACCTGGTACCCGGGCCGGTATCCATGCAAGGCAGTGACCTCACCTACGCCGAGGGCATGGAGCTGCTCACCGTCCTGCGACGCAGATCCCTTCCGAAGTTGACCGGTCCAGTGGTTGAGGGATCAGAGGTTGAGTCACCGGAGGTTGAGGGGGAAAATCGTGCTGGGACCGTGGGATACGATTAGCGACATGCACATCTCAGATCTTCCCGACAAGACCCAGGACTATCTGAAGACGATCTGGGACATCACCGACCGCAACGGCGGCCAACCCGCCACCCTCGGTGAGATCGCGGAGATCCTCGAACAGAAAACCCCCACCGCATCCGAGGCCATCAAACGTCTGGCCGCCCGCGACCTGGTGCATCATGAGCGCTACTCCGGTGTCACCCTCACCGCCACCGGCCGGGCACTCGCGCTGGAGATGGTGCGCCGCCACCGTCTGCTGGAGACCTTCCTCCACGACGTGCTGGGTTACACCTGGGATGAAGTCCACGAGGATGCCGATCTGTTGGAGCACGCCGCCTCCGACCGGCTCATCGCGCGTATCGACGCCCACCTCGGCCACCCACGTCGCGACCCCCACGGTGATCCCATCCCCACCGCCGAGGGGCTTATCGACGACCTCGGCCACACCACCCTCGCCACGGCCGTACCCGGTGTCACCGTCACCATCACCCGCGTCCAGGACATCGACCCCGAACTGCTGCGCTACCTCGCCGAACACGGTGTGGTCCCGGGATCCCGGATCACCATCGCCAGAGAACCCTTCGCCGGCATCGTCGAAGCCGTGGTCGAGGAGACCGGACAGCGCTTCCCCCTCGCAGTCACCCAGCTGCCCCTGATCACCGTGCAGATGTAGGCGGGGCCGTGGACAGGGTCTCGCCACCTCAACCCCGACATCAGTACTGATATCGGTGATGCGATGTCGTGGACGGAGATGCCACCCCATAACCCAGAGATCCTGTCCCCAGAAAGCAGTCGCGGTCTCTGGGTTAAGCCACGCGGTTTCTGGGAACAGGATCTCTGGGTTAGTGCAGGTCAGCAAAGTCAGGGGCGGTTATCCCCAAGTCCTGGGCCACCACCTCGAAAGGCAGAAGATCCAGCATCACGTCACGCATGTTTCCTGAGGCAACCAGGCCGATCTGGGCGATCACGGCGATGGTGAAACCGGTGAGCAGGATCCAGTCGGCTGGCCCGTTGGCGCGGATGCTGAGGAATTTCGGGAGCTTCAGGTTCCACCAGCGTCGGCCCTTGAAGGGAAGCAGGGGTGCGAAGGCGGGGATGCCCTGTTTGGTGGCCAGGTCGCCCAGCATGTGGGTGAGGCATCCGACCGTGATCGCCGATCCGAGGAACACACCGAAGGATTCCTCCGGTACATAACTCCACACCGCGTAGGCAAGGGCGGCGGACAGTCCGGTGACGATCAACCAGTCTGTCTTTTTTGACCATTCCGGCAGCAACCCCCTGATGCCGAGACCGAGGAGGAAGAACAACAGGCCGATTACCGCTGTTTTTCCGAAGGCACCGATCAGGGCTGTGGCTCCGATGCCTGCAGCCAGCGCAGCCCAGATGGTGTGGGTGGCGGTACGGTGGCCGTTCTTGCAGGGTTTGTCCTTGCGGCCGCGGGTGACATTGACGAAGGTCTGCGCGATGTTCTCGGTGAAACGGGAGATCACTTGTGTCACGGGTCCGAAGGAACGGGAGACCGTGGCGGAGGGGGCGTCCAGATCGGGGAGCATGGCGGCTCCGGCAGCGAGTCCTGCGTAGATGAATGTCTCTTCGGCGGTGGTGACGCCACCCCATTGTTCCGGGAGGATCTGGGCCACGGCCAGGCCGACCGCGGCACCACTCATCGCATGGGTGGGGCCCATGACCATTGGTGCATCCCTGCCTTCGAAATTGTTATCGGATAGTACTGTCTTTCACACTTTAGACCCTGTGGTGGGCGGGGTATTTACAACTCCTGCCTAAGCGTGTCCGCCTGGCTGTTCGCCTTGAAAACGTGGGTGCAGCCGTAGCGCTACCCTGGGGGTCATGGACGAGCAGTCGATTATGCAGGCAGTGGCCGTGGCGCGTGGGGCCCGCAACATTGAGGTATTTACCGGTGCCGGGATGAGTGCCGATTCAGGGCTGGAGACGTATCGTGATCCGGAGACGGGGGTGTGGTCGAAGGTTGATCCGCAGGCGATGGCGAGCATCGATGCGTGGGTGCAGGATCCGGAGCCGATGTGGGCGTGGTACCGGTGGCGCGCTGGACAGGCGATGAAGGCGCGGCCCAATGCGGGGCATGAGGCCATCGCGTACTGGGAGGGCAGCCACCTGGTGGATACGGTGCATGTGACCACGCAGAATATCGATGATCTCCATGAGCGGGCTGGTTCCACGGAGGTCACCCATCTGCATGGCAGTCTCTTTGATTTTCGGTGTTCGATATGTTCTAAACCGTGGCGGGATGACGGGGATTATCCGCGGGAGCCGGTGGAGCGGCTTACTCCTCCGGCGTGTTCGTTGTGTGGGAATCCGGTGCGTCCCGGGGTGGTCTGGTTCGGTGAGGCGTTGCCACAGGAGGAATGGTCGGTTGCGGAGCGTCGTATGCAGCAGGCTGATCTGGTGGTGATTGTGGGTACTTCTGGGATTGTCTATCCGGCGGCGTCGTTGCCCGTTCTGGCGCATCAGCGTGGGGTGCCGATCCTTGAGATCACGCCGAAAGAGACTGATTTGTCACGGATCGCCACGTATTCGTGGCGGGCGACGGCCGCGGAGGGGCTCCCGGCGCTGGTCAGGCGGCTTGGCGTCTGAACGGGTGCTTGTCGACGCCCCCTCACCCCGCGGATACCACTCCCAAGGGGGAAAGGGCACGATGTAGAACATGGAAAAGTTTTTCGCAGCAGGTGTGGGCAGGACCCTGGGAGAGTGTCTAATGGTTTGTGTATGAGGGATTCCCTTCACATCAAGGAGATGAACCATAATGACTACCGTGGCACGACGAAACCCCCAGGACTCCGCCAAGATCAAAGCGATCGAGGAGAAACTGCTGGCCAACCCTGAAATGGCGAAGCTCATCGACGAGCTTGGCACCTCCACCACCGACGCCAACGACCTTGTCCGGGGCCTGCTCTAGGCCTCGATCAACCGGGGCCTCAACGCCGAGATGGACGCCCACCTCGGCTACCAGCACGGCGACCGGGACAGCAAGGAAGCTGCTGGTCAGAACAACTCCCGCAACGGTTCCTACCCCAAACGAGTCGATTCGAACTACGGGCCCATCGATGTTGCTGTCCCCCGGGACCGTAACGGCTCCTTCCTGCCGACAATGGTGCCCAAAGGATCGCGCCGGCTCACCGACGTCGACGACATGATCATCAGCCTCTACGCCGGGGGCATGACCATACGAGACATCCAGCACCACATGGCCACCGCCATGGGCGTGGACATCTCCCATGAGACGATCTCCGCGATCACTGATGCGGTGTTGGAGGAGGTGATGATCTGGCAGAACCGCCAGTTAGATGAGTTCTACCCCGTGATCTTCCTCGACGCACTACGCATCAAAGTCCGTGACGGGGGTCGGGTGGTCAACAAGTCCGCCCTCACCTGGCTATCGGGGTGGATATGGAGGGAATCAAACACATCCTGGGTATCTGGCTGGCCAAAGAGGAAGGAGCCTCGTTCTGGGCCCAGGTGTGTACCAACCTCGCTGCCCGCGGAGTGCACGATGTGTTCATCGTGTGCTGTGACGGGCTCAAGGGCCTACCGCAGGCGGTGGAAGCGACCTGGCCGGATTCGATGGTGCAGACCTGTGTCGTGCATCTGATCAGGGCCGCGAACAGGTGGGTGGCCTACGGGGACCGTAAGGCGGTGTCTGCGGGGCTGAAGAAGATCTACACCGCCCCCACCGAGCAGACCGCTCTGGCGGCCTTGGCGGAGTTTGAGGCCTCTGAGCTGGGGGTGAAGTATCCGCAGTCGGTGAAGGTGTGGCGTGATGCGTGGGACCGGTTCATCCCGTTCCTGGAGTTTCCCCCGATGGCCAGGAAGGTGATCTACACCACGAACTCGATTGAGTCGATGAATAATGAGCTGCGTAAAGCCACCCGGAATCGGGTGCAGTTCACCAACGATGAGTCTGCGGTCAAAACCTTGTGGTTGATGATCTGCAATATCGAGGATAAGCGGGCCGCGAAACGTGCGAAGCAGGGTAAACGGGTCGTGGCTTCCAGTGGTCGGCTGATCGAGGGCAGGCGGGTGACGAACTGGAAGCAGGCCATCAATCAGATGTCAGTGGCTTACCCTGATCGCTTCGAGCCCTACCTCTAACAATCACACCCCACACACAAACAACTTGACACGCCCTCGTGATCCCACAACAGTTGCTTGGGTACTACGCCAAAACGTTGCTGAAGCAACAGCCACATCCCAGACACCAGATCACCGGTTGTCCTAGTGGGAAGAACACACGCGGCCATGAACCTGGAATACGATGCCACCATCACCAACACCGGGAACACCCCCGCGTGACCGTGCGTATCGGGGATACCGTCATCGGGGAACATGAGGTCACATTGAATCTGCACACCTGGCTTATGGTCGAGGGTATCGACTGGGTCGTGGGGGAGATACTCGGGGCGGATTCGTCGGATGTTTTCCCTAAACCACGACATCGAGCCCTGCCAGGCGACGCGCTGTGCGATAACCGTGGCTTTCATATCAGGGACCTCGTCGAGCAAGGCCCTAACGTCCAGTTCCACCTCGTCAAACGCGGTCTTTTGTGGAGCTCGTTTCGAATACGACGGAGGTGTGTTGCTGGCTAAGGCCCGCTCTACCGTCTTTTTCGCGCAGCCGACTGTTGCTGCGATCTTGCGAATCGACATGCCATCTTTGCGCAAAATCCTGATCTGCGCCCAATCATCCATGGAAATCACCCATCCAATTCTTCTCGGATGGGCTACTTTTCCACCGTCATTCTTGGGCTACTTTTCCACCGTCACTGACACCCGTACTGGTAATCACCGTAGGATTTACCCACGAACGATAACCCGTAGGTCTCCCGAGACATATCGACGTCAACATCAGATAACGCGGACTCGAACTTAGAACTAAGGAATCTACCGTCCTTGTCGATGAAACCAGGCAGCTCTACGGCAACCTTTTCAGCGAGCGCTGAATTTGCGTCAATGGTCTCATTTTTCTTCAGGGCATCATGAATCAAAAGAGCAGCCTTCCTAACTACTTTCGCTACACGTAAAAATCACATCAAGTCTACGGGGATAGGATGCATGACGGATCTTTCGGGAGGGGACTGTTATGTATGCCGTCGGCGCCACTGTGCTACGCGGCGTGAATCTGACTGCTTAAGCGTAGTTTAAAGCTGAACCGGGGTTAAGGCTCAAAATGTGTGTTTCTTCGACGTGTCAGATTTGGCCGTATCGGATGCCGAGTGAATGTTGTGGGGCTACCTTTGCTCGACGTCTAAGCCTGTACCACACGAGGCGTATTTTGACTGTTGATCGGGATATACCGCGGGTTTTCGCGTGATGGGCCAGCGATTGGGTGGACATAATCCATGCGAGGAATAGGCGGAAGGCTGCTTTCTTATTCGCGTTGGTCTGGGTGTTCCTAGTGAAGCTGTGACACATTCTAAGCAGCGCCACCGTCTGATTTTCTTGGAGGTGAAACCGTTTTTGATGGTTCTACCTCGGCACAGTTCGCAAGGAGGTCGATTCGTTGACATGGGATATAAGCAAACCGTGATCCCTTACCACACGACGGCAGCCTTGGCCGGTATTGAGTGGATTTGGCGGTCGAATAGCTCTCTGAAAGCTATTTATCCCCGAAACTGCCTGCTCAGCACCGCTAAATCACGGAATCCACACACACATTTTGAGCCTTAACCCTTAACCCCTGAACCGAGTTAGGCATAAAAAGCTCCCCTACCTGTTTTCACAGGTAGGGGAGCTATTTGGGGTGGCTGACGGGGCTCGAACCCGCGACACCCAGGATCACAACCTGGTGCTCTACCAGCTGAACTACAGCCACCATCACCGCGTTTAAGCAGCGAGGACAATATTAACCCAAAGATTCTGAATTACAAAAACTGCTGGTAGAGGCCAGTAGCCTTCTCCTTCGCCGCCTCGGCCTGCTCAGTGGTGGGGTCCGGGATGAACATGGCCTCGCGGTAGTAGGCCAGCTCCCTGATCGACTCGATGATGTCCGCGAGCGCGCGGTGGGCCATGCCCTTGTCGGGCTGGTTGAAGTAGACGCGCGGCTGCCAGCGGCGCGCGAGCTCCTTGAGCGAGGAGACGTCGACCATGCGGTAGTGCAGCGCCTCGTCCAGCCGCGGCATCTGCTCGCGGATGAAGGAGCGGTCGGTGGCGATCGAGTTGCCCGCGAGCGGCGCCGGGTGCTCCGGGTCGCAGTGCTCCTCGATGAGTTTGAGCACCGCGTCCTCGGCTTCCTTCAGCGTGATCGTGGAGGCCTTGATCTCGTCGATGAGCCCCGAGGTGGTGTGCATGGTGGTGACGAAGTCGTCCATCTCCGCCAGCTCTTCGTCGGTGGCGTGCACCACGAGGTCCACGCCCTCGCCGAGGATGTTGAGCTCGGCGTCGGTGACTAGGGCCGCGATCTCCACGATGGTGTGGCGGTGGATGTCGAGGCCGGTCATCTCGAGGTCGATCCAGACGAGGCGGTCGTTCTTGGGGGCTACGGGTTCGGTCATGGGGAATAGTCTAATCCTGTTCGAACCGGCGCCAACAACCCAACTTCGTCTGTTTTCCTCAGCGGGTAAACCTAGATGTCCTAACTCTTTGGCGAGAATTTCCGCTAGTAGTTTTAGTCGGGTATCTCGATGCGAACCAGCTGGGTTCAGTTCATAAAACCCCTGGTAGACTTCGGCAAACGGTCCTCATCGCCTTCTGGTTGCTGGGGTTCAGTTCATAAAACCCCTGGTAGACTTCGGCAAACGGTCCTCATCGCCTTTTGGTTGCTGGGGTTCAGTTCATAAAACCCCTGGTAGACTTCAGCATGAACCGGCTAACCGTCTGCGGGTGCTGGGGTCCAGTTCATAAAACCCCTGGTAGACTTCCGGGAGACAACATCGTCACCCACCCGCTGCTGGGGTTCAGTTCATAAAACCCCTGGTAGACTTCAACACACACCAAATCTTCGCATCATTCGGCTGGGGTTCAGTTCATAAAACCCCTGGTAGACTTCCGGGTCTTCACCCAATCCCAGCCACTCGGCTGGGGTTCAGTTCATAAAACCCCTGGTAGACTTCCCAAGAAGCTAGCTGATGCGAGGATGTCGCTGGGGTTCAGTTCATAAAACCCCTGGTAGACTTCATAACTCTGGTGAGCATGTGGTTGAGAGGCTGGGGTTCAGTTCATAAAACCCCTGGTAGACTTCCCCGTATTAGAAACAGTCGCCGCCCCCAGCTGGGGTTCAGTTCATAAAACCCCTGGTAGACTTCCTCGGTCTTCGTGAAAAAGGCCCACAGGGCTGGGGTTCAGTTCATAAAACCCCTGGTAGACTTCCGGGGCAACATGCTGTTGTTTCCCACCCGCTGGGGTTCCGTTCATAAAACCCCTGGTAGACTTCTGGCCGGGACTACTGGTGAGATGAATCAGGCTGGGGTTCAGTTCATAAAACCCCTGGTAGACTTCGCGCTCGCTATCTTCGGGCAAAATGGACGCTGGGGTTCAGTTCATAAAACCCCTGGTAGACTTCCCTCGTAACAAAAGCCGCATCCCTAGCAGCTGGGGTTCAGTTCATAAAACCCCTGGTAGACTTCCGGGTGATCATTGGTGGGTGTCGCAGCGGCTGGGGTTCAGTTCATAAAACCCCTGGTAGACTTCCACGAGATCCTCAATGACATGCTGATTCGCTGGGGTTCAGTTCATAAAACCCCTGGTAGACTTCTGGCTTATCCATTAGGTATGCCATGACCGCTGGGGTTCAGTTCATAAAACCCCTGGTAGACTTCGTAGGCGGTGGAACATCACGCGGCGCCAAGCTGGGGTTCAGTTCATAAAACCCCTGGTAGACTTCCGGCCTTAAGTAGGGAGGTATTGACGCGGCTGGGGTTCAGTTCATAAAACCCCTGGTAGACTTCGCTTCGGAATGAAGGTGGTAATAGCCATGCTGGGGTTCAGTTCATAAAACCCCTGGTAGACTTCCGGTACGAATGGCTCATGCAGCGCATGAGCTGGGGTTCAGTTCATAAAACCCCTGGTAGACTTCTTCTTTTTTGCATATATAGGAATACCGGGCTGGGGTTCAGTTCATAAAACCCCTGGTAGACTTCTCACGGCGGTTTTTGCATTCCAAAGACCGCTGGGGTTCAGTTCATAAAACCCCTGGTAGACTTCTAGCTCGGTGTGCGCCACGGGGTTAGCGGCTGGGGTTCAGTTCATAAAACCCCTGGTAGACTTCTTACGATCTAGGGCCGTGATCTCCTCGAGCTGGGGTTCAGTTCATAAAACCCCTGGTAGACTTCCGACCAAGGAACACGCCGCCGCCACATGGCTGGGGTTCAGTTCATAAAACCCCTGGTAGACTTCACAAGCGTTCGCACCCAAGCCCCATTGCGCTGGGGTTCAGTTCATAAAACCCCTGGTAGACTTCGCCGGTAGTGAATCCCGTCCACGCGTTCGCTGGGGTTCAGTTCATAAAACCCCTGGTAGACTTCTGTTGAGCGCGCTTCTGATGCTGGATATGCTGGGGTTCAGTTCATAAAACCCCTGGTAGACTTCAAGCATGCCTACTTTGATGGGTCTGAATGCTGGGGTTCAGTTCATAAAACCCCTGGTAGACTTCCAACAAGAAATCCCGTCGTGGCTCACCAGCTGGGGTTCAGTTCATAAAACCCCTGGTAGACTTCTCTAGCACAAGAAGACCAGCACTGTCAATGCTGGAGTTCAGTTCATAAAACCCCTGGTAGACTTCAAACCGCCCACACACTGACAGCCACGACAGCTGGGGTTCAGTTCATAAAACCCCTGGTAGACTTCCCCATCAGTCTGTGCCGCACCCCCGGCAGCTGGGGTTCAGTTCATAAAACCCCTGGTAGACTTCCCTCCTAGCACTGACCGACCAAGGCGCAGCTGGGGTTCAGTTCATAAAACCCCTGGTAGACTTCGTAGGAAATCCCGCATTGTGAAAGCGCTGCTGGGGTTCAGTTCATAAAACCCCTGGTAGACTTCGTGGAGTTTTACTCCCGCGCTAGGTTTAGCTGGGGTTCAGTTCATAAAACCCCTGGTAGACTTCGATGACCGGTACATGGTGTGGGTCACCGGCTGGGGTTCAGTTCATAAAACCCCTGGTAGACTTCAGTCTCCCCCGCAATCCTCCTCATGCCCGCTGGGGTTCAGTTCATAAAACCCCTGGTAGACTTCTCGTCGGCGTGCAGAAGGTCCGCGACGGGCTGGGGTTCAGTTCATAAAACCCCTGGTAGACTTCACGTCCGCAAGCGGGCCTTCCTGGATCAGCTGGGGTTCAGTTCATAAAACCCCTGGTAGACTTCAGTGTGCCCGAAAATGGCCGCCTAAGCTGGAGTTATCAGGGGTTTCTTGTCCTAGAAAATCATCAATTGGCTAGGCGCGTCTTCTGGTTGTTCCGGTTTTGCATTTGAGAATCGAATGGTTTTTGACCACTGGTTGTCAGTGACGGAAAGAATTCTGATGTCGCCACCTGGTGGAAGATCCTGCTTGATGCTCTTTACTAATGCGTGAATACGAGAAGCTAATGGAAGGAACTGAACGTAGACGCTGTATTGAGCCATGCAGAAGCCGATGTCTAACAACGAGTTTCTGAAATGAGTAGCAGCCTTTCTTTCCGCCTTGGTCTTCACCGGGAGGTCAAACATTACAACGCACCACACTGGCTCACTATCCCTTCTCGGCATCGAATGGGCCTTTCCAAATCGGAACGTCTAATGACCCGACCTCGTCTTCCACGTATCGACCAAAGTTTTGGGCGAGCTTGGACATAGCAGTTGGAACGGGTTCTCCATCTCGAGAAAACTGGCTGTTCGCGGCCTGAACCAGAAGCTGCTTCGATTCCTTGTTCAAATCCTCGGAAAAGCATTCATTTGAAAACACGGAGTGATCAATGACCGGCCTAAACGGTTCTATGAGATCGTCTACCAAATTGAACTGGTTTGAGCGTCCGTGGTGAAATACTCCGAGTGAAGGGCATAGTCCAGCCGAAGCTACCGCCCGGATTCCAAAGCCTCGCAGGATGGTGTAGCCGTAGTCCAGCGCTGAATTGGTTGATCCGGCAGCGGCACCAGGCACGCGAGAAAATTCTTTGCCTTCCGAGATCAAACTCCAAAACCTTCGAGCGGCCTGTGCTTCCAAGTTGTCGGGGTCACCACTCCGGACCCGATTTCCCATTGCAATGAGTTCAGCAGCCCCAGGGACGTCAAGTGCTTTTAGCGTGGAAGCTTGCCCTTTGATCTTTGCAGAAATAATTCTCGCCCAAGCAGCCTTCTTGCGCGGGCGGGAGAGCTCAGACTGCGCGAGGTGCCGGGCACCAATTCTTGTATGTTCGGCCCATGGGCATGCGCCGGCGACCGGGATTCCCCTCCAATCGCACACCAAAAGTGCGATGTCGTATTCGCTCAGTTTAGAAAGCACGGCTCCGCTAACAGATGCCGAGACCCCGACGAGGACGACCGCCACAGGAGAAAGAGGTACTTCGATCCCGTCATCGCTATCCCCTGGAAGTACACGGAGCTGACCTCGAGAGTAGGAAATCGTACCCTTGAAACTCGTGAAATCAAGCACCTGCCAGCCAGCGTTCATTTAGATCACTCGACCTTCCAGCTGATCGGGAGATGTGCAGCCGACTCGAGTCTTGGACGTCCCAGAGCATCTCGACGGATGACAGTTACTTTTCCGCTGGAGAAGAGCTTATTCACCGCAGGTCGCCAGCCAGGAGAGTCCACGATTTTGCGCACATCGGGGCCAAAACGATCCTTCTTAACCCCCGATGGTGCTTTCAGATCGAGGCCTTCCGTGCTCATTTGGATTGGGCGAAGACGGAACTTTGAATTCAAGGGGAAACCGTCAATCCGCCATCGTCGAATTGGCCCGAGCTCCTGTTGTGCGTTTCCAACCTGACCGTCGCTGAATGGAGTCGGGTCAATGAGCAGCTCGTCATCGACGACAAGCCATCCAAGGTATTCGGCGTTCCCCTCAGCGATCGCCTTGCGGAGCTTGGGCTCGCACTGGCGCATCGTCATAGACTGCGGCTTGATCTCTGCGGTGAACAGATCCTGGTTGCGGTAGGGGAGCAGGTCCACGGTGTACACGCGCATCATCGCGTAAACAGGCTTCTTTCCGCTGGTGATCTTGTAGATGCGTGCGTGGTGGAAGCTGGAGCCGAGCTCGACGTATCCACCGTTGAGGGCAATGCATCCCGCGTTGACTGGGAAGAATCCGATTTCATCCGTGGCGCCGAGGCGTGTGCCGTGAATCCGAATCTGTCGGCTCGGATCGGCGGGGAGACCTTCCTTGGGGTCGAAATCAGGATGCCGGGTAAGCGCACACCACAGTGCTTCTGAAGCCGCGCGATCGATCATCGCCACCGAAAGAGCGTCGCCAACGTGGAGCTTGGTCAGCTTGCCAATGGTGTCTTCGTGTGCGGAGCCGTTCCCGAGGCGCAGCCGCAGGTTCGACATCACAACAATTCGATCGTTTGCGAGAGCTTCGTTGAGTAGGACGCTGAGCTTCTCCATTTGGATCTTCCACCGCGTCCACATGAAACGGTCTTTTTCTTCGAGGCCAGTGAATTCCTTCCACTGAGCAGGCTCGCGAAGGAGGTTCTGGGAGTCGCGCATCGAATCACGCTGAGCCAGGATGGTCGCGATCGTCGGGGTAATGAAGGTAATCACCGCCGCGTCGACGGCGTGGTGGCGTCGGTCAAAGCGGGTCTTGCCATAGCCATCGAGGAAGACGAGGCGCTTGCTGATTCCGGATGCGCCGCGGGCCTTGGCTGTGAGCTCACCGCGATAGACGGCGACCTTTGTCCCGTCCTTGGCAAAACGCTGAGCGATGCGCCCGCGGAGCTCATTGGCCATCCATGCCACCGACTCGATGGAGCGTGCGTCGATTTCCTCATCGATGGAAACGCGGGAAAGTCGGTCGCAAACAGCCTTACGGAACTTGGCAAATTGGGTCGCGTTCAAGCCGGGATCCGCCAGCCAGTGGCGAGTCCTCTCAACGGCCGCTTTTACAGAGATATTCGGGTTGGTCGATTTCGCAGCCCAAACGGCGAAAGGAACGTTACCCTTTGACCTGTTACAGCTAGGGCACACCGCGACGAGATTCTCGCGCTTGTTGGTTGAACCTGGGCCAGCTTGGGGCACGATGTGGTCCATCTCAAAATTGTCTTTGCCCTCGCCTTGGTACGAGATGGGCGTTCCGCAGTAGGCGCACTGTCCATTTTGGCGCTGGACAGCGAGGTACCTAGTGAGATCAGAGCGATTGCGGTTCTGAACACCGAGTGTTTTCTCCATCTCTGCGAACACCTCGTAGTTCCTCTTGGCGCGTCTTTGCTGATCGCGGTCAATTTCGCGGGATTTTCTCTCGCTGGTGAACGCGTCGCGGACGTGCTCGATGGTGATGTGTGTGGGCACTCCCCAAGTATCGACGGCGGTTTCCAACCACCGCGACACGGCCTTGAGGACGCGATCGACCGCTGGGTTGCCTACTGGAGCACCGATCTCGGGAGCGGGTGGTGTCCAATCGACCGGAGTTTGGAACTCATGGAGGCGTGCCTCGTAAAGGTCCTCGCCGTTTTCGAGGATGCGCTTGGTGATGCGTGCGAGAGTATCTTCGCAGTAGGCCGCTCGGCCCATGGGTAGGTGGAGTGAATCGAGCTTCAAGTTATCTTCGTCGGAAAGCTCGGCGAAGAAGGCCTGCACCTTGGCGCCTGATTGTGAGTCGAAGTCATCGACCTCGGAGTTGGCCAAAGCTTTAATCATGGCGTAGCGATCCTCGGCATTAGCCTCCATCCACCAAGCTACGAGAGGTTTAACCTTGCAGTTGAGGATACGGCGCGTGGTCTCATGGACGGGAGGAGCGGCACCCGCGCGCTCGCCATCATCGGTCATCGTGGCGGTACCGCGGAGGTTGCCGCGATCGATTCCCAGGATCTCGCACACAGCCAGCCATGACGGCTCCGACTTCGGCTTGAGGTTGATGAGGTGATCGAAGACGAGGGAGGTCTCCTCCTTTGTCAGGCGTCGTTGTCCACTGCCCTCACGGATGCGGAGGTTACCGATCAACGAGGCGATCCGGTAACGCTGGAACTCCTCGGTAGCCTTGAGGGCGCGTTTCTTGGAGGGCTGGAGCGGATCCACACCAGTTCGTCCCGCAGCAGACCCCTTTGGAGACTCGGCTTTAAACACCTCGTTGATAAGCTGCTTCACCAGCGAAGAATCGAGATTTTGCATGCGGCCGATCACGATGATCTCATTGGCGTGGTCGCTTTGGAGGAGGCGTGAAGAAAGCACGCCGCCCTTGCCGCGGAGCCGGTGCTTGCCTAGGTTGCAAAAAGCGACGAGCTGGCCGACGGTGATGTCGTCAGGGATCTTGATGCCCGCCACTTTGGCAATCTCCTCCTTGATCGCGAGGAAAGCCTCGCTGGGTGCAACCTCAGTGTGGAGGGTGGACACCTTTGAATACGGGTTTCGCCAGCCACGGTGACGCGCGATATGCCGCATGGCGATGGAGAGCTTCTCGTTTCGCTCTGCCTCATCCTCAATGAAACCCGCAGCCAGTTCTGCCCGCGCGTGCCAGGGCATGAACGGATCGCTGTATTCCTCAAACTCCTTGACCGGCCACCCGAGCCCCTCAATGAACTTGTCCAGCTGGACGAGACGGCGACGCTTGCGACGGTAAAGCCGACGAGTACGGCGTGCGATGCCGCTTGACGCGAGACGAGTGACAGCATCTTGCTGCTGGTCTGGGTCGAGCCCCGAATCGTGGATGTGGGAGACCGCGCTGAGGATCTTCACAGGCATGTCTTTCTCATCAACCTCGATAGCTGCGAGGCCAACGGAGAAGGTTCCGACGTCAATGCCGACTCTATATTTGAGGGAGACCATGGTGGGCCTTTCTTTTATGAAAAAGCCGGCCGCACGAGGCGGCCGGCTGGAGCATTCAACACTGCAAGCGGGGCAATGTTTTACTGAGGTTCAGTTCGTTTTCGATTGTAGTAGGCGATTGCAATATGTCGCAGAAAAACGGAAAATTACCCTCATCTGGGGATTGACACGGGCAGTACTACTCGCCCATCTTCTTGTAGAACGCCCCCATCACGGGTGCGAGCAGCCCGGTCGGCGCGAACTGGGAGACCACGTTCATGGCCTTCGACAGGGGTCCGGGCACGACGCGGCGCTTGCCCGCGGCCATGGCCTCGAGGGTCTCGCGGGAGCAGGACTCGTAGGTGGTCCACAGGAAGTCGGGGACCACCTTGTCCACGATCGACTGCTCCTCGGCGGGGATCTCCGCCTCGCGGACGGGGCCGGGTGCCAGCAGGGTGCAGGTGACGCCGGTGCCCTTGAGCTCGTAGTGCAGGGCCTCGGTAAACGCGTTGACGCCGGCCTTGGTGAACACGTAGGTGGCGTTGTTGGGGATCGGGCCGTTGCCCGCCACGGAGCCGACGTTGCAGATGGCGCCGGTGCCGCGGGCGACCATGCCCGGCAGCACTGCGTGGGTGAGCTCGAAGACGGCGGTGGCGTTCAGCGAGAACTGCTTGGTCTCGTACCCCCAGTCCTGCTTGAGGAAGGGGCCGAAGGAGGCGATGCCTGCGGAGCTGATGAGGATGTTGATCTCGCGACCCTGGAGCTCTTCGATGAGTGCTGCGCGGGCGGTCTCGTCGGCGAGGTCGCAGGCGCGGACCTCGGCGACGATGGCATGCTTCTTCTCCAGCTCGTCGGCCAGCTCCTTGAGGATTTCCTCGCGGCGGGCGACCAGGATGAGGTTGTAGCCCATCGCGGCGAGGTCGCGGGCGATCGCCCGGCCGATGCCTTGGCTGGCGCCGGTGACTACGGCGCGGGCGTTCATCGTGGGAGCTGGTAGGGTCATGGGGCGTGGGCCTTTCGGTCAGGGATTTAACTGCCGCCTAGTCTACCTGTGCATTCGCTTTTCGACGCCCACGGCGACCGCCCTAGTCCAGGTGCCCCTCCACGATGACGTTGTAGTCGAGGTCCTGGGAGCCGTCGACCGAGCAGGCGATGAGCACGATGCGCCCGGGGATGGTCTCGTCGACCAGCTGGGTATCGTAGGCGGCCTCGTCCTTGTCCACGAGGTAAGCGGTGTCCACGACCCACTCGCGGGCGCCGGTGCCGTCCGACATCGTGATCTTCGAGCCGTTGAGCGCGGTGGAGTTGAACCGCCGCACGGTGACCCCCTCGTCGCCGGGGACGGTGACCGGGGCGTTCATGTCGGCGGTGGCAGTGACCAGCTCGGAGATCGGGTTGAACACGAGCTTCTGCTGGCCCCACGCGTGGCCGAGCACGTAGGTGGTGCCCTTCTCGGGCGTGGTGGGGGACTGCCCCCAGCCGGTGACCCAGCGGACCATTGTGTCCTGCGGGCCCGCGGGGTTGAGCGGGAGCTCGTAGGGCATCGAGTCGTAGGTGGCGCCGGTGATGGCGGCCGGGCCGTCCATCGTGAAGGATCCCACGCCGCCGGGGGCGGCACCCTTGTTGACGGCGGAGGCCTCGGTGGTCGGTGCCGCGGAGGAAGTGGTGGACGTCGCCACGCTGCTGGCGGGCGAGGATTCCTCGCCGTCCTTCGAGCAGGCGGTGGTAGCCGCCGCGAGGGTGGCGGCGGCGAGCAAGAGCGCGGCGGCCGTGGTTTTCTTCATCGTGTTCTTCGCTCCCGTGTCGCAATCGATCCCCAACTACCGACCCATCATAGGCAATTTCTCGCGCCGCGCAGAATGCGGCGGGTAGGCTGGGGCGCACATTGCCATCGATGCATATATAAGGAGACGATCATTTACCGTCACGCAGCAAGCCGCACACGCCTTGGCGAGGTGGCCCGATGATCGAGTTCCGCGACGTCTCCAAGGTCTATCCCGACGGCACCACCGCCGTCGACCACGTGTCCTTCACCGTGCCCGACAACACCACCACCGTGTTGGTCGGCTCCAGCGGCTCGGGCAAGTCCACGCTGATCTCCATGGTCAACCGCATGATCGACCCGACCGGCGGCCAGGTGCTGGTCGACGGCGTCGACGTGGCCACCAAGGACCCGGTGCGCCTGCGTCGCTCGATCGGCGATGTCCTCCAGCAGGGCGGGCTTTTCCCGCACCGCACCGCCATCGACAACGTCGCCGTCGTGCCCCGGCTCGCCGGCGCCAGCAAGGCCGAGGCGCGCAAGCGGGCGGGGGAGCTACTCGAGCTCGTCGGCATCGATGCGGCCATGTTCACCCGCTACCCGGCGCAGCTCTCCGGCGGGCAGCAGCAGCGCGTCGGCGTCGCCCGCGCGCTCGCCGCGGAGGCGAACGTGCTGCTCATGGACGAGCCGTTCTCGGCCGTCGACCCGATCGTGCGCCGGGAGCTGCAGCAGGAGGTCCGCCGCCTGCAGGCCGAGCTGGGCAAGACCGTCCTGTTTGTCACCCACGACATCGACGAGGCCTTCGCGCTCGCCGACGACATCATCGTCCTGCGTCCCGGCGGCACCATCGCCCAGCGCGGCAGCGCCGCGGATCTGCTCGCTCACCCCGCGGGCGAGTTCGTGGCGGACTTCCTCGGGATCAACTCCGGCAGCCGAAGGCTGAGCGTCGAAAAGCGTGGCGAAACCACCGTGGTCGTGGATGGAACCGGGCGCGTGGTGGGGGCGGTGCGGGAATGAATTGGATTTCGCACAATGTAAATAACATGGCGGAGCTGACGCTCACGCACCTGTGGCTGGCGCTCTCCGCGATCGCCATCGCGACCGTCATCTCCGTGCCCGTGGGCTGGATCGCGCAGCGCTTCTCGCTCGGCCGCACCGCGCTGTTGGGCCTGATCAGCGCCCTGTACGCCATTCCTTCGCTGCCGATGTTCATCCTCGTGCCCATCATCACGGGCACGTCCATGCGCTCGCAGGCGACGATGGTGATCGTCCTAAGCATCTACGCCGTCGCCGTGCTCACTCGCAGCTGCGCGGACGCGTTCGGCGCGGTCTCGCCCGCCGCGCGCACCTCGGCCGTCGCGGTTGGCTACTCGCCCTGGCAGTCCTTCCTCAACGTCGAGCTGCCGCTGGCCACTCCCGTCATCATCGCGGGCCTGCGCGTGGCCGCCGTCAGCACCGTCAGCCTCGTCACCGTCGGCGCCGTCGTGGGAATCAAGAGCCTGGGCACCCTGTTTACCGACGGCTTCCAGCGCAACATCGTGGCCGAGGTCGCCATGGGGCTCGTCCTCACCGTCGTGCTAGCCCTGCTTGTCGACGCCATGGTCGTCCTCCTCGGGCGACTGCTGACCCCGTGGACCCGCGCTCGGGGAGGGGTGGGCGCCTGATGGATCTCCTCAGCTCCTCGTTTTCCTGGCTTAGCGACGTCCACAACTGGACCGGCACCTCCGGCATCCTTTTGCGCCTAGTCCAACACCTCGGTATCACCGCCGTCGTGGTGGCCGTGGCCGCGCTCGTCGCGCTGCCCATAGGCATCGCCATCGGGCACTCCGGCCGCGGTAGCGGGGTAGTAGCCGCGGTGGCCGGCGCCGGGCGCGCGATCCCGACCCTTGGCCTGCTCACCCTGCTCGGTCTGTTCATCGGCATCGGGCTGCTCGCACCCTCCATCGCGCTCGTGGTGCTGGCGATCCCGCCGCTTTTGGCGGGCGCGTACGCGGGCGTGGCCAGCGTCGACCCGCTCGTTGTGAAATCCGCGCGCGCCATGGGCATGACCCCGTGGCAGCAGATCTCCCAGGTGGAGCTTCCGCTCGCGTGGCCGCTCATCCTCGGCGGGCTGCGCTCGGCCTGCGTGCAGGTCATCGCCACCGCGACCCTGGCCGCCTACACCGCCGACGCAGGGCTCGGGAGGTTCATCTTCGCAGGTCTCAAGACTCGCGACTATCCGCAGATGGTCGGCGGCGCGATCGTGGTGGTGCTGCTCGCGCTGCTGGTGGAGCTGGCGTTCTCGATCGTGCCGACGCGGCGCGCGAGCTAACTCCCGGGGCGACCCCGGGGAAGCCGGGCGCGTTTTCATTGGTGAGGAAGGAATGCGCTAACCTGTAAAGGTTGGAATTTCCCACATGCCTCCATAGCTCAGTGGATTAGAGCAGTCGGCTTCTACCCGATTGGTCGCGGGTTCGAATCCTGCTGGGGGCGCGCAGGTCAAAGGCACTTTTCGAGGTTCTTGCCGAGCCTCGGGAAGTGCCTTTTCGTGTGCTTGGAGACAGTCTGCTTTTCGCTCGGCCCGCGGCAATAGACTTGGGAGTATGCCCGCGCCGAGTGAGAAGAAGATGGGGCTTTCGCCCTGGGGGTTCGTCGTCACCTTTGGCGTCGTCAGCTTGCTGATGGACGTGGTCTACGAGGGGGCGCGCTCGATCACGGGACCCTTCCTTGGCTCGCTGGGTGCGAGCGCCGCGCTGGTGGGCGCGGTGACCGCGGCGGGGGAGGCGACCGCGCTGGCTCTGCGGCTGGTCTCCGGTCCCGCCGCCGACCGCACGCACCGCTACTGGGCGTGGACGATCGCTGGCTACCTGCTCACCGCCGCGGCGGTCCCGGCGCTGGCGCTGCCGCTCGGTGTCGCGGGCGCATCGGCACTCATCCTGCTCGAGCGCGTCGGCAAGGCCGTGCGCAGCCCCGCAAAAGACACGCTCATCTCGCACGCTGGCAGCGAGACCGGCCGCGGCAAGGCCTTCGCCATCCACGAGGCGCTCGACCAGACTGGTGCGTTCGCCGGGCCGCTGCTGGTCGCGGCGGTGCTGGCCGCAACGGGCGGCTACTCCACGGGCTTCGCCATCCTGGCGATCCCCGGTGCGATCGCCATGGTGATCCTGTTCTGGCTGGCCAGGAAGGTGCCCGAGCCCGCCCGCTACGAGGCGACGGTCGAGGAAACCGAGGGCGACGCGGTTGCGCTCTCGCCCGACTTCTGGCGCTACGCCGTCTTCGTCGCGCTGACGATGGCCGGATACGCCACCTTCGGGCTCATCGGCTACCACCTTTCCGAGCGTGGCATCGCGCCGGTGGCCTCCATCCCGGTCATCTACGCGATCGCGATGGGCGTGGACGCCATCGCTGCCCTCATCACGGGCAAGTACTACGACCAGATCGGCATCAAGGTGCTGGTTTCCTTGCCAATCCTCGCTGGGCTTGGCACCGTGCTGTCGTTTAGCGGCGGTTTCTGGACGGCGATCGCGGGCGTGCTCATCTGGGGCGCCGCGATGGGCGTGCAGGAAAGCACGCTGCGCGCTGGCGTTGCCGACCTCGTGCCGAAACAGCGCCGCGCCACCGCCTACGGGCTGTTCGCCGCCTTCTACGGCGCGGCTTGGTTCGTGGGCGGCACGCTCCTGGGTTACCTCTACGAGAAGTCGACCGCCGGGCTGGTTGCCGTCTGCCTAGCGATGCAGGTGGCGGCGCTGGTCATGCTGCTTTTGACGAGGCAGCGTGGTTCCGCCACGTCAGATCGTTGACACGAGGACGGATCGCCCATCATTCCCCAATGATCAGCCCATATTCTAGGAGATAGTCAACGACCGGGTCGATCTCGTCGAAGACATAGGCTCGGGCGAGGAGATCTTGAAACTTCCTTGATACCTCGATGTCATCTGGATCAAATGGTGCGCAAAGGTATTCGGACAGCGGAAGATGGATGTTGGCGGTGAGCAATGCCGTGCGTTTATTTCCATCCTCAAATGGTTGTGCCTTGGCGAGGAGCACGAATATCCACGCGGCTTGTCGACGACGGTCGCCTTGAGTGAGCGCGGATCGAAGCAGTCCATCAATTTCCCCTGGTTCGAGCGCCGGTGGCATGTGGCGACCATAGGAAGTGGACACACCGATGTTCTGCTCTTTCGTACGCAGCTTGCCCGGGCGCAGCGCGGCCGATCGGGTCATGGCCCGATGCATCTCGTTCACGATTGCCTCGCTCACCGGTGATTGAACGCTCTTGTGGTGCACCGCAATCTCTGCTGCGTCTCGCAGGTCATTGAGTAGGTCAAGGTCTGCGCGAGAAACGATGCCAGAGTCATCGCCGCTCTGGAGGAAGGACCTCGTCGAAAGCTCGCTCGAGCGGAGGTTGTCGAAGACCGTTCCCGCTGTGTAAAGAACCTTCACCAATTTGTCGCTGAGCATTGTTTCCTAACTTGAGAGATGAAATTCAGGCTATAAATTCAGACTATTGCGGTGTGGCGTGAACCCGAATTACGCAAGGATTTTCGATCAAATACCCGAGTGTCGTGGGGGATGGCTAAGTTCACACATTGTGATGAGATCAAGATTCAGTTTCGGCTTTGGGCCCCGCAAGTGCGGGGAAGGTGAGAAAAACCAGCCTGGCAACTTAAAAAAGAACGGCTCATCTCCGCCACTGCAGAGAAATTGTTCTTCTCGAGGCTACATCCTACCGAGAGGTGAGTTATACTCGAAAACAGAAACAACCTAATTTCTTATTTAAATTGAGGATTTCGATGAATTGGGAAATGTTTGCAACTGCTTTAGGTGCCCAGACAAGGTCAGTGTTAGCCAAGTCGGGCGACGAGTCAGGGCCGATGAATCTCGCCCAGCACATGGCGGATTCTGGCGCGGTCGCCGAGTACGTGTGGGATAACTATCTTTCTCATCAGACGAAAGAATTCCTCATCAAGGCGACGAGCCTCTCGCGGGAAGAGGTTCGAGTCCTAGCGATCTGGTGTGCAGCAGCCCACGATATCGGCAAGGCTTCCATCTGCTTTCAGGAAAAGCTCGTGGATCCCACCTCCAAGCGTTCGCTCATCGATTCCGTCATGGATGCGGGGCTGCCAGTGAACATGGATCTTCTGGAAAAACAAAACAAGCCCTATCACGCGGCGTTCTCTGGCGCGATCCAGCTCGAATGGCTCTGCAACAATGGTGCGCGCCGGCGCAAGGTTCTGCCCCTCGTATCTGTGGCCGAGGCGCATCATGGTCTGCCTGCAGATGCATCGACGCGAGGCCTGGTAAGGGATATTGTTGACGACTACCCCGCCGGCTGGAAAGCGGTGCACCGTGAGCTGCTCGACTCGCTTGCGCAGGTCACAGGGATTTCTGACCTGCTTAGTCGACTGGATTATTTGCCTGCCGGCGCGATTGAAGTCCTCACAGGATTCGTCGTGATGTGCGACTGGATCGCCTCGAACACCGAAGCATTTCCGACGCAACGACGAGGGGATCAAGCATCCCGTGTGATCCAAGGAATGGCCCAGGTCGAGTTGACCCATCCGTGGATAGGAGAAGTCTGCGAATTGGTCATCCGGGATCCAAAATCCGAGTATTTGTCTTCCTTTGGATGGCCAGAGGACGCAAGCCCCAGGGAAGTTCAGGTTCAGGCGCTTCGCGCGGCTGTCGAAGCTGCGGTGCCCGCCTTGGTCATCATCGAAGCCCCGACCGGAGAAGGGAAGACTGAGGCGGCCTTCAAGGTGGCCGAAATCTTGGGTAAGAAGTCAGGAGCCCAAGGGGTGGTGCTTGCTGCCCCGACGATGGCGACTGCCAATGGCCTGTTTGATCGCTTCAAGGACTGGGCGAAGACAATTACTCCGCCCGATACCATCAGCTCTCTTTATTTGGCACATTCGAAGAATCGCCTCCTGAGCAGCTACAACAATCTTCGGCTTCGGAACATCGGTGACGATGACAAGGCAGGTGGCGACGTGGTGGCAGGAAGCTGGCTGAGTGGCCGGAAGAAGGGGATGCTCTCCAACTTCGTCATCGGTACGGTGGATCAGGTTTTGATGATGGCGCTGCAGATGCGGCACTCCATGCTCCGGCACGTTGCGTTGTCCGGAAAGGTAGTCATCATAGACGAGTGCCATGCCTACGACGCGTACACGAGCTCCTACCTCCAAACCACGCTCAAGTGGCTCGCGGAATACGGCGCCTCGGTGATCATGCTCAGTGCGACCCTCCCGTTGGAAAGCAAGCGTTCCTTTGTTGAGGCGTATTCATCAGCGTGGAAGTCTAAGCTGCCGATGCCTCAATCGACGGCGTATCCACTCATCACCATTGCCAGTGAGAAGGGACTCTCGGAAATCGAGGTTGCTCCGCGTGGCAATGACGCAGAGGCTGAGATCCGGTTCATCGAAGATGACCTAACCACCTTGGTAGCAGAGGTTCGGTCTGCGACAGAGGATGGTGGCTGTATCCTCGTCATTTCGAATACAATTCGCCGCGCCCAGGAAAGCTTTGAAGCTTTGGCCGCCGAATTCCCAGGCGAGGTGGAGCTTCATCACTCCGCATTCGCGGCCAATGACCGGTCGGCCAAAGAGGAACGCCTCCTTCAAGCGCTTGGCAAGAAGTCTCATCGAGGCAGCGGCCGCCCGCACCGCCTTATCGTGTGTGGAACACAAGTCCTGGAGCAGAGCCTCGACATCGACGCCGACCTGCTCATTACCGACATAGCCCCCATCGACTTGATAATCCAACGCCTAGGAAGAGTCCACAGGCATTCAGGGCACAGCGGCGACCGACCGGAGCGTATGAAGTCGCCAATGGTCTTGATCCGCGGTATCAGGGGGACCACTCCGACACCTGAGTTCGATCCTGGCACCGAAGCAATCTACGACAACAGCATCCTTCTGGGGACGTATTACCTGCTGACCTCGCGTTTTGGCGCAAAGCCCTTCAAGAGGCCCGAGGATGTTCCGGATTCGGTCCAGTTCGTCTACGACACTTCTCGTGTAAGGAGTGAGATTCCCGAGGAGTGGAGAAAGGCATGGGAAGAGGCGGTCGACACAAGCGTTTCCGATCGTGCGCAATTGCTTCAACGTGCGGGGGTCTTTCAACTGCCTGCTCCTAAAGACGCGAAGAACCTTGGTGCGCTGTTTGAGAGAATCGGGCCTCGGCAGAGGGCGGATCAGGAGGACATTCGCGCACGAGCCCAGGTCCGTGACACCGACCCGTCCATCGAGGTCATTCCCATCATCGGAAATGACTATGGTTACCGCGCCCTGAGCTCGAGTGATGAGACCATGCACATAGATGGGGAGATTCTTGATTTCCCGCAAGCCCTCGAGCTCGCATCCTCTTCGCTGAGGTTGCCCAGCAGATTCGCGAGGTATGAGTCGGTCTTCGAGGCCACCATCACCCAGCTTGAGCTTGATACCCCCGAGGGGTGGGCGAAAAGCCCCCTTTTGAAGGGGGAAGTAGCTCTCAGGCTGGATGAAAATAACCGGATCACGCTGGGAAAAGTTGTCTTGGAATATTCTCACGAAATTGGGCTCCATGAAGTTGAGCGGAAATGATCCTTCTAACCGAAAATAGGGATTAAGAATCTCTTTATCGATTGTTTCATTAGCTTCAACGGAACCCCCTTACTGAAGGAGACAGAAATGACTTTTTCGCTTCTCGACGAACCATGGATTCCTTGCGTTCTCGAGAACGGTGAGCAAGCGGACTTGGGCATTAGGCAAGTCTTTGACGGCTCGAATCCCGTAAAAGAGGTCCGGGCGGATTCCCCGGTTCAGACCTACGCTCTTGTTAGGCTTTTGCTAGCAATCTATTGGCGCGCGCATGGCCCAGAAATGGATGCCGACTTTCGCGACGCTGATGCCATCGATGCAGTGATTGACTGGTACGAAACACAGCAAGAATCGGCACGAAACAACAGTCCTGATGAAGCAGTACTCGAGTACCTGAAGTTGCACGAGGATCGCTTCGACCTCCTGCACCCTGAGACTCCCTTCATGCAGGTTGCCGATCTGGCTACACAGAGCGGTGGTCATTCACAGATTCAGAGAATTGTGCCGGAGGCCGAGAACGAATACTTTACGATGCGTGCAGGTGAGGCGCGGTCATGGGTTGGCTTCGGAGAAGCTGCTAGGTGGGTCGTTTACACGCAGGCCTTCGACTATTCCGGAATTAAGTCCGGTGCCCTTGGCGATCCGCGGGTGAAGGGAGGGCGTGGGTATCCGATCGGTACGGGATGGACCGGAATGACTGGTGGAACCCTCGTCGTCGGCGCAAATCTGCGAGAGACACTTGTCCTGAATACGGTTTGGAAAAATTACGATCCAGGTGACCAACCGAGTTGGGAGCGCCCTCAAGATTCTTCGGAGCAGCGCGATAACTCCATGGCGGATTCTGTTGTGCCCCGTGGTGCCTCCGACCTCGCCACTTGGCAGTCTAGGCGGATCAAACTTTTTGTCGTAGGAGACAAGGTCACAGGAGTACTCGTCTCAAACGGCGACAAGATACCAGACGCTGGCGCCAATCTCCTCGACGATCCAATGACTCCCCACCGCTATAGCGCCAACAAGTCGAAGAAGGGACAGCCGGTTTACTACCCGCGCCCGTATGGTACCGAGAGAACGATGTGGAGGAGCCTTTCTCCGCTCATCTCCATTGACGGCGATCTTGGCTTCACTCCTAAAGACCTTGCGCCGAAGCGCCCGAAGACGCTGACTTTCCTCGCTGACTTGTCTGAGCAAGAGCCTGACCTTGTCCCAAAGCTCTTGAAGCTTGAATTATTTTCAGTTGAATACGGTCCAAAAGGTTCTTCCGTCGCCACGGTCGTGCATTACGGGCTGGACCTCCCGATTGCGCTCTTCTTTGAGGAGAAGTCCCGTGTACAACGAAGGAAGCTTCTAGACGCGGCCAAGTCCACCAACGATGCCGCAGTAGCCCTTGGCAGTTTTGCGGGGCAGCTGCTCGTCGCCGCGGGAGGAGAATACGAATTCCAGCCGTATCCCACGGATACCGCTCTCGGAATCCTCGAGCCGCGCTTCCTGACCTGGCTTTCTCACCTGAACGTTGGCGACATGGACAACCAAATAGCGGAGTGGCAGAAGGAAGTTCGCCAAACAATCCTCGAGCAAGCGGCGGTGCTCGTGAAAGGTGCTGGGCCGAAAGCCCTCGTCGGGCGCATCACCGACTCTGGAGAGAAGGTCCACATCCAGTCGGCCAGCACCGCGATGATGTGGCTACGAAAGAAGTTGAAAGAGGCCTTGCCTCTTGCCTTTGAATCTGAGGATCAGAACCGTGAAGAAAAGGAGAATGATCGATGACTCAACCCTCGACAAAAGATGAGTCGCCATTGGCCGTCGGAAAGCCGCGATTGCGCTTTTCAGTGTCAAACACTGCCGAATGGCTGCAACATAGCTACCTCGGAAACGTAACGCACTCGGCAAAGGCCGAAGCGCGCGCGGAACTCGCGCAACTGCGAAAGCTCGCGGGCCAGCCAATTGATCGGGATCCGTTGGCGATCAGCCTAGTGCTTGGCACCCTGCAGCCGGATCTGAGCGATCGCGAGCTGGGGCAGGGGAATAAGGCGTCACCGTCTGAGAATGCGGCATTCCATGCCTTGACCCTGTTTGCCCTGCACATGCAGGGGGCAACGAGCAAGATGCACGTGGAGAATGCGACCTTTGCTTCCGCCTGCGGGCGCCTCGTTCAGCAAAGCGAGTCCGGCTCCATCAAGCCGCGTTTCGACGCCATGGTCCTTGCCCGCAATTCGCGTTCGCGCCTCATTCACGCGCGCAATCTGATCTCACTGCTTCGGAACAACCATCTCGGTTTCGACTACGGACGTTTCGCGGTCGATCTGCGTGACCTGGAAAATCCCAAGCGGAAGAATGGGGTTCTGCTGCGATGGGGCCGTGATTTTGCCATCGGCCGGCCGTCGGGAACACCCAGCGAAGAAACCGAAACCACCACGGAAAACTAGAGAAAGCATTGAAAGGAAACCCCAATGTCCCTCGTCATTGATATTCACGCCCTGCAGACCCTTCCCCCGAGCCTGATCAACCGCGACGACACCGGTGCGCCTAAGAGCGCGGTGTTCGGCGGAGTGCCCCGCCAGCGAGTCTCCTCGCAGTCGTGGAAGCGCGCGATTCGTTTGGACTTCGAAAAGCATCTGCCCGCTGGAAGCGTGGGCTTCCGCACCCGCAAAGTCGTGGAGATCGTTGCTGAGAAGATCCACAGCCTGGATGAGTCCATTGAGATGGCCGATGCCATCAAGCTGGCGGAGAGCGTCTTCAAGGCTGCGGGCATCAAGATCACCGAAAAGAAGGTCAAGAAGGGCGACGAGATTGTAGTGGGAGCACCGGAGGCAGGCTACCTCGTCTTCCTCAGCCCCCGTCAGATCGAGGCGGCCGCGAAGCTGGCGATCGAAGGCGAAGGCAAGCCAGATAAGAAGAAGGCGAAGGAAGCGATCGACACCAAGCACAGCATCGACATCGCGATGTTCGGCCGCATGCTTGCCGACGATCCGTCCTACAACGTCGATGCCTCGGTCCAGGTTGCGCACGCCCTGGGCATTCACGAGTCCGAGCCAGAGTTCGACTACTTCACCGCCGTCGATGACTTCGTCGAGGACAACGAGGAAACAGGCGCCGGCATGATCGGCACGGTCCAGATGATGTCTTCCACCCTTTACCGCTTTGCGACCATCGACGTTGAATCGCTGGGTGAGAATCTTGGTGACCACCCTGCAGCACGTGAGGCCGCGGTGGCGTTTATCAAGAGCTTCATCACGAGCCTTCCCACCGGTAAGCAAAACACCTTCGCCAACAACACTCTTCCCGAGCTTGTCTACGTCGCTATCCGCGACGGGCGTTCCGTGTCCCTAGTCAACGCCTTCGAGGAGCCGGTCGGCTCGGATCAAGAGGCCGGACGTCGAGCCGAGGGTGCGAAGAAGCTGGCAACGGAGGAGCGCCAGATCGAGGAAACCTATGGCTTTGTTCCGCTGAAGGCCTTCGTAATGGGCCTCGGAGAGTTGGGTGCTCCGTTTGCGGACCTCGCGGAGGCAGCCACCTTGGATGAGCTTTCCGCATCCGTCGCTGCGTTCTTGGAGGAGCGATCGAAGTGACCGCCACCCTTTTGCTTCGGCTGAAGGGGCCCTTGCAGTCATGGGGCGACGACAGCCGATACAACATTCGAACCACGGGACAAGTCCCCACAAAGTCCGGGGTCTTGGGACTCTTGGCAGCGGCCCAAGGGCGTCGGCGGACGGACCCCATCGAGGATCTCGCGGGGCTCACCTTCGCGGTGCGTGTTGACCAGCCCGGAACCCTGCTCAAGGACTACCAGACTGCGGAAAAGTGGCAGACTGGCGGCGGAACGAGGCTAGTGACGCGTTACTTTCTCGAGGACGCTGTCTTTGTTTCGGCGATTGAGAGTGAGGACAATGAATTCATTGAGTCGCTGGCTAGAGCAGTGAACAGCCCCCGCTTTCCGCTGTTCTTGGGGCGGCGCTCGTGCCCCGCGTCTCCCGATCTTTTCGTAGGAACGGTGGACAAGGACGCGGTGACGGCGCTGAAGGAACTTCCGTGGCAGGCATCCAAGTCGCATCGCGTAAAGCGCGCGAAGAAGGTCAATCTGCCGATCTTCAGGGATGCCGGTCCCAACGAAAGCGGGGTATCTCGTCAAGACGTACCTCTGTCCTTTTCCCAGGAGCATCGGAAGTATGGCTGGCGCCAAGTCGTTCATGACTTGCGCGGCGTCGAGGTTGATAATCCGCTAGGGCAGCACGACGACCCCTTCATGGAGGCGGTGATGTCGGTATGACCAGCTTCACGAGGATCCTGCTAAATCCTGAGCGGCGGCAAGCCCGAAAGTTGCTCACCAACCCCCAAGCGATGCACGCCGCCGTGCGCGGAGCCTTTCCTCCTGATCTCAGCGATGAGTCCCGAGTGCTCTGGCGCCTCGACAAGCGGGGCCACGAGTATGTGCTCTATGTGGTTGGCCCCGAGGCCAGCGACGCGAGCCACATCGTGGAGCAGGCCGGTTGGGCGACGCGGCCGCCCGAGATCGCCGATTACATGCCCCTGCTCGGTTCGCTTCGAAAAGGTCAGCAGTGGAACTTCGAGCTAGTGGCCAACCCGACCAAGTCGGAATTCAAGAAGAATTCCAAGCGTGGAAAGGTGGTGTCGCTCGTGGGGAATGAGGGACAAGCCCAGTGGCTCGAGGATCGGGCGGCGAAGGGCGGATTCGCGCTCAAGGAGTGCGCTATCGTCGAACGCTCGCATCTGCGTTTCAACAAAGGCGAGGAGTCCAATCGACGGCGAGTTGCGTTGCAGGCGGTGCGGTACCGTGGCGTCCTTGAGGTCACTGATCCCGATCAGCTGCGACAAGTGCTTGTCGACGGCTTGGGCAGAGGTCGTGCCTATGGGTGCGGCCTCCTAACCCTCGCTCGGCGGTAGGGCCGGCCATGTCTGAGAACCCCAGCAGCACGCCGCTCGACCGCATCGCCTTGTCCAAGGTAGAGGAGAGGATCTCGTTTCTCTACGCGGAGAAAGCGACGATCAACCGCGACAATAATGCGCTCACGATTCACGACTATCGCGGAGTCGCGCATGTGCCCGCCGCGGATCTCGCGGTGCTGCTGCTGGGGCCAGGTACGCGGGTTACCTACGCAGCCATGGCGCTGCTTGGCGACGCCGGAGTGAGCGTCGTCTGGGTAGGGGAGAAGGGCATTCGCTATTACGCCCACGGGCGACCGCTCGCGAAGACCTCCAGAAACGCCATGGCTCAGGCGGCAATCGTGACCAATCAGCGCCGGCGGCTGTTTTGCGCGCGGCAAATGTACGCCATGCGCTTTCCTGGTGAGGACGTCTCGCGACTCAGCATGGCTCAGCTGCGCGGCCGCGAGGGCGCACGAATGAAGCGAATCTACTCCGAACACAGCGCCCGAACTGGCGTCTACTGGAGTCGACGAAGCTACAACCCCGCCGACTTCGATGCTGGCGACCCCATCAATCGGGCCCTCACGGCTGCCAATGCCGCCCTATACGGCGTCGCCCACGCCGTCATTGTCAGCCTCGGATTCAATCCTGCGCTGGGCATCGTTCACCAAGGCACGGACAGAGCCTTCGTCTACGATCTCGCCGATTTGTACAAGGCCGAGATCACGATACCCGCGGCATTTGATGCCGTGGCCGGGGCACAAATGGATGCTGACCGGTACGTTCGGCATTTCGTTCGTGACAAGGTCGTCGAAAAGCGTCTTTTGCAACGCATGGTGAAGGATCTCCTTTTCCTCATGGAGATCGACTCTGAGGCGGAGAACATCGAGGCGGAACTGCGACTGTGGAGCGACCTTGAGACCGTTGCGAGCGGAATCAACTGGGAGGAAGAGTGACGCGATGATGGTCTTGGTCGTGACCGCCTGTCCAGCTGGCTTACGTGGCGACCTCACGAAATGGCTGATGGAGATATCGCCAGGCGTGTTCGTCGGGCGGCCTAGCGCCCGTGTTCGCGACGCGGTGTGGGAGCGGACCTGCGACCTTGTTCGCGACGGGCGCGCGATCCTCGTCCACAACGCGGCGAATGAGCAGGGCTTCGACTTCAAAGTGCACCGAAACGACTGGGTGCCGACGGACTTCGATGGCATCAAACTCATGATTCGCCCTGACAAGAGGCAGCGCACCGCGCGCCGGACCGGATGGAGCAAAGCTCGCAGGATGCGCTGACACTCGCAGCACCTCATGAACTCCAACCTGGCGAAGGTCATTTCGGAAAAGCAAGTTGCATGTAATAGCATGAAAACGGCTCCAAAAACGCACGTCAGCAAGAGTGCGCCCCGCACCTGCGGGGATGAGCCCCACTGGCGACAACGGCAAAAATGGTGGCGAGAGTGCGCCCCGCACCTGCGGGGATGAGCCCATGATCGACCCCTTGAGAGATGAGCCGGACTGGTGCGCCCCGCACCTGCGGGGATGAGCCCCGGCCAATCCTGCGTGCTTCTGGTGTCGTACCGTGCGCCCCGCACCTGCGGGGATGAGCCCACCAAATATGATCCATCAACGATCACATCGGAGTGCGCCCCGCACCTGCGGGGATGAGCCTAGTCAACTGACAACCTTTAGAACTGCGCATATGTGCGCCCCGCACCTGCGGGGATGAGCCGTGATCCCGCTCTAACCGGGGACGGCACCGCTAGTGCGCCCCGCACCTGCGGGGATGAGCCCCTCACTAGACTTCGCCACCGAGTCCAGCCTTGGTGCGCCCCGCACCTGCGGGGATGAGCCGGTGCCGGACTGGTCGAAGCCGGTGGGGGCGTCGTGCGCCCCGCACCTGCGGGGATGAGCCCTACAGGCCGAGCTTGACGGTCTGCAGGCCCCCGTGCGCCCCGCACCTGCGGGGATGAGCCCACTATCCTGCCGACCTTGGTGAAATACCAGGTGTGCGCCCCGCACCTGCGGGGATGAGCCGCCCTTCACCAGTAGGAACGGCTTGTTGTTTGAGTGCGCCCCGCACCTGCGGGGATGAGCCCGGTTGTCCGCACCCAATCCCACGCGGCTGCGAGTGCGCCCCGCACCTGCGGGGATGAGCCCGCGGGCACCGTTGCGCAGCGCGCCGGTTTCGAGTGCGCCCCGCACCTGCGGGGATGAGCCCGCGTGCGCAGAACTTGATTCAGGCGGCGCTGGGTGCGCCCCGCACCTGCGGGGATGAGCCGGAGCTTTCTAATGGCATCAACCATTAACTCTGGTGCGCCCCGCACCTGCGGGGATGAGCCCTCCGCGCCCGCGGCGATGTTGTGGGTCTGGAGGTGCGCCCCGCACCTGCGGGGATGAGCCGACGTGGAAAATGCGCGCAAATGCCGTCAGGAAGTGCGCCCCGCACCTGCGGGGATGAGCCCCCTCATAGCACTCTCGTGCGCCCTCATGCTCAGTGCGCCCCGCACCTGCGGGGATGAGCCGAAGACAACCACCTCCTAGAAAGCCCCTACGGCGTGCGCCCCGCACCTGCGGGGATGAGCCCCTTGGCGGATGCGACGCCGAGGTAGACGGCGGGTGCGCCCCGCACCTGCGGGGATGAGCCGAGGATTCCCCAATCGTCGACAAGATTCTGAAGGTGCGCCCCGCACCTGCGGGGATGAGCCGACTTTTAAGGCGGTCAGCGCGGTGCTCGGTGGGTGCGCCCCGCACCTGCGGGGATGAGCCTCCGGCCTTCATGTACTCAAAAATCGGATACAGGTGCGCCCCGCACCTGCGGGGATGAGCCCACCCGACCCCATGACAGTCTTGATATCATCACGTGCGCCCCGCACCTGCGGGGATGAGCCTACCCATCCCATTACGGTGAATGATCTGGTACTGTGCGCCCCGCACCTGCGGGGATGAGCCCGCACCTTGAAGGTCAGCGCGACCTCGGTCGAGGTGCGCCCCGCACCTGCGGGGATGAGCCGCATTCTTGAGCCAGTCGAGCGTATTGCCGAAGGTGCGCCCCGCACCTGCGGGGATGAGCCCCAGCGGCGGATACCGCCTGGCTGCGTTCCACGGTGCGCCCCGCACCTGCGGGGATGAGCCGTCGATTCGCTTCCCCGGTGGCCCGCTGCATAAGTGCGCCCCGCACCTGCGGGGATGAGCCTTCTCCTTATCGGCACGTGTTTTAAAACACACAGTGCGCCCCGCACCTGCGGGGATGAGCCGCACGCCACCAGGAAACGCGACCCATGGTCCGAGTGCGCCCCGCACCTGCGGGGATGAGCCCGGTGAGGAAGTGCAGCGACTCTTTTTCCGCACGTGCGCCCCGCACCTGCGGGGATGAGCCGGCGCAGGCCATAGCGACAGGGGCGGCCGCACTGTGCGCCCCGCACCTGCGGGGATGAGCCCGAGTGGCTGGGGTGGACGGTTGAGAAGTCGCGGTGCGCCCCGCACCTGCGGGGATGAGCCCGGGCACGAGAACGCTTTGCCACAGCCATGTTGGTGCGCCCCGCACCTGCGGGGATGAGCCCGCCAAAAGCGCCGAATCCTGCGCCTCAACCTGGTGCGCCCCGCACCTGCGGGGATGAGCCGGATACGCCGCATACGGTACGGGTCGACTACAAGTGCGCCCCGCACCTGCGGGGATGAGCCTGTGGTGTATGAGGAGCGCATAGCAAGGCTCCGGTGCGCCCCGCACCTGCGGGGATGAGCCCACGACGCGCCTACAGCGTCGCCGAAACCGCGGGTGCGCCCCGCACCTGCGGGGATGAGCCCGTCTCCGCCGTGAGGCGGAGCCTACGAGGGCGGTGCGCCCCGCACCTGCGGGGATGAGCCCTGTGCTTACCCCGGGATTGTCGGTCTCGAGCGGTGCGCCCCGCACCTGCGGGGATGAGCCGTATGCGGGGGCGGTGATGGCGGGCATGATGTTGTGCGCCCCGCACCTGCGGGGATGAGCCCTTCGCACGCGCACTCGCATCACGCTTCACCACGTGCGCCCCGCACCTGCGGGGATGAGCCGGACATCAAGAGCTTCGGTGGTAAGAAGCAGATGTGCGCCCCGCACCTGCGGGGATGAGCCCCCGCCGCGCATGTGGGCGTGGCTCTGCGCCCCGTGCGCCCCGCACCTGCGGGGATGAGCCGGAAAGACTGTGACAATTGACACTATCAAGATCGTGCGCCCCGCACCTGCGGGGATGAGCCCGCGTTCCGTGGTTCACTGGACGAGCTGCGGGCGTGCGCCCCGCACCTGCGGGGATGAGCCTACATCAGGACAATGTTCGGGTATTACCTCGCCGTGCGCCCCGCACCTGCGGGGATGAGCCCAACACGCTCCAGCACAAATTGTGGGGGCATGTGTGCGCCCCGCACCTGCGGGGATGAGCCCTCCACCGTCGTCGGCTCCACCTCCGACACACGGTGCGCCCCGCACCTGCGGGGATGAGCCGCCCAGGCGTACATCCAAGAACGCGAAAAGCACGTGCGCCCCGCACCTGCGGGGATGAGCCCCACGGTAAGCCAACCGCCAAAGGCAGGAAGTGGTGCGCCCCGCACCTGCGGGGATGAGCCGTCCACGGCGACCTTCGAGGGCATGCTCGGCAAGTGCGCCCCGCACCTGCGGGGATGAGCCGACACCATCTTGACCACCCAGGACGGGACATCCGTGCGCCCCGCACCTGCGGGGATGAGCCGGAAATCAAGAAGATTTCCTCGAAGCGAAGCAAGTGCGCCCCGCACCTGCGGGGATGAGCCCTCGACGGGAATTGCCGAGGTAAATATCCACGCGTGCGCCCCGCACCTGCGGGGATGAGCCGGGTCGCGTTTGAAACGCGAACCCGTCAAACCGGTGCGCCCCGCACCTGCGGGGATGAGCCGAACACTATGAGGCTCCTGCAGGCATTCCGCCAGTGCGCCCCGCACCTGCGGGGATGAGCCCCGGTGACGGTCACGCCGGTCACACCGGCAGTGGTGCGCCCCGCACCTGCGGGGATGAGCCGCCTTCGAGAGATTCGCGTATCCGATCGTCACAGTGCGCCCCGCACCTGCGGGGATGAGCCGACCATCTTCTCGCGCGCCGTAATCGACAAGAAGTGCGCCCCGCACCTGCGGGGATGAGCCTCATTCGGCTGCATCCTGACCAGTGTTTCCCCGGTGCGCCCCGCACCTGCGGGGATGAGCCCGCCGTCTCCGTCCGCTCCGGCGAGTGGGTAGCGTGCGCCCCGCACCTGCGGGGATGAGCCGCCCACGGGTGGAAAGAACTCCCACTGGTCAAGGTGCGCCCCGCACCTGCGGGGATGAGCCCTCTAGGTGTAAGGAAAAAACACCACCCCAAGGGTGCGCCCCGCACCTGCGGGGATGAGCCCGCCCGCCGCAAAGTAAGCCTTGATGCTCCGCCGTGCGCCCCGCACCTGCGGGGATGAGCCCTGGTACACGTCACGGCCCGGGGTGTATCCCGGGTGCGCCCCGCACCTGCGGGGATGAGCCGTTGGCGGCGGCGGTTTTTGATGTTGAGGTGACGTGCGCCCCGCACCTGCGGGGATGAGCCGAAGCCAACCTCCGAGAAATAAAGATCGGCGGCGTGCGCCCCGCACCTGCGGGGATGAGCCCCGGCGGCAGTAGCCATATCTTAGCCTCCTAGAGTGCGCCCCGCACCTGCGGGGATGAGCCCGGCGGCGGCGGCGGCGGATTCTCGCTCGGTGCTGCGTGCGCCCCGCACCTGCGGGGATGAGCCCAAATCATCGTTGATGGCCTTCGTGAAAACCCCGTGCGCCCCGCACCTGCGGGGATGAGCCCGGCTTGTTGTTTGAGAACTCAATAGTGCATAGGTGCGCCCCGCACCTGCGGGGATGAGCCCAAGGCATTCCATTCGTGTGGCGTCCTCTGGTAGTGCGCCCCGCACCTGCGGGGATGAGCCTTCCGAGCAGAAACTTCAGTAGGTCACTGGTGGGTGCGCCCCGCACCTGCGGGGATGAGCCGAAGTTCTGCTGGGTTTGCCATGAAACCTAGTTGTGCGCCCCGCACCTGCGGGGATGAGCCGTACCTTTGGATCAGCTCGAAGCACTCGTTGGAGTGCGCCCCGCACCTGCGGGGATGAGCCGTACCTTTGGATCAGCTCGAAGCACTCGTTGGAGTGCGCCCCGCACCTGCGGGGATGAGCCCCCTTCCGGCACAGGCTAAGAATCAAGTGAGGGGTGCGCCCCGCACCTGCGGGGATGAGCCCGGCAGAACAATCGCGCAATGATCAGGATTTCAGTGCGCCCCGCACCTGCGGGGATGAGCCCGCGCCCCACCCCCAGTCAGGAGCGAGGTCGTAGTGCGCCCCGCACCTGCGGGGATGAGCCCCGTGGGTGGTCTACGATTTGCCGGAGGGGCCGGTGCGCCCCGCACCTGCGGGGATGAGCCGTCCGCACCGTCTCGAAACGCTTCGAGGGTGGAGTGCGCCCCGCACCTGCGGGGATGAGCCGCGATCCTGACAGGTCGGCTCGCGCACAAGCTCGTGCGCCCCGCACCTGCGGGGATGAGCCGGTCACAAGCGAATACGGACTCCCAGCCCAGCTGTGCGCCCCGCACCTGCGGGGATGAGCCCTGGTTCAAGGACATGTGCCAGTACGGGTTTTCGTGCGCCCCGCACCTGCGGGGATGAGCCGCTCAAGCAGGAAGCTGCTGACAAGGCCCTCGAGTGCGCCCCGCACCTGCGGGGATGAGCCCTGGAAGTGTAAATAAGAAAAGCCACCCCTCGGGGTGCGCCCCGCACCTGCGGGGATGAGCCCACCGGCTACCGCGCCGATTCCGAGCGAGTTTTGTGCGCCCCGCACCTGCGGGGATGAGCCATCTCGCCGATCGTCGGAATGTCGTCGGGCTCGGTGCGCCCCGCACCTGCGGGGATGAGCCGAAGCTGTCCGGGTTTTTCAATGAGATGGTCCCGTGCGCCCCGCACCTGCGGGGATGAGCCACGGTGCCCGACCACAAGCCCGAGCAGTCCCAGGGTGCGCCCCGCACCTGCGGGGATGAGCCTCTCCACGGAGCTGTAGTGGGTGGGTGTGAGGAGTGCGCCCCGCACCTGCGGGGATGAGCCGACCACCGCCGCGATCGACTACAACGACGATGGGTGCGCCCCGCACCTGCGGGGATGAGCCACCAGCACCAACCCCCAAGCGAGCCAAGAACGGGGTGCGCCCCGCACCTGCGGGGATGAGCCCACATCTTGCTCAATGCGGTGGGTACTCGTCATGTGCGCCCCGCACCTGCGGGGATGAGCCCCAGGTCGCGTCATCTATTCCGAGGATGTTTTGGTGCGCCCCGCACCTGCGGGGATGAGCCGTCACCACACCATGAATGACGAAGCAGTAAACGGTGCGCCCCGCACCTGCGGGGATGAGCCGGACACGTCGCCCACCTCGGTAACCTGCGCATCGTGCGCCCCGCACCTGCGGGGATGAGCCCTGACCAGACACACCCAGCAGCTTTAGATCCGCGTGCGCCCCGCACCTGCGGGGATGAGCCGAAGACGGCAGAATCGGCGTGGAATTTCCTGCGGTGCGCCCCGCACCTGCGGGGATGAGCCGAAACTCGCCGCCGTGATTGACCAGGATTTTGAGTGCGCCCCGCACCTGCGGGGATGAGCCGGAAATGGCCACTAGTCCGGGCGGTTATTGGACGTGCGCCCCGCACCTGCGGGGATGAGCCTGGGGTGGGCGTGCTGGATGATGAGGTGTAGCCGTGCGCCCCGCACCTGCGGGGATGAGCCTGATGTTTCGTGAGACCATCACGGATTTTCGCCGTGCGCCCCGCACCTGCGGGGATGAGCCCCGGCGATCATGTTGGTGCGGGTGGCGGGGAGGGTGCGCCCCGCACCTGCGGGGATGAGCCCATGGCTGTGAAGCGGATGGTGGATGATGGCCGGTGCGCCCCGCACCTGCGGGGATGAGCCCGCGTTCCAGACCGCGGTCGATGGTATCGCGAAGTGCGCCCCGCACCTGCGGGGATGAGCCAGAATGCTTCCAAAACGTCGATGGCTTCGAGGCCGTGCGCCCCGCACCTGCGGGGATGAGCCCGGGGACAGGAAGGCTACGAAGCCCACCAAACAGTGCGCCCCGCACCTGCGGGGATGAGCCCGGTGCGCGGCGGTGTCCCGCCCTTCAACGGGGGTGCGCCCCGCACCTGCGGGGATGAGCCCGCGACCGGCTCCATGCAGGACACCTACACCGCGTGCGCCCCGCACCTGCGGGGATGAGCCCTCCACAGTACGTCTCCGGTGTGATCACCTACGGTGCGCCCCGCACCTGCGGGGATGAGCCCGCATGCACAAAATCGTGCAAATGCGCGTCATCGTGCGCCCCGCACCTGCGGGGATGAGCCGTCACCTACAACGGCGTGGTGTACGAATCCACAGTGCGCCCCGCACCTGCGGGGATGAGCCCACCGACCGCGTCGCCTCCGCAGACTGCTGCAAGTGCGCCCCGCACCTGCGGGGATGAGCCCTTTGCGACACGAATGCGCAGCTCGGGAAGAACGTGCGCCCCGCACCTGCGGGGATGAGCCGGCGTGAACTTTCGACCGCGCTGGCTGAAAAATGTGCGCCCCGCACCTGCGGGGATGAGCCGTAACCACACCATGAATGACGAAGCAGTAAACGGTGCGCCCCGCACCTGCGGGGATGAGCCCTGGCCAACCTACAGCAGCTTCCTCACCGACCTGTGCGCCCCGCACCTGCGGGGATGAGCCCGCGATCAGCGCGGCGAGAATCCACAGCAGAATGTGCGCCCCGCACCTGCGGGGATGAGCCCGCCGTCTCCGTCCGCTCCGGCGAGTGGGTAGCGTGCGCCCCGCACCTGCGGGGATGAGCCCTCGCTGCAGGGGCGCCTGGACTCGCTCAAGGGGTGCGCCCCGCACCTGCGGGGATGAGCCCCTCCCCCCTGTTTGGTGGGAGGTTTTTTCATAGTGCGCCCCGCACCTGCGGGGATGAGCCCTACCGTCCTACCTCGCCATGCTCGACATGGTTGTGCGCCCCGCACCTGCGGGGATGAGCCTATCCCCGCGAATGGCGTGGCCGATCTCGTGAGGTGCGCCCCGCACCTGCGGGGATGAGCCTCGGCGGAGCCTCAGGCGCACCAGGCGGATCCGGTGCGCCCCGCACCTGCGGGGATGAGCCCAATGTTTGAGCACATTGCCCCATCGCTGAGGGGTGCGCCCCGCACCTGCGGGGATGAGCCCTCCACGCCGCCCTGCTTGCGGCCCGGCATCTCGTGCGCCCCGCACCTGCGGGGATGAGCCCGGGGCGGGGACACGTCAACCCGCTATCCGTTGGTGCGCCCCGCACCTGCGGGGATGAGCCCAGTGGTTTGCTGAAGTACCACGCCGTTGACAAGTGCGCCCCGCACCTGCGGGGATGAGCCGTCCCACGTCTTCTTTGGGGAGTCGCCGGTGACGTGCGCCCCGCACCTGCGGGGATGAGCCGGATGGGCGCTTCTCTGCTGGTCAGCGCGCTAAGTGCGCCCCGCACCTGCGGGGATGAGCCCCGGAATCACCCGCGACGAGCTGGATAAGATGCGTGCGCCCCGCACCTGCGGGGATGAGCCTCGCTGACCAACTCGGCTGCGGTGTCGGCACGGGTGCGCCCCGCACCTGCGGGGATGAGCCCCGCCTTCTCGACCTGGGTGCACCAGGTGGCGAGTGCGCCCCGCACCTGCGGGGATGAGCCGGCCGGCGATAGTGCTTTCCGTGCTCAGGCGAAGTGCGCCCCGCACCTGCGGGGATGAGCCTAAGCACATCGCCGAAGCTGTTGACGGTCTTGAGTGCGCCCCGCACCTGCGGGGATGAGCCCGTAACACTGTTTAATGTGGCGTTCTATTTAACGTGCGCCCCGCACCTGCGGGGATGAGCCCCCGGACAGCTTCGCACGAAGCATATCCGGGTCGTGCGCCCCGCACCTGCGGGGATGAGCCCGTCCGCAAAAACCCCTACCGATAAGGATTCAAGTGCGCCCCGCACCTGCGGGGATGAGCCCATCCTTCCAATCCGGGGATAAAAACTAGGTCAGTGCGCCCCGCACCTGCGGGGATGAGCCTTGGCTCCGCCAGAATTTCGACATCCCTGAGGCGTGCGCCCCGCACCTGCGGGGATGAGCCCCCATGAAAATAGTGGAAATCATGGCACCTATAGTGCGCCCCGCACCTGCGGGGATGAGCCGTTCCGCCACCCATCCTCCCGTGCTCGGGAGAAGTGCGCCCCGCACCTGCGGGGATGAGCCTCCGTAGTGCTGCCACTTGGCGAGGGGCAGGTCGTGCGCCCCGCACCTGCGGGGATGAGCCGCTTCCGGGTTGTCGATGGATAACCTGAATGAGGTGCGCCCCGCACCTGCGGGGATGAGCCCCGGGAATCTGACTGGTGGTGTTCTCGGCGAGAGTGCGCCCCGCACCTGCGGGGATGAGCCCCTTTTGCAATAGCACCGCGTAGGGTATCAACAGTGCGCCCCGCACCTGCGGGGATGAGCCGATTAATTACCTAAGGGTGCCGTTCTTGCCGTGGTGCGCCCCGCACCTGCGGGGATGAGCCCGGCGGGGCCGAATGACACCGTGCTGAATACGGGTGCGCCCCGCACCTGCGGGGATGAGCCGCGGCCCCAAATGATTGACAAGAACCTGCTGCTGTGCGCCCCGCACCTGCGGGGATGAGCCCGCCCCGTAAGACTACTCGTAATAGCCATAAAAGTGCGCCCCGCACCTGCGGGGATGAGCCTATGCAGGCGTCGGATGCGTCGGTGGCTGAGGCGTGCGCCCCGCACCTGCGGGGATGAGCCGGACATGCGTGATGCTAATCGACTCGCCCAGGCGTGCGCCCCGCACCTGCGGGGATGAGCCCCATTGACCATCACAGACGCGTCGACGACGGCGGTGCGCCCCGCACCTGCGGGGATGAGCCGGAAAACAACCCCAAGAAGGGAACCCCAAATGAGTGCGCCCCGCACCTGCGGGGATGAGCCCCCTGCCCCACCGTCGCGATCGGCGTCTTGATGTGCGCCCCGCACCTGCGGGGATGAGCCCCCAGAGTCTCCAGGTCGCACGGTGGAGGTGATGGTGCGCCCCGCACCTGCGGGGATGAGCCGCCGCCCGCGTCCTCGACCACTACAAAACAAAGGTGCGCCCCGCACCTGCGGGGATGAGCCGGCTGTAGCCCGGGAATATTGCATGCGCCACTAGTGCGCCCCGCACCTGCGGGGATGAGCCCGATGATAATTACATCCCCTGGGCAGCCGGAACGTGCGCCCCGCACCTGCGGGGATGAGCCCATCGACGCAGCAGCATGCCGCAAATCATGCGGGTGCGCCCCGCACCTGCGGGGATGAGCCCTCCAATGCTTGACATCATCCGCACCGATATCAGTGCGCCCCGCACCTGCGGGGATGAGCCGTCGGCGTCGACGGTCGCTGGGAAGGTCGTGGTGTGCGCCCCGCACCTGCGGGGATGAGCCGTAGCCGTTGCCGAAGGTTTTGCCCTGCTCCGCGTGCGCCCCGCACCTGCGGGGATGAGCCGTTTGTCGCCAAAACCCGACCACTCGCCAATCTGTGCGCCCCGCACCTGCGGGGATGAGCCGCAGCAGTCGGCTGCGGCGATTGAGGAAAAGCCGTGCGCCCCGCACCTGCGGGGATGAGCCCTGCTGCCACGTCAGCATCAACAGTGTCGGCCAGTGCGCCCCGCACCTGCGGGGATGAGCCGTCCAAGGCGCAGAACCTCGAACGCGATTTAGAGTGCGCCCCGCACCTGCGGGGATGAGCCTCAGTTTGGGGCGCTCCTTTGGTTTTGTGTTTGGTGCGCCCCGCACCTGCGGGGATGAGCCGGAACGCCCTGTGATCGTGCGTGAGGACGGCAGGTGCGCCCCGCACCTGCGGGGATGAGCCCGAGCAGGGGGTAGGAGGTGCCGAGGTCAACCTGTGCGCCCCGCACCTGCGGGGATGAGCCCCTCGTGGACGAGAAACGGCATCTGCACACGATGTGCGCCCCGCACCTGCGGGGATGAGCCTCCGTCCTCGTCGACCTGCCAGCGGTAGTCCGGGTGCGCCCCGCACCTGCGGGGATGAGCCCTTGGGCCTAGAAAACCCGGGGTAAGCGCATCCGTGCGCCCCGCACCTGCGGGGATGAGCCCTCAATACCGACTAGCCGATAAGTGGATTCTTTGTGCGCCCCGCACCTGCGGGGATGAGCCCATCGCCCACCACCCCGAGCTCGGCCTGTGCTCGTGCGCCCCGCACCTGCGGGGATGAGCCCCCCGGGGCACCAGTCGGCGGCTTCCTCAAGGGGTGCGCCCCGCACCTGCGGGGATGAGCCCGCCTGCGAAGCAGCAGGGCAGGGAGAGCATGGGTGCGCCCCGCACCTGCGGGGATGAGCCCACGATGGTCTTGTTGCCATCCGCGCCAGCATAGTGCGCCCCGCACCTGCGGGGATGAGCCCGTCCACCAGCGCATAGGTGCGCGTCCCGTCCGGTGCGCCCCGCACCTGCGGGGATGAGCCGCACGGTATCGGGCGATCGGGTGGCCTCGGCCTGTGCGCCCCGCACCTGCGGGGATGAGCCTTACCGTCGCTGTCCTCATGGCCGACGGCCAGGGTGCGCCCCGCACCTGCGGGGATGAGCCGCTATCAAGCCACACATGGACAGCCCCCAAGACGTGTGCCCCGCACCTGCGGGGATGAGCCGTCTGGCCGTTGAAATCGAACGGGATTCGACCCGTGCGCCCCGCACCTGCGGGGATGAGCCCCGCCTGCTGCTGGGAAAACAGCGACCCATCGGGTGCGCCCCGCACCTGCGGGGATGAGCCTGCTTGGGCAGGGCGCGGCCTATGCTGACGGCGGTGCGCCCCGCACCTGCGGGGATGAGCCTGTCATCGCCTACAAGGAGGCGGCGCCCGCTTAGTGCGCCCCGCACCTGCGGGGATGAGCCCGTGGCGACCTCCCACTCTGTAACTGTATTCGGGTGCGCCCCGCACCTGCGGGGATGAGCCCGAGGGGATCGCGGACATGTCGCCGGTCTCGACGTGCGCCTCGCACCTGCGGGGATGAGCCCGCGGTCGGAGACCCCGCAGCACTCGGCCTGTCGTGCGCCCCGCACCTGCGGGGATGAGCCTAACCGCCACGTCACCCTCCTGGGCCGTCAACGGTGCGCCCCGCACCTGCGGGGATGAGCCCTATGTAACTCCCCAGTTCAGAGTTGGTTTTTGGTGCGCCCCGCACCTGCGGGGATGAGCCTAGCCGATCGCGGACACCCACCCTCGTGGGCTGGTGCGCCCCGCACCTGCGGGGATGAGCCTCCACGGCAAAACTGTCAAGCCCCGGGTTTTTTGGAGGGTGTGTTATCTGGTTTTTGGGTTGGTTACGCCGCTGTTTGAACGGGGTTCAGACTGGCCCAGTAGGCGTTCTCGTACTCGACAGGACTGGTGTTGCCGAGCCGTGAGTGCAGGCGGTCATTGTTGTACCAGCCGACCCACGCAGCGGTCGCTTGCTCGACGTCACGAGCATGTCTAAACCCTGCGGGGTGCTGATCAATGTTGTGGATACATTCGCCCTTGTACAAACTGTTCACGGGTTCTGCAAGAGCATTATCGTAGGAATCTCCTTTCGACCCGACTGACGCAATGATCTGGTTCTCTTCCAAACGCTGCCCATAGGCAATCGCCCGGTACGAGGGTGTCAAGTTGTTTGTGTGTGGGGCTGATTTTTACATGTACTTGTCGAATCGGTCGGGGTAGGCCACAGCCATCTGGTTGATGGCGTGTTTCCATCCGGCAACCCGTCCACCTTCCACGAGCCGGCCAGCAGAGGCGGAGACGCGTTTGCCTTCCCTAGCCCGCTTGACTGCTCGTTTGTCTTCGATATGGCAGATCATCAGCCACAGCGTCTTCATCGCTGACTCATCATTAGTGAACTGCACCCTGTTCCGGGTGGCCTTCCGCAGCTCATTATTGAAAGATTCAATCGAGTTCGTCGTATAGATCACCTTCCTCGCAGCCGGTGGGAACTGCAGAAACGGGGTAAACCTCTCCCACGCATCCCGCCACACCTTCACCGACCTCGGGTACTTCTCACCTAGTTCAGACGCCTCGAACTCATCCAAGGCTGCGGCAGCGGTTGGCTCATCCGGTGCGGTGTAGACCTTTTTCAACGCTGCAGATACGGCCCTACGATCCCCGTAGGAAACCCACCTATTTGCCGCCCTGATCAGGTGCACGATACAGGTTTGGACCATGGACCCAGGCCAGGTGGATTCCACGGCTTCTGGTAGGCCTTTGAGCCCGTCGCAGCAGACGATGAAGACATCTTTGACACCGCGGTTAGCGAGGTTGGAACACACCTGGGCCCACAACGATGCTCCTTCCTCTTTGGCGATCCACAAGCCCAGGATGTGCTTGATTCCTTCGAGATCCACTCCGATGGCCATGTACGCAGACTTGTTGATCACACGGCCCCCATCACGGACCTTGATTCGCAACGCGTCAAGGAAGATGACTGGGTAGAACTCATCCAGCTGGCGGTTTTGCCACACCATGACTTCATCAAGTACGGCGTCGGTAATCGCCGAGATTGTCTCGTGGGAGATATCCACACCCATCGTGGTGGCGAGATGATGCTGGATATCACGGATTGTCATGCCACCTGCGTACAAGCTGATGATCAGATCATCGATATCGGTTAAACGCCTCGAGCCTTTCGGCACCATCGTGGGGACAAACGTGCCAGCTCTGTCTCTTGGGACGTCCACGGTGACCGGCCCGTAGTTCGAGTCAATGGTCTTCGGGTAGCTGCCGTTTCGGTGATTATCCGTACCGACAGCGGCTTTACCGTCTCGATCACCAGCCTGATACCCCAGGTGGGCATCCATTTCAGCGTTCAAACCCCTTGTAATCGAGGCCTGTAACATGCCTCGAACTAGGTCGTTCGCATCAGTGGTAGAGGTACCGAGCTCATCAATCAACTTCGCGATTTCTGGGTTAGCAAGCAGCTTCTGCTCGATTGCGTCAATCTTGGCCTTATCGGCTGGGTCTCGTCGTGCCACAGTCATCATTCTGGTCTATCTCCTTATGCGGGTCGGGCACCCACACACAAACCATCAGACACTCTCCCCGGTACTGCACGCCACGATCACTATGGTGGATTAGCTGATCAATCCGCTGGCCTGCACGGCATCTCGCATCAATCGCCATCGTCAGCGTGTCGACCACGAGATCGGTATACATGAACGCGGATACCTTCCAACCGACAATCCTCCTAGAGTAGGCGTCGGTAATGAAAGCGGTGTACACCCAGCCCACATGGGTCCGCACGTAGGTGATGTCAGCGACCCAGAGCATGTTCGGTGCTGGGACATGGAAGTTTCGGTCCACAAGGTCTGCAGGGCACTGCTCTTTCTTTACGGTGTAGGTGGTATTCGGATGCTTCCTGCGGACGGGGCCACGAATGCTAGCTTTCTTCATCAGCCGTTCGACTGTGCACCGAGCGACATGGCCCTGCCCGTGGGAGGCGAGGTGATGGTCCTTGTTGATGAGGGCATGAAGTTTCCTTGCCCCATAGACATAAAAATTGCTGGTGAAAAGGGCATTGAGATAATTCATGAGGATCTCGTCTCGTTTGTCTCTGTTGCTGGGAGTGTGATTGATCCTGGCGTAGTAAGTACTTGGGGCGATCTTGATGCCGGCGTCTTTGAGCACGCGGCAGATAGGCTCGACCCCGAAAGTGTTCTTGTACTGGGTGATGAAATCGACGATTACCGATAGGGGCGGTCGAGCTCCGCCGCGAAGAAAGCCGAGGCCTGCTTCAAAAAACTGTTGGCTCTGCGCAGTTCTGTGACTTCTCGTTCCAGTTCAGCGATGCGCTGAGAGTCAGCGGTGGTCGTGCCCAAAGCCGCGCCGCTATCGATGCGGGCTTGGTATACCCAGCCGCGGAGGGTTTCTTTGTTGATACCGAGCTGCTCAGCGATACGTCCGACTGCGCCGTTAGCGGTGGTGGGGTCTTCTTTGGCTTCGAAGACAAGGCGGACGGCGCGGTCGCGGAGCTCGTCGGGGTACTTCTTATTGGCGGGCATGGGATCTATCCTTCCGTGGTTTCGTACCCTCCATCAAACCCGGGAAGACTCACTTTCGTCCCGCCCAAGGCGCTAGGTGCGCCCCGCACCTGCGGGGATGAGCCCCGGGACCGAGCGCTACGCGACCGAGTTCATCGGTGCGCACCGCACCTGCGGGGATGAGCCCAGCATGTCCCACCACAGTCACAGGAAATGGTAGTGCGCCCCGCACCTGCGGGGATGAGCCGTGCTGGCCCGCCCGTGTCGGCGACGTGCTGGAGTGCGCCCCGCACCTGCGGGGATGAGCCCCCCCAGCGCGCCGGGAACGTCTACCTAGGTATGTGCGCACCGCACCTGCGGGGATGAGCCCTCCACAACACCACTCCAATCTGGCTGCTTAACGTGCGCCCCGCACCTGCGGGGATGAGCCCCCTGGCGACCGGGTTCATGATGTATGCGAAGGGTGCGCCCCGCACCTGCGGGGATGAGCCGCCGCCGCCGCCGAGTGAGGCAAGCCTCGACGCGTGCGCCCCGCACCTGCGGGGATGAGCCCAGCACGAGGAAGTGGGCTACCACCACAAGGAGGTGCGCCCCGCACCTGCGGGGATGAGCCTACCGACCCCTAGCCCGGCGCGCCCGCGCCTGGGTGCGCCCCGCACCTGCGGGGATGAGCCTACCGTGCGGGCGATGAGGGACTTGATCTGCCCGTGCGCCCCGCACCTGCGGGGATGAGCCCCATGGGTACGGCACTTGGAATGTGCGCATGGAGTGCGCCCCGCACCTGCGGGGATGAGCCTTCGCCCAGGTCACCGGATTCTCTTACATCACGGTGCGCCCCGCACCTGCGGGGATGAGCCTCGGCCCAGGGATCGGGAATTCGTTCTTGTCCCGTGCGCCCCGCACCTGCAGGGATGAGCCCAGCTAGATTCACCCCCTACGCCTCCTCGCTTTGTGCGCCCTGCACCTGCGGGGATGAGCCCCGCGGCGCTGCGCGTCTGCAACGGCAGTCATGGTGCGCCCCGCACCTGCGGGATGAGCCCTCGACCTCCACGACCTACTCGGCATCGACATGGTGCGCCCTGCACCTGCGGGGATGAGCCCAAATGGGTTTGCAACCGTTACTCCAGGAGCAAGTGCGCCCCGCACTTGCGGGAATCAGCCCTCCACTTTGTGTCCAAATATGTTGTCCCGGCACCTGCGAGCACACTCCTTGTCGCCAGCACCATGGGCGTCAATCGCGAATGGGTTTTCCCGGGCCCTCAGGTGAACAGCATTTCCTCACCCGAACCAGCATTCTCCGCCGGAACCTTGATTCGCTACCGATAGGCGTCGACAAGCAACGCAAAAGGACGCCCGCGCAAAGCGGACGCCCTTTCTGAGCAGGTCTTTTTAGGCGGTGAGGTCCTTGAGGACGGCCTCAGCCGCGGCGCGCTGGACGGCCTCGGTGCCCTTGATGCAGGCTGCCTTCGTCTCGTACGCCTCGCCAACGGCGACGATCTCACCGTTGCCAGCCTTCAGGCGGAAGCGGTACTTGCCAGCCTTATCTTCGTACACTTCAAACTTTCCGGCCATCTTGTGTCCTTTCCGTACGAGCCAAGAATCGTTCACCACTCATTCTCCTACGGTTAACCGAAAAAGGGGAGGGTCACAGAAAACTGACAGGTTCTAGCCAGCTTGCTTGTCGACGGCCAAAGCATCCGCCCAGCTCAGAGGCGGTGCGCAATTCTTGGTGGATTCTTGGAAACCGCAATTTAGCCTTGGGTTCATGAACGAATTCATTCCAGGAGAGCTGGGATTCACCATCGCGGCGAACTCGCTGCACACCGGGGTGCTCGGGGAGCTGACCTCGGGCCTGTACGCGGCGCTGGAGCCGGGCTTTGCCGTCGTTTACGTGCTGGCGCTGGCGGCCTTCATCGCCTGGCGCGCGGGCGACTACCGCCGCGGGTTGGAGTTCGGCGCGACGGTCGCGGCCACGTGGCTGCCGGTGGTCTTCATCAAGATGCTGGTCGCGCGCCCGCGCCCGGAGCCGTCGCTGCTGCCGCACCCGACCGCGTTCACGCCGGGGGACTGGTCCTTCCCGAGCGGGCACACCGCGTTCACGATGGCGCTCGCGGTCTCGCTGTTCCTGTTCAGCCGCAACCGCGTGCTGCGGATCCTCGCCATGGTGCTCGTGCCGGTCGTGTGCGCGACCGTGCTCATCAACGGCGTGCACTACCCGACGGACGTCGCGTTCTCGCTGGTCTGGTCCGGTGCGCTCGCGCCGCTGTGTGCTAAGCTGGCGTGCCGAGTTGGTAGCCTGCTCCCCGAACGGTTTGGATCAGATCGCGGTCAGCTTTCCGACGGACGTAGTGAACGTACGTATCTACCGTCGACAGAGAATCTCCATGATCAAACACAGCCCCCAGTAACTGCTCGCGGCTAAACACCCGGTTGGGCTCGCGCGCGAGCACGGTCATGAGGGCGTTCTCCTTGGCGGTGAGCATGATCCTTCCCGTGTAGGGCGACTCGAGGCAGCTGTGGTCCGGATACAGGACCCAGCTGCCTATTTCTATGCCCTGATCCTTGCCGGAGTAGTCGCGGGTGAGCGCGCGAAGCCGCGCCTCCAGCTCCTCGAAGTCGAAGGGCTTGACGAGGTAGTCGTTGGCGCCGGAGTCGAGGCCGCTGACGCGGTCGGAGACCTGGCCGAGCGCGGTGAGCAGCAGCACTGGGGTGGCGTCGCGCCGGGCGCGCATCCAGGCGATGAGCTCGGTGGCGTCGCCGTCGGGAAGCATGCGGTCGAAGATGCACACGGCGAACATGTTCTTTTCCAGCTGGGGCTTGGCCTGCGCCAGCGAGACCACCCACGTGACGTCCCAATGCATGGACAAGATGTCGCGGGTGACCTCTCCCAAGCGCAGGTCGTCCTCGAGGTAGAGCAGCGGGTCCATGGGGTGCCTCCTAGTCGGCCTTCTTGAGCGTGAGGGCGAAGGTGGTTCCCTTGGGCCCGGTATTTTCCACACCCACCGTACCGCCGAAGCGGTGGACGGCGTCCTTGACCAGCGCCAGCCCGATGCCGTGGGACTGGTCGCGGCCGGGCGTGCCGCTGGCGAAGCGGTCGAAGACGCGGGAGGGTTCGATGCCGGTGATGCCGGGGCCGTCGTCGGTGATGCGGACGGTGACCTCCTTGTCGGTTTCCTCGAGGTGAAGTGCGACGTGCCCGCCGGTGGGGGTGTGGCTTAAGGCGTTGCCCACCAGCGCGTTGAGGCAGCGGTGCAGCGACACCTCGGACATGCTGATCCGGGTGTCGGCGTCGCGCGCGGGGATGGCGAGGCTAATGCCGCGTTGGGTGGCGATGAGCGACTGGTTGTGCTCGAGATCGGCGAGGGCGCCCGACAGCGAGGCCGTGGCGTCGAGGTCGGTGGTGGTGGAGGCGATCTCGAGGAGGTCGTTGACGATGTCCACCATGTCCTGGGTGTCCCGGCGCAGCTCCTTGGCCACCGGCGCGATCTTCTCATTCCCCGCGGACAGCGCCTGAAGCTGCTGGACGCGGGCGTGCATGACCGCAAGGGGAGTGCGCAGCTCGTGGGAGGCATCCGCGATGAAGTTCTTCTGGCGCTCCATCGCCTCGGCCAGCGGCTGCGTGGCCTGGCGGGCGAAGTAGAATGCCGCGGCCGAGGCCAAGACGATGGCGCCCGCGCCGAGCATGGCTACGGAGATGAACAGGTCGACGGGCTCGAAAGAGATGGTCACATGCCGGGGCGCGTCCGGCTTCGAGCTGCCGAAGGTCGCCTTCCACCACAGGGCGCTGAAAAACATGGCGGCGCCGGCGAAGACCATCCCCGCCGACACCAGCCCCATGCGGATGGCAAAGCGCTTGGCGCTCTGGCGGAAAAGCTCTTGGTCTGCGTCTCGATTCTGCACGCTTCTAGCCTAGCTGACCTGCGTAAGACAATTCTTGGCGGTTTCTTAGAGGGGCTTCGCGAGAATGGTTGGCAAAGACAAAACGATTCCGATTTTTTCAGGAGTACATCAATGATCAGCATGGGTCTTTTGACCGCCTTCATGGACTCAGGAAACCTCCTGCAGCAGTTCGGCCAGTACGTCGTCATGGGGCTGGCCGTCGTGATCTTCATCGAGTCCGGCGTCCTGTTCCCGTTCCTCCCCGGCGACTCGCTGCTCGTGACCGCGGCGATCATCCGCTCGGACCTCGGCATCAACGTCGCGGCTCTCCTGGCCATCGCCATCACTGCAGCCTTCCTTGGCGACCAGGTGGGCTTCTGGCTGGGCCGCCGCTTCGGCCGCCGCTTGTTCAAAGATGATGCCCGGATTCTTAAGACCAAGCACCTAGTCGCCGCCGAGGAGTTCTTCGCCAAGCACGGCCCGGCCGCGCTGGTGCTCGGCCGCTTCGTCCCGATCGTGCGCACCTACGTCCCCTTCGCCGCTGGCACCGCCGAGATGCCGTACCGCAAGTTCCTCACCTGGAACGTCACGGGCGCGATCGGTTGGGTGGTCACGATGGTGATGGTCGGCGTGCTGCTCGGCGACATCCCGGGCGTTGCCACCTCCATCGACAAGATCATGATCATCATCGTGGCCATCTCCGTCCTGCCGATGGCCTTCGGCTGGCTGAAGAATCGCCGCTCGTCGAAAGGCGAGGTGACCGCCGCTCCGGTCGCCGAGCTCGAGCCGGTGAACTCGACCGTCGCCTAAGGAGCCTTTGCCCCATCAGCCCGCCACCTGCGTTTATCGCGTGTGGCGGGCGTACCTTTGGCGTCGATAAGCAAAAAGGAGGATAGAGTGGCTCTTTTGGGTGATGAAACCATGCACCGAGTGGGTGATGGGCGTGCGGTGGGCTACCCTGAAACCCATGCCTGACACTCAAACTAGCGCGGCCGGAAAGGCGCGCGCGTCGTGGCCCCTGTACGCGGGCTTCGCGCTCGTCGCGGGGTTCGTCGCGGCGGTCCTCGGCTGGATCTTCGCCGGCGACTCGCTCGCGGCGCTGGGTATCCCCGACCCCGGCATCCTCACCACCGCCGGGTACCCGTTCCTGCGCGGCGTCGGCTGGCTGCTCGTCGCCCTGTCGGTGGGTAGCTTCCTCACCAGCGCCTTCTTCATTTCGCCCGCCTCGGACGACCTCCCGCACGCGCGGCTGACGGTCGACGGCGTGCTCGCGGCCCGCACAGGCTCCCTAGCGGCGCTGGGGTTCGGCCTCATCGAGCTGCTCATGGTTCCGATGGCGCTTTCCGACGTCTCCGGCCAGCCCCTATCCGAGGCCCTCAAGCCTTCGTCCTGGTCGATCGCGATCGGGCAGGTGTCCGCGGCCCAGGCGGCGCTCGCCTCGGCGATCATCGCCCTCGTGTTTGGCCTCGTCTCGCTCGGGCTGCGTTCGTGGATGTGGCAGCCGGTCTGGCTCGTCTTCGCGATCCTGCAGGTGGCGCCCCTGGGGCTCGAGGGGCACTCCGCCTCCGGCGGCGACCACGACTACGGCACCAACTCGCTGCTGCTGCACCTGCTGTTCGCCTTCCTGTGGGTGGGCGGGCTCATCGGGCTCATCGCGCACGGGCGCAGGCTCGGCCCCAACCTCGCGGTCGGCGTGCGCCGCTACTCGACGCTGGCGCTGGTGAGCATCATCGCCATGGCGCTCACCGGCATCATCAACGCCGCCATCCGCGTGCGCGTGGAGGACCTGTTCACCGTCGCCTACGGCCGGGTCATCGTGGCCAAGTTCCTGCTCACCGTCCTGCTCGGCGTGTTCGGCTTCGCTCACCGCCAGCGCACAATTCCGCAGCTGGAAAAGAAGCCGAGGCTGTTCATCCGCGTTGCGGTGGTGGAGGTCATCGTCATGGCGGCGACCATGGGTGTCGCCGTCTCGCTGGGCCGCACGCCGCCGCCCCCGCCGCGGGACATCACGCTCTCGCAGATGGTCCTCGACATGGGCTACGAGGTGACCAAGGCCCCGACCGTCACCAGCGTGTGGACGGTGTGGCGCTACGACCTCATGTTCACCACCTTCGGCATCGTGCTCACCGGCCTGTACCTGTGGGGGCTGTACCGCCTGCGTGAGCAGGGCAAGTCGTGGCCGTGGTGGCGCACCTTCTGGTTCCTGCTCGGCTCCGTAGGGCTTGCGGTGTCCATGAGCTCCGGCGTGGGCCTGTACATGCCCGCGCAGTTCTCCATGCACATGGTCACCCACATGGTGCTGTCCATGGTCATCCCGGTCTTCCTCGTCATCGGCGCGCCGCTGACCTTGGCCCTGGAGACGATCGCGCCGGGTGAGCCGGGCAAGCCTGGCATGCGGGAGTGGATCGAGGCGTTCCTGCACTCGAAGTCGCTGCGGTTCATCATGCACCCGGCGGCGAACACCATCCAGTTCATCACCATCTTCTACCTGCTCTACATCACCCCGTGGTACAGCCTCATGGTCTCCGAGCACGCGGGTCACCTCATCATGAACTGGGTGTTCCTCACCTCCGGCTACATCTACTACTGGGAGATGATCGGCGGCGACCCGAAGCCGGTGGAGAACTCCGTGATGAAGCGGCTCGCGTGGTTGGTGTTCTCCATGCCCTTCCACCTCTACTTCGGCGTGTACCTGATGCAGCTGTCGCAGATCCTCGCCGAGGACTTCTACTCGAACCTGAACCTGCCGTACCCGGTGGACCTCATGCACGACCAGAACGTCGGCGGCGGCATCGCGTGGGCGTCGGGCTCGTTCCCGCTCATCGTGGTCTTCGGCACGCTGTTCCTGCAGTGGCTGAAGGAGGACAAGGAGGAGATCGAGGAGTTCGATCGCCGCGAGGAGGAAACCGGCATCGACGAGATGGACGCCTACAACGAGATGCTCGCGCGGATGAACTCCGGCGAGATGGACAACGTTTCTGAATACCACAATCAGAGGTTCGAGCGCTAGGCCCTCCTTCCACACGGCCCGATTTCTGTGGATAACTTTTCGCCCTTCGAAGTTATCCACAGAAATCGGGCCGTTTTTCGACGAGGGGTTGAAGGGCCTCGGGTTGGTTGGGATGCTTCGCGGTGTGAGGAGCAATCGCCTCACAGACCAGGAAAACACCGACCACACGCGAGGGCCCCGGGCGCCCCCACCCAGGGTCCCCGCGTGGAAAGGAACTCTCATCATGCACGCTCAGACCACCATCATCGGCCACCTCGCCGACGACCCCGTCCTCACCAAGACCACCTCCGGCAACTTCGTGTGCCGCCTGCGCGTGGCCTCCTCGCGCCGGGTGCGCAAGCAGCCCGACCGCCAGGCCGTGGAGCAGGGGCGCAGCAACCTCGAGCAGTCCGGCTACTCCCCGGGCGGGGCCGCCGAGTCCACCCGACCCGGCAGCGCCAACGACGGCTGGGTAGACCAGGACCTGCTGTTCATTGACGTCGAGTGCTGGGGACAGCTAGCCATCAACGCCAAGAAGTCCCTGCAGAAGGGCCGCCCCATCATGGCCAGCGGCTACCTCTACACCAACACCTGGGTGGACGAGAAGGACGGCAAGGAGCAGATCCGCTCGGTGACCCGGCTGAAGGCCAGCGCGCTCGGGCTCGAGCTCTCGCGCTACGTTGCGGGATCGCGCAAGTCGGTCCCCAACGACGAGGTGACCATCGACGGCACGGAGACGCCGGACCCCACCGGCGTGGACGATTCGATCATCAACCGCGACTACAGCAACCGCCCGCCCGCTGAGCCTTCGCAGGAGGAGGGTGAGCACACCGAGCACGCTGAGCATACCGAGCACACCGGGCACGCAGACCCGTCCCTGACGGCCGTGGCCTGCTAGCCGTAGGCGTCGACAAGCAAAGCAAAAAGGGGGTGATAGGAACGCGCCGGGGCGGGGTAGCGGAGTGTGGGTATTGGTGGCTAAACTCATGTACCCTTTGGACTGACTAGTGCTAATACCGCACTCACTACTGTGTGAAAAGGGAGTAATCAACGTGGGCGAATTCATCTACACGATGAAAAACGTGCGCAAGGCCATCGGCGACAAGGTCATCCTCGACAACGTCACCATGGCCTTCTACCCCGGCGCCAAGATCGGCGTCGTCGGCCCGAACGGTGCCGGTAAGTCCTCCATCCTGAAGATCATGGCGGGCCTCGACCAGCCCTCCAACGGCGAGGCCTTCCTCGATCCGGGTGCCACCGTCGGCATCCTCCTGCAGGAGCCGCCGCTGAACGAGGAGAAGACGGTTCGCGGCAACGTGGAGGAGGGTCTGGGCGGCATCTTCGAGAAGAAGCAGCGCTTCGAGGAGATCGCCGAGGAGATGGCCACCAACTACACCGACGAGCTCATGGAGGAGATGGGCAAGCTCCAAGAGGAGCTCGACGCCGCCGACGCCTGGGAGATCGATTCCAAGATCGAGCAGGCCATGGAGGCGCTGCGGTGCCCGCCGTCCGACGAGCCGGTCTCCCACCTCTCCGGTGGTGAGCGCCGCCGCGTGGCGCTGGCCAAGCTGCTGCTGTCCGAGCCGGACCTGCTGCTGCTCGACGAGCCCACCAACCACCTCGACGCCGAGAGCGTGCAGTGGCTGGAGAAGCACCTGCAGACCTACAAGGGTGCGGTGCTGGCCGTCACCCACGACCGCTACTTCCTCGACCACGTCGCACAGTGGATCTGTGAGGTCGACCGCGGCAAGCTCTACCCCTACGAGGGCAACTACTCCACCTACCTCGAGACCAAGGCCGCCCGCCTCGAGGTCGCCGGCAAGAAGGACCAGAAGCTGCAGAAGCGCCTGAAGGAAGAGCTCGCCTGGGTTCGCTCCGGCGCGAAGGCCCGCCAGGCCAAGAACAAGGCCCGTCTGGCCCGCTACGAGGAGATGGCCGCGGAGGCCGAGCAGTACAAGAAGCTAGACTTCGAGGAGATCCAGATCCCGACCCCGCCGCGCCTGGGCAACCAGGTCGTGGAGGTCAACAACCTCACCAAGGGCTTCGACGGCCGCGTCCTCATCAAGGACCTCTCCTTCACCCTGCCGCGCAACGGCATCGTGGGTGTTATCGGCCCGAACGGCGTGGGCAAGTCCACCCTGTTCAAGACCATCGTGGGCCTGGAACAGCCGGACTCCGGCGAGGTGAAGATCGGCCAGACCGTCAAGCTCAGCTACGTCGACCAGAACCGCGAGAACATCGACCCGGAGAAGACCGTGTGGGAGGTCGTCTCCGACGGCCTCGACTACATCGTCGTCGGCCAGAACGAGATGCCCTCGCGCGCATACCTGTCCGCGTTCGGCTTCAAGGGCCCGGACCAGCAGAAGCCGTCGAAGGTCCTCTCCGGCGGTGAGCGCAACCGACTGAACCTCGCGCTGACCCTCAAGCAGGGCGGCAACCTGATCCTGCTCGACGAGCCGACCAACGACCTCGACGTCGAGACCCTCGGCTCGCTGGAGAACGCGCTGCAGAAGTTCCCGGGCTGCGCCGTCGTGATCTCCCACGACCGCTGGTTCCTAGACCGCACCTGTACCCACATCCTCGCCTGGGAGGGCAACGTCGCCGAAGGCCAGTGGTTCTGGTTCGAGGGCAACTTCGAGGACTACGAGAAGAACAAGGTCGAGCGCCTCGGCGCCGACGCCGCGCGCCCCTCGCGCGTGACCCACCGCAAGCTGACCCGCTAGGGTTTTCCCGCTGCGCGGCTTTGACGCCGCAGTTCTTGGCTCTTGGCTTTGATTCCTAGCCTTGATTCCTAGCCTTGACTCCCGCCCACGCGCGACCGCCTCACCGCGTCGCGCGCGGGTTTTTTGTTCGCCTTGGGGCGGTTGCGGGAAGAGTGAGGCGTGAGGTTTTCCCAGCGTGGCGCATCGATTTAGAAATGTTTGTTCGGAAAACTACTATTTTGTGGTGAGGAACCCGGGCCGCCGGACTAGGCTGGTTCGGGCAAGTAACCGATGCGCTCGCACGCACATTATTGATGGAGAGAGCCAATCGTGGCCGAAGAAAATCGCAACGTACACATCACCAAGGTCCCGTGCCGCTGGTCCGACTTTGACCGGTTCGGTCACATTACCAACCCCGCCTACATCGAGCTGGCTCAGGAGGCCCGCCAGATCATGGCCCACGAGGAGTTCGTCGAGCGCGGCGTCGAGGCGGCCCCGGTGTTTGTACGCAAGATCGAGGTGGACTACCTGCGCCCGATCATGCCGGACACCTTCGCGGTGATCGTGGAGACGCAGGTCGTCGAGGTCGGCCGCACCTCGTTTACCACCCGCCAGGAGATCAAGGACCTCAACGGCACCACCTGCGCGATCGTCGAGGCGGTCCAGGTGGTCATCGACCTCAAGACGGCGCGCCCGCGCGCGATCAACGACGCCGAGCTGAAGATCCTGACCCGCGTCGCAGACTCCGCCAAGTAGCGGCCGCCGACGGCTGTCACCTGGCGCTCGCGGCTCCTTTCGCCGCGCGCCGGGGGGAGTAGTGTGGTCGCCATGAATGCACTCACCGTCACCGTGTCGATGAAGGAGGGCGCCGCGGGCGTGTCCTCGCTCGTGCAGCGCGCGAGCGGCCTCGATCCCCAGGCGCTCGTCCGCGCCCGTTCGCTTCGCGAGGGCTCGCTCGAGGTGTTCGTGTCCACGCCGTTCGAGGTCGTCGCTTCACGACGCTGCGCTGGCAGCGTCGATCCCGACGGTGGCGTCGTGGGTGCTTCCGACCTCCTCGCCGGGGGAGCGGGAACCAACCGCCAGGCCTCGTGGCCCGGCTCCCTGCCGCCGGCCTCGGGCTTCACGCTTGTCGATCAGGTCCCGGTCGACGTGGTGCGCGGTCTCGCCGACCAGGGCCACGACCTGGCGCGTCAGTTCAACGGGCCGCTCGGCCCCCCGAAGAGCCTGCTCGACCAGACGGTGCTCACCGTCGAGGGCGAGGGCAGGGCCGAGATCCCCATGCGGATGATCTTCGCGTGCACCTCGCTGGGGCTCATCCCCGGCTTCGACGCCCCGCTGGAGATCCCGCGCCACCTGCGGGTGTCCACCTGCGGGCGGTGGGTGCGCCTGGACGCCCCGTTTGGCACCGTCTACCGAAGCTCGGGCCTCAGCCTTCTCGTGTAGCCACGTTGTGGCTAGAGCACGAGCCACCCGAGGAGCGCCGCGGCCACGGTGATCTGCCACGGCGGGCGCTTCCAAAAGGCTAGCGCCGCGAAGCACCCGATAGCGATGGCCGCCGCCGCGACCGGCCGCGAGGCCAGCCAGACCCCGTGGGTGAACACGGGTGTGCACCAGGCCGCCGCGAGGATTCCCACGACCGCGGCGTTGATTCCCGTCAGGCAGCGTCGGAAAGCGACGCTGTGTGCAAGCCGCGAATAGGAATGCAGGCCGACGACCGTGAGCAGCGCGGCGGGCAGGAACATCGCCGCCGTCGCGAGCACCGCGCCGGGCCAGCCGTGCTCGACGGCGCCCAGGTAGGCGGAGAAGGTAAACAGCGGGCCGGGCACCGCCTGGGCGGCGCTGTAGCCGTTGAGGAACAGCTCGGTCGGGATGCCGCCCGCGCCGGTGACCAGCGGCTGGAGCATCGGCAGCACCACGTGTCCGCCGCCGAAGACGAGCGAGCCCGCGTAGAAGTAGTCGGCGAACCGGATAAGCGGCCACGACCACGAGCCGTGAAAGGCGATGACGAACAGCGCCCCCAGCACCCCGAGGACGAGCGCCGCGCCCGCTGTGGCCGCCACGGCCGCACCCGGATCGCGCAGCCTCGAGCCGTCCGAGGGCGGCAGCTCCGGGCGGGCGAACAGGAAACCCGCGGCGGCGGCGAGCGCGATGACCGCGATCTGCGTGAACGCGCTGGGGAGGGCGACGCACGCGACAAGCGCCGCCGCCATCAAGGATGCGGTGAGCGCGGTGAGCCGCACGCCGCGAAACATCGAGTAGACCGCGTGGGCGACCACGCCCACCGCCGCCGCCAGCAGCCCCGCGAGCGCGCCGGAGCCCTGCCACCCGGCCCCCACTCCGAGCGCGAACAGCGCGAGCGCGAGCGCCGAGGGCGCAGTGAAGAACAGCCACGCCAGCCCCATTCCGGCAAACCCCGCGCGCTGAAACCCCAGCGCCATGCCCACCTGGCTCGAGGCGGGCCCGGGCAGGAGCTGGCACAGGGCGACGAGGTCGGTGAACGCGCGCTCGTCCAGCCACTTCCGGCGGGTGACGAATTCCTCGCGGAAGTAGCCGATGTGCGCGGTGGGCCCGCCGAAGGAGGTGATCCCCAGCATCCCGAAGCTGGCCGCTACTTCTCCTAGCCTCCCGCGGGTGGGTTGGTCGTTCATGGGTGCAAAGCCTAGGGCACCCGCCGCGAGTCGGCAGTGTGAGCGAAGTTTTCTCGGTCAATCCACCCCCGGGCGTATGTGGCGGGCGTTACTGTGGTGCTAGGTGGCTTCCACGATCGGGCACCACCCACTTTCCCTCACCCTCGTCGGGCCCTATCCGCGCCCATCGGCGCACGACAAGGAGAACCATGCGCATCGGAATCCCCGCAGAGATCATGAACCAGGAAGGCCGCGTCTCGGCCTCCCCGCAGGCGGTTGCTTCGCTGCTTCACGACGGCCATACGGTGCTCGTCCAACGCGGCGCGGGAGCCCACAGCTCGTTCACCGACGCCGACTACGAGGCCGCCGGAGCGGTGCTGGGCACCGCCGAGGAGGCCTGGGCCTGCGAGCTCGTGGTCAAGGTCAAGGAGCCGCAGCCGGAGGAGTACCGCTTCCTGCGCCGCGACCTCATCCTGTTTACCTACCTGCACCTGGCGGCCAGCCCGGAGCTGGCCCGTGCGCTCATGGAGGCGGGTACCACGGCGATCGCCTACGAGACGGTCACCGACGCCATGGGCGGCCTCCCACTGTTGACGCCCATGAGCCAGGTCGCAGGCCGGCTCGCGGTGTTGGCGGGCGCCCACCACCTGCAGTCCACCCAGGGCGGGCGCGGCGTGCTGCTCTCGGGCATCCCGGGCACCCCGCCGGGCAAGGTGGTGGTCATCGGCGGCGGGCACGTCGGCGCCTCGGCGGTGGCGATGGCCGCGGGCCTGCGCGCGGAGGTCACGGTCCTCGACATCAGCGCGCGGGTGCTCGAGCGCTTCGACGACGTCTACCAGGGCCGCGTGCGCACCGTCCTGTCCGACCCGGCGGCGCTCGCGGCGGAGCTAGCCGACGCCGACCTCGTCATCGGCGCGGTGCTCGTGGCGGGCGCGAAGGCACCGGTGCTGGTCAGCGACGCGATGGTGGCGACGATGCGCCCGGGGTCGGTGCTCGTGGACGTGGCCATCGACCAGGGAGGCTGCTTCGAGTCCTCGCGCAAGACCAGCTACTCCGACCCGACCTTCACCGTGGGGGAGACGGTGTTCTACTGCGTGCCCAACATGCCAGGCGCGGTGGCGCACACCTCGACGAGGGCGCTGAGCGCGGCGACGAGCCCGTACGTGCGCGCGACCGCCAACCTCGGCGTCGACGGCGCGATCGAGCAGTACCCGGGCCTTGCCGGGGGCATCAACGTCCGCGACGGCGAGATCGTCAACGCGGCCGTCGCCAGGGCGCTCGGCTAGATCAGCCGCATGGCGGCCACGCCGCCCAGGATGAGCAGGACGCCGACCACCTGGGCCAGGCGGGTGCCGCGGCCGAAGATCCGGTCGACGAGCAGCGACCCGGCCATGAGCCCCGCCAGGCCCGCCATGACGGTCAGCCCCGTGCCGATGAGCGGGGCGAGCGCGGCGTTGACCAGCACGTAGGTCGCGCCGATGAAGCCGCCGAGCCACATCCACCACGGGTTTGGGCGTTCGTCGATGCGCTCTGCGCGCGGGCGCCAGCGCAGGGCCGCGTTGACCACAAGCAGCAGCGCCGTGCCCACCGCGAAGGAGATGAGCGCCGCCGGGATCGGCGAGCCGAGCGCCTTTCCGAGCTGGCCGTTGACCGCGGCCTGGCAGGCGATGAGCGCGCCGAAGACGATGCCCGCCGCCCGCCAGCCCCACGCCCCGCGGGGCGCCTGGGCCTCGGAGGGGCGGCCGACGCAGGCGAGCACGCCCGCCATGACCACCGCGGCACCCAGCCCGCGGATGAGCGTCAGGTGCTGCACCGGCGCGTGAAACCACCCGAACTGGTCGATAACCAGCCCTATGAGGATCTGGCCCGCGATGGGCAAGACGACGGTCTCCACGGCGCCGAGCCGCGGGAAGAGCAGGATGTTGCCCGTCAGCGCCACCACGCCGAAGGCCCCGCCCAGCCACATCCACTTGGGCAGGGAGATGGCCAGCGTAGCGTCGGAAAGCAAACCGAGAACGAGGCAGACCGCAACGAGCCCCGCGGTGCCCACGGAAAAAGATACGAGCGAGGCGGAGTAGGGCGTGCCGGTGGAAAGACGCAGGCGGTTGTTGGCGACGGTCTGCCACGGGACCATGAACCCGGCGAGCACGCCGAGGAGGACCCAGGCCACGCTAGGCCTTGTTGATGAGCATGTAGGCCACCCGCTGCATGTGCTCGCGCATCGCGGCGCGGTGGGCCAGCGGTAGGCGCTGCTCGTCGATCTCGGCGATGGCCTTGTCCATCATCTCCAGCCAGCGCTGCGCCTCCGCCTCGCCGATGAGGAGGCGGGCGTGGCGCATGCGCAGGCGCGGGTGGCCGCGGTTCTCGGAGAACGTCTGCGGGCCGCCCCAGTACTGGGACAGGAACCACCGGAGGCGATCCTCGGCGCCGTCCCAGTCGTCGGCCGGGTACATGGGGCCGATGAGATCGTCCTTTTGAACCTGCTGGTAGAAGCGGTGGACGACCTCGCGGAAGGTGTCCTCGCCGCCGACCGCCTCGTAGAAGGTCTGCTGGGCGAGCTGCGGGTCCTGCGGCTCGCCGAGGGAATGGTTGGTCATGCCTCACTACCGTAGTCGACGCGGTGTGGGCGCGGGTATGGGATGCCGGAGGCCTGCATCTCGTCCAGGATGGCGGCACCGACCTCGCGCTCGACGAACCACTGCTGGTCCGGCAGCGTGGTGATGCGCGTGCGGATGAGCATGTGGTCGACCTTGATGGCGTTGATGCCGTCGACGGTGGGTTCGTCCAGGATGACGTCGGCGATCGCGGGCTCCTTCACCGCGGCCTCGACCGCGCGCTTGACCGCGGCGATGGCCTCGTCGGTGTTCGCGGAGAGCGCGACGGGGGTGTTGATGAGCGCCACCGCGTACTCCTGGGAGAAGTTGCCCACCCGAAGGATCTCGCCGTTGCGCACGAACCACTGGGTGCCGTTGACATCCCGCAGCGTCGTGAGCCTGAGCGAGACGTCCTCGACGGTGCCGGTGATCTCGCCGACGTCGATCGTGTCGCCCACGCCGTACTGGTCCTCGATGAGCATGAAGATGCCGGAGAGGAAGTCCTTGACCAGGCTCTGCGCGCCGAAGCCCAGGGCCACGCCGACGACGCCGGCCGAGGCGATGAGCGGGGTGACGTTGGTGCCGAGCGTGGTCAGGATCGCCAGCGCCGCCCACACCCACACGAAGATCGCGGCGGCCGACTTGCCCACGGCAGCGAGCGTGCGCACGCGCGCTTGGCGGCGCTGCTCCTGGGTGTCGGACAGCGCCTGCGCCGCCCGTCCCGTGCCCTCCTTGCCGCGGGAGCGGACCAAGGAGAGCGCGCGGGTGGGCTTCTTGTTGATGTTGATGTCGGCCGCCTTGGCAATCAGCTTGCGCAGCGCCCAGTGCAGGATGAGCGCGACGAGCAGCGTGCCGAGGATCTCCAGCGGCTTGTGCACCAGCCACGATTGCACCTCCTCGGAGGTGATCCAGCTGGCGGCGGTCGTGGCGTCGAGGTTGCGTACGGTCTCATTCATAACACCAGTCACGGTAGCGAAGAGTAGCGTCGGTTGCATGAACACTCCCGCGCTTTCGCTTTCCGACGTTCGCGTCGTCCGCGGTGGTCGCTGCATCGCCAGCTGCGACGAGCTTGCCGTCCTCCCGGGCGAGCACTGGGCGATCATGGGCCCCAACGGGGCCGGCAAGACGACGCTGCTCAAGGTCGCCGGTACCCTGCTGTTCCCCTCGGAGGGCACCGTCGACGTATTGGGAAAACGCATGGGACGGGTCGACGTATTCACAGTGCGTATGCAAATCGGTTACGTCGACCCGAAGCAGCGCCTCGACGACATGAGCTGTTACGAGGCGGTTCTCTCCGGCGTGACCGCCTCCAACGGCTTCATCCCGCGCTGGCAGCCGGCGCCCGAGGAGGAGGCGCTCGCGCGCGAGCTCATTGAGCTGGTGGGCATGGCGTCGAAAAGCGACGCGCGCTGGTCGCGGATGAGCCAGGGGGAGAAGGCGCGCACGCTCATCGCCCGCGCGCTGGTCACCCGTCCCAGGCTTTTGCTTCTCGACGAACCGAGCACCGGGCTGGACCTGCCAGGAAGGGAAACGCTGCTTCGGGTTATCGACGCCATGCGTGCCCAGCAGCCGGAGCTGTCCAGCATGGTGATCACCCACCACGTCGAGGAGATCGCCGCCTCCACCACGCACCTGTTGCTGCTCAAGGACGCGAAGGTCCTAGCCGCCGGGCCGGTGGGGGAGGTGCTCACCGCGGAGAACCTGAGCGAGGTCTTCGGCATCCCCGTCGACCTCAGCACACACAACGGGCGCTGGATGGCGATCGAGTCCGCGTAGCGGGTGGTTTTATTCAGCCAGTTGCCATCGGCGAATCCGCAGCGTGGAGCGGGGTTTGCGGGCACGCCGGGGTTGGTGCGGGGAAGCGGGACGCGGGCGTTTAGTTTCGCTGGACAGCTTGGTCTAGTATGTGGGAAACGCCAGTACCGCTACTGAAAAGGACCCCGCCATGAGCGCCGATGCCCCCCACGGATTCTCCACCGCCAGCATCCACGCAGGATACGAGCCCGATTCGCTGTACGGGTCGATCAACACCCCGATCTACGCGTCGACCACCTTCGCCCAGAACGGCCTCAACGAGCTGCGCGGCGGCTACGAGTACACCCGCTGCGGCAACCCGACCATCGCGGCGCTGGAGAAGACCGTCGCGGCCCTCGAGCAGGCCGAGTTCGGGCGCGCCTTCGCCTCCGGCATGGCGGCCACCGACACGCTGCTGCGCTGCCTGCTGCGCCCGGGTGCCCACCTCATCTTCGGCCACGACGCCTACGGCGGAACCTTCCGACTGATCGACTCGGTGTTTTCCGAGTGGGGCGTGGAGTACTCGGTGGTGGACACCACCGACGCCGCGGAGGTCGCCGAGTCGCTGCGCGAGAACACCGCGCTCGTCTGGCTCGAGACCCCGTCCAACCCGGGTCTGGCGATCACCGACATCGCCGCCGTCGCCGAGGCCATCAAGGACTCCGGCGCGAAGCTCGTGGTGGACAACACCTTCGCCTCGCCCTACCTGCAGAACCCGCTGGCGCTCGGTGCCGACGTGGTCGTGCACTCCACCACCAAGTACCTGGGCGGGCACTCCGACGTGGTCGGCGGCGTCGTAGTGACCAACGACCCCGCGATCGACGAGGCGCTCCTGTTCCTCCAGGGCGGCGCGGGAGCGATCCCCTCCGTCTTCGACGCCTATCTCACCGCCCGCGGCATCAAGACCCTGGCCGTGCGCATGGATCGCCACTGCGACAACGCCGAGGCCATCGCGCGCCACCTCGATACCAGCGAGAAGGTCGCCACCGTCTACTACCCGGGGCTTTCCTCGCACCCGGGCCACGAGGTCGCCGCCCGTCAGATGCGGCGCTTCGGCGCGATGATCTCCGTTCGCTTCCACGACGAGGAGGCAGCGCGGAAGTTCTGCCTGTCCACCAAGCTCATCTGCCTGGCCGAGTCCCTAGGCGGCGTGGAGTCTCTGCTCGAGCACCCGGCCACGATGACGCACCAGTCGGTCACCGGCTCCACCCTCGAGGTCCCGCGCGACCTCGTGCGCATCTCCGTGGGCATCGAGGACGTCGAGGACCTGCTCGCCGACGTCGATCAGGCGCTCGCGCAGCTCTAACGCACACAAAACGAAGGGGGCACAGGCCTTAAGCCTGTGCCCCTTCGTTTTTCTAGGACATGCCCGAGCCGATGAAGACCAGTGCCAGCGCGACGATGGTGACCAGCGGCCACCGCATGTTCGGCCGCTCCGGTGGCTGGAGGGTGCCCATGCCCGCGACGATATGGGGATCGGAGTCCTGCAGCAGGTTGCTGAGGTAGGCATTCGACGCCGACTGCTGCTTGTAGCTTTCCAGCGCCTTGTCGTACTGGTGGTTGTTCCACAACCACCACGCGCCGGGGACGGCGATCCCGATGCCGAAGAGCGTGTTGCCGATGAGCCCGCCGAGGCCGTGGACGTTGCTCAGCGAGATCACGCAGAGGACGCCGAAAGCGACGGAGACCCACGACCAGATGAGCGGTCCCTTGCCGCGGTGTTGCTGCTGGGGTGGGGGAGCGTAGGGATTCGTCATGAGAGTGTTCCTTGTGTGAGGGGGAGGGGGTTACTGGGCGTCGAAGCGGCGGTTGCGCAGGGCGCGCTCCTGGCCGGCCTTGCCCTCGGAGACGACGCGGCGCAGGCCGCCGGGCAGGTCGTCGGCGCCGAGGAACCGCTCGGCGCTGGCGATGGCCTCGTCGGAGATCTCCCACCGCGGGTACACGCCGCCGATGACGTGGAGGGCGACGTCGGAGCTAAGACCCGCCCAGATCTTACGGGCGCGCTCGAAGGTCTTCTCGCCGCAGCCCTGGAGCAGCTTGCTCGAGCCGGCGAAGGTAAGCCCCTCCAGCTTGTGGCGCAGCTCCAGGTTGGTCAGCGCGTTGGGGACGGCGGTGACCTCGTCGAAGACGGTGGCCTTGACCTCCGCCGTGGGGATCGCGGCGGCCGCGCGGGTGGCGGCGACCTGGCCCGCGGAGGTGTTGTCCTCGGCAAGCAGGGCCGCGATCTTCTCCCGCGCGGCGTCCTCGGGGTATTCGCCCGCGGCGATGAGCGCGGTCAGCGCCCACCAGCGCAGGCCGGAGTCGACGGCGAGGCCCTCGAGCGGGGAGTCGCCGTCCACCACGGCGCGGAAGAAGTCCACCGCCTCGGCGGAAAGCTCCACCTTGGCCAGTGCCTGGACGAACGCGAGCTGGAAGTCGGAGCCCGGCTCGGCGCTGCGGGCGCCGTTAAGCAGGGCGTTTGCCAGGAGGTCGCGCCCGGTGGCCTTCGCCCACTCGGGGTCGGCGTAGGAGGCCACCGCGCGGGAGGCCTGCATGAGCACGCGCTCGAGGACCGCGATCTCGGTCTCGTGCGTGGCGCCGCGGGCGGCCAGCGCCACGAAGTCGCGGGCGCGCATGCGCCCGTCGCGGGTCATCTCCCAGGCCGCCGACCAGCACAGCGTGCGCGCCATGGGGTCGGCGATCTTGTCGATGTTGTCGACGACGAAGGCGAGCGACTCCGGGTCGAGGTCGATGAGGCAGTAGGTGAGGTCGTCGTCGTTGACGAGGACGAGGTCCGCCTTCTTCACCCCCACGAGCTCGGGCACGTCCTGGCGGGCACCGTTGAGATCGAGCTCGACACGATCGGTGCGTTGCACGGTGCCGTCGATGAGCCTGTAGAGCCCCACGGCGACGCGGTGCGTGCGCAGCTCGCCCGCGCCCGGCTGCGCGCCGGACTGGGTGAGCGCGAAGGAGGAGTAGGCGCCGTCGGAGACCTCGAAGGAGGCGCTAAGGGTGTTGATGCCGGTGGTCTTGAGCCACTGGCCGGCCCAGCCCGACAGGTCGCGGCCGGAGGCCTTCTCGAGGGCCTCGAGGAGGTCGGCGAAGGTCGCGTTGGAGAAGGCGTGAGAGGCGAAGTGCTGGCGCACGCCCGCGAAGAACGCCTCGCGGCCGACGTAGGCCTGCAGCTGCTTGAGCACCGAGGCGCCCTTGGCGTAGGTGATTCCGTCGAAGTTCTGCTCGACCGTCTCGATGTCGCTGGCGTCGGTGGAGATCGGGTGCGTGGACGGCAGCTGATCCTGCTGGTAGGCCCAGGACTTCTCCACGTTGGCGAAGGTCACCCAGGCGGTGTCGAACTTCGTGTTCTCCGCCTGCGAGATGGCCGCGCTCCAGGTGGCGAAGGACTCGTTGAGCCACAGGTCGTCCCACCACGCCATGGTGACGAGATCGCCGAACCACATGTGCGCCATCTCGTGGAGGATGGTCTCGCAGCGGCGCTCGTAGCGGTAGCGGGTCTCCTTGGAGGAGAAGACATACTCGTCGCGGAAGGTGACCGCGCCCGCGTTCTCCATGGCGCCAGCGTTGAACTCGGGCACGAACAGCTGGTCGTACTTGCCGAACGGGTAGGCGACGCCGAAGTTGGCGTGGTAAAACTCGAAGCCCTGCTTGGTCTCCTCGAAAAGCACCTCGGCGTCGAGGAACTGCGCCAGCGACTGGCGGCAGTAGATGGCGAGCGGAATCTCCAGCTCGGTGGGCTGCCCCGCTGGGGTCTCCGGGTGGTGGGTCAGCTCGCCGCGCCAGGTGTCCGTCACCTCGTGGTACTTACCGGCGCAGATGGCCACGAGGTAGGTGGACAGCGGGGTGGTGATCTCGGAGCGGAAGACGGAGGACTCCCCGCGGTTCTCCACCTCCTGCGGCGAGTTGGTGATCACCTTCCAGTCGCTGGGGGCGGTGATCGCCAGCGAATAGGTGGCCTTCAGGTCGGGCTGGTCGAAGCAGGCGAACACGCGCTTGGCGTCCGCCGTCTCGAACTGGGTGTAGAGGTAGACCTCGCCGTCGGCCGGGTCGACGAAGCGGTGCAGGCCCTGGCCGGTGCGGGAATACTCGCAGGTAGCGGTGACCCTTACGCGGTGCTTGCCGACGCCAAGGCCTAAAAGCGCGATGCCCGCGGCCGGATCGTAGTCCGCGGCGGTGATGTCGGCGCCGTCGAGCTCGACCCGCTCCACGCTGCGCGCCCGCAGGTCGAGGAACGTATCTCCCGCCTCTATAACCTCGAAGTCCACCACCGTGACGGATGGGAAGACCTCCTCGCTTGCGGTGAGGTCGACGTCGATCGAGTAATGGGAAACCTCCAGCAGCCGCTTGCGGTTGGCCGCCTCCACGCGGGTCAGGTTGATCGAGGACATGCGCTTCCTTTCTGAGAACGTGCCGTTTGTGCGTTGTCACCCACTTTAAGACACCCGCCCGACATGGCCGCCCCAGAGCCGAATGAATCGAAATACCCGCAGGTAGAATGCGTGGAGAAATGAACGCCAGGGACGAGGCGTTGAACAAGGCAATGCGGCCGCAAGGCGTAGCCGTCGACAAGCGAAAAAGGAGAACGCAATGACCGAAAAGGTGACCTTCTGGTTCGATACCAGCTGCCCGTTTTGCTGGGTGACCTCCCGTTGGATCAAGGAGGTGGAGAAGGTGCGCGACATCACCGTCGAGTGGGTGCCCATGTCGCTCGCGGTGCTCAACGACGGCCGCGACCTCGACCCCGGCTACATGGACATGATGAAGGCGAACTGGGGGCCGGCGCGCGTGTTCGCCGCCGTTGCCACCGAGCACCCGGAGAAGCTCGATGAGCTCTACACGGCCATGGGAACCCGCATTCACCCAGGTGACGAGGGAGGAAAGAAGGGCTACGGCGCCTACGACGAGGTCATCGCGCAGGCCCTAGAGGAGGTCGGCCTCGATAGGAAGTACGCCGCCGTTGCCAACACCGAGGAGTGGGACGACAAGCTGCGCGAGTACCATCAGGGCGCGATGGACGCCGTGGGTAACGACGTGGGAACCCCCGTGGTGAAGTTCGGCGACACCGCCTTCTTCGGCCCCGTCATCACCCGCATCCCGCGCGGCGAGGAGGCCGGGAAGCTGTTCGACGCGTCGGTGCAGCTGGCCAGCTACCCGCACTTCTTCGAGATCAAGCGCTCGCGCACCGAGCGCCCGCGGTTCGACTAACCACGCGCGAACCGCGTGCGAACACGGCCCTTCGGGGCCGTTTTGTCGTTGCGGGCCCCTATGCGTGGTGCGGCGGCACGGCGTAAAGCATGTGCTCGGCGAAGTGCAGCGCGTTGGTGACGAGCATGTCCACGTGCTCGTCCTTTTGCGAGTAGTAGGTGGTGGTGCCTTCCTTGCGGAAGGTGACCAGCTTGGCCGCTCGCAGCTTTGCCAGGTGCTGGGAGATCGCGGGCGTGGGGCGCCCGAGCTCCTCGGCGATCGCGCCCACCGCCATCTCGTTGTCCTTGAGGAGCGCGAGGATGGACAGCCGCGTCGGCTCGGCGAGAAGCTTCAGCGCTTCGGCTGCGGTCTCGGCGTTTTCGACGGGCGGGGTTGCGGGCACGAGTAGCTCCTTTGTTGCAAACGGTTTTCTCCACAGTAGCGCGGCGCCCGCCATCGCCACGCAAGCGGTCCCCGCTGAGACCCATGCTGCCACAGCGAGGCTGCCGTTGCCCAAAGCACCTGCCAGCGGATAGGCCATGAGCCACCACGCGTGGGAGGTGACGAACTGCCCGGCGAAGGCGTCATCGAGCTGTTCCTCGAGCACCGCTTCGGTGATCACGCGCCCGATGGGGGTGCTTGCCGCGGCCAGCCCGGCGCCGAGCAGCGCCCACAGCAGGCCGAGCTTGCCGACGCCCACAGGCAGGTCGGTGCTCAGTGCCACGGCAATGCCGAGCATGGCGGCGATCGCCACTGCCATGCCGGCGAACATCCAGGTCTTAGTCTCGAACTTCTTTAGCGCCGCGGGAACGGCGCTGGCGGAGGCGATGCTGCCCGCGCCGAAGCAGGCGAGCAGCACGGCGACCCACTTCTCGTCGAGGCCGAGGTCCCGCCTGACCAGCACGACGGTGAGCACGAGGGGATAAGACCAGAGCATGGCCTCGGCGAGGCCGAACCCGAGCAGCGGGCGAAGCCCCTTGTTGCCCACGGAGAGGGTGACGCCCGCGAGGCTGCGACGGAGGAAGCCCGGCCCATGGTCTTCACTGGTGGTTGCTCCGCGCACTGACAGCTGGCAGAGCGCCACCAGCCCTGCGGAGAATGCGAAGCCCAGCGCGGTGCCGTAGTAGAGGTGATCGGTCGACATAACGAGCAGGAGCGCTGCGGCAAGCAGCGGGGAGGCGATGGCCTCGAGGTCCTCGGCGATGCGCGCGAGCGACAGCGCGCCGGTGTAGTCGTCCTTGACCGTGAGGACGCGGGGGGGCAGCGCCTGATAGGTCGGGGTGTAGACGGCGGAGGCCAGCTGCAGCACGAAGACTTCGACGAGGATGAGCGTAAGGCTATGGCTGAAGGGGATCGACATCGCGATGGCAGTGCGCAGGAGGTCCGCGCCGATGAGCACTGCCTTGTCGGGCAGCCGGTGCAGGGCCGCCTTCACGAAGGGGGAGAAGACCACGTAGGCCACGATCTTGATGGTGAAGATGAGCCCCAGCACAGAGCTGGCCTTTTCCGGCGCGATGTCGTAGGCCGTGAGCGACAGTGCCACGAGCAGCAGGCCGGAGCCTATAAGCGAGGCGATCTGCGAGCCGAACAGCTTGAGGTAGGTGGGATAGCGAAGCGCGCTCAACATGCTTGCATTATTGCATGGATACGCAAATAAAGGAAGCCTCACTTTTGTGGGCCTGGAAGGCGGGTGCTTTTTAAGGGGGTGAAGCGCGAAGTCATGCGTTAGACTAACGACCATGCGCGTTTACCTTGGAGCGGACCATGCTGGGTTCGACATGAAGAACATCATTGCCAAGCACCTTCAGGATCAGGGCCACGAGGTCATCGACTGCGGTGCACACGAATACGACGCCAACGACGACTACCCGGCCTACTGCATCGAGGCCGCCAGCCGCGTCGTCAACGACCCGGGCTCCCTCGGAATCGTTCTGGGTGGTTCTGGTAACGGCGAGCAGATCGCTGCCAACAAGGTCAAGGGCGCTCGCTGCGCCCTGGCGTGGTCCGAGGAGACCGCCCGCCTCGCCCGCGAGCACAACAACGCACAGCTCATCGGCCTGGGCGGCCGCATGCACTCCGAGGAGGAGGCCCTCGCCATCGTCGACGCCTTCCTTGACCAGGAGTGGTCCAAGGCGGAGCGCCACCAGCGCCGCATCGATATCCTCTCCGACTACGAGCGCACCGGCATTGCGCCGGAGGTTCCCGAGCAGGCCTAACACGCACCAAAGACGAGGGGCCGGGACCGCTTTTGCCCAAGCGGTCCCGGCCCCTCGTCGCTTTTCGGGGAACGCGTACCAATCGCCGCGCGTTTGGTCCCCTCCCGAGCCTAAATCCGCAGGTGGTCAGATCTGCAGCACCGTAGATGCGCGGATTCGGGGGCGGTGCTGGGGCCGCGGGTCAAAAATGCGCGCGTTTGACACGTAGGCGCCCGGAAAACCGCAGGTGGTCAGATCTGCAGCTTGTCAAAGAAGCGCTCGTTTGCCTAAAGGGGGCGCGGACCCGAGCGTAAAAGGCGCAAAAGAGGCCGGGAACCGCCGAAGCGGTTCCCAGCCCGCGGGAATAGTTAAGGAAAGGCGAGGCTAGAAGTCGAAGTCGAAGCCGCCGTCCCCGTCGCCGCCGAACAGGCCGCCGAGGAAGCCGTCGCCGCCGTCGCCGCCGTCGCCACCGGAGTCGCCGGAGTCGCCGCCGAAGAGGTTGTCGAAGAACCCGCCGCCGTCACCGGCATCCCCGCCATCGCCACCGAAGTCGCCGCCATCGCCCATGTCGCCAGCATCCGCACCCGCGGCCTCTAGCCCATCGGCGTAGCCGTCACCGTAGCCGTGCTCCCACGCGTCCGCGCTGTAGCCAATGCCGGACATGCCGTGGAACAGCGAGCTGAACATGGCCACGGACAGGCCCGTCCACACGCCGGAGACCATGGCCTCGGCCCACCACGGGCGCGAGTACCAGCCGGCCGGAACCGGGCGGCCGGCGACGGTGCCGCCGGGGTAGTAGTTCGGGGTCGCGTCGGTGGCCACGGGCGAGGCGGTGATCGTCTGCCCGTCCTGCGTGACGGTGCGGGTCTCGGTCACGCGCCCAGCCGCGCGCTGGCCCTCCAGCGGCGGCAGCTGGGGCCCCGCCGGGAGCCCCATGATCTCGCGCGCAGCGTTGACGTAGTGCAGGCCCTCGAGCGCGGACTCGCGCGCGAGCTGCGCCTGGCGCACCGTCGTGGCCTGGGAGATCTGTGAGCTCGCCGCGTTGAAGCGCTCGGAGGCGTCCGCGATGGCCTGGGTGGAGGCGGCGTCGGTGCCCGACAGGGTGAGCACCTGCGAGCCGAGCCGGTCGATCCAGCGGCGGGCATCGGCGACCGCGTCGTCGAAGTTGGTCTGCTCGACCTGCTTCTGGCTCTTGCCGCCGTTCATTCGGGACAGGGCGAAAACGAGGCCTCCGACGACCAGGAGGATGAGCAACAAACCCATGGGGGACTACTTTCTTCTTCCTTATAAATAAACCGACTGCTTAACGGTACGCGCAGCCTGATAGTTCCCGCGCCCGCTTATCGACGGCCATGGTCGGGGGCCTTCTTGCTCGCCCGCGAGCTGATCCACTCTCTAATCTCCTCGGCGTCCCACAGCGTGAGCCCGTGCAGCTTGGCCACGGGCTCCGGTGCGCGCCCGCGGCCAGCGTAGCTGGTAAACGTCCCGCGTGCCGTCCCGGAGAGCTCGGCGCACTCGCTGGCGGTCCACAGCTCGTGGCCGGTGTCGGTGTCGATGATCTTTGGGTGCATGCCTTGCAGTCTATCCGACCGCCGAAGCCCGTGAACGGGGCATTTGCCAGTTTTTGACGAGCTGGGCTATGGTAAGGGTGCAGAAAGGGACGCGCTACTTTTGCGTCGGTTCTTTCGCAGTGGGAATGTCGTATAGTGGCTAATACTTCAGTCTTCCAAACTGATAACGCGGGTTCGATTCCCGTCATTCCCTCCACAGTGGAGCGCCTAAACATGCAGGTAAGAAAGCAGTTTAGGCGCTTTTGCATGCCCAGGCAGAACACGCCTCCACAGGAAACGTTGGCCTGAATGTGGACCAACCGTTTCTCGGTAGCGTGCGCATGAAATACCACCTCACAAAATAGAGGGAACTTTCAACCTGTGGTTCAGCTCTTTTATTGTTCGACCTTACGATTGAGCTTCCTAAACTCGTCTATCATCCCTTCGACGAGCTTTGTTTGTTCTGGCGTGAGTGAGGTGATGTCAACGACTCTGACATTGTCGCTGGCCAAACGTAAATGCGAGAAGTCGGGCCACGTATCTTTCGGTGCGCCGACTGCATAAAGAGCCTCTACTGGATCAATGTCTAAGATGAGAGCGATTTTTACCACCATATCCGGATCGATACGCATGTCTTCCGAGGTATCGTAACGTTCGCCCTTCTCGACCTGCACCATCCATTTTCGGGAGCGGCCGACCATGTCGGCGAGCTGCTGCTGGGTGATATCGAGTTTATTGCGTCCGGCGCGGACTAGCGCCCCAAAAGAGTTGTTTGTAGTTGTATTCATGGCGGAAATGCTACCCACGAGATTTCAGCCTGACAAAGTATCAGTTTTCGATCCCATGGGTCTCAACCTGCGTAAACGATTCTTGTGGTGCAACGATGGCACCCGATGAAGCAAATGGAATTCTTAAGCAAGTGTCATTGGGGGCTTTCAGAATGTCGTAGAACTCCACAGCATGATGAACGCATCGCGTTTCCAGGGGATTACCAAACTGATAACGCGGGTTCGATTCCCGTCATTCCCTCCAAGTTTTCGCAGGCCGCTGGGTGCATCCCGGCGGCTTCTCGCGTCCCGGGGGTGGGTGCCGTAGGCGTCGGAAAGCGAAAGCAACAAGGATTTGGAGTTTTCCTCGGCGCGCGGCTAAAGTAGCTGCGTACCCCGCGTGCGCGCGGCGGGACAAGTGAGAAATCAGCTTGTGGGTACGCATTCCGGGACGTGGCGCAGTTTGGTAGCGCACCTGCTTTGGGAGCAGGGGGTCGCAGGTTCAAATCCTGTCGTCCCGACAAGAATTAACACCCTCATCCAATAGTTTTTTGGGTGGGGGTGTTAGTTTTATCTAGTCCACTTTTATTCCATTACATGATCAGGAGAGTGACTGAAGTTGAAGACTTCCGTCGATAAGCTGAGCGCGACCCGCGTGAAGCTCACTGTCGAGGTTCCCTTCGAGGAACTCCAGGGTGAGATCGACCAGGCTTACAAGGCTTTGGCACAGCAGGTAACCATTCCTGGTTTCCGCAAGGGCAAGGCACCGCGTCAGCTCATCGATGCTCGCATCGGCCGCGGTCCGGTCCTGGAGCAGGTCGTCAACGACATGCTGCCCACCCGTTACCAGCAGGCCTGCGAGGAGAACGAGCTGATCGTTCTGGGCCAGCCCACCATCGACATCACCAAGCTTGAGGACGGCGAGCTCGTCGAGTTCACCGCCGAGGTCGATGTCCGCCCCGAGATCACCGTTCCGGATTTCTCCGCCATCGAGGTCACCGTCGACCCGATCAAGGCGGACGACGAGGCCGTCGACGCCGAGATCGACCGCCTGCGCGAGCGCTTCGGCGAGCTCAAGGACACCAAGCGCAAGCTGAAGACCAACGACTTCGCCGTCATCGATCTGTCCGCCACCGTCGATGGCAAGGAGATCGAGGAGGCTAAGGCCGAGGGCCTGTCCTACAAGGTCGGCGCCGGCGACCTCATCGATGGCCTCGACACCGCCCTGCGCGGCCTGAAGACCGGCGAGTCCGCCGAGTTCACCACCAAGCTGCAAAACGGCGAGCACGCTGGCGAGGAGGCCAATGTCACCGTCACCGTCGCCCAGACCAAGGAGCGCAAGCTGCCGGAGCTGGACGAGGAGTTCGTCCAGATGGCGTCCGAGTTCGACACCGTCGAGGAGCTGCGCGCGTCCATGACCGAGCAGGTCGAGGCCAACGCCAAGACCGCCCAGGCGTCCCAGATCCGCGACGAGGTGCTCAAGGCGGCCCTGGCTCAGTCCGAGTTCGAGCTGCCGCAGGGCGTTGTCGACGAGCAGGTGCACGCCCAGCAGCACCAGATCCTGGGCCAGCTGGCCCACGACGAGGACGCGCTCAACGCGCTGCTTGAGGCGCAGGGCACCACCCGCGAGGAGTTCGATAAGAACACCCGCGAGGCCGCCTCCGAGGCCGTTCGCACCCAGCTGTTCCTCGACGTTCTCGCCGAGCAGGAGGACCCGGAGGTCTCCCAGCAGGAGCTGACCGACCACATCCTGTTCACCGCGCAGTCCTACGGCATGGACCCGAACCAGTTCATCGTCCAGCTGCAGCAGTCCGGCCAGATTGCCCAGCTGTTCTCCGACGTCCGCCGCGGCAAGGCCCTGGCCTCCGCGATCGTTCGCACCACGGTCAAGGACACCGAGGGCAACGACGTCGACGCCAACGAGTACTTCGGCCTGGAAGAGGACGAGGCAGAGGAGAACTAGTTCTTCTCCTTTTCAGACCCGGCACCCATCGCGGTGGCCGGGTCTTTTGGCATTTGCTTGCCGACGCATAGCCTTCGGCTGGCGGCCGCAACGCTATGAGCGAACAAGGCGGCGCTTTGTTGCGTGCGCCATGTATCGTGGTGAGCATTAAGCACTCAAGGCATGTAAGTGCCAGGGTGCCGTGAACATCACTTAAATCAAGGAGAGAACATTCATGAGCGATCTCATCCGCATGGCGGCCGGTAGCGGCATGAACCTGAGCGATAGCGTCTACGAGCGCCTCCTGCGCGAGCGCATCATCTTCCTAGGCACCCAGGTCGATGACGAAATCGCCAACAAGCTCTGCGCCCAGATCCTGCTGCTGACCGCAGAGGATCCCACCCGCGATATCTCGCTGTACATTAACTCCCCCGGCGGCTCGGTCACCGCGGGCATGGCTATCTACGACACCATGAAGTACTCGCCGTGCGACATCGCCACCTATGGCATGGGTCTTGCCGCCTCCATGGGCCAGTTCTTGCTCTCCGGCGGCACCAAAGGCAAGCGCTACGCCCTGCCGCACGCGCGCATCATGATGCACCAGCCGTCCGCTGGCGTCGGCGGCACCGCGGCCGACATCGCCATCCAGGCCGAGCAGTTCGCCCAGACCAAGCGCGAGATGGCCGAGCTCATCGCCGAGCACACCGGCCAGACCTTCGAGCAGATCACCAAGGACTCCGACCGCGACCGCTGGTTCACCGCCCAGCAGGCCAAGGAATATGGCTTGGTCGATCACGTGATCACGCTGGCCGAGGGCCCGATCGCCAACTAAGCGCGTAACAGAGATTAGAAACCAGAGGAGAATCACCCCATGAATGACAACGGAATGGTTATGCCTTCTGCTCGTTACGTGCTTCCGCAGTTCGTCGAGCAGTCCGCCTACGGCACCAAGACCACCGACCCGTACAACAAGCTGTTCGAAGAGCGCATCATCTTCCTGGCCAACCAGGTCGACGACGTGACCGCCAACGACATCATGGCGCAGCTGCTCGTGCTCGAGGGCCTCGACCCCGATCGCGAGATCACCATGTACATCAACTCGCCCGGCGGCTCGTTTACCTCGCTCATGGCGATCTACGACACCATGCAGTACGTGCGCCCCGACGTGCGCACCGTTTGCCTTGGCCAGGCGGCGTCGGCCGCCGCCGTGCTGCTGGCCGCCGGTGCCCCCGGCAAGCGCGCCATGCTGCCCAACGCCCGCGTGCTCATCCACCAGCCCGCGACCGAGGGTGCGCGCGGCCAGGTCTCCGACCTGGAGATTCAGGCCCGCGAGATCGAGCGCATGCGTACGCTCATGGACGAGACACTGGCCCGCCACACTGGCAAGACCCCGCAGCAGGTTCGCGAGGACACCGACCGCGACAAGATCCTCACGGCCCAGGAGGCCCTGGAGTACGGCATCGTGGACCAGGTCTTCGAGTACCGCAAGCTCAACGGCTAGCGCTTCTTAGTTAAGGCGGCTCACCTACGGGTGGGCCGCCCTTTTTTGGCTCTCGGGCGTTATCGGGCGAACTTCTCGCGCAGCTCCTTGCGGTTGCGCACGCCGAGCTTTTTGTAGATGTTGGTGAGGTGGTACTCCACCGTTTTCGTGGAGAGGAAGAGGTCGGAGGCGACCTCGCGGTTGATGGCACCCTGGGCTACGCGGGTGGCGATCTCGCGCTCTTGCGCGGTGAGCGGGTCCTTCGGGGCGTGTGGAGTCAGGCCGCCGACGCGGCGTTCCCTGCGGCAGCGCTCCACGAACTCCGCCGCCCCCATCGCCGCGAAGACCTCTTCGGCGCGGGCGAAGACGCCCTCGGCCTCCCGGCGCCTGCCCAATCGCCGGAGCACGCGGCCGTACTCGTAGAGGATCCGCGACTCGTAGGCGGGGAGCCCAAGTGGGGAGATCTGCTCGACGGCCTCCTCAAAGTACCGCATCCCGCGGGTCACCTCGCCGCGGTGGATGAGGATGTTGGCGAGCGGAACCCCCAGCTTCGCCATCAGGGACTGTATCGGGGATAGGGCGGTACGATCCATCGTGACGTCGACGAGCTCCCGGGCCTGGTCGTCCAATCCCGCGAGAAGCAGCTGCTGCGCGTAGACGTCCTGCCACGGCCAGAAGCCGGGGTGGGAGATGTCGTGGGTGGCGTCGTAGTCCAGAAGCGAAGCGCCGATCCGCAGAGCCGCGGGGACGTAGTTGGCCATGGAGGCTGCAAGTATCTGGCTCATGAGGGCGGGGACGCGCTGGATGGCGAGGCTGTCGTGGGGCAGGCTCATGCGGGAGAGGTAGAAGCGCGTCAGCTGCCGGTCGCCGCGGTAGAGGGCGGAGGTCACCCCGCTCCACAAAAGGAGCGGGAGGAGGACGGTGTCGCCGAGGCGCTCGCCACGTTCCAGCCGGTGAGGTTCGCCGTGATGTCGCGGATGACCTGCGTCTTGCCCGATCCCTGGGCGCCGCGGACCAGCGCGATGAAGCTCGAGCCGGGCGAGAGGGTGGAAAGCCGGTCGACGAGGGACTGGTGGATCGCGCGGATGCGGTTGGGGGAGGTGGTCATGGCGTGGCTCCCGAAGCGTTTGGGCCAAGCGCATCATCGTCATGATGGAGCACACCAACAAGAAGGGGGAGTCGAAGCTGAAGAACCAGTGTTCGCTGCCGCTGACCGGTGCCGCGTGCGTCGACCTTATCATCACCAACCACGCGGTGTTCAGTGTCGACAAGGAAAAGGGGCTCACGTTGGTCGAGCTCGCCGAGGGCGAAACCATCGAGGGCGTGCGAGAGATCACCGAGGCCGACTTCGCGGTATCCGACGCCCTCACCGTCGCGGCCTAGTGTGGAGGGTATGAACACCACACCGGCCGGGCGCGTTCCCGGCAAAGTTGCACTCATCTCCGGAGGCGCCCAGGGCATGGGCGCCTCCCACGCCCGCGCGCTCGCCCGCGAGGGGGCCAGCGTCATGATCGCCGACCTGTAGGCCGAACTCGCGGAGTCCGTCGCGGCCTCGATCAACGAGGAGCTCGGCCGCAAGGCCGCTGCGTCCGTCTACTTGAACGTCACGGACATCGAATCCTGGGAGCAGGCGGTGGCCGCCACGGTGGCGGCCTTCGGCACGCTCGACGTGCTCGTCAATAACGCGGGCATCTACCGGCCGGGCACCGCCGAGACCACCACGCTCGAGGACTGGCGGCTGACCATCGACATCGACCTCAACGGTACGTTCTACGGCATGCGCGCGGCCCTCCCGGAGCTGAAGAAGAACGAGACCAGCTCGATCATCAACATCTCCTCCATCGCGGGGCTGACCGGGTTTAAGGGCCGCGCCGCCTACTCCGCCGCCAAGTGGGGCGTGCTGGGGCTGACCAAGACCTCGGCGCTGGACTTCGGCGAGTTCGGGGTGCGGGTCAACTCCGTGCACCCGGGCAGCGTCAACACCCCGCTCACGGCCAACCTCGAGCGCGGCTACGGGCAGATCCCCGCCGGGCGCGCCGCGGAGCCGGAGGAGATCAGCCAGCTCATCGTCTACCTGGCAAGCGACGAGTCCCGCTTCGTCAACGGGGCAAGCATCGCCATCGACGGCGGGGAGACGGCTGGCAACAATCTGCGCCAGAACCTCTGACCGGGGTCGCGCGCTTTAGCCGTCGATAAGCGACCTGCTGACGGCGATCGACGGCGAACGCTTAAAGCCGCGCTCCTCGAAGAAGCCGAGCGACGCCTCGCTGGCGAGTACCGTGACGGCCGCGGCGCCGCGATCGGCGAGCCAGTCGCAGGCGGTCTGCATCAGCTCCTGTGCGACGCGAGGCTGCTCGGGCGAGGTAGCCAGGTAGTAAATGTTGCCGCGGTGGCCGTCGAAGCCCGCGACCGCCGTGCCCACGACGCGCGGGTCGTCGTCGGCCTCGGCGACCATGAGGATCGACATGGGCGAATCCATGATCTGCTGGGCGTCGAGCGACGGATCGTCGCCTTCTTCTGTAAGGTGGCACTTCTCCCACAGCGCGACGATCTCGTCGACCTGATCGGGGCGGGCGGCTGCGATAATCATTGCTTCAGTGTAGTGTCTGTGGTCCTGCCCGCAGCCTCCCGCACACGCGCCGTGGCGTACGTGCGCCGGGCGGCGTGCGGGGGCTACAGTGGGAAGTCACGGTAGGCTTCGCCCCGAGGCGCCGCGCGCGAGTCGTGGGCAGGCTTCAACGAGGAAGAAGAAAGAGACGATCGACCTTAAATGGCACGCATGCAAGAAAGCGCTGATCTGCTCAAATGCTCATTCTGTGGCAAGAGCCAGAAGCAGGTGAAAAAGCTCATCGCCGGCGGCGGGGTGTACATCTGCGACGAATGCATCGAGCTGTGCAACGAGATCATTGAGGAAGAGCTCGGTCAGGCCAACGAGGCCGCCAAGGAGGGCGGCGACCGCCTCCCGCGCCCCTCGGAGATCTCGGCGTTCCTGGACAAGTACGTCATCGGGCAGGACGACGCCAAGCGCATCCTGTCGGTGGCCGTCTACAACCACTACAAGCGCGTGCGCGCCGAGGAGGCCCGCACCCTAAGCCCGCGCAAGAACAAGGACGACGAGACCGAGCTGCAAAAGTCCAACATCTTGATGCTGGGCCCCACCGGCTCGGGCAAGACCTACCTCGCCCAGACGCTCGCCCGCCTGCTGGACGTGCCCTTTGCCATCGCGGACGCCACGAGCCTCACCGAGGCTGGTTACGTCGGCGAGGACGTGGAGAACATCCTGCTCAAGCTGCTGCAGGCCGCCGACTTCGACGTCCAGCGCGCCCAGCGCGGCATCATCTACGTCGACGAGGTGGACAAGATCTCGCGCAAGTCGGACAACCCGTCGATCACCCGAGACGTCTCCGGCGAGGGCGTGCAGCAGGCGTTGCTGAAGATCCTCGAGGGCACCGTCGCCTCGATCCCGCCGCAGGGCGGGCGCAAGCACCCCAACCAGGACTTCATCCAGCTCGACACCTCGAACATCCTGTTCATCGTCGCGGGCGCCTTCGCGGGCCTGGAGAAGGTCATCGAGGAGCGCCGCGGCAAGAAGGGCCTGGGCTTCGGCGCCGAGCTGGTGGGCAAGGAGGACCGCGACGAGGTCGACGTGTTCAAGGACGTCCGCCCGGAGGATCTGGTCAAGTTCGGCCTCATCCCGGAGTTTATCGGGCGCCTGCCGATCGTTGCCACCGTGGGTAACCTCGACTGGGACTCGCTCGTGCGCGTGCTCACCGAGCCGAAGAACTCGCTGGTCAAGCAGTACCAGCGCCTGTTCGAGATGGACGGGGTCGAGCTCGTCTTCGAGGAGGACTCGCTCCAGGAGATCGCCGATCGCGCCATCGAGCGGGGCACCGGCGCCCGAGGACTGCGCGCCATCATGGAGGAGCTGCTCGTGCCGGTCATGTACGACATCCCCGATCGCGAGGACATCTCCCAGGTCGTCATCACCGCCGAGGTCGTCCGCGGCGAGGCGGAACCGCAGCTCGTCGCCCGCGACGAGGAGGAAAAGACCGCTTAAGCATTCGCTTGTCGACGGCTACGCCGCCGCGCCCGCATTCAAAAGGCCCAAGACCGGATTGGTCTTGGGCCTTCGGCGTCGAGGGGATAAAAATACCCCAGGGGGTATAAATTTCATATACCCGGTGGGGTATGTCTATGGTGGTGAAACCGCGTGTCGATAACGCGGAGTGCCTATCATTTGGAGCTTTGATGAAAAACACCCTGGGCGAGAAGTATTCGCCCCTCTACTTCCTTTCCTCCCTCGGTTTCGGCGGCATGTCGGTGCTCTTCTTCATGAACCTCATGCACCTGACCCCACACCCGAAGACCGCCATCCCCACCTTCGAGTCGGTGTCCGCGGCGTGGAATGCTGGCGGCGGTCTGATCCGCACCATGATCGCCGTGGCCTACATCGGCATCGCGATGTTCTTCGCGATCCACCTCGTCCTGCTGGCGTGGAACCTCCGGCAGCTGCGGGCGTGGAAGCGGACCGAGAACTACCAGGCGGTGGTCAGGAGCAATGCCGAGGTGACCCTGCTCGCCATCCCGCTGACCCTCGGCATGACGATCAACGGGCTGTTCATCGTCGCGGCCATCGCGATCCCCGGCCTGTGGGGCATCGTCGAGTACCTCTTCCCGGCAGCGCTGATTGGCTACGGCCTCGTCGGCGTCTTGGCGCTGGTATACATGGGGCGCTACATGAACCGGGTGCTGCACAACGGCTTCGACTTCAAAGCCAACGGCGGGCTCAATCAGCTGCTCAGCGCCTTCGCCTTCTCGATGGTGGCGGTCGGCTTCGCCGCGCCAGCCGCGATGAGCCACGTGACCGCCACCGTCGTCGCGGGCCTGATGGGCGCCGCCTTCTTCGGGGTGATCTCCGGGCTGCTGTTCCTCATCTTCTTGCCGATGGGGGTCATGAGCATGCTGCGCTACGGCCTCAACCTCGGTAACTCCGCCACGCTGTGGCTGGGCGTGCCGATCCTTACCCTGTGGGCGATCACCGGCCTGCGCTCCCGCCACGGCCTGCAGTCGATCGCCAGCCTGACCAGCGACACCAAGCACCCGCCAAGCTCGACGCTCGTGTTTCTGCTGCTCGCGGTCATGCTCATGGCGCAGCTGGCGTTCCTGTTCATGGGGCACCGCGCCATGGCGTCGAACGGCTTCTATCGCCGCTTCGTGTTCACCACGCAGGAGCAGTCCCCGGCGGCGTTCACGCTCGTATGCCCGGGAGTGGCGCTGGGCGTCTTGAGCTTTTTCTTCCTCAACGTCGGGCTCATGAAGAACGGCATCGTGGCGGCTGGCTCACCGGGATTCGTCGCGGTGCTGGTGGCGGCCTACGCCGTGCAGGCGGTCACCATCGGGCTCATGGTGGTGCTGGTCCGCAACCAGCTGCTGCGCCCGGGCGTCATGCTTGCCCGCTAGGGGCACCCTTCTTACTCGAACACCGTGCCTGAGATGTCGTAGGTCGAGTCGGACTCGTCGATGAGCTCGGTCTCGGTGCCGAGGCTGACGGTCAGGTAGCTGACCGCGTCCGAGGTGGACTTCAGGTTGCTCGTGAGGAAGGCGAGGGTGGCGTCGCTGGCGAGGCGCGCCATGCCGGCGGTGTTTTCCTCGTCCATGGTGTCGACCCCGTAGAGGTTCATCGTGATCGAGCGGTTGGAGATCCTAAACACCGCGATCGAGACGATGAGGGTGAACACGTCCTGGGCGGAAATGCCCGGGCGGAAGGCGCCGGAGTCCTGACCCTTCATGAGCAGCTTGTCCAGCTGCAGGATCACCTCGGACTTGTCGCTCAAGATCCGGCGGTCGGTCACCTTGCCGAAGTGGTGCAGGTTCTCCATGACGAGCAGCCGCACGGCCTCGGGGTGGACGACGAAGCAGCGGAACAGCGCCTCCACGATCTGTCGGATGCCCTCGACGGGGACGGTGGTGTCGAGCTGCACCTCCTCCTGGGTGGGGCGCAGGTAGGTGACGGCCTTGGCCAGACAACGGTTGTAGAGGCCCCGCTTGTCGCCGAAGTGGTAGTGGATCATGCGCTTGGACATGCCCGATTCCTTGGCGATGTTCTCCAGCTTGGTGTCCGCGAAGCCGTCGGCGGCGAAGTGCTGCATGGCGATGTCTAAGACGGTGTCGGGGCAGACCTCGTTGTGATCTATCTCGGTGCTCGCCGCGCTTTCCGCCTGTGGCTCACGCTCGTCGCTGATGAGATCCTTCACGATGCTGCTCCTCAAAAATCCTAGTGTTCTGCTTGTTACTTACACTTCATTCCCGATGCCGCTCGAGGGGTGATCGTGCGGCAAAGAGGTGGCCCTACGTGCGCTGAGGCTGCTTCAGCGTTCGCATCGCCTAGGAATAACAAAACAAGTAAGGAATCGGGTCCACACCGCGTGTGCGGTGCGGGCGAGGAAATCGCAAGGCTCGATTCAGTTATGCAAGGCGTGACGAAGGAACTGATGCAGGCCAACTTGCTGGTGTGATCCTTCGCGTTTGACCGGGGCAGCCGGTTATAACCCGTCGGTTCACTGCTTCACAAGATACCGAAATCTCCGAAGTAAAAACCGGATACAAGGGGATCGGAACTATTTCTACGCTCCATCGGGGGTGGAAAAGGTCCGTTCGGAAATCCAACCGTGCATGGGCTGCCCTTAAGGTGTGGGGCCTCGTGAGCGGCGGCTTCCCGTTTGGGTGAATATTCCTGTTTGCGTGGTATTGCGCCTTCTTTAGGGCCGATTCGTTATTGAATGAGAAAACTGTCACATGTGACAAACGACAAACCGAAATGACCAGTAATTTTGGATTTTGCCCGTGCGGACATTGTGGGTTTCGCGCTAAGGTGGGAGGAGTTACAAAGGATTTGATGCAGCTCACAAATCTTGGAGTGGGACGCATCCATAGACCACACACCTCCCAACTGGGGCCGCACGAGGCCGCGGTTGTCGTTTCCAAAGGAGCGAAAACTTTATGAGCAAGTCGGTTAAAAAGATCGCAGTCACCGGCGCGGCCGGCCAGATCGCCTACTCCCTGCTGTGGCGCATCGCCAACGGCGACGTCTACGGCAAGGACCAGCCCATCGAGCTGCAGCTGCTCGAGATCCCGCAGGCCATCGGCGGCGCCGAGGGCGTTGCCATGGAGCTCAATGACTCCGCCTTCCCGCTGCTGAAGAACATCGTGGTCACCGACGACGTCAACAAGGCCTTCGACGGCACCAACGCCGCCTTCTTGGTCGGCGCGAAGCCGCGCGGCAAGGGCGAGGAGCGCTCCGACCTGCTCGCCGCCAACGGCAAGATCTTCGGCCCGCAGGGCAAGGCCATCAACGACAACGCCGCCGATGACATCCGCGTGCTCGTCGTGGGCAACCCGGCCAACACCAATGCGCTCATCGCTATGAGCGCCGCCAAGGACGTCCCGAACGAGCGCTTCAACGCCATGATGCGCCTTGACCACAACCGCTCCGTCTCCCAGCTGTCCGAGAAGCTCGGCGTGGAGAAGACCGAGCTGGCCAAGATCGTCGTGTGGGGCAACCACTCCGCCACCCAGTTCCCAGATCTCACCTTCACCACCGTCAGTGGCAAGGAGATCTTCAACGAGCTCGATCACCACTGGTACACCGAGGAGTTCATCCCGCGCGTGGCCAAGCGCGGCGCCGAGATCATCGAGGTCCGCGGCAAGTCGTCGGCCGCCTCCGCCGCATCCTCGGCCGTCGACCACATGCACGACTGGATCAACGGCACCGAGGACTGGGCCAGCGCGGCCATCCCGTCCACCGGCGCCTACGGCATCCCGGAAGGCATCGTCATCGGCCTGCCGACCGTGTCCAAGAACGGTGCCTGGGAGGTCGTCGAGGGCCTCGAGCTCAACGACTTCCAGCGCGCCCGCATCGACGCCAACGTCAAGGAGCTCCAGGAGGAGCGCGAGGCGGTCAAGGACCTGCTCGCCTAACGCATTTTCGCTTTTCGACGCCCCGCCAAGGCCGGTGACCCACCGCCTCGGCGGGGCGTTTGCGCGCGTGGCCCCAGTGGCGGGATCCAGCGTGGGAGTCCCGAGAACGTAATTCCATCCACCGGCCTCGGCCACAGCCCACAGGGCGCCGCCGTCTTCGGCCCCGCCCCCATCCCGTTCGCGGTGCGCGAGCCACTACCGGGGGTCGACCTCGGGGTTGGCCCGGGGGTTGGCGTCTCCTTAGGGTTCTAGATCGACAACGTCGTGACGCTGCGCGGGGCCGTGGCCATCGTCGCCGAGCCGACGGACGGCCCGTCTGGCCGAACCTTCAGCTTCCGCGACCCCGACGGCTACGTCATCACCGTCCACGGGAAGGGTTAGCGGCCGCCGGCCGTGAGGTTGGGCGTCGAAAAGCAAAAGCAATGGTTAGCTGCGTCGGGCTTTGGGCTAAGATGGTTAGCCGTGACTGATCAAAACCGCGCAGACAAATTGCCAGCAAGCTGGGACCCGAAGTCCCACGAGACCGCCCTCTACGAGGAGTGGGTGGACAAGGGCTACTTCACCGCCGACCCGGCGAGCACGAAGCCGGCCTTTAGCATCGTGCTGCCGCCGCCGAACGTGACCGGTCAGCTGCACATGGGTCACGCGCTCGACCACACGCTCATGGACGCCATCGCGCGCCGCAAGCGCATGCAGGGCTTTGAGGTGCTGTGGCTGCCGGGCATGGATCACGCGGGCATCGCCACGCAGACCAAGGTCGAGGCGATGCTGCGTGAGACCGAGGGCAAGAAGCGCTGGGACTACGAGCGCGAGGAGTTCATCGAGCACGTCTGGGAGTGGAAGAAGAAGTTTGGCGGCACGATCGGCGCCCAGATGCGCGCCATCGGCGACTCCGTCGACTGGTCGCGCGAGCGCTTTACCTTGGATGAGAGGCTGTCGCGCGCGGTGCAGACCATCTTCAAGAAGCTCTACGACCAGGGCATGATCTACCAGGCCAACCGGCTGGTCAACTGGTCGCCGGTGCTGGAGACCGCGGTCTCCGACATCGAGGTCGTCTACAAGGACGTTGAGGGCGAGCTCGTCTCCATCCGCTACGGCTCCATGAACGACGACGAGCCGCACGTCATCGTCGCCACCACCCGTGTCGAGACGATGCTCGGCGACGTCGCGGTCGCCGTCCACCCGGACGATGAGCGCTACAAGGACTTGGTCGGCACGACGCTGCCGCACCCGTTCCTGCCCGATCGCCAGATGATCGTCGTCGCCGACGACTACGTCGACCCCGAGTTCGGCACCGGCGCGGTAAAGATCACCCCGGCGCACGACCCCAACGACTACGCGCTCGGCCAGCGCCACAACCTCGAGATGCCCACCATCATGGACTCCACCGGCCACATCGCGGGCACCGGCACCCAGTTCGACGGCATGGACCGCTACGAGGCGCGCGTGAAGATCCGCGAGGCGCTCGCCGAACAGGGCCGCATCGTCAAGGAGATCCGCCCCTACGTGCACTCGGTCGGCCACTCCGAGCGCTCCGGCGAGGCCGTCGAACCGCGCCTGTCGCTGCAGTGGTTCGTGAAGGTGGACAAGCTGGCGCAGATGGCCGGCGACGCCGTGCGCGAGGGCGACACCGTCATCCATCCAAAGTCGAGCGAGCCGCGCTACTTCGAGTGGGTCGACGACATGCACGACTGGTGCATCTCCCGCCAGCTGTGGTGGGGTCACCGCATCCCGATCTGGTACGGCCCGGAGCGGACTAATGAGTCCGGGGAGGTCGAGCGAGACATCGTCTGCGTCGGCCCTGACGAGCAGGCGCCCGAGGGCTACGTCCAGGACCCGGACGTGCTGGATACCTGGTTCAGCTCCGCCCTGTGGCCGTTCTCGACCATGGGCTGGCCGGACAAGACCCCGGAGCTGGAGAAGTTTTACCCGACGTCCGTGCTGGTCACCGCCTACGACATCCTGTTCTTCTGGGTGGCGCGCATGATGATGTTCGGCACGTTTGCGGCGAGCCAGACCCCGGAGACCCTGGGCGAGGGCAAGGACGGCCGCCCGCAGATCCCGTTCACCGACCTGTTCCTGCACGGCCTCGTCCGCGACGAGCACGGCCGCAAGATGAGCAAGTCGCTGGGCAACGGCATCGACCCGATGGACTGGGTCGAGCGCTTCGGCGCCGACGCCCTGCGCTTTACCCTGGCCCGCGGCGCCAACCCTGGCGTGGACCTGCCGATCGGCGAGGACTCCGCGCAGAGCTCCCGCAACTTCGCGACAAAGCTCTACAACGCCACCAAGTTCGCGCTCATGAACGGCGCGCGCGTGGGCGAGCTGCCTGCCCGCGAGGAGTTGACCGATGCCGACCGCTGGATCCTCGATCGCCTCGAGGCCGTGCGTGTCGCCGTCGACGAGTACCTCGATCGCTACCAGTTCGCCAAGGCCAACGAGCTGCTCTACCAGTTCGCCTGGGGCGAGTTCTGCGACTGGTACCTGGAGTACGCCAAGGTGCAGATCCCGCGCGACCTCGAGGCCGCCGAGCCGGAGGCGAAGCGCATCGGCGAGAACACCCAGCTCGTCCTGGGGCAGGTGCTCAACGCCGTACTCAGGCTGCTGCACCCGGCGATGCCGTTCGTCACCGAGGTTTTGTGGAAGGCGCTCACCGACGAGGAGTCCCTCAACGTCGCCGCGTGGCCGACCGAGGCGCTCACCAACGGCGGCGCTGCGCTCGACGAGGAGGCCGCGCGCCGCATGGCGGACGTCGAAAAGCTTATTACTGAGATCCGCCGCTTCCGTTCCGACCAGGGTGTGAAGCCCTCCCAGAAGGTGCCGGCCGCCGTGGACTTCGCGTCCTGCGATCTGGCCGAGCAGGAGGGGCTGGTGCGTTCGCTGGCCAAGGTCGAGGTTCCCGCCAGCGGCTTTGCCCCGTCTGCCAGCATCGAGGTTCGCTTGTCGACGTCCACGGTGGTCGTTGCGCTCGATACCTCTGGCACCGTCGACAAGGCGGCGGAGCGCAAGCGCCTGGAGAAGGACCTGGCCACTGCCAACAAGGAGCTGGAGACCACCGCGAAGAAGCTGGGCAACGAGAACTTCCTGGCCAAGGCGCCGGAGGCCGTCGTGGAGAAGATCCGCAACCGCCAGAAGGTCGCCCAAGAAGAGGTCGCACGCATCACCGCGCGGCTCGAGGAGCTGGCGTAGGTGTCTGACAACAAGGACGCCGAGCGCTCGCACGACGTCATCAACGAGGAGTCCTTCGCGGAGCTTTCCACCCCAGAACCGGGGTTCGAGCTGGGCGAGCTCAAGCTGTCCGAGTCGGTGCTGTCTTTACCTATCGACGTCGCTGCGGGCGGTGACGAGGAGCCGGAGGCGCTACCCACGACAATCACCGAGGACGACCTGGCAGCGCTTGCGAGGGTCGAGGCGGAGCTGGATCAGCGCTGGTCGGAAATCAAGATCGACCCGACCCTCGAGCGCATCGAGCTGCTCATGGACCTGCTCGGCAACCCCGAGCGGGCGTTCCCGTCGATCCACGTCGCGGGCACGAACGGCAAGACCTCGACGGTGCGCATGATCGAGGCGCTGCTGCGCGCCTTCCACCGCCGCACCGGGCGCACCACCAGCCCGCACCTGCAGCTGGTCACCGAGCGCATCGGCATCGACGGTCGCCCCATCCACCCGCGCGACTACGTGCGCACGTGGGAGGAGATCAAGCCCTACGTCGAGATGGTCGACGCCGAGTCCGCCAAGAAGGGCGGGCCGAAGATGAGCAAGTTCGAGGTGCTCACGGCGATGGCGTATGCGGCGTTTGCCGACGCCCCCGTCGACGTTGCCGTCGTCGAGGTCGGCATGGGCGGACGCTGGGACGCCACCAACGTCATCAACTCCGACGTCGTGGTGGTCATGCCGGTCGGGCTGGACCACACCGACTTCCTCGGCGACACCATCGAGGAGATCGCGGGGGAGAAGGCGGGCATCATCAAGTCCCGGTGGGATACCGACGACCTGCTCACCCCGCCGGATAACGTCGCGATCATCGGCCAGCAGGAGCCCGCTGCGATGCGGGTCATCCTCGAGCAGGCGGTGAAGGTCGACGCGCAGGTCGCGCGCTTCGGCGTCGAGTTCGGCGTGACCTCCTCGTCGATCGCCGTGGGCGGCCAGCAGGTCAGCATCCGCGGCCTGGGTGGCGAATACGAGGACATCTTCTTGCCGTTGTCCGGCGAGCACCAGGCGCAAAACGCCGCGTGCGCGCTGGCCGCGGTCGAGGCGTTCTTCGGCGCCGGTGCCGGGCGGCAGCTCGACATCGACACCGTTCGCGCTGGCTTTGCGACGGTGCAGTCGCCCGGGCGCCTCGAGCGCGTGCGCGCCACCCCGACGGTGTTTATCGACGCCGCCCACAACCCGCATGGCGCCAAGGCACTGGGTGCCGCGCTCGAGCGCGACTTCGAGTTCTCCCGGCTCATCGGGGTCGTCGCCTGCCTGGGCGACAAGGACGTTCGAGGGGTGCTCGCCGCGCTCGAGCCGCACCTGTCGGAGATCGTCGTGACCACGAACAGCTCCCCGCGCGCCATGGACGCCGAGGAGCTGGCCGAATACGCCCGAGAGATCTACGGCGACGAGCGCGTACACGTCGCCTACAACCTGCCCGGCGCCGTCGAGCTGGCGGTCGAGCTGGCCGAGGACACCGACGTGCAGTCCGGCGCGGGCGTCATCGTCACGGGATCGGTCGTCACCGCCGGCGAGGCCCGCACACTGTTTGGAAAGGAACCCGCGTGAGCAGCAAGGACGAGGAAATCGAGTACGGCCCGCTGGGGCCGGGCCAGGCGCCTGTCAAGGACCCGCTCAAGGGCGTGCGCGGCGTGATGAGCGGCACGATGTGCATGGAGTCGATCAGCTACCTGCTGGTGCTCACGGTGATCCTGCGCGTCGACGAGGGCTCGCACTGGACCACCTTCAACTGGGTGTACATCACCGTCGTGGGGGTTGCCATGATGATCCTGGCGTTCCTGCAGTTTGCGAAGTGGGCGATCCCAGCCGACATCGTCATGCAAGTCTTTGCGCTGGGCGGCGCATTCGTGCACCCGAGCGCGTTGTTCATCGCTGTCCTCTTCATTCTGGTGTGGGCATACCTGCTGTATCTGCGCAAGAACCTCATCGAACGAATGAAGAGGGGCTTGCTCACGACACAGCACATGTAAAACACACCCGATTATCCCCGTCGCAACGCACCGCGGCGGGGATTTTCTTTCGGTTCAGAAGACTCAAGGCAAACCCTGTGGATAACTCCTTGGCTCAAAACGGCTGGTCAAAAACGTGATAATTAATTTATGTATAAGTTATCCACAGGTTTGAAGGGGTGGGGTAGACGGGCTTGACAATCCGGGTTAGCTTCTGGGGCAAGAGGCGACCGACCATGGTCGTCGATAAGCGAAAAGGAAGAAATGGATAACGCATATTTTGCTGCGAGCCGCTCGTCGGTCGCGCTGGCGCAGACGGATACCGACTACAACCGCAAGCTTCTGACCGAGTGGCTGCCCTTCGTGGAGGAGCAGCTTGCAGAGGGGCGCAACGCCGAGCAGATCGTGTCGGCCATCAAGAAGGAGGTCGTGAAATCGAAAGCGAGGATCCGTGCAATCGTTCACGCACTCATCGTGTTGCGGCGATTTCCCAAGGTCATCGGGGAGGCGATCAAGCACGGTCACATCGACGTCGATCGGCTCATAGCCATGGCCAACAAGCTGCGCGGGGTGAGTGACGACGCGCGCAACGAGGTCGACGGCGCCTGCGCGGCGATGCTTCGGCCACGCGTGCCCAGCGAGGCATTTGTGCTGGCAGCGGCGCTAGGAAACCGCATTAGAAAGATCATCCTCATGCATCAAGCGGAGCCGCTCGCGCCGCCGGAGAAGAAGCCGACGGGGTCCGTGCGCATCGACGAGCGCCAGCGATTCCGCTTCGCATTCTCCTTCGACGACATCGAGGGTGCGTTCATACACAAGGGCTTGAGAGCGTTCATGCGCAAACACGCCTGCGATCTCGCAGAAGCGTTCCGACGTCTCGTAGCCGGTGAGCAAAAGGCCAAGGCGCACCTGAACCTCTACGTCTCGCCGGACGGGGTCGCCTACTTGCCGGAGGTGGGCTGGCTTAGCCCCGCGCAGGCCAAGAAGCTGCTGGTGACGAAGGTGAAGCCGATGTCCACCGCGGAGTCGGACACCTACGGGCCGCCCGCTACCATGCGCGCCTTCGTCAAGGGCCGCGACGGGAGCTGCCGCTACCCGGGCTGCTCGGTGGACGCCGAGCACTGCCAGATCGACCACGTCATCCCGCACGGGGAGGGCGGTGCGACCAGCCCGCGCAACCTGCACTGCCTGTGCCAGCACCACCACAACATGAAAACACGCAACCAGGTCAGCGTCACCATCGACGCCGCCGGGGTCGACACCTGGATCCTGCACGACGGGGAGGAAGTCGTGACGTTCCCGGAGGGGCCGCTGGCGACGGTGCCTACACCGCGTAGTTAATCCGCACCCTACCCGCCCCGAGCGGCTCGACGCTGGCCTCCACCTCGTAGACATCGCGAATGAGGGCGGGAGTCAGCACGTCGGCGGGGCGGCCGGCGGCGACCAGCTCGCCGGAACGCAAGACGACGACTCGGTCGCAGAACAGCGCCGCGAGATTGAGGTCGTGGATGGCGATGATGGAGGTGAGCGGCAGCGCGACAACCAGCCGGAGCAGCTCGAGCTGGTGCTTGATGTCTAGGTGATTGGTCGGCTCATCCAGGAGCAACTGGGTGGGCTCCTGAGCGAGCGCGCGTGCGATCTGGACGCGCTGCCTTTCGCCGCCCGAGAGCTTGTGCCAGGGCTTGTCCTTGAGCTGGATGAGCCCCGTGCGTTCAAGCGCGCGCTCGACCGCTTCGGCGTCACGTACCGGGTCGCCGCCGAAAGTCCCGCGGTGGGGGATTCGCCCAAGTTTCACGGCCTCGAGGACGTTGATGTCGACGATGGTGTCCGCATGCTGCGAAACCACGGCGATCGCCCGAGCACGTTGCTTTTTGCTTGTCGACGCCAAAGGCTTCTCCGCAAACAAAACCTCACCGGACGTAGGTTGTGCCATGCCCGCCATCAACCGCAGGAGGGAGGACTTGCCCGAGCCATTCGGCCCGAGCAACCCGATGGTTTCGCCGTCGTGAGGGTCGAGGCTGACCCCGTTGACCACGAGATTTCCTCCTCGATCCCACACCAAATCCTTCGCGCGAAGGGTCATCTCACACCCCCTTCTTGCGGATCAGCAACGCGATGAAGACGGGGACACCGATCAGTGCCGTTCCCACGCCCGCCGGGAGGGGAGTGGGAGAAAACAAAACGCGGGAGAATGCATCCACCCAGACCATGAATATCGCACCGAAGACAATGGTCACGGGAATGAGTCGAGAGTGGGCAGAGCCGACGACAAGGCGGCCGGCATGCGGGAGAACGAGCCCGATGAATCCGATCGCTCCGGCCACGGACACTAGGGTGGCGGTCAGCAGGGCAGTCAACGTGAGAAATGCGATCCTGGCCGCGCCGACGTTGATGCCGAGCGAATGCGCTACCTCCTCGCCGAAGGTGAACGCATCGAGCACGTAGGCGAAATACACGCACACGATGGTCGCGGCAATGACCACCACCACGCACAAGACGACGTCGTTCCACCGAACCCCTTCGAGCGAGCCCAACAGCCAAAACATGACGCCCCGGGTCTCATCAGAGTCCGCGAAGGCAAACACGATGAGGGAGGTCAGTGCGGAGAAAAGCTGTGTCGTCGCCACGCCCGCGAGGATCACCTTGGAGGACGAACCCCCGGAGAGCCTTGAAAGCAGCAGAACCACGGCGAAGCTGACGAGAGCGCCGACAAAAGCACCGACGGAGAGCCCCAAGGACACCGAGCCGAGCCCGAGGACACCGATGACGACGGCACCGGTCGAAGCGCCCGAGGAAATACCCAGAACGTAAGGGTCTGCAAGCGCGTTCTTCAAAAGGGACTGCATGATGACGCCGCAGAGCGCAAGGCCAGCGCCGCAGCAGGCCGCGATGAGTGCCCTCGGGAGGCGATCCTCCCACACGATTGCGTCCTTCGACGCTTTGACGGGGATGTCCGCTCCTGCTAAGTGATTGAGCACGATGTCGCGGACGTTGACAAGCGAAACGCTCGCTGGGCCGAGTGTGATTGCCACGCCGACCGAGAAGGCGAGCAACACCAGCGAGCTGGCCACGACGATCAGGGTAAACGGTGAGATGCGGGGAAACCGCGACGCGGCCGCCGGTGCGGTCGTCGCGGACTCTGGTACGTGAGTATCAAGCATGGAGGAGATACAATCTTCCTTCTAGCGGTGCTGGGTAGCCGGCTAGTTCTGGGGGTGTTCCTTGAGGTAGGCGGAGATCTTCTCAAGCCCGTCGACGAACCGGATGGAGGGGTTCATCTCGGCGCCGTGCAAAGCGATGTATCGCTCGTTCTTGACCGCGTCCATCGTGGAGGTCAGCGGGTCGCTGGCCAGGAATTCTTCCTTGTCGTCGAGTCGATCGCCGGGAAAACGGTCGCGAAGCAGATCGCCGAGCACGAGGATCTGCGGGTTCTTTTCCACGACGGTTTCCCAGCCGACTGCGGGCCAGTCGTCGGCGGTGTCCGCGAAGACGTTCTTAAGCCCCGTCTTGTTTGACAGGATCGCCGCAGAGCCGAGGCCTCCGGCGACATACGGCGTCTTGGTGTCGGCGAACCAGTAGGCGACCGTCTGGCCGGAGCCGTTGATGTCCTTGGTGGCTGCGTCGGCACGCGACTTGAGCTCGCTGATGAGCTCCTCGCCGCGGGACTGCACGTCGAAGATCTCCGCCAGGGTGGAGATCTCCTCGTAGACCTTGTCCTCGGTGAGCGCGACGGAGCGGGTGCCACCGCCGTTGATCGTCTTGGAACCTTCGCAGTCGGTGGGGGAGAGGAAGGTATTGATGTTCGTCTCGGCGAAACGCTCGCGGGAGGCAACGCCGCCCTCGGTCTTGTAGTGGCGCGCGAAGGAGGCGGTCACGAAGTCGGGGTCGGTGCCCATCACGACCTCGTAGGTGGGGGCGTTATCGGCAAGGCGCGGAACCTCGGCGTTCGCCTCCTCGAGGCTGGGGAGGATGGGGTCGGTCCACGACGCGGTGCCGACGACCTTGTCCTCGAGCCCCAGGGAGAGAAGGATCTCCGTGCTTCCCTGGTCGAGCGAGACGGTGCGCTCCGGGGCCTTGTCGAAGGTGACGCTCTGGCCGCAGTTCTCGATGGTGAGCGGGTAGCTGGTGTGGCCCTCGCCGCTGGCGGCCGAGGTGGGCTCGGTTACGGTCTCGGAGGCGCCGCAGGCGGCGAGGGACATGGCGGCAACCGCCGCGATGGTCGCGCACACGCGCTTGGTGATTGACATTCGGATTCCTTGGGGGACAGGGGATTCGAGCGCCGAGCGGCGCAAGCGAAATTAGTTTAGGCTACCCCAAGAAAATAGCAGAAATCGTTTTAGAAAGGCCGGGGGTGACCGGAGATTCATTAGCGCAGGCGGGCCACCGGCTCGGCAAGCCTGCGCGGGCGCATGCGCACCGTCGGCAGCTGCGGGGCGGGGATGCGCCCCAGCCCGCCGAGCGGGTTCTCGTACCCCTCGGTCACGCCAAATCGCCCGCCGCCCGCGTTCCACTCCCGCTGATACTCGGCGACCTCCTCGTGCGTGCGCCCCAGGAAATTCCACCACATCACGAACTCCTCCTGAAACGGCTCGCCGCCCAGCAGCAGCGCCCGCGAATCGGTCTCCGCCTCCAACAGCAGCTCGCTCGCGCCGACGCCGGTATAGGCGAGCTCTCCTGGGTGCACGTTTCGCTTCTCGACGGCCATACGGCCCGAGTCCACGAGTACCCCGTGCTCGAAGGACTCGTTGACGGGCAGGGAAAGCCGCGTGCCCGCCGGAAGTCGAATCTCTGCGCCCACCAGCGGCGTCGCCGCGCGCACCGGGGAGGTGCTTCCGGCCAGCGTGCCGAGGAAGACCAGCAGCGTCGCGCCGTCGGCCTCCACCGGGGCGGGGCGGTAGCGGTCGACGCGCGGGGCATCGAAGCGGTGGGCGTCGGGAAGCGCGGTCCACAGCTGGGCGCCGTGGAGCATCTGGTCGACGGCGACCTCCGAGTGACTGATGCCTCTCCCCGCGGTCATCAGCACGAGCTCGCCGGGCCGCACGGGCAGGTGGTGCCCCGCGGAATCGTGGTGCGAGATGTGACCGTCGAAAAGCCAAGAAACGGTCTGCAGGCCGCTGTGTGGATGCGGCGCGACGTCCATGGTGAGCCGCTCGGGGCCGTAATGATCGATGAAGCACCACGCGCCGATGGTGGGGCGGGCGCGGTGCGGGAGCGTGCGGCGCACCTCCATGGAGCGAAGGCCGCCCAGCGGGACGTCGCGGGGTGCGATAATCTCAACGTTGACCATAGTTTCTTTGTACTTCAAAAGGCCCCATGCGTACCAGAACCCTCTTCCTGCTCGCCGCCGTCTTGTGTCTGCTCGCGGTGGCGGCAAAGCTTGCCGGGCTCGACGTCCCGGCGCTCATCGCCATCTTCTTGGCCTGCGCGGCGGTAGTGCTGGCGCTCGTGCAGCGTGGCAGGGAGTACGGCGAGTACTCGGTGAGCTACACCGACAAGCAGCGCGAGGAGATCGCCGCGATGCTGCGCCTGGGCGATGAGCGCGGCGCGATCACGCAGACGCACCTGTGGTGCAGGGGGATCACCGACGAGCAGGCGCACCAGGCGGTTTCCGCGCTTGCCGACGCCTACGGCATCGAGCTCGGCGAGGCGGGCAAGGATCGCCCGTTCTAGCAGGTGTAGCGGCCGGGTGTGACCCGCGCCTCGCTACAACCCTTGGGGTGCGCGGGGAAAAGGCAAACTGTAAAGTACCTCACTATGACTGAACGTACCCTGATCCTTATCAAGCCGGACGGCGTCGCCAACGGCCACGTCGGCGAGATCATCGCCCGCATCGAGCGCAAGGGCCTCAAGCTCGTGGCCATGGACCTGCGCGTCGCCGACCGCGAGACCGCCGAGAAGCACTACGCCGAGCACGCCGACAAGCCGTTCTTCGGCGAGCTGGTCGAGTTCATCACCTCCGCGCCGCTCGTCGCCGGCGTCGTCGAGGGCGACCGCGCCATCGACGCCTGGCGTCAGCTGGCCGGCGGCACGGATCCGGTGGCCAAGGCGACCCCCGGCACCATCCGCGGCGACTTCGCGCTGAACGTGGCCGAGAACGTCGTCCACGGCTCCGACTCTCCTGAGTCCGCCGAGCGCGAGATCGGCATCTGGTTCCCGAACCTCTAAGGCGACCTGCCCATAGTAAAAGCCCACGACCGAGTGGTCGTGGGCTTTCGCTATGCCTGGGGCCTACAGCCGCACCTGGGCCAGCACGCGCCCGGTCGGCTGCGTGCTGCCAGCCGCTGGCTCCTCGGTGACGATCACCTGTGACCCGTGGGAGTCGAAGGGCATCCACACGTCCTCGTGCGGGTCCTGGCCGATGACCCCGGCGGAGGTGAGCTCGCCTTGGTCGTCGACGCTCCAGACCTGGGCGCCCATGCCGTCGGCAAGGGCGGGCTCGCCGTCGACCATGGCGCCCGCCTTGTCCATCGAGGTCGAGGACACGATGGAAAGCGATGCGCCGGAGGCGTCGAGGTTGGCACTGACGACGTCGCTGGCGCCCATGATCTCGTGCATCGCCTCCTCGCCCGAGGCGGCGTTCTGCGCCTGCTGGTTGTCATCGAGAAGCGGCGGCAGAGAGAGCCCGCCCGCGATGAGCAGGACGGCAGCGGCAACGGCGGCGAAGGGCCGCCGCGGGAAGGGGATCACCCTGCCCGAGTGCTGCGGGGCCGCGACCGCGGCCATGATCTCGTCCTTGAGCCCCTCGCGGGGGCGACCGGGGGAACCGCCCCGAGCAGGGCGTCGGCGCTTTCGCGATCGAAGTCGTATGCTTCGTCGTTGTTCACGACAGGGCCTCCTTCCCAACCAGGGCCTTGAGCTTCTTCAGGACGTCGCGCACGCGGGTCTTCGCGGTGCCGAGTGCTACGCCGGTGTGCTCGGCGAGCTCGGAGTGGCTTAGGCCCGCGAAGAAGGCGAGCATGACGGCCGTGCGGTGCGGCTCGCCGATGGAGTCGACCGCTCGGCGCAGCCGCTCGCCCTCAACGTTGCCGAGCGCGTCGTCCTCGACGACGGTGAACCGGGTGGTGGCCTCCAGCATCGCGTCGCGCTCGTCGCGTTCCGCGGCGGCGATGATCGACCGCAGCCGGTCGATGGCGCGCGAGTGAGCGAGCCGCAGGATCCAGCCCGCGGCGCTTCCCTTGTCGGGATCGTAGGTAGGCGCCTTGCGCCAAACCTCCACGAAGACCTCCTGGACCACCTCTTCGGCGTGCTCGCGGTTTCGCAAGACATGCATAGCGACGCCCATGGCGCGGGGGCCGTAGGCGTCGTAAAGCTGGCTAAAAGCCTCGGTGCTGCCCCTTCCGGCCTCGACCAAGAGGCCATCAGCGACCTGCCTGGTGGACGAGAGCGGGGCCATGGATTAGTTGGTGGCGGCTTCGGAGCTCATCATCATGGCGCTGGAGGGCTCCATGGAGTCGGACATGGACATCTCGTCGCTCATCATGGAGTCGGACTCCATGGCGTCGGAGGTCTCGGAGGCGCTGGAGGACTTGGTGGCCGTCATCTTGGCGGAGGTGGCGGTGTCGACGGAGCCGGTCTGGGAATCCTTCTGGGAGTTGGAGCACGCGGCAAGCCCGGTGGTAGCGACGGCGAGTGCCAGGGCAGCGGCGGCAATGCGGACGTTCTTCATATTCTTCTCCTCGAGAAAAGTGTGGGTGATCACGAGATCGGCCCGAGCGAATGTTTCGGTGCGCGGCGCGGGGCGCGGCGTCACAAAGAACATCGTAGCCACCGGCGTCATCGGATTGGGAAAGTTATCAACTTTTTCATCACCCCAGCTTAAGGGGGCGGCTTGAGGGGGCAGGCGCGGGCCCGCGCCGGCCTAGCGGCAGCGGTTTCCAATCCGGCGGGCCCCTCCGCGCCGAAACACCTTGTACACGTTGGCGCCAGGCCGCGGGCTCGGCAGCGATGCGGGTAAAGCGCCTGGCACGAGAAACTTCAAGGAGACACACCATGTGGCAAGCAATCGTCGTGGGGCTCATCGGCGGGGCGGTGACCGGCATCTCGCCGTGCATCCTGCCCGTCCTCCCGCTCGTCTTGGCGGTCTCCGGCGGCAGCCGGAGCAGGCCCTACCTCGTCGTCGCGGGCCTTGTCACGAGCTTCGCCGCGACGACCCTGCTCGGCGCCGCGGCACTGAGCGCCCTCGGCCTGCCGCGGGATACCCTGCGCTGGGTGGGCATCGCGCTTCTCGTGCTCGTCGGCATCGGCATGCTCGTGCCCTCCTTCTACCGCCTGCTCGAGGCGCCGTTCGAGAAGCTGCCCCGCTTCGGCTCCCTGCAGCAGAAGGCGCGCGGCAGGGGCGGGTTCGTCGTGGGGCTGGCCATGGGCGTGGTCTACGTGCCGTGCGCGGGGCCGGTGCTCGCGGCGATCACGGTCGCGGCGGCCTCGGACCGCGTCGATGCGCGGCTGGTTGCGATGACGCTGGGCTTCGCCGTGGGCGCGGCCGTGCCCCTGCTCGCTTTCGCGGTCGGCGGTAATCGCGTGGGGGAGCGGGTCGACTTCTTCCACCGGCACGACCGCGCGTTCCGAGTCGTCGCGGGCGTGGTGGTGCTGGCCATGGCGGCGGCGATCGCCACCAACGCCCCCGAGCGCATCCAGCGGGCGCTTCCCGACTACACCGCTGGCGTGCAGGAGGCGCTGGGAGAGAAGGTAGACGCGCCTTCCGCGAGCGGGTCGCTTAAGGACTGCCGCAAGGCCGACCCCTCGAGGCTCAGCGACTGCGGCGCGGTCCCCGCGCTTGCCGAGGGCACCTGGCTGGGCGGCGGCCCGGTCGACCCGCGCACCGCGGGTGTTACGCTCGTCGACTTCTGGGCGTACGCGTGCATCAACTGCCAGCGCGCCAACGAGCACGTGACAAAGCTTTACGACGCGTACCGCGACGCGGGCCTAACCGTCGTCGGCATCCATTCCCCCGAGTACGCCTTCGAGCACGAGACCGCCAACGTCGAGCGCGCCATGGCCGAGCAGGGCATCCACTACCCGGTGGTTCAGGACAACGAGTTCGTCACGTGGCGCAACTTCGACGACCGCTACTGGCCGGCGCGTTACCTCGTCGACGCGCACGGCGCGGTGCGCCAGATCCACGAGGGCGAGGGCGCCTACGCGGAGACCGAGTCGCTCGTGCGCGAGCTGCTCACCCAGGCCAACCCTCACGTCGTGCTGCCAGACCCCGTCGAGGACGGCGTGCAGGCCTCACCTCCGGCGCAGTCGCGCAACCCCGAGACCTACCTGGGCACCAAGCGCGCCCAGTACTACGCCCACAGCCCGCACCAGTACCGCGACGGTGAGGTCACCTTCGACGAGACCACCCCGGTCGACGGCCAATACTCGCTCGCTGGCACCTGGAACCTGGGCGGCGAGTCCATCACCGCGGTGAAAGACGCGCGGGTCCTGCTCGCCGCCAAGGCCAAGTGGGTGCAGCTGGTCGTCAGCGGCCACGGCACCGTCACCCTACGCCGGGCGGACGGCAGCGAGCCCTCCTTCGACGTTACTAGCGACGGCACCATCGACCTGGTCAAGCAGGACACCCAGATCGACGAGGTGCTCACCATCGAGGCCTCGAGAGGGCTGAGCCTCTACTCGTTTACCTTCGGCTAAACGATTCAGGAAAACTCCCAGCTCAAGCCGGCGCCGGGGAACGAGGAAGTTACTACGCTGAGAGGTAACCGGTTCTTTTCGAGAGTGGGTGCCCCGCCATGAATTCCCAGCCAGCAATCGAGCACACGACCCAGTTCACGCGCCTTGACCCCAGTGTCTACTCCAAGCACGCGCGCGCCGGGCTGCGCACCGACATGACCACCCGCGCCGCCTACGTCAGCGACGCCTCCATCTTCCGGCGCGTGCCGGCGGCCGTCGCGGAGCCCAAGACTTTTGAGGAGGTCCGCGACGCCGTTGACGTCGCCCGCGCGCACGGGTGGCCGATCGTCGGCCGGGGCGGCGGCACCTCGGTGGCGGGCAACGCGATCGGGGAGGGGCTCATCGTCGATACCTCCCGCTACTTCTCGCGGATCCTGGCTATAGACGTCGACAAGCAAACGGCAACGGTGGAACCCGGCGTCGTCTGTGACGCCCTGCGCGACGCGGTGAGCGAGTACGGGCTCACCTACGGGCCCGACCCGTCGACGCACTCGCGGTGCACCGTGGGCGGCATGGTGGCCAACAACGCCTGCGGCTCGCACTCGGTCGCGTGGGGCACGGCGGCGGAGAACCTCGTCGATGTCACGCTTTTGCTTGCCGACGGCCGTACGGTGACGCTGTCGAAGGGAGGCGCGAGCGACCCCGACATCGACCAGGCCCTGCGCGGGCTGGTCCGCGGCAACGAGGAGCTCATCCGCCAGGAGCTGGGGCGTTTTCCCCGGCAGGTGTCCGGCTACGGGCTGCACTACCTGCTCGACGAGCACGGCTTCGACGCCGCGAAGGCGGTGGCCGGGTCGGAGGGCACGCTCGGGATCATCACGCAGCTGACCGTCAAGCTCGTCAAGGTGCCTAAGGCCAAGGCGCTGGCCGTGCTCGCCTTCGACACCGTCTTCGACGCGGCGGCCGCGGCGCCGAGGCTGCGCCTGCCCCACGTCGCCACGATCGAGGGCATGGGCGGCGACCTGCTCGACGCGCTGCGCAGCAAGGTCGGCCAGGAATCCGCGGGCGGTAACCTGCCCGGCAACCGCAAGGGCATCCCCGCCGGCGGGTGGTTGTACTGCGAGGTCGGCGCGGACAACCTCGAGGAGGCCACGCGGCTGGCCCACGAGGTGGCGGAGGCGGTGCCCACGGTCGATACGATCGTGGTCACCGACCCGCAGGAGATGCGGGAGTTGTGGCGCATCCGCGAGGCGTCGGCGGGCATCGTGACGAGGCTTCCCGACGGCGGCGAGGCCTGGCCCAACTGGGAGGACTCCGCCGTCCCGCCGGAGAACCTCGCCAGTTACCTGCGCGACCTCTACGCGCTCATGGACCGCTACGGCCTGCGCGGCATCCCGTTCGGGCACTTCGGCGAGGGGTGCGTGCACGTGCGCATCTCCTTCGACTTCGGCACGGACAAGGGAGTGGAGCGCTTCTACTCCTTCATGAAGGACGCCGCCGACCTGGTCACCTCCTATGACGGCTCGCTGTCCGGCGAGCACGGCGACGGGCGCGCCCGCTCCGAGCTGCTCGACCGCATGTACTCCTCTAAGATGCGCGCGCTGTTCGAGCGCTTCAAGCTCATCTTCGACCCCGAGCGCGTGTTCAACCCCGGCGTGCTCGTCTGGGCCGACCCGGTGACCCAGGGCCTGCGCATGGGCCCGGGGCAGCGCGCCCACGAGATCACCCCGGTGCACCACTTCCCGCGCGACAAGGGCTCGTTCGTCAACGCGGTCAACCGCTGCGTGGGCGTGTCCGCCTGCCGCTCCGAGCAGGGGGCGATGTGCCCGAGCTTCCAGATCACCGGCGACGAGACGCTGTCGACCCGCGGCCGCGCACGCCTGCTGTCGGAGATGTTCCGCGGGCAGTCGCTTCCCGACGGCTTCGCCTCGAAGGAGGTGGCCGAGTCGCTGGACCTGTGCCTGTCGTGCAAGGCGTGCGTGAGCGAGTGCCCGGTCAACGTCGACATGGCCACCTACAAGGCGGAGTTCCTCCACGAGCACTACAAGGGCAAGGTGCGCCCCATGGCGCACTACATGATGGGTTGGCTGCCGCTGACCGGGTTCGTCGCCCACAAGATCCCGGTCGTGCCCACGGTCATCGACTGGGCGATGGGGGCCAAGCACCTCTCCACGCTCATCGCGCGGGTCGGCGGACTGGATTCCCGCAGGCCGCTCATACACTTTGCGCATACGTCGCTGCGAAAGTGGGATAAAACGCATACGAGCGCGGGCGTCGACAAGCAAAAGACCGTCGTTCTGTGGCCCGACTCCTTCAACTCCTCGCTGGGGACCGCGCCCGCGACGGCGGCGGTGGAGGTGCTCGAGAAGCTGGGCTACACGGTAGAGATCCCGCAGGAATTCGTCTGCTGCGGGCTGACCTGGCATTCGACCGGGCAACTCGGCGTGGCCAAGCGCGTGCTCGAGCACACCGCGAAGGCGATGAAGCCCTACCTCGACCGCGGGCTCACGGTCGTCGGCGTCGAGCCGAGCTGCACCGTGATGCTCCAAAAGGAGATGACCGAGCTCAACGACAACCCGGACCTGGTGCGGCTGGCTAAGGCGACGGTGAGCTTCTCCGGCTTCGTCGCGCCGCTGCTGAAGGAGAAGGTCGACCGCGGCGAAATCGTCCCTGGCGACTTCCGCGCGCTCACCCAGGTGCACTGCCACGAGCGCTCGCTCGGCCACAACGAGGACTCCCGGCTGATCCTCGAGGCGCTCGGCTTCGACGAGGAGCAGATCGCCACCGGTTGCTGCGGGCTGGCGGGAAACTGGGGCTTCGAGAAGGGGCACGCCGAGATGTCGCTGGCCCTCGGCGAGCGCGAGCTGTTCCCCCGGGTCCGGGAGGCGGCCGCGCGCGGCGACCAGGTCATCGCGGACGGCTTCTCCTGCCGCACGCAGATCGAGCAGGGTACGGGCGTGCGCGCCAAGCACGTCGCGGAGGTCCTCAACGAGTTGCTCTAGCTTTCCGACGCCTATCGGCGGCGTCTGCCTCGCCCAGCGCGGGGCGGACACGCCGGGGGTGGGCGCGAGGTCGGGCCAAAGTGTGAGACAATGGGCGCAAGTGGGCGTTCGGTTCGCTCCATGCTGGTTATGCCGGCGTGTTGGATCGCTGGACCTTGCGCCCTCTTATGCAATTGAGAGTGTTCACAACGAGAGTCTCACCCCTTGACTTCGTGTGGCGGCGGCTGCCTGAACGATCCGCAGCCTGCGCCCGGAGTAGGCGGGGTGGACAAATAAATATAGGGAGATGGCCGTGGCTGAATCGTCCGCGTCGGAAAGCGTGCGCAGCGCAGTGGAGCGCCCCGTGCTGGAGCAGCTCGCAGGAAACCTGCCGGAGAAGATGCGCGTGTCCGCGCTCGCCAAGCAGCTGGGCGTGACCGCCCGCGAGGTGGTTTCCGTGCTCAAGGAGCAGGGCATTAACAAGGTGGCGCAGTCGAACATCACGTTCGAGGAGGCGCAGAAGGTCCTCGGCGCCTACGCCGCCGAGGATTCGGAGGCCCCGGAGCCGCAGGACGAGGAGCGGCTGCGCTACCGCGTGCGCAAGAACGTCGACAACGAGATCGCGCAGATCGAAGAAAAGGTCAACCGGGAGCTGCAGCAGGCAACACCTGAGGAGGACGCCCCCGTCGACGAGGACAAGCTGCGTCACCGCGTGGAGAAGAACGTCGAGAACGAGATCCACCAGATCGAGGAGAAGGTGGCCAAGGACATCGAGGAGCGCCTCGGCAACGGCCTGCTCGTGGGCACCGAGGAGTCGGACGAGGACTTCGACTTCAGCGAGGACCAGTCCGACGAGGCACCCGAGGGAGTCGCCTCCGAGTTCCTCGAGGAGGTCGAGGAGGAAAAGGACGCCGAGCCGCTCGAGGACGTGACCCCGGAGATCACCCCGGCGCCCGCCCAGACGAGCTTCGCCACCCCGCTGTTTATCGCGCCGACCGTCGTCGAGGCCCCGGCCGCCGACGAGCCCTCCGACTACGCGGACGAGGACGAGGAGCACGAAGAACCCGCCGACGAGGATTCTTCGCGCAAGCGCCGCCGCGGTCGCCGAGGCACCAGCCGCGGGCGCGGCGCCGAGGAGGCCGAGCACGCCGAGGAAGAGGCCCCCATCGAGGAGCCGCTGGCGATCAAGGGCTCGACGAGGCTGGAGGCGCAGCGCCGCCGCCGCGTCGAGCTGCGCGAGGAGTCCCGCAAGAAGCGCCACGTCGTCTCCGAGGCCGAGTTCTTGGCGCGCCGCGAGTCCGTCAAGCGCACCATGGTGGTGCGCGAGCGTGAGCGCATCGACCACCCGGGTCTTGTCACCCAGGTCGGCGTGCTCGAGGACGACATGCTGGTCGAGCACTTCGTCACCTCGGACACGCAGTCGTCGATGGTGGGCAACATCTACCTGGGCCGCGTGCAGAACGTGCTGCCGAGCATGGAGGCGGCGTTCATCGACATCGGAAAGGGCCGCAACGGCGTGCTCTACGCCGGCGAGGTCAACTGGCGCAAGGCTGGTCTGGGCGGCAAGAACCGCCGCATCGAGCAGGCGTTGAAGTCGGGCGACCAGGTGCTGGTGCAGGTCTCCAAGGACCCGATCGGGCACAAGGGCGCGCGCCTGACCACGCAGATCTCGCTCGCGGGCCGCTACCTGGTTTACGTCCCGGGCGGGCGCTCGGCGGGCATTTCCCGCAAGCTGCCCGTGCCGGAGCGCAAGCGTCTGAAGGAGATCCTGCGCAAGGTCGTCCCGGGCGACGGCGGGGTCATCATCCGCACGGCCGCCGAGGGCGTGAGCGAGGAGGCCATCGCGGCCGACGTCGGGCGCCTGCACACCCTGTGGGAGCAGATCCAGGAGCGCACGGCCAAGGAGACCAGCTCCAAGGGCGCCAAGCCCGTGACCATGTACGAAGAGCCGAACATGCTGGTCAAGGTCGTCCGTGACCTGTTCAACGAGGACTTCAGCGAGCTCATCGTCGACGGCAAGCGCGCCTGGAACACCGTGCACGCCTACATCCAGTCGGTCGCACCCGAGCTGGTCGAGCGGCTGACCCACTTCGACCGCGAGGAGCACGATGGCCGCGACGCGTTTGAGGTCCACCGCGTCAACGAGCAGATCCAGAAGGCGCTGTCGCGGAAAGTGTGGCTGCCGTCCGGCGGCACCTTGGTCATCGACCGCACCGAGGCGATGACCGTCATCGACGTCAACACCGGCAAGTTCACCGGCTCCGGCGGCAACCTGGAGGAGACGGTCACCCGCAACAACCTCGAGGCCGCGGAGGAGATCGTGCGCCAGATGCGCCTGCGCGACCTGGGCGGCATGATCGTCGTCGACTTCATCGACATGGTCCTGCCCGAGAATCAGGACCTCGTGCTCCGCCGCCTGAAGGAGACCCTGGGCCGCGACCGCACCCGCCACCAGATCTCCGAGGTCACGTCGCTGGGGCTCGTGCAGATGACCCGCAAGCGCCTGGGCACCGGCCTGCTTGAGACCTTCTCCACGGAGTGCGAGCACTGCGAGGGCCGCGGCGTCATCATCCACGAGGACCCGGTCGAGCACCGCGAGGCCGCGCCGTTCAAGTCCGCGCAGCAGCACGGGGTTCGTCACCAGGACCCCACCCAGCACCCGGCGGCGGTGGCCATGCACCACGATGAGCCAGAGCAGCATGAGGAGGCGCCCGCCAAGCCGAGCATCGAGGAGCTCGCCGCGGCGGTCGTCGTCGAGCAGGAGGCCCCCGCGGAGGAGACCGAGCACGCGCCGCGTCGCCGTCGCCGCGGGTCGCGCTCCTCGCGCCGCGCCAAGGTTGAAGCTGAGGTGCAGGAGGAGACCTCGGAGGTGCTCGACATCGTCAACGCCGCCGTCGAGCGCGCCGACGAGGAGGACCCCGACGAGCCTAGCGGCGCCGACTACCTGCCGGCCGAAGAAAAGGTTGAGAAGGCAGGAAAGTCCCAGTCCTACGAGGACGCTCTCGCCGAGTTCGAGGCGAGCCCCAGGCGCAAGCGCAAGGTTCGTGGCAATTCGCTTTCCGACGTCCCGCCGCGCCCCGAGGATTTCCACGAGGCCCCGGCGCAGGAGACCCCCGAGGAGCCCGAGCGCCCGCGCGGCCGTCGCCGCGCGAAGCGCGCCACCAAGCCGGTGGCGGCGGCCGAGGCGCAGCCCATCGTGAATGAGGCGGAAACCGTAGGCGTCGACAAGCAGGAAAAGCCAACGCGTGGTCGCAGGCGCGCTGTGCGTCGCAGCGGCGGGTCGGCGGTGCAGGAACACACCGAGGTGAAGAAGAGTTCCGCTCGCTCGTCTGTGGCGAAAGCGGACACCAGTGACGTAAGTGACAAGCCCGCTTCCGGGCGTGGTCGCAGGCGCGCGGTGCGTCGAAGGGGCTAAGATAGCGCGGTTTGTCTTTTTCGGTGCTAAAGGGGTAGTCTTTGACAGTCGCTGTTTTAGGATGACTATCCCTTTCGCCCGCAGCCGTTTTCGGTGTGTGCGAGGCGGGGTCTGGACCGTCGCCTGAAACGCAATAGTTAAGAGAAGTTTTTACGTCCGCTCGGTGCGCCCCTTGGCGCCCCGGGCCCGAGTAATAGATAAGGGGTAGCCCTCGTATGTACGCGATCGTCAAGACCGGCGGCAAGCAGTACAAGGTTGCCGAAGGTGACCTCGTCAAGGTCGAGAAGATCGAGGGTGAGCAGGGTTCTTCCGTGGCTCTCACCCCGGTTCTGCTCGTCGATGGCGCAAATGTAACCTCTAAGTCCGAGGAGCTCGCAAAGGTGAGCGTCGCGGGCGAGATCGTCGAGCACGTTAAGGGCCCGAAGATCAAGATCATGAAGTACAAGAACAAGACCGGCTACAAGAAGCGTCAGGGTCACCGTCAGCAGCTGACCGTGGTCAAGATCACCGGTATCAAGTAAGGCTTAAGCCTTCTAGATCATTCCCGGAGGAGGGAAAACCAATGGCACACAAGAAGGGTGCATCTAGCTCCAGCAACGGTCGCGATTCCAACGCCAAGCGCCTTGGTGTTAAGCGTTTCGGTGGCCAGCAGGTCAACGCAGGCGAGATCCTCGTCCGTCAGCGCGGCACCAAGTTCCACCCAGGTGAGAACGTTGGCCGTGGCGGCGACGATACCCTGTTCGCACTGGCCGACGGCGCGGTGGAGTTCACCATCAAGCGCAACCGTCGCACCGTGAACATCGTTCCGGCTGCTGCAGAGGCTGCCGAGGCCTAAGCCTTCGCTGTAAGCCTTAAGATAAACGCCCTCGGGACCCGCGTGCGGGACTCGGGGGCGTTTGCGCAGCTTGGCGGCTGCCACACGACTGTAGGATGAAACAGAAAAACGCGGGAGAACCCCGCGAGGCCGGGTGACGGGCCGACAGAAGGTGACGAGGAAGAAAAGATGGCACGATTCGTAGACCGGGTGGTCTTGCACCTGGCGGCAGGCGACGGCGGCAACGGCTGCGCCTCCATCCACCGCGAGAAGTTCAAGCCCCTCGGCGGCCCCGACGGCGGCAACGGCGGGCACGGCGGAGACATCGTCTTGGAGGTCTCCCCGCAGGTCCACACCCTGCTCGACCTGCACTACCGCCCGCACATCAAGGCGCAGCGCGGGGCGAACGGCGCGGGCGACCACCGCAACGGCGCGCGCGGGGAGGACCTGGTCCTCGAGGTTCCGGCGGGCACCGTGGTGCTCAGCGAGCAGGGCGAGACGCTCGCAGACCTGACCACCGTCGGCATGCAGTTCATCGCCGCGAAGGGCGGCTTCGGCGGCCTCGGCAACGCCGCGCTCGCGTCGGCCGCCCGCAAGGCCCCCGGGTTTGCGCTCAAGGGCGAGCCGGGGGAGCAGCATGACATCGTCCTCGAGCTGAAGTCCATGGCCGACGTCGGCCTGGTGGGCTTCCCGTCGGCGGGTAAGTCCTCGCTCATCTCCGTGCTCTCGGCCGCCAAGCCGAAGATCGGCGACTACCCGTTTACCACCCTGCAGCCCAATCTCGGCGTGGTCGAGGTGGGGCACGAGACCTTCACCATCGCCGACGTGCCCGGGCTCATCCCCGGCGCCTCCGAGGGCAAGGGCCTGGGCCTGGACTTCCTGCGGCACATCGAGCGCACCGCCGTGCTCGCGCACGTGGTGGACACCGCGACGATGGAGCCCGGCCGCGACCCGGCGAGCGACATCGAGGCGCTCGAGAACGAGCTGGCCGCCTACCAGAGCGCGCTCGACGAGGACACCGGCCTGGGCGACCTGCGCGACCGCCCGCGCATCATCATCCTCAACAAGGTGGACATCCCGGAGGCCGAGGAGCTGGCGGAGTTCGTCAAGGACGACCTCGAGAAGCAGTTCGGCTGGCCGGTGTTCATCATCTCCACGGTGGCCCGTAAGGGGCTCGACCCGCTGCGCTACAAGCTCTTGGAGATCGTGCAGGAGGCGCGCCGCAAGCGCCCGAAGCAGAAGGCGGAGAAGATCGTCGTGCGACCGAAGGCCGTCGACGCGCGCGGCAAGGGCCACGACTTCGACATCACCCCGGACCCGGAGATCGAGGGCGGCTTCATCGTCTCGGGCGAGAAGCCGGAGCGTTGGATCCTCCAGACCGACTTCGAAAACGACGAGGCCGTGGGCTACCTCGCCGACCGCCTCAACCGCCTCGGCGTGGAGGAGGCGCTCTACAAGGCGGGCGCGAAGGCGGGCTGCACCGTCTCCATCGGCCCGATCTCCTTCGAGTGGGAGCCGATGACGGCCGCGGGCGTCGACCCGACGCTGACCGGCCGCGGCCAGGACATCCGCCTGTCGCACACGACCCGCCGCTCCGCCCAGGAACGCAAGCGCGCCTCCCAGGTGCGCCGCGGGCTCATCGACGAGTTCGACTTCGGCGACGACCAGGAAATCACCCGCGAGTCCGCGAACAAGGATCGCTGGCAGGGCTAGCCGCTTGCCGACGCCTACGGCGGGTGGCGCGCGGTCGCGCTTGTAAGATAACTGTCTATGACCGCAACGCCTGCCGCCCCCGCCCGCCAGTTCATGCCCGAGGAGGAGCTGCGCCAGTACATCTCGAAGGCGCGGCGGATCGTGGTCAAGATCGGGTCCTCGTCGTTGACGGGCAAGAACTTCCGGGTTGACCCGCAGCGCATCAACCGCATCGTCGACGCGCTGCACGCGCGCATCGAGCGCGGCTGCGACCTCATCGTCGTCTCCTCGGGCGCGGTGGCCGCGGGCATGGGCCCGCTGGGGCTGTACAAGCGCCCGACCGACCTGGCCTCCAAGCAGGCCACGGCGGCGGTGGGGCAGGTGCACTTGGCGCACACGTGGAGCGAGTCCTTCAAGCACTACGGCGTGGTCACCGCGCAGGTGCTGCTCACCGCCTCGGACGCGGGCGTGCGCGAGCGTGCCCGCAACGCCCAGCGCACCCTCGAGCGCTTGCGCCAGCTGGGCGCGGTGCCGATCATCAACGAAAACGACACGGTCGCGACCACCGAGGTGCGCTTCGGGGACAACGACCGGCTGGCGGCGATCGTCGCCAACCTCGTCGGCGCGGACGCGCTCATCCTGCTCTCCGACGTCGACGGGCTCTACGACAAGAACCCCGCAGAGCCGGGCGCGCGGTTTATCTCCCAGGTCCGCGACGGCAATGACTTAAAGGGCGTCGTCGCCGGCGACGGCGGCGTCGTGGGCACCGGCGGGATGGGGTCGAAGATCTCTTCCGCGAGGCTCGCGTCGCGGGGTGGGGTTCCGGTGCTGTTGACGTCGGCAAGCAACATCAGCGCGGCGCTTGACGACGCCAGCGTGGGAACGGTCTTCCACCCGAAGGAAAACGGGCTGTCTGCGTGGAAGTTCTGGGCGCTGTACGCGGCGGACACCACGGGTAGCCTGCGGATTGACGCGGGCGCGGTCAAGGCCGTGACCACGAGCGGGCACTCGCTGCTGGCGGTGGGGATTACGGAGATCGACGGCGACTTCCACGCGGGTGAGATCGTGGAGATCCTCGATCCCGACGGCCAGATCGTCGGCCGCGGCGAGGTCAACTACGACTCGAACGTGCTGCAGGGGATGCTCGGCAAGCACAGCGACGAGCTGCCCGAGGGGATGCAGCGCCCGGTGGTGCACGCCGACTACCTCTCCGACTATGCCACCCGCGCCTAGGGGTTGGGTCGGGGAGTAGATCGGGTACCCCCGGTGGTTATACTCGGGGGTTATGAAGATTGATCAACAATTTAGCGAACTTTCCCCGGAGCGCGCGGCCGAGCGCGAGGAGGTCTTGGCCAAGGCCCGCGCGGCCAAGGACGTGGCCCCCGTTTTAGCCAAGCTCACCAGCGATAAGAAAAACGAGATCCTGCTGGACGCGGCGGCGACCCTCGTGGGCGCCACCGCGGAGATTATCGCCGCCAACCAGGCCGACATCGACGCCGGCCGCGCCCGCGGCATGAGCGAGTCGCTCATCGACCGCCTCAAGCTCGACGAGGGGCGCATCGAGGGGATCGCGGGCGGCCTGCGCCAGGTGGCAGGCCTTGCCGACCCCGTCGGCGTCGTCGTCGCGGGCCACGTCATGCCCAACGGCATCCAGATGCGCCAGGTGCGCGTGCCCCTAGGCGTGATGGGCATGGTGTATGAGGCGCGCCCCAACGTCACCGTCGACGCCTTCGGGCTCGCGCTCAAGGCGGGCAACGTCGCGCTGCTGCGCGGCTCGAAGTCGGCGCGCACCTCGAACGAGAAGCTCGTCGAGATCTTGCAACGCGTGGTCACCGCCCACGGCCTGCCCGCCGAGGCCGTGCAGCTGCTTCCCTGCGATAGCCACGACAGCGTCCAGGACCTCATCACCGCCCGCGGGTTCGTCGACGTGGTCATCCCCCGCGGCGGCGCGGGGCTCATCGAGGCCGTGGTCACGGGTGCCACCGTGCCCACCATCGAGACCGGCACCGGCAACTGCCACTTCTACATCGACCGCGACGTCGCGGACCTAGGCCAGGGCATCGCCATGCTGCTCAACGGCAAGACGCGCCGCTGCTCGGTGTGCAACGCCACCGAGACCGTGCTTATTGACGCTGCGTTGGCGGACTCCGACAAGCTCGCGATCATCGAGGCCCTGCAGGAGGCCGGGGTGACCGTCCACGGGGAGGTCGCCGAGCTCGAGGCCTTCGGCGCGAGCGAGGTCGTCCAGGCCGAGGAGCAGGACTGGGCCGACGAGTACCTCTCCTTCGACATCGCCGCCAAGGTTGTCGACGGCATCGACGGGGCGCTGGCACACATCCGCCGCTACACCACCGGGCACACCGAGGCGATCGCCACCGGCAAAATCGCCACCGCGCAGCGCTTCGCAGACGAGGTCGACGCGGCCGCCGTCATGATCAACGCCTCCACGGCGTTTACCGACGGCGAGCAGTACGGCATGGGCGCGGAGATCGGCATCTCCACGCAGAAGCTGCACGCCCGCGGCCCCATGGCGCTGCCCGAGCTGACCACCACCAAGTGGATCCTGCAGGGTCAGGGGCAGACGCGCCCGTAGGTCGGTGGCCGTAGGCGTCGACAAGCAACTGCAATAAGTTGGCGCTCAAAGTGGCCAACAAGCTAGGCTTTTTGGCTATGAATACTGTAGCCCCGCGCCGCGTGGGGATCATGGGTGGCACCTTCGACCCGATCCACCACGGTCACCTCGTGGCGGCGAGCGAGGTGGCCGCGCGCTTCTCGCTCGACCTCGTGGTGTTCGTGCCCACCGGCAACCCGTGGCAGAAGTCCGACCGCGAGGTCTCCTCTGCTGAGGACCGCTACCTCATGACGGTCATCGCCACCGCCTCGAATCCGCGGTTTACGGTCTCGCGCGTCGACATCGACCGCCCCGGCGAGACGTACACGATCGACACGCTCGTCGACCTGCGGCGGCAGTTCCCCGACTCGGAGCTGTTCTTCATCACCGGCGCCGACGCGCTGTCGAGCATCTTAAGCTGGCGCGACTGGGAGAAGGTCCTGGACCTGGCCACCTTCGTCGGCGTGACCCGGCCCGGCTACGAGCTCACCGAGGACTTCCTGCCCGCCGACCGGCGAGAGAAGGTCGAGCTCATCGAGATCCCCGCGATGGCGATCTCCTCGACCGGCTGCCGCCGGCGCGCCCGCGAGGGGCTGCCGGTGTGGTACCTCGTGCCGGATGGGGTCGTGCAGTACATCGCCAAGCGGCGGCTGTACCACCCGGGTGGGGTGGACGAGGCGCGCGACCCCGATCCCGATTTGGGCGATGTTGCCCACGTCGGTTAGGCAACCCGTCGCCATTCGTGGGAAAATGGCCTTTAATCTGTATTATTTGTCTGTCTATCGATCCCATATAAGGACATATTTGTGACTGCATCTCAGGACACCATCCGGCTGGCTGAAATCGCTGCTCTGGCTGCCGACGAAAAGCAGGCGAGCAACATCGCCGTGCTGGATGTCTCCGACGTCATGGCGATCTCCGAGGTCTTCGTGCTCGCCTCCGCCGACAACGAGCGCCAGGTGCGCGCCATCGTCGAGGAGATCGAGGACCAGCTCACCGCCGTCGGCGAGGAGCCGAAGCGCCGCGAGGGCAACCGCGAGAACCGCTGGGTGCTGCTCGACTACGGCATGCTCGTCATCCACGTCCAGCGCAACACCGAGCGCGACTTCTACGGCCTCGACCGCCTCTACCGCGACTGCCCGCTGCTCGAGGTGGAGGGCGTGGAGACGATGCAGCGCCCCGGCGAGTGGGACGAGGACGTCGATGTCCGCGCTGTCGAGTCGCTCGACGAGATCCCGCTCGCCGAGCCCGAGCCCGAGGAGGACGAGCTCTAAGCCATGACTCGCCGCTTAATGTTGCTGCGCCACGGACAGACCGACTACAACGCCACCCGACGCATGCAAGGACACCTTGACACCGAGCTGTCGGCGGTCGGCGTGGAGCAGGCGCAGATGGCGGCGGACTACCTGGCCACCCAGCCGATCGGCAAGATCCTGTGCTCCGACCTCTCGCGTGCGCGCGTGACCGCGGAGATCATCGGCCGCGCGGTCGGGATCGAACCCGAGATCGATCCCCGCCTGCGCGAAACCAACCTGGGCGTGTGGCAGGCCAAGACCCACCAGGAGGTCGACACCGAGTACCCCGGGGCGCGTGCCGCCTGGCGCCACGACGCCACGTGGGCCCCGCCGGAGGGCGAGTCGCGGGTGCAGGTCGCGGGACGTGCGCGCTCGGTCATCGACGAGCTCATGCACTCCTTCGACGAGTGGGACAACACGACCGTGCTGGTCGTGGCCCACGGCGGGACGATCAGCGCCTTGACCTCCAGCCTGCTCGACCTGAGCGTGTGGCAGTACCCGATGTTCTCCGGGCTGGGGAACACCTGTTGGGCGCAGCTGACGGCGCGCCCGCGGTTCTTCGTCGGTTCCAACGACGCCGACTGCCAGGGCGACGAGGTGCCGCCTTCTGCCATGTTCGACGCCTCCAACGTCGCCGGTGCCCAGTGGTACCTCGACGGGTGGAACATGGGTGTGGCCCTAGGAAGGTAGGGGCCCATGCCGGTACGAATCGTCACGGACTCGTCCTCGGGGCTGCCCGAGGACGTGGTCAAGGAATTAGACATCACGGTCGTCGACCTGCACCTGGTCTCCGAGGAGGGGGACCACCAGTCCACCTCCGGGCTGTCCGCCCTCGAGCTGACCGCGGCGTACGCCCGCCAGCTGGAGCGCGGCGCCGACGACGGGGTGGTGGCGCTGCACCTGTCGAAGGAGCTGTCCTCGACGTGGTCGGCCGCGGTGACCGCGGCGGGTGTGTTCGACGGGACCGTGCAGGTCATCGACACCAACTCCGTCGGCATGGCGGTGGGTGCCGCGGCGATGGCGGCAGCTAGGCTGGCGCTCGACGGGGCTGGCCTCGACGAGTGCGTCGACCTCGCCCAGGACACGCTTCTGCGCTCTGAGACCTGGCTCTACCTGCACCGCATCGACGAGCTGCGCAAGTCCGGGCGCATCTCCGCGGCGACGGCGCTGCTGTCGACGGCGCTTGCCACCAAGCCGATCATGCACCTAAATAGCGGCCGCATCGAGCTGGCCGTAAAGACCCGCACGCAGTCGAAGGCGCTGGCCAAGCTCACCGAGCTCATCAGCGCCCGCGCCCAGGGCGAGCCGGCGTTCATCGCCATTCAGCAGTACGACGCCAAGGAGGCCGCCCGCGCGCTCGAGGAGCAGCTCCAGGAGGCGCTGGCCGAGCGCACCTCCATCATGATCACCGACATGGAGGAGACCCTCGCGATCCACTGCGGCCCCGGCGCGCTGGGGGTCTCGGCCGTGTTCAGCTCGCCGCCGCCGGAGGCCGCAACCTAGACGAAAGTTGGGGTTAAGTAGTTATCCACAGCTTAGTTTCCGCAGGTCGCGCGAGTTATCCACAGGATTTGGCCTTCATCCCTTGCCACAAGTGGCGAGGGATTTAGCATGTCGGACATGGGCAAGAAACTAGGCGCAGCAAACATCAAAGAAGGCGTCGCGGGGCGGATCGGGGAGCTTACCCGGCCGACGGGCGAGGAGGACCTCATGCACGTCCGCCTCGAGCGCCCGCGGCTGCGGCTGAGCAGGGCGCAGGTGGCGGTCGCGGGGTTCGTCGCGCTCCTGGCGGGGGTCGCCTATTTCTTCGCGGGCGGTCCAGAAGAAGTCGTCGCGCCCGCGGAGGTCGGCGTCGCGGGGCAGGCGGAGCCGAGCACCCTCGCCTCGCCGGTGGTGGCGGTCGTGGGCGATGTCCCCACTCCCGGCCTGCACACGCTCACCCCTGGCGCGCGGGTGGCCGACGCCCTGCTCGCCGCGAGCGAAGGCATCGACCTCACCGCGCCCCAGCTGGGCGGGCTGAACCTGGCTGAGCGGCTCAGCGACGGCGCGCAGATCCGGGTTCCCTTCCCCGGCGAGCCCGTGGCCCAGGCCCCGCCCGGCGAGGGCAAGCTCAACCTCAACCAGGCCACCGCCGAGCAGCTTACGGCGCTCAAGGGGATCGGCCCGAAAACCGCGGAGGCGATCGTGGCGCACCGGGAAGCGATCGGCTCGTTTAGCTCGGTCGAGCAGCTGCTCGACATCCAGGGCATCGGCCCGGCCAAGCTCGCGGCTATCAAAGAGGAGGTCACGGTGTGAAGGACCTGCGCCTGCTTCCCGCAGCGCTTGCGGTGTGGGCGGCGACGCTGGCGGTGGTGTGGGGCAGGGGCTGGCAGTGGGGCGCGCTGACCTGCGCCGTCGCCGCGGTCGTTCTCTTCCGCGCCCGCGGGCAGGCCGTCCTCGTGGCGGTTCTCGGCGCGCTCGCGACGGCGGTGGCGCAGCGTCGCATCGCGCTTGCCGACGCCATCCGGTGGCCCGACCGGATCCTCGCCCGCGCGGCGGGCCCACCAACGAAGACCGGCTCCGGGTGGGTGCTGCGGACCCGCGTCGAGGGGAGCCCGGGGACGCTGCCGGTGTTCTCCCGCGACGACGGCCTGGCGGGCGTGCGGGTGGGCGACCAGGTCGTGGTCTCGGGCGGGGTAGTAGAGGCCGACGCGCCTTCGGTCGTCGGCAAGCTCTATGTCGCGAACCACGTCGACGCGCACCGCGTGGCCGCGGGTTGGGCAGGCTGGGTGGGGGAGCTGAAGGCGGAGTTTACGGACAAAGCGGCGGAGCTGCTCGGGCAGCCGGGCGCGGGGCTCTTGCCGGCGATGGTGATGGGGGATACCAGCGGTCAGTCGGCGCAGGACAAGGAGGCCTACCTCGCGACGGGGCTGGCACACTTGAGCGCGGTGTCGGGCGGCAACGTCGCCATCGTCACCACGGCCGCGGTGGTAGTGCTCGCAGCCCTGGGCGCGGGGCCGCGGGTGCGGCTTGCCGGTGCGGGTCTGGCGCTTGTCGGCTTCGTTGCGGTCGTGGGGTTCGAGCCGTCTATCCTGCGGGCGTCGGCGACCGGCGCGATCAGCCTCGTCGCCATGGCCTCGTCGACGAAGGCCCCACCGATCCACGCGCTGTGCCTCGCGGTCATCGGGCTCGTGCTCTACGACAGCGACCTGGCCGCAAGCTTCGGCTTCGCGCTGTCGGTGGCGGCCACGGCGGGGATCGTCGCGCTGACCCCGTTTTTTCACCGCGGGCTCGCCGAGCTTTCCTGGCCGGACGTACTGACCAAGGCGGTGGCCGTTGCGATCGCCGCGGAGGTATCCACCATGCCGCTGGTCGCGCTGGTGGCGGGCAAGGTCTCCGTCGTGGGTGTTGCGGCGAACGTGCTGGTGGCGCCCGTCGTCGCCCCGATCACGGTCATTGGCCTCGTGGGGCTGGTGCTCACGGCCCTGCCCGGCGGCCTCGAACAGATCGCCATCGGGCTTTCCAGCCCGCTCGTCGGCTTCGTCGGCCTCGTCGCGCGCTGGGGTGCGCGCCTGCCCCAGGCGAGCGTCCCCGTTCCCCACGACGCCGTCGGCGTGGGGTTCGTGGTCTTGCTTAGCTGTTGGGTGGTTGCGTTGCTTGTCGACGCCCGCCCCAGGCTGGCCGCCGCCATCGCGGGGCTGGCGCTTGTTTTCGCCGTGGCCTAGCCGCGTGACCCCGCGCGGCGTGTGGCACGATGGACTACATGAGTTCACCGCTAGCGCAGACGCACCTGATCCTCGGCGAGGAGGAGTTCCTCGCCGAACGCGCGCGCCTCGGCCTTGTCGACGCCATCCGGCAGCAGTCCCCCGAGGGCGAGAACCTCGTGGTAAGCACCCTGCGCGCGGGCGAGGTCACGGGCCCTGAGCTCATCGACCTGCTCTCGCCCTCGCTGTTCGGCGAGGACCGCATCGTGGTGTTCAACCACGCCGAGGACGCGGGCAAGGAACCGATCGACCTGGTCGTCAACGCAGCCAAGGATCCCGGCCCCGGCATCTACATGATCATCGTCCACAAGGGCGGCGGGCGCACCAAGGCCGTGGTGGACAAGCTCAAGAAGCTCTGCCAGGTCCACGAGGTGCCCAAGATGCGCCCGAGCGAGCGCCCGCAGTGGGTGATGGCCGAGTTCAAGCGCAACGGCGTGCGCCCCACCCCGGACGTCGTCAACGCGCTGCTCGAGGGCGTGGGCTCTGACCTGCGCGAGCTCGCCAGCGCGGTGGCCCAGCTCGTCGCCGACACCGGCGGCAACGTCACCGCCGAGGACGTGCGCCGCTACTACGTCGGCGTGGCCGAGGTCTCGGGCTTCGACATCGCCGACCTCGCCTGCTCCGGGCAGCTCCAACGCGCAGTGGCCTCCACGAGGCGCGCGCTCCAGCTCGGCATCAGCCCGGTCGCGCTGTCGGCGGCGCTGAGCATGAAGGTCTCGGCCATCGCGCGGCTGTATTCCAGCCGCGGCCGCATCAACGCCCAGGCGCTGGCGGGACCGCTCGGCATGCCGCCGTTCGCGGTGGAGAAGGCCGCGAAGGTGGCCAGGCGCTGGAACGGCGACGCCGTCAGCCGTGCCGTCATCCTCATGGCCGACCTCGACGCGGCCGTCAAGGGTCAGACCGGCGGCGACGACAAGTTCGCCATCGAGGACGCGGTACGCCGCGTCGCCGAGCTCGCACGATAGCAACAAGGAGATTCACCATGGCAACACCCGACGACGTAGCTCAGCTGGCCAGCAAGCTCTTCGACCTCGCCCGCTCGAGCGACGGGACGGAGCTGGCCGCCTACATCGACCAGGGCGTCAACGTCGACCTCATGAACCAGGACGGCAACACCTTCCTCATGCTCGCCGCGTACTCGGGCAATGTCGCGGCCCTCGACGTGCTCATCGCCCGGGGCGCCGACGTCAATCGCCTCAACGATCGCGGTCAGTCGCCGCTTGCCGGCGCGATTTTCAAGAAGGAACCGGAGGTCGTCGACAAGCTGATTGCGGCGGGCGCCGACCCCGACGCCGGGCACCCGACCGCCATCGAGTGCGCGCGCATGTTCGGCCAGGAGGAGCTCGCCGCGCGACTGGAGGCGCTTCGTGGGCGTTAGCCAGCTGCTGGCGCTCATGGGGATCAACCTGCTGGGGATGATGACCCCGGGCCCGGACATCTTCCTCGTGACGAGGCTTGCGACCCGCTCGCGGCGGCACGCGCTCGCCGCCGTGTTCGGCATCGCGACGGGGCTGTTCGTGTGGGTAAGTCTCACGGTGATGGGCGCGGCTGCCCTGCTCACGGCCTACCCGGCGCTGCTCGGCGCCATCCAGGTCGCAGGCGGCGGGTGGATCTTCTACATGGGCGTGCGGATGCTGCAGGCGGCGCGGGCGCAGTGGGGCCAGCCGGTCGCGGGCGCGGATGCGGTCGACGTGCTCGGCACGCCCGCCACCTGCTACCGGCACGGGCTGGCCACCAACCTGTCGAACCCCAAGGTCGTCATCTACCTGTCGGCGATCATCGCGCCGATGCTGCCGGCCTCGCCGAGCGTGCTCACCGGGGTGGAGGTCGTCGCCGCGATGGTGGCCTCCAACATCTTCGGCTTCGGGCTGTTGTCGCTGTCGATCAGCACGGAGCGACTGCGCTCGCGCTTCCTCGCGATGTCGCAGTGGATCGACCTGGCCGCGGGTGTGTTCTTCCTCGTGGCGGGCACGCTCCTTGTCCTAAGCGGCGTGCGGGAGTTTGTGTAGGCTGCGTCGTAGGCGGCAGGGGAGCGGGGCCTAGAATGGGTGCCCATGAACGCGATCATCCTGTCCACGAACCTCGGCCGCCCGCAGCTCGACCCGGGTGGTTCGCAGCGCCAAAGCGGCATCGATAAGCGCCCGGTCGACTCGCTGGAGGTGTTCGCTCCGGGCCCCAACTACGGCGATGGCTCAGGGGTGGTGGGCGATACCGTCGGCGATGTAAAGCACCACGGCGGCGCCCAGAAGGCCGTGTACGCGTTCTCCCGCGAGCAGCTCGACTACTGGCAAGACCGTCTGGGCCGCGAGCTCGCGCCCGGCAGCTTCGGAGAGAACCTCACCACCGAGGGGATCGACCTAGCGGCGCTGCTCATCAACCAGCGAGTGCGGGTGGGCACCGCCGAGCTGGAGGTGTCCACCTCGCGCCAGCCGTGCCGCACGTTCGGCGCGTGGATGCGCGAGGCCGGGTGGCTGAAGGCCTTCATCGGGCACGGCCACTGCGGCGCGTACTTCCGCGTCGCCAAGCCCGGGGTCATCCGCGCGGGCGATCCGATCGAGCTCGTCGGCCGCCCCGACCACGACGTCGACATGTTCACCCTCTTCGCCGCCAACACCGGCGACAAGCAGGCCGCGCGACGGGTGGTGGAGGCACGCTGCATGCCCGAGATGTATCGGGGGCGGTTCGAGGCCATGCTGCCTTAGCTTGTCGACGTCCTTCGGTGCCGAAGGCGTCGACAAGCAAAAGGCGCCCACCGAAAAACGGCGGGCGCCTTGAGCGAAGCAACAGTGCTTTAAGCGAGCTTGTTCAGCGCGCGGGCCATGTTGGACTTCTTGTTAGCAGCGTTGTTGCGGTGGAACACGCCCTTGGAAACGGACTTGTCCAGCGCGCGGGAAGCAACGCGGAGCTGAGCCTCAGCAGCGGCCTTGTCGCCAGCAGCAACGGCAGCACGGAACTTGCGGATCTCGGTGCGGACTGCGGAGCGGACGGCCTGGTTGCGCAGACGAGCCTTCTCGTTGGTCAGAATGCGCTTCTTCTGGGACTTGATGTTTGCCATGTCAGATGCCTCTTATCTCTTACTAATGCCACAGGCGATGACTTCCCGGAGATGACTGGTGTGAGGAGCCGATCTCGTCGGTCTCTTTCCTATCGATCCCAAGGTCCTGACCGATGAGGGGAAAAGACGTCGTTGCCGGTGAACGTGAATTGACAACGAGGTAACACCCTACCAGCTCCGCCGAGGGGAAACCAAAACGCCCCTGCATCGTCTGCAGGGGCTCAGCGTCGGACTTAGGTGAAGGTGGAGGGGCTAGGCCCAGCCGTAGTCGGCGCGCAGGCGGTTGGCGATGCGCTCGAAGCGGGACTGGGGGATGACCGCGCCCTGGCGGCGGATGGAGGTCTCGGGCAGCTTGATGACCTTGTCCAACCGCACCCAGGACTGGCGGCCTGTCTCGTCCCAGGGGCCGGCGCCGATGTCGAGCCAGGAGTCTTCCTTCTTGTGCACGGGGTTGGGGGAGGTGATGAGCCCCAGGACGTCGGAACCGTGGCGGCCGATGACCACGAGCGCGCGCTCCATGGGGGTGGACTCGGCGTTCATCGGCGGCGCCCAGAACCACACGACCTCGCCGGGGTCGACCTGGCCGTCCATGTCGGGGGCGTAGAAGATGCTGCGCGCGCAGTCCGCCGAGGGGGCGACGTGGCACTCGGGGCTATCCAGGCGCGTGCGCACGAGGTGGTGGGCCTCCTTGAGACCGAGGCGGTCGTTCAAGTGGGCGAGTCCGTCGTCCAGCGGGTTTTTGTGTTTGTTAATCCGGTCGGTGACGAGCTTGGCGATCTTCCCGCGCAGGTTGATCCGCTCGCGTTGTGTGCTGCCCATGATGACTTACCAGTGACTCATCTTCGTCCCAGGTCCCGCCGCTGGTGACGCGGGGTTTTTCGCGTCAAGTGGCGGCGGGATCCCTCGTTGTGCCTAGTTTCTTAAGATACTCACAAATTCTATCTGCACTCTACGCGATAATATTACCTAAGGCGAACCTTTGTTTTCGGAGTGTCGTGGGACACGGTGGCCCCGGGAGCTGGGGCGTTGTGAAACGAGTTTCAAAAGCATCCAAGGTTGGGCGGCGGATGGTTCTCGTGGGGCGGTAGTCGGCGACGGGAGGCCGCTGAGAAGTCGTACCCAGGGCCTTGCGTAAACGACGATTGAACGCGGCATGGCGAACGAGTGGCGGTGCGGGGATCGCGGGCTGAAATCTTGGTGAATTCCGCAAAAAGGGCAGTTTGCGATGAATCGAAAAAGATGTATTAACCAGCGGTGATGTGTGCATGTGAAACGGGACCCGGAGTGTGAAAACAACATTGAGAGATTCCGGCTCGAGGAGTTAGATGCTCATCGAAAAGCGTGCCGACTCCGCATCCACATTCGGTTGGACACCGGAATGATCCTCGATGCCTTGGCTGAAACCGCTGCGAAGCCCACCTACGCTTTTGCCACTTCCCCCAAGAGAAAAGGTGCCAGACAGTCATGTCCTCCCATTCCCCCTCCCGTAAGGGACTCTCGCTGTGCGCGGCGGCCGCCACCTGCGCGGCGTCGATGCTCGCCGGAGCCGGTGCTGCCTCGGCCGAGGATTCCACCGCAACACCTATCAAGCACGTGGTCGTCATCTACTCGGAGAACATCTCCTTCGACCACTACTTCGCCACCTACCCCAACGCGGCCAACACTGCGGGAGAGACCATGCAGGGAAGCAACGCCCCCGCGCCGAGTTTCACCGCGAAGGCCGACACCCCGAAGGTGAATAACCTGGAAACCGCCAACCTGCTCGGAGACGCGAACCCGAACTCGGTCAAGCCCTTCCGCCTCACCCCGGGCCAGGCCGCCACCACGGACCAGAACCACGAGTACTCCGCCGAGCAGGAGGCCGCCAACAACGGCGCGATGGACAAGTTCCCCGAGACCGTGTCCACCGACGTGGACAAGTCTTCCAACGGCTACTTTGCGGCACCGGGGCTGACGATGGGCTACTACGACGGAAACACCGTGACGGGGATGTGGAACTACTCGCAGAACTTCTCGATGAACGACAACAGCTTCTCGACGATCTTCGGGCCATCCACCCCCGGCGCGCTCAACCTCGTCGCCGGAACCGTCGCCAACGCCACCATGCACGATCCGGCCACCGGCGAGCAAGCGACTATTGAGCCGGGGAAGTCATCCGCCCTCGCGGGGGTGCCTGCCGACGGGAAGACCGCCACCGTGGTCGGTGACCCCGATCCGCTCTACGACGACTGCTCCAACGCTTCGTCCGCGTCCACCAACAAGGTGGCGGCGCTGAGCGACAAGAACATCGGCGACCAGATGAACGAAAACGGTGTGACCTGGGGATGGTTCCAGGGCGGATTCCGACCGACGGAGCAGGCCACCGACTCCTCCCGCGCGCGCTGCGGCTCGGCGCACAAGACGCTCACCGGGCAGACCCAGGCCGATTACAACCCGCACCACGAGCCGTTCCAGTATTACGCTTCTACAGCCAACCCGCACCATCTCGCGCCGAGCAGCGACTCTATGATCGGCCAGACGGATCAGGCGAACCACCAGTACGACCTCTCGGACTTCGATACCGCCCTGAAGAATGGAAACCTCCCCGCGGTGAGCTTCCTCAAGGCTGCCAATTACCAGGACGGCCACGCCGGCTATTCGAACCCCTATGACGAGCAGGCCTTCATGACCCACTACATCAACGAGCTTCAGAACTCGAAGGAGTGGGACTCCACCGCCGTTATCATCGCCTACGACGACTCCGACGGATGGTACGACCACCAAGCGCCGAAGATCCTCAACGGATCCAACGACACCACGATCGATGAGGAGACCGGCTCGCCGGTCGACGCGGAAATCTGCACCTCGGCGGCGCAGAGCGTGGGGGTCGCGGGCGGCTCAAACGGCCAGTGCGGCCCGGGCACCCGCCAGCCGCTCCTGGTGATCTCGCCGTACTCCAAGGTCAACTACGTCGACAGCACCTACACGGAGCAGACCTCCATCACCAAGTTCATCCAGGACAACTGGAACCTGGGCCGCCTCGGCGGCAACTCCTTCGACGACCGCGCCGGGGTCCTCAACAACATGTTCGATTTCGCGGCGGGCGCTACCGCACCGAAGGTGTTCCTCAACGAGACCGACGGAACGGTTGCTTCCTCCTACGAGGAAGTCAAGAAGGTCGATGATTCCTCCCGCGCGACGACGGGACTAAAGAGCGTCGCCGACGGCATGAACGACCCCACCGTGACGGAACAGGGGACCTCCCCGCAGGTCATGCTCAGCGCGAGCAGCCAGGCTGAAACCTCCGGCTCCTCCAGCAAGGGTCTGTGGGCAGGCGTCGGCATCGGCGTCGTGGTGGTTCTCGGGGTCATCGCGTGGTTGGCAAGCCGGAGGAAGAGCAGCTCCGCCAAGTAGCCCCCGCCCTTCTTGTCCCTCCTTTCAGCCTAGGTAGAAAACCCTCCATGCACCGCCTTCTTCCCCTCCTCGCAGCCTTCGCCCTCGTGCTCAGTGGTTGTGCGTCGGCGCCGCAGGAGGCAGGATCGGAAAGCGGCACCACAGACGACGGCGAGGTCGTCGCCGTTCGCGACACCTATTCCTGCCCCACGCCCGCTGACGTCACCGGATCGCAGGCGCGGTGGACCGTCGCCAACACCAGCGGCACGGTGGTCGCGGTCTACGTCGCCGACGACCAAGGCAACGCCTACCAGGTCATCGAGCGGGTCGGCTCCTCCGCCCGGCGGGCGTGGTCGCCGAAGCTGCAGGACGGGTCCTTCCACCTCGTGTGCGTGTTCCGCAACACCTCCTCGATCGCCGGAGGGACCTTCCAGGTCAGCGGCTCGAGCGTCGCCGATGCCCCTACGATCAAGCCGGTCACCGAATCTGAGGTGGCAAGCGCCTCCGTCGCGCACGCGGCCAAACAAAGGCAGGTGATGCCGCGGTGGGTAACGCTTGACGACGCCCTGCTCTCCGCTGTGCGCAGCGGTGATCGCGTGCAGGCACGGCAGGCATGGCTTGCTGCCTACGGCGCGTACCGCGCCTTCGACGACTCAAATGGTTCGTGGCCAGGCACCTTCCTGGCCGACTTCGGTAGCACGGTTCCGGGGCAGGACGCGCCCGAAGTCGAGGGATACCACCGCGTCGAGTGGGGGCTGTGGAACGACGAGCCGATGACCGAGATCGCCACGCACGCCGAAACCCTCAACGCGGGGGTGCACGAAATTGCGGACACGTTAGAAAGCGGCAGCTTCGCGCTGCCCTCGGCCGACTACGGCTTGCGCACCCACGAGGTTATCGAGGAGCTCGAGCGCTTCGACCTGCAGGACCTGCGGGACTTCGGCTCTCATAGCCTTCCGACCGCGATCATTGCGGACGTTGATTCGGAACAACAGATGCTGGACGAGACCGACCCGGTGGTCTCCGCGCGTGGGCTCGACACCGCCGCCATCCGTGCGCAAATGGACCTCGTTCGCGCAACCGCACGAGACATGGACTCGACCTACGGCGGGAGGGTTGCGTTTGCGCAGTGGGACCAAGTCGACCGAGAAAAGGTATCGAGCCAGATCGCCGAGCTCAACCAAGAGCTAGCCGTGGTGGCGACGATGACGGTTATCAGGAGAATGTAACGATGGCGCACGCCAAGTATTCACGCCGGACGTTCCTCGGCGCCCTCGCTGCGACGGCGACGGCCGCCGCCAGCGTCAAGGGCGCGGCGGGAAGGACCACCGCGATCGCCACTGGTACTGCAACCGATGCGGCGGCCGGGTCGTCGACAAGCGTTGCGCCCTTCGAAGGCGAGCACCAGCAGGGCATCGTCACGCCGCCGCAAAAGCACAGCGTGCACTGCGCTCTCGACCTGCAAGGCGCGGGGATAGACCAGCTGGAGAAGTTCCTGCGAGCCGTCACCGATCGCGCACGGCTGCTTTGTGCTGGCGGCCCGACGGCAGTCGACGGGATCGCCTTTCCCGCCAACGACTCGGGTGAGCTGGGGCCGGAGCCGAGCGCGGACAACCTCAGCATCACCGTCGCGCTCGGCGCGAGCGTCTTCGATCATCGCTTCGGGCTGGCCGCAGCGAAGCCTGCACGCCTCCACGCGATGGAACCCTTTGCCGACGACTCGCTCGAACCTGAGCAGTGCCACGGCGATGTCCTGCTGCAAATCTGCGCCGACCAGCGGGATACCACCCTGCATGCGCTGCGCGACATCCTCCGCAATTCGCGCGGACTCGTCTCGGTCCGTTGGCGCCAGAGCGGCTATCAAAACGACCCGCGTCCCAGCGGCACCCAGCGCAACCACCTGGGGTTCAAGGACGGCATCGTCAACCCCGCAGACAGCGACTACGACGGGCTGGTGTGGGTCGGCGATGACGAGCCGGACTGGGCGCGTGGCGGAAGCTACATGGTCGTGCGGCTTATCTCGATGTTCACGGAGTTCTGGGACCGCATCTCGGTCGCGGAGCAGGAGCAAATCTTTGGGCGCGACCGAGCAACGGGCGGCCCGCTGTCCGGCGGTGATGAGTCGACCGCGCCGGACTACTCCGATGACGCCTCTGGCGACGTTATTCCCACGGACGCGCACATCAGACTCGCAAACCCGCGCACCGATGAGACCGCCGACCAGCTCATGCTCCGCCGCGCCTACAACTACGACAACGGGGTGCGTGCAAACGGCACCTTAGACCTGGGCCTCGTTTTCGTCTGCTTCCAGCAGGATGTGGAGCGGCAGTTCATCACCGTGCAGAAGCGGCTGGAGGGGGAACCGCTCGCCGACTACATCCGCCCGTACGGCGGCGGCTACTTCTTCGCGTTGCCAGGCGTCACCTCCCCGGACGAGTACCTGGGCCAAGATCTCATCGGGGCCTCGACCGCTAGCTGAGCAGCGCCAACGGTTTCGTCGGAGCCATGTGCCGTTTCCTGCCTGAATGCGGTACTGTGAGACGGACTCCTAATAGAAAGGCGTGTTGAGGAACTTTCATGGCGAGCATGGCCCCCAAGAACTTCGCGGAGACGACCTTCACGGACACCACCCAGATCCGTAACTTCTGCATCATCGCCCACATCGACCACGGCAAGTCCACCCTGGCGGACCGCATCCTGCAGCTGTCCAAGGTCGTCGACGAGCGCGACATGCGCGATCAGTACTTGGACAACATGGACATCGAGCGCGAGCGCGGCATCACCATCAAGGCGCAGAACGTCCGCCTGCCGTGGGTCCCGCGCTCGGGCCCGTTCGAGGGGCAGAAGATCGTCATGCAGATGATCGACACCCCCGGCCACGTCGACTTCACCTACGAGGTCTCCCGCGCGCTCGAGGCGTGCGAGGGTGCCATCTTGCTTGTCGACGCCGCCCAAGGCATCGAAGCGCAAACCCTGGCCAACCTCTACCTGGCCATGGAAAACGACCTGGAGATCATCCCGGTCCTCAACAAGATCGACCTGCCGGCCGCGGACCCGGAGAAGTACTCCCTCGAGATCGCCAACATCATCGGCTGCGAGCCGGAGGACGTCCTGCGCGTGTCCGGCAAGACCGGCGAGGGCGTGGAGGCGCTCCTAGACAAGGTCGCCGAGCTCGTCCCGCCGCCGGTCACCGAGCATGACATCGACGCGCCGGCCCGCGCGATGATCTTCGACTCCGTCTACGACACCTACCGCGGCGTGGTCACCTACATCCGCATGATCGACGGCAAGCTCACCCCGCGCCAGAAGATCAAGATGATGTCCACCGGCGCCATCCACGAGCTGCTCGAGATCGGCATCGTCTCGCCGACCCCGAAGAAGTGCGAGGGGCTCGGCCCCGGCGAGGTGGGCTACCTCATCACGGGCGTGAAGGACGTGCGCCAGTCCAAGGTCGGCGACACCGTCACCTGGGCGCAAAACGGCGCGACCGAGCCGCTGCAGGGCTACGAGGAGCCCAAGCCCATGGTCTACTCGGGGTTGTTCCCGATCTCCCAGGCCGACTTTCCCGACCTGCGCGACGCGCTGGAGAAGCTCCAGCTCAACGACGCCTCGCTCACCTTCGAGCCGGAGACCTCCGTGGCGCTCGGCTTCGGCTTCCGCTGCGGCTTCCTGGGGCTGCTCCACATGGAGATCACCCGCGACCGCCTGGAGCGCGAGTTCGACCTCGACCTCATCTCCACCGCCCCGAGCGTGAACTACCGCGTGGTCGCCGAGGACGGAACCCCGCACCAGGTGCACAACCCCTCGGACTGGCCGGGCGGCAAGCTGCGCGAGGTGTGGGAGCCGGTGGTCAAGACCACGATCATCGTCCCCAGCGACTTCGTGGGCACCACCATGGAGCTGTGCCAGTCCAAGCGCGGCCAGATGGGCGGCATGGACTACCTCTCCGAGGATCGCGTCGAGCTGCGCTACACCATGCCGCTGGGCGAGATCATCTTCGACTTCTTCGACCAGCTGAAGTCCCGCACGAAGGGCTACGCCTCGCTCAACTACGAGGAGGCGGGCGAGCAGGAGGCCGACCTGGTCAAGGTGGACATCCTGCTCAACGGTGAGCCGGTCGATGCCTTCTCCGCGATCGTCCACCGCGACTCTGCCAACTGGTACGGCAACAAGATGACCAAGAAGCTCAAAGAGCTCATCCCTCGCCAGCAGTTCGAGGTGCCGATTCAGGCCGCCATCGGCTCGAAGGTCATCGCCCGTGAGAACATCCGCGCGATGCGCAAGGACGTCCTGGCCAAGTGCTACGGCGGCGACATCTCGCGCAAGCGCAAGCTGCTGGAGAAGCAGAAGGAAGGCAAGAAGCGCATGAAGTCCCTCGGCTCGGTCTCCGTGCCGCAGGAGGCGTTCGTCGCGGCGCTCAGCACGGACGAGAAATAGTAAAGGCGCCGGTCGGATTCGTTTCCGGCCGGCGCTTTCGCTTGTCGACGCCTACGGCTACTCGGTGCCCAGCTTGCCGTCTGCGGCCTCGCGGGCCTGGTGGATCTGCTCTGCCTTGTCCTCGCCGAGCTTGGACTTGGCCAGCTCCTCGGCCTTGTCCAGGAGCTTGTCGGTGGTCTCCTCGTTGTTCAGCATTTCCTTGGCCTTGTCCATGATGCCCATGGGGAATCCTTTCGTCGGGAGGCGTGGCCTCTTTCAGTTGTTATTGACCCCAGTGTCTCATGTTTTTCTTATGTGTGCCATCGCCTAGGCGCGCGCCAGCCCGTTGAGCGCGTCGTAGAGCTGGCGGTGGCGGGCGCGCAGCGCCTGGTAGGCGGGTTGGGCGTCCGGGTCGGGCTCGATGTCGACGATGGCGTGGCTCGACAGGGGCTCGATGACGCCGAGGCTCAGGACGTGGGCGGCGAAGATGGCGGCGCCGCGCAGCGAGGCGTCGTTGGACGGGGTCACCCGCACGGTGCGGCCGGTGATGTCGGCGAGCATGCGCATCCACGGCAGCGAGCGCGAGCCGCCGCCGGTGGCGGGCAGGGGATCGGTGCCGGTGATGTCGTGGGAGAAGCCGAAGCACACGCCCTCGAGCACGGCGGCGTAGAGGGAGAGGTTCTCGGCGTCGGCGGGGATGTCGACGATGGCCGCGCCCAGGTGGTCGCTGCGCACGGGGAAGCGCTCGCCGCGCAGGCTCGGCAGCGAGAGCATGCCGGTGGGCACGCGCGGGGTGCGCATGAGCATGCCGTCGGAGGTGGTGTTGCTCACCCCGGGCAGGAAGCGCTCGCGCGCCCAGTCGGCGGTGCCGCCGACGCTCAAGATCGCAGCGATCCTTAAGATGCCCGATCCTGGGAGCGCGAGCTGGTGGATGGCGCTCGGTGCCTGCTGCGTCTCGACGACCTGCGCGTGCCAGCCGGAGGTGCCGAAGGAGACGTAGTCCTCGCCGGGGGCGAGCCCGACCAGCCCGCAGGTGGTGCTCGCCGCATCGCCGGGGGCGAGCACGATGGGAGTCTCGGCGGGGATGCCGAGGTGGTTGTTGGCGGGCGCCAGCCCCACGAGCCCTGAGGAGATGGTGGGCAGCGCCGCAGCGTTGATGCGGGCGGCCGCGCTTATCCGCCTGCTCCAGTCGCGCCGGGAGAGGTCGAAGAGCCCCGTCGTCGACGCGGTGGTCTCGTCGCAGAAGTAGCCGAGCCCCAGCTGGGAGACGACGTAGCCGGAGGGGGAGAAGAGCAGGTGGTGGGTCTTGGCCGCCAGCGTGGCGTCGGCGGCGACGGCGCGGGCCCACATCGCGGGGATCGAGGTGGCAGTCTGCTCGTTGCCGGTGATCTCGTTCCACTCGGGAAGCTCCTGCTGGAGCTGGGTGGCCTCCGCGGTCGCGCGGGTGTCGCTGTAGAGCACGGCGAAGCCGATGGCCTCCCCGCGGGCGTCGACGCAGATGAGGTCCTGCATCTGGCCGGTCAGTGTCACGGCGGCGAAGTTCGCCGAGTGGGCGAGCAGGTCGAGGATGCACTCGCGGGCGGAGTCGATCCAATCCTGGGGGCTTTGCTCCGAGCCTCCGCCGGGGAGGGACGTGGTCGCGTAGTTGTGCGAACTGGTGGCGATGACGATCCCGTGGACGTCGACGAGCGCTGCTTTGGCACCGGAGGTGCCGAGGTCGAGGGTAAGAATCGGGAGGCTCATGCCATCGAAACTACCGGAAGATGCCCCCGTTTAGGCGCCGCGGAAGCCGCGGCGCCGAGATTGGGGCCTCTTTAGCCCCGATTGAGGTAGTTTTAAGGACAAAACTAAGCTCAGCGGCCGAAGAACAAGGCGATGACCAACATCGCGGGCAGCGCGAGGAAGGTCGACAACAGGATCGTGTCGCGGGCGACGATCTCGCCCCTGCGGTAGGTGGCCGCGTAGTTGTACACGTTCTGGGCGGTGGGAAGCGCGGCCAAGATGACGGCCGCGTACAGGTCGTCGCCGCGCAGGCCCAGCGCCGCGCCGATGAGGAAGGCGACCAGCGGCATGCCTGCGACCTTGAGCGCCGTCGCGGTGAGCGAGGCAGCGCGGAAGGTGGCGTTGTGCAGCACGGTGGCCTTGTGCAGCGAGGCGCCAAAGCTGACGAGGATCATCGGGATCGACGCCCCACCCAGGATCGTCAACGGCTCGGTAAGGATCTCCGGCAGCCGGTCGTAGGAGCGCGTGAGGCTCGCGACCAGCCCGAGCGCGGCACCGATGACGATGGGGCTAAGCAGCGCCGAGCGCACCGCGCCCACGACCTTGCGGGTGGTAGAGCCCTCCGCCGTCGAGTCGGTGATGAGCGCCAGGATCAGCGGGGTGAAAAACACCATCTGCACCACTAGGAGGGGAGCGACGTAGGCGGCGTTGGAGAGCACGTACATGCCCACCGGCAGGCCGATGTTGTTGGAGTTCACGTACGAGGAGGCCGCGGCCGCCATCGTCGTGCTCGCCCGGTCCATGCGGAAAAACCGCGCGGCCACGGCAGCGAAGATGCCCGCGGTGGCCAGCGCCGCGAGCGTGGAGACGGCGATGACCGGCGAGAAGAGCTCGTCCGGGTGGGACTTGCCCACGACGGTGAACATCAGCGCCGGGGTCGCGGCGAAGAAGGCGACGCGGTTGAGCACGAGGCGCTGCTCGTCGCCGGTGATGATCCGCTTCCGCGCCAGCATGTAGCCAGCGAAGATAACGAAGAAGATGATGGCGAAGCCCTGGAGGATTCCCAGCATGCGGCTACTTCAGGTAGGCGGAGTTGGCACGGTGGCCGAAGATGGCGGTGCCGACGCGGACGCTGGTCGCGCCCTCCTCGATGGCCCACTCGAAGTCGCCGGTCATGCCCATCGACAGCTCTTGGCACGTCATGCCGTCGGGAAGCGAACCCTGCAGCCGGTCGCGCAGCTCGCGCAGCTCGGCGAAGCTGCCGCGGATGACCTGCTCCGGGGCGTCGAAGGCGGCCATGGTCATAAGCCCCCGCAGGCGGAGGCGGTCTAGCCCTGCTAGGTCCTCGAGGAAGGGGGCCACGTCGGCCGCGCCGAACCCAGACTTCTGCCCCTCGTGGGAGGCGTTGACCTGGATGAAGACGTCGAGGGTGCGGTCCTCGGTCTCGAGCCGGGACTGCAGCGCCTGGGCCAGCCGCAGCGAGTCGAGCGCGTGGAACTCGTGCGCGTAGCGGGCGACCTCGCGGGCCTTGTTGCGCTGGAGGTGACCGATGGCGCACCAGGTCACCCCGGGGATCGCCTCCGCCTTCTCCGCCAGCTCCTGCGGGCGGTTCTCGCCGAGCAGCGTCATCCCGGCCTCGACGGCCAGGCGCACCCGCTCGATCGGGTTGGTCTTGCTCACCGCGATGAGGCGAACCTCCTCGGGCGAGCGGCCGGCGCGGCGGGCGGCGTCGGCCATGCGGGCCAGCACCGCCTCGTGGGCCTCGCGGAACTGCTCGACGGTTTCGGGGTGGAAGTTCGGATCAGTCATACCCCCAATCCTAATCCCGCCCGTCTGCCGGCTAGCCGCGCAGCGCCTTGATCCAGCTCATCCGGGTGCCGTTGTGGAGGATGGCGTTGCGGTAGATGCGGGCCACGACCATCATCATCAAGACCGTGAAGGCGATGAAAATCGCCCACGCCCCGAGCAGCTGGGCCACGGAGATGTTGCCCGCCGCGTACTGCAGGGGCGCCACCGTCATGGAGGTGGGCGGGATCCAGGTAAAGATCTTCATCGCCGTCGAGCCGAGTGCGTTCATGCCGAAGGTCGGGGCGTAGATGGTGAGGAAGATCAAGAGCATGACGGGCATCTGCGAGGCCTGCAGGTCCTCGGTGCGAGACACCAGCGATCCCGCCGCCGCGTACAGGCTCGAGAAGAAGAGCATGCCGAGGACGAACATGACCACAAGCAGCGGGAAGACCGAGTAGTCGACGGTGACCCCGTCGCCTAGGTTGGTCGCCTTGAGGCCAGCCAGCCCCACCCCGACGATGACGAGGCTGGCGATCGTGCCGAAGATGAGGTTGCCGATGATCTTCCCGGCGAGGAAGTCGAGCGGTTTCACCGTGGCCAGGATGATCTCGATGACGCGGCTGGACTTCTCCTCGCAGACGCGCCCGCCGACGTTGGCGGCGAAGAGGATCACCAGGTACATGAGCGCGCCGATGCCCACGAGGGTGGTGGTCAGCCGGGCGTAGTAGCTGTCGTCCTTGGCCGGGCCGGTGTCGGCGCTCAGGTCCACCGCCTCCACTGCCGGCGCGGCGGTGGCCTCGGCGAACTGCTGCGGGTCGACGCCGAGCGAGGCCAACCCGTCGTTCATGGCCTTGATCCTCACGGCCTGCCGGACCTGGGCCTCGACCGCGGGGTCGACCGCGCCGTCGTGGAGGAGGCGGTAGCTGCCGTCGTAGACGAGCGCGTAGTCGGTCCCGTTTCGGACCGCGGCTTCGGCGCCTTGGGCGTCGGAAAGCTCGCTGACGTCGAAGGAGTCCAACGGCAACGATGCGGCGGACACCCCGACCAGCGCCATGCTGGCCTTGCCGTCGCCGGAGTCCTTGCCAGCGAAGTAGTTGGCCGCCGCGAGGCCTCCGATGATGAGGATGAGGATGAGCGCGATGGAGATGCGCACGGCCTTGATGCGGGAGACGACCTGGATCTCGCGGGCGGCGACGGTGACGATCGTCTGCCCGGACGAGTAGGAGCCCTGGGACGAGTTCTTGGAGCTCATTGCGAGACCACTTCCTTAAACAGCTCGGTGAGGTCGGGGACGTAGCGGCCGAAGGAATGAACGGGGCCGTGGGCCAGCGCCGCGGTGAGCAGATCCTGGTCGGACACGGCCTCGGCGAGGTCGCCGGGCAGCTCCACCAGCACGCCCGTCGGGCGCGGGGTGACGACGGCCCCGGCCGGGGCCCACAGAGCGGGGTCGGCGGGCGTTGCCACCTCGTAGACCACCGGCCCGCGCGAGCGCAGCTCGTCGACGGGGCCCTGGGCCCGCATCTTCCCCTTGGTGATGATCCCGATCCGGTCGCACAGCTTCTGGACCAGGCCTAGCTGGTGCGAGGAGAACAGCACCGCCACGCCCTTGGCGGCGCGCTCGACGAGCAGCTCGCTCATCACGTCCACCGCGACGGGGTCGAGGCCGGAGAACGGCTCGTCGAGGACGAGCACGTCCGGGTCGTGGATGAGCGAGGCCGCCAGCTGCACGCGCTGCTGGTTGCCCAGCGAGAGCGTTTCGAGCTTGTCGCCCGCGCGCTCGGCGAGGCCCAGCTGCTCGAGCAGGCTCATCGCCTTCTCCCGCGAGGCTGCCTTGTCGATCCCGTGGAGGGAGCCGAAGAAGGCGAGCTGGTCGACCAGCTTCTCCTTGGCGTACAGGCCGCGCTCCTCGGGCATGTAGCCGATTCTGCGGCGCTGGGTGGCGTCCATCTCCTGGTCGTCGATGAAGACCGTGCCGGCGTCCGCGGAAAGCACCCCCAGCGCGATGCGCATGGCGGTGGACTTGCCGGCGCCGTTGGAGCCGACGAAACCGTAGATCTCGCCGGGCGCGACCTCCAGGGAGACGCCGTCGAGGGCCTGCACGTCGCCGAAGCGCTTGCTTAATCCCGACAGGATGAGTCTCGGCATAATTACTCCTTATGGGTAGGGGAGCGGGGCCCGAAAGAGGGGCTTCCTCCCACCCTAGTGAAAGTCGATCCTTCCTAGCAGGAGTTGCCCCTTGAGACCTGAGACGCTTATTAGAATTGGGGCATGACATTGAAAACCGCCAGCTCACGACACTTCGGGCTCACAATCCGGGACCACCAACTCGAACGCCCCTGGGATGGGGGCGATGAATCAAAAGGGACCTTTAGCCTGTTCGCCCGCGAGCTCGTCCCCGACGGCGGCGAGGGCTTCCCCGTCCTCGTCTACTTCCAGGGTGGCCCCGGCTTCCCGGCGCCCCGCCCGGTCGATCGCGGCGGGCTCATCGGCGAGGCGCTCAAGCGCTACCGGGTGATCCTGCTCGATCAGCGCGGAACGGGTCGTTCTTCGCGTATCGACGGCCATGGCGAGGACTCCCTCATCACCGGCGAGCGCCTCGCCCTGCTGCGCCAAGAGCACATCGTCGCCGACGCGGAGGCCCTGCGCGAGGCGCTGGGGATCAAGAAGTGGTCGCTCTACGGGCAAAGCTTCGGCGGGTTCTGCATCACCTCCTACCTCTCGCTGCACCCGGACTCCGTGGACGAGGCGTACCTCACCGGCGGCCTGCCCTCCACCGACACCGACGCCGACGAGGTCTACCGGGCGACGTTCGCCAAGCTCGAGGCCCGGCAGGAGCGGTTTTTCGGCGAGTACCCCTGGGCGTCGGAAAGCACCCGCGAAATAGCGCACCACCTGGACAACTCTGTGGAAACCTTGCCCACCGGCGAGCGGCTGAGCTCGCGAAGGTTCCGTACGCTCGGCATCGAGCTGGGGCGCGGCAACGGCTTCCACACGCTGGCCTACCTGCTCGAGGACCCGTTCCGCACGGTCCGGGGCGAGAAGCGGCTCAAGACCGACTTCCTGGCCAGCGCGGGCGCGGCCCTAAGCTTCGAGCAGGGGCCGCTGTACGCCGCGATCCACGAGTCTATCTACGGCGGGGTGGCCACGAGCGCTCCGACGAACTGGTCCGCGCACCGGATGCGCGAGGAGATCGAGGGATTCGAAGAAGCCGCCGACCCGCGCGGCAGGGACAAGTTTTACCTCACCGGCGAGCACATCTTCCCCTGGCAGTTCGACGAGGACCCCGCGCTGCACGCCTTCAAGGGCGCGGCGAACGAGCTCGCGCAGCGCCGCTGGGACGCCTCGCCCTACGACCGCGACGCGCTTGCCACCGCGCCGCCGATCGCCGCCGCGGTCTACGTCGACGACATCTTCGTCCCGCTCGAGCGCAGCCTGTCCACGGCGCGCGCCTACCGCGACGCCCGGCTGCACGTGACCAACCAGTTCCAGCACGACGGCATCCGCCACGACGGCGCCGGGATCTTCGCGCTGCTGCGGGAGAAGCTGCGCGACCACTAGCCCCGGCCAGCGCGGTAACCCCGTGCGGGGGAGCAATGATGTGACCTGAAAGGGTGATGTGGGTTACATTATCTGCTGTGTGCCCACCGGCACCATCAGTCGTCCCGCGGGAGGCACCTTTCCCGACGCGGCCGATTTATCCTCCTAGCACGCCCTTTGCGCGTGAGGGCCCCGCACACCTCGCGGGGCCACGGGAGGATCCAAGCATTATTTGTAGTGAAAAGGCGCCCAATCTGTAGTGAAAAGGCGCCCCCTCATGTCTCAGGTCGCCCCCGTTTCCCACGAAGCGGAAGAAACCGCCTCCGCGAAGGTCGTCGTCCTCGCCTTCCCTTTGTTCATCCTTGCTGGATCGATCCTCGCCTTCTTTGTGCCCGCTCCGTTCATGCCTCTGACGAAGTACATCACCTACTTCCTCATGGTCATCATGTTCGGCATGGGACTCACGCTCACCATCCCGGATTTCAAGGCGGTGGCCAAGCGCCCGCTGCCGATCCTCATCGGCGTGGTGGCGCAGTTCGTCATCATGCCGCTGCTCGCGGTGGCGGTGGCGAAGGTGCTCGGGCTGAACCCGGCGCTCGCGGTCGGCCTGCTCATGCTCGGCTCGGTCCCCGGCGGAACCTCCTCGAACGTCATCGCCTACCTGTGCCGCGGCGACGTCGCGCTGTCCGTCGCCATGACGTCTGTGTCCACGCTGGTCTCGCCGATCATGACCCCGCTGCTCATGCTCATGCTGGCTGGCGAGCGCACCGACGTCAACGCCGCGGGCATGGCGTGGTCGCTGTGCCAGACGGTCCTGCTGCCGGTCGTCGGCGGCCTGGTCATCCGCTTCGTCGCCGACGGCTTCATCAACAAGATCCTGCCGATCCTGCCGTGGGTGTCCATCCTCGGCATCGGCGGCGTGGTCTTCGGCGCGGTGGCCAAGAACGCGGCGATGCTCGCCAGCGTCGGCCTCATTGTCTTCGTCGCCGTCATCGCCCACAACGTCCTGGGCTACGTCTTCGGCTACCTGACCGGCAAGATGTTCGGCATGAACACCGCGGCCAACCGCACCATGGCCATCGAGATCGGCACGCAGTCCGCGGGCCTGTCGTCGGGCATGGCGGCGAAGTTCTTCAGCCCCGAGGCGGCGCTGCCGGGCGCTGTCGCGGCGGTCATCCACAACATCACCGGCGCGATCTACGTCGCGATCTGCCGCCGCACTCAGCCGTCGGTCCCGGCGCCGGAGTCGCACGTCCCGGAGATGGTCCTCGACTAGCACTTCGCTTATCGACGCCGAAGGCTGGCTTCCCCCGATTCCCGGGAGGAGCCAGCCAACGCGTTTTTCTAGGCGATGCCGATGACGGCCTTCATCTGCTCCTTGAGCAGCCCGATGCGCTCGCGCGCGGCGTCCCACGGGACCTCATCGCTGCACGGGAGGACGACCTCCAGGTAACACTTCACCTTCGGCTCGGTGCCCGAGGGCCGCACGATCACCCGGTCGTTGTCTTCGGTGACGAAGATGAGGCAGTTGGTCGGCGGCAGGTCGCCGCCCTTTTCTAGGTCGGCGATGTCTACGACCTTCGAGCCCGCGAGCTCGGTCGGCGGCGCCGCGCGCAGCTTGTCCATGGCCGCGCCCAGGATGGAGAGATCCTCCACGCGGAAGGTCAGCGGCGCCGTGTGGTAGAGGCCGTGGGTGCGGGCCAGCTCCTCGAGGACGTCGACCAGCGTCTTGGATTCCTTCTTCAGCTCCGCGGCCATGTGGCACAGGGTCAGCGCCGCGGAGACGCCGTCCTTGTCGCGCACGAGGTCGGGCTGGCAGCAAAAGCCGATGGCCTCCTCGTAACCGAAGGCCAGCTCCGGCGCGCGGGAGATCCACTTGAAGCCGGTGAGGGTGTTGACGTAGCCCATGCCGTGCGCTGCGGCGATCCGGCCGAGCAGGCGGCCGGAGACGATGGAGTTGGCCAGGGTCGTGCCGGAGGCCTCCGGGTGGGCGTCGTGCCCGCGGGCGATCCACTCGCCGAGCACGGCGCCGGTCTCATCGCCGGTGAACTGGCGCCACTGGCCTTCGTGCTTGCAGGCCACCGCGCAGCGGTCGGCGTCGGGGTCGAGCGCGACGATGATGTCGGCGTCGACCTCCCTCGCCTTGGCCAGCGCGAGGTCGAGCGCGCCGGGTTCCTCCGGGTTGGGGAAGGTGACGGTGGGGAAGTCCGGGTCGGGGAAGGCCTGCTGGGTGACCAGGTCGACGTTGGTGAACCCGGCCTTGGTGAGCACCCGGACGAGCGTTGCCCCGCCGACGCCGTGCATGGCGGTGGCGACGACGCGCAGCCCGTCCTGGTTATCGCTCTTGGTGATCACCTTGTCCACGACCGCGTCGACATAGTCGACGTCGATGTACTCGATGTTCTCCTGCGAGGTGGGGACCTCGTCCGCTGGCGGGGCGGTGGCGATGAGCGCCGCGATGCCCGCGTCGACCGGGGCGATGATCTGCGAGCCGTGGCTGTCGCCGCCGAGGTAGACCTTGTAGCCGTTGTCCCGGGGCGGGTTGTGGGAGGCGGTGACCATGACGCCGGCGTCGGCGTCGAGGGCGCGCACCGCGTAGGCGGTCACGGGGGTGGGCTGCTTGGCGTCGAGCACGAGGGCGGTGCCGCCGAGCGCGGAGACAACCGCCGCGGCATCCCGGTGGAACTGGGCGGAGCCGTAGCGGGCGTCGCAGCCGACGACCACGCGCGGGTGCTCGCTGACGTTCTCCTTGAGCCAGCTGACCAGCCCGAAGGTGGCCCGCAGCACCACGGCGCGGTTCATGCGGGACTCGCCGGCGCCGATGCGCCCGCGCAGGCCAGCGGTGCCGAATTCGAGCGGCCCGGCGAACCGGGAGGCCAGCTCGGCCTCGTTGTCCTCCTCGATGAGGGCCAGGATTTCCTGCTTGGTAGCCGGGTCGGGATCGTGCTCGGCCCAGGCGCGTGCGGTGGAGGGAAGCTCGGGGTTCACGGCTACTCCTCGCATCCGGCCAGGATGGCGGCGGAGGCGGAGAGCCCCAGGCGCGTGGCACCGGCCGCGACCATCGCCTGGGCGGTGGCGGCGTCGCGGATGCCGCCGGAGGCCTTGACGCCGAGCCGCGGGGCGACGGTCTTGCTCATGAGCTCGACCGCGTGCACGCTCGCGCCGCCCGCCTTGTGGAAGCCCGTGGAGGTCTTGACGAAGTCCGCGCCTGCGCGCTCGGCAGCCTCGCAGCAGCCGACGATCTCCTCGTCAGTGAGCGCGGCGGACTCGATGATGACCTTGAGCACCTTGCCCGGGCAGGCCGCGCGGACGGCGGCGATCTCGGCCTCGGTGTCGGCGAACTTGTGCTCCTTGGCGAACGCGAGGTTGATGACCATGTCGATCTCCTCGGCGCCGTCCTTGACGGCGCGGGCGGTCTCGGCGGCCTTGACCTCGGCCTTGACGGCGCCGGAGGGGAAGCCGACCACGGTGGCCACGTGCAGGGGGTCCGGCACCGTCACCGGCAGCTGGCTCGGCGAGATGCACACGGAGTAGGTCCCCAGCGCCACCGCCTCCTCGATGAGCGCCTCGACCTGGGAGGGGGTCGCCTCGGGGGCGAGCAGGGTGTGGTCGATGAGGTGGGCGAGCTCGGCGCGGCTAAGGGGTGAGGTAGACATTTCTTCTCCAAAAATTAGAACTAGTGTTTTCCGCCGGTTGCTTGTCGACGCCTACGGCGCGCGGCCTCCAACCGGCGGCGGGGTGAGGATGGGGGCTAGGAGATGCGATCCAGGACGACGGAGGAGCGCAGCGTCGGGGCCTCGTCGCCGATGGCGATGCCCGGATTCAGCGACTCGAGTGCGCGCTCGAAGCGATCCTCGTCGTCGGTGTGCAGGGTGAACAGCTTCTGCCCCTTGGCGACCTTTTCGCCTAGGCCGGCGTGGATCTCGATGCCGGCGCCGGCCTGGACCGGGTCCTGCTTGCGGGCGCGCCCGGCGCCCAGGCGCCAGGAGGCCACGCCCACGGCGAGGGCGTCCATCTCGGTGAGGTAGCCGTCGCGCTCGGCGGTGACCACGTGGGTGTGCTTGGCGGTGGGCAGCGCCGCGTCCGGGTCGCCGCCCTGGGCGCGGATCATCTTCTTCCACGTGTCCATGGCGCGGCCGTCCTTGAGCGCGGCGTCCACGTCGGCGTCGTGGACGCCCGCCATCTCCAGCATCTCGTGGGCGAGCGCGAGGGTTAGCTCGACGACGTCGAGCGGGCCGCCACCGGCGAGCACCTCGACGGACTCGCGGATCTCGAGCGCGTTGCCGACGGTGCGGCCGAGCGGGACGGACATGTCGGTGAGCAGGGCGACCGTGTTGGTCCCGGCGTCGGTGCCGAGGTCGACCATCGTGCGGGCCAGCTCGCGGGCCATGTCGATGTCCTTCATGAACGCCCCCGATCCGACCTTGACGTCGAGGACCAGGTTGGCGGTGCCCTCGGCTATCTTCTTACTCATGATCGACGACGCGATGAGCGGGATGCAGTCGACGGTGGAGGTGATGTCGCGCAGGGCGTAGATCTTCTTGTCGGCGGGGGCGAGGCCCGCGCCCGCGGCGCAGATGACGCAGCCGGGGTCCTCGAGGATCTCCATCATGCGTTCGTTGGAGATCTCCGCCTGCCAGCCGGGGATGGACTCGAGCTTGTCGAGCGTGCCGCCGGTGTGGCCGAGGCCGCGGCCGGACAGCTGCGGGACGGCCACGCCGAAGCTGGCCACGAGCGGGGCAAGCGGGAGGGTGATCTTGTCGCCGACGCCGCCGGTGGAGTGCTTGTCCGAGGTGACGCGGGAAAGCCCCGCGAAGCTCATGGTCTCGCCGGAGTCGATCATCGCCTGGGTCCACTGCACGATCTCCTCGCGGTCCATGCCGTTTAAGAAGATGGCCATGTTGAGCGCGGCCATCTGCTCGTCCCCTACGACGCCGCGGGTGTAGGCGTCGATCACCCAGTCGATCTGGTCCTTGCTGAGGCGCTGCTTGTCCCGCTTGGTGCGGATGACGTCGACGGCATCAAACTTCTCTGCCATGATGGCGACCTTTCGTGTTCGAGGGAAGCGGCCTCCGACGCTCCGCGGGCCCATGTTGTGACTCGCATTACCTATTTTGATCAATTGTGTCGGAAACCATTGTATGTCTGGGCAAGATTGATTATCATCGTGCGTAGAACAAATGTCAAGCATTGAAATTTACAATTGTAAATGAGGTGAGAAGAGTGACACCCACGGATACCGAGCTTCTCCAGGAAGCCATCCGCGCCCAAGAATCGTCGTACGCGCCCTATTCCAATTTCCGGGTCGGCGCCGCGCTGCTGCTTTCCGACGGCCGAGTGGTCACCGGCTGCAACTTCGAGAACGCCTCCTACGGGCTAACCATGTGCGCCGAGCGCTGCGCCATCGGCAGGGCGGTCGTGGAAACCCCGGGCGGCCGCGGGATTGACCAGCCAGGATTCCGGATCGAAGCGGTCGCGATCGTCGGCAAGCGCGGCGAGCCCTGCTATCCCTGCGGGGCGTGCAGGCAGGTCCTGCGCGAGTTCGACTGCCAGCGCGTCATCGTCGACGACGCTGGCGCCCCACGTTCCATCCCCTTCGCCGAGATCCTCCCGTACTCCTTCGGCCCCGAGTCCCTGTAAGAAAGAACCCCACCATCATGGCCCGCTTTCAAGGTCTTCTAGGAATCATCGCCATCCTCGCGGTGCTCATCCTGTTTTCGCGTAACCGCCGCCAGATCAACTGGCGCACCCTCGGCGTGGGGCTCGCGCTCCAGGTCGTGCTCTCGCTGCTCGTGCTCAAGTGGTCGGTCGGCTTCCAGGTGATGAAGTCGGTCTCCCAGGCGCTGCAGAAGCTCACGGACTTCACCAACGAGGGCACCTCCTTCGTCTTCGGCTCGCTGTTCGGGCAGGACAACAGCTTCGTCTTCGCGCTCAACGTGTTGCCCGTCATCATCGTCCTCGGCGCCATCATCGGCGCGCTCTACTACCTGCGCGTCATTCAGTTCCTCGTGGACATCATCGGCGGCGCGCTCAAGTGGCTGCTGGGCACCTCCAAGGTGGAGAGTGTCTGGGCCGCCACCGTGATCTTCCTCGGCCAGTCCGAGGCCCCGCTGGTCATCCAGCCCTACCTGAAAAAGCTCACCCGATCCGAGCTGTTTACCTGCATGACCGGCGGCTTCGCCTCGGTGGCGGGCTCCACGCTCATCGGCTACTCGCTGCTCGGCGCGCCGCTGGAGTACCTGCTCGCGGCGTCCGTCATGAACGCCCCTGGATCGATCCTCGTGGCCAAGGCGCTCATGCCGGAAACCGAGAAGTCCGAGCTCGACGCCTCCGTCCGTGACGTGCGCGACACCGAGTCGAAGAACATCGTCGACGCCATCGGCCGCGGCGCGATGAGCGGCGGCCAGATCGCCGTCGCCGTGGGCTGCCTGCTCATCGCCTTCATCGCGATGATCTCCATGCTCTCCGCCATCCTGGGCGGCATCGGCGGCTGGTTCGGCCAGGACAACTGGTCCCTCGAGGGGCTGGTCGGGCTGCTGTTCTCCCCGCTGGCCTGGCTCATCGGCGTCCCGTGGGACCACGCCTCCCTGGTCGGCTCGTTCATCGGTGAGAAGACCATCATCAACGAGTTCGTCGGCTACACCAGCTTCGGCGAGAACATCTCCAACCTCGACCCGAAGTCGATCATGATCTCCACCTTCGCGCTGGCGGGCTTCGCCAACATCTCGTCCATCGCCATCCAGATCGGCGCCCTCGGCGGGCTCGTGCCCGAGCGCCGCGGCGAGGTGGCCAAGCTCGCGCCCATCGCGCTCATGACGGGCTTTGCCACGAACATGCTCAACGCCGCCATCGTGGGCGTGGTCGCCATGTAGCTCCGGCGGGCACTCCACAAAGAACAAAGGCGCGGTCAGTATCCTAAGCTGGCCGCGCCTTTGGCGTCGATAAGCAAAAGCTAGAGCGAGAGGATCTTCTCGCCGGTGGCGACGTCGGTGACCAGGTGGGTGGCAAGGCTCATCTGGAGCGCGGTGGCGATCGCCAGCGCCTTCGACTGGCCGCCGGCGATGAGCACGCGCTGCGGGCGGGCGGCGAGGTCGCGCAGGGAGATGCCCACGGTGCGGTCGTTGATGCTCGGCATCGCCACGGCGCCGTCGGCGGTGTAGAAGCGGGAGCACACGTCGCCGACCGCGGTGCGCAGCAGCTCCTCGATCTCCTCCTCGCGCAGGTAGCCGAGGTTGAGCAGCAGGTTCTGGCGGCTGACGTCGCCCGCGGTGAACACGCACAGGTCGGTCGTGCGGCCGAGTTCGAGGACGTGGGCGATGTGGCGGTCCTGCTCGACGATGGCCTTCGCCTCCGCGCTGTCGAAGATGACCGGAAGCGGCAGGTACTCGGCCTGGGCGTTGAAGGCGTGGCAGAAGCGGGTGAGCGTGTCCATGTCGTTGGTCGTGCGCGAGGAATGCGAGTGCCCGCCCTTGAGCTGGACCACCTTGACCCCGGTGACGCCGGTGGCGCGCAGCGAGTGGGCGACCGAGTTCATCGTGTTGCCCCAGGACACGCCCACGCTCATGTTGTCGGTGACCAGCGACTCGACCAGCCCCGCGCCGGTCTGGCCCAGCTCGTGGAGGATCTCCTCCTCGGTGTTGGCGGCGGGGTAGGCGATGCGCACCTCCTTGAGCCCGAAGCGCTCGGCGAGCCGGTCGGCCACCGCGGAGGTCTGCTCGCGCGGGTCGTGGACCTCGATGGTGACAAACCCGCGCTCCTTGCCGTACTGGATGAGCTTGGACACGGTCGGGCGCGACACCCCCAGCGCCTTGGCCACCTCGGCCTGGCTCAGTCCGGTCTCGTAGTAAAGCTTGATGGCAGCTAGTGCCGACTCGTCGCGCGCATCCACCATTTGAGGATACATCGACCATTCTCCTCCCTGAAATAAAAGGCCAGCTTGAGGCGCGAAAACTTCTCGTGCCCCGCCCCGCCGAACTATCGGGAGGCGCAGGCGCCGGGAAGGCACATTCACACTTCTAGGGTTTCATCGTGGGTCTATTGCATTACCTCCGCGGACTCGCGGCGGGAGAGCACGCGGTCGGTTGCGAGGTAGAAGCCGATGCCCGCGATCACGATGAGCGCCAGGATCCACAGGATGGTGGAGGCCACCTGCTGGGTCTGGTCCGCGGCGTTGGACATGCGCCCGAGCGCGGAGGGGGCGATGTCGAGGAGCTTGGCGGAGTAGGCGATGCCCACCGGTACCGCGATGTTGATGGTGAGGTTGTAGAAACCGATCGCGATGCCCGACTTTGCGGCCGGGATCTTGCCCACCGCGGTGGCCACGAGCGGGGCGTACATGAGTGCGAAGCCGGAGGGGAAGATGACCATGGAGACGATGAGCACGGCGACCGAGGCGTTGATGAGCACCGCGGGCAGGACGAGCGCGAGGGTGATCATGCCGAGCCCCAGGAGGATCGTCTGCCGGGAGGAGAGCACGCGCCCGATCTTGCCGGACAGCGCGCCGACGATGACCGCGCAGATGTAGCCGGGGGCCAGGATGTAGGCGGCGCCGTCGAGTTTGATGCCGTGCAGGGAGTCGACCATGTAGGGCAGGAGGATGGCGGAGTAGCCCAGCTGCACGGAGTAGACGAGCAGCACGATGAGCAGCACGCAGACGTAGCGGCCGTTGCGGAAGAACTCGCCTGAGACCACGGCGTTCGGGTTGTGTCCCACGTGGTAGGCGAACCACGCCACGCCGAGCACGATGGGCAAGAGGTAGAGCGGGTTGAACGCCTGCATGAAGAACATGACAGAGGTGGCGATGACGGCGATGAGGAAGAGCCCCAGCACGTCGACGTGGCCTGCGCTGTGTTGCTCCTTGGGCACGGTCTTCAGCAGCACCGGGATGGTGACGATGAGCGCGAAGGCGATGATGAACATCGCGGTCCAGGACACGTAGGTGGCAACCAGCCCGGAGGTCAGCGTGCCCACGAGCAGCGCCATCTGGAAGGCGGAGGTGGAAAAGCCCAGGTAGGTCTTCTGATCCTTGGCGTCGAGGTACTTGGTCACGTAGATGACGTAGAGGGTCTCGGCCGCGGCCAACCCGCAGGTCTGCACGATGCGGCCGAGCAGCACGAGCGCCCAGACGTCTTGTCCGAGGAAGCCGATGACGGAGCCGACGGCGACCATCGCCACGCCCGCGGTCATGAGCAGGCGGATGGAGATGGTGTCGGCGAGGGCGGTGTAGACGACCGCGCCGATGCCGATGACGATGCCCGCCAGCGTCGCCTGTAGCGAGGCGGTGGTGGGGCTTAGGCCCAGGGCCTCGCCGATGGGCTTGGTCATGAACTTGAAGCCGTTGTCGATGACGAGGCAGAAGACGAAGGTGAATAGGAGAATGGGGACGGCGGCCTTGGGGTTGAGCACCGCGGAGGCGGTGGCGGCCGAGGCGCGCTTGGTGGGCGCGGAGGCAGTCTTGGAGGTGGTCATGGTGGGACTCTTTGCGGGGAGGCGGCGCCCGCGATGAGGGGGATGGAACGGGGGACGCCGCCGAGAGGAACGGAAAAGCGGCAGCGGGAAGTCACCGCCGCGGAGGGAATAGAGGACTTAGATCTTCGCCAGCGGGAGCGCGAGCTCCATCATGGTGGTGAACGCGGTCTCGCGCTCCGCGGCGGTGGTCTTCGCGCCGGTGGCGATGTTGTCGGAGACGGTGAAGATGCCGAGCGCCTCCACGCCGGCCCGCGCGGCGGTGGCGTACAGGCCGGCGGACTCCATCTCGACGGCGAGCACGCCCATGCGCGCCCAGCGGTCGTTGGCGGTGGCGTCGTCATTGTAGAAGACATCGGAGCTTAGGATGTTGCCCACGTGGGTGGGGATGTCTTGTGCGCGGGCGCGGTCGCGGACGTCCTCGATGAGGCGGAAGGATCCGGTCGGGGCGTAGGTGCCGGGGATGTTGTACTGGGCCAGGAAGTTGGAGTCGGTGGAGGCGGACTGGGCGAGCACGACGTCGTAGAGGTCGAGGTCTTCTTGCAGCGCGCCGCAGGAGCCCACGCGGACGAGCTTGGTCGCACCAAAGACGTGGATGAGCTCCCAGGCGTAGAGCGAGATCGACGGGATGCCCATGCCGGAGCCCATGACGGAGACCGGCGTGCCCTCGAAGGTGCCGGTGAACCCGAGCATGTTGCGCACGGCGTTGAACTGGACCACGTCGTCGAGGTAGGTCTCGGCGATGAACTTCGCGCGCAGCGGGTCGCCGGGCAGGAGGACGGTGGGGGCGATGTCGACGTCGCCGGGGTTGATGTGTGGGGTCTGCTTGCCCATGAGGTAGTCCCTTTCGCAAACTGTAGCGGCCGTCACAATGACGGCGGGGTGACGGGGTGAATCACTTTCTAGGTCCGACCATAGCCCCACGCAAGCACACTTGGCAAGTGTCTAATTAACAAATGTTCTTTGCGTGCGTGTGTGGCCGCTCCACCTGCGGCTTTCGCGCCGGTCTCCCCACCGAAAGAGGTGAACCGCGCACCCGGCCCGCCAAACGCCGCGGCCGGGGCTATGCTAGGCAGCATGGAAAAAGACCCCGGCCTGAGTAGGACCGAAGCCGCCGAGTTCGATCACCTCGTCGCCTGCTTCGAGGTCGTCGAGGAGCACGTTCTCGACGACTCCGTGCTGCTCATGATCAACGATTCCTAGGCTTTTGCTTATCGACGCCAAGGCACCCCGCCTTACCGAATAGGAGGAAGCGGGGTGCCGTTTTCATCCCTAGCTGGTAGTAAGGCTCGGGACCGCGTCGATGAGCTTTCGCGTGTACGGGTGCTCCGGCTCGTGAAGCACCTTCTCCACCGGCCCGTACTCGACGATCTCCCCGTCCTTCATCACCGCGACCTGCGTGCACACCGAGCGCACCACGGCGATGTCGTGGGAGACGAAGACGAGCGTGAGGTCCTCCTCGGCGACCAGCGAGTCGATGAGCGCGAGCACCTTCTTGCGCACCGAGACGTCGAGGGCGGACACCGGCTCGTCGGCCAAGAGGATGCGCGGCTTCGGCGCGATCGCGCGGGCGATGGAGATGCGCTGGCGTTGGCCGCCGGAGAACTCGTGGGGGAGCCTGGTCGCCGTCGCGGCATCCACGCCCACCTGATCGAGCACCTCGGCCACGCGGGCGTCGTCGCGGCGCGGGAGCGTCTCGGAGACGATGTCGGTGATCGTCATCCTGGGGTCCAGCGAGCCCATGGGATCCTGGAACACCATCTGCATGTCGCCGTCGACCGTCACGGTGCCGGTGGTGGGGGCGGAAAGGCCCGCGATCATCTTCAACAAAGTGGTCTTGCCCGAGCCCGAGCCGCCCACGATGCCGAGCCGCTCGCCGCGGTGGACGGTGAGCGAGACGTCGCTGACCGCCGCGGTCTTGCGGAACATCTTGGTCGCGTGGTCGACGGTGATGAGCACCTGCTCGCTGTGCTTCGCCGGGCGCGCCGCGGGCAGCGTGGAGGCCGCAACCAGCGAGCGGGTGTACTCGTGCTCCGGGGCGGCGAGCACGTGGGTGGTGGGGCCCTCCTCGACGATCGCGCCGTTTTTCATCACGAGCACCCGCTGGCAGGTCCTGGCCACCAGACCGAGGTCGTGGGTGATGAACAGCAGCGACATGCCGCGGTCGGCGACGAGCCGCAGGATGAGGTCGATGATCGCCTTCTGGCTGGTCACATCCAGGGCGGTGGTGGGCTCGTCGCAGATGAGCAGCTCGGGGTTGTGCGCCAGCGCCATGGCGATGATGACCCGCTGGCGCTGGCCGCCGGACAGCTCGTGCGGGTAGCGCCCGAAGAGCTCCGGCCGAAGGTCGACGTCGGCAAGCAATTGCAACGCCTCGTGCTTCGCCGCGACGCGCGAGGTTCGTCGGTGGATGCGGATGGCCTCCACGATCTGCTTTCCGACGCAGCGCAGCGGGTTGAGCGCGGTCATCGGCTCCTGGAATACCATTGCGACCTTCTTGCCGCGGACGCCGCACAGGTCCTTCTCGGACAGGGCTTGGAGGTCGGTGCCGCCCAGGCTGATGGAGCCTTCGGCGTCGATCAGCCGCATGACGGACAGGGCGGTCAGCGTCTTGCCCGAGCCCGACTCGCCGATGAGCCCGACGCGCTCGCCGGGGGCGATGTCGAAGCTCACGTCGTGGACCACGCCGGCGACGCCGAGGTCGCGCACTTCCAGAGTGTTCATGTCCCTAGGCCGCCTTTCGCAGCGCGTCGTGCTTCTCGGTCATGCTCAGCTGGCGCGGGTCGGCCAGGTCGCGCAGGCCGTCGCCCAGCAGGTTGAACCCCAGCACGGTCGCGGCGATGGACAGCCCCGGCCACAGCGCGAGCTGCGGGGCCGTGGCCAGCGACGACTGCGCCGACTGCAGCATGCGGCCCCAGCTCGGGTCCGGCGGCGGGGTGCCCAGGCCCAGAAAGCTCAGGCCGGCCTCGGCGAGGATCGCCAGCGCGAAGGCGACCGAGGCTTGGACGATGATGAGGCTGGCGATGTTCGGCAGCACGTGGCGGCGCGCCACGAACCACGAGCCCTTGCCCGCGGAGTAGCTGGCCGCGATGAAGTCGCGGCCCATGACCGACAGGGTGCCGGCGCGGGAGATGCGCGCGAACGCCGGGACGCTGGCCAGGCCGATGGCGATCATGGCCGTCAGCGTCGTGGCCCCGAACATGGCGGTGGCGATGATGGCCAGCAAGAGGCCCGGGAAGGCCAGGAGCAGGTCGGAGCCGCGCATGATCACCGACTCTGCTACACCCCGGCGCATGCCCGCCCAGATGCCCAGCGGCACCCCGATGACGCAGGCCACGCCCACGGCGACCACGCCGACCAGTAGCGTGATCCGCGCGCCGACCATGATCTGGCTGAGCACGTCGCGGCCGTAGCGGTCGGTGCCCAAAAGGTGATGCAGGCTCGGCCCCTGGAGCCGGATGGCGGCGTCGACGTGCAGCGGGTCGACCGGGGTCCACACGAGCGAAACGAGCGCCATGAGCACGACCACCGCGACGATGGCCGCGCCGATGATGCCCGTGGCGGGCATCCGGTGAAAGAACGTCTTCATGGGGTCTAGGCCCTCCTTCGGGTGCGCGGGTCGACCAGCGTGTAGGTCAGGTCGACGGCGGCGTTGACGACGATCGCGAACAGCACCAAGACCATGACGATGGTCTGTACGGTGGGCAGGTCGCGGGTGGTGACCGAGTCCAGAAGCATCGAGCCGAGCCCCGGGATGACGAACACCTTCTCGATGACCACCGCGCCGACCAGCAGCGAGGTCATCTGCAGGCAGGTCACCGTGAGCACCGGCAGGGCGGCGTTGCGCAGGCCGTGCGCCCACAGCGCCTGGGTGACCGAAAGCCCCTTCGCGCGCGCGGTGCGCATGAAGTCTTCGTTCATCACGTCCAGGATCGCCGAGCGCACGTACCGGGTCATGATCGCCGCCTGCACGATGCCGAGCGCGAACACCGGCAGCACGAGGCGGGCGAGGAACCCGCCGAAGTCCTGGTTGGGCACCACCCAGCCGTTGGGCGGCAGCCAGCCCAGCTGGATCGCGAAGACCGCGACCAGGAGCACTCCGGCGAGGAAGCTCGGGATGGCGATGCCGACCTGGGAGAGCGCGGTGATGGCCACGCCGTCGGCGTGGCGGGCGCGTCGGGCCACCCACACGCCCAGCGGGACGGCCAGGAGCAGCGCCAGGACCATCGAGGCGGACACCAGGATGAGGCTGACCTGCAGCCGGTCAGCCACGAGCGGCGAGATGTCCTTGCCGGAAGTCAGCGAGGTGCCGAAGTCCCCGGTGAGCATCCCGCCCACCCAGGAGAAGTACTGGCTAAGAAGCGGCCGGTCGAGCCCCATGGTCTTCTCCAGCGCGGCGACGGAGTCCGGGGTCGCGGTCACGCCGAGCGCGATCTCGGCAGGGTTGCCCGGCACGATGCGCAGCGCGACGAAGATGACGATGCTCGCCACCACCAGCGTGACCAGGTAGCGCGCGAGGTGTCTAAAGATCCTGCCCACTCTAGCTGCCCTCCTTCGCGGACGTCTTCGTGATCGGCGCCAGCGACAGCCCGTCGCTGACCAGGTTGACCGGGACTCCCGACACGCCGTCGCGGGCGACGACGATGTTGGGCAGGTTAAACACAGTGTCGGCGGCGGCCTGATCCATGATGGCCGTCACCGCCTGCTTCATGAGCCCGGAGAACTGATCCTCCGGGGCGAAGTCCGCCTGTGCCAGCAGCTGCTGCACCGTGGCGTCGTCGAAGCCCAGGTAGTAGTCGGGGTTGCCGAACAGCGTGGGGATGTCGCGCGGCTCGACGTGGGCGATGATCGACATGTCGTAGTCCTTGCCCTTGAGCACCTTCGCCAGCCACACCGCCGGGAACTCCGTCGACTCGATCTTCACGTCGAAGCCGATGTCGCGCAGCTGGGAGTAGATCATCTCGCTCGCGGCCTGCGCGTACGGCAGGCTGGGCACCGAGATCGTGATCGGGGTTCCCACAGCGCCCGCCTCCTCCATGAGTTGGCGGGCCTTGTCCGGGTCGAAGTTGTACTGCGAGGTGCCGGTGTACCAGGGGTCGGTGGGGGGCACCGGCGTGCCGCCCGTGTCGAGCCCGTAGCCGTCCCACGCAGCGTCGATAAGCCCCTGCCTGTCGATGCCGTACATGACCGCCTGGCGCACGCGAACGTCCGTGAACGGCGCGCGCTTGTTGTTCATGCTGAGCACGACCTCACCGTTGGAGGTGCCCACCTCGATGTTGAGGTCGTCCTGCTTCGACAGCGAGTCGAGCAGCTCCGGGTTCTGCAGGCCGACCGCCACGTCGACGTCGCCGGTGCGCACCGCGTTCGTCAACGAGATAGCGTCGCCGAAGTACCGCAGCACCGCGCGCTTCGCGGTCGGGTGCACGCCCCAGTAGTTCTCGTTGCGGTGCATGCTTATCGACGTGCCTACGGCCCAGTTGTCCACGACGAAGGGACCGGTCCCGACCGGCTCGTTCGCGAGGTTGTCCACCGCGGTGGGGCTCATCATCGCCCCGATCATGGTGCCCATCGTCCACAGCCACGTGTTCGAGCGCTGGCTGAGGGTGACCTCGAGGGTGTTGTTGTCCACCACCCGGGTGGAGGCGACCTTGGCCATCTGCGCCTTGAGGCCGTTCGTCCACGCGTCCGAGTTCACGCGGTCGATGGAGAACTTCGCGGTGCCCGCGTTGAACGGGGCGCCGTTGGAAAACTGCACGTCGCGGCGCAGGTGGAAGGTGTAAACCGTGCCGTCGGCGCTCTCGTCCCAGCTCTCGGCGAGCAGCGGCTGGATATCTCCGTTCTGGTCAATGCTCACCAGGCCCTCGTAGACGTTGCCCATGAGCGCCTGGGGGATCGCCGCCCCCGAAGTGGTGGTGAAGTCGAGCGAGGCCGGCGCCGCGGTCGCACCGATGGTGATGGTGTCGGCGGGGGAGACGTCGCTCGACTCGCCGGTCGCGGTGTACCCGGCGGAACAGGCGCTGAGCAGGAGGGATGCGCCCGCCACCGCGGCAAGCGGGGCGCGGCGATCGTGCACACCGGAGCGTGCGGAGGGCATTTCTCGGTGTGAGAAGAACATGTATGCAGGGTAGTACCTCCGCGGCGGCAATACGGAATTAATGCGAGGATTCGCAACCTATGGGGCTGCCCCGGGCGCGCCCTAAAAAGCGTGCTGGCGCGGGCGGTCGCGGGAGGCTAGGCGCCGAAAGAGCATAATGAGGCGCATGGAGGAAGTTCTGAAGGGCTTCGTGATCATCGTCGTGATCATCGGGGTCGGCGTGGTCTTGGGGCGCAGGCGCTCGCTCGGCCCCAACGCCTCGCAGGCGCTGGGCAACTTCGTCTACCTCGTGGCCACCCCGGCGCTGCTGTTCGACAAGCTCACGCACATGGAGCCGGGGCAGGTCTTCAACAAGAACTTCATCGTCATCGTCGCCTCGGCGCTGCTCACGGGCGTGCTGTTCTTCCTCGTCTACCGGTTCGCCGCCGGCCGCTCGACGGAGGACTCCGTCATCGCGATGCTCGCCGCGAGCTACTCCAACGCCGGCAACCTGGGCATCCCGCTCGCCGTGTACGTGCTTGACGACGCTTCGCTGGTCATCCCCGTGATCTTGTTCCAGATCGCGTTCTACGCCCCGGTCACCATGACCTGGCTGGACATCCTCCACCAGCGCGAACACACCTCCCTGTGGAAGAACCTGGTGGTCACACCGCTGAAGAACACCATGGTGATCGCGGCCCTGTCGGGGCTGGCGTTTACCGGCTTCGGCTGGCACGTGCCCGACATCGTCGCCCAGCCGCTCACCCTGCTGGGCGGGGCCTCGGTGCCGCTGGCGCTCGTGCTCTTCGGCATGGGGCTGACGTGGAACGCCGCGTGGCGCAAGGAGGTGCTCGCGGTCGCGGCGTCTAAGAACGTCGGCCACCCGATCATCGCGTTCCTGCTCGCCTCCGCGCTGGGGCTGCACGACCACCAACTCATGGCCGCCTGCATACTCGGCGCCCTGCCGACCGCGCAGAACGTCTACACCTACGCCCTGCGCCAGCACACCAACGTCGCGCTCGCCCGCGACGCGGGGCTCGTGACCACCGTGCTGTCCTTCCCCGTCATCGTGGTGCTGTCGATGATCGTCGGGTAGCCGCGGCCCGCGCAAGGAAGCGCGGGCGAAGAAGGGGCGAACTGGAAAAGCGCCGCATTAGGGGTGTGGGGCGACAGGCTGGGCCCAAGCGGGCAGTAGACTTCGAGGCTATGACCGTCACCGTGCGCACCTCGACCGCCGCGCTGCTTAAGAGCAAGGCGACGAAGATCTGCGCCGTTTTCGTGGTCTTCATGGCCGTCCTGCTCGCGGTGCTGCTCATCGGGCGGCCCGACGAGGACGGCGTCTTGCGCAACCTCTTCAGCGTGGCGGCGCTCGCCCCCGCGGTGGGCATCCTCGCGGCGATCGTCAGCCTCCTCGCGCTGTCCTACAAGCGCCGCCGCCCGGTGCTCGTCATCGACTCGCACGTGCGGGTGCCGCACTCGGGCGTGCACTTCCCGCTGTCGGACCTGGCCATCCTGCGGATTTCGCGCCGGGGCAACCACAGCCTGGCCACGCTCGTGCCCCGGCACCTCGTGGAGGCGGGCGAGGCGGGCTCAAACGACCTCGGCGCCTACACCATCGAGTTCCCCCAGGGGCCGGAGCCGCGCCCCTTCGAGCTCGTCGACCTGCTCAAGGCGCAGGTCCCGGGGCTGGTCGTCGAGAAGTAGCCGCGCTAGGCGTTGAGCTCCGGGCGGTTGTCGGCGACGATCTCCAGCGAACGCAGCGACTCCTCGAACGACGGCGCCCGCAGGGAGAGCATGAGCTCGTCGGCCTGCGCGTGGGCCGCGAACTTCTCTAGGTAGTCGCGTACCTCCTCGCCCGTGCCGACGGCGGTGTAGCGCATCATGTCGAGGATCTGGTGCCCGGCGTAGGAGTCGATGACGTCGTCGAGCTGCTCGTCGGTGAGGTAGCGGCCGCGGCCAGCCATGTTGCGCACCCACGCGCGCTTGACGTCCTCGTGCTGGCGCACGGCGTCGGCGGTGGAATCGGCGGCGGTGACGTTGACGGCCGCGATGACGTAGGGCTTATCGCCCTCCGCGCGCGGGACGAAGGTCTCCCGGTAGAGGCCCACAGCCTCCTCCAGGTGGGTCGGGGCAAAGTGGGAGGCGAAGGAGTACGGCAGGCCGAGCTTCGCGGCCAGCTGCGCGCCGAACAGTGAGGAGCCCAGGATGTACAGCGGCACGCGGGTACCCGCGCCCGGGGTGGCGCGCACGCCGGCGATGATCGACTCGTCGGCGAGGTACTTCTCCAGCTCGACGACGTCGCCGGGGAAGTTCTCGGCGGCGTTCGGGCTCCGGCGCAGCGCGCGTCCGAGCGTGTTCTGGTCGGTGCCGGGCGCGCGGCCCAGCCCTAGGTCGATGCGGTCCGGGTAGAGCTCGGCGAGCGTGCCGAACTGCTCCGCGACGGTGTAGGGGGAGTGGTTGGGCAGCATGACCCCGCCCGCGCCCAGGCGGATGGTGGAGGTCTTGGCGCCGATGTGGGAGATGAGCACCGCGGGTGCCGCCGAAGAGATTGACTTCATATTGTGGTGCTCGGCGTACCAGACCCGCTCGAAGCCCAGCTCCTCGGCCTTCTGCGCGAGCGTCACGGAGCGGGTAAAGCTCACGCCGGGGCGCTCGCCGTCGTAGATGGTGGCAAAGTCGAGTAGGGAAAGCGGGATGGTGCTCATGGCGGCCTTTCGGTTGTTGATACCTCCACTGAAACGGTTCCGTCGCGCCCTTTATTCCGTTTCGCTTGCCGACGCCCGCCGCCAGCCCGCCCGCCCCAGGAGGGGAAGGAAGGAAAGCGACCTTGGCCGTCGGAAAGCTAAGCAAGCGTCGCGAAGGCCGCCTCCATCTGATCGAGCGCGCGCTCGAGGATCTCGCGCGAGGTGGCGATGTTCATGCGGGTAAAGCCCTTGCCGATCTCGCCGAAGAACTCGCCGTCGTTCATCGCGACGCGGGCGTTGTCCACGAAGAACTGGCTCGGGTTGCCGGGCACGGCCGTGTCCGTGAAGTCGAGCCAGAGCAGGTAGGTGGCCTCGAGGGCGGGGACCTTGATGCCGGGGATGCGCTTGGGCAGCTCCGCAAGGAGATAGTCGCGGTTGGCGCGCAGGTACTCGAGCTCCTCCTCGAGGAAGTCCAGCCCCTCGCGGTAGGCGGCCTCGGCGGCGATGAGCCCGATGGTGGACACGCCGTCCTTGATGACCGGCGACAGCGCCTTCCAGCGCTCGACGTCGGCCTCGTTGCTAAAGATCACCTGGGCGCACTTGAGCCCCGCGGTGTTCCACGCCTTGGACGTGGCGGTGGCGGTGATGCACACCCGCGTGGCGGTCTCGGAGACCCCGGCCGCGACCACGTGGGTGCCGTCGTAGACCAGCGGGGCGTGGATCTCGTCGACGAGCACGCGGGCGGAGTACTTGTCTGCCAGCTCGGCGAGCTCGCGCAGGTAGTCGGCGCTAAAGGTGTAGCCCAGCGGGTTGTGCGGGTTGCACAGGAGGATGCACCCGGCGCCATCCTTGAAGGCCTGCTCCACCTCGCCTAAGTCGATGCCGCCGCGGGCGTCGAGGAAGATCCCCTCGCGGCCGGTGGCGGACAGCAGCTGGAAAAACGGCGGGTAGGCGGGCACCGGGACGATGACCTTGGAGCCGGGCGCGGTGAAGTGCTCGATGGCGATGTACAGGGCGCGCACCACGTCGGGGACGGCGAAGATCCACTCGGGGTTCGCGTCGAAGCCGTAGCGGGTGCGGTAAAAATCGGCCGTGGCCTTGGGTAACAGGCTGCCGTCGGGCTGGTAGCCGAAGGACTCGTTCTCCACGGCCTGGGCGAGCGCCTTCTTCACCGGCTCGCAGGTGGCAAAGTCCGACTCCGCCACCCACAGTGGGATCACGTCTTCGGGGTAGCGGGTCCACTTCATGGTGTGGCGGGCAACGAGCTTGTCATAGGAAGGGAATTTCATGTCCCCTACGCTACTAACAAAGCCCGACACCGAACCCTCGCCGCCTCGCGGGGATGAATAAAACTAGGACTGGAAGCCGAAACGCTTCAGCCGCTCCTTGTTCGCCTCGCTGGAGTGGGCGGTCAGGGCGAGCAGCTCGGCGTAGATGCCGCCGGAGCGCGACAGCTCCGCGGGCGAGCCGATCTCGTCGACGTGCCCGTCGCGAAGCGTGATGATGGTGTCCACGTCCGCGATGGTGGACAGGCGGTGGGCGATGATGAGCGTGGTGCGCCCCACCATGAGCTGGTCGAGGCCCTCCTGGACGGCGATCTCCGCCTTCGTGTCCAGCGCGGAGGTCGCCTCGTCGAGGACCAAGACAGGGGCGTCCTTGAGCATGGCGCGCGCCACCGACACGCGCTGCTTCTGCCCGCCGGACAGCCGCAGGCCGCGCTCGCCGATGACGGTGTCGTAGCCCTGCGGGAAGCCCATGATGAAGTCGTGGGCGTTGGCGCGCTTGGCCACCTCGATGATCTCCTCCTCCGTCGCATCCGGGCGCGCGTAGGCGATGTTCTCGCGCACGGTGCCGGAAAACAGCGAGGACTCCTGGAAGACCACGCCGACGCTGGCGCGCAGCTGCTCGGCGGAGAGCATGCCCACGTCGTAGCCCGCCACAGCCAAGCTGCCCTCGCTCGGGCGGTAGAGGCCGAGCAGCAGGTTGACAATGGTGGACTTGCCGCCGCCGGACTCGCCGACGAGCGCGATGCGCTGGCCGCGCTGGGCTTCGAAGGACACCCCGTGCAGCACCGGCTCGCCCTCGTTGTAGGCGAAGGAGACGTTGTTGAAGGAGATCATGGGGCGATTGCCCTGCGGCACGAGCGGGCGCACCGCGTCCTTGGTGAGCACCGGCACGTCGGACGCCTTCGTCGCCGCCACCAGCTCGGCATTGACGGTGTCCTCCAGCGGCTTCTCCATCACCTCGAAGTAGTCCTTCGAGCCGGCGATCGCGCGCTGAGTCGTGTCCACCACCCAGCTCATCATGGTCAGCGGCGTGCGCGCCATGTTGACCAGCTGCAGCAGAAGCACCATGTCGCCCAGGCTGAAGTAGCCGTGCAGCGTGCGGTAGAAGAGCATGAGGTAGATGGCGAAAAAGATCACGTCCATCGCCCCGCCTCGTGCGACGTCCATGCTGTGCCACCACGCGGACTGGCTCTTGGTCAGCGTCACCGTTTTCGCGTATCGACGGCCAAAGGTGCCCAGCTCCCGAAGCTCGGTAACGAAGGACTTGACCACCTTGACCTGGCCGATGACCTCGGCGAAGCGCCCGCCTGCCAGGTCGATCTGCTCGTTCTTGGCACCCTCGATCTTCTGCCACTTCTTGCTGGTCAGCCCGGTCAGCCACATGTAGATGGGCACGATGACGGCGAGCAGCAGGGCCAGCGGCCAGTAGTACCAAGACGAGATGCCCAGCACCGCCACGAGCGTGATGATCATGGGGAAGAAGTTGTTGGCCATCGCCTGCATCGTCTGCGTGATCGAGCTGATCGAGCGATCCAACCGCGCGATGATGGTGCCGGTGACCTGGTCGTCGAAGTAGCGCTGCGGCATGCCGAGCAGCTGCGCGTAGTAGCGGGTGGACAGGATCTGCCGCAGCCGCGCCGACATCACGTCGCCGATGTAGCCGCCGATGTTTTGCAGGATCGTGTTGAGAAGCTGCGCGATCAGCAGGGCGACGGCCAGCCACATGACGTGGCGGGTGGCGCCCTCGACGGACAGCCCGCCGCCGACCGTCTCGACGATCGTGTCGGTGGCGTCCTTGAGGATGAACGGGGTGACCAGCGCCAACACCGCGACCACGATGGCTGAGAAGATCACGCCCAGATAGTAGGGCCACAGCGCCTTGGCACTTCCGAGGATTCGGGCAATGGAACGCACGTGTATTAAAACCTGAGCTTTCTAAAGATTCTTAGACGAAAAGTTGCGGAAGGACGGTTAGTTTTCGAGCTTTAATACTGTCACAGTGCGGGCGAGGGTAGAATTCCTAAGAAAAGCGTTCGGACTTCTCAGTTTGAGCGACACATTCATTGTGATCCACGCCAAAAGAAAACTAGTGACTTTCAACAGGGGAAAGATATGTCTGTTCGCCGCACCCGACTCATCGCCTGCGCTCTCGTTGCCTCGTGCGCTGTGACCATCGGCGCTTGCTCGAATAACGATTCGGGAAACTCGGCGGACGTCTCCGTTAGTACAACTACCGAAAGCGCGGCGCAATTCCATGCGGACGCGGTCGACCCGGTCACGGCCGCATCCATCAGCGACCCCCAGGACGATCCCGGCCTCCACCTGACCTACGAGATCCAGGACGCGAACTACAACTCTGAGGGCTCCGGCTCGGTGATCTACGTCCTCGTGCGCAACAACAACGACGTGGCGCTGCCAATCGACGCGCTGGGAACCCCCACCCTGAAGGTCAACGGCCAGGACGTCGCCCCGGTTGAGTCCGGATCCCTGGGGCTCGACCTGCCGCTTGGGCCGCACTCCGCGACGAACCTCGCGTTCGCCTTCAACACCAGCTACAACAACCTCTACCAGGCCACGTTCCAGATCGGAAACGTCATCTACAACGGCAACATCGCCAACGCTTAACGACGAAAAACGCCTCGGCCCGCATCGCGCGGGCCGAGGCGTTCGGCCTTTCGGCACCCCCGCCACATTCGATGGAACCGACCACACGCCCGCGGTGTCTATGACACAGTGCACCGCGCCACAGCGCGTGAGCTCACCTCCTGCGTGCCACCTACGGCACACCACCGAGTGAGAAAGGGGACTACCTTTCGTGACCTATAAATCAACGCACCCGCCGGGTGCCAAGACCATCCTGCTGGTGCTGGGACTGCTGCTCGGCCCCCTGGTTGCCGCGTGTTCTGGGGGAACCGCAGCAACCGCCGTGGGGAATCCAACGCCCGCCACGACCAGCACCCCGAGTTTTGCGCCGGTCGATTTTGACAAGGATGCGCCGGGTTTCAAGTTCTTCGACGCGTGCAACGATCTCTCAGTCGAGGACTACGAGCAACTTGAGTTGAAGCCTGCCGAGATTCGAGATTACGATCCATCAATTCCGTTCTCTGGCTGCTCATTTCACCACTCGGGTGATGGGATGGCTGATGCAAAGTTTGGGGTCGTTTCTGACTTGTCTAGCCAAGAAAAAGTGTTGGCAGGTACTGAGGCGATTGAAACGCATTTCGAAAGCAAAACTAAGGGGGCGTATTTCCATTCTTCTGATTCGAAAGCAACTGAGAACAGCTGTATGGCTAGCGTCCCAACACAAGGTGGGCGCCTAGGGATTTTCGCATTCACAGCAAAGAGAAACTCCTTCACTCGTGAAGAATTGTGCCAATTGTCGGATGAACTACTCCTGAAATTCATTGAAAAGGCGGAACGACAATCATGAATGTCATAGCTATTCCCGATTCACTCATCGACGCAAATAAGTTGATCGACGGGGAGATCGAAGGATCGAACTGGGCCGCGGGCATCTCAAGAAACAAGACGATTGCTAGCGACTACTCGACAATTGCTGGAATTGATCAATTGGGCACCAACCACGGCGCTGTACTGAACGGCGGCGTCGGTTCGGCGAGTGAGGTCCTTTCTTCCTTCAGCGAGCAGGTCAACTGGTTGAACGAGGCTTTGCAGGCAACGAACGCGGCGCTGAGTGACCAGAACTCGTACATGGCGCGCGGGATGGACATCGCGGATGAGGGCGGGGCGACAGGGGAGAACTCCGTGGTCTTTCCGGCACGACCGGAGCCGCGCTACCAGGACTTCTCCTTCCCGGTACCGCTGGTGATGAAGGCCTCCTCGTTGGCCGAGCTCAACACCGCGCTGATGAGCACGAAGATCGGTGACGCCAGTGCGGCGGCTTCCCAGTGGAGAAGCCTAGGCGAGAAGCTGTCGGAGATCGCAGGGAAGCTGCGTGAGGCCGCGTCGTCGATCGCGTCGAATAACCGGGGCGAGGTCTTCGATCGGGCGGTGGAGAAGATCAACGAGGTGGCCTCGCACGGCGAGGCGTTCGCGGCGAACGCGCAGGTGTTTGCAGGCACGCTCAACGGAATGATGGCCAGGAACGCTCAGCTCATCGGGCCGGTGATGTCCGCGACGGGAATCGTGGCGGCGATCCAGGATCCGATCGAGAAGAAGGCCGTCGAGGAGGCCTACCTCATGAAGTTCCAGGCCACGCTGCAGACTCATGCGGAGGCGGCGGTGCCGCCGATCACGAACCTCATGAGCAACGCGAGCGTCAACGCCGCTGGGGGAGCGGGAGTTGACGTCGGCATGAGCGACATCGCCGGAAGGGGGCGTCTTTCCACCGCGGGCCTGCAGGCAGGCGCGATGGAGAGCGTTGGTACCGGCGCGCAAGCAAGTGGGGGCGGGCAATTTGGGGCAGTAGAAAATAATGCGGCGCAGCTGGCCGGGATCAACCCGGACGGTCTGGCAACCCACGCGGCCACCGTGGGGAACGCGCCGGTGGCGGCGTCGCCAAGCATTGCAGGGACGGTGACACCCATGGGCGGCGCGGGCCTAGGCGGCGGGCTCGGCACGGGTACAGGTGCAGGTGGAGTAGGAGACGTGCACTCCCCGTACGGCATGGGCATCGCGGGCACCGGAGTCACCAATGGTCGCGGAGCGACCGGGGCAGGTAGCCGGGCCGGAATCGGCGGCCGCATGGGCGCGTCCGCGCCGGGTGCGGGCGGGCTCGTCGGAAGGGGAACCGCAGGAGCTGGCGGGACAGGCATGATCGGCGGGGCCAAGGGGATGGGCGCCGGGCTGGGGCAGGCGTCACCGGGAGTGGCCAGTGCCGTGGGCACGCCTGCGGGTGGCGCCAAGACCGGCGCGGCGATGTCGGCAGCGCGTGGCACGGGCACGATGATGGGCGGCATGCCGGTTGGCGGGGCGGCGGACGAGCGGCAGAAGAAGGGCAAGGTCCGCCGGGTCACCACCGGGATCGAGAGCGAGGGCAACGTCAAGGCACTCATCGGCGATCGCGCGCCGGTTGTCCCGGGCGTCATCGGGTCGTGGATCCGGGACTAGGCGCCCGAGGGATCGGGCGGCGGGCGGCCGGAGGGCATGCGATAGTCTAGGATCCATGACCCAACCAGAGCTCGTCGTCCTCGTGGATGAGGACGGGACCCCCACGGGGACCGCACTGAAGTCCGAGGTGCACACCACGGACACCCCGCTTCACCTCGCATTCTCGTGCTACGTGGTGGACGGGGCAGGGCGGGTGCTCATCACCAGGCGTGCGCTGGGGAAGAAGACCTGGCCGGGCGTGTGGACCAACTCCGCGTGCGGGCACTTGGCACCGGGGGAGACCGCGGCGGAGGCGGCGCGCAGGCGGGTGCCGCACGAGATCGGCGTGGAGGCCGAGCGCTTGGGGGAGCTCACCGAGGTGCTGCCCCAGTTCCGTTACCGGGCGGTCGACTCGCGGGGGATCGTCGAGTGGGAGATCTGCCCGGTGTTCGTCGCGAGGCTTGAGGGGACGGGCGGGCTTAGCCCGGAGGCGGAGGAGGTGGACTCCTTCGCGTGGACCACGCCGGAGAAACTCTTCGCCGCGGTCGATGCGGCCCCATTCGCGTTTAGCCCGTGGATGGTCGAGCAGCTTGGCCACGCGGAACTGCGGCGCGCGCTGCTCGCCTAGAAGACGAACCTCGCGCTGTCGAGCGGGACGTTGACCCACTCGGGGCGGTGATCGAGCTCGTAGCCGACCTCGTAGCAGAAGCGGTCGATGAGGTAGGCGCGCAGGAGGTCCGCGTCCAAGGGCATGCCGGAGGCTTCCTCGTAGGCGGGGCAAAAGGCCGAAAGGTCGAAGTCGAGGCCTGCGTAGTGGAAGCTGCGGATGAGGCCCGCGACGTCGCGCAGCGGCGAGTCGACGGGGCTGTCGGTGGCGCCCGGCTCGCCCTCAAAGTCGAGGTAGTAGAGGTCGTCACCGGAAAGAAGGATCTGGCCTAGGTGCAGGTCGCCGTGGATGGCCTGGGTCGCGATCGTCCCGAGGCTGCCCACCGCCTCGTAGGCCGCCTGGGCGTCGGCGGCGAAGGGCTCGAGGAGGTTCGTGCGCGCCCGGAGGCCGCGCAGTCGCTCGTTCAGGCGGGCGCGGAGGTCCGCGCCGGTGGCGGCGTGGGAGCCGAAGGCGTCGACAAGCTGGGCGTGAATGGAGCCGAGGCTGGAACCGAGCGCCGGGGTCAGCGAGGAAAGCAGCGGGGCGCCGCGCAGCTCCCAGAGGTCTTTCGCGCCGGGAAGGAAGCGGGTGACCACGCACAGGGTGCGGCCGCCGAGCGACAGGTGGCCGACAAACGGCGGGACGAAGGCGCGCAGCGCGTGGCCGATGCGGACCTCCTGGCCCTCGCCGTCGGGGAGGTCGGCGTAGAACTTCCAGATGGTTTCGTCGTCGACGATGAAGGAGAAGTTCGTCTGCTCGCCCGAGATGGGAACGATGCTGGAGGCGGCGCCGGTGGGCAGGCCGTGTGCCTCGATGTTGGCCGGGACGCGCCCGCCCATGACCTGGGCGATGAGGGCGGGGAACTCCGCGGGGGAATACGGGTTCTTCATCGCCGCGCGCCCCCGGTGACGCGGAAGGAGCGCCTGACCTCGGCGAAGGGATCGGCGACCACGCGGGCGGGCTCGCCGTCGATGGGGACGTCGAGCACGAGTCGGCCCTCGCCGTAGCGGGGCCACGCGGGCTCCTCGCCGCGGGCGAAGTCGACGGCGCGCTGGTGGCATTCATTAAGCAGCGCTTGCGGCGGGTCGAAGAGCAGGTCCCAGTGGGTGTAGGCGATGAGCGGATAGGAGCCGAACACCCACGGGATGTCGCAGCAGTGGTAGGCGGGGTGGGCGTCGTTGCCTTGGTAGCGCAGCACCCACGTGTTGGGAACCGACTCGGCAGTGAGCGCGACGTTCTTGGTGAACAGCGCGTCGGTGAGCAGCTGCCCGAAGAACCTGCGGGAGCCGGTCTTGTAGCCGCGCCCGCCCATGTGCCGGGCGAACGGCGCGCGGATGACCCTGGACCAGGCGGCCTCGTCGAGCTTGACCGCGGAGCCGTGGTTGTGGAACTCCTGCCCGGTCACGGTCACCACCAGCGGGATGTCGGCGAGCTCAGCGGGGTCGAAGGGGGCGGGGCCGACGGATAGGTCGGTGGCGGTGCGCTTGTCGAACTTCTGGTACGCCTCCGAGAGCTTGCGCTCGCCGAGGCTGCGCAGCTTGGCGCGGGTGAGCGGGCCGTTGATGATGGCGCGCAGCAGCCACTTGCGCTTGGCAAACGGCACCCGCGGCAGGCCGGGCGACATCGCCCAGGCGCGGCGGAAGGTGCCGCGGAAGTGGTCGCGGCGGGCCAGCCACAAGACGATGCCGCCGCCCGCGGACTGCCCCATGAGCGTGACGTTGGTCGGGTCGCCGCCGAAGTCCTCGATGTTTTTCTGCACCCAGTCGAGCGCGGTGTTGCAGTCGTCGATGCCCCGGTAGTGGTTGGGCAGGTCATCGTGGAAGGGGAGGAAGCCCGATAGCCCCAGGCGGTAGCTGACGCTCACCGTGATGATTTCGTCGGCGGCGAACCCGGCGCCGTCGAACCACGGCTCGTCGCGGGTGCCGGAGTCGAAGCCACCGCCGTGGACGAACACCACCACCGGCAGGTCGTCGCCGAGCTGGGCGTCGGCGGGCATCGTCACCGAGAGCTGCAGGGCGTTGCTGGGAGGCGCGGAGTAGCTCGCGTCGACGATCGCGGTGGGGCGCTCGCACCGCGTGGCCTCGCCGAAGGGGTCCTCGACTCGGGCGTAGGTGATCGCCGGGAACACCACGCGGGCCGGGTAGTCCGGCTGGTACTCGCTAAACCGAGCCGCGTCCTCCTCGTCCGGCTGCTGGGCGGCAACGAGCGAGCCTTGTAAGGTGCCGCCGGGGTTCAAAACGTGCGAGGAAGTGCCGGGCGAAGTCATGGGTTACAGCCTATCAACCGCCCGGGAGGCGGCGGGTGAGATCGCGGAGGTGGTTATCATGGGCTTCCATGACCGACAATCCATTGTTTAGCCCCTCGTCCCTGCCTTTCGAGCTGCCCGACTTCGCAGCGATCCGCACCGAGCATTACCTGCCCGCCTTCGAGCGCGGCATGCGGCTCCAGCGCGAGGAGATCGACGCGATCTGCGCCAACCCCGAGCCCGCGACGTGGGAGAACACCGTCGAGGCGTGGGAGCGCTCGGGGCGCGACCTCGAGCGGGTGGCGGCGGTCTTCTTCAACCTCCACGGCACCGACTCCAGCCCCGAGATGGACGAGATCGCAGCCGAGGTCGCCCCGAAGCTCGCGGCCCACGCCGACTCGCTCTACCTCAACAAGGAGCTCTACCAGCGCATCAAGGACGCGACCCCGCCCGAGGACCCCGAGTCGCGGCGCCTCCACGACCACCTGCTGCGCACCTTCGCCCGCCGCGGCGCCGAGCTGAGCGAGGAGGAGATGGCGCGGGTAAGGGAGATCAACGCGCGGCTTTCCGTGCTTTCCGACGCCTTCGGCCGCAACCTCCTCGCCGACACCAGGCGCCTGGCCGTCCAGTTCGACGACCCGGCCGAGCTCGAAGGGTTCAGCCCGTCGCGCATCGAGTCGGCCGCCGAGGACGCGAAGGCGCTCGGCAAGGAGGGCTACGTCATCCCGCTCGAGCTGCCGAGCGTCCAGCAGGCCCAGTCGAGCCTCGACAACGCTGCCTCAAGGGCCAAGCTCTACGCCGCGAGCTTGAAGCGCGGTGCCGAGACCAACGGCGAGGTGCTCGTCGAGATGGTGCAGTTGCGCGCGGAGAAGGCGAAGCTCCTGGGGTATGCCAGCCACGCCGACTACGTCATCGCCGAGGAGACCGCGGGCAGCGCGGAGGCCGCCCGAAAGCTCCTCTACGACCTAGCCCCCGCGGCGGCGACGAACGCCGTCAACGAGCACAAGCTGCTCGTGGAGGCGGCCGGCGAAGACGTCGACGGCGCCGACTGGCCGTATTGGGAGTCGAAGGTGCGCGCCCGCGACTACCAGCTGGACGAGGGCGAGCTTCGGAAGTACTTCCCGCTGGATCAGGTCCTGGAAAAGGGCGTGTTCTACGCGGCCAAGAGGCTCTATGGCGTAGCCGTCGAGAAGCGAAACGACCTGGCGGGATACGCCGACGGCGTGGACGTCTACGAGGTCAAAGAGGAAAGCGGCGAGCCGATCGGGCTGTTTCTCACCGATTACTTCGGGCGCCCCTCCAAGCGCGGCGGGGCGTGGATGTCCGGGTTCGTGGAGCAGTCCCGGCTGCTGGGCACGAAGCCGGTGGTCATCAACGTCATGGGGCTGACCCGGCCCGCCGACGGCAGCCAGCCGCTTTTGAACCTCGACGAGCTGACCACCGTGTTCCACGAGTTCGGCCACGCGCTGCACGGGCTGCTGACGGACGTTTGCTACCCGACCTTCTCCGGGACGAACGTGCCGCGCGACTACGTGGAGTTCCCCTCGCAGATCAACGAGAACTGGGCGCTCGACCCGGCCGTGGTGCGCAACTACGCCTTCCACGTGGACACCGGCGAGCCGATCCCGCAGGAGCTGCTCGACTCCATCGAGGTGGCCAAGCAGTTCGGGCAGGGGTTTGCCACCACCGAGTACCTGGCCGCGGCCATCATCGACCTCGCGTGGCATTCGCTGTCGCCGAAGGAGGCCGCGTCGCTGTCCGCGGCCGACATCGACGCCTTCGAGGCCCACGCCTTGGAGGAGGCGGGCATCGACGTGGCAGGCCTAGCGCCGCGCTACCGCTCGACGTACTTCAACCACGTCTTCGCGGGCGGCTACTCGGCGGGCTACTACTCCTACCTGTGGGCGGAGGTGCTCGACGCCGACGGCTTCGACTGGTTTAGGCAGGTGGAGGCCGCGGGGCTTGGCTCCTCGCCGGTGGCGGCGCGCGCGGCCGGTCGCCGCTTCCGCGAGCTGGTGCTGTCCCGCGGCGCGTCCGCGGACTACAATCAGGCCTTCGAGAACCTGCGCGGCCGCGAGAAGGACGTCCACGCGCTGCTGCGCCGACGCGGGCTCGCGGGCGCGATGTAGCAAACAAGGAGGCAGGTCATGAACGGGGTTGTCCAGTCCGTGCGCGAGCTTGTCGACGCCATTGGTCAGTCGCTCACGTCCGCGCCGCTGTGGCTGCAGGCCCCGCTCGTCATGATCGTGGTGATCCCCCTGTGCGGGGTGCTGGCGCTGGCCTGGCTGCGCATCGTCGACGTCTCGGGGGCGATGGGATTGCGGGTTTTCCACGCCCTTAGCGCTAAAGTGGGTACGTCAATAAAGAATCCCGGGCGTGAGAACCCCGCCGCAGGCCACGAGCCTGAGGATTCGCCGATCGAGAAAAGTAGCTGACCCATGGCAAACCCAGAAGAGCTGCGCAAGCAGGATCAGAAGCTCCCGCGCCAGAAGCGCAAGTACCCGCAGTCGAGGGTGACGCAGTCCTTGTACCTGCTCCTCGTCCTGGTCGTCGTGGCCTGGCTGGTCTCGATGATGTGATAGCTGTTTCCGGCACAAACCAGGAATAGCTTGGGGGTTAAGAAAAGTTCGGAGGAGCTTGGGATAGCAAAGGCGCGCTGGTTTCCCAGCGCGCCTTTTATGCTGCTTAGCGCCTTGCTCGCGCTACGGGCGCCGCGAGGCGTCGGCGATGCGGTGGAAGAGCTCGTTGCCCGCGAGGTCCTCGATGAGCACGGACTTACCCTTATCGTCGCACAGCGGGATGCACCAGTTCGGGTACTGCGAGCGCACGGTGCCCGGCTGGTTCTGCGCCCGCTTGTCGGCGACCATGTCCACCAGCGAGGTGCAGGTCAGCGCCGAGGGGGTGTGGGCGATGAACCGGTGCATGGCGGCGAGCAGGTCGGCGGTCGCACCGCGGTCCTGCCGGGCGCGGCCCGCGAAGTCGTCCATCTGGAAGTCGGTGCCCTCGAAGCCGCCCTGCTCCTTGACGCGGTTTAAGACCTCGGCCTGCCACTGCAGATCCATGGCGTTTTCCTCATCCACGCTGTTGGTGAGGATCCCCAGCTTGTCGCGCAGGGTGATGTGCTCGCCCTCCAGGTATCCGGCCGTGGGCGGCAGGTCGTGGGTGGTCACCGAGCTCAGCGCGGCGGTGCGGTACTCCTCCTGGCGGCGCGGGCCGGGGCCGCCAGGGGAGTGCTCGAACCACAGGATCGAGGTGCCCATGATGCCGCGGGAGGCGAGGACCTCCTGGACCCAGGGCTCGAAGGTGCCCAGGTCCTCGCCGATGACCACGGCGCCGGCGCGCTCGGCCTCGAGCGCGAGGATGCCGACCAGCGCGTTGTAGTCGTAGTTGACGTAGGTGCCGGTGGTCGGCGACTGCATGCGCGGGATCCAGTACAGGCGGAACAGGCCCAGGACGTGGTCGACGCGGATGCCGCCGGAGTGGCGCAGCACGGTGCGCAGCAGGTCGCGCCAAGGGATGTAGCCCTGCTCGGCGAGCCGCTCGGGGTGCCACGGCGGCTGGGACCAGTCCTGGCCCTGCTGGTTGTAGTTGTCCGGCGGGGCGCCGACGGAGGCCGCGGGGGCGAGCACGTCGGTGAGCGTGTTGGCGTCCGCGCCGCCCGGGTGCACGCCGACGGCGAGGTCGGCCATGATGCCGATGCTCATGCCCGCGTCCACCGCGCGCGACTGGGCGCCGGCGAGCTGCTGGTCGCAGATCCACTGCAGCCACATGTAGAACTCGGCGACGTCCTCCTCGGCGTCGGGGATGGAGTGCGCGGTGTCCTCGCGGTTGGCGGCGATCTCCTGCTGGGCGCACCAGGTGGCGAAGTCGACCAGGCCCTGGCCCTCGCCGGAGACGAACTCGCGGAAGTCCTGCTCGCGGGCGGCGTCGCGCCCGGAGTTGAAGATCTCGCGCAGGACCTGCAGCTTCGCCTCGTAGATGGGGTTGCGCTCGATGATGTCGGCGCTGTGGTTGAGCGCGTGGAACTCCGCGGCGATCTCCTCGACCTCTTCCTGGACCTCCTGCGGCAGCTCGAGCAGCTCCGGGATGTCCTCGATGCGGATGTAGATCGGGTTGGTAAAGCGCCGCGAGGTGGGCAGGTAGGGGGAGTCCTCGACCGGCGGGAAGGGCTCGGCGGCGTGCATCGGGTTGATGAGCAGGAAGTCCGCGCCCGCCTCGGCGGCCAGCACCTCAGCCAGGTCGCCTAGGTCGTGGAAGTCGCCCATGCCCCAGGACTTCTCGCTGCGCACGGAGTAGATCTGGGCCATCACGCCCGCGACCGGGTGCTCGAGCACCTTGTCGGTGGTAGAAAGCCTGCGCGGGGTGACGATGAGGAAGGAGCTCGCGGTGAGGTCCTCGCTGGTCAGCGTGAGGGTGTGCCAACCGGTGGGGAGGTCGGTGGGGAGCCTGAAGGAGGCCTCGCCCCAGGTCGCGCCGTCGATTTCGCGCGGGGGCTCCCAGTTGTCGATCTGCTCGGGCTCGGCCAGCGAGCCATCCTCCAGCCGAATGGTGAGCTCCGCGGGTGCACCGTCGTGGACGTGGACGTTGAACACGTAGGCGTCGCCCTCGGTGGCCACGATGCTCGGGGGCAGCGGGCGGGTAAACAGCTGGTCTCGGCGGGCCTGCAGCGCGCGGCCTAGGTCCTCCTCGCTGGGGGCCTCCTGCGAGCCCAGGTCGACGCCGAAGGCGCGCAGGGTCTTGATGAGGGTATCGTCGCTCGCCTCGACGTAGTGCCCGCCGTATCCGGTGTAGCCCGTGGCGATGGAGTGGGCGCTGGCTAGTTCGCGGAGAATTTCTTGATAAGACACAACCTCCATTGTGCCATGTGAGGGGCCTTAAGTCCTGCTAAAAGCCGCAGCTGGCGGCCCCCTGGGGGACCAGGCTTATCGTCAGCACGGCATTTGCCGCGCCGGGGTAATCATTCCCACACCGACTTTGCGCCGACTTTGCGCCCCGAAGGCGTGCAAAACGGGCGCAAAACTAAGTGGTTCCCGTTGCCGGCGAGGCGGAAGCCTTGGCCGTCGACAAGCCTGCTTTTGCCTGCAAAAGGAACATTTTTATTCCCCCTTGGGACGCTTTTGTGGAAAGCTTGGGGGCAAACTTGTTAGCCAGCGAAGGGATTGGAGAAACCGGATCATGCAGGAAGTAACTTCCGAGGCCGCTTACACCGTTGGGGAGAAGGACACCTGCCTCAATGCGCTTCTGGCCACCGCTCAGGCGCGCCCGTACGGCGTGATGTTCACCCGCCCCAAGAACTACGAGTGGGTCAACGTCACCGCGGCCGAGTTCGTGGCCGAGATCTACGAGGTGGCCAAGGGCTTCATCAACGCGGGCGTCAAGCAGGGCGACCGCATCGCCATCCTGTCCGAGACCCGGTACGAGTGGTCGCTGCTCGACTTCGCCATCTGGGCGGCGGGCTGCGTGTCCGTCCCGATCTACGGCTCCTCCTCCCTGCGCCAGATCGAGTGGATCATCGAGGACTCCGAGGCCGTCTTCGCCGTCACCGAGACCCGCGACCACACCGACCTCATGAAGCACCTCGTGCTCCGCGAGGACGGCACGCCCGCCCTCCAGGACTCGACCTCCAAGCTGCGCCGCATCCTCGAGATCAACTCCTCGGCCATCGAGACCCTCAAGTTCGAGGGCCGCGGCGTCACCAACGAGGAGGTCGACGCCCGCATCCAGGCCACCAACTCCGCCGATCTCGCCTCGCTCGTCTACACCTCCGGCACCACCGGCCGCCCCAAGGGCTGCCGGCTGACCCACGCCAACTGGATCGCCGAGGTCCGCGGCCTGCTCACCAACCCCATCGGTGCCATCGCCGTGCCGGGCACCCGCGTGCTCACCTTCCTGCCGCTGGCGCACGTGCTCGCCCGCGCGGTCTCGCTCGCCGTGGCCATCGGCGGCGCCACCCAGTCCCACTGGTCGGACTTCTCCACCATCTCCATGGAGTTCCAGCGTGCCCGCCCGAACCTGATCCTCGGCGTCCCGCGCGTGTTCGAGAAGGTCCGCAACGGCGCGGCCGCCAACGCCGCCGAGAACGGCCCGGTCCGCGCGGCCGCCTTCCTGCAGGCCGAGAAGGTGGCGCAGGAATACTCCCGCGCGCTGGATACCGTGGAGGGGCCGAGCCGCGTGCTCAAGCTCAAGCACAAAGCCTTCGACAAGCTGGTCTACTCCAAGATCCGCGCCGCCATGGGTGACTCCGTCAAGTACGCCATCTCCGGCGGCTCCGCGATCAGCCACGACCTCATGCACTTCTTCCGCGGCATCGGCACCCCGATCTACGAGGGCTACGGCCTCACCGAGACCACGGCCGCCTGCGCGGTCGACTTCGAGGAACAGAAGATCGGCACCGTGGGCCGGCCTGTCGGCGGCAACTCCATCCGCATCAACGACGACGGCGAGATCCTCGTCAAGGGCCTTACCGTTTTCGAGGGCTACTGGAACAACGAGGAGGCCACGAAGGACTCCATCGAGGACGGCTGGTTCAACACCGGCGACCTGGGCGAGCTGCTGGATTCCGGCCACCTCGTCATCACCGGCCGCAAGAAGGACCTCATCGTCACCGCCGGCGGCAAGAACGTCTCGCCCGGCCCCATGGAGGACGCCCTGCGCGCCCACCCGATGATCAGCCAGGCGATGGTCGTCGGCGACGGCAAGCCGTTCATCGGCCTGCTGCTCACCCTCGACGAGGACGCGCTCAAGCGCTGGAAGCTCAACCACAACATCCCCGAGTCCCGCTCGGTGTCCGAGATGGCCACCGACCCGGTGCTGCGCGCGGAGATCCAGGACGCTGTCAACGCGGTCAACGCCACCGTCTCGCACGCGGAGGCCATCAAGAAGTTCTACATCCTAGACCGCGACCTGACGGAGGAGGCCGACGAGCTCACCCCGACCATGAAGGTCAAGCGCAACGTCGTCGCCCGCCGCTACGCGGACGCCATCGCGCAGATCTACAAGCGCTAGCGCCCACGGCCCCTGGAAACAGGGGCCGCTCGCGTTTTACAGCCAACACTTTTCACGCTTCCGGCGAGCCGCGCGGATTTGCGCCGCGAAGTGATCTAGAGTTTCCAATCGGAATCGCATGACGCCCCGACCTCCACGGCCAGGGCTTATCGTCTTCCGGCTTTTTGTCGCCGTAAGCAGGCATTTTTCGCTTGTCGACGCCAAGGCCCGTGGCCTTGAGACCGGAAAACGATGTGCAGTATTAGTGAAACTTCGACGGCTTCGCCAGGCACAGGGTGAAAGGGAGGGCTCATGATCGGACTCGACGCCACGACGCGCCACCGCCAGCTCACCCAGGAGCTCTTCAACATCGGCGACGAGGTGGCCACCTACATCGAAAACCTCGCCGAGGCCGTCGCCGACTGGGACGCCGAGCTGGTCGAGGACTGCCTCGCGGAGTTCGAGGAGATCGTCGCCGAGGCCCGCCGGGACGCCCGCGCCGTGCTCTCCGAGCTCGCCGGACTGCGCCAAGCGCTCACCTCCGGCATCGCCTCCGGGACGGTCGCCGCGATGACCCCGGTGCGCAAGGAGTTCTCCCGCCCGGTTCTTATCACCACCGACAACCTGCGCGACCGCTTCCCGATCCAGCGCACCCCGGTCATGGTCGGCGAGCTCACCCAGGCTCTCGAGGCCCGCACCGAGCTCATCGGCGACTACCTCGCCCACGTGGTGGAGTGGGAGCTCGCCGAGACCGAGCGCGCCGCCCGCGATCTCGACTCGCTCAACCTGCCGCTGCTCTACGCCCGCACCGCCGAGGCCGTCACCGCCGCCGCCGAGGCCTGGCTGGAGACCGTGGCAGTCGAGCACCCGGCGTTCTGCCGCACAATGCGCGGCAGCAACCCGCCGGCCTTCCTCAACGAGCGCGCCCGCATCGACGCGGTCGTTCAGCGCGTGCGCGCCAAGCTCCGCGCGGCGAAGGGCGCCGACGCCTCCTAGCGCTATCCCGCGAAAGCGGTGGGGCGCTACACTGTAACGCCTATGCCTGACACACCTTCCGCGCCCTTCGGCGTGTACCTCCACGTCCCGTTCTGCAGCTCGCGCTGCGGCTACTGCGACTTCAACACCTACACCCCCGGCGAGCTGGGGAGCTCGGCCTCGCCCGAGAGCTACCTCGACGCGCTCGAAAAGGAACTCGAGCTCGCCGCCGCGCGCCGGGAGGCGGCCGGGGACCGTCGACAAGCGGAAACGATCTTCATCGGGGGAGGAACCCCCTCCATGCTGGGCGCGGCAGGACTCGGACGGGTGCTCAAGGCCATCGCGAACACCACCGGAATCGCGGCGGGCGCCGAGGTGACCACCGAGTCCAACCCCGAGTCCACGTCGCCGGAGTTCTTCGAAGGCCTGCGCGAGGCGGGGTATACGCGCATCTCGCTCGGCATGCAGTCGGCCTCCTCGGCGGTGCTGCGGGTCTTGGAGCGCGCGCATACCCCGGGCCGGGCCTTCGACGCCGCGCGCGAGGCGCTGGCCGCGGGCTTCGACCACGTCAACCTGGACATGATCTACGGCACGCCCACCGAGCGCGACGAGGACGTGCGCCTCACGCTGGAGAAGGTGCTGGAGACCGGCGTCGACCACGTGAGCGCCTACTCGCTCATCGTGGAGGACGGCACCCGGATGGCGCGAAAGGTGCGAAAGGGCGAGCTGCCCGCCCCGCAGGAGGACGTCTACGCCGACCGCTACTGGATGATCGACGCCGCCCTCACCGAGGCGGGCTTCGGCTGGTACGAGGTGTCCAACTGGGCACGAATCGGCGGGGAGTGCCGCCACAACCTGGGCTACTGGCGCGACGGCGACTGGTGGGGCGCGGGCCCGGGCGCCCACTCGCACCTGGGCACGACGCGCTTCTTCAACGTCAAGCACCCGGCCACCTACGCGAAGATCCTGGGCGAAGGCGCGCTCCCGATCAAGGAGACCGAGGAGCTGGGGGCGGCCGAGCGCCACGAGGAAAAGGTCATGCTGGGCCTGCGCCTGCGCGAGGGCCTGGCGATGTCGGAACTCGACGAGCGCGAGCAGCACGTGGCCCGCCGTTTCGAGGGCCTAGGGATGCTCGCCATCACCGGCGGCGGGGCCGGCCGGGTGGCGCTCACGGACTCCGGGCGGCTGCTCGCCGACGGCATCATTGCCGACATCCTGTTCGACGAGGCCTAAGCCAGCGTCTTACACTGAACAGATAAGCAAACCAGGTGAGATTGGAGGATCCCGTGGCGGGAGCGACGCAGAAGCGGCGGCAGGAGGTCCTGCGCGCCATCGTGGCCGACTACATCTCCTCCCAGGAGCCGGTGGGGTCCAAGGCGCTGCTCGAGCGGCACAAGCTCAACGTCTCCTCGGCGACCATCCGCAACGACATGGCGGTGCTCGAGTCCGAGGGCTACATCATGAGCCAGCACGCGAGCTCCGGGCGCATCCCCACCCAGAAGGCCTACCGGCTGTTCGTGGACTCGCTCAACGAGGTCAAGCCGCTCTCGCAGGCCGAGCGCTCGGCGATCCTCAACTTCCTCGAGGGCGGGGTGGACCTGGAGGACGTGCTGCGCCGAAGCGTGCAGCTGCTCTCGCAGATCACCCGCCAGGCCGCCGTGGTGCAGCTGCCGAACCTGAAGGTCAGCCGGGTCAAGCACTGCGAGGTGGTGCTGCTCTCGCCGGTGCGCCTGCTGCTCGTGCTCATCACCGACTCCGGGCGCGTGGACCAGCGCAACGTGGAGCTCACCCAGGTCTGCGGGCCGGAGCAGGTGGCCAAGCTCAAGGACGTGCTCAACCGCGCGCTCGACGGCAAGACGCTCACCGACGCCTCGGTCTCGCTGGCGGACCTGGCCGACCCCACGCACAAGGAGATCTTCGTGGAGCCGGAGATCCAAAGCCACGTGCTGCGCTGCGCGACGGTGCTCATCGAGACGCTCGTCGAGCAGCCCAACGACCGGCTCATCCTGGCGGGCGCCTCCAACCTCACCCGCGTGGCGCGCGACTTCCCGCAGGGCCTGCCCAGCATCCTCGAGGCGCTCGAGGAGCAGGTGGTGGTGCTCAAGCTCTTGGCAAACGTCCAGGACCTGGGTCACGTGAGCGTGCTCATCGGCGAGGAGAACGAGGACGACCAGCTCGCGCAAACCTCCGTCGTGGCCACCGGCTACGGTTCGCAGGGGGAGACCCTGGGCGGGCTCGGCGTGGTGGGGCCGACGTACATGGACTACTCGGGAACAATGTCGAAGGTCTTGGCCGTTGCACAGTACGTCAGCCGGGTGCTCGGCGGGAAGTAGCACCTTCTCCGGGTGGGTGCCTTCCGCGCCCCGCGTTCGCCAGTAGCGACCCGGCTTAAACTTTGACGCCTTGGGCGTTATCATTAAGGACTTAGCACTCATAGACGCCGTCTGCTAGAAGCCCTCGGGGGAGCGGCGGCGCACCGACGATTGCACAAATTAACGCATAGAAAGCTGTAGAGATAACCGTGGCTCGTGACTATTACGGAATCCTTGGGGTCGACCGTGGCGCCAGCGACAACGAGATCAAGAAGGCATACCGCAAGCTCGCCCGCAAGTACCACCCCGACGTGAACGACACCGAGGAGGCCGCGGAGAAGTTCAGCGAGATCTCGATCGCGCAGGAGGTGCTGCTCGACCCAGAGAAGCGCCGCATCGTCGACGCCGGCGGCGACCCCATGGCCCAGGGCGGCGGCGCGGGCGGCTACGGCGGCGGCGGCGGATTCGGCGACATCTTCGAGGCCTTCTTCGGCGGCGGCGGTGCGGCCCAGGGCCCGCGCTCGCGCGTGCAGCCCGGCTCGGACGCGCTCCTGCGCACCCGCATCTCGCTGGAGGACGCCTACCTCGGCGTGAAGAAGCCCGTCACCATCGACACCGCCATCCTGTGCGACGCCTGCGAGGGCACCGGCTCCAAGACCAAGTCCAAGCCGGTCACCTGCACCAACTGCAACGGCTCCGGCCACATCCAGCAGGTTCAGCGCTCCTTCCTCGGCAACGTCATGACCACCGCTCCGTGCCCGGTCTGCGACGGCACCGGCGAGGTCATCCCGGATCCCTGCGCCAAGTGCGGCGGCGACGGCCGCGTGGCGGCACGCCGCGACCTCACGGTCAACATCCCAGCGGGCATCGCCGAAGGCATGCGCATCCGCATGGCGGGCCAGGGCGAGGTCGGCCACGGCGGCGGCCCCGCGGGCGACCTCTACGTCGAGGTCTCCATCGACCGCCACCCGGTGTTCACCCGCGAGGGCGACGACCTCCACTTCAGCGTCACCGTACCGATGGTCGACGCGGCCCTCGGCGTCGACTTCGACGTGGATGCCCTCGACGGCGAGCCGATCACCGTCACCATCCCGCAGGGCACCCAGCCCAACGCCGCGATCAACGTCGCGGGCCAGGGTATGCCGCGCCTGCGCGGCGAAGGCAATGGCAACCTCTATGCCCACGTCGACGTCACCGTCCCCACCGAACTCAGCGACAAGCAGAAGGACCTGCTGGAGAAGCTGCGCGAGCATGGCGGCGAGACCACCGGGGTGCGCCGCGAGGACGCCCACGGCGAAGGCCTGTTCGGCCGCATCCGCAACCGTTTCCGCCGCTAGAGCCCGGATCCCTTCCTTGAACTCGTGGCACCGGTGCCACGCCGGAGCCACGCCGGTGCCACGCCGGAGCCGTCCGGCACCACGCCGACAGGCGTCGACAAGCACAGCAAAAGAGGTACCCCGCATGTCCCTGCCCGTCTTCATCGCTGACCTCGACGCGGTGCTCGAGGGCACTTTCGCCGCGCTTCCCGAGGCAGGCCAGGCGTTCACGCTGACCGGCCCCGAGGGGCGGCACGCCGTCTCCGTCAAACGCATCGCGGTGGGGGAGAAGATCGCGCTCGTCGACGGCCGCGGCGGCCGCGCCATCGCCGAGGTGACCGCCACGCGCGGCAAGGACACCCTCGAGGCGCGCATTGTGGAGCGCGAGGAGCTGCCCGCGCCCACGCCCACGGTGACGGTGATCCAGGCGCTGCCGAAGTCGGAGCGCAGCGAGCTCGCCGTCGACCTGCTCACCCAGGGCGGCGCCGACCGCATCGTGCCCTGGGAGGCCAGCCGGTGCGTGGCCAAGTGGCAGGGCGCCAAGCGCGGCAAGGGCGTGCAAAAGTGGCGCCAGGCGGCCATCGCCGCGGCCAAGCAGTCGCGCCGCCCGCGCCTGCCGGAGGTCACCGAGCCGATGCGCACCGCGCAGGTCGCGGCGATGCTGGGGGAGTTCGACCTCGTGCTCATCCTCCACGAGGAGGCGGCCGCACCAATCGCGCAGGTCCCGCTCGATCGCGCCGGTTCCATCGCGGTCATCATCGGCCCCGAGGGAGGCGTCAGCCCCGAGGAGGTCGAGCAGCTCACCCGCGCCGGGGCCACCGCCGTGAAGCTCGGCCCGGAGGTCCTGCGCACGGCGAGCGCGGGCATCGTGGCGCTCGCGGCCATTGGCGTCCGCACGGATCGCTGGTAGGTTCTGCGGGAGCCGGCGAACTGTAAGATACTTCTAGTACTGGCTCTTGCTTGTCGACGCTTCGCGCGCGATGCGCGGGCAAGCCCGAGCCGAATGCCCACAACTGACACAATCAGCGAAAGCAGTGATGACAACCAGTGGCTAGCCCCACCACCATTACCCGCGTCGTGGAACTGGACCCCGCGCACTCGCAGACCGTCCTCGGCGTCAACGACGAAAACCTCAAGGTGCTAGAAAACCAGCTCGACTGCGAGATCTTCGTCCGCGGAACGCAGGTGACCCTCACCGGAGCCGACCACGAGGTCGCCCGCGCGGTGAAGGTGCTCAAGGAGCTGCAGTCGATTGCCCGCCGCGGGCACGTGATTAGCCCGGACTCCGTCAAGCACGCGGTCGGCATCGTCACCGTGGAGGCCCCGATGAGCGTGGCGCAGGCGCTCGGCAGCGACATCATCCGCCGCAAGGGCAAGTCCGTCCGCCCGAAGACCTACGGCCAGAAGGAATACGTCGACGCCATCGACGAGAACACCGTCACCTTCGGGCTGGGCCCGGCGGGCTCCGGCAAGACCTACCTGGCCATGGCCAAGGCCGTCCAGGCGCTGCAATCCAAGCAGGTCAGCCGCATCATCCTGACCCGCCCGGCCGTGGAGGCTGGCGAGAAGCTGGGATTCTTGCCCGGCACCCTCAACGACAAGATCGACCCCTACCTGCGCCCGCTGCACGACGCGCTGCGCGACATGGTGGACCCGGAGATCATCCCGAAGCTCATGGAGGCGGGCATCGTCGAGGTGGCGCCGCTGGCCTACATGCGCGGCCGCACGCTTAACGACGCCTTCGTCATCCTCGACGAGGCGCAGAACACTACGCCCGCGCAGATGAAGATGTTCCTCACCCGCCTGGGCTTCGGCTCGAAGATGGTGGTCACCGGCGACATCACCCAGGTGGACCTGCCCGGCGGGCAGAAGTCGGGCCTGCGCCTCGTGCGCCACATCCTGCGCGGGGTTGAAGACGTGGCTTTCTGCGAGCTCACCTCCGCCGACGTCGTGCGCCACCAGCTCGTCGGACGCATCGTCGAGGCCTACGACGAGTACGAGGAGCAGGAAGAAAAGCGCCGCGAGCAGCGCGCGATGTACTACAACTTGAAGCAGTCCAACTAGGCTTAGTCAGGTCATAGGCAGCAACGGGCGAGGGAAGCACAATGAGCATTGAAGTGGTCAACGAGTCGGGCTACGCGGGTGTGAACGAGGAAGAACTCATCGACGTCGCCAGCTTCGTGCTGGGCGAGATGGACATCAACCCCGACGCGGAGGTGACCATCTCCATCGTCGACCTCGACACCATGAGCGACCTGCACGTGCGCTGGATGGACCTGGAGGGCCCCACCGACGTCATGAGCTTCCCCATGGACGAGCTCACCCCGGGCATGGGCCGCCCCGACGCCAGCCCGTACGGCCCCTCCATCCTGGGTGACATCATCCTGTGCCCGGAGTTCGCGGCCAAGCAGGCGGAGAAGGCCGGGCACGACCTCGGCCACGAGCTCTGCCTGCTGACCACCCACGGCTGCCTGCACTTACTTGGCTACGACCACATCGAGCCCGCCGACGAGCAGGAGATGTTCGCCCTCCAGAACGAGCTGCTGCGCGACTGGTACGCCGACTGCGAGGAGCGCGGGGTGGCCTACCAGCCCAAGCCCACCGGGCCGGGTGCCTTCCCCTCGGCCGCCGACCGCGCCGAGCTGGACAAGCTCGTCCCCGGCGGCGGGATCCCCGCCATCGCCGAGGGGCCGGAGCCTTCGGCGTCGGAAAGCGAAGAAAGCACCGGTGACGCCTAAGTGAGTCCGCTCTCAGCCGGCCTCATCATCGTCGCCGCGCTCTTACTGTCTGGCCTGTTCGGCACGGTCGAGGCCGCCGTCGCCTCGATCTCCCGCGCGCGGGTGGAGAACATGGTCAAGGAAGACGAGAAGCCCGCGGCCAAGACGCTGCTGCGCGTGCTCGACCGCCGCGCCGAGCACATCAACCTGCTGGTTCTGGTGCGCACGCTGCTGGACGTCACCGCCGCGGTCTACGCCGGCGTGCTGTCCTATGCGCTTATCGACGACCACGCTCTCGCGCTCGCGGCCGCCATCTTCGGCGTGGCGCTCATTACCTACACCGTCATCGGCGTGTTCTCCCGGACGGTGGGGCGCAAGAACCCGTATTCGATCTCGCTGAGTTCGGCGTTCCTGCTGTCGAGCTTCGCCAAGGTGCTGGGGCCGATCGCGCGGCTGCTCATCCGCATCGGCAACATCATCGCCCCCGGCCCGGGCTTTGCTGACGGGCCATACTCCACCGAGGTGGAGCTGCGCGAGATGGTCGACATCGCCCAGGAGCACGGCGTGGTGGAGGTCGAGGAGCGCCGCATGATCCAGTCGGTGTTCGACCTCGCGTCCACCACCGCGCGCTCGGTCATGGTGCCGCGCCCGGAGATGGTGTGGATCGAGTCCGGCAAGACCGCGGGCCAGGCGACCAGCCTGTGCGTGCGCTCCGGGCACTCGCGCATTCCCGTCATCGGCGAGACCGTCGACGATATCCTCGGCATCATCTACCTGAAGGACCTGGTCCAGCGCACCTACTACGCCACCGACGGCGGCCGGTCGGTCACCGTCGACGAGGTGATGCGCCCGGCCACCTTCGTCCCGGACTCGAAGAACCTAGACGCGCTGCTGCACGAGATGCAGCGCGATCGCAACCACATCGCCATGCTCGTCGATGAGTACGGCGGCATCGCGGGGCTGATCTCCATCGAGGACATTCTCGAGGAGATCGTGGGCGAGATCGCCGACGAGTACGACGACCGCGAGGTCGCCCCCATCGAGCGCTTCGACGACGACCCGGCCACCTACCGCGTCGTCTCCCGCCTGTCGCTGGAGGATCTCGCCGAGCGCATCCACGACGACCACGGCATCGACATCGAGTTCGACGAGGAGGTCACCGACCAGGTGGACACCGTCGGCGGGCTCATCGCCTACGAAAAGGGCCGCGTGCCGCTGCCGGGCACCGAGGTGGAGATCGGCGGGCTGCGGCTGCGCGCCGAGGGCGGGCGCGACCGGCGCGGGCGCATCCGCGTGGGCAGCGTCGTGGTGCGGGTGCTCGCGGCGAAGTAACGCCGCGGGCCTAGGCCCGCGATTGTGGTGGACTAGCGGGGCCGAATGCCCACCGCGCGGAATGCATGCCGCACAATGGAGTACATGAACATTCTGTCAATCCAGTCCCACGTCACCTACGGCCACGTGGGCAACTCGGCGGCCGTCTTCCCGCTCCAGCGCATCGGCCACGAGGTCTGGCCGGTCCACACCGTCAACTTCTCCAACCACACCGGCTACGGCGAGTGGGGCGGCGACCTCATCTCCGCCGACCAGGTCCGCGACGTCATCGCGGGCGTGGAGAAGCGCGGCGCGTTCCCGAAGATCGACGCCATCCTCTCCGGCTACCAGGGTGGCTCCGACATCGCCGACGTCATCATCGAGACCGTGGCCAAGATCAAGGAGGCCAACCCGAACGCGCTGTACGCCTGCGACCCGGTCATGGGCAACGCGAAGTCCGGCTGCTTCGTCTCCGACCTCATCCCGCCGCTGCTGCGCGACCGCGTCGTCCCGGTGGCTGACATCATCACCCCGAACCAGTTCGAGCTGGGCTACCTCACCGGCGTCGAGTGCCAGGACATCGACTCCACCCTCAAGGCCGCCGAGGCCGCACGCAAGCTCGGCCCGGAGACCATCCTGGTCACCTCCGTCGCCCGCGAGGACCGCCCGGAGAACACCATCGAGATGATCGCCGTCAACGACGCCGGCGCCTGGATCGTGCAGACCCCGTTCCTCGACTTCAAGCGCAACGGCTCCGGCGACGTCACCGCCTCGCTGTTCACTGGCCACTACATCCGCGATCACGACGCCGCGGGCGCGCTGGCCCGCACCGCCTCCAGCGTCTATGCCCTCATCGAGAACACCTTCAAGGCCGACTCCCGCGAGCTGCTGCTCATCGAGTCCCAGGAGGCCTACGCCCACCCGGCGATGGAGTTCGAGGTCACGAAGATCGCCTAGAACGACCCGGTGTCAGGTCCCGCCGCGGCCAGAAAGGGCGCCCCGGGACCACCCCGTTTTTTGCGTCCCCCGCGGCGCGGTGCCCCCAACCTGGGGCTATCGTGTCGTGGGGGACGCTGTATGATGAACGGGATTTTACCTTCGGCGCCCAAAGCGGCGGCGAATTCCCTGACCCCAATCAGCAAAGGACTTCCCGTGCACGCACTGGTTACCGGTGGCGCCGGTTTCATCGGCTCCAACCTCGTCGACCTCCTCATCGAGGAAGGCCACACGGTCACCGTCGTCGACGACCTCAGCAGCGGCTCCACCGACAACCTCGCCCAGGCGCTCGCCTCCGGCAAGGCCACGCTCGTCGAGGCGGACATCACCACCGCCGACCTCGAGGAGATCGTCGCCGCCGCGAAGCCGGAGGTCATCTTCCACCTCGCGGCGCAGATCGACGTCCGCAAGTCCGTGGCCGACCCGGTCCACGACGCGACCGTCAACATCCTCGCCACCATCCGGCTGGCGGAGGCGGCCCGCAGGTCGGGCGTGCGCAAGATCGTGCACACCTCCTCCGGCGGCTCCATCTACGGCGTGCCCGAGGAATACCCGGTCTCCGAGGCGATCCCGGTGGACCCGCACTCGCCGTACGCGGCCTCCAAGGTCGCGGGCGAGATCTACCTCAACACCTTCCGCCACCTCTACGGGCTCGAGTGCAGCTTTATCGCGCCGGCCAACGTCTACGGCCCGCGCCAGAACCCCCACGGCGAGGCCGGCGTGGTGGCGATCTTCTCCGAGCACCTGCTCGCGGGCAAGCCCACCAAGGTCTTCGGCGGCGGGCAAAACACCCGCGACTACGTCTTCGTCGGCGACGTCGTGCGCGCCTTCTGCCTCGCCTCGGGGGAGAAGGGCAACGGCATGCGCTTCAACATCGGCACCTCGGTGGAGACCTCCGACCGCCAGCTGCACAGCCTCGTGGCCAAGTACGCCGGCGCCGCGGACAACCCCGAGGACGCGCCCGCCCGCCTCGGCGACGTGCCGCGCTCTGCGCTCACCTTCGACCGCGCCAAGGAGGTCCTGGGGTGGGAGCCGCAGGTCTCCATCGAGGAGGGCGTCGAGCGCACGGTGGCGTTCTTCCGCAACAAGTAGCCCGCGTCCTTGGGTTTTGCCCCCAACCGAGAATAGGATTGGGGGCGTCTAGGTTTGCCCGCTTGTCGACGCCAAGGCGGGCAGTGATCGTTTAACAGATTGGAGCAGGTGTTGTCATACACCGATACCCCGGAGGGCTTCCGCTCCGGATTCATTTCCTTCGTCGGCCGCCCGAACACGGGCAAGTCCACCCTCACCAACGCGCTGGTGGGCGAGAAGATCGCCATCACCGCCGACCAGCCGGAGACCACGCGCCACCCGATCCGCGGCATCGTCCACCGCCCGGACGCGCAGATCATCGTGGTGGACACCCCCGGCCTGCACCGCCCGCGCACGCTGCTGGGCGAGCGACTCAACGAGGTGGTCAAGGACACCTACGCCGACATGGATCTCATCGGCATCACCATCCCGGCGGACGAGAAGATCGGCCCGGGTGACAAGTGGATCCTCGACGCCGTGAAGAAGGTCGCCCCGAAGACCCCGGTGCTGGGTATCGTCACCAAGGTGGACAAGGCCTCCCGCGACCAGGTCGCGGCCCAGCTCATGGCCCTGCACGAGCTGCTCGGCGGTGAGAGCGAGGTCGTTCCGGTCTCCGCGCTGACCGGCGAGCAGCGCGACGTCCTGCTCGACGTCATCGTCTCCCAGCTGCCCGAGGGGCCGAAGTTCTACCCGGACGATCACCTGACCGACGACGACACCGAGACCCGCATCGCCGAGCTCATCCGCGAGGCCGCGCTCAAGGGTCTCAAGGACGAGCTGCCGCACTCGGTGGCGGTCCAGGTCGACGAGATCATCCCCAACGAGGAGCGCGAGGGCGTGCTCGACGTCCACGCCGTCATCTACGTCGAGCGCCCCGGGCAGAAGTCCATCATCATCGGCAAGGACGGCCGCCGCCTCGGCCGCATCGTCTACCAGGCCCGCCCGCAGATCATCGAGCTGCTCGGCCAGAACGTGTACCTCGACCTGCGCATCAAGGTGCTCAAGAACTGGCAGTCGGACCCGAAGCAGCTGGGCCGCCTGGGCTTCTAGTGAGAAGGGAGTCCTACCGGGAGCGCGCCATCGTTGTGCGCACCTACGACTTCGGCGAGGCGGACCGCATCATCGTCCTGCTCACGCGCGGGCGCGGGCTGGTGCGTGGCGTGGCCAAGGGCGTGCGCCGCACGAAGAGCCGCTTCGGCTCCCGTCTCCAGCCCTTCGTCGAGCTCGACGTGCAGCTCTACGCCGGGCGCAACCTCGAGTCCATCACGCAGGCCGAGACCGTCTCCTTCCTCGCCTCGGGCATCATCGAAGACCTAGAGCGCTACGCCGCGGCCTCGGCTGTTCTCGAAGCCGTCGAAAAGCTCAGCGTGGCAAGCTTTGGTGAGGCCGAGGAGCTCTATGACCTCACCATCGCGGCGCTGGAAAGCATCCGCACAGCGCCCGACCCCATCGCGGCGCTGGATACCTATTTCCTGCAGGCGATGAACCTGTGTGGCTGGGCGCCGAGCCTGTTCGCCTGCGCGCAGTGCGGGCAGGTGGGGCCGCACCACGCGTTCCATCCGGCGCCGGGCGGGGCGGTGTGCGTCAACTGCCGCCCGCAGGGTGCGGCCGAGGTGGACGAGGAGGTCTTGCACCTCATGTGGCTGTGGCAAAACGGCTACGAAGGCGAGGCCCGCGAGCTGGAGACCCCCGCGCGGGTGGCAACCGCGCACCAGCTCACCCGCGCCTACATCCAGTGGCACATGGAAAAGAAGCTGTCGAGCCTCAACGTGCTCGACCAAGCCCGCCGCGGCTAGCCCCGCAACATCGATCCACAAGTTCCATTAGGAACCCCGAGATGGCACAATATTTCGATGTGACTAATCTTGTTCCCCCGCAGATCCCGGCCGAATTCATGCCCTCTCACATCGCGCTCGTCATGGACGGCAACGGGCGCTGGGCCCAGGAGCGCGGGCTCAAGCGCACCGAGGGACACAAGCGCGGCGAGGGCGTCTTGATGTCCTTGGTGCAGGCCTGCCTGGCCATGGAGGTTCCCTATCTTTCCGCCTACGCCTTCTCGACGGAGAACTGGCGGCGCTCGGCCGAGGAGGTGCGCTTCCTCATGGGGTTCAACCGCGACGTCATCCGCCGCCAGACCGACCAGCTCAACGAGTGGGGCGTGAAGGTGCACTGGTCCGGCCGCCGCCCGCGCCTGTGGCGCAGCGTCATCCGCGAGCTGGAGGCGGCGGAGGAAAAGACCAAGAACAACACGAAGATGACGCTCAACATGTGCGTCAACTACGGCGGCCGCGCCGAGATCACCGATGCCGTGAAGAACATCGCCAAGCAGGTCCAAGCCGGCACCCTGCGCCCGGAGGACATCACGGAGAAGAACTTCCACACCTTCCTCTACGACCCGCAGATGCCCGACGTGGATCTCCTCCTGCGCCCGTCGGGGGAGAAGCGCACCTCTAACTTCCTCATCTGGCAGTCGGCCTACGCGGAGATGGTCTTCCAGAACAAGCTGTTTCCGGACTACACTCCGCAGGACCTCTTCGACGCCGTCGAGGAGTACGCGCGCCGCGACCGCCGATTCGGAGGGACCAAGTAGTGATGGTCGACGAAGACCGCCGCCTCGGCGGCGCCGAGCCCACCCCGAAGCAGATCAAGCGCTGGCGGCAGTACCTTGCCAACGAGCGCGCCGAGGCCGCGGTCTACCGCGAGCTGGCCCGCCACCGCGAGGGGGAGGAGCGCGAGATCCTCATGGCGATCGCCGACGCCGAGTCGCGCCACGAGGACCACTGGCGCAACCTCCTGGGCGAGCACGTGGGCTTCCCCCAGAAGCCGGACCTGCACACCCGCTGGCTGGGATTCATGGCCAAAAACTTCGGCACCGTGTTCGCGCTGGCGATGATGCAGACCGCGGAGACCCGCAGCCCGTACCGGGACGACGAGGACGCCACCGGGCAGATGAAGGCCGACGAGGCCATCCACGCGGAGATCGTGCGCGGGCTTGCGTCCCGGGGCCGCGAGCAGATGAGCGGCGGCTTCCGCGCGGCCGTCTTCGGCGCGAACGACGGGCTCGTCTCCAACCTCGCCCTCGTGCTTGGTGTCATGGCCTCGGGCGTCGAGCCTCACATCGTGCTTATCACCGGCATCTCCGGCCTGCTGGCCGGCGCGCTCTCCATGGGCGCGGGGGAGTACATCTCGGTCAAGAGCCAAAGCGAGCTGCTCGACGCCTCCACGCCGCACCCGCGGGCGGGCAAGGCGGTCCCGCTCCTCGACGTCGATGCCAACGAGCTCGCGCTCGTTTACCGCGCCCGCGGCATGAGCGAGATCGAGGCCGAGGTGCAGGCGGCGAAGGTCTTCGAGCAGCTGGAAAGCACCCACCACGTCAACGGCGAGATCCTCAACGCCGGTGCCGTGTCGGTGCCGGACACCCAGGGGGCTGCGTGGACGGCCGCGATCTCCAGCTTCCTGTGCTTCGGCACCGGCGCGTTCATCCCGATCATCCCGTTCATCTTCGGCCTGCCCACCCTGGTCTCCGGCGTCGTGGCGCTCGTCCTCGTGGGGCTCTCCCTCATGGTGACGGGCTCCATTACGGGCGTGCTGTCCGGCAAGCCGCCGCTCATGCGCGCCATCCGGCAGCTGTGCGTCGGGCTCGGCGCGGCGGGCGTGACCTATGCGCTCGGCACGCTCTTCGGCGTGGCGGCAAGCTGAGACCCCTCCCTCGGCTATCGATGAGATAGCAATCTAACAAAGTGAGAGAGGGTAGTCGCATTTAAAGGCGTTTATAAATGCCCCCTAATTCTCGTTGTTTCGCGGAAAATGCTATTTCCAAATCATCTTTCGGGACAAAAAGAACCGCCGCTACATGGTTGTAGCGGCGGCTTTCGCTTTTGCGACCTTAAAGGGGCGATTAGGACTTCTTTGCGGCGCAGTCGGCGCACAGGCCGAAGACCTCGGCCTCGTGCCCGGTCAGGGTAAAGCCGTGGGTTGCGCAGACCTCGTTGGCCCACTTCTCGACGGGGCCGCCGTCGATCTCGACCGTCTTGCCGCAGTTGGTGCACACCAGGTGGTGGTGGTGCTCCTCGGTCACGCAGTGGCGGTAGAGAGTCTCACCGTTGGACATGTGCAGCACATCGACGGCCTTGATGTCGGTCAGCGACTGCAGGGTGCGGTACACGGTGGTCAGGCCCACGCGCAGGTTGCGGTTGGTGAGCTCCTGGTGGATGGTCTTCGCGGAGGCGAAGTTCTCCAGGTCGCGCAGGACGTTCACGACGGCGGTGCGCTGACGGGTGCTGCGCACGCCGAGCTTCGGCACAGTCCGATCGATGGTGGGTGACATGTGTTGTCCTTTCAAAAGGCAAGCGCGTACGGGGCCGCGCCAAGAGAAAGTTTCTTCGATAGAAAAAGGTTGGCCACCCTTTTGGTTGGCTGGACTTTTCAACTGCACGCAAGGCTACGACTTGGTGTTAAAGTCCTGCTGCCAAAAGTTTGGCAAATAGCTGTGAATCACTAAATGACTCGATTGTGGATAGTTTAACCGCAACTATCACGAGATTATTTAATTCGATTTCTAGTTTTCTTTAAAACTGGTAAATGTGTCACCTATTTACCTATTGGTGGGCCCAGGGGGAAGTTGCAGCTCAGGGTGCGGTCAGTACTGTCGGGCGACAGTTAAAAACCGCTACAACGTCCCAATCAGGTGATGCAAATTACACTTCTTTGCGCTGCTCGTTGATGGAACGCAGGATGTTTCGCGCCGTCGCGATGAGCGGAAGCACCTCCGGCTGTGCCAGCCGATAGGTCACCTGCCTGCCCACCCGGGAGGAGTCGATGAGGCCGGAATTCTTGAGAACCCGAAGGTGCTGGCTCACCAGCGGCTGGCTGGAGCCGAGGATCTCTACCAGCTCAAACACGTAGTGGTCGCGCTGCGAGAGAAGGTCGATGATGTGAATGCGGATCTGGGAATCGAGCGCATGGAAGAGCCCGAGCAGGTCCTGGAGGGGGAGTGCCTCGTCCTGCTCGTTAAAAGAAAACGCTGCGGGGAGCGGGGAGTCGGTAACGGTGGCCGGGTTGGGGTGCCGGTTGGTAGGAGTGGTTTGGGTCTCCATCATCTTCTCCTGGGTGACAGCGATGTCTCGACGGGTGGGTAATTCAGGTTTACGCGAGTGTCTGAGTAGAGATGTGAGGGGAATGCGTTTCCTCGCATACTAATTTCAATTCATACTCGAATACTTATCTTAACCTTAGAATGGCCTGAAGTCCCACCTTATTACTGGGGGCAGTCGAAAACGTGACCTGTTCCTATGCGAAATGAACCTCAAAAAGGGGTAGCAGGCGCGCGAGAGCGATGAAGCCCAGGCAGTTTTTGCTGCTTGTCGACGCCTACGGCAACCGGCCACCCAAAGCGATAAAACCGGGTGGACAGGCTAGAATATGGGGAATGTTTCGGGGGCGTGTGCTCGCGCCCGCCGGGCACAGCACTGGGCACCGCAGCCAGCGGTGCGTAAGCCTCAATACCTATAAGGAGTGTTCAAAACCTCATGGCTTCGAACAACGTCATCGACACCGTCGTCAATCTCTGTAAGCGCCGCGGCCTGGTCTACCCCTGCGGCGAGATCTACGGCGGTACCCGCTCGGCATGGGACTACGGTCCGCTGGGCGTGGAGCTGAAGGAGAACATCAAGCGCCAGTGGTGGCGCTCCATGGTGACCTCGCGTCCGGACGTCGTGGGTGTGGACACCTCCGTCATCCTGCCCCGCCAGACCTGGGTGAGCTCCGGCCACGTCGAGGTCTTCACCGACCCGCTGGTGGAGTCCCTGCACACCCACAAGCGCTACCGCGCCGACCACCTGCTCGAGGCCTACGAGGAGAAGCACGGACACCCGGCCCCCAACGGCCTGGCCGACATCAACGACCCCGAGACCGGCCAGCCGGGCGCCTGGACCGAGCCGAGGGCCTTCTCCGGCCTGCTTAAGACCTTCCTCGGCCCCGTCGACGACGAGGAGGGCCTGCACTACCTGCGCCCGGAGACCGCCCAGGGCATCTTCGTCAACTTCAAGAACGTCATGACCTCCGCGCGCATGAAGCCCCCGTTCGGCATCGCCAACATCGGCAAGTCCTTCCGCAACGAGATCACCCCGGGCAACTTCATCTTCCGTACCCGCGAGTTCGAGCAGATGGAGATGGAGTTCTTCGTCAAGCCGGGCACCGACGAGGAATGGCACCAGTACTGGATTGACGCCCGCCACCAGTGGTACCTCGACCTGGGCGTGAACGCCGACAACCTGCGCCTGTACGAGCACCCGAAGGAGAAGCTCTCCCACTACTCCAAGCGCACCGTCGACATCGAGTACGCCTTCAACTTCCAGAACTCCAAGTGGGGCGAGCTCGAGGGCATCGCCAACCGCACCGACTACGACCTGCGCGTCCACTCCGAGGGCTCCGGGGAGGACCTGTCCTACTTCGACCAGACCACCGGCGAGCGCTGGATCCCCTACGTCATCGAGCCGGCCGCGGGCCTGGGCCGTTCCATGATGGCCTTCCTCGTCGACGCCTACCACGAGGACGAGGCCCCCAACGCCAAGGGCGGCGTCGACAAGCGCGTCGTGCTCAAGCTCGACTACCGCCTGTCGCCGGTGAAGGTGGCGGTGCTCCCGCTGTCGAAGAAGGAGCCGCTGACCGACAAGGCAGAGGAGCTGGCGGCCCAGCTGCGCCAGTTCTGGAACATCGACTACGACACCTCCGGCGCCATCGGCCGCCGCTACCGCCGCCAGGACGAGATCGGCACCCCGTTCTGCGTGACCGTCGACTTCGACACCCTCGAGGACGGCGCCGTCACCGTGCGCGAGCGCGACACCATGGCCCAGGAGCGCGTCAAGCTCGAGGACCTGCAGTCCTACCTCGCCTCCCGCCTGATCGGTTGCTAAGAATGCGGTACACGCAGTGGGGCAACCGCCGCAAGCAGGGCGATGAGCACGTCGTTTCGCTTCTCGACGACCAAGGCTCGCAGATCCTCGATCTGCCGCAGAACTGGCCTTCGGAGGAGTTCGGCGCGACCGTGGACGGCCAGGAGTGGCGCGTGCTCGCCACCGACACCGACCTCCAGGCAACCCTGCCGGGCGGAAAGGTGTTCTCGGCCAACTCCGGCGACAAGAAGTTCACCCGCGCCAAGCGGCTGGAGATCCAGCTCGGGCAGCCGATCTTGGCCATCAACGAGCAGCGAAACGACTGGGTCTACGTGGCAAGCGATGCCGAGGAGACCAAGCTCGGGCAGTTCTCGGGCGGCAACAACGGCGTGCGCAAGTCGATCACTGAGTTCGAGGAGGGCTCGGGCCTTGGGCGCGAGGAGAAGATCTTCCTCTCGCTCGTGACCAAGCGCACCCTCGAGTCGCGGCTGAGCGTGTCCACCTGGTCGCTCATCATCGGCCTCGTGCTGCTCATCCCGGTCATCATTTTCGCGGCACTCTAGGAGCCGCCTCGTCCCCCTCCCGCGCCGAGTACAGTAGGACACATCATGGATGCTTTTCCAACAACGCTCACGTGGGTGGGGGACGACTTCTGCACGGACGACGGCGAGGTGCTCGCCACCGTCAGCGCCGACGTCCTCCACATCCGCGAGCAGCGCCTGCTCGTGGAGTCGAGCCTCGGAACCACGATGGGCTTCCGCGTGCGCGCCACCGCCACGGACGGGCAGGTGTTCACCATGCGCAAGGAGGGCTTCACCGTCCACCGCCTGGTGGCCGACTGCACGGGCCGACACTACATCCTCGAACGCACGAGCCCGTGGCGCAAGGAGCGCCGCGTCTTTAACGAGCAGGGCGAGGTGATCGCCTACCTCAAGGCGCTGGTCGGCGGGCAGCTGGTGATGAAGGTCCGCGAGGACGACACCCCGATCGAGGACATCGTTTTCTTAAGCTTCGGGTGCCTCTTGGTGGACATCCCGGTCAAGAACATGCGCTACTAAAAAAGTGGGGCAGCTCCAACGAGCTGCCCCACATCCGTGCGCCTAGAAACGGCCGCCGCGGAAGCCACCGCCACCGCCGCCGAAGCCGCCACCGCCCCCGCCAAATCCGCCGCCGCCACCGAACCCTCCGCCGAAGCCACCGCGGCCGCCGCTTAAGATCTCGTTGAGGACCATGCCGGTGATGATCGCACCGGTGGTGCCGGAGCTGTTGTTGCGGTTCTGGCGGCGCTGGTAGTCGTCGACGTCGCGCTGGGCGGCGCTCAGCGAGGCCTGCGCCGCGTTGGCGGCCTGGCGCGCGTAGCCCGTGGCGGCGCGGGTGTCCGAGGTGCGCTGCTGCTGGGCCTGGGCGTGCAGCCTTTGGGCGTCGGCAAGCTTGGTGCGCGCCGAGGAGCCGATGACGCGGCCGCGGGTGGAGATGAAGTCGCTCGCGGCCTGGATGGCGGAGCCCGCCGCGGCGAGCTGCTGGTCGAAGAGCTGGAGCTGGCGCGCGTGGTCGGCGGTCTCCGCCCGGACGGTGTCGAGCACCGCGTCGAGGCGGGAGTCGACGTCGGTGAGCGCGGTCCACTGGCCGAGCGGGTCGGCCTGCCCCTTGGCCTTGGCGGCGTCGAGCACCGTGCGCGACTGCGCGACCGCGGCGTCGAGCTCGGTCCAGTCGGCGGAGGTGCGCTGCGCCTGGCCCTGCTCGCGCAGCGAGAGCGCCTCGGTGATCTCGCCCTCGACCTCGGTGATGAGCGCGGGCAGGCCCGACATCGCCGTGGCGATGGTGGCGCTGGCGTTCTCGATGCCGGTGATGAGCTTGTCGGCGTGGGTGGCCGCGTCCTCGGCCTGGCGGACGGAGTCGATGAGCCCGCCCTGCTCGCCGGCGGGCTTGGCCACGAGCCCGCGGCCGGTGTCGATGAACTTCTCCGCCTGGGTGATGCTCACCTCGGCCATGTCCACGTTGTGGGCGATGGAGGAGAGCATCTCCGCCGAGTACTGCTGCTGCAGCCCCGCGAGCGTGTCCTGCGCCTTGGGCAGGCGGGCGCGCAGGTCGACCGTGGTCTGGGTGAGCTTGTCCAGCGCGTCGGGGGCGTTGACCAGCAGGTTGCGCATCTCCGCGAAGTTGTGGGCCTCGGCGTCGAGGGCGTCGTCGGCGCTGCCGCAGGAGGAGATGATGTCCACCAGCAGGCTGCGGCGCTCGGCCTCGTCGCGCACCGCCTTCGAGTCGAGCCGCTGCTTAAGCTCGAAGGCCTTTTGCAAGGTGGTGGTGGAGTGGTTCATCGCACGGGTGAAGGAGCGCGTGCGCTCGGCGCCGAACTCGGACACCGCGATGTCCAGCTCCTCGCGGCCCTTGCGGATCGACTCGTCGGTGGAGACCAGCTCCTCCTGCGCCAGCTTCTCCAGCGCGGCGGTGGGCAGCTGCATGAGATCACCCGCGTTGCCGGGCGCGATCTCGCGGCCCTGCTCCACGGCGGCCTGCGTGTCCGCCTTCTTCTTCCTGCGCCCGTAGGCCCAGATTCCGCCGCCGGCCAGCGCCACGCTCGCGGCACCCGCGCCGAGCCAGCCGACGCCAGAGCCGTCCTTGCTCGTTGTGGTTCCGCTGCCGCTTGTCGACGACGAGGCGTCGGTTGCCGCCTGGGCCACCGCGACCGCAGACCCGGCCCAGTCCTCCTTCTGGAGCGAGTCGAAGGCGGCGTTGTACATGTTGTCCACCGCGCCCGTGGGCCACTGGTCGCCGGTCTGCACACCGAACTCGCGGGTGCCGATGCTCACCGCGTAGATGGCGGCGTTCTCCCCGCCGTTGGCAGACAGCGCCTGGGAGGTCCACACCTCGGGCGTGATGTCATTGAAGTTGTTGACGAACACCACGTACAGCTTGAGGCGCAGCTGCGACTCGGTGTTCTGCACCGCGGTGGTGATCTCGTCCACCTGGGCCTGGGTGAGCGTGCCGGTGGTGTCCGTCACCGACGCGGTGTAGCGCTGCGGCGCCTCGGCGAGCACGTGGACATCGTCCGCCAGCGCGACTCCGGGGGCGATCCCCCCGATGCAACACCCGACGGCCACGCCCGTGGCGGCGAGGATGCGGCGAACTTTCCCTGACTGCGGCTTCATCATGCCTCTAACAATAGCGGGCGGCCCCGACACGGGCGCTACCTGCAAAGAAAAAGCCACCCACGCGCAAGCGTAGGTGGCAGGGGGGAAACAAGGAAGAGAAGTTACTTCGGGCGGGACTCGCAGCCGACGCCGTCGCCATCGCGGTCGAGGCCCGAATGGAAGCCCGGCTCGTTCGAGTGGATGGGGCGGCCGAGCACGTTCCACACCTCGGTGAAGTTGGCGTAGGTGCGCGACACCTGCGCGGGCGCGGGCGCCGGCGCGACGGCCTGGACCGGGGCGGGCGCAGGAGCGGGAGCCGGGGCCGGTGCGGGCGCCGGGGGATCCGGGATGATGCCCGGGAGCGGGTTCGGGATCATGCGGTTGGCCACGGCCCAGGAGACACCCGCGGCGACCAGCCCCGCGACGGCGCCGACGCCGAGGATGACGACGATGGCGGTGCCAGCCTTCGAGGAGCCGGCGTCCTCGGTGGAGTCGGCGTCGGCCTCAGAGGAACCGGAGGAGACGCTCTGGCTGGAGAGCTGATCGGTGGCCGCGGGGGCGGCCTCTTGCGCGTGGGCGGGGGCGACGACGCCGCAGGTCAGTGCCGCGCTGAGGGAGAGCGCGAGAAGAGACTTCTTCATGAATTGAACATTATTCAACTCTGAATGTTTAATGAAAACGCTTACCCCGGGTGTTTGTCGGCTGGCCACGGGATAGGGGATCGCCACCGATGTGCCGTGACGGCGACACCGCGCCCCATCGCTCTGGCACACTGGGAGCATGGTTCGACCTGCTCTCGTCGCCGGCGCCGCCCTCGGCGCGGGCCTTTTGCTCATCCCCGCCGCCATCGTCGTCCGCGGCGCCATCCACCCGCGCAACGAGTTCGGGCGCTTCGACATGATCGCGGTGCTCGGCACCGCGCAGTACGACGGCGTGCCCAGCAAGCAGCTGGCGGCGCGGCTGCGCTGGGCGGCGAAGCTGTGGGAGGAAAACCGCTGCCAGCCGGTCATCACCCTCGGCGGGAGCCTGCCGGGGGATAGGTTCACCGAGGCCCAGGTCGGCCGCGAGTACCTGCTCGCCGCCCACGTGGACGCCAGTCTCGTCCACGAGCTGCCCGTGGGCAACGACTCGCGCGGCTCGCTGCAGGCGCTCGCCCACACCTTCCCGCACTCGAGCTTCCTCATCGTCACCGACCCCAACCACGCCCTGCGCGCGGAGCTCATCGCCAGGCAGCTGGGGCTTGACGCCAAGGCCTCCGGCACCCCGTTTACGCCCACCCGCTTCCCGGGCAGGCACTGGCTGCTCACGCTCCTGCACGAGTGCGGCGGCATGGCGGTGGTGATCTCCCGGCGGTTCCTCGGCGACAGGCTCGCCGCCGTGGTGGAGGACCTCCTGCGCGAGGGCGAGATCCGGCTTCGTCCCTCCCGCGGCACCCGGATCGACTACATCCGGCACACCTAAAATCCGCAAAACCCGGCGTCGTCCGGGAGAGATGTCGCCTAGCGCTGGCACAATGAAAACCATGTATGAGTACTCCGCCCACGACGTAGCCCGCCGCCTCGCCGAGCCCGAAAAGGGCAGCCAGCTGGTGGCGCACGACGACGAGCGCGGACCGTTCTCCCGCGACCGCGCCCGCGTCCTGCACTCCGCGGCGCTGCGCCGGCTGGCGGACAAGACGCAGGTCGTCGGCCCGCGCGACGGGGACACCCCGCGCACCCGGCTCACCCACTCGCTGGAGGTCGCGCAGATCGCCCGCGGCATCGGCGGGGGCCTAGGGCTCAACCCCGACCTGTGCGAGATGGCGGGGCTCACCCACGACATCGGCCACCCGCCCTACGGGCACAACGGGGAGGTGGCGCTCAACGAACTGGCCGAGGACTGCGGCGGCTTCGAGGGCAACGCGCAGACCCTGCGCATCCTGTCCCGGCTGGAGCCGAAGGTCATCGACGATGACGATGTCTCCTACGGGCTCAACCTCACCCGCGCGGCGCTGGACGCCGCGTGCAAGTACCCGCGCACCAAGACCAACCCGGACGGCAGCGTCAACCGCAAGTACGGTTGCTACGACGAGGACGCCCACATCCTCGCCTGGGTGCGCGAGGGACACGAGGACCGCCGCGCCAGCACCGAGGCCCAGGCCATGGACTTCGCCGACGACATCGCCTACTCCGTCCACGACGTGGAGGACGGCATCCTCTCCGGCCGCATCAACCTCGGCGTTCTGTGGGACCTGGTGGAGCTCGCCCAGCTCGCGGAGAAGGGCGCGAAGGCCTTCGGCGGCAGCCCCGAGGGGCTCATGGACGCCGCCGACCACTTGCGCAAGCTCGACGTGGTTAACGCGAACATCGACTTCGACGGATCGCTGCGCGGGCACGCGCGGCTGAAGGCCATGACCAGCCACCTCGTGGGCCGCTACGTCGGCGCCGTCATCGAGGCGACCAAGGACGCGGGCGGTTCGCCGCTCGGGCGCACCTACGGCGACGTCGTCATCCCCGATCAGGTGCTTGCCGAGGTCACCTTGCTCAAGACCATCGCGGTGCTCTACGTCATGGACGAGCCGAGCCACAAGGCCCGCCAGGACCGCCAGCGCGACCGCATCTTCCGGGTCTACGACTACCTCGCAGCGGGCACGCCCGGCACGCTCGACCCGATGTTCGCGCAGTGGTGGACCATGGCGGACACCGACGCCGCGCGCCAGCGGGTCATCATCGACCAGATCGCGTCGATGACCGAGTCGCGGCTCGAGCGCATCGCCAAGCAAAGCGCCGACCTCACCGGCTTCCTCGGCTAGCGCGGGGTATTAGGAAAAGCGCAGGGTGACGCCTAGGTCGCGGAACACTTTGAGCACCAACAAGGCGTCGGAAAGCGAAATGCCCCAACCGGTGACGGTGACGGTAGCTACGAGCTTCTCGCGCAGGATGTCTGCAAGCGCGTCGGCGTTGGGGATCCCGCGGCCGCCCAGCTCGAGCTGCGAAGACAGCGCGCGGTAGAACTCCCCGACGGTGGTGACGGGGGTGGTGATCGTGACGTTCATCTAGTTCTCCGCATCCGGGATCTGGCAGAAGCTCTCGTAGTGATCGTCGGTGTAGTACCACACGTCGGGGTCGGTCGCGCTGCCGCCGCCGGTGACGATGCGCCGCTCCCCGCGGTGGTTGAGCCCTGGCGTGTCCACCGTGTACTCGCGGTAATAGTTGCTCGACTGCTTCGGCAGCACGCCCTCGTAGTTGCCAAAGCGCACGCCGTCGTTGTCCGGGTGCGCGAACGGCCCGCCCGCGCGGATCTCGTCAATGACGGTGTCGGCCTCCGCAGGCAGCGTGTTCACGGGGCAGGAGTCGCCGTCCGCCTTCTGCGCCGAAGTCGTCGCCGTTTTCGCGCTTGCCGACGCCTTGCCTACGGCGTTACTCGCCGAACTGCCAGGCGCGGCCACGGACGTCGACGAGCTTGCCGACGAACCACCGTGGCCCCCGCCGAGGTCAATCCCGAAGAAGGCCGCGACCAGCACCAGCGCGAGACCGCCGATGATGGCGGGGAGGGACGTGCGTGAGGGTTGGGAGGACATGGTTGAGTATTCTAGCCAACCTGAGAATAAACAAAGAAAAAGAGGCCCTAGCCTGCGCTAGGACCTCTATGAAGCTTCTGCTCCGCCAACTGGGCTCGAACCAGTGACCCTTCGATTAACAGTCGAATGCTCTGCCAACTGAGCTATGGCGGATTATCGTAGCCAGGCATTGCCTGCCAACGAGTGATAACTATATAGCGGGCGCGGATAGTCGTGCAAATCTGCAGGTAATGGGCGATATTGGGTCGCGTGGGTGTCCGTTTTAGGAATGTGGACACTCCTCTATATAATCGAACGCGTTGCTTCTGCCTCGCGTACCTTGTGCGTACCGAACGGCGCTGCGACGTGGGGCTATAGCTCAGTCGGTTAGAGCTGCGGACTCATAATCCGTTGGTCCCGGGTTCGAGCCCCGGTGGCCCCACAATCAAACCCTGACCTGCAACCCGCGTGGATGAAGGTCAGGGTTTTTGTCTGGGGCGGCTAGGAGACTGGGAAGGTCTGGCGGCCGATCTCGGTGTCGCCTGGGAAGATCTTGGCGACCAGCTCCACCGGGGTTACCTCGTCATCGAGGTAGTAAGCCACCGCGCCTTGTGCTGTGCCGTTCTTCTTGATCTTCTCGTAGCTACTGCTGCTGAGCTCGCTATCGGGATTCGGGCCTGTCTCGAGCTGGTTGACGGTATTAGGATTGTTGTCTTGGAAGGCATCGAAGTAAAAAGCCCAATCCAGGGCAGACAGGTCCTCGTCGGTCTTGTTGGTGATGTCGTAGTAAAACGCGATGACGGGCTTATCCCCATACTCGTTGCCCGGCTCACCTGGGTGAATGACCCTGGAATCGGTGATCTTGATCCGGAGCTTCGCGGTCTCGAGGACTCCGTTCTCGAAGGAGTTCGCTGCATCCGAGTTGCGTACGGTCGTAGGCGTCGGTACCTCGTCGGATTCCTTTTCCATCTCGACCGTCATCGACAGATCTTGCATGGAAACTCCAAAGGAGATCTTCCCATCGTTGACGGTGAAGTCTTTCGTATCTGAGGTGGAAGCCAGCAGGAGGGAATCGGTAGCCGACTTGTCTCGAGTCGAGGTGATCGTTCCGCCTTGGGCAGCCGCGCTTTCGTCGAAGGTGCCGATCCAATAAATGGGCTTGCCTTCGGCGTCGAAGGCTGGCCAGTTGATGGTGATCGTGTTGTCGGTGATGACGGCTTCCATCTGCCTACTGGGATCCGCAGAGTTGGTCTGCTTCCAAGTGCCCTCGAGGGCGGAAGCCTGTGCCGTGGTCGTGGTGGTTTCAGTGGCCTGGCTTGCGCCGTTTCCGGAGGAGTCGTCGGACGAACAGGCGGACAAGGTAAGGGAGGCTGCCGCAGCGAGGGAAGCAGCGATGAGGAGAGACTTCTTCATACCTGGGATTATGCGCGAAGCTCTATTTGAAAATGAAACGCATCGGGCATCAATTCCGCGGCTACCCCCGCGGGCCTGAGGGTGGTTATTCATTAGTCAGAGATCAGCGTTCTTTTTCGCGCTTCCGCACGTCTGTCAGTGACGGTGGAAAAGTAGCCCAAGAATGACGGTGGAAAAGTAGCCCATCCGAGAAGAATTGGATGGGTGATTTCCATGGATGATTGGGCGCAGATCAGGATTTTGCGCAAAGATGGCATGTCGATTCGCAAGATCGCAGCAACAGTCGGCTGCGCGAAAAAGACGGTAGAGCGGGCCTTAGCCAGCAACACACCTCCGTCGTATTCCAAACGAGCTCCACAAAAGACCGCGTTTGACGAGGTGGAACTGGACGTTAGGGCCTTGCTCGACGAGGTCCCTGATATGAAAGCCACGGTTATCGCACAGCGCGTCGCCTGGCAGGGCTCGATGTCGTGGTTTAGGGAAAACATCCGTCGAATCCGCCCCGAGTATCTCCCCCACGACCCAGTCGATACCCTCGACCATAAGCCAGGTGTGCAGATTCAATGTGACCTCATGTTCCCCGATGACGGTATCCCCGATACGCATGGTCACGCGGGGGTGTTCCCGGTGTTGGTGATGGTGGCATCGTATTCCAGGTTCATGGCCGCGTGTGTTCTTCCCACTAGGACAACCGGTGATCTGGTGTCTGGGATGTGGCTGTTGCTTCAGCAACGTTTTGGCGTAGTACCCAAGCAACTGTTGTGGGATCACGAATCCGGCATCGGCCAGAAACGCCTCGTCGATCAGGTCGTCGGGTTTTCCGGCACGTTGGGTGTGCGCATCAAACAAGCCCCGCCGAGGGATCCGGAAACGAAAGGCATTGTCGAACGCCACAACGAGTACCTGAAAACATCGTTTTTCCCCGGCCGGCACTTTGCCGATCATCAGGACGCGCAAGCACAGCTTGATGGGTGGATTGACACGATTGCGAACACTCGTGTGCACGCCAGCTTGGCGCAACGCCCGGTAGACCGATGGGTAGTCGACAAGGCTGCTATGAATCCGCTTCCCCCGTATCCACCGCAGACCGGTTTGACCAGGCAGGTACGGTTACCGAGGAACTACTACGTGTCTGTGGATGCTAATCGGTACTCGGTATCGCCTTCAGCCATCGGCAAGATTGTCACCATCTTTGTACAACTCGATCGGGTACTAGTTACCGATGGCACCGGGTTGATTGTTGCCGACCACGAAAGGGTGTGGGGCAAAAACCACACGGTCACCGACCCGCAGCATCAGAGGTTGGCGAAACAGATGCGCCAACAGCTTGCACAACCCACACCGCGTCTAGGAGACATTGTCGTAGAAACGGCGGACTTAAACGTCTATGACCGACTGACCGGCTGGCAGGAGTACTCGGCATGAGCGCCATCAATTACAAGCAAATCGATGCCGAGCTAGCCCACATCGCCACAGTGCTCAAAGCCCCACGCATCCGCAGCACCTACCATGACACGGCCGAACAAGCCCGTGACGGTGGGTGGACCTATGAAGAGTACCTAGCCGCTGTCTTGTCTGTTGAGGCTTCAGCCCGTCAGGCATCAGGGGCGCAGGCACGGATTAAGCGTGCAGGCTTTCCCCACATCAAGACTATTGAAGACTTTGACTTTATGGTTCAGCCAGCCATCGACCGGGCCAAAATCGCCCGGTTGGAGACATCTGCGTGGATTGCTCAAGGCTGCAATGTCATCTTCCTCGGCCCACCCGGGACAGGGAAAACCCACCTGGCCATCGGGCTAGGGGTCATCGCTGCACGGCACGGCCACCGAGTCCTGTTCGATACCGCAGCCGGCTGGGTGCAGCAACTCACCCACGCCCACTCCACAGGTAGTCTGCCGAAACTCTTAGCCAAGCTGGGCCGTTATGACCTCATCATCGTCGACGAGGTGGGCTACATCCCCATAGAAGCCGAAGCCGCCAACCTGTTCTTCCAGCTAGTGTCGACCAGATACGAGAAAGCCTCGCTCATCATGACATCTAACCTGCCGTTTTCCAGGTGGGGTGAATGCTTCGGTGACGCGACTATCGCAGCGGCAATGATTGACCGAATAGTCCACCACGCGGAAATCTTCACCCACAAAGGAAACAGCTTCCGCATCACAGGACATGAAGACATACTCCCCTCGATCGCCGCCGAGCGAGAACACCAGATAAACTAACCACACACAAAAACTGGGCTACATTTCAACCGTCGAAACTGGGCTACATTTCAACCGCCGCTGACACACGTCCTTGACACGAGAACCAACAGGGGGAAACCAAGGGGAAGGTATCGCCAATGAAGGTGCTTTCTTGCTTGCTTAAAAACTAAACTATTCAGGGAATCCTCATGCAGTTTGGCGTCTCGAGAAGGAAGAACAATGCCCAAGCGAACTATTGAATCCGAGGCGATCCGAATTGATCTTCAGGACAACGGTGACTTCACCAGCGAACTGCGTTCAAACCTAGGGCGATACGTCCGAGTTACCAAGGTCGGTGACGCGCAATCGCCGCGGGTTGAGGGAGACGATTCGCTGACCAGCAATCCCGCGATCGTAACCGAGTTCTGGCTGGCAACAGTGGCTCATATTGAGGCGAGCGAGCTCGAGTCGCAGATTCCCGCTATGAGCCAACCGATTGACGTCGATCGAGCAAAGGAGCTGCGTTCCCAAGCGCAGGAAAAGGCCAAGTATGCCACCAAGCTGGCAGAGCTCAGTGACCTCGTGACTGGTGAGGAAGAAGAGGGTTACTGCTCCGCTTGCCTTCAGTTCGTCAATCACCGCACACTGTCAGAAAAGGGGCTCTACCTCTGCAAGAAATGCGGAAATGCGACCGCGCATTGCAAGGTCCCTAAATGCGAGAACTTCGGCGTCGCCTCCTTTGGATTGCTCTCTGGGCCCGTGTTTTGCGCTGAGCACCTGCATCAGGTCCCGGATTTCAGCAAGCTGGACTTGCGCATCGATGATCTCACGCAGTTTAAGGAACTCCAAGAGTACCGAGTCATGAATATCAATCGTGCGGCGAAGCTCGCGATGGCGGGCACCGTTGCACTGGCTGCCGCGACACCACTGGGGTTTGCCGCTGCGCCAGCGATTGGCGGTGCCATTGGTACGACGTTCCTCGGTCTTACGGGTGCCGCCGCAACCAACGCAGGACTTGCTGCATTGGGTATGGGCTCGCTAGCCGCCGGTGGTTTGGGCATGGCAGGCGGCACCCTCGTCGTTGCCGCGGCGGGAGGGATGCTCGGGTCGGCCGCTGGGGTCAGGGCTCTCAGTGCTTACCTGGGGGACGACGATTCCTTTAACATCACTAAGGTACGTGACGGTTCGGGGGTGCCAGTGCTCATTCTGCGCGGATTCCTCACGGAGGGGAAGCTTAGCTGGCGAACTGAGGTGCGCGCTGTGGAGTCTGCCTATCCCGACTCTCCGATTTACACAGTTGAATGGGGTTCTAAGGAGCTCAAAGAGCTGTCTGGGTTCGCTGGATTTGCTGCGGGAGGTGGCGCTGGCATGGTCGCAAAGTCCATCGTGCGTCGAGCCAGCAAAAGGGTGGCTAAGAACCTTCCGGTTGCTGGAGCCGCCTTGGGCGCGATCGACCTAGTCAGTAACCCGTGGCACACCGCAGTTAACAGAGCCAATTCCACTGCTTTGGCACTTGCTGCGATCCTCCAGCGCACAAACATTGACGAATGCGTCGTCATCGGACACAGCCTCGGTGGACGTGTGGCTCTCAACCTCGCGCTCGCCATGGCTGGCGTTGAAGACGAATCGAAGAAGGTAAGGCTCCGCGCGGTCCATGTTCTCGGAGGGGCGATTGGACAACAAGGAAGCTGGTCAGCGCTGGCTTCGGACAGTATTGGAGAGATTCATAACTATTTCTCGATCAATGATGGTGTTCTAGGCAAGCTCTACGCCATCGCCATGCCCAAACAGAAGGCGGTGGGTGCGGTCGGTATCGCCAGCACGGACCCGAAGGTTGTCAACCACAACGTCAGCAACGAGGTTCAAAGCCACACCAAGTACTACGAGAACGTGAACTTGGTCGTCGATTAGCTCACTGCACGTTCACCAACAGCGATGTCTGCCGTGCATTGGTGCGCCTGTGCATTAGTGTTGTAGGAATCTAAAAGATGACGTGCTGGTCTGTATAGTCTCTGGCAACGACAAGTAGGCTTGTCGGGGACGTACTGCAGTAGATAGGAAAAAGGGTTTTATGTGTGGCATTGTCGGATATGTCGGGTCGCCGGAAATCGCCCGCGAGCATGGCGCTCTTGACGTTGTGCTCGAGGGTCTGCGCAGGCTCGAGTATCGCGGTTATGACTCCGCCGGCGTGGCAGTCCTCGCGGATGGTTCCATCCAGTTCCGCAAGAAGGCTGGCAAGGTAGCAGCCCTCGACGAGGAGATCGCCAAGGCCCCGCTTCCTGCCTCCACCCTCGGCATCGGACACACCCGCTGGGCCACCCATGGCGCCCCGACCGATGCGAATGCGCACCCGCACGTCGTCGACAACGGCAACCTCGCCGTTGTCCACAACGGCATCATCGAGAACTTCGCCGAGCTGAAGAAGGAGCTTGCGGAGAAGGGTTACAACTTCGTCTCCGAGACCGACACCGAGGTTGCGGCGACCCTGCTCGCCGACGTACTCGCCACCGAGACCCCCGGCGACCTCACCAAGGCGATGCAGCTGACCAGCCAGCGCCTCGAGGGAGCGTTCACCCTGCTGGCGATCCAGTCGCAGTTCCCGGATCGCATCGTGGCGGCGCGCCTGAACTCCCCGCTGGTCATCGGCCTGGGCGAGGGGGAGAACTTCCTCAGCTCCGACGTCTCCGGCTTCATCGACTACACCAAGGACGCCGTCGAGATGGGCAACGCCCAGATCGTCACCATCACCCCGGACTCCTACGAGATCACGGACTTCTTCGGCAACCCCGCCGAGGGCAAGGAGTTCAAGGTCGAGTGGGACGCGGCCTCCGCTGAGAAGGGCGGCTTCGCCTCCTTCATGGACAAGGAGATCCACGACCAGCCGCAGGCCGTCGGCGACACCCTCCTGGGCCGCTTCGACGACAAGGGCAAGCTCACCCTCGACGAGGTCAACATCGACGAGGCCACGCTGCGCAGCATCGACAAGATCATCGTCATCGCCTGTGGCACCGCCGCCTACGCCGGCCACGTCGCCCGCTACGCTATCGAGCACTGGTGCCGCATCCCCACTGAGGTGGAGCTGGCGCACGAGTTCCGCTACCGCGACCCGATCGTCACCGACCGCACCCTCGTGGTGGCGCTGTCCCAGTCCGGCGAGACCATGGACACCCTCATGGCCGTGCGCCACGCGCGCGAGCAGGGTGCAAAGGTCATCGCGATCTGCAACACCCGCGGATCCTCCATCCCGCGCGAGGCCGACGCCAACCTCTACACCCACGCCGGTCCGGAGATCGCCGTGGCCTCTACCAAGGCGTTCCTGGCGCAGATCACCGCCTCCTACCTGCTCGGCCTCTACCTGGCCCAGCTGCGCGGCAACATGTTCGCCGACGAGATCCAGGCCGTGGTCAACGAGCTCAAGGCCATGCCGGAGAAGATCCAGCAGGTCATCGACGGTGAGGAGCAGGTCAAGGCGCTCGGCACCGAGATGAAGGACTCCAAGTCCGTGCTCTTCCTGGGCCGCCACGTGGGCTTCCCCGTGGCGCTCGAGGGCGCGCTCAAGCTCAAGGAGATCGCGTACTTGCACGCCGAGGGCTTCGCCGCGGGCGAGCTCAAGCACGGCCCGATCGCGCTCATCGAGGAGGGGCAGCCGGTGTTCGTCATCGTGCCGTCCCCGCGCGGCCGCGACTCGCTGCACGCCAAGGTCGTCTCCAACATCCAGGAGATCCGCGCGCGCGGGGCGATCACCATCGTCATCGCGGAGGAAGGCGACACCGCCGTCGAGCAGTTTGCCAACCACGTCATCCGCATCCCGCAGGCGCCGACCCTGCTGCAGCCGCTGCTGGCCACGGTCCCGCTGCAGATCTTCGCCTGCGCCGTTGCGACGGCCAAGGGCTACGACGTCGACCAGCCGCGTAACCTCGCGAAGTCGGTGACCGTCGAGTAGCGGAGCCGAAATCCGAAGCGATCCCGCCTCGGAAGAAGCTCAGACCCCGCCCAGCGCGGGGTCTTTTGCATGCTTGCTATTGTTCTTGTTATGGCAAAGGGGCGTATTCCAGAAAGCGATATCCAGGCGATCCGCGAGCGGACGCCCATCGAGGATATCGTCGGCGAATACGTCCAGCTCAAGCCTGCAGGAGCGGACTCGCTCAAGGGCCTCAGCCCCTTCAAGGATGAGAAGACCCCGTCCTTCCACGTGCGCCCCAACCACGGCTACTTCCACTGCTTTTCCACCGGCAAGGGCGGGGATGTGTTCACCTTCCTCATGGAGATGGAGCACGTCACCTTCCCCGAGGCGGTGGAGATGTGCGCGGAGTCGATCGGCTACCACATCAACTACCAGGGCGGATCAACGGGCGCGCGCCGGGAGGAGCCCGGCACCCGAAAGCGGCTCATCGAGGCCAACCGGGCGGCGCACCAGTTTTACCGCGAGCAGCTCGAGACCCCGGCCGCGGCGGTCGCGCGCCAGTTCCTGCTGGATAGGGGATTCTCGAGGGAGCTCATCCACTCCTTCGAGTGCGGCTACGCGCCGGAGGGCTGGGACACGCTCACCAAGTACCTGCTGCGCAAGGGCTTCGAGTTCAAGGAGCTGGAGGCCGCAGGCCTGTCCAAGATGGGCAAGCGGGGCCCGATCGATCGCTTCCACCGCCGTCTCCTCTGGCCGATCAAGGACATTTCCGGCAACGTCATCGGCTTCGGCGCGCGCAAGCTCTTCGACGACGACAACCTCGGCAAGTACATGAACACGCCCGAGACGATGCTGTACAAGAAGTCGAAGGTGCTCTTCGGCCTCGACATGGCCAAGAAAGACATCGCCGCCCGCCACCAGGCCGTGGTGGTGGAGGGCTACACGGACGTCATGGCCATGCACGCCGCGGGCGTGACCACCGCCGTGGCCTCCTGCGGCACCGCCTTCGGCGAGGAACACCTCCAGCTCATCCGCCGGCTCATGCTGGACGACAGCTACTTCCGCGGCGAGCTCATCTACACCTTCGACGGCGACGAGGCCGGCCAAAAGGCCGCGATGCGCGCCTTCGAGGGCGACCAGAAGTTCACCGGGCAGTCGTTCGTCTCCGTCGCCCCCGACGCCCTCGACCCCTGCGACCTGCGCCTCCAGCGCGGCGACGCGGCCCTGCGCGACCTCATCGCCGACCGCGTGCCCATGTTCGAGTTCGTCATTCGCTCGATGCTCCAGGGCTTCAACCTGGACAACCCGGAAGGCCGCCTCCAAGCGCTGCGCCGCACCGCGCCCGTGGTCGCGCAGATCAAGGACAAGCCTCTCCAGGACGAGTACGCGCGCCTGCTCGCGGGTTGGGTCGGCTGGCTCGACCCAACCGAGGTGCTCCAGGAGGTCCGCCGGGCCGCGCGCGCCCCGCGAAACGACACCCGCCCACGCCGCATCGGCGGTAGCGACGAGGTGGGCGTGGCCCAGCGGATGATGAGCATGCCCAACCGCCGCGACCCGCGCCTGTGGCCGGAGCGGGAGACCCTCAAGATCGCCCTCCAGCTGCCGGAGTACGCCGCCAAGGTCGATGAGCTGGGGCTGGAATACTTCACCCACGAGACCTACCGGGAGATCCGCAAGGCCATCGCCGATGCGGGCGGTTGTGCTGGCCACGTCGAAGGTGTGGAGTGGATCTCCGAGGTCCAGGCGAAGGTCTACGACCTCGTCGCGCAGTCGGTGCTCTCGGAGCTCGCCGTCGAGCCGATCCGCTACAACACCGACGACCTCGGCGCCCATGTGCGCAGCACCCTCGCGCGCCTGCAGGAGCTGCGCGTGGGCAACCGGATCGCGCAGCTGAAGTCGCAGATGCAGCGCATGCGTCCCACCGACGACCTGCAGGTGTACAACCGTCTGTTCACCGAGCTCGTGGAGCTGGAGAAACTAAGAAAGCACCTACTCAGCGAGGCCTTCAGCTAGGCTCGCACGGCAGGTGCTGGAAAAGGGGAGCGGTTAGTCCTTGTCGGGCTCGAGGATCGTGTCCTCGCCGTCGCCCTTGCGCAGGTTCTTGACTTCCTTCATGCGCGGCTGCGGGTCGATCTTGTTGGCCACGGCCCGGCGGGTGGTATCGAGCGCCGACTTCACCACCGGGGAGCTCACCGTCGCCTGGTAGCCCTTCTTGAGCTGCTCGAAGCGTTCGCGGCCGGCCTTGGTTCCGAAGACATACCCCGCGGCGGCGCCGATGACGAACTGAATCATTGTTGCTCCTTCTACGCTGAATTCTCTCTCACTCTACCCGTTGCGCTGGGCGTGCTCTCAGGCTTTCGCTTATCGACGCCAAAGGCCCGCGCACCAAGGATACGTGCGCAGGCCTATTCATGGAGTGGCTCCGCCAACTGGGCTCGAACCAGTGACCCTTCGATTAACAGTCGAATGCTCTGCCAACTGAGCTATGGCGGAATAGCTTGAATCAAGCTTGTTCCTTAAATCTAGTACATCGGCGAAGAATTGCAATATCCGCAGTTCACGTCCCTGGTTGGGGTCCGAAGGTGAGGCGACGGGCGTCGACAAGCAAATTACAACCCTGAAGTTCTACTTGAGTAAATGGGGGATTCAAGTGGTTGTTGAGAGTTGATGGGGTGGGGAAGTGGGGTGAAAATCGGGGGCATAACTTCTTCTTGATGCATGAGGCCGTTGGGGAAGACGAACCTCGTCTTGATTTCAAGATTCGCAGCAGGAGAAGCATTGATGAAGGAAGAGCGCATCGCAGTGATGCGGATTTCGGGGCTGCCGCGCCGCAAGCGCATGGCAGTGGAGGAGGCGATGGTCGCCTCCCTCTTAAGCGAGCCCTTTGACCTGATCCCGGGTACCGACCCGCTCGACTGGGCGGAGTGCACCCGGTGGTCACGCAACCCTCGGCTTGCCGGATGCGTGGACTGCCGCCAGGTGCTCAACGGGACGGACGAGGAGTTCGAGGCGCTTCAGGCGCGCATCGACGCCATCGCCGGCGACGGGTGCGCCGTGGAGTTTGAGTTCATGGAGCAGCGCGAGGCGATCGCGGTCTAGGTGTTCGCGGTGTCCTTGTGGCGGTCGCCATGGTCGTCGACAAGCGACGCAAGCTGCACGACCGTCATACTGCCGGGCTGCTCGGGGAAGAGCTCGGCATCGACGCGGAACTTGAACTCCATCTCGGTGCGCACGGCCAGCTCGATGATGTCGAGGGAACTGGCGCCGAGCTCCGTGAGCGACTTCGTGGGGTCGATATTCTCCACGTCCTCCTGCAGGATGCCCGCGATCATGCGCTGGAGCTTGGCCGTGGTGGTCTCTGCCTTTTCTTCCTGCTTATCCTGCGCGGTGAAGGCGGCGAGCTGTTCCTGGAGCGAAGACATGGGGACCTTCCTAGGGTTGGGGGTTCGGGTACTACCTTATTGCATCGTTGCTTGTCGACGGCCAAAGGCTGAGATTGTGGCCCCAAGCAGATACCGGCTAGGCGGTATCTGCTTGGGGGAGAATAATGATTGGGTACAGGAAGTGCCTTGTCAGTGGGGGAGGTTTCTAGCAGATCGACTGCCATACCTCTCGTTTTCGGAGGAGAAATGCAGGGAAAAGATCAAGGAGGCAATGAAGAACTACTTGAGGTGAATTTGCAGAACTTTCGCGAGGAGATTGTATTGAGAAAACGGGATCTAAAAGGGGCGGCGCAAATTGGCTGAAATGAAGGACTGATAGCCTGAAAGTCGCAAAGACGGAGTTGACGTCTATGAGTACCTAGCGTGAGGAAAAATCGTGCGCATCCCTGACCGGCTAAAGAATATGGGAGTGGCTACTATTGGCCAGGGCTTCAATTTCTTGGCTATGTTGCTTCCAGTGTTCGGTAAAGAAGCAAGTCAATTGGCCTATCTGATGTTTCCGCTTTCTCTTTCCTTAGTCTTATTCAAACTGGGGTCTCTTTCATTTCATGTTCGTTACCTTATTTTGCGAGTGAACCAACGCCATATTGGCACAGCCGTCTCGCTCAGCGGATTGATTTTCCTCAGCGCGTTAACGAGCATCTTGGGCGCCGTAATAGCCAATTGGAGCTCTTACTGGGGAATGCTGCTTGTTTGGGGAGGGCTGCTCACTTTCTCCCACGGCTTGTACTACATGTCGGTAGCAGTGGTCATCACAGAACAGCGGGAGGCGTTCTACGGAAAAGTCCGGTTTGCCTACGGTCTCATCAATTTTGTGTTGACAGCAGCAGTCGTCTGGTTGGTTCCTTTCCAAGCTGGACTCGTAGTTGTTACGTTTCTCAACACCATCCTCACGGGAATGTGGATGATGAGCCGGTGCGAAAACTCTCTAGTTGGTTCGCTGCGGGGTGCGATACCACAGGTGTTTGGCAAAGAGGGGAGCCGATACGCACGTGAGTCATGGAGAACCACGAGTGCGGTATTGGTTTCTGATATTGGCCTTCAGATTCAGGGATTCTTGACCCCGCTCATGGGGGCATATCAAGAGCTGTGGGCTATCGTAGTGCGTTTGTCTGGAGGGTTTGGCACTCTTGGCCAGCAGATCATCGCTCCCGTTTTCGAGATTAGGATCGCAGAAGCGATCCGAGGGAAAGCCTTCTCAAGGGCGGGTGCTTGGGCGTTCAAAGCTCAATTGACAGGAATTTCCCTAGCCATTGCAGTTATCCCGATTCAAATAGCTTCGATCGTCTTTGCAACTTCACAGTCTGTCCCCCAGCAAACATTGGCCATCACAATGATCAGCATTTACACCCTGGGACTGGTGTCTTCTTCGGTGAGTATGAAGTCGCCCTACATTCTCGGACATGAACGCGGCATGTTATGGTGGTCATTTCTTCGAGTGGGACTGCTTCTTCCAATGCTACTTTTGCACGAAATGACGCTCCTGTTATTCATCTCTGTCACCCAGCTCTTGTTAGGAGCGTTGCTTTTGCCGCTATCGGTGAGAAGTTCAAGGGACTTGATGATGAAGAATGTCACAAATGGGTAGGGATTGGGCTCTCCTTATCCTTTGAGCGCCTCTTTCCTTACTTGACCAGCCAGTCCCTTCCACATGGGAGAATTAGCAAGTTTGTTAACAGCGCACATGGAAAGCACTTCATAGGCCACAGATGTGGAAATCACCTTTGAGATCGCCCGTGCGAAGGCGATCGGAGTCATATTTTCAGCTACAACTCCGAAATCTTCTGCCTGGGCAGGCAAAGCCCCTTGAGGTGTGACCACGCAAGGGATGGCTTGGGCTAAGGCTAGACCCAAAGGACCAGACTGGCTCGCCTCAGTGTAGGGCAGAACCATGATGTCAAAAGATGAGACGATGTTGTCAACTTCACTTTCAGGTATCCATCGAATATCCCAGCTTGCTTCTTGGCCGTTGGTCGAGTTCTGCAGCTTCGCACAAGGTCCATTGCCCACAATTCGAATTTCAAACTCAGGTAGGTTCTTAAATTCTGGATCAGAACGGAGAAGCCGAGCTGCCTCTAGCAAAAGACCAATGCCCTTGTATTCTTGGAGCCTCCCAAACAAACCAATGACGACGGGGCGGTTTTCGGGGAAAGCCCGTGGAGTAATGATGCTTTGGGCAGTAATGCCAAATGGCGGGTGTTCCGCGACAATGATAGGCACCGCGGTTTGTTGTCCTACTATTGAGGCAACTTCATTCGAAAAGGTCAAAACCTGATCAGCTCGCCAAAGCTCTAAGTGTCTACCTAGTTGTTGAACCAGCGAGCTTTCGCCGGGGTGGTGCTGTCCGTCGTGGATTCCTGCGATGTAGTGCACTGATTGTGGAATACACAGAGGTACCGCAAGGCTTTGGTAGACACTCTCCATTACGCCAACGACGACTTGGATCTTATTGCGTCTGATCCAAAGGCGAAGTCTGACCGAATTCCAAATCAGGCGGGGGAGACCCAAGACAACGCCAATCTTGGATTGATATGTTTTTACGTGCAGCGATGGTACTGGGAGTTCTCTCAGCCTGCCTGCGATTTCCGCATCTGGGTTGAACGAAATGAACTGGGAACCTGGTTCGGAGACTTGCAGATCACCCTTGGCCAGTTCGTATAGGAAACGGGGGCCGCCTCCGGTTCGTCCCCAATGGACCCATAAAACCTTTGATGAATTGCCCATCGTCCCACTGTTCTCCTGTTTCCTGACTTACGTTAAGAAATCCTAGCCTTCCAATTCCGAGGACCATCAAAGTGATGGGGGTAAGTGAGAAATCAAGCTGATTTTTAGTGAAAAGGAACTTAAGCAGTACCATATTCTGCAAGTTACTTTGTAGGCCCCTCACTACATTTCCGAAGGTACGCCATGCCTCCCCACGACCCATCTCAAGAACTGAGTTTCGATCCACTCCCATCAAATCCCGACGATCTCATTCGTAGGCGTACTTTTGGTCGAAATAGGCGCGCTTGGGAAACAATCAGGGTGTCCTTGTTAATCGACATCGTTGCTATTCTTGTCGCGCTTTCGATCGCCATCGCGGAAGACAAGACACCTGGTCAACTCCCTGTCTTGGCAATCATGCTTGTGGGTTGGATCTTCATTATCTGGACCCAGCGAGGCTATACATTTCACTCTAGGATTCAACGAGTTGGCATGCGCAGCACATTTGTTGCATCCGTTATTGTGCTTTCGATAACAGGGTTTTGGAGTGTTTTGGTTGATGAACCGCAAGTTATGAGGTCACTTGTCCTGATTGGAATCCCACTCGGCACGATCTTATTGCTTATAGGGAGGGTGATTAGTTCCGAGATAAATAAGAGTCTCAGGCGCCGTCGTCCATCCAAGTTGCTCCTGCTCGGCCGCGTTCGAGACATCAACGATATTCTCGGAAGGGACCCGTCATCTCGCTTCCCGTTCCACGAAGTAAGCGCAATCTTGGTTACGGATCCGCAAAACTTGGGCTTACTTCAAAGCCCCCCAAATTGCAAGGTTGAGCCCTTCCTGTTGGGCAAGTCGATCGGTGAGGCGGCCTCCGAGGAAGAGTGTGATTCCGTATGGGTTGCATCCGTCAACGACTTCGGGCATAAGAATCTTCGTCGACTCATGTGGAGCCTTCGCGAGCAGAATATCCGGCTTTACCTCGAACCGATGATTGAGGGAACATCTGGTACTCGAATTAACTCGGAACGGATTGGCCCACGTGCTTCCCTCCACATCGAGCCACCTCGTTTCGATGCTGCAAATGGCTACGCGAAACGATTCGTGGATGTCGTTCTTAGCGCAGCAATTTTAATGCTAGTTTCGCCTGTGTTCTTGGCAACAGCAATCGCAATCAAGCTGGAAGATGGCGGACCAGTCTTTTACAAGAGCGAGCGGATCGGAATTTACGGGAATCCGTACAAAGTTTGGAAGTTTCGGTCGATGGCCGAAGACGCGGACAAGCGTGCTCAAGCGCTCATCGACGCCAACGGAGGCGGAGCGTTGCTTTTCAAGATGAAGGACGATCCCCGAGTGACGCGAGTGGGAAAGTTCATTCGAAAGTATTCGATTGACGAGCTTCCTCAGTTTTTTAACACGCTTAATGGAACGATGAGCATCGTTGGCCCAAGACCACAGGTGCAGCGAGAAGTCAATGAGTATGACATTGATATGAGAATGCGTTTGGAAGTGCGTCCGGGCATCACCGGCCTGTGGCAAGTGAGTGGAAGATCTGACCTGAGCCCGGCGCAAGCTCAGGCACTTGATCTTTACTATGTGGACAATTGGTCGCCACTGCTTGATCTCAAGATCTTTTTTCAAACCTTTCGTGCAGTTTTGCGCTCTGAGGGTGCTTACTAGCACTACAAGTCGGATCAGATGGGGAATTGGCCATGAGGATATTGCACGTCTCTGAATGCATGTCGGGAGGAACTGCTACGGCGGTCATTGGGTACGCCAAAGGACTAGATACCCAAGAGCACTTCTTGCTTGCCAATGCGCGCCGTGCGCACGGCGGAATGATCAAGATTCCTCAAGGGATTTTTTCCGCTATCAGAGAGCTTCCCACAGGGCACGTGGAAGCGACCATGGCCGTCGTTAAGGCGGCTAAAGAGTTCTCGCCTGACCTGATCCACGCTCATTCAAGTTTCGGCGGAGCATACGCTCGATTGGCTACGTTGGTGCCTGGAATGCCCAAGGTTCCCATCGTGTATACGCCACATGGGCTTTCTTTTTCGCGCGGCGACATATCCACGTGGAAGAAGCTGGTTTTTAAGGGCATGGAAACATTGTTAGCTCCTCTCACGGACGTCTTTGCCGGATGCTCAACCAACGAATCCACCCAGCTGAAGGCCCTTTGGCCTTGGGGAAAACACGTCTGCGTCCCAAACGCGATACCAGATGAGAAGAAGGTGAGCCTCAAACAATGGGAGTCGCCGAGCCAACGGAAAATTGCAGTACTTGGAAGGATATCCCCCGCTCGGAATCCTGAGTTGTTCGCTTCAATAGCGAAGTTGGTTCAGGCGGACCCAGATCTTCGTGACGTTACCGTGGCGTGGATCGGAGATGGTCCTGAAGAGCTTCGCTCGAAGCTGATCGAGGCAGGTGTCCAGGTGACCGGTTGGATCGATCCCGCCCAAGTTGTAGAAGAGCTCGGCTCACTTTCGGTCTTGGTGCACACGGCTCGGTGGGATGGCTTTCCCATGGCAGTTTTGGAAGCTCGGGCGTTGGGTGTGCCGACCATCGTTTCTGATATCCCAGCATTGTTCGAATGTCCGAGGGATGCCCGCTTCGCGTCAGCCGAAGGAGCGGTGTCGGCCATCAAGAAGCTTCTTGCATCGCCCGAGGCTTTTGATTGGTCCGAGGTCGAGGGCTTTTACAATCAAACAACGCAAATTGAAAAACTCAAGGTTGCATACGGGTTGCATACGACTGGAGACCAACAATGACCCTAAAGTCCCCTGTGGAAGCGGAGGAAAGCCAAGCCAAGCTCTCCTTAGGAGGGTTCTTGAGCCTGACGACTGACAACTGTCAACGACTTTCAAAGACTTGGCAGACGGTTGTGATGCTTACCGGCGTCATCGTGGCTGGCCTAATCTCAATTTTTGGGGCCCATTTCCTCAGTGAGGAATTCCGTTTTGATGCAGAGACAATTGCCAAGGTTGGCCACACACCTGTAGATCAGCGGGTGGGCGATGAAGGTTCCTTTGCGGTCATCGCTGACTTCTACAAGTCGGTTGGACTGATTGACCACCCATTGGCTGCTGGGCTCTTGGGGGTGCTTGTCGGGTCTATGGCGATTTTTCTCGGAGTGCGAAAAGCTGGCGGAATCAGGAAGAATCTTTTCTCCGTCGGACTTGTTGCCGTGGGATTCATCCTGAGTGGAGTATTTCTCGGCCAGTACACCAAGGAAATTTTCATTAGTCTGGCCATGATTGTCGTCCTAGGAGTGCCTAGGACGTGGTGGGGAGAACTGCTCGGGCTCCTAGCTATGGCAGGCGTAGCCGTCTGGTTCCGACCCTATTGGGGGCTACTTATCGCGGTGTATGTAGTGGCCCGATTCGTTCCGCCCGCGGGGATCGCGGTGAAAGGCCAAAGGATCTCGTACAAGAATCCAATTTGTTTCGTGGTACTCATGGCATTGGCCAGCATCGCCTTTTCAGTAGTGATCGGGGCTTACACAGGCGACGGGGGAGATCATTTTCGCTCCAGCGTGAATCAGTGGCGTGCCAACGATGGGTCAACGACTACCTTGATCCCAGCTTATGTTCACACCTCACCTCTAATTGGTGGAATTTTGAACAACCTCATCACAACAGTCCTTTTGGTGGTGCCCCTCCCGCTACTTGGTTTGCTGAAGCCCTACTACATCGCTTCGGCCTTGCTTTTCATGTTCCTGTGGTCGGGCCTGTTTATCGGTTTTTATAAACTCCGAGAATCGCACCATGTGTGGGCAATGCGAGCCTTTGCCATAATGACGGGCTTTTTGGTCGTACAAGGAGTTTTTGAACCTGATTATGGCTCTGCCTTGAGGCACCTAGTGCCGCTTATCCCTCTCCTCATTCTCCTTCGCGATTTTGACTTGAATTCTAACGGTGTGCCGTCATATGAACCGATAAGTGAGCATGATCCAAGCGAGGCATCGCCTCGAGACAACTAGGTATCAGGACAAGAAATGTGGGTGGGAATCCTTTCGAGGATTCCCACCCACATTCATGTTTTGCGACCGGTTTCTTACGCCTTTGTCGGGTCGTTTAGGTTGTACTTCTTCGCTGCCTCAGCGGCGACGGAGGAGTCGAGCTTACCCTCGCGTGCCAGGCCGTTGAGCGCTGCGACAACGACGGACTCGGCGTCGATGTTGAAGTAGCGGCGAGCGGCGGGACGAGTGTCGGAGAAGCCGAATCCGTCAGCACCTAGCGTGGTGTAATCGCCTGGGACGTACGCACGGATCTGCTCCTGCAGGTCGGTTGCGAAGTCGGAAACGGCGATGTACGGGCCGGAGCCCTTCCGCAGCTGAGTCGTGGCAAACGGCTCCTCGGCGGGGTTCTCCGGGTGGCGGAGGTGGTCGAGGGCCTTCTTCTTACCATCGCGGGACAGCTCGACCCACGAGGTTACGGAGAAGACGTTGGCACCGATGTTGTACTCGCTCTTGAGCATCTCAGCGGCGCGCAGAGCCTGCTGCATGCCGATGCCGGATGCGAGCAGGGAGACCTCGAGCACGTTGTCGCCCTCGGCCTTCTGGTAGAGGTAGATGCCCTTGTGCAGTCCCTCGACATCGAGGCCTTCCGGCTCGGCTGGCTGGTGGATCGGCTGGTTGTAGATCGTCAGGTAGTACATGACGTTCTCGCCGCGGCCGGGGCCGTACATGCGGTCGATGCCCTCGCGGACGAGGTGGGCGATCTCGTAGGAGAAAGCCGGGTCGTAGGAGACGACTGCGGGGTTGGTCGAAGCCAAGATCTGGGAGTGGCCATCCATGTGCTGCAGGCCCTCGCCGGTCAGCGTGGTGCGGCCAGCCGTGGCGCCGAGGATGAATCCGCGGGCCATCTGGTCGCCTGCGGCCCAGAAGGAGTCGCCGGTGCGCTGGAAGCCGAACATCGAGTAGAAGATGTACAGCGGGATCATCGGCTGACCGTGGGTGGCGTAAGACGTACCTGCGGCGATGAATGCCGCGGTGGAGCCAGCCTCGTTAATACCCTCGTGCATGATCTGGCCGTCCTTGGCCTCACGGTACGAGAGCATGAGGTCGTGGTCGACCGGCACGTAGTTCTGGCCGTGCGGGTTGTAGATCTTCAGCGTCGGGAACCACGAGTCCATACCGAAGGTACGAGCCTCGTCAGGAATGATTGGCACGAGTCGCTTGCCCAGCTCGGGGTCGCGCATGAGCTCCTTGAAGGTACGCACGACGGCCATCGTGGTGGCCACTTCCTGCTTGCCGGAGCCCTTGCGGATGCTGCGGAGCTTGTCCAACTCAGGCACGTCGAGAGGCGTGTAGGTCGAACGACGCTCGGGCAGGTAGCCGCCCAGTTCCTTGCGGCGAGCCTGCAGGTACTGGATCTCCGGGGAGTCCTCGCCGGGGTGGTAGTACGGCGGGAGGTACGGATCCTTCTCCAGCTCCTCGTCGGAGATCGGGATGCCCTGCTTGTCGCGGAACTGCTTGAGGTCGTCCAGCGTCAGCTTCTTCATCTGGTGGGTCGCGTTGCGGCCCTCGAAGTTGTGGCCGAGGCCGTAGCCCTTGATGGTGTGGGCAAGAATGACGGTCGGGCGATCCTTGGTCTCCAGCGCGCGCTTGTAGGCGGCGTAGATCTTGCGGTAGTCGTGACCGCCGCGGCGCAGGTGCCAGATTTCCTCGTCGGTCATGTGCTCGACGAGCTTGGCGGTTCGCGGGTCCTTGCCGAAGAAGTGGTCACGGACGTACTTGCCGTCGTTGGCCTTGTACGTCTGGAAGTCGCCGTCGGCGGTGTTGTTCATTAGCTCGACGAGCGCGCCTTCCTTGTCTGCGGCAAACAGCTCGTCCCACTCGCGGCCCCAGACGACCTTGATGACGGACCAGCCAGCACCGCGGAAGAAGGACTCGAGCTCCTGAATGATCTTGGTGTTACCGCGGACCGGGCCGTCGAGGCGCTGGAGGTTGCAGTTGACCACGAAGGTGAGGTTGTCGAGGTTGTTGAGCGCCGCCAGCTGGATGAGGCCGCGGGATTCGGGCTCATCCATCTCGCCGTCGCCCAGGAATGCCCAGACGTGCTGATCCGAGGTGTCCTTGATGCCGCGGTTGAGCAGGTAGCGGTTGAATCGCGCCTGGTAAATCGCATCCATCGGGCCTAGGCCCATGGACACTGTTGGGAACTCCCAGAAGTCCTTCATGCCGTGCGGGTGCGGGTAGGAAGGGATGCCGCCCTGGGGGCGGGAGACTTCCTGGCGGAAGCCGTCGAGGTCGTCCTCAGTGAGGCGACCTTCGAGGAAGGCGCGGGCGTACATGCCCGGGGATGCGTGCCCCTGGAAGAAGACCTGGTCGCCGCCGCCCGGGTGGTCCTTGCCGCGGAAGAAGTGGTTGAATCCGACCTCGTAGAGCGGGGCTGCACCCGCGTAGGTGGAGATGTGGCCGCCGACGCCAATGCCGGGGCGCTGCGCGCGGTGCACCATGATGGCCGCATTCCAGCGGATCCAGCGGCGGTAGCGCTTCTCGATCTCCTCGTCGCCTGGGAACTCGGGCTCCATCGAGGTAGGGATGGTGTTGACGTAGTCGGTGGACGTCATGGGCGGAAGTGCCACGCGGCGAGCGGATGCGACCTCGAGAAGACGGAGCATAACGTAACGAGCACGCTCAGGCGTTGACTCCTTGAGCATGCCATCTAGCGACTCGATCCACTCGCGGGTTTCCTCCGGATCGGCGTCGTTCAGGTAAGACGCCACGCCATCGCGGATCATTGCGAAATTGGTGTCATCGCTAAGCTTCCCGGTGTTCGGGTCAGCCATTCCACACCTCCAAGTATCTAGTGGGATTCGATATGTGCACGTGGGCTTTGTGTCCGCGCACACGCGTATGTGTCTAGGATACGTGCACTCCCCAAGTTTTTATGTGTTCGCATCCGAAACTTCCAACTGCTCGAATGGGCAAACGCTGTGGCCTGCGGGTTTTCTCGGTTTGTGAATCTTGCAAACCGAGAAAGAGGTCGAACCACACAAAATGGCCTTGGTGAGGTGGTCGCACATTGAGCAGGCGGACGATGGGCTGGGTCCGTTTTGTTGTCTGGGACGGGCGAAATTTCGTAATCAAATTGAAATAAATCGAGGGTAAAAGGGAGAGAAACGCGGACTTTGGCGGTATGGTGCCTAGTGATGAACGAATCAGTATCGAAGGAGAAGAACTCTGTAGCGAGCGCTACGGAACATGCCCGCCGCCTTGGTCTCGCAGAAGGCCAGACCGTGCAAGAGGTTGGCTGGGATGACGATTGCTACTCGGAGCTCAGCGAAGCAGTCGAGGACATCATCGGAGACGAGCTTCTGGATGAAGACACCGACGAGATTTGCGACGTCGTGATGCTCTGGTGGCGCGAGGATGATGGCGACTTGGTTGACGGGCTTGTCGATGCAGTTCGCCCCCTTGCTGATAGTGGTCGCGTGTGGCTGCTCACCCCCGGCGCAGGGAAGCCGGGAGCACTGGATCCCGGGCTCATTGCCGAAAGCGCGCAGCTGGCTGGGCTGGTTCAGACGAAGGCGGAGCGCCTCGGTGCGTGGCAGGGATCTTGCCTCGTCACTGGGCGAAATAAGTAGTTTTTGCGCTGGTAAACCTCTGTGTTAAGCTATCCGTCGTCGTTAGACACGCGTCTTTAGCTCAGCTGGGAGAGCAGCTGGTTTACACCCAGCAGGTCGGGGGTTCGAGCCCCTCAGGACGCACAAAATGTGCCTCGCACCCGGATCGGGTGCGAGGTTTTTCTACTTTCCCGCTCGTTCAAGAAGCAGGTCGTGAGCTTCCACGTATCCGTCGACCTGACCGAAAGTCGCTTCCGGAGCTTCCCAGTCGTTGTCATCGGCAAACTTCTCGATCAGATCCGCGACATCTGATGGGCTGGCGTTGATGGGGAGAACCCCGTGCCCGAGGTCTTTGAGCCAGTTAGCGATGCCGGTCTCCTCGGTGACGATGAGCCGGTGTTCGCAGGAAAGTGCTTCAAGATTGGAACTGCCGACCTGCTCGCGGAACCGCGCCCCGGGCATTGAAAGCTGAATATGGCAGCCGGTCCGATTGAGTAGCTCGAAAACTTCGTTCCGCGTGGCACCCTCGGTGAAAGTAACGGAAGGATGTAGCTTGGCCCATTCGCGGACCTGCGGAGCCAGCTCTCCGATACCAGCGACTTCAAGACTTAGGTCATCGCGGCGTTTGCTCACCTCATCCCACGCGGCGAGCATGAGGCCGATTCCTTTCTCGCGTCGAAGTGAACCCACGAAGGCGAAGCGCTTTCGATCTATTGGCTGAGTTCGCTCCCCGTACCTAACCGGCCGCGGTATGACCGTGGGGAACTGGTCAAAGGACTTCCCAAACGTGTGTGAATAGGTCTCCCGCGAGCCATCGGTGCCGAACACGATGTCGTCGATCATTGCAAGGTAGGGTGCGGCCACCAATTTGGCGAGCCGCGCGCGAATGGGCGCTGGGATACGGGCGGGGAGCTTGAGGAGCTTCTCGGGGAAGGAGTTGTCGATGCAATAGGTTCCGACCTTGGCCGAGGATCGTCGGATCAAGCAGCCAAGCCGGAAGCCGAGCAGGAAGGGGAATGACGTTGGGTACTGTCGGTACCAAAACGGCTCGGGTACCACGAGGCGAGGGGTGCGCAGCTTCCAGCCGTCGATAAAGCTCTTGACGGGGGAGACCTGCTGGAAGGTGAGCTCGGGGTAGTCGGAGCGCTCATCGACCCCCTTCATGTAGACGCGCCTCCCCCAGAGCACGTGGAGGGGAGCAAAAGCCCGCAGGTTGTCAAGGAAATAAGGGCGCAATTCAGGCGCGAGAATGGCCTGCATGGGCGAGGGCATGTCAAGACTCCGTGTTGAAAACGATGGTGGCAGAAGGTTCAACCGCGTGAAATCGATTGAACGCTGAGGGGTACAGGGTTCAATTGTATTTGGGGCTGCTCGGCGGACATCGGTCAAGGCATCATCTGGAGCGGGAAGATTCGGCCTTTGATGATGTGGCACGCAGCGGGGGTAGCGTTGCACTTGTCAAATGTGAAATTAATAGAATTCTAATTTTTTGTGGTGCTAGGGTGAACGATTGTCATCAACGCGAGCCGATTTTCCTTCCCTCAGGAAAGGCCCGCTGGGATCGAGAAAGAAAGTTCACATGCGGAAACTTGATAGACGAAGTATCGCCCTTCGAATTGTCGCAGCAAGCAGTGCCGTGAGCGTTGGTTTTGCCTCGGCAGGAATCGCGGTGGCACAAACCACTGATACAGCGGAAGTTGTCCTGACGGATGCAGTGACCCCCGACGTCGCAGCGGCGGCCACGGGGACCGATGAGACCGTCGTGAGCCCAGAACTGGGGGGTGTTACCCCCGTTGGTGACGCGTCTGCGTCCCCGACCACGGCTTCCGAGACTGCGTCTGCGCTCGCGGGTTCGTCCGCCAACTTGTCCAGCGCGAACTTCCTCGCCGTCATTCCTGCCGCCTTCTGGAAGGTCATCAATTCTCTGGGGCTCCTGTTCTTCAGAGGACCATTCAGCTCGGATCTCTTTGGAGTCCAAACCTACGCGCCCATCAGCGAGGACCCGCGTTTCGTCGACCAGCTCCAGGTGGTCGTTCCCGCCACGATCGATCTCGATGGAAAGCTCCTTGAGCCGGCCTGGTGGAGCTGGGACATGGATTACAAGAAGTACAACCCCAAGTACATCTCCGCTTACTCGAACGCCATGGGCCGAGATATTCCGCTCATCTACATTCCCGCTCCGGATCAGTCGACCCCGCGCCCGGTGATCTACGCACTTAGCGGCCGAGACGGCGGTGAGGACGGCATCACCTTGGCCACCAACACCGAGCTGGCAAAGATGGCCCACGACCTCAACCTCAATGTCGTGAGCCCAGCAGAAGGCGCGAACTCCAACTACGTCGACTGGTATGACGATTCCGCGGTCGCTCGCGGAAAGCAGCAGTGGGAGACCTTCATGACGAAGGAACTCCCCATCGCCTTGGAGGATGCGATCGGTGCAAGCCACCAGCGGTCGCTGCTGGGTATGTCTGCGTCCGGTGGTCCCGTCATCGGTTACGCAGAGCACAACCCCGGACTCTACGATGCGGTTGGCTCGATCTCGGGCTGCGTCGAAGTCGATAGCGATCTTGGGCGCTATGCCCAAGGTCAGACGCTCTACGGGCTCGGTTCGGTAGACGAAGCATATGGTCCGCAGCACGGTGACTACTCGATCTACAGCGACGCGCTGATCAACGTCCCGTTGCTGGCTGGCCAGCAAAACATCTTCGTTTTTAACGCCGGCGGGCTCCTCGGTCCAACGGACTTCATGGATCAGTACCGCCCGACCACCGAAGGCGACTGGTTGGCGCGGATCAAAGATGGCGCCTTCATCGAGTGGGGTACCAATTACTTCACCCACAAGCTCCAGGCCCGCATGCTGATGGAAGGCATCCCCGCTGACTTCCAGTACGCGAGCTCCGGCGCCCACGCCTGGGGAGTATTCAACGAGGGCACCGTCGCCTTTATGAATATGATCGGCGAGCGCGTCTACCCCAAGCAGTAGCTCTCGGCACCTAGCGGCGAGTCGCATCCTGAACTCGGATACGGCTCGCCGCTTTTTGCGTGCGTGGGGCGGCTAGAATGAGGTGTTCCGCTTTTCGTTTACTTGCCCCGAGGTGCCCCATGTCCTACGGCCTGCTCGCCGGAATCCTTGCCGATCGTCTCGTGGGGGATCCGGGTGGCAGGTACCACCCGGTGGCGGTGTTCGGGCGCTACGCGTCGGCGGTGGAGAAGCGGCTTTATGCGCCGTCGAAAAGCGCTGGCGTGGCCTACCTCGCCGCGTGCGTGCTGCCGCCGCTTGGTGCGACGATCGCGATCTCACGCAAGTACCCCGAGCTGAGCCTCGCCGTGGCGCTGGCGAGCGCGCTGGGTGGGACGACGCTGGAGAAGACCGGCCTGAGGATGCGCGAGCGGCTCGACGAGGGCGACCTTGCGGGCGCGCGCGAGCTGGTGCCGTGGCTGTGCTCGCGCGACCCGGAGCTGCTCGACGAGGCGGGCATCGCGCGCGCGACCGTGGAGTCGCTCGCGGAGAACACCTCGGACGCGGTGAGCGCGCCGATCTTCTGGTCGGTGCTCGGCGCGCCGGGCGTGGTCGCGCACCGGCTGGTCAACACGCTGGACGCGATGGTGGGGTACAAAAACGACCGCTACAACGAGTTCGGCTGGGCCGCGGCGAAGCTGGACGACCTGCTCGCCTGGGCGCCGGCGCGGCTGACGGCGGCAACCCATGTGGCGCTGTCGGGGCGGCGCTGGCGTGAGGCCGTGCGGGCCTGGCGCGAGGACGCGCCGGCCCACCCCAGCCCCAACGCGGGACCCGTGGAGGCGACGGCAGCGGTGGCGCTCGGCGTGCAGCTGGGCGGGCTCACGCGCTACCACTACGGCACGGAAATGCGCCCGGTGCTGGGGTCAGGCCCAGCACCGAGCGCGGAAACGATCACGGAGGCGGTGCGCCTGTCGCGCAAGACGCAGGCGGTCATCGCGGCCGTGGCGGTGCTGTCGCGGCGGGTACTTGTGCGCCGCACTTAGCGACGCCTACGGCCAAACCTGTTCGGGTGGGTGTCGCCGTAGCGCGAGCGCATCGTCTGGTTCTCCCGGTCGATCTGGGCCTGCTCCTCGTCGGGGACCTCGGGCTCGTCATCCGGGGCGGCCGCAGGCTCCTGCGCGGGTGCGGCGGGTGCTTTGTCGGCCTCGTCCAGCGGCGGCTCGCCGGTGGTGTCGGTGGCCTCCTGGCGGGCGACCATCTCCGCCTCCTCCTCGCGGGCGCGGCGGCGCTCGCGGACCTCGGAGTAGGCCATGTAGCCCAGCCCCAGCGGGGCCATGATGCCGAAGGCGATCCACTGGAAGCCGTAGGAGAGGTGGTTGCCGCGGTCGAGCTTGGGGATCGGCAAGGGCGTGAGCACTCCCGGAGAGCCGTCGGTCAGCTGCAGGTAGTCGGTGCCGAGCTGGAGGCCGGTGACCTCGCTGACCTGCTGGGTGTTGATGCCGTAGACCTGGTCGTAGCCGCCCTCGTTCATGGGCGCGGTCTCCGGCACCGCCTCGTTGAGGCGGGCATTGGCGACGATCGTCACCTCGTCGGTTGTCGCGCGCGGCACGTCCGGCATGGCGCCGGCGGTGGTGGTCTCAAAGCCGCGGTTGACCAGCATGATCCGCCCGTCGTCGAGCTGGAACGGCGTCAGCGCCTGGTAAGAGGGGCCGGACTCGACCGGGCGCAGGCGCAGCAGGACCTCCTTGTCGGCGAGGAAGTGGCCGCTGACCTGCACGCGCATCCACTCCTGGTCGCCCTTGATGGAGCCGTCGGCGTTGAAGATGTTGTCGAAGTCGGTGGGGTCGACCTTGAAGGCCTCATCGACGTGCTCGTTGCGGGCGACGATGGCGTCGTCCTTGTGGAGCTGCCACGGGGACAGCACCATGATGGCCGCGTAGGAAAATCCGATGACCAGCAGGATCGTGATGATCCAGCCGGGGGTGACAAAATGCCGCCAGCCGGACTTTGCCTTATCGCCGTGCCGGGTTGTAGCCATGGAAGCAGTCTTTCAAAAAACAGGGGGTAGATGGCGGGGCGCTAGGCCTCAATCTGGGTGCGGATCCAGGAAAGGATCCCGGGGATCGCGTGCTCGATCTGGGTGCGGGCCAGCGTGAAGTCCTCGGCGCTGCCGTAGTAGGGGTCCTCCACGTCGAGGTCCGCGCCCGCCGCGGGGTCGAAGCTGCGCAAGAGCCGGATGCGCTCGCGGGGAACCCCGAAGCGCACGAGGTCGCTGACGTGGCCGGAGTCCATCGCGATGAGCAGGTCGGCGGCCTCGTTGGCCTCATCGATCTGGGAGGCGCGGTGGGCCGAGCCGTCGTAGCCGGCGCTGGCCAGCTCGCGCAGGGCGCGCTTGTCGGCCTTCTGGCCCACGTGCCAGCCGCCCATGCCGCAGGAGTCCACGAGCACCTCGGTCTCGAGGTGGGCCTCTATGAGCGCGGCGTTCAAGATGACGTCGCCCATGGGGGAGCGGCAGATGTTTCCGGTGCACACGAACGAGATGTGCAGCCGCTCATCGGAGGTTGGCAAAGCCACGAACAACCCTTTCCAAATCGTTGAAGTCGCGGGCGAAGTAGTCCGCAGCATCCCATTCTTCCCTCGTACCGTGCCCCCAGCCAACTAGCGCGGTGGGGATGCCGAACTGGGAGGCCCCGTCGGTGTCGTGGGAGCGGTCGCCGATCATGAGGATGTTGTCCCGCATGGGGTCGAGGTCCTGGGTCTCCAGCACGTACTCGATAACCTCCGCCTTGGTCTTGCGGGCGCCGTCGTCGCTGGCCGCGCCGAGGAAGTCGAAGTAGGGGCGCACCCCGAGGTGCTCGACCATGGTGCTCGCGTGCGAGATGGACTTGCTCGTCGCCGTGCACAGCGTGAGCCCGTCCTCCTTCCAGCGCGCCAGCCCCTGCGCCCAGCCGGGGAAGAGGCTGGAGTTCGACCAGCCCGTGGCGGTGTAGTGGCGGCGGAAGGTGGCCAGCGCGGTGTCGAGCACGTCGCCGCGCATGCCGTAGCCCTGGAACGTCACCTCGAGCGGCGGGCCGGGCAGCCGGGCGAGCATCTCCTCGGTGGGCATGGGCCAGTCGATCTCCGCGAGTGTCTTCTCCAGAGTGTCGCGGATCCCCGGGAAGGAGTCGATGAGCGTTCCGTCAACGTCGATAAGCAAAACCGAAGCCATGCTGTCCAGTCTCCCACGAAAGGCGCGGCGGGCGCACGCGGCGGGGATAGAATGGCTAGCCGTGACTAGAAGAATCCACGGTGACGAGGACGCGCGCGGGGCACGCATCGACTTCGCCGTCAACGTCATCGACGATCGCCCTCCCGCGTTCATCCTGGACGCGCTCACCGCTCGACTCGGCGACCTCGCCGCCTACCCGGACGCGCGCGAGCAGGCCGAGGTGGAGGCGCTCATCGCCAGCCATCACGGCGTGCCTTCCTCGTCCGTCATGCTGGTGGCTGGCGCCGCAGAGGGATTCGCGCTGCTTCCTTCGCTTGGCTTGTCGACGCCTACGGTCATCCACCCCGGGTTCAGCGAGCCCGAGGTCATCTTCGACGAACGCGGCCTCGACGTGCGGCGACAGGTGCTCGCGCCGCCGTTTAACCGGCTGCGCCCCCTCGACCGCGACTCCGACGCCGTGGTCATCGGCAACCCCACCAACCCCACCGGCGTGGTGTGGGACCCCCGGGAACTGCGCGAGTGGGCGGGAGCTCGGTGGCTCGTCATCGACGAGGCCTTCCTCGACATGGCGGGCGACGAGTCCGCGCACACGGCGATGCCGCAGGTGGCCGCGGGCGACGAGCGGCTCGTGGTGCTGCGCAGCCTCACCAAGACGTGGTCGATCGCGGGGCTGCGCGTGGGCTACGTCGTGGCCGCCCCCGGCGTCATCGCGAAGCTGCGGAAAGGCCGCAGTCACTGGCCGATGGGGACGCTGCAGCTGCATGCCGCCCGCGCGGTGTTCACCCGTGGCCTTTCCGCGCTGCCGGGGATCGTGGCGGAGGTGGGCGCGCGCCGGGAAAGGATGCGCGAGCTGCTTTTTGCCGCCGGGTTCGAGGAGGCCAGCGCCTCCCGGGCGCCGTACCTGCTGGTTCGGCCCCACTTTAGGGGCGCTGACGCCGAGACGATCCGCCGCGGGCTGCTCGAGCGCGGCATCGCCGTGCGTCGCTGCGACACCTTCCCGGGGCTGGGCACCGACTACTGGCGGCTGGCGGTGCGCTCGGAGGCCGAGGTGGCCGAATTGCTCCGGGCGATCGGCGAGCTTGTCTAAGATGTGGGCAGCATAACGTGCAGGAGAAAGGTGAAGACGTGGCGGAGAACAATGTGGTAACCGTGGGCACGGTGCGCGAGGTCATGGACCGTGCCTACCCGCCGTACCTCGCGGAGAGCTGGGACGCCGTGGGGCTGGTCTGCGGCGATCCGGATCAGCAGGTGACCAAGGTGGTGCTCGCGCTCGACTGCACGCAGGCCGTCGCCGAGGCCGCCGTCGCGGCGGGCGCAGACATGCTCATCGTGCACCACCCGCTGCTCCTGCGCGGGGTGACCTCGGTCGCCGCCGACACGCCCAAGGGCAAGGTCGTCCACACGCTCATCCGCGGCGGCGTGGCCCTCTTCGCCGCTCACACCAACGCCGACTCCGCCCGCCCCGGCGTCAACGACAAGCTCGCCGAGCTGGTGGGCATCACCCCGGGCCGCCCCATCGCACCCAAGCCGCAGGGCCTGGACAAGTGGGGTGTGCAGGTGCCAGCCAGCGCGGTCGACGAGGTCAAGGAGGCCGTCTTCGCAGCCGGCGCGGGCAGCCTAGGGGAGTACTCCGAGTGCAGCTTCGACATCGCGGGCACCGGCCAGTTTCGCCCGGGCGTTGCTGCGAACCCGGCGATCGGCACGCGCGGGGCGCTGGAGAGGCTCGAGGAGGTCCGCGTGGAATTCGTGGCCGCCAGGGGGCGTCGACAAGCGATCGCGCAAGCGCTGGAAACCGCGCACCCCTATGAGACCCCGGCCTACGATGTGGTGGCGATGGGCAACGACGAGGACCTGGACGCCGCCTACGGCCTGGGGCGCGTGGGCGAACTGCCGGAGCCGATGGCCTTCCGCGACTTCGTGCAGCAGGTGGCCAACGCCCTGCCGGAGACCGCCTGGGGCGTGCGCGCCGCCGGCGACCCCGACGCGCTCGTGCGCACCATCGCCGTCTCCTCCGGCTCGGGCGACAGCTTCCTCGACGCCGCGCGCGGGCTGGGCGTGGACGTCTACGTGACCTCCGACCTGCGCCACCACCCCGTCGACGAGTCGCTGCGCGCGGGCGGGCCGTTCATCGTCGACACCGCGCACTGGGCCAGCGAATACCCGTGGACGCAGCAGGCCGCCGAGCTGCTCCGCGGCGCCCTGCCTGGCGTCGAGGTGGAGGTCCTAGGCATCCGCACCGACCCGTGGACCATCTCCGCGCACCCGAGGCGTTAGGAAAATCCCCCGCGCGGGGAGTAGCATGTGGTTTTTCGTGCGCACCACCGTGCGCGCAGCCGCGAGAACTCAACACACCCTTATCTAGATTGGAACCGACCATGAAGCTTTCCATCGACGAGCAAAAGACCCTGCTGGAGCTGGCCACCACCCTGCGCAATGGTGAGGCGGCCCCCGCGGCGGGCAGCAAGGCCCAGCAGGAGCTCGACGCGGCGAAGAAGGAGCACGCCCGCCTGGTGGAGGCCTCCGGTTCCGCCCAGCTCGCCGTGGACGACATGGAGCTGGAGATCCTGCGCATCCAGGAGGACGAACGCAAACTGCGCCGCCGCGCCGCCGACGACAAGGTGCAGCTGGGCGCGGCCAGCGACATCGAGCAGCGCCGTGACCTCGAGCACGACCTGTACGCCGCCAAGTCCCGCATCGCCGACCTCATGAGCGAGCTGCAGGAGGCCCACAACGAGATCCACGCCCTGCGCAACAACGCCGACCTGTGCGCGCAGCGCGTCAAGGAAGACCAGAAGAAGATCGAGGCGCTCGAGGCCAAGCTCGCCGAGAACGACTCCGCCGCCACCGCCGCCGACCGCGAGGAGCGCATCGGCGAGCTGCGCGAGGAGCTGCCCGACGAGATCCTCGTGACCTTCGACGAGCGCCGCCTCGAAAACGGCGTCGGCGTGGCCGCCTTCAACGGCCGCTCCTGCGGCGGCTGCTTCATCGTCCTGCCGCCCGCCGACCTCTCCGCGATCCGCCAGGCCGCGCCCGAGGAGATGCCGGAGTGCCCCGAGTGCGGCACCTTCCTGGTGAGGAACGCCTAGTCGAGCATGAGCACCTACGAAGACATCACGATCGAGGCCGACGGCGGCTCCCGCGGCAACCCGGGCGCGGCCGGTTCCGGCACCGTGCTTCTCGACGGCCAAGGCGCGATCATCGACACCCTGGCGTACGTGGTCGGGAAGGCCACGAACAACGTCGCCGAGTACCACGCCCTGCTCAACGGGCTCAACCGCGCCCGCGAGCTGGGCGCGCGCCGGGTGAGCGTGCGGATGGACTCGAAGCTCGTCATCGAGCAGATGTCGGGCCGCTGGAAGATCAAGCACCCCGACATGCGCGAGCTGGCGCTCAAGTGCCGCGACGTGGCCCAGGGCTTCGACTCCGTGACGTATACCTGGGTGCCGCGCAAGGAGAACTCGCGCGCCGACGAGCTGGCCAACAAGGCCATGGACGCCCTGCAGAAGGGGGCGAAGGTGGGCTTCCTCGAGTCGGCGCCATCCGTTCCGACTGAGCCGACCCAGGCGGCTTCGGAGGAGACTTCGAAGGAGGCCGAGAAGCCCGCCACCAGCTGGAACGGCGCGGTCACCCAGGCCACCCGGTTCATCCTGCTTCGCCACGGCCAGACCCCTATGTCGGCCGCGCGCCAGTACTCCGGCCTGTCCGACCCGGCGCTGTCCGAGCTGGGCGAGGAGCAGGCCAAGCTCGCCGCAGCGCGGCTCGGGCGCATCGGCGGCATCGACGCCGTGGTCGCCTCCCCGCTCGAGCGCGCCCAGCAGACCGCGTGGGCCGCGGCCGACGAGCTGGGGCTAAGCGTCGAGACAATCGACGGGCTCATCGAGATGAGCTTCGGCGACTGGGACGGGCTCACGTTCTCCCAGGCGCACGACGCCGACCCCGAGCTGCACACCGCGTGGCTGACGGACACCTCGGTCACCCCGCCCAACGGCGAGTCCCTCCAGCACGCCTTCCGCCGCGTCCGCGGCACCCTCGACGAGCTGCGCACGCGCTACGAGGGCAAGACGGTGCTCGTGGTCAGCCACGTCACCCCGATCAAGGCGATCCTGAGGGTCGCGCTCGACGCGCCGGTGGGCGTCTACCACCGGCTGCACCTGGACCTGGCGTCGCTGTCGATCGCGGAGTTCTACTCCGACGGGCCCACCTGCGTCCGCCTCATCAACGACACCTCGCACCTCGACGCCCTAGACTAGCCCGCGCATTGTCGCCGACACCTGGGGATGGAGTAAGGTGTAGGACGCGAATGAGCCGCCTAGACGATCGCGGCGGGGTGCATCGACGCTTACGCGTGCCGGCACCCCGACGAGGAAAGTCCGGACTCCGAAGAGCACGGTGGTTGCTAACGGCAACCCGGGGCAACCCGCGGGACAGTGCAACAGAAAGTAGACCGCCAGGGAGACCTGGTAAGGGTGAAACGGTGCGGTAAGAGCGCACCAGCGCGCTGGGTGACCAGCGCGGCTATGTAAACCCCATCGGGAGCAAGGCAAGAAGCCCGCGCGGTGCGCGGGCACGCGGATGATTGAGGGCTGCTCGCCCGAGTCCGTGGGTAGCTGCTTGAGGCGGCCAGCGATGGTTCGTCCAGATGGATGATCGTCGCTTTCCCGGGTCCACCCGGGAAAGTACAGAATCCGGCTTACAGGGTGGCTCATTCGCCCTTATTTCTTTTTCAGGTGGCGTGTGCCGCGCCGCCGGTGGGCGGCTGTGGAAAGATGAGCAAGCATGAAGCTCTACGCCGCCACTCTCGATTTCCACGCCATCGCCGACGAATACGGGGTCTCCGTCGCCTTCCCCGAGGCCGTCGAGCGCGAGGCGGGGCGCCTAGTCGATCGCTTCGCGGGGCAGCGCGTCGACAAGCGTGATATCGAGCTGGTCACGATCGATCCCGTGGGCTCGATGGATCTGGACCAGGCGCTGTGCATCGAGAAGCGCGAGGGCGGCTACCGCGTCTACTACGCCATCGCCGACGTCGCCGCCTACGTGACCCCCGACTCCGAGGTGGGGCGGGAGTCGCTCAAGCGTGGCCAGACCATCTACCTGCCCGACGAGCCCGCCCGCCTGCACCCGACGGCGCTCAGCGAGGACGCGGCCAGCCTGCTTCCCGACGTCGACCGTGCCGCAGTCCTCTGGTCGATCGACCTCGACGAGGCCGCCGAGGTCACCGGCGTGACCTGCGAGCGCTGTATCGTTCACTCCCGCGCCCGCCTCGACTACGAGGGCGTGCAGCGCGACATGGACGCGGGCACCGCGCACCCCTCCATCGAGCACCTCGCGGCCGTCGGCGAGCTGCGCGAGAAGTCCGCGCTGCGCCGCAACGCCATCAACCTGCGCACCCCGAGCCAGACGCTCGCCCGCGACGAGCAGCACGAGATCACCCTCGAGCTCGAGCCGCGGCTGAAGTCCATGGACTACAACTCCGAGATCTCGCTGCTCGCGGGCATGTGCGCGGGCGAGATGATGGCCAAGGCCGGCGCCGGGCTCCTGCGCACGCTCGCGCCCGCCGACGACGCCGCGCTGGCGAAGTTCCGCAAGGTGGCCACGGCCCTCGAGTTCGACGTGCCGGACTTCCTCGACGAGCACGGCGCCGCCGAGCTCCTGGCTATCGTCGACGCCGACTCGCCGCGCGGCATGGCCCTCATGCGCGAGGCCCAGAAGCTCCTGCGCGGGGCGGGCTACCAGAAGCTGGGCGGGGAGGAGCCGGTGGTGCACGCTGGCGTGGGCGGCTACTACGCGCACGTCACCGCGCCGCTGCGCCGGCTGGCCGACCGCTACGCCACCGAGTTCTGCCTGGCGCTGTGCGCTGGCACCGAGGTGCCGCAGTGGGCCGCCGAGGGGCTGGATCAGGTGATCGAGGCGATGGGCTCCAGCTCGCAGCTGGCCTCCACCGTCGACCGCGCCTGCCTGGATCTCACCGAGGCCGTGGTGCTCGAGCCGTGGACCGGGAGCAACTTCCAGGCCGTGGTGCTGGAGTCCAACGAGGAGCGCGGCGCCGCGCGGCTGTTTATCGAGCAACCGCCGGTCATGGGCAACTGCGTGGGCGCGCCGCCGATCGGCACGGGCGCGGTGGTGACCTTGGTCAAGGCCGACCGGGAGACCCGTACGGTCTCCTTCGCCTGGCCTGCCGACTAACAGGCCGGCTGGCCGTCGACAAGCTCGATGACGGTGAAACCGTCCCCGCTCAGGTCGGCGGCGAAGTTCTCCGCGTGCGAGCCGTCGACGAGCGCGATGACCGCGGTGCTCGTGCCAGCCTCGGCGCTGCGGGCGCTCAGCGCGCCGCGGGCGAGGCACAGTTGCGCGACGGTGAAGTCGACGTCCGTGAGCTGCAGCAGGTCCGCGAGGTGCGACTGCGAGCGCGCGAGCACCGGGTAGAGCTCGCCCAACCTGCGCGAACGGATCGCGGCGGTGACGGCCTTGGCGTCGGCGGTCTCCTTGTCCATGAACTGCAGCCACAGGCTCGCCTCCTCGACGAGCGGCACGCCCTCGGGGCCGAGGACGTCGTGGACGGCGCGCAGCCAGTCGATCACGCGGGTGGAGGCGTCGGGCAGGAGCTGCAGGTTCTCCGCACCGAACGCGTGGGCGGCCTGGTCGATGAAACCGTTGCGGCGGGCCACCTCCTCGACCCGCGCCGTACCCCGCGGCGGGACGACGGCGAGCGCCACCGTGCCCGCGGCGGGTCCCACGGGGTTGGTGGCCTGGGTGATGGAGCCGTCCGAGTAGTCGATGACGTTCATCGCATCAGAGTGGCCGCGCAGCGCCGCGGTGTAGCGGGCGCGTACCTCCGGGGCGGGGGAGAACGCCTGCGACGACTGGAAGCAGACCTCCGCGAGCTTGGTCTTCACCGGCGCGGAGGTGAGGTCCTCGAGGTGGGAAGCGAAGGCCAGCGCGGCCGCCACGTCGAGGGCGACGGTCGCGCCGAGCCCAGCGCTGGCCGGGATGTCGTTGACCATGGTGACGTCGAAGCCCGCGGTCTCCCGGGAGAGCATCTGGCGGTGCATCATCGTGTGGACGAGCCCCGCGATTCGCTCGGCCGTGGAGCGCGCGGTGGCCTCCTCCGCGTTGGGGGCAACTGCCTCGCAGGTGGACTCGCGCTCGACGAGCTCGCCGGAGGGCTCCTCGCGGTAGATCTCCCGCACGACGAAGGTGCGATCCGCCCGCGGGGTGACCGCCACGGTGCAACGGATGTCCGCCAGCGCCATGAGCACGACGCCGCCGCTGTGGTCGGTGTGCTCGCCGATGAGCGACCACGTCGCGGGCGCGGAGCACACGGCCTTCGCCTCGCCGAAGCGTGCCTCGTGCGCCTTAAGTGCGCGGGCCGCAGCGTCTACCTCGGAGTGGGGCCACATCGGCATGAAAATCCCTCGAAATTCGCTTCAATCGTCTTTGGTTGGCGTATCCACTCTACTGGCTTCGCCCGCCGCCCCGGCAATTGGTTTCGCTTATCGACGCCAAGGCGCCCGCCCCAATCCACGGCGGGAACGCCCGCGGCATTGCTAGTCTGGGGGAACATCCACCCACATCAATAGAGGGGAGAACACCATGGACGACCAGGACCTCAAGTGGTTCTACAACCAGGCCACCGGGCAGGTGGAGCAGGGGAAGGTCTCGAGCTTCGAGAACCGCATGGGCCCCTATGACACCCGCGAGGAGGCGGCGCACGCCCTCGACATCGCCAAGGCCCGCAATGCCGCGGCCGACGCCAAGGACGAGGCCGACGACGACTGGGGCAAGAACTAGCCCCCGTTTCGCCTAGCCGCCCGGCTCTACTTCTTGGAGAGCTTGGCGGCCTTCTTCATGAGCGCCTTGTACGAGGAGGCAACCTTCTCGTAGGACTCGTCGTACTTCTCCAGCGCCTCCAGCCCGAGCTGGTGCTCGATGTTGTAGACCACGCCGTAGCCGAAGGTGTCCTCGCCCGCGCGGCGCGAGGACTCCGCGAAGTGCAGGAGCTTATCGCGGGAGGTGACCGCGTCCTGGAAGTCGCCTAGGACTTCCTGCATCCACTTGCACGCCTTGTAGATCTTGGCCGTGTCTAGGCTGGTCGCGTCGCCGACGGCCTCGGCCGAGTAGCGCAGCTTTTTCGCCGCCTTGCGGATGTCGTGGACGCGCTCCTCCTTCTGATGCAGCGTGAGCTCCGGGTCAATCCAGCCCGCCTTGGCGAAGTCGTGGCGGCGCTTGAGCTTCTTGAATGCCGTCTCGACGTGGGTGAGCAGGATCTCCTCCGGGGTGAGGTGCTTGTGCTCCTCCTTTGCTCCTGCCTCCTCCGCGGCCTCCGGCTGGTCCGCCAGGGCCTCCGGCTCGGCTGCCTGCGCTTCCTCTTGGACTTCCTCCGGAAGCTCCTCGGCAAGCGGCGGGTTGGCCAGCACCTCGTCAAGGTCGTCGAGCAGCTGGATGTACTGCGGGTTGTCGAGGGTCTTGACCACGCGGCGGTGGGCCAGCTCGTACTGGCGCTTCATGTCGTTGTGGAGGTGGTTCTTCGTCTGCTCGTCGAGCACCTCTGCCTCGTCGAGCTCGAGGAGCTTCTCGAATCGCTCCGCGATGACCTCCGCGTCGCGGGCCTGGCCGAGGATTCCGGCCAGCTGCTTGAGGTGATCCTCCAGCGCCATGTATTTCTCGCCGACGAGGATTCCCTCGAAGGTCTGCATGTGGCTGCGCAGCTCGCGGGTGGCCACGCGCATCTGGTGGACCGAGTCGAACTCATCGCGGCGGACCTTGGGGTCGTATTCGATGAGCTTGTCGCGGTTGCGCTTGAGCGCCTGCAGCACGGCGAAGGCGGGGGAGTCCTCGTCGAGCTGCGCCACGGCGAACCCCGGTGCGGCGTTCTGGCTGGACTCGCCGAGCGCCATGACGAGCTTCGACGGGCTCGTGGACACGACGGCGCCGGCCTGGGTGAGTAAACCGATAGCCGAGCGCATGAGCGGCTCCGCCAAGCCGGTTTCCTGCGCGTGAGCGGTGGCCTCGATCTCCCACTCGCGCCAGTGCTGCTCGGTGCCCTCCGGCAGGTACGACCAAGAGGAGACGTGGTCGTCGCAGAACTCGGCCACCGGCTCATCGTCGATGCCGTAGGCGATGACCTCGTGGCGCTCGTTATCTACTCGCGCGATGGGCTTGAGCGGGCGGTTGCGCACGAGCACGCGGATCACGCTCATGAGCTCCTCGGGGACCGTGTCCTCCTCCGGGCTGAGCTCCGGGTTCAGGGGGTGCTGGAGCTCGATGCGGCCGTTAACTCCCGGAAGTTTGATGTGCCAGCCCGCATCCTTGCCGCCGGTTCTCCGGCGGAGGGCAATCTTTGCCTGGGACAGGCGGAGGTCGTCGGTGTCGTAGTACACGGCAGACAGGTGGTGAACCACAGCCGGGTCCGTGCGCACCACGTACTCCGCCGCCCCCAAAGGGGGCAAAACGGTGTCCTGGTCGACCGCGAACTTAACCTCTACCTCGATTTGCTTCTTAATTCCCATAACACTGTTTTAGCAGCAAAAATGCTATTCGGGACACCAGCGTTAGGAGGCCTCTGGTCCATACCCCGGTGTGCTGGGAGTATGCCGTCTCAGCTGCATTTCCTTGAGGAAACTCACCCCCGAATTGATGCCCCAACTCATTCCGCGCTCGAAGGAGCTCTCGCAGCCCAGGTGGGTTATTTGGGCGGAGTTGGGCTGGCGGCCTGCTTTCACTGTGGGAAGGTCGGCGGTGGACGAATGCAGGCGCAAGGTGGTGCCCAGCCCCTCGTAGAAGCCCCGGGCCAGCTCCCGCTTGTTGAGGCCATTCTCGCCCGCGTAGGATCCGAGCCGCTTATCTTCCGAGCGCATGTGCGCGCTCAGGCGTACGGCGGCGCGCCGGAAACCCTCGACGCACTCGAACTGCCCCGTGACGTGAACAATGCCGGACTCGTCAACCAGAGAAATGGTTACCTCGAAGCCGGTGGCGAGGGCCGCGAAGGCTCGGAATTTCTGCCGAAGCCAGGGCGGGTCAACATACACGCGGGTGGCGGCGGGACCGGAGGCCTCGCCGGTGACCTTTCGGATGCGCTGGAGGGCGACCTCGTCCTCCAAGAGCACGGCCTTCTCGGTACAGGCAGCCGACTCCGCGGCGTAGGGTGTGGCGGACGCCCGTTCGCGCAGTGCACGGATCCGTCGCATGAGCGCCACGACGACTGGGGTGGCATCGGTGGGCAGGACGTGCGTGACCGCGGGCAGCCAGTTGAGCGCGCGACCGGCACTGGCGGCTTCCTCGAGGAGCTCGGCGGCGCGTTCGCAGGCCTCGATCTCCTGCCACGGGCTGCGTGTGCGACCGGGGCGGGCATCTACCCAGCAGAGAAAGGTGGAGTACTCGAGGTCGTCGTTATAACGGAGGCGATCTGCTACGTCGTCGGCCACGGCGAAGATCGCCTCGCGGGCGAGCGGCGAGAGCAGATGGGCCAGGTCCTGCGGGGTCCAGTTGTTAAGCGCGTAAGAGGCAATGGCATCGACGAGGCGATGCCTGGCGCGCCGCCGCCACGAGGCGACCTCCGGCTCTTTCTCGGTGAGGACCTCGAGACGGGGTCGGCGCGCAGCCCGCCGCGAAGCCAGCGGCAGGAAGCGATCGAGCTGCGTGCCTGGGTACAGGTGGGGGAGGAAGCCGTAGGGGGTCGTCTCCGGCGGGACGGGGACGTCGGTGGGAATGTGGCTGGTGCGGGAAGCGGCGGTGGCCAGCATGGAGGGTGCCCTTTCTGGAATTTACGAATATTTGTTCGAATTGACTCGAGTTCATCATGCTGGTGCGACACGACCACCCCCGCGGGGGTGAGGGGTCCGGGATGGTGAATGAAAGTCCCTGTATGTGGGCGAAATATCGGGAAGTGGTGTCCCAAGGTCGGGCGGGAAAAGTATCGTTGGGTGCATGGAATCACAGATGGATTACGTCCTGCGCACCGTCGAGGAGCGCGACATTCGCTTCGTTCGCCTTTGGTTTACGGATATCCTCGGGTATCTGAAATCGGTGTCGGTCGCGCCCGCGGAGCTGGAGTCCGCCTTCGAAGAGGGCATCGGCTTCGACGGCTCCGCCATCGAGGGCTTCTCCCGCATCTCCGAGTCGGACACCATCGCGCTGCCCGATCCGTCCACCTTCCAGCTGCTGCCTTTCGACGACGATGACTCGCGGATGAAGACGGCGAGGATGTTCTGCGACATCAGCAACCCGGACGGACAGCCCTTCTACTCCGACCCGCGCCAGGTGCTGCGCCGCCAGGTGCAAAAGGCCGCGGACGAGGGATTCTCCTGCATGGTCTCCCCGGAGATCGAGTTCTACCTGGTCAAGTCGCTGAAAACCGACGGCCAGCCGCCCCAGCCCACCGACAACGGCGGCTACTTCGACCAGGCCAGCCACAACGACGCCCCGAAGTTCCGCCGCTCCGCGATGCTCGCGCTGGAGGACATGGGAATCCCGGTGGAGTTTTCCCACCACGAGACCGCCCCGGGCCAGCAGGAGATCGACCTGCGTCACGCGGACGCGCTCACCATGGCGGACAACATCATGACCTTCCGCTACCTTATGAAGCAGGTCGCGCTCAACAACGGGGTCGGCGCCACCTTCATGCCCAAGCCGTTCCGCGAGCACGCGGGCTCGGCGATGCACACCCACATGTCCCTGTTTGAGGGCGACATCAACGCCTTCCACGACCCGGACGACGAGTTCAGCCTTTCTAAGACGGCCAAGCAGTTCATCGCTGGCATCCTCGCACACGCCAACGAGTTCTCCGCCATCACCAACCAGTGGACCAACTCCTACAAGCGCATCCTGTTCGGCAATGAGGCCCCCACCGCGGCCACCTGGGGCGCGTCCAACCGCTCGGCGCTCGTGCGCGTTCCCACCTACCGCATGGCCAAGGCGGATTCCCGCCGCGTCGAGGTGCGCTCGCCCGACTCCGCCTGCAACCCGTATCTCGCCGAGGCGGTCCTGCTCGGCGCCGGCCTGCGCGGCATCCGCGAGGGCTACGAGCTCCCCGAGCCCGCCGAAGAGGATCTCGCCCTGCTCACCCGACGCGAGCGCCAGGTGATGGGCTACGTCGACCTGCCCACCAGCTTGGACCAGGCCCTGCGCGAGATGGAAAAGTCCGAGTTCGTCGCCGACATCCTAGGCGAGCACGTCTTCGAGTTCTTCCTCCGCAACAAGTGGCGCGAGTGGCACGACTACCAGCAGCAGATCACCCCGTGGGAGCTGGAGACCATCCTCGAGTACTAGCCCTCGCCTCCGCATCGACCGTTGACGCACGCCGCAACCGACTGACATAGAAGAAGAGTTCTTCCACATGCTGCACCCACGCACGACCCGCAACGCACTTCCCACCCTCGCCGGCCTCAACCTGCGCGGACCAAATGCCGCAAAGGATTTGGAGTGGCTCGGTTGGATGAACGAATCCTCCGTCGATCTGCTGTGGGCGCTCACGGGAGCGGCCGACGCCGACCTGGCTCTCAACAACCTCGTTCGCCTCATGCTGGCGCTCGACCGAGACGCGGGCGGGCACGGGGAAGTGGATGCGCAGCTGCGCAGCGACCTCGCCTTCCGCGTGCGGCTTATCTCCCTGCTCGGCGCCTCCTCGGTGCTCGGCGACCACCTCGTGGCCAACCCGCTCGAGTGGAAGCTGCTCACCCTCAACCTTCCCACCCTCGGCGAGATGCTCCAGGAGCTCCTGGGCGCGGTGCAGGCGGTGCCCGCGGCGATCGAGGTCGCCCCGGAGGAGGCCGGACCGGTCCAGGACCCCGACACCGCAAGCCCCAGGCTCGACACCGTGGGCACCTACCGGGCGGGCATCGGGGGAGCGGAGGCGGAGTCCATCCTGCGCCGCGTCTACCGCAGCCTGCTCATGCGCGTCGCCGCCATCGACCTGGCTGGCACCTACCCGGCCAACGACAAGCGCGAGGGCCAGCCCGAGGTGCCGTTTACCACGGTCACTCACACGCTGGCCGACCTCGCCGACGCCGCGCTGACCGCCTCGCTCGCCGTCGCGGTGCGCAACACCTTCGGCGACGACCCGGTCGACGCGCGCCTGGCCGTCGTGGCCATGGGCAAGTGCGGCGCACGCGAGCTCAACTACATCTCCGACGTGGACGTCATCTTCGTGGCGGAGCCCGCGAGCGCGAACGCCACCCACCTGGCCTCGGACTTCATCCGCATCGGCTGCCGCTGCTTCTTCGAGGTCGACGCGGCGCTTAGGCCGGAGGGCAAGCACGGAGCGCTCGTGCGCACCATCGAGTCCCACATCACCTATTACAAGCGCTGGGCGGACACCTGGGAGTTCCAGGCCATGCTCAAGGGCCGTCCGATGACGGGTGCCATGGCGCTGGGCAAGGAATACCGCGCGCAGCTCGAACCGATGGTGTGGACGGCCAGCCAGCGCGATTCCTTCGTCGACGACGTCCAGGCGATGCGCCGCCGCGTCCTCGAGAACGTGCCCAAGGCGCTCAAGCAGCGCGAGCTTAAGCTCGGCGAGGGAGGCCTGCGCGACGTGGAGTTCGCGGTCCAGCTCCTGCAGCTGGTCCACGGGCGCTCGGACGAGTCGCTGCGCACGCTGGCCACGGTCGACGCGCTCGGCGCGCTGGTCGACGGCGGCTACGTCGGCCGCGAGGACGGCCGCGCGCTCATCGACTCCTACGCTTTCCTCCGCCTGCTCGAGCACCGCCTCCAGCTGCAAAAGGTCAAGCGCACGCACACCCTCCCCGCCGACAACGACGAGAAGAACATGCGCTGGCTCGCCCACGCCGCGGGCTTTAGGGGAGACGGCCGCCGCACCTCCATCGAGGTGCTCGCGGAGAACCTGCGCAAGGTCCGCTACCAGATCTCCAACCTGCACAATCAGCTGTTCTACCGGCCGCTGCTCAACTCCGTGGTGTCCATGTCCGTGGACACGATCAAGCTCTCGCCGGAGGCCGCGAAGCTGCAGCTGCAGGCGCTCGGCTACAAATTCCCGGATCGCGCCTTTGAGCACCTGACCGCGCTGGCCGCGGGCGGATCCCGCAAGGCCAAGATCCAGGAGATGCTGCTGCCCACCCTCATGGAGTGGCTGGCCAACACCGCCGATCCCGACGCTGGCCTGCTCAATTACCGCAAGCTTTCCGACGCTGCGCGGGACCGGACCTGGTTCCTACGGATGCTGCGCGACGAGGGGATCGTCGGCAGGCGGCTCATGCGCATCCTCGGCAACTCGCCGTACACCGCCGACCTCATCATCTCCTCCCCGGACTCGGTCAAGCTGCTCGGCGACGGCGCGCACGGCCCGAAGCTCCTGGAAACCCCCTACGACCAGGCCTGCACGTCGCTGGTCAAGGCCGCGGGCCGCCACGACGAGCCGGAGAAGGCCATCAACGTGGCCCGTTCGATGCGGCGGGCGGAGCTCTCGCGCATCGCCTCGGCCGACATCCTGGGCCTGCTCAGCGTCCACGACGTGTGCCTGAGCCTGTCGTACGTGTGGGACGCCGTGCTCGAGGCCGCCCTCAACGCCGAGATCGCCGAGTCACTGCGGGACAAAGACACCCCGCAGCCGGCGAAGATCACGGTCATCGGCATGGGCCGTCTCGGTGGCGCGGAGCTGGGCTACGGCTCGGACGCCGACGTCATGTTCGTCTGCGAGCCCGCCGAGGGTATTGAGGAAAATGAGGCCGTGCGCTGGGCCATCGAGGTCTGCGACCGCATGCGCACCCGGCTGTCCAAGCCCACCGGCGACCCGCCGCTCGAGGTGGACCTGGGGCTGCGCCCGGAGGGGCGCTCCGGCGCGGTGGTGCGCACGCTCGAGTCCTACGACCAGTACTACGAGCGCTGGGGCGAGGCTTGGGAGATCCAGGCGCTGCTGCGCGCGACGTGGATCGCAGGCGACCCGGACCTGGGCGAGCGCTTCCTTAGGATGATCGACAAGTACCGCTACCCGGCGGGCGGGATCGACGACAAGACCATCCGCGAGGTCCGCCGCATGAAGGCCCGCGTGGACAACGAGCGCCTGCCCCGCGGCGCCGACCGCAACACTCACACCAAGCTCGGCCGCGGCGCGCTGTCGGACATCGAGTGGACCGTGCAGCTGCTGACCATGATGCACGCCCACGAGTACCCGGGGCTGCACAACACCTCGACGATCGAGACCCTCCACGTCATCCGCGAGGAGGGGATCATCCCCGCCGAGCAGGTGGACATCCTGGAGGAGGCGTGGAACACCGCGACGAAGGCGCGCAACGCCATCGTGCTTGTGCGCGGCAAGCGCATGGATCAGATCCCGCAGCAGGGCCAGCAGCTGGCGGCCGTCGCGGGTGCTGCGGGCTGGGATCCGCAGGAGTACCAGGAGTTCCTCGAGCACTACCTCAAGGTGACCAGGCGCGCGCGCCAGGTCGTCGACGAGGTGTTCTGGGGCGAGACCACCTCCGAGCACGAATAGGGGAGAACTTCAGGGGAATCCCTGATGCCAGGAAAAGGCGTGCTACCTAAGGTGGTAAGTGGCAATAACCCCCACCAACAAGGAGCCCACCATGGCCGTTCACGTCTCGCTCGATCTGGACAACTGCACCTTCGGGCAGCTGCTGGCCTTCGTCGACGCCGTCGAGTCCGCGGGCGCCTCGCGCAGCGCGCGGGGCACGCTCGAGGGATCCACGCTGCACTTCCACATCGCCGATTCCGCCGCGCCCACCCACAAGGGCGAGGAGCCTTCCGGCGTCGACCCGTCCAAGCTGGGCGATCTTGCCATCAGCTCGCTTATCGACGCGCTCAGCGCCAAGCGACGCTAGGCCGCGCGCGGACCTTCGCCCGGCACCAGAGGTAGCCCACCATGCCGAGCGCCCACGTCAGCCCCACCGCGAGCCAGGCCACGCGGAAGTCCGACCAGTCGTAGCCGGCCCCGGGCGCACGCACGTCGAGCACCGCGCCGAGCAGCTGGGCCGCGATCATGATCGCGGTGAACCCGCCCATGTTCGCAAGGCCCGTGGCGGTGGCCAGCACCTTTAGATCCACGGTCTCGCGGATGGTGTCGAAGCCGTAGTTCGCCGCCGGGGTGAGCAGGGAGACTATGACCAGCATGATAAGCAGCGGCCCGACGCCGTAAGGCGAGCCGCTTGCGAAGAAAGCGGCCGTCGACAAGCAAATGGCAAGGGCGCACAGTCCGGCGAAGCCGTCGCGACGCCGACCCAGGCGGGCCGAGATGATGCCGTGCAGCGGACCCGCCGCGACCGAGGCGACGGTGACCGCGGTGAGCACCACGCCGATGGCCGCGCGGTCGAGCCCCATGCCGAGCGTCATCATCGGCACGCCCCACAGGAGGAGGAACACGGTGATCGGCATCATGTTCGTCCAGTGGATGAACACGCCCTGCCAGACCACCGGATCGCGCGTGACCGTGGCCAGCATCGAGCGCACCGACGGGCGAGCCACCGCGCGGCGCTCGACCGGGTAGGGCGCGTCCGCGACGACGAGGCTGGCCAAGATCGCCCACAGCGCGCCGATGGCGCCCAGCCCGATGAACGCCATCTCCCAGCCGAACACGTGCAGGGCGTGGAGGAAGGGGACCGCCGAGAGGAACTGGCCGATCTGGCCAAGCCCGCCGGTGAGCTGGGAGAACAGAGGCGCCTTGCGCACGGGGAACCAGACGGGCAGAAGGCGCATGACGGACAAAAACGCCGTCGCGTCGCCGGCGCCGATGAGCACGCGCGCGCCGATCGCCAGCGGGTAGGACAGCGCCAGGCCTAAGACCAGCTGGCCGATCGCCATCGTCAGCGCGCCGACCAGAAGCAACAGGCGCGGCCCGAAGCGGTCGATGAGCATGCCGACCGGGATCTGGGACAGCGCGTACACGCCCACCTGGACGGAGGTGAACACGGCAAGGCGCGAGGCGTCGATGTGAAAACGCGCGATGGCGTCCACGCCCGCGACGCCGAAGGACGTACGCCCGGTGATCGCGATGACGTAGACGGTGCAGGCGGCGGCCCACACGACGACGGCGCGCGCCGACAGCTTCTGGCTCGACATGAGATGTTCCCTTCCCTCACCGCCGCCGGGGTCGCGGCGGGGATGGACCTATCCTATCGCCCGCGGTCGCCCCCGAAGCCCACACGCTCCCGGCTCGGGCGTGCCGATTTAGGGGCGAGAATGTCGAATCGTGCCCACCGACGCGCTAGGGTAGTTCTCGTGCACTTCATTTCAACGCGTGACCAGAACAAGACCCCCGCCCGCTTCACGGACATCCTGCTCGGAGGCCTTGCGCCCGACGGCGGCCTCTACCTGCCGGAGTCCTACCCCCACATCGATGACGCGACGCTCACGCGCTTCCGCGAGGTGCTCGAGAAGCAGGGGTACCACGCGTTGGCGGCGGAAGTGCTTAAGCTCTTCGTCGACGATATCCCCGCCGAGGACATCGAGGGGATCACCGCGCGCGCCTACACCACGCCGAAGTTCTCCGACGAGCAGATCGTGCCGGTGACCAAGCTGGAGGACGGCATCTACCTGGGCCACGTCTCGCTCGGCCCCACGGCCGCCTTCAAGGACATGGCGATGCAGCTGCTCGGCGAGCTGTTCGAGTACGAGCTGGGCCGCCGCGGCGAAACCCTCAACATCCTGGGCGCGACCTCGGGCGATACCGGCTCGTCCGCCGAGTACGCCATGCGCGGGCGCACGGGTATCAAGGTCTTCATGCTCACCCCGGCGGGCCGCATGACCCCCTTCCAGCAGGCGCAGATGTTCGGCCTCGACGACCCGAACATCTTCAACATCGCCCTCGACGGCGTCTTCGACGACTGCCAGGACGTGGTCAAGGCCGTCTCCGCCGACGCCGAGTTCAAGAAGAACAACCACATTGGCGCGGTCAACTCGATCAACTGGGCACGCCTTATGGCCCAGATCGTCTACTACATCTCCTCCTACCTGCGCGTGACCTCCTCCAACGACGAGCAGGTCAGCTTCTCCGTGCCCACCGGCAACTTCGGCGACGTGTGCGCGGGCCACATCGCCAAGCAGATGGGCCTGCCCATCGACCGCCTCATCGTGGCCACCAACGAAAACGACGTCCTCGATGAGTTCTTCCGCACCGGCGACTACCGCGTGCGCAGTTCCGCGGACACCTTCGAGACCTCCTCGCCGTCGATGGACATCTCGCGCGCGTCCAACTTCGAGCGCTTCGTCTTCGATCTCCTCGGCCGCGACGCCTCCCGCATCGCCGACTTGTTCGGCACGCAGGTCAAGCAGGGCGGTTTTTCGCTTTCCGACGACCCGGCCTTCGGTGACGCAGCCACGAAGTACGGGTTCCTCTCGGGCAAGTCCACCCACGCCGACCGCATCGAGACCATCCGCGACTGCAACGCGCGCCTGGGCGTGCTCATCGACCCGCACACCGCCGACGGCGTGAAGGTCGCGCGCCAGTGGGTGGGCGAGATCGACACCCCGATCGTGGTGCTCGAGACCGCGCTGCCGGTCAAGTTCGCCGACACCATCAAGGAGGCCACCGGCTTAGAGCCCGAGACCCCGGCCCGCTTCGCCGCCATCATGGAGGCCGAGCGCCACGTCGCCGACCTGCCGAACGACGCCGAGGTCGTGAAGAAGTTCATCACCGACCGCGTCTAGCCGCCACCGACTCGCCGGGCGCTAGAGTGGGAGGGCGTAAACACCACTTCCAAAGGAGCGTAAGTCATGGCCCAGGAGCAGTTCGCCGGACCGGAGTACTTCACCGAGTTCGACCCCAAGGCGTTCGCCGAGAAGATCAAGGCGGATGCGGCTAAGGCCGCAGCCGAGGCGGCGGAAGACAAGGAGCAGCAGGACTAGTGGCGACCCCAGACTTCATCCTGAGCCTGCGCGAGAAGATCGGCCACGAGCAGCTGTGGCTGCCTGGGGTGACGGCGATCATCATCCAGGACGTGCCCGCGGGTGCCCCGATCACCGAGGTGCCCAAGGTGCTCCTGGTCCGCCGCGCCGACAATGGGGAGTGGACCCCGGTCACCGGCATCGTCGACCCCGGCGAGGAGGCGCACGTCGCCGCCGTCCGCGAGGCGAAGGAGGAGACCGGGCTCGACGTCCAGGTCGAGGCCTTGCTCGGCGTGGGCCAGGTCGGCCCCGTCACCTACCCGAATGGCGACGTGAGCAGCTACATGGACACCGCGATCCGCTGCTCGGTCGTGGGGAATGCCACCCCCGGCGCAGGCGATGGGGAAAACACCGAGGCCCGGTGGTTCTCCGTCATGCAGATGCCGCCCATGAAGCCGCGCTTTCGGCTGCTGGTCGGCGACGCCGTCGCCCAGCTGCGCCGGCCCGAAGGCTTCTGCCCTCGTATGGGCTACCAGAAGCGGGATAGGCGTCGATAAGCAACAAGCTAGGCGGGACGCGCGCCGGGCAGGTGGGCGCGCCACGCCGTGATCACGTTGGCCAGGCAGACCAGCGCGAGCACCGTGCCGATCTCGAACAGGTGCGTGAAATTGACCACCTTCGACAGCGCGGAGAAGGCCATCGGGATGAAAAATCCCAGGTATGACACCGAGTAGTAGACGGCCGTGAGCCCCGCCAGGTCCTCGTCGCCCGCGATGCGCTGGACCTCCGATAGACCCGCGACGAGTGCGAGCCCGTAGCCCGCGCCCATGGTCGCCGCCGCGAGGATGCCCAGGCCCAGCTGGAGCGTGTGCGAGGCGACCGCGGCGAGTGCTACGCCGACCGCGATGATGCCCATGGCGATCGCCGACGCGCGCGCCGAGCGGTTGGTGTCGATCACCTTGCCCACGATCTGGATGAGCGCGCCGCAGCCGAGCGTGACCACCGTCATGAGCCCGGAGAACGCGATCGGCGCGCTGCCAGCGGAAGAGGACAGCAGCTGGGGGAGCAGCGCGTAGGCGGCGCCGGCGCAGCCGAACACCCACGGCGCGACGGGCACGACCACGCGGAGGAAGCGCCTGTGGGCGGCGGCCGGGACGCGCAGGAGCCCGGCGAGCTCGCCGAGGGTGAGCAGCGAGATGGTGCGCCCGACGGTGCCGCGTTCGGGCTGGCGGGTCTCCGGGGTCTTGCTCAGCCACCAGGCGGTCAGCAGCGTGAGCGTCATGTGCAGCAGGTAGGCGGTGTGCGTGGGCCACGGGCCCCACTGCGCGAGCACGGAGGCAAGCCCTGCGCCGATCAAGAATCCGGCCGTGAGGCACAGGGCGGCGCGGCGGGCGCCCTTGGCGGGATCGCCGCCGGCGCGCGCGGTCAGCTCCGCGACCCACGTCGAGCCGACGGCCATGACCAAGCCCAGCGCCATGCCGCAGAACACGCGCCCCCAGGCGATAACCAGCGGCTCGTTCGGGGCGATGGACAGCAGGAAGGAACCGATGAGCGAGAGGGGTGCCGCGGGAATAAGGGTGGGCTTGCGGCCGATGCGGTCGGACAGCGGCCCGCCGATGAGCAGCGCGGGGATGATGCCGAGCACGTAGGCGCCGAGCAGGCCGTTGACGGTCACCTGCGAGAAGTGGCTGGTCTCGCGGTACATGACCAGCAACGGGGTGAACTCGTTGCCGCCCCACGCGACGGCGACCATGGTCGCGGCCACGGCGAGCCAGGAGCGGGTGGTGTAGGTGGTGGGAGCTGATGGTTTTTGAGCGGTCTGGATGCTCACAGCTGGTTCCTTGAAAGGTTGAGGTGGGTGGTGATTTCGCGGTCGTAGGCGGATCTGTCGCCCCTGGCGAGCGCGTCGATGAGCCGGGCGTGGCTTGAGACGAACTCGCGCGCGGTGGCGATGTTGCGGCGCAGCGCGGTCGCGGTGAAGCGCTGCTGGCGCTCGCGGAGGCTGTGGCCGAGCTGCGCGAGGATCGAGTTGCCGCCGTGGTCCATGATCGTTTGATGGAACTCGGCGTCGAGGCCCGCATAGCCTGCGAGGTCGCCTGCGTCTAATGCTGCATTTTGCTTGTCGACGATGTGCTGAAGCTGGTTGGTCACGTTCCTGCGCGTGGCCTTAGGCTGCTCGCAGAGGAAGGCGGCGGCGTGGCGGTCGATGACAAGGCGTGCCTCGTAGACCTCGCGCACCTCGTCGGCGCTGATGGGGGTGACCACGGCGCCGCGCTTGGGGTAGAGCGTGAGAAAGCCCTCGACCTCGAGGCGCAGGAAGGCCTCGCGGACGGGGGTGCGGCTCATCTCGAGCGCGGCGGCGATCTCGCCCTCGGAGATCATCTCCCCGCCGGGCAGCTGCCCGGAGATGATGCGTGCCTTGACGTGTTCGTAGGCGCGTTCGGCGGCGGGCAATGCATGCAACATGTATCTATCATGCATCTAAGTCGGGGGCCTGCGAAACGGAAAGGCCGGAATGTGAATAATTGGGGTGTGTTTGGTTCGGGTGAGCTAGGCGACAATTGAGCGGGGCGTCAACTGTGACGGGCGAAAAAGAAACGGCAGCCCCAAGCTCGGAGCTGCCGTGATTGTGACGTAGCGGGGGCTATCCGCCGATGTTGAACATCCAGTGGGTGCCGAAGCGGTCGATGAGCGCGCCAAACACGGCGCCCCACGGAGCAGCCTCGAGCTGCTGGGTGATGGTCGCTCCCTCGGCGAGGGCGTCCCAGTACCCGCGGATCTCCTCCTCGGTGGACATGTCGCCGGTCAGCGATAGGGGAGTGCCGCCGTTGCCGTCGATGGGGTACTCGTCGGAGACGTCAGAGGCGAAGAGCAGCTTCTTGCCGTCCTTGCGAAGCTCGGCGTGCATGACGTTGTCCGCCATCTCGGCGGGCATGCCCGGCATCTGGCCGAAGGTCATGGTCTGCACCTCGGCGTCTAAGATCTTTGCGTAGGCCTCGAGCGCCTCGCGGGTCTGGCCGCGGAAGTGGCGGTAGGGGTCAAGTCTGCGTTCATGTCCGCAAAACTACCGGGACTTGCTGGGAGCGGCAAGGGAGTTTCCTGTGAGTTTGATGTGTGAAGTTCATCTCCGTTCACGGCGGGTTTGGGTCGCATCGCCGCGAGGATCGGCAAAAGCGCTGGTCGCGGCGTCAACAGCGGCGGATTTGGCCGGGGGCGATGGGACTTTGTCGATTCACATTCCCGTAAATTATGCAGCATGAATGCTGTGTTGATAGCCGTGCTCGTCATGCTCGTGCTCTCCGTCCTGAGGGTGCACGTGGTGCTCTCGTTGTTCATCGGTGCGCTCGTGGGCGGACTGCTGTCGGGCATCGGCCTCGATGCCACCATGGTGGCCTTCCAGGAGGGGCTATCCGGCGGCGCCAAGATCGCGCTCAGCTATGCGCTCTTGGGCGCCTTCGCCATGGCCGTCGCTAGTTCCGGCCTGCCGACGCTGCTCGCGCGATCGATCATGAAACGCATCGGGCAGGAGTCCGAATCCGCCAACCGCCGCGCCGAGTACGCGACGAAGTGGCTCATGATCGCCGGCCTGCTCGCCATGGCGATCATGTCGCAGAACCTGATCCCCGTGCACATCGCGTTCATTCCGCTCATCATCCCGCCGCTTCTGACGATCATGAACAAGCTGCGCCTCGACCGCCGGCTCGTGGCCTGCGTGCTCACCTTCGGTCTGGTCACCACGTACATGTGGGTGCCGGTCGGCTTCGGTTCGATCTTCCTGAACGAGATCCTGCTGGGGAACATCAACAAGGCGGGCCTGGATACCGCGGGCATCAACATCATGAAGGTTATGGCCATCCCGGCGCTCGGCATGGTCGCGGGCCTGCTCATCGCGGTGTTCTTCTCCTACCGCAAGCGTCGCGACTACGACGACATCGTCATCTCCGACCACAACAACGAGGTCATCTCCAAGTACAAGATCTGGGTGGCCGTGGTCGCGATCGTGGTGACCTTCGTCGTCCAGGTGTTCATGCAGGCGAAGGAGACCGACGCCGACCCGCTGCTCATCGGCGCGCTCGCAGGACTTGCCGTGTTCATCCTCACCGGCGCCGTCAACTGGCACGAGGCCGACGACGTGTTCAGCTCCGGTATGCGGATGATGGCGCTGATCGGCTTCATCATGATCACAGCGCAGGGTTTCGCGTCCGTCATGACCGCAACCGGCGAGGTTGAAACGCTTGTCGACGCTAGCGCCCAGATGTTCGGATCCAACAAGGCCGCCGGTGCCGCCGCGATGCTCATCGTGGGCCTCGTGGTGACCATGGGCATCGGCTCGAGCTTCTCGACGCTCCCGATCATCACCACCATCTACGTGCCCCTTTGCCTAGCCCTGGGCTTTAGCCCGGCGGCCACGGTGGCCATCATCGGCGCCGCGGGCGCGCTCGGCGACGCGGGCTCGCCCGCCTCCGACTCCACGCTGGGCCCCACCTCGGGCCTCAACGCCGACGGCCAACACGACCACATCCGCGACTCGGTGATCCCGACCTTCCTCCACTACAACCTGCCGCTTCTGGTATCGGGCTGGATCGCGGCGATGGTGCTCTAGCACATCGGTGGACGGTGTGCACGGCGGGCGCTAGAAAGGCGCCGATTTCTGTGGATAACGTTTCATGGGGTGGGTTTATCCACAGGAATCGGGGTGTTTGGGTCTTGGGGGTTGCCGGGTGTTCGGTGGGTTGTTAGGTTTCGGGGCATGAATCCGCTTGACACCCTCGCCGCGCTTTTGAAAGCCCCCATGGGGCTCATCCGCGGAGGGTGTCAAGTTGTTTGTGTGTGGGGCTGATTTTTACATGTACTTGTCGAATCGGTCGGGGTAGGCCACAGCCATCTGGTTGATGGCGTGTTTCCATCCGGCAACCCGTCCACCTTCCACGAGCCGGCCAGCAGAGGCGGAGACGCGTTTGCCTTCCCTAGCCCGCTTGACTGCTCGTTTGTCTTCGATATGGCAGATCATCAGCCACAGCGTCTTCATCGCTGACTCATCATTAGTGAACTGCACCCTGTTCCGGGTGGCCTTCCGCAGCTCATTATTGAAAGATTCAATCGAGTTCGTCGTATAGATCACCTTCCTCGCAGCCGGTGGGAACTGCAGAAACGGGGTAAACCTCTCCCACGCATCCCGCCACACCTTCACCGACCTCGGGTACTTCTCACCTAGTTCAGACGCCTCGAACTCATCCAAGGCTGCGGCAGCGGTTGGCTCATCCGGTGCGGTGTAGACCTTTTTCAACGCTGCAGATACGGCCCTACGATCCCCGTAGGAAACCCACCTATTTGCCGCCCTGATCAGGTGCACGATACAGGTTTGGACCATGGACCCAGGCCAGGTGGATTCCACGGCTTCTGGTAGGCCTTTGAGCCCGTCGCAGCAGACGATGAAGACATCTTTGACACCGCGGTTAGCGAGGTTGGAACACACCTGGGCCCACAACGATGCTCCTTCCTCTTTGGCGATCCACAAGCCCAGGATGTGCTTGATTCCTTCGAGATCCACTCCGATGGCCATGTACGCAGACTTGTTGATCACACGGCCCCCATCACGGACCTTGATTCGCAACGCGTCAAGGAAGATGACTGGGTAGAACTCATCCAGCTGGCGGTTTTGCCACACCATGACTTCATCAAGTACGGCGTCGGTAATCGCCGAGATTGTCTCGTGGGAGATATCCACACCCATCGTGGTGGCGAGATGATGCTGGATATCACGGATTGTCATGCCACCTGCGTACAAGCTGATGATCAGATCATCGATATCGGTTAAACGCCTCGAGCCTTTCGGCACCATCGTGGGGACAAACGTGCCAGCTCTGTCTCTTGGGACGTCCACGGTGACCGGCCCGTAGTTCGAGTCAATGGTCTTCGGGTAGCTGCCGTTTCGGTGATTATCCGTACCGACAGCGGCTTTACCGTCTCGATCACCAGCCTGATACCCCAGGTGGGCATCCATTTCAGCGTTCAAACCCCTTGTAATCGAGGCCTGTAACATGCCTCGAACTAGGTCGTTCGCATCAGTGGTAGAGGTACCGAGCTCATCAATCAACTTCGCGATTTCTGGGTTAGCAAGCAGCTTCTGCTCGATTGCGTCAATCTTGGCCTTATCGGCTGGGTCTCGTCGTGCCACAGTCATCATTCTGGTCTATCTCCTTATGCGGGTCGGGCACCCACACACAAACCATCAGACACTCTCCATCCGCGCAGCCACCGGGAAAAGCCGCGCAGAACTTTTTCACCTCCTCCCCCACGACACCGCCGCCACCTTGTATGCCCTCACCGCGGTCTACGGGTCCACCACCGACCCAGCGGCAGTCATCTGCGCGAAGGCCATCGAGGACAACCACCACAGCCTCGACACGCTTATCGTCATCGAGAAACTAGCCAAAAGGGTCAAAAGCAGCCGCAAGAAATGGCAGCTGCGCCGCCTTCTATGCCACACAAAGGGTAATCCGAAGCAGATCAAAAAACGCGGCCTTACCCTGCTCGTAGAACTTGCCACACCCCGCACCAGGAAACTAGGGGTGTCGGTGAGCCGGTACAGTGACCAACTCTGGTCCATGCGGATCACCGGACCCGCCGCCATCATCGCCAGCTTGTACGACCCGGTCAAAAACGCCGACGACCCCGTCGATGCATTGCATCAAGCAGTCACCGGTGGAAGATCGGTGGAGACGATCCTGCGTCCGATTGTCACCATCCCCCTAGACAAGGCCGACACGGTGTTAGACGGTACCGGGGACGAGACCGTGTTTTCCTGCTCCGACGGGGTGACACGTACTAGTTGTGAGATCGTCGGCGCCAGGCTGGATGACAACTGGGGGTTCGCGCTGATCCACCCGGTCGAAGGACCAGTGGACTTGGTGCGGTCGAAGCGGTTTGCCAACACCAAGCAGCGGGTGTTGGCGGCGGTGGAAAACCCGACCTGTGCGTGGGAAGGGTGCAACAAGCCTGCTGATGAGTGCCAGGTTCATCACCTCCTGCCGTGGCAGTACGGTGGGCACACCACCAGCTCGAACCTGACAACCTGCTGCGCGTACCACAACGCGGTCAACGACGATGACCCGGCAGCACCTGGCACCCGCGGCCGGTTAGAACGCGTCGACGGCACAGTCCGCCGCGTGTATCACTAACACCCCCAACAACGCCGAAAAGGCGCGCTGGCACACGCCAACGCGCCCCACACGCACGCCCAAAAACGCCTGCTAGACGCTGAGCGGCTTCGTCGCCGGCGAGACCGCCACCGGCAGGGAGGTCTCGCCCATGAGGTCGGCGTCCACCGCCGCCGCGCAGGCGCGGCCTTCGGCGATGGCCCACACGATGAGCGACTGGCCGCGGCCGTTATCGCCCGCGACGTAGACCTTCGGGCGGAAGTTCGGGAACAGCGGCTTGGTCTCCGCGCGGTAGTTCTCATCACGGACCATGCGGCCGCGCTCGTCAAACGCGACGCCCAGCTCGCGGATCACACCACCGCGCTCGGCGCCGGCGAAACCGAGCGCCAGGAGCACCAGGTCGGCGTCCATCTCGAAGTCGGTGTCTTCGATCGGAACGCGGCGGCCGTCGACGACCTTGACCTCGTTGCCACGCAGGGTCGAAACGTGCCCGTTCTCGCCGTGGAAGGAAACGGTGTTGACGGAGTAGGTGCGGCTGCCCAGCTCCTCGCCCTTGGCGCGCTTGGCCAGGCCCAGCGCCTCGATCTCCGCGGCCGACTCGTCACCGGTGACCACGTACTCGCCCTCTTCGTGGGCGGTTGCGGTGCGGTAGATGAGCGGGTACATCGGCCACGGGGTCGACGCGGCGCGGTTCTTCGGCGCTCGCGCACGAATATCGAACTGCGTCACCTTTGCCGCGCCCTGGCGAAGGGCCGTGCCGAAGCAGTCGGTGCCCGTGTCGCCGCCGCCGATGATGATGACGTTCTTGCCCTTCGCGTTGATGGCTGCCTCGTCGGTGTCACCCTCGCACACGCGGTTTTGGAGGTTGAGGTACTCCATCGCCGGGTAGATGCCCTCGAGCTCGCGGCCCTCCACGGGCAGCTCGCGCGGGACCGGGGTACCGGTGGCGAGAACGACCGCGTCGAAGTTGTTCAGGTCCGCAGCCGTCGGCGATACGCCCACGCGGAACTCCGTACCCTCGGCCTTCATCTGCTCCAGGCGGCGGTCAATCCACTTGTTCTCCATCTTGTACTCCGGCACGCCGTAGCGCATGAGCCCTCCCACGCGGTCGTCGCGCTCGAAGACCGTCACCTTGTGGCCAGCGCGCGTCAGCTGCTGGGCAGCGGCCATGCCCGCCGGGCCGGAGCCGACCACGGCGACTTTCATTCCGGTGTCGAAGCTCGGCTTGATCGGGGTGACCCACCCCTCGGCGAAGCCGCGCTCGGCGATCGCCAGCTCGACGTTCTTGATCGTCACCGCGTCATCGGAGATGCCGAGCACGCACGCGCCCTCGCACGGGGCCGGGCACAACCGGCCGGTGAACTCGGGGAAGTTGTTGGTCGCGTGCAGGCGGTCGAACGCCTCGCGCCAGCGATCCTGGCGAACCAGGTCGTTCCACTCGGGGATGATGTTGCCCAGCGGGCATCCCTCGTGGCAGAAGGGGACGCCGCAGTCCATGCAGCGGGTCGCCTGCTGCTGGATCTGTCCCTCCGGGGCCTTCTCGTAGACCTCGTGCCAGTCCAGCAGGCGCAGCGGCACCGGGCGGTGCGCAGGCTCTGCGCGGTTGAACTTCTGAAAACCGTGTGGATCTGCCATTAGTTCACTGCCTCCATGATTGCTTCGTTGACGTCGCGGCCCTCGCGGGTAGCGACCTCGATGACGTCGAGCACCTTGCGGTACGGGGCCGGAAGGATCTTGACCATTGTGGTCGGGTCGATGGTGACGGTGGCACCAGTGCGCTCCTCGTAGTCGCCAATGAGCTTTTTCAGCTTATCGACGTCCTCCGGTGTGAGTTCCTCAATGCCATTGGACACGTCGTGGTTGAGCTTGCTTTCCAAGCCCTCCTGCGGCGCGATGTAGGCCACGCCGCCGGACATGCCGGCGCCGAAGTTGTCGCCGATCTCGCCGAGGATGACGACGGTGCCGCCGGTCATGTACTCGCAGCCGTGGTTGCCGATGCCCTCGACGACCACGGTGGCGCCGGAGTTACGCACGCAGAAGCGCTCTCCCACGGAGCCGCGGATGAACATCTCGCCGCTGGTCGCGCCGAACGCGACGACGTTGCCGGCGATGATGTCCGGGTTGGTCTTGAGCTGCGCCGGGGTCTTTTCGGACGGGCGGACCACGATGCGGCCGCCGGACAGGCCCTTGCCGACGAAGTCGTTGGCGTCGCCCACAAGATCGAGGGTCATACCCGCCGGGACGAAGGCACCAAACGAGTTGCCTGCCGAACCGGTAAACGTCAGGTGCAGGGTGTCGCTCGGCAGGCCCTGGCCGCCCGCGGCGCGGGTGACCCGGGAGCCGGTCATGGTGCCCACGGAGCGGTTGACGTTGGTGATCGGGTAGCTGAGCTTGACGGACGGGTTCTCGCCCTGCGCCATCCAACTCGGCGCGTTCGCGGAGTTCTTCGCCGCGGCGGCGTCGATGGTCAGCTGGGTGTCGCGGATGATCTGGTTGTCGAGCGCGCCCTCCAGGCCGTGCTCCTGCTTCTTCGTGCAGCGCAGATTCTGGTTACGGAAGAACTTCGACTCGACGCGCTCGAAGATCGGGGAGAGGTCGAGCTTGCCCGCGCGCTCGGTGGCGGCGGCGTCGGTCATCTTCAGCACCTGGGACTGGCCGACGGCCTCGTCGATGGAGCGGAAGCCGAGCTCGGCCAGGTACTCGCGCACCTCCTGGGCGATGAACGTGAAGAAGTTGACGACGTGCTCGGCGCGTCCGGTGAACTTCTTGCGCAGCTCCGGGTTCTGGGTAGCGACACCCACCGGGCAGGTGTCCAGGTGGCACACGCGCATCATGATGCAGCCCTCGACCACCAGCGGCGCGGTGGCGAAGCCGAACTCCTCGGCGCCCAAGAGGGCGGCGATGACCACGTCGCGGCCGGTCTTGAGCTGGCCGTCGCACTGGACGCGGATGCGGTCGCGCAGGCCGTTGAGGATGAGCGTCTGCTGGGTCTCGGCCAGGCCGAGCTCCCACGGGCCACCGGCGTGCTTGAGCGAGGTCAGCGGCGAGGCGCCGGTGCCGCCGTCGTGGCCGGAGATGAGCACGACGTCGGCGTGGGCCTTGGACACACCGGCAGCGACCGTGCCCACGCCCTGCTCGGCGACGAGCTTGACGTGGATGCGGGCATCCGGGTTCGCGTTCTTTAGATCGTGGATGAGCTGGGCCAGGTCCTCGATCGAGTAGATGTCGTGGTGCGGCGGCGGGGAGATGAGCCCCACGCCCGGGGTGGTGATGCGCACCTCGGCGATCCACGGGTAGACCTTGTTCGGCGGGAGCTGTCCGCCCTCGCCGGGCTTGGCACCCTGGGCCATCTTGATCTGGATGTCGGTGCAGTTGGTGAGGTAGTTGCTGGTCACGCCGAAACGTCCCGAGGCCACCTGCTTGATGGCAGACCTGCGCCAGTCACCGTTGGCGTCGACGTCGAAACGCTTCTCGTCCTCGCCGCCCTCGCCGGAGTTGGACATGCCGTGCAGACGGTTCATAGCAATCGCGAGGGTCTCGTGGGCCTCGGCGGAGATGGAACCGTAGGACATGGCGCCGGTGCTAAAGCGCTGGACGATGTCCGCCACGGACTCGACCTCGTCGATGGAGATCGGGGCGCGGTCGGATTCGAACTCGAACAGGCCGCGAATGGTGGCCAGGCGCTTGGACTGGTCGTCGACCTTGCGGGTGTAGTCCTTGAAGATCGCGTACTGGCCGGTGCGGGTGGCGTGCTGGAGCTTGAAGATGGTCTCCGGGTTGAACAGGTGGTATTCGCCCTCGCGGCGCCACTTGTACTCGCCGCCGAGATCGAGCTCGCGGTGGGCGTTCTCCTCCGGGCGGGGCAGGAAGGCCTCGCGGTGGCGGGCCTCGACGTCGGCCGCGATGTCCTCGAGTCCGATGCCGGAGATCGGGGACGGGATCTCGCCGAAGTACTCGTCGAGCAGGTCCTGGTGCAGGCCGGTGACGTCGGCAAGCTGCGCGCCGCGGTAGGAGGCGACGGTGGCGATGCCCATCTTGGCCATGACCTTAAGAATGCCCGAGGTGGCGGCCTTGATGTAGTTGGAGCAGGCCTCGTCGAGGGTGAGGTCGCCCAGCTGGCCCTTCATGCGCAGCTCGTCGATCGTCTCGAACGCCATGTATGGGTTGATCGCGTCGGCGCCGAAGGCGACGAGCATGGCGAGGTGGTGGACCTCGCGGGCGTCGCCGGACTCGATGACGAGCGAGGCGCGGGTGCGGGTCCGCTCCTCCACCAGGTGCTGGTGGATGGCGGAGGTCAAAAGCAGCGACGGGATCGGCGCGTAGCGCTCGTCGGACTCGCGGTCGGACAAGACGATGAGCGTCTTGCCCGCGCGGATGGCGTCGGAGACCTCGCGGCGAACGCGCGCGATGGCCTCGCGCATGCCCTTGCCGTGGTGGGCAACCGGGTACAGGCCGTAGATGACGGTGGCGCCAAAGGCCTCCCAGTCCTTGTCGTCGTTGGCGTGGATGAGGGTGGCCAGCTCGTGGTTGTCGATGACCGGGCCGTCCAGGTGGATGCGACGGGCCGCCTCGGCGTCGGGGTTGAGGACGTCGGACTGCGCACCCAGCAGGGTGAACATGGAGGTCACCGGCTTCTCGCGGATGGAGTCCAGCGGCGGGTTGGTCACCTGGGCGAAGCGCTGGGCGAAGAAGTCGAACAGCATGCGCGAGCGCGAGGACAGCGCCGCGATCGGGGTGTCGGAGCCCATGGAGCCGATCGCCTCGGCAGCGTTGAGCGCCATCGGCTGAATGATGAGGTCGACGTCTTCCTCGGTGATGCCGAACACGCGCTGGCGAAGCACGGCGCGATTGTGCGGCATGTAGTCGTACTTGGTCTGCGGCAGGTCCGAGATGTGGACGAAGTTGTCCTTGATCCACTCGCCGTACGGCTCGGCGGTGGCCAGCTCCTTCTTGATCTCCTCGTCCTCGATGATCCGGCCGGCCTTGGTGTCCACCAGGAACATCCGGCCCGGCTGGACGCGGGTGCGCTTGACCACGTGGGCGGGGTCGATGTCGAGCACGCCGGCTTCGGAAGCCATGACGACGAGGCCGTCGTCGGTGATCCAGATGCGCCCCGGGCGCAGGCCGTTGCGGTCGAGGGTGGCGCCGACTACGCTGCCGTCGGTGAAGGCGACGGCCGCCGGGCCGTCCCAGGGCTCCATGAGGCAGGAGTGGTACTCGTAGAAGTCGCGCAGCTCGGGGTCGACGTTGTCGGCGTGCTCCCAGGCCTGCGGGATCGTCATCATGACGGCATGCGGCAGGCTGCGGCCGCCGAGGTGGAGCAGCTCGAGCGCCTCGTCGAAGCGGGCGGTGTCGGAGCCGGTCGGCGTGCAGATCGGCAGGACGCGGTCGAGCGGGCCCAGCTTCTCGGACTGGATGAGCGCCTCGCGGGCGTGCATCCAGTTCTCGTTACCGCGGACGGTGTTGATCTCGCCGTTGTGGGCCACGAGGCGGTAGGGGTGTGCCAGCGGCCAGGACGGGAAGGTGTTGGTGGAGAACCGGGAGTGCACCAGCGCGATGGCGGTTTCCATGCGCGGATCGTTGAGGTCGTCGTAGAACTGGGGCAGCTGAGGGGTGGTGAGCATGCCCTTGTAGACGATCGTCCGGGCGGACAGAGACGGGAAGTAGACGGTGTCTTCGCCGTTCTTGGTGCCCAGCTCGCGCTCGCAGCGCTTGCGGATGAAGAACATGACGCGGTCAAGGTCGATACCCGTCAGTGCCTTGCCGTCGCGCTCGACGGACAGGAAAATCTGCTCGAAGTGCGGCATGGCCTCCTTGGCCATCTCGCCGAGCATGGAGGCGTGGCACGGGACCTTGCGCCAGCCGAGGACGGTAGCGCCCTCTTCTGCGGCGATGGCTTGGATCTCGCGCTTGGCGTCGAGCATGGACATGCGGGCGCGCGGCAGGAACGCGATGCCGGTGGCGTAGGAGCCAGCCTCGGGCAGGTCGAAGTCGACAACCTCGCGGTAGAACTTGTCCGGGATCTGGATGAGGATGCCGGCGCCGTCGCCGGTGTTCTTCTCCGCACCCGCGGCGCCGCGGTGGTCCAGGTTGACCAGCGCTTGGAGGGCCTTGTCTACCATGCCGCGCGTGGCGCGGCCGTACATATCAGCGACGAAAGCGACGCCGCAGGCGTCGTGTTCGAAACTGGGGTTGTACAATCCCTGTCTTTTCATAAATCCCCTCACGCTTTCACTAGTGCTATGAATCTATCTATTAATCAACAGTTTTAATATTCATATGTAAAGTTAGGGCAGCCTAAAATCTAGTGCTCAACAGGTACTGTGTGACAAATTCCACTCCAATTTCGGCGATTAGTGGGTTTCATTACCGCAACATCGATTCAAGCGGACACGGCCGGAAAGGTGACGTGTGGGATCGTGTGGGAATCATTGCGCGCAATTGAGCAGCTCAGCCGCCAGCGACCGGGCGTCGCACGGCCAGTAACGCTCGGGTCGAGGCCGCAGCGTCCCGGGGCTCGGGCGGCAGGCGTCGATCGCCGCGCGCCAGCGGGCGGGGATGGCGGCCTCCCCGAACAATGCGCCGAGCATCGCCCCCGCGATCGCCGCGTTGGTGTCGGTATCGCCGCCGCGGGCGATGACGTCGATGAGCCCAGACTCGAAGCTCTCCGCGTTGCCAACCTCCCAGGCGGAGACGGCGAAGGCGATCTCCACCCAGCCCATGTGGGTGGAGAAGTCGGAGGGGAGCACTGGGTCGGGCTCGCCAGCAAGGAGGCGCACGAGCCCGTCCCGGCCGATTCCGTCGCGGATTTGGGTGGCCAGCGCCCGGGCGTAGACCCCGTTCAGCAGCACGCAGCGCGGGTGGATGTGCGTCAGGCGCGCGTCGTCCTCGGCGAACGAGCCGGCGAGACTTGGGTCGAAGGCGTAGGCGATGCCGATGGGGGAGACCCTCATGAGCGCCCCATTGGCCTGGCTTTCGGGGCTATAGACGTCGGAAAGCAACGCCTTGCGGCAGGTGGCCCCGAGCGAAAATGGCTCGCTGCGCGCCCAGGAACGGTAGGCGGAAAGCACGTCTGCGCGGTCGAAGCCGCCGCGGGCGACCAGGCTGCGGGCAAGCGCGAGCGCCATCTCGGAGTCGTCGGTGGGCTGGCCTGCGATGAGCCCGTGCACGCCGCCGTCGCGCATGTCGCAAAGGCCTGCGCGGTCGATCTCGTGCTCGGGCAACCCCTCGACCAGCTGGCCTAGGTTGTCGCCGATGAGCTGGCCGTACAGGGCGCCGCGGGCGCGATCGAGAACGCTTGGCATAACGCCCACGTTACTCGGGTAAAGAAAATGGCCCACCGAAAACGGTGGGCCAAAGTGAGATCAACGACTTAGCAGTCGAAGTACATCTCGAACTCCTGCGGGGTCGGGCGCAGGCGAACCGGAGCGATCTCGTTGTCGTACTTGAGCTTGATGTAGGTATCCAGCAGGTCCTCGGTGAACACGCCACCGTCGGAGAGGAACTCGTGGTCCTCCTCTAGGGCCTTCAGGGAAGCCTCGAGCGAGGTCGGAGCCTGCGGGATCGCGGCTGCCTCCTCCGGCGGGAGCTCGTAGAGGTCCTTGTCCACCGGTGCGTGCGGCTCGATGCGGTTCTTGATGCCGTCGAGGCCAGCAAGCATCATCGCGGCGAAGCCGAAGTACGGGTTGCCCGACGGGTCCGGAGCGCGGAACTCGATGCGCTTTGCCTTCGGGTTGGAGCCGGTGATCGGGATGCGGATCGCGGCGGAACGGTTACGCTGCGAGTACACCAAGTTGATCGGGGCCTCGAAGCCCGGCACCAGGCGGTGGTAGGAGTTCAGGGTCGCGTTGGTGAAGGCCAGCACGGCGCCTGCGTGGTGGAGGATGCCGCCGATGTAGTAACGGGCGATGTCGGACAGGCCAGCGTAGCCGGACTCGTCGTGGAACAGCGGCTTGCCGTCCTTCCACAGGGACTGGTGGGCGTGCATGCCGGAGCCGTTGTCGCCTGCGAGCGGCTTCGGCATGAAGGTCGCGGCCTTGCCGTGCATGCGGGCGACGTTCTTGATGATGTACTTGAAGGTCTGCAGGTCGTCAGCCGCGTGCAGCAGGGTGTTGAACTTGTAGTTGATCTCCTGCTGGCCGCCGCCGACCTCGTGGTGGTAGCGCTCGATGTCGAAGCCGGCGTCGAGCAGGTACTTGGTCATGTCGTCGCGGACGTCCTGGGTGCCGTCGTACGGGGTAACCGGGAAGTAGCCGCCCTTGACGCGGGTCTTGGAGCCCAGGTTGTAGGTGCCGTCGAGGTTGTACTCCTTGCCGCGGTTCCACCAACCCTCGTCGGAGTCGACCTCGTAGAAGGCAGAGTTCATCTCGGCGGAGTAGCGGACCTTGTCGAAGACGAAGAACTCGGCCTCGGCGCCGAAGTTACAGGTGTCGGCGATGCCGGTGGAGGCCAGGTACTCCTCGGCCTTGAGCGCCACGGTGCGCGGGTCGCGGGAGAACGGCTCGTGGGTGAACGGGTCGGAGACGAAGAACTTGATGTTCAGGGTCTTGGCGGCGCGGAACGGGTCGAGCTTCGCAGTGGCCAGGTCCGGGATGAGGTTCATGTCGGACTCGTCGATGGTGGTGAAGCCGCGGACGGAGGAGCCGTCGAACGCGAGGCCTTCCTTGATCGCGTCCTCGTCTAGGACGCTGGCCGGGATGGTGAAGTGCTGCTCGATACCTGGAACGTCCGTGAAGCGAATGTCAACGAACTGGACTTCTTCGTCCTTGATGTACTTCAGTACGTCTTCAGCGGTCTTAAGTGCCACAGTGACTCCTCGTGCGAGTGAACATGGGTGTTGTAGTTTGACGGAGATAGGAAATCTCGACCGGAATTCCTACCGAAACCAACTAGGGCGATTCTACACTATACGGTGATAGAAATTCCTCTGGGAAGAACCTTACATCATTTTCTATAGGCTGACCAAAAAATAAGGTCGGGCGGGGTGCGAACATGTCGTTTTCGGGCGGGTTCGCTAGATTAGAAGCCATGTCTGAACGCAAACGAAGCTGGCTCGACGGCCCGCAGATTCCATCCGAGGCAGGCGCCGACACCCCACAGAAATGGCCAGGCGAGAAGCTGGGCCTCCCCAAGGAGGGCCCGGGCGCGCTGGCCTCGGTTGCCCGCAGGTCAGGCGGGGTTTTCATCGATTGGATCATCTGCTGGATCGTGGCGGCGTTCATCCACATGTTCACCACCCAGCTGGGCGGGACTTCCACGCTGACGCTCATCCTGTTCGTGATCCTGGGCATTGTGAGTGTGATTTTCTTCGCACGCACGCCGGGCCAGGCCGTTCTCGGCATGGGAGTAGCCCGCATCGACGACCCCACCGCCCGCGTCGGCGTCGTTCGCGCCATCGCCCGCACGCTGTTTACGGTTTTCATCCTTCCGGCGGCGCTTGTCGACGCCGATGGCCGCGGGATGCACGACCGTGCCACGGGCACCGCGGTCATCCTGGGATAAAAAAGAACCGGCTCGCGGGTGCGAGCCGGTTGACGGTTATCCCTTGTTGTTGCGCTCCGCGTTGCGGCGGGCGCGGCGGTTCATGCCGGAGACCTTGCCGCCCTTCGGAAGCGGACCCTTGGGCAGTCCGCTGGCTTGGCGCTCGGCGACGGCGTCCATGGCCTCGACGCGGGAGGCGATCTGGTAGACCTCGTCCTTCTTGTAGTGGCGCGGCAGCTTCATGAGCGTCGACTGCAGCTTCTTCAGCGGCACCTGGCCCTCGCCCTCGCCGACGATGATCTCGTTGACCGGCACGCCCGGGGCGAGCCGGTTGAGGCGCTTCTTCTGCTGGTCCATCATCGGCTTGAGGCGGTGCGGCTCGCCCTCGCCGACCAGCACGAACCCACACACGCCGGCGACGCGGTGGACGACGTCCATGTGAGTGTTCATGGCCACCGCGGTCTTGGTGCGCCAGACCACGGCGAAGTTCGAGCGCATGTTCTCCAGCGCCCAGCCGGCGGCGCCGGCCTGACCGGAGGCGCGGTCGTAGACGGAGTTTTGCAGGCGGCGGCTAAACAGCCACATGGCGAGCGTCGCGCCGAGCAGCAGGCCCACGATGAGCATGAACCACTCGTTGCCCCACAGCAGGCCAAGGAGGAAAAAGAGCAGTCCCAGGCCCAGGAAGGAGCCCAGCATGATCGGGATGAGCGCCTTGTCCTGCTTGCGCTGTATGTTGAAAGCCTGCCAGACCTGCGACCAGGTCTGGCGGCGCTGTGCGCGCTTCGCCGCGCGCTCTTCCTTCTTGTTCGCGTCTGCCATGGCACCTACATTAGCGCCCGCGGCCGCGCTGGAAGAAACGACGGGCTACTTTCGGGGCAACAAACCCGACACCACCGGGGTGTCCTCCGAGGGGCCGTACTTCTGCAAAAGCGTCGAGGCCTCCTGGGCGGTCGAGGCGCCCGCGGTCTCCGCGAGGTGCGAGAGGTTTGCGGGTAGCTGCTCGCCGCGCGCGGCCAGAGCCTGCGCGTAGAGGCGGCCGGCCCGGTAGGAGGAGCGCACCAGGGGTCCGCTCATGACGGCCCCGAAGCCCAGCTCCTTGGCGAAGTCCGCGTGCTCGAGGAACTCCTCCGGCTTCACCCAGCGGTCGATCGGGTGGTACTTGGGGCCGGGGCGAAGGTACTGGGTAATGGTCACGATGTCGCAACCGGCGGAGTGCAGGTCGGTCAGCGCCTCGCGGATCTCGTCGACGGTCTCGCCCATGCCCAGGATGAGGTTGGACTTGGTCACCAGCCCGAAGTCGCGCGCCTGGCGGATCACGTCGAGCGAGCGCTCGTAGCGGAAGGCGGGGCGGATGCGGCGGAAGATGCGCGGCACCGTCTCCAGGTTGTGCGCGAACACCTCCGGGCGGGCCTCGAAGACCTCCTGGAGCAGGTCCGGCTTGCCGGAGAAGTCCGGCGTGAGGTTCTCCACGCCCGTGTGCGGGTTGAGCGCGTGGATCTGGCGGACCACCTCGGCGTACAGCCACGCGCCCTCGTCGTCTAGGTCGTCGCGGGTCACGCCGGTGATGGTGGAGTAGTTCAGCTGCATCTCGCGCACGGACTCGGCCACACGCCGCGGCTCGTCTCGGTCGAGAGGGTCCGGCTTGGCGGAGTTGATCTGGCAGAAGTCGCAGCGGCGCGAGCAATTGGCCCCGCCGATAAGGAAGGTGGCCTCGCGGGACTCCCAGCACTCGTGGATGTTCGGGCAGCCCGCCTCCTGGCACACGGTGTGCAGGCTGGCACCCGAGACCTTCTTTTTCATGTCCTGGTATTCCGGGCCGGTTTTCACGGCGGTGCGGATCCAGCGTGGCTTGGCTTCGATGGGCGTCTCGGAGTTGCGTACCTCGACGCGGAGTAGCTTTCGTCCTTCTGCTTGAGTCACATCACTAGACAGTACTCCGCCCCCACGCGTAGCGTCGAAAAGCGCCTACGACCTGCGAGGAAGCCCCTTGGTGGGGTCGGGGGCGGAGGCGAAGGTGTGATCCGCGACAACAAGGCGCCCGGCCAGCGCGTCGTCGAGCGCCCCAAGCAGCGGCGCGGTCATCTCCGCGACCGTCACGTCGCGGCGAAGCTGCGCGCTCATGGTGGTCACCCCGGCGTCGGCGATCCCGCAGGGGACGACGTAGTCGTAGAACTCGAGGGTGTTGTCGCAGTTGAGGGCCAGCCCGTGCATGGTCACCCCGCGGGTGATCCGGATGCCCAGCGCCGCGACCTTCGCGTGCTCGGCGGGCGAAGCACCCGGCACCCACACGCCCGAGCGGCCGTCGATGCGCCCGGCGGTGGTCACTCCCGCCTGGCGCACCACCTGGATGAGCGCCTCCTCGAGCCGGCGGACGTAGTCGACCACGTCGATCGGGTCGGCCAGCTTGATGATGGGATACATCACCAGCTGGCCGGGACCGTGCCACGTGATCCGCCCGCCGCGGTCGACGTCGATGACCGGCAGCCCGTTGGTGGGCCGGTCCTCCGGCTGCGTGCGCTTGCCCGCGGTGTAGATGCTCGGGTGCTCGAGCACGAGGATCGTGTCCTCGATCTCGTCTGCCGCCCGCCTCGCCGCTAGGTCCGCCTGCAGGTCCCAGGCCTCCTGGTAGTCCACCAGCCCCAGCTCGCGCACCGTCACGGGTGCGTCGGAGTCGCGGATGGATTGGTCGGCGGGGAAGAAGGGCTTACGCGGAGCAGTCATGAGGCCTTAGGATACTCCGTTGGCCGCCGCGTACTCGGAGGCGGTCATGAGCGGGCCGACCTCGTCGACCGCGACCTCGAACAGCCAGCCCGCACCGAACGGGTCGGAGTTGACCACCGAGTAGTCGTCGTGGACCGCGTCGTTGACCGCGGTGACGGTGCCGGTGACGGGCGAGTAGATGTCGGAGACGGACTTGGTCGACTCGACCTCGCCGCACGGGTCGCCCGCGGTGACGGCGTCGCCCACCTGCGGCAGCTCGGCGAAGACGACCTCGCCCAGGCGGTCGGCGGCAACCGAGGTGATGCCCACCTTGACTGTCTCACCCGCGGCCTTATCGGCGGGCGCGTTGATCCACTCGTGCTCCTCGGAGTAGGAGAAATCAGCTGGCAGGGACATGGTTTTATCCTTTCTGGCGGGTGTAGAACGGGAGGGAGACTACCTCGAAGGGGTAGCGCTTGCCGCGAATCTCGGCCTCAAGAGCCGTTCCCGGCGTTGCTTTTCGCTTGTCGACGTAAGCCAAGGCGACTGGCCGCGAAAGCGTCGGCGAGTGCTGACCCGAGGTCACCTCGCCGACTAGGGTCTCGCCGTCGAAGAGCAGGTCGTGGGCGCGGGCGGCGCGGCGCTGGGAGCTCGAAAGCCCCACCAGCACCCGCTCCGGCGCGGGAGCGCTGGCCAGCGCCTCCTTGCCCACAAACTCGCAGTCCTTGGCCGCGACGGGCATCCCGGCGGCGACCGGGGTGAGCTCGAGCGTGAGCTCGTTGCCGTAGAGCGGCATGCCCGCCTCCAACCGAAGGGAGTCGCGGGCGGCCAGCCCCGCCGGCACGGCGCCGGCGTGAAGCAGCGCGCCCCATACCGCGGCAGCCTTGCCGCCCGGCACGAACACCTCGAAGCCGTCCTCGCCGGTGTAGCCGGTGCGGGCGACGAGCGCGTCGACGCCCGCCACGGTGACAGGTGCCGCCGCGTAGTAGGGCATCCCGGTCACCCGCGCGGCGAGGTCGTCGGGGACCAGCGAGAGCAACAGCTCCTGGGCGCGAGGGCCCTGGACCGCGACGAGCGCGGTATCTAGCGATTCGTCGGTGACGGTCACGTCGAAGCCCTCCGCCCGGGAGGCGAGCTCGGCGGCGACGACCTTCGCGTTGCCCGCGTTCGGTACCACGAGGTACTCGTCCTCGGCAAGCCGGTAGGTGATGAGGTCGTCGATGATGCCGCCTGACTTGTTGACAATCATCGAGTACTTCGCCTTGCCCACCTTTACCTGCGACAGCGTCGAGATGAGCGCGTAGTCGAGGAATTCCCCGGCCTGGGCGCCGCGCACGCGCACCTCGCCCATGTGGGAGAGGTCGAAGAGCCCCGCGGCCTCGCGCACGGCGCGGTGCTCGGCGAGCTCGGAGCCGTACTTCAGCGGCATCTCCCACGGGCCGAACGCGGTGAAGCTCGCGCCGAGCGCCACGTGCTCCGCGTGCAGCGGGGACTGGAGCAGTTCAGTCATGTAAGGATCCTTCCGGGTCAGTTGCCGAAGTCGAAGGCGGACGGCGGCGGGCAGGAGCAGGCGAAGTTGCGGTCGCCGTAGGCCTCGTTGAGGCGGCGCACCGGCGGGAAGTACTTGTCCCCGCCGCGCAGCGAGCGCAGCGGATAGGCCGCCTTCTCGCGGCTAAACGGGTGCGTCCAGGAGTCGGCGATCACCGACTCAGCCGTGAACGGGGCGTGGTGGAGCACGGAGTCCTCGTAGGCGTAGTCGCCGCGGGCGACCTCCTCGATCTCCGCCCGGATCGAGCGCATGGCCGCGATGAACCGGTCGAGCTCGCCCTTGTCCTCGCTCTCGGTAGGCTCCACCATGAGCGTTCCCGCGACGGGGAAGGACAGCGTCGGGGCGTGGAAGCCGTAGTCGACCAGCCGCTTCGCGACGTCCGTGGCGGTCGCACCTGTGGCGTCGGTAAGCGAACGCAAATCGAAGATGCACTCGTGCGCGACGAGCCCCGACTCGCCGGTGTAGAGCACAGGGAAGGATTCGCGCAGGCTGGCCGCGACGTAGTTGGCGTTGAGGATCGCGTTCGCGGTGGCCTGGCGCAGCCCCTCGTCGCCCATCATCGCGATGTACGCCCACGAGATCGGCAGCACGCCCGCCGAGCCGTAGAACGTGGAGGCGACCGGCACCCCGGGGCCGCGCTGCGGCAAGGTGGGGTCGGTAGGCAGGAACGGCACGAGATGCTCGGCCACGGCCACAGGCCCCACGCCCGGACCGCCGCCGCCGTGCGGGATGGTAAAGGTCTTGTGCAAGTTCAGGTGGGAGACGTCGCCGCCGAACTCGCCGGGGCGCGCGTAGCCCGCCAGCGCGTTGAGGTTCGCGCCGTCGATGTAGACCTGCCCACCCGCGGCGTGCACCTTCGCGCACACCTTGCGTACCGACTCCTCGAACACGCCGTGCGTGGAGGGGTAGGTGATCATGATGCCCGCCACGTGGTGCTCGTGCTTGGCCAGCTTCTCATCGAGGTCGCCCAAGTCGATCGAGCCGTCCGCGGCCGTGGCCACGACCGCCACGCGCAGGTTCGCCAGCGTCGCCGAGGCCGCGTTCGTGCCGTGGGCGGACTGCGGGATCAGGATGATGTCGCGCTGGTCGTCGCCGCGCGAGAGGTGGTAGCGGCGGATGGCGTTGAGGCCCGCGAGCTCGCCCTGGGAGCCTGCGTTGGGCTGTAGGGAGACCTTGGCGTAGCCGGTGATCTCGGCCAGCCATCCCTCGAGGTCGGCGATGAGCCCGAGCCAGCCGGCGGCCTGCTCCTTCGGCGCGTACGGGTGCATGTTCGCGAACTCCGGCCAGGTGATCGGCTCCATGCCGGTGGTCGGGTTGAGCTTCATCGTGCACGAGCCCAGCGGGATCATCGTGCGATCCAGCGCCAGGTCCTTGTCCTTGAGCCCGCGCAGGTAGCGCAGCATCTGCGTCTCCGAGTGGATCGAGCTGAACACGGGGTGCGTTAACGTCGGCGTCGTTCGCGCGAGCGCTTTCGGGAGGCGCGGGGCTGCATCGTGCTTGTCGACGACTACGCCAAAGGCGTCCGCCAGCATCCGAACGTCGGCCTCGTTCGCGGACTCGCCAAAGGCGACGGAGACCTTGTCGGCGCCGATGGCGCGCACGAGGTAGCCCTTTGCTGCCAGACCCGCGACGATCTCCTCGGCGCGGCCTGGGACGACCACGGTGACGGTGTCGAAGAAGCGCTGGTGGGCGAGGTCCACCCCGCCGTCCTCGAGCGCCTCCGCGAACGCGCAGGCGAGCCCGTGGACGCGCTCGGCGATGGCCTTCAGGCCCTCCGGCCCGTGCCAGACGGCGTACATGGAGGCGCACACGGCGAGGAGCGCCTGGGCGGTGCAGATGTTGCTCGTGGCTTTCTCGCGGCGGATGTGCTGCTCGCGGGTCTGCAGCGCGAGCCGGTAGGCGGGTCGCTCGTCGGCGTCGACGGACACGCCGACGATGCGGCCGGGCATCTGGCGCTTGATGGCGTCGGTGACCGCCATGAACGCCGCGTGCGGGCCACCGTAGAACAGCGGGACGCCGAAGCGCTGGGAGCTGCCCACGGCGATGTCGGCGCCGAGCGCGCCGGGGCTTTCCAAAAGCTGGAGGGCCAGCAGGTCGCAGGCGACGGCCGCGAGCCCGCCGCGGGAGTGGACGTCATTGATAGCCTGGCGGATGTCGGTGACCTCGCCCTCGGTGCCCGGGTAGGCGGCGACGATGCCGATGACGCCCTCGCCGACCAGCCCCTGGGCTAGGTCTGCGACCTCGACCTCGATGCCGATCGTGCGGGCGCGGGCCGTGGCCACGGCGAGTACCTGCGGGTGCAGCGCCTCGTCTAGGACCACGCGGTTGCCCTTGCGATGGACGCGGCCCATCAGCCCCACGGCCTCCGCGACAGCGGAGGCCTCGTCGAGAAGCGACGCGTTGGCCACGGGCAGGCCGGTGAGCTCCTCGACCATGGTTTGGAAGTTGAGCAGCGCCTCGAGCCTGCCCTGCGAGATCTCCGGCTGGTAGGGGGTGTAGGCGGTATACCAGCCCGGGTCCTCGACGACGTTGCGCCGGATGACGGGCGGGGTGATGGTGTCGTAGAAGCCCTGGCCGTAGAAGGCCTTGAGGACGGTGTTCTGCTTGGCGTAGGCGCGGAGCCTTTCGGCCGCCTGCGCCTCGCTGAGGCCGGGGCCGAGGCCGAGGTCGTCGGTGGTGCGGATGCCGGAGGGGATGGCGGCGTCGAGGAGGTCGTCGATGCTGGCGTAGCCCACGGCCTCGAGCATGAGCTGTTGCTCGTGGCTGTCGGGGCCGACGTGACGGCGTGCGAAGGTCATGGTGGCGGTTCTTCTCCTTGCTGCACGGGGGTGTGAACGAAGTCATTATATAGCGGCAGGGGAGGTGGAGGACACGAAATCGCGCATTTTAGCCGAGGTCGGAGGGATTCGCAGGGCGGGGTCCGCGCAGGCCCGGAAAACTGTGGATAGATCGGGTGGGGTGGGAAGTTATCCACAGATTTTGGGTCCTTTTTTCATGTGCTCTTGCGCGGGGTTGCGAGGGCGTTTAGCGTGCGGGGCATGAACGTGTTGGAGACCTTGGGCGCGCTGCTGCACGACCCGATGACGCTCATCGAGGAAGCCAGTGGGCTGGGTGAGGGTGAGCTGGAGCGGTTGTTGCCGGAGTCCACGGCGGCTACCGTCGCAGGGCTTGCGGCGATCTATGCCGCGCCCTCGCCGATGTCGCGGGTGCAGGCAGAGTGCGTGTCCGCGATCCGCGCCAACGGGCACTGCCTGGATGCGCTTGTGGCGATCGAGGCGGTTGCCCGCCGGGTGGCGGACAAGCGTAAGAAGTGGCGCCTGCGCCGCGAGCTGTGCCGGATGAAGGCGGCGCCTGCGGAGCTTAAACGCCGCGGACTGGCTTTGCTAAAGAAGCTCGTTGCACCCCGCGCGTTGACGTTGGGGGTGTCGGTGCGCAGGTATGCGGACAATACGTGGTCGATGCGGGTCAACGCCCCAGCGGAGGTGATCGCTACGCTTTACGACCCGGTCAAGGACGCCGATGACCCGGTGGCGGCGTTGCAGGAGGCGATCACCGGTGGCGGGGCCGTAGCAACGGTGCTGCGGCCGATCGTGACGATCCCGCTGGACGCTCTCGATGCGGTGCTGGATGGCACCGGGGATGAGACGGTGTTGCGGTGCTCGGATGGGGTGGAGCGCACCAGCACGCAGGTCGCCCGCATGAAGCTGGATGAGAAGTGGGGGTTTGCGCTGATTCATCCGGTTGAAGGGCCGGTGGACTTGGTTCGCTCGGAGCGGTTTGCCAACGGCAAGCAGCGGGTGTTGGCGGCGGTGGAGAATCCCACCTGTGCGTGGGATGGGTGCCATAAGCCAGCCGATGAGTGCCAGGTGCATCACTTGGTTCCGTGGCAGTTCGGTGGGCACACGAGAAGTTCGAACCTGGCCACGTGCTGCGCGTATCACAACGGTGTCAACGACGATGATCCGGCGGGTCCGTCGGTGCGCGGGCGGCTGGAACGCGTCGACGGGAAGGTACGCCGGGTATTCCGTAGCTAGCGCGCCTAGCGCACGCAAAAAGCCGCAGGGAGGGTCTCCCTGCGGCCTAGAAGGCGTGCCTTCGTGCTTTCCGGCTAGAGCTCGAGCTCGGACTCGAAGTTGCCGGTCTCGAGGCGGTCCTTGATGGTCGCGGTGAAGCGGCCAGCGTCGGCGCCGTCGACGACCTGGTGGTCGTAGGTGAACGGGATGTAGCACATCTGGCGGATGGCGATCGCGTCAGCACCGTTCTCGGTCACGACGACCGGACGCTTCTGGATCGCTGCGGTGCCGAGGATGCCAGCCTGCGGCGGAACCAGAATCGGGGTGTCGGACAGGGCGCCCTCCGAACCAATGTTGGTGATGGTGAAGGTGGCGCCGGTCAGGTCGTTCGGCTTCAGCTTGTTGTTGCGAGCCTTGTCGGCCAGGTCGACGATGGCCTTCGCGATCTCCACGAAGCTTAGCTCCTGGGCCTTGTGGATGACCGGGGTCAGAAGGCCGCGTGGGGTGTCCACGGCGATGGCCACGTTGACGTCCGCGTGGTAGGTCATCTCCTTGGTCTCGGCGTTGTAGGAGGCGTTGACGTTCGGGTGGGAGACGAGCGCCTCGACTGTGGCCTTGACGAAGAACGGCAGGTAGGTGAGGTTGATGCCGTGCTTTGCCTGGAAGGCGGGCTTGTTCGCCTTGCGCAGGTCGGCGATCGTGGTGACGTCGACCTCCTGCAGATGGGTCAGCTGGGCGGAGATCTGCAGCGCCTCGACCATCTTTGCGGCGGTGATCTCGCGGATGCGGTTGACCTTCTGGGTGGTGCCGATGAGCTCGGCCTTCGCCGGGTCGACCGACTTGGTGGACCAGTTGGCGCGCGGGTCGGCTGCGGCAGGTGCCGCCGCCGGGGCGGCCGGGGCTTCGCCCTGACCAGCGGCTGCGAGCACGTCCTGCTTGCGGATGCGGCCGCCGACGCCGGTGCCGGTCACGGTGTTGAGGTCAATGCCGTGCTTGTCGGCCAGCTTGCGCACCAGCGGGGTGACGTACGGGACCTTGTCGTTGTTCACCTTCGCGGCCGGAGCCTCGACCTTTGCGGCCGGCTCGGCTGCGGGAGCAGGCTTTTCGGCTGGGGTCTCAACCTTGGCCGCCGGCTCGGCCGGAACCGCCGGTGCAGCTGGCTCAGCCGGGGCTGCGCCGGGCTGGCCGATGCGGACGATGACGTCGCCGACGTCGACGGTGTCGTCTTCGTTGGCGAGGATCTCGAGGATGACGCCTGCGACGGGGGAGGGGACCTCGGTGTCGACCTTGTCGGTGGAGACCTCGAGCAGCGGCTCGTCGACGGCGACGGTGTCGCCGACGGACTTCAGCCACTGGGTAATGGTGCCCTCGGTGACGGATTCGCCGAGCTCGGGCATGACGACGTCGGTGGACTCACCGGAGGCGGCCGGTGCCGCCGCGGCAGGTGCTTCCACCTTGGCCACCGGCTCCTCAGCCGGTGCGGCTGGCTCAGCCGGGGCTGCGGGTGCTGCGCCGGGCTGGCCGATGCGGACGATGACGTCGCCGACGTCGACGGTGTCGTCTTCGTTGGCGAGGATCTCGAGGATGACGCCTGCGACGGGGGACGGGACCTCGGTGTCGACCTTGTCGGTGGAGACCTCGAGCAGCGGCTCATCGACGGCAACGGTGTCGCCGACGGACTTCAGCCACTGGGTAATGGTGCCCTCGGTGACGGACTCGCCGAGTTCGGGCATGACGACGTCGGTGGACTCACCGGAGGCGGCCGGTGCCGCTGCGGCGGGTGCTTCCACCTTGGCCGCCGGCTCCTCGGCCGGTGCAGCGGGAGCTTGCGGTGCGGCCTCCTCGGCCGGCGCCTCGCCTGCCTCGCCGATGACGGCGATAACCTCGCCGACGTCGACGGTGTCGTCCTCGTTAGCGCGGATCTCGAGCAGAACGCCAGCAACAGGAGAGGGCACCTCGGTGTCGACCTTGTCGGTGGAGACCTCGAGCAGCGGCTCGTCGACGGCAACGGTGTCGCCGACGGACTTCAGCCACTGGGTAATTGTGCCCTCGGTTACGGATTCGCCCAGCTCGGGCATGACAACGGAGTGCGCCATTGTTTATTGACTCCTCGAAAGTAGTGCCGTTGAAATGTTAGTACCTTAAAAGATTACCGGTTTGTCGCTGTGAATGTGGCTTTCAGGGGGAACCTACGAAAGAATTCGCCCCTTGCCCACAGCTACATATGCTCGATCTCGCTCAGCACCTCGATGAAGGTGCGCACCGGCACGCCGGTCGCGCGCTTGGGGGTGTAGCCGTACGCGCTGCTCGTGTTGTACGCGGGACCCGCGATGTCCACGTGCGCCCACTCGATCCCTTCGGTAACAAAGTGCCGCAGGTAGCAGGCCGCCGCGAGCATGCCGCCGTTGCGGTTGCCGGTGACGTTTCGGATGTCGGCCACGGGCGACTTGACGGCCTCGGCGATCTCCTCCGGCAGCGGCATCGCCCAGGCGTTCTCGCCCATCGCCACGCCAGCGGCGGCGATCTGGTCGCGCAGGGGACCGTTGCCCATGACGCCGGAGGTGCGCTCCCCGAGGGCCACCAGCTGCGCGCCGGTCAAGGTCGCCGTGTCGATGAGATAATCCGGCTCGTCCTCGCAGGCGCGCGCCATGGCGTCGGCAAGCACCAATCTGCCCTCGGCGTCGGTGTTGAGGATCTCGGATGTCGTTCCGCCGTAGTGGGTGATGACGTCGCCCGGGCGGTAGGAGTTGCCGCCCGGCATGTTCTCCGCGAGCGGGATCGTCGCGGTGACCTTGATATTCAGATCAAGTCGCGCGGCCGCGAGGACGGTGGCGACCACGGCCGCGGAGCCGCCCATGTCGGAGATCATGTTGTCCATGGATGCCGGGGGCTTGAGCGAGATGCCGCCGGTGTCGAAGGTGATGCCCTTGCCCACCAGCGCCACGTGGTGGTAGCAGTCCTTCGGCTCCCACGTCAGCCTCACCAGCCGCGGCGGGCGCGACGAGCCCATGCCTACGGCGAGGATGCCGCCGAAGCCCTCCTTGGCCAGGCGCTTCTCGTCGAGGATCTCCACCGCGATGCCCTGCTCGGTGGCCAGCTCCTCGATGATAGAGGCATAGGTGGCGGGGTAGAGGTGCGAGGAGGGGGCGTTGACTAGGTCGCGGGCCACGCAGACCGAGCCTGCGATGATCTTGGCCCGGCGCATCTCCTTCTTGGCGTTTTCGCGGGAGTCGACGAACACCGCGCGTCCGAGCGGCTCGCTTGAGCTCGGCTTCGAGCGCAGGCCGGGGTAGTCGTAGGCGCCGAGCGCGAAGCCCTCCACCGCAGGGCCTAGGCCGAACGAGCCCAGGGTGGTCGCGACGGTGCCCACCCCCTTGAGGCTGCGGGCGGCGACGCCGGCGGCGCGGCGCAGCTTCTCCTCGTCGAGCGCATCGGGGTTGCCCAGCCCCACGGCGAGGACGAAGTCGGCTTCCATCCCCTCGATGGCGGGGACGCGGGTGAGCTCCTCGGCCTTGCCTGTGGCCCCCACGGCGGCGAGCAGTTCCCAGATGGCGGTGTCGACGCTCTCGTCGAACAGCCCCGTCGCCGCGAGCTCGAGGCCCGACTCGCCCTTGAACACGGGCACGACGAGCGCGTCGTATTCCTCCGGCAGCTTGTTTGACAGGCTCAGCTTCGTGCGAAGCCCCTTATCGGGAAGCCCAATTGCCTTGCGAGTGGAAGTCTTGTTGCCCACGGTGAATTCTCCTGCCTTCTGCAACGCTGAGGTGGTCATGTGTGACCGACAGATCCAGAGTAAACGAATGCCCGAATCTAGGACGGCGCAGGTGGGAGGTGTACCTTTAAAAGGCATGACGGACCTTAAGTTTGCAGTAGAAAAGACCGATCACCCCACCTCGCCGGAAAAGCTCAAGGAGATTTTGGCGAACCCGGGGTTCGGTAAGTACCGGACCGACCACATGGTCACCATCGACTGGAGCGAGGATAAGGGCTGGCACGACGCGAAGGTCACCGCCTACGCGCCGCTCACCCTCGACCCCGCGACCAGCGTCTTCCATTACGGCCAGGCCATCTTCGAGGGAATCAAGGCCTACCGCCACGCCGACGGCACCATCAAGACCTTCCGCCCTCAGGCCAACGCCGCCCGCTTCCAGCGCTCCGCGCACCGCATGGCCATGCCCGAGCTGCCCCAGGAGGTCTTCATCGAGGCGCTCCAGCAGCTGGTCGCCATCGATCAGGACTGGGTTCCGGCCGCCGGCGGCGAGGAGTCCCTCTACCTTCGCCCGTTCATGATCTCCACCGAGGCCACTCTGGGCGTTCACCCGTCCACCTCTTACAAGTTCATCGTCATCGCCTCCCCGGCGGGCGCGTACTTCTCCGGCGGCGTCAAGCCGGTCTCCGTCTGGCTGAGCGAGGACTACGTCCGCGCCTGCCCGGGAGGAACCGGTGCGGCGAAGTTCGCGGGCAACTACGCGGCCTCGCTGCTCGCTCAGGCGCAGGCCTCCGAGAAGGGCTGCGATCAGGTCGTGTGGCTGGACGCTATCAAGCGCACCTACATCGAGGAGATGGGCGGTATGAACCTCATGTTCGTCTTCGGCGAGGGCAAGGACGCGCACGTGGTCACCCCGCAGCTGTCCGGCTCCCTGCTGCCGGGTGTCACCCGTGACTCCCTGCTCCAGGTCGCGGCCGACCTGGGCTACACCACCGAGGAGCGCCTCGTGTCCACCCAGGAGTGGCACGACGCGGCGCTGTCGGGCGAGATGAGCGAGGCCTTTGCCTGCGGCACCGCCGCCGTGATCACCCCGGTCGGCTCCGTGAAGTCCAAGCACGGCGACTACGAGGTCAACGGCAACCAGGCTGGCCCGATCACCATGCAGCTGCGCGAGAAGCTCACCGGCATCCAGCGCGGCACCGAGGAGGACACCCACGGCTGGATGTACACCCTCGTCTAAGGGTTTTTAGAGCGTTACGACGCCTACGGCCAGCACCGCCGCAACCGCGGCGGCGTTGGTCTCCATGATGAACCCGGTGGTATCCCCGTTGAGCCCGCCGAAGCGCTTCGTGCAGTGGGCGGCGAGGAAGAACGCGAGCCCTAGGGCCGCGGCGAGTGTCGCCGCGGCCAGCAGCGTGAAGGCGACCGGTGCGCCCATCATTGCGCCCACGCCAGCCGACGCGGCCACGCAGGCCACCGCCCACAGGACCGTCCACCAGGTCTTCGCGGTGCCGATCATCATCGCGCCGAAGCCCGTGGGCTTCATGGGGCGGAAGTGCTCGTTCGCGCCGACGGGGCCGGTGGTGCGAGCAAAAAGCGGTATCAGAAAGACGATCGCCCACGCCAGCCGCGAGGCGTCGACAAGCGCGGCAATGGACGCGACCTCGACGAGCATGACTAGAAGCGCCGAGCCCATCCCGATGAGCCCCGCGTGGGGGTCGGCGAGGATCTCGCGGGCGCGCTCGGGCGGGGCGTAGGAACCCAGCGCGTCCGCGACGTCCGCGAGCCCGTCGAGGTGCATGAAGCGGGTAAACAGCGCCCAGGCGGTAACAACCAGCGCGCCGATGAGCAGGGGGTAGGCGCCCAGCGCCGAGAGTACAGCGACGATGCCAGCCCCCAGCGCCCCGAGCACGATCCCGACCACCGGTAGCGAGGCCATCACGCGCGCGCCGGTGGTGCGGTCGAAGGCGCTTGTGCCCTTGATCGGCAGGATGGTCAGCCAGCTCAGCGCCGTGGCCGGGCCCTCGAGGATAGCTGGGCCGTGTTCGCCGTCGACGAAGTCAACTTTTCCGGACAGGGCCCCTACTCCTGGATCTTGTCGTCGAAGCGGTTGGTGGGCACGGTCCCCTTGCCGGAGACACCCGCGGACTCGAAGGTGGCCATGTCGTTCATGATGTTGCAGGCCATCATGACCAGCGGGACGGCGGCAGCGGCGCCAGAGCCTTCGCCGAGCCGCATGCCCAGCTTGAGCAGCGGATCAAGCCCCAGGTAGCGCAGGGCGAACATGTGCGCGGGCTCGGCGGACTGGTGCCCGGCCTGCATCCAGAAGCGAGCGCCGGGGGCCATCTTGTCGGCGAGCATCGCGGCGGCGGTGACCACGACGCCGTCGAGCAGCACCGGGGTGCGGCGCACGGCGGCCTGGGCGATGAACGCGGCCATGGCGGCCAGCTCGGGCGAGGTGACCTTGCGCATCATGGTGAGGATGTCGTTGCGGTCCTTGCGGGCGCGGAACATCGCGTCGCGCACGGCGGCGACCTTGCGCTTCCATCCCTCGTCGTCGACGCCGGAGCCGCGGCCGGTGACCACGACCGGCTCATTGTTGGTGAGCAGCCCGATGATGACCGCGGACGGGGTCGTGTTGCCGATGCCCAGGTCGCCGGCCATGAGCAGGTCCGCGCCAGCGTCGACCTCCTGGTCGGCGATGCGCTTGCCGATCTCGATCGCCCGCTCCAGCTGCTCGCCCGTCATGGCGTCCTCGTAGTCGATAGAGCCGCAGGACTTGCTCACGCGCTCCTCGCCCCAGGCGTCGTGGAAGAGCGAGATGTCGGCTACGCGCACGCCGGTGCCCGACTGGCTCGCGATCGCGTTCACGCCCGCGCCGCCCAGGCGGATGTTCTCCGCCATCTGGATGGAGACCTCGATGGGGTAGGGGGAGACCCCCTTGGTGGCGATGCCGTGGTCGCCCGCGAACACCACCAGCCGCGGCCGCTCGATCTTCTTCGGCGGCACGCACGACTGGCACGAGGACAGCCACACGCCCAGGTTCTCCAGCCGTGCCAGCGAGCCGGTCGGCTTGGTCAGCGTGAGCTGGAACTCTCGGGCCTTGTCGGCGTACTCGGCGCTGGGTGCGTCGACCTTGGGGAAGAAATCAGATGGCTGCATGGCGATGAACGGGCTTCCTTATTTACGACTAGTGATTCAATTAACGGGGCGGGTACGCCTCAACGCTTCAACGATAGTGCCTGCCCCGCGACGACGAGCTCGACGCGCTCGCACACCCCCGCAACCTGCTGGTTGAGGGTGCCGATCTCGTCGCGAAACAGCCTGCCCGCGTGGTGCTCGGGGATGATGCCCATCCCCACCTCGGGGGAGACCACGATGAGGTCAACGCAGGAGGGCAGCGCGGCGATGGCCTCGAGCAGGGCGTCGAACGCGCCCGCGAGCTGCCCCCGGGGACCTGCCCAGCCGCCGCGGCGGTCGATCAGGTGGGTCACCCACGTGCCCAGGTCGTCGACCAAGACCGTGAGCGGCTCCGTGCGCCCGCGCAGCGAGGAAAGCACCTCGGTGACGTCGCGGGCGTCCTCGGTTACCCAGCGCGCGGGGCGGCGCTGCACGTGGTGGCGGATGCGCTCGGCGAAGTCCGCGTCGAACTCGCCGGAATACGGCCTGGCCGTCGCCACGTACACGCACGAGGCATCTCCCACGAGTTCCTCGGCGAAGCAGGACTTGCCGGACCTAGCCCCGCCGAGGACGAGCGTGCGCACCTTATTCGACCTTGTCGCCGATTTCCACGCGCGGCTTCGGCGTGCGCCAGCGGCGCGGCTGGGTCGCGCGCCCGTAGGCGTAGAAGCCCAGGCTGAAGCCGGACTCGGTGGTGTGGGGGTACTTCGCCTTCGCGGCGCGAGACGCCTTGCGGCCGAGGTAGACGCCCTCGATGAACAGCACGATCATGATGACCATCGCGACCATGGAGACCGCAGCACCCAGCGTCTGCTGCTTCTGCCCGATAAACAGCAGCACCAGCAGGATGATCGCGAACGGCATCACCAGGTTGTTGAGGTAGCGGCGCGCGTCGACGAAGTCGCGGATGAAGCGCTTCTCCTGCCCCTTGTCGCGCGGTAGCAGGTACTTCTCCTCGCCGCGGTCCATCGCGGCCTGCGCGGCCTGCTGCTGCTTGCGGCGGGCCTCCTTCTGGTCCGCCTTGTACTGCTTCCACTCCTCGTCGCTCATGGAGGCCTTGAGCTCCTTGCGCTTCTTGCGGCTCTCGCCGTAGGACTCGGCGGTGGAGAAGCGTGCCTCGAACGCACCGCTGGCGGCCTGCGCCTGCTTGCGGCTGGGGGTCGCGTGGCCCTTCTTCGGGGTGTAGGCCTTCGAGTGCTTCTCCGAGGCAGAAGCGTTGTCTACGTTGTCTTTCTGATTGGCATCATTCACGCCCTCAAGGCTACCAAGGCGTAAGGTGGGCGGGGACAATGGCGTGACCGGAATCGGGTGGGAATAGATTTAGGGCAGGCATAGTTGAATCGGTAAATGGGCCAGCTGCCCGGATGCTGCTAGAGTGGTGGCACAAATTGAGTTCGATACACCCTTATTTTCCTGAGGAGAAGCGATAATGACCGCACCTTCAACCAACACCGGCGTGATCCTGAGCGAGGCCGCTGCAGCCAAGGCGAAGGCTCTGCTGGAGCAGGAAGGCCGCGATGACCTGTCCCTGCGCATCGCCGTTCAGCCGGGTGGCTGCGCTGGCCTGCGCTACCAGCTTTACTTCGACGATCGCGACCTGGACGGCGACAAGGTCGATGAGGTCGGCGGCGTGCGCCTGGTCGTCGACAAGATGAGCGTGCCCTACCTGGCAGGCGCCCGCATCGACTTCGCGGACACCATCGAGTCGCAGGGCTTTACCATCGATAACCCGAACGCCAGCTCGTCGTGCGCCTGCGGCGATTCCTTCAACTAGGTCGCTGCCGCTTTTCGACGACCAAGGCCTAAAAGCCCCAGTGTTTTCACTGGGGCTTTGCGCGTGCCTAGAACAGGGAGACCAACACGTTGATGAGGCTGGCCGTGATGACGGTGTTGTACAGGAAACTGTAGAGGCTGTGGACGAAGACGATGCGCCGCATCTCGGGGTCGGTGACCACGACGTCGGTAATGCCCGCCGTGGTGCCGATGGAGAAGGAGACGTAGGCGAAGTCGCGGTAGCTCGGGGGATCCTTCTGGTTAAAGTCGAGCCCAGGGTTTTCGTCGTAGTAGCACCACGCGTAGCGCAGCATGAAGATGGTGTGCACGAGCGCCCAAGCGATGGCGACCACGGCCAGCCCCAGCAGCGCGCGGGTGGCGGTGCGGTAGAGGTCCCCGCCGTGGCTGTCGATGATGAGCAGGACCACCGAGGCGATGGCCAAAACCGTGGAGACGATGACCACCGCCTGCCGGAACGCGGTCGAGGGGACCTCGCCGCCGGCATGCTCGCGGGTGGTGTCGGCGTCCATGCCGTCGACCGACCGCCACACGGCGATCAGATAGACGAGCGCGCCGGCCGAATAACCGACCGCGGGCGCGACCAGCCACTTCTTGACCAGGCAGGTCGCGATACCCACGGCCACCGCGACCACAACCGCCGCGGTGGCGTGGAAGAGGGCGTCCCCGCGCGCCGATCGTGCGGCGGGCATGGCCTTAGAGGTAGACCGGGTAGTCGCGCTGCTCGATGCCCGGATCGATGCGCTTTTCCACGAAGATGCCGTGCCAGACCATGAAGGCGAGCACGGTCCACAGGCGGCGGGAGTGGTCGCTGACACCGTTGCGGTGCTCGTTGAGCATCTCCATGACGGCGGTCTTTTTGAAGATGTCGTCGGTCTGGGAGGCGTTGATCTGATCCTGGGCCCAGCCGAAGAGCTCGTCGCCAGCGAGCCAGTGGCGCATCGGCACCGGGAAGCCCAGCTTCTTGCGGTGGAGGACGTGGGCGGGGACGATCTGTTCCATGGCCTTGCGCAGGGCGTACTTGGTGGTGCCGTGGCTGATCTTGAGATCATGCGGGATCGTCTCGGCGACCTTGAACACCTCGCGGTCGAGGAAGGGCACGCGCAGCTCGAGCGAGTGCGCCATGTTGATCTTGTCGGCCTTGACCAGGATGTCGCCGCGCATCCAGGTGAACAGGTCTAGGTGCTGCATGCGCGCGACCGGGTCCATGTTCTTCGACTGCGCGTAGATGGGGGCGGTCACGTCGCGGTGATCCCACTCCTGCTTGGCCCACGGGATGACCCGCTTCATCTGGTCGAAGTTGAAGGAACGGGCGTTGCCGTAGTAGCGCTCCTCCATGGTCATCGAGCCGCGGTTGAGCAGCGACTTGCCCTTCATGCCTTCGGGGAGCACCTTGGACAGCTGGCCTAGCCCGCGGCGCAGCGGGGTCGGGATCTTCTCGAACGGCGCCAGTGACAGCGGCTCCTTATAGATGGTGTAGCCGCCGAACAGCTCGTCGGCGCCCTCGCCGGAGAGCACCACCTTGACGTGCTTGCGCGCCTCCTGGGCAACGAAGAACAGCGGGACCAGCGAGGGGTCGGCCACCGGGTCGTCCAGGTACCACATGATCTTCGGGATGGCGTCGGCGTACTCCTCGGGGGAGACAATCTTGACGATGTGCTCGACCCCGATCGCGGCGGCCGACTCGGCGGCGACGTCGACCTCGGAGTAGCCCTCGCGCTCGAAGCCGGTGGTGAATGTGAGCAGGTTCGGGTTGTGGCGCTTGGCCAGGGTGGCGATCGCGGTCGAGTCGATGCCGCCGGAGAGGAATGAACCGACGGTGACGTCGGCGCGCATGTGCTTCTCGACGGAGTCCTCGAGCGCGCGGGCGATGCGGTCGAACAGCTCCTGCTCGGTGCCCTTGGCCACCTTCTGCGCGGGGAACTGGGGGCGGAAGTAGCGGGTCTGCTTGAGCTCGCCGCCGGGGGTGACGGTGGCGGTGCAGCCGGACTCGAGGCGGCGGATGCCGGCGTGGAGGCTTTCCGGCTCGGGCACGTACTGGAGGTCGACGTAGTGCTCGATGGCGCGGCGGTCAAGGCTGAGGTCGATACCCATGTCCTCGGCCATCTCGAGGATGCACTTCTTCTCGGAGGCAAACGCGGTGCCGGCCTCGGTGGTGGCGAAGAAGAGCGGCTTGATGCCGAAGGGGTCGCGGGCCAGGAAGAGCTGGCGCTCCGTGGTGTCCCAGATGGCGAAGCCGAACATGCCGCGCAGGTGGCGCACGACGTCGGCACCCCAGTGGTGGTAGCCCACGACGATGGTCTCGCCGTCGCCGGAGGTGTTGAAGGTGTACCCAGCCTCCTGCAGCTCCTTGCGCAGCTCGACGTAGTTGTAGATCTCGCCGTTGAAGGTCATGGCGTAGCGGTCGGGCTCGCCCTCGGGACCCCAGCGCAACGGCTGGTGCGAATGCTCCAGGTCAATGATGGAGAGTCGATTGAAGCCGAAAACGGCGTCGTCGTCGTGCCAGGTTCCGGCCTCGTCCGGTCCGCGGTGGCGCATGCATGGCAAAGCCTTTTCGATGGAAGCGGTGAACTGCGAGGCGTTGCCGTCAGCGCTAAGGAATCCAAGGAGTCCGCACATGTGGTGAGGCCTTCTCTCTTTCATACTGGCGAGTGAATACTAATAAGGGTGCGCGGTGGCGCATTGCTACTAGGCTACTCGCCCGACACGTGGGTGCAGGAAACGGCCACGCCCGACGCATATGTGCGATGAGACGCAAGCCCGGCGCTTAGCCCCTCGGGGAAGGGGCAGCCCGCCTTCGGAGCGTCGAAAAGCGAAAAAAACCACCGTGAGCTGCCCTTTTAGGTAAGGGGGTGACCTTGGTTGGTGCTGTGGGTATCCATAAGGTTGATACAGGACGATTCTACTGTGAGATGGGTTACACGGCCGCGCAGCGATGTGGGCTAAACACCCTAGTAGTGCCCCAAACGGTCATGTTTTAGCAGTTCTAGGGGCGTTAATGGGTGGATGGAGGGGGAGAAATAGTTAAGGAAACGGGCCGTTCATGCGCTATTCTCCCTATTTAGACGTGGCTATTTGAGAATGTCTCATGCGACGCCATGGATATTTCAGAAAGTCTTGAAGAATCTAGTGTTTAAAGGAAGGCAGACGCGCGTGAAACAGCAGCAGAAGCGTGGCTTGGGCCGTAAGGCACTGCTCGGCAGTGTCCTTGGTTTCGGTGGCCTCGCCCTTGCAGGATGTGACGTCGAAGCACCGGGTGGCGTGCTGGGCAAGGCCTTGGCATTTGGTTGGCCGGAGGGCATTACGCCCGAGGCGACCGCCATGTACAACTTCTGGGTGTGGGTCTGGGTTACCGCCTGGATCATCGGCTTCATCATGTGGGGCCTGTTCATCTACGGCATGTTTGCTTGGAGCGCCAAGCGCGCCGAGAAGGCCGGCAAGGGCGAGTTCCCGCGCCAGACCCAGTACAACATTCCGCTCGAGCTGGTCCTGACCATCGTCCCGATCATCATCGTCATGACCCTGTTCTTCTTCACGGTTCAGACCCAGGACAAGGTCACCGCGATGGACAAGAACCCGAAGGTGACCGTCGACGTGACCGCCTACCAGTGGAACTGGAAGTTCGGTTACCAGAACGTCGCCGCCGATCTGAGCCCCACCGGCTCGGAGTACAAGGGCATCGACGAGGAGCGCCAGGCGGACGCAGAGGCCACCAAGGAGGATCCGAACGGCGAGAACCCGATCAACGGCTACTCCAAGTCGGATGTCTCCTACCTTCGCTTCGACAAGATCGAGACCCTCGGCACCACCGAGGAGGTTCCGGTCCTCGTCCTCCCGTCGAACACCCCGATCCAGTTCGACCTCGCTTCCGCTGACGTCTCCCACGCCTTCTGGGTCCCGGAGTTCCTGTTCAAGCGCGACGCTTACAACCACCCGGAGGCCAACAAGCAGCAGCGCAGCTTCCAGATCGAGAAGATCGAAAAGGAAGGCGCCTTCGTCGGCCGCTGTGCTGAGATGTGTGGTACCTACCACGCGATGATGAACTTCGAGATCCGCGTCGTGAGCCCGGAGAAGTTCAAGCAGTACATGGAGATCCGCAACGCCAACCCGGAGCTTCCGAACTCCGACGCACTGAAGCAGATCGGCGAGGCTCCGTACGCGACCTCCACCAGCCCATTCAACTCCGACCGTACCAACACCCGCGATGGTGCTAACTCGGTCGACAACAACGGCGCAGCCGCTTAAGAGATAAGGGAAGAGGTTTACATACAATGAGAGCAACTTCCAAGATCATGTACTCGATGGCCGTGTTCCTGGCTATCGTGACTGCGATCTACTTCTTCGGCACCATGTACGTCCAGGACTCCGGAAACCTGCACCGCGCGGGCGGCGGTTCCTACAACTTCGAGTGGGCCGGCGGCGTCTCGATGATCCTGGCCACCCTGCTGGCTCTGATGCTCGGCGGCTACCTGCACTTCACCGACAAGCGCATCGACGTTCTTCCCGAGGACTGGGAAGAGGCGGAGATTCAGGACGGCGCGGGCACCCTGGGCTTCTTCAGCCCGAGCTCCATCTGGCCGTTCGCGATGAGCATGTCCGTCCTCGTTCTGGGGCTGGGCATCATCTACCTGCACTACTGGCTGATCGCCATGGGCGCAATCCTGCTCATCTGGTCGACCACCATGCTGAACCTGCAGTACGGCCTCCCGAAGGAAAAGCACTAGTTTCATAGTCGGGGAGACATTCCCTAGGCTTCACAGCGCGTCTGATAACCCAGGTGCGGCACCCCAGCGGTGTTGCGCCTGGGTTTTTCGCGTCCCCTAATAGGGGTGGCGCTGGCGTCACTGTGACGGTTGCTTTTCGACGGCCAAGGCTGTGCGTCGGAGGGGGCTATAAAAAAGTTCCCGCCGATGCGGAAAATGCCGAAAACTTTTCCTTGGGGGTGGAAGTGGCTGTGAAAGGCCAAAACCGCAGGTAAGGCTAGGTCAAACTAAAGTTTGATAGGGCGAAAATTGCGGATGCGCGATTGTGAGATAACTCTCATCAAACAGCGTGCAATTTTCGGCGTGGGCTGACCTATTGAATCGAGCGATTTAGGGGCCGTGACCCGTTTTTTGAAATGGGGTTGCCATGGGGGTGGAATGACCTGCGTAAACGCCTCGTCGGATGAACGAGGCCATTAGTTCCCTAGGGTGGCGAAGGAATCTGGGGCGAATTTCCGAAGGTCAACGTTGTGAAATTGGCAAATCCAACCTTTGATAGCAAGGGGGGCATGAGGTGACTTACGCAGGTCGAACCGTCATACTAGATAGCGTGACGAGCGCAATTGGAAACAAAGATATGGCAGCACCACAACGTGTTGCGGCACTGAACCGTCCGAATATGGTCAGTGTCGGCACGATTGTGTTCCTGTCTCAGGAATTGATGTTCTTCGCCGGCTTGTTCGCGATGTACTTCACTTCGCGTGCGAATGGCATTGGAAACGGCTCGTGGAAGGAAGGTGCTGAGCACCTCAACGTTCCATACGCCCTCGTGGTCACCATCATCCTGGTGTCCTCTTCCTTTACCGCACAGCTTGGCGTTTTCGCAGCAGAGCGCGGCGACGTATTCGGACTGCGTCGCTGGTTCAGCCTCACCGTTCTCTTGGGTGCGACCTTCCTTGTCGGTCAGGCATACGAGTATGCAAACCTGATCCGCGAGGGAATGACCATCCCGAGCAGCGTGTACGGCTCGACGTTCTTCATCACCACCGGCTTCCACGCGGCACACGTTCTTGCCGGCGTTCTGGCCTTCGTGGTGGTCATCCTGCGAATCAGCAAATCGAAGTTCACCCCGGCACAGGCGACCGCGGCAATGGTTGTGTCCTACTACTGGCACTTCGTTGACGTTGTCTGGATCGGACTCTTCATCACCATTTACTTCATTCAGTAGGCCGTAGCGGCCTGGGCACATGCTCCGGCCTACAGCCCTTCACTTTCCGCAACGAGACATAAGGAAAATGATGGATAACAACCCTCAAACCCCCGCAATGGTCGAGGAGACCGTGTCGGCCAAGCAGGCGAAGAAGGTGCGAAACCGCCGCAAGGTGCGTCGTACCGTCGCCGGCGCCATGGCCCTCGCGTTCGGCTTGACCGGCGCGGGCATCATCGTCAATGCGGTTACCCCTGACGCACAGGTCGCAACCGCTCAGAAAGACGAGCAGGCTCTTGTCCAAGAAGGTAAGGATCTCTACGACGTCGCTTGTATCACCTGCCACGGTGCAAACCTGCAGGGCGTGCAGGACCGTGGTCCTTCCCTGATTGGCGTGGGCTCGGGCGCAGTGTACTTCCAGGTTCACTCCGGCCGCATGCCGATGCTGCGCAACGAGGCACAGGCAAAGCGTAAGACTGCGCGCTACTCCGAGGCTCAGACCCTCGCTCTGGCAGCGTACGTCCAGGCAAACGGTGGCGGACCAGAGATCGTCACCAACGCCGACGGCACGGTCGCGATGGACTCCCTCCGCGGCGCCAACTACGACGGCAACATCGACCCGGCCGACGTTGCCCGTGGTTCCGACCTCTTCCGCCTGAACTGCGCTTCCTGCCACAACTTCACCGGTCGTGGCGGCGCGCTTTCCAGTGGTAAGTACGCCCCTGTCCTGGATCCTGCCAACGAACAGGAGATCTACCAGGCCATGCTCACCGGCCCGCAGAACATGCCGAAGTTCTCCGATCGCCAGCTGTCCGCTGACGAGAAGAAGGACATCATCGCCTACATCAAGTCGGCAAAGGAAACCCCCAGCCCGAGCGGTTGGAGCCTCGGCGGCCTCGGCCCCGTGGCTGAGGGTATGTTCGCTTGGTTGGTCGGCATCGTGGTCCTCGTGGCCGCTGCACTCTGGATTGGATCCCGTTCATGAGCAATTCAAACGAAATGAAGTACACCGATAAGCAGCTTGCTGCGATGAGCAACGACGAGCTGGCCCGCCTGGGCACCGAGCTCGACGACGTGACGGTTGCCTACCGCAAGGAGCGCTTCCCGATCGACAACGATCCGGCTGAGAAGCGCGCCGCCCGCAAGGTTGGCGTCTGGCTGGCCATCGGCATTGTCGCCGCGGTCGCCTTCCTGGCCATCTACCTGTTCTGGCCGTGGAAGTACAAGGGCCTCGGCGACGAAGGCCTGTGGACCTACACCCTGTACACCCCGTTCCTCGGCATCACCGCCGGCCTGGCCATTCTGAGCCTCGCCTTCGCCGTGATCATCTACATCAAGACGATCATGCCCGAGGAGATCGCGGTTCAGCGCCGCCACGACGGCCCGTCCGACGAGGTCGACCGCCGCACCATCGTCGCCCTGCTGAACGACTCCTGGGAGACCTCCACCCTCGGCCGCCGTAAGGTCCTGAAGTCCCTGCTCGGCGTCGGTGGTGTCCTCGCGGGCCTCGTGGTCATCGCCCCGCTCGGCGGCATGATCAAGAACCCGTGGAAGGCTGGCGCTCTGGGCATCCAGGGTGACGGCACCCTGTGGACCTCCGGCTGGGCGCTGAGCTCCCGCAAGGGTGTGAAGCTCTACCTCGGTCGCGACACCGGCACGCTTGCTGAGAAGGAAGAGAACTCCACCGGCGAGCACTACACCACCCAGGGCGTGACCCGCCTCGTGCGCATGCGCCCCGAGGATCTGTCCGCCGCCGCCATGGAGACGGTCTTCCCGCTGCCCGAGGATCTGGTCAACGACGGAGACAAGTACAACAAGGAAGCAGACGTCTACGAGGAGCACATGCACTCCATCCACGGACCTCGTAATGCTGTCATGCTGATCCGCCTGCGCTCCGAGGACGCCGCCAAGGCCGTCGCGCGCGAGGGCCAGGAGGACTTCCACTACGGCGACTACTACGCCTACTCAAAGATCTGCACGCACATCGGTTGCCCGACCTCCCTCTACGAGGCCCAGACCAACCGCATCCTGTGCCCGTGCCACCAGTCGCAGTTCGATGCTCTGCGTTGGGGCAAGCCAGTCTTCGGTCCGGCTGCCCGTGCTCTGCCACAGCTGCCGATCACCGTTGACGAAGAGGGTTACCTCGTTGCTGCAGGCGACTTCATTGAGCCTGTCGGCCCGGCATTCTGGGAGCGTAAGTCCTAATGAGCACTAAACTCGCCGAAATCGGCAACAACATTGATTCGCGATACACCGCCGCCGCGGGTATTCGCCGCCAGATCAACAAGGTCTTCCCGACTCACTGGTCCTTCATGCTCGGTGAGATCGCACTGTACAGCTTCATCATCCTGCTGCTGACCGGTGTCTACCTGACCCTGTTCTTCGACCCGTCCATCACCAAGGTCATCTACGATGGCGCCTACCTGCCGCTCAACGGCATGGAGATGTCTCGCGCCTACGAGACCGCGCTGAACCTCTCCTTCGAGGTTCGCGGCGGACTGTTCATCCGCCAGATGCACCACTGGGCAGCGCTGATGTTCATGGTCTCCATGACCGTGCACATGCTGCGCATCTTCTTCACCGGCGCGTTCCGCCGCCCGCGTGAGGCCAACTGGATCATCGGCTGCGTGCTGCTGTTCCTGGGCATGGCCGAGGGCTTCATGGGTTACTCGCTGCCGGACGACCTGCTCTCCGGCGTCGGCCTCCGCATCATGTCCGCCATCGTGGTCGGCCTGCCGATCATCGGCACCTGGCTGCACTGGCTGATGTTCGGCGGCGACTTTCCGTCCGACCTCATGCTGGACCGCTTCTACATCGCGCACGTGCTGATCATCCCGGGCATCATCCTGGGCCTCATCGCAGCTCACCTCGCTCTGGTCTGGTACCAGAAGCACACCCAGCTGCCTGGACCGGGCCGCACCGAGAACAACGTCATCGGCGTTCGCATTCTGCCGCTGTTCGGTCTGAAGGCCGCCGCCTTCGGTCTGGTCACCGCTGGTGTCTTGGCGCTCATGGCTGGTCTCACCACCATCAACGCCATCTGGATGCTTGGCCCGTACAACCCGGCTCAGGTCTCCGCTGGTTCCCAGCCGGATATCTACATGCTGTGGACTGACGGTGCCGCCCGTGTCATGCCGGCGTGGGAGCTCTACCTCGGCCACTACACCATCCCGGGCGTGTTCTGGGTTGCCCTGCTGGCCATCGTCATGGTCGTCCTGCTGATCTCCTACCCGTTCATCGAGAAGAAGATCACCGGCGACGATGCTCACCACAACATTCTGCAGCGCCCGCGCGACGTGCCGGTTCGTACCTCGCTGGGTGTCATGGGTCTGGTGTTCTTCAACCTGCTGACCCTCTCCGGTGGTAACGACCTGTTCGCCTACCACTTCCAGGTCTCCCTGAACGCCATGACCTGGGTCGGCCGCATCGGACTCATCATCCTGCCGCCGCTGGCCTACTTCATCACCTACCGCATCTGCATCGGCCTCCAGCGCTCCGACCGCGAGGTCCTCGAGCACGGTATCGAGACCGGTATCATCAAGATCATGCCGAACGGTGCCTTCATCGAGGTTCACCAGCCGCTCGGCCCGGTTGACGAGCACGGACACGCAGTGCCGCTGCCGTACGCTGGCGCCGCTGTCCCGAAGCAGATGAACCAGCTCGGCTTCTCCGGTTCCCCGGGTCGTGGATCCGCCTTCACGCCGGATTCCCCGGAGATCGCAGCCAAGGCTGCAGAGATCGAGCACGAGAATCACCGCGAGGAAGCGGAGATGCTCGACAACCTCAACCGCGCTAACCGCGCCAAGGACGAGGAGAACGGTCTGTAAAGACCCCAATTAGCGCTCGCGAAGCCCGCTACGCCCGCAAGGGACCGTAGCGGGTTTTCTGCTTGTCGACGCCAAAGGCGAGACACCCTTATATATAGGAATAGCCGCGCACCCGACGGGCCTACTCAAGTATTCGGAACGTCCCAAGTTCCATTCTTAAGCTCCGCGAGACAACCGAAAGCAGGAAACCACAGGAATTAACACCTTTCACGTTTCATGATGTTCGCGGGCCGCCGTTCGCTGTGTGAATCCCACCAATTCTAAAAAGTAACACGAATCACACGGTACTCAGATAACGTGTTTGGTGACGTCAAAGATAAACCTCAGGCGCGAAAATATCGACATTAGAGTTCAATTATTTCCGCAGGTAGCTTGGGGAATTATGGGAAATGGCTGCGAATGATTGCGGTTTGGTCACAAAATGAGAACTTCTCAGGAAAGTTCATCTTCTTTAAGTAACGACTTCATAACGACATGATTACGGAACCGAAAAGTGGACAGCCCGGGGGATTGTTTCGTAACCTAATCGAGACATTCAAAAGCGACCAACCGCAGTCGTTACGTCAAGAAGAAAATCGAAAAGCCTAGTCGAGGCCAAGTCTGGTGCAGTTTCCAGATACTGACCTTGGACGCTCCGGATCGCCGGGGCGGAGGCGCAACACAGTTTGGAGATTCATTCGTGGCTAAGCACCGTCGCCGTAGTCAGTTCACCGCCCGCAAGACCGCCGCTGCTTCCGCAGTCCTGGTTGGTTCCGCGGCCGCCCTGGCTACCCCGGCTCAGGCTGCAGAGGTTGTAGTTCCGGGCACCAACGTCAGCGTTGACGTTCCAGGCATCGAGAACGTCCCCAATGCTTCGCAGTTCATTCCTTCCCTCTCCGGGCAGGGCATCGTTGACAACTTTAATGCAGTCGTCAACCCGTCCTCCAACAACTCCACCGGCCAGGCCATCGTGGATGCAGCACGCTCGAAGATCGGCTCCCCGTACGTGTGGGGCGCTACCGGCCCCAACGCCTTCGACTGCTCCGGCCTGACCTCTTGGGCCTACGCGCAGGTTGGCAAGGCCATCCCGCGCACCTCCTACGCGCAGGCCGCGCAGGGCACCCCGGTTCCGCTGGATCAGCTCCAGCCGGGTGACATCGTCTCCTTCTACTCCGGCGCGTCCCACGTGGGCATCTACGCTGGCAACGGCAACGTCATCCACGCCGTCACCGAGGGCACCCCGCTGTCTGAGGCCCCGATGAGCAGCATGCCCATCTACAACGCGGTTCGCTTTTAAGAACGCAACGCGCTCAACCCGTCGCCTGTCCTCAGGTGGCGGGTTTTTCCTTGGTACATTCTTCGTATGACCCGCGTTCTGCTCGTAACCAATGACTTTCCGCCCACACTGGGTGGAATTCAGTCGTATCTGCGCGACTTCGTCGACACCCTGCCCGCCGAGGACCTCGTGGTCTTCGCCTCGGTGCAAGACGCGGAGGCAGCCAGGGCGTGGGACGCCCGCCAGCCCTACAAGGTGATCCGTTGGCCGGTAAAGATGATGCTTCCCACCCTCGCCACCGCGCGGCGGATGCAGGAGATTATCCGCGAGGAAAAGATCGACACCGTCTGGTTCGGCGCCTCGGCGCCGCTCGCCCTCATGGCGTCCTGGGCCAAGAAGGCCGGCGCCAAGCGCGTGGTGGCCTCCACCCACGGGCACGAGGTGGGATGGTCGATGCTCCCCGGCGCCCGTCAGGCCCTGAAGATCATCGGCCGCGACTGCGACGCCATCACCTACATCGCCGAGTACACGCTCGGACGCTTCGCCAGGGCATTCGGCGGGCGCCGCAAATTCGTGCACCTGCCGTCTGGCGTCTCCGTCACCGACTTCGTGCCCGTCGCCGAGGAAGAGCGGGAGCGGCTGCGCTCGGAGCTCGGCTGGGAAGGGGAGGGGCCCTTCATCGTCTGCATCTCCCGGCTGGTGCCCCGCAAGGGCCAGGATCGGCTCATAGAGGCCCTCCCGGAGGTCCTCCGGGCCTTCCCCAACGCCCAGCTGGTCCTCGTCGGCGGCGGAAGCTACGAGAAGCGTCTGAGGGAGCTGGCCCAAGGGCTAGAGGATCCTGTGAGCTTCCTCGGGCGCGTCGACGACGACGTCATGAAGAAGGCCATGCAAGCCGCCACCGTCTTCGCCATGCCCGCGCGCACCCGCGGGAAGGGGCTCGACGTCGAGGGGCTCGGCATCGTCTACCTCGAGGCGCAGGCGTGCGGCATCCCCGTGCTCGCGGGTGACTCGGGCGGGGCGCCGGAGACGGTCACGCCGGAAAGCGGCGTCGTCGTTCGCGGCAACGACGTCGAGGCCATCGCAGACGCGCTCAAGAGGATACTGTCGGACCCAGCCGCCGCGCGGCAGATGGGCATGGCCGGCCGTAGGAACGTCGAAAAGCGCTGGACGTGGGAGATCATGGGCAAGCGTCTGCGCGATGTGTTATCCGTGAATTAACCCGAAAGTAAGTATTCGGTCATTGCCTTGCTAGACTTTATGGGTTAATGCTGGGAATTTCTCAGCGCCTGCCGCGTTGAAGTGCACGGCGTGAAAATCGGTAGAAAAGGCAGGACTCGCATGCTGGAAGGCCCCAAGTCGGTGACCGTCGGTTTCGATATCGGCGGTACCAACATGCGCGCTGCCGCGGTGACCAGCACGGGCGACATCGTCGATTCCCAGTCGGTTCCCACCCCGCGCACGGCCGAGGCGCTCGAGTCTGGCATTGCATCGCTTGTCGACGCCCTCGCGGCCAAGCACCGCGTGGAGGCGGTGGGACTCGCCGTCGCTGGCTTTCTCGATCCCGAGTGTGAAATCGTCCGCTTCGCCCCGCACCTGCCGTGGCGCGACCGGCGGGTGCGCGCGGAGCTCGAGCAGGCGCTCGGGCTGCCGGTGAAGGTGGAGCACGACGCCAACGCCGCGGCGTGGGGCGAGTACCGCTTTGGCGCCGCCCGCGGCAACGACAACTGGGTGCTCTTCGCGCTCGGCACGGGCATCGGAGCCACCCTGATGAACGAGGGGGCCATCTACCGCGGCGCGTTCGGCACCGCCCCGGAGTTCGGGCATCTCACCATGGTCCCCGGCGGGCGGGAGTGTGCCTGCGGCAAGCGCGGCTGCCTCGAGCGCTACTGCTCCGGCACGGCGGTCGAGGAAACCGGCCGCGAGATGCTCGCGGAGTGGGCCGGACCGAGCGCCCTGCGCGAGCTCGAAAAGCGCGGGGAACTTACGGGCAAGAACATCATGGAGGCCGCGCGCTGCGGCGACGAGCTGGCGCTCAAGGTCGTCGACGACTTCGCCATGTGGCTGGGCCGTGGGCTCGCCATCGTCGCCGACGTGCTAGACCCCGGGCTCATCCTCCTAGGTGGGGGAGTGTCCAAGTCGGCAGACCTCTACCTCGACGCCGCCGTAGCCCACATGGCGGAAAACATCGTGGGGTCTGGTTATCGCCCGCTTCCTCGCGTCGCCTGCGCGGAACTGGGGGCCGATGCGGGTATGATTGGCGTAGCCGATTTGGCCCGCCAGCGCGTGGCAGTGTGCTAAATCCCCACCCCTCACCCGGACACAGCCGAAAGTGGATCGCTTCTGATGAATAACAAATGGTATTGGTTCTTCAAGTCCATCCTGATCGGCCCGGCGCTTCGCGTGTACAACCGGCCGGAGATCGAGGGGCTGGAGAACATACCTACCCAGGGGCCAGCGATCCTCGCCTCCAATCACCAGGCGGTCATGGACTCCTTCTACCTGCCGCTGCTGTGCCCGCGCCAGATCACCTTCCCCGCCAAGCAGGAGTACTTCACGGGGACCGGCCTCACGGGCGCTATCCAGAGGTTCTTTGTCACCTCCGTGGGCCAGATCCCGCTCGACCGCACCTCCGGGGACGCGGGCCAGGTCCTCATGAACGCCGGCACGGGCGTGCTCGACAAGGGGGACCTGTTCGGCATCTACCCGGAGGGAACCCGCTCGCCGGACGGCCGCATCTACCGCGGTCGCACCGGCATGGCTCGCCTCGCGCTGAAGACGGGCGTCCCGGTCGTGCCGGTCGCGATGATCGGCTCCCGCGACGCCAACCCCATCGGGACCGTCGTGCCGCGCCCGGCCAAGGTGCGCATCCGCATCGGGGAAGCGATTGATCCGCTCGCCTTCGTGAAGGAGAAGGGGCTCGACCCCGAGGGGCGCGAGGCGCCGCGCGCGCTGACCGATTACGTCATGCACGAGCTGGCCCGGCTCACCGGACAGGACTACGTCGACCTCTACGCCTCCGATGTGAAGAAGGCGCTGGAGGCCGGCGAGGGGCTGCCGGAGGCCTAGGCCCGGCGCTTTCTGAGAGAAAAGGAAGAGTCTGTAGAGGGATTCACTTTCCCTACCGGAAAACACCAGCGCAGGGGTACTATTTAGCGTTGCCTTACTTTTAAGAACCCTTAAGTTTGTATACGCTAAGTTGGTTCGATTGATGGCGCAGGAGAGGGGTCGCGGTGAAGGAAAGGCTGTCGTGGCCCGACGTCTCCCGGGGGCTTTCCATCATCGGTGTCCTCATCCTCCACGTGGGAATGGCCGTGCCCTACGGCACCGAGACCGCCCTGCACAAGATGAACGACGAGTTCGCCCCGCTGCGCATGCCGCTGTTCTTCCTCGTCTCCGGGTTCTTCGCGGTGAAGGTGCTGCGCATGAGCTTCGTGGAGCTGTGCACCAAGCGGCTGTGGCTTCTCGCCGTGCCCTTCGTCTTCTGGACCCCCATCGAGCGCTGGCTGAAGGCCGCAGAGCTGCACTACGCCTACGAGAAGGCCTTCCCGATCCGCAAGGACTACGTCGAGGCCGTCCTCACCGGCCAGGGCATCTACTGGTTCCTCCACGCGCTCATCGCGTTCACCGTGATCCTGTGGGCGACCAAGTTCGCGCCGGTGTGGGTGAGCTACGTTATCGTCGCCGTCTCCGTTCTCGGCCCCGGCCTGCTGCTCTCGCCGTGGACGCAGGAGCACCTGCCGGCGCTCGCGGGGCTCGTGGGGCACCCCTACCTGCCCTTCCTCATCAAGTACCTCTGCTACCTGCCGCCGTTCCTGCTCGGCGCGCTCCTGCGCCCGCACATCGCGAACTTCGCCCAGAACGCGTTTCACCCCTTCGCCATGTTCATCGCCGCCGCTGGGCTGTGGATGGGCTACTCGCTGCTGCACGCGCCCGAGGGCCCGTGGAAGGACACGACCAACATCGTCTCCTCGCTGCTGTTCCTGCCGCTGGCGGTCTCGGTTGCCGTGTTCCTCGGTTACGTCCCGCTGCTGGGTAAGGGCATCGGGTTCATCGGCCGCCACACCCTGCAGATCTACATCGGCCACCAGCTCGCGCTGACCGCCGTGTTCGGGTTCTTCTTCCGCTACCGCGACGAGGGCTTTGCGCTGACCGCCGACCGGCTCGTGGACACCACCGGCTACTGGGTCATGGTGTGCATCCCCATCGCCTTCGCCGGGGGACTGGTCATGCACGCGGTCCAGAAGACCCCGGTGCTGGGCTGGACCATGAAGCCGCCGGCGATCGCTCCGCTCGTCGAGTCCGCGCAATACAACCTTCGCGCCGCCATGCGCCCGGCCCGCATCCCCTCGCGCGAGACCGACTTAGAGTGACCTCATGGGGCCAGCCCATAGGCCCGCTGCGTAACATGGGGGGTCGACAGGCGGGCGGCCGAAGCCGCAGCCCGCGTTCCCTCCCCTCGGCGCGATCACGCGAGATGGCGGTGGGCGTCGACAAGCAAAAGCAAGAAAGACGGGACGCATGCGGTATTTCTATGACACCGAGTTCATAGAAGATGGCGAGACCATCGAGCTCGTATCCATCGGCATCGTCGCCGAGGACGGGCGCGAGTACTACGCAGTGTCCACCGACGCCGACCATGCGCGCGCCAGCCGCTGGGTGCGCGAGAACGTGCTGAGCAAGCTGCCCAACCCCTCCGACCGCGCGTGGAAGTCGCTCGACGCCATCCGCGGGGAGGTGCTCGAGTTCGTCAGCCACGGGCACGCCCGCCCCGAGCTGTGGGCCTGGGTCGGCGCCTACGACCACGTGGTGCTCGCGCAGCTGTGGGGAGACATGGCGGGGCTACCGAAAAAGCTTCCCCGCTACACCCGCGAGCTCAAGCAATACTGGGAGATGGCCGGGCGCCCCTCCCTTCCGGAGGTGCCCGACGGCAACCACGACGCGCTCGTGGACGCCCGGCACAACCTGCAGAAATTCCGCGTCTGCATGCAACACCTGCCCCTGGATAGGAACAATCGGGCGCGCCGCTAGCGGTATTTTCCCCTTATAAATTATTGCGGGGTCAATAACTCATGCTAAATATAAGGGTGTGAGTTGGACAGTAGATATCCCTAAAGAAGCACTTCCAGATCTTCCACCGCTGCCAGGTGATCTGCAGAAGCAGTTTGAAGATGTCATTTCGCGCGACGCAAAGCAGCAGCCTTCTTGGGATACTGCGGCGGCAGAAAACGTCCGCAAGATCCTCGAGTCGGTCCCGCCGATCGTGGTCGCGCCCGAGATCCGCGTGCTGAAGAAGCAGCTGGCGGACGTGGCCAACGGCAAGGCGTTCCTGCTGCAGGGCGGCGACTGCGCCGAGACCTTCGAGTCCAACACCGAGCCGCACATCCGCGCCAACATCAAGACGCTGCTGCAGATGGCCGTCGTGCTCACCTACGGCGCGTCCACCCCGGTGGTTAAGATGGCTCGCATCGCCGGCCAGTACGCCAAGCCGCGCTCCCAGGATCTGGATGCCAACGGCCTGCCGAACTACCGCGGCGACATCGTCAACGGCGTCGAGGCCACCCCGGAGGCCCGCAAGCACGACCCAGCCCGCATGATCCGCGCCTACGCCAACGCGTCCGCCGCCATGAACCTGGTCCGCGCGCTGACCACCTCGGGCACCGCCGACCTCAGCCGGCTCAACGAGTGGAACCGCGAGTTCGTCTCCAACTCCCCGGCGGGCGCGCGCTACGAGGCGCTGGCCAAGGAGATCGAGCGCGGCCTGCAGTTCATGAACGCCTGCGGCGTCTCCGACGAGACCCTGCGCTCCGCCGACATCTTCGCCTCCCACGAGGCGCTGCTGGTCGACTACGAGCGCGCCATGCTGCGCCTCGCCCAGGACGAGGAGGGCAACACCGAGCTCTACGACCTGTCCGCGCACCAGCTGTGGATCGGCGAGCGCACCCGCGGCATCGACGACTTCCACGTCAGCTTCGCGGCGATGATCGCCAACCCGATCGGCCTCAAGATCGGCCCGACGGTCACCCCGGAGGAGGCCGTCGCCTACGCCGAGAAGCTCGACCCCAACTTCGAGCCGGGCCGCCTGACCTTGGTCGCACGCATGGGCCACGATAAGATCCGCACCGTGCTGCCGGGCATCGTCCAGGCCGTCGAGGCGTCCGGCCACAAGGTCATCTGGCAGTCCGACCCGATGCACGGCAACACCTTCACCGCGTCGAACGGCTACAAGACCCGCCACTTCGACAAGGTCATCGACGAGGTGCAGGGCTTCTTCGAAGTCCACCGCGCGCTGGGCACCCACCCGGGCGGCATCCACATCGAGCTGACCGGCGAGAACGTCACCGAGTGCCTGGGCGGCGCCGAGGACATCACCGACGTCGACCTGCCGGGCCGCTACGAGTCCGCCTGCGACCCGCGCCTGAACACCCAGCAGTCGTTGGAGCTGGCCTTCCTCGTCGCGGAGATGCTGCGCAACTAGACGCATAAAAAACGAGCCTCCATCCTTTCACAGGAACGGAGGCTCGTTTGCTTTGTGCTTATCGACGCCTACGGCCAGCGCCCACGGGACGGACCATGACCACGACGATGACCACAAGCGCGTAGAGCACGTAGTGCAGGCCGAGCAGCTGCTCGAACCAGTTCCAGCTCATCTCGACCTGGTGGTCGCGCGGCAGCAGCGCGTGGAAGTCAAGGAAGTAGGTCATGAGTATCGCCCACGCGGCGAGCACGTAGTGGCGGGTGAAGTAGAGCGCGATCGCGGCGGGAACCAGCCACACCCAGTGGTGGGACCAGCTCACCGGGGAGACGCACAGGCAGCCCAGCGCCACGACGATGAAGGCGAGGAAGTCCTGCCCGGCCTTGTGCGCGGAGCGCGCCGAGAAGTACACGAGCACGGTGACGATGACCGTGGCCACCAGCCAGATGAGCCGGGTGTCGGCGCTGATGCGGGCGTTGAGGCCGGAGAGCGAGACGTTCATGGCGTACTCGAGGTTGCCGATGCGCCCGTTGTCGAAGAGCACCGCGGTGAAGTACTGGATCGTCGTGTGCGGGTGGATGAGGAAGGCCAAGAAGGTGGCGCCGAGGAAGCCGCCGATCACGCCGGCCACGCCCTTCCAATCCCGGCGTGCGAGGTAGTAGAGGCCGTAGTAGGCGGGGGTGAGCTTGATGGCTGCGGCGATGCCGACCAGCACGCCGCGGGGAAGCCGGCGGAAGACGCCCGTGACGTCGGCGATGACCAGCGCCATGAGCACCAGGTTGATCTGTCCGAACTCGAAGGTGGCGCGCACCGGCTCGCTGACCAGGGCGAAGGGGACCACCCACAGCGCCTCCACCCAGGGGCGGGCCTGGCCGTAGTGGGAGAGCACCGCGGCGACCGAGGCCCACAGGCACAGCGCGGACAAGGCGATGATGATCACCTGCACCGCCGTCTGGGGCAGCAACGCCAGCGGGGCGAAGAACAGCGCGCCGAACGGCGGATAGGTGAACGGCAGGTCGATCAGCCGGGTGTGGAAGGACTGATCGTAGAGGTTTCCGCCACCCAGGAACTCCTTGGCGCCGAGGCGGTAGACGTCGACGTCGAGGAGGTAGGTGAGGAAGGAGTTGTCGCCGCGCAGCAGCCAGAGGATGAAGAGCACGGAGGCGACGCCGCCGATGATGGCCCCGATCGTGCCGAGCCCGGAGGGCTTGGCGCTGGCCGGTGGGGTCTTAAGAGCGGGCACGGATGGTTACCTCAGTTCCTTCGTTCGCGTTGGTCGCCCCGATGCTCATAGGGCTTTGCCAGTATACTCGGGCGTTCGCGCTGGCAGAACCGGAGACCTTGACGGTGAACCCGGCCGCGGTCAGCGCCGCCTTGGCGTCCTTGACGGTCTTGCCGATGACGTTGGGGACCTCCACCTTGCCCACCAGCACCAGGTTGACCGAGGTCTGCGCCGAATCGACCAGCGAGCCCGCTTCCGGGGAGGTGGAGGCGACCTGGTCGGCCTTCGAACCGGTGGCGGTGGTGGAGGTGCTCACGTCGCCGACCTTTAGCCCCGCCGCGGCCAGCGCGGCCGTCGCCTCCTTCTGGGTCTTGCCGGTGAGATCGGGGATCTCCACGGCGGTGGAGATGTTGAGCGTCACCGAGGACCCCTTGGGCAGGCTCGTGCCCGCGACCGGGTCGGTGCCAAACGCGTCGCCCTTGGCCGCCTTGTTCGAGAACTGCTCGGAGGTGGTGACCTTCAGCCCCAGCTTCTCCAGCTGCGAGGTGGCCTGCGCCTGCGACAGCCCCTCGACGTCGGGGACGGTGACCGGTGCCGCGCCCTTGGAGGTGTGCACGGTGACGGCCGAGCCCGTCGAGACGGTCTGCCCCGCGGACGGGCTGACGCTGACAATGCCGCCGGTGGGGACGGTGTCGGAGTATTGCTGCTCGCCTGTGCTGAGCGTCAGGGTGCGCTCGTCTAGCAGCTGCTGATAGGTGTCGAGCGAGCGGTCGGAGGGGACATCCGGGACGGTGGGCTTGCCCAGCGACACGAGGACGGTGACCGGGTCGCCCTTCACAGCACGGTCGCCGTAGGCGGGGTCGGTGCCGACGGTGAGGTTCTCCTTGACGTCGTCGCTGTAGACGCTCGAGGTCTGCGTGCTAAATCCCGCCTCCTCGACGGCGGCGACGGCCTGGATCTGGTCCATGCCGAGTACCTGCGGGATCTCGCCGTAGCGACCGGAGCCGAACCACCAGGCGCCGATCGCGACGGCGACCGTGAAGACGAGCACGGTGACTAGCCAGACGGCAAACCCCGCCTTGCCGCGGTTGCTCACCTTCGGCGCGCCGCGCTCGGGCTCGACCGGCTCCGGGACCCGGGCCTCCGGCGGCTGTGTCACCGGCGGCTGCGGGAGCGGCGCCGCGGCCTCGGGGAAGAGCGAGGTCGGCGGCGTGAACTGGCGGGTCTCGCTCGCGGGCGGGGTCTCCTGGAAGAGCTCCGTGCGGGCGGTGGGGGAGACCCCCTCCTCGGGCGAGCGCGGGATGTCGGTGGTGAGCAGATCCGTCTGCGAGGTCGCGGGGCTTAGCCCCTCCGAGGCGCGATGCGCGGCGGAGTTCATCGGCACCGGCACCTGGAACGGCGGCAGCTGAAGCTCTCGGGAGACGTCCGTGAGCGCGCTGAGGAACTCGCCAGCGTCCGCGAAGCGCTCGGCGGGGTCGAGCGCGGTGGCGGTGGCGACCAGCTCGTCGAAGAGCTTGGGCACCCCGTCGATGCGGCTCGACGGCGCGGGCACCGTGCTGTCGAGGCGGGCGTAGGCGTGCGCCAGCTGGGAGTCGCCGCTAAACGGGGTCGTGCCCGTGAGCAGCTCGAACAGGAGGATGCCCGCGGAGTAGACGTCGGAAGCCGGGGTGATGTCGGCGCCCGAGACCTGCTCCGGCGACAGGTAGGAGACGGTGCCCACGATCTGGTTGCTCGTAGCGGGCGACGCCGAGGCGGCGCGCACGAGGCCGAAGTCGGCGAGCTTGACCTGGTGGTCGCCGTTGATGAGCACGTTGTCCGGCTTGATGTCGCGGTGGACCATGCCCGCGCGGTGGGCCACGTCGAGGCCGGTGAGCACAGACGACAAGACGGCCGCGGCGGCATGCGGGGGCATGGGGCCGCGCTCGGCGAGCAGCTCGCGCAGGGTGCCGCCGGTGATCAGCTCCATGATGAGGAAGATGTGCTCGCCGGTGGAGGAGAAGTCGTAGACGCCGACCAGCTGCGGGTGGCTGAGCTGGGCCATGGAGCGCGCCTCGCGCTTGAAGCGCTGGCGGAAGATGGGGTCGTCGACGTAGCGGTCGTCCATCACCTTGGCGGCGACGTTGCGCCCCAGGCGCAGATCGATGCAGCGGTAGACGGTGGACATTCCGCCACGGGCAATGGGTGCCTCGATTTTGTAGCGTCCCTCTAGTACGTCTCCGACCGTCAACATCGTCATGGCTAATAGTATGGACGAACCGTTGCGCTTTTCGCTAACCCGTGCTCGTATCGTTATGAAGGTTCGCTGAGAGCAAAATCCGGGTGCAAAAGGCCCGGATGGCCGCCGTGCCGTAGGCGTCGGAAAGCGAATGCAGGGGCAACGGGCGCAAGCTTTGGGAAACCGCTACATTAACTACTGTGAGTAATCAACCAGTTCCGCATACCGTTCTTCCCTCCGGCGAGCCGCTGCTGAGCGTCCCCGATTACGCCGATCGCCTGGGAGTGCCCGTCACCCGCGTGTTCGACGCGCTCGGCGACCACAAGCTCATCGCCGTGGTCGAGGACGGGGTGAAGAAGATTCCCGAGGCGTTCCTGTCCGCGAAGAACACGACCAACAAGTTCGTGCCCGGCGTCATCGCGCTGCTCTCGGACGGCGGCTACTCCGACGAGGAGATCCTGCACTACTTGTTCACCGAGGATGATAGCCTGCCCGGCCGCCCCATCGACGCCCTCCACGGGCACCTCGCGCGCGAGGTCATGCGCCGCGCCCAGGCCTCGGCCTTCTAGAAAAACGGACCGCCCCGATCGACGCCGAGGCGGTCCGTTCTACTTATTCAACGCCCGTTGCGGTTTCTGCTTCCGCCTGCTTTCGCTTGTCGACGCTACCGTGGAAGATCCACTGGACGGCCCACCACGCCCCGAGGATCGCGATGGTCATCCACACGATGTTGTAGAGCTGGTGGTTGCCTCCGCCGGTAAACGCCATGGCCACGATGATGGAGAACCCGGTGGCCAGCTTCTGCATCCACGGGCGCGGGCGCACGGTGCCGATGAGCGAGATGATGCTCGCGTAGTACCACGGCAGGGTCACGGAGTTGAACACGAAGGCGAAGATGTAGGCGCCGATCATGCCGCGGGTGGCGGCCAGCTCGCTCTTGCGGAAGTACCACCAGCAGCCGATCATGCCCAGCCCCATGATCACCATGGAGGCCTCGCGGACGACGCCGAGCAGCGAGTTGTACGGGAAGGTGTCGGTCCACACGCTGGCCACGAGCCCGATGGAGCTGGTGACGAAAGACGGGAAGGCGAGCGGGTTGATGACCTTGGTGTTGCCGGTCAGCGCCGCGATCCAGCCGAAGTTCGACCCGGACGCCCACGTGATCGCCCACAGGATGGCCACGGTGATCACGGCCCCCGCCGCGCCGTAGCCGAGGAAGGCGAGCGCCTTGTTCTTGGAGCCCTCGCGCCGGGCGACGGCGTACCAGACCACGAAGGGGAGCACGAAGGCGGCGGTGGCTTTGAGCGACATGGCCACCGCGATGACCGCGATGCCGCCCAGGATCCGGCCGCGCAGCGCCAAGAGGATTCCCAGGCAGGTGAGGCTCACCATGACCGCCTCGTTGTGCATGCCGCCGACCAGGTGGAAGACCATGAGCGGGTTGAGCACGCCGATCCACAGCGCGAAGCTGGGGCTCGCGCCGAGGTGGGAGGCGATCCTCGGCACCGCGTAGACGAGCACCGCGAATCCGGCCAGGGAGACCAGCTTATAAAGGAACAGCCCGGCGGTGATGTTGTCGCCGACGATGGAGGTGATGATCTTCCCGATCCACAGGTGCAGCGGGCCGTAGGGGGTGGTGGTGTTGCGCCAGTCCGGGGAGACCTCCACCAGGTAGGGGCCGGGGTTGAACGCCGCGCCCTGGGTGTAGGGGTCGAAGCCCTTGCCGAGCAGCGCGCCCTGCATGAGGTAGGAGTAGATGTCCCGGCTCATGAACGGCCCAGCGAAAAGCAGCGGGCCCACCCACTTCAGGCAGATTCGGTTGAGCGCGGACATGCTGGCGGCGTCGTCGCCGATGCCGCCCCTGATCACCCTCTGCCCGAGGCGGACCCAGGCGAGGACGAACAAGATGGTGCCGATGAGCAGGCTGACGTTCGCGATCGCCGCGCCGTGCCCGTACTGGAAGAAGGCCAGGCGCAGGGCCACGAGCACGCCGCCGTGGCTGCGGGTGGCGCCGCCGCCGAAGGAGGCCAGCGTCATGATGATGCTGGCGAGCATGCCGAAGGTGCCCAGCGGGATGGCTGCGACCCTCCGCAGCGGGCGGGCGAACCAGAAGTCGTCGATCCAGCTGCGCGCGGGGGAGGCAGCGTCGGCGCCCGCGCTCGCCGCTGGCAGCGTGCCCGCTGGGTGCGTGGTCATGGCGGTTCTCCTTGCTTGTTGGTAACTGCGCTAGTCGGGGTCGGCAGCGGGGCCGCCTTCGGCGCTAGACGCGGCGGGCGGTGGCCTTGAGCGCGAGGGCTTCGAGCGCCTCGACCGCGCCGGGGACGAAGGAGGCCTGGCCTAGGCGGTCGAGGCCCTGCTTCGTCAGCTCCCCGATGAGCGCCTCCACGTCGTCCTCGGCGCCGGTGGAGCGGATTGCCTCGGCGAGCCGGGCGATGTCGTCGGGGGCGGTCACTGTACCCACGCCCTGGCGGATGAACAGCGCGGTCGCGGTGTCTCCCGCGGCGTCGGCGCGCTCGAGCGCCTTGGCCACGAGCACCGTTCGTTTGCCCTCGCGGAGGTCGTCGCCAGCGGGTTTGCCCGTGACCGCCGGGTCGCCGAAGACGCCGAGCAGGTCGTCGCGCAGCTGGAAGGCGATGCCGATGTCGTGACCATAGGCGCGCAGGGCGTCGATCTGCTCCTCGCTACCGCCAGCGAGGGCGGCGCCGATGTGCAAGGGGCGCTCGATGGTGTAGGCGGCGGTCTTGAAACGGTTGACCTTCTGCGCGCGCTCCAGCGACTCGCTGCCGGAGGCCTCGTTGGTGATGTCGAGGATCTGCCCGCCGATCACCTCGGTGCGCATGCCTCGCCACGGAGAAAACGCGCGGGCGCGGGCCTCTTCGGGGACGCCTGAGCCGTGGAACATGTCATCGGCCCAGACCATGGCGAGGTCGCCGATGAGGATGGACAGGGAGGCGCCGAAGTGCTCGGAGGAGCCCGCCCAGCCGTCGGCACGGTGCTGGCCCTCGGCGATGCGGTGGATCGTGGGGTTGCCGCGGCGGGTGTCGGAGGAGTCGATGTAGTCGTCGTGGATGAGCGCGCAGGCCTGGATGAACTCGAGGCTGCTGACGGCCCGCAGCACGGCATCGGGATTATATTCACCGTCTTTCCATCCGCCCACGGCCCCGAAGCCCGCCCACGCGTAGGTGGGGCGGATGCGCTTGCCGCCGCCTAGGACGTAGGCACGCAGGAGATCGACAGACTCGGCGACGGGAGCGCCGATCTCCGCGACCGCGGCGGCCTGCTCGTCGAAGAAGCCCTCCAAGCAGGCCTCGACGTGGCCGGGGATGTCCGAAAGCCCGATGGGGGCGGAGCTGAAATCTGGGGCGGCGGTGGGCATGATCCTTCTATGTTCAGCTTTCTTTGACGACGAGGGTGTTCCTCGGGGCGGACAACAAACGATCCCGGGTGCTCCCGGGTGGTGGAATGAAGCTGCGAGGACGGCGGGGGATAGCCCCGTCTTCCTTTTTCATTCCTCGTCTTACTTCAATAAGATACCCGGCATGGCCCAGCAACCGATTCCCGCCTCGTACCAACGCTCCATCACTGACGTCATCAGCATGCCGAGCCCCGGGCGGATCCCCTTTTCGGTTGAGTTCATGCCCCCGCGCGACGACGCGGCTGAGGCGCGCCTGTGGAAGGCCGCGGAGACCTTCCACGACCTCGGCGCGGCGTTTGTGTCTGTGACCTACGGCGCGGGCGGGTCCTCGCGCGAGCGCACCACCAGGGTTGCCCGCCAGCTGGCCCGCCATCCCTTGACCACGCTCGTGCACCTGACCTTGGTCAACCACACCGAGGAGGAGCTCATCAGCATCCTCAAGGACTACGCTGGCGCGGGTCTGTCCAACCTGCTCGCGCTGCGCGGCGATCCGCCGGGGGGCGACCCGCTGGGGGAGTGGACCCCGACGCCGGGCGGCTACCACTTCGCCAGCGAGCTCATCGAGCTGACCAAGCGCCTGCCGGAGACCTCGCACTTCCAGGTGGGCATCGCCACCTTCCCCGAGGGGCACTTCCGCGCGCCCTCGCTGGAGGCGGACACCGAGTTCACCCTGGCCAAGCTGCGCGCCGGGGCGGAGTTTTCCATCACCCAGATGTTCTTCGACGTCGACTACTACCTGCGCCTGCGCGACCGCCTGGTGAAGGCCGACTCCGAGCAGGGCGCGAAGCCGATCATCCCGGGCATCATGCCGATCACCTCGCTGCGCAGCGTGCGCCGACAGATCGAGCTGTCCGGCGCGCACCTGCCCGCGCAGCTTGAGGAGCGGCTCGTCGCCGCCGCGCGTGGGGATGAGGAGGCGCACCGCGACGACATTCGCAAGGTGGGCATCGAGGTGTCCACGGCGATGGCCGAGCGCCTCATCGCCGAGGGCGTGCCGGACCTGCACTTCATGACCATGAACTTTGCGCGCGCCACTCAGGAGGTCCTCCACAACTTGGGCATGGCGCCCGCGTGGGGTCCGGAGCTCGGCCACGACGCCGTGCGTTAGTCGCTTCTTGCTTGTCGACGCCTATCGCTCCGCCGCTGGCAGCCGCGCCGACAGGGGCAGGGCCGCATAGAGAATGGCGAACGGGCGGGGATCCCCGCGGAAGACGAAGTTGCGCAGGAGATCCTCAAACCCGAAGGCGCGGTAGAGCCGGAACGCGGAGTTCTCCTCTCCCGGAACCTCGGGCGTGGACAGCACGACGAAGCGCTGCCCGGCAAGCGAAAGCAGCTCCTGGATCAGCCGCGTGCCGATGCCCATGCCCTGGCACTGCGGGGCGACGTGGATCTCGGTGAGCTCGAAGAAGGAGGCGAGAACCTCGCGCTGAGCCGCGCTCGGACCGCCGGTCTCGAACACCCCGCGCATGATCTGCTGCGTCCACCAGTGCGAGTGGCTCCCGGGGTGCCCGTAGGTGACGCCCAAGACGTGCGTCCCGTCATGAGCGATGACGGCCTGGAAGCCGGGCTCGGTGCTGTCGCGCTGCCACACCGTGATGCGTTGGTCGCGCATGTCACGGGAGTAGTTCATGGCCTGCAGATAGATGTCCACCAACTGCGGTGCTAACTGGGCAAACTCCAGCCGACTGATGGGCATATACGTCACGGTCACGCCCTCAAACTTACGGTAGTTCCCCGTTCCCGTCATGGGATTGGGTTAATTGTGCGGCGGCGAAATGTTCGAACACCCTCTTCCCAAATTCGAACACGTGTACTAAAATCGTGGGTGAAGGTCGTGGCTGGAGCATACATTCAGTCACGTACCGCCGAGGGGCCGGGAAGCCGGTCGGGCGAGCCTCCCTAAATTCGCTTCGCAACAGAACACAACGCAACAGCATTCACTGAAAGGAGTGTTGGTCACCATGTCACAGGTTATCTCCGCAACGGCAAAGTTCAGGCGGTCCTCGTTCAAGCGGGAGGAGTTTCTGGGGAAGGCGCGCTACCTCCTCGCAGATGCCAAGCGTTCGCTGGCGGCGGGGGACAAGGAGTCGGCGCTGGAGTTCGCCTACCAGGCGGCGCTGCGCACCGCTGGCGCGCGCGTCGCGGACTCCAAGGTTGCCACCCGCGCACGCAAGCCCCAGAGCGCGTGGGAGCAGCTGCGCCTTGTGGACGAGGAGGGTGCGGCTCAGGCCGCGCAGTTCTCCGCCTACTCTAGGCTGCGCTCGCGCGTGGCCAGCGGGCTCGAGTTCAACGTGGACGAGGGCGTGGTGCGTCGCCTCGTCGAGCAGGTGGAGGGCTTCATCTTTGACGTTGAGTCGGTAGACGGCCAGCTGCCCGCCGCCGCCTAACGCCTACCCCTGAGGGGGAAATAGGCTCCCGCCGTTGGGGTGTTCGGATTACCCCAAAAGTGGCGGGTTTGCCTGTTTGGGCACTAATTCTGGAGGGCGGGAACTTTCTTACTATCCTTGTAGTTGTTACAAATGAACTCGAATAAAACCCATTGTTAACCCCAAGGAGGTAAGGGTGGCTCTCTCAGAACAAGAGCAACGTGCGTTGCGTGAGATTGAGCAGTCACTGATGGCTGATGATCCCACGTTTGGAGCGTCAGTTACTGATGCGGGGTTTGGCCAGGGCGGCTCCTTGAGCATCCGCGGCATCGCGGTGATCGTCATCGGCCTCGTCATGCTCGTGGGTGGTGTGGCACTCAGCCAGCACTCGCTGTGGTTTGTGACCTTGAGCATCCTTGGGTTCATCGTCATGCTCGCCGGCGGGGTGTGGATGCTGAAGGGCAAGCGCGGCCCGGGCGGCGGGTTCGGCTCGCCCAAGAAGAAGTCGGCGCCGAAGCCCAGCGGTGGGTTCGGCGGCCGGATGGAGGATAACTTCCGTCGTCGCTTCGAAAGCTAATAGATAAGTCATAGGCGGGCGCCTCGGTCATGGGACCGGGGCGCCCGCCTTTGCTCGTGATCTAGGCCAAGAACCGCGGCGCGGGGGAGGGGTGGGTGACGCCGTCGCGTTCCACGTACGACTGCCTGGCGGCTAGGTGCGGGTGGGAAAGAACCTCGTCGGGCGCGACGACCTCGAAGGCGCAGGCGTCCGAGCCCTCGAAGACCTGGGTCCACTCCCGCTGCGTCTTGGCGGCGAACGTTCGTGCGAAGGCCTCGCGCATGGCGGGCCAGGTCGACTCGTCGTATTGCTTCGCGGGATCGAGCTCGCCTTCAAGGCCAAGCTTCTCCACGAGCTCGGCGTAGAACTGGGGCTCGATGGCGCCGACTGTCATGTAGCGGTCGTCGGCCGTGCGGTAGACGCTATAGAAGGGCGCGCCGCCGTCGAGCAGGTTTCCGGCGCGGCCGCCGGACCACTGCCCGGCCGCGCGTAGGGAGTGGAGCATGGCCGTCATGGAGGCGCAGCCGTCGACGATCGCGGCATCGATGACGCTGCCTTGGCCGGTGAGGTTCGCGCGTATGAGCGCCGCCAGCGCCCCGGCGATGAGGTACATGGAGCCGCCGCCGAAGTCGCCGAGCAGGTTCATGGGCGGGACCGGGGTGCCGTCCGCGCCCGCGATGGGCTCGAGCGCACCGGAGATGGCCACGTAATTAATGTCGTGCCCCGCGCGCTGGGCGAGCGGTCCGCTCTGACCCCAGCCGGTCATCCGGCCGTAGACGAGGGCCGGGTTCGCCCGCATGGCTTCCTCTGGGCCGAGCCCGAGCCGCTCGGCCACGCCGGGCCGAAACCCCTCGAGCAGGATGTGGGTGGAGGGAAGCCGGTCGAGGATCTCGCTCACGTGCGCGGGGTCCTTGAGGTTTCGCTCCCAGAGGATCTGGTCGCGGAAGAGAACGTCGTGGGGGACGCTGCCGGGTCCGGCTCCCGCGCCCGGTCGCTCAACCCGGGTGACCGTGGCGCCGAGGTCGGCGAGCACCATCCCGGCGAACGGGACGGGCCCGATGCCGCCGAGGGTGAGCACGTTGATTCCTTTGAGGGGGCGGGAGTTGCTCATGCGCTCTCCTTCTATGTGATCTGAGTTATAAAACCGGTCGAATTATGGTGGAGATTACTATAAGTCGCCCGGCGGGGAGAGTTTTCCCTTCTATTGAGGCCCCCACACTGCCCCCCCACTTTCCCCCACCTTTCTCCTTGCTGGTGCAGGGGCCCCTTGGGGTACCCTGCACCACCTGAGAGAAATTACCAGCTTGTCGATGTGTCAGATCACTTGTGTCGTGTAGTGATGGAAAAGTGAATAAAAAGGCGTAAATGATGCGAAAGTTACTGATGTTACTGGAGTGAATTGGGGCGCGGGTGGGCAGGAAAAACCTCCCCACTTTTATACCTGCTGTTCAAAGGCTAGAAATCGCGTCGTCTGGGTCGGGTTTCGGCGTCATTGCTTCCTTAAGTGGGGGAAAGTGGGGTAGTGTGGTGGGCGATGGTAGAGCGGAGAACCTAAGAAATTCTCAACTCGCACCATGAGGAAAAACATCCGATCGATACGGCGTGTGGAGGTAAGGCCCCGATGTTCCTCGGTACCTATACCCCCAAGCTGGACGACAAAGGGCGGCTGACGCTGCCGGCGAAGTTCCGCGAGGATCTCGCCGGTGGGCTGATGGTGACCAAGGGGCAGGACCACTCCCTGGCCGTGTACCCGCGCGAGGAATTCGCAGCGAGGGCACGCAAGGCGGCGGCGGTGTCCCGGACGAACCCGGAGGCCCGCGCGTTCATTCGTAACTTGGCGGCCAGCGCCGATGAGCAGCGCCCGGACGGGCAGGGTCGTATCACTCTGTCGGCCGCGCACCGCGCCTACGCGGGCCTGACCAAGGAGTGCGTCGTGATCGGCTCGGTGGATTTCCTCGAGATCTGGGACGCAGAGTCCTGGAACGCATACCAGCAGGAGACCGAGGCCGCCTTCTCCGCGGCTGACGGCGACGTGCTGGGAGACCTTCTGTAAAGCACAGCGGAGGTTGGCGTAAGAACTCCGTTCGGAGTGAGTGGGATCTGGTGTACTTCCCCGATATCAGATCCCTCCTCCCCGGACGGGGCTCTGTGTTTGCCCCGCAGCGCAACTGCCGAGAACACGAACGAGGGGGTGGCTAGTGGAAAAGGCGCTAGGTTCCGAGGAACTTTCCTACGACATCACGGACAACCACGGGCACGTCCCCGTCATGCGCGAGCGCATGGCCGCCCTCATCGAGTCGCCCGTCGCAGCGCTGGGCGATCGCGCGGTCATCCTCGACGGCACCCTCGGCGCAGGCGGTCACACCGAGTACTTCCTTTCGCAGTTTCCGCAGGCCATGGTCATCGGGCTCGACCGTGATGAGCATTCGCTTGCCGACGCGCGCAAGCGTCTCGAGCCCTTCGGCGAGAGGTTTCTGGGCCTGCACTGCCGCTTCGACCAGTTCGAGGAGCCGCTAGCCGAGGCGGCGGCCGCGGGTGCCCGCCCGGCGCAGGTGGTGCAGGAAGCGGGCTTCGCCGGGGCGTTGTTCGATCTCGGCGTCTCCTCGATGCAGCTCGACCAGGTCGAGCGCGGCTTCGCCTACCGAGTGGACGCTCCGCTCGACATGCGCATGGACGACAGCACCGGGATCACCGCCGCGGACGTGCTCAACACCTATTCGCACGGCGACCTCGCCCGGATCCTCAAGAACTACGGCGACGAGCGGTTCGCGGGCAAGATCGCCTCGGCGATCCTCCGCGAGCGGGAGAAGGAGCCGTTTAGCACCTCCGGGCGGCTTGTCGAGCTCCTCTACGCCACCATCCCCGCAGCCAGCCGCCGCACCGGCGGGCATCCCGCTAAACGCACCTTCCAGGCACTGCGCGTGGAGGTCAACCGTGAGCTCGAGGCGATCGAGAACGTGATCCCCGTGGTCGTCGACAAGCTAGCGCCCGGCGGAAGGGCGGTGTTCATGTCGTACCAGTCGCTGGAGGACAAGATCGTCAAGCGCCTGTTCAAGGAGTACACGACGAGCAAGACCCCGCCGGGGCTGCCGATGGACCTGCCCGAGTTCGCCGCCAAGTACCGGCTGGTGACCCGCGGTGCGGAGAAGGCCAACGAGCAGGAGATCGCGGACAACCCGAGATCGGCGCCCGTCCGAGTCAGGGCCATCGAGGCCTTAACTTAAACCCCCTACCCGAGACCCCACTTTCGACACGCAAACGACACAGGTTGGAGCACACACAATGACCATGACGCAAGGATCTGGCCGCGATTCACTGCGTCGCTCGCATGTATCGAGGGACTATTCTCGCCAGTCGACCGCGACCCTTGACGGCGCGCGCCGCATCCCGCGCACGAACCCCGCCGCCCCCGAGCGCGCTCTCGTGCCGCCGGGGCGCCGCCGCGCCTTCCAGCACACCCCGGGCTCCCAGCAGCGCTTTTCGCAGCGCGGGCGCCGGATCGCTGACAACAAGAAGGCCGTCGAGCCGCGGCTGGTCAAGATGCTCGCCGGGCTGTTGGTGTTCATCGCGCTGGGCGTGTTCATGGCCATGACGGTGTCCGGCTGGACCACCTCCCAGACCTTCCAGATCCAGAACCTGAAGTCGCAGGAGTCCACGCTCAACAACCAGATCGAGACGCTCAACCGCGACCTCCAGAACGCCTCTTCGTCCGCCGAGCTCGCGCGCAAGGCCAACGAGATGGGCATGGTCGTGCCCGACCAGCCCGGCGTGCTCGCGGTGAACGAAAACGGAGACACGAGCGAGCAGCGTCCGGCTTCCGACCTCACCCGCCCTATAGTTGATGTGAACGGACAGCAGGTGAAGGCTACGACGGCGTCGAGCGACCCGGCGAAGACCAACGAGGTGACCAACAACCTCAACGCGCTTCCTCAGACGAATAGCGCCCCTGCCCACAACGGCACGACGATTGCGCCCTATGCAGCGCATTAAGGCGGACTCATTAAGTGACTGGTTCACACGAAGGGCGTGGACTCCCGCCGCGTGACCGCGATCCGCAGGGCTTCGACCCGCGCGGCCACGGGCGGGAGAGCAGCCGAAAGTACGAGCGCGAGCGTGAGCTCGGGCTCAAGCGCAAGGTGAACTCCGCGTCCCCTGCCGCCCAGCAGAACTCTATGTTCCAGCGGATCAGGTGGGCGACGTGGATCGCCGTCGCCGTGGCCGCGGTCTTGATCCTGCGGCTCGCGGTGGTCCAGCTCGTGTGGGGCCCGGGGCTGTCCAGCCTCGCGCAGGAGCAGCGCACCCGCGTCTACGTCGAGTCCGCGCGCCGCGGCGAGATCCTTGATCGCTCCGGCAAGGAGATCGCCTACACCATGCAGGCCCGCTCGCTGACGGTGTCGCCGAACACGCTGCGCTCCGAGCTCAAGCAGCAGGCGGAGCTCGATCTCCAGCAGTCCGACCAGAACTCGCAGTACCAGGGCGACGCCCGCGCCGAGCTTCTCAACCAGAAGGTCGACGACGAGCTCAAGCGCTACTCGGAGGAGATCCCACAGACCATCAAGGACGCGGGAGCCTCCACCGACGACCTCAAGAGCGAGGACATCCTCAACAAGCTCAAGTCCGACAGCAGCTACGAGGTGCTCGTGCGCAACGTCGACCCCGACGTCGCCCAGCAGATCGCCGATTCCTTCCACGGGGTCGCCGCGGATCTGCAGAGCATCCGCCAGTACCCGAACGGAGCGATCGGCGAGAACATCGTGGGCAAGATCTCCCAGGACGGCCAGGGGCAGTTCGGGTTCGAGGCCTCGAGCGATGCACTGCTGGCCGGTGTGGACGGACGTTCCACCGTGGACGTCTCCGCCAACGGCCAGGTCATCCCCGGCACGACCCGCGACGAGATTCCCGCGACCGACGGCGCAACCGCCACGCTCACCATCGACCTGGATCTTCAGACCTACGTCCAGCAGCAGATCGAGCAAGCCGTGGCCAACTCCGGCGCCCAAGGTGGCGAGGCCGTCGTCCTCGACTCCAAGACCGGGCAGGTGCTCGCCATGGCCAACTCCGGCACCATCGACCCGATCGGTGACATCCAGGCGCAGCTGGACAAGGGCAAGAATTTCGGCAACGAGACCATCTCCAACCCGTTCGAGCCCGGTTCGGTGGCCAAGATCATCACCGCCGCGGGAGTGATCGAGAACGGGCTGAGCACGCCCGACGAGGTCATCCAGGTGCCGGGCAGCATCGACATGTCCGGCGTCACCGTCAAGGACGCGTGGGAGCACGGGACCGTGGGGTATACCACGACCGGCATCTTCGGTAAGTCCTCCAACGTGGGCACCCTGATCCTGGCCAAGCGCCTCGGCGAGGACAAGTACGCCGACCTGCTGCAGAAGTTCGGCATCGGCCAGTCCACGGGCATCGAGCTGCCCTCGGAGTCCTCCGGCATCCTGGCGGACCGCTCGCAGTGGTCGGGCGGTACCTTTGCTAACCTCCCGATCGGCCAGGGCATGAGCTGGACCCTGCTGCAGATGGCCAGCGTCTACCAGACCATCGCCAACGGCGGTGTCCGGGTCGAGCCGCGCATCATTGCGGAGATGAAGGACGCCGAGGGCAACGTCATCGAGCAGCCGGCCCCGAAGCAGACCCAGGTGGTCTCGGCGCAGACGGCGCGCACCGTCATCGACATGTTCCGCGCGGTCATGCAGTCCGACCCGACCGGCGTCCAGCAGGGCACCGGCGCGAGCGGCGCCGTCGAGGGATACCAGACCTCGGGCAAGACCGGCACCGCCCAGCAGGTCGATCCCAACACGGGTGCCTACTCGAACTCCGCCTACTGGATCACCTTCGCGGGCATGGCGCCCGCGGACGACCCCCGCTTCGTGGTGGCGATCCAGCTGGACCGGCCGCAGCGCGGCGTCCACGGCGAGGGCGGGCAGTCCGCGGCCCCGCTGTTCCGCGACATCGCGACCTGGCTGCTGAACCGGGACAACGTGCCCCTGTCGAAGCCGATGGAGGGACAGCTCATCCTGCAGGCCCAGTAACGGCGGGCCGCGCAGACACCCACCCGAACAATTGAATACCCTAAAAAGGACACTGTGCCGCCGGTGGAGCTTGCACCCCTAAGCTTTGCCGGCGGGACCTCATTCTTCTCGCGCCGCTGGCCACCACCGGGCTGCCAGCCGATAGGCGTCGACAAGCGAAAACCGAGGAGCGCAACGCTCGAGAAAGGAACACGCCGTGACAGCAACACTATCGTCGCTGGTGGAGGTCGCAGGAGGCCGCTTGGAAGCCCCGGAGGGAGCATCCCACGAGGACCTCGCGATCGCCGAGATCGGGCTCGACTCCACGCAGCTTCCTTCCGGCGGGCTCTTCGCGGCGCTGCCCGGCACCCGCAGCCACGGCGCGAGCTTCGCGGCGAGCACCCCGGCGGCGGCCGTGCTCACCGACGAGGCGGGCCTGTCCATCCTTCAGGGCGAGGGCTACGCTAAGCCGGTCATCGTGGTGGACAACGTCCGCGACGTTCTGGGCTTCGTCGCCGCCGAGATCTACGGGCACCCGTCGAGGGACATGACCATCATCGGCGTGACCGGCACCTCCGGCAAGACCACCACCAGCTACCTCATTGAGTCAGGGCTCATCGCCGCGGGCGCGAACGTGGGGCTCATCGGCACCACGGGCACCCGCATCAACGGCGAGCCGGTCCCCACCAAGCTCACCACGCCGGAGGCGACGACGCTGCAGGCGCTGTTTAGCCGCATGCGCGACCGCGGCGTCACGCACGTGGTCATGGAGGTTTCCTCCCACGCGCTCTCGCTCGGCCGCGTGCGCGGCACAGACTTCGACGTTGCGGGCTTTACCAACCTCTCCCAGGACCACCTCGACTTCCACGCCACGATGGAGGAGTACTTCGAGGCCAAGGCGCTGTTCTTCGACCCCGCCTCCCCGATGTGCGCCAAGAAGGCCGTCATCTGTATCGACGACGAATGGGGCGAGAAGATGGCCGCCCGCGCGCAAGACCCCACGACCTGCACCACGGTGGGTAAGCAGGCGGACATCGCCGCGGTAGACATCAAAGCCGAGCCCAGCGGCGCCCAGCGCTTCACGCTCACCTTCGCCGATCGCTCCCTCGACGTCGAGCTCCCGCTGCCGGGCCGCTTTAACGTCGCCAACGCCACGCTCGCGCTCTCGCTTATCGACGCCGTTGGCGGGGACACCGCGGCCGCCGCGAAGGGAATCGCCGGGGTGGGCGTGCCCGGCCGCATGGAGAAGATCGACGAGGGGCAGGACTTCCTCGCGGTGGTCGACTACGCCCACAAGCCTGCGGCCGTCGCCGCCGTGCTCGACACCGTTCGCGCGCAGGTCGACGGCAAGCTCATCGTCGTGGTGGGCGCGGGTGGCGACCGCGACGCGGGCAAGCGCCCCATCATGGGGGCCGAGGCGGTGCGCCGCGCGGACCTCGTCATCATCACCGACGACAACCCGCGCTCCGAGGACCCGGCCACCATCCGCGCGGCCGTGCTCGAGGGCGCGAACTCGGCGCTGAAGGAGGAAGCCCCCGCAGCCCGCGGCACCCGCGTCATGGAGATCGGCGACCGCCGGGAGGCCATCCGTGAGGCGATCCGCAGCGCGGGGACCGGCGACGGCGTCGTCGTCGCGGGCAAGGGCCACGAGGTCGGCCAGCTCATCGCCGGCGTCAACCACCACTTCGACGACCGCGAGGAGGTCCGCGCCGCGCTGACCGATCCCACCCTCTCACCCTCTGGCAACCACCCCGAATCGAAGAAAAGATGATTAACCTAAGCCTCGCAGACATCGCCCGCATCGTGGGCGGCCGCGTCGCCGACGCGCCCGACGAGAACGCGCTAGTGACCGGAAACGTCGAGTTCGACTCCCGCAAGATCGGCCCCGGCGACCTCTTCCTCGCGCTGGCGGGCGCCCGCGTCGACGGGCACGACTTCGCCGTCAAGGCCACCGAGCAGGGCGCGGTGGGAACGCTCGCCTTCCGCGAGGTCGGCGTGCCCGCGGTGATCGTCCCGCCAGTGCCGGAGGAGGAGCGTAAGCACGACAGCTACGCCCTCGAAAACGACGCCGACGGCTCGGTGGCGGCGGTGCTGGCGGCGCTGGGGAAGCTCGCCCGCCACGTGGTGGACACGCTCGCCACCCCGCACCAGGCGGGGGAGGAGACCGTCGCCCTCACCGTCATCGGAGTGACCGGCTCGGCCGGTAAGACCTCCACCAAAGACTTCATGGCCACCATCTTCCGCGCCGCGGGCGCCACGGTGGCCCCGCCCGGCTCCTTCAATAACGAGATCGGGCACCCCTACACCGCGCTCAAGTGTGAGCCGGTCACCCGCTACCTCGTCGCCGAGATGTCGGCGCGCGGCCTCGGGCACGTGGCCAACCTCGCGCGGATCGCGCCGCCGAAGATCGGCGTGGAGCTCAACGTCGGCTCCGCGCACCTGGGCGAGTTCGGCAGCCGCGAGACGATCGCGCAGGCCAAGGGCGAGCTCGTGGAAGCCCTGCCCGACGCCGCCGAGGGCGGCGTCGCGGTGCTCAACGCCAACGACGACTTCGTCATGTCCATGAGCCCGCGCACGAAGGCAGGAATCCTCCTGTACTCGGCGCTGGGAAAGAAGGAGGCGTCCTACGCCGATGCCACCGGGGAGCGCGTGAACACTTCGGTGGACATCGTCGCCACCAACGTCAGCCTCGACGAGCTTGCGCGCCCGAGCTTCGACCTCACCATCCGTGGCGAGGAACAGGGCCGCGTGCAGCTAGGCGTGTTCGGCGAGCACCAGGTGGCCAATTGCCTGGCCGCCATCGGCGCGGCCGTGGCGGCGGGCCTCGACTCCGCGCTCATCCTGGGCGCCGTGGCCTCTCACCACAACGCCTCCGCGCACCGCATGGACGTGCGCACCCGCGCCGACGGGGTGACCGTCATCAACGACTCCTACAATGCCAACCCGGAGAGCATGCGGGCGGGGCTCAAGGCGCTGGTCTCCATGGCCGCTGGCCGAAAGGGTGCTGCCAGCTGGGCGGTGCTCGGGCCGATGGGCGAGCTGGGCGAGGACGAGGTCGGCTCGCACGCCGACCTGGGTCGGGAGCTCGCAAGCCTTGGCGTCGACAAGCTTGTCGCGGTAGGCGACAACCCGCTGAGCGCCGCGATGAAGGACGCCGCGCAACGAGCGGGCGTTGAGGCGCGGCTGGTCGCGGACAACGATGCCGCCGCCGCTGAGCTGCGCGAACGCCTGCGGCCCGGCGACGTGGTCCTGGTCAAGGCGTCGAATGCGTTCAAGCTCTGGCAGGTCGCCGAGGCCCTCGCCGAGGCCCCGGGCGCCTCAAGTTAAGAAACTCATGAGCAGAAGTTAAACTAATTCCCGGGAAGGAGCCGAACGCGGGTTGGGAATTCCCAACTGCGACGGCTATCGGGAAAACGGCCGGGTGCTCTAATAAGGTTGAATAAAAGGCCTCGGCGCGGCAACGAATCATTAGTGAACACGAGAAACAGTAGGTGAGCAGACAGTGACCCAGATTATTCTGGCGGGAGCGATTGGACTTTTGGTGTCGATCTTCGTCACGCCAATCCTCATTCGTCGCTTCAGTGCGGAGGGGCTCGGCCAGGAGATCCGCGAGGAAGGTCCGAAGTCGCACCTGCGCAAGAGGGGCACGCCCACGATGGGCGGCATCGCCATCCTCATCGGCATCACGGTCGCATACATCGTCGCGGGCATCTACGGCGAGCTCAACGGCACCCAGGGCTTTACCGTCTCCGGCGTGCTTGTGCTGGGGCTGACGCTGGCGCTGGGCGGGCTCGGCTTCGCCGACGACTTCATCAAGCTCTACATGGGCCGCAACCTGGGACTGAACAAAAAGGCCAAGCTCATCGGCCAGCTGGCCATCGCGCTCATCTTCGGCCTCCTCGTGCTGCAGTTCCCCGACGAGGACGGGCTTACCCCGGGCTCGACCCACCTGTCCTACCTGCGCGATCTAGACACCATCGACCTCGCCGTCGGCGGCACGATCGTGGGCACGATCATCTTCCTCATCTTCATGTACATCCTCATCTCGGCGTGGTCGAACGCGGTCAACCTCACCGACGGCCTCGACGGCCTGGCCGCGGGCAGCACCGCGATCGTCATGGGCGCGTATACGCTGATCACCTTCTGGCAGTTCCGCAACGGCTGCGCGGAGGGTGCGGCGCCCGGCTGCTACGACGTCCGCGACCCGCTCGACCTCGCGGTGCTCGCCGCCGCGGGCCTCGGCGCCTGCCTCGGCTTCCTCTGGTGGAACGCCGCCCCGGCGAAGATCTTCATGGGGGACACCGGCTCGCTCGCCCTCGGCGGCCTCGTCGCAGGCCTGTCCGTGACCTCGCGCACCGAGCTGCTCATGATCATCATCGGCGCGCTGTTCGTCATGGAGGCCGCCTCCGTGGTGATCCAGGTCTTCGGGTTCAAGACCCGCGGCATCCGCATCTTCCGCATGGCGCCCTTCCACCACCACTTCGAGAACGGCGGCTGGGCCGAGACCACCGTGGTGATCCGCTTCTGGCTGGTCACGGCGGTCGCCGCGCTCATCGGCGCCTCCATCTTCTACAGCGAGTGGCTGGGGCTGGCGGGCTTCTAGCCGCCGACCACTCCCGTACTGGCGGGGCCTTGCGGCCCCGCCTTTTCGCTCACTTCCTACAACTTCATTCCCGTTCCTACCCACCACTTCTACTTCGACCGAGGACTTCCCATGAGCCACAGCATCAACACCGCAGGACTATCCGACATCGCTCTTCTCCGCGGGCCGGTAATGGTCACCGGCGCTGGCGTCTCCGGGGTGGGGGCGGCGCGCCTGCTCATCGACCTGGGCGTGGACGCTGTCCTCGTCGACTCCGATCCCACGGCGCTCAACCGCGCCAGCGAGGCCACCGGTGCCCGCACGATGAGCGTCGAGGAGGCCGCCGGTGCGATGGGCGAGTTTTCCGGCGTGGTCACCTCCCCGGGCTGGCGCCCGGACTCGCCGCTGCTGGTCCAGGCCGCGGAGGCCGGGCTCGAGGTCGTGGGCGACGTGGAGCTGTTCTACCGCCTCGATCGGGCGGGCGTGTTCGGCGCGCCGCGCACCTGGATGGTGGTGACCGGCACCAACGGAAAGACCACCACCACGAGCATGCTCGCCGCGATGATGAAGCAGGCCGGGTTCTCGGCGCTCGCCGTAGGCAACATCGGCGTGTCCATCTCCGAGGCGCTGCTTGCCCCTGAGCGCGTCGACGTGCTCGTCGCCGAGCTGTCCAGCTTCCAGCTGCACTGGTCGAGCGAGCTCACCCCGGACGTCGGCGTCCTTCTCAACCTGGCCGACGATCACATCGACTGGCACGGCAGCTTCGCCGCCTACGCCGAGGCCAAGGCCAAGGTCCTGCGCGGTAAGGTGGCCATCGCGGGCATCGACGACGAGCACGTCCGCGAGCAGGTGGCCCGGCTGGGCATCACGCCGGTCGGCTTCACTCTCGGCGAGCCCGAGCCGGGGCAGGTCGGCGTGAAGGACGGCCAGCTGGTGGACCGCAGCGGCGTGGCCGGCGACGGCGACTCGGTGGTCATCGCCCCGGTCGAGGGCATCGAGCCTCCCGGCCCGGCGGGAGTGTACGACGCCCTGGCCGCCGCGGCGGCGGCCCGCGCGGAGGGCGCGAGCCCGGAATCGATCGCCCAGGCGCTGCAGGACTTTCACGTGGCGGGCCACCGCGGGCAGATCGTGGGCCGCTGGCGCGACGCCTCGGGCGAGGAGATCGTGGCCATCGATAACTCGAAGGCCACCAACCCCCACGCGGCCGACAGCGCGCTCGCGGGCTACGACAGCGTGGTCTGGGTGGCCGGAGGCCAGCTCAAGGGGGCCGAGATCGACCCGCTCATCCAGGCGCACGCCCACCGGCTCAAGGCCGTGGCGCTCCTCGGCGTCGACCGCGAGCTCATCGCTAGCTCGGTCCGCCGGTTCGCCCCCGACGCCGTCATCATGTCCACCGAGTCCACCGACCCGCAGTCGGCGATCGACGAGGTCGTGGCGTGGTCGGTGGCCCAGGCCAGCGGCGGCGACGCCGTCATCCTCGCCCCGGCGGCGGCGAGCCTGGACATGTTCTCCGGCATGGGGCAGCGCGGCACCATGTTCGCCGAGGCGATCGCCTCGATGGTGGACAACACCTAGAACCCGTTTCAGACGTTGGTACTGTGGCGTTTGAAAACCACTGTGGCAGCCTAGACCCCTATGCTTGAAGCAGCTCACCGACTCCGACCACCTTGGGAGAGAACTTGACCACCCCACGCGAACCACTGCGGTCTCCCTCATCCGGTTCTCCTGCGCCCCGGCAGGCGTCGGCGCGCCAGGGCAAGGCGGCGAAACCCAAGCGCAGCTTCCTGCAGATACTGGGCGAACAGCTCGCCGAGTGGCGCACGCGCCCGCTGACCGACTATTACCTCATCCTCACGATCGTGGGGGCGCTGACGGTGGTCGGCGTCATCATGGTGCTGTCGAGCTCGATGACCTGGTCGGTCATCGACAACCAGAACGTCTTCTCCACGGCGCTGAAGCAGTCGTTCATGGTGGTGCTCGGCCTCGTGGTCATGTGGCTCGCCCTGCGCACGAGACCCGGCACTCTGCGGAAGTTCGCCACCGCCGCGCTGATCGTCTCGATCCTTCTGCTGGTGGCCGTGCTCATCCCAGGCGTGGGCACCGGCCGCCTCGAGTGGGGATCGCAGTCGTGGATCGTGATCGGACCGCTTCGCCTGCAGCCCTCGGAGCTCGCCCGCGTGGTCATCGCGCTGTGGGGCGCGCACTATCTGGCAGACAGCGACCCGCACGCCCCGTGGCGGGAGAACAAGCTGGTCCACTTCGGTTTGGTGTCCATGCTCATCACGGCGCTGATCTTCGCCGAGGGCGACACCGGCATGTCGATGTCCTTCCTACTCGTGGTCGCAGTGCTCCTCGTCTTCGCGGGGCTCGAGCTGCGCTTCCTCGCGATCATCGCGGTGATGGGCCTGCTCGCCGTGCTGTACCTGCTGTTCAGCGGCGGCTACCGCTCAGACCGCTTCACCGTCTTCTTCGACGCGCTCATCGGGCACTTCGAGGACACCAAGGGCATCGCATTTCAGAGCTACCAGGGCTTCCTCTCGCTCGCCGACGGCTCGCTCCTAGGCGTCGGGCTCGGCCAGTCGCGGGCGAAGTGGTTCTACCTTCCCGAGGCGAAGAACGACTTCATCTTCGCCATCGTCGGTGAGGAGCTCGGGCTCCTCGGCGCTGGCATCATCATCTTCCTGTTCGGCCTGCTCGGGGTGATCGGCCTGCGCACCGCCCGCCGGTCCAACAACCAGTTCCTCTCGCTGCTGTCGGCGACGCTGACGCTCGGCGTGGTCATCCAGGCGTTCATCAACATCGGCTATGTCATCGGCGTGCTGCCGGTCACCGGCATCCAGCTGCCGCTCATCTCCGCGGGTGGTACCTCGGCCGTGATCACCCTGGGCGCGATGGGCATCCTCGCCAACTGCGCCCGCCATGAGCCGGAGGCCATCTCCGCGATGGCCTCCTACGGGCGCCCGGCGATCGACCAGATCCTCCTCCTGCGCGAGCCGGATAACCGCGACCTCGACCGCGACGTGCCCGCCTGGCGCCTGGCCGTCCCCGACCGCTCGCCGCGCCCGGCGCCGCGCCCGAACGCCGGCGCCTCGCGCCCGGCCCTCCGCGACGAGCGCGCCGTGGACCAGCGCCACCGTGCCGCCGACCCGCGCGGCCGGAACCAGCGCGGTGGGCAGGGGACCGCGCAAGGAAGCCAGCGCGGCCAGCGTGCAGAGAATCAGCGCGCAGGTAACCCCCGCGGAGCCTATCCTCGGGGCGGCGACTCGCGAGGCACCACCCCGCAGCGCGGCCCCCAGGGCGGGCGCCGCGGTGTCGCGGACGATCGCTACAGTAGAGACAGGAATCATCCCGATGACTTCGGTCGGGGACGCTACGAAGGAAGAAGATAATATGAGCCCACACATCATCGTCGCTGGCGGCGGCACGGCTGGCCACATCGAGCCGGCCCTGGCCGTGGCGGAGGCGTTGAAGGAGCGCGGCGCAACAGTGGCGGCGTTGGGCACCACCCGCGGGCTGGAGACCACCCTGGTCCCGCAGCGCGGCTTCCAGCTCGAGCTCATCGACCCGGTCCCCGTACCGCGCAAGCCAAGCGTGGACCTGTTCAAGCTTCCGGGGCGGCTCATTAAGACGATCCGGCAGACGCGCAACATCCTCAAGGCGTACCATGCCGACGCCGTCATCGGCTTCGGCGGCTACGTCTCCGCCCCTGCCTACATCGCGGCCCGCTCGCTGAAGATCCCCTTCTTCGTTCACGAGGCCAACGCCAGCGCGGGCATGGCCAACAAGCTGGGCATTCGCCTCGGCGGCACCGGGCTCAACGCGGTGGCGGACTCCGGCATTCCCGGCGAGGTCGTCGGCATCCCGCTGCGCCAGTCGCTCAAGGAGGACCCGGTCATCGCCCGTCAGCGCGCCCTCAACACCTGGGGGCTCGACGCGAACAAGCCCACGGTCCTAGTCACCGGCGGCTCGCAGGGCGCGGCGTCGCTCAACAGGGCGGTGGCCGGCGGCATCGATCGCGTGCTCGCCGCGGGCATCCAGGTGCTGCATTCGGTCGGCAAAAAGAATTCGCTTCCCGACGCCAAGGCGGGCTATGTCCCGCTTTCCTACATCAACGACATGGCCGCGGCCTACGCGGTGGCCGACCTCATCGTCTGCCGCGCGGGCGCTATGACCGTCGCCGAGAACACCCAGGCGGGCGTGCCGGCGGTGTACATCCCGCTGCCGCACGGCAACGGCGAGCAGGGCCGCAACGCCACCGCCATCGTCGAGGCGGGCGGCGCCCGGATCATCCAGGACGCCGACTTCGACGGCGACGCCTTTGCCACCCAGGTCACCGAGATCCTCGGGAACCAGGAGACGTTGGAGAAGATGCGCGCGGTCGTGCGCGGCTCCGGGCTGGGCAACGCCTCCGCCGTCATCGCAGGGAAGATCCTCGCGGCGGCGGAACACCAGGGATAGCCAGCGTAGCGTCGACAAGCGCAAAAAGAACGAGACCTGTTTCATTCTTAAGAAGGAAGTACAACCAGTGACCGCACCAGAAGCAATCGACCTCTCCCGGGTGCACATGATCGGCATCGGCGGCGCGGGCATGTCCGGCGTCGCGCGCATCCTCCTCTCCCGCGGCTCGACCGTGTCCGGTTCCGACGTCAAGGACTCCCGCCCGGTCATGGCGCTGCGTGCGATGGGGGCAAAGGTTGCCGTGGGGCACGCCGCGGAGAACCTCGAGATCTCAGGCCAGCTGCCCACCGTGGTGGTCACCTCGTTCGCCGCCATCCCGCAGGACAACCCGGAGCTGGTGCGCGCCCGCGAGGAGGGCATCCCGGTCATCCGCCGCTCCGACCTGCTGGGCGAGCTGCTCGAGGGCTCCACGCAGGTGCTCATCGCGGGCACCCACGGCAAGACCTCGACCACCTCCATGACGGTGGTGGCGATGCAGGCCGCGGGCATGGACCCGAGCTTCGCCATCGGCGGCCAGCTCAACAAGGCGGGCACCAATGCCCACCAGGGCACCGGCGCGTGCTTCGTCGCCGAGGCCGACGAGTCCGACGCCTCGCTCTTGCGCTACAAGCCGGACATCGCCGTGGTCACCAACATCGAGCCGGATCACCTCGACTTTTTCAAGACCCCGGAGGCCTACTTCCAGGTGTTCGAGGACTTCGCCGACCGGCTCACCGAGACCGGCCGCCTCGTCGTCTGCCTCGACGACCCGCACGCGGCGGCGCTGGGGGAGCGGGTGAAAGACCGCGTCACCGTCTCCGGCTACGGAACGCGCGCCGCGGCCGAGGCTCACCCCGACATCGTGGGCACCGTCATCGAGAGCATCGAGGTCACCCCGCAGGGCGGCACCCATGCCGTGATCACCGTGCTCGGCACCGCCATCGCCGTGGACCTGAAGATCCCCGGCGAGCACATGGTCAAGAACGCGGCCGCGGCTCTTACCGCGGGCGTGCTCGCGGGCGGCGACCTGGTCAAGCTCGCCGAGGGCATCAGCGGGTTCAGCGGCGTGCGCCGCCGCTTCGAGTTCCACGGCCGGGTGGATACCGGCGACTACCGCGGCGTGGAGGTCTACGACGACTACGCCCACCACCCGACCGAGGTCACCGCGGTGATGAAGGCGGCGCGCGAGAAGCTCGCCGCGCGCGGCTTCGGGCGCATCGTCGTCGCCTTCCAGCCGCACCTGTACTCGCGCACGATGGAGTTCGCCACGGAATTTGCCGAGGCCCTCTCGCTCGCCGACGAGGTCATCGTCCTCGACATCTACGGCGCGCGCGAGAACCCCGTCGAGGGCGTCGACTCCCGCATCATCACCGAGCACGTGACCAAGCCGGTCATCTTCGAGCCCAACTTCTCCGCCGTGCCCGCGCGCATTGCCGAGGTGGCCAAGCCGGGCGACCTCGTGCTCACCATGGGCGCGGGCTCGGTGACCATGCTCGCCGACGAAATCCTCCGCGCGCTCGACCCCGAGCGTGCCGACGACTAAAGCCACCGCCACCACTATCAGGGAAAGGACGCATCACCCCATGCGCGCACGGAAGAAGCCGCTCATCGCGGCGGCCATCGTCATCCTGCTCGTGGCGCTCGCCGCGGCGGCGTGGTTCGTGCCGGTGTTCAAGGTGGGCGGCTTCAAGGTGGAGGGCCAGGTCAACACCGCGGTCGAGGACATCGAGGCCGCGACCGGCGTGGCGGTGGGGGACAACCTGCTGCGCGTCAACGCCCAGTCGGCCGCCCGCGGCGTGAGCGCGCTGCCCTGGGTCGAGTCCGTCTCCGTGTCCAAGTCCTATCCCTCCACGCTGCATGTGGAGGTCCACGAGCGCACGGCGGCCATGTACGCCAAGCGCTCGGACGGCTCCCACCTCATCGACTCGACCGGGCAGGCGTTCCTCATCGCCGATCCGCCCGCGGGAACGCCCGAGGTGACCGGCCAAAACGACGACAACCAGGAGGTCTTCGCGGCCGTGGCCAGCGCGCTCGGCGCCCTGGACGACGCCACCCGCGCGCAGGTCACCGCGGTGCAGGCGCCCAGCCAATACGAGATCACCCTCCAGATCGGCCCAGACAAGAAGGTCTACTGGGGCTCGGTAGACAACGCGGCCGATAAAGCGGTGGCCACGAAGGTCGCGCTCACGCGCCCCGAGGCCTCCCTAGACGTCTCCGGCGCGCCCACCATCGCGATCAAGCGCTAGGAAACGAGAACCCCCGCGGATACCGCACGTATCGCGGGGGTTTATCGCGGCGTGCCCAAGTGGGGAAGCGGGGGAGAACTTTCGTTGGGGCGGATCAAGGCACGAATATTTCGGGAGAAAATTTTTGCAATTCTTCCGCGGGGCGCGGTCGCGAAGGCACCGGCCCCGCCCTCGCGGGAAGCCTTTTCCACGACGCCGCCGCACCTGCGCAAACGCGGCGGTGACCGCCGCGGGTCACCTGAGAGGCAGCTCAAAAGCGCACGTCAAAACCCTAAAGTAATGGTTGAGGGTACCGACACGCCGCCGAAAATGTGCCAGCATTTTGGGGAAGTTTCACCCATGATGGATGAAGTGCGGTTCCGCGGTTTTCGTCGTTTCCGCGGTGCCCAGCGACAAGCAGTTAATTCTTAAAAGGAAAGGCGAGTCTCTTACATGACTTCCCCAGATAACTACCTCGCCGTCATCAAGGTGGTCGGCGTCGGCGGCGGCGGCGTCAACGCCGTCAACCGCATGATCGAGGAGGGCCTCAAGGGCGTCGAGTTCATCGCGGTGAACACCGATTCCCAGGCGCTCATCTTCTCCGAGGCCGACGTCAAGCTCGACATCGGACGCGAGGCCACCCGCGGCCTCGGCGCCGGTGCCAACCCGGAGGTCGGCCGCCAGTCCGCTGAGGACCACAAGTCGGAGATCGAGGAGGCCCTCAAGGGCGCCGACATGGTCTTCGTCACCGCTGGCGAGGGCGGCGGAACCGGCACCGGTGCTGCGCCCGTGGTCGCCTCCATCGCGAAGAAGATGGGCGCGCTGACCGTCGGCGTGGTCACCCGCCCGTTCAAGTTCGAGGGCCAGCGCCGCACCCGCCAGGCCATGGACGGCATCGCGGCGCTGAAAGAGGTCTGTGACACCCTCATCGTCATTCCTAACGATCGCCTCCTGCAGCTCGGCGACGCCAGCCTCACCATGATGAACGCCTTCCGCGCCGCGGACCAGGTGCTCCACAACGGTGTCCAGGGCATCACCGACCTCATCACCATCCCGGGCCTCATCAACGTCGACTTCGCGGACGTCCGCTCCGTCATGGCCGACGCTGGCTCCGCCCTCATGGGCGTGGGCTCCGCCCGTGGCGACAACCGCGTGATGGTGGCCGCCACCGAGGCCATCAACTCCCCGCTTTTGGAGTCCACCATGGAGGGCGCCACCGGCGTGCTGCTGTCCATCGCTGGCGGCTCCGACCTGGGCATCCAGGAGGTCAACGACGCGGCCTCCATGGTTCAGGAGAAGTCCGACGAGGACGTCAACCTCATCTTCGGTACCATCTTCGACGACAACCTGGGCGATGAGGTCCGCGTCACGGTCATCGCCACCGGCTTCGACGGCGCCCGCAACAACGTCGCACCTGCGGCCGCCCCCGAGCAGCAGGCCCCGGCGGCCGTGCCGAACCCGACCCCGGCACCGGCGCAGGAGGGTGCCTCCCTGTTCGGCGAGGACAACGCCCGCCACCGCCGCGAGCAGGAGCAGCGCCAGGCCCCGGCGCAGCCGGGTCACCAGTCGCGCAACGGCCTGTTCACCAACCGCGAGGACAGCCAGCAGTTCCAGCCGCGCGAGGATCGCGACGCGGGCGTCGACGACATCGACGTCCCGGACTTCCTGCGCTAGGCACGCCCACCCCAAGCATCGCCCACTAGGTTGAGAGGAAACGCAGTGGCAGAGATCGACCTCGGCACCCGCCCGGTGCGCAAGGTATTCACCACCCGCAAGGGCGGGGTCTCCAAGGAGCCCTACGGCTCCTTCAACCTGGGCGATCACGTGGGCGACGAGCCCGCGGCCGTGAACGCCAACCGGCTCCGCCTGGCCAAGGCGGTGGGGCTCGACCCGGATCGCATCGTCTGGATGGAGCAGGTGCACTCCAACACCGTGACCGTCGTCGACGGCCCGCAGCAGTCGCCGGTGGAGGTCACCGACGCCCTCGTGACCACCGAGAAGGGTCTGGCTTTGGCGGTGCTCGTCGCCGACTGCGTGCCGGTGCTCCTCTCCGACACGGAGGCGGGCGTGGTCGCGGCCGTGCACGCGGGCCGCCTGGGCGCGCGCAACGGCATCGTGGCCAAGACCGTGGAGACCATGGTGGGCCTCGGCGCCACCCCGGCCAACATCCACGCGCTGCTCGGGCCCGCCGCCTCGGGGAAGAACTACGAGGTTCCAGCGGAGATGGCCGCCGATGTCGAGCGTCACCTGCCGGGTTCGACCACCACGACGGCCAAGGGCACCACCGGGGTGGACATCCGGGTGGGGCTGGTCCGCCAGCTGCTCTCGCTCGGGGTGCGATCCATCGACGCCGATCCGCGCTGCACGATCGAGGACAAGGATCTGTTCTCTTATCGTCGCGAGGGGGTCACGGGGCGACAGGCCGGTCTGGTCTGGCTGCAATAGCCCCTGGATCTCGGCGGTCCGCCTTAAGCGGACCCGAAGTGTTTTAAGAATTAACTAAAAAACAAAAAGCCCGTGTCGAAACAAACGGCATCATGCGCTGGCAGTTAAGTTGAAACCAACGTTGAAACACGGGGAAGCACACACCGACAACCTCGCGCTTTAGGCGAAAACGGTCTAGAGGCGAACACAAAAATTGGGAGGACACACCATGTCATTTGTGAAGAAGACCAAGGAGTTCTTCGGCCTCACTCCGTACGAGCTCGAGGGCGACGACGCTTACTACGAGGAGCCGCGCTACGAGGGATCCGTGGCCTACCAGCCGCGCTACGACGAGCGCCCCTCCTACGAGCGCGAGGTCCGCGAGCCGCGCGAGACGCACCTCGACCGCAGCTTCCCGGCCACCATCGTGCCGGTGACCATCAACTCCTACTCCGACGCCGCCGCCATCGGCAAGCCCTTCCGTGATGGCGACGCCGTGGTCTTCGACATCCGCAACCTCGGCGCCGTCGAGGCCAAGCGCATCGTCGACTTCGCCGCCGGCCTCTGCTTCGCCGTGTACGGCCAAATGAAGAAGATCGACACCGGCGTGTTCGCGATCGTGCCCAAGGACGCCGACGTCACCACCGCCGAGCTGGAGCGCACCGCGGGCGTTCGCTAGTTCACTGCTTGTCAAGGCCGCGCCGGGTTGTCCTCGGCGCGGCTTTTTCGCTTTCCGACGGCCAAGGTTGCTCACCTCGCGCCAAGAAATGCCCTAGCCCGGCATCGAAACCGGGTGAGGTCGTGCGGGTGAAGTCGGGGAGGCGGGCAGGGAACTTTGGAAACGGTGCCCGCGTTGGGGTAGGAGAATGAACCGCTCGGCGCCCCGCAGTATTAACGTGGGGGCCGATAGGCGTCGACAAGCGAAAGGAAAACATGTCCGCCATTTATGAGATCCTGTTTTGGGTGGTTGAGCTCTACGTACTCGCCCTCATCGGCAGGATCCTCGTGGAAATGATCCACTCCTTTTCCCGCAACTTCCGCGCGCCGCGCTGGTTCGTCGTCATCGCCGAGTTCCTCTTCGTCATCACCGACCCGCCGGTGAAGGCGCTGCGCAAGATCATCCCGCCGCTGAAGATGGGCAACGTCGCACTCGACGTGTCCGTGCTCGTGCTCTTCTTCCTGCTCCAGGTGCTGCAGATTGGCCTGCGGGTGGCGCTGGCTTAACCGAACTTTGCAGATTAATTTCGAATCCGAAATAAACCGCAATAACGGAAAAATAACAACCCCGATTCCCCTCCCCGTCAAGGGGCTATCGGGTTGATGTTCTTTTCTCAGAAACGGTCTGGCGCCGCCCGAAAATGCTGCCGGAAACCCGGAAAGGGGGCAGGTGCAGGGGGTAAAATGCTCATCGTGCTCTCAGTAAAATTCGGAGGCTTAATCTCCCCTTTGAACGCAAAATACGGGGATTTTGTCGCCCGAATGCAGCGTTTGTCACTGTCCACGTGTGGCAAACGTGCCATACTGTGAGTTAATGTGTTCAGATAAAAGCGTTCGTAGGCACCCCGTCTGCGAGTCGATGAATCTTGAAGGGATATAGCTCCATGCCTTTGACTCAGGCCGATGTGCGCAACATCGCTTTCAACAAGCCACCAATCGGCAAGCGCGGCTATGCCGAGGACGAGGTTGACCAGTTCCTTGACCTGATCGAGGAGAGCCTCGAAGAGCTCCAGGATGACAACGACAACCTGCGCCAGCAGGTCGAGGAGCTGAAGGCTGAGCTCGAGCAGGCGAAGGCCAAGGGTGCCGGCACCACCGCCACCGCGGCCGCCGCCCCGAAGGTGGACGAGAAGGCCCTGCGCGCGGAGGTCGAGGCCAAGGTCAAGGCTGAGTACGAGTCCAAGCTCGCGGACGCGAAGAAGGCACAGGAGAAGGCGGAGTCCGAGGCCAAGGCCGCCAAGGCCGAGGCGGAGGCAGCGAAGGCGGATGCGAAGAAGGCCGCTGCGGCTGCTCCCGCAGCCACCCAGAAGGCCGCGGCCGTCGCCGCACCGGCAGCCGCCGCGGGCGCTGGCATCGCCACCGCCGAGACCCACATGCAGGCAGCGAAGGTCCTGGGCATGGCCCAGGAGATGGCCGACCGCCTCACCGCCGAGGCCCGCAACGAGTCCCAGTCCATGCTGGACGAGGCCCGCGCCGCCGCCGAGAAGCAGATCAACGAGGCAGATTCCCGCTCCAAGGCAACCCTCGAGGACGCCCGCCAGCGCGCCGAGAAGCAGCTGGCCGAGGCAGACGCACGTTCCAAGTCCCTGGTCGCCGACGCGGAGAACCGCTCCAAGACCATGGTCGACGAGGCCACCAAGAAGTCCCAGCTGACCATCTCCGACGCCAACTCCCGCGCCGAGGCCCAGATCAAGCAGGCCACCGACAAGGCCAACGCCCTGCAGGAGGACGCAGAGCGCAAGCACACCCAGATCATGGCTTCGGTCACCCAGCAGCAGAAGGTTCTGGAGAACCGCATCTCCGAGCTGCGCAGCTTCGAGCGCGAGTACCGTACCCGCCTGAAGTCCCTGCTGCAGTCCCAGCTCGAGGAACTGGAGTCCCGCGGTACCTCTGCACCGTCGACCAACAACGAGGGCAACAACTAAGTAGCCTTTCCGCATAGTTCCCCGTCGCTTCCCGCGGCGGGGTTCGTGCTTTTCGACGCCTTCGGCTCGTCGACCCCGAACTCGTTGGGAAAGCGCGGGGGAGATGGGCTATACTTTTTAACCGTTGCGGGTTGCGTTGCACGGCGGGTTGCGCCGGGGCTGCGTCATCCGAGATAAACCAGACACACCAAAGGCACCGATCCGGCCATCACCGGGGAGCCTCCGGAAGAACGCACGCCAACGCGTGTCAGTAGAACCGGACGGGTAAGACCGTCATCTCCTTCACTAACGAAGTGGGGTTCGCCACAAGCGGGCCCAAGCAGGGTGGTACCGCGCGCGAGCGTCCCTGCACCTTATGGCAGTTTCGAGTGAAGGAGCTATTTTTATGGCTAACGTCGGTGGCGTCTACCCCCGCGTTGATATGACGGGCGGATCGAGCCGGTTCCCCGATATGGAGCAGCAGGTGCTCAAGTACTGGAAGGACGACGACACCTTCCAGGCCTCGCTGAAGAACCGAGAGGGTTCCCCGGAGTACGTCTTCTACGACGGCCCGCCCTTCGCCAACGGCCTGCCGCACTACGGCCACCTGCTCACCGGCTACGTCAAGGACATCATCCCGCGCTTCCAGACGATGACCGGCCACCACGTCCCGCGCGTGTTCGGCTGGGACACCCACGGCCTGCCCGCCGAGCTCGAGGCGGAGAAGCAGCTGGGCATCAAGGACAAGGGCGAGATCGAGGCCATGGGCCTGGCCAAGTTCAACGAGTACTGCGCCTCCAGCGTCCTGCGCTACACGCAGGAGTGGAAGGAATACGTCACCCGCCAGGCACGCTGGGTCGACTTCGACAACGGCTACAAGACGATGGACCCCGGCTACATGGAGTCCGTCATCTGGGCGTTCAAGCAGCTCTACGACAAGGGCCTCATCTACCAGGGTTTCCGCGTCCTGCCGTACTCCTGGGCCGAGCACACCCCGCTGTCCAACCAGGAGACCCGCCTGGACGACTCCTACAAGATGCGCCAGGACCCGACGCTCACGGTGACCTTCCCGATCACCGGCGTGGAGGAGGGCTTCGACGCGGACGCCTCGCTCGTGGGCGCTGTGGCCATCGCCTGGACCACCACGCCGTGGACCCTGCCGTCCAACCTCGCTCTCGCCGTCAACCCGGGCGTGACTTACGCCGTGGTCAAGGCTGGCGAGAACGCCACCGCGGCCGTCGCGGGCCAGCGCGTCATCATGGCCGAGCCGCTCGTCGGCGCCTACGCCAAGGAGCTGGGCGACTACGAGGTGGAGAAGACCCTGCCGGGTGCGAAGCTCGTGGGGCTTAACTACCAGCCGATCTTCGACTACTTCCTCGGCCACGAGAACGCCTTCAAGATCCTATCCGCCGAGTACGTCACCACCGAGGACGGCACCGGCATCGTCCACCAGGCCCCGGCATTCGGTGAGGACGATATGAACACCTGCAAGGAGTACGACATCCCGACCGTCGTCCCGGTCGACATGGACGGCAAGTTCACCTCGCTCGTCCCGGAGTACCAGGGCCAGCTGGTCTTCGACGCCAACAAGGACATCATCCGTGACCTGAAGGCCGCCGGCCGCGTCGTGCGCCACCAAACCATCGAGCACTCCTACCCGCACTCCTGGCGTTCGGGCGAGCCGCTCATCTACATGGCGCTGCCCTCGTGGTTCGTCTCGGTGACCAAGTTCCGCGACCGCATGGTCGAGGTCAACCAGGAGATCGAGTGGATGCCCTCGCACATCCGCGACGGCCAGTTCGGCAAGTGGCTGGAAAACGCCCGCGACTGGAACATCTCCCGCTCCCGCTACTGGGGTTCCCCGATCCCGGTGTGGATGTCCGACGACGAGAACTACCCGCGCGTGGACGTCTACGGCTCGCTCGAGGAGCTCGAGCGCGACTTCGGCCGCAAGCCGAAGAGCCTGCACCGCCCGGACATCGACGAGCTGACTCGCCCGAACCCGGACGACCCGACGGGCAAGTCCACCATGCGCCGCGTGCCGGACGTCCTCGACGTCTGGTTCGACTCCGGCTCCATGCCGTTCGCGCAGTTCCACTACCCGTTCGAGAACAAGGAGTTCTTCGAGAACCACAACCCGGCCGACTTCATCGTCGAGTACATCGGCCAGACTCGCGGCTGGTTCTACCTGCTCCACGTGCTCTCGGTTGCTCTGTTCGACCGCCCGGCCTTCAAGAAGGTCGTCGCCCACGGCATCGTGCTGGGCGACGACGGGCTGAAGATGAGTAAGTCCAAGGGCAACTACCCGAACGTCAACGAGGTCTTCGACCGCGACGGCTCGGACGCTATGCGCTGGTTCCTCATGTCCAGCCCGATCCTGCGCGGCGGCAACCTCATCGTCACCGAGCAGGGCATCCGCGAGGGCGTGCGCCAGGCGCTGCTGCCGATGTGGAACGCCTACAGCTTCCTGCAGCTGTACTCCTCTAAGCCGGCCGAGTGGTCCGTAGACTCCACGGATGTGCTCGACCGCTACATCCTGGCCAAGCTGCACGACCTGGTCGCTGGCGTGAACGCCTCGCTCGAGGCCACCGACATCGCCGCCGCCTGCGACGAGGTGCGCTGGTTCTGCGACGCGCTGACCAACTGGTACGTGCGCCGCTCCCGCGACCGCTTCTGGGCGGGCGACGAGCAGTTCCCGGAGGCCTTCAACACCCTCTACACCGTCCTGGAGACCCTCACCCGCGTCACCGCGCCGCTGCTGCCGATGGCCTCCGAGGTGATCTGGCGCGGGCTGACCGGCGAGCGCTCGGTGCACCTGACCGACTTCCCGAAGGCAGAGGACTTCCCGGCCGACCCGGAGCTCGTGCGCACCATGGACGAGATTCGCGGCGTGTGCTCGGCGACCAGCTCGATCCGCAAGTCCCACAAGCTGCGCAACCGCCTGCCGCTGCCGGGGCTCACGATCGCCCTGCCGGAGTCCGCGCGCCTTGCCGACTTCGCCGCCATCATCAAGGACGAGGTCAACGTCAAGGAGGTCACCCTCACCGATGACGTCGACTCCGTCGGCCGCTTTGAGGTGGTCGTCAACGCCAAGGTCGCGGGCCCGCGCCTGGGCCGTGACGTCCAGAAGGTGATCAAGGCCGTCAAGTCCGGCAACTACGAGCGCGTGGGCGACGGCGTGGTCGCCGACGGCGTGGAGTTGCAGCCGGGCGAGTTCACCGAGCGCCTCGTTGCCGCCAACCCCGAGTCCACCGCGCAGATCGACGGCGTGGACGGCCTCGTCGTCCTCGACATGACGCTCACCGAGGAGCTCGAGGCAGAGGGCTGGGCCGCCGACGTGGTCCGCGGCCTGCAGGACGCCCGCAAGGCCTCCGACTTCGAGGTCTCCGACCGCATCGAGGCCACGCTCTACGTGCCGGCCGACAAGCTCGAGTGGGCCACCCGCCACAAGGACTTCATTGCTGGCGAGGTGCTCGCCACCAGCTTCGAGATCCTCACCGAGGGCGAGGGCGCGCACAAGATCGTCGACGACGTTACCGCCGACGTGAAGAAGGCCTAGGCTTTCGCCGCTTGTCGACGGCCAATGGTGGCTGACCTTGAGCCCGTTCCCCGCAGCGCTGCGGGGAACGGGCTTTCCTCATGGGAGAACCCGCACGGAACCACTCGGCGAACGTCGGACGCGCATTGCTCGTTTGCCAATAAGAGATTACGAGTCACGGGTACCCTCGAATAAACGAAGGGCAATTGGCAAAAGGAGCTCCCATGGCACGAGTAGACAATGCATCCGCGCTGAATGATCGAGGACGAGCCGCACTCGCCCATTTGGTACCGCGTCCTGAGGAGCTCGTGGCGAAGGCGGATTCACGGGAACGACGGTCGCACGCCGCGGCGCTCACCGGCACGGAGATGGGAACCCTTCCGCTAACGCCGGCGGAACAGATCGCTGAGGTCTTCGATCACGCACGAGACATCCAACGCCGTTGGGAGGAGACGTCTTTTGCCACCCGCCGTGACCTCATGCTGAGGTTTCACGATCTGCTCTTGGAAGAGCGCGAGGCCATGCTGGACCTCATTCAGTGGGAGACGGCCAAGTCTCGAGCGAGCGCCTTCGAGGAAGTAGCGGATGTGGCCATCAACGCCCGCTTCTATGCCCGCACCGCACGCTCTGCGCTAGGCGATCGCAGGGTACCCGGTGCCGTCCCGTTGCTGACCACCGCGACGGTGAGCTATCACCCCAAGGGGGTGATAGCCGTGATCTCTCCGTGGAACTATCCGCTCACGCTCACCGCCTCGGACGCGCTGGCAGCGATCATGGCCGGAAACGCCATAGTGATCAAGCCGGATTCCCTTACTCCCTACACCGCGCTGGCGGTGAAGGTTCTTCTTGAGCGCGCTGGCTTCCCACGTGACCTGTTCCAGATCGTCCTTGGGGCCGGATCCACCCTGGGAAATCCCATGATCGATGCATCCGACTACGTGATGTTCACCGGGTCCTCGGCCACCGGCGCCGCGATCGCCGAACGAGCGGGACGAAATCTCATCGGCGTCTCGGCAGAACTCGGCGGAAAGAACCCCATGATTGTCCGTGCCGACGCCCCGATTGCCAAGACTGCGGCAGGGGCCGTGAAGGCGTGCTTCTCCAATAGCGGGCAACTGTGTATTTCCATTGAGCGGATCTACGTTCACACCGACATCTGGGATGCCTTCGTGCCAGAACTCGTTCGAAGGGTAGAAAAGCTGAAGGTTCGGGCGTCAATGGACTGGGAAGCGGACATGGGACCGCTCATCGGTGAGAGCCAGTTCAAGAAGGTGTCCGAGCACGTCGATGAAGCCGTGTCCAAGGGCGCGCGCATCCTCGCCGGTGGGAAACCAGTCCCGGAGGCTGGGCCGTTTGGATTTAGCCCCACCCTGCTCACGGATGTCACCGAGGAAATGGAAGTATTCGGGAACGAAACCTTCGGCCCAGTGGTCAGCCTTTACCGCGTGGAATCCGATGCAGAAGCCATCGCCGCGGCTAACGCCACGCCCTATGGTCTCAACGCATCGGTGTGGACCTCCGATCTGCGGGAGGGGGAGCGCGTTGCCAAGCAGATCCGATCCGGCATGGTCAATGTCAACGACGGCTACGCCGCCCTCTGGGGCTCGATCAAGGCCCCGTCGGGTGGGGTGAAGCAATCGGGCTTGTCGCACCGCCATGGAATAGAAGGTATTAGGAAGTACACCGATATCCAGGTGACGGCCACCCAGCGGATCATGCCGGTGATGGCACCAAGGTTCATGAGCGAGAAGGCCTGGAGCCGCCTTCTCACGGGCTTCGTCCGAGTGCAACGGGCTCTCCCCGGCATCCTCTTCGGTGAGAAGTAGGGATCGAACGAGCAATCCCGGGCAGGACCTCCTCCGTCATTCAAACAAGAAACAGAGTGAAAATCGTGAACCTTCTTAACAAAGTACTCAAGCGGCCCAACACAGTGACGACGCGAGACTCGGTGGTCCTTATCACCGGCGCGGGCTCTGGAATTGGCCGACTCATGGCACTCGAGGCTGCGCGCCGCGGCGCCACCGCAGTCCTAATCTGGGACCTCAACGAAAAGGCCGCCAAGGTTACAGCGAGTGAGGTTGAAGCCCTCGGAGCATCTTCGCACGGATACGGCGTGGACGTGACCAAGTCCGATGAGGTAGAGACCAGCGCCGCAGATGTGCTTAAGGAATTCGGGCGAGTGGACATCCTCATCAACAACGCTGGAATCGTGACCGGCAAGGACTTCCTCGATCTCTCCGATGAGGATGTGAGCCGGACATTTGAGGTGAACACCATCGCTCACTATCGGGTGACCCGTCAATTCTTGCCCCAGATGCTGGAGCGCGACTACGGCTCGGTGGTCACCGTTGCTTCGGCGGCGGGCCTGATCGGTGTGGCCCGCCAGACCGACTACTCGGCGTCGAAGTTTGCCTCCGTCGGGTTCGCGGAGTCCTTGCGCGCAGAATTGCGCCACCGCGGTTCGAAGGTTCACACGCTGGTCTTTTGCCCGTATTACATCTCCACCGGGCTGTTCGAGGGGGTAAAGACCCGCTTTCCCTTCCTTCTCCCGATCCTGGAGCCACAATCTGCTGCGCTCAGCGTCATCGACGCCATCGAGAAGGGCACGCAGATGAGGGTCATGCCGGGCTTTGTTCGCCTCGCGCAGATCATGAGGCCCATGCCGGTCCCGATTATTGATGCAGTCGCCGATTTCTTCGGGATCAATTCCACGATGGACGACTTCACCGGTCGGAAGAACGAGGCAGCTCGACCTGAGGACGAATAGATCCACCCACAACCTCCACGCCATGGTATCTCCGCAGGTTATCGAAACTCGGGGGTCTTCTCACATCGGATTCACTTCGACTGATCCTTTCATTTAGCTGGTGCATTCTTGGAATCATGTTGTCAACCAAGACGCTAGCAAGGTCCAATCTGGCCGTTCCTCTCTTGACAAGTGGCCAACACCCGAGAAAAACGCGGGCTACGCACGCAGTCTTATCGGCGCAAGAACAAGACCGTCGCTCTCGCTTTCTCCAACAGAGTAGATCGGTGTACACCGGAACCCTTGGTTCCCGTTCGCAGAAGTGGTCGGCCGTGCTCGTTTGATGATTGGCTTGCTATCCCAGCAACGCTAAGGGAACGACGGCGACGCCGTCAGGGCGTCGATAAGCGTGGGTGCCTGTGGTGACCACGACCTTGTCTACGAGGCGTGGGCCTATTTGATCGGCTAACCAATGGAGGTGGCGGACGTCTTTGTCTGTGGGGGTGGGCTTCAATTTCACCTCAAAGGCCACGACTTTTCCGTCGTAACGCTCAAGGATCAGGTCGACTTCTTGAGCCCCGCCTTGCGTGCGCAAATGGGAAACCTTAGCCTCGGCAGCCTGCCCGGCGGCGCGGACGGTCAGCGTGACCAATGATTCAAAGAGCTGTCCAAATAGCTCCCATGAACCCGATTCTTGGGAAACGAGCATTTCCGGTGTTAGTCCGAGAAGTGCCGCGGCGATGCCTGGGTCAAAAATCTGGTGCTTCGGCGCCGCGGTGAGTCTCTTGAAAGGGGTGCGGTTCGGAAACCATGCCGGGACAGGTTCTAGCAACCACAGTTTGGTGAGAATATCTCTGTAGCCTAGGGCCGCATCCTTTGAAATTTTGGCTGAGTCTCCGGGTGAAGCAGCATTCAAGATTTTTATGTATGACGTTGTCGTCGATGATGCGGCTGCATACGCAGCCCACCACGCCCGAAGAGACTCGGGCTTGCGGACCATGAGGCCTTGATCTGGTACGTCACGATCAATGACCCTTTGGATATAGGCATCGATAAGTTGGCGACGTAGTCGCGCGGGCTGCTCGTACACACCGGGCAGGCCGGTTGCGCATAGTGCGTGAGAGTAATCGGATAAAGAGTAGCTGGTAGCTCCTGTGATGGTGGCTTTGCCGGTGAAAAGATCCTCGATCCTTACAGTGGGTTCGATACCTGCGCGCTCCGAAAGCGCCAGCGGTCGCATCCTCAGGCTAATCACCCGTCCGGCACCAGAATGGGTGTCCACTCCTTCAAGTGGGGTAGCGCTTCCGGTTAGTAAATAGCGGGAATTGACGTGCTTATCCACATTCCTTCTAATCGCATCCCATACAGACGGCAGGTGCTGCCATTCATCGATGCAGAGGATTTCCTCACTTAACAGCAGCGCATCCATGTCAGCTTGTAGCAGTTCCCGCTCATTATCGCGGTCGAGGAAATATGTGCGGTCGGCCCGCCTAGTAGCGGTCTCTGACTTTCCCACGGCTTTGGGGCCGTCGATGGCGATGGCGGGCGCGGAAGTGAGTTCATCTAATTCAAAGTCGATGTATCGAGGAAGGTAGTGTTCGTTGGAAGCAGGATATTTTAGGGTCATGACTTAGACTTTAGCATCCTAACCGTCTATTTATCGCCCCACTAACCGCCGATTTATCGGGCAGTTAACCGCCGATTTATCGCGCCGATAACCGCCAACTTATCGGGTGAAGTCGATCAATTGCCCACCGCAAGGATCGCCAAGGTACTGATCCGTTCTTCTGTCCGTTCTGGCAAAGAAAACCGCATCGGCAATCTCGTCCCTTCCGATGAATAAAACCGATCACGGATTTCAAGTTGCTAGACCAAGCTGTCTAAGCTGAGCCTCATGAGCAAGACCGCAACCCCCGACACGCAAGGCGCCCTCCACGAGCAGGAGGTCGCGGGCTACCGCAAAGACCTCAAGCACCGCCACATCCAGATGATCGCCCTCGGCGGGGCGCTCGGCACCGGCCTGTTCCTCGGGGCGGGCGGGCGCCTGCACGCGGGCGGTCCGGGGCTTGCGATCGTGTACGCAGTGTGCGGTCTCATCGGCTACATGATGCTGCGCGCGCTGGGGGAGATGGTGGTCCATCGCCCGACGTCGGGATCCTTTACGTCGTATAGCCGGGAGTTCCTGGGCGAGAAGGCGGCGTTCTTCGCGGGGTGGATCTACTTCGTCGCGTGGGTGACCGTCGGCATCGCCGAGCTCACCGCCATCGCCGTGTACCTGCGGTTCTGGCACGTGTTCCAGTCGGTGCCGCAGTGGGTGCTGGTCGCCGCCGCCCTCGTGGTGGTCGTCGGCGTCAACCTCTTCGGCGTGCGGCTGTTCGGCGAGGCCGAGTTCTGGTTCGCCTTCATCAAGGTCGCCGCGATCATCGTGTTCATGGTCATCGCGGTGATCGTCATCGTCAAGGGCGACCCGATTCAGGGCCACGTGCCGGGACTTTCCACCCTGTCCGAGGGTGGCGGCTGGTTCCCCAACGGGGTCTTGCCGCTCATCGTCATGACCCAGGGTGTGGTGTTCGCCTACGCCGGCATCGACATGATCGGCGTGACCGCGGGCGAGACCGCCGATCCGGAAAAGGAGATCCCCAAGGCGATCAACACCACCGTGTGGCTCATCATCTTCTTCTACGTCGGCTCAGTGTTCCTGCTCGCCCTCGTGCTGCCCGCCTCGGCGTACTCCGGCGACGAGAGCCCGTTCGTCACCTTCCTCAACGCCCTGGGTGTCCCCGGCGCCGCCGACATCATGAACCTCGTGGTGCTCACCGCCGCGCTGTCCTCCGTCAACGCGGGCCTGTACGCCACCGCCCGCATCCTCAAGCCGCTCGCGGTGGGCGGTTCCGCTCCGAAGTTCTTGGGCCGCATGTCCGCCCAGGGCGTGCCCACCGGCGGGATCTGGCTGACCACCGCCTGCTTCGTGCTCGGCGTGGTGCTCAACTACATCGTCCCCGGCCACGCCTTCGAGATCGTGCTCAACCTGGGCGCCATCGGCATCCTGTGCATGTGGGCCATGATCTCCCTCTCACACCTGGGCTACCTGCGCGCAGCCCGGCGCGGCTCGGTTCGGCGCCACGCCTACCGCGCGCCGGGCGGGGCGGTGGCGGACCTCATCGTGCTGGCCTTCATGCTCGGCGTCCTCGTGCTCATGACCATGGACTATCCCAACGGCACCTACACCACGATCACCGCCGTGTGCGTGTTCGTCCCGGCCTTCGTCATCGGCTGGTTTGCGACCACCAGCTCGCGGCGTCGCGCCGCGAGCGAACTGCAGGCCGCCGAGGCGTAGCCGTCGACAAGCAAGAAGCGCGCATGCCTTAACCTTGAATACATGCAGCGCTGGGTCTTACACATCGACATGGACGCGTTTTTTGCGTCCTGCGAGCAGCTCACGCGCCCGACGCTGCGCGGGCGGCCCGTCGTGGTGGGCGGGCTCGGCGGGCGGTCTGTGGTGGCCGGCGCCAGCTACGAGGCGCGTGCGCTCGGTGCGCACTCGGCGATGCCGATGTATCAGGCGAAAAACCTCATCGGGTTTAGAGGAGTGGTGGTCCAGCCGCGCTTCGCGGTGTACCAGGCGGCTTCGCGGCGGGTGTTTTCGATCCTGGAAGACGCAAGCCCCGTGGTGGAGAAGATCTCCGTCGACGAGGGCTTCCTCGAGCCGCCCGAGCTCGTCGGCGCGGGCGCGGAGGAGGTGCGCGCCTTCGCCGATGCTCTGCGAGCGCGGATCCTCAAGGAGACCGGCTTGCCCAGCTCGGTAGGGGCGGGGTCGGGAAGGCAGTTCGCCAAGATCGGCTCGGGGCTGGCCAAGCCCGACGGGACCTACGTGATCCCCGCCGGCAAACACGAGGAGCTCCTCCACCCTCTGGGCGTGAACAAGTTGTGGGGCGTGGGGCCGGTCACGCACGCGAAGCTCAAGCAGCTCGGCGTGGAGACGATCGGCGACCTCGCCAGGCTTTCGGAGAAGGAGATGTCCATCTCGCTCGGCAACGCCGTCGGCCGCTCGTTGTGGCTCATCGCCCAGGGCATCGACACCAAGCCGGTGGCGCCGCGCGCGATTGCCAAGCAGATCAGCGCCGAGCACACCTACCCCGAGGACCTGCGCACCGTCGCCGAGGTGGACCAAGCGATCAGGCGCGCGGCGGAAGGCGCCATGAAGCGGTTGCTTCACGACGGCCGAGGGGTGCGCACCGTCACCCTCAAGCTGCGGCTGAAGGACTTACACAGCGAGACCCGCTCGATGACCCTGCCGTACGCGACCAACGACGCCGAGACGCTGGCGGCCACCGCCTTATCGCTCGCGCGCTACCCGGACGAGGTCGGGCCCATCCGGCTGGTGGGCGTGGGCTACTCCGGCCTCGACGACGCCCGCCAGGACGTGCTGTTCCCGGAGCTGGACAAGCAGGTCCGCCGCCAGGTCGCCGACAGCGACTACGAGTCGGGTGTGCGCTCCTCGATCATTGAGGAAACCGGGGCCGCCGAGGAGGAGCCGCCCGGCGACGCCACCTCGGCGTTCTGGCAGACCCAAGACGTCTTCCACCCCGAGTTTGGCCACGGCTGGATCCAGGGGATCGGGCATGGGAAGGTGACCGTGCGCTTCGAGACCCGCACCACCGACCCTGCCGCCTCGAAGGTGCGCACCTTCGCCGCCGACGACCCCGAGCTTGTGCCCGCGAATCCGCTCGTGAGCCTTGACTGGGCGCTTGAGAGGGATCCGGAGGGTGGCGACGAACAGCGTGAAACGGGCGAGGTGACCACGCCGTAGGCGTCGAAAAGCGAAAAGCGCCCCCGAAGGAGCGCTAGTTTCGTGCGGCCTCTAGAACAGTGTCGCCGGGTGCACACCCGTGGACACGGCGATGGCCAGCAGCACGCGGGCCTGACCTGAGCGGAAGTAGGTCGATCCGATGACCCCCTTGGAGGCCAGCGTCGCGCCCCCGCCCGCGCCGCCGTAGACGCCCGCGACCTCGCCGCGGGGTACGCGGGTGCTCATGACCACCGGGATGCCCTTCTCGATCGCCTCGCCGAGCGCCGCGCCCAGCTCGGTGCCGACGTTGCCGGAGCCCATGCCCTCGACCACGATTCCCTGGGTTCCCGCCGCGATGGCGGCGTCGACGAAGGTGCGCGGGGCTCCGGGGTAGCCGGGGATGATGTCCACGCGGGTACCTGCCAGCGGGTGATACTTCACCGGGTCGGCGCGCAGCGGCTCCTCGGGACCGTTGGTGGCGAACGCGAGGTCGTCGCTGGTGTGCCACTTGACGCAGCCGCGCGCCGGGATGACGGCGTGGCCGAAGACGACGAGCACGCCGATGCCGCGGGCGGAGGTGTCGGAGGCGATCATGACTGCCTCGAAGAGGTTGGTGGGGCCGTCGGACTCCGAGTGGCCGTGGGGCTTTTGGGCGCCGGTGAACACGATCGGGCGCTCGTCGGTGTGGAAGGTGTCCACCGCGATGGCGGTCTCCTCCATGGAGTCGGTGCCGTGGGTGACCACGACCCCCACGACCTCGGGATCCTCGAGCGCGGCGAAGGCGGCCTCGGTGACGACGTCGACGTCGGCGAAGGTCATCGAGGAGGAATCGAGCCGGTGCAGCTCGCGGACCTCGATGTCGAGGTTGCCCGCGAAGCGCTCGGCGATGGGCGCGATGAGTTCCTCGCCGGAGACGGTGGGGATGAGGGCGCCATTGTCGTCGGCGGTGCACGAGATGGTGCCGCCGGTGGTCAACACGACGACTTTCTTGCCGGTCTCAGTAGGTGAAGTCATGCGTATAAGAGTGCCACACCACAACCAGCTGCGGGCCGACAAGCCCCACAAAGGTGTTCTTGCGCGGCCGAGCCCCCGCGCCCGGGGATGAGCGCGCCGCGTGCCACGGTCGTGACCTTGTGAAATTGGTCGAAATACGGGGTGTCTTAGGTACGCCTAGCTGAAAAAACGCGCTAGTATGCGTGGAAGAACGCTACACCTTTGGTCAAAGGCCTCGGGCCCACCGGGCGGGTCGCGCCGTTTCACTTTTGTGCGGGCGGCCGGTAAGTTGCTTGGGGTCCTCTCGAAGGCCTGTCGCTAAAACGAAACAAGGAGTACCCCTGTGAAGCTTTCCAAGATCGCCGTCGCCGGCCTGGCCGCCGCAGCCGCCGTGTCCCTCGCGGCCTGCTCCAGCGACAATGGATCCTCGTCGGCATCGTCCGCTTCCTCGTCCGCCGCGTCCTCGTCCGCTTCCCAGCAGGAGGCTCCGGCGCCGACCCCTACTGTTGAGGAGCTCAACGCGATCTTGGCCGTCGCGACCGACCCGAACGCGACCATCGATCAGAAGATCGCCACCGTTCAGGGCGGCGAGACCGCGCCCGAGCTGTTCGAGACCATGACCCTGTCCAAGCAGGAGTCCGGCGCCGACTTCCAGGTCGTCCAGCCGATCCTGCCGGGCTACACCCCGAACTCCGTGCTGGCCACCGTGAACTTCACCCTACCGGGCAAGGACCCGCAGCCGGCCGAGAACGTCGAGTTCATCTACGAGAACGGCACCTGGAAGCTTTCCCAGTCCTGGGCGTGCACCCTGATCACCAACACCGTGGCGCCCGAGCAGGTCCCGGCGATGTGCTCCGACATCCCCACCGCGCCGTCGGTGAGCGATAGCGCCGTCGCCCCGGCCGAGTCCCCGGCCGCCGACGCCCCAGTCGAGCAGGCACCCGCGGAGACCCCCGCGCAGTAGTCGCGCACAGAGGTCAACCCCGGTCACGTCACGTGGCCGGGGTCTTTGCTTGTCGACGGCCGAAGGCCCGCGGCCGCTAGGCGTCGACAAGCAAACGCTAGACACCGTACTTGACGGACGTGGTGGTGTCTTGCACGACGCGGGTCTGGCCGGAGTCCTCGCCGTAGACGACGCGCGTGGTGAATGCGATCTGTCCGCTGACCGGCAGCGGCTGGTTGAGGTCGACGACGATGTGACCGTCGGTGGTGGTGTTGGAGTTGAGCACGTTGAGGGTGTGCGTGCCGTCGGTGAGATCCGTCGTGATCGCGCCGACGGCCGGGCGCTGGGCGACCTTCACGTCGAGCGAGACCTTGTCGCCGTCGATGCCGGTGATCGTGTACGTGGTGGTCTGCAGCATGGTGGAGTCGTCGGTGACGCGCGCGTCGACCGTCCACGAGCCGCCCACGCCGACTGCGTCGCCGGGGAAGACCACGGTCTCGGGCACGAGCCGGGTGAAGTAGCGTTCGACGAGCGCGCGGCCGGTGTCGGTGGCCTCGGTGGGGGCTTGGAAGTTGGCGGAGGTGATCTGGCCGGACTTCTTGGCGAACCAGCCGACGACGAAGCCGGTGTCGGATTTGACGTCCTGGGCCTGGTCGAGGTTGTCGATGCTCGAGTCACCCAGCGTGATGTTCACCGAGCGGTTGGCGCCCTGGTCGTCGGTGTTGTCCGCGGCGACGGTCTCCACCGACAGCGGGGAAGTGAACGTGGTCACGGTGCCGCCCGCGGGGGCGGTGGGATCGACCTGGTCGGCGGCGACGATCTGCTGGTCGAAGCCGTCGGCGATGGCGACGGTGATCTGCTGCGGCGAATCGTCCTTCGACTGGTCGTCGCTGGCCAGGTCCTTGTACTCGAGGACCTGCGGGTTCTCGCCCGCGCTGACGAGCGCCACGCGCGGGGCATCGACGGCGGCGCCGACAGGCTTTTCCACCTTCGTGCCGCTCTGGCTGGTGCACGCGCCGAGCGCCAGCGCGGAGGCCACGGCGAGGGCGATGATTCGGATCTTTGCGGGCTTAGTCACCCTCAACACCCTACCGGCACCACCCGTGGGTGTGGCCCTTAAGTGCCGCCAATCGGCGTGTGTTTTTGGGCTTGGGAGCGTCCATTTGGGAAGATGGGGGATGTGAATCTATCTGATGGGAGAAAGTCAAAGAGTTTTGTCGGCATCATGGCGGTGATCGTCGTGGTCGTTGCTGCGCTCGATCAGCTGGTCAAGGCGCTGATGATCAACCTCTTGGCGGACGGGCCCATCTACGTTTTGGGGGACTGGTTCCGCTTCCGCCTCCTGTTCAACTCGGGCGCGGCGTTCAGCATGGGGGAGAGCTCCACGTGGCTGTTCACCTGCATCCAGCTGGCCTTCGTGGTGGGCATCGCGATCTACGCCCGCAAGGTCAAGGACCCCTGGACGGCGGTGGGGCTGGCGATGGTCGCCGGCGGCGCCGCGGGCAACCTCATCGACCGGCTCTTCCGCGCGCCGAGCTTTTTCCTCGGTCACGTCGTAGACTTCATTTCCGTGGGCAACTTCGCGGTGTTCAACATTGCCGACGCCTCCATCACCTGCGGCGTCCTCGTGTTCATCGTCGGGGTGCTCTTAGAGGAGCGGAAGGAGGCCGCCCGTGCGTGAACACAAGAACCTCGTCGTGCCCGAAGGCCTTGAGGGCATGCGGGTCGACGCTGCGTTGTCCAAGCTCCTCGGCATCTCCCGCACCGTCGCGGCCGAGCTGGCTAAGGCCGGCGAAGTGCTGGTCGACGGCAAGGTCGTGGGCAAGTCCGACCGGCTCACCCCGTCTGCGTGGCTGGAGGTGACCCTGCCCGAACCCGACGCCCCGCTTCTGCCCAAGGAAGAGCCGGTGGAGGGGATGGAGATCCTCTATTCGGACGAGGACGTCATCGCCGTGGACAAGCCCGTGGGCGTGGCCGCCCACCCGACGGTCGGCTGGGAGGGCCCCACCGTCATCGGCGGGCTGGCCGCCGCGGGCTTTCGGATCTCCACCTCGGGCCCGCCGGAGCGCAAGGGGATCGTTCAGCGCCTCGACGTGGGCACCTCGGGCGTCATGGTGGTCGCCGCCAGCGAGCGCGGCTACTCGGTGCTCAAGCGCGCCTTCAAGGAGCGCACGGTGTCCAAGACCTACCACGCGCTGGTCCAGGGCCACATGGACCCGCTGACCGGCACCATAGAGGCGCCGATCGGACGCCACCCGTCCTCGGGCTGGCGCTTCGCGGTGACCAGCGAGGGCAAGCACGCGGTCACCCACTACGAGACCCTCGAGGCCTTCGCGGAGGCCTCGCTGCTCAAGGTTCACCTGGAGACCGGCCGCACCCACCAGATTCGCGTGCACATGTCGGCCGTCCACCACCCCTGCTGCGGCGACCCCATGTACGGCTCCGACCCCACCCTGTCCGAGCGCCTCGGTCTCAACCGCCAGTGGCTGCACGCGGTCTCGCTCGGGTTTCATCACCCGGCCGACGGGCGCTGGATGGAGATCACCTCGCCCTATCCGCCCGACCTGCAGCACGCGCTCGACGTGCTGCGCGCGGAATGAGCCCGCGGGGGCTGCGCGGCCTCGACACCATCGACCGCGTGCGCGTGGCGATCGCCGCGCTGAGCGTCATTGCGCTGGTCGCTGTGGTCATCGCCCTCGGCGGCAAGGACTGGGTCTCCAAACCAACCAACCTCAACGGTGACACGCTCGGCCAGCAGTCCGGCGAGTCGCTACCCGATTACCTTGTGCGGGCACGCACTAGCCTCGAGGCCGCATCGGGCACCGAGTTCGCGCTGGTGACGTTTTCTCGCCCGTTGAGCTCGCAGGAGGCGGGCGCGTTGCTTGACGACGAAAACCTTCGGCGCGTCAACGCGGCCATCCCGGAGGCCAGCGTGCCCGTGGCCCTGCCCGAGCCGACCGCGGGGAAGAGCCGCGCCGAGGTGCTGGCGCAGCAGCTTGCCTTGGCCCACGCCGAGGACCTGCTGGGCGGCGTCGTGGTCTACTCGGACGCGGACTCGCTGCGGTCCCTCGCCGCCCACGAGGGCGTGCTCGCCGTCGAGTCCTTGCCGGAGGACGCCGCGTGGGGCCGGATCGGGGTGCGTCCGGTGGAGCTCGGGTAGGCGCTTGCCTCGCGGGCGCAAACAAGCGCATGTTTGACGGCGCGGGCGTGCAATCCGCCCGTATCCGCGCATTTGTTCGCCCGCGCTTTCCAAAACCCCAGGTGGTCAGATCTGCTACCGCGCAGGTGCGCGGCGATAGGGAGGGGGCTACTCCGGCGCCTGCTCGATGACCTTCTTGCGCCCGCGCGAGCTGAGCACGATGTCGGCCAAGTAGACCGCCACCGAGATCCAGATGATGATGAAGCCGACCCAGCGGATGGGCTCTAGGTGCTCGGACTTGACGAAGACCGCCCACAGCATCTGGATGGTGGGGGTCACGTACTGCATCATGCCGATCGTCGATAGCGGGATGAGCTTGGTGGCCATGCCGAACAGCAGCAGCGGCACGGCGGTGACCAAGCCCGCGCTGACCAGCAGCGCCATGTGACCGGTGCCGTTTCCAAAAAAGGTGCCGGTTCCCTTTGCCTCCAGGTAGCCGAGGTAGGCCAGCGCCACCGGGACGATGACGAGGGTCTCGCCAGCCAGCGAGGCGGTGGGGGAGAGATCGAGGCCCTTCTTGACCAGGCCGTAGAAGCCGAAGCTGAACGCGAGCCCCAGCCCGATGATCGGCGGGTGCCCGCCGACGACGGTGAGCACCAGCACCGCGAAGGTGGCGATCAGAACCGATGCAGTCTGGAGCTTGCGCAGGCGCTCGGAAAGGAACACAACGCCGAGCACGACGCTGACCAGCGGGTTGATGAAGTAGCCGAGGGCGGCGTCGGCGACGTGCCCGGAATTGACCGCGATGACGTACAGAAGCCAGTTCGCGGCGATGAGCACGGAGGCTGCCGTGACCCGCAGCCACGTCTTGAGGCTGGCCGCTCGGAGCTCGCCCCACTGCTTGGTCACGGTGATGACGATGGCCATGAACACGCCGGTCCACACGATGCGGTGGGCGATGATCTCCACCGGGGCCGCTGGCTCCAGCAGCGGGAAGAAGGCGGGAAACAGTCCCCAGAGCAGGTAGGCCAGCAGTCCGTAGATCATTCACAACATGTTAGCCGTACCTTAGGAAGAACCCGCTGCCGGGAACCGCTCCGAGGGGACAAAAGGCCCTAAAGAAAATGATGTTCACATGCCTTTGGTGGGCGTCGGAAAGCAAAAGCCCACGTCAAATGGCCGAAATGAAAACGGAAAACCGCGAGTTTGACGCTTCCTCTAAACTCTTCAGGCATGGCGAAAAAATCTTCCTTTGTGCACCTCCACAACCACACCGAGTACTCGATGCTCGACGGAATGGCGAAGGTGGACATGCTCGCGAAGGAAGTCACCAGGCAGGGGATGCCCGCCGTCGGCATGACCGACCACGGCAACATGTTCGGCTCCGATGCGTTCTACCGCGCGATGACCGCCGCGGGCGTCAAGCCGATCATCGGCATCGAGGCCTACCTCGCGCCCGAGAGCCGCTTCAACAAGCAGCGCGTGCGCTGGGGCGAGCCGCACCAGAAGGCCGACGACGTCTCCGCGTCCGGCGCCTACCTGCACCAGACCATGCTGGCGGAGACCCCGGAGGGCCTGCGCAACCTCTTCTATCTTTCCTCGATGGCCTCCTACGAGGGCCAGCTGGGCAAGTGGCCGCGCATGGACGCCGAGCTCATCGCCGAGCGCGCCACCGGCATCATCGCCACCACCGGCTGCCCGTCCGGTGACGTGCAAACCCGACTTCGCCTCGGACAGTTCGACGAGGCGCTCGAGGCCGCCGCGATGTGGCAGGACATCTACGGCAAGGAGAACTACTTCCTCGAGCTCATGGACCACGGCCTCGACATCGAGACCCGCGTGCGTTCCGAGCTGCTCGAGATCGGCCGCAAGCTGGACCTGCCGCCGCTGGTGACCAACGACTGCCACTACGTGCTGGAATCCCAGGCGCCCGCGCACGAGGCCATGCTCTGCGTGCAGACCGGCAAGACCCTCTCCGACCCGGACCGCTTCAAGTTCGACGGCTCCGGCTACTACATCAAGACCGCCGAGCAGATGCGCGAGACCTGGGACCACCTCGTCCCCGACGCCTGCGACAACACCCTGTGGATCGCCGAGCGCGTCCAGGACTACAGCTCCCTGTGGGAGGAGCACCCCCACGACCGCATGCCGATCGCGGACGTGCCCGAGGGACACACCCCGACCACCTGGCTGCACCACCAGGTCATGGAGGGGCTCCAGGACCGCTTCCCGGGCGCGGAGGTGCCGCGCGAGTACATCGAGCGCGCCGAGTACGAGATCTCGGTCATCGACATGAAGGGCTACCCGTCCTACTTCCTCATCGTCGCCGAGCTCATCAAACACGCCCGCAGCATCGGCATCCGCGTCGGGCCTGGCCGTGGCTCCGCCGCGGGCGCGCTGGTCGCCTACGCGCTGACGATCACCAACATCGACCCGATCGAGCACGGCCTGCTGTTCGAGCGATTCCTCAACCCGGAGCGCCCGTCCGCGCCCGATATCGATATTGACTTCGACGATCGCCGCCGCTCCGAGATGATCCGTTACGCCTCCGAGCGCTGGGGCGAGGACAAGATCGCCCAGGTGATCACCTTCGGCACGGTCAAGACCAAGCAGGCGCTCAAGGACTCCGCCCGCGTGCAGTACGGCCAGCCCGGCTACCAGATCGCCGACCGCATCACGAAGGCGCTCCCGCCGGCCATCATGGCCAAGGACATCCCGCTGTCCGGCATCATGGACCCGGAGCACCCGCGCTACGGCGAGGCCGCCGAGGTGCGCAACCTCATCGAGACCGACCCGGATGTCAAGAAGATCTACGACACCGCGCGCGGCCTCGAGGGCGTGGTCCGCCAGGCCGGCGTCCACGCCTGCGCGGTGATCATGGCATCCGTGCCGCTCATGGATCACATCCCGATGTGGAAGCGCGCCGCCGACGGTGCGCTCATCACCGGCTGGCCGTACCCCGCCTGCGAGGCCATCGGCCTGCTGAAGATGGACTTCCTGGGCCTGCGCAACCTCACCGTCATCGGCGACGCCCTGGAAAACATCAAGATCAACCGCGGCGAGGAGCTCCACCTCGAGTCGCTGACCACGGACGACCCCAAGGTCTACGACCTGCTCTCCCGCGGCGACACTCTTGGCATCTTCCAGCTCGACTCCGGCGGCATGCAGGACCTGCTCAAGCGCATGCAGCCGACCGGCTTCCACGACATCGTGGCGTCGCTCGCGCTCTACCGTCCGGGCCCGATGGGTGTTGAGGCGCACTGGAACTACGCGGACCGCAAGAACGGCCGCAAGCCGATCGAGCCGATCCACCCGGAGCTCGAGGAGCCGCTCAAGGAGATCCTGGAGGAGACCTACGGTCTCATCGTCTACCAGGAGCAGATCATGCGCATCTCGCAGAAGGTGGCCAACTACACCGCCGGCGAGGCAGACGGGTTCCGCAAGGCGATGGGTAAGAAGAAGCCCGAGGTCCTGGCCAAGCAGTACGACAAGTTCTGGGCAGGCATGCAGGAAAACGGCTTCTCCAAGGACGCGATGGACGCCCTGTGGGGCACCATCGAGCCGTTCGCCTCCTACGCGTTCAACAAGTCCCACGCCGCGGGCTACGGTCTGGTGTCCTACTGGACGGCTTACCTCAAGGCGAACTACACCGCCGAGTACATGGCGGCCCTGCTCACCTCGGTCGCGGACAAGAAGGACAAGTCCGCCATCTATCTCTCCGACTGCCGCCACCTGGGCATCTCGGTGCTCTCGCCGGACGTCAACGAGTCCGCCCTCAACTTCCTCCCGGTGGGCACCGATATCCGCTTCGGCCTGGGCGCGGTACGCAACGTCGGCGAGGACGTCGTGGCCTCGATCGTCAAGGCCCGCGAGGAGAAGGGGCTATTCAAGGACTTCTCGGACTACCTAGACAAGATCGACACCGTGGCCTGCAACAAGCGCGTGACGGAGTCGCTCATCAAGGCGGGCGCCTTCGACTCGATGGGGCACCCGCGCAAGGGCCTCATGATGATCCACGAGGACGCCGTCGACTCCGTGATCAGCACGAAGAAGGCCGCGGACAAGGGCCAGTTCGACCTGTTCGCGGGCTTCGGCGGCGAGGAATCGGTGGCGGAGAACGTCTTCGCGGTCTCCGTCCCCGACGAGAACTGGGACCGCAAGCACCAGCTCGCCCTCGAGCGCGAGATGCTCGGCCTCTACGTCTCGGGCCACCCGCTCGACGGCTTCGAGGAGGCGCTCGACGCGCAGACGGACACCGCGCTGACCACCTACCTCTCCGGCGAGCTCAAGCACGGCACCGAGGTGCAGATCGGCGGCATCATCTCCGCCGTCGACCGCCGCTACTCCAAGAAGGACGGCTCGCCGTGGGCGATCGTCACCATCGAGGATCACCACGGCGCGTCCGTGGAGCTGCTGGTGTTCAACAAGGTCTACGCCATCGTCGGCTCGCAGATCGTAGAGGACAACATCGTGTTGGCCAAGGCGCATGTGTCCATCCGCGACGACCGCTCCTCGCTGTTCTGCGACGACATGAAGATCCCCGACCTGGGCCCGGGCAACGGCTCCGGCCTGCCGCTGCGCCTGACCATGCGCACCGAGCAGTGCACCATGGCGAACATCGCGCGCCTGAAGGAGGTGCTGCTTGCCAACGCGGGCGAGTCGGATGTCTACCTCAACCTCGTCAACGGGGAGGAGTCGACCGTCATGATCCTGGGGGAGGGGCTGCGCGTGGCCCGCACCGCTTCGCTCATGGGCGACCTCAAGGCGACGATGGGCCCCGGCATCATCGGCTAGGTCACCGTAGGCGTCGATAAGCGTGCTTTTGCTTGTCGACGCCTATAGCACCGCGCCTTAAAGAGACAGGGTGACGCTGACGCCGTCGGGGCCGAGGATCTCCTTGAGCTCGGTGGCGTCGACGCCCTCGATGCGGCCGAGGCGGGTAAACGGCCAGGAGTTCGGCGCGTAGTAGATGACGAACTGGTTGCCCTGGTAGAGGATGAGATCGCCGGGCTGGGCGTCGGTGGGCTCGTCGTTGCGGGGCAGCTGCGCGGGCAGCGAGCCGACCTTTTCCTGGTTGCCGTAGTCGTGGGCGTCGACGACGACCGGGCCCTTCTCGAGCAGGTCGCGCAGGGCGTCGGCCGAGGAATTGTCCTCGAGCGCGGCGGTAAGTATGTGGCCGTTGGCCTCAAGGGTGATCATGGTGGTGCTTTCTGTGGTGGGAGTTTCTGTTTCGAGGTTGTCCGTCGTGGGGGTGGCGCTGCAGGCGGCCGCGAGGGGAGCGGCGAGGGCGACGGTCGCGAGGAACGACTTGAGGCGCGTCACCGCTGGATCTCCTTGATCACGCGCGCGGGCACGCCCGCGGCGACGGTCATGGCGGGAACGTCGCGGGTGACCACGGAGCCCGCGGCGATGGCGGCGTAATCGCCGATGCTTACCCCGGGCAGGATGGTGGTGTTCGCGCCCACCCACACGCCCTCGCCCAGCCGGACCGGTGCGGGAAGCAGCACGTCGCGTTTTGACGGACGAAGGTCGTGATTGAGCGTGGCGATGACGAGGTTGTGGCCGAGGAAGCAGCCGTCGCCGATCTCGATGCCTCCTTGGTCCTGGAAGCGGGCGCCGGAGTTGACGAACACGCCCCGGCCGAAGCGGATGTTGCGGCCGAAGTCCGTGGTAAACGGCGGCAAGAGGCGAAATCCTTCGTCGAGCCGCGTGCCGGTGATCTGCTCCATGATGCGGCGGATCTCCGCGGCGTCGAGCGGAAGGGTGTTGAGCCTAGTGGTGAGCATCCGGTTGTCGGCGGCGACGGCGGACATCACCTCGTGCAGCGGGTGCTCCGCGGCGAGCGGGAGGCCCTGGTTGAGGTGCCGGAGCAGCTCGGCGAGGCGCTGGGGGCTGTGTTCGCTCATGCCTTCGCCTACTTCGCGGGGCGGTTGCTCAAGTTCTTGCGGAAGAATTCCTCGATCGTCTCCCACGGGATGGCGCCGGTTTCGCCGCCGTCGTAGAGGTCGCAGTGGCTGGCTCCGTCGACGATGACCTTTTCCTTGTTGCCGGGCGCGATGCCTGCGGCGAGCGCCTCGTAGGCGGTCTCCCCGAAGTAGCGGGAGTGCGCGAGCTCGCCGTGCAAGATCATGGCCGCGTTCTCGATCTCGCCGATGTAGTGCAGGAACCGGGCGTTGCCGTAGGACATGATGCCGGTGCCGTTCCAGCCATCCGTGGAGTTTCCGGAGCGCTCGTGGTAGCCGCGCGGGGTCTTGTAGTAGGCGTGGTAGTCCTTGACGAACTGCGGCGCGTCGTCGGGGAGCGGGTCGATGACCCCGCCCGCACGGGCGTAGGTCCCGGCGGCGTAGTCGGCGGTGCGCTGCGCGGCGAACGCACGGCGAGCGGCGTTGCGGGCCTGCGGGTTGTCGGCCTGGTCGAAGTAGCCGTTACCGCCCACCCGGGTCATGTCGTACATGGTGGAGGCCACGGTGGCCTTGATACGCGGATCGGTGGCCGCGGCGTTGAGCGCGATGCCACCCCAGCCGCAGATGCCGATGATGCCGATGCGCTCGGCATCGACGTCCTCGCGGGCGCCGAGGTAGTCCACCGCGGCGAGGAAGTCCTCGGTGTTGATGTCCGGGGAGGCCACGCGCCGGGGGAAGCCGCTGGACTCGCCGGTGAAGCTCGGGTCGAAAGCGAGGGCGAGGAAGCCTCGCTCGGCCATGGTCTGCGCATAGAGTCCGGAGCTTTGCTCCTTGACGGCGCCGAAGGGGCCGGAGACCGCGAGCGCCGGCAGCGGGGAGGTGGCGTCCTTGGGGGAGTAGAGGTCGGCGGCTAGTTCGAAGCCGAAGGTGGTGCGGAAGGTGACCTTTTCGTGGTTGACCTTCTCGGAGCGGGGGAAGACCTTGTCCCACTCGCTAACGAGGGTGAGTTCGGTGGTGCTCATGGTGAGCCTACTTTCTGTGAGTGAATCGTCTGCGGCTTTGTGCCTCACCATCAACGGTAGAAAGCGCGGAAAGAAATTACCAACAGTTATTTTTGATGGTCTAGTATAAGGAAAACAGATAGTTTCGTGGGCATGAAGGGAACGGAGCAGAAATGGACGTCTACGTGCTGAGGAACTTCCTCGCGATCGCCGAGCACGGCAACATGACGCACGCCGCCGAGGCCCTGCACATCTCCCAGTCGGCGCTGTCCATGCAGGTCAAGCGCCTCGAGGGAGAGCTGGGGAAGCAGCTGTTCGTCCGCCACAGCAGGCACCTCGCGCTCACGGACGAGGGGCAGCTGCTCAAGCAGCGGGCGGAGACCATCGTCGGCCTCATGGACAAGACGGTCGCGGAGTTCCACGCCCTCGACGAGCTCGGCGGCGGCGAGATCCGCGCGGGCTGCGCCGAGTCGCACCTCATTGGCCGCTTCGCTCGGGCGTTTGCCTCTTTCCGGGAGGATTATCCACGCGTTCGCATTGACATCACCAGCGGCGGCACCGACCAGGTGCTGGGGCTTCTGGCTCGCGACGAGATCGACCTGGCGATCATCGTCGAGCCGCCCCACCTCGACCGCTACCACTTCATCGAGGTGCCGGGTACCGACGAGTGGGGCGCGGTTGTCCGCGCCGACGACCCCTTGGCGGAACTCGGCGAGGTCACCGTGGACGACCTGGTCGGCCGCGAGCTGCACATCTCCCGCCAATCGCTCACCGAGGACCTGCCGCGCTGGGCGGGCCCGCGGCTGGGCGAGCTGCGTTTCCTCGGCCACTACAACCTCGCCTACAACGGTGCAGTGTTCGTGCGCGAGGGCCTCGGCGTCTTGCTCACCTTCCGCCACCTCATCGACTGCCACCCGGGCTCGGGCCTGTACTTCCGGCCGCTGTCGCCCCCGCTGCGTAACAAGATGTTCATCGTGTGGCAGAAGAACCAGGTGTTCACCCCCATCGTGCAGCGCTTCGTGGAGCACCTGACGGCGGTCTTGGGGCGGGCGGGGCATGTCGGGCTCACCGCGGAACACGGTGACACGGCGGGTGGCGAGGTGGCTAGCGAAAAGGCCGGTCGAAAGGGAGGAAAACCGGCCCCCTAGGGCACGAACGCGCGGCGAAGTGACTAAGATTTGCTTCCATGAGTACCGCACAGAACGCACAGTCAGAAAAGATTCGAGCAGGCGAAGTCCATGCTTCTGACATTCAGGTCGCTCAGGCCCGAATTTCCGCGTTCATTGCACCCACCCCGCTGCAGTACTGCCCCCGCCTGTCGGAGATCACCGGCGCGCAGGTGTACCTCAAGCGCGAGGACCTGCAGTCGGTGCGCTCCTACAAGATCCGCGGCGCGGTCAACGCCATCTCACAGCTCACGGAGGCCCAGTGCGAGGCCGGCATCGTCGCCGCCTCCGCCGGAAACCACGCCCAGGGCGTGGCGTTCGCCTGCCGTTCGATGAACATCAAGGGCCGGATCTACGTGCCCAGCGCCACCCCGAAGCAGAAGCGCGACCGCATCATGGTCCACGGCGGCAAGTGGGTCGAGCTTGTGGTCACCGGCGACAACTTCGACGAGGCCGCCCAGGCTGCCCGCGAGTACGCGGCGAGCACCGGGGCGACCATGATCGAGCCCTTCGACAACCGCGACACCATCATCGGTCAGGGCACAGTGGCCGCCGAGATCCTCTCCCAGCTGACCAGCCTGGGCAAGTCGCTGGACACCATCGTCATCCCCGTGGGCGGCGGCGGGCTGCTGGCCGGAAACCTGAGCTACCTGGCCGACATGTCCCCGCGCACCGCCGTGGTCGGCGTCGAGCCCACCGGCGCGCCGTCTATGAAGGCGGCGCTGGAGGCCAACGAGCCGGTCACCCTGGAGTCGGTGGATTCCTTCGTCGACGGCGCGGCCGTCAAGCGCCTAGGCGACCTCAACTTCGAGATCATCGAGGCCAACAAGGGCCGGCTGCACGCCATGAACGTCAGCGAGGGCGCGGTGTGCACCGAGATGCTGGATCTGTACCAGAACGAGGGCATCATCGCCGAGCCCGCGGGTGCGCTCTCGGTCGCGGGGCTCAAGGAGCTGAAGCTGGCCAAGGACGAGGTCGTCGTGTGCATCATCTCCGGCGGCAACAACGACGTCCTGCGCTACTCCGAGGTGATGGAGCGCTCGCTCGTCCACCGCGGCCTCAAGCACTACTTCCTCGTGAACTTCCCGCAGGAGCCGGGCCAGCTGCGCACCTTCCTCAACGAGATCCTGGGGCCGGACGACGACATCACCCTGTTCGAGTACCTGAAGCGCAACAACCGCGAGACCGGCACCGCGCTGGTCGGCCTGCAGCTGGGCAACGCCAAGGACCTGGACGGGCTGCTCGAGCGCATGGCGGAGTCGCGCATTGACTGCCGCCGCCTCGAGCCCGATTCCGTCGAGTACAGCTACCTGGTGCGCAACTAGCGCACTTGCCCAGTGCCCCATCCCGCCGCGTGAGCGCGTCTCCTACCTCCACGCGGCGGCACCGTCTTGCGAGGAGGACGCCCGCGTGGAGCTAAGCTACCGCCGCCCCGCAGCCAACGAGGAGTTCTTCTCCGAGCTGGAGATCAAGCGCTCCAAGTTCCTCACCTTCATCGCCCGCGCCACCACCGAGCAGGAGGCCCGGGAGTTCATCGGCGAGCTCAAGCACCGCTATCCCGATGCCCGCCACCACTGCAGCGCCTTCATCGTTGCGGTGGAGGACGCCAACGCCATCGAGCGCTCCTCCGACGACGGCGAGCCCGCGGGAACGGCCGGCACGCCGATGCTCGACGTCCTGCGTGGCAGCGGGCTTTTCGACGTCGTCGCCGTAACCGTCCGCTACTTCGGCGGGATCAAGCTCGGGGCCGGCGGCCTCGTGCACGCCTACTCCGAGTCCGTGAGCCGGTGCCTCGAGCAGGTCGTGAGCGTGGTGCGCAGCAGGCGCGAGCTCTACCGGGCCACCTTCAGCCACGCCGACGCCGGCCGCATCGAGGCCGAGCTGCGCGGGCGCGGCTACCTCATCGTCGGCACCGACTACGGCGCCCGGGTGACCTACACCATCGCCGTCGCCCCCGGCGCCAAGCCGGAGCTGGAGGCCACCCTCGCGGCGCTGACCTCCGGCGGCGCCCGGGTGGTGGATGCCGGAATCGACTGGGTGGAATAGAATCTACGGCATGACTATGCAGCAGCGTCCCAATAACCCGATCGCCCAGCGCAAGGCGGATGTTCGCCGCTACTCCCGCAACGCGGCGGTCTCCGTCGGCGTCGGCGTCATCGGCGGCGTGGCCCTCTGGGGGCTCACCGGCGGCTTGGGCTACCTCATCATCGGCCTCATCATCGCCGTGGTCGGCGGCTGGTACAACTGGAACAAGGTCCAGCAGATCGTAAACCACAAGGACAACTACTAAAAGACCGAAGAAGGCTCCCCATGACCGCACCCGCCGAGGCCGACTCAGCCCCTGTGCGCATCGACGTCTGGGTGTGGGCGGTGCGGCTTGTCAAGACCCGCACGCTCGCCGGCGAGGCCTGCAAGGCGGGGCACGTCAAGCTCAACGGCCAGGCGGTCAAACCCTCCCAGACCGTGGTGCCGGGCGATCGCGTGAGGGTGTGGGTCGAGCACCGCGAGCACGACGTCGAGGTGGTGCGCACCATCCGCAAGCGCGTAGGCGCGGCCGTGGCGGCCACCTGCTACATCGACCACTCGCCCCCGCCGCCCCCGAAGGAGATCCTCCTCTCCATGCCCCGGCGCGACCGGGGAACCGGGCGCCCGACGAAGAAGGAGCGGCGCGAGATCGACCGGCTCCAGGGGAGGCGCTAACGCGCAGCGGCGAGGCCAGCTCGCCGGAGCAGACGCAAAAAGGGCGGCGGCACGACACCGTGCCGCCGCCGTTTTAAGGCGTCAAGAAATTACAGCCCCAGGCCCCAGTCTGCGGGCGGGAAGTTGATGCCCATCGGGCGGAAGAAGTCGGCGATGGACAGCGCCCAGACGTGGAGGAAGTCGGCGACCTCGGGGTAGTCTGCGAGGGAGGGCATGGAGGAAAGCACGATTTTCTCCTAGCTGAGTTGGGCGATGACCGCCGAGCGGGCGATCACAGCTGCGGATGAATAAGTGTGCCTCCAACTGTAGCAGCGTGGGAGGCAATTTCCCTAGGCGCGCCCGGCGCCGCCGGACTCTTTGTCCTCGCGCAGCGCCTCCAGGCGGTGCCGGAGCTTGCCCGCGCGCTGGGCTGCCCGGGAACCGAGCTCGCCGGTCTTCGCGATGTGCTCCTCGCCGAAGCGGTTGAGCAGGAGGTCGTCGATGATGCGGATCTGGCCGGGCTTGAAGCGGTACTTCATCTTCGCGGTCACCTCGTCGATGGCCGAGGGACGAAGGAGCTCGCGCAGCTGGGAGACGGTCTCCACACCATGGGCGTCGAGAAGCTCCTCGAGGAAGGAGTAGTCCGCCGTGCGCGACTGCGGAAAGCGCGTGCCCACGATCATCGCGATGATGCCCGGCAACGTCTTGGCGGTGAGCTCCACGTCGAGGTTGGGGCTGCCGTCCGGCTCCTGGATGGCCGCGATCTGGTCGAACTGCTGGTCGGCGAGCTCGATGAGGCCGGCCGCCAGCGTGAAGGCGCGATCCACGCGCGGGTCGAGCTTCTGGCCGGAGCGCTTGTAGCGGATGTCGTGCTCGAACTCGGCCCAGGCGTGCTGCAGCACCGTGCGGATCTGCACCTCGAACTGGAAGCCCTGGTAGCTGGCGAGCTCCTCGACGCGGTCGTCGACCTCGAGGATCAGGTGGTGCGAGCCGTAGCCGAAGTCGCCCGCGATGCGGGTCTGCGCGGCTTTGTCCACCGAGCGGATAACGATGAACTGATCGCGCAGCGCCTCGATGATCTCCGGGATCTCGGTGGAGTGCAGGGTGGTGATTCGCACGCCGATGAGGTCGTGGATGTCCTCCCACGGGTGCGGGTAGACCAGCTCGCCCGACGGGGTGCGCTTGCTGGCCTTGGTGCGCAGCGAGCGCCACTGCTTCATGCGCGCGCTCACGCGGTCGTAGGTGAGACCGGCATCGGAGAGCACCGACTCGATGGCTTCGATGAAGTCCTCGGCCGCGTTCGGGTGCGCCCGTTCGAAGGCGACGTAGCGGTCGTGGAGCACTGCCAGGTTCTTCGTTGCCACGGTGAGGAAATAGCCTTTCTGCGCGCTCGCTTGCCCGCCTTTATCTCCTTCTACGATCCACGTCCATCTTAGCCAAGCGTTCCGACGCCTACGGCCACCGCCGCGATGCCGCCCTACGCCGCGGCCATCGCTGGCAGGCGTTCCTCGTAGGACCAGTACCGCGGGAAGCCCTCCCGGCAGACGATGTAGGTTCCCCCGTCTACTCCATAGTTCGCCGAGACGAAGTCCTCCCACTCCCCAAGGGGTGCGGAGGCCGGGATGGCCGCCAGCACGCTGGGATCCGGGCAGGAGTAGATGACGGGCTCGCCGAGGAGGTCGGTGAAGTGGGCGTCAAGGATCTCGAGCGAGCGCGGGTGGGCGAGCCAGCTCGAGGCGAGCGATCCCGCCACCTGCACCTGCATGCCGGGGGTGCGCGCGCCGGTGAGCGCTGCGAGCGGGCGGTGCCTAAATGCGTAGCCAAGCGGCGCCTGCGCCTTGGCCAGCAGGTTACGTACGCCCAGCTCCCAGGCGGCGTGCGGCTGGATCCGTAGGTAGGACAGCGCCGCGTTGCTGAGCACCAGGCCGTCTAGGAGGAAGCCGCACACGAAGTCGGCGGACAGGGCCATCCCGGCCGGGGCGTGGGTGTATTCCTCCTCGCCGAGCCGCGGGCGTTCGAGCCAGCGGGCGTGCTGCAAGCTCAGCTGCAGGCGCTCGGGCGCACCGGGGACGGAGGAGGGTAGGTGCATGAGGGGGCGTCCTTTGCGTGTGTCCGGTGTCGGCGCCAGCGCTTAAGCGCTGGCGGGTCGGTCACAGGCTTTGGACGCAGTAGCTCGTCGATCGGTTCCGAACTTTTTCCGCGTTGCTTGGCCGCGCTGCGCGGAACCGAAAACAGGCTAGAACGGTGGTTGCTCGTCCGCGTCGAGGCCCAGCTCCTTAAACAGCTGCTTCTCGTCCCACATCGCGATCTCCTGGCCTTTCGCGATGAGCTCCTCAGCGCGCTTTTGCTTGCTGGTGACGCTGTCCCACGGCCCGATGACGAGCAGGGTGGTCTTCTTGGTGACGTTCTTGCCGATCGTCGCGCCGCGCTCGGCCATCATCTTCCACAGCATGCCCTTGTCAAAGGGCTCGAAGTCGCCGGTGAGCGTGACCACCTGGCCGAACAGCGGGCCGGAGGCGTCGGCGTCGAGGTTGGCCTCGGGCACGACGTCGGGGGCGGCGGCCCTCGCCCAGCGCGCGGGCTTGCGGGCGGACTTCTTCGGCGCCTCCTGCTGCTCGGCGGGCGAGTCCCAGGCGCTTCCGACGGCCGCGGCCTCGGTGGCCGCCCCGGTGAGCACCGGGCCCTGCGTCATCGGCTTCTTGAGCACCGGGAAGACGCGCTGGCCGTCGAGGGTGCCGAGGCTAAAGCCCCAGTCCTGGAAGAGGTCCGCGAATCCGAGCTCCTTGTGGTCCAGGCGGGCGAGCTCGACGATGATGCGGCCGCATGCCTTGGCGTCGGCAAGCGCGTCGTGATGCTGGAACTCTCCCACGCCGAGGTGGGTGGCCACGGTGGGCAGCTTGTGATTCTTGATCATGAGGTCGGCGTGGCGCGCGGCCGCGAGCGAGCAGCCGAAGGTGAGCTCGGGCACCTGGACCCCCGCCGCGTGGGAGGCGCGCGAGAACGCCGTCATGTCGAACTGCGCGTTGTGTGCGACCACCGGCAGGTCGCCGATGAAGGCGAGCATCTCGGGCAAGACGTCCGCGTAGTCGGGGGCGTCCGCGACCTTCTCGGCGGTGATGCCGTGGATGGAGATGTTGAACGGGTCGAAGCGGTTCAGGGCGGCGGGCGGCTTGCACAGCCACTCCCGGCTGTCCACCGGGTCGCCGTCGCTGAATCGCACCACGCCGATCTGGCAGATGGAGCCCCAGTCCTCGTTTGCCGTTTCGACGTCCACGGCCACGAAGCTCAGCCCCGGCACGAGCCGCGGCAGCGGGCGGTCGCCGGTGATGAGCGCCTCGATCTGGTCGACCAGGCTGCGCTGCTCGCCCGTGCCGCGGGGCGGGAAGCTAATCGCGAGCGCCCCGCCCGCGGATCGCTCGACCTCCACGACGCCGGGGTCGAAGTCGGTGGCGGCGCGCGCGATGCCGACGCCCGTGATGTCGTCGACCGCAAGCACCGTCGCGCCGCTACCCAGGGCACCCGCGAGCAGGTGGGGGAGCAGCTTCAGCTCGGTGCTGGTGAGCTCGACGTCGAATCCATGGGCGCGGATAAGCGTGGTCATGAAGAAGTGTGGTCCTTTCCCGATCGCGAGCGTGCCGCCATCGGTGAGGCGTAGGAGTGCGGCGGTGTTCCAACTATTATGCCCTCCACCCTACAAGCGGGGCTGGGCTGCGCGCGGAAAAGGCCCGGGGTCCAGCTCAGGGAGCCTCCGGGCCTTTCTCGGCGCCTGGCGATCTAGGCGTAGTCGATGGACGGCGTCGAGTACTCGTCCAGCGCGCTCGTCGTCGGCGTCACCTTCGGGGCGGCCGCCGGGGGTACCTTCTCGTCCTTCTTCTCCGAGGGGACCGGGACCATCTGGCGCAGCAGCATCATGGAGCGGCTGGGCACGATGAGCGTGCCGTCGGCGTCGATGACCTTGGCCTCGTTCGGGTAGCCGGTGGACACCGTGGTGTCCACGATGAGCTTCCACTGCGGGCCGAACTGCGCCGATGGCAGGGTGAACTCGATGTCGTCGAAGTGGGCGTTGAACATGAGCAGGAAGGAATCGTCGACGATCGGGTTACCGCGCTCGTCCGGCTCGGCAATGGCGCGGCCGTTGAGGTAGACCATGAGCGACTTGCCGAAGGCGAAGCCCCAGTCGTCCTGCGTCATGAGCTTGCCGGAGGGCACCAGCCACGCGATGTCGCGATCCATGGCGTCCTTACCCAGCGGGCCGCCCGCGAGGAATCGGCGCCGGCGGAACACCGGGTGGTTGGCGCGGATCCGGATAAGCCGGCGTGTGAAGTCGACCAGCTCGGAGTGCTCCTCCGCGAGCTTCCAATCCACCCAGGCGATCTCGTTGTCCTGGCAGTAGACGTTGTTGTTGCCGCCCTGGGTGCGCGCCATCTCGTCGCCGTGGGCGATCATCGGCGTGCCCTGGCTCAGAAGCAGGGTGGTGAGGAAGTTGCGGCGCTGGCGCGCGCGCAGGTCGAGGATCTTCGGGTCCGTGGTCGGGCCCTCCTCGCCGCAGTTCCAGGAGCGGTTGTGGCTCTCGCCGTCGCGGTTGTCCTCGCCGTTGGCGGAGTTGTGCTTCTCGTTGTAGCTGACCAGGTCGTTGAGCGTGAAGCCGTCGTGCGCGGTGACGAAGTTGATCGATGCGGTGGGGCGGCGGCCATTGTTCGCGTACAGGTCGGAGGAGCCGGTCAGGCGGGAGGCGAACTCGCCCAGGGTGGAGGGCTCGCCGCGCCAGAAGTCGCGCACGGTGTCGCGGTACTTTCCGTTCCACTCGGTCCACAGCGGCGGGAAGTTGCCCACCTGGTAGCCGCCCTCGCCGACGTCCCACGGCTCGGCGATGAGCTTGACCTGGGAGACCACCGGGTCCTGCATGACGAGGTCGAAGAAGGTGGCCAGCTTGTCCACATCGTGGAGCTCGCGGGCAAGCGTCGAGGCCAGGTCGAAGCGGAAGCCGTCGACGTGCATCTCGGTGACCCAGTAGCGCAGGGAGTCCATGATCATCTGCAGCGGGTGCGGGTCGCGGACGTTGAGCGAGTTGCCGGTGCCGGTGTAGTCCATGTAGTGGAACTTGTTGCCGTCGACGAGGCGGTAGTAGGCCTCGTTGTCGATGCCGCGGAACGCGATGGTGGGACCCATGTGGTTGCCCTCGGCGGTGTGGTTGTAGACCACGTCGAGGATGACCTCGATGCCGGCGGCGTGGAAGCTGCGGACCATGCCCTTGAACTCGGAGACGGCGCCGCCCGGCTTGCGCGCGGAGGCGTAGTCGGCCTGAGGCGCGAAGAACCCGAAGGTGTTGTAGCCCCAGTAGTTGCGCAGGCCCAGGTCGCGCAGGCGGTCGTCCTGCAGGAACTGGTGCACCGGCATGAGCTCGATGGCGGTGATGCCCAGGTCCTTGAGGTAGCCGATGATCGCGGGGTGGGCGAGGCCCGCGTAGGTGCCGCGCAGTTCCTCCGGGACCTCCGGGTGGGTCATGGTCATGCCCTTGACGTGGGCCTCGTAGATGACCGTCTGGTGGTACGGGGTCTTCGGCGGGCGGTCGGAGCCCCAGTCGAAGAACGGGTTGACCACGACGGACAGCATGGTGTGGCCCAGGCTGTCCTCGGTGTTGCGGCCGTTGAGGTCGTCGGGCTTGGTGATGTCGTAGCTAAACAGCGACGGGTGCCCGTCGAAGTCGCCGTCGAAGGCGCGGGCGTACGGGTCCACGAGCAGCTTGTTCGGGTCGCACCGCTTGCCGTTGGCCGGGTCGTAGGGGCCGTGGACGCGGTAGCCGTAGCGCTGGCCGGGGGAGACCCCCGGGAGGTAGCAGTGCCAGATGTGGTGGTCGACCTCGTCGAGCGGGATGCGCTCCTCTTCGCCCTCACGATTGATCAGGCACAACTCGACCTTCTCAGCCACGTCAGAAAAGATCGCAAAATTTGTTCCGGCGCCGTCGTAGGTGGAGCCAAGCGGATAGGCTGCACCGGGCCAGACTTTGTGCTTTTGTGCTGAGATTTCGCTCATAAGTAGGGATTCTACCTACATGACCCGGCTAATTCGTGAAGAAGTGCGAAGTTGTGAGCAAGGTAAGGCTTATGTCTGTTTGCCCGATCGGGCACGAGCGTGGTTTTCGGTGGTCGGCGCGCACAGGCGGCGTCGATTCCCCGCACAGCGCGTGCAAAGTTGTGAGGAAGCCGAGACACGCGCCCCGATGTGAGGTGGCCCCCACATGCACCCCAGACTGAGAGCGCGTCTCAGGATTCAATTGGCAGGTCCGCGCCTCTAGGCGGCCGCGCCCTTCTCGATGAGATTGACGCCGGCCCGGAACTGATCGTCGAAAAGCGAGGACAAGGAGTCAAGCTCCGCGGTGCACTCCGGGTCGTCGGCGGTGGGGAAGGAAGCGATGAGCTTTTGCTGCTGGGTCTGCTCCAAGACGGTCGCGCCGAGCAGGAAGTGGAGCGCGGTGGCGGCGGCGATGCCGGCGGTGGCGGGGGCGGACTCGGCCAGGCAGCCGACGAGCCGCCCCTCGACGGCCTCACGCAGGGACACCTCGGTCAGCGCGGCGCTCAGCAGCTCGGCTCCGTCGCGGTGGCGCAGCATGATCGCGCGCAGATCGAGGCAGGCTGTGGCGAAGTCGGCCTCGACCGGTCCGCTCAGGAACGGGTCGAGGAACGCGCGCGCGATGGCGTCAATAAGCGCCTGCTTGTTTTTGAAATGCCAGTACAGCGCGCCCGGGGCGACGCCGAGTTGCGTGGCCAGCCGCCGCATCGTCATGTCCGCAAGCCCGAAGGAATCCAGGATGTCGATGCTGGCGTCGATGATGATGTCCTTACTTAATTGCACGAATTACACAGTATATTGTTTGCCCTCGCGCAGGGTGCTTTTCTCGCTTGTCGACGCCAAGGCGGGTGCGCATTCGGATAACTGCTCTTAAGCGTAGGGCGGGTTCTTGCTATAGTTGTGCACCTGTAACGACTGTGGCTCATGAGAAGATGAGACAACTGGGTGTGGAAGCCGGTTTCCCAAGGACTGAAGGTGACACCCCGGCACCGAGACGTAAACATTCTGTTAGGAGAAACTCCCTTGCTTATCCGTTCCCCCAAGAACGCAATGAAAGCCTCCCTCGTGGCGGTGACCGCGATCGCCGCCCTCGGGATGAGCGCGTGCGGCTCCGGTGACGAGGGAGACTCCTCCTCCAGCTCTTCCACCGCCGCCACCAGCGCGAGCGCCACCACCTCGGCGGCGACCTCCTCAGCGGCCGCCAGCTCGTCTGCAGCGTCCGAGAGCACCACCGAATCCGCGGCCGAGGACACCCAGGCCGCGGACGATGCCGCGGCGGCAGCAGCGGCAGCCCAGCAGGCGCTGGCCAACGCGACCCCGCAGGCCCCGGTCGACAACGGCTCCCCGGCATCCGCCGCCGATGCCCAGGCGATCACCGACCTGGTCATGGGCATCAACCAGGCAACCACCCTGCGCTCCTACCTGTCCTACCTGCCGGATCACCTGTGTGACAGCCAGATCGAGGCCAACGGCGGCCGCCAGGCATTCGACGTGAGCCAGATCGAGGATGTTCCGCTGACCTCCATCCCGGGTCTTGAGTCCGGCGCGCATGTCGATTCGGTCTCCGACATCATGGTGAGCGGCAACACTGCCTCGGCTAGCGTCACCGGCACCGCCGGTGGAAACACCACCACCGAGACCCAGCGCTTCCTCAACGAGGGCGGCACCTGGAAGTTCTGCAGCTAGTCGCGTTGTCCCGCGCGTCGTGATCGTGCTTGCCTGCACGACCGCGATGCGCGCGTTTTTCGAAGGCTACCGCCAGCGCGGTAGCCTTTAGCTATTGCTCGCCCCACCCCAAGGAGTTGGATTCCCTTCATGGTCAAGCTAGCCGTGAGCCGGCGCGTCGGTAGTTATGCCGGCGTCGTTGTCGTGACGATGCTGTCGTTCCTCATCACCGGCGCCCTCTGGGGCGCGCTGCGCCCGGGCTACCAGGCGACGGTCATCGAGGAGAGCCGGGTGGAGCTGGGCACCGAGGCGAACGTGGAGTTCACGGCGTTTTTCTGGTTCGTGCTCGCGAGCGCGGTGATCGGCGGCGCCGTGGCGCTCGTGACCTACCTGCGCTCGCCGCGCACCCGCGGGGTGGCCATGCTGCTGTGGATCGTGGTGTGGGTGCTCGTCGGCGCCCAGGGCTTCATCTTCGTGGGGGAGTGGGTGACCAACCTCGTGCACGGGGTGGACTCGCCGGAGTCCCTCAACGTCGGCGACACCGTCACCTACGTTCCCTACTTCAGCGCGGGCCTGGCGGGCAACGTCGTCGGCGGGTTCTGGGCGGCGCTGATCTACTGGTGCCTCATGGTCAGCGACCCGACCATGCACGCGCCGGAGGCCGCCGACGATGGCGCGCAGGATCCCCAAACATCGGCGGTCGCAGCTGCCCAAGGCGGCAAGTCCTAGGGGCCTACTCCGGCCAGTCGACCGCGGAGGCGCCCGAGACCTCGATGGACAGCGTGTCGATGCACTTCAGGATGTGGTGCACCGCCAGCGAGAGGTTGTGGACCAGCTGCTCGTCGTTGAGCCCCGCGCCCGCGTCGCAGACGAACTCCACGCGGATCTGCAGTCCCTCCTCGTCGAAGGTGCAAAACGCCTTCGTGCTCACGTGGTTCTCGTTCCATTCGTTGCACACGAGGAAACACCGCATGAAGTCGCGCTCCGGGTTGAGGTCGGGGTCCCAGTGCCCCTTGATCAAAAGGCTTGGCCCGGACTCGATGAAAAAGCCCATGAGGATGGAGTTCACCCAGGCCAAAAGCGCGATGTCGTCGCCCTGGGTCTTGGAGATCCCCAGCTCGTCGAGCGCCGCGCGGGTGCGCTCTAAAGTGACGGGCGTGGGCTCCTGGGCGTCGATGAGCGAATCCACGTCGTCGAAGGCGTTGTCGCGGGCGGTGCTCGGCTGCGTGAGCTCGGGGAAGGCCTCGCTGAAGGCGTCCGCGGCGTAGGAGCTTGCCTCGGCGGTGATGTGGATGAACGACTTGAGCTGCTCGAAGGTGGCTCCGCGGTCGATGGCGAGCGTGGAGCGGAAGTTGAGCCGGATGGAGCCGTCGTCGTCGATGTGCAGCACGGCGGTGGGGTTGACGCGCTGGCCGTTCCACTCGGCGATCTTCTTCGCCAGGGCGTTGACAGAGCTGAGGTCGCTGCGCCCGGCCATGGTCGCGTCGATGCACAGCACGCGGGCGTAGTCGTCCTCGAAGCGGATGAGCAGGTCGTGGTTCGGCCAGGGCAGCTCGATGCGATCCTCGACGGTGCCCTTGGTGACGTCGTAATGGAACCCCAGGTCCTCGAGCGCGCGCAGGACGAGGCGTTGATCAACGAAGACGGGCGTGTGCGTTCGCTGATGTGCGTCGTCGGCCATGGGAACTGTCCTTCGGTGGAGGAAGCGCTGTACGTAGCAATTGTAGGTGGGCGCACGCACCCGCGCGGCGGTTTTTGGGAAGAGGGAGCAACGAGGCTGGTCGTTCCGCCTCGAGTGCCTGCCGAGGCACTCTACACCTATTTTTGGGAGTCGAATCACCCGCGGGCGGCGTCTCAAAATATAATGGACGGGTACTGGTCTCTGCCTTCGTCGGCTTCGGCGGGGCAGAGGCAGAATTGTATTGTCCGCGCCGTCGACCACCGTCGACGCACAAGGCTTTGAACACGAGGAAGCACACAACATGCTGAATGTCATCGATCTGCGGGGCCATCGGCCGTCGACAAGCGAACTGCGTCGCGCACTGCCTCGCGGAGGAACCGACATTCAATCGGTCTTGCCCGTGGTGCAGCCGCTCGTCGATGACGTCCGCCTCCGCGGCGAGCAGGCGGCGCTCGAGTACGGCGAGAAGTTCGACCGCGTCCGCCCGGACAGCGTGAAGGTTCCCGCCGAGGTCATCGCGGCGGCCCTTGAGAACCTCGAGCCCCAGGTGCGCGAGGCGCTGGAGGAGTCGATTTCGCGCGTGCGCAAGGTCCACTCCGAGCAGGTTCCCGTAGGCCACACCACCGAGCTTTCCGCCGGCGGCACCGTGACCGAGAAGTTCATGGCCGTCGACCGCGTGGGCCTCTACGTGCCGGGCGGCAACGCCGTGTACCCGTCCTCGGTGATCATGAACGTCGTCCCCGCGCAGGAGGCGGGCGCGTCCACCATGGTCGTGGCCTCCCCGCCGCAGGAGCAGTTCGGCGGCTGGCCGCACCCGACCATCCTCGCGGCCTGCTCGCTGCTCGGCGTGGACGAGGTGTGGGCCGTCGGCGGCGGCCAGGCGATCGCGCTTCTGGCCTACGGCGACGACGCCGCCCAGCTCGAGCCGGTCGACATGATCACCGGCCCCGGCAACATCTACGTCACCGCCGCCAAGCGGCTCGTGCGTTCGGTGTGCGGCATCGATTCCGAGGCGGGCCCCACCGAGATCGCCATCCTGGCCGACGCCACCGCCAACCCGGTGTGGGTCGCCTACGACCTCATCAGCCAGGCCGAGCACGACGTCATGGCCGCCTCGGTGCTCATCACCGACTCCGTCGAGCTCGCCGAGGCGGTGAAGAAGGAGGTTGAGGAGCGCTACAGCGTCACCCTCAACTCCGAGCGCGTCGCCGAGGCGCTCAAGGGCCAGCAGTCCGGCATCGTGTTGGTCGACGACCTCGAGATGGGCATCGCCGTGGCCGACGCGTATGCCGCCGAGCACCTGGAGATCCACACGGAAAACGCCCGCGAGGTCGCCGAGCGCATCCGCCACGCGGGAGCCATCTTCGTCGGCGGGTTCTCCCCGGTCCCGCTGGGCGATTACTCCGCGGGCTCCAACCACGTGCTGCCCACCTCGGGCTCGGCCCGCTACAGCTCGGGGCTGTCCACGCACACCTTCCTGCGCGCGGTCAACCTCATCGAGTACGACGAGGCGGCGCTGAAGGAGATCTCCGGCACCGTCATCGCGCTGGCCGACGCCGAGCAGCTGCCCGCCCACGGCGAGGCCATCAAGGCCCGCTTCGAGGACCTCTCCGCTAAGTAGCGGAGGCGGGGTAGACCCCGCCTCGGGGCGCAGCGACCGCGCCCGACACTACGCACCACAACCGATATAAAGGTACATTTTCCACCATGGAACGCATCACCCTGGCAGACCTCCCGCTACGCGACGAGCTGCGCGGCGAGGAGCCCTACGGCGCGCCGCAGCTGGACGTCGCCGTGAGGCTGAACACCAACGAGAACCCCTACCCGCCGTCGGACGCGCTCATCGAGGAGCTCGCCCACTGCATCGCCGAGCAGGCCCACGAGCTCAACCGCTACCCGGAGCGCGACTCCGTGGAGCTGCGCGCCGCGCTGGCCGAGTACGTGACCAAGAAGACCGGCATCGCCGTCGAGGAGTCCAACCTGTGGGCTGCCAACGGCTCCAACGAGGTTCTCCAGCAGCTGCTGCAGGCCTTCGGCGGCCCGGGCCGCAAGGCGATGGGCTTCCAGCCGAGCTACTCCATGCACCCGATCCTCGCCGCTGGCACCCAGACAGAGTTCGTCTCCTGCCCGCGCGGCAAGGACTTCCGCATCGACCGCGACGCCGCGCTCGCGGCCATCGCGAGCGAGAAGCCGGACATCATCTTCGTCACCACCCCGAACAACCCGACCGGCGACACCACGGACCTGGCCGTGATCGAGGACATCGTCGAGGCCGCGCCGGGCATCGTCATCGTCGACGAGGCCTACGCGGAGTTCTCCGACGAGCCCTCGGCCGTCGAGCTCATCGCGAAGTACCCAGCCAAGCTGGTCGTCTCCCGCACCATGAGCAAGGCCTTCGACTTCGCCGGCGGCCGCCTGGGCTACTTCGTGGCCGACCCGGCGTTTATCGACGCGGTCATGCTCGTGCGCCTGCCGTACCACCTCTCCGCGCTGTCGCAGACCGCGGCGCTGGTCGCACTGCGCCACTCCGGCGACACCCTTGCCACCGTGGCAACGCTCGTCGCCGAGCGCAAGCGCGTCCAGGCGGAGCTGAAGGCTCTCGGCTTCGAGGTCGTCCCCAGCGAGTCCAACTTCCTCTTCTTCGGCAACTTCGCCGACCAGCACGCAACCTGGCAGCAGTTCCTCGACGAGGGCGTGCTCATCCGCGACGTCGGCGTCGCGGGCCACCTTCGCGTGACCATCGGCCTGCCGGAGGAGAACGACGCCTTCCTCGCCGCCGCCAAGAAGATCGCTGGCCAGCGCTAGCCGCCAGCTCCACAAAGCCCCAAGGAGAATCCCGTGACTGATCGCATCGGCAAGATCCACCGCGCCACCAGCGAGTCCGACATCCTGGTCGAGATCAACCTGGACGGCAGCGGCAAGGTCGACATCGACACCGGTGTGCCGTTCTTCGACCACATGCTCACCGCCTTCGGCGTCCACGGCGCCTTCGACCTCACCGTGCACGCCAAGGGCGACACCCCGATCGACGCGCACCACACGGTCGAGGACACCGCCATCGTGCTCGGCCAGGCCATCGACCAGGCGGTCGGCGACAAGAAGGGCATCAAGCGCTTCGGCTCCTTCCAGGTGCCCATGGACGAAACCCTCGCCGAGGCGATCGTGGACTTCTCCGGTCGCCCGTACTTCGTCATCACCGGCGAGCCGGACTACATGCTCCACTCGGTCATCGGCGGGCACTACGCCACCGTCATCAACGAGCACTTTTTCGAGACGCTCGCGATGAACTCGCGCACCACCTTGCACGTGCGCTGCCATTACGGCCGCGACCCGCACCACATCACCGAGGCCGAGTTCAAGGCCGTGGCGCGCGCGATCCGCGAGGCCGTCTCCGCCGACGAGAGCCTGACGGGCATCCCGTCCACCAAGGGGGCGCTCTAAGCCATGAGCGAGGCAATCCTGGCGCAGAACGCCAGCGCGGGCAGCTACCTGCTGGTCTACATCATGTTCCTGGTCGCGGGCCTGCTCGTGGGCGGGGCGTGGACCACCTACAAGCACGACAACAAGGTGCTGAGCATCGTCCTCGGCGCCTGCGCCGTGATGGCCGCGGCCGCGGGTATCCTGTGGGCCGTCGGGATCTTCGCCTAGAGCGCGCAGCCTCTGCCGCGGGGAGTCGCTTCCTCGCGGCTTTTTCACGCTTTCCGACGCCTACGGCACCCAACCGCGAAACCCCCTAAGGAGCCAGGACATGACCAGCACCCGCACACCCGGCGTGTTCCCCCTGCTCGTGGCGGTCGCCGCGGGCTTTGCGGCGTTCTCGCTCATGCTGCCGGTGGCGCCGCTGGCGGTGCTGGACGCGGGCGGCGGCGCCTCGCTGGCTGGCGCGACGACGGCCGCGTTCATGGGCGTGACCGTCCTGACGCAGCTTGCCACCTCTCGGGCCATCGACGCGGTGGGCTATCGGGTCGTGATGATGGTCTCCGCCGCCTTCCTGGGGCTGCCCGCGTTGGCGCAGCTTCTCAGCGAAAACCCCTGGGTGATCCTAGGGATCTCCGCGGTGCGCGGGGTGGGCTTCGGCACGCTGGTGGTCACCCAGTACGCGCTGGCGGCCAGGCTCGTCCCGGCCAGCGCGCTCGGCCGGGTCTCCGGCGCTGTCGGGGTCGCGGGCGGCGCCGCGCAGATGGTGGGGCTCCCGCTCGGCCTTGCCATCGCCTCGTCCTGGGCGGGATTCGCCGGGGTGTACGTGCTCACCGCGGCGGTAGGCCTCGCGGGGGCGGCGTTGTGCTTGATCATCCCCAATCCCGCGAGCGGGGGCGTGGAGCCCCCGCTCGGAGAAAAAGAGTCCCCGCTCGCAGACAAGGAGTCCCCGCTCGCAGAAAACAAGCCCTCGCTCGGAGAAAAGGAGCCCCCGCTCGCGGGTGAGGATTCCGCGCCGAAGGCGTCGACAAGCAACGCGAAATGGGGCAGGCTGCTCGTGCCCGCGCTGGCGCTGTCGAGCGTGTCGATGGGGTACGGCGCGGTGTCGAGCTTCCTGCCGGCGGCCGCGCGGGACCTCGATCCGGCGGCGGGTGCGGCGATCGCGGGCGTGCTGTTGTCGCTGGTCGGCGGCGCGCAGATGGTGTCGCGCTACGGCGCGGGCGTGTCGGCCGACCGCACCCAGCGCGCGGGATTCCTCCTGCTGCCGGGGCTTGTGGTCGCGGGCGTGGGCATCGCGGGCACGTGGTGGGTGCTGGTGGGGCACGAGCCCGTGTGGTGGCTGGTGCCGCTCATGCTGGCCTTCGGCGCGGGCTTCGGCGTCGTGCAGAACGAGGCGCTGCTCGTCCTGTTTTCCCGGGTGCCGCGGGCGGGCATCACGCGCGCCTCGACCGCGTGGAACGTGGCCTTCGACGCTGGCACAGGCGTTGGCTCGCTGCTGCTCGGCGCGGTGGCAGGCGCCATCGGGTTCGGCGGGGCGTTCCTTGTGGGCGCGGGGCTGGTCGCCGCCGGTTTCGCGCTCGTTTCCGCCGAGCACGCCGCTTTCCGACGCCAAGGCGGGCAGCCCCGCAGCCAACCGCGAGGCTAAGCCCACCCGGAAGTGCGGGAAGGCCGGGCGGTTGCTCTAAAATGAGCCACCATGAAGACAGTCGCTCTGCTCGATTACGGCTCCGGAAACCTTCGCTCGGCGCACCGCGCCCTCGAGAGGGTCGGCGCCGACGTCACCGTCACCTCCGACCCGAAGGTGGTGCTCGCCGCGGACGGGCTCCTCGTGCCCGGCGTGGGCGCCTTCGCCGCCTGCATGAAGGGGCTCAAGGCCATCAAGGGCGAGCGCATGATCGGCGAGCGCCTGGCCGGGGGACGACCGGTCATGGGCATCTGCGTGGGCATGCAGGTGTTGTTCGAGAAGGGCGTCGAGCATGGCATCGAGGCCGCAGGCTGCGGAGAGTGGCCGGGCACGGTGGAGAAGCTGCAGGCCTCGGTGCTCCCGCACATGGGGTGGAACACCGTCGAGGCCGCCGAGGGAAGCCAGCTGTTCGCGGGCATGCCCGCCGACACCCGCTACTACTTCGTCCACTCCTACGGCGTGCGCAACTGGGAGTTCGAGGGCGACGGGCTCACCGAGGCGCCGAAGCTGAGCTGGGCGCAACACGAAAGCGACCGCTTCGTGGCGGCCGTGGAAAACGGCGCGCTGTGGGCGACCCAGTTCCACCCGGAGAAGTCCGGCGACGCCGGCGCCCAGCTCCTCGAGAACTGGCTGGGCCAGCTCTAGGCTTGAGCACGAGAACCCGCGTAACTTTTCACTAGACTGGATAAACATGACCTTCACTCTTCTTCCCGCGGTCGACGTCGTCGGCGGCCAGGCCGTGCGTCTCAACAAGGGCGAGGCGGGCACCGAGAAGTCCTACGGCAGCCCGCTCGAGTCCGCGCTCAACTGGCAGAGCCAGGGCGCTGAGTGGCTGCACTTCGTGGACCTGGATGCCGCCTTCGGGCGCGGCTCCAACCACGAGATGATGGCCGAGGTGATCGGCAACCTAGACATCAAGGTGGAGCTGACTGGCGGCATCCGCGACGACGAGTCCCTCGAGCGCGCGCTGGCCACCGGTGCCTCCCGCGTCAACATCGGCACGGCCGCGCTGCAGAAGCCGGAGTGGATCGAGAAGGTGCTGGGGGAGTACGGCGACAAGGTCGCCGTCGACATCGCCGTGCTGCAAAGCGAGGGCGAGTGGCGCACCCGCGGCAACGGCTGGGTCTCCGACGGCGGCGACCTCTGGGAGGTGCTCGAGCGGCTCGACTCCCAGGGTTGTTCCCGCTTCGTGGTCACCGACGTCTCCAAGGACGGCACCCTGGAGGGCCCGAACGTGGAGCTTTTGCGCGAGGTCTCCGCGGCCACCGACGCGAAGATCGTGGCCTCCGGCGGCATCTCGTCCATCGAGGACATCCTGGCCATCGCGAAGTACGCCGACGAGGGGATCGACTCGGCGATCATCGGCAAGGCGCTCTACGAGGGCCGCTTTACTCTCACCGAGGCGCTTGCTGCACTATGAGTGATCTGCGCGAGCTCTACCACATCGGCGAGGCGGTCCTCGACACCGCGGAGGACATGTTCCTCGCGGGTCTCGGCGCCGCCCCCGCCCACATGAAGCACCGTGGAGACTTCGCCACAGAGATCGACCTCTCCATCGAGCGCTATCTGCGCTCGACCCTGCAGCAGCTGACCGGTATCCCCGTCGTGGGCGAGGAGTTCGGCGGCGACAAGGGCTCGCCGCAGTGGGTCGTCGACCCCGTCGACGGCACCGCCAACTTCGCCGCGGGCAATCCCATGTGCGCGGTGCTGCTCAGCCTCATCGTCGACGACGAGCCGGTCATCGGCCTGACCAGCGTCCCGGTCACCCGCCAGCGCTTCGGCGCGTTCAAGGGTTCTCCGCTGTTCGTCAATGGGGTAGCACAGCCGCCGCTCAAGGAGCGCCCGGCCGTCGCCGCCCACGTGGGCTTTTCCAGCGTGTCCTCGCCCGCCAACTCTGGCTTTTCCTCCATGCTGCGCCAGGGCGTGCTCGCGGGGTTAACCACCACGCACCTGCGCCCGCGGATCACCGGGTCGGTGGGCATCGACCTCGCGTTCACCGCCGCCGGGATCTTCGAGGGCGCGGTGTCCTTTAGCCCCTTCCTCTGGGACAACGCCGCGGGTGTGGCGCTCGTTCGCGCCGCGGGCGGCGTGGTCACCGACATCAACGGCGACCCGTGGGTGCCGGGATCCACCGGCGCGGTCGTCGGCTCGGAGCGGGGGCACTCCACGATCCTGGAGTTGGTCAAGAAGTACCGCTTCCCGGTACATCTGGATAAGCACGTCGAGCCGGACGACGACGAGCACGACGGCGCCGAGGACTAGCTCCCCGCCGCACAGGTGACTATTTTTAGACTTTTTAGAAATTCAACTAAAGGAAAGACATGGCTGTAGCAATTCGAGTGATCCCCTGCCTCGACGTGGACCAGGGCCGCGTGGTCAAGGGAGTGAACTTCGAAGGCCTAAAGGACGCGGGCGACCCGGTGGAGCTCGCCGCGAGGTACGACGCCGAGGGCGCCGACGAGCTCACCTTCCTCGACGTCTCCGCCTCCAAGGACGGCCGCGGCACCATGCTGGAGGTCGTGCGCCGAACGGCCGAGCAGGTGTTCATCCCGCTCACCGTTGGCGGCGGCGTGCGCAGCGAGGACGACGTCGACCAGCTGCTGCGCGCGGGCGCGGACAAGGTCAGCGTGAACACCTCGGCCATCGCCCGCCCCGAGCTGCTTAGCGAGCTGTCGCGGCGCTTCGGCGCCCAGTGCATCGTCTTGAGCGTCGACGCCCGGCGCGTTCCCGAGGGCAACCCGCCGCAGCCGTCCGGCTTCGAGGTGACCACCCACGGCGGCAGCCGCTCGGCGGGCATCGACGCCGTCGAGTGGGCCAAGAAGGGCGAGGAGCTCGGGGTGGGGGAGATCCTGCTTAACTCCATGGACGGAGACGGCACGAAGCAGGGCTTCGACCTCGAGCTCATCGAGAAGGTGCGCGAGGCCGTGAGCATCCCCGTCATCGCCTCCGGCGGCGCGGGCAAGGCAGAGCACTTTCCGCCGGCCATCGAGGCGGGCGCCAATGCGGTGCTCGCCGCCTCCATCTTCCACTTCGGCGAGGTTTCCATCCCCGAGGTGAAAAAGGCCATCGCCGACGCGGGCTTCGAGGTCCGCCGCTAGTTCGGCCAAGCAAAGGAGGACAACTATGATCGATACCCCCAACGTTTCCGAAAACCCGGCCGACTACGACCTGGACCCCGCGATCGCCCGGCGCGTGCAGTTCAACGAGAAGGGGCTCGTTCCCGCGATCGTGCAGTCCGTCGAGGGCGAGGTGCTCATGATGGCGTGGATGGACTCGCACGCTTTGGCGTACACCTTGGCGTCGAAACGCGGCACCTACTACTCCCGCTCGCGCCAGGAGTACTGGATCAAGGGGCTGACCTCGGGGCACGTGCAGGCCGTGACCGAGGTGCGCCTCGACTGCGACGGCGACACCGTGCTCGTGACGGTGGTCCAGACCGGCGGGGCCTGCCACACCGGCGACCGCACCTGCTTCGACGCCGACAAGCTGCTCTAGAACCTAAGCTCGATCACGAACCCCGTGGCGCCGGGCACGGCGCCGGAAGGCAAGAAGAAACATCATGGCAAAAACGAATGTCGTAGCGAGCCTCCTCGTGGGTGTCGGGGCGGGCGCCCTGTGGTGGGCCTCGCGCCTGTCGTGGATCTCCGTGACGGCCTTCGACGACAAGTCGGGCGAGAAGACCGTCGACCTCATCGGCTCTTTGTGGTCCACCGAGGCCACCGCGGTGTCGCTGCTGCTGGCCGCCGCCTGCGTCGCGGGCATTGCGCTGCGGCGCTTCGGCCGCCGCGCGGTGGGGGTCATCGCCGCCCTTGCCGCAGCGGGGGCCGCGTGGGCGCCGATGCAACTGCTGCTCGGCGAGCCCGACTCCGCCCGCGTGCTCGGGCTGCTGAGCTCCGACAACTCCTCTAGCCACGCCGACAAGGGCGCGCTCCTGTCCGGCTGGGCGGAGATCTCCAACATGGCGGTCCAGGTGCCGGCGCTGTCGCTGGCGCTCATCGGCTGCGCCGTAGCCCTGTTCGGCGGCGTCGTGCTGGCGCTGCGCCCGGGTGTCGACGGCGCCAAGCGCTCGCAGTACGAGCGCGCCCAGGCCCGCCAGGACCGGGTTCGCCAGGATCTTGAGACCGACCCCGACTCCGGCCGCGTGCTCTGGGACGCCATCGACGCCGACATCGACCCGACCGACGAGGACCTGCGGCCGTAGGCTTTAGCGTCGAAAAGCGAAAAAGCCCAGCGCACCTGCTTCCGTGTGGGGCAGGAGGCGAGCTCAAGGGTGGCCTAAACCACAGGGTGATTTCTTTTCGGGCGCGGCGACACAGTAATCTCGGAAGCACAAGAACACGAGCGAGGCGGTCGCGCGCGACGCACACCGCCGCCGCCACGATCGAAAGGTGCCGCCATGCAATCGGTCTTCGACCAAATCATTGCGGGCGTCATCGAGGACGTCGCGGCGAGGGAGGCGAAGGTCTCCTTCAAGGAGATCAAGGCCCGCTCCCGCGAGTGCGACCCGCCGCGCGACGCCATGGCCGCGCTGCTTGCCCCCGGCTGCGGCATCATCGCCGAGATCAAGCGCGCCACCCCCGGCCGCATGATCGCCGACATCTCCTCGCCCGAGGAGCTCGCCCGCGAATTCGAGGCTGGCGGGGCGCACCTCATCGCCTGCCAGACCGAGCGCCGCCGCTTCCACGGCTCGCTGGAGGACATGGCGCGCGTGCGCCGGGCGGTGAGCGTGCCGATCATGATCCGCGACTTCATCGTCGATCCCTACCAGATCCACGAGGCCCGCTGCTACGGCGCGGACATGATCCCGCTGCGAGTGGCCGCCCTCGATCAGCCGCGGCTGGAGTCGCTCATCGACCGCGTCGAGTCGCTCGACATGACGGCGCTGGTGGAGGTGCGCAACGTCGAGGAGGCCAACCGCGCCATTGAGGCGCGTGCCCGCGTCGTGGGGGTCAACGCCCGCGACTTCACCACCATGACGCTCAACCGCGAGGCCTTCGCCGAGATCGCGCCGGGTCTTCCCACCGAGACCATCCGCGTCGCGCTCTCCGGCGTCCGCAACGCCCGCGAGCTGTTGTCGTATGCCGCCACCGGCGCGGATGCCGTGGTCATCGGCGAGGAACTGGTCCGCGCGGCGTCGCCGCGGGCGTTCACGAGGGCGCTGGTCGCCGCCGGGCAGCACCCCTCGTGCCCTTCTAGGGAATAATGGCACCCAGCGCCGGGCAACCATGGCCAGCGCGGCCGCGCGTCGTGGGCGCTTGGCTCGCCTCGGCCTAGAAAACCGCACGAGAAGCTACAAAAGGACCCCTTGTCATGAACGTGAGCACACTCGCCGCCTTCCCCTCGCCCCCACAGGGCGTGTGGCAGCTGGGCCCCATCCCGATCCGCGCCTACGCGCTGTGCATCATCACCGGCATCGTCGTCGCGCTGTGGGTGGGGGTGCGCCGCTACCGCGCCCGCGGCGGTAATTCGGACGTGGTGTGGGACGCCGCCATCGTGGCCATCCCCGCCGGCATCGTGGGCGGTCGGCTCTACCACGTTATTACCGACAACCAGAAGTACTTCTGCTCCGACTGCAACCCGCTGAACGTCTTCGCCATCACCAACGGTGGCCTGGGCATCTGGGGCGCGGTCATCCTGGGAACGCTCGCGGTGTGGGCCTACCTGCAGCACAAGAACGTCCCGTTCGCGCCGTTCGCGGACGCCATCGCCCCCGGCATCGTGCTGGCGCAGGCGATCGGGCGCCTGGGCAACTACTTTAACCAGGAGCTCTACGGCGCGGAGACGAACGTGCCGTGGGCGCTGGAGATCTTCTACCGTGTCGACGACGCGGGCAAGTACGCGCCGCTGACCGGCCACTCGACGGGCGAGATCATCGCCACGGTTCACCCGACCTTCCTCTACGAGCTGGTCTGGAACCTCATCGTGTTCGCGTTCCTGCTCTGGGCCGACAAGCGCTTCCGGCTCGGGCACGGTCGGGTGTTCGCCCTCTACGTGGCCGGGTACACGCTGGGGCGCTTCGTGGTGGAGACCATGCGCTCGGACGAGGCGACGATGGTGTTCGGCTTCCGCATAAACGAGATCGTCTCCGTGGTCGTGTTCCTCATCGCGGTGGTCGTGTTCTTCACCCTGAAGAAGGGCCGCGAGACCCCGGCGGAGGCCAGCCCGGCCGGAACGGCTTCGAAGTCCGTCGAGGGGGAGGCAGGCGAGGGCGCGCCGGCGGCGACCTCCGCCCAGCCCTCCAGTGCTGGCGACGAGGACGGCCCGGCGGAGGGCCGCTAGCGCCCGGTGCCGGGGCCGCAAGGGGAGGCCAGGCAACGGCGCGAAGGCATCGCTCACCCCCAGAATCACGTCCCACCTCGAGCCGCATCAGGCCCCGCGAGAGGAAGAAAGCGGCGGGAACGGGAAAGAAGGGACGAGCTTAACCTCGGCCCCGAAATGCGATCCGGGTCGCAGTTTGCGCAAAACGGTCATCAACCGGACATTTCCACAGACGTAGCCAAATCCGCGCCTGTCAGTGACGGCCAAAAAGCCCGCTGCCGTGCGCAAACGCCGATACTGTGACGAAGATCGCCCCCTAAGGTATTCCGACCACTTGCTTTCGATTGTGCCCGCTCATGTCTGTTTTTGGGGGCGGGGGACTCGTCCGCAAACCGCCGTTCGGGCAAAGAATGTGTGAACAGACAGCGATACTCCTAGCACCGCGGGCCGCAGGGGGTTAGGCTTGAGCGCATGGAACGTCGCACAAAGATTGTTTGTACACTCGGTCCGGCTGTCGCCAGCCAGGACGCCATCCTGCGACTCGTGCAGGACGGCATGAATGTCGCTCGCCTGAACATGTCGCACGGCGAGCACGCCGATCACGAGCAGAACTACAAGTGGGTACGTCAAGCCACTGACCAAACCGGAAAGGCGGTCGGCATCCTCGCTGACCTGCAGGGTCCGAAGATCCGCCTCGGCCGCTTCACCGACGGTGCTACCGTCTGGAACAACGGAGAGATCGTCCGCATCACTATCGACGATGTCGAGGGCACGCACGACCGCGTCTCCACCACCTACAAGGGCCTAGCAAAGGACGCCAAGCCCGGTGATCGCCTCCTCGTCGACGACGGCAAGGTTGCCCTCGTCTGCAAGGAAGTCGACGGCAACGACGTCGTCTGCGAGGTCGTCGAGGGCGGCCCCGTCTCCAACAACAAGGGTGTTTCCCTTCCGGGCATGGACATCTCCGTGCCCGCCCTGTCCGAGAAGGACATCGACGACCTGCGCTTCGCGCTGAAGCTGGGCGTCGACTTCATCGCCCTGTCGTTCGTCCGCTCCCCGCAGGACGTCGAGCTGGTCCACGCCGTCATGGACGAGGAAGGCCGCCGCGTCCCGGTCATCGCGAAGCTGGAGAAGCCGGAGGCCATCGACGCGCTCGAGTCCATCGTGCTCGCCTTCGACGGCATCATGGTTGCCCGCGGCGACCTGGGCGTCGAGGTCGCGCTGGAGAAGGTGCCGCTCATGCAGAAGCGCGCCATCCAGATCGCCCGCGAGAACGCCAAGCCGGTCATCGTGGCCACCCAGATGCTCGACTCCATGATCGAGAACTCCCGCCCGACCCGTGCGGAGGCCTCCGACGTCGCCAACGCCGTCCTCGATGGCGCCGACGCAGTCATGCTCTCCGGCGAGACCTCCGTCGGCGTGGACCCGCACAACGTGGTCCGCACCATGGCGCGCATCGTCGCCTACGCCGAGACCGACGGCCACGTCCCGGATCTGGCTCACATCCCGCGCACCAAGCGCGGCGTGATCTCCTACTCCGCACGCGACATCGCCGAGCGCCTCAACGCCAAGGCTCTCGTGGCCTTCACCTCCTCCGGTGATACCGCCAAGCGCGTGGCTCGCCTCCACTCCCACCTGCCGCTGCTGGTGTTCACGCCGTCCCAGGCCGTGCGCAGCCAGCTGGCTCTGACCTGGGGCGCGGAGACCTTCCTGACCCCGCCGATCAAGGACACCGACGACATGCTTGCCCAGATCGACAAGCAGCTGCTCGCCATGGAACAGTACTCGCGCGACGACATGATGGTCATCGTGGCCGGTACCCCTCCGGGAGTTGCAGGTAACACCAACATGATCCACGTCCACCTGCTGGGCGAGGATACCCACGTCTAGGACGTAGGAAAGCAAAGGGCCGATGCCGTCTGGCATCGGCTTTTTTGCGCTTCACGACGCCTACGGCACCGAAGCGCTACCTGGACTGCAGCATCCCGATGACGGTGGCCGCGCCGATCGTCCCCACGAGGGTTGCGTCCGCTAGCGTGGTGTATCTGTGACCCGCTGATGGAGGTGTTGTGAACGAATGCGGCGACCATCGCGGGTACCTTTCGAATCAACTTCTACCTATCCTCGAAAGGAATGCACCCGCGATGGCCGCTGCCCCTCATCATATCGATCCCACCGAGTATCTCGAAGAATTACTGGCCCAAGCCTCCCCAGACTTAATGCGCCAGATGCTTGGCGATTTCATCAATCAGATCCTCTTTGCCCAAGCCGATAGCGTCTGTGGTGCTGATTACGCCACCGTCTCCGATAGTCGCACCAACTCCCGAAACGGTTACCGCCACCGGCAGCTGGATACCCGTGTGGGCTCTAGCGATGTAGCCGTCCCGAAGCTGCGCCGTGGTTGCTTCTTCCCCGAGTGGTTTCTTGAGCGACGCACTCGCACCGAACGGGCCCTAACCACAGTTATCGCAACGTGCTACCTCAAAGGAGTCTCCACCTGCAGAATGAACGACCTGGTCGCCACCCTCGGGATCACCAACCTGTCGAAGTCCCAAGTCTCGGACATGGCCAAAGAACTCGACACCATGGTCGACGATTTTCGAACCCGCCCACTAGACCAGGGCCCGTACTACTACCTGTCGTGTGACGCGGTGACCATGAAAGTTCGTGAAGGCGGACGGGTGGTGAAAACCAGCGTGCTTCTCGCCACCGGTGTCAACAACGACGGCTACCGGGAACTGCTATGCATGCAGGTAGCAACATCGGAGTCCGTGGAATCCTGGACTGGGTTCTTCCAGGATTTGAAAGCCCGTGGGCTTGGCGAGGTTTACCTCGTTACCAGTGATGCTCACCTGGGTATCCAGGCCGCGGTCTGCCAGGTTCTTCCTACCTCTGGTTGGCAGCAGTGCCGAACACATTTTGCCAAGAACCTTTCCTCAAAGGTCTCTAAGCGTGGGTGGACAACACTGTCGGGGATGGTTCATTCCATTTTTCAGCAAGCTGATGCTAGGTCAACATGGGACCAGGCCCGGGAAGTAGTGGAGTTCTGCAACCAGCGTTTCCCTGAGGTCGCTGACTATGTGGAAGAGTCGTTGGAGGAGATTTTGGCGTTTACGAACACGCCGAAAGCTGTGTGGACGACGGTGTGGTCGAATAACCCGACGGAACGGCTTAATCGGGAAATCCGCCGGCGTACCGACGTTGTCGGAATTCTCCCGAACAGGGCTGCGGTAGTGCGCCTAGTGGGGGCTGTGCTAGCCGAACAGCACGATGATTGGATTCAGCAGAAACGCTACATGTCGCTGGCAAGCCTGGAGCAAACCCGAGCACTTATCGCCGCCAACACCATCGACGCGAACACCGTCACGGCCGAGGAGGCCGCCTAATGCCCCGAATCCAAGCCCGTGCCGGCCCCCGACACCAGCACAGCTCTAGTCCACTGATTCAGGAAGGACAGATACACCACTTACTCGGACTTGACCGGCTAGGGCGTATTCACCTACTACTGGGCCACGACCTAGCGTTTCGTTTTACATTCGCTTGCCGACGCCTACGGCCTTGCCTCCACGGGCCCCAGGCAACCTTGTCCTTTTTGAATGCCGGCGCCTTGCCGCCGAGGTAGAAAGATCGGCCGGGTGACCTTCAATTGAGGGGCACGTCGACCGCGAATGGCCTTAACCGGAAGGCGCCCATTGTGATGGCGAGGGCGCGAAAAGAGGAGAAGAGCCTCGCTGGCGGAGAAGGGCAGCCGACTTTCGCTATCGGCGCGGAGCGTTCGCGGTTCCTCGACGTCCCACTCAGCGGGAATAGGCGTAGTGACCAGCAAGAATAAGGCCCGGCGAGTCTGGTCATCCAGAGTTGAGGTGGGCGTTTCCCAGAACACAAACACCACCACGTGCGCGCGCCTGGAAATCGAAAACAGCGTGTTCGATATCCAGCCTCCATGCGTCGCCCGGTCGCACACCCGCACTAGGGCCCTTTGGCGCTCGGTATGGGACTAGGCGCGCTCAGCATTTCCCCTAATCTGCTTCGCTCGGTGCTGTATACTTCGCTGGGAAATAACGAGGGAAGTGGGGGACTTTGCTGTGGCAGCGGTGACGACGTCAACCCGCCGGACAACCAATATACAAGGACGCGTCCTTCGCACAGACATCCAAGCCCTGCGGGCGCTAGCCGTCTTGTTCGTGGTGTTCAACCACTTGTGGCCCAAAGGATTCACCGGCGGCTTCGTTGGCGTCGACGTCTTCTTTGTGATTTCCGGGTTTCTCATAACCAGCCATCTGCACAAGGAGCTAGGCGTTGGAAAGGGAATCAACCTCCCGCGGTTCTACGCGCGACGGGCCCGGCGCCTTTTACCGGCGGCGCTGTTCGTCACCCTCAACACCCTGCTCTTGACGGTGCTCTTCCTCCCCGGCACCCTGTGGAAGAAGATTGCTTTTGAGGGTTTCGCCGCCACCGCCTACTTCCAAAACTGGGCGGCCTTCTCTTCGGCCACGGACTATTTCTCTCAGGGGCTTTTTACCACTCCCTTCCAGCACTATTGGTCGCTGTCCGTCGAAGAACAGTTCTATCTGCTGTGGCCGGTCCTGCTCGGAGGGATGTTCGTCGCCGCCTACCGCGGTAGCGGTGCCCCCCGGCGGGCGGGCCGTGGGCGGCACCGCCAACAGTCCTCGGCACCGCTGGCCGGCATGGTCCTCGTGGTGGCGGTCGCTTCCCTTTGCTACTCCGAGGCCGAGCTCTCCTACAATCCCACCGGCGCCTACTTCAACACTTTCGGCCGCGCGTGGGAGTTCGGGTTGGGCGCCCTCGTGGGGCTCTTTCACCGTGCGCCCTGGCGTCTGCCGGGATGGTGCCACGGCGCCCGCGTCCCGTTGCAGGCGATCGGCTGGTTGGCTCTCTTTGCCTGTGGATTTACATACAACCAGGCGGTGAGTTTCCCCGGTACGTCTGCCCTCGTCCCCACGCTCGCGACCGCAGTGATCATCGCCGCTGGTCCACAATCCCCGAGAGTATTGTCAGCGATCACGGACCAACGGATCATCCAGCGGATCGGCGACCTTTCCTATTCTCTTTATCTATGGCATTGGCCCATCATCATCGTGGCTCCCTTCGCGCTCAAGACGCAGCTGGGAACCGCTCACAAGCTGGCCATCGTCCTGGTCGGCATCGGCCTGGCGCATGTTACGAAGATCCTCGTTGAGGATCCCGGTCAGCGATCGCCCTTCCTCAACTCCTCAGCACGTAGGACCCTGGGCATCGCGCTAGCGACGGTGGTCGGGGTGGCGGTGCTCAGCGGGATGATGGCCTCTGTTGGGGTACACACCGCGGGGACCAGCAACCGTAATAGCCTTAATGTCTACGCTGGCGGACCGAACTGCTTCGGCGCGACCATCTTGCTGCCGGAAAACGCGAGCTGCCCAGACAGCCCCTTCGCCGCGGCCGCGTATCCGATCGCGACTCCTGATGAGGCACCGTGGGACGGATATCCGGCCGAGTGCGCGGTAGTCAATGACATCCGCATCGCCGAGGGCGCGGAGCGGATCTACCGGTGCGACTTCGGCGGCGGGCAGCCGCACAAGTCGATCAAGCTGATCGGTGACTCACACGCGGAGCACTGGGCGCATGCCTTCATCAACATCGCCCGGGAGAACAAGTGGGTGTTCACTTTTGAGATCCGGTCCGCCTGTTCGGCGCTGCCGATTGATCACCCGCAATTGCCCGGCACCGACCCCCATAAGCAGATGTGCATCGACTGGGCACGCCAGGTAGCTGAACGCACGGCGACGGAAGGCCCCGATCTGGTTCTTTTCTCTTCCCGCCAGACCTCCACGGTTACTCCCGGCGATGACGCTAGCGGGTTGAAGGATAAGGTCGCCTCGGCCCTGCGCGACTTTGAGACCACGGTCCCCAACCCGCAGACCCGCTTCGTCGTGCTCAAGGACATCCCCTCCGATGGCCCGCGCCTCGGCCCCGCGTGCACGCTGGCGCTAGGCGGACAAGAGGCTGGTTGCGTGGTGCCGCTTTCCGAGATCCAGCAGACCGATTACCTCGCTGAGGGCGGGGAGCAACTTGCCGACTCCCGCCTGAGCGTGGTCACCATGGACGCTTTCATCTGTCCCTCCGGGCAGTGTTCGGGCGTGATCGGCGGGGTCCCGGTCTTCTTCGACGAGCATCACCTGTCCCGAACCTACGCGCGCTCTTTGTCTGAGCCTCTCGCGCGTGCTCTATCCGATGCGATAGGGGAACCGATCACCTCTCCGCTCGTCACGCAGTAGTAAGAAAACAACAGGCCATGGGCCTTTCCGCCGTGCCTGAACTCGCTTGTCGACGCCTACGGCACCTGGCTCCTAGTCGTCGAAGTCGAAGCCTGCGGCTTCTGCCTCTCGGATTGTGGCCGTGAGGAGTGAGGGGTTGTGGAGGAGTTCGGTGAGGAGTTGGTGGAGTGTGGTGAGTGTTTCTGTGTTGCCGAGGATGCTGAACATGCCAGCCTCGCTGTCGAACTCGATGCCCTTTTGGTCGAGGCCTTGTTGGTTGATGAGGTAGGTGGCGAGACCGTCGAACAGGTAGCCGTTGGGTTCGTGCCCGGTCTCGGTGATGGCCGCAGCAACTGCATCGGGTACTTGGTCCATGGCGGCGAAGACGCTGGTGGTGCTCTCGAGATCCGCGAGGTGGAGGAACTCTTCTGGGGTGAGGGTCGTGGTTGCCTCTTTGTAGGCGGGTTCGTCGTCGGAAAGGTCGGCGTGCGGAGGACGTGGGGTGTCGATGAGACCGTAATAGGAAAGGGCGTCTTCAAGCGCGAACTCGAGATGGAGATCCATCATCACGCCTTGGCCAACGATGAAATAAGTGCCTTCGGGCGCCTGATCAACCGTGCCTCCCTGTGGTGGGTTGGAGTCGTGAATGGTGTAGTGGATCGTGCGCTCATCCATTGGTTGAAACTTAGGTAGCCGATCGTCTGGGTAGGGTGGATAGGCAAGTACGAAGGCTAGTTCCTCAGGGTTCCACACGTTCGCGTGTAGGTAGTAGTAATACTTCTCGAAGGGCACAGGCGATGGGGCATTCTTGTCGGTGACTTTGGTGAAGTCGCCGCCCTTCTTGAAGTCTCTTTTGGCAATCATCACCGGTGGGATGAGCAGCTCGTTCTTTTCCACCAGTGGGTAGTAGCTGGCGTCATTAGTGTCGCGAACGAGTGCGCGGTAGGGATGAATCATGACGCAGTTGCCGAAAAAGGCTTCGGTAGAGGTAATCCCAACGGGGATGAATCCGGCGGTGGTTTTCATGAGGTAGAGCTGCCCGGCTTTGGGGCGGTAGCCTTTGGGGCTGTCGAAGACGAGTCTTAGGGACACGAGTTTTTCCTTCTTTGGGGCTAGTCGAATTCGATGCCTGCTTCTGCTGCTTGCGTGACTGCTTCGTCGAGCCTTGGGAGGTGGCGGGTGAGGCGGAGGATGTGGCTTTTGAGCGGGGTGATCTGTCCTGGTGCGCCGAGGATGGTGATGCGGTCGGCGGTGGGGTCCATCCAGAGTCCGGCGACGTTGTTTTGTTTCGCCCAGTAGGTGGCGAGAGCTTCGAAGAAGTAGCCGTTGGCCTCGTATCCGATGGTTTTGACGTGCTCGTCGAGGGTGCTGCCGACTGCACACTCGAGGGTGAGCTGGTGTTTACCTGCGTCGTCGCCTGCTGATTCATCAAGGACGGTGGTGGCAACTGTGAGCCCGGTTGGGGTTTCTTGTGTAGTGCTGTCGGAGTAGTCGGGGTCTTCTTCTGGATCACTTAGCTCTGTGGGGATGGGGAGACCCTTGTGCCAGCAGCGGTATTGTTCGAGCCACAAGTCTAGAAAACCCATGCTGAAATCGGTCCAGGGGACGAGGAGGTAGTTTCTTTCTTCCTCTGTGGCGGGTCTGGTCACCACGGTTGTTACCCACATTTTGATCTTCCAGTCGCTTCGATCAAGTGGAGTTGGCGTCGTGCCCCAGGGGAGAGTGTTGGACAGGTGTTCTGGGACGAAGCAGCCTAGGTCAGGCCTGTAAACCTCGTGCTCGTCAAATATCGCGACTTTGTTGAGGTCGATGGGGATGGAGTCGAGTTTGCCGTCGCGGATGAAAGGCCCTCCCTTTTTGAAGGCGCCGCTCAGCATGCCAAAGGGTGGGATGATCCAGGAGTGTGGGTACTCGAGGTCGGCGTCGAGTCCGAGTGCTGTGAGGTTGGCTGGTGTTGTGGGGACTGTGACCAGGCAGCTGGGCCCATCGCGGAACTTGGTTTGGTAGAGGTGTACTTCGATGTCGGTTCCTTGTTTGGTGGGCATGCGCAGGCGGAAGCCGTCGGTGGGGCGGATTGCCTTCATCGACTCCGAAAACGTCATGAAATAGGTCATCGGGGTTTGCTCCTCGCGGCGGATGCTGACGCTTTCCAGCGGGAGGGCGCCGAGGGTAGAGAATCGTTTCACCACCGCATTATTAATCATGTCCTTATGCAAACATCTGTTCATTTTGTACCAGAAATCGTGGCTGGGTGCCGTAGGCGTCGACAAGCAAAAGCAAAAGCCCAGCGGAAAACCGCTGGGCCTCAGGCTAGAAGGGGGTGGAGCTACTTGATCGGGGTCTGCTCCAGCTTCCACACCTCACGGGCGTAATCGCCGATGGTGCGGTCGGAGGAGAAGCGCCCGGACTCGCAGATGTTCACCCAGCACATGCGCGCCCAGGCGAGGCGATCGGCGAAGTAGTCGGCGGCCATGCGGTCGCGGGTCGCGCGGTAGTCGGCGAAGTCGCCGAGCACGTAGTAGACGTCCGGGGTCTCCCATCCGCCGCCGTCAAGCAGGGAGGAACGCAGGTCGTGGAACATGCCGGTGTTGCCGTCGGAGAGGGTGCCGTCGACAAGGGCGTCGAGGACGCGCTTGAGGCCGGGGACCGTCTCGTAGGCGTGCTGCGGGTTGTAGTGGGCGCGCAGCTCAGGCAGCTCCTCGTTCTTCGCGCCGAAGATGTAGGCGTTCTCGTCGCCGACGGAGTCGAGGATCTCGACGTTGGCGCCGTCGAGCGTGCCCAGGGTCAGCGCGCCGTTCATCATGAACTTCATGTTCGAGGTGCCGGACGCCTCCTTGCCGGCGGTGGAGATCTGCTCCGAGACGTCGGCGGCCGGGATGATGTGCTCGGCGGGGGAGACGTTGTAGTTCTCCACGAATACCACGTGCAGGACCTTGGAGATCTCCGGGTCGTTGTTGACCAGGTCGGCGATCGCGTTGATGAGCTTGATGATGGCCTTCGCGCGGACGTAGCCCGGCGCGGCCTTGGCACCGAAGATGAAGGTGCGCGGCGGAACGCTGTCGGCGCCTTCCTCCTTCATGCGGAAGTAGAGGTCCAGGATGTAGAGGGCGTTCATCAGCTGGCGCTTGTATTCGTGGAGGCGCTTGATCTGCACGTCGAAGATGGAGTGCGGGTCGACCTCGATGCCCTGGCGGTTCTTGATCCAGGCGGCGAAGTCGGCCTTGTTGGCCTCCTTGATGTCCAGCAGGGCCTGCATGACCTCGTCATCGGAAGAGAATGGGCGAAGCTGCTTGAGCTCGTCGAGGTCGGTCACCCAGGCGTCGGACTCCGACAGCTTCGTGAGCAGGTCGGCCAGGCGCGGGTTGCACATCTTCAGCCAGCGGCGCGGGGTGACGCCGTTGGTCTTGTTGTTGAACTTCTCCGGCCAGACGCCGTACCACTCCTTGAGGGTCTCGGCCTTGATGATCTCGGTGTGCAGGGCGGCCACACCGTTGATGGAGTACGCGGCGTAGCAGGCGATCCAGGCCATGTGGACGTTGCCGTCGTGGACCGGGGACATGTAATTGATGCGGCCCTCGTCGAGGCCGAGCGCGCGCATCTCCTCGCGGAAGCGGCGGTCGATCTCCACGGTGATCTCGAAGACGCGGCCGAACAGCTGCTGGAAGATGGAGCAGTTCCACTGCTCGAGCGCCTCGGCCAACACCGTGTGGTTGGTGTAGGCGAAGGTCGCGGAGACGATCTTCCAGGCGTCCTCCCAACCCATCTTGTGCTCGTCGAGCAGCAGGCGCATGAGCTCCGGGATGGCGAGCACCGGGTGGGTGTCGTTGAGCTGGATCGAGTTGTACTTGGCGAAGTCGGTGAGGTCCTCGCCGTGGTGGGCGATGTAGTTGTCGATCATCGCCTGCAGGGACGCGGAGACGAAGAAGTACTGCTGGCGGACGCGCAGCACCTTGCCGGCGTAGGTGGTGTCGTTCGGGTAGAGCACGCGGCACAGGTCCATGACGCGCTCGCGCTCGACGATGGCGTCGGTGAAGCGCTGGGAGTTGAAGGCCTCGTAGTCGAATTCCTCCAGCGGCTCGGCCTTCCACAGGCGCAGGGTGCCCACGTTGTCGGTGCCGTAGCCTGAGATCGGCATGTCGTAGGGCACTGCGCGGACGACCATGTCGTCGAAGCGCACGATGCGCTGCTGGTTCTCGCGGCGGACGGTAAACGGGTAGCCGTCCTCCTTCCACGCGTCCGGGGACTCGTGCTGGAAGCCGTCGCGGAACTCCTGGCGGAAAAGGCCGTATCGGTACAGAAGACCGTAGCCGGTGACGGGGTAGTCGTGGGTGACGGCGGAGTCGAGGAAGCAGGCGGCGAGTCGGCCCAGGCCGCCGTTGCCGAGTGCTGCGTCGTTCTCAGCCTCGAGGATGTCGGAGAGCTCGTGGCCATTGGCTCGCACGGCCTCTTCTGCCTCTTCGACCAGCCCCAGGTTGGTCAGGTTGTTAAGCAGCGCGCGGCCCATGAGGAACTCCGCGGAGAAGTAGTGCTGCTGGCGCGTGGCTTCGTACGCGGCGGTGGTTTTCTCCCAGTTGTCGGCGAGCTTTTCCATCACGTTGTGGGACAGTCCGAACCAGAACTTGCGGTCAGTTGCGGTCTCTGGAGACGAGCCCGACACGGCGCGGACGTGTCCGCCCAAGGTCTCGCTGAGCGCGGGAGAGTGTGCGTTTTCGCTCATATTTATTTTTCTCCTCGGGGTGTGGTTGATAAGTACCGTCTCAGCATATAGTGGCAAACCACAAGCGACACCTCCCCTGGCTAGGAAAAACCACATTTTTGCGTTGATTTGTGATGTTTTTCCCAAAAATTAGCCCGAAGTGAGCAAGTTAGGGCCCTCCGAGTGAGGGGAGGAGTTTTTGCATTCGCTTGTCGACGTCAAAAGCGTGGAAACCCCGGAAAGGAGCGCCGTGATCTTCTACTTCGACCGCGACTGCGGGCTGTGCGAGCGCGCGGCGGGCTGGCTGCGACGGGCCTCAGCAGTGTCCACAGTCCCCGCGTCGCTGGGCCAGGAAGAATTGCCGGAGCCGGTGCGCTCGGGCATCGGGACCGAGGCGTATTGCCTGCGTGGCGGCAGGTTCTACCGCGGACACGAGTCGATCGGGGCGGCGCTGCGCTTCGGAGGGCGCTGGGCCCCAGTGCGTCTCGTGGGTGCGGCGCTGCTCTTCCCACCGCTACGGCCGGTGTTTTCGCGTGTCTACCGGCTGGTCGCCGACAATCGCGCCGCCATCGGGGCACGGCTGGGGTTTGGTGCCTGCCGGATATAGGGCCGCTTGCGCCCAGAATCCGCGCATCTGCGGGGTAGCAGATCTGGCCACCTGGGCTTTTGTCCCCGGCGAGAGTACAGGCGCGCGGCGTTTCGCGGGGCCTAGAGGTTCGGGTTGCCTAGGTAGGTGAGCACTGCGGTGGCCGCCGCCTTCGTGCAGGCGGTGACCGTCGGGTGGAAATCGGGGAGGAAGGTGCTCATGTGGTTGACGGGGACGGTGGTCTCGACGGCGTCCGCGGCGACGGCGGCCTCCCACTGCTCGCGCGGGGTGGCGCCCACCGTCCAAAAGAGGTAGGGGGCGCCGAAGGCGTCGGGAAGATTGGAGAAGTCCTCCGAGGCGGTCCACGGCTTCGCGGTAAACGAGTCGGGGCCGAAGACGCCGTCGAACTGCTCGCGCACGCGGGTAAACACGTGCGGGCTGTTGTAGGTGAGCGGGCCGTGGGCGAAGTAGGAGATCGTTGGCGAGACCGTCATTCCGCTGGCGGCGCACTCGGCGCGGACCACGCGCTCGATGGCCGCGTACAGCTTGGTGCGGATCTTCTCGCTGTAGGAGCGGCAGTTGAGGACGATGCGCCCCTCGCCCGGGATGGTGTTGTTCGAGTGGCCCGACTGCAGGGTGCCGACGGAGACCACGGCGAACTCGTGCGGGGCGATCTCGCGGCCGACGATGCCCTGCAGGCGCACCACGATCATGGCCGCGACGTAGGTGGGGTCGATCGAGTTGTGGGGCATCGAACCGTGCGCGGATTTGCCGGTCAGGCGGATCTCGATGGAGTCGCAGGTGGCTAGGGCCGCGCCGGGCATGCTCATGACCGCGCCCGCGGGGCCCGCGACGATGTGCTGGCCAAAGCAGACGTCGGGGCGGGGGATCATCTCCGAGAGCCCGTCCGCGACCATGGCCTGGGCGCCCGCGCCGTTTTCCTCGCTGGGCTGGAAGACCGCGACGAAGGTGCCGCGCCACGCCTCGCGGTGGCCGTCAAGGATCTGGCAGGCGCCGAGCAGGCCGGTGGTGTGCATGTCGTGGCCGCAGGCGTGCATGACGGGAGTGGGGACGTCGTCGATGACCACCCGCTCGGTGGAGGCGAACTCAGCACCCGTCTCCTCCTTGACCGGTAGTCCGTCGAAGTCGGCGCGCATGAGCGCGACCGGCCCCTCGCCGTTGTCGAAGACCGCGACGAGGCCGTGCCCGCCCACGTCCGTGGTCACCCGGCAGTCGAAACGATCCAGCTGCGCGCGGATGAACGCCGCGGTCTTCTCCTCGCGCCCCGAGAGCTCCGGGTACCGGTGCATGTGCTGGTACGCCGCCTCCTGCCAGCTAAGGTCGCAGGTGGCAGGGGTGAGGGAGTTGAGGAAGCTCGCGATGGACATGGCTTCAACATTAGGTAAACCTGAATGAAGAAACAACGCGGCCTTTTGCGACCGCGTCGGCGCGAACCAGGCTACAGGAACGGGTTGTAGCGCAGGCTGTTGCGCTTAACCTTGCACTCGGTGGCGATCCGCAGGTCGGGGGAGACCCGGCCCTCGTCGCGCAGGGCGTACATGGTGCTCACGATGCGGTCGCGGATGTTCCACGGCGAGAGCGTGTTGAGGTAGATCTTGGTCCCGCCCTCGAAGCCCGCGAGGTTGGACACGCGCCATTTGAGCATGATGCGCCACGGCATCGGCATGTCGAGGTCCGCGGGCTTGTGGTGCCACTCCTCGTTGCAGGGCACGTCGGGGCCGGTGGCGGCGTGGGCCGCGTGCACCATGTCGCTCATGCCGCGGACCTCCTCGGGGGTCTGCTTCCACGGCTCCGCGGTGGAGGACGTGGAGAAGATCTCTAGGGTGGGGTAGCGGTGCCCGAAGCCCGCGAACATGACGGCGTGGTCGTTCTCGGCGATGATGAGGTTTTGGGTCGCCGCGTAGTCCACGGCCCACTCGTTATACATGTTGGGGTTGCTGCGCAGCCGCGCGATCTCCATCTCGGCCTGCACGCCGCGCTCGTCGATGGCGACCAGCTGCTTGTGGAGGTGATCGAAGGACGCGCCCGCGGGCTTGAGCCAGTTCTGGAACACTGCCACGTAGGGCGCGTAGCGATTGCGCTGGTAGAGGTCGTGCATGGAGGCCACGGTGAACGCCATGAGCGCGCCGTGCTCGTCGGTCGACAGCATGCCGGAGGAGGCGAGCTGGTCGTTGGTGGTGGCGCCGTCGACGAAGTGCTTGCCGCCGATGATGAGGTCGTGGCCGCCCGCGAAGAAGGCGCGGGCCTGGTGGAGGAGCTCGTCCTCGGGTGCGTTGGGCTCAAGGCCCGCGGCCTTGCGCTTGGTGCGCACGGTGGTGAGCACGTGCTCGCGGCCTGCGGGATCGGCGAGGTAGGCGTCCATCCACGCCTGGGTCGACGCGTCCGGGGTGAAGCCGTAGTTGGCCTCCCAGTAGTCGAAGGTGACGATCTCGAAGAGGTTGGAGACTCGTCGGAAGGCGACCGGGGTGGTCTGTTGGTCGATGAGCTGCTTTGTGGCCAGCACGTAGCCGTCGGTAAGCACCTCGCCCTCGATCCCTGCCGCCTCGGCGACGTCGCGGGCGATGACGCGCGCCTTCTCCGGCGGGGTTTCTAGGTGCCGGTCGGCGCAAAACGCGCAGTAAGAAGCGGCGTCCCCTTTTTCAAGCTTTTCGACGCTCACAGCTGGCCGGGAGATAGGGCGATTGCCGCGGCCCGGGACCGTCCACACCTGCGTTCCCGAGAAGGGATTGACCTGCTTGACGGTTCCATCCGCCATGGTCTGGATCGGGGTGGGGCGGGTGAAGAAAGGGGAGCTCATAGTTTCTTAGGTTATTAGCTACTCTTGCACCATGCCTACTATGCCTACCATTCACTTCGTCTGCCTCGTCGACGACGAGCACGCAGCCCCGCTCGCCGGGCGCTTCGAGCAGGTCGCCCAGCTGCTCGTCCGCGACGGCAAGATGAGCTCGTTCACGGTCACCCACGACGAAAACCCGCAGGTGGCGCCGGAGGTCGACGCGCAGCTCCGGCTCACCTACACCACCGACCGGGACCACGACGTGGACGAGGTAGCCGAGATCACAGGCGGCATGCGGCCCCACGGCTACCGAATTGGGGTGGAGGGCGTGCAGGGATCGGTGAACCAGATCGCCATGATCCTCTCCCGGGTGCTCACCCCCGCGGCGGACCTCCCGGCGGACGGCGTGCAGCTGCACCGCGAGGAGGACTTCGAGCAGCCCGCCACCTTCCCGTGGACGGTGGAGATCTACCGCTAGCCCTGCTCGTGGGCGACGCGCGCGGCGAGGACCTCGTCCATGTGCGAGGTCGCCCACTTCTCTACCTGCTGTAGCGCGAGCGCGAGGTCGTGCCCGACCTCGGAGAGCTCATAGGTCACCCGCGGCGGGACCTCAGCGTACTGCACCCTGATGACCAGCCCGTCGCGCTCGAAAGCGCGGAGGGTCTGGGTGAGCATCTTCGTGGAGATCCCGTCGACGCGCTGGGAGATGTCCTTGAAGCGCAGCGGCTCGCCCGCGTCGCGGAGCGCGCCCAGGATGAGCACGGTCCACAGGTCGCCGAGCGACTTCAGGAACTGCCGCGAGGGGCAGGCGCGCTGGTAGGGGTCGTAGGCCAAGGTCATGGTTTTGCCTTCCTTTCCTTCCACGGTTTTGCGCCCGGATCCGCAACGAGGCGAAGCCGGGCGCTAAGAGCTAAGACTACTTCGTGATGAGCAGGCCGCCGGTCCAGCTGATCTGCTCGGTGACGGCGAGGTAGATGCCGTGGATGCCGATGGCCTCGAGGCGGGCGGCGCGCTTGAGCTCGCCAGCGTCGGAGAACTTCAGGCCGGCGCCCTCGACGATGCCGCGTAGCGCGTCCTTGGCCTCGGCGGAATCGGAGGCGGCGGAGACGACGGTGGTCTGGCCCGCCGCGGTGCCGCTGGCCAGCGTGGCCGCGAAGTTGGTGTTAAAGGCCTTGACGACCTTCGCCCCCGGCAGCTGTGCCGCGATCTCTGCTGCCGTGGAGCTGCCCGGCGCCACGACCGAGTCGAGCGTCTCGAAGTCGACGGGGTTGGAGGGATCGACCACGATCTTGCCCGCGAAGGCGGCTGGGCCGTACGCCTCGATGACGCCCGCGATGGCAGGGTAGGGGAGCGCCAGCACGACGACCTCGCCGGTAATAGGTGCGCCGATCTTTTCGATGGTGGCGCCCGCCAGCTCCTCAACCTTTTCTGGATCGCGGACCAGCACCTGGGTGGCGGAGCCTGCCTTGACGGCGATACCCGCGACCGCGGAGCCGATGGAGCCGAATCCGATGACGGTGACGTTAGACATTTTCTTGAATCCCTTCGGTAGGTTGTTCTTCGTTGTTGCCAATACTGTATTGCAGAAAGTGACTCTCTGAAAGTAAGTATTAAAAGTACTTTTGTTCCAGCGGATCGTCCCAGGTCAGGGCGGGGCAACAAGAAAGCCGTGGCCCGAAGAACCACGGCTTGATGGGGGATTGGGATGCCTGCCTTAGCTCCCGTAACGGTGAAGGATTGCCCGCCGACCGGCGTCGACAAGCTGCTCGCGAACGCTTGTAGATTCCTTTAAGACGAGCACCTCGGCGCCTTCGGGGGCGGGCGAGTCGCTTCGGCCTGCGACGATGGTGACGGGCGTCTGGCCAGCCATGCCAAGGAGCGTGCCCACGACCTTGCCCTGGAGCGACTGGGAATCGAAGGCCCCCTCGCCCGTGATGAGCAGGTCCGCGCCCTCGAGGGCCTCGGTAAGCCCGGTGGAGTCGGCGACGACGGGCGCGCCGGGCAGGATGTGCACGTGCTCGGGGGTGCCGTGCAGGACGGTGGACAGCCAGGTGATGCCCACGGGGATGGCGCCAGCCGCTCCCATGCCGGGCGTGGTGGGATCCACGCCGAGCGCCTCACACAGGGCGGCGATGCCGCGGTCGAGGGCCTCGACCTGTTCCGGCGTGGCGCCCTTCTGAGGGCCGAAGACGGCCGCCGAGCCGTTCTCGCCGGTCGCGGGGTTGGTGACGTCGGTGAGCAGCACCCACTCGAGCGCGGCGGCCGGGATGTTGAGCTGGGCGGTGTCGATGGTGTCGATGCTAGCCAGTGCCGCGCCGCCCGGGCGCAGGGGGAGTCCTGCCTTGTCCACGGCGTGCGCGCCGAGGGCGACGAGGATGCCGGTGCCGCCGTCGGTGGTCGCCGAGCCGCCGAGGCATAGCACAATGCGGGTGGCGCCGCGGGTCTGGGCGTCGGCGATGAGCACGCCGGTGCCGTAGGTGTCGGCGGTGAGCGGGGCCAGGGCGTCTGCCACCTGAGGCAGTCCGCTGGCGGCGGCGACGTCGATGTAAGCGGTGGTGGTGGCGGGATCGTAGGTGTAGGTGGCCTCGGTGAGCCTGCCGACGGCGTCGGTGGTGGGCAGGGTGATGCGCTGCCCGCCGAAGATCTCCGAGGTGCCCTCGCCGCCGTCGGCCATGGGGAACACCTCGACCTCGGCCTCGATCCCGAGCTCCGCGAGCGCCTGGCGTGCGCCCTCGCGCAGGTACTCGCCCGCTGTGCTGCTGCTCGCGGTGGACTTGAAGGAATCGGGGGCGATGACGATGCGCATGGCGGGGCCTTCCTGAAGGGAAACTTTTTCCTCGAGCTTATCGACGCCCGCCTCGCGGCGGGTGCTCGCCGTCCGCGGAGCGAAGCCCGGGAACGATTTTGTGTGGCCCGGGCCACGTCTTTCTCGGCGAAATCTCACAAAGTGGGGAGATCGGGGGTGGATATTCTCATGATTTGAGAAGGTTTGGTGTGAATTTCGTAAAGGAAGTTCTCCCATCGGGGCTCCAACGAGTAACCTCCCTATTGCCGATCATATCTATTAAGTAATAGTTAGGAATTGTTTTCGCCTCGGCGTCGGTGAGGATTGGACATCGACGCCCACGCGCGCGAAATCGGCAGAATACGTCAAGTGCAAAAGGAAGGGTGCACATGTCTTCTATTGAGGAAAAGGTCGCTGGCTACTACAACATGGTTCTCCAGCGCAACGCTGGCGAGCCGGAGTTCCACCAGGCCGTCGCCGAGGTTCTCGATTCCCTGAAGATCGTCCTCGAGAAGGACAGCCACTACGCTGACCAGGGGCTCATCCAGCGCCTCTGCGAGCCGGAGCGCCAGCTGATCTTCCGCGTGCCGTGGGTCGACGACAACGGTGTCGTCCAGGTCAACCGCGGTTTCCGCGTCCAGTTCAACTCCGCACTGGGCCCCTACAAGGGCGGCCTGCGCTTCCACCCGTCTGTCAACCTGGGCATCATCAAGTTCCTGGGCTTCGAGCAGATCTTTAAGAACTCCCTGACCGGCCTGCCCATCGGCGGCGGCAAGGGCGGCTCCGACTTCGACCCGAAGGGCAAGTCCGACGCCGAGATCATGCGCTTCTGCCAGTCCTTCATGACCGAGCTGCACCGCCACATCGGCGAGTACCGCGACGTCCCGGCCGGTGACATCGGAGTCGGCGGCCGCGAGATCGGCTACCTGTTCGGCCAGTACCGCCGCCTGGCCAACCAGCACGAGTCCGGCGTCCTCACCGGCAAGGGCCTGACCTGGGGCGGCTCGCTGGTGCGCACCGAGGCCACCGGCTACGGCCTGGTCTACTTCGCCCACGAGATGCTTGCCCACCACGGCGCATCCTTCGACGGCGCGAAGGTCATCGTCTCCGGCTCCGGCAACGTGGCCATCTACGCCATGGAGAAGGCCCAGGAGCTCGGCGCCACCGTCATCGCGTTCTCCGACTCCTCCGGATGGGTCTCCACCCCGAACGGCGTCGACGTGGAGAAGCTGAAGGACATCAAGGAGGTCCGCCGCGGCCGCGTCGCCGACTACGTCGCCGAGGTCGAGGGTGCCGAGCTGCACACCGAGGGTTCCATCTGGTCCCTGCCGTGTGACGTCGCCCTGCCGTGTGCGACCCAGAACGAGCTCGACGGCGACGACGCCCGCGCGCTCGCCGACAACGGCTGCAAGTTCGTCGCCGAGGGCGCGAACATGCCGTCTACCGCCGAGGCCATTGAGGTCTTCCGCGAGAAGGGCATCCACTTCGCGCCGGGCAAGGCCTCCAACGCGGGTGGCGTGGCCACCTCCGCGCTGGAGATGCAGCAGAACGCCTCCCGCGACTCCTGGTCCTTCGAGTACACCGACAAGCGCCTGCACGAGATCATGAAGAACATCTTCAAGACCTGTGAGGCCACCGCTCGCGAGTACGGCCACGAGGGCGACTACGTGGTCGGCGCTAACATCGCCGGCTTCAAGAAGGTTGCCGACGCCATGCTGGCTCAGGGCATCATCTAATAATTTCGCCTCACGCGTTGTGGGCCCCGTCGCGCTTAGCCGTGGCGGGGCCTTCCCGCGTTTAGACGATTGGTCGGTCCCAAAGCAACGGCCGCGACGAAAAGCCAGTAGGCTATAGGTTTATGTACCGAGTCTTCGAAGCCCTTGATGAACTTGTCCAGAACTTGGAGCAGGCGTACGGCGTCCCCATGACCTCCAACTGCATGGTTCCCCGCAACGAGATGCTCGCGCTGCTGGACGACCTGCGCAACGCGCTGCCAGTCGAGGTCGATGACGCCCAGGACGTCCTCGACAAGCGCGACGACATCATCCGCGGCGCCGAGGATCGCGCGCACGAGATCGTCACCAGCGCGCAGGCAGAGGCCAACGACATCGTCGGCCGCGCCCAGGAGGAGGCGGACCACATGCTCTCCGACGCCGAGAACCGCGCGCACGTGACCGTGGCCAAGGCCGAGGACGAGGCCGACCGCCTGGTCTCCACCGCCCGCCGCGACTCCGACGACATGGTCGACCGCGCCCGCTCCGAGGCTGAGCGCCTCGTGGCCAGCGGTAACGAGCAGTACCAGCGCAGCATCGACGAGGGCATGGCCGAGCAGCATCGCCTGGTCAGCGAGGCCGAGGTCGTCCGGCGCGCCAACGAGGAGGCCCACCGCGTGGTCGACGCCGCCCACGCCGACTCCAACCGCCTGCGCGGGGAGTGTGACCAGTTCGTGGACGACAAGCTCGCGGAGTTCGAGGAGGCCCTCTCGGCCACGCTGCGCACGGTCACCCGCGACCGTGCGGCCCTGCGCCGCGGCGCGGGCGTCTCCGGCTCCGGCCAGGCGTCTCGCGGCGACTACGAAAACTAATCAACGACTTGATGTAAAAGGACACTGGAAGCGTTGTCTCAAGAAACTTCGCCGTTCGTCTTCGACGTCGGCGCGCTCCTGCGTAGCGGAATCCCGGAGGTCAAGACCCAGGAGGGGCCCAGCCCCGTGCGGATCGGCCCGGCCATGATCGCCATCCCCGAGTCCGCGCCCGTGACCGTCCACGCAACCCTGACCTCGCTCGGCGACGCCGTTATGGTCGACGCCCAGGTCACCGCCACCCTCGAGGGCGAGTGCGTGCGCTGCCTCAAGCGTCTCAACCCCGCGACGGAGATCAGCGTCAACGCCGTCTTCGCCGCCAGCGAGGACTTCATTACCGGCGACGAGGCGGGCGAGGACGAGGATGAGCTGCCCATGGTCGTCGACGACCACATCGACCTGCTGCAGACCGTCATCGACGAGGCGGGCCTGACCCTGCCGTTCAACCCGACCTGCGAGGGCGGCTGCGAGGGCGACGGCGACGTGCCGGAGCCCGACGGTGTCTCCGGCGAGGAAGAGCGAACTGACCCCCGCTGGGCCGGACTGGAGAAGTTTCTATGAGCAAGCGCAAGCGCCCGACCGGGGTGGATGCCCTCAAGGCTGCCACGAAGAAGGTCGACTACGGCCCGCTCATGGCCTCGCTCGGGGTGGAGATCCCCTCCGACCTGCTCATCCACGCGCTGACCCACCGGTCCTTTGCCAACGAGAACGGTCACCTGCCGAACAACGAGCGTCTCGAGTTCCTCGGCGACGCCGTGCTCGGGCTGTCGGTCGCGGGCCAGCTCTACGAGCAGTACCCGACCCGCCCGGAGAGCGACATCTCGAAGATGCGCGCCTCCATCGTCAGCCGCTACGGGCTGGCGGACATCGCCCGCGAGATCGAGCTCGGCCAGTACATCCTGCTGGGCAAGGGCGAGATCGTCACCGACGGCCGCGACAAGGACTCCATCCTGGCCGACACTACCGAGGCCATCTTGGGCGCGATCTACCGCACCCACGGCTTCGAGGTCGCGCGCGACGTGGTGCTGCGGCTGTTCAAGCACAAGATCGACGTGGCCTCGGCTACCGGCCGTCACCAGGACTGGAAGACCACGCTCCAGGAGCGGCTGGCCGAGCGCAAGCTCGAGATGCCCATCTACGAGGCCAGCTCCACCGGCCCCGAGCACGACCAGACCTTCACCGCGGTCGTCTTCGTTCAGGGTCAGAAGCTGGGGGAGGGGCAGGGCACCAACAAGAAGCTCGCCGAGCAGGCGGCGGCGCACGTCGCCGTCAACGCCCTGCGCGACGACCTCACCTTCGGCCACACGCCGCAGGCGACGGACTCCTAGGAGGCGAGCGCGATGCCGGAGCTGCCAGAGGTTGAGGTTGTTCGCCGTGGCCTGGAAGGCCACGTGTGCGGCGCGCGCTTTTCCACCGTCGAGGTGTTCAACCCGCGGGCGATCCGCAACTTCGAGGGCGGCCCCGACCAGCTGGCAGGCTTCCTTTCCGGCCACGAGATCCACGAGATCAGGCGCCGCGGCAAGTTCCTGTGGCTGGTCCTCGACGACGGCGCCGCCATGGTGGTGCACCTGGGGATGAGCGGCCAGATGCTCATCAAGGACGCCGAGGACATCGCTTCCCGATACGACGAGCCGCTTTCGCCCGAGGGGGCTGGCCTCGATGATAAGAACCTCCGCCACCTGCGCATCCGGGCCCGGCTCGACGACGGCCAGGAGCTGTGGTTCGTCGACCAGCGCACCTTCGGCTTCTGGCAGCCCAGCGACTTGGTGGAGACCTTCGACGGCGTGGTGCCCGAGGCGCTCGAGCACATCGCGCCCGACCTGCTCGACCGAAACCTCGACATCGCCGCGCTGGCCCGGAAGATGAAGCGGCGCAGGACGGAGATCAAAAAGCTGCTACTCGACCAGCAGGTGGTCTCCGGCATCGGCAACATCTACGCCGACGAGATGCTGTGGAAGGCGCAGGTCCACCCGCGGCAGAAGGCCAACCGCATGGCCATCCCCGCGCTGCAGTCGCTGTTGCTCGGCGGCATCGAGGTCATGACCGCGGCGCTGGCCAAGGGCGGGACCAGCTTCGACGAGCTCTACGTCAACGTCAACGGCCAGTCCGGCTACTTTGACGTCGAACTCAACGCCTACGGGCAGCAGGGGCTGCCGTGCCCGCGGTGCGGCACGCCGATCGTGCGCGAGCAGTTCACCAACCGCTCGAGCCACCTGTGCCCCAATTGCCAGCGGCTTCACTAGGGGATTCGCGCCACCAGCGAAGCGTCGGAAAGCAAAAAGCGCCCGTTTGGGTGATTTAGGGAATGATTGCGGGAGCCGGTAGCATACCGCACATGACAAGCTTCGAGAACTTTATAACAGAGGTGATCAACAACAACCTCTGGAAAGTGATTCCCTACCTGCTCATCCTCGCAGGTGTGTACTTCGCCATCCGCACGATCGTGGTGCAGATCCGCATGATCCCGGAGATGTTCAGGGCGGTGTCCGAACGCAACGAGGTCGTCGATCCGGACACGGACGAGCCGGGAATCTCCGCGTTCAAGGCGTTCACCATCTCCGCTGCCTCGCGCGTGGGCACCGGCAACGTCGCCGGCGTGGCTGTGGCGATCACCTTGGGTGGCCCGGGTGCCGTGTTCTGGATGTGGATGATCGCGCTCCTAGGCGGCGCGACCTCCTTCGTCGAGTCGACGCTCGCGCAGCTGTGGAAGGAGAAGGAACCCGACGGAACCTACCGCGGCGGCCCGGCCTACTACATGACCAAGGGGCTCAAGGCGCCGGGGCTGGCCGTGGTGTTCGGCATCGCGATCACGCTGACCTACGGTTTCGTGTACAACGCCATCCAGGCGAACTCCATCGCGGAGTCAGTGGGCACGTCCTTTGACACCGACTCCATCGTGTTCAAGGCGGGCGTGGGAATCATCCTCGCGGTCATTACGGGATCGATCATCTTCGGCGGAGTGCAGCGCATCGCCAACTTCACGCAGGTCATCGTGCCGGTCATGGCGCTGCTGTACATCGGCATCGGCATCATCGTGCTCGCGCTTAACGTGGAGAAGATCCCCGGCATGTTCGCGCTCATCTTCGAGCAGGCGGTGGGCATCCGCGAGGTGGCCGGCGCCACCGTGGGCGCGGCCTTCATGAACGGCATGCGCCGCGGCCTGTTCTCCAACGAGGCTGGTCAGGGCTCCGCGCCGAACGCGGCGGCCACCGCCACGGTGTCGCACCCGGTCAAGCAGGGCCTGGTCCAGACGCTCGGCGTATATTTCGATACCCTCTTAGTTTGCTCGATTACCGCTTTCATTATCCTGCTCGGGGCGCCCGAGTACGGCAAGGAGGTCCAGGGCGCGTCGCTGACCCAGCAGGCGCTCGCTGGCGAGGTGGGCCACTGGGGCATCCACTTCATCACGCTCATCCTGTTCTTCCTGGCGTTCTCCTCGGTCATCGGCAACTACTACCTTGCCCAGGCCAACATCGAGTACTTCACGCAGTCCAAGACGGTGATGACGATCTTCCGCGTCATCGTCATGGCCTGCGTGTTCGGTGGTGCAATCGGCTCGGTTCCGCTCGTGTGGGCGCTCGGCGACACGTTCGCCGCGATCATGGTCATCATCAACCTCATCGCCATCGTCCCGCTCGGCGGGGTGGCGGTGAAGCTGCTGAAGAACTTCTCTATCCAGAAGGCGCAGGGCTACGACCCGGTCTTCCACCGCGACATGCTCCCGGAGGTCAAGAACATCACCTGTTGGGACGGCTCCGACCCGGTCACGCACCGCGGCGGCCACGTCATCACGGCGGTCGAGGAGTAGCACCTAGCCTGGGTCGAACTGACTCGGTCGAGCCCACGGATTTCGTATACCCCCTAGGGGCATGATTTTCCGTGAGCTCGACTGATTGAGTTCGACCCGGTTTTCGTTTCCGGAATCCTCGCGATTCTGGTGGGAGAATGGGGAGGAACCGTAGGCGTCGTAAAGCGGGAGGAAAACGATGGATAACGAACGGCTGACGGCCTGGGTGCACGGATGGGTGCAGGGCGTGGGCTTTCGCTGGTGGGTGTACAGCCAGGCGATGGAGCTAGGGCTTTCGGGCTCGGCGACGAACCTCTCCGACGGGCGCGTGTGCGTGGTGGCCGAGGGGGACTACCACACGCTCCGCGAGCTGCTGCGCAGGCTGAGCGCGCCGCAAAAAGAGGTGCCGAGGCGCCCGGGAACCGTGGACTCGGTCGTGGAGCGCTGGTCCGATGTGAAGGGCGAATCCGGTTTCCGGATGCGCTAGACTCACACGGGTGTATCTGAAGTCGCTGACGCTCAAGGGGTTCAAGTCCTTCGCGTCTGCGACGACCCTGAAATTCGAGCCCGGCATCTGCGCGGTCGTGGGGCCGAACGGCTCGGGCAAGTCCAACGTCGTCGACGCGCTGGCCTGGGTGATGGGCGAGCAAGGGGCGAAGACGCTGCGCGGCGGCAAGATGGAGGACGTCATCTTCGCCGGCGCGGGCGAGCGCAAGCCGCTGGGGCGCGCGGAGGTCACGCTCACCATCGACAACTCCGACGGCGCGCTGCCGATCGAGTACCGCGAGGTCTCGGTCACCCGCCGCATGTTCCGCGACGGCGCCAGCGAGTACGAGATCAACGGCTCCCGCGCCCGGCTCATGGACATCCAGGAGCTTCTGTCCGACTCCGGCATCGGCCGCGAGATGCACGTCATCGTCGGCCAGGGGCGGCTCGCGCAGATCCTCGAGTCGCGGCCGGAGGACCGCCGCGCCTACATTGAGGAGGCCGCGGGCGTGCTCAAGCACCGCCGCCGCAAGGAGAAGGCGCAGCGCAAGCTCGTCAACATGCAGGCCAACCTCGACCGCCTGACCGACCTCACCGAGGAGCTGCGCCGCCAGCTCAAGCCGCTGGCACGCCAGGCCGAGGCGGCCAAGCGTGCCGCCACCGTGCAGGCGGACCTGCGCGACGCCCGGCTCAAGCTCGCGGGGCACCAGCTGGTGGAGCTGCAGGAGAAGCTGGGCAGCGCCCAGTCGCGAGCCCGCATCCTCGCCGAGCAGGTCGAGGAGGTCACCGAGCAGCTGGAGGAGGCTACCGGCATCCAGCTGGAGGCCGAGGACGCGCTTGCGCAGGCGACCCCCGCCGCCGAGGCCGCGCAGCAGCTGTGGTTTGATCTCTCGGCGCTGGCCGAGCGCGTGTCGGCCACCCGCCGCATTGCCTCGGACCGCGTCGACGGGCTGCACATCGTCGCCTACCAGGGGCCCGACCCGGATGAGCTGCAGGCGCGCGCCGACCGCGCCGACGCCGAGTTGGCCGAGCTCGAGGAGAAGGCGGAGATCGCCAGCGAGCGGCTCTCTGGCATCCGCGAGGAGGTCGAGGAGCGGCAGGCCGCGGCCGAGGAGGCCGACCGTGAGCACCTGGCCCAGGTCCGCGCCATCGCCGACCGCCGCGAGGGCGTGGTGCGCCTCGTGGCGGCCGAGGAGTCGCAGTCCGCGCAGGTGGCCGCCATCTCCGAGGAGATCGCGCGGCAGTCGGAGGTCGTGGCGGAGTCGCGCACGCGGACCGCGGCGATCGAGAAGGAGCTGCGCGGCGTCGAGCAGACCATGGGGGAGCTGGAGGGGGACACCGAGCAGCGGCGCGAGGAACACGTGCGCGCCACCGCCGAGGCCGAGGCCGCAGAGCAGCGCCTCGAGCAGCTGCGCGCCCAGCAGCGCGAACGCGAGCGGGAGGTCTCGCGCCTGGAGTCGCGCATCGAGACGCTGGAGTCGACGGTGCCCCGCGCGCCGTCCGGCGACGGCCTCGGCGCGCTGGGCACGTGGGGCAGGCTCTCGGAACACGTGACGGTCAAGCGCGGGCTGGAGCTGGCCGCCGCTACGGCGCTCGGCGGCTTCGCCGAGGCGCTCACGGGCCCCGTGTCGGGGCGCCTAGGCGAGGTGGCCGCGCTGGGGATCGCGCGCACGACCTTCGTCGAGGAGGTACCGGGCAAGGGCTGGCGCATGGACGTCACGCTCCCGGCTGGGGCTAGCTGGCTCCTCGATGCGCTGACGCTTGGGCCGCAGGTCGAGGTGGCGCTCACGCGCCTGCTCGCCGACGTCGTGGTCGCGCCCGACGCCGCGGCGGCCCGCGAGGTGGTGGAGTCGGATCCTAGGCTGCGGGCCGTGACCCGCGACGGGGTGCTGCTCGGCCAGGGCTGGGCGCAGGTCGGCCAGGGCGGGTCCTCCTCGGTGGAAATCACCGCCGACATCGACGCCGCCCGCGGGCAGCTGGAGGTGGCCCGCGCGCAGCTCGAGGAGCTCGCCGGAACCTTCGAAGGAGCCCAGGACGCGGCCCGCGAGGCACGCGTCGCAGCCGCCCGCACGACCGCCGCGCTGCGCGACCAGGAGGCCCAGGTGGGCGCCCTGCGGCGCGATCAGCAGCGGCTGGCCAAGCAGCTGGAGTCGCAGATGCGCGAGCACGAGCGCATCGCGGCCCGCGCCACCGACGCCGACGTGCGGCTCGCCCGGGCCCGCGAGCAGCTGGAGGAGACCCGTGACCGGCTCTCGCGGGTCAGCGACGACGAGCCCGACTACGAGCCGTCCACCGCCGAGCGCGACGAGGCCGCTGCGGCGCTCGCGCAGATCCGCGCGATGGAGATGGAGGCGCGGCTGTCGCTGCAGTCGGCCCGCGACAAGGCCGACCAGGTCCGCGGCCGCGGCGACGGGCTGCGCCGCCAGGCCAGCCACGAGCGCCAGGCCAAGGCCCGCCACGAGCAGACGATGGCGCGCCGCCGCGCGCAGGCCGAGCTGGCCGGGGTCGTCGCGCAGAAGGCCGCCGAGGTGGCCACGCTCGTCGCCGACGCCCTCGCGCGGGCCACCTCGGCGCGGGACCAGGCGATCGCCAAGCGCGGCTCATTCGCCACGAAGGTCGCCGCTGCCAAGGACGCGGTGGGCGCCCTGCGCACGCAGCTCGCCCGGCTGACGGACAACGCGCACTCGATGGAGATCGCCACCAGCCAGGCGCAGGTGCGCATGGAGGAGGCCCAGGGAAAGCTGGTCGAGCAGCTCGGCGTGCCGGTCGCCGACATCCTGCGCGACTACACCCCGGGGCCCGAGTTTGATCTGGCCGCCGAGAAGGCGCGGCTCAAGCAGGCGGAGAAGGACTTGGCCGCGCTCGGCAAGGTGAACCCGCTGGCGCTGGAGGAGTTCAAGGCGCTCGAGGAGCGCTACGAGTTCCTCTCCACGCAGCTGGCCGACGTCGAGCAGGCGCGCAAGGACTTAAACGGCGTCATCGACGACGTCGACGCCCGCATCCTGCAGCTTTTCACCGACGCGTGGAAGGACGTGGAGGCGGAGTTTCCCAAGGTCTTTAGCACGCTCTTTCCGGGCGGCGAGGGCAGGCTCGTGCTCACCGACCCCTCCGACATGCTGGCCACCGGCATCGAGGTGGAGGCCCGCCCGCCGGGCAAGAAGGTGAAGCGGCTCTCGCTGCTGTCGGGCGGCGAGAAGTCGCTCACGGCGCTGGCGATGCTCGTGGCCATCTTCCGCGCGCGGCCCTCGCCGTTCTACGTCATGGACGAGGTCGAGGCGGCCCTCGACGACGTCAACCTGCGCCGGCTCATCGCCTTGTTCGAGGAGCTGCGGCGCGACTCCCAGCTCATCGTCATCACCCACCAAAAGCCCACGATGGACGTGGCCAACGTGCTCTACGGCGTGACGATGCGCGGGGATGGCGTCACGCGCGTGCTCTCGCAGCGCATGCGCGCGGTGGAGGATCACGCGCCGAAGGCGTCGGAAAGCGAAGAAACCGCAGCGAAGGAAACCGGCGACGTTTAGCCTGCTCTCAGGGTGTGAGGCGGCTCCCACCCGTTTTTAGGGAGTCGCGGCGTCGCGGATTGTCGAACATGCTAGAAATGTTCCTTTGTGCTTTAAATGAATCTAAGGTCGCTGGCGGCCGGATTCGACGATGCGTGCCACGCGCGCGACAACTAAAAGGGGAGTAGTAACTCATGAGTGAGCCTGTGCATCCGATCGCTGATATGCAGGACAGTCTGTTGGGCTGGGCGTCGACCAGTGAGCTGGATCTGGCGCAGCGCCTGGTGCAGGTGGACACGGTGGCACAGATGGGGCTGCGCCTCGACGAGCTCGAACGCATCGAACGGCTCTACGGCATCTTCCTTTCGCGCCAGATCGCGGCCGGCTCCACGCTCGCGGGTCTTTTCGGGCTCAGCCCCGCACTCACGCTCACGGCGCTCGTCTCTCGCGCGCAGGAACTTGTCGACGCCTCGCGGTTCGCGGCCGAGTTCCTCGGCGGGCTGGGGCTCGACCCGGCCGGCTTCCCCGAGGCCGCGGAGCTCATCGAGGAGTTCGTGCCGCAGGCGCTGGAGCAGCTGGGGCTGGTGCGCCCGGAGGGGCAGTCGGCGCTCACGCTGCTCGCGATCCACGCGGGGCTGCTCAGCAACGAGCTGCCGGGCGTGTTGGAGGCGATCGACCAGTCCCTTCCCGTGGAATCGCTGGAGGGGTTCTTCGGCGACTCGCTGCGGCTGGGGCTGCCGAGCGCTGCCCTCATCCTGGAGGGAGTGCGGGCGCTGCGGGAGTTCGCCATCGAGCACCCGGACAGCTGGTTCGACCGCAACCGCTCGAAGCTATCGCCCGCGCTCCCGGTGCAGATCGAGGAAGTCGTCGCGGGCGAGCTGCGCGAGCGCCCCGTGGGAACCCTGGGGCGCGAGTCCGCGGTCGGCGTCGCCAGCCGCGAGATGCGCCCGCGCATCCTCTTCGACTCCGCGCGCAACCGGATCTGCCTGCGGCTGCCGGAGCAGCGAATCCCCGCCTCCGAGGAGGGGCTGACCCCCGAGGTGAGCTGGCGCGTGTCCGTGGAGGGCACGACGAAGGTCTACCGCACGGGCAGCCTGTGGGGCGACACCTCGGGCTTCTCCGAGCCGATCGACGTCACCCTCGACCACCCGGTGCGTGAGGTCACGGTTCAGGACTTGACTCACGGGATCACGTGGACGGTGCCGGTGGTGGGAACCGAGGACGCGGCGCTGATCTTCACCTCCCGAGGCGCGAACGTCACCGACAAGCTCTCGCTGCACCACCAGTCGCTCAAGGTGATCGTGCCCGAGGAGGTCCGGCTCAAGGACGTCGTCTCCGGCACCGAGATCGTGGCCGACGAGATCCACCGCGTGGAGGGCTGGGCCGGCTGGGCCTGCCTGGAGGTCAACGTGGAGAAGGCAGCGTCGCTGGCGGCAGTCGCCCCGGGGCAGAGCGCCTCCATGGACCGCGTGCGCTCCATCGACCCGCGCCAGCGCGTGATCTTCCGCAACCCGGGCGAGCCGATCGACTGCCTCAACAGCTCCTCGGGCCTGCCGGTGTTCAACCGCTCGCTGCTGGCGGAGTTCCCGCCGACCCTGTCGGGCGACGCCGAGACGTGGTACCTGGCCATCTCCTCCTACGCGGGCGTGTCGAACGCGGGCGAGGAGATCACCCAGCCCGAGCCGCTGGAGGTCCCCGCCGAGGGCGGCGTCTTCCAGGTCTTCGACCCCGAGCTTTACGACGCTCCGTGGGTGGGCGAATACCTCGTGCGGGTGCGCGGGCCGCGCAACGAGTCCTTCCGGCACGAGTTCGCGATCGTGGAGGGCGCGCGCGCCGTCATCGACATCTCGGGCGGCTCGCGCTCCTTCCGGATCCCCTCGGGCGGCGGGCTGTCGGAGGCGACCCTGACGGTGAAGCCGGGGGACAAGGAGTTCCTGTGCCAGCCGGAGACCGTCCACGTGGCGCCGCTGTCCGCGGGCGCGGACTTCCTCGTTGCCACCGAGGAGGGCGACCAGCTGCCGCTGCGGTTTACCCCGCCGCGCCTGGCGTTTGAGCTGCCGCTGACGATCGAGCCGCTGATGTGGCGGGCGTCGCGCCTCTCGCTGCGCCCGCGAGTGCTCGACCCGGAGGGCACGCTGCGCATCCGCGCCGCCGGGCGCCTCATCGACCCGAAGGTCGCCGTGCGCAACCACCACGGCGCGCCGGTGAAGACGAACAAGCTCGTCAGCCCCGACGGGGGCTACACCTACGTCGCGCCGCTGAAGGGCATCGCGACGTCCGCGGCGGTCATGCCGTCGGGTCGGATCGACCTGGAGTGGACCGACCCGCGCACCGACCGGCGCGTGTCGGTGGCGCTGGCGGATATCCAGTCCGCCGCCGAGGTGACCGTCTCCCCGTCTACGGAGGATCCGTCGGTGCTGCTCGCGGAGGGTGCGGGGGAGAACGTGGGCGCCTGGGTGTGGCCGCTGACCGCGCCGTGGGCCCCGGCCCGCACGCTGGAGGTCGCCGACGGGAAGATCGCGCTGCCCGAGTCTCTGGTGGGCGCGGGCGCGCTGGCGGTCCAGCTGCACACGCTCGACCGCTTCATGACGCTGCACGCCCCGGTCGCGCCGGGCGCGAGCGCGCACGTGATCGCGCAGCCGGGCTACTTCGCCGACCCGGACCCGGCGCTGGCACAGCTGGCGGCGTTCCTGTCGGGAGAGAGCGAGGAGGTGCCCACCTCGGCGGACGTCATGCCGCTTCTGTGGGACATGGTGACGATGGGGCAGGCCACCGGCCCGTCCCAGAAGGCGATCCACGCGGTGCTGCGCGCGAAGCCCTACGAGGCGCTCGCCGGGCTGTCCGCGAGCCTGGTTCCGTCGGAGAAGCAGCCGGGCCGGATCGTGGAGACCTCGCTGGCGCGCTGCGTGTTCGGCTCGCGCGACCTGGTCGAGGAGCAGGAGGATGTCCACCGCGCGACGTGGATCGGCGCGCTCGAGCTCATGGGCGAGATCGACCGGATCCTGTCGGCGGAGCCGGAGGAGGCCGCGTTCGAGGTGCCGGAGAAGGCCGGTCGCGCGCGCAAGCTGGCGGATTCGGTGGTGGCGGCGTTCGCCGCGCGTGCGCTCAACCCCCAGGTCAAGGAGCTCATGGGGCAGCTGTCCGACCTGGCGGGCCAGAACCTCATCGACACCCTGCGCACCGGGCGGGACACGACGCTGGACTCGGCGTGCATCGACAAGTCCACCGTGGCGATCGCGGGCATGGACGCAGCCCAGCAGAAGAACCTGCTCGACATGTTCTTTGCGGGGGCGAACATCGTGCCGGGGGCCATCATGGACGACGGCTCGCGCCTGCTGGCGGTGTTCGAGACCTTTAACCACCGGGAGAAACTCGGGGAGCTGCTGTCGAGCGAGAGCCTCATCCAGCCGGCCGTGACGCTGCTGCGCACGCTGCGCAGCGCCAACCGGACCCTCTACGCGATGGCGCGCGTGCGCTTCGACAAGCTCGACGGTGTGGACACCGACGCCCGGGAGAACGTGTGGTCGCTGGCGCCGGTGGTCTCTCTCGTGCTGGCGCTGGCCGCCCGCATGCACGCGCACGGGCTGATCACCTCGACCAAGACGCTGGACGCGGTGACCTCGGGCTGGGCGAAGCTCGCCGACATCGTGCCCGATCTTGTCACCAGCGACCTCGTCGCCGCCGAGGCGATGGTGCTCGCGGTCAAGCACCAGGGGATCGGGGCCTAGGTTTTCCACCTCGACGTGTAAAAACTGCGAAGAAATGAAAGTATGGAGGGCATGAACACCACACTGATTATCGGTATTGTCGCCGTCATCGTCGTGCTCGCCATCGTGGCGCTGGTCCTGGGGCTCAATCGCAAGAAGTCCAAGACCGTGAGCTTCGCCCCGAAGGAGGAGGCGCCGAAGGAGCTGACCCAGGAGGAGAAGTCCGGCAACTACCAGGCGCAGGGCGGGTTCAGCTTCGCCCCGGCGAAGGCTGAGGCTGAGCCTGTCGCTGAGCCGGTGCCGGTCGTTCCCGTGGTGGAGGAGGCCGCCCCGCAGGCAGCGCCGGTCGAGGAGAAGCTCAACGAGCACCCCGAGGGCGAGCCGCTGACCGACGCGGACGTGCCGCCGGAGGCGGAGGCCACCGAGGAGTCCGTCGCCGAGGCAGAGGCGGACAAGATCGAGGCCGAGGAGCCGGAGGGCTTCGAGGAGCTCGACGAGTTCGAGGAGGCGCAGGAGCCCAAAGAGCCTGAAGAGGCTGAAGAGGCCGAGGAGCCGGAAGAGGCGGTCGCAGAGGAGGCCGCCGAGGCCGCCGCTGCCGCCGCCACCGTCGCCGAGGCCGCGGCTGAGGCGAAGGAGGAAACCCCGGTCCCTGCGGAGGAGCCGGAGGCTGAGGCTGAGCCCCAGCAGCAGCTCGACCAGATCGACCCCGCCACCGGCCGCATCGGCCGCCTGCGCGGCCGGCTCGCGCGCTCGCAGAGCGTGTTCGGCAAGTCCGTCCTCGGCATGATCTCCGCCGGCGACCTCGACGACGACGCCTGGGAGGAGGTCGAGGACGAGCTCGTCCAGGCCGACCTGGGTGCGGGCACCACCGCCGAGGTCGTCGACGAGCTGCGCGAGAGGATCGCCTCCCGCGGCGTGTCCAGCGAGGAGGAGGCCCGCGCGATGCTGCGGGAGGTGCTGATCAAGGCGGGCCAGCCCGACATGGACCGCTCGATCAAGGCGATGCCTTACGAGGGCAAGCCAGCGGTCATCCTGGTTGTCGGTGTCAACGGCACCGGCAAGACCACCACCACGGGCAAGCTCGCCCGCGTGCTGGTGTCCATGGGCCACAGCGTGGTCCTGGGCGCCGCCGACACCTTCCGCGCGGCCGCCGCCGACCAGCTCGAGACGTGGGGACGCCGCGTCGGAGCCGTCACTGTGCGTGGCAAGGAGGGAGCGGACCCCGCGTCCGTCGCGTTCGACGCCGTCAGCGAGGGCGTCAACCGCGGCGCGGACGTCGTGCTCATCGACACCGCTGGCCGCCTGCACAACTCTGCGAACCTCATGGACCAGCTGGGCAAGGTCAAGCGCGTCGTGGAGAAGAAGGCAGTGGTCGACGAGGTTCTCCTCGTTCTCGACGCCACCACCGGCCAGAACGGCATGATCCAGGCCCAGGAATTCTCCAAGGTCGTGCAGATCACCGGCGTCGCGCTGACCAAGCTGGACGGCACCGCCAAGGGCGGCATCGTCTTCCGCGTCCAGAACGAGCTCGGCGTTCCGGTCAAGCTCGTTGGCCTCGGCGAGGGTGCCGACGATCTCGCGCCGTTTGAGGTCGAGGGCTTTGTCGACGCCTTGCTGGGCGGTCACTAGCCCTCGCCGGACGTGCGCCGCCACCGAATGATTCGGTGGCGGCGTTTTGTGCCCGCCGGGGGTGGCACTTACCTAATGCTCGATAGGTATTCTGAACTGGGGGTTTGCCGGGCGGGGAGGGGGTGAGCGAAAACACGGTGCCTGTCGGGTTATAGAAATCGAACCTATTGGTCTATAGTTAAAAACCGTGAGGACGCGCTGATGCGGCGCATACCCTCCGCCTCGGCCCTGCTCAGCCGCTATCAAGCCTGGGGAGGACGACCGAGTCGGCCGCCGCATCGCGAGACCTCAAATCCTAAAACAGAGTGTTAAGAGAAGGGGAGGCCCGACGTGACTCCAGACGATGTCGCAATGGCTTCAGGTAACGCCAGCTGGATGCTGATCTCAGCGTCCCTCGTTTTGCTCATGACCCCAGCGCTTGCTTTCTTCTACGGCGGTATGTCCCGGCAGAAGTCAGTGCTGAACATGATGATGATGTCCTTCGGGGCGCTCGGGCTTGTGTCCATCATCTACGTCCTGTGGGGCTGGTCGATGTCCTACGGCACCCAGGATATCGCAGGAATCTTCGCGAACCCGTTCGAGTTCTTCGGCCTGAAGGATTCCATCACCGACGCGGACGGCAACTACATCGCGGGTGCCTACGGCTACGCAAACATTATCGATGTCGGCTTCCAGCTGACCTTCGCGGTAATCTCCACCGCGCTCATCTCCGGCGCGATCGCAGAACGCGTGAAGTTCGGCTCCTGGATGGTCTTCGCGGGTCTGTGGGCGACCTTCGTCTACTTCCCGCTGGCCCACATGGTCTGGGGCGGCGGCCTGCTCTCCCACGGCGAGACCGGTTTCGCCGCCTGGATGTTCGGCACCACCGACGGTGAGGCGAACATTTCCCCGATTGACTTCGCAGGCGGCACCGTGGTCCACATCTCCGCTGGTATCACCGGTCTCGTGCTCGCGCTGATCATCGGCAAGCGCCGCAACTTCCCGCGCGTGCCCCAGCGCCCGCACAACCTCCCGTTCGTCATGCTCGGCGCGGCCCTGCTGTGGTTCGGTTGGTTCGGGTTCAACGGCGGCTCCGCCTTCGCCGCCGACGGCCTGGCAGGCGTCGCGTGGCTGAACACCACCGTCGCCACCGCCGCCGCCATGCTCGGCTGGCTCGCGGTGGAGCGCATCCGCGACGGCCACGCCACCTCCCTTGGTGCGGCCTCCGGCGTCGTCGCAGGACTCGTCGCCATCACCCCCGCGGCGGGCGCCCTGACCCCGGTCACCTCGATCATCCTGGGCGCCATCGGCGGCGTGCTCGCGGCCTTCGGCGTCGGCCTGAAGTACAAGTTCGGCTTCGACGACTCCCTCGACGTGGTCGGCGTCCACCTGGTCGCGGGCCTGTGGGGCACCATCGGCGTCGGCCTCCTAGCGGACGGCTCCGGCCTGCTCACCGGCGGCGGCGCGGACGGCTTCAAGCTGTTCATCGTCCAGGTGGTCATCGCGGTCGCGGCCATGGTCTTCGCGGGATGCGTCGCGGCGATCATCGCCTACGCCATCAAGGCCACCATCGGCTGGAGGGTCGAGGACGAGGAAGAGGCCTTCGGCATCGACTTCCACCAGCACGGGGAGTCCGCCTACGACACCGCCGGACCGGAAATCCGTTAGGCAGAATCAGACTTGCTCCCCCCGAAGAATCCCTTCCAATCCAATCCCAACGCTTTGGGGGGAGCAGCCCAAACTCAAAAAAATCCGAGTCGTGCGTATGATTTCTAAAGAACGTGAAATAGTTTCACCGGCGTAGCCGCACACTTTTTCAACAAAGGAGACTTTCATGAAGCTCGTGACAGCCATCGTTAAGCCCTTCACCCTCACCGACATTAAGGATGCACTCGAGCAGGTAGGCGTTCACGGCATGACCGTGACGGAGACCCAGGGATTCGGCCAGCAGAAGGGCCACACCGAGGTCTACCGCGGCGCCGAGTACGCCGTCGACTTCGTGCCCAAGGTGAAGCTCGAAATCGTCATCGACGACGCGACCGTCGAGGACGTCATTACCGCCATCGTCGACACCGCCCACACCGGCAAGATCGGCGACGGCAAGGTCTGGGTCACCCCCGTCGAGGAGCTCATCCGAGTACGCACCGGCGAGCGCGGCACAGACGCCATCTAAGGCAGTTAGTTAGTCGTGAACCCCACGTTCGACCCCACCCAGCTGCGGACGGAAGCCAACGAAAAGGCCCTGTCCCTGCTGGGTTCTCTCGTCTTACCGCCCGGCACCGCGCTCGCCGCGACCGGTTCGCTCGCCCGCGGGGAGATGACCCCGAAGTCCGACCTCGACCTGGTCCTCATCCACACCCCCGGCGACACCCCCAGCGACGTCGACGAGGTCTGGTACCCCATCTGGGACGCCAAGATGCGGCTTGACTATTCCGTGCGCACCCCCGACGAATGCGCGGGCATGATCTCCGCCGACTCCACCGCGGCCCTGGCGCTCCTCGACCTCACCCACATCGCGGGCAACGAGGAGCTGACCGCCGAGGCCCGACGCAAGGTGCTCGACACCTGGCGCCGCGAGGTGAAGAAGAACTTCAACGACGTCGTCGACACCGCCATCGCCCGCTGGCGCCGCTCCGGCTCCGTGGTCACGATGACCCGGCCCGACCTGAAGCACGGCCGCGGCGGCCTGCGCGACCTCGACCTCATCAACGCCCTTGCCCTGGCGAACCTCTGCAACCGCGCCCAGCTCGACGAGGAGCGCCGCCTCCTGCTGGACGCGCGCACCCTGCTGCACGTCCACGCCGGCCGCGCCCGCGACGTGCTCGACCCCGAGTTCGCGGTCGACGTCGCGCTCGACCTCGGCTTCGAGGACCGCTACGAGCTCTCCCGCGCGCTGGCGCAGGCTTCGAAGAAGATCGACGACGCCCTGACCGAGTCGCTCAACCTCGCCCGCAACATGCTGCCCAGGCGCACCGGCATTCGCCGCACCGTGCGCCGCCCGATCGACGCCGACGTCGTCGACGTCGACGGCGAGATCACCCTCTCCCGCAGGCCCGACCTCACCGACCCCGGCCTCGTCCTGCGCGTCGCGGCCGCCGCCGCGCGCACCGGCCTGCCCGTCACCGAGGCCACCTGGCAGCGCCTGCAAACCGTGCCGCCGCTGCCGGAACGGTTCACGCCGGTCGTGGCCAGCGACTTCTTCACCGTGCTCAGCTCCCCGGAGAACACCTCCCGGGTGGTGGAAAAGCTCGACGAGTACGGCCTGTGGACCGGGCTCGTGCCCGAGTGGGAGCACATCCGCGGCCTCATGCCGCGCGAGCCCATCCATGTCCACACCATCGACCGCCACTCGCTCGTCGTCGTGGGCAACTGCGCCGCCCAGGGCGTGAGCGTGCCCCGGCCCGACCTGCTCTACCTCGCCGCGCTCTACCACGACATCGGCAAGGGCTACGACCGCCCCCACGAGGAGGTCGGCGCCGAGTTCGTCCGCGCCGCCGCAGACCGGCTGGGGTTAAGCCCCCAGGACGCCCGCGTCGTGGAGACGCTGGTCGCCCAGCACACCCGCATCCCGCAGATCGCCACCACGATGGACCCCACCTCCGACGAGGCGCTCCACGCCGTGCTCGAGGCGCTCGGCTACGACTACCTCGCCGTCGACCTCATGGAGGCGCTCGTCGAGGCCGACTCCACCGGCACCGGCCCCGGCGTGTTCAGTTCGGCCCTGCGCGCGGGCCTGCGCACGCTCAGCACTAGGGCCCGGGAGCGGCTTTCGCGCATCGTGCCCGCACCGCCCACGGTTAAAACCCGCGGCGCGCTCACCCTCGACGTCGACCAGTCCCGCGCCATGACCTCCGAGGCGGAGACCACCGCCACGCTCGGCTGGCGCGGCGACTACCTGCGCGAGAGCGTGCGCGTGTTCGCGCTCGTGGCCGCCAAGGGCTGGAACATCGACTCCGCGGAGCTCGTCGTCCACGAGGCCGCCAGCAAGGCGTCGGAAAGCACGGCAAACGTGGAGCTGTCGATGCGCGTGTACAACACGCTCGGCACCGGCTACGACGAAAACGAGCTCGTCCAGACCTACAAGTCGGGCGTGTTCTCCGCGCTGCCGGAGATCGCCGGCGCGCTGACCGCGACCTTCTGGGACGGCGACGTGCTCGAGGTGCGCACCACCGACCGCCGCGGCGCGCTGGGCACGCTGATCGGCGCGCTGCCGCCGCTGAGGTGGCTGCGGATGTCCAACCCCGGCGCCACCATGATCGTGCAGTGCGCGCTCGAGCCGGGCTTCGACCGGGCCGTCGTGGAGCGGGAAGTGACCAAAGCACTAGCCAACCGGTAGCATGTATGTGTTCTTTCGCTTTTCGACGCGTACCGCTTAAAGGAGTAGTCACCCGTGTTTGAGTCATTGTCTGATCGTCTCGGCCAAGCCCTGTCTGGCCTGCGTTCCAAGGGCAAGGTCACAGAGGCTGATATCAACGCGGTCGCTCGCGAGATCCGTCTGGCGCTGCTCGAGGCCGACGTGTCCCTGCCGGTGGTGCGTGGGTTTATCAAGCGGATCAAGGAGCGCGCGCTCGGCGCGGAGGTGTCGAAGGCGCTCAACCCGGCCGAGCAGATCATCAAGATCGTCGACCAGGAGCTGACCGAGATCCTGGGCGGGGAGACCCGCCGCCTCAACCTGGCGAAGACCCCGCCGACCGTGATCATGCTCGCCGGCCTCCAGGGCGCCGGTAAGACGACACTGGCCGGAAAGCTGGCCAAGCACCTGGCCGGGCAGGGCCACACGCCGATGCTGGTGGCCTGCGACCTGCAGCGCCCGGGCGCGGTGCAGCAGCTGCAGATCGTCGGCGAGCGCGCGGGCGTGCCGACGTTCGCGCCGGACCCCGGCACGTCCATCGACTCGCTCGAGCACGAGATGGGCAGCTCCCACGGCGACCCGGTGGCCGTGGCGCGCGCGGGCATCGAGGAGGCGCGCCGCCAGCAGCGCGACGTGGTGATCGTGGATACCGCCGGCCGTTTGGGCATCGACGAGGTGCTCATGACGCAGGCGCGCAACATCCGCGACGCCATCAACCCGGACGAGGTGCTGTTCGTCATCGACGCGATGATCGGCCAGGACGCTGTCAACACCGCGCAGGCCTTCCGCGACGGCGTGGACTTCACGGGCGTGGTGCTCACCAAGCTCGACGGCGACGCCCGCGGCGGTGCCTCGCTGTCGATCCGCGAGGTGACCGGCAAGCCGATCATGTTCGCCTCCACGGGCGAGAAGCTGGAGGACTTCGACGTCTTCCACCCGGAGCGCATGTCCAGCCGCATCCTCGGCATGGGCGACATGCTCACGCTCATCGAGCAGGCGGAGAAGACCCTCGACCAGGAGCAGGCACTCGAGACGGCCCAGAAGCTGGGCACCGGCGAGCTGACCTTGGAGGACTTCCTCAACCAGATGCTCATGATCCGACGCATGGGCCCGATCGGCAACATCTTGAAGATGCTGCCCGGCGGCAAGCAGATGAACCAGGTCGCCGACATGGTCGACGAGAAGCAGCTCGACCGCATCCAGGCCATCATCCGCGGTATGACCCCCGCCGAGCGCGAGGACCCGAAGATCCTCAACGCCTCGCGCCGCAAGCGCATCGCCAACGGCTCCGGCGTGTCGGTGGCCGAGGTCAACCAGCTCGTCGAGCGCTTCTTCGAGGCGAAGAAGATGATGGGCAAGATGGCCGGCCAGATGGGCATGGGTGGTATGAGCCGCTCGGCGACGAAGAAGAAGCCGAAGGGGCGCAAGGGCAAGAACGGCAAGCGCAAGCCGGTGAAGAACCGTCAGGCGCGCGGCGGCATGCCGGGGATGGGCGGTATGCCCAACATGGCCGAGCTGCAGAAGATGCAGGAGCAGATGCAGGGCATGGGCGGCATGCCGGGCATGAAGATGCCGAAGGGGCTTGAGAACATCGACCTCAACAACCTGGACTTCGGCCAGGGCAAGAAGTAGGCGCGCGCCTGTAGCCCGCGGGGCGTGATTCGCCTGCGGGTTTAGTGGTAGACGCGGGTGACTTTTCCGTTGTGTCTGGTCAGGTGCCCGTAGCGTGGTGGGGCGTTGGGATGGTCGTCGTTGACACCGTTGTGGTAGTTGCAGCAGGTGGCTAGGTTGCTGCTTGTGGTGTGTCCGCCGTGCTGCCAGGCAACGAGGTGGTGGATATGGCATTCGTCGGCGGGGGTGGTGCATCCGTCCCAGGCGCAGGTGGGATTGTCGACGGTGGCGAGGATGCGCTGCTTGGTGTTGGCAAACCGCTGGGTGCGTACGAGGTCGACGGGGCCAGCTACGGGGTGGGTGAGTGCAAACCTCCAGGTTTCGTCCAACTCCATGTTGGCTATGTGGGTGCTGGTGCGGATGACCCCGTCGCTGCAGCAGAAGGTGGTTTCGTCCTTGGTGCCGTCTAGCACTTTCGTGGTGTGGTGAAGGGGGATGACGACGATGGGGCGCAGCACGGTGCTCACCCCACCACGGGTGATGGTGTCGCGGAGGGCGGTTGCGGGGTCTCTCGTGTGTTTGAACGGGTCGTACAACTGGGCGATGGTGGCTGCGGGCCCGGTGAATGTTACGGACCAGACCTGGTTTTTGCGTCTGGTGATTCTAGCCCCGGTTTTCGGTGGTGGGGTGGCTGGTAGTAGGGCGCGGCCTGCTGCGTGAATGTGGTCGACGTCGCCTGCCATGCGGGCAAGGGTGAGCCGGAAGGTGTGGCGTGCGCCGGTGGGGAGGCGGCGGGCGAGTTTTTCGATGATCTGGATGGTGGCTAGGCCGTGCCCGTTTTCTTCGAGGGCGGCCGCGAGGGGGCCGCGGGTGTAGATGGGGGCGAGGTCTGTGAGTTCGCGGGCGTAGGTGGCTGGTATTCCGCGGGCTGTCAGGCTGGCGACGTTGGCACCTGTCACGGCGCGCAGGAGGGCGACGGGGTAGGTGAAGGCGGCGGCGAAAGCGTCGATCGGATCCATGAGCCTCACGCTACAAACACTCCGCTGCGCGCGCGACCGTAGCCGAGTGTGCCTGTGGATAACCCCACTTTTCGTTGACACGTCACCACGAGTTATCCACAGGCCGCCTGCTTTAGCCGTCGACAAGCGAAAATTTTTTGGAGCCCGCGGAAACAGTGTGTATAGTTGGCGAGGTTGGGCACCTGTGCCCACCGAAGTCCAAGCTGCGTCATACCGCTCATCGACCACGGTCGAACGGTCGAGTCACACGCAGTGAAATCCAAGGGTTGAACCGGCCTCCGCGCCCTGCGGGGGCGTCCGAACTGCCCAGTGACCCACAGAAGGTTTTTAACATGGCTGTTAAGATCAAGCTCCAGCGCCTCGGCAAGATCCGCACCCCGCACTACCGCGTGGTCATCGCCGACTCCCGCACCCGCCGCGACGGCAAGGTCATCGAGAACATCGGCATCTACGAGCCCAAGCAGGAGCCGTCCCTCATCAAGATCGACTCCGAGCGCGCTCAGTACTGGCTGGGCGTCGGCGCACAGCCGACCGAGCCGGTTCTCGCGCTGCTGAAGGTGACCGGCGACTGGCAGAAGTTCAAGGGCCTCGACGGCGCCGAGGGCACCCTGAAGGTTGCCGAGCCGAAGCCGTCCAAGCTCGAGCTGTTCAACCAGGCTCTGGCCGAGGCCAACGAGGGCCCGACCGCAGAGGCCATCACCGAGAAGCGCCGCAAGGCCAAGGAGGAGGCCGCTGCCAAGGCTGAGGCCGAGGCTGCCGCCGCCGCTGAGGCTGAGGCTGCCGAGTCCGCCGAGTCCGAGGAGGCTCCGGCCGAGGAAGCCGCCGAGTAAAAATCAACTCGCGACAAAAGCGGGTCTCGTTCCATCGTGGAACGGGGCCCGTTTTTCTGCGTTTTGGGCCCCTGTCAAGAACTTCCGAACTCCCTGTCAATCTGGTTTCTGGAACGAAACTAGCTGGCCTTCCTTTGGTCCGACCTCCTAAACTGTCTCCCGTTGCCCGCGACCCGGCGGGTGTTATGTAGCTGGCCCACACCGGCTGCGAAACCGACTTCAAAGGATTTCCAATGGTGAGTTTTTTTAGAAGGGCGGTCGTGCGGCGAGCGGGCCTGACCATCGCGTGCGCGGCTCTCGCGTGCGGCGCGGCGACGGTGACTACGACGGCCACGGCCTCGGCCGCGACCAAGAACCTCGTCACGTTCGGCGACTCCCTGCTGGCCAACCCCACGCCCGCCGACGCCGTCGCCGCGGCCGCACAGAACGCGGGTATCCCGCTGAGCTCGACCGGCTCGTCGGGATCATCTGGATCTTCGGGTTCGTCGGGTTCTTCCGGCTCGTCGGGTTCTTCGAACGCGTCCACCTCCTCCGGCTCCTCGGCCGACACCGTCACCGGCGCGCACGGCTGCGGCCAGTCGCCCAGCAACGCCCCGCGCCAGATCGGCCAGATCGCGGGCCTCGAGGTGCACGACTACTCCTGCCCCGGGGCCACCGCCTACAGCGCCAGCATGTCGGAGACGCTGGCGCAGGAGGGCGACAACGCCCTCAGCGACGGCGCCCTCAACGGCGACACCAGCAACCTCGTCATCCAGATCGGCTTTAACGACGCCTACGGCTGGCTGCTCGGCAAGGCCCAGGCCGACGGCCTCGACGCCACCAGCAGCAACCTGCCCGCCATCTACGCCGACGAGAAGAACCGCTGGGACGCGGCCGTCGGCGACGCCATCGACCGCATCAAGGCCGCGGCGCCCAACGCCCGGATCACCCTCGCGGACTATCCCACGATCTCCGACCCCGCCACCGGCAACGAGTGCATCGTCCACCTGGCGCTGCTGCCCGACAACCTCGGCATCCCCATGCCGTGGCTGAGCGACGCGGAGACCAACATCCACGACTGGGCGCAGTCGCTGGCGGCCGAGCGCTCCGGGCAGAACGTCGTCTTCGCCGACCTGCGCGACGCCACCACGAACAACGGCCAGTGCGCCTCCGGCGACCAGCGGCTCGTGGCGGGCCTCGTCGACACCACCTCCGCCACCAGCTACAACCTGCCCGTCCACCTCACCGACGCGGGCGTGACCGAGGTGGCCACGCTCATCTCGCAGACCTTCTAGGGGGACCATGAAGTACCACGGAACCTACGTCTCTACCCGCACCCAGATCGACCAGCTCGTCCGCTCCCTGCGCCCGCTCCGGGCAGCCGGGGTGCTGCGCACCGGCGGCTGGACAGAGAGCATGAACCGGCTCGGCGCCGTGCGTCGCTGGGGCATCTCGCTGGCCGCCCTCGTGGAGATGGGCGCGGCCGACTTCCCAGGCCGCGTCGCCCTCATCGACGACGCAGGCACCCTGTCCTACGCCATGCTGCGCAAGCAGGCCATCGCACTGGCGAAGTCGCTGCGCGGCCGACGCACCGCCGAAGGCCGGGACCTCGAGTCCCTGACCATCGTCGCGTGCAACGGGCGCGGCTTGATCCTGCCCATGATCGCCGCAACCTATCTCGGCATCGGGGTCAAGCTGCTCAACCCGGGGTGCTCGGCCACGCAGCTGCGCAACACGATGGGGGAGTACCCCAGCGACGCGCTCTTCGTGGACGCCGAGTTTGCCGAGCTTGCAGAGCTCGCCGAGCTTCCAGAACGCGGAGGGGCCGCCCCGGCCGACCACACCTTCCTCACCGCCGAGTGGTCCGGAGACACGACCGGCCGCGCAACCCTCGCCAGCCTCATCGATGAGGGGCGCACCACATTCCGCCACGTCGAGCTTCCCGCGCGCCCGGTGCAGCAGCCCACCGTCATCATGTCCTCGGGCACCCGCGGTGTGCCCAAGGCCGTCGTCCTGCCCGTCCCGCGCACGCCGAAGCCGCTCGGCGGCATCCTCGACGCCTTGCCCGCGCGCTCGGGCGACGTCATCCAGCTGCACGTGAGCATCTTCCACGCCTGGGGCTGGTGCAACCTGCAGCTAGCCCTGGCCACCGGCTCCACGCTCATCGCCCGCCGCTGCTTCGACCCCGACACCGAGGCCAGTGACCTCGCGCGCTACGGCGTGAACGGCATCATCTCCGCGGCCGTCTTCCTCCGCGACCTGCTCGCCACCGTCGACGAGCGCGGCCTCGACGCCTCCGAGGTGCGCTACGTCGTCACCGCGGGCAGCACGATCCCGCCGACGCTGGTCAACGCGCTCAACGAGCGCTTCGGCGACGGCTGCGGCGTGGTGTGCAACTTCTACGGCTCCACCGAGCACGGCCAGATCTCCATCGGCCGCATCGAGGACCTCCTCGACGATCCCACTACGGCTGGCCGCCCGGTCATGGGCGTGCGCCTGGCCATCATCGGCGAGGACGGCGCGCCCGTCCCCCAGGGCGGGACCGGCACCATCTACTCGTCGAACTCCATGACCTCGCTCGGCTTCCTCTCTGACAAGGACAGCGCGGACGTCATCGATGAAGCGGGGCGCCTCTACGTCTGCGGCCGCGCCGACGACATGGTCATCCGCGGCGGCGAGAACGTCCACCCCCGCACGATCGAGGAGTTCCTGCTCACCCTGCCCGAGGTGCGCGACGCCTTCGTCATCGGCCACCAGGAGGACATCGTGGCCACCCTCGACGCCTACGTCGTGCTCAACGCGGAGATCTCGGATGACGCGATCAATGAGCTGGTCCTCACAAACGTCAACGAGTTCAGCGGGCTCAACCATATAGTGAGGGTAGGCGCGCTCCCGCGCAACGAGTCGGGAAAGGTGGTGCCCCGCCTGCTCCCGCAGACCTAGGAGGTACCCCATGCGCATGGCGATCATCGGCTCGGGGCTGCTGGCCACGCAGATCGCACTCCAAGCGGCCAGCCGCGGCTTCGACGTCACCGTCTACAACCACCGCGGCGATTTCACCCGCTTCGACCAGCTCGTCGAGTGGGTCGGCTCGCAGGAGGGGTCGCTTCGCGGTCGGCCGCTGACGCGCACCGGTTCGCTTGTCGACGCCATAGGCGACGCGGACATCGTCCTCGAGGCCGCCGCCGAGGATCTGGGCATCAAGCAGACGCTCTTTCGCGAGATCGAAAAGCTCGCCCGCCCCGACGCGCTGCTTTTGACCAACTCCTCCAACCTCCTGCCCGCAGAGATCTCGGAGGGCATGGCCGCGCCGCTCCGGCTGGTCGCCATGCACTTCGCCAACATGATCTGGCGCCACAACGTCGTGGAGGTGATGGGACAGGAGGGCACCCCGTCCGAGCTCCTCGAGCGCGTGGCGGACCTCGGGCGCGCGATGGGGATGGCGCCGGTGGTGATCCCGAAGCCGGTGCGCGGCTACCTGCTCAACGCCCTGCTCATCCCGTTCCTCGACGCGGGCCTTGCGCTGTGGACGGGCGGGCACGCCAGCCCCGCGGGGATCGACACGGTCTGGACGATCGGCACCGGCGCGCCGCTGGGCCCCTTCGGGATCCTCGACGTCGTGGGCTTCCGCGTGGCGGCCAGGGTGCTCGCCCAGCGCGGCGCAAAGGAGCTCGCGGACAGGCTGCAGGCGGAGGCGGACGCAGGCCGCGGCGGCGCCGCCGACGGCACCGGCTTTTATCTTTACGATGCCTCCGGCGCCGCTACGGGCCCGAACCCCGCCTGGGAGTCCTAGGACTGGTGCCGCTCGCCGGTGAGCATGGTCAAGAGCAGGACGTTTTCGCCCTCGGCGTTGCAGTCCACGCGGTGGACGAGGTGGTCGGTCAGGTGCACGACCGTCCCCGGCCGCAGCGTGACCGTGTTGTCGCGGCAGGTGAACTCCAGCTCGCCCTTGACGCACTCGACGGTGATGGGGTGGGCGGCCTTGTGCTCGTTGAGGGTCTGGCCCTTGGTGAAGGTGAACAGGATGATGTTTGCGCCGTCGGCCTGCAGGTGGCGCTTGGCGGTGGGCCGGGCGTGCTCGGGCTGGGCCGCGGGGGCCTCGGCGACGGCGTCGATGACGGTCATGACGCCGGGGGCGGAGGTGATGTGGGCGTTGCCAAAGACCTCGGGCGTGTTGATTGGAAACTCGGTCATGACCCCCACGGTACGCTAGTCGGCATGGAATTAATGATTGGTCGCGTGGTCAAGTCCCACGGCATCAGGGGAGAGGTCGCGGTGGAGGTCACCACCGACGAGCCGGAGATCAGGTTCGCGGTGGGCGAGGTGCTGCACGGAACCCAGGGCAAGAAGGAGCACGAGCTCACCATCGCCACCGTCCGCGCACACCAGGGCCGCCTGCTGGTTAAGTTCGAGGAGATCCCCGACCGCACCGCCGCCGACTCGCTGCGCGGCACCAGGTTCTTCGCCCCGCCGCTCGAAAACGACGAGGACGAGGAGGGCTTCTACGACTATGAGCTAGAGGGCTTGGGCGTCCTCCTCGATGGGGCGAGGATCGGCGAGGTCACCGGCGTCATGCACGGCCCCGCCGGCGAGATCCTCGAGGTCACCCTCGACGGCGGCAAGGAGGCCCTCGTGCCGTTTGTCCACGACATCGTCCCCGAGGTCGACCTCGAGGCCGGGACCTGCACGATCACCCCGCCCGACGGGCTGCTGGAGCTGTAACCCCATGCTGAGACTCGACGTTGTCACCATCTTCCCCGAATACCTCGACCCCCTGCGCCACGCCCTTTTGGGCAAGGCGATCGAGAAGGGCATCCTCGAGGTCGGCGTCCACGACCTGCGCCAGTGGGCCACCGGCGTGCACCAGGCCGTCGACGATTCGCCCTACGGCGGCGGGCCGGGCATGGTCATGCTGCCCGAGGTGTGGGGCCCGGCGCTCGACGATGTCGCGGCGCACACCGGCCCCGTCGCCGCGGCCGCCGCGCTGGAAACCGCCGAGGCCCACCGCAACGTGCCCCGACACGACGAGGTGGAGGGCATCGAGGAGCAGGCCTACCTAGGCCGCGACGTCCGCGAGGGCGAGGACCCCGCGCTCCCGCTGCTCATCGTGCCCACCCCGGCGGGCAAGCCCTTCGATCAAGAAGACGCCCGCGCCTGGTCCAACGAGGAACACATCGCGTTTGCCTGCGGCCGCTACGAGGGCATCGACGACCGCGTCACCCAGGACGCCAAGAACCGCTACCGCGTGCGCGAGGTCTCCATCGGCGACTACGTGCTCATCGGCGGGGAGGTGGCCGTCCTCGTCATCGCGGAGGCCGTCGTCCGCCTCATCCCCGGCGTGCTCGGCAACCGCAGAAGCCACGAGGACGACAGCTTCTCCGACGGCCTGCTCGAGGGGCCCAGCTACACCAAGCCGCGCAGCTGGCGCGGGCTCGACGTGCCCGAGGTGCTATTCTCCGGCAACCACGCCAAGGTCGACCGCTGGCGGCGCGACCAGGCCCTGCTCAAGACCCAGCAGGTGCGCCCGGAGCTGCTCGAAGGGGTAGAACTGGACAAGAAGGATCGAGAACTACTGGAAGGACGCCGCGATGCGTGAGATCTCCACCGACATTAACGTGCTCATCACCCCCGCCGAGTGGCAGGCCGCAAGCGCCGCGCTGCCGCAGGCGCTCAAGGCGGCCGGCTACGAGGCCACCAGCATCCACGGCGACGTCATCGACTTGACCTGCGAGCCGGACAACATGCTGGTCAACCAGTACGAGCAGGCGGAAGGCCGCCCGCCCATGGCCGAGCAGCTCACCCGCGTCGTCGTCAACGGTTCCTCCTCGCTGTCGCTTGTCGACGCTACGCGGGCCGTCGTCGACGCCCTGCCGGAGGGAAGCTACTGGTACGGCACCTCGATCGAGGGGCCCACCACCCCGGGCGTGACCGCCGCCTGCGCGTGGCAACACCCCTAGAGGCGCGGCGCCGAAGGTGAGCGTCGAAAAGCGATACAATGCTCCAAATGATCGCTCGCACCATTGCATCGGAAATATCTGTTAAGGAATCGCAGGTCGCGGCGGCGCTGAAGCTGCTCGACGAGGGCAACACCGTGCCGTTCATCGCCCGCTACCGCAAGGAGGCGACCGGCGGCCTCGACGACACGCAGCTGCGCGCGATCGAGGAGCGCGCGACCTACCTCACCGAGCTCGCCGAGCGCAAGGAGACGGTGCTCGCCGCCATCGAGGAGCAGGGCAAGCTCACCGACACCCTCCGCGCGCTCATCAATGAGTGCGACACGAAGGCGCGGCTGGAGGACCTCTACCTGCCGTACAAGAAGCGCCGCAAGACGAAGGCCGACATCGCGCGCGAGGCGGGCCTCGAGCCGCTCCTCGACGCGCTCATCGGCGATCCCGCCGCCGACCCCACAACGCTGGCGGCCGGGTACGAGAAGGAGGGCTTCGAGGACGCGAAGAAGGTGCTCGACGGGGCGCGCGCCATCCTCGTCGACCGCTTCGCTCTCGACGCCGACCTCGTGGGCAGCGTGCGCGAGACCATGTTCGAGACCGGCTCCATGGGCTCGAGCGTCGTGGCGGGCAAGGAGCGCGAGGGCGCGAAGTACAAGGACTACTTCGAGTTCAGCGAGCCGTTCACGAAGCTTCCGAGCCACCGCATCTTGGCGCTCCTGCGCGGCGAGTCCGAGGGCGTGTTGCACCTCGACCTCGACGCCGGCGACGAGGACCGCTACCTCGGCGAGATCGCCTCGCGCTTCTTACTCGACGTGGGCACCTCGCCCTGGCTTGCCGACGCCGTCCGGTGGGGCTGGCGCACGAAGCTGTCCATCTCCTCCGGCCTGGACGTGCGCATGCGCTTGAAGGAGCGGGCGGAGGAGGGGGCGCTCGAGGTCTTCGCCCGCAACCTCAAGGACGTGCTGCTGGCCGCGCCCGCCGGGCAGCGCGCCACCATCGGGCTCGACCCCGGCTACCGCAACGGCGTCAAGTGCGCGGTGGTCGACGGCACCGGCAAGGTGCTGGACACCGTGATCGTGCACCCGCACCAGCCGCAGAACCAGTGGGCGCAGGCGGTGCAGACGCTCGCCACGGCGTGCGCCACCCACGGCGTCGACCTCATGGCGATCGGCAACGGCACCGCCAGCCGCGAGACGGAGAAGCTGGCCCGTGAGGTCGCCGACCTGTTGGTGAAGGCGGGCGGCAAGCGCCCGACGCCGGTGGTGGTCTCCGAGTCCGGCGCCTCCGTCTACTCCGCCAGCGAGCTGGCCGCGCGCGAGTTTCCGGACATGGACGTCTCCCTGCGCGGCGCGGTCTCCATCGCGCGCCGCCTCCAGGACCCGCTGGCGGAGCTGGTCAAGATCGATCCGAAGTCGATCGGCGTGGGCCAGTACCAGCACGACGTCAACCAGACCAACCTGGCGCGCACCCTCGACGCCGTGGTGGAGGACGCGGTCAACGCCGTGGGCGTGGACCTCAACACCGCCTCGGTGCCGCTGCTTACCCGAGTGGCGGGCGTGACCCCGGCGATCGCCGCCAACATCGTCGACTACCGCGACGAGCACGGCAGCTTCACCACCCGCAAGGAGCTGCTCAAGGTGCCGCGGCTGGGGCCGAAGGCCTTCGAGCAGTGCGCGGGCTTCCTGCGCATCACGGGCGGCTCGGACCCGCTGGATGCCTCCGCGGTGCACCCGGAGGCCTACTCCGTTGCGCGCCGGATCGCCTCGGCCACCGGCAGCTCGGTGGGCGAGCTCATCGGCAACACGGCGGTGCTCTCGCGGTTGCGCCCGGCCGACTTCGCCGACGACACCTTCGGCGTTCCCACCGTCACCGACATCATCGCCGAGCTGGACAAGCCGGGCCGCGACCCGCGCCCGGAGTTCACCACGGCCACCTTCAAGGAGGGCGTGGAGAAGGTCTCGGACCTTAAGCCCGGCATGATCCTGGAGGGCACGGTCACAAACGTGGCGGCCTTCGGCGCGTTCGTGGACGTGGGCGTCCATCAGGACGGGCTGGTGCACGTCTCGGCGCTGTCGGATCAGTTCGTCAAGGACCCGCACGCGGTGGTCCGCTCCGGCCAGGTGGTGAAGGTCAAGGTCATGGAGGTCGACGTCGAGCGCCAGCGCATCGGGCTGTCGATGCGGCTTTCGGACGAGCCGGGCAAGCCCGCCCAGCGCGCGCCGCGTTCCGGCAAGCGCCAGCAGCGCGGCGGGGCGAAGCCGCAGGCGGGCGGGTCGATGGCGGACGCGCTGAAGAAGGCCGGCTTCGGCCGCCGCTAGCCACCCCCTCATGCGGTCGCCGTTGAAGGTTTCGGCAGCGTAGGTCCTAGAATCTCTGGAATGAATGAAACTTCCCCGCAGGTACTGACCACCGTCGCCGAGGTTCGCTCGGCGCTTGCCGACGCCTCCGGCAACGGAGCCCGCCCCGTCGTGCTCGTGCCCACGATGGGCGCGCTCCACGAGGGCCACCTCTCGCTGGTCAAGCGCGCCCAGGAGGTCCCGGGCGCCGTGGTCGTGGTGAGCATCTTCGTCAACCCGCTGCAGTTCGCGGCGGGCGAGGACTTGGACGCCTACCCGCGCACCTTCGACGCCGACGTGGAGAAGCTCGCGGGTGTCGGCGCGGACTTCGTCTTCGCGCCCACGCCGACGGTCATGTACCCGGCGGGCCCGCGCACGGTCATCCACCCCGGTCCCGTGGCCACGATCCTCGAGGGCAAGACCCGCCCCACCCACTTCGCGGGCGTGCTCACCGTGGTCAACAAGCTGTTCAACCTCACCAAGTGCACGCACGCCGTGTTCGGGGAGAAGGACTACCAGCAGCTGCTGGTCATCCGCCAGATGGTGGAGGACAACAACATGGACCTCGAGATCATCGGCGCGCCGATTGTGCGCGAGGACTCCGGGCTCGCCCGCTCCTCGCGCAACACCTACCTGAGCGAGGCGGAACGGGAGCTGGCCACCACGCTGTCGAAGGCGCTGGCCGCAGGCGCTGCCGAGCACACCGCCGAAGAGGTCTTGGCCGCGGCGCGGGCCGTCCTCGATGCCGCCCCCGCGATCGAGCTGGAGTACCTCGAGCTGCTCGGCGCGGACCTGGGCGAGCGCGTCGTCGGCGAGAACCGCCTGCTGGTCGCGGCGCGGGTGGGCGCGACCCGGCTCATTGACAACTGCGCGGTGACGCTCTCCGCCTAGGTGGGCTGGGCCCATGAACGAACTAGAAAAGCTCGATGCCGGCCTCGAGTACGACTTCATGGACCCGGCCGTCGCGGCTAGGAAGAACGCCGCGTCGATCAAGTGCGCGGCGCTTAACGCCCTCGCCCCCGACGACGCGGAAGGCCGCACCGCCGCCATCAAGGGGCTTTTCGGCTCCACCGGCGAGGAGGTGTTCATCGAGCCGGGCTTCCACTGCGACAACGGCAAGAACATCCACGTGGGCGAGGGGTTCTTGTGCAACTACAACGTCACGATCCTCGACATCATGCCGGTCAGAATCGGCGACCACGTCATGATCGGCCCCGGCACGCTGATTTCGACCGTCAACCACCCGATGGTCCCCTCCGGCAGGCGCAAGTTCTTGGGCCAGGGCAGGCCGGTCACCATCGGCGACGACGTGTGGATGGGCGGCAACGTCACCGTCCTGCCGGGGGTGACCATCGGCAACAACGTGGTCGTGGCCGCGGGCGCGGTGGTGACCAAGGACGTCCCCGACAACAGCCTCGTCGCGGGCGTGCCCGCGAAGGTCATCCGCGAGCTCGAGGACGACATCGAGCGCTAGGAGAAGCAGTGCTCCGCGGTCGGGAACTCCCCGGCCTCCACGGCCAGGCGGTAGCCTTGGGCCGCCTCGCGCAGCGCCACGCCGACCTCGCCGAACGTGCGCACGAACTTGGGGCGGTGGCCCTGCGGGTACATCGCGGCCATGTCGTGCCAAACCAGCACCTGGGCGTCGGTGTCAGGGCCCGCGCCGATGCCCACCGTCGGGATCGGGCAGCCCGCGGTGACCTCCGCGGCCAGCGCCGCCGGGACCATCTCGAAGACCACCATGTCGGCGCCCGCGGCGACGACGGCGTCAAGGTCGGCGCGCAGGGCGTCGGCACCCGCATCGCGTCCCTGGACCTTGAACCCGCCCAGGTTGTTCACCGACTGCGGCGTGAACCCGATATGCGCGCACACCGCCAGCCCCGCCTGCTTGAGCGCCGCGATCCGGGAGGCCATGCGCACCCCGCCCTCGAGCTTGACCACGTGCGCGCCGGTGGCCCGCAGCAGCTTCGTCGCGGACTTCACGGCCTGCTCGTCGGAGGCCTCGTAGGTGCCGAACGGCATGTCGATGACCACCAGCGCGTGCTCCGCCCCGCGCACCACCGCGGCGCCCAGCACCGACATCTCCTCCATAGTGATGGCGGTGGTGGAGTCGTAGCCGAGCACCACGTTGGCCGCGGAGTCGCCCACCAGCAGGCACTCCACGCCCGCGTCGTCGAAGGCCTTGGCGCTGGCGAAGTCGTAGGCCGTGAGCATCGCCCACGGGCGCTGCCCCTTGAGCTTGACTAGGTCGCTGACGCGGATCTTCTTGGGGGAGGGGGTGAGGTAACCGGGGGTCGGCGCAGACATGATGAGCTGAATCAATCCTTCAAATCTAAGTGGCGTGGGGCACATCCTAGCAGCCCCGGGCGGCGAATCGAATTCGGGGGTGACCTGCGGTTAGAGGGCCTTGAGCACCACGCCGTGTTGGATGGCGAGCTCGCCCCACGCGGAGACGAACCGCGCCGCCCGCGCGCCCGAGGCGCAGAACACGCCGATGGTCTCGCCCGCGTGCTCCTCGCACAGCGCCGCCACCCTGGCGGGGGTCTGCTGGGCGGCCGGCAGGTGCAGGGAGCCAGCGTACTTCACGTTCTCCTCGCGCTCTTGGGCCTCGCGCACGTCGAGCAGGACGTCGGGGATGAGGTGCGCCTCGAGGCTGGAGGCAGCAAGCCGTGAGGCGTCGCGTCGTAAAGCAAAAGTGCGAACGCGCGAGCTCAAGGCGTCGTAGGTGAGCAGGCGCCCGAGCAGCGTGGGCAGGCCGGACCGCAGCTTGAGCGCCTCGGTGGCCATGATGGAGCCGATGACGGCCGTCGTCGCGCCGAGCACGCCCGCCTCCGCGCAGGTGGGCAGGTGGTCGGGCGCGGTGGGGTAGAGGTCGCGCAGGCCCGCGACCTCGGTCTGGAAGACCGCCACGGAGCCCTCGTAGGCCAGCACCGTGCCCCACACGAGCGGGATGCCCAGGATCTCCGCGGCGTCGGCGATGAGGTACTTGGAGGAAAACAGGTCGGTGCAGTCGAGGATGACGTCGTGCCCGCCGAGGACGGTAAGCGCGTTGCGGGCGTCGAGGCGCTCGGCGAACACGTCCACGACGATGCCCGGCTGCATCGCCTCCAGCCGCTCGCGGGCCACCTCCAACTTGGGCCGGCCCACGTCCGCGGCGCCGAAGAGCACCTGGCGCTGGAGGTTGCTCACGCTGACCACGTCGTCGTCGACGATCGTGAGGTGGGAAACGCCCGCGGCGGCCAGCGCCTGCAGCACCGGGCAGCCGAGCCCGCCCGCGCCCACGACCACCATGTGCGAGGCCGCGACGGCCTCCTGGTCGAATCCCTTGAGCCGCAGCTGGCGCGCCACGCGCTGTTCTTCAAAGGAGGAAGTCACTTTATAGCACCTGATCCGACCAGCTCACGGTGCCCTCGACCGGCGAGGAGGCCACGGCGTGCTCGCGCTTGGGGATCCGCCCCGCCGCGCCCGCCAACCGGCCGGCCTCCACCGCGTGCGCCATCGCCTCCGCCATCGCCACGGGATCCTGGCAACGGTTGACGGCGCTGGCCAGCAGCACGCCGGAGCAGCCCAGCTCCATGGCGAGCGCGGCGTCGCTGGCGGTGCCCACGCCCGCGTCGAGGATCACCGGCACGCCCGCGTTCGCGCAGATGAGCTCGATGTTGTGCGGGTTGAGGATGCCCAGCCCGGTGCCGATCGGCGAGCCCAGCGGCATGACCGCGGCTACGCCCACGTTCTCCAGGTGGCGGGCGACGATGGGGTCGTCGGAGGTGTAGGCGAGCACCGTGAACCCGTCGGCGACCAGCCGCTCGCAGGCGTCCAGCAGCTCGGTGGTGTCGGGCAGCAGGGTGTGCTCGTCGGCGATGACCTCGACCTTCACCCAGTTCGTGCCGAGCGCCTCGCGGGCGAGCTTGGCGGTTAGCACCGCGTCGCGGGCGGTCTGGCACCCGGCGGTATTCGGCAGCGGGGCGATGCCGAGCCGGGTGAGCATCTCGAAGACGCTCTCGCCGGAGCCGACGGTCGCGGCGTGGCGGCGCATGGCCACGGTCGTCAGCTGCGTCCCCGAGGCGACGAGCGCGCGCTCGAGCATGTCCTGGCTGGTCGCCCCGCCGGTCCCCATGATGAGGTGGGAGTCGAAGGTCTTCTCCGCGATGGTGAGCACTTCTAGCCTCCCTGCACCGCGGTGAGGATCTCCACGACCGCGCCTTCCACCAGCGGGTTTTCCCACTCGGCGCGGGTGAGCACGTCCTCGCCGATGGCGACGGCGATGCCGGATCCCGTCTCCGAGCCGGTCACTTCCTTCACGAGCTCGGCGACGGTCGTGGCGGACACGTCGCGGGGCTGGCCGTTGACTACGAGTTTCATTCGGTCCTTCTTCTTCGCTTTTCGACGTCTATAGTTTCAGGCCTACGCCCCGTGCCGGAGCGGGTCGCAGGCGGAGATATCAATGCCCGGGGCGCGGCCCTCCACGAGCTCGCGGGTGACCCTGGCGCCGAAGGCGCTGAGCAGGATCCCGTGCCGGAAGTAGCCGGTGGAGACGATGATACGGGGGCTGATCCGCCCGAGGTAGGGCAGGTCGTCGGGGGTGCCGGGGCGCGCGCCGCAGGTGGCCTCTAAGAACTCGCACTCCTCGAGCGCGGGGACGAGCCGGATGGCGTCGCGAAGCAGCTGGTGGACGCCGCCGACCAGGGGGCCGGGGTGGTCGTCCTCGCGGCTGGTGGCGCCGATGGCGATGGTGCCGTCGACCCGCGGGATGACGTAGACGGGGCGGTCCTCGACGAAGCCGCGCACGACGCGGGTGACGATCTCCCCGGTCTCCGGGGCCTTGACCCGCAGGATGTCGCCGTAGACCGGGCGCAGCCGCAGCGGGTTGGCGCCGGTAAACCAGCCGCCGATTCTCGCGGCGCCGAGCCCGCAGGCGAGGACCACCTGGTCGCCATCGACGAGGTCGATGGCCTCACCGCCGCGAAGCGCGATCGCCTCGTCGGTGACGGATTCGACCGTCCCCGCGTGAAAGCGCACGCCGAGGTCGCGGCAGGCGTCGATGAGCGCCTCGGCGTACATGCGCGGGAAGACCTGGGTGTCGCCCGGGAGCGAGACCGCGCCCGCGATCCTCGGTGACAGCGCCGGCTCGAGCCTGCGGGCCTCGCGCACGGTGAGCCGCTCGACGCTCATGCCGTGGGCGTCCTGGTAGTCGGTGAGCTCGGCGAGGTGGGCGGCGTCCGCCTTGTCGCCCGCCACGACGAGGGTGCCCTCCGTGCGGTGCCCGAGCGTGCGCCCGGTGTGCGCGGCGACGGCGGGGAAGATCTCCTCGTGCCACCCCGCGGCGGCGAGCATGAGCGGGAAGAGCGGGTCCTGGCGGTAGACCACCTCGGCGGCAGGGGCGAGCATGCCGCCCGCGTGGTGGGTGGCGCCCGAGGCGGGCTCTGGGTCGATGACGGTGACCGCGTGGCCGGCGTTCGCCAGCTCGAAGGCGGTGACCAGCCCCACCATGCCCGCGCCGATGACGTAGACGGTGGGAGTTGTGGCTGTAGGTGCCACGGGAGTGCCTTTCTTTAATGGGGTGGTTAGCGGCGGCCGCGCTCGAACTCGGCGAGGACCGTCGCGCAGTAGTCGGAGGGGGAGTCGGCGTTCATGATGCCGCGGACGATGGCCGTGCCCGCGATCCCGGTGGCGGCAAGCTCCGCCACGTCATCCGCGGTGACGTCGCCGATGGCCACGACCGGCACCAGCGACTCCTTCACAATCGGGGCGTAGCCAGCGACACCGAGCGGGACGCGCCCGGAGTCCTTCGTGGGCGTGGGGCGGAAGGGCCCGCAGCCGACGTAGTCGAGGGCGCCCGCCACCTTGTTGGCCGCGCGCACGAGCTCGAGGGTGCCGGTGGTCAGCCCGATGATGGCCTGTGGCCCGAGCAGCGAGCGCACCGCCGGCACCGGGAGGTCGTCCTGGCCCACGTGCACGCCGTGGACGTTCGCGCCCTCGCGCATCAGGGCCAGGGCCACGTCGACGCGGTCGTCGACGAGCACCCGGGTGGCCGGGTTCGCGGCGGCGACGGCCTCCGACACCGAGCGGGCGAGCGCGAGCAGCGAGCGCGCGCTGATCGGCTTCGAGCGGACCTGGATGACACCGGCGCCGCCGGAGGCCGCCTGGGCCGCGCGGTCTGCCACCTCGCGGGGGTCTCCCGCGCCGGTGACGAAGTAGCAGCGGTAATCGACGGGCATGAGGCTCACGGTCCTAGCTCTGAACCGAGTGGTAGAGCTCGCTGCCCTGGGCGCGGAACTCCTCGGCCTTGACCGCCATGGCCGCCTCGGCGGCCTCGACGGCGGCGGCGCCGTTGTCCGCCACCCCCACGGTGGGCATGCCTAGGGAGCTCACGACCTCGTCGGAGAAGGTGTCGCGGATGTCCTGGCTGATGCGCATGGAGCAGAACTTCGGGCCGCACATCGAGCAGAAGTGCGCGGTCTTGGCGGGCTCGGCGGGCAGGGTCTCGTCGTGGTACTCCTCGGCGGTCTCCGGGTCGAGGGAGAGCGCGAACTGGTCGTGCCAGCGGAACTCGAAGCGCGCCTTGCTCATCGCGTCGTCCCAGGCGCGCGCGCCGGGGTGGCCCTTGGCCACGTCGGCGGCGTGGGCGGCGAGCTTGTAGGTGATCACGCCGGTCTTGACGTCGTCGCGGTTGGGCAGGCCCAGGTGCTCCTTCGGGGTGACGTAGCAGAGCATCGCCGTGCCGCCCATCGCGATGTGGGCTGCGCCGATGGCGGAGGTGATGTGGTCGTAGCCGGGCGCGATGTCGGTGACCAGCGGCCCCAGCGTGTAGAAGGGCGCGTCGCCGCACCAGTCCTGCTCCAGCTCGTTGTTGTGCTGGACCATGTTCAGCGGCACGTGGCCGGGGCCCTCCACCATGACCTGGACGTCGTACTCCCAGGCTCGGCGGGTCAGCTCGCCGATGGTCTTCAGCTCGGCGAACTGGGCGGCGTCGTTGGCGTCGGCGAGCGAGCCGGGGCGCAGGCCGTCGCCGAGCGAGAAGGCCACGTCGTACTTGGCGAAGATCTCGCACAGCTCGTCGAAGTTCTCGTAGAGGAAGCTCTCCTTGTGGTGCGCCAGGCACCAGCCGGCCATGATCGAGCCGCCGCGGGAGACGATGCCCGTGACGCGCTTGGTGGTCAGCGGGATAAACGGCAGGCGCACGCCCGCGTGGATGGTCATGTAGTCCACGCCCTGCTCGCACTGCTCGATGACGGTGTCGCGGAAGATCTCCCAGGTGAGATCCTCGGCGATGCCGTCGACCTTCTCGAGCGCCTGGTAGATGGGAACGGTGCCGATCGGCACGGGGGAGTTGCGGATGATCCACTCGCGGGTGGTGTGGATGTCGTTGCCGGTGGACAGGTCCATGACGGTGTCCGCGCCCCAGCGGGTGGCCCAGCGCAGCTTGCTCACCTCCTCCTGGATGGACGAGGTGATCGCGGAGTTGCCGATGTTGGCGTTGATCTTGGTGAGGAACTTCCGGCCGATGATCATCGGCTCGGACTCGGGGTGGTTGATGTTGTTCGGGATGATGGCGCGGCCGCGGGCGACCTCGCTGCGCACGAACTCCGGGTCCATGTTCTCGCGCAGCGCGACGAACTGCATCTCCTTGGTGATCACACCCTTGCGTGCGTAGTGCAGCTGGGTCACGCGCTCGCCGTCCTTGGCGCGCAGCACCGGGCGCTTGGTGCCCTGCCACTCCTGGGAGGCCTCGCCGCGCTTGATCGCGCGCTTGCCGTCGTCGAGCAGGTTGCGCTCGCGCCCGGCGTAGGACTCGACGTCGCCGCGCTCGGCGATCCATTCTGAGCGCAGCCCCGGCAGGCCCTTGGTCGGGTCGCACACCGGCCCGCGGGTGCGGTAGACGTGCACCGGCTCGTTGGGGCCGGTGGGGGAGTCGTCCAGGGTGATGCGGGTCTGCGGCACCTCCAGGCCGTCGCGCTCGATCGGCGCGTACGAGTGCTTGGGGTGGATTTCCCGAGCCTCCTGGGCGAGGATCTCGGAAACGGACAGATTCGTGGCAGGGGTACGCGACATTAACGCATCCTCTCTTCCTTCGCTGGTGCTAGCCAGACAGGTTCATACGGTGCTCGCGCGGCGTCAGCGCGATCTCAGCCCATGCCTTGGGTGCCCGTGGGGATTGACAGTCTCGCATTGTAGCCACGAAGGAGGCCTTTCGCCCAGTTTTTCGCTTTTCGACGCGTACCGTGGGCGTCGACAAGCGAAAAAGCAAACCTCAACTTGTTTTTTATGCCCCGATCGTGTAATAATTCTCTGGTTGTCTACCCGGCCGCCAGCGGCTCCGGGTGGTCGCGATGAATTTGTAGTGGATATGAACCGGCCGAGCGCCCAGTCGTGGGAAGTGCCGCCAGGGTCCTCTTTCCTTTGAATGTAAGGATTGTCTTAATGAACATTCTCGACAAGGTTGATGCAGCATCCCTGCGCAACGACATCCCTGATTTCCGCCCGGGCGACACCCTGAACGTGTACGTCAAGGTCATCGAGGGTAACAAGACCCGTACCCAGCTGTTCAAGGGCGTTGTCATTCGCCGCCAGGGCGACGGCATCCGCGAGACTTTCACCGTCCGCAAGGTGTCCTTCGGCATCGGTGTCGAGCGTACCTTCCCGGTGCACACCCCGAACATCGAGAAGATCGAGGTTGCAACCCGCGGCGATGTCCGTCGTGCAAAGCTGTACTACCTGCGCGACCTGCGTGGTAAGGCCGCCAAGATCAAGGAGAAGCGCTAAGCGCTCGCCTTGGCCCACGGCGCCAGCTAGGTCCCGGTCCGGTTTCCTCCATTATGCGAGGTGCCGGGCCGGGATTTTTTCTTTTCTGGTTCGGCGCAGGCCTTCCGGCGCCGGGAACGCTCAATGCTAGAGTTGTTCGACGTGAATGCGAAACCCCATGACGACGCCCAGCCGCAGGGCCCCTACCAGCCCCGGCACGGCTCTCCGCTAGGAAACCCGGAGAAGCGCACCGACAACCAGGAGAAGTCCGCGCCCTGGTACGTGGAGATCCCCGTGGTGATCGTGCTGACGCTCGTTATCATCATGGTGCTGCAGACCTTCGTCGGCCGCGTCTACATGATCCCGTCGCAGTCGATGGAGCCGACGCTGCACGGTTGCACCGGCTGCACCGGCGACCGCATCTTCGTGGACAAGCTGAGCTACACCTTCGGCGACCCGGAGCCGGGCGACGTCGTGGTGTTCAAGGGGCCCGACTCTTGGAACGAGCGCTACACCTCCCAGCGCAGCAGCAACACCGTCATCCGCGGCCTGCAGAACCTGGGTTCGCTGGTGGGTCTCGTGGCCCCCGACGAGAACGACCTAGTCAAGCGCATCGTGGCCAAGGGCGGGCAGACCGTCCAGTGCCTCCAAGGCGACCCAGGCATCATGGTCGACGGCAAGGAGATCGACAGCTCGTACACGCTCAACCCGCCGGCCTACCCGGTGGACCCGACCACCGGCTCCGACGCCTGCGGCGGCTTCTACTTCGGCCCGATCACGGTGCCGGAGGGCAACTACTTCATGATGGGCGACAACCGCACCAACTCCGCGGACTCCCGCTACCACCTGGGCGACCAGTACCAGGGCACGATCCCGCGCGAGAACATCAAGGGCAAGGTCCAGTTCATCCTGTTCCCGCTCAACCGCATCGGCGGCGTCCCGCACATCGACATCCAGGGCTAGGAGCCATCCCACGACAGTGACCATCCGGACGCTCAAGCAGCTGCGCACCTACGAGGTCGCCCTGGGCAAGTGCGGCCTCGGCCCCGTCGCGGGCGTGGACGAGGCCGGCCGCGGCGCGTGCTGCGGGCCGATCACGATCGCGGCCTGCATCATGCCGGATCGCACGATCCCGCAGCTCGACGGGCTTACCGATTCCAAGCAGCTCTCGGAGCGCTCCCGCGAGGAGCTCTTTCCGCTCATCCAGAAGTACGCGGTGGCCTTTTCGATCGTGGACATCCCCGCCGCCGCGATCGATCGCCTGGGCATCCAGCACGCCAACATCTCCGGGATGCGGCGGGCGGTCGCGCGGCTTGCGGTCCAGCCCGGCTACGTGCTAACTGACGCCATGCGGGTGCCGGGCTTCCCGATGCCCACCCTGCCCGTCATCGGCGGCGACGCCTCCGCCCGCTGCATCGCCGCGGCGAGCGTTCTGGCCAAGCACCACCGCGACACCCTCATGGCCGAGCTGGACCGGCGCTACCCGGGGTACGGGTTGGCCGGGCACAAGGGATACGGCACGAAGGCGCACATGCTCGCGGTGAGTCAACACGGCGGATGCCCCGAGCATAGATATAGTTATGCCAATGTGGGCGCTGCGCACAGGCAGTGGCTCGCGCAACAGGAAGCCTAAAGTCCGGAAGGCGGAGAAATGAGTGCAGAAGAACTCGACAACTATGAGGCCGAAGTCGAGCTGTCGCTGTATCGCGAGTACCGCGACGTGGTCAGCCAATTCTCCTACGTCGTGGAGACCGAGCGCCGCTTCTACCTGGCCAATGCGGTCCAGCTCATCCCGCACACCCAGGGCAGCGACGTCTACTACGAGGTGCGCATGTCGGACGCCTGGGTGTGGGACATGTACCGCTCGGCGCGTTTCGTGCGCTACGTGCGCGTGATCACCTACAAGGACGTCAACATCGAGGAGCTCGACAAGCCTGAGCTCATCATCCCGGACTAGCTGCCCTTCCGCTGGCCCTTCCTTCTTTTTCGGGGAGGGCTTTCTTGCGTTTCGAGGAGGGCCAAGCAGCATATCAGGTTTTCGATCCCGCGCAACCGGAGCCTTTGCGCGGGCCCGATTTCTGTGGACAACTCGGCGGTGGTCGGAGTTATCCACAGAAAACGGCGGCGTTGCGCAACGGGGGTTGTTGAAGCCAGCGTGGCCCGACACAATGCGTGGTGACGGCGGCGGGGGTCGCCGCGACACCACACTAGGGGAGGGAAACCATGCACCAGGCAGCGGTTACATCGAGAAAAGAGCTAGGAAAACAGGGGGAAAACGTCGCCGCGGAATTCCTTGTGCAGCACGGCTACGAGATCGTCGAGCGCAACGTCCCGTTCAAGGAGGGCGAGATCGACATCATCGCCGAGAAAGACGGGGAGCTGTGCTTCATTGAGGTAAAGACGCGGCGCACCCAGGCCTTCGGCGTGGAGGAGTCCGTGAGCCCGCGCAAGCTGCGCAGGCTGAGGCTCGCCGCCGCGCGCTGGCTCGAAGGGCGGCCCTGGGCAGATGTCCGCTTCGACGTCATCGGGGTGCTGGTTGCGGAGGGCATGCCGCCGCAGGTCCGCCACACGAAGGGGATCGATCGTGGCGCTCGCTAAGGCCCTATCCGCGGTGGTCGTGGGCGTTGACTCCCAGGTGGTCGAGGTGGAGGCCAACGTCGGCGCCGGGCTGCCCGGCACGTTTATCGTGGGGCTCGCTGACACGGCGATCGCCGAGTCTCGGGACCGGATGAAGACGGCCGCGCTCAACTCCGGGCTGAGTTGGCCGAAGACGAAGGTCATCGTCTCGCTCACCCCGGCGTCGCTGCGCAAGTCTGGCTCGCAGCTGGATCTGGCCATGTGCCTGGCCATCCTCTCGGCCGCGGCCGAGGACTACGCCATGCGGGCGCGGCTGCGCTCGACGATGCTGCTCGGCGAGGTCGGGCTCGACGGCGGGCTGCGGGAGGTGCGCGGGGTGCTGCCCGCGCTGCTGGCGGCCAAGGCCGCGGGGCTTTCGACGGTGGTCCTCCCGTTGGCCAACGCCCAGGAGGCGCAGATCATCGACGGCCTCGAGGTTCTCGCCGCCGCGAGCCTTCGCGAGGCCGTGTTGTGGGCGCGGAACGAGGCGATCCTCGAGACGGCCTCGGAGGTCGCAGAGAAGCTCGCGCCGGCCCGGAGGACAGCCGCAGCCACCCGCCACCTCGACATGTCCGATGTCGTGGGTGAGAAGGAGGCCAAGTTTGCCGCCGAGGTGGCCGCGGCCGGCGCGCACCACTGCATGCTCATCGGCCCGCCAGGCTCGGGCAAGTCGATGATCGCGGAGCGGCTTCCCACGATCCTGCCGCCGCTTAGCCACTCCGAGCAGCTGGAGGTGGCCACCATCCGCTCCGTCGCCCCGCACGCGAGCGCGGACCCTTCGGGGCGGCCGCCCTTCGTGGCGCCGCACCACTCGATCACGCGCGCAGCACTCCTGGGAGGGGGCGCGGGGACGCCCGTGCCGGGGGCGGTGACCCAGGCGCACCGGGGAGTCCTCTTCCTCGACGAGGTGAGCGAGATTCCGGCCCAGACCCTTGACTGTCTGCGCACGCCGATCGAGGAGGGGAGCGTCCGCCTCGTGCGTTCGCGCCAGGACGTGACCTTTCCGGCGAGCTTCCAGCTGGTGCTCGCGGCCAATCCCTGTCGGTGCGCGGCAGAGGAGCCTGCGCTGTGCACGTGCACCTCGCGGGAGCGGGCGAACTACCTGTCCAACATCTCGGGCCCGCTGCGAGACCGCATCGACATCATCGTCCGGACCCGCTCCCGCGGCGCGATGCTGGCCGAACCCGAGGTAGAGTCGAGCGCCGCCATCGCCGAACGCGTGCAGGCGGTCCGCGATCGCGCCGCGCACCGGTGGGAGAGGGCGGGCTTCGGCAGGATTCCGAATGCCGCCATGAACCCCCACGTGCTGCGCAAGCGCTATCCCGCGGACGAGGAGGGGATGGGCATGCTCGCCGCGTATCTGGGCAACGGCACGATCAGCCAGCGCGGCTGCGACCGCTCGCTGAGGCTCGCCTGGACGCTGTGCGACCTCGAGGAGGCCGCCCGGCCCGACCTGAGCCACGTCGCCCGCGCGCTCGAGCTGCGCAGCGACACCGAGCTGGTGAGCGCGGCATGAGCGCGCCGGAATCCTGGGCCTACCTCTCCCGCGCGCTCGAGCTGCGCAGCGACACCGAGCTGGTGAGCGCGGCATGAGCGCGCCGGAATCCTGGGCCTACCTCTCCCGCGTGGTGGAGGGCCCGAACGCGCACCTCACGGGGTTGCTCAGCCAGGGCAAGACCGCCGACGAGCTGGCGTTTGCCATCAAGAACCGCGAGGACTGGCTGGGCCCGCTGCTTCCCGCGACGCAGGCGCGCCACGAGTGGGATCGCTCGGCCGACGACCTAGCCATCGCCGCGGACCTCGGCGGCCGGATCATCCACCCCGGCCATCCCGAGTGGCCGCGGGAGGAGCTCGAGCGGGCCTTCGGGTTCTGCGCCTCCGGGGCGAGCCCCCACATCCGCTCCTACCAGGACGACGCGGTCCCGCCCCACGCGTTGTGGGTCCGCGGCGAGGGAGACCTCGCGCGCTTGAGTACCCAGGCGGTGGCGATGGTGGGCACCCGGGCTGTGAGCTCCTACGGCAGGCAGGCCACCTCGCTGCTGGTTGGCGGGCTCGCGGCCCACCAGTGGACCATCGTTTCCGGCGGCGCGCTCGGCGTGGACACGGTGGCGCACACGGAAGCGCTGGCCAACGGCACGCCCACGGTCTGCGTCGCGGCCTGCGGCATCGACCGCGACTACCCCTCGCGCAACTCGCGGCTCTTTGATGAGATCGCGCGCCGCAACGTCATCGTGAGCGAATACCCGCCGGGCGCCACCCCGCACCGGCACCGCTTCCTCACCCGGAACCGGTTGGTGGCGGCGCTGTCCCAAGGCACCGTCGTGGTGGAGGCTGCGTGGCGCTCGGGCGCGCTCAACACGCTGAGCTGGGCAAGCGGGCTGGGGCGGGTCGCGATGGCGGTGCCGGGGCCGATCACCACGGTGGGCTCGCTCGGGTGCCACGAGCGCATCCGCAACCACGAGGCGGAGCTCGTGTGCAGCGCCGACGAGATTCGGTCGCTTTTGTCCGCGGTGGGGGAGGTAGACGTCGACAAGCAATACGAGCTGGACTTTGCGGCGAGCCCCGTCCAATCGCTGAGCCGGAACGAGCTGCGGGTCTTCGACGCGCTGGGCGATAAGCCGCGGTCGGCCACCGAGGCGGCCGCGGACGCCGGGGTGACGGTCGCGCTGTGCCTGCACCTCTTGGTGGCGCTGGAGTCCCAAGGACTCGTGGAGCGAAAGGGCAGCGGGTGGATGCGGAGGGGGATTCAAAGTTAGGGTTGCATAACTTTCTAACGCCCGGTAGGGTAGGTGAGGCAAGCCTAAGTTAGCAGCGTTTGAGGTTCGGGCTGGTCCTCGGGCGCGTGCGATGGGTGCGCCGGGCCGCAAGGCGGCTGGGTGAATTCGGCGCGACCGCGCACTAAGGTTATGCACTATGGGTGAGTCAGTAGCGAGGGCGAAGCACGAAGACCGGGACCACAGCTCCGGTTCTTCGGCTTCGCCCTCGCTCACGCAGTTGGGGGAGCTGATCGAGGAATACGGCGAGCACCTGCTGTTCGTCAAGGGCCGATCGCCCGCCACCGTGCGCGGCTACGTCTCCGACCTGCAAAGCTTCGCCGAAGGCAGCCCGGATCTTGCCGACTTCACCCTCGGGAACCTCAGGCTCTGGCTCGCCGAGGCCGTCGAGGCGGGCAGGTCGCGGGCGACCATCGCCCGCCGCACAGCCGCCGCGCGCGGGCTGTCGACCTGGCTGGTCAAGCGCGGGCTCCTCGGCAAGGACGAGGCCGCCCGCCTTGCCGCCCCCGCCGCCGAGCGGCCCCTGCCCAAGGTCTTGTCCAAGAACCAGGCCGAGGAACTCATGCACGCCGCCACCCACGGCAGCGAGCACGAGGTGCGCCGCGACGAGGCGATCCTGGAGCTCCTCTACGCCACCGGCATCCGCGTCTCCGAGCTGGCGGGCGCGAACGTCGAGGATCTCGACCTTCCCAAGCGGCTCATCCGGGTGACGGGCAAGGGAAACAAGCAGCGGCTCGTCCCGTTCGGGAAGAAGGCGCACGAGGCGCTTCGATCCTGGCTCGACGAGTCCCGCCCCCAGCTCGCCGCGCCCGGCCAGCAGGCGCTCTTCGTGGGCGTTCGCGGCGGGCGCATCGATCCGCGCCAGGTGCGCCGCGTCGTCGAGCGCGCGGGCAGGCAGGTCGACGTCAGCGGGCTCGGCCCCCACGCGCTCAGGCACTCCTCGGCCACCCACGTCCTCGACGGGGGAGCGGACCTGCGCATCGTCCAGGAGCTGCTCGGCCACTCTTCGCTGCAGACAACGCAGATCTACACCCACGTGAGCACGCAGCGGCTCAAAGACGCCTTCGACCAGGCTCACCCCCGCGCCTAGCCGCCCGGCTGCGGCTTGAGCCTGATCTTGGGCGGTGCGAGAAGCCCCAGCGGGTTGACGTACTCGTTAGGTCCCGTGCGCGCGCCCCAGTGCAGCCCGCGCGAGCCGTCGGTCGTGGGAAGCAGTGTCCCGATCGGCTGCCCCTCGGCTACCTCCTCGCCCTCGCGGACGAGGGCAGCCACCGGCTGGTAGGTGGTGCGGATCCCGCCCGCGTGGTCGACGGAGACCGCTGGCACCCCGGCCACCGTCCCGGCGAAGGCCACGCGCCCCGAGCCGGCCGACAGGATTGCCTGGCCCACGCGGGCGTCGAGGTCCACCCCGCGATGGCCCGGCAGCCAGTTCTGCGGCGGGTTGTCGAAGCCGCGCACCACCCCGCGCGGGGAGGGCCCGCCCGTGGCGGGATTGACGTAGGCGCGCGCCGGGCCTGCCACGGCCACGCACGACACGACGAGGAAGGACGAAGCGGTGCAGATTGACAGGACAAGAGCTCGAAAAAGTGTCGCCATGCCCCAAGGTCTAGCCGGGACCGCAAGCCCAGTAAACCGAAGCGGGCCCGCCCTGTGGATAGCTGCGGGCATGCGCCCGAAGGGGATCGAAACACCAGAAACACCAGAAACACCCATAACTTGAGTCTTCGCAGGTCGCACCAGCCACAGCACCAGCCACGTAGCGTCGACAAGCCTGTGAAAAGCTTTTTGGTGATTCCTGCCTCGTGAGCTAAGCTGTTCGGTTAGCAGTGTAAATATGACCTTTGGCTGCCGCCCGCAACGCCGGGAGGTGGCCTTATCCATGTTCGCACTAGCTTAATTCGCGCAGTCATCGCGAACCGCGTAAGCGCTGGTCCCTCACACATTGTGTAAGGGTGCGAGCGCGGTGATGGCGGCCAGGGCGCGGGGAGAACCCGCGCAAGCATCAAGTAACCGAAACCGATTTGAACTTTAGAAAGGAAGCACCATGGCAGTCGTAACCATGCGAGAGCTCCTTGACTCCGGTGTCCACTTCGGCCACCAGACCCGCCGTTGGAACCCGAAGATGCGTCGTTACATCCTCACCGATCGTAACGGCATCTACATCATCGACCTTCAGCAGACTCTGACCTACATCAACGAGGCCTACGAGTTCGTGAAGGAGACCGTTGCTCACGGCGGCACCATCCTCTACGTCGGCACCAAGAAGCAGGCCCAGGAGGCCGTCGCTACCGAGGCTGAGCGCGTCGGCATGCCGTACGTGAACCACCGTTGGCTGGGCGGCATGCTCACCAACTTCCAGACCGTCTCCAAGCGTCTGCACCGCATGAAGGAACTGCAGGCCATGGACGCAGCCGAGAACGGCTACGAGGGCCGCACCAAGAAGGAAGTCCTCATGCTGACCCGCGAGCGCACCAAGCTCGAGCGCGTCCTCGGCGGCATCGCCGACATGCAGAAGGCTCCGTCCGCTCTCTGGGTCGTCGACACCAACAAGGAGCACATCGCCGTCAACGAGGCTCACAAGCTCAACATCCCGGTTGTGGCTATCCTCGACACCAACTGCGATCCCGATCTCGTCAACTACCCGGTCCCGGGCAACGATGACTCCATCCGCTCCATCGAGATCCTGACCCGCGTCGTCTCCCACGCCGTCATCGAGGGCAAGAAGGCCCGCGAGGAGCGCGCCCTGGCCGCCGCCAAGGAGGCCGCTGGTGACGCCAACAAGACCGAGGCTGCAGCCAAGGTCGAGGCCACCGAAGAGGTTGCCGCCAAGGTTGAGGCTCCGGCCGAGTCCGCTGAGTAATTCAGTCCTGACTTCGAGTATCCGCTGATGCTCACTAATGCCCTTCGGTTTCCGGTGAACGCACGACAAGTTCAACCGAAGCTGGAGGGCATTTTGTCCTTTTGAAGTTTCTCCTTCCTTTTTCCTCGCGGTTGCAGTCTCACGCCGTGTACGCTTATCGACGGCAACCCATCCTCGCTGACCCGCGGGTTTCGCGGGAAGCGGAAAAGTGGTTCTAAAACACGGGCATTCATCCTGCATGATGCGCGCTAGGCCGCTACCCTGAATGGGAAACTTTCACGAATCATTCCTACCAAGAGGAGGATCGCCCCCACAATGGCGAACTACACCGCTGCTGACGTTAAGAAGCTCCGCGAGATCACCGGCTCCGGCATGCTGGACTGCAAGAAGGCTCTGGAAGAGACCGCTGGCGATTTCGAGAAGGCTGTCGAGGTCCTGCGCATCAAGGGCGCCAAGGACGTCGGAAAGCGCGCAGAGCGCAACGCTACCGAGGGCCTGATCGCCGTGTCCGGCAACACCATGGTCGAGATCAACTCCGAGACCGACTTCGTTGCCAAGAACGCCGAGTTCAAGGACTTCGCTCAGAAGGTCGCCGACGCCGCTGCTGCCGTGAAGGCTAACTCCGCCGAGGAGCTCGCCGCTGCTGACGTCGACGGCAAGACCGCCGCCGAGGCCATCCAGGAGCTGTCCGCAAAGATCGGTGAGAAGCTCGAGCTGCGTCGCGCCGTCACCCTCGAGGGCGAGAACGTCTCCGTCTACCTGCACCACCGCTCCGCCGACCTGCCGCCGGCAGTGGGCGTGCTCGTGGCCTACCAGGGCGAGGGCGACGCCGCCAAGGAGGCCGCTCACGCAGCCGCCATGCAGGTTGCCGCTCTGAAGGCTGCCTACCTGACCCGCGAGGACGTTCCGGCCGAGGTCGTCGAGAAGGAGCGCTCCATCGCCGAGCAGATCACCCGCGAGGAGGGCAAGCCGGAGAAGGCTATCCCGAAGATCGTCGAGGGCCGCCTGAACGGCTTCTACAAGGACGTCGTCCTGCTCGAGCAGGCTTCTGTTGCCGACAACAAGAAGTCCGTCAAGCAGGTCATGGACGCCGCCGGCATCACCCTGACCGGTTTCGCTCGCTTCGAGGTTGGCCAGCACTAATCTCGTGGTTTCCGCGCCCCCACCGGGGCGCCCTAAGCCCAGCACAACACCCCTTCACGGCGGTGTCGTGCTGGGCTTTTGCCTTTTCGGGGCGAACTCGCACAAGCAAGTGATCAAAAGGTAAACTGTCTTTTTGATGTCGGAAGGCGGCGCACCCCGAGCCTGGCCCCAAACCCAGCTCGGCGCCCGCCCGCACGCCCCGCTCGTGCTTCGACGAAACTTCACACCGCGCGGCCGCCACGTCTTGGCCGCGCACTAGGGTCCGCATATTCCACACCTGGAAACGGGAAGAAAGGTACCAACCCATGGAGCAGGCTGCTCAACGTTCCGGATACAAGCGCGTGATGCTCAAGCTCGGAGGTGAGATGTTCGGCGGCGGCGCTGTGGGCATCGATCCGGACGTGGTGCAGGGCGTCGCCCGCCAGATCGCCAGCGTGGCCCGCCAGGGGTACGAGATCGCCGTGGTCATCGGCGGCGGCAACTTCTTCCGCGGCGCCCAGCTGCAGCAGCGCGGCCTGGACCGCAACCGCTCGGACTACATGGGCATGCTGGGCACGGTCATGAACTGCCTCGCCCTGCAGGACTTCCTCGAGCAGGAGGGCATCGACTCCCGCGTCCAGACGGCCATCAACATGGCCCAGGTCGCCGAGCCGTACCTGCCGCTGCGCGCCAAGCGCCACCTCGAGAAGGGCCGCGTGGTCATCTTCGGCGCCGGCATGGGCATGCCGTACTTCTCCACGGACACCACCGCCGCCCAGCGCGCCCTCGAGATCGACTGCGAGGTGCTGCTCATGGCCAAGGCCGTCGACGGCGTCTACTCCGACGACCCCCGCACCAACCCCGACGCGAAGTTCTACAGCGAGATCACCCCGCGCGAGGTCATCGAGCAGGGGCTCAAGGTCGCCGACGCCACCGCGTTCAGCCTGTGCATGGACAACAACATGCCCATCCTCGTGTTCAACCTTCTCGAGGAGGGCAACATTGCCCGCGCCGTTGCGGGCGAGCGTATCGGCACTTTGGTGAAGTCCTGATAGGTTAGAAGAAACAACAAAGTGAAAAAGCCCGCCAGCTCACAGGCCTAGGCGGGCGGCACGACGCACCATTTCGCAAGAAGGAACCTTTAAGACATGATCGATGACATCCTGTTGGAGTCGGAAGAGCACATGGCCACCACGGTGGAGCGCACCCGCGATGAGCTCACCAACATCCGTACCGGCCGCGCCAACCCTGCCATGTTTAACGGCGTGATAGCCGATTACTACGGCGTTCCCACTCCCATCACGCAGATGTCCACCATCTCGGTCCCTGAGGCGCGCATGCTGCTCATCAAGCCCTACGAGATGTCCACGATGCACGACATTGAGAACGCCATCCGCAACTCCGACCTCGGCGTGAACCCCACCAACGACGGCCAGGTTCTCCGCGTGACCATCCCGCAGCTGACCGAGGAGCGCCGCAAGGACATGGTTAAGCTCGCCCGCTCCAAGGGCGAGGAGGGCAAGATCGCCATCCGCAACGTCCGCCGCAAGGGCATGGACGGCCTGAAGAAGATCCAGAAGGACGGCGACGCCGGCGAGGACGAGGTTCAGGCTGCCGAGAAGGAGCTGGACAAGGTCACCTCCAACTACGTCTCCCAGATCGACGACCTGGTTTCCAAGAAGGAAGGCGAGTTGATGGAGGTCTAGAACCTTCGTTAACCGATGCGAAATTCAGATGGGCGGAAAGCGAGATTCTCCTTTCTGCCCATTTACATGTGCAAGGAGGCGCGTGAGGAATGAATCAGTCAGCGCGGGGGTTTGAACACCTGCCCAAGCCCAAGAACTCGGCGGGCCGCAACCTCAAGGCGGCCATCTCGGTGGGGCTGGGGCTGGGTGCGCTCGTGCTGCTGTGCGTGTTCGTCATCCCGCACGGCTGGTACCCGCTGGTGGCGGTCGCGGTGGCGGTGGCCACGTGGGAGGTGCACGCGCGGCTCAGCGAGCACGGCTACCTCATTCACCGCTCCTTCCTGCTCATCGGCGGGCAGCTCATGGTGTGGATGAGCTGGCCGTTCGGCCCCAAGGGGTTGGTGAGCGCCTACGTCGCCTCCGTGCTGCTCATCATGTTCGGGCGGCTGTTCCACCACGGCCGAAACTCCGCGCCGAAGAACTACCTGCGGGACATGTCGGTGGCGATCTTCGTGCTCACCTGGATCCCGCTGTTCGGCAGCTTCGCGGCGATGCTCTCGCTCTTCCAGACGGACACGGTGCCGGGCTCCTACTTCATCGTCACGTTCATGCTCTGCGTCATCGCCTCCGACACCGGCGGCTACATCGCGGGCGTCATGTTCGGCTCGCACCCCATGGCGCCGGCGGTGAGCCCGAAGAAGTCCTGGGAGGGATTCGCTGGCTCGGTCGTCGGCGGGATGCTCGTGGGTGCGCTGACGGTCGCGCTGCTCTTGCAGTACCACTGGTGGTGGGGCGTGGTGCTCGGCTTCCTGCTGGTCATCTGCGCGACCCTTGGCGACTTGGTCGAGTCCCAGTTCAAGCGCGAGCTGGGCATCAAGGACATGTCGGCCATCCTGCCCGGCCACGGCGGCCTCATGGATCGCCTCGACGGCATGCTGCCCTCGGCGATGGTCACCTGGCTGCTGCTCAGCCTCGTGTCCGTGGCCTAGCAAAAACCTTCGCCCCCGTCATCCTCGAGTAGGATGCGGGGGCTTCGCCGTGCGGGCACGGGATCAGGGGGCGTAGCTGCCAATGACCGTGAGCCCGGCGATGTGCTCGACCCCGTGGCCGGACGTGAGGAAGGCCTCGGTGACGTCGCCGCCGGGTGTGACCCCGTGGTGCCACTTCGGTGCCTGCCAATCCTTGGCCCCGGTGACGTCGTAGACGACGCCGTTGATGGCGATCCAGGCCAAGTGGCCGTTTTCACCATTGGCGTCGGAAAGCTCCTGCGGGGTGATCTGGGTGGTGCGCAGCGTTTCCTGCTCCGACGTGCTGAAGGCGCGGTTGAACTTGCTGGGGTCGCCGACGTTTTTCGGGGTCTGCAAGAAGAGGAACGCCGCGGCGCAGGCGACGAGCACGACAACCGCGATGATGATGGTCTTGAGCATCTCGAACTCCCAAAATGAATGAATATTAAATATGTTCATTCATGAGTCTACAGGGCGTAACGAAAAATGAATAGTACTTGCTAGAATTCATTTCATGTCGGCAGCGGGAAAAGACGAATTGTTAGAGGCGGCGCGAAGCGAGTTCGAGGCCAAGGGCTACAAGGCGACGTCCGTAGCCGCCATCGCGCGGCGGGCCGGGATGGCCGTGGGCACGGTCTACCTGCGGTATCCCTCCAAGTACGAGCTCTTCCGCGAGGTGTACGCGGCGGTCAACCGTGAGCAGAAAACCCGGCTGAGAAATAGCATCGACTGGTCCGACCCGAAGCGGGCCCTCGTGGCCTGGCTCGAGGGCAACATCGAGGCGCTAGCGAGCGATCCGATTCTTGCGGCCTGGCGCGACGGGGCGCTCGGCCCGCGCCTGCGCGCTGAGGTGGCCTCCCCGGAGGTTGACTTCCTCTCGCGCCAGTTTGAGACGTGGCGCGCCGAGGGGCGAGTGACGGCGGAGCTGAGCGGCGAGACCGTGGCGGGCCTACTCGGCGCGTTCGACGTGCTCGATCGCTCGGCGGAGGTTGAGCCGCCGACGATCAGCTTCCTGCTCCGCGCGGTGATGGATTCCCTCTTTCCCGAGTAAAAACGGCATGAAAAACCCCGCACGCGCGGTGCGGGGTGGGAAAGCGTCTAGCCTAGCGGCGCTTCTTGATCTGGCGGCGCAGCTGGAACATGCGCACGCCGCCGACCAGCGCCATGATGAGCGCGCCGATGATGGCGGCCAGCAGGAAGCCCACGCCGGCCGGGAGGCTGATGTGGAGGTTGAAGAACGAAAGCGCCACGGCCTGCTGGTTCTGGAGGATGAACACCAAAAGCACGATGAGCAGGAGCGCACCCACGATGAGCGCGAGCCACGCGCCGCCGGCGAAGGTACTCTTCACCTTCGGCTTCTCAGGCGTGGTCGGCGCGTCGGTGGTGGCCGGTACGCTCACGGGAGCGTTGCTCGCCTCGCTAGGCAGGGGAGCGGGGACGAGCTCGGTCTCCGGGGTCGGCTCGGCGGAAACGGTGGTCTCGGGGAGCTGAACCTCGTTCTCGTGAGAATCGTTCTTAGGCATGTCCCCATTCAACTGCATCGTTAGCCACTTCGCCAATCTTTTCTCTCGTGGTCACCAATCCGGGCGGGGTCGCTGTGGCGCCGAAACGCCCTTACCTGTGAAAATGCTAAATGTGGGTTAAGTGTCTTGGTGGGTCGGGGGTGGCGCGGCTCTCACCCGGCGACCCGGCGTGGCGTTGGGTGGACGAACTCGCGGTTGAGCTGGCAATTGTGCGAGAATAAGGACCACTATGCCTACTCCCGTTGCCCTGAACTTCGGCGCCGGTCGCGCCAAGATGCCGCCCACCCACTTCGCCGACCTCAGCCCCGAGGAGCGTATCGACGCGCTCAAGGAGCTCGGCCTGCCCAAGTTCCGCGCGAATCAGCTGGCCAAGCACTACTACGGCCGCATGGAGGCGGACCCGCGCACGATGACGGACCTGCCCGAGTCGGCGCGCGAGAAGGTCGCGGACAAGCTGTTCCCCACGCTCATGACGCCGGTGCGCAAGGTCGAGGCCGACGACGGCGAGACCCAGAAGACCCTGTGGCGCCTGCACGACGGCACCCTGCTCGAGTCGGTGCTCATGCGCTACCCGGACCGCGCCACCTTGTGCATCTCCTCCCAGGCGGGCTGCGGCATGGCCTGCCCCTTCTGCGCCACCGGCCAGGGTGGGCTCGACCGCAACCTCTCCACCGGCGAGATCGTCGACCAGGTCCGCGCGGCCGCGGCCACCATGGAGGCCGAGGGTGGGCGCCTGTCCAACATCGTCTTCATGGGCATGGGCGAGCCGCTGGTCAACTACAAGCGTGTCGTCTCGGCCGTCCGCCAAATCACCCGCCCGGTCCCGGAGGGGTTTGGCATCTCCCAGCGCAACGTCACCGTGTCCACCGTGGGGCTCGCGCCGCTCATTCGCAAGCTTGCCGACGAAGACCTCTCGGTGACTCTCGCAGTGTCCCTGCACACGCCCGACGACGAGCTGCGCGACACGCTCGTGCCGGTCAACAACCGATGGTCGGTCCAGGAGGTCCTGGACGCGGCCCGCTACTACGCGGACAAGTCCGGACGCCGCGTCTCCATCGAGTACGCGCTCATCCGCGACGTCAACGATCAAGGCTGGCGCGCGGACATGCTGGGAAAGAAGCTGCACAAGGCGCTGGGCTCCAAGGTCCACGTCAACCTCATCCCGCTCAACCCCACGCCGGGCTCGAAGTGGGACGCCTCCCCGAAGGATCGCCAGGACGAGTTCCAGCGCCGCGTCATCGCCCAGGGCGTGCCCTGCACCGTGCGCGACACCAAGGGGCAGGAGATCGCGGCGGCCTGCGGCCAGCTCGCCGCCGAGGAGCGCTAGCCGGAAAAGTACTGCTGCTGCGCGTGGCGGAACGCGTCGCGCAGGAAGCGTCGCGCCTGCCGCGCCGGTTGGGCGGGGTAGGCGAGCAGATCGAAGGCGTGGAAGCACCCGGGGAACTCGCGCAGCCACGCCTCGACGCCCGCGGCACGTAGGCGCCGGACGTACTCGGCGGTCTCGTCCCTAAACGGATCGATCGACCCCACGAACGTGCACGCCGGGGGAAGCCCGCGCAGGTCCTCGGCGCGCGCGGGCGCGGCGTAGGCCGGGACCTCGTCGACGCCGCGGAGGTAGAGCCGCCACGCCGTCTCGTTGGAGGCGGTGTTCCACACCGGTGCGTCGTTTCCCCGCGAGGAGGCGGTGATCCCGCGGTCGTCGAGCATGGGGTAGAGGGGCAACTGGAAGGCGACGGGGATGGTGCCTTCGTCGCGCGCCCTCAGGCACACGGCCGCGGTGAGCCCGCCGCCCGCGCTGTCGCCGCCGACGAACAGCTGTCGCCTGCTGATGCCCAGCTCCTCCGCGCGCTCGTGCATCCATACCAGGGCGAGGTAGCAGTCCTCCAGCGCGGCGGGGTAGGGCGCCTCGGTGGAGCGGCGGTAGTCCGGCAACACCGCGACACACGAGCCGTCGCCGCAGAAGAGATCGCCGAAGATGAAATCCTGCTCGGGAATGCCCAGGGCGAAGCCGCCGCCGTGCAGCCACAGCAGCCCCGTGACGGGTGCGTCCGGGCGGCGACGCCTGCTCCGGCACACGAGCAGGCGAAGGCGCGTGCCGTCGGGGCGGGTGACGAAGACCTGCGTGACGGAGGTGGACCGCCCGAGCCACCGGCCAGCGAGAAAGCGATCCAGCAGCGCGTTCGCGCTGCGGAAGCTTCGCTGCGTGAACGCCGGGTGCGCGAGGCGGATCGCCGTGCCTAGCGGGCGAATCCGCCAATCCATGGCGGAAGAGCTAATCAGATATCGGCGCATGTTCGCTGTCCTGGGTATGCAAAAGGCGCCCTGCACAGGCAGGGCGCCTTTTGGTCAAGAATGTTTCTTACTTCTGCGGCAGGGAGCGCAGGTGAGCGACGCGGGACGGCTCGATGTTGAGCGCGCGCAGCTGGGAGTCGGAAAGCTCCGCGTACGGGCCAGTGCAGGTGGCCTGCAGATAGTCCCAGTCCTTCTCCTTGTAACCGACCGGCTGGTTGTGGGCGGTCAGGGTGCGAACCTGGGAGCCCTTCGGCTGGAACAGCTGGATGAGGAGGCCGACCGCGATGAGGGCGGCGAAGGTGAACAGGAAGATGGTCTCGACGTGGCCCTTGTGGTTACCGAAGTTGTAGGCCAACAGGAACAGCACGGAAATCCAACCGGCGATCTGGGTTGCATTGCGTCCGATGTCGTGCCAACCCCAAGCGGCCGAAGGCTCATCCAGCGTGGACACGCCGTTGTGGACCTCAGGGGCGATGTGGTGGGAACCAGCCACGTTCTTCTCCTCTTATTCAAATGCAGCGTATGCCTTGCGGATGCGATGGAGCGTCGTGACCGCACACGTGCAACGATTCCTATTGATTCATGGGCTATTTTCGCATACTTGGCAGTTCCAAGCGACATTCTTCGCCGCGCGGACGAGCAAAAATCGGCGGCGGCCCCCTCAAAGTGCACGAAAAGCCGCAATCATCAACCTAAAGTACATACACGTTAGGGGGTGGGAGGGGTGTGGCGCCGAAGGCAAGCCGTCGAAAAGCGAAAACGACCCCAACCGGCGCGGGCCGCGACGAGGCGGTGGGACATAATGAGAAGGTGACTTCCATGAGCAATCCCCTCGGAGACTTTCCCATCATCTCGCCGACGACGCAGGCGACCATGCCGCGGCACGAGCGCCCGGGCGCGCCGCGCAAGGTCCTGATCCTCGGGTCGACGGGTTCCATCGGCACCCAGGCGCTCGAGGTGATCGCCGACAACCCCGACAAGTTCGAGGTGGTCGGCATCGCCGCCGGCGGGCGCTCGCCCGAGCTGGTCATCGCGCAGGCGAAGGCGCTGGGGCTTCGCGCCGATCAGGTCGCGGTGGCGGGGGAGGAGGCCGCGCGCGTCGTTAGCGAGGCGCTCGGCGGAACCGTGCTTTCCGGCGCCGATTCCGCCACCCGCCTGGTGGAGGAGCAGCCCGCGGAGCTCGTGCTCAACGGCCTCGTGGGTTCCCTGGGGCTTGCCGCCACGCTCGCGGTGATTAGGTCGGGCGCGTACCTGGCGCTGGCCAACAAGGAGTCGCTCGTCGCGGGCGGGCAGTGGGTGGTGGGCCAGGCGCGCCCGGGCCAGATCATCCCCGTCGACAGCGAGCACTCCGCGATGGCGCAGGCGCTGCGCGCGGGCTCCGACCTCGAGGTGGACCGCTTCGTGCTCACCGCCTCGGGCGGCCCCTTCCGCGGCTGGACCCGCGAACGGATGTGGGACGTGACCCCCGAGCAGGCCGCGGCGCACCCGACGTGGTCGATGGGGCAGATGAATACGCTCAACTCCGCCACCCTCATTAATAAGGGCCTCGAGCTGATCGAGGCGACCTTGTTGTTTGGCATCCCCGCCGAGCGCATCGAGGTGACCGTGCACCCGCAGTCGATCGTGCACTCGATGATCACCTTCGTCGACGGCGCCACCATCGCGCAGGCCTCCCCGCCGTCGATGAAGCTGCCGATCTCCCTGGCGATGAACTGGCCGGACCGTGTGCCCTTCGCCCAGCCGAGTCTGGACTTTTCCGCGGCGTCGACGTGGGAGTTCTTCCCCGTCGACAACGAGGCCTTCCCCGCGGTCGAGCTGGCGCGCGAGGTCGCCACCGTCGGCGGCACGCACCCGGCCGTGTACAACGCGGCCAACGAACAGGCGGCGGCCTCCTTCCTGAAGGGCGGCATCCGCTTCCCGCAGATCGTCGACGTCGTGGAAAAGGTCGTGGGCGAGGCCTCTCAGTTTGCTGGTGTACCCTCTTCCTTCGACGACGTCCTCGCTGTCGAGCGGGAGGCGCGTGCGCGCGCGGACGCCCTGGTGGCGAGCCTGCTCTAGCGGGGATCGCGGCGCGGATTATTCACCTACGATTGGTTGTACTGAGTGCTTTCCTACCTTCTTGGGGTTCTCCTCTTCGCCGTGGGCATCGCCATCACCATTGGCGTCCACGAGGCTGGCCACTTCACCGCGGCCCGGATTTTCGGGATGCGGGTGCGCCGGTTCTTCATCGGGTTTGGCCCCACGCTGGTCTCCTTTAGGCGCGGGCACACCGACTACGGCTTCAAGCTGGTGCCCGTCGGCGGCTTCTGCGACATCGCGGGCATGACCAACCAGGACGAAGTCACCGAGGAGGAAAAGCCCTTCGCGATGATGAACAAGCCGTGGTGGCAGCGCGTCATCGTGCTCTTGGGCGGCATCATCGTCAACCTCGTCGTTGCCTTCCTCATCTTCTACTTCATCGCCCTGAGCTCGGGCCTGCCGGACCCCAAGGCGAGCACCGTCCCCACGGTTGGCGAGGTCACCTGCGTGGCCCCGTACCAGGTCGACGCGCAGACGCTCGCCGACTGCCAGGGCACCGGGCCCGCTGGCGAGGCGGGGGTCAAGACCGGGGACCAGATCGTGTCCGTCGACGGGCAGGAGGTCCTAAGCTTTACCGACCTGCGCGACTACGTCATGCAGCACGCAGGCCAGACGATCGCCCTCGAGGTGGTCCGCGACGGCGAGCACCTCACGATCGACGTGCCGGTGGTGTCCGCCAAACGGCTCGACCAGGACGGCAACGAGGTCACCGTCGGCGCGATCGGCGTGAGCAACGCCCCGGTGGAGATCAAGCCGGTCGGCGCGGGCAAGGCCTTCGTGGTCGCCGGGAATTACATGAACGCGATGCTCGACGCCTCCGTCAAGGGGCTCGCGTCCTTCCCGGCGAAGCTGCCGGGGGTCGTGGCCTCCATCTTCGGCGCCCAGCGCGCCGAGGACAGCCCGATGAGCGTGGTCGGTGTCTCCCGCGTGGGCGGCGAGCTGGTCGAGCACTCCATGTGGGCGAGCTTCTTCAACCTGCTGGCCAGCCTCAACCTCTTCCTCGCGGTGTTCAACATCATCCCGCTGCCGCCGCTCGACGGCGGCCACATCGCGGTGGTGCTCTACGAGAAGATCCGCGACTTCTTCCGCCGCCTGCGCGGGCTGCCCGCCGCGGGCCCGGCCGACTACCAGAAGCTCATGCCGGTCACGGTTGCCGTGGCGGCGCTACTGCTGGGCGTGGGCGCGGCGGTGATCCTCGCCGACGTGGTCAACCCGATCCGCCTGTTCGGCTAGGTGCCGTCGGCACCCAGCGCCCCGGAATGCCGCAGGCCTTCACGGTGTTAGAATTGTCGAAAAGTATCAACCGACTTTCAATAGGGTCGCGCCCGCGCGCGCTCAACGCGCGAGTGCTGCTCGAGGAGAACAAGAACACGTGTCTACCCCCATTGGCCTAGGACTTCCCGACGCTCCGCTTCCGGTGCTGGCACCGCGCAGGAAAACGCGCCAGATCATGGTCGGCAACGTCGGCGTCGGGTCCGATTACCCCGTGTCGGTCCAGTCGATGACCACCACGAAGACGCACGACGTGAACGCCACCCTCCAGCAGATCGCCAAGCTCACCGCCACCGGCTGTGACATCGTCCGCGTGGCCTGCCCGAAGACGGTCGACGCCGAGGCGCTGCCCCTGATCGCGAAGAAGTCGCCCATCCCGGTCATCGCCGACATCCACTTCCAGCCCAAGTACATCTTCGCCGCCATCGACGCCGGCTGCGCCGCCGTCCGCGTGAACCCGGGCAACATCAAGGAGTTTGACGGCCGCGTCAAGGAGGTCGCCAAGGCCGCCGGCGACGCGGGCATCCCGATCCGCATCGGCGTCAACGCCGGCTCGCTGGACAAGCGCCTCATGGAGAAGTACGGCAAGGCCACCCCGGAGGCGCTCGTCGAGTCCGCCATCTGGGAGGCCGGCCTGTTCGAGGAGCACGGCTTCGGCGACATCGCCATCTCCGTCAAGCACAACGACCCGGTCATCATGGTGGAGGCCTACCGCCAGCTCGCCGCCAAGACCGACTACCCGCTCCACCTCGGCGTGACCGAGGCGGGTCCCGCCTTCCAAGGCACCATCAAGTCGGCCGTGGCCTTCGGCGCGCTGCTGAGCCAGGGCATCGGCGACACCATCCGCGTGTCCCTGTCCGCCGACCCGGTGCAGGAGATCAAGGTCGGCGACCAGATCCTGCAGTCGCTCAACCTGCGCGAGCGCGGCCTCGAGATCGTCTCCTGCCCGTCCTGCGGACGCGCGCAGGTCGACGTGTACAAGCTGGCCGAGGAGGTCACCGCCGCGCTCGACGGCATGAACATCCCGCTGCGCGTGGCCGTCATGGGCTGCGTCGTCAACGGCCCCGGCGAGGCGCGCGACGCCGACCTGGGCGTGGCCTCCGGCAACGGCAAGGGGCAGATCTTCGTCAAGGGCGAGGTCATCAAGACCGTGCCCGAGTCCCAGATCGTTCAGACCCTCATCGAGGAGGCCATGCGCCTGGCCGAGGAGCAGGGCCTGGAGATCAAGGAGGGCCCGGCGGCGAAGGTGTCCATCACCAAGTAGCACCGACCCAATCGTCAACGACCCCCGCGGGAGACTCTTCCCCGGGGGTCGGCGCATATCCACAGGATTCGGCGGGGAGTGGCAGGCGGCCGGTGTCGTGCTTCGGTGCTAGGTTAAGGCACATGCGGAGATTTTTGTCACTACTTGTCGCGTCCTCGCTCGCTGCGACGAGCCTCGCCGCCTGCACGCCCAAGCCGGCCTCGGCGGAGCCGGTGGTCAAGCAGTTTTTGAGCGACTGGGCCTCCCAGGACTTTGACGGCGCGGGCGATCTCAGTGACAACCCGAGCTCCGCCTCGGACACGCTCCAGGCGAGCTGGGATGGCTTGCAGGCCGAAGGCGTCGATACGCAAGTAACCGATGTGAAGCTCAACGGCACCACCGCGACGGCGAATTACCACGTGACGTGGGACCTGCCCAAGGACCGCGAGCTCAGCTACGACGCCACGATGACGCTCAACCGCATCAACGACGAGTGGAAGGTGCGCTGGATGCCCTCGGCGCTGCACCCGCAGCTGGGCGCGAACCAGCACCTCGAGCTGCGCGCGGTCAATGCCGAGCGCGCGAGCGTGATCTCCTCCGACGGCGCCGACGTGCTCACGCCCGGCACCGAGTACCGAATCCTCGTCGACCTCGACAAGACGAACGACAAGACTGCGACGGCGCGCACCCTGGCGGCGGCGCTCAACGCCGCGCACGCCACCGACAACACCGTGCCCACGGCCGACGCCGCGGACCTAGCAAAGAAGCTGGCCGACGCCAGCGGCACCTACTCCGTGGCGCTCGTGAGCACGCAGCAGGGCGAGGCGCTGAAGAAGACGCTCGCGGCGAACCAGGAGATCACCTTCAACGAGGAACCGGCGATGGTTCCCACCGACCCCACCTTCGCCCCGGACATCGTAAACCGCGTGGCCTCGCTCGTGGAAAGCGACCTCGAGGGCGCCAACGGCTGGGAGGTCGCCGCGGTGTCCAACGAGGGTGCCGTCATCGGCGAGCTCGACTACCACGCGCCGCAGGTCGCGCCCGCGGTGAAGATCAGCCTCGACCACAACGTGCAGAAGGCCGCCGAGGAGGCCGTCAACCTGCGCGCCGACATGAAGACCATGCTCGTGGCCATCCGCCCCTCCACGGGCGAGATCCTCGCCGTCGCACAGACCGACCTCGCCGACCAGGACGGCGACCTCGCGCTCAACGGCCAGTTCCCGCCCGGATCGACCTTCAAGATCATCACCGCCTCGGCGGGCATCCAGGACGAGGGGCTCAGCCCCGATAGCATCGTGCCCTGCCCGGGCTCGATGAACATTTACGGCCGCATCGTCAACAACTACAACCAGTTCTCCCTCGGGGACGTGCCCATGACCACCGCGTTCGCCAAGTCCTGCAACACCACCTTCGCCAACATCTCCGAACAGCTGCAGAAGGGGCAGCTCAAGGACATGGGCGCCTCCTTCGGCCTCGGCGTGGACTACACGATCCCGGGGCTGACCACCATCACCGGTTCCATCCCCGAGGGCGAGACCGAGCTGGAGCGCACCGAGGCTGGCTACGGCCAGGGCTACGACCTCGTCAGCCCCTTCGGCATGGCGCTCGTGTCTGCAACGGCGGCGGCGGGCAAGACCCCGATGCCCACGCTCATCACCGGCCACGAGACCACAGCGAACCAGCAACCGGCGGCCCCGGCACCGGCCACGCTCGAGCAGCTGCGCACGCTCATGCGGGCGGTGGTCACCAACGGCACGGCGTCCGGCATGAAGGCGGGCGGGAAGATCTACGGCAAGACCGGTGAGGCCGAGATTACCGGCGGCTCGCACGCGTGGTTCACCGGCTACCGCGACGACCTTGCCTTCGCCACCCTCGTCGTCCTCGGCGGCGGGTCGGAGACGGCCGTGTCGGTGACGGACAAGTTCCTCACCGGCCTCGACGCGCTCAACTCCGGGGCGGGAGACGCGAGCCAGCTCGCCCCCAGTGAATAGGCAAATAAATCGGGTAGTCGACTTGGCCAACAACGAGGTGGGGCCTCGCCCGGCGCAATGCCGCGAAGAAGTAAGCGCGCCCAGCAGCGCTCGGCCGTCCATGCCAAGCCCGCCCCGACGCCGCCGCCCGAACCCGCGCGAGTAGACTTTGAGGTTCCGAACAAAGTCGGGCGCTCCAACCCAGCTGGAAGCAGACTTCGGCCCCGATCGGCCCGGCCACGGGCCGCAGACGCGGCCGGATCCGCACAGCCTTGGGCTGCGTTCGTGGCCAGCTCCCGGTAGAGTTTTCGGCGCGCCCACCTTGCTTTTCGTATCTCTCGTCAGTAGTTAGGACTTTTTCCATGGCTTCCACCCGCGCACCGCTTCGACCAGGCAACCCCACCCCGATCCGTGAGGTTCCCGCGTCCATTCCCCGCCCGGAGTACGCCTGGAAGCCCACCGTCAACGAGAACAACGGCGAGCCCTTCGTCCAGACGCCCGAGGTGATCGAGGCCATGCGCGAGGCCTCGGAGATCGCAGCGAACGCGCTCGCCGTCGCCGGCGCCGCCGTGGCACCCGGGGTCACCACCGACGAGATCGACCGCATCGCGCACGAGTACATGTGCGACCACGGCGCCTACCCGTCCACCCTCGGCTACCTCGACTTCCCCAAGTCCTGCTGCGTCTCGCTCAACGAGATCATCTGCCACGGCATCCCGGACGACACCGTCATCGAGGATGGCGACATCGTCAACATCGACGTCACCGCCTTCAAGAACGGCGTCCACGGCGACACCAACGCCACCTTCCTCGCCGGCAACGTCTCCGAGGAGCACCGCCTGCTCGTCGAGCGCACCAAGGAGGCCATGATGCGCGGCATCCGCGCCGCCAAGCCGGGCCGCGAGATCAACGTCATCGGCCGCGTCATCGAGTCTTACGCCAAGCGCTTCGGCTACAACGTCGTGCGCGACTTCACCGGCCACGGCGTCGGCCCCACCTTCCACAACGGGCTCGTCGTCTTGCACTACGACTCCAACGCCTACCGCAACATCCTCGAGCCGGGCATGACGCTGACGATCGAGCCGATGATCAACCTGGGCTCCCTCGACTACACCATCTGGGACAACGGCTGGACCGTCCAGAACAACGACCACCGCTTCACCGCCCAGTTCGAGCACACGCTGGTGATCACCGAGGACGGCAACGAGATCCTCACGCTTCCCACCGTTTAGCGCATTTCGCTTGTCGACGAGCGGGGCCCGGCGCGCATCGCGCCGGGCCCCGCCTTCGCCTTCGGCGGGCGAACGGCCGGTAACATGAGCGACCATGACAGCTTTCTTGGTCGCCGGTTGCACCTCGGACGCGGGCAAGTCCGTCGTGGTCGCGGGCCTGTGCCGAGCCTTTGCCCGCCGCGGCATCCGTGTGGCGCCGTTCAAGGCGCAGAACATGTCCAACAACTCCGCGGTGACCCCCGACGGCGGGGAGATCGGCCGCGCCCAGGCGCTCCAGGCGGCGGCCTGCGGGCTTACCCCCTCGACCACGTTCAATCCGATCCTGCTCAAGCCGGGCTCGGACCGCAGCTCCCAGCTGGTGGTCCACGGCAAGGCACAGGGCAACGTCTCGGCGCGCAGCTACATCGAGCACCGCACCTACCTGCGGGAGGTGGCCGCGCAGTGCCTGAGGGAGCTGGAGGAGGAGTTCGAGTTGGTCGTCTGCGAGGGCGCGGGCTCGCCCGCGGAGATCAACCTCCGCGAGACCGACGTGGCCAACTTCGGCCTGGCCGAGGCCGCGGACCTGCCCGTCTACGTCGTGGGCGACATCGACCGCGGGGGAGTGCTGGCGCACTTCTACGGCACCCACCAGATCGTCGACGAGGCCGATCGCGCCCGCATTAAGGGCTTCGTCGTGAACAAGTTCCGCGGCGACCAGTCGATCCTCGACCCCGGACTCGACCGCCTCGAGGAGCTGACAGGCGTGCCCACGCTCGCGGTCCTGCCCTTCGTCCATGGCCTGTGGATCGACGCCGAGGATTCCCTCCAATCGGCGCTCGGCCGCTCGATCGGCCCGAACAACCCGCCGCTGGGGACGCAGCGGCTCAAGGTCGCGGCGGTGCGGCTCCCGCGGGTGTCCAACGCCACCGACGTCGAGGCCCTGGCCTGCGAGCCGGGCGTGACGGTGGTGTGGACCGACGACCCCCGCGACGTCCTCGACGCCGACCTCGCCGTGCTGCCCGGCTCCAAGGCGACGATCAGCGACCTCGCCTGGATCCGGGCCAACGGAATCGCCGACGCCCTGCTGAGGCGGGGGGCTGACGACCGCCCGGTGCTGGGCATCTGCGGCGGCTACCAGATGCTGTGCGCGAGCATCGACGACCCGGTCGAGTCCGGCTCCACCGAGCCGGTCGCGGGGCTCGGGGTCTTCGACGCCCGCATCGTCTTCCACCCGGACAAGACGCTCATCCGCCACGACAACGGCGCCTACGAGGTCCACCACGGCCGCGTCGACTACTCCGGCGACCCCGCCTGGATCGGCGACGAGGGCTCGCGCCGGGGCGCCGCTTATGGCACCCACCGCCACGGCTACCTCGAGGACGACCCCTCGCGCCGTAGGTTCCTCTCCGAGATCGCGGCGGCCGTGGGCAAGGAGGGCTTCGTCGTCTCCCCGGACACGAGCTTCGCCAGCGAGCGCGAGGCACAGCTCGACGTCCTCGCCGACACCATCGAGCGGTGCTGGGACCTCGATGCGCTCCTCGAGCAGCTCAGGGCATAGAAAGACAGAAACAAGAGCGCGCCGCCTCCCATGAAAGGAAGGCGGCGCGGCGACTTGGCGACTTCGGCGGCTGGCGTTGCCTAGTCGAACTCGAGGCCGAGCAGCGCGTTCTCGATGACCTCGGGCAGCGCGGGGTGGATCCAGTATTCGTCGGTGGCGACGGCGCGGACGTCGAGGTCGAAGGCCATGACGGTGATGAGCTGCTGGATGAGCGTCGGCGCCTGCTCGCCGATGATGTGCGCGCCGAGCAGCTTGCCGGTGTCCTTGTCGGCGATGATCTTGGCGAACCCGGAGGTGTCCTCCATCGCCCAGCCGTAGGCGACGTCGCCGTAGTTCTGGATCTTGACGGTCACGTTGTACCCCGCGTCGATGGCCTCCTTCTCGGTCATACCGACGGTGGCGATCTGCGGGTGGGTGAAGATGCCCGCCGGGACGAACTTGTGCGGCATCTCCTTCAGGTCGTCGGGGTGGAGCAGGTTGTGGCGCACGGCGCGCATCTCCGCGTTGGCCACGTGCTTGAGCTGGTAGGGGGAGGAGACGTCGCCGAGCGCCCAGACCCCGTCCGCGGTGGTGCGGCCGTAGGCGTCGACGGCAATGCGATCCTCGTCCATCTCGATGCCGGCCGCCTCCAGGTTCATGAGGTCGCCGTTCGGGGTGCGGCCGAGGGCGACGAGGAGGATCTCGCCGGTGACGGTGCGCCCGTCCTCGAACTCGATGGTGGTGGAGTTCTCGTCCTGGGTGGCGCCGGTGCAGTTCACGCCCAGGTAGGTGTGCATCTTCCTGGCGGTCAGCTCGGTGATGCGATCGGAGACGTCCACGTCGACCGCGCGCAGCAGGCGCTCGGAGCGATTGATGATGGACACCTCGACGCCGAGGGCCGCGAAGATGTGGGCGAACTCGAGGGCGATGAAGCCGCCGCCGAGCACGATCATGGACTTCGGCAGCTTCTCCAGCCGCATGATGTTCTCGTTGGTGTAGTAGCTCACGCCGGAGGTTTCGATGTATTCCGGGATGAACGGGCGAGCGCCCGCCGCGATGACGATCTGGTCGCCGGTGATCTCCCACTCCTCGTCGCCCTGGCCGGTCTTCAGGGTCTTGGGGCCGGTGAAGGTGGCGTGCTGGTCGTAGACGTCGATGTTGGGGGTGCGCGGCCCGCGGCGGTACTCCTCACCGCCCTGGGCGATGGGGTCGATGCGCTTGTCGAAGACGCGGGAGACGATCGACGGCCAGTCCACGCCGTCGATGTGGGAGGAGATGCCGTAGCGCTCCGAGTCGCGGATGGTCTGCGCCACCTCGGCAGCGTAGACGAACATCTTGGTGGGGATGCAGCCGACGTTGAGGCAGGTGCCGCCGAACACGCCCTTTTCCACGATGGCGATCGACTTGTCGTCGAACTCGGGGCCGGGGATCGAGTTGCCGGAGCCGGTACCGACGATGATCAGATCGTAGTGCTTGGTGTTCAAGAGCGGTTATCTCCTTGGTGGACGTATCGTGAGGCGCATAGCGGGCGCAAGGCCGCGCGCGTGCGTTCGGGTTAGCTAGACCGATGCAGATCGGACGGCCGGGGCGACCCAGACCGCGCGCCGAAAATGATGGCCCCCATCATAACGGCGAAACCGCCCCGCGTATTCCCGCTAAGGGGGCCGCGGGGCGGACCAGTGAGGCCGCGCTACTCGGCGAAGGCGTGCTGGGCGAGCCAGCCGTCGCAGGCCTTGAACGCGCGATCGGTGACCTCGGTGCTCGACAGGAACACGTCGTGGACTGCGCCATGGAGCACCTCGAGCGCGCTCGAGTCGGACAGGTACGGCGCCCAGCGCCTGATCTGGTGGACGTTGAGCACGGAGTCGGAGACGTGGGAGGCCTCGGAGTAGGGCTTGCCGGCCGTCGAGCGGTCCGAGCAGAGCGTGAGCACCGGGACCCCGCAGTTGAAGTGGCCCGCGTGCAGCGGCTCCTGGGTCTTGATCACCGTGCGCAGCCAGCCCACGTACTTGGCGTGCCCGCCGAGCGGCTTGAAGCCTAAGTCGTAGTCCCACACCCCGTGGCGGGAGACGTGCAGGGCCTCGCCGTAGGCGGTCATCTCCTTCCGCGGCAGGGCGAGCATCGGCCAGCGCCGCCCGATGACCTTCAGCGCGGGCGCCGCCGCGCGCGCGACCGGGGCGGGCACGATCATGTCGAGCCAGGGGCTGTTGAAGATCGCCCCGCGGATCCTGCCCAAGAGCGGGTCTTCCGCGCGCCGCAGGTGGTCGAGCCAGCTGGCGACGATGAGGCCGCCGGTCGAGTGGGCGAGCAGGACGACGGCCGTGTTGGACTCGAGGATGAGCCGCGTAGCGTCGACAAGCTCGGGAAAGTAATGTCGCAGGTCCGTGTCGAAGTGCCAGGTCTGCCCGGGAAGGTGGGCGCGGCCGCACTTGTGCAGGTCGAGGGCGTAGAAGTCGAGGCCGGTGTCGTGGAAGTGCTCGGCGACGTGAGTCTGGAAGAAGTAGTCGGTGACCCCGTGGATGTGGAGGATGGCGACGCGATCCTGGGGCGAACGCGCCCCCGGCTCGCTCGCGGGCGCGTAGTGGATCAGCGCGGCGCGCAGCTCGCCCTCGCCGAGCGGATCGGGGCCCACGTCGAAAAAGCGCTGGCGGTAGTCCCCGCCGAGGCGATCGGGCAGCCACACGTTGTACGGCTCGGTGCCGCCGGGACCGGCGAGGGGGGAGTGCTGATTCATAGGGACAAGGATAAGGCGGCACGCTGGAATTCTCGACACACCTCGCCCTTTGAAGGGCGAAGGCGCCCCGGCCCGGGTAGCGCGGCGGGGAAAAGGAGGCTCTTAACTTTCTCCTATGCAAACGTATCCATTCGGACGTGCGCGAGGGGGCACCAATCGGGGGTAAGGCCTCCAACCTGCCACCTTGCGTTTGCGAGAAAAGCCCTTGTTTTTAACACCCCCAATAGTTGAGAGCGTAGACTCTTACGAGGATGAACTGCTGGTTCTTTGCAGGTCATGTCGCCTGTGGTTGCCGCGGCATGGCTCGGAAAACCGCTGTTCATTGGGACGAGAATCGCCTTCTCACTCCGCCGCCAGCGCGCAACGGCGCCCCGATCCGGGGCACGTGTGCGGCCGCGGCGGCTTTGGCGGATTCACAACTAAACGGGAAACACAAAGCGTAGAACGCAAGGAAGTTTGAAATGTCAGATTCCAAGAACAACGCAGCCATCAGCCACGAGGTGGACGTGGCACTGGTGGGCGCTGGCATCATGAGCGCAACGCTCGGTGCTATGCTTCGCGAGCTTGAGCCGGGCTGGTCGCAGATCCTCTTCGAGCGACTCGATGCCCCCGCCGAGGAGTCTTCTTCTCCTTGGAACAACGCTGGTACCGGCCACTCCGCGCTGTGCGAGCTGAACTACACCCCTGAGGTCAACGGCAAGATCGAGATCGCCAAGGCGATCGGCGTGAACGAGAAGTTCCAGGTCTCCCGCCAGTTCTGGGCGCACCAGATGGACCGCAACGTCCTGGGCGATCCGCGCGAGTGGATCAACCCGGTTCCGCACGTTTCCTTCGGCCGCGGCGAGGAGCAGGTCGAGTACCTGAAGAAGCGCTACGAGGCACTCGTCGGCCACCCGCTGTTCCCGAACATGGAGTACACCGACGACCGCGCGAAGTTCGACGAGATGCTCCCGCTGATGGCCGACGGCCGCAGCGCCTCCGACAAGGTCGCCATCTCCTGGACCAAGGCCGGCACCGACATCAACTACGGCGCCCTGGCCAAGCAGTTCCTAGCCTCCGCCAAGGAGAACGGCACCGAGATCCGCTACGGCCACGAGGTCACCAACCTGACCCGCGACGGCCAGAAGTGGAAGATCAACGTCAAGAACCGCCACACCGGCGAGACCTCCGTCATCCGCGCCAACTTCGTCTTCGTCGGCGCTGGCGGAATGGCCCTGCCGCTGCTGCAGAAGTCCGGCATCCCGGAGATCCGCGGCTGGGGTGGCTTCCCGGTGTCCGGCCAGTGGCTGCGCTGCACCAACCCCGACATCATCGAGCAGCACGCCGCCAAGGTCTACGGCAAGGCTTCCATCGGTGCTCCGCCGATGTCCGTCCCGCACCTCGACACCCGCGTCATCGACGGCGAGAAGGGCCTGCTGTTCGGCCCGTACGCCGGTTGGACCCCGAAGTTCCTCAAGCAGGGCACCTGGTTCGACCTGTTCAAGTCCATCCGCCCGACCAACCTCATGTCCTACGTGGGCGTTGGCCTGCAGGAGTTCGGTCTGACCAAGTACCTCATCACCGAGGTCATCAAGGATCAGAAGGCCCGCATGGAGTCCCTGCGCGAATACATGCCGAACGCCAAGGACGAGGACTGGGAGCTGGTCACCGCCGGTCAGCGCGTCCAGGCCATCCAGCCGGTCGTCGGCCCGCGCTTCTCCACCCTCGCGTTTGGTACCTCGCTGATCAACTCCAGCGACGGCTCGATCGCCGGTATCCTCGGCGCTTCCCCGGGAGCCTCCATCGCTCCTGCCGCGATGCTCGAGCTGCTCGAGCGTTGCTTCGGCCAGAAGATGATCGAGTGGGGCGACAAGGTCAAGGAGATGGTCCCGTCCTACGGCATCAAGTTGGCAACCGATAAGAAGCTGTTCGAGGAGATCTGGGGCTACACCCAGAAGACCCTGCAGCTGGAGGATTAAAAGCCTTTCGCTTATCGACGAAATCCGCCCCGCGAAGCGTTGCTCCGCGGGGCGGATTTACTATAGCTACGTCGGTGTAGGTTAGAAGAAAACACGAGTCATTAAGAGGTTGGTTGTTGCAGGTGTCATCCCCGAAGCGTTACCAGTATCCGTTTTCCGCCATCGTCGGCCAGGAGCAGCTCAAGCTGGCGCTGATCCTGTGTGCCATCTCGCCGAAGATCGGCGGCGTGGTCATCAGGGGGGAGAAGGGAACCGCCAAGACCACCACGGTCCGCGCCTTCGCCTCGCTCATGGGAGGCGCGCCGCTGGTCAACCTGCCAATCGGCGCGACCGAGGACCGCGTCGTCGGCGCGCTGGACTTGGAGACGGTGCTGACCACCGGCAAGGCGACCTACCGCCCGGGGCTTCTCGCGGAGGCCGACGGCGGCATCCTCTACGTCGACGAGGTCAACCTGCTGGCCGACCACTTGGTCGACGCGCTGCTCGACGCCGCCGCCACCGGCGTGGTCACCATCGAGCGTGATAGCATCTCGCACTCAGCCCCGGCCAACTTCGTGCTGGTGGGCACCATGAACCCGGAGGAGGGCGAGCTTCGCCCGCAGCTGCTCGACCGCTTCGGCCTCTCGCTCGACGTGGCGGCCTCCCGCGACATCCCGGTCCGCGCGGAGATCATGAAGCGCCGCCTGGCCTTCGACGAGGACCCGCAGACCTTCATCGCCGAGTGGGCCGAGGCGGATGCGGACGTCTCCCGCCGCCTCGCCGCGGCCTCGGCGCTTTTGCCCTCGGTGGAGCTCACCGACACCAACGTCGCCCGCATCGCGGCCGTGTGCGCCGCCTTCGACGTCGACGGCATGCGCGGCGACCTCGTCATCGCCCGCGCCGCCTGCGCCCACGCCGCCTGGCAGGGCCGAGAGGAGGTCGAGGACGAGGACATCCGCGTCGCCGCCGAGCTCGCCCTCCCGCACCGCAAGCGCCGTAACCCCTTCGACGAGCCGGGCATCGACGAGGAGCAGCTCGACGACGCCATGGATCAGGCCCGCGAGGAGTTCCCCGACGAGCCGGAGCAAGAGCCACAGGCACCGGAGTCCGAAGAGCAGCCGGAAGCCCCGGCCGCGCCGGAATCTGAAGGAGACCAGGACACCGAAGCGCCCGCAAACCCAGGAGGTCGCGCCGATCAGGGCGCCACCTTTCGCGGTGCGCAAGCTGCAACGGCTCGCACCTAAGAAGGCGGGACTCGAGTCCACGCCAGGTCGGCGCTCGCCCGCCTACACCCCGCAGGGCGGGCACGTCCGGGCGATCAAGGGCGGGCACGGCCTCGACATCATGGGCACGCTCATCGCCGCGGGCGACCGCGGCGCGCAGGTGAGAAACGGCAAGATCACCTTCACTCCGGAGGACTTCCGCGGCAGCCTGCGCAAGGGGCGCGAGTCCAACCTCATCGTCTTCGTCGTCGACACCTCGGGCTCGATGGCTGCCAAGGACCGGCTCGCGGCGGTGACCGGCGCGGTGCACTCGATGCTTTCCGATGCCTACCAGCGCCGCGACAAGGTTGCCGTGATCAGCGTCCGCGGCTTGAAGCCGGAACTGGTGCTGCCGCCGACCTCATCCATCGACGTGGCCCACCGCCGCTTGGAGGACGTGCCCACCGGCGGGAAGACCCCGCTTCCCGAGGGCCTGGCGATGGCAGAGGACCTGATCAAGCGCGAGGCGCTCAAGGAGCCGGGCAGGCGCGCGATCCTCATGGTCCTAAGCGACGGGCGCGCCACCGGCAGGGGTGGGCTCGACAGCCTGCGCGCGGTGGCCAGCGACATCGCCGCCCGCGAGCTGTGCGCCAGCGTGGTCATCGACTGCGAGCGCGGCGGGCGCATCCGCCTGGGGCTGGCCAAGGAGCTGGCCAAGGGCCTGGGCGCGGTGTGTGTGGAGGTCGACCAGCTCGACGCCCGCGCGGTCACGGGTGTCATCGAGACCATCTAGGAGCGCCGCACGAGACCCTCGCCGAAGTTCTCGTGCGGCGTGGATCAGCTCTCGCGCGGGGTGACCTCGACCGTCGCCGCCCGGCGGGCGGAGTCGATCATCGGCGGCAGGTAGGGGCTGCCGGCGTACTTCTTCTCGTACGCCGCGTCGATCCGATCGCACAGCTCCGCATCGTCGATCGGGGTGAACTCCACCTCGAACCCTTCGCCCGCGGAGGTGATCTTGCCCGCCCGCTGCGCCATGGCGGAGCGGTACCAGCGGCCACTCGTCCCGTTGTAGGCGCGCACGAACAGCCGCCCGTCGACGACGACAGACCAGATCCACGTCAGCGTCCCGGTCGTCTTCCCGTCGGCGTGGTACGGCGCGATGTGGAAGTCGTCGCTGGCGGCGATCTTTTCGATTGTTTCTGCAGGCCATGTAGTCATAAGGGACTCCTTCATTCTCAGTTGTGGACTGCTTGCCCCCAGTCAACCAGACTTCAACAGGCTGCGGCATCCCCTCGCCGTGGGAGGACTAGGAGAGACCCGCCCATGAGCTGCAACGACGCTTCAGGTGCGACCTTCTACTGGGAGGACGTGTCTCGCGGTTCGGACCGAGCGTTCACGCGGGCGCGATCCGGTAGGGTGGTGGAAGACTCAGGGCGGGGTGACCGCCCGCACACCCAGCCCATTGCCTCGATTCAAAGGAGAAGCCTCCGTGCCCCAAGGAAAAGTCGACCCAGCCAACATCCCCGACGACGGGCTGACCACCCGCCAGCGCCGCATGCTCCCGATCACCGCCGTGCATACCGGCGAGGGCAAGGGAAAGTCCACCGCCGCTTTCGGCATGGCGCTGCGCGCGTGGAACCAGGGGATGAACATCGGCGTGTTCCAGTTCGTGAAGTCGGCGAAGTGGAAGGTGGGCGAGGAGTCCGTCTTCAAGCGCCTGGGCCAGCTGCACGAGGAGACCGGCGAGGGCGGCGCCGTCGAGTGGCATAAGATGGGCGAGGGCTGGAGCTGGTCCAAGAAGCAGGGCAGCGACGAGGACCACGCCCGCGACGCCGCCGAGGGCTGGGAGGAGATCAAGCGCCGCATCAACGCGGAGGCACACGACTTCTACGTCCTCGACGAGTTCACCTACCCCATCAAATGGGGGTGGATCGACGTCGACGACGTCGTGGAGACCCTGAAGAACCGCCCCGGAAAGCAGCACATCGTCATGACCGGTCGTAACGCCGACCCCAAGCTCATCGAGGTCGCCGACCTCGTCACCGAAATGACCAAGATCAAGCACCCGATGGACGTCGGGCGCAAGGGGCAAAAGGGCATCGAGTGGTAACTGCGGGCAAGTCCGCGTCGGCGCCATGAAGTACGTTTAAGGGGTGATTCCTACTCCCGCCGCCACTTCGCCCACGCCCGGCGTCGTCATCGCCGCCACGAGTTCGGGTTCGGGCAAGACCACCATCGCAACGGGCCTGCTCCGCGCGTTGTCCCGCCGCATGCAGGTCGCCCCGTTCAAGGTCGGCCCCGACTACATCGACCCCGGCTACCATGGCCTTGCCACGGGCACGCCCGGCCGCAACCTCGACGCCGTCATGTGCCCGGGGCTCATCGGCCCGCTCTACGCGCACGGTTCGCGCGGCGCTGACATCGGCGTCGTCGAGGGCGTCATGGGGCTTTTCGACGGGCGCATCGCCGGCAGCGAGGAGGAGACCATGGCCGCCGGAGCCCGGCTGGCAGAGGGCTCGACGGCCGCGGTCGCGGCGGAGCTGGGCATGCCGGTCATCCTCGTGGTAGACGTGCGCGGGATGAGCCAGTCCGTCGGGGCCGTCGTGCGCGGCTTCCTCACCCAGGACCCGAGCGTGCACATCGCCGGGGTCATTCTCAACAAGGTCGGGACCCCGCGCCACGCCGCCGTGTGCCGCGCGGCCGTCGAGGCGCTTGGAGTGCCGGTGCTCGGCGCCGTCCCGCGCGTCGACCACATCGAGGTGCCCTCGCGCCACTTGGGGCTGGTCACCGCGGGCGAGCTTGAGGAGGCAGAGGCCGCGGTGGCGCGGATGGGGGAGATGGTCGCCGAGCACGTCGACCTCGACGCCGTGGTGGCGCTGGCCTCGTGCCGCTGGCGGGGGGCCCCGTGGGAGCCCTCGAAGGCGGTCGGCCCCGTAGCGGGCGCGCCGGTGCGGATCGCCATGACCGGCGGCCCGGCCTTCTCCTTCACCTACGCCGAGCACGTCGAGCTTCTCGAGGCCGCGGGCGCGGAGGTGGTCTCCTTCGACCCGCTGGTCGACGACCTGCCTGACTGCGAGGGCCTCATCATCCCCGGCGGCTTCCCAGAGGAGCACGTCGAGGCGCTGTCCGGGCGCACCGACCTGCGCGAGCAGATCCGCGCCGCGATCTCAGGCGGCCTGCCCGTCCACGCCGAGTGCGCGGGCCTGCTGTGGCTGCTTGACGCCCTCGACGAGCACCCGATGCTCGGCATCATCCCCACCACCGGCGCGATGGCCAGGCGCCTTACCCTGGGATACCGCGAGGCAGTGGCCTTGGCAGATTCCGTGCCCTACCGCGCGGGCGAGCGGGTCACCGGCCACGAGTTCCACCACACCGCACTCGCTAAGCAGTCGGTGGCGGGCTTCGCGCCTGCCTGGGGGTGGAAGGCGTGGGACGGCAGGCCGGTGGCGGAAGGATTCATCGGCACTTACACTGGTGGCCACATTCACGCCAGCTACCTTCACGTGCACCCCGCGTCGGTGCCAAAGTCCGTGGAGCGCTTCGTCCACGCATGCAAGGAGAACCAATGAGCACCGCTCTGGCAGCCACCGTCACCACGCCCGACGGGCCGTTTAGCATCATCGCCGACGAGGAGGCGGTGCTGGCCAGCGGCTGGACCGCCGACCTCGAGGAACTGCGCGGGCTCATCCACCCGGACCTGCGCCCCGAGGAGGTAGCTACCGTAGGCGTCGAGACGCTCGATGCGACAAGCGTGCTGGCAGCCGCGCTGGCCGCAGTCATCGACTACTACGCGGGCGACCTCGCCGCGCCTGCGCGGGTGCCGGTAAGGCAGCGCTCCGGCGAGTTCCTCGAGGCGGCCTGGGACGCGCTGCGCCAGGTGACCCCGGGCGCGCCGGTCAGCTACACCGAGTTCGCTGCGCGCGCCGGGAACGAGAAGGCCACCCGCGCCGCCGCCAACGCCTGCTCCCGCAACGCCGCGGCGCTGTTCGTGCCCTGCCACCGCGTGCTGCCGGCCGCGGGCGGGGTGGGCAACTTCCGCTACGGACCTGACGTCAAGGAATCGCTCCTCAAGCGGGAGGCCGCGCAGTAGCCTACGTGCCGCAGTAGGTCACGAACGGCACCCTGCGCGGCGGCACGGGGCGATCCAGCCACGCGATCTCCTCCTCGCTGGCATCGGACGGCCAGGCGTAGGGGTTAGCGAAGGCGCGGGCGAGCAGGTCAACCCGGGAAAGGTCCCCGCCCTCGGCGAGCGCCAAGGCCTCCTCCAGGAGGTGGTTGCGCGGGACGATGAGCGGGTTTTTCTCGCTCAGCGCCGCGGTGTCGGGGCCCAGCGCGCGCCAGCGCTCCAGCCACAGGCGTACCTCGGGCGGGTATGCACCCTCGGCCCCCGCGCCTTCCGCTTCCGCCAGCCCGCGCAGGAAGCGGTGGTAGTCGATGCCCGTACCGGGCAGGAGCTCCGCGAGGTCGTCGAGCAGCTCCTCGACCGGCGGGGTGACCGCCAGCCCCGCCGCGTCGGCCATCTCCTCTAGCCAGCGGCGGCGATAGGCGCTGGCGTAGCCGCCGAGGACCTCATGGGCGTCCTCGAGGGAGAGCAGTGGGATCATGGCCTCGGCAAGGCGCGCGAGGTTCCAGCCTAGGATCGCGGGCTGGTTGCGGAAGGCGTAGCGGCCCTGCCGGTCGATGGAGCTAAAGCAGGCGTCGGGGTCGAACTCGTCGATGAAGGCGCACGGCCCGTAGTCGATGGTCTCGCCCGACAGCGCGGTGTTGTCGGTGTTCATCACGCCGTGCACGAAGCCCGCGCGCATCCACTTGGCCACGAGGGCCGCCTGGCTTTCGACGACGCCCGCGTAGAATTCCTTGTAGCTCGAGCCGGGGGAGAGCGTGGCGACCGCGTAGTCTAGGGTCTTTCTCAGCGTCTCCTCCCCGCGAAGCGCCGCGTGCTGGAGGCTGCCCACGCGCAGGTGCGAGCGCGCGACGCGGACGAGCAGCGCGCCGTCGGTGACGGTCTCGCGCTGGATCCGCTTTCCCGTGGTCAATACCGCGAGGCTGCGGGTGGTGGGGATATTAAGGCCCGCCATCGCCTCCGAGACGAGGTACTCGCGCAGCATGGGGCCGATCGCCGCCTGCCCGTCGCCGCCGCGGGCGAAGGGGGTGGGGCCGGAGCCCTTGAGGTGGATGTCGTAGGACTGGCCATCAACCTCGACCTCGCCCAGAAGGAGCGCGCGTCCGTCGCCGAGCAGCGGCACGAACTGCCCGAACTGGTGGCCCGCGTAGGCCTGCGCGTGACCGGCGTTGCGCTCCTCGTCGCCAAGCGCCGCCAGGAGCCGCTCGCCGTCGATGCCGAGCCGGCGACCGAGGGCGTCGTTGAACACCGCGACCTGAAGGTCGGGGAAGCACTCGGGCGACCACGGGGTGCACATCTCGGGCAGGGCCTCGGCGAAGCGATGGGTGAGAGTCATTCACCCATGCTATCGACCGCTAGACTTATTCTCCATGAGTGAAAGCACCCCTTTGGTCTCTTTGGTGGGCGGCGGCCCCGGCGCGTGGGACCTCATCACGGTCCGCGGCATGCATCGCCTCCAGGAGGCGGACGTCATCCTCGCCGATCACCTGGGCCCCGCGCCCGAGCTGGACAAGCTGTGCGACACCGAGGGTAAGGAGATCATCGACGTCTCCAAGCTGCCCTACGGCAGGCAGGTGGCCCAGGAGAAGATCAACGAGATGCTCGTCTCCTTCGCCAGCGAGGGCAAGCGCGTGGTGCGGCTTAAGGGCGGGGATCCGTACGTCTTCGGCCGCGGCTTCGAGGAGCTGCAGGCGCTGGCCGCCCACGGCTTTGCCGCCGAGGTGGTTCCCGGCGTGACCAGCGCGATCTCCGTCCCCGCCATCGCGGGCATCCCGATCACCCAGCGCGGGGTGGTGCACTCGTTTACGGTCATCTCCGGGCACGTCCCGCCGGGGCATGAGACCTCGCTGAACAACTACGAGGCGCTCGCGCACACCGGCGGCACCTTGGCCGTCATCATGGGCGTGAAGAACGCGCCGAAGATCGCCCGGGCGCTGCTGGACGCCGGCAAGCCCGCGGACACCCCGGCCGCGATCATTCAGGAGGGCACGACTAACGCCCAGCGGGTGTTCCGCTGCACCCTGGGCACGCTCGCGCAGACCATGGCGGACAACGAGGTCAAGCCGCCAGCGGTCTACCTCATCGGCGACGTCGCGGCGCTCGAGGCCTAGCTCGGCGTTTTCACGATCACGACGAGCTCGTTGGCCTTCGCGCCCGTTTGCTTTTCGACGTCAAAGCCTTCGGCCACCGCCGCCTGGGCGACGTCGTCGATCGAGCTGGCGGGCGCCCCGCCCGCAGTGAGCAGCCGCCGGGCGAGCAGCCCCTTGTAGTGCTTGTTGAAGTGACTGATCACCTTGCGGCTCCCGTCCGGGCGTAGCGACTCCACGCGCACCGTGAGCGCGCCCGCTACCTTCCCCAGCTGCTGGTAGGTGCCCGAGCGCAGGTCGATGAGCAGCTCCTTATCCGCGACCCGGGAAAGCTCCTCGGTGATGAGTTTTCCCCAGCGCGCCTTCATCGTGGGCACCGGGCCGCCCGCGCGCCGGGGGAGCTTCGTCCCGCCCGAGAGCCGGTAGTGGGGGATGAGGTTGCCCGCGCCGACCACGCCGAACAGCGCGGACCCGATGGCCACCTGCTCGAGGGCCTGTTTGCTCAAGGACTCGGGCTCGAGCGCGTCGTAGAGGACCCCGGCGTAGCGTCGATAAGCGGGAAGCGTGGGGGAGCGGAAAAGCTGCGTGTTGGCCTCCGCCTCCGGGAGCAGCTTCTCCGAAAGGCCAAGGACCGCGAGCGCCGCCTGGGGCGGGAGCGCCGCGAGGTCGCGCGCGATGTCTTCGCGCACCTGGTTGAGGGGGGAAAAGCTCAAGGACTCGAGGTCAAGGGGACCGCCGTCCCCGCCGAAAGCCTTGGTCTCGCTAGGAGGCAACACAATAAGCATCCCTCTAGGGTAACCAGGTAACATCTTCAGACATGATTACACGCCTTTCAACCCTGTTTCTTCGCACGCTGCGCGAAGATCCCGCAGACGCCGAAGTCCCGAGCCACAAGCTGCTGGTTCGCGCCGGGTACATCCGACGCGTAGCACCCGGTGTTTACACGTGGCTGCCGCTGGGCCTGCGCACCCTGCGCAAGATCGAGGCCGTCGTGCGTCAGGAGATGGATGGCATCGGCGCGCAGGAGCTGCTGTTCCCGGCGCTGCTCCCGCGCGAGCCCTACGAGCTGACCAACCGCTGGACCGAGTACGGCGACTCCCTGTTCCGCCTCAAGGACCGCAAGGACGCCGATTACCTGCTCGGCCCCACGCACGAGGAGATGTTCGCCTCGGCCGTGAAGGAGATGTACTCCTCCTACAAGGACTTCCCGGTCACCCTGTACCAGATCCAGACCAAGTACCGCGACGAGGAGCGCCCCCGCGCGGGCATCCTGCGCGGCCGCGAGTTCGTCATGAAGGACTCCTACTCCTTCGACATGACCGACGAGGGGCTGGCGGAGTCCTACCAACGCCACCGCGGCGCCTACCAGCGCATCTTCGACCGCCTCGGCGTCGAGTACGCCATCTGCGCGGCCACCTCCGGCGCGATGGGCGGCTCGGCCTCCGAGGAGTTCCTCGCGGTCTCCGAGAACGGCGAGGACACCTTCGTCCGTGCCACCGAGGGCTCGTACGCGGCCAACGTCGAGGCCGTGGTCACCCAGCCGGGTGCCGAGCGCCCGATCGAGGGCCAGCCCGAGGCCGTCGAGCACGACACCCCGGCGTCCGAGACCATCGACGCGCTGGTGGACTGGGCCCGCGGCGAGGGCATCACCGTCGACGGACGCGAGGTTGAGGCCTCCGACACGCTCAAGTGCATCATCGTCAAGATCACCCAGCCCGGTGCCGAGGAGGCCGAGATCACCGGCATCCTCCTCCCGGGTGACCGCGAGGTGGACATGAAGCGCCTCGAGGCGGCCGTCGAGCCCGCCGAGGTCGAGATGGCCGTGGAGGAGGACTTCAAGAAGAACCCGTTCCTGGTCAAGGGTTACGTGGGCCCCCGGGCGCTGCGCGCCAACGGCGTGACCGTGCTGGCCGACCCGCGCGTGGCCACGGGCACCTCGTGGATCACGGGTGCCGACGCCCCGCAGCGCCACGTCGTGGGCCTGGTCGCGGGACGCGACTTCGAGGTCGACGGCTTCATCGAGGCAGCCGAGATCAAGGAAGGCGATCCGGCTCCCGAGGGGCAGGGCGTGCTGACGCTCGCCCGCGGCATCGAGATCGGCCACATCTTCCAGCTGGGCAGGAAGTACACCAAGGCTTTCGACGTGCAGATCCTCGATGAGAACGGCAAGCGCGCCGTCCCGACCCAGGGCTCCTACGGCATCGGCGTTTCCCGCCTCATGGCGGTGCTCGCCGAGCAGCGCCACGACGAGAAGGGCCTCAACTGGCCGCTCGAGGTCGCCCCGTACCAGGTGCACGTGGTCGTGGCCAACAAGGACTCCGCCGCCCTCGAAGCTGGCGACAAGCTGGTCGAGGAGCTCGACAAGGCCGGCGTCGAGGTGCTCTTCGACGACCGCCCGAAGATGAGCCCCGGCGTGAAGTTCAAGGACTCCGAGCTGCTCGGCATGCCGTACGTGGTGGTGCTCGGCCGCTCCTTCAAGGAGGGCAAGATCGAGATCCGCGTCCGCGGCGGCGAGACCTTCGAGGTCCCGGCCGAGGAGGCCGTGGCGAAGATCCAGGAGCTGCTGAAGGGCTAGGCTCCGCGACAAAAAGAGGGCGGGGCGACCAACCGGAAATCGGTGGTCGCCCCGCCTTTCGCTATGTCTTCGATCGCCTACGCTCGCGTGAACCCAAGCGGCACCCGGAGCCCCTAACCTGCCTGCTCCTGGGCCACGATGCCCGCGATGATGAGCGACTGGTAGCGCCAGGATTCGGCGTGGGCGGTGCTCGCGGTCGCCGCCCAGCTCTCGGCCCGGTCGGCGAGGGCCTCGTCGACGAACTGGGCCGCGGTGGCCGCGTCCGCGGGCACGGTGTACTGGTCGAGAGAGTATCCCGCCTCGGGCGCCGGCGCCGTGGTCCCGGCGGGGAAGGAGGCCTCGAGAACGGAGGCGATCTCCCGGTGCTGCGCGATGGCGTCGGTCACGCGCTGTTGCAGGTCGGAGTCGGCGAATGCGAGCGCCACCCCGAGCCCGTAGATGAGCGCGTACTCCTGCTTGAGCTGCTCCGTCAGCGCCTCGACGTCCTGGCTCAGCTCTTCCTTCTTCATGGTGGAATTCGTGGCGGTGCTCAGGTCGGCGCTGTGCAGCGCGGGCAGCGTCGCGCCCCTGGCGGCGAGGTCGACGAACTCGGGCACGACCACCGGCAGGGATTCCTGCGGAACCTGCGCGATCGTGTCGAGGATCTGTGTGGTGGCGGGCGTGGAGGTGTCCACGCTTCCAGCGTCGGTGGCGGTGACGTCGCAAGACGAGGGGACGGAACCGTCGTCGTAGTGGCCGCAGAGACGCTCGATCTCGCCCTTGAGCTCTTGGGCGTCGCCGGATCGTAGCGCCTCGGTGTCCGGGTCGGCGGCATCGGCCGCGGCGGTGGCATCGGCCGCGGCGCGCTGGTAGAGCGCGGTGAGCGCGGGGTCCGGCTCGGGCTTCGGGACGAGGCTGCAGGCGCTGAGCCCCAGGGCGCCGACGAGGGCAAGGGCGAGGGGCCGAACAAAAGGTGCTGGACTGAGGCGCTGCATGATCACGTGAAAAGCATAGCGGTTGGGCGCCGACAAGTGGTGACGCCATCCGCCAGGGTGCACTGCCGGGAAGGCGTGCCCGGCTCCCGCGCGGGGAAGCGAGGGGTGCGGCAGGCGCGGTGCGAGGGCTTTGCCCACGGCACCCACGGCGCCCGCGGTGCAGCCGCAACGCGTCATCGCGATATGATTTCCCCCATGGCATTCCCAAGCGTTGAACAGCTGACCGAGATCATCACCCCCGTGGCCGCGGCCCACGGCCTGGACCTGGAAAAGGTCAAGGTCTCCCGGGCGGGGAAGAAGTCGCTCGTGGCGGTCGCCGTCGACTCCGACTCGCGGGTGAACTCCGACACCTTGGAGGTCTTGTCCAACGAGCTGTCCGCCCTCTTCGACGCCAAGGAGGACTCCGGCGAGCTCAATTTCGGCCCGGGCTACACCCTCGAGGTGGGCACCCCGGGCACCGACATGGCGCTTACCTTGCCGCGCCACTGGCGCCGCAACCGCGGACGGCTGGTCACCCTCGTCGAGGACGGCAAGAAGTCCGTGTGGCGCATCGGCGCGCTCGCCCCGGACGAGGCGCAGGTGGTGCTCGTCGCGCGCCAAGGCAAGAAGCTGGTCGTGGAGACGGCGGAATTGGCGCAGCACGGCGATTCGATGGTAGAAATTGAGTTTGCACAACCCGCGGCCGACGAGATGGAGCTGGTCGCGCTTTCATTCGAGGAAGCCGTAGAGCGGCGAGAGGACAACAACAAGTGAATATCGACATTCAAGCGCTGAAGAACATCGAGTCCCAGGCGGGGATTCAGGTCGACGATCTGCTTGAGACCATCGCGGGGGCGCTGCTTTTCGCCTACCGAGAGTTCAAGGGAACCAAGGCCACCGATCAGTCCAAGGCGCGAGTCGATATTGATGCCGCCACCGGCGAGGTGAGCGTGGTCGTCTCCGAGTTCGACGAGGAGGGCAACCTCGAGTCCGAGTACGATGACACCCCGGCCAACTTCGGCCGCGTGGGTGCGCAGGCCGTCCGCGACGCCATCGTCAAGCGCCTCCGCGAGGCCGAGACCTCCCAGGCCTACAGCGCCTACTCCGGCTACGAGGGCACCATCGTCTCCGGCATCGTTCAGGCCGACGCATTCGCCAACGAGCGCGGGATCGTCGTGGTCCACCTCGGCACCGAGCTCGAGGGCCAGGACGGCATCATCCTCCCGGCCGAGCAGATCCCGGGCGAGAAGCTCAAGCACGGCGACCGCGTGAAGACCTTCGTCGTGGGGGTTACCCGCAACAACCCGCGCAACCTGCAGATCAACCTCTCGCGCACCCACCCGGAGCTCGTCCGCAAGCTCTTCGAGCTGGAGGTCCCCGAGGTCGCCGACGGCTCCGTCGAGATCGTCTCCATCGCCCGCGAGGCTGGTCACCGCTCGAAGGTCGCGGTCAAGGCCAACAAGAAGGGGCTCAACGCCAAGGGCGCCTGCATCGGCCCCCGCGGCCAGCGCGTGAACAACATCATGAACGAGCTCGGCGGGGAAAAGATCGACATCATCGACTTCTCCGAGGATCCGGCCACCTACGTGGGCAACGCGCTCGCGCCGTCCAAGGTCGTCCACGTCGAGGTCATCGACCCGGAGGCGCAGGCCGCCCGCGTCACGGTGCCGGACTACCAGCTCTCCCTCGCGATCGGCAAGGAGGGGCAGAACGCCCGCCTCGCCGCGCGCCTGACCGGCTGGAAGATCGACATCCGCTCCGACGCGAGCTAGCGGTTTCGTTTCCTCTTCGCGGACAGGTGTCGTTGCGTTGTGCGCAACCTCACCTGGTCGTTTTCGCTTGTCGACGGCCAAGGCGCGCGAGGCGAAAATTAATTGCCCCAGTCGGGGGCAATGGCGTACACTGTTTCACGGCCCAAGAGCATGTTTCGTGCTGCCTAAATTCGCCGCGTAAGCGGCGCGGCGCGCGGAATGAGGAGAGTAAAGCGTCGAGCAGGAAAAGGAGTCGGATGAATCAGATGTCGGATTCTGCAGTCAGCACCGCTGATCAGTCCCCAGCCTCTGAAGAACCCATTCGCACCTGCATCGCCACCAAGACCCGCAAACCCCAGTCCCAGCTGCTGAGAATCGTCCTCGATCCCTCGGATCGGTCGACGCTCGTGGCTGACCCGCGCAGGCGCGCGGCGGGGCGCGGGGCGTGGATTACTCCCACTCTGGATGCATTGGAGCTTGCATTGAAGCGCCACGCCTTTCAGCGGGCGCTCAAGGTGTCTACCCCGGTAGACGCAGGTCATGTACGCAAGTACCTAGAGGCGATCACCGCCCCAAGACCCGACAGATAAAGGAAGACCGAACACTGATGAGCACACGATGAAGCATCAGCGATGAACGTCAACATCAACAAGGTTGGAAGCACACTCTAGGCCCGGCTCGCCGGGTTCGATTGCTTCCTTCCGTAACACAAGGAGAGAAGTGCCCGGAAAGCTACGTGTACATGAGCTGGCAAAGCAGCTCGGTGTAACAAGCAAAGAACTGCTCGCTACGTTGAAGGAACAAGGCGAGTTCGTTAAGACTGCATCTTCGACCATCGAACCCCCGGTGGTGAAGAAGATGAAGGAGCACTACGGCTCGGCGGACAAGGCCGAGCAGAAGGATGCGCCGTCCAAGGCGGCGCCGACCAAGCCCGCAGCGCCCAAGGCTGCGGCACCTAAGCCCGCGTCCCCCAAGCCGGCCGCGCCCGCCAAGCCAGCGGCCCCGGCCGCTCAGGCGAAGCCCGCAGCGCCGAAGGCCGCTGCACCCAAGCCTGGCACCCACGCCAAGCCCGCTGCGCCGAAGCCTGCCGCGCCGAAGTTCGAGTCCGGCCAGAAGCCTGCCGAGAAGCCGCAGGCGACCCCCGGCGCCATGCCCCGCCCGCAGGCGCGCCCGGGTGCGAACGCGAACCGCCCCGGCCCGAAGCCGGGCGGCCGCGCGCCGCGCGTGGCCAACAACCCGTTCTCGACCGGTGGCGGCGAGCGTCCGGCACCGCGTCCGGGCGGCGGCCCCCGTCCCGGCGGCAACCGCGGCAACAACGCCTCCGGCGAGCGCGCACCGCGCCCGGGCGGCAACCGCGGTGGCCAGCAGCGTCGCGATTCGCGTCCGCAGCAGGGCAGCCAGCAGGGTGGTCAGGAGCGTCAGGGTGGCGGTCGTCGCCCGTCGCCGGCCATGATGCCGTCGCACCCGAACCCGGGCCAGATGCCCTCGCGCGCGCAGGGCGGTAACCGCGGTCGCGGTGGCCAGGGCGGTCAGCACGGCCCGAGCCAGGGCGGCTTCGGCGGTCGTGGCGGCGGAGCAGGTCGTGGCGGTCGCCGCGGCGGCACCGCGGGCGCATTCGGTCGTCCGGGTGGCGCACCGCGCAAGGGTCGTAAGTCGAAGCGTCAGAAGCGCAACGAGTACGAGGCAATGCAGGCGCCGAACGTCATCGGTGGCGTTCGCCTGCCCGACGGTGGCGGCGCCACCGTCCGCCTCGCGCGCGGCGCCTCCCTGTCCGACTTCGCCGAGAAGATCGGCGCGGAGCCCGCAGCACTCGTGCAGGCGTTGTTCAACCTCGGCGAGATGGTCACGGCTACCGCGTCCGTCAGCGAGGAGACCCTCATGCTGCTCGGCGACGAGATGAACTACAAGGTTCAGGTCGTCTCGCCGGAGGATGAGGACCGCGAGCTGCTCGAGTCCTTCGACCTCCAGTTCGGCGAGGACGAGGGCACCGAGGAGGACCTCGCCCAGCGCCCGCCGGTGGTCACCGTCATGGGTCACGTCGACCACGGTAAGACCCGCCTTCTGGACACTATCCGCAAGACCAACGTCGGGTCCGACGAGGCCGGCGGCATCACCCAGGGCATCGGCGCCTACCAGGTCACCGTCAACATCGACGGCAACCCGCGCAAGATCACCTTCCTGGATACCCCGGGCCACGAGGCGTTCACCGCCATGCGTGCCCGCGGAGCGAAGTCGACCGATATCGCGGTTCTGGTCGTCGCCGCCGACGACGGCGTCATGCCGCAGACGGTGGAGGCCATCAACCACGCGAAGGCCGCCGACGTGCCGATCGTGGTCGCCGTGAACAAGATCGACAAGCCGGGCGCGTCCCCGGAGAAGATCCGTGGCCAGCTCACCGAGTACGGCCTGGTGCCCGAGGAGTACGGCGGAGACACCATGTTCGTCGACATCTCGGCGAAGCAGAACATCAACATCGATGGCCTGCTCGAGGCGGTCCTGCTCACCGCGGACGCCTCCCTGGACCTGCGCGCGAACCCGGACATGGACGCCCAGGGTGTCGCCATCGAGGCGCACCTCGACCGCGGCCGCGGCCCGGTTGCGACCGTCATCGTCCAGCGCGGTACCCTCCGCGTCGGCGACTCCGTCGTCGCGGGCGACGCCTACGGCCGCGTGCGCCGCATGGTCGACGAGTTCGGCAACGACGTCGAGGAGGCCGGTCCTTCCCGCCCGGTCCAGATGCAGGGCCTCAACGGCGTCCCCGGCGCCGGCGATAACCTGCTCGTGGTGGAGGACGACCGCGTGGCTCGCCAGATCGCGAATCAGCGCAACGCGCGCAAGCGCAACGCCCTGGCCGCGAAGACCCGCAAGCGCGTCTCCCTCGAGGACCTGGATGCGGTGCTCAAGGAGACCTCGACCCTCAACCTCATCCTCAAGGGCGACAACGCCGGTTCGGTGGAAGCCCTGGAAGAGGCCCTGCTCAAGATCGAGGTCGACGACGAGGTTCAGCTGAACATCATTGACCGCGGCGTCGGTGCCGTCACGCAGACCAACGTCTCGCTGGCAGCGGCCTCGGATGCCGTCATCATCGCCTTCAACGTTCGCGCCGAGGGCAAGGCGACCGAGGAGGCCAATGCCGATGGCGTCGACATCCGCTACTACACGGTCATCTACCGCGCCATCGAAGAGGTCGAGCAGGCCCTTAAGGGCATGCTCAAGCCGATCTACGAGGAGCACGAGGTTGGTCGCGCCGAGATCCGCGCCATCTTCAAGGCCTCCGCCGTCGGCCTCATCGCGGGCTGCATGGTCGAGACCGGCAAGGTCCGCCGCAACGCGTCCATCCGCCTCATCCGCGACGGCAACGTCGTGGCCGACAACGCGACGATCGAGTCGCTGCGCCGTGAGAAGGATGACGTCATCGAGGTGTCCGCCGGTTACGAGTGCGGTATGGTGCTCAGCTACCCGGACATCCAGGTCGGCGACATCATCGAGGTCTTCGAGCAGGTGGAGGTTCCGCGCACCTAATCGCGGGACGCTGCCCCTAGGCTCGGCGCCGTAGGCGTCGACAAGCGGGCAAGAACAAGGGCAGGGTAGTGCCGAAGATGACACCGCCCTGCCCTTGAACCTATGCACGGGCACTGCACCCGATGCGAACAAACCCACTAAGATTGCACCTGCCGGAGACCCACGCGGGCCCGTAGAACCGGGCGCGGGTAGGCCTCCAGGGTGCATCGACACGAGCTTTCTACTTGAGGAGTACACAATGGCTGATCACGCACGCGCTGCGCGCCTTGCCAAACGCATTCAGACGATCGTCGCCACGGCGATCGAACGCGAAATCAAGGATGCTCGCCTCGAGTACGTTACGGTGACCGACACCCGGGTGACCGGCGACCTTCACGACGCGACGGTCTACTACACCGTCCGCGGCCGCACCATCGACCAGGAACCCGACGTCAAGGGGGCCGCCGAGGCGCTCAACCGCGCCCGCGGCCAGCTGCGCAAGATCGTCGGCGACCAGCTGAGCGTCCGCTTCACCCCGACGCTGTCCTTCGAGTTCGACTCGGTCCCCGAGGCCACCGCGCACATGGAGGCGCTGCTCGCCAAGGCCCGCGCCCGCGACGAGGAGCTGGCCAAGCTCAAGGAGCACGCGGTGCCGGCGGGTGACGCGAATCCCTACAAGACGAGCGAAGAAGACGAATAAATACGCCGCCAACCTATAGACTGGTAGGGGTATGCGAAGCGGGTCGGAATCGCCCGCGGGTGGTGCAGGCATACGTTCGGTTCGGAGCTCTCGCGGAGCAGAAGGGTCCCTCGTCATGACAGTTGCGTTGGCCGCGGCGAAGCTGCGGGAAGCGTTCGAATCGGCCACCCGCCTCGTCACCACGGCGAACAAGGTTGCGGTGGTCGGCCACGTCAACCCCGACGCGGACGCCATCGGCAGCGTCTGTGCGACCGTCGCCGCGCTGGGACAGCTCGGCATCGAAGCCCGCGGGGTGGTGGGGCAGCGGATCCCCATCGACGAGGAGCTCTTTTGCATCCCGGGTGCCAGCGATATCGAGGTCGTCGACCGGCTGCCCCAGTGCGACGTCGTCATCGTCGTCGACTGCGGCGCCTCCTCGCGCACGGGCTGCCTGCAGCCGGAGATCCTCGCCAACCCCGAGCGGGTCGTGCTCGTCGACCACCACGCCACCAACCGCGGGTTCGCGGGCATCAACCTCATCGACAAGTCCGCCGAGTCCAGCACCACGGTTCTTCGCGAGTGGTTCCGCTACCTCGACGTCACGCTCGATCAGACCATCGCGCACTGCCTGTACGCCGGCCTGTGCACCGACACCGACGGCTTCCGCTGGGGCCGCCCCCAGATGCACACGCTCGCCAAGGAGCTGGTGGACACGGGGTTGGACATCAGGAAGATCGGCAATGAGCTTTTCGACGGCGGTACCGTGTCGGACCTCGTGATGATCGGCCGGGTCCTGGAGGACCTGCGGCAGGTCAAGGTCGGCAGCCTCAACGTCGTCTTCGCGGTCGCATCCCGCGACCGCATCCGCGGGCACTCCCAGGCAGCGGTCGAGCGGATCGCGGACATGATCCGCGGCGTCTCCGACGGGGACATCGTCGTCGTGCTGAAGGAGTACGCGCCCGGCGACTTCGCCATCTCCTTCCGGTCTACTACCTACGACGTCTCCCAGGTGGCCAAGAACATGGGCGGCGGCGGGCACCGCCACTCCGCCGGGGTGACGGCCTTCGGCACCACCGAGCACGTGGTCGCCCGGATCATCGACTCCATCGTGGGGGAGTGCCTCAGGCGCATCTAGGCGCCCGGGGCGTTCTCGCACGCGCGATCCCAAAGCGGATAGACTGGCCCGAGTGCGTACCCAAGACACCGACGAAGATTCCCGGCCCGCCTCGGACAAGGTGAGCCTGGCGATCCTCCTCAACCTGGCGCTGCCCGCCCTCGGCGTGCTGTCGGCGACCCCGCTGTTCCTCCTGCTCGACACCTCCGTGGTGGGGCACACCGGCGCGCTCAACCTTGCCGCGCTGGGTGCGGGAACGACCGTCTATTCGCAGGTCACCACCCAGTTGACCTTCCTGTCTTACGGCACGACCGCGCGCAGCTCGCGGCTTTTCGGCGCGGGCAGGCGATCCGCGGCCATCGCCGAGGGGGTGCAGGCGACGTGGGTGGCGCTGAGCGTCGGCATCGTGTTGTGTGCAATCGTCTTCTTCAACGCGCGGCGATTTGCCTGGTGGCTGAGCTCCGACCCGCAGGTGGCCGACGCCGCCTCCCACTGGCTGAGGATCACCGCCTTCGGCATCCCGCTCGTCCTCATCGAGATGGCCGGAAACGGCTGGCTGCGCGGGATCCAGAACACCCGGCTGCCGCTCGTCTTCACGCTGGCGGGCGTGATCCCCGGCGCGATCGCCATCCCGGTCTTCGTGGCCAAGTGGGGGCTTGTCGGCTCGGCCGCGGCCAACCTCATGGGCACGGTTATTACCGCGACGCTGTTCGCGGGGTGCCTGGCGAAGTTCCACGAGGGGCCGTGGAAGCCGTCGTGGTCGGTCATCCGCGAGCAGCTGAAGCTGGGCTCGAACCTCATTCTTCGATCGCTGTCCTTCCAGGTCTCCTTCGTGTCGGCTGCGGCGGTGGCCAGTCGCTTCGGCGCCGCCTCGCTGGCAGGCCACCAGGTCATGCTGCAGCTGTGGAACTTCCTCACGCTCGTGCTCGACTCGCTGGCCATCGCGGCGCAGACGCTCACCGGCGCGGCGCTGGGTGCCGGTGCGGTCGCCCGGGCGCGCGCCGTGGGGCTGAAGGTGGTCGCGTACTCGAGCGGGGTCGCGGTGGTCTTGGCGCTCGTCTTCGCCGCGGGCTACCGGCTCATCCCGCGGGCGTTCACCCGCGACGGGGAGGTTTTGGGCGCCATGGCACACCCGTGGTGGCTACTCATCGCGCTCATCGTGGTGGGCGGCGTGGTCTTCGCCCTGGACGGTGTGCTCCTCGGCGCCGGGGACGCTGCCTTCCTTCGCAACATCTCGATGGCCTCGGCGCTGTTCGGGTTCCTGCCTTTCGTCTGGCTGTCTCTGGTCTTCGGCTGGGGGCTCACGGGTGTGTGGGTGGGGCTCTTCGTCTTCGTCGTCCTACGCCTTTCGGGGGTTGTCTACCGCTTTCAATCGATGAAATGGGCAGCGACTTCCTAGGAATCCCCAAGTTCGAGGGGCTACTCTCGCGTCGTGCAGGGCCGGTGTCGCGTGAGTGTGCCACAGTAGTGGGGGCTGGGGCCTTCGCTTTTGCGCCCCGCTTTGGTTATGGGCCAGTGGCCATGAACGAAAGGTGTAAACGCAGTGACTCAGACGTTGTGGGCTGTCGCTGATTTGCACGCGGCGGTCAAGGCCAACGCGCAGTGGATCGACGCGATCCAGCCCAAGGACCCCAGCGACTGGCTCATCGTCGCGGGTGACGTCGCCGAGCGCACCGAGCTGGTCATCCAGGTGCTCAACCAGCTGCGCAAACGCTTCGCGCAGGTGATCTGGGTGCCGGGCAACCACGAGCTGTTTTCCCGTTCCACCGACCGCCATCAGGGCCGCGGGAAGTACGAGGAGCTGGTCGCTGCCTGCCGCAAGATCGACGTGCTCACCCCGGAGGACCCGTACCCGGTCTTCGGCGGGGTCACCATCGTCCCGCTGTTTACCCTGTACGACTACTCCTTCAAGCCGCAGGAGCTTACCGTGGAGCAGGCCGTCCAGGCGGCCCGCGACAAGCAGGTCATGCTGACCGACGAGTTCGCCATCGCCCCGTTCGTCGACGTGCGCGCCTGGTGCTGGGATCGCCTGGCCTACTCGGTGAAACGGCTCAGCCGCGTGACGGGCCCGACGCTGCTCATCAACCACTGGCCGCTCATCGCGGAACCGGTGAACAAGCTCCGGCTCAAGGAGCTGGGGCTGTGGTGCGGCACCCGCCATACCCGCACGTGGGCGCAACGATATAATGCGGTCAAAGTCGTGTACGGGCACCTGCACACGCCGGGCGTGACCACCGTCGACGGCATCGATCACATGGAGGTGTCCCTCGGTTATCCCCGCGAGTGGGAGCGGCTGCCCGCCGATCGTCCCTGGCCCGTGCCCGTGTTGGAGGTGAACTGATGCTCGAGGCGGATCTCTTCCCACCCAGCGCCAAGTACGTGGTCAAGCTCGTGCCCACCGACCAACACGACCTGACCAACTTCCGCAACCTGCATCCTCTCGAGCGCGCGCTCGTCGCCCACGCTGTCGACGTGCGCAAGGCGGAGTTCGGCGACGCGCGCTGGTGCGCGCACGAGGCGCTCAAGGCGCTCGACCGCGACACGGGCGAGCCGATCCTGCGCGGCGAGCGCGGGATGCCGCTGTGGCCTGCCTCGGTGTCCGGGTCGCTCACCCACACCGACGGGCTGCGCGCCGCGGTGGTGGCGCCCCGGCTGCTGGTGCGCTCGATGGGGCTGGACGCCGAGGTGGCCGAGCCGCTGCCAGACGGCGTGCTCCCGTCGATCTCGCGCCCCAGCGAGCTGGCGCAGCTCAGCTACCTGAAGGACAAGGGGGTCGGCTGCGCGGACCGCCTACTGTTCTGCGCCAAGGAGGCCACCTACAAGGCGTGGTTCCCGCTTACTAGGCGCTGGCTCGGCTTCGAGCAGGCGGAGATCGACCTGCGCGACGACGGCACCTTCGTCTCCTACCTGCTGCTTCGCCCCACCCCCGTGCCGTTCATCGAGGGCAAATGGATGATCAAGGACGGGTTCATCATCGCCACCACGGCTGTGACCTAGAGACCTAGAGACCTAGATGGCCCGGCCGCGCTAGAGCGTGGCGGGGCGGGCGACGAACACGGTGGACAGCCGCTTGCCCTTCTCCTTGACCAGCGCGATCGCCTTGCCGTCGGGGCCGACGGCCGCGTGGACGCCCTTGAGGCCGCGCGGCTCGAGCCACTTTCCCAGCGCGAGCGCGGCGGCCTCATCCGCGGTCACCTCGAGCACGGGGTAGGTGCGGATGAGCGCCTCGTCGAGGCTCATCGACAGGCGCGGGTTGTCCTCGAGGTCATCCAGCCGATAGGCGTCGGCAAGCGAAAACGGTCCGACGGCGGTCCGCCGCAGCGCTGTCAGGTGCCCGCCGACGCCGAGCGCGGCGCCGAGGTCGCGGGCGAGCGAGCGGATGTAGGTGCCCGAGCTGCAGTCGACCTCCACGTCGAGGTCGACGTAGTCCCCCTCGCGGCGGGTGTCGAGCACGTCGAAGCGGGTGACCGTCACGGGGCGAGCGGGGATGTCCACCTCGACGCCCTCGCGGACCAGCTCGTGCGCGCGCCGGCCGTTGATCTTGATGGCGCTGACCGCAGCGGGCTTCTGCATGATCCTGCCCGTGAGCGCGGCGATGCCCTCGGCGATCTGCTCGTCGGTGACGTGCGCGGCCGAGGCCCGCGAGAGGACCTCGCCCTCCTTGTCGTCTGTGGTGGTGGCGGCGCCCAGGCGGATGGTCGCGGCGTACGACTTGGTGTCGGCGACCATGTGCGCGAGGTATTTCGTGCCGCGCTCGAGCCCCAGAACCAGCACGCCGGTCGCCATCGGGTCGAGCGTTCCGGAGTGCCCGACCTTCTTCGTGCGAAAGTAGCGACGCAGGCGTCCGACCACGTCGTGCGAGGTCATTCCGGAGGGTTTGTCCACGACGACGAGGCCGGAAGTTTCAAGGGGATCACTCATGACGACCAGTCTATGTCGTAGGCTATAGGGCGTGGATATCTGGCACGGACTTCAGGACGTCCCCGCATCGCTCGATGCTTCGGTCGTCACCATCGGCGTTTTCGACGGCATTCACCGCGGTCACAAGACGCTTATTAGCTTGGCGACGACCAAGGCTCGCGAGCAACAGATCCCGAGCATCCTGCTCACCTTCAACCCCCATCCCTTGGCCGTGCTGCGCCCCGACCGGATGCCGCCCATGCTGGGCTCGGTGCGCGAGCGGGCGGATCTCGCCGCGGAGCTCGGCGTCGATCACATGCTCGCGCTGAGCTTCAACGCCGACATGGCCCGGCTCGAGCCGGAGGAGTTCTTCACTCAGGTGCTCATGGACACCCTCCGCGCGCGCACCGTCGTGGTGGGGGAGAACTTCACCTTCGGCTACAAGGCGGCGGGCACCACCGACACGCTCAAGGAGCTGGGGGAGAAGTACGGCGTGGAGATCAACGTCCTCCCGCTGCTCGCCGAGGATGGCACGGTTCTGTGCTCGACGCTCATCCGCAACTGCCTCGCCGAGGGCAATATCACCCGCGCCAACTGGGCGCTGGGCAGGCTCTACTCGGTCAAGGGGCAGGTCGTGCGCGGCGCGGGCCGCGGCGGCAAGGAGCTCGGGTTCCCCACGGCCAACCTCTACTTCCCGGATTCCGTGGCGCTTCCCGCCGACGGCGTCTACGCCGGCTGGCTGCGCGTGGTCTCGCAGGCGCCGATCGAGGGCACGATGAAACACGAGGTGCGCTACATGGCGGCCATCTCGGTGGGGCATAACCCCACCTTCGGCGACGAGCGCCGCAGCGTGGAGTCCTTCGTCCTCGACCACGAGGCGGACCTCTACGGGCACACCGTCGTGGTCGAGTTCGTCGACTTCGTGCGCGGCATGGAGAAGTTCACCAGCGTCGAAGAGCTGCTCACAGCGATCCACAAGGACGTCGACGACGTGCGCGCCATCCTGGGCGACCGCGTCATCGAGCCCTAGCAGCAGACATATCATTTCCTAAGAAAGGGAGAATCCACGTGGCGAAGAAAGTAATCCTCGACCTCGATACCGGCATCGACGACGCCCTCGCGCTGGCCTACACGCTCGGCTCCCCGGAGCTCGAGCTCATCGGCGTGACCGCGACCTACGGCAACGTGTTGGTGGAGACCGGCGCCCGCAACGACCTCGCTCTGCTCGAGCTCTTCGGCCGCGCCGACGTGCCCGTCTTCATCGGCGAGCCCCACGCGCTGGCCAAGGACTCCTTCGAGGTATTGGAGATCTCCGCCTTCATCCACGGCAACAACGGCATCGGCGAGGCCGTCGTGCCCGACGCCCAGGCCGCCCCGCAGGAGCAGGGCGCCGTGGACTTCCTCATCGAGTCGGTGAAGAAGTACGGCGACGAGCTGGTCATCATCCCGACCGGCGCGATGACGAACATCGCCACCGCGATCAAGAAGGATCCCACCTTCGCCGAGAACGCCCACATCGTGTTCATGGGCGGCGCGCTGACCGTCCCCGGCAACGTGAGCCCGTGGGCCGAGGCCAACATCAACCAGGACCCCGAGGGCGCGGATATCATGGTGCGCAATTCAAACGACATCACCATGATCGGCCTTGACGTGACGCTGCAGACGCTACTCACCTACGAGGAGACCAAGCAGTGGCGCGCGCTGGGGACTCCCGCTGGCACCTTCCTCGCGGACGCGACCGACTACTACATCAAGGCCTACGACACCACCGCGCCGCACCTCGGCGGCTGCGGCCTGCACGACCCGCTGGCCGTTGGCGTCGCCGTCGACCCGTCGCTGGTGACGACCCTGCCGATCAACCTCAAGGTCGACACCGAGGGCGCTACCCGCGGGCGCACCATCGGCGACGAGACCCGGCTGAACGACCCGGTGAAAAACGCCAAGGTCGCGGTCGCCGTCGACGTCGAGCGCTTCCTCGCCGAGTTCATGGAGCGCATCGGTCGGGTAGCCCGCGGTCTGTGAGGCCGAAGGCGTCGACAAGCGAAAATGCTGAAATCGGCGCGCTCGTGTGCTAGAGTGTTTAAGGCTTCTTTACTGCGGTCCACAGCAGTTGGGAGCCGCGGGCAACACCCGCGCATTTTTCATGTGGACTGAAATATTTATAGGAGTACTACTCTATGGCACTGACCACTGAGCAGAAGAAGTCCATCCTCGCCGAGTACGGCCTGCACGAGACCGACACCGGTTCTCCGGAGGCCCAGGTTGCGCTGCTGACCAGCCGCATCAACAACCTGACCGAGCACCTGAAGTTCCACAAGCACGACCACCACTCCCGCCGTGGTCTGCTGCTTCTGGTCGGTCGCCGCCGCGGCCTGCTGAAGTACCTGGCAGCCAACAACGTTGACCGCTACCGTGACCTGATCGCCCGCCTGGGCCTGCGTCGCTAAGCGTCACAGCGTTTCACCCGCGTATCACACGTAACAGTGCTGATGCGCGGGTTTTTTCATGCTAGAATTCCGAAAGTTGCACGTTCGAAGATTTTTGAGATTGTGAATCCATAAAGGCGGCACCGATGATCGCCGGGAAACGTCTAAGCGACAAGGAGACGTGAATTTTGAGCAACGCTAACGCACACATTCAGTACAACGAGGACGCTGAATTTGGCGTAACCGAGGCCATAGCCACCATCGACAACGGTGACTTTGGCACCCGCACTATCCGTTTTGAAACCGGCCAGCTGGCCCGCCAGGCAGACGGCTCCGTCACCACCTACCTGGACGATGACACCATGCTGCTGGCCACCACCACCGCCTCCAACCAGCCGCGCGAGGGCTTCGACTTCTTCCCGCTGACCGTGGACGTCGAGGAGCGCATGTACGCCGGCGGCCGCATCCCCGGCTCCTTCTTCCGCCGCGAGGGCCGCCCGTCCACCGAGGCCATCCTCGCCTGCCGCCTCATCGACCGCCCGCTGCGCCCCACCTTCGTCAAGGGGCTGCGCAACGAGGTGCAGGTCGTGGTCACCGTCTTGTCCATGAACCCGGAGGACATGTACGACGTCGTCGCCATCAACGGCGCCTCCGCCGCCACCCAGCTGTCCGGCCTGCCGGTCTCCGGCGCCGTCGGCGGCGTGCGCATGGCGCTCATCGCCGATGACAAGCACCCCGAGGGGCAATGGGTCGCGTTCCCGACCCAGCCGCAGCACGAGAAGGCGCTGTTCGAGCTGGTCGTCGCAGGCCGCATCGTCAACAAGAAGAAGGGCAACAAGACCGTCGAGGACGTCGCCATCATGATGGTGGAGGCAGGCGCGACCGAGTCGGTCGTCGCCCGCATCGCCGACGGCGCACCGGCACCGACCGAGTCCGTCGTGGCCTCCGGCCTCGAGGCTGCCAAGCCGTTCATCGAGATCCTCTGCCGCGTGCAGGCCGGCCTGGCCGAGCGCGCCGCGAAGGAGACCCAGACCTTCCCGCTGTTCCCGGCCTACACCGACGACGTCTACGCCGCGGTGGAGAAGAAGGCCTCCAAGAAGCTGGCCAAGCTCCTGACCATCAAGGCCAAGCTCGAGCGCGACGAGGCCACCAACGAGTACATGGAGTCCATCGAGGCCGACCTGCTCCCGAACTTCGAGGGCAACGAGAACGCCTCCAAGGAGATCCGTGCAGCCTACAACGCGGTGATGAAGAAGATCGTCCGCCAGAAGATCCTCACCGAGCAGTTCCGCATCGACGGCCGCGGCGTCACCGACATCCGCGACCTGGGCGTCGAGGTCGACCTCGTCCCGCGCGCCCACGGCTCCTCGCTCTTCGAGCGCGGCGAGACCCAGATCCTGGGTGTGACCACCCTCGACATGCTCAAGATGGAGCAGCAGATCGACTCGCTGACCCCGACGACCTCCAAGCGCTACATCCACCACTACAACTTCCCGCCGTACTCCACCGGCGAGACCGGCCGCGTCGGCTCCCCGAAGCGCCGCGAGATCGGCCACGGCGCGCTCGCCGAGCGCGCGCTCGTGCCGGTGATCCCGTCCCGCGAGGAGTTCCCCTACGCCATCCGCCAGGTCTCCGAGGCCCTCGGCTCCAACGGCTCCACCTCCATGGGCTCCGTGTGCGCGTCCACCCTGTCGCTGTACAACGCGGGCGTGCCGCTGAAGGCTCCGGTCGCGGGCATCGCGATGGGCCTGGTCTCCGACGACGTCGACGGCGAGACCCGCTACGTGGCGCTCACGGACATCCTCGGCGCCGAGGACGCCTTCGGCGACATGGACTTCAAGGTCGCGGGAACCTCCGAGTTCATCACCGCGCTCCAGCTGGACACGAAGCTCGACGGCATCCCGTCCGAGGTGCTCGCCGCCGCCCTCTCCCAGGCCCGCGACGCCCGCCTGACGATCCTCGACACCATGGCCGAGGTCATCGACGGCCCGGATGAGATGAGCCCGCTGGCTCCGCGCATCACCACCGTCACCGTCCCGGTCTCCAAGATCGGCGAGGTCATCGGCCCGAAGGGCAAGACCATCAACGCGATCACCGAGGAGACCGGCGCGGACGTCTCCATCGAGGAGGACGGCACCGTCTACGTCTCCGCCACCACCGGCGAGGCCGCTGAGGCCGCGATCGAGAAGATCAACGCGATCGCCAACCCGCAGCTGCCGAAGGTCGGCGAGCGCTTCCTCGGCACCGTGGTCAAGACCACCGCTTTCGGCGCGTTCGTCTCCCTCGTGCCGGGCCGCGACGGCCTGCTGCACATCTCCAAGCTGGGCAACGGCAAGCGCGTGGAGAAGGTCGAGGACGTGGTCAAGGTCGGCGACAAGATCGAGGTGGAGATCCTCGACATCGACAACCGCGGCAAGATCTCGCTGGGGCTTGTGAAGCCCGAGTAAGTTCTCGCGTCAAGGCCCGCGTGTGCACCGATTCCTGTGGTGCCGCGCGGGCCTTTTTGCTGCTCGCCTTGGCCGTCGACAAGCATCTGCCGGCGTAAGTAGCTGATTGCCCGCGGCGAAGGGGACGCCGGAGAAGTGCGGCGCTGTCTTCGCGGCACGCTCGCGATTGCGGGAAAACGGAGCACCCTCTTGAAACCTCGTGAGCTGGGGTATATGCTCTAGCTCTCAGAGAGTTAGGTCACAGTTTTTTGGTGGCGAAGCTCGTCGTGTTGAAGCGGCCCCGCGGGGAGCGGGGAAGAAGCCGGAGGTGGAAGCCATGAACGCAGAGTTCACGCACGCGCCGTACCGGTGACCGACCACACGTCGCGTAGGAACACCCCGCGCGTCTTTTTTGAGCATGGGGCGTGCGTAACTCCATTGAAGAACTGGCCGCCGAGTCTCGGCGCGCCACCCCACGCGACAACCACTTCTCACAGACTCGGGCCTCGCGGCGGCGTTCTCGCTGGCCGCGCGTTTCCTGCCCTCCCTGTCTTCGCTTTGCGGGCGCCCGTGTCTCCTCCCCGAAAGGCAAAGCCACCGCCATGACCACCCCCGCACACACCCGACTTCCCGAGTCCCATGATCTTGACGATTGCGTCGAGGCCGCCGTCGCGCGAGCCCGCGCGTGGCTGAGCGCCGCCGAGGGAGTTAACGACAAGGCCGCCGAGCAGCTCGCCGGAATCCTCCGAGACAAGCAGGGCGTGAAGTTCACCATGGACTTCGTCGATCGTGTCATGCGCCCCGAGGACCAAGCGGTCGCGGCTCGGGCGCTGAGGGCGATGACCAAGGAATACGATTCCTCTTTCCTCGGGCCGATCAACAACGCGCTGGTGGGACTGGGCGGGGTGGTCGGCCCCCACGCCCCGCGGATCGTGATGCCGCTGGCGCGCGCCCGCATGCGGCAGATGGTCGGCCACCTCGTCCTCGACGTCGAGTCCGACGCGCTCAACGCCATGCTGGACAAGGCGGCGGCCAGCGGCGAGCAGCTCAACCTCAACCTGCTGGGCGAGGCCGTGCTCGGCGAGGAGGAGGCCAAGGCCCGCGCCCGGCGTACCTTGGACCTCATCAACAACCCGCGCGTGACCTACGTGTCGGTGAAGGCCTCCTCGATGGTGGCGCAGATCAACCACTGGGACCACGACGGCTCGATCACGCGGCTCAAGGACCGACTGCGACCCCTGTACCAGGCGGCGCACGCGAAGGGGGTATTCATCAACCTCGACATGGAGGAATATCACGACCTCGAGCTCACGATCCGGCTGTTTAAGGAGCTGCTCAGCGAGGAGGAGTTCCGCACCTACCGGGGCGGGATCGTGCTTCAGGCCTACCTCCCGGACACTCTCGACGCGCTCAGGGAGCTCGGGGAGTTCGGGAAGCGGCGGGTGGCCGCGGGCGGGGCTCCCATCAAGATCCGGATCGTCAAGGGAGCAAACCTGTCCATGGAGAAGGTGGCGGGGGAGACGCGCGGCTGGCCAACCGCAACCTACACGGACAAGCAGCAGGTGGACGCCAACTACTACCGCTTGCTGGACTTCGTCGTGCGCGAGGAGTTCGCCGGCTCGGTCCGCGTCGGCGTGGCGACGCACAACCTCTACACCGCCGCCACCGCGTGCGAGCTGGCCACCCGCCGCGGGGTGCTGCACATGCTCGACTCCGAGATGCTGCAGGGGATGTCCCCCGCCCAGCAGGCGGCGGTGCGGGAGGCCTTCGAGGGCAGGCAGATCCTGTACACTCCGGTCGTCCACGCGGAGGACTTCGACGTCGCCGTGTCCTACCTCGTGCGGCGCCTCGAGGAGAACTCGGCGGCCGAAAATTTCCTCCACGCGCTCTTCGCACCCGAGGGGGAAGGCGAGGTCAACCCCGACGCCGTGGGCGACGAGCTGGGCCTTTCGCCGATCGAGCAGCAGGAGCGGGTCTATCGCCGCGCCGTGGCCGCGCGGTGGGACACCTTCGCCGGGGCGAAACGCACCCAGGACCGCGGCGGCGAAAAGGCGGGCAGACTCGGCCGGCGGGCGCCGCGGGGCGGGCGATTGAGAAACGAGCCCGACACCGATCCGGTCCTCCCCGCGAACCGGGCGTGGGCCGAGGCGATCCTGGCTTTGGATCCGGGCGCGCACGGAGTCGCCGAGGTCTCCGACCCGACGGCAGTGGAGGGCGCGGTCGCCACGGCCGCGAAGCTTGCGGCAGGCTGGGGTGCAACGGCCACCGACAAGCGTGCGGCCGTCTTGGAGACGATCGCCGACAAGCTGGCGGACAACCGCGACCGGCTCATCGGCGTCGGGGCGTTCGAGGCGAACAAGACCATCGACCAGATGGATCCCGAGGTCTCCGAGGCCATCGACTTCTGCGTTTTCTACGCCCGCTCCGTTCGCCTGCTCGCCGAGGCCCGCTCGAGGTTCACCCCTCACAGGGTAACGGTGGTGGCCCCGCCGTGGAACTTCCCGGTGGCGATCCCCACCGGCGGCATCGTCGCGGCGCTCGGGGCGGGTTCGGCCGTCATCATCAAGCCGGCCCCACAGGTGGTTCACTGCGCGAAGGTGCTGGTGGAGTGCATCCACGAGGCGCTCGACGAGCACGGCCTCGATCGCGACCTAGTGCAGCTAGTCTTCACCGACGAGGGTGAGGCGGGCAAAACGCTCATCTCCCACCCAGACGTCGACGCCGTGGTCCTCACCGGGGCGAGCGAGACCGGGGCGCTCTTCCGCTCGTGGCGGCCCGGGATGAACCTCATGGCGGAGACCTCCGGCAAGAACGCGATCATCATCACCCCGTCGGCCGACCCCGACCTCGCGATCGCCGACCTGTACCAGTCCGCCTTCGGGCACTCCGGGCAGAAGTGCTCCGCCGCCTCGCTGGCCATCCTGGTGGGAAGCGCGGGCGAGACGGAGCGCCTGCGCGCGCAGCTGCTCGACGCCGTCACGACCCTCAGGGTCGGGCCGGGATACGACATCACCACCACGATGAACGGGCTCATCGAGCCGCCGGGTGAGAAGCTGCTGCGCGGGCTCACTCGCCTCGAGCCCGGCGAGACGTGGCTGCTTAAGCCCGAGAAACTCAACGAGGAGGGGACGCTGTGGTCCCCGGGCATCCGCGACAACGTCCGTCCCGGCTCGTGGTTCCACCTCAACGAGTGCTTCGGGCCCGTCCTAGGCATCATGCACGCGGCAACCCTCGAGGAGGCGGTGGCTTGGCAAAACGGCACCGGTTTCGGGCTGACCGGCGGCATTCACTCCCTCGACAACGCCGAGCTCGAGTACTGGAAGGAACACGTCGAGGTGGGCAACGCCTACATCAACCGCGGCATCACCGGCGCCATCGTTCAGCGCCAGCCCTTCGGCGGCTGGAAGAAGTCGGTGATAGGGCCCGGCGCCAAGGCGGGCGGGCCGAACTACGTGGCGCAGTTGGGAACCTGGGAGGACGGGGACCTTGCACCCCGCGACGTCGACGTGCAGCTGCGGGTCGCCCGGTTGCTCACGCAGCGCGCCGAGCAGCTGGGGCTCGGACGCGAGGACGTGGACTGGCTGTGGCGGGCCGCCGAGCTGGACCAGCTGGCGTGGCAGGAGGAATTCGGGCGCGAGCACGACCGCACGGGCCTTGTCAGCGAGGCGAATATCTTCCGCTACCGCCCGCTCTTGGGGCCCCTGCGCGTCCGCATCGGCGAGGGGTTCCGGCCCCGCGACGTCGTGCGCCTCGAGATGGCGGCGGCGCTGACGGGCACGGTCACGGAGTTCTCCGCGGCGGCCCCGATCGCCGCCCGGCTCGGCGCGCTGCGGGGATTGGTCCGGGTCTCCAGCGCGGAGTCCTTCGCCGAGGAGGTCCGTCATGCGGCCTCGTCGCGCGTGCGCGCCCTCGGCGAGGTCGAGGAGGGCGTTCGCGAGGCCGCCGTGGCGTCTGATTCCGTGGTCCTCGATCGGCAGGTGCTTGCCGACGGCCGAAGGGAGCTGCTCTCCTTCCTCCTCGAGCAGGCGGTATCCGTGACGATGCATCGCTTCGGCATCGTGCGGTCGGTGGCGGGGATCGAGCGCTAGTTCTTCATCGAGGCCTGACGGAGAGCTGCTTCTTGAGCTGGACGAGCTGGATCAGGTTGCCCACCGTGTCGTCGAAAATCGCGATGATGGACGGGCCGACGTCGGTGGGCTCCATGGTAAAGGTGACGCCCTTGGCCTTGAGCGCCTCGTACTCGGCGGCGACATCCTCGGACAGGAACTGGGTGAGCGGGATGCCGTCGCTCTTGAGAGCCGCGGTGAACGGCACCGCGGCGGGGTGGCCCTTGGGCTCGAGGAGGAGCTGGGTGCCGTCGGGCTCGCCCGGGTTGCACACGGTGAGCCAGCGGTAATCGCCTGCGGTGACGTCGTCGCGGACCTGGAATCCCAGCGTGCCTACGTAGAAATCGTGTGCCTTTGCGACGTCGTCGACCATGACGGATGCGATGTAAATTCTCATGCCTTGCCAGCTTAGTGTCTGTTTGCCTCCGGCGAGGCTGGGGCGGCACCGACAGGCGCGGCGAAGAGAACGGTATGCTTGGCGCAGGAAGTAAAGCCAAGAATTCTTCAGCCGAGTAAAGGAGAGCAGGAATGACTATCAAGGTGGGCGTTTTGGGTGCGAAGGGCCGGGTCGGCCAGGCGGTCTGCGAGGGCGTGACCGCGGCTGAGGACCTCGAGCTGGTCGCCGCGCTCGACCGAGAGGACTCGTTGGAACTGCTCAAGGAGAAGGGCGCCGAGGTCATCGTCGACTTCACCAGCCCGGCCGCCGTCATGGGCAACCTCGAGTTCTGCCTGACCAACGGTATCTCCGCCGTCGTGGGCACCACCGGCTTTACCCCGGAGCGCCTCGCCCAGGTTGAGGAGTGGGCCAAGGCGGGCGGCGCGAACGCGCTCATCGCCCCGAACTTCGCCATTTCCGCAGTGCTGACCATGCAGTTTGCCAAGCAGGCGGCGCGCTTCTTCGACTCCGCCGAGGTCGTTGAGTACCACCACCCGAACAAGCTGGATGCACCGTCGGGCACCGCGATCCACACCGCCGAGGGCATCGCTACCGCCCGCCGCGAGGCAGGCATGGCCCCGATGCCGGACGCCACGAACCAGTCGCTGGAGGGCGCCCGGGGCGCGGACGTCGACGGCGTTCACGTTCACGCCGTGCGCATGACCGGCATGGTCGCCCACGAGGAGGTCATCTTCGGCGCCCAGGGCCAGTCGCTGACCATCCGCCAGGACTCCTACGACCGCATGTCCTTCGTCCCGGGCGTGCTGGTTGGCGTCCGCGAGATCGCCCAGCACCCGGGGCTTACCGTGGGGCTCGAGAACTACCTCGGGCTGTAAGCCATGGCAAAGCAAAAGCTGCTCAACGTTCAGCTGGTGGCGTGCAGCTCCTTCTTCCCCCCGTCGGACGTGGACTGGTCCACCGAGGCTAGCCCGTCGGAGGCGCTCATCGAGTTCGCCGGGCGGGCGTGCTACGAGAGCTTTGACAAGCCGAACCCGCGCACGGCGTCGAACGAGGCCTACCTGCGCCACATCATGGAGGTCGGCCACACGGCGCTGCTCGAGCACCCGACGGCGACCCTCTACATCCGCGGCCTGTCGCGCTCGGCCACCCATGAGCTGACCCGCCACCGCCACTTCTCCTTCTCGCAGCTGTCCCAGCGCTTCGTGCACCAGCAGCAGACCGAGGTCATCGTCCCGCCGCTCATCGACGAGGACGAGGACCTGCGGCGGCTGTTCCTGCGCGCGGTGGACGAGGCCCGCTTTACCTACAACGAGATACTCAAGGCTTTGGAGGAGAAGCTCGCGGACGAGCCCAACGCCCTGCTGCGCAAGAAGCAGGCCCGCCAGGCGGCCCGCGCCATCCTGCCGAACGCGATGGAGTCCCGCATCGTGGTCACCGGCAATTTCCGCACGTGGCGGCACTTCATCGGGATGCGCGCCTCCGAGCACGCGGACGTGGAGATCCGTACCCTCGCCGTCGAGTGCCTCGAGCTGCTCAAGGAGCAGGCCCCGGTCGCCTTCGGCGACTTCGAGATCACCACGCTCGTGGATGGCTCGAAGATGGCCACGAGCCCGTACGTGACGGACTTCTAGGCTGGGATTGCCCCGCACCTAGCTTTGGGAGGGGCAGTGGAACGGGAGTCGACCGCAGGTCGGCTCCCGTTGCTGTTTCTTTGGGGCCATTGTCGCCATCCGCGGTCGCCGCCTGTCAAACAAGCGCTTGTTTGACAGGCTTCACTTTTGACCACCTGCGGATTCGCGCCGCACGGGGCGTCAAGAAAGCGCGTGTTTGCAGGCGACTGGCTGATTCGGTGCTGAATTAGGGTGGAGGGCCACGCGGCGCGAGCCGACCCGGCCTCGCGACCAGCCAACCCGCCGCCGACTTAACCGATCACGCAAGGACCGCCCGCTGATCGCTTCGCGGCGGCAGCAACCCCCGCTTTAGGGGTGGTGGGAACTTGGCCCACCCAAGCGTCGTTCGCTTCGCGCCGGGGATTTGGCGGGGAGCGGCCTTGTGGGGCCGGTGGGGCGGTCCTTGCGATTCTGTGTTTTGAGCGATCCTGTGGGGGTAGGGCGCGCGCCTTGATCGATAAAAACGGCGTGGCCAAAACGGGTGCGCGGGGGTGCTTGCGTACAAGCCCCGCCTAAATGAGAGAGCTTTTCTTGCGCCTATTTTGCATTAGAAAATCAACATCTCCTAATGTGGGATAGTTTTGCCATGAAACAGTCTCTCTGGGCTTGGAAATCCCACGGGGTGGAATCTCAAACCATTAAAGGGCATACTATTTTCAACCAAACGAGACGTGGGTCACTTTGCGTCGCGTGGGGGTAGATACCTAACACTGCTAAGAGATAAGGAGCGTGGTGTGACCAGTTCCCTGAAAACGAACGATGGCCTCGCCGAGGCGCCCGAGGGGGTCGAGTACGTCTACAGCGACGCCACCGATCTTCCCGTCGGCGTGGACGACAAGCGGAAGATGAGCCCGAAGAAGAAGATCGTGTTTGCGATCATCGCCGTGATCGCCGCTATCGCGTGGGGCATCCTCGGCTTCAGCCGAGGGGAGTCGATCAACGCCATGTGGCTGGTGCTTGCCGCCATCGGCTCCTACATCATCGCCTACTCGTTCTACGCCCGCTACGTGGAGCTGCGCATCGTCAAGCCGCGCGCCGACCGCGCGACCCCGGCCGAGTACGACAACGACGGCAAGGACTTCATGCCCACCGACCGCCGCGTGCTCTTCGGCCACCACTTCGCCGCGATCGCTGGCGCCGGCCCGCTCGTCGGCCCGATCCTCGCCGCGCAGATGGGCTACCTGCCCTCCACGCTGTGGATCATCATCGGCGTGATCTTCGCCGGCGCCATCCAGGACTACCTCACCCTGTGGATCTCTACTCGCCGCCGCGGCCGCTCGCTGGGCACCATGCTCAAGGACGAGGTCGGCACGCTTGGCGGCGCGATCGGCATGTTCGCCATCGCCACCATCATGGTCTTCCTCATTGCGGTTCTCGCCTTGGTCGTCGTCAATGCGCTGGCGGATTCCCCGTGGGGCGTGTTCTCCATCTTCATGACCATCCCGATCGCCCTGTTCATGGGCGTTTACATGCGCTACATCCGCCCGGGCGCGGTCATGGAGACCTCGCTCATCGGCGTGGTCCTGCTCGTGCTCGCCATCGTCGGCGGCGGCTGGGTCGCCGGAACCGACTGGGGCCAGGACATCTTCACCCTGTCCAAGGTCGCCATCTCCTGGGCACTCATCATCTACGGCGTGGTCGCCGCGATCCTGCCGGTGTGGCTGCTGCTCGCCCCGCGCGACTACCTGTCCACCTTCATGAAGATCGGCGTCATCGGACTGCTCGCCGTGGGAATCATCATCGACCGCCCCGAGGTTCAGATGCCCGCCGTCACGCACTTCGCGCTCGACGGCACCGGGCCGGTCTTCGCCGGTAACCTGTTCCCGTTCCTGTTCATCACCATCGCCTGTGGCGCGCTGTCCGGCTTCCACGCGCTCGTGTCCTCCGGCACCACGCCGAAGCTGGTGGAGAAGGAAGCCCAGATGCGCATGATCGGCTACGGCTCCATGCTCGTCGAGTCCTTCGTCGCCATGATGGCGCTCGTCGCGGCCTGCATCATCGACCAGCACCTCTACTTCTCCATGAATGCCCCCGCGGGCGTCACGGGCGGAACCGCAGAGACCGCCGCTGCCTACGTCAACGGGCTCGGCCTGCGCGGCGACAACATCGACCCGTCGCTTCTGACCAACGCAGCCCAGGCGATCGGCGAGCAGTCCATCGTCTCCCGCACCGGTGGCGCCCCGACCTTCGCCTTCGGCATGTCGCACATCCTCACCGACATCTTCGGCAACGACTCGCTGCAGGCCTTCTGGTATCACTTCGCCATCATGTTTGAGGCGCTGTTCATCCTCACCACGATCGACGCCGGTACCCGCGTGGCCCGCTTCCTGTTCACCGACACCCTCGGCGCCATCCCCGGCCTGGGCAAGTTCAAGGACCCGCACTGGAAGCCGGGCGCCTGGATCGCCACCATCATCATCTGCGCCGGCTGGGGCTCCATCCTGCTCATGGGCGTGACCGATCCGCTGGGCGGCATCAACATGCTCTTCCCGCTGTTCGGCATCTCCAACCAGCTTCTCGCCGCGCTCGCGCTGGGCCTGTGCCTCGTGGTCGTGGTGAAGAAGACCGGCCTGAAGTACGCCTGGGTTCCGGGCCTGCCGCTGGCCTGGGACGTCATCGTCACCTTCTACGCCTCCTGGCAGAAGATCTTCAGCAGCAAGCCGTCCATCGGCTACTGGGCCCAGCACGCGGCCTTCAGGGACGCCCAGGCGCAGGGTCTGTCGTCCTTCGGTACCGCGAAGACCCCCGAGGCCATCGCCGCGGTGGTCCGCAACACCGCGGTCCAGGGCTCGCTGTCGGTGCTCTACCTCATCCTCACCGCGATCGTGGTCCTCACCTGCATCATCGCCACGATCAAGGCCGCCAAGCAGCATTCTCGCGGCGAGGTGCCGGAGACCTCCGAGGAGCCGTTCATCCCGTCGAAGCTCTTCGCACCGGTCGGCATGGCCGCCACCGACGCCGAGAAGCCGCTGGTCGCCGCGTGGGACGCGCGCAACCCCGGCCGACACGTGGGGCACTAGCATGCAGGGCATCACGAAAGTCGCCAAGAGCGTGTGGTGGTACCTGGGTGCCATCATCGGCGACCACGACTACGACAACTACGTCGCTCACTGCAAGGCAACCCACCCGGGCTGCGAGATCCTGAGCAAGAAGGAGTACTGGCGCGAGCGGTACTCCAGCCAGGAGAACAACCCCCAGACGCGCTGCTGTTAAACAAACCGGGCCCGCGATCTTCCACGAACGGAAGGCGCGGGCCCGCTTTTTGCTTGTCGACGATCAGCTAAAGCGCCGCACCTAATCTCCACGGGGTGTGCGGGCCGCCCCCGGGTGAATAACATTTCGGGCCTACTTCCGGGGCAATGGTGCACTTTCGTGTGCAGAACAGGTAACCTTACCTTTCATGAGCACAGGTTTGACAGCGATGAACGGTGCCGAGTACTTCGGCACCGTTTCGGTTGCAATGGTTACTCCGTTCGATTCCAACGGCGAGCTCAACGTCGCCGCGGGCCGCGCACTTGCTGCGCACCTGGCGGAAAACGGGGTGGACTCCCTGGTGCTCGCCGGCACGACCGGCGAGTCGCCGACCACCACGCTGGAAGAAAAGATCAGCCTGCTCAAGGCCGTTAGGCAAGAGGTGGGGGACAGCGCGAAGCTCATCGCTGGCGCTGGCACCAACAACACCGCTGCCTCGGTCGAACTCGCGCGCGCTTCCGCTGACGCTGGGGCCGATGCGCTGCTCGTGGTCACCCCGTACTACTCGAAGCCGAGTCAGGAGGGCATTTACCAGCACTTCGCCACCATCGCGAAGGCCACGGACTTGCCCATCTGCGCTTACGACATTCCGGGTCGTACCGCGGTGCAGATCGCCCCGGACACGATTCGTCGTCTCGCGGAGCTCCCCACGGTAAAGGCGGTCAAGGATGCCAAGGGAAACATTCCCGTGGCCACCCCGCTCATCCGCGAGACCGGCCTCGCCTGGTACTCGGGCGATGACCCGCTGAACCTCCCGTGGCTGAGCGTTGGAGCCACCGGCTTCATCTCCGTGATCGGGCATGCCGCCCCGCGCCAACTGCGCCAGCTGCGCGACAGCTTTGTGAGCGGTGACCTAGACACCGCCCGCGATATCAATGCACAACTGTCTTCGCTGGTCGCCGCCCAAGGTCGCCTTGGGGGCGTCAGCTTTGCCAAAGCCGCCCTGCGCATGCAGGGCATTGAAGTCGGCGATCCGCGCCTGCCGATCCTCCCGCCGAACGAGCGGGAGCTCGAGGAGCTGCGCGCCGACTTGGAGAATTCTGGAGTTTTATAGATATGACTGAACCCCGTACGCGCTCACGGAAGGTCACCCGCAAGGCTGGCCCGCCGGAAGCGACGGAGACCCCCGTTTTTCAGGCTCCTGAGGTCGCGGCACCCGCGGCCGAGGAGTCTTCTCACGCGTCCGATAACGAGGGTACGGGTGGCTCCCGTCGTGGCAGCCGCTCCCGCTCGAACGCCTCCGGCAACCGCGGCCGCGGCCGCCGTTCCGGCTCCAACTCCGGCGGCAACAGCGCCGCCTCGGAGAACAAGGGCAAGGGCGGCAACAACAAGGGCGGCAATCGCAGCCGCCGCAACGTCGTGAAGTCGATGCAGGGCGCCGACCTCACCGAGCGCCTGCCTCAGCCGCCGAAGGCCCCGAAGAACGGCCTGCGCATTTACGCGCTCGGCGGCATCTCCGAGATCGGCCGCAACATGACCGTCTTCGAGTACAACAACCGCCTGCTCATCGTCGACTGTGGCGTGCTGTTCCCCTCGTCCGGCGAGCCCGGCGTGGACCTCATCCTGCCCGACTTCGGCCCGATCGAGAACCACCTCGACCGCGTCGAGGCGCTGGTGATCACCCACGGCCACGAGGACCACATCGGCGCCATCCCGTGGCTGCTCAAGCTGCGCGCGGACATCCCGATCATCGCCTCGAAGTTCACCCTGGCGCTCATCGCGGCCAAGTGCCGCGAGCACCGTCAGCGCCCGAAGCTCATCGAAGTCAACGAGCAGTCCGTGGAGAACCGCGGCCCGTTCAACGTCCGCTTCTGGGCTGTTAACCACTCCATCCCGGACTGCCTGGGCGTAGCCATCAAGACCGGCGCGGGGCTCGTCGTCCACACGGGCGACATCAAGCTCGACCAGACCCCGCCGGACGGCCGCCCGACCGACCTTCCCGCGCTGTCCCGCTTCGGTGACGAGGGCGTCGACCTGCTCCTGTGCGACTCGACCAACGCGACCACGCCGGGCGTGTCCGGCTCCGAGGCCGAGATCGCTCCGACCCTGAAGCGGCTCGTCGCCGACGCCAAGCAGCGCGTCATCCTGGCGTCCTTCGCGTCGAACGTCTACCGCGTCCAGGCCGCCGTCGACGCCGCCGTCGCCGCAGGCCGCAAGGTTGCCTTCAACGGCCGCTCGATGATCCGCAACATGGAGATCGCGGAGAAGCTGGGCTACCTCAAGGCGCCGCGCGGCACCATCGTCACCATGGACGATGCCGCGAAGATGGCACCGCACAAGGTCATGCTCATCACCACCGGTACCCAGGGCGAGCCGATGGCCGCGCTGTCGCGCATGGCGCGCCGCGAGCACCGCCAGATCACCGTCCGCGACGGCGACCTCATCATCCTCTCGTCCTCCCTGGTGCCCGGCAACGAGGAGGCCGTCTTCGGCGTCATCAACATGCTGGCCCAGATCGGTGCCACCGTGGTCACCAGCCGCGACGCCAAGGTGCACACCTCGGGCCACGGCTACTCCGGCGAGCTGCTGTTCCTGTACAACGCCGCCCGCCCGGTCAACGCCATGCCGGTTCACGGCGAGTGGCGCCACCTGCGCGCCAACAAGGAGCTGGCCATCTCTACCGGCGTCCCGCGCGACCGCGTGGTGCTCGCCCAGAACGGCGTCGTCGTCGACCTGGTCGACGGGCGTGCCCGTGTCGTGGGTCAGATCCCGGTCGGTAACCTCTACGTCGACGGCGTCACCATGGGCGACATCGACCAGGACGTCCTCGAGGAGCGCACCTCGCTGGGCGAGGGCGGCCTCATCGCCATCACGGCGGTCATCGACAACCGCACCGGCCGCCTGCTGGAGCGCCCGACCGTTCAGGCCAAGGGCTTCTCCGAGGATGCCGCGGCCATGATGCCCGAGGTCACCGAGCTGGTCGAGAACACCATGAACGACCTCGCCTCCGAGGGCGAGAACGATCCTTACCGCATGGTGCAGCAGCTGCGCCGCAAGGTCTCCCGCTACGTGGAGCAGACCTGGCGCCGCAAGCCGATGATCATGCCGACCGTCATCCCGACCTCCACCGCGCAGGTGGCCGTGGGCGACGACGAGATCCGCGCTACCCGCGAGAGCCTCTAACTCGGAATCAACGACAGGTCCGGCCGTGCCAGCGATGGCGCGGCCGGACCTTTGTGCGTGCTGGGCACAAGCCCGCGCGTGATATCGGGGCTAGAGTCGAAGGCATGAGCCTCGTTGAGAAACTTCGCCGCGCCCTCGAGCAGGAGCTGCTCGCCGCCGGACCGCACGCCGCCACCCTGTGCGAGGGGTGGACCACCACCGACCTCGCCGCCCACCTGTACGTGAGGGAAAACAAGCTCGCGGCCGCAGCGGGCATGTTCGTGCCCGCCCTCGCCTCTACGCTGGAGCGGGAGACCGCGACGGCCAAACAAAAGGGATACGAGCAGCTCGTGTCCGAGTGGGCACACGGGCGGGGCGCGAAGCTTCCCCGTGCCGTGGACGAGAAGATGAACACCGCAGAGTACTACGTGCACCTCTACGATGTCGCCGCGCCCAGGGGAGGGCAGCCCTTCGACTTGAGCGAGGCGGAAAACGCGTTGCTCTTCACAGCGGGCACGGCCTTGTCCAAGGTGCTGCTGCGGAAGTCGAAGGGGCCGGTCGTCTTCGAACCCACCGGGGGCAGGCGGTTCGTCGCCTTCGACCGGCTCGGCGTCGCAGAACAAGGAGACGCGGTGGCCTGCGTTCGCGGCAGCGCGGGAGCGATCGTCTTGTGGCTGTACGGGCGCAGCGTCCCGGGTATCGCCATCGACGACCCGCTGGGGCTCGCCCGGCGATCGAGCATTTAAAGTCAAGTTTTTGGGCCTGACGTAAGAAAATCAAGCGAAATTAGTGTTGCGGATGTGATGAATGTGATTTAAGCGTCTAAGCTTATGGCCATGACTGTCAGAAGCGCTTCATCAACTCCATCGCGGTCAGGAAAGAACACGAACTCTAAAGGAACCCGCAAGGGAAGCTCAGGACCAACGCCTAGCGCCAAGGGGCGCCGGGCGGGAAACAGCCTGAGTTACCCCGCTACCTCAGCCTTCCGCGCTGCCGACACGTCCAGTGAGAGGACCGGCAGCGCGTTTCGGGCTGTGGGACACGGCTTCTCCGCGATGTTCGGTGCGTCCGCCCGCGGCGTGGGGACGCTGACGCGCTCTCTGGGTGGACTCCGCCTTGGACGAAACGGCGGCGATGAGGACGAGCGCTTCGACGAGCACGCAGCAGACAATGACGTCCGCGACGAGCAGCCGACCCGCGGTCGCCGCCCGGGGAAGCGGGCCGCGGGCGACGAGGACGTCGATCCGCAGCACGACGATCGGGAAGAGGACTCGGACGATCAGGCGCCGGGCGATTACGACAGCCTCGCGCTGGGACTCATCGCGCTGGCCGTCGTGCTCGGCGCGTCGGTCTGGTTCGACATCGCGGGCCCCATCGGCGCCTTCATCGCCGAGATCACCCACTCCGTCGTCGGTGCGGGCGCGCTCATCCTTCCCGTGCTGCTCGTGGGGCTGGCGCTCGCGCTCATGCTGGGCTACGCGCCCAAGGTCGAAGAGCGCGGCCGCGTGGCACTGGGTACCGGCGTCATCACCGCCTCGATGCTGGGGCTCGTCCACCTCTTCGCCGGCAACCCCACCACGTGGGAGGAACGCCGCGCGGCGGGCGGCGCGATCGGCGCCTACGTCGGCGGACCGCTGGCGGCGGGGTTCAGCCAGTACATCGCCGTCCCGCTTCTCATCCTGCTCATCGTCTTCGGCGCGCAGAAGATCACCGGCGTTTCCGCGCGCGAGCTTGTCGACGCCGTTGGCGAGCTGATCCGCCTTCGCCAGGAAGCCTGGGACGAGGAGGAAGACGACCAGTACTCCCACGTCGACGACCAGCTCGAGGACATGGCCGCAGGAGACGCGCCGCGCCGCGCCCCGCGCGAGGCCGCACCGCGTCGTCAACCGTCCCGTCGCCCCGCGCCGCGGCGCACCCCGATGGACAACTACCCGGTCGACGAGGCCGCCGCGGGCCGCCGGTCCGACCAAGACCTCTACTCGCAGCCGACCATGTCCTTCCAGCGACCCGAGGCCGCCGACGAGGAGCCGACCCTGTTTGAGGCGCCGAGCGCCCCTGCTGCAAGCCGCCGACAGGCGTCGACAAGCACGGATGCGGTAGAGGCGCGACAGGCGATGGTGGCGGACGCTGCCGACCAGCGCGCGCGAAACAACGCGCGCGTCACCCCGATGCCGAGCCTCGCCGATACCCTCGGTGCGGCAGCGGGCACCGTCGCGGCGGCGGGAAACACCGCGGCCCAGGTCGCGGGCGCGGCGAGCGCGATGAAGGCCGCCCCCGTGGCCGCAGCGGGTGCCGCAGTTGCCGCCGCCGCCAACGCGCTGCCCAACACGGCGCAACGGGCGAAGACGCTGCCAGCGCGCAGCGAGGGCGACTACCAGCTTCCGAGCACGAGCCTGCTCATTCCCGGCCAGCAGCCGAAGACCCACTCCGCCGCCAACGACCGCATGATCGAGGCGATCACCGAGGTCTTCGACGAGTTCAAGGTCGACGCCCACGTCACTGGGTTCTCCCGCGGCCCGACGGTCACCCGCTACGAGGTTGAGCTCGGGCCCGGCGTGAAGGTCTCCAAGATCACCAACCTCCAGTCGAACCTCGCCTACGCGGCCGCCACGGACAACGTGCGCCTGCTCACCCCGATCCCAGGCAAGTCCGCCGTGGGCATCGAGGTGCCCAACGCCGACCGCGAGATGGTGCGCCTTGCCGACGTGCTCAACGCGCCGTCGACCGTGGCCGACCACGACCCCATGCTCATCGGCCTAGGCAAGGACATCGAGGGTGACTTCGTCGCGCACTCCGTGCAGAAGATGCCACACCTGTTGGTGGCGGGCTCGACCGGCTCCGGTAAGTCGGCGTTTGTCAACTCGCTGCTCGTGTCGCTGCTTACCCGCGCGACCCCGGAGGAGGTCCGCCTCATCCTCGTCGACCCGAAGATGGTGGAGCTGACCCCCTACGAGGGCATCCCGCACCTGATCACCCCGATCATCACGCAACCGAAGAAGGCCGCGTCCGCGCTGCAGTGGCTGGTCGAGGAGATGGAGCAGCGCTACATGGACATGAAGTCCGCGCGCGTGCGCCACATCAAGGACTTCAACCGCAAGGTGCGCAGCGGCGAGATCCAGGCGCCGGCTGGCTCCCAGCGCGAGTACCGGCCGTACCCGTTCATCGTCTGCGTGGTCGATGAGCTCGCCGACCTCATGATGACCGCGCCGAAGGAGATCGAGGACTCCATCGTCCGCATCACCCAGAAGGCGCGCGCCGCGGGCATTCACCTCGTGCTGGCGACCCAGCGCCCGTCCGTCGACGTGGTCACCGGCCTCATCAAGACCAACGTGCCTTCGCGCCTGGCGTTTGCCACCTCCTCGCTGACCGACTCCCGCGTCATCCTCGACCAGGGCGGCGCCGAGAAGCTCATCGGCATGGGCGACGGCCTGTTCATCCCGCAGGGCGGGCGCGCCGTGCGCATCCAGGGCGCCTTCGTCACCGACGAAGAGGTCCAGGCCGTGGTCGACGCCGCCAAGGCGCAGGGCGAGCCCAACTACACCGAGGGCGTTACCGAGGACAAGGCCGCCGAGGCCAAGAAGGAGATCGACGCCGACATCGGAAACGACCTGGAGGACCTCCTCCAAGCCGTGGAGCTGGTGGTCACCTCCCAGCTGGGCTCCACCTCCATGCTGCAGCGCAAGCTGCGCATCGGCTTCGCCAAGGCCGGCCGCCTCATGGACCTCATGGAGACCCGCGGCGTGGTCGGCCCCTCCGAGGGATCCAAGGCCCGCGAGGTGCTGGTCAAACCGGAGGAACTCGAGACGATCCTGTGGATGATCAAGGGCGCAGACCCCGCCGAGGCCCCGAAGGAGCCCGGCTGGGAGGACGCGCAGGGCTCCCAGGGCGAGGGCGGCGTCAACGTCGTCGACGCCAACCCGACGCAGGGAACCTTCTAGATCGCTCCATTTCACTTGCGGCCCCGCCCGTTGCAGAAAGCATTCTGTGGCGGGCGGTGCCGCTTTTTCTGGCCCCGGCCCCGTCGGTGGTATAGACTCAACCCTTGCATAGGAGGGGAGTACCCCATCCCTCGGTACCGATCGTCAACACGGAATTTCCTCGGTACCCGGCCGTGGAACCGCCGGGTGCAGGGAGAAAGACCCGGTCGTACCGGCCCTAGCCGGAAGCGGCTCGGGGCGGGGGAGACCTCCGGTTCATCCGCAACTCGAATGAGACCGGAGGTCTTTTTTCATGGAAGTCAACCTTGTGACCTGGTTGATCACGGGAGCCATCATCGCGGGCTTTTTCGTGTTCGACTTCTACTCCCACGTCCGCACCCCGCACGAGCCCTCGCTGAAGGAGTCGGCGGGTTGGACCATCTTCTACGTCGCCTTCGCCCTCGCCTTCGGCGCGTTCCTGTGGTGGAACTGGTCGGAGCCGGGCAACCCCCACCAGCACGGGCTCGAGTACCTCACCGGCTACGTGACCGAGAAGGCGCTCAGCGTCGACAACCTCTTCGTCTTCGCGCTCATCATGGGCTCGTTCAAGATCCCGCGCAAGTACCAGCAGAAGGTGCTGCTCATCGGCATCGCGCTCTCGCTCATCTTCCGCCTGCTGTTCATCCTCTTGGGTGCCGCGGCGCTGGAGGCCTGGAGCTGGGTGTTCTACATCTTCGGCGTCTTCCTGCTGTACACGGCGATCAAGCTGGTCATCGACGAGATCCGGGACGAGCCGGAGACCGACCCGAACGACATGGTCATCATCAAGATGCTGCGCAAGGTAATCCCGGTGACCGCCACCTACGAGTCCGACCACCTCTACGTGCACAAGCGCGGGAAGTTCGCGCTCACCCCGCTGTTCATCGCGCTCGTGGCCATCGGCCTCATGGACGTCATGTTCGCCCTCGACTCGATCCCGGCGATCTACGGCATCACCGACAAGCCCTACATCGTGTTCACCACGAACGCCTTCTCGCTGCTGGGACTTCGCCAGATGTACTTCCTGCTCGACGGCCTGCTGGACAAGCTGGTCTACCTGCCGTACGGCCTAGGCGCGATCCTCGGCTTCATCGGCGTCAAGCTCGTCCTCCACGCCCTCCACGAGAACGAGCTGGGCTTCGTCAACGGCGGCCAGCCCGTCCACGTCCCGGAGATCTCCACAGTGGGCTCGCTGCTGTTCATCGTGGGCGTGCTTGCGCTGGCGGTGATCGCCTCCGTCATCAAGACCAAGCGCGACGAGGCCCAGGGCGCCCTGCCCGCGAAGTGGAACCGCGAGTACGACGACGATGACATCGCCGAGGACCAGCGCCGGATGTCTTCGCTGAAGAAGGTCGTGGACAACCGACCAACCTCAAATCCCGAGGCTTAGCTTGCGAAAAAGGAGGCCTTCCCCAGCGCGGGGAGGCCTCCTTCGGCGTATATCGGTGAGGGGCGCCTAGGCGTCCCAGATGTTGAGCACCGGATCCCAGGTGTGGAACGCGCGGCCCTCGAGCGCGCCGCCCACGAAGAACGGATCGGTGTCCATGAGCGCGATGGCGTCGTCGAGCGACGCCGGTTCGGGCAGGCGGATGACGATGAGCGCACCGCCGTCGCCGTCGGTGAACGGCCCCGAGCCGACGAGCTTGCCTTCCTGCTTGAGCTGGCCCAAGAACTCGCGGTGCTTCGGGCGGATCTCGGTGATCTTCTCGCTGTCCGCCTCGTACTTGTAGATAACGGCAAAAGTAGTCATGCGCCCAAGTCTAGGCGTTTTCTTTTCCGCTTTTCGACGCCTACGGTACGCACGCCTCATTCTCCATTGATTCAGTCTCCGCCCCGTGCAGGTTCCCCGCCTTTTCCGTCGGCAGGGTAGGGTTGGTTAACGTGAGCCTTACTAGCCCTTCCCCCGCAGCACCCAAGCCGTCGAACTGGAACCTTCCGAACGTGCTAACCAGCATCCGGATCATCGCCATCCCGTTCTTCGCCTGGCTGGTGCTGAAGGCCGACAACACCCACACCGGGTGGATGTGGGCGGCCTTCTGGTGCTTCGTCGTGCTCATGATCACCGACAAGCTCGACGGAGACATCGCTAGGGCGCGCGGGCTGGTGACGGACTTCGGCAAGATCGCCGACCCGATCGCCGACAAGGCGCTCATGATCACCACGCTCATCACGCTCAACATCGTGGGGGCCTTCCACTGGTGGATCACCGTGGTCATCGTCATCCGCGAGCTGGGCATCACGCTCTGGCGCATGGCGGAGCTGAGGCGCGGACGGGTGGTCCCGGCGAGCAAGGGCGGCAAGATCAAGACCGCACTGCAGTCGGTGGCGCTGGCCCTTTACCTGTGCCCGATGCCCGGGTGGATGGACATCCCGCGGTTCATCGTGCTGCTGGCGGCCGTCGTGGTCACCGTGGTCACCGGTGTGCAGTACCTCGTCGACGCGCGCAAGCTCAACCAGCAGTAAGGAGACTTGGGGGAGATGGGGGACAACGCGAGCCTCGTGCAGGCGCTGAAGAAGGCAGGGCAGACGATTGCCACCTGCGAGTCGCTGACCGCGGGGCTGCTCGCGGCGACGATCGCCGAGGTCCCCGGTGCCAGCGCGGTCCTGCGCGGCGGACTCATCACCTACGCCACCGAGCTCAAGCACGACCTGGCGGGAGTTCCGGCGGAGGTCCTCGAGGCAGTGGGGCCGGTGTCGCCAGAGTGCGCGGAGGCGATGGCCCTCGGGGCCAGGCGGGCCTGCGGGGCGGATTGGGCCGTGTCGCTCACGGGCGTGGCTGGCCCCGACCCCCAGGACGGGCACCCCGTGGGCGAGGTGTGGTGCGGCATCGCCTCCGCGGATGGCGTGCGCAGCACCCGGCTGGGTGCAGGCGGGCTTCTGGCTGGCGCTCGCGACGAAATCCGAAGGGAATCGGTTCGGGAGGCGATTTGCCTGCTCGTGGCGGCAATCGAGGCCTCGGGAACAAAAAGCGCGGGGGAGTCGTTGGGGTAAGTGATGATGAAATATACCGCAGTACTTGAGAAGCCAGTGACTTCGCGCAAGGCTCCCATGCCGGAGCCGTTGCTCCGCGAGGCGCTCGGCGCGGCCCTTCGTGCCTTCCGTGCGGACAAGGGGATCACCCTCCGCGAGCTGGCAGAGGCGTCGCGCGTTTCGCCCGGCTACCTGTCCGAGCTTGAGCGCGGCCGCAAGGAGGTCTCCTCCGAGCTGCTCGCCTCCGTGTGCCACGCGCTGGGCACCACGGTGTCCGACGTGCTCATCGAGGCCGCCGGCTCCATGGCCGTGCGCAGCGCCGAGGCCGACCTCGCCCGCGTGGCCCGGGTCTAGCCGCAGGCGCGCCCCATACCCGACTGTGAAGCCGGGTTTTTCTTTTACAACCGCCTTGCATTAGGGCGACGTTGACACTGCTTCTCCACTATGCTTGGGGAGGTAAAAAATACGACAATTTCGAAAGGTGCCTGATTTAGCATGGCGAACCCATTTTCTAAAGCTTGGAAGTACCTGATGGCTTTGTTCGACTCCAAGATTGAAGAAAATGCTGATCCTAAGGTGCAGATTCAGCAGGCAATCGAGGAAGCTCAGCGCCAGCATCAGGAACTGTCCCAGCAGGCTGCGGCAGTGATCGGCAACCAGCGCCAGCTGGAGATGCAGCTCAACCGCCGCCTCGCGGAGATCGAGAAGCTCCAGGGAAACACCCGCCAGGCCATTCAGCTGGCGGACAAGGCCCGCGCCGCCGGTGACAACGCCAAGGCGATCGAGTACGAAAACGCCGCCGAGGCCTTCGCCGCGCAGCTGGTCACCGCCGAGCAGGGCGTGGAGGACACCAAGAAGCTCCACGACCAGGCCCTCCAGCAGGCGGACGCCGCCAAGAAGGCCGTTGAGCGCAACTCCATGGCGCTGCAGCAGAAGGTCGCCGAGCGCACCAAGCTGCTCAGCCAGCTGGAGCAGGCCAAGATGCAGGAGAAGGTCGCCGAGTCCATCCAGTCGATGAACTCCATCACCAACCGCGACACCCCGAACCTCGACCAGGTCCGCGAGAAGATCGAGCGTCGCTACGCCAACGCCCTCGGCTCCGCCGAACTGGCCGAGAACTCCGTGCAGGGGCGCATGGCCGAGATCGAGCAGGCGGGCGTGCAGCTCGCTGGCCACTCCCGCCTGGAGCAGATCCGCGCCGAGATGGCGGGTCAGCTGGGCGCCGGTACCTCCAGCACCCAGCAGGCGATCACGGAGGGCACCCAGGCATCGGCAGCCCCGAGTGCTGCAGACGACGCGGTCGCACAGAAGATGCGTGAGCTGCGCGGCGAGGCCTAAGAAGGCATAAGGAAGGCGCTTACCCCGGCCGGGGTAAGCGCCTTTTTGGGCTGTTAGTCGCCCGCACCTCGGGCCCAGAGGGCGTCGGCGATGGCGCGGGCTCGGCGGATGGAGCGAATGAGCACCGGCGTTCCGAACGCGGTGATGGAGAAGGCGGCTCCCCGGGCCTTGCGGGCGTCGAGCACCTCGTTGACGGTGCCGAGCATCAGGGGGATGAGCCGGAGGGTCAGAGAGAGCGCGAGCACGATGTTTTCCACCGGGACGCCGAATCTGGCCAGCGGGGCAAGCGCCTTCTCGAAGGCCTCCATGATGGCCGCGAGAGTGGTCGTGAGGGTGAGCAGCATTGCCATCATCAGCGAGGAGAAGATGAGCAGGGTGACGTTGAGCGCGAAGGAGAAGTCCTTCTGCCACCACTGGAAAAGTCCGAGGAAGATGAGCAGGGGGAGCGAGGGCCACAGCTGGCCCCACGCCACGCGAACCGGGATGCGGGCCACGGTGTAGAGAACCGCGGCAACGAGCACGAGGGCGGCCGCGACGCGCGGGTCCTTCACCACGATGGAGGAGGAGATGATGAACGCGAAGAGGACGAGGAACTTCCATAGCGGCGGCATCCGATGGATGACGGTGGCGCCGGGGACGTAGACGCCCAGGGGGATATTGCGGATCACAGTGGCCTCTTGTCCATGAGGTCGGTGTAGAAGGCGATGACCTCTTCCGGTTGGCCGTCGGCGACCACCTTGTGATCGTCGATGCACAGGACTCGGTCGAAGCCGGCGAGGAAGCCGAGGTCGTGGGAGACCACGATGAGCTGCTGGGGAAGGGATGCGAACACCTCCGCGATCTTGCGGCGGTTGCGCATGTCGAGCAGCGTCGTGGGCTCGTCGGCGATGATGATGTCCGGCTCGAGGACGAGGACGGAGGACAGCGCGAGGAGCTGCTTTTGGCCGCCGGAGAGGAAGTGCGGCGAGTGGTCGGCGTGCCCTGCCAGGTCGAAGCGCTCCAGCATCGCCGCGACGCGGCGATGCTTCTCTTGGCGGTCAAGCTTTAGCCGTCGCAAAGAAAATGCAATGTCGTCGGCGACGGTCGGCATGACGATCTGATTCTCCGCGTCCGAGAAGACGAAGCCCACTTTCTTGCGCACCTGCTTGCCCTGCGTGGCGACGTCGAGCCCGTCGACGGTGACGGTGCCGGAGGAGGGGTCGGTCAGCCCGTTGATAAGGCGCACGAGTGTCGACTTGCCGCCGCCGTTCGCGCCGATGATCCCGACTCGGTTCTCCTCGAGCGTGAGGGAGATGCCGTCGAGGACGAGCTTGTCGTCGTAGGCGACCGTGACGTCGGAGAAAGAAATAGTACTCATAGGACTTCTAGTTTTTCACGAAAGAAATGGGGCGCCGACGTGGCACCCCATGAAAGCTAGCGTCAGGTCAGGCCGCCTAGGCCTTGCGGCGCAGGTCGGGGAAGGCGGCGTGGACGCCCAGGGCGATGATCACGCCCACTGCGAGCTTTGCCAGGTCCAGCGGAATGAAGGGAAGCTGCGCGGCGAAAGCGGGACCCCACTCCATCCCGACGCGGTACACGAGGCCGATGGCGCCGCAGATGTACTGAACTGCGAGCGCGACGACCGCGCCGACCACGAGGAAGCCGGTGAAGGCGGTCTTGTTGTTCTTCGGTGCGGCGTAGGCAATGCTGCCCGCGACCAGGGGAGAAATAAGGTAGCCGACGAGGTAGCCAACGGTGGGGCCGGAAATGGCCGCGAGCGCGGACTTGCCGCCCGCGAGGACGGGAAGGCCGGCGAGGCCGAGCAGCAGGAAGAGCGCGGCGGCGAGGAAGCCGCGGCGGCCGCCGAGGATGAGGCCCGCGAGGATGATCGCGGCGTTTTGCATGACGATAGGCACGCCCGCCGCTCCCACCGGGATGGAGACGAAGGCGAGGACGATGATCAGCGCCGCGAAAACGGCGATGTAGGCGAGGTCGACCAAGCCGTTGCGGGACGTTGCATTGGTATTCGTAGTAGTCACCAACAAGACTTTACACTTAAACGCTGTTCAACCCCGACGTGCCGCCGAGGTTGTGCGAATTTCACACTATGATGGCCCCATGCGACTTTCGAGCTTTGAGCAGTTGGTGTCCGATGAGTTTGGCTCCGCCCGTGGCGCCTGGATCCTCGACTCCCACGTCGTGTCCGGTACCGGAAAGACGGCCCGGCAGCTCATGGACGAGGGGACCGATCTGCGCGAGGTGTGGTGGGGGCTGTGCCGGGACTTTCAGATTCCCGCCGAGCGCCACCTGGGCAGGGACGACTAGGAGGCTTGTCCGTCGCTTTCCCAACCCGGCGCAACTGCGCCGTTCGAGTTGTCATTCGAACATTTGTGCGTGTATTTTCGAAGGGGAGGGGTGCTGTTCGCTAGTATTGGCTGCAGCACATCACAGGAATAGGTGCTTGACACACGGTGAGTATCGCAGCGCCACGCCGCCGAGGGCGGCGGAGGAGCCCCGCGGGAGCCGCGAGCCAAATTTCCCAGTCGAACGTAGTAAGGCGCTCGCGCGCAGAACATATCCCAGCCTCAAGCATGTATTAAAGGAGAACCCATGGCCCCGAAGAAGAACAGCAAGTCGGCCAAGCCCGCCTCGGCTGATGACCGCAAGAAGGCGCTCGATGCCGCGCTTATGATGATCGAAAAGGATTTCGGCAAGGGCGCCATCATGCGCCTGGGCGATGAGAACCGCCCGCCGATCCAGGCCATTTCCTCCGGAAACACGGCCATCGACGTTGCCCTCGGCATCGGCGGTTTTCCCCGGGGACGCATCGTGGAGATCTACGGCCCGGAGTCCTCGGGTAAGACCACGGTCGCGCTCCACGCCATCGCGCAGGCCCAGAAGGGCGGCGGCATCGCCGCGTTCATCGATGCCGAGCACGCGCTCGACCCGGAGTATGCCCGCAAGCTCGGCGTGGACACCGATGCGCTGCTGGTCTCCCAGCCGGACACCGGCGAGCAGGCGCTCGAGATCGCGGACATGCTGGTTCGCTCCGGCGCCATCGACATCATCGTCATCGACTCCGTGGCCGCGCTGACGCCGAAGGCCGAGATCGAGGGCGAGATGGGCGATAGCCACGTTGGCCTCCAGGCCCGCCTCATGAGCCAGGCGCTGCGCAAGATGACCGGCGCGCTCTATAACTCCGGGACCACGGCCATCTTCATCAACCAGCTGCGCGAGAAGATCGGCGTCATGTTCGGCTCGCCGGAGACCACCACCGGCGGCAAGGCGCTGAAGTTCTACGCCTCCGTGCGCTGCGACGTCCGCAGGATCCAGACGCTGAAGGACGGCCAGGATGCGATCGGCAACCGCACCAAGCTGAAGGTCGTCAAGAACAAGGTCTCCCCGCCGTTCAAGATCGCCGAGTTCGACATCATGTACGGCGAGGGCATCTCCCGCGAGTCCTCGATCATCGACCTAGGCGTCGACAACGGCATCATCAAGAAGTCGGGCTCGTGGTTTACCTATGAGGGCGACCAGTTGGGCCAGGGCAAGGAGAAGGTGCGCCTGTACCTCAAGGACTCCCCGGAGCTCGCCGATGAGATCGAGCAGAAGATCTTCAAGAAGCTCGGCATCGGCGAGTACGCCAACGCCGAGGACAACGACGAGCTGACCGACGAGCCTGTGGACATGGTCCCCAACATCGACTTCGACGACGAAGACGATGAGTAGCATTCACGCGTCGGCGCCCGACCAGACCAAGCTGGAGGTGCTACGCACGGCCCTGGAGCAGTACCAGCCCGGGGCCAACCCGCTCTTCGACCGGCAGCTCGAGGAAGAAAAGGCGAAGGTGCGCAACCGGGCTCTGCTCCTGCTCGACCAGCGCGCCCGCTCCCGGGAGGAGCTGCACCGGCGCCTCGTGAAGCTGGAGTTCGAGCCCGCCCTCGTGGGCGGGGTGTTGGACGATCTCCAGCGCGCGGGGCTTATCAACGACTCCGATTTCGCCGCGGAGTGGGTTCGCCAGCGCAGCGCCCGACGCGGAAAGTCGCGCCGAGCCCTAGCCGAGGAGCTCAAGGCCAAGGGCGTCGACAGCTCGACGCGGGCGGAGGCGCTCTCCCAGATCAGCGACGCAGACGAGCAATCGACCGCCCGCGCGCTCGCTGAGAAGAAGGTTCGGTCTCTTCGCAGCGTGCCTGCAGACCGCGGCGAGTACGACAAAGTGCTGCGTCGAGTGGTGGGGATGCTCGCGCGCAGGGGCTTTGGCTCGGGACAAGCGCTGGCCGTGTCCAAGCGAGCGCTCGAGGAACGCATCGCTGAGCTGGGCGGTTAGGGGCTCCCGGCCGCTGTGATCCGGCGCGCACGGGGCGTTTAGGTATTGGCTCGAGGGAAGGCTAGAATTGGCCGACGTGCAAACATCCGCGGACGCAACAGCTATCAGCCCACTCGACAACGGCCAGGGGCGTACCTATGAGGTGCGCACCTTCGGCTGCCAGATGAACGTTCACGACTCCGAGCGCCTGTCCGGCCTGCTCGAGGACGCGGGCTACGTTCCGGCACCCGAGGGAGAAGAGGCGGACCTCGTCGTCTTCAACACCTGCGCCGTGCGCGAGAACGCCGACATGCGGCTTTATGGCACCTTGGGCCAGCTCCGGCAGGTCAAGGAGAACCATCCAGGGATGCAGATCGCCGTGGGCGGGTGCCTCGCCCAGAAGGACAAGGACGTCGTGGTGAAGAAGGCCCCGTGGGTCGATGTGGTCTTCGGCACCCACAACATCGGCTCGCTGCCCGCGCTGCTCGACCGCGCCTCCCACAACAAGAAGGCGGCGGTGGAGATCGTCGACTCCCTCGAGCAGTTTCCGTCGGTGCTCCCCGCGAAGCGCGAGTCGGCCTACGCCGGCTGGGTCTCGGTCTCCGTGGGCTGCAACAATACCTGTACCTTCTGCATCGTCCCGAGCCTGCGCGGCAAGGAGGTCGACCGACGTCCGGGCGACATCTTGGCCGAGGTCCAGGCGCTGGTCGACCAGGGAGTCTCCGAGGTGACCCTGCTGGGCCAGAACGTCAACGCCTACGGCGTGAACTTCGTTGATCCCGAGCTGGAGCGCGACCGCACCGCCTTCTCCAAACTGCTGCGCGCCTGCGGCCAGATCGAGGGCCTCGAGCGCCTGCGCTTCACCAGCCCCCACCCCGCCGAATTCACCTCCGACGTCATCGACGCCATGGCGGAGACCCCCAACGTCTGCCCGCAGCTGCACATGCCGCTGCAGTCGGGCTCCGACAAGGTGCTCAAGGAGATGCGCCGCTCCTACCGCTCGGCGAAGTTCCTCAAGATCCTCGACGAGGTTCGCTCGAAGATCCCGAACGCCTCCATCACCACCGACATCATCGTCGGCTTCCCGGGAGAGACCGAGGCGGACTTCCAGGCCACCCTCGACGTCGTGGAAAAGGCCCGGTTCACCAGCGCCTACACCTTCCAGTACAGCCCGCGCCCCGGCACCCCGGCCGCAGACTACGAGAACCAGATCCCGAAGGAAGTGGTCCAGGAGCGCTACGAGCGCCTGCTCGCGCTCCAGGAGCGCATCAGCCTGGAGGAGAACCAGAAGCTCGTCGGCGGAGAAGTGGAGCTCCTCGTCCAGGCGGGCGGAGGCCGCAAGAACAGCGAGACCCACCGCATGACCGGGCGCTCGCGCGACGGCAGGCTCGTGCACTTTAAGCCCGAGGGCGCAATCGACGGCGAAATCCGCCCCGGCGACATGGTCACGGTTCGCCTCACCGAAGCCGCACCGCACTTCCTCCTGGCGGACGAGGGCGTGCTGAGCCATCGCAGGACCAAGGCCGGCGACAATTCGGAGCTGGGCAAGGTTCCCACGACGGCGCCGGTGGGCGTCGGCCTAGGCCTGCCGCGCATCGGGGCACCGGCGGCCAAGCCCGCGGCGGACGCCTGCGGCTGCTAGTAGTATCGACGAAGCGGGCCCTTGACGACCCCACCTAAGCTGCATCTTTAAGGAAAGAAGATTCCACGTGGAGAATTCACAAAGCGTCGAGAACACCCGGTCGCTCGCCCGGAGCGAGCGGAAGGCCAATTCGCGGGTGGAGCTGGGCTCTTACGCCAAGTTCATGATCATCGCCTTCGGCGCCTTCCTCGTCTCGCTGGCGCTCCCACACTCGGGGGGAGTCAAGGGCCTCGACGTCTTGTTCCTCACCTCGGAGTCTCACGCGGGCGGGACCAAGGTCGCGGAGTACGTCTTCGTGATCCTAGGCAGCCTCGCGCTCATCGTCTTCAACGGGCTGCTGCTTATCACCAAGCGCACCGTCTTCGCCAACATCAGCTTCCTGCTCTCCGGAATGGCGCTGTTGACCAGCCTCTTCGGCCTGTGGATGCGCATGCAGAGCGCAGAAACCCAGGGCGAGGCGGGCGTGAGCTACGGCTTCTACCTCGAGGTCTTCGCCGTGATCCTTCAGGTCTACGCGCTCAGCTGCACGGTGCTCGCCAGGAGCGACGAGCAAAAGGAGCTGGCGGCGAAGCGTGCGGCCGACGAGAACCTCGACGAGGTGGGCTACGCCCAGCGCTCCGCGCTCGTGAGCCGACAGCTCAACACCTCGGACACCAACCCGCTGCTCGTCGACGACCGCCGCAAGAAGGCCGCGGAAAAGCGCAAGCATCACTAGGCGCTTGCAGCCTACAAAGAAGTGGCCCCGGACCGATCGGTTCGGGGCCACTGTCACGTGCTAGAGGTCGTTGACGGCCTGGCTGGCGGCGTCCGCCCACTCCTGCCACTGCGCTGCCTGCGCGCGCAGCTCCTCGGCCTTCTTGGTGTTGCCCTTGGCCTCCATGGCCTCCGCTTGCGCCTCGAAGTCCTTCACCTTGGCCACGAACTGGGCCGCGCGGGCCTGCGCCTCGGGGTCGGTGCGGCGCCACTGGGCGTTGGCGGCGCTTTCCACGCGCTCCTCGATGGCCTGGATCTTGTCCTCGAACTCGCGCACGCGGTTGCGCGGCACGTACCCGATCTCCTCCCACTTCTGCTGCAGCTCGCGGAGCTTGGCGCGAGCCTCGTCAAGGCCGGAGGCCGGGTCGATCTGCGGGTCGTACTCCTTGAGCAGCGCCAGCTTGGCGTCCGCGTTGGCCTCGAACTCGCGATCGCGCTGGTCGTTGAGGGCGTTGCGGGCATTGAAGAAGTGGTCCTGTGCGGCCTTGAACGCTGCCCAGAGCTTGTCGTCGATGTCGCGCGGGGCGCGGCCCGCCTTCTTCCACTCGGCCATGAGATCGCGGAAGGCGCGCGCGGTCTCGTTCCACTCGGTGGAGTCCTTGAGCTGCTCGGCGCGCTCGACGAGCTCCTCCTTGAGCCGCTTCGCGGCGGCGCGGCCGCGATCGAGCTCGGCGAAGTGCGAGCCGCGGCGGCGGTTGAAGGCATCGCGGGCGCGGGAGTAGCGCTTCCACAGCGCGTCGTCGGTCTTGCGGTCGATACCGCGGATCGTCTTCCACTCCTCGAGGATGGCGCGGATGCGGTCGCCGGCGTCCTTCCAGTCGGTCGACTTTTCGGCGATCTCCTCGGCCTCCTCCGCGAGCTTCTCCTTGCGCGCGATCGCGTCCGCGCGGCGCGCCTGCTTCTCCTCCTTGGCGCGCTCGCCTGCGTCATCGGCGCCGTGAATGAGCGCGTTCAGGCGCTTCTCGACGCCCGCCACGTCGCCGATGACTGTCGCCTCGGGGAGGGAGGCGATGAGCTCTCCCGCCTGCTGCTTGATGTGCTCGGCGTCGTTCGGGTGGCTTTGCAGGCGTGCCTCAAGGAGCTCGACCTCGGTGACCAGATCCTCGAAGCGGGCGGCGTAATGGGCAAGCCCCTCGGCCGGCGTACCCGCCTGCCACGAACCGATGAGCCGCTCGCCGTCGGCGGTGATGAGGAAGACGGAACCATCCTCCGCGACGCGACCCCACTGGGACGGATCGCTGGCCTTGGCAACCTTGGCCGCCTGCGCCGCTGGCGTTCCCGGGCGAGGGCCCGGCTTCGCTCCTGGTCGTGGGCCGGGGCGCGGACCGGGCTTGGGTGCGGAAGGAGTGGTCATGTCAATGTTTCCTTATCTTCAGGGTGTCACGCGACGTGACTGCCAAAGGTAGATTCCGGGTGGAACTCCGAAGCCCCGACGCGGGGCCCAAGTTTCCTACCTAAAAGATACCGTGAAACCTCCCGGGATGTCAGCAGCAAGGGAGCACTTGCGGCGAGGCAACGTGGCACCGCGCCGCCCGGCGCGCGGTGGTGGTGTCGGGGTGCTTCGCTATAATCCGATGCATCATGACACTGCTGTTTATGCCCGGTAGCCCGGCGCTCGTTCGCGAGCTCGCCCCGAGGGTCGAGAGCGCTGCCGCCATCGTTTCCTTGCTGAGGAAGCTGATCGACGAGGCCGTACCAACTGCGATCGACATCGTCGGCGCGCGGGACGAGCATCTGCGCACAGCTCACGTGGGTTCCTTTGCCGCGTGGGGGAAAGACGTGAAGGTGGCGGCGGGGGAGTACCTGCCCGAGCTGCTCGCCTACTACGTCCTGGGAAAGCGTTGGGCGCCGCTCGTGGGTGATTCCCGCGCCCGGATCGGCGCCCCGCGCGGGGAGGCGCTCACCCTCGTGGTCCTCGACGGCAGCGCCGGTCTGACCCCCAGGGCGCCTCTATCCCTGCTGCCCGGCGCCGAGGAGGTTCACGAGTTCTGCCGGTCCCTCATCGCGGGGGAGGCCGCCGACCAGCTGCCGGAAGAAGAGCTCGAGAGGTGGCTGCGCGAAGGAGGCGTCGTGGATCCCGCGCCGTGGCTCGAGGTTGCGGCCCTGAGCAGGCGGGCGGATCTCCGGCGCCGCTGCCTCGTGTCCGAGGCCCCCCTGGGCGTCGGCCGCTACGTGGGCGTCTGGGAGGAGGAGCGATGAGCATCCGCCCGATCGCGGTGGTCGGCCCCACGGCCTCAGGCAAGTCGGGGCTCGGCATCGCGCTGGCCCACGAGCTCGACGGTGAGGTCGTCAACGTCGACTCCATGCAGCTCTACCGGGGCATGGACATCGGAACGGCGAAGGTTCCTCTGGGGGAGCGCGAGGGGATCCCGCACCACCAGCTCGACGTGTGGGAGGTGACGGAGACCGCGTCCGTCGCGCGCTTCCAGCACGACGCCATCGCGGACGTCGAGGACATCATGAGCCGCGGCAAGCGCCCAATCCTCGTGGGAGGGTCGATGCTCTATGTGCAGTCGCTTGTCGACGACTGGAAGTTTCCGCCCACGGACAAGGGGGTGCGCGCGAGGTTCGAGCAGCGGCTCAACGACGTCGGCATCGAGAGGCTGCACGCGGAGCTCGCCGACATCGACCCCGAGGCGGCCCGGATCATCGAGGATAAGGACCCGCGCCGGACGGTGCGCGCGCTCGAGGTGATCACACTCACGGGCAAGCCGTTCCAGGCGAGCCAGCCGCCGAAGGACGGCGCGCCGCGCTGGGGCACCCACATCTTCGGCCTGCGGACCGACGCGCAGTGGCTCAACCCGCGCATCGCGCTGCGCACGCAGAAGATGTTCGACTCCGGCTTCGTCGAGGAGGTAGAGCGGCTAAAGGAGGAGTCGGGGCTCGTGGCCGACTCCACTGCGGGCCGCGCGATCGGCTACGCCCAGGTGCTCGACGCGATGGAGGGCAGGCTCCCGTGGGAGGACGTCCTCGAGCGGACCATCACGGGCACCCGCCGCTACGTGCGCCGCCAGCGCAGCTGGTTTCGCAGGGACCCCAGAACGACGTGGCTGGAAGCCTCGGGCGATACCTTGACCGAGGCCATGTGGGCGCTAAGATCGGTGGAATGAATCACGAGCTGAGCGCCATCACCTTCGCCAAGGGCCACGGAACCGAGAACGACTTTGTCATTCTTCCCGACGAGAAGGCGGAGCTCACGCTCGACGCCTCGCTCGTCGCTGCCCTGTGTGACCGCCGGGCCGGAATCGGCGGCGACGGGCTGCTGCGCGTGGCCCAAGTCGGCGCGCTCCTCGACGCCGGTGTGGTGGACCAGGTCGATCCGGCGCTGTCCCGCACCGACTGGTTCATGGATTACTACAACGCCGACGGCTCCATCGCGGAGATGTGCGGCAACGGCACCCGTGTCTTCGCCCACTGGGTGTATTCCCGCGGGCTGGTGGGCGAGGCGGAGTTCCTCGTCGGCACGCGTGCCGGGGCGAAGAAGGTCACCGTCAGCGAGGCCGACCAATACCGCGCCACCGTTTCCGTGGAGATGGGCGAGGCCGCGGTCACGGGCGTGTCCTCGTGCTTTGTCGGCGAGTCGAAGTTCGCGGGCATGGGCGTGGACATGGGCAACCCGCACCTCGCCTGCGTCGTGCCGGGGCTCGATGCCGAAAGCCTCGCGGCGCTCGACCTGGTCAAGCCGCGATTCGACGAGGAGTTCTTCCCGCAGGGTGTCAACGTCGAGATCCTCACCGAGCTGAGCGACGGGACGGTTGACATGCGCGTCTACGAGCGCGGCGTGGGGGAGACCCGCAGCTGCGGCACCGGCACTGTGGCGGCCGCCCGCGCGGCGCTTGCCGACGCCGGCCAGGTCGACGGGACGGTGCGCGTTCGCATCCCGGGCGGCGAGGTGGAGGTCACCATCGCCGGCGAGGAGTCCACGCTGACCGGACCCTCGCGCATCGTCGCGGAAGGCACGGCCTGGTTCTAGGATTGGTGGGCTAGCAAGCGGGTGACCGCGGTCCGGGCGTGAATGCACGCCGGCTCGATCACGAGGGCGCCGCCCGGCGGGGCGCAGGAGTCCCACTCCTCGTCGAAAGCGCCGGAGCGCTCAATCTCATGGGAGATGGGGCACTCCGGCGCTTTCACGAAGATGGGATCGCGGATCTGGTCGACGTCGAGGACGGTTCCTCTCACCGCGCTCACGCTCAACCGGCCGTCGAGCAGGATCTGCGCGTGGAGGAGGGCGCTGATGGGGTGCTCGTGCTCGCAGGTTGCCGCCTCGATGATCCGGATTCCCGCCGCTAGCTGCCCCTTCCACGGGCATTCCTCGAACGAAGCCCGCAGGCCGTCGTGGTCGATGGCCCCCTTGCGTAGCGCGTGGCAGATGGAGACGAAGGCCGCCTCGGGCCCGTGGATGCGCCAGACATCGAGGAGCGTTCGGGCGATGCTGGTGACGCGAACGCCCGCGCGATGGATCACCTCGCGCTCGTGGACCGGGGTGTGTACCAGGCGGATCGGGGTGAGGGCTCGAGAAGCCATCCGCGCCCTCGTACCCGGCCGGTACAGCTCGATGTCGGCGGGCGCGGGATCAATCGTCCACAGCCCGTGCCAGAGCGCCGCGGAGCCGCCCACGACGACGGCGGAGGGGAAGTCCACCGCGGTGGCCGCGATGCAAACCCGGTGCCGATCCCAGCACGAGAGCGAATCGAAGTGCCGGCGGCGCGCGTAGCCGCCGCGCGAGAGCTTGACGAGTTCCCCCTGGACGCACGCGGCAAGGAAAGTACTCGGAATGTCGGCGACGTGGCGGTGATCGCGGATGTGGATCACGCCGTGCGCATTGGAAATCAGAGAGGAAAACACCACTACCCCCGTCGGTGAACACGACCACAGTGTGCGAGAAGTCACTTTATCGCAACCCGCACCCCTGTCAATCGCTGCGCCGTCGGGGGTAGTTTTCACAAACGCTGGCTAGTGGCCGCCGCAGCCGCAGCTGCCGGAACCACAGCCGCCGTCGCCGCAGCCGCCAGGGGCGACGAGGGAACCAGCCATGACGCCGGAGACCTTGAGCACGGAGTCCTTGGCCGGGAGCTCGCCCTCATCGGGCAGGCACACGTCGAAGGCGAAGGAGCCATCGACGGTCGCGTGGATGTAGCGGTCGCCGGTCAGGGCGTTGGTCCGGTAGTCGGACTCCAGCACGCGGGCGCTAAACTCCACGGCGGCGGTCGGAACCTGGGAGCCGTCGTTGATGGACTCGGCGCCAGCGGAGCGGAGCGACCCCAGCGCGTCCTCGCCGTTTTCCGCGGCGAAGGCGGCGACGTCCGGGTACCGGGTGACGTCTTGGGCGAGTGCGGTGAGCCCGATCTGCTGCCAGCGCTGCTCCGGCTCGTCGACCAGCAGTGGGCCTTGGGCCAGGTTGCAGGTCACGGTGGTCACCGGGTTGCCGTTGTAATCCACGACCTCGCACAGGGCCACGACGTCGTTGAGCATCTGCACGTGGGCGAAGGACTGGGCGACCGAGTCGAAGCCCGCGAAGGTCGCGAACGGCTCCACCGCGAGGATATTGATCTGCGCGCCGGAGGAGTCCGCGTACTGGATCAACTGCCCGCCACGGACCTCGCCGGCCACGGAGAGCTTGTTGGTGGAAATGGCGGCCTCCACGGCGTCTTGCCACTTGTCAAAGTTCATGCCTAGGCTTTGCAGATCAGTGCTCATGGGCACACATACTACGCTGAGTTTGTTGAAAACTACGCATCCGGATAAGGCCTTCCGATGGCGCGCCGTAGGCGTCGATAAGCGACGATAGAAACTTGTCGCGGGTTCGTGCAAGAATGGGGCAAAGCGCACCGCACTAGTAGAAAGAGAAGACCCAACTACACGTGGATCACACACATTCGCCCTCACGCCACAACGACCTCCTCGCCGAGGCGTTCAAGGACCACTATGACACCGTCGCAGAGCCGAAGGGAGTGGACCTCACCGGGCTTGAGGCGGTCACCGAGCACCCCGAGGGCGCGCACACGCCCACGACCGGCGAGCTCGACCTCGAGGCGCGTTCCAGCCTGAGAAGGCTCACCCGCGGCAGCGATATCCACGCCACCGACCAGGACGACGGATACGACGTCGAGTACCGCAAGCTGCGCCTCGAGCGCGTCATCCTCGTCGGCGTGTGGACCACCGGCACCACCGCGGAGATCGAGGCCACCATGCAGGAGCTCGCGGCGCTCGCCGAGACCGCGGGCTCCGAGGTCGTGGAGATGCTCTACCAGAAGCGTGACAAGCCGGACCCGGGCACCTACATCGGCTCCGGCAAGGTCGCGGAACTGAAGGACATCGTCATGTCCACCGGCGTGGACACCGTCATCTGCGACGGCGAGCTCTCGCCCGGCCAGATGATCGCGCTGGAAAAGGCGCTCGACGTCAAGGTCATCGACCGCACCATGCTCATCCTCGACATCTTCGCCCAGCACGCGAAGTCGAAGGAAGGCAAGGCGCAGGTTTCGCTGGCGCAGATGGAATACCTCATCACCCGCGTGCGCGGCTGGGGCGGGGCGCTGTCCCGGCAGGCGGGCGGCCGCGCCGGGTCGAACGGCGGCGTGGGCCTTCGCGGCCCCGGTGAGACCAAGATCGAGGCGGACCGCCGCCGCCTGCGCTCGGACATGGCCAAGCTCCGCCGCGAGATCGCGGGTATGAAGACGGCCCGAGAGGTCAAGCGCTCGCGCAGGCGGGCGTCGACGATCCCGCAGATCGCCATCGCAGGCTACACCAACGCGGGCAAGTCCTCGCTCATCAACGCGATGACCGGCGCGGGCGTGCTGGTCGAAGACGCGCTGTTCGCGACCCTGGACCCGACCACCCGCCGCGCCGAGCTCGCCGACGGACGCGCCGTGGTGTTCACCGACACCGTCGGCTTCGTCCGCCACCTGCCCACCCAGCTGGTCGAGGCCTTCCGCTCGACGCTGGAGGAGGTCGTGGAGGCGGACCTCGTGCTCCACGTCGTCGACGGCTCGGACCCGTTCCCGCTCAAGCAGATCGAGGCGGTCAACTCCGTCATCGGCGACATCGTGCGCGAGCTCGACGTGCCCGCCCCGCCGGAGATCATCGTCGTGAACAAGATCGACGCCGCGGACCCGCTGGTGCTGGCCGAGCTGCGCCACGCCCTCGACGACGTCGTCTTCGTCTCCGCGCACACCCACGAGGGCATCCCGGAGCTCGAAGCCCGGGTGGAGCTGTTCCTCAACTCGCTCGACGCCCATGTGAGCCTGCTGATCCCGTTCACCCGCGGCGACGTCGTCTCGCGCCTGCACGAGTTCGGCACCGTCCTAAGAGAGTCGTACACCGAGACCGGAACGCTCATCGACGTGCGCCTGCCGCAGGAACTGGCCGCCGAGCTGAGGGAGTTCCAGGTGGAGGCAACGCAGGAGGTCTAGCCATCGCGGCGCCGGGCCTTCTCTGGCCCAGCGCCGGTTCGAGCCAAGACGCCCGATTTCCGCACCCCGAGTGTGGGATCGGGCATCCTTTTGCGTCATTTCCGGCCCACGAGTTGAAGTTATCCGCCGTGAACTGCGATAATGCAGTTTCGTGAGTAATGCAACCTGGGGTTGGACCCTACACGGTGACGGAAAGACCATTTCTCCCGGCGCGGTGGTCGCGCCGGAAGAGCGACTGAGCTGGGGACGCACCATCGGCATCGGCATGCAACACGTCATCGCCATGTTCGGCGCCACGCTGCTCGTGCCCACGCTGACCGGCTTCCCGGTCAACACGACGCTGCTTTTCTCGGGCCTGGGCACGATGATCTTCCTGCTCCTGACCCGCAACCGGCTGCCCTCCTACCTGGGCAGCTCCTTCGGATTCATCGCCCCGCTCATGGCCTCCCAGGGCGAGGGGATCGGCGTGCAGCTCGGCGGCGTCTTCGCCGCGGGACTCACGCTCATCGCGGTGGGCTTCATCGTCAAGGCCGCGGGCAAGCGGGTCCTCGACCTAGTCATGCCTCCGGCGGTGACCGGCGCGATCGTGGCGCTCATCGGCCTCAACCTCGCTCCCAGCGCGGTGACCAACTTCCAGGCGCAGCCGCTGGTCGCCTTCGTCACCCTGGCGTCGATCCTGGTGTTCACGGTGGCTGGGCGCGGCATGCTGGCGCGCCTGGGCATCCTCATCGGCGTCATCATCGGCTGGGTGTTCGCGGCCGTGACGGGCAACCTCGCCGACGGCGCGGCGGAGACGATCAAGCAGGCGGCGTGGATCGGCCTGCCGCAGTTCCACACCCCGCAGTTTACCGTCTCCGCCGTGCTGGTCACCCTCCCGGTGGTCATCGTGCTCATCGCGGAAAACGTCGGCCACGTCAAGGCCGTGAGCGAGATGACCGGCCGCAACCTCGACGACCTCGCGGGCAACGCGCTCATCGCCGACGGCATCGGCACCACCCTCGCGGGCGGCTTCGGCGGCTCGGGCACGACCACCTACGCGGAGAACATCGGCGTCATGGCCGCCACCCGCGTCTACTCCACCGCTGCCTACTGGGTGGCGGCGCTGACCGCCGTGGTGCTGGCGTTCATCCCGAAGTTCGGCGCGCTCATCTTCACCATCCCGACGGGCGTGCTCGGCGGCGCGGCGCTCGTCCTCTACGGCCTCATCGGCATGCTGGGCGTGCGCATCTGGCAGGACAACCACGTCAACTTCAACAACCCGGTCAACCTCACGGCGGCCGCCGTAGCGCTGGTCGCGGGCATCGGCAACCTCACGCTCACCGTCTTCGGCGTGGAGCTGGAAGGCATCGCGTGGGGCTCGGTGGGCATCATCGTGGTCTACCCGCTGCTCAACAAGCTCTACCGCACGATCGGGGAGGGGCAGCACCTGCCGAAGTAGCCCGGGCTATCCTCGGGGGCATGAACGTCTCAGTAGCCTCCCACCCGTCGTTTCACGTCCTCGGTCGCAGCAGGAAGCTCGCGGCCGAGGACTTCGGCGTCTTTAGCGCGGTCGTGCGCGAGGAGCTCGCGCGTCTGCTGGCCTCCGCCGGCCACGAGGTGAGTGAGTTTCGCACGGTCTACTTCGGTGCCCCCGGGCGCTCGCTCGAGGTCGCGGTGACCGTTGTCGTCGATGCTTTGCTTTCCGACGCCAAGGCGATCGTTGACGCCGATCCCGAGCACGCCCCCGAGCTGACCGAGTTCCCCGCCAAGCGCGTGTGGCGGGCCGAGTGGTCGGGCCCGCGGGAGGAGATCGGCGACGCCTGGCAGCGCTTCGGCGAGGCGGTGCTCGCCGCGGGCGGGTCGCTGGGGCAGCTCGCTTGGGAGGACGAGGCCCAAGGCCCGGCCGCGGAGACCCGCTCCGTCACCATGTTCTGGGCGGAGGCTTAGGCCTCGAAGGGAGCGTAGGTGGCCAGGATGTTGCCCCTCTCGGTGGCCTTCGCGCTCAGGAGCTTCAGACGCGTGGTAGCAAGCCCGTCGAAGAGCCCGGCCCCGGAGCCGGCGATCACCGGGTGGATGATGAGCGTCAGCTCGTCGATAAGCCCCGCCTCGACGAGCTGCCGGACGACGGACAAGGAACCCTGCACGGCGATGGTCCCTCCCTCGCTGCTTTTCAGCTCCCGGACGAAGGCCACGAGGTCGCCCTCGATGAGCTCGGAGTTGGCCCAGGTGATGTCCTCGGGCGCGAGCGTGCGGCTGGCGACGAACTTCCGGGTCTTGTTGATGAAGGGGCCGAAGTAGGGGTCGGCCTCGGGGCCGCTGAACGCCTGCGCCCACTCCTGGTAGGTCACCCGGCCCAGGATGTTGGTGTCGATGGAGGCGATGGCCTCGCTCATGAGGCGGGCTAGGTCGTCGTCGAAGGAATCGAATTGGAAGGTGTTGGGGGCCTCGGCGACGCCGTTGACGGAGTAGAAGAGGGTGGTGATGAGCTTGCGCGGCATCGTGGTTTCGGGTTAAGTAGCAAAAAGTGTGTCTAGATTTTGGCGTTAGCGCTGGTCAAGCTACTTAAGTCGGTCTGGAATAACGTTTCGATCGTTATTCCAGGCTGTTTTTCGTTCAATCCACGGTTTCAAAACCGGTTGTGGTATCGGGGCGTTGGTTGACTTTTCCTGTAACCACAAACCGACCCCGATGTCCTGTTTGTGCAGGACCAATGAAGAAAAGCGGCACAACCGTATCCGGCACCGAGTGCTGGCGAAATGAAGATCCTGGCTGTGGCAACCAGACCACACGAAAACGCCGCGACAGGCCACCCAGCCTGTCTACGACAGCCCTATCCCAACCGAGTACAGCCACTCCATAGGGATCAGAAAAGGCCACATCAACTAACCCAGTGCGCCCAGTCCGCGACACGCCGACCGGACACACTTTTTGCTACTTAACCCGTGGTTTCCTCACGGGGAGCAGGGATAGAAAAAGGCGCCGGGGCAGAGCGTCCCAGCGCCTAGGAAGTTATAAGGAAGTGGTGGCGAATTACTCCGCGTCCAGGTCCTTCTCGATGAGGGCGGCGATCTTCTCGACGGCCTCAGCGTTGTCGGAGGTGACGGTGACCTTGTCACCGTGCTCGGCACCCAGTGCCATGATCATCAGGGAGGAGGCGGCATCGGTCTCGTCGTCCTCTTCACCCTCGAGGGAGAGGAAGATGTCATCATCGTACTCGCCAGCGGCCTCGGCGATGATGGATGCAGGACGTGCGTGCAGGCCGACAGCGGAGCCGACGACGACGGTCTTGGAAGCCATAAGATGGTCCTTTCCTTTGGCTGAATGTTTCAGCGAGTTATGAATTGTTGATCGGGCACTTCGGTGCTAAACAACCTATGCCCGATTCTAGGCAAAGCCCGGGAGGTTTGCCACAAAAAGTAGACATTTCCTGTGGGAAAATCTGTGATTTGTAGCGCTTATTTCTGATTGGGTTCGGTTTTGTCGCGTTAGGGCCGTGACCTGTGTGTTGGGGAAGGCTCAAAGACGAACTCGCCGACCGCGGGGAGCGGATCGGCGAGTCGTAGTGGGCAGAGCGCGTGCTACGCGGCGACCTTCTGAGCCTCGGCCTTGGCGGCCTCGGCCTGGATGGTCTTGTTCGGCCAGAACTGCTTGAACATGATGACCGCGACGGTGGACACCGCGATGCCAGCCAGCAGGGCGACGATCCAGCCCCACAGCGGGTCGATGGCGAAGAAGACGAAGATACCGCCGTGAGGAGCGCGGGAGCCGACGCCGAAGAGCATTGACAGAGCGCCGGTGGTGGCGCCACCGAGCATCATGGACGGGATCACGCGGAACGGGTCAGCAGCGGCGAACGGGATGGCGCCCTCGGAGACGAAGGACAGGCCCAGCAGCCACGCGGACTTGCCGTTTTCCTGCTCCGCCGGGGTGAACAGGTTCTTGCGCAGGAAGGTGGCCAGGGACATAGCGATCGGCGGAACCATGCCGGCTGCCATGACGGCGGCCATGATCTGCAGGGAGGCCTGGTCGCCGGTGGACAGGCCAGCGGTAGCGAACAGGTAGGCCGCCTTGTTGACGGGGCCGCCCAGGTCGAAGCACATCATGAGGCCCAGGATGATGCCGAGGACCACGGCGGAGGAGCCGGACATGCTAGACAGCCAGTTCTGCAGACCGGTCATGATGGACTCCAGCGGGCGTCCCAGCAGCAGGAACATGAGCAGGCCGACGATGAGCGAGGTCAGAAGCGGGATGATCACAACCGGCATGAGGGAGGCGACCATGCGGTTGACCTTCCAGGAGCCGATCCAGTGGGCGATGAAGCCAGCGAGCAGGCCGGTGATGAGGCCGCCGATGAAGCCTGCGCCGAGGGTGACGGAGATGGCACCGCCGACGAAGCCTGGTGCGATGCCGGGGCGTCCGGCCATGGCGTAGGCGATGTAGCCGGACAGGGCCGCGACGATGAAGCCCATCGCCGCCTGGCCGGTCGCGAAGAGGACGGCGCCGATGTAGAGCAGGAAGCCGGAGCGCTCGAAGGTCATCTCTGCACCGTCGACCATGACGGTGTGGCCCGGCAGGTCGGTGAGGCTAAAGCCGGTGGCGATCGCCTTCCAGCCGTTGGCCATGTCGTAGCCGCCGAACAGGAAGCCCAGGGCTAGGAGCAGACCGCCAGCCGCGACGAAGGGGACCATGTAGGACACGCCGGTCATGACGGACTGCTGGATGCGCTTGCCCACGGACAGGCCCTCGCCCTCTTCCGCGGTGCTGGAGGCGGCCTGCGCGGTGCCGGCCACGCGGCGGGCGTTCGGGTTCTTGGAGGCCGCGATGGCCTCGTCGATCATCTGGACCGGCTCGTTAATCGCGCGCTTGACGCCGGACTCGATGACCGGTTTGCCAGCGAAGCGCTCGCGGTCCTTGACTCCCACGTCGGTGGCGAAGATGACGGCGTCGGCGGCCTCGATGACGGCCGGGTCCAGAGGGGTGACCGAGGAGGAGCCCTGGGTCTCGACGACGAGCTCGACGTCGTCGCGCTTCTCGGCGGTTTGGGTCAGCGAGTCGGCCGCCATGTAGGTGTGGGCGATGCCGGTCGGGCAGGCGGTGATGGCCACGATCTTGGTCACGCCAGCCTTGGCCGGTGCCGCAGCCTCAGCCGCGGCGGGTGCGGCCTTCTTCTTCGGCGCCGCGTTGACGACGTCGGTGACGAGGGTGACGATCTCCTCCTCCGAGGAGGCGTTGCGCAGGGCGTCGGTGAAGTCCTGGCGAACCAGCGCGCGCGCCAGCTTGGACAGGATCTTCAGGTGCTCCTTGCCGCCGCCAGCGGGGGCCGCGATGAGGAAGACGATGTTGGCGTCGCCGTCGGGGCCGCCGAAGTCAACCGCGCGGGACAGGCGGGCGAAGCCCAGGGTCGGCTCGGTCACGGCCTCGGAACGGCAGTGAGGGATGGCGATTCCGCCGGGGACGCCGGTGGGGGACTTGGCCTCGCGGGCAAGCGCGTCGGCGGCGAGGGTTTCGACGGGGGCGGCGCGGCCAGCATCGGCGACGACGCCAGCAAGGGAGGTAATGACCTCCTGCTTGTCGGCGCCCAAGTCGGCATCGAGCCGCACCAACTTCGTGTTGATAATAGATTCGGACATGATTCCCTGAATCCTTCGATAGTAGGTGGCCTCAAGCATCTACTACCAGCTTGTGGCCTTTGTTAGTGAGGATGAAGTTGTGGTCAGAACACTTCTTCGACCGAAGTCTCGGCCAGGTTGATTTGTTCTGGGGTCGGGATGGTGGTTCCGGGCAGGGAGGCCGCCGCCGTTCCGTACGCCACGCCCTGCTTCAGGCTGTCGGCGAGGGAAAGTCCACGGACCCGTCCCATGATGAATCCTGCTAGGGTGCAGTCACCCGCGCCAACCGTGGAAACGGCAACGCACGGGGGAGGGGTGGCCTTGAACGCCTGATCCGCGGTGACCAGCACCGCGCCGGCGGCGCCCAGGGTGACGAGGACCGTTTCCACACCCAGCTCGATGGCCTTGCGGGCGGCCTCGATGACCGGGGTGAAGTTGCCCTTCTCCGCCTGGTCCTCCAAGGCCTGCCCGTCGACACCGACCAGCTGCCCGAGCTCCAGCCCGTTGGGCTTGATGAGCGACGGGGCGGCGGTGTGAAAATTCTCACCGAGGGCGACCAGCGGGGCATCGGAGGTATCCACCGCGATGTTGAGCGCTGGGTTGTGCTGGCGCAGCAGCGCGACCAGCCGGGCGTACCAGTCCACCGGGGCCCCCGGGGGCAAGGAGCCCGCGAGGACGACCCAGCTTGCGTCGTCGTAGTGCTGGACGAGGGCCTCCTCGACCTTGGCGATCACGGCCTCGTCGAGGGTGGCGCCGCGGCCGTTGACCTTGGTGGTGGTGCCGTCGGGCTCCGTGATGGCGGTGTTGACGCGCACGGGCAGCGGGACCTGAACGCTCTCGAAGGGCACCTCCACCTGGCGCAGCAGGTCGAGGAAGGTGTCGCGCTCGGCGGCGGGGAAGAGCGCGAGGCTATCCAGGCCAGCGCGCAGGACGGCGAGGGAAACGTTGACTCCCTTGCCACCGGCGACGGACTCAGAGCTGGATACTCGCTGGACCTCGCCCCGCTTGAGCGGGTGGGGGATGGACAGCGTCGTGTCGATGCTGGGGTTGGGTGTGAGTGTGAGAATCACGGGATCACCAGTCTTGTGTGGGTTGGAAGCAACGCGTCTTCCAACGACTTCGGAGCGTTGCGATCGCTAATGATCGCCTCCACGTCGTCGGGCATTGCAAAAGTGAGTGTGGAATCCTTGGAAATCTTTGCGGAGTCGCACAGGACGACCGAGAAGTTCGCCTGGTTGATGATGAGCTTTTTGATCTCCGCCTCGCGGGAGTCGGAGGTGGTAAAACCCCGCTCTAGGCTGAAGCCGCTGGTTCCGAGGAAGGCGATGTCCGCGCGGAGGACGCGAAGCTCGTCTTGCGCCCTCGGACCTACGATCGCTTGGGTCCGCGGCTTGACGGTGCCGCCGATCATGCTCACGTGCGGCACGCCAGCTGAGGCGAGCGACTTCGCGATGTTCGGTGATGTTGTAACAACTGACCAATCCTGGCCGAGGTAGTTCCTCGCCAGCACGTTCGCGAAGGCCTCGGTGGTCGACCCGGCGTCGATGAGCATCGACGCGTGCGGGCCGGGGATGAGGCTCAAGGCCTTCTGTCCGATGGACTGCTTGCGGCGCTGCGACTGGTGAACCGGAAGCTCATCGTCGTCATCGACCGCGAGTAGGTCCGCGTGATTGCTTGGCGCGCCAATGACCGCACCGCCGTGGACGCGGCGGAGCAGGCCTTGGCTCTCCAAGACCTTGAGGTCGCGCCGAATGGTCTCCGGCGTGACGTCGAATTGGGCTGCGAGATCGGAGACCGAGCAGCGGCCCAATTCCCGAGTGAGGGCAACGATTGTTGACTGCCTGTGCTGTACCTCAGCGACTGTGGCCATCGTCACCTCCTACCGTGCAATGTCCCATTTCTCAGGGCGGGTGCCTGATTTCTCGGAATCTTCCGAGGAAATAATGGGTTTTCTTTCATGAGTAGAACCCAAAATGTTGGTTCTATCCCTAAATTTATGCCCATTTCTTTTTGGTTGTCAACATTTTGTTGTCTGATTTGTTGCGAGAATGTGGATTTTGTGGTGATGTAGAGGGAAGAAATAAACCATCTGTGAAGACAGGGGAAATACGTTGGAAAACGTGACCAAAGACACTGTTATCAAGGGTACGGCTGTCGTTCCTGGTGTTCGCTACGCCAAGGCAGTCTGGATCAGCCCCCGACCGGAGCTTCCGCAGGCGGGCGAGGTCGTCGACGAGGCCCAGCGCGAGGCTGAGCTCGAACGCTTCATCACCGCCGCAGATGCCGTCGCCGCCCGCCTGCTGGATCGCTCCTCCAAGGCGCAGGGCGCTGCCGCGGAAGTCCTCAAGGCAACCGCAGGCATGGTCAGCGACCGCGGCTGGCGCAAGGCAGTAAGGAAGGGCATCCAGGGCGGCCATCCGGCCGAGTACGCCGTGGTTGCCGCAACCACCAAGTTTGTCACCATGTTCGAGGCTGCCGGCGGTGTCATGGCCGAGCGCACCACCGACCTCCGCGACATCCGCGACCGCGTCATCGCGGAGCTGCGCGGGGAGCCGGAGCCGGGCCTGCCCGACGTCGAGGGGCCCGTGGTCCTCTTCGCCGACGACCTCTCGCCGGCGGATACCGCAGCGCTGAACACGGACCTGTTCGTCGGACTGGTCACCGAGCTCGGCGGCCCGACCAGCCACACCGCCATCATCGCTCGCCAGCTCAACGTCCCCTGCATCGTCGCGGTGGGCGCCAAGCTGAAGGACATCAAGGCGGGCGAGCCGGTGCTTGTCGACGGCTCTCTCGGCACCGTCACCCTGGGCTCCGACCCGGAGGTGGCCAAGCTGGCCGAGCAGGAGTCCAAGATGCTCGCCGAGCGTATCGCCCAGTGGCGCGGCCCGGCCCAGACCAAGGATGGCCACCGCGTCCAGCTGCTGGCGAACGTCCAGGACGGCAAGGCTGCGCGCATCGCCGCGACCGAGTCCCAGGCAGAGGGCATCGGCCTCTTCCGCACCGAGATGTGCTTCCTCACCGCCACCGAGGAGCCGAGCGTGGAGGAGCAGGCAGCGGTGTACAAGAAGGTGCTCGAGCAGTTCCCGCACTCCAAGGTCGTCGTCCGATCCCTCGACGCCGGTTCCGACAAGCCGGTCGCGTTCGCGTCCATGGCGGACGAGATGAACCCGGCCCTGGGCGTCCGCGGCCTTCGCGTCGCCCGCGCCAACGAGGACCTGCTCACCCGCCAGCTCGACGCTATCGCGCTGGCTGCCAAGGAGCTGGGCCGCGACGAGAACTCGCCCACTTGGGTCATGGCACCGATGGTCGCCACCGCCCGCGAGGCGAAGTGGTTCGCGGGCCTGTGCGCCGAGCGCAACCTCACCGCGGGCGCGATGATCGAGGTGCCCGCCGCCTCGCTCATGGCCGACAAGCTGATGCCGTACCTCGACTTCGTCTCCATCGGCACCAACGACCTGACCCAGTACACCATGGCTGCCGACCGTATGTCCCCGCAGCTGGCGTACCTCACTGACCCGTGGCAGCCCGCGGTGCTTCGCCTCATCTCGCACACCTGTAAGGAAGGCAAGCGCTTCAACACCGCCGTGGGCGTGTGCGGCGAGGCCGCTGCCGACCCGCTGCTCGCGTGCGTGCTGACAGGCCTTGGCGTCAACTCGCTGTCCGCCGCATCCACCGCCATCGCCGGCGTAGGCGCGCAGCTGGCAGCCGTCGACCTCGAGACCTGCCAGAAGGCAGCCGAGGCGGCGCTCGACGCCGAGGGTGCCACCGAGGCCCGCGCCGCCGTTCGCGCGGTCATCCAGCCGAGCTAAGCAACGCGCAAAGCCGGTCGCTCCCTTCTATGCAAGAGGGGAACGACCGGCTTTTTGCTGCTTGTCGACGCCTACGGCGCGATGACCACTTCCACGCCCTTGTCGCGCAGTGCCTGCACGAAGGACTCCGGAGCGTTGGCATCGGTGATGATGACGTCGATCTCGGAGATGGCGCCGAAGCTCACGAGGTAGTCAGTGCCCATCTTCGTCGAGTCACACAGCACGACCACTTTGTGGGCGTTGGTGATCATGGCCGACTTGATCGCGGCCTCCTGCGAATCGGCGGTCGACAGGCCGTGGTCGAGGGTGAGCGCGTTGGTTCCGATGAACGCGACGTCCGCACGCATGAGCGCTAGGGTGCGCAGCGCCGTATCGCCGACGACGGCCTGGGTGATGGCGCGCACCGCGCCGCCGAGAAGCTGTACCTCGTCGAGGCCGGAGTTGGCCAGCGAGAGCGCGATGGAGAGGCTGTTGGTCACGATCGACCACTGCTTCGCCTGGGGCTGAACGGCGAGGAGGTCCGCGAGCGCGGCGGTGGTGGTACCGGCGTCGAGGAACATTCCGCCGTTGGCCTCGGGAAGGTAGGCGAGCGCCGCGTGGGCGATGGAGTTCTTCGCGCCCGATGCCGAACGCGCGCGTGTGTCCAGGCTGAACTCGGTGGTCTGGAAAGTCTGGTTGGCAACGGCGCCACCGTGGACGCGGTGGACGACGCCCTCCCGATCCAAGACCGCGAGGTCGCGCCTAATGGTCTCGGCGGTGACATCAAACCGAGAGGCAAGCTCAGTGACGTTGACGCGGCCCTCGACGGCGGTCAGTGAAGCAATCTGTCGGCGACGCTCCTCCGAATACATCTCTATCTCACAACTTTCTTTCAGGATTGACCACGATGCGGACATCGGACATGTCCGAACAATCCGTATGGGAATGAATAACTTAACTTCCATCCATTGTGGCACGCGGGGAGGGGCCCGAGAAGACACTTTCTTTTTGAATGAGGAGTAAACGGGCACTCAATCAGAAATTTGCGAGGAAGAAAACCAGAAAGGCCCGTTTTACTTGCACGGAAATACCAAACAAGCAAACATGTGACTCTCGTCAAAGTGCCGCCGGGCTACCCCAATCAGGGTGTAGAAAAAGACGCGCCCACCGAATTTTCGGTAAACACGTCCCTTTAGGGGTTCGGCAAATCACAGCTTTCGCATAACCGAGACCACCTTGCCCATGATGGTGGCGTCGTTGCCGGGGATCGGGTCAAACGCGGGGTTATGGGGAAGCAGCCACACGCCGGTGGAATCGCGGAAGAACTCCTTCACGGTGGCCTCGCCGTCGATGAGTGCGGCCGCAAACTCGCCCTGTTCGACCACCGGCTGCGAGCGCACAACGACCCAGTCGCCGTCCAAGATTCCGGCCTCGATCATGGACTCGCCCACGACCTGAAGCATGTACAGCTCGCCCTCGCCGACGATGTCCGCGGGCAGCGGGTAATAGGTGTCGATGTTCTCCTCTGCCAGGATGGGTGCACCAGCCGCGATCGATCCCACGACGGGGACCATGTGGGTGCCGGAGGACATGGAAGAAAGCTCTTCCGGGACCTTGTCGGGAACCGGGGCGAGCTTTGCGGCCTTTTTCCCCGGCTTCTTTGGCTGCTCCGGAAGGGCTCGGACGTCCACGGCGCGGGGTTTGTTGGGGTCCCTGCGCAGGAACCCCTTCTTCTCGAGCTCTTTTAGCTGGTAGGCCACTGAAGATGTGGACTGAAGCCCGGCCGCGTCGCCGATCTCGCGGATGCTCGGCGGGTAGCCGCGCAAGACGACCGCGTCCCGGATGACCTCGAGGATCCTGCGCTGTCGCTCGGTGAGCTTCGGTTCCTTGGGCTGTGGCGAAGACTTCTCTGTGCTCATAGTGTGTTGTGTCCTTTGCGTCTATTCGTCGCTCGGGGAGTGGGGACCGGCGCAGCGTGTGGAAAAGGATTCGAAAGGGCGATCTCGAAAACCTATTTGATCTTTCCTAGGACAGTGTAGCGCATGAGGGGACAAACAGGTACACATGTTCGAATTTCGTGTCGCGGGATTGACAACCATTCGAAAACAATCCATAATTTCGAACAGACATGCGAATCGGTTGGTTTCGGTGGGGAACCTTTTGTTTAAGGTTTTGCGTGTTCCTACAGATCGACCTAGTTTTCCTCAAAGGAGTTGTAATGACTATCTTGTCGCCACGTGCCAGCACGCGTCGTCATACTCGTGGCCCGGCCGCGCTTGTCGTTCCCGCTGCTGCAACCTGGGACGGCGGGACACTCGAGATCGGTGCCGGCCTAGCACCGGTTCGCACATTCGATCTAGGGGAAGGTGAACATGTGGAAACGGAGGCTTCCTCGGAAGTCAGCCGTTCGAGCAAGGCCTCCTCTTCGAGCCTCATCGTCGGCTTCTTGCTCGGGCTCACCCTCATGGGCGGCATGCTGGCCACCTGGCCGGAGGATGGGGCGGCGCCAGCCGCTACCGCGCCCGCGGTAAGCCAGGGCCGCTAGGAAAAGGCCACCTGTAGCAACCGGGTATGATGTAGCCGTGCATTGCCCGTTTTGTCACAGTCAGCATTCCAAGGTCATTGACTCGCGCGTCATAGACGGCGGCACGGCGATTCGTCGGCGCCGCGAGTGCAGCGTGTGCCAGGGCCGCTTTACAACCATCGAGAAGGCCCAGCTGCTGGTCATCAAGCGCAACGGCATTACCGAGCCGTTCAGCCGCGAAAAGGTCATCGTCGGCGTCCGCCGTGCCTGCCAGGGGAGGAACGTGTCGGAGGACGCGCTCAAGGTCCTCGCCCAGGAGGTCGAGGAGTCCGTCCGAAACAAGGGCAGCTCGCAGGTGTACGCGAACGACATTGGCCTCGCCATCCTCGATCCGCTCCGCGAGCTGGACGAGGTCGCCTACCTTCGCTTCGCGTCGGTGTACAAATCTTTCGAAAGCGCCGACGACTTCGAGTCGGAGATCCGGCTCATGCGCCGACGCGACCGGCAGAAGGAGTCCTAGGCCCCGAGCGACTGAATCGCCTTGGCGATCTTGCGCTCGGAAACGCTCTGGGCGGTACCCAGGCGCTGTGCGAACAGGCTCACGCGAAGCTCCTGCAGCTGCCACTGGATGTCGCGGATGTTTGACACCCGGATGGAGCCCTTCCGTGCCGAGGACACTTTCTGGCTCAGCTGTGCCTCGAGCTTTTCCACGACTTCCTGTCGCTGCTGGTCCTTGCCGGGGTTCCTGTCCATCTCCTCGAGCCGGATGCTCATGGCCTGCAGGTAGCGGGGGAGGTGCTTGAGCCGTGATACGCCGTGCTTGGACACCGCGTGCTCGGGCAGCAGGAAGTCCAGCTGCCGGTTGAGGTCGTCGATGGCGGCGCCCTTCCAGCCTTTGAGCTGGTTCTGGATGTCAAAGTAGGACACCAGACCGGGTGCGAGCGCGACGATCATTTGTCGCACCCTCCCCGCCACGAGCTGCCGGACGGTGGAGAGCAGGCTCTGGAACTCCTCCGGCGTGCGTACGGGCCCGCCGTGCTCCATCATGAGGTCGCGGATCGCCGCGGTGCGGGCATCGTTGACCAAGCCTTCCGGGCCGCCGTGCGGGTAGTTTTCCACCGCGACGCGCTGCTTGAGGGGGAGCCCGTTGAGCGTCTTCTGGGTGTTCACCGTGATCTCACGCAGCAGCATGGTGAGGTTCGCGCTGAAGATCGACGCCTCTGCCTCCTCCTTCGTGGGCATGGCCCTGACCGCGATGCCGTTGGGGGTGGCCACGAGCGCGGGGTAGGCCTTGACCTTCTGCCCGTCGACGGTGGTCTGGATGGCCTCCTTGACCTCGCCGAGGGTGTCCCTTGTCCAAGTAGTCGTTTCCTTCTGCTCGATGCGGCGGTTGACCCGCGACACGGACGACTTGATCTGTCCCGCGCGGCGGCGCTTGAGGGCGTCGAGGTCGCGGTCGGAGTCGATCACCTTGCCGTGGCGGTCGACGGCGGCGTATCGCATGCGCAGGTGGGCGGGCAGCTTCGTCTGGTCGAAGTCACCGGGCTCGATGGTGATGTGCGTGATCTCGCCTAGGCGCTGCGCGATCTGCTCCAACAGGCCGCCCTCGTCGGGATGGAGCGAGGGGAGGATGCGCTCGGCGAAGTTGGGGGCGGGGACAACCGAGCGGCGGATGTGCTTGGGCAGCGAGCGGATGAGCTCGGTGACGAGCTCGAGGCGCACGCCGGGGACCAGCCACTCGCAGCCCTCCTCGCTGATGCCAGCGAGCAGGGGGATGGGGACCTGCATGGTCACGCCGTCGTCGGGTGCGCCCGGCTCGAACACGTAGGAGAGCTCGAGCTTGAGGGAGTTCTGGTACCAGGTGCTCGGGAACTGTTCCTCGGTCACCTCCTGGGCGTCGTCGTGCAGCAGCTTGTCCGGGTCGAAGTCGAGGAGGGTTGCGTCCTCGCGGGAGGCCTTCTTCCACCAGCGGTCGAAGGTGACGCCGGAGTAGACGGACTCGGGCACGCGGGCGTCGTAGAAGTCGAAGAGGCTGTCCTCATCCACCAGCAAGTCGCGGCGGCGAGCCTTCGCCTCCAGCTCCTCGGCCTCGGCCAGCTTCTCGCTGTTCTTCTTGTAAAAGGCGTGGTGGGTGGTCCACTCGCCCTGAACGAGGGCGTGCCGGATGAACAGCGCACGCGCGTCCTCAGGCTCGACCCGATGAAAGGGGATGAGCCGGTCGACGACGATGGGCACGCCGTAGAGCGTGGCGCGCTCGTAGCACATCGCGTTGACGTGCTTCGTCGACCAGTGGGGCTCGGAGTACTGATGCTTGAGCAGATCCTGGGAGAGCTCCTCGACCCAGCGCGGGTCGATCGCCGCGACGTCGCGCGCCCACAGCCTGGAGGTCTCCACGAGCGCCGAGGCCATGATGAACTGCGGCGGCTTCTTGGACAGCGCGGAGCCCGGGAAGATCGCAAAGCGGGTGTTCCTGGCGCCCTGAAACTCCCTCGACTCGGCGACCCGGATACCAATGTGGGAGAGCAAACCCGACAGCAGCGAGCGGTGGATGGCGTCCTCGTCCGGCTTTTCCACGTCGTCCGCCGGCTTGTCCCAGCCGATCTGGTCACCGATGTTCTGCAGCTGGCGGACAAGATCCCACCACTCGCGGATACGCATGTAGTGAAGGAACTCTGCCTGCATCTTCTTCTTGAAGGCGTTGCCGGACAGCTGGGCGCGCTCGCCGGAGATGTAGTTCCACAGGTTGAGGTAGGTGAGGAAGTCGCTGGTCTTGTCCCTAAACCGGGCGTGGAGCTGGTCGGCCTGGGCCTGTTTTTCCAAGGGGCGTTCCCGAATGTCCTGGATGGACAGCCCGGCGACGATGACGTAGACCGCGCCCAGGCAGCCCAGCTGCTGTCCGGCGACGAGCATGCGCGCCATCCGCGGGTCGACCGGGATCCTCGCGAGCGTGCGTCCGACGCGGGTGAGCGTCGGGGAGCCGTTCTCCGAAGTGGAGTTGGTCAGCGCGCCGAGCTCGTGGAGCAGCAGCAGGCCGTCGCGAATGGAGCGGGTGTCCGGCTTCTGGATGAACGGGAACTCGTCGATGTCGCCTAGGCGAAGGCTGGCCATCTGAAGGATGACGCTGGCCAGGTTGGTGCGCAGGATCTCGGGGTCGGTGAACTCCGGGCGCGCCTCGAAGTCCTCCTCCGAGTACAGGCGGATGGCGATGCCGTCGGCAACGCGGCCGCATCGTCCCGAGCGCTGGTTGGCGCTGGCCTGCGAGATGGGCTCGATAGGCAAGCGCTGAACCTTGTTTTTGAGCGAGTAGCGGGAGATGCGGGCGGTTCCGGTGTCCACCACGAAGTGGATGCCGGGCACGGTCAGCGAGGTCTCGGCGATGTTGGTGGCCAGCACGATGCGGCGCCCGGAGTGCGGGCGAAACACCTTGTGCTGCTCCTCGTTGGACAGCCGGCCGTAGAGGGGAACGACCTCGGCGCCGCGCCACTTCTGGCCCTCGATGGCCTCCCTCGCCTCGCGGATGTCGGCCTCGCCTGCGAAGAAGCACAGGATGTCGCCGTCGCCGTAGCCCATCAGCTCTTGCAGGGCGTCGATGAGGCCGTCGACGGGGTCGATGTCGACCGTCTTCTCGCCCACCTGTGCCTGCAGCGGCCGGTAGAGGATCTCGACGGGGTAGGTGCGTCCGGACACCTCGATGATGGGAGCGGGGTTTCCCTCGGAGTCGGCAAAGTGCTCCGCAAAGCGCTCGGGGTCGATGGTCGCCGAGGTGATGATCACCTTGAGGTCGGGGCGCTTGGGGAGAAGCCGCTTGAGGTAGCCGAGCAGGAAGTCGATGTTGAGGCTGCGCTCGTGCGCCTCGTCGATGATGATCGTGTCGTAGGCGTTGAGGTAGCGGTCCCGCTGCATCTCAGCCAGCAGGATGCCGTCCGTCATGATCTTCACGGCGGTCTGCTTGGAGACCACGTCGTCGAAGCGGATGGCGTAGCCGACTAGATCGCCGATTTCGGTCTCGGTCTCGGCGGCGATGCGCTCGGCGACCGTGCGGGCTGCGAGCCTGCGCGGCTGGGTGTGCCCGATCATTCCCCGCACGCCGCGGCCGAGCTCGAGGCAGATCTTGGGGATCTGGGTGGTCTTGCCGGAGCCGGTCTCGCCAGCGATGATCACGACCTGGTGATTGGCGATGGCCTCGGCGATGTCGTCCTTGCGGGCCGAGACGGGCAGCTGCTCGGGGAAGGAGATCTCCGGTATGGACAGCCTGCGCAGCTCCACGTCTTCCGCCGCGCGGGTGATGTCGTTGGCGATGGCGTCGAAGGCGGCCGCGGAGCGCGCCTTGTGGAGCCGGCGCCGGAAACCGTAGTCGTCGGCAAGGCTAACTAATTCGAGTTGGGAAAGGAGCTCATCCCTGCGCCTTAAGGCCTCGGGGTTTGGCGGAGTCGCCTTCCTTTTCGCGTGGCGCGGGTGGTTGCCGCGGGGCGAGGGATGCCGGGGGGAGTCAGCGTGGTTGTTCATAGTCAAGTGACATTGTAACTACCGCGCACCGGGCGGAATAACCGCGGCCGGAAACGATTCCGGCTAGGAAATCGACTTGGCGAACGCGCCCGCGACGAGCGTGCCCAGCTTGTGGAACTCCTCGCCGCGCGAGCTGGAGGAGCGGTACACCAGGCCCACCTTGCGGGAGGCGGTGACGTTGGGATTGAAGTGCGCGGTAGCAATCGTGGGGCGCGTGCACTCGATGCTCACCGCCGACTCGGGGACCAGCGTGCCGCCGATTCCCGCGCCGACCAGCTGGAGCACGGTGGTCAGGGACGCCGCGCGGGTCTCCGCCAGCGGGGAGTTCTCCGGGTTGACCTCCACCTGGCGGCAGAGGTCCACGATCTGGTCGTGGAGGCAGTGGCCGTCCTCGAGGAGCAGGAGGTCGATGTCCTTGAGGTTTTCCAGCTGGAGATCCTCGCGGTGGGCGAAGGTGTGGTCGTGGGGGACGACCATGATGAAGTGCTCGTCGTACAGCGGAATCTCCACCAAGCCCTGCTGCTCGGTGGGAAGCGCCAGCACGGCGCAGTCGATCTGGCCGTCTTTGAGCTGCCTAAACAGGTGCTTCGTCTGATCCTCGACGATGCGGAGCTCGAGCTCGGGGTAATCGTGCTGCACGCTTTCTAAGAGCCACGGCAATATATAGGGGGCGATGGTGGGGATGATGCCGATGGACATGGGGCCGGCGAGCGTGCCGGAGGCGCCGTGGGCGTGGGCGATAAAGGCGTCCGCCGCGTCTAGCGTCGACTTCGCGTAGGGGAGGAGCGCTTCCCCCGCGGGGGTAACAATAACCTTGCGCGTCGAGCGCTCGATGAGCTGGACGCCCAGCCCCGCCTCGAGGGCGACGAGCGCCTGGGAGAGCGACGGCTGGGAAATGTTGAGCTTGGCTGCAGCGGTTCCGAAGTGCTTGTTTTCAGCGATCGTCACGAAAGTCCGCAGCTGCGCGAGAGTGGGCCGATACTCTTTATTGTTCATACCTATAAACTATATACAAATTTAACGTGATTTCATATTGACGAATCGAAAGAAGATAGGCATAATGTATTGCAGGCTCGAAATTAGTTAAGAAAGTCAATCAGAACTTTCTTTTCCACTTCCTAGCGCTTCCTTGGAGCGGAGCTTAAGATCAGTTTTGGTGGCAGGGCTCAAGATTCTGCCGGGCCTCATCGCCCACTCCTATGCTCCGTGGTCACAGTGGGCCGCGGAGGCGAGGAGCGGGGATAGAAGGGCCCGACACAGGCGGCGGATTGGCCCCTAACCGCTATTGTCTTCAAAAATCGACCCCACATATGGAGGAAAAGATGGCTATTAAGACCGTTGGTGAGAAGTTCCCTGAGTTTTCTCTCGTTGCCCTCAAGGGCGGCGACCTGCACGATGTCAACGCCACCCAGCCGGAAGACTACTTCGAGACGGTGAGCTCTGACAGCTACGAGGGTAAGTGGAAGGTTGTCTTCTTCTACCCGAAGGACTTCACCTTCGTCTGCCCCACCGAGATCGCCGCATTCGGCAAGCTCGACGAGGAGTTCCAGGACCGCGACACCCAGATCCTCGGCGGCTCCATCGACAACGAGTTCTCCCACTTCAACTGGCGTGCAACCCACCCGGAGCTGAAGGAGATCCCGTTCCCGATGTTCTCCGACATCAAGCACGAGCTCATCCGCGAGCTCGGCGTCGAGAACGCCGACGGCGTTGCTGACCGCGCCACCTTCATCGTCGACCCCGACGGCATCATCCAGTTCGTGTCCGTCACCCCGGACGCTGTGGGCCGCAACGTCGACGAGGTCCTCCGCGTCCTGGACGCCCTGCAGTCCGAGGAGGTCTGCGCCTGCAACTGGCAGAAGAACGACCCGACCAAGAACATCGACAAGATGTCCGTCATCCAGGAAGGCCTGAAGTAACCGCCTATGTCTATCGAGAATCTGAAGTCTTCGCTCCCTGAGTACGCGAAGGATCAAAAGCTGAACCTCGGCTCCCTGACCCGCTCCACCGAGCTGAGCGAGCAGCAGCTGTGGGGAACCCTGCTGGCCTGTGCCGCTGCCACCCGCAACGACACCGTCCTCTCCGAGGTCATGGAAGAGGCAAGCGAGCACCTTTCTCCCGAGGCTGTCGAGGCCGCGTTTGGTGCCGCTACCGTCATGGCTATGAACAATGTTGGTTACCGCGCCAAGAACTGGCTCGGCGACGATTACGCGCAGGTCAAGTTCGGTATGCGCATGAACATCATCTCTAAGCCGGGTGTGGAGAAGGCAGATTTCGAGCTGTGGTCTCTCGCGGTTTCCTCCATCAACGGCTGTGAGCACTGCCTCATCGCCCACGCGGGCACCGTCCGCGAGGAGGGCCTGACCAAGGAGCAGGTGTGGGAGGCCGTCAAGGTCGCCGCCGTCATCCAGGCCGTCGCCCAGGCGGTCCAGATCGAGGCAGCCCGCTAAGGCATCCTTTTCGGTCGCGTCGTTCGCGGCCGCGCCCCAGGTTCGCATTTCGCGGCCTGGGGCTTTGCTTGTGCTTGTCGACGGCCATGGCGCGCGGCCGCCCGATCAAAGCTGCTGCAGCTCCACCGAGTGCGCGCGCACCTCGCCAGCCTCGTCGGAGGCGTCGAGGTCGACGAGGATGCGCAGCCGGAAGGCGTTGTCGCCCGCGGGGTCCTTGAGCGTCTGCAGGACCTCCCAGCGGCGGGCGTTGCCCTCCACGCTGCGGGCGCAGCGGAAGTAGTCCTTGCCCCTGGCCTCGGGCCCGAGGTCGATGTCGTCGTACTCGTCGAAGTAGGCGTCGAGCTCGTCGGGCCAGCTGGGCTGCTCCTTGAGGTAGGAGAACATGGCCTCGAGCTCGTCCTCCTTCTCCATGCCGAACAGGTGCACCACGCGGAAGGCGAAGTTGCGCACCATGATCTCGAAGGCGCGGGCGTTCGCCGTGAGCGCGGTCGGGTCCTCGACGCCGAAGGCGAGCTCCTGGGCCAGCGTGTCCTGGCTGATGGGGGCGTCGGGGTCGGCCATCTGCGCCCACTCGTCGACCAGCGAGGAGTCGACTTGCCGGACGAGCTCTCCCAGCCACACGATGACGTCGTCGAGTTCGTCGGTGAGCGCGTCGACGGGGATCGTGTGCTGCAGCGTCTTCCACGCGTCGGTCAGGTACCGCAAAACGACGCCCTCGGCTCGGGCGATCCCGTAGGTGGCGATGAGGTCGGAGAAGGTCATGCCCTTCTCGATCATCTCGCGGATGACGGACTTGGGGCTCAGGCTAAACTCCCGCGCCCAGGGGTGGCCGGCGGAGTAGGTGTCGTAGGCGTTCTCGAGCAGCTCCTCGAGCGGGCGCGGCCAGGTGATCTCCTCCACCAGCTGCATGCGCTCGGTGTAGTCCACGCCCTCGGATTTCAGCCTGGCGATCTCCTCGCCGCGGGCGGCCTTCTGCTGCGCGATGAGCAGCGGCCGGGGATCCTCCAGCACCGCCTCGAAGACGCTGATGACGTCGAAGGTGTAGTTCTCCGACTCGCGGTCGAGCAGCTCGAGTGCGGCGAGCGCGAACGGGGCCAGCGGCTGGTTGAGCGCGAAGTCGCGCTGGAGGTCCTCGGTGATCTCGTAGGACAGCTCGCCCGCCTCGCGCCTTTCCACCACGATGCCCGCCTGGACGAGTCCGCGGAAGAGCTCGATGGCCTTGAGGATGTCCTTGTTCTGGCGGTCGCGGGTGTTGTGGTTCCCGCGCAGCAGCGCCTTCAGGTTTCCGTACACGTCCCCGCCGCGCGCGATGACATTGAGCAGCACCGAGTTGGACGCCCGGAACTGGCTGGTCAGCGGCTCGGCCTCGGCTTCGATGAGCCGCTCGTAGGTCTTGGCGGTCCAGGTGACCTCGCCCTCGCGGGCGGACTTCTTTCGGATCTTCTTCAGCTTCTTGGGGTCGGAGCCTGCGCGCTCGCGGGCGCGCCAGTTCTCGATCTCGTGCTCGGTCGCCTCGATGATGACGTATCCGACCGTGTCGTAGCCCGCGCGCCCGGCGCGCCCGGCGATCTGGTGGAACTCGCGCGAGGCGAGGATGCGCTGCTTGGTGCCGTCGAACTTGGCCAGTCCGGTGAACAAGACGGTGCGGATGGGCACGTTGATGCCCACGCCGAGGGTGTCCGTACCGCAGATCACCTTGAGCAGGCCGGTCTGCGAGAGCTTTTCGACGAGCCTACGGTACTTGGGCAGCATTCCCGCGTGGTGCACACCGATGCCCTTGCGCACGAGCTTGGACAGCGTCTGCCCGAAGGTGGTGGTGAACTTGAAGTCGCCGATCTCCTGGCGGATCCGCTCTTTTTCCTCGGGCGTGAGGATGTTGAGGCTGCCCAGCGACTGGGCGCGCTCGACGGCCTCGCGCTGCGTGAAGTGCACGACGTAGACCGGCGCCTTGCCCGTACTGAGGATGTTCTCGATAGTCTCGTGGACCGGCGTGTACACGAACTCGAAGTCGAGGGGGACGGGGCGTTCGGCGTCGCTGCCCACGAGGTTGGTTGCGCGGCCCGTGCGCGCGGACAGGTCCGTGGAGATGCCGGAGACGTCGCCCAGGGTGGCGGACATGAGCAGGAACTGGGCCTTGGGAAGCTCCAAGAGCGGCACCTGCCAGGCCCAGCCGCGGTCGGGCTCGGAGTAGTAGTGGAACTCGTCCATGACCACCTGGTCGATCCGGGAGTCGGGGCCCTCGCGCAGGGCGATGTTGGCCACGATCTCCGCGGTCGCGCAGATGATCGGCGCGTTGCCGTTGACGGTGGCGTCGCCGGTCATCATGCCCACCGACTCCGGCCCGAAGATCTCGCACAGGGCGAAGAACTTCTCGCTCACCAGCGCCTTGATGGGTGCGGTGTAGAAGCTGCGCTGGCCGCGGGCCATCGCGATGAAGTGGGCGGCGATGGCCACCATCGACTTTCCCGAGCCCGTCGGCGTGGCCAGGATGACGTTGTCCTCCGCCAAGATGCCGAGCGCGGCCTCCTCCTGTGCGGGGTAGAGGGTGATCCCGCGGTCGCGAGTCCACGAGATAAACGAGTCGAAGATCGACTCGTCGACGAGCGACTCGGGGACTTCCTTGAGGTCTGGCAGCATCTGGGTGAGATTCACAATTACTCACCTTAGTGGGACGCGCGAAGGGGGTGCCACTTGCGGCGGCACCCCCTTGGTGGAAGTCTTTCCCTTATTCCTGCGGGTCCTCGGGCGCGTCGCCGCCCGACTGTTCGTCCAGCTCGGCGAGGAAACGCTCGAACTCCTCGCCGAGGGTGTCCGCGTCGACCTCCTCGTCGTACTTGGGCAGGAGCACGTTGGGGTTGCGTTCGCGGTAGCGCTCGAGCTCCTGGTCGTACTGCTGCTCCAGCATCCGGACGACCTGCTCGATCTCCGGCGAGCTAGCGATCTGCTCCTCGATCTGCTGGCTGGTGCGTTCCGCGTCCCGTTCCAGCGCCTTGAGCGGCAGCTGGAGCCCGGCGGCCTCGGCGACCGCCTCCAGCAGGCGCAGCGTGGCCTGCGGGTAGGGGGAGCTGGACAGGTAGTGCGGCACGTGCGCGGTGTATCCCGCGACGCTGAGCCCGCGCTTGTTCAGGAGCCGCTCCAGCTGGAGCGACGCAGATCCGGGGACGGTGATCTTCGAATCGATGGTGAACTGGTTTTCCAGCAGCTTGGCGGAGTTTCCGTGGGCGGAGACCACCATGGGGCGGGTGTGCGGCACGGTCATGGGCGCGGCGTAGAGGCAGATCGTCTGGCTCACGCCGAACTTCTCCACTAGGTCTGCCACGGCCTTGGTAAACGCCTCCCACCGAAGATCCGGCTCGGGGCCGCTGAGGAGGAGGAAGGGGGTGCCCACGTTGTCCCGCATGACGTTGATGCCTAGGCGGATGTCCTCCACGCCCACCACGGTGTTGTGGTCGATGGTGACCGCGGGGCGGCGGGATCGGTAGTCGATGAGCTCGTCGTTGTTGAAGCTTGCCAGCAGGCGGTGGTCCAGCGCCGCCAGGAGGTGGTTCGCGGTGCTGTCCACGGCGTGTCCGGCGTCCGCGTAACCCTGCAAAGCCACGACCAGCGTGGGTCCTTCAGCGCCAGGGTTTGCGACGAAAGGCGCTGGGAATTGCAGCTCGTACATGCTCTCGTTTTCTCGTGGCATGATCGTTCTCCTTCGCAATATGTTCTGGCTGGGCGGAGATGATGCACACCCCGCCCGTGTACTTTCATCAACGCGCCGCACGGAACATTTGTTCCATACCGGCGTGGATAGGAACGTTCCAGCCTAGCAAGGCGCGCGTGCGTGCGCGAGGCGAGGAAAGGGGGCCTGTGGATAAGTCGTCACACTAGCACCAGCAGGTCGGTTATCCACAGATTCTCCCCGAGGGGGTTGCGCGGGCTTGACCTAGCTGGAGAAGGTGTGTCCATGACGAACTTCTCAGACAAAAACCGCCCGTGTCATGGGCCAATCAGCAATCCGGGCACGCTGCTCGCGAACCTCCCAGGCATCCTCGGCTTCTACCCGCACGACTCCGTGATCCTCGCGGGCTTCCATGACGGCGAGGTGGGGAACATTCACACGCTCGGACCGGTCCTCCGGCTCAACATCGACGATCTGCGCTTCCTGGACGATGCGTGCGAGGCGCTCGCGCGCACCGGGGTGGCCTTCTGCTTCGCCTTCGTTATCGGCGACGAGGAGGACAACCGCGACGCGGGCGTCTTCGACCTGCTCCTAGCCGCCGCGAGCTGCGGGGAGGTACCCATCCTCGGGGCGTGGCACGCGCCGGAGATCGCGACGGGTAGCCCCTATGCGCTCATTTTCGCCGAGGACGGCGGCCCGGGCCCGCACTCCGAGTGGATGAGCGGAAGCATTCCGCTCGTCGCCGATTCGATCACCATGCGCGGGCTGGTCGGGGCTGGCGAGCTGCCTGACGTCGACCGGGAGGAGGCGATGGCCTTCTTCAGGCTCGTGGAAGTCCTCTCTGACCCCGGGGAGACCGCCGAGCGCGCGCAGGCGATGGAGTCGGCGTTGCTCCACGATCCGCACGGTCTGCGCGCCGCGCTAGAGGAACTACGCACCGTTTTGCATTCGCTTTCCGACGACCAGGGCGACGAAGCGAGAGATCGCGCGGCCGAGGCCCTTGCCCCGTGGCTGGCGCGGACTTGGCTGCGCGACTGCGTGATCTCCGTGCTCTTCGAGCTCAAACACGAGGCCCGGGTGGCCCTCGTGGAGGTCTCCCAGCGGAACTCGGGCGAGGTTCGTGCCAACGCGCTGGCGATCTACGCGGCCCTCGTGCTGGGCGAGCCCGCGAGCTTTAGGGCGCCCATCGCGCTCGCGATCGCGCAGGAGGAGTGCCCGGGGCATCGCCTTTCCCAGCTGCTGCTCCAGGGGTACCAGCAGGGGATAGGGGTAGGCGTTGTCGAGACGATGAAGCGCGGGAGCTTGGCGACGCTGGAAAGCGCCGGGGTACTGGGCGAGGGCGACCTCGCGGCATGAATAAACCCCGGGGAGCGTGCTCTCCGGGGCGTGTCTTAGGGCCTTAGCGGCGCGCGCTGTGCGCGCGGTCGCCGAGCGCCGAGGTGAACGCCCATGCGTCCTCGACGATGGTCTTCAGATCGGTGAACTGCGGCTTCCAGCCGAGCTCCTTCATGGCCTTCTCGGAGGAGGCGATGAGGACCGCGGGGTCACCCGCGCGCCGGGGTGCGACCTCCGCGGGGATCGGGTGGCCGGTCACCTCGCGGCAGGCCTCGATGACCTGCTTGACGGAGTAGCCGTCGCCGGAGCCAAGGTTGAGGATCCGGTGGCTGCCGGGGGTGTTGCTCTCCAGCGCGAGGGCGTGGGCCTCGGCGAGGTCGCGGATGTGGATGTAGTCGCGGATCGGGGTGCCGTCCGGGGTGGGCCAGTCGTCACCGAACATGAAGATCTTGTCGCGGTGGCCGAGCGCTACCTGCAGGACGAGCGGGATGAGGTGGGTCTCCACCTCGCGGTTCTCGCCGGTGTCGCCGTAGGCGCCCGCCACGTTGAAGTAGCGCAGGCTGGTGGCTGCGAGGCCGAAGGCGTTGGCGTAGGAGGTGATGGCGTAGTCGATGGCCAGCTTCGTCGCGCCGTAGGGGTTGGTGGGCTTGGTCTCGGCGTCCTCGGTGATCGGGACGACCTTGGGCTCGCCGTACGTGGCCGCCGTCGAGGAGAAGACCAAGCTGTTGACGTTGTTCGCGCGCATGGCGTCGAGAAGCGACAGCGTGGTGACGAAGTTGTGGTGCCAGTACTCGTCGGGCTTTTCCACCGACTCACCCACGAGTGAGCGGGCGGCGAAGTGGAGGACCGCGTCGAAGTCGCCGGAGGAGAGGACCTCGTTTGCCTTCTCGCGCGCGTCGCCTTCGATGAGCTGCGCGCCGGTGGGGACGGCGTCGCGGTTGCCCGTGCTGAAATTGTCGATGACGACCACGTCGTGGCCTTTTTCCATCAGGACCTTGGCACACACGCTGCCGACGTAGCCGGCACCGCCGGTGACCAAAAGCTTCATGATCTGCTCACAATCTTCCTCGATGTTCCGCGGGCGTACGCGCGCGGGAGACGTGTCCGTATCTCTTATGTTAACGCTAACACTCTAAACGAGGTTGACGCGGACCGCGTGAGCAAGGTCATCGACGAGCTCGACCGTGTGGCCGTCGTGGGTGAGGAAGACGCGGCCGCCCTTGTTCTCCAAGGTGCAAGTCGTGCCGACGGTGATGCCCGCCTTCATCAGGGCGGAGAACTGCTCGGAGTCTACCTGGAGGATCTCGTTGATGAGCGCGATCGTCACCTCGACCAGGCCGTTCTCCGGGACGTCGATGGCGCGGGTGCCCGGCTCGGCGTCGGTGTCTTTGTCCACGCCGAGCTCCTTGAGGCCGGGGATGGGGTTGCCGAAGGGGGAGCGGTCGACGTCGGAGAGCACCGCCACGAGGCGGCGCTCGACCTCGTCGCTCATCACGTGCTCCCAGCGGCAGGCCTCGTCGTGGACCTTCTGGATGTCGAGGCCGATGATGTCGGTCAGCAGGCGCTCGGCAAGCCGGTGCTTCCGCATGACCGCGGTGGCCAGCTCGCGGCCGGCGGGGGTCATCTGCAGGCTGCGGTCGCTGGCGACGACGACGAGGCCGTCGCGCTCCATGCGGGCCACCGTCTGGCTGACGGTGGGGCCGGACTGCTCAAGCCGTTCGGCGATGCGCGCGCGGAGGGGGGTAACGCCTTCTTCTTCCAGCTCGTAGATGGTGCGAAGGTACATCTCTGTGGTGTCGACCAAGTCCTTCATTCGACTAATTCTCCTTAAATGACGCGCGTTTCATCATCGAATGCACCCACGGGCCACATGTGTATGCATTTCTATAAATACTTACTGCTAGATAACTATCCACATTCTAGCCCGCGAGGTGCGCCGACTGGGTGGCGAACCTGTGGGTGATTGCAATGATAGTAGCAAATATGGGAAGCGCAATTTTGTATAAGTAATAGTTATCTATGGTGACAAAAAAGAACCCGGCCCGCGGGGGCCAGGTTCGGAGGAGGATTTAGAAGGCGTATTCGCGGAGGCGGTCCGCCCGGGAGCCGTCGCGGAGCTTGCTCATGACCTCGCGCTCGATCTGGCGGACGCGCTCACGGGAAAGCCCGAACTGGCGGCCAATCTGGTCGAGCGTGCGCGGGACGCCGTCGTCGAGACCGTAGCGCATGCGGATGACGTCCTGCTCGCGCTGCTCTAGGGTCTGGAGGACGTCGCGGATGTCGGAGTGGCGAAGCGATGCCACCACCGCGGACTCGGCGTCGGCCGCCTCGGAGTCCTCGATGAAGTCGCCCAGCGGCGCCTCCTCGTCCGCGCCCACGGGCATGTCCAGGCTCACCGGGTCGCGGGACTGGCGGAGCAGGATCTCGATCTTGGACTCGTCGATGCCCGACTCCTCGGCCAGCTCCTCGTTGGTGGCCTCGCGGCCGAGGTTCTGGTACATCTCGCGCTTGATGCGGGAGAGCTTGTTGACCTGCTCGACCAGGTGGACGGGCAGGCGGATGGTGCGCGACTGGTCCGCCATGCCGCGGGTGATGGCCTGGCGGATCCACCAGGTGGCGTAGGTGGAGAACTTAAAGCCCTTGGAGTAGTCGAACTTCTCCATCGCGCGGATAAGGCCGAGGTTGCCCTCCTGGATGAGATCCAGCAGCGGCATCCCGCGCCCGGTGTAGCGCTTGGCCAGCGACACCACGAGGCGCAGGTTGGCCTCAAGCAGGTGGCTGCGGGCTTTTCGGCCCTCCTTGACCAAGACCTTGAGGTCGCGCTTCATCGCGCGGGTGAGCGGCTCCGGGGAGTTTTCCAACAGGTGCTCTGCGTACAGCCCCACCTCAATCGTCTGCGCCAGTTCGACCTCGTCCTCGGCCGTCAGAAGGGCGGTCTTGCCGATACCGTTGAGATAGACCCTCACGAGGTCGGCGGAAGGATTGTCATTGCTTTGGCCTCGTCGGCTGCCGCGGTCGATCTCCTCAGCTTCAGGTTCATGAACTGCAGGGCTTGTCATGTACAACCTCCTATTGTGTGGCGCCTCTTTCCTACCAACGGGGAACCTCCTCCGAAAGTTCCATCGAGGGAGAAATCGCCCGTGAACTGGAGGTAGTTCTATTCACACTCGACGAGGACGGTGAACGGCCCCTCGTTGACCGAGGCCACCTTCATCATCGCCCCGAAGCGGCCCTCTTCCACGCGCAGCCCCATGCCGCGCAGCTCGGCCACGATCTTGTCGATGACGGGCTTGGCCACCTCGCCCCTGGCCGCGGCGGACCAGGACGGCCGACGCCCCTTGGCCGTTGCCCCCATGAGGGTGAACTGGCTGACCACGAGCACCGGCGCCTGCGCCTGGAGGACGTTGCGCTCGCCCTCGAGGATGCGCAGCTCCGCGATCTTGCGCGCCATCGTGCGCCAGGCGTCCTCCGAATCCTCAGCACCCACGCCGACGAGGGCGAGGATCCCGCCGGTCTCGGGGCACTCGATGGCGCCGACGACCTCGCCGTCGACCGTGACGCTGGCGCTGCTTACTCGGGCCAGCACTGCTTTCATGGAGCTTTCAGGACCTTTCGTTATTGGGGGAGTGGGTTGCGAGCTTTAGCCGTCGATAAGCGAGGCGGGAAGAAGCACGCCGTGACGGACAAGATCGATGATGCGGGAGGGCGTGATCTTTCTCAGCTCGGCCTCGTCGAAACCGGCGCTCATCGCGTAGAGGTCGATGACGTCGCCGAGCGGCAGGCCCTGCGGGTGCAGGCCGGAGATGATGGACAAAAGGGGCTCGTCGATCTCGTGGGAGAAACGGGGGCCCTCGGTGCGGGTGATCCGCAGGACGCGCGGGCTAAAGCCCATGCCTGCATCCTCGTCAGCCGTGCTCACGTTCTCGAGGGCAAGCCCTGGGCGCAGGAGGAAGCGGGACGCAAGGATGTCGTCGTAGCTTTGCTCGTGCAGCCACCCGGTGTGCAGGAAGTATTCCTCGATCTCGTCGCCGATGTAGGAGTCGATCGGATGGGAGAGAACCTCGACGTTGACGTCGGAGTCGGAGTCGTCGTCGATCTTTTGGATCGCGATGAAGCCGAATCCAATCCCGGTCACCTTATTCTTTTGGAAGTGGCGCAGCCACGCCTCGGTGCGCGCGATCCCCTCGGGCGAGCGGGGGTCGATGCTCTCGTCCTTGAGCCACGTGCCCACGTAGAGCTCCGGGTCGGCGACGTCGCGCTCCAAGACCCAGGCGCGCACGCCGCGGTCGGGGAGCCAGGAGGCGATGGTGTGGCTCCACCCGTTCCAGACCTCGTCGTGGACCCAGGAACCGAGGATGTGCGCGATCCCGCCCTGCTTGAGGTGCTCGCACGCCCCGCGGACGACCAGCTCGGTCGCGCCGTCCAGGTCGAGGCCGGAGTCGCGGTAGCCGTGGTGGATCTCCCCGGTGCCCACGACGAACGGGGGGTTGGAGACGATGCGGTCGAACTTCCTGCCCGCCACCGGCTCGAACCACGAGCCCTCCAGCAGCTCCACGTGGGCCTGCGCTGGCAGCTGCGGGTCGAGCGACGCCACCGGGTCGTTGAGAGCGGCCTCCAAGGTCGCCTCCGCGAGGTCGAGCGCGCGCCCGTAAAAGTCGGTGGCCGTAATCGACTCCGCCGCGCGGAGCTGGGAGAGCGCCTGCACGCCGGAGCCGGTGCCTAGGTCGAGGACCTCGCCCACCCGCGTGCGCGGGGTGGTGGACATGAGCGACACACTTGCCGCGCCGACGCCGAGGACGTGGTTCTCGGCCGGTATGTGGCCGAAAACTATGGAGGCGTCGCGGTCGGAGAAGACCCAGCGATCCTCGTCCGCCACCGTGACCGGGCGCACGTCGAACATGGGGACGACCAACTCGTCAGCGGTGGGGGTCGCCTGGTTGACGCGGCGGCCGACGTCGCCAGCGGTGCTGCCAACGGTTGCCGCCAGCCCCGTGCCGAACAGGTCCCGGGCGAGGTCGGCGCCCAATACCTCCTCGAGCTCGGCCACCGCCGTAGGCCGGTGGAGGAGGAAGAAGGAGATCAGGATCGCGAGCGGCTTCTTGTTCCGCTTGAGTCGGCTGAGCACCGCGCCGGGCTCGCCGCGGTAGAGCGCGCTCATGACGGGCTCACCCAGAAAATCGGCGACCCGGGTGGCCGTGAAGTCGTTCTCGCGAAAGGCCGCGACGAGCTGAGGGGTGAGGTGTCCGAGTGGGGTGCGCATAGTGGACGATCCTACCGGCGCGGCGGGGCGAGCCCAATCGTAGGCCCCGGCAGGCTACTCGCCGTGATCGTCGGTGGCGTCGTGATCGATGACCTGCCCCTTGAAGGCCTGGGGGTCTTGCTGCTGCGGCGCGGCGAGGGCGGCGCGCTGGGCACCGCCGAGTTGCTGGTACTCCATGATCTGACGATTGAGGGCGGGCTTGTACACCGCCGGGGAGCGCGGGTCCTTCGGCTCGCCCACACCGTTGGCCACGACCACCGCGATCCAGGGCAGGGGGATAGAGATGAGGAACAAGATGACGGACAAGACGATGCTGTGCATCCACATGTAGGCCACGCCGGAGGCGAGGAGGAAGGGGACGCGGGAGCCCTGCAGCCACTTGTACATGTGCTCGCGGTGCTGCAGGTTTTGCTCGGGGCTGCGCTTGGCGTCGGTGATCAGGTGCGCGCGGCGCGCGCTGAAGAACCGGAGGAATTTATTGCGCGGTACGGAGGACTTGGTTGCATCACTAGTGTGAACTGGCTCATGCTCAACTGTGTGCTCGTCGTGGAAGTCCATGCTGTATTACGTTAGCCCCTTTGCGTGCTTTCGTCATCGAAGTGGTGCATTATAGGTTAAGTGAGTACGACGACGAAGACTATTGAACGCCCAGATGTGAGGGAAGATAACCTCACGGGGGATGACACCCCCAAGTTCTTTCACTATGTGAAGAAGAATCAGATCGTCGAGTCCGCGGTCTCCGGGCGCATGGTTGTCGCCCTGTGCGGGGAGACGTTCCCCGTGACCAAGCAGGCCAAGCCCGGCTCCCCCGTGTGCCCCGATTGCGAGCGGATCTATAAGGGACTGCGTAAGAAGTGAGCTCGGACCTTCGCGCCTGGCAGCGCAAGGCGCTCACGAAATACCTGATGACAAACCCGAAGGACTTCCTCGCCGTGGCCACCCCCGGCGCGGGAAAGACCACCTTCGCGTTGCGGGTCGCTACAGAGCTCGTTGGAAACAAGACGGTCGACCGCGTGATCGTCGTCGTCCCCACGGAGCACCTCAAGGTGCAGTGGGCGGCGTCGGCCGCGCGCGTCGGCCTCTCGCTTGACCCCTACTTCACCAACAGCGCCGCGGTGAACCCGCAGTACCACGGTGTCGTGGTCACTTATGCCCAGGTGGCCATGCACCCGTACAAGCACCGCGCCGTGGCCACGGCCAAGCGCACGCTGGTCATCATGGACGAGATCCACCACGGCGGCGACGCCAAGAGCTGGGGTGACGGCATCCGCGAGGCATACTCCGACGCTGAGCGCCGGCTCGCCCTCACCGGAACCCCGTTCCGCTCCGACGACTCGCCCATCCCGTTCGTCCGCTATGAGGAGGACGGCGAGGGGCACCTCGTCTCGCGCTCGGATCACACCTACGGCTACTCGGACGCGTTGGCCGACGGCGTGGTGCGCCCCGTGGTGTTCCTGGCCTACTCCGGCGAGGCACGCTGGCGCACGAGCGCTGGCGAGGAGTACGCCGCCCGCCTCGGCGAGCCGCTCAACGCCGAGCAGACCGCGCGTGCGTGGAAGACCGCGCTCGACCCGAAGGGCGATTGGATCCCCGCGGTCCTGCGCGCGGCGCACACGCGCCTGCTGCAGCTGCGCAAGCACATCCCGGACGCAGGCGGGCTGGTCATCGCCACGGACAAGACCACCGCGCGCGCCTACGCGAGGATCCTGGGCAAGATGTCCAGCACGCCCGTGTCGGTGATCCTCTCCGACGAGGCGGGTGCCTCCGAAAGGATCGAGAAGTTCTCCGAGAACAACGACGAGTGGATGGTCGCCGTCCGCATGGTCTCCGAGGGCGTGGACGTCCCCCGCCTCGCCGTGGGCGTGTACGCCACGAGCTACTCGACGCCGCTGTTCTTCGCCCAGGCGATCGGCCGCTTCGTGCGCTCGCGCAAGAGGGGAGAGACCGCCTCGGTGTTTCTGCCGTCGGTGCCCGTCCTCCTCGACCTCGCGGCCAGGCTGGAGACCTCCCGCGACCACGTCCTCGGCAAACCCGATCGGCCCAAGGAGGGCTGGGACGACGAGCTCCTAGAGCAGGCGAACAAGCAGGAGACCGAGAAGGATGACCTGAAAAGCTACGAGTCCATCGGCGCCGAGGCCGAGCTGGACTCGCTCATCTACGACGGCTCCCAGTACGGCACCGCCACCGTGGCGGGCTCCGCCGAGGAGGCCGACTACCTCGGTCTTCCGGGCCTGCTCGACGCCGATCAGATGCGCACGCTCCTGCGCAAGCGCCAGACCGAACAGCTCGACGCCCGCGAGGCCGCGGAGAAGGAACGGCGCCGCAAGGAGGAGGCCGCGCGCAAGGCGCAGGGGACCAAGGACGCCCAGAACCGGGTGGCCAGCCAAGAGATCCCGCAGCTGCGCAAGGAGCTCAACGCGCTCGTGTCGATCACGGCCTCGCGCACCGGCCGCCCCCACGGCGCCATCCACACTGAGGTGCGTCAGAAGTGCGGCGGCCCGCCCACGGCGATGTGCTCGGCCGAGCAGCTGCGCGCCCGCATCGACTACCTGCGCCGCTGGTAAGCGCGGGGTAGGAGGGCCGAGGCTGGGAACGCATCTCAGCCCCAGAAATCCGCCGCCCCAGGCCGAGACACCAAAAAGGGGCCTCCCCGGGTAAAACTTCCCGGGGAGGCCCCTTTTTCGCGCGCTAGTCGAGGTAGTCGCGCAGCACCTGGCTGCGCGATGGGTGGCGCAGCTTCGACATCGTCTTGGACTCGATCTGGCGGATGCGCTCGCGGGTCACGCCGTAGACCTGGCCGATCTCGTCGAGGGTGCGCGGCATGCCGTCGGTAAGGCCGAAGCGGAGCTTGACCACGCCCGCCTCGCGCTCGGACAGCGTGTGCAGCACGTCCTGGAGCTGGTCCTGCAGCAGGGTGAAGGAGACGGCGTCGACCGCGATGACGGCCTCGGAGTCCTCGATGAAGTCACCGAGCTGGCTGTCGCCCTCGTCACCGATGGTCTGGTCGAGCGAGATGGGCTCGCGGGCGTACTGCTGGATCTCGAGGACCTTCTCCTCGGTGATGTCCATCTCCTTGGCCAGCTCCTGCGGGGTGGGCTCGCGGCCCAGGTCCTGCAGCAGCTCGCGCTGGATGCGGCCGAGCTTGTTGATGACCTCCACCATGTGCACCGGGATGCGGATTGTGCGGGCCTGGTCCGCCATGGCGCGGGTGATCGCCTGGCGGATCCACCAGGTGGCGTAGGTCGAGAACTTGTAGCCCTTGGTGTAGTCGAACTTCTCCACCGCGCGGATTAGACCCAGGTTGCCCTCCTGAATCAGGTCGAGGAAGGCCATGCCGCGGCCGGTGTAGCGCTTGGCCAGCGAGACCACGAGGCGAAGGTTGGCCTCCAGCAGGTGGTTCTTGGCCTTGCGGCCGTCGCGGGCGATGGCGCGTAGGTCGCGCTTGACGGCGGGCGTCAGCTTCGCGTCCTTGTCGCCGTTGTTGTAGGCCTCCTCCATCTGCTCCATGCGGTAGGTGGCGTACAGGCCGGCCTCGATGCGCTTGGCCAACGACACCTCCTGCTCGGCGTTGAGCAGCGCGACCTTGCCGATCTGCTTGAGGTAGGCGCGGACGGAGTCGGCCGACGCGGTCAGCTCGGCGTCCTTGCGGGCCTGGCGCAGCGCCGCGGACTCGTCCTCGTCCCAGACGGAGGAGCCGTCGTCCTCGTCTTCCTCCTCGTCGCCGTCGGCGTCGTCCTCGGAGTCGTCAGCGTCCTCGTCGTCTTCGTCGTCCATGCCCGAGAGGTCGTCATCGTCGAGGTCGGAGTCCATGTCGTCGTCGAAGTCGTCCTCGATGTCGGCGTCCATGTCCATGTCGAAGTCGTCCGACTGCTCGTCGTCGAGCTCCTCGTCCTCGACGATGTCCTCGCCCTTGGCCTTGGTGTCGTCCTTCTTCGGCGCGCGGGTAGTCTTCTTGGCTGCCTTCTTCGCAGTCTTCTTGACCGCCTTCTTGGCGGTCTTCTTCACGGCCTTCTTCGCTGCCTTCTTGGCCGTCGTCTTCGCGGCCTTCTTAGGGGCGGCCTCTTCGGCGCGGTCGGCGTCAGCGGCGGGCGCGGCCACCTCGGAGGCGCCAGCGACCTCCTCGACCGACATTGCGGAACGAGGTGCGGCCTTGCGCGCCGCCTTCTTGGCGGTCTTCTTCACAGCCTTGCGTGCAGGAGCGGTTGCCGAGGAATCTGAACTTTCAGTGGCTGCCACGAATGCCCTTTCGCCTTAAGAGTAAAACAAATATGTTTGACCGGATGCCCCTTGGAAAGAGGGGATCCCGTCAACGCGGAAACACGATTGTGGTGCTGCTTCCGCTTCCACCACCGAATCCCAAAAGCCGAGGTCACGCGCGCGCTGCGGCGCGAATCATGGGCTCAGGCAGGGAGTCGGCCAGTCTAACTGGTGTGCAAACAAAGTGCCATTATAAAACATTCGGCAAATTGCGGTCGCGTCGACCTCTGCATACCTGCCTCTACAAGTACGCAGCGAGCGCGTTTTTTATTCCGCTTTCCGACGCCTACGGCTTGATACCCGACTCCGCGGCCATCGCCGCGCCGACGATGCCAGCGCGGTTGCGAAGCTGCGCGGGCACGACCGGGGTGTCGTTGGTGAGCTTGGGCACCCACTTGTCGGCCTTTCGGGAAATGCCGCCGCCCACGATGAACAGCGACGGCCAGAACAGGCGCTCGTACTCCTTGAGGATCTTGGAGACGCGCTTGGCCCACTGGCTAAAGCTCAGCTCTTCGCGGTCCTTGGCGGCGGAGGAGGCGTACTTCTCCGCCTCCTTGCCGTCGACGATGAGGTGCCCCAGCTCGGTGTTGGGAAAGAGCGTGCCGCCGACCAAGAAGGCGGAGCCGATGCCGGTGCCGAGGGTGAGCAGGATGGCCACGCCCTCCTTTGCGCGCGGGTCGCCGTAGGCGACTTCCGCGAGGCCGGCCGCGTCAGCGTCGTTAAGCACGCTGTACTCGCGCTCGCCGATGTGCTCTGTGAAAAGCGCCTGCACGTCGGTGTCGATCCACGACTTGTCGATGTTCGCGGCCGAGAGGGCGATTTGGTTCTTGATCACCGACGGAAGGGTGATCCCGACGGGACCGTTCCACTCCGCGATGCGAAGGATCTCGGCGATGGTGTCGGCGACGGCCTCAGGCGTTGCAGGCTGGGGCGTTGCGATCTTGATGCGGTCGCCGATGAACTCTCCGGACTCAAGGTCGACGCGGGCACCCTTGATTCCAGAGCCGCCCACATCGATTCCAAAACCAATGCGTGTCATAACACTAGAGCATAACCGGATTTTGCGGCCGTCGTTTGCACTCGGGCATGCGTGTTTTCGTTCTCGGCGGATCGGGAGCACTGCGTAACCTGCCTGATTGCGACCATAATGGGGGCATGGAGCACTCGTTCATTCTTCCGCCGTTCCTCGCCGACGGCGACCAGCAGTCCACCGACGAATCCGCCGAGCTTCTTTCGCTGTCCATTGGCATCGCCGCCCACGTCGCGGAGGTCATCCAGGACAAGCGCCGCGAGCTGGGGGATCTCCGCGACTTCTCGCAGTCCAAGTCCTCCCTCGAGGATCCGGTCACGGTGGTGGATTCGCTGGCCGAGGACCTCATCACCGAGAAGATCAAGGAGGCCCGCCCGCAGGACGGGCTCATCGGCGAGGAGGGTTCGGCCGCGAGCTCTATCAGCGGGATCACCTGGATCGTTGACCCCATCGACGGCACCGTCAACTTCATCTATGGCCACCCCAACTACGCGGTCTCCATCGCGGCGGCCCGCGACGGCGAGGTGGTCTCCGGGTGCGTCATCAACGTGGCCACGAGGGAGCTCTACGTCGCCGCCAGGGGGCAGGGCGCCTACCTGCTCGGGGAGGGTGCCGAGCCGCGGCGGCTTCAGGCGAGCCAGGAGGACACCCTCCAGACCACGCTGGTGGGCACCGGATTTAGCTACGCCGCGTTGCGCCGGCAAGCGCAGGCAAAGATCCTGCAGTCGATCTTGCCCACCGTGCGCGACATCCGGCGCATGGGCAGCGCGGCGCTCGACCTGTGCGCCGTAGCGACGGGTCGGCTGGATGCCTACTACGAGCACGCGCTCAACGCCTGGGACTTCGCCGCTGGCCTGCTCATCGCGCGCGAGTCGGGTGCCGTTGCCGTTGCCCCCGCGCTCTCCCAAAGCGGCGACGACGCCAACCTTTTGTGGGCCTGCGGGCCCCGGATAGCGGAGGACTTTTCCAAGCTCATGGGGGAGATCCCGCAGGAGCTATCCCTGTCTACGCTCGAGGCTGGCTAGGGGCCTTCCTTACCCCCGCCGCGGGGGCACGGTGTGTGAGAGTGACTTTTTGAGTTTTCTGCTTTAATATGCGCCACGAGAAAAACAACACGCTTCGCGTTGAGGCCTGTCCCCACCGTGCTTCCCGAATTCCCCAAAAGGAGCAGCATCATGGCAACTGATTACGATGCACCCCGCCGTCGAGTTGAAGACGAGCTTGAAACCGATTCGCTCGAGGGCCTGAAGGCTGCCGAGACGTCTAAGAACGACATCGACGATGACGGGGAGATCGTCGAGCCCTTCGAGCTTCCCACGATGGACCTGTCCGGCGAGGAGCTGGACGTGACCGTGGTGCCGCGCCGCTCCGACGAGTTCACCTGCTCCGTCTGCTTCCTGGTGCAAAAGCGCAACCGCATCTCGCACACCGAGCCCGACGGCTCGCTCGTCTGCCTCGACTGCGCCTAAGAGGCGTTGAGGGCCCTGAAGCAAGAAACTGCCGCGGCACGCCGCGGCAGTTTTTCTATTTCACCTGGGGGAAGAAGGCCTTGAGGAGGGCCTGGGGATCTTTGGAACCCACCAGCCAGTAGGGGGTGGGATCGTCGGGGTCGTCGAGGACGATCATGGCCATCTCCTTGATCCACGAGTGCGAGATGACGTAGGCGGCGGGATCGAGCTGGCGGCCCATCGCATTGCGCTTCGCGGAAGCCGGAACCGCCAGCACGCGGTCGACCACGCTGTTGGGCAGGTTGGCCTGCCCGGAGACGAGCCAGCGCACGCCGTCGGGATCCTCCTCGACTCGGATCTGGGTCTTGGACATCGAGTACAGGATCCAGACCGCGACGATGCTCAGGATAATGGCCGGGCCGTACAGCCAATACTCCGAACGATTCATCGCGAACTGCGCGGTGAGCAGTGCGACGACAATTGCGGCGGCGACCCACCAGTACCATGGGATCCATTGGCGCTCGCTGTAGAGGATCTTGCTCTGCCCGTCATTCGCATTCGTCACGAGTCACCATCTTAACTCACGGGGTGCAACTTTCGGGTAACGGGGAAGGGGCTACTTAAGATGGAGAGCCACGATCGGGGTCAACCGCGCCCCGCCGCAATTCCATACTTCATAGAAGGGACAACGATGAACGAGGCTGACCTGACCACCATGCCGCCGATTCGAATCCGCAGGCTGAGCGAGGACGCGGTGATCCCCGTCCGCGCGCACCGCGGGGACGCAGGCGTGGACCTGTGCTCGACGGAGTCCGTCACCATCGAGCCGGGGCAGCGGGTGCTGGTCGGAACTGGCATCGCGATCGCCCTGCCGCTGGGCACGGTCGGGCTGGTGCACCCCCGCTCCGGGCGGGCATGGAAGGAGGGGCTCAGCATCGTCAACGCCCCCGGCACCATCGACGCCGACTACCGTGGCGAGCTCAAGGTGTGCCTCATCAACCTCGACCCCTCGGTGCCGATCACGATCGAGAAGGGCGAGCGGATCGCCCAGCTGGTGGTGCAGAAGGTAGAGCTGTTCGACTTCGTGGAGGTCGACGAGCTCGACGAGACTGTGCGCGGCGCTTCGGGGCACGGTTCGACGGGCATCAACTGACCCGCCACGTAGAATCAGGAATGAGTGCGCTCCCCACCGCTGGGGACGACCGAAGTACCAAGGAGAATCACATGGCTGTATGGCCTTTTGGACGCAAGAACAAGAACGCCGAGGAGCCAGAAGCACCCGCCGAGGAAACCCAGCTCGGCGTCGGCGCCGCTTATGAGTCTTCTGACGTGGACCTCGACGACGACGCGGACCAGGACCCGGACCACGACGCCGTCGGTGGCGATACCGGTCCCTTCGACGGGCGCAGCGTCGACTTCAATAGCTTCGACTTCAGCGATTTCGGCACCGGCGTCTTGAACCTCGGCTCAGTCGTCATCCCGCTCCCGCACGGCTCCGAGGTCCAAGTGGAGATGGGTCCGGAGGGCCCGAAGATGCTCCACATCCTCACCCCCTACGGTCGCGTGACCCCGGTGGCCTTCGCAGCACCCGCTTCCAAGGGGCAGTGGCGCGAGGCCACGAAGGACATCGCAGCCTCCATGCGCAACGACGGCCTCGACGTCGAGGTCCAGCACGGCCCCTGGGGCCGCGAGGTCGTGGGAAGCATGCAGGACGGCGGCGGTGTCGTGCGCATCATCGGCGTCGACGGGCCGCGCTGGATGCTGCGCATGACAGTCGCCTGCCCGAAGGAAAGCACCGAGGAGATGACCGCGCTCGCCCGCGAGATCACCGCCCGCACCTTCGTCTACCGCAACGACGACCCCATCCTCGCGGGAACCTCGCTGCCCGTCGCTCTGCCGCAGCCGCTGGCCGAGCAAGTCCAGGCGGAGATGCAGCGCCGCCAGCAGGCGGCCCAGGCCGCCTCGCCCCAAGCCACCATCCAGCCCGCGAAGGAAACCGAGTAGCAGCCTAGTGACCACCGATAACAATATGGAGCCCCTGCGAAGCGCCGAGCCCTCCGAAGACGAGGACGCTCCCAGCCTGCTCGACCAGATGGGCGGGCTCAGCGGGCTGGTGTCCAGCACGCTCCCCATCCTGGTCTTCGTTCCCGCGAACAAGGCGTGGGGGCTGGTGGGCGCGATCGTCGCCTCGCTCGGGCTCGCGTTGGCCATCTTCGTGTGGCGGATTGCTCGGAAAGAGAATGTGCAGCCGGCCGTCTCCGGGCTGGTCGGCGTGGCCATCTGCGTGGCCATCGCCTGGCTCACCGGCGACGTGAAGGGCTACTTCCTGTACGGAATCTGGATGTCGCTGCTCTACGGCGTCGCATTCTTCGCCTCCGTCTTGGTCCGGTGGCCGCTCGTGGGCGTCATCTGGAAGGGCATCAACGGCGACGGGATGAGGTGGCGCTCGGTGGCGCCAGCCCGCAAGGCGTATGCCTATGCCACGGTCGGCTGGGGAATCGCGTTCTTGGCGCGGTTCTTCGTGCAGAATTGGCTCTACAACGCCGACGACACGACCAGCCTGTGGCTCGCCCGCATGCTCATGGGGTGGCCGCTGACGGGCGTGGTTACGCTATACACTGTCCTCATGGTTCGGCGAGCCCACTCCTACCTCGAGCCCGAAGCCGAAGAACCGGGCAGCGGTGAACCCACGGCGGTCGAACTCGAATCGCCTCAGCAAGAAACGAAAGGCCACGATCACTAGTGCCAGCAGTGCAAAAGGGCCAGCAGGTCGCGCTCCACATCGAGAGGATCGCGCACGGGGGCGAGGGAATCGCCCTCGACGACGGCAAGGTAGTCTTCGTGCGCGGCGGACTGCCCGGCGACGACCTGGTCGCCGAGATCACCGAGTCGAAGAAGAGCTTCGCCCGCGGCAGGGCGCTGCGCATCGACACGCCGTCGCCCATGCGCGTGGCAGAGCGTTGCCCCGCGGCGGCCGCGGGGGGAGGCTGCTGCGACTTCGGCATCGTCGATCCGGCCCGCGAGCTGGAGCTCAAGCGTTCGATCCTGGAGGACCAGCTCCGCCGCCTAAGCCGTCTGGAGGCTTTCCCCGAGATCGAGGCCATCGACCTTGAGCCTTCTTCGGGGTGGCGCACCCGCGTTCGCCTTGGCGTCGATAAGCAAGGGCACGCCGGAACGCGCAAGTCGGAATCGAACGAGATCGTCACGGACCGCGCGTGCACGCAGGCCGTCGACGGGCTTCTCGACGGTATCGTCGGCGAGGGCGCGCGGGAGTTCACCCCGGGCAGCGAGGTCGTGGTCGTGCGCGACGACGAAGGCGCCCGGCACGTGGTCGAGGTGCGTCGCGCGCCGCGTGGCCGCCGCAACGAGAAGGTGACCAAGGTCGTCGAGGGAAGCGGCCTCGCCGCCCAGACCGTCGGCGGCGTGCGCTTCGAGCTGCCCGCCGCCTCCTTCTGGCAGGCGCACATAAAAGCCCCGGAGGCGTATTCGCGGCTGATCGCCGAGTGGATTTCCCAGGCTGAGATCAGCCCCCGGCGAGGAGACCACGCGGTGGGCTGGGACCTCTACGGCGGTGTGGGTGCGTTCGCCCCGGCCATCCTTGAAGGCCTCGGCACCGGTTCGCTGGTCCATTCCGTGGAGACCTCGCCGCAGGCTGCGAAGGCGGGACGAAAGGCCTTCTCCGCCGCGGCAGCCGGCGGGCTCGCCGACCGCGTCGTATTCCACTCATCGACCGTGGAGGGCGCGCTCGACCAGCTACCCGAGGCGGACGTCGTAGTGCTCGACCCGCCTCGTGTCGGGGCTGGCGCCGCCGTGATCGAGGCGGTCGCCGCCAGCGGTCCCCAGGCGGTCATCCACATCGGATGCGATCCGGCGACCTTCGCGAGGGACGCGCGCACCTGGACCGAACGTGGATACGAGCTTGAGAGGCTCGCGCTGTTCAACGCCTTCCCCGGCACGCACCACATGGAGGCCGTGGGGCTGTTTCGCCCCGCCCAGTCCTAAGAGCACAGAGCGCGGCGCGCGACGAAAGTGGGCGAACATCTTTTCGCCGCCTTTTCGCGCGCGATGCATTAAACAATGAACCGCCCTAGTAATATGGGTAGACAACGCTAAAAGCGAAATGAGTTTTCGCAGCTACGAGGCCGTGGGGCTGCAAAGACCCCGGCCTTGAAGGGCGGCCCGCGCATAACGTGGTGCCGCGAGACCGGGTAGGCGGCTTCGCGCTCGTCCTGCCGGTAGGGCCCAAGCAGCCCATACACCGTGGTCCCAACAGGAAAGGATGCTCGAGCTTCCAGCATGAGTATTTTGAATCGCATCAAGTCCCCCGCGGACGTGAAAGCACTCTCGGCGGATGAGCTCGAGGAGCTGGCAGGGGAGATCCGGCACTTTCTTGTGGAGAAGGTCTCGGCCACGGGCGGGCACTTGGGCCCGAACCTCGGCGTCGTCGAGCTGACGCTGGCCGTGCACCGGGTGTTCGATTCGCCCAAGGATCCCATCATCTTCGATACCTCGCACCAGTCTTACGTGCACAAGATCCTCACCGGCCGCTCGGAGGACTTTGACAACCTGCGCCAGAAGGGCGGCCTGTCCGGCTACACCTGCCGCGCGGAGAGCGAGCACGACTGGACCGAGTCCTCGCACGCCTCGGCAGCGCTGAGCTACGCCGACGGGCTCGCCAAGGCCTTCCAGATCAAGGGGGAGACCGACCGCCAGGCCGTGGTCATCGTCGGCGACGGGGCGTTGACAGGAGGCATGTGCTGGGAGGCACTCAACAACATCGCCGCGGGCAAGGACCGCAACGTGGTCATCATCGTCAACGACAACGGGCGCAGCTATTCCCCGACCATCGGCGGCTTCGCCGACAACCTTGCCGACCTGCGCATGCAGCCCTTCTATGACCGCGTCATGGAGCACGGCAAGACGACGCTGAAGTCCATGGGTTGGGTGGGCGAGCGCACCTTCGAGGCGCTGCACGCCTTCAAGGAGGGGGTCAAGTCCACCGTCATCCCCACGGAGATGTTCCCCGAGCTGGGCATGAAGTATGTGGGCCCCGTCAACGGGCACAACCTCAAGGCGATTGAGGCCGCGCTGCGCTACGCCCGCGACTACAACGGCCCGATCATCGTCCACGCCGTCACCGAGAAGGGCCGCGGCTACGCCCCGGCGGAGAACGACGTCGCCGAGCTCATGCACTCCACCGGCGTCATCAACCCGAAGACCGGAGAGCCCGTGGGGACGAAGAGCCCCGGCTGGACCTCGGTGTTTTCCAAGGAGCTCGTCGCGGTCGGCGGGGAGCGCAGCGACATCGTCGCCATCACGGCGGCCATGGCTGGGCCCACCGGGCTCTCGGCCTTCGGCAAGGCCTACCCGGAACGCTTCTTCGACGTCGGCATCGCGGAGCAGCACGCGCTCACCTCGGCGGCGGGCCTCGCGCTCGGCGGCCTGCACCCCGTGGTCGCTATCTACTCGACCTTCCTGAATCGTGCCTTTGACCAGCTGCTCATGGACGTCTCGCTCCTTGGGCTTCCGGTCACCATCGTGCTCGACCGCGCCGGCGTCACCGGTTCCGACGGAGCTAGCCACAACGGCGTGTGGGACATGTCCTTGGCCGGGATCATCCCGGGCATCAGGGTCGCCGCGCCCCGCGACGGCGAGCAGCTGGTCGAGCAGTTCCGGGAGGCGCTGGAGATCGAGTCGCCGACCATCGTTCGCTTCCCCAAGGGCAACCTGCCCGCGGTCATCGAGGAAAAGGAGCGCCTCGCCGACGGCGTGGATATCCTGTTCTACCAGGACGAGGAGACCCTGAGCGACGATGCTCCCTCGGTGCTCGTCGTCGCCTGCGGGGCGATGGCCCAGCCAGCCGTGGCGGTCGCGGAGGGGCTCGTCAACGACGGCCTCGATGTCACCGTCGTCGATCCCCGCTGGGTGGTTCCGATCGCGCCGAGCCTCGTCGCGATGGCGGACGACCACGACCTCGTGGTCACCGTCGAGGACGGCGTCATCCACGGCGGCGTCGGCTCGATGCTCAACGAGGCGCTCAACGCCGCGGGCGTGGACACCCCCGTGCGCAACATCGCCTTCCCCGAGCTGTTCCCGCTGCACGCGAGCCGCGGGGAGCTCATGGCCGAGGTCGGGCTCGACGAGGCAGGCATCGCGGAGTCGATCCGCGGCTGGGCCCAGGAGCTCTTCGGCGAGGAATCCCTCAGCGAGGACCCCGCGGACATAGATGACACCGAGGACACCGCGGACACCCCAGACGAGGTGCCCGCACAGTAAGCGACGAGGAGCCGGGAGAGAAAGCCACCCTCGGCCTAGAAGCCGAGCGCCTCGGCGATGATCGGTGCCGTCAGCTCCACCTGCCAGCGCCGTGCGCCGCGCCTAGTGAGCGCGCGGGCGATGTCCACCCCGCCGTCGCGCGCCTCCCAGATGGTGGTCTTTAAGATCGCTGGCTTGAGAATGTTCTCCGCGGGAATCTCCAGCTCGCGGCCTAGGTCGTAGACCATGTCGCGGGCGTCCTGCATCGACTCCCAGGTGTCGGGGTACTGGTTTTTTAGCGCCCTGACGTCGGGAAGCTCCTCTGCCGGGCGCAGCTCTGCGCGGCTCGGGAAGCCCGCGGGGTCTTGCTGCTCTACGTCGCGCACGACGTCCAGCCAGACGCTTGCGTGCTGGCGGACCTGCTCGCTGTAGAAGGGGACCCGCTTGAGCTGCTGGTAGCTGCGAGGAGCCTGCTCGGCGATGGCGACGAGAGTCTTGTCCTTAAGCACCCGGGAGACCGCGATGTTGCGGTCGCGCGCGATGTCGAAGCGGCGCTGCCACAAAAGCCTCGCGATCTGGAGGCTCTTGCGCTTTTTCAGCCTCGAGATCCCCTTCGTGTCGCTCCACTGCTTGGTCGGGTGCGGGTCGCCGTGGCGGTAGCGATCGACGATGTAGTCGCATTCGTCGTAGAACCAGTCGAGCTTGTCGCTGGCGTCGAGGTCCTCGCGCAGGCCGTCGGCGAGCGGGATGAGGTATTCGACGTCGAGGGCCGCGTAGTTGAGCCAAGACTGCGGCAGCGGGCGCACCGACCAGTTCTCGTTGCCGTGCTGCTTCAGCAGCGTGACGTCGCAGAACTCGTCGACCAAGGCTGCGAGGTTGACCCTCTCGAACCCGCCGAACCGCCCGGCCAGCTCCGTGTCGAATAACGCGGCGGGGCGCAGGCCTAGGTCGAAGAGGCTGGGCAGGTCCGAGGTGGCGGAGTGCAGGATCCACTCCGCGTCGTTGAGCACGGGCGCGAGCTCGTTCTCGATCGCCTGGCCCGCGCGCAGGGGGTCGAGGAGGAAGGATCCTGCCCCCTCTCGGCGCAGCTGGATGAGGCAGGCCTCGTCGCGAAAGAGGTACGCACCGGCGCGTTCGACGTCGATGGCGATGGGTCCATGTCCGGCGCCCAGAGCGCCGGCGGCGCGGGCGACCTCCTCGCCGGTGTGCAGGAGGGCAGGGGTGCCCTCGGCGGGGCGACGAGCGATGAAAGACATGGCGGAAGGGATGCGGTCCTCGGTAGGAAAGTTGTATAGACCCCTAAAGTCTAGCCGCCGAGGGAAGCCACTCCCTCCGGCGGGAGGCCCGCCACGTTGGCGAGCACCGCGGAGAAGGCCTCGACGTGCGGGGCCAGGTCGATGTCCGTGGCGGTCCAGCTGGCGCGCATCTCCACCTGATAGGCGCGCGGCGGCCCACCGATCTCGCCGAAGCGCACCGACGCGGTGGAGGTCACCGTGCCGCCGAGGTTGGTGTACTTGGCCCCGGCGAGCTCGAGCCCCTCGGTGAGCCACTGCCAGGCCACCTCGGGCAGCAGCGGGTCGTTGGCCACGGCGTCTTCCATGTCGGCCTGGATGTAGGCCACGAGCCGCATGGCGCCCTCCCACGTCTCGTCGGCGTTGGGGTCGTGGAGGAGGATGAGCCTGCCGAAGGCGTCGCCGTCGGAGTCCTGGGAGGGGTTGTCGTCGGACTCGCGAACGACCTCGAGGCCGATGGCGTGGCTGAAGGGTGCCAGGCGCTGCGGCGGGCGAATCGTCCCGATGGAAATCTCAGGCCTCAACTCGGCGCGGTGCATCGATTCCACCGCGCGCGAGAAGTCCGCGGGGATGCTCTCGGTCCCCGACGAGCGGTGGAGATTGGTCGGCGTCGTTTGAGATTCGGTCACAAAGACTAGCTAACTATGCGGTCCCGACATTTGGAGTTAGGCGCGCCGAAGATTCTTTCGGCGTCTCGACGGGCCGAACGGGGGCTGGCGGCGCGGTCGCGGGGCCCAGTCGGGTACAAGGTGGGGTAGGATATCCTACTGTTGCTATCCAACTAATGGTGTATATCGCACCTCGCCCAAGTAGTTGATCGGAGCCCCGAGAAACGCCACAGGGCGCAGGAGGGTAGGAAACCCGAAAGGCGGGAGCAGCCCGCCTATCGCGCCCGGTGTGGGCGCGTGGCCCGTCGGCAAGCACGAGGCCACTTCTTGGACGTTCGAGTGGGTGGAAAGGACATTCACATGGCAGAAAAGCTCAACTTCGAGGAACTCAACAGCATGCAGCGTTACACGCAGTGGGCTGTGTTCCGGGCTATCCCGGGTGCGATCGGCACCGAGCGGGCCGAGATCAAGGCTCAGGCCCAGGAGTTCTTCGAGAAGCTGGCTGAGGAGGGCGTGGTCACCGTCCGCGGCATCTACGACCTTGCCGGCTTCCGCGCGGACGCCGACTTCATGATCTGGTGGCACGCCGAGGAGTTCGAGGACATCCAGAAGGCGTTCGCCGCCTTCCGCCGCGAGACCACCCTGGGCCAGCTCGTCGAGGTCGCCTGGATCGGCAACGCGCTGCACCGCCCGAGCGAGTTCAACAAGTCCCACCTCCCGAGCTTCATCATGGACGAGGACGCCGGCCAGTGGGTGACGGTCTACCCGTTCGTCCGCTCCTACGACTGGTACATCATGGACCCGCAGAAGCGCCGCCGCATCCTCTCCGAGCACGGCCAGGCCGCCCGCGACTTCCCGGACGTGCGCGCGAACACCGTTCCCGCTTTCGCGCTCGGTGACTACGAGTGGATCCTCGCCTTCGAGGCGCCCGAGCTGCACCGCACCGTCGACCTCATGCACAAGATGCGCTACACGGAGGCCCGCCTGCACGTGCGCGAGGAGATCCCGTTCTTCTCCGGCAAGCGCGTCGAGATCGCCCCGCTTATCGACGTCCTGCCCTAATCCTTTTCGTCCCCCGAAGGGGGATAAGCGAAACGCCCGCTCGGATTCCCTCGTGGAACCCGGCGGGCGTTTTCGGCGATTGCACAAAGCACCTAGGAATCGGCGACCGGCTTTTCTTCCAGAGTCAGGCAGATCGAGTTGATGCAGTAGCGCAGGTCGGTCGGGGTGTCGTAGCCCTCGCCCGCGAAGACGTGGCCCAGGTGCGAGTGGCAGTTGGCGCACAGGACCTCCACGCGGTGGTGTCCAAGGGAGAAGTCGTCGCGCTCGATGACGCGGTCGCCCGCCAGGGGAGAGAAGAAGGAGGGCCACCCGCAGTGGGAGGAGAACTTCTCCGTGGAGCGGAATAGCTCCGCGCCGCAGGCGCGGCAGGAGTAGACGCCCTCGGTGGTGGTGTCGGTGTACTCGCCGATGAACGGGGCCTCGGTGCCCGCTTGCCGAAGGACGCGGTACTCCTCGCTGGAAAGGCGCTTGCGCCATTCGTCGTCGCTGATAAGGGTGAAGTCGGTCATGGTACGTCCTTCGTTGGTGCTCTAAATATTTAGGCGGCTGCCGTTAGGCGTCGGAAAGCGACGTGCGCGGAGCCTTCCTCCCAAGGTAGTACCAAGCGACCGCCGTGGTTGAAAGGGCAAGAATTAATATGGCCCAGCCTGCGGTGGACTCGAAGAAGTTCAGCCAGCGGCCGTAGTCGCGCCAGCGGTCCGAGTCCCACTTGGCGGGGAAGAGGCAGAGGATGAATCCGAGCCACACCATCGGGTTGGCGCCGAGCGACGGCACGCGGATGCAGGCGAAGACCAGCGGGAACAGCATCATGGAGTAGTACATCTGCCCCAGCGAGGACAGGAAGAACACGCCCGCGAGCAACAGCCCCGCGGTCGCGCACGCCCACGCCAGGGGATCCGCCCTGCGGACGCGCAGGAGCAGGATCACGCCCGCGGCGACGGCGAGGGCGAAGACCACGAACAGGACGTTCTGGAGCCACCCCGGCGCGCCGAAGTAGGCCATGATGCCCGGCAGGCTGCTGTTGGAGTAGTCGCGTACCTCCTTCAGGTACGGCGTGGTCACGGTCCAGTAGTCGCTGGCGCCCGGCACGAAGAACCACCCCGCAAGGTTAAATACCGCCGGGACCGCGACGCCGGTGATGAGCGTCGACCACTGCATCCGCACGAGCGGCAGGAACAGGAGCGGGATAAAAAGGGGCTTGACCAGGATCGCCAGGCCGATGAGCACGCCTGCGAGCACATTGCGACCGGAAAGGAGCGCCCACAGGAAGCCCACGAACACCAGCAGGAGCACGCCGTTGATGTTGGCGAACACGAGGGTGTTCTTGACCGCCTCCGTGAGAAACGCCCCGGTGATCGCCAGCGGAAACGCCATCGACTTCAGGCTCGCGCCGAACATGCGCGTCAGAAGCGCCAGCGCGAGGATGATGGCCGCGGCGTTGCCGCAGATAAACAGCGTGCGGCTGAGGAAGAAGTGGTCGAGCAGCCCCATGGGCGAGAGCAACAGCGTCGCGCCCGGATTATAGAGGTAGTGCGGATCCACGAACTGATAGTTCTCGCTGTACACCGGCGCGCCGTCGCGGAAGCGCTTGAGCGCGAAGAACACCGTACTGAAGTCGTCGGTTACAGAGCCATTGATCGCGAGGAAGAACACGCGGTGGATGACCATGATCACCGCCAGCGGCCACAGCAGCGCGTTGCCGATCCGGTTTGCCTGCGGCGAGGATGCAAGCGGCGCGAAGGCGCTCCGGGCGCCGAGGAGCCGCTCGGCGTCGGGGGCGAGGAAGGCGGTTTCGAGACGTTCTTTCAGTGGGGCGGTCACCCCAGAAATGTTAGCCGACACCCACTGGCCACGGGGGTGACACCCTTTGTTTGAAGAAACCAATTGTCGGCGCCCGCGGGCACATGCCCTAGCGCAAGCGATCGTAACGGAGGAAAAGCACCCCATCCTCGCACGGCGTCGCAGACCTCAGCTCGAACCGGTGCCGCAGCGGGGCCGTGCCTTCCTCGCGGTCAGCCATAGGGAAGACCGGGACCCGCTGGGGATAGACGAAGGAGGGGTCAAGCGTCCAATGCACGACGTCGACGCAGTCCTCCGCCATGAGCTTCGAATACAGCGTCGGCCCGCCCTCGCACAGGATCCGCGCGAACCCCGCCTCGCGAAGCCGCGCCAGGCACTCGCTGGCGGTGAGGCTATCTAGTTCGATGATGCTTTCCGACGCTAAAGCGGGGGCGGGCGCAGGCCCGCCGGGCAGCCGCAGGAAGAGCGGGGGCACGTGGTAGTCGGCCACGACCCGGGAATCCGACGCGAAGTCCAGCGTGCGCCCCACCACGGCCAGCGGCGGGACGGGCGCCTGCCCGCGGGCGCGCCGGGCACGCTGCGTGGCTTCGTCGAGCCTTACCCCACCGTAGTTTTCCGCGCGAACCGTGCCAGCCCCCACCATCACGACGTCGGCCCACGCCCGCGCACCGAGCAAGACCTGAAAATCAGTCGCGTTGCCCAGCGCCTCCGACGTGCCCGCGACTGCCGCCTCGCCGTTGATGGAGGACACGAAGATCATCCGGACCTCGGGGGTGCCCACGGGATGTTCGGGGCCAAGGATGCTCGCGACCGTCGCGTCGGAAATGTCAGAGTTCATGCTGGGGACCTGCTTACGTGTTGAAGGGGGAGGGAAGGTTTTCACTCCCCGAGAAAAGGAAATCCACCCGAGAAAAGGAAATCCACCCGAGAAAAGGAAACCCTCCCAAATAAAGGAGACCCTTTTGAGAAAAGGGATCCCACCCGGAAAGCGGTTTGCCTTTACGGAAGAGGGAATTCGGTGGAGACCAGACTACGCGAGTTGAGGCAGGTGAGTAGATGTCTCTGAAAGCAGAAAAGCACACATTCCGCTACTTAACCCGGCAGCAGGTTCTGGAATTCGGCGAAACGCAGAAAGCCCGTTGCGCGGGGCAACGGGCTTGATTTTGTGGTTCTAGCTGGGATCGAACCAGCGACCTTTCCGGTGTGAACGGAACGCTCTTCCACTGAGCCATAGAACCTTTGGGCTGAACAAAAATGTAGCACGGATGGGGCAAAGAAGTGCAATCCGCAGCTCAGGTGACATTTTGTGGGTGGCGTAGTTGGGAATCGGCGTCCATGCGCCCGAGACTTACTCAATCGAGGCGTTCGGAAAATCTGGGGGAAGGAACGAAAAGGGGAAGAGGATCAGGTGGCACCGGGCGATGGTCATGGCCTTTGTGGGGCAGCTTGGGTGACGCGGTGCCTTCTTGGCACGTGGCGGCTTGCTCACTTTCGCTCCCCTCGGTCGCCTGGCTCACTCTCTGGGCCTGATTTGCCGACTGAACTGGGGATTTGTGCAAGGCAGTCGAAACGCGCTAATGTTTTGTCTCGCACCAGTTAGTGTGCATGCGGATGTAGCGCAGTTGGTAGCGCATCACCTTGCCAAGGTGAGGGTCGCGAGTTCGAGTCTCGTCATCCGCTCCACGCGAAAGCGTAGGGCGCGTTTAGCTCAGCGGGAGAGCGCTTCCCTGACACGGAAGAGGTCACTGGTTCAATCCCAGTATCGCGCACAAAGTCTTGTATCCAGACTTTTCAAAAACGGATTGTGCGGATGTAGCGCAGTTGGTAGCGCATCACCTTGCCAAGGTGAGGGTCGCGAGTTCGAGTCTCGTCATCCGCTCAGGTATGTTTTCATACTGGAGGCGGTAACGCCGCGGTGGAATGGCCGAGTGGTGAGGCAACGGTCTGCAAAACCGTGCACACGGGTTCGATTCCCGTTTCCACCTCGCACAAGGCGCGTTTAGCTCAGCGGGAGAGCGCTTCCCTGACACGGAAGAGGTCACTGGTTCAATCCCAGTATCGCGCACAAAGTCTTTTATCCAGACTTTTCAAAAACGGATTGTGCGGATGTAGCGCAGTTGGTAGCGCATCACCTTGCCAAGGTGAGGGTCGCGAGTTCGAGTCTCGTCATCCGCTCAGCCTGGGGCGTCGGGAAACCGGCGCTCTTTTTGCATTTGCATGGTGTGCCGCGGCTTCAGGCTTAGGGTGGGTTAAGGCTCAAAATGTGGCTTAAACGACAGAATGTGTGCTTTTGCGGCGGGTCGCACTGGTGGTGGATATGGTCCATACAGAAAGTTGTGGCAGCCTGGACCCATGGAACAACAGCAGCTCTCAGCTTCGCGGGTCATCGACGTCCACGCGCACTTCGTACCCACCGAGTACCGCGAGGCCCTCGTCGCCGCGGGCAACGCATTTCCAGACGGCTCGCCGATCCCGGAGTGGTCGGCGCAGCGGCACATTGAGCTGCTCGACGAGCTCGGGGTGACCACCGCGATGCTCTCGGCCTCGAGCCCCGGGGTTGAGGTCGATGGCCGCCCCGACTACTGGGCGCGATTCCTCAACGAGGCGGGCGCCGCGACCCGCGCGGAGCACCCCGGTCGCTTCGGATGGCTGGCGAGTCTGCCCGTGCCCGACGTGGATGCCGCGCTAGGCGAGCTGGAATACTGTGCCGAGCAGCTGCGTGCCGACGGGTTTGCCTTGCTCACCAACCAGCGCGGAGTGTATTTGGGCGACCCAACCCTTGATCCCGTGATGGAGGAGCTCGACCGCCGCCGTGCCACGGTGTTCGTCCACCCCACCTCGCCCGCAGGATGCTGCCACGTGGACATGGGGCGACCGGCGCCGCTTCTTGAGTACCTTTTCGACACGACGAGGGCGATCGTCAACCTCTTCCTCACGGGCACGCTGCTGCGCTACCCGCACATCAAGTGGATCGTCCCGCATAACGGCGCCGCGCTCGCGGGCGTGGTCGACCGGGTGAGCCTCTTCCAGCGCGAGGTGCTGCACTCCGCGGCGGAGCTCGATATCGGGGCCGCGCTTCGGGGCTTGTACTACGAGGTCGGCTCGTCCGCCCCGTTCCCGCGCACCGCGGCCGCGGCGAGGGCCCTGACCGAGGACGACCACCTCGTCCTCGGAACCGATCTTCCCTACGCGCCGCCGCCCGCGGTTCGGGACAACGTCACGCGCCTGCTCGCGGGCGAGTTTGTCGCGGGCACAGCGCTCGAGCGGTTGTGTCACGGCACCGCGGAGGAGCTGTTCCCCGCGCTGCGTGAGCGCTCCTGATCGTTGCGGTTTGCTATACCCGCGGGGGTACCGCTTATCGACGGCCACAGGTTCCCGCGCAACGTCCGCCAGGAGCCTACAAAGGATGGCCAAACTAAGTGGATTCAGCCGAGGTCGGAAGCGGTGAGCTGGGCGTTTACTAAGGGTGGGCTATCCAAAAGGTTGAGATGCAGGTCAATACTTAGGGGGTTAAGCAGAGGGGGTAGGATCGAGACGGCAGAGGAACTTTCCCCAAGCCCCGTGCGACTAGTGTGTGACCCTGAAACAAGGGTTTTATTCAATATTGGATTTCATTGTTGATCTCAATGCAGGATGAGATGCGTTCTTGGCTTAAAGGGACGCTGGCACGGCAGTAACTACTGAAGAGGAAATAGATGAAGCATCGCACCGGCGCCCGCAGGGTCGCCACCGGCTTGATAGCTCTCTCCGGATTCTTCGGCCTCGCTGGCGTTGCCACGGTGCCGGTTGCCAGCGCTCATGATGCCGTTGTTGGCGGTACCCCGACCGACGGTCAGACCCTGTCGGAGTTCCCCCAGGCGATCACGCTCGACTTCTCCGCCGAGCCCAAGGCGGGGTTCAACACCATGGCCGTGACCGACCAGGGCGGAACCGTGCTGTTCTCCGGCGAGCCCACGCTCAACGGAAACGAGCTGACGCTCGCCGTGCCAGCTGACGTCCACCCGGGCGATGGCTCGTACAACGTCGGGTTCCAGATCACCTCCTCCGATGGACACGCCACGAGGGGCAAGATCTCCTTCACGGTGTCCGGCTCGGGGAGCGAGGCCGCAAGCGGTACGTCGTCGACAAGCGAAAGCGAAAGCGCTACCGCGACCTCGTCGAGCGACGCGCAGCAGGCCTCCAATGATTCGAGCAACTCGGGTCTGTTGTGGGGACTTGGCGCCGCGATCGTGATCGTCCTCGCCGCCGTCGTGGCCCTGTTGCGCCGGAAGAAGTCCTAAGGCTTCGTGCATCTGCCGCATTGAGATTTCAGTTAAGGAGTTACGTTGTTTACCTCTCGCCGCACCAAGTACGCCCTCGCCACCGTCGCAGCCGCATCCCTGATGCTTGCGGGGTGCTCCAACTCTCAGAACGACTCGACCTCCACCTCGGAGTCCGCGACGTCCGCTGCAATGACCTCCGCAGCCGCCTCCTCGGCTATGGCCACCGAGCAGGGCGTGACCTTCACCGACGGCTACGTCAAGGCGATGCCCGAGGGCAAGACCATGACCGGCATTTTCGGCGTGATCACCAACAACACCGACAAGGACATCAACGTCGTCTCCTTCACCTCGAGCGTTCAGGCTGAGAAGACCGAGCTGCACGAGACCGTCGACGGCAAGATGCAGGAGAAGCAGGGCGGCTTCGTCATTCCGGCGGGTGAGTCCCTGACCCTGCAGCCGGGCCACGAGCACATGATGCTCATGGGTGTGTCCACTCCGATCCTCGCCGGCGACACGGTCGACGTCACCATCAACCTGGCCGATGGCCAGAGCATCGAGGCGAAGGCCCTCCCGGTCCGCGACCTCGCAGCAGGCAATGAGAACTACGGTGGCTCCGGCATGACCGAGATGTCCGGTATGGCCAGCATGACCGAGATGTCCGGCATGACCGAGATGAACCACTAGTTCTTTCCTCCCTCCGCCATGCAGCCGCTTGAGTGCGTCAAGCGACGGGCGCGCTGCATGGCCTTTTTCATGAGTTTTTGAGCTTGAAGAACTTGACGAGCTCGCTACCGTCTCGCACGATTGGAGATGCTTTCCATTGACTAGCACGCAGGATCCACAGGAGGGATCCTTCAGGCTTTCCCGGCGCAACTTTGTCCTAGGCGGCGCGGCGATCCTCGGCGCGGGCGCGCTGAGCGCCTGCAACGATTCGAAGGCCACCGGCGCCGACTCGGCGGCTGAGCAGGAGGCGCCGGGCGCGGTCACCGTCGCCTTCGACGGCGTGCATCAGGCGGGCGTGCAGACCCCGGCCCAGGGGTTCCTTACCCTCATCGGCTTCGATCTGCGCGCCGGAAGTGATCTCCACGCGGTGCAGCGGCTCATGCGCATCTGGACCGAGGACTCCCGCATGCTCACCCAGGGGCAGAACCCGCCGGGCTCGCTCGAGCCCGAGATGACCGTCCACCCATCGCGGCTGACCGTCACGGTGGGCTTCGGCCCGCGCTTGTTCGACATCATCGGCAAGGCCGACAAGCGCCCCAGCTGGTTGGCGCCCATGCCGGTGTTCTCCAAGGACAAGCTGGACGAGCAGTGGGGCCAAAGCGACGTGGTCGTGCAGGTGTGCAGCGACGATCCGCTGCTCAACGCCTTCGTTGCCCGCCATCTCACCCGCAGCAGCACGACGATCGTGACCACCAAGTGGTTCCAACAGGGCTTCCTCAACTCGCCCGGCGTGCGCGATGCGGGGGAGACCCCGCGCAACCTGTTCGGCCAGAAGGACGGCACCGTCAACCCGCACACCGACGCCGAGTACGACGACCGAGTGTGGATCGACGAGAACGACGATTCGCCCGAGTGGATGCGCGGCGGCTCCTGCCTTGTCGTGCGCAGGATTCACATGAACCTAGACACCTGGGAGGAGCTCGACCGCACCTCCCGCGAGGTGTCAATGGGGCGCTTCCTCGACTCCGGCGCGCCGCTGACCGGCACCAACGAGTTCGACACCGCCGACTTCGACAAGACCGACCAGTACGGCCTGCCGGTCATCGACGTCAACTCCCACATGGCGCTGGCCACGCCGCACACGGACAACAGCGAGGACCGCCTGCTGCGCCGCGCCTACAACTACGACGCCGCGCCCGTCCCGGGAAGCACTGAGCTGTCCAACGCCGGACTCGTGTTCTGCTGCTTCCAGAAGGACCCGCGCAAGCAGTTCATCCCGATCCAGACTCGCCTGGACGCCAGCGACCGGCTCAACACCTGGATCACCCACATTGGTTCCGCCGTCTACGCCATCGTGCCGGGCACCCAATCCTCCTCCGACTATTGGGGAGCCGCACTGCTGGAAAGCTAGGCGGACACTGTAAGATAGCGCGGTGTAAGTCTTCTGCGCGTCTCCGGCCCGAGGCTTCGTGCCCCGGGCCGGATTTTTCGTTGGAGGACCACAACTGAAATGTTGACAGTGCGGGCGTCCAGGTATGACGCACGCACCTTGAGTGCATAAAGGAGCACACATCCATGGCACATGTTGCTGAGGCACAGGCCAACGGTCATTCTTTCTTCGCCGTTCCCGCTGGCACCCCGGTCGGAACCGCGATGCGGGAGCTGGAGCTTCCGAACAAGGGGCCCGAGGCCATCGTCTGCGTCAAGGACCGCAACGGGGAACTGAAGGACCTGTCCTTCACCCCCACCACCGACTCCGAGTTCCAGCCGGTCCCCGCAAACACTGAGGACGGCCGCAGCGTCATCCGCCACTCCTGCACTCACGTCCTCGCTCAGGCCGTCCAGGCCGAGTTCCCCGGCACCAAGCTGGGCATCGGTCCGGCCATCGAGAACGGCTTCTACTACGACTTCGACGCCGCCGAGCCGTTCACGCCGGAGGATCTGCAGAAGATCGAGAAGCGGATGAAGAAGATCATCAAGGCGGGCCAGAAGTTCGAGCGCCGGGTCTTCGCCGACTCCGAGGAGGCCAGCGAGGCGCTCGCCGCCGAGCCGTACAAGCTCGAGCTCATCCAGGACAAGGGCTCCGTCGATCCGGACTCCGACGAGGCCACCGAGGTCGGCGCCGGCGAGCTGACCGGCTACTACAACGTCAACCCGCGCTCCGGCGAGGTCGAGTGGTACGACCTGTGCCGCGGCCCGCACGTGCCCACGACCAAGTACATCCCGGCCTTCGCGCTGACCCGTTCCTCCGCCGCCTACTGGCGCGGCGATCAGTCCAAGGCTGGCCTGCAGCGCATCTACGGCACGGCCTGGGAGTCCAAGGAGGCGCTCGAGGAGTACCAGACGATGCTCGCCGAGGCCGAGAAGCGCGACCACCGCCGCCTGGGCAACGAGCTCGACCTGTTCAGCTTCCCCGACGAGATCGGCTCCGGCTTCCCGGTGTTCCACCCGAACGGCGGCATCGTCCGCCTGGAGATGGAGGAGCACTCCCGCCGCCGCCACCTCGCGGCAGGATACTCGTTTGTCAATACCCCGCACTTGACCAAGGGTGATCTGTTCAAGAAGTCGGGCCACCTCGACTGGTACCAGGACGGCATGTTCCCGCCCATGCAGCTCGACGGCGAGTACGACGAAGAGGGCAACTGCACCAAGCAGCCGCAGGACTACTACGCCAAGCCCATGAACTGCCCGATGCACAACCTGATCTTCGCATCGCGCGGCCGCTCCTACCGCGAGCTCCCGCTGCGCCTGTTCGAGTTCGGCACCGTGTACCGCTACGAGAAGTCCGGCGTCATCCACGGACTTACCCGCGCCCGCGGCTTCACCCAGGACGACGCTCACATCTACTGCACCGAGGAGCAGCTCGAGCAGGAGCTGACTAGCGTCCTCGAGTTCATCATCTCGCTGCTCAAGGACTACGGTCTCGACGATTTCTACCTCGAGCTGTCCACCAAGGACCCGAACAAGTACGTCGGCTCCGACGAGGTGTGGGAGAAGGCCACGAACACCCTGCGCGCGGTGGCAGAGAAGTCCGGCCTCGAGCTGGTTCCAGACCCTGCGGGCGCCGCCTTCTACGGCCCGAAGATCTCCGTCCAGGCCCGCGACGCGATCGGGCGCACCTGGCAGATGTCCACCGTCCAGCTGGACTTCAACCTGCCGGAGCGCTTCGAGCTGGAGTACACCGCCTCCGACGGTTCTAAGAAGCGCCCGGTCATGATCCACCGCGCGCTCTTCGGCTCCATCGAGCGTTTCTTCGGCGTGCTGCTCGAGCACTACGCGGGTGCGTTCCCGGCGTGGCTGGCTCCGCACCAGGTCATCGGCATCCCGGTCGCCGACACCTTCTCCGAGCACCTCGAGGGCGTGACCGCGAAGCTGCGCGAGCTCGGCATCCGCGCCGACGTGGACACCTCCGACGACCGCATGCAGAAGAAGATCCGCAACCACACCACCAACCGCGTGCCGTTCATGCTGCTCGCCGGCGCGCGCGACGTCGAGGCGAACGCGGTGTCCTTCCGCTTCCTCGACGGCACGCAGATCAATGGCGTAGCCGTCGACAAGGCGGTTAGGCTCATCGACGAGTGGATCCGCCAGCGCATCAACGATCAGCCGACAGAGGCTGCCGTTTCCGCTAAGCTGGATTAGTCATGATGGCGCGCGGCGGGGCGGGAAGAGTGCGCATCGCGTTTCTTCCCGCCCCGCTTGCTAGGTGCCTTCGCTTGTCGACGGCCAAGGCTACCGGCCCGCGGATCAGATGAATGCGATGATGACTTGTGACGAGAAGCGACTCTTTCGAGGAAAAGTGCCTGACAAAGACGTGTACGTGGATAGCGGCGTGGGAATCCCTGACCGGCTGGAGCGGCTCTGGGCGCCCTACCGGATGAGCTACATCACCAACCGCGTGGGGGAGACCTCCGGGGCCGAAGCCGCGCCCAAGCCCAAGAAGAAGGAAAACCCCTTCGTCGTCATCCCCACGATGCCGGACGAGGACGGGCTCGTCGTCGCCCGCGGCACCTACGTGTACGTCCTACTCAACCTCTTCCCGTACAACGCGGGCCACATGATGGTGGTGCCGTATCGTCAAGTCGCTGAGCTTGAAGACCTCACCCTCGAGGAGTCGAGCGAGCTCATGCTCTTCGCCCAGACCGCGATCCGCGTGCTCAAGCGGGCCTCGCATCCGGACGCCTTTAACGCCGGGTTCAACCTCGGCAAGTCAAGCGGCGGATCGGTCGGCGAGCACCTGCACATGCACATCGTGCCCCGCTGGAACGGCGACTCGAACTTCATGGCGATCATCGACGGCACCAAGGTGCTGCCGCAGCTGCTCAAGGACACCCGTCGCCTGCTGGCCAAGACCTGGATGGAACTACCCGACGCCCCTGGAGAGTGCAATGCTTAGTGTTCATGGACGAAAGCCAGCCGCGGTCGTGGTCGAACCCGTCGCCCGGGGGCTCATCAAGGCGGGGCTCACCCCGAATACCGTCACCGTCGTGGGAACGGTCCTTACCATCGCGGTCGCCGTTGTGCTCATCCCGACGGGCCACCTCTTCGCCGCGGCGGTCTTGTCCGGACTGTTCGCCGCGTTCGACATGGTCGACGGGACGATGGCGCGCATGCGCGGCGGCGGCACGAAGTTCGGCGCGACGCTCGACGCCTCCTGCGACCGCATCACCGACGGCGCGCTGTTCAGTGCGATCACCTGGTGGCTCATCTACTCCGTGAACGCCCACCCGGCGCTGGTGGCGGCGTCGTTCAGCGTTATCGTGAGCTCGCAGGTCATCTCGTACGTCAAGGCCCGCGGCGAGGCGAGCGGCTTCAAGATGGTCGGCGGCCTCATCGAGCGCCCGGAGCGCCTCATCCTGGGACTCGGCGGCATCGGCCTGGCCGGCCTCGGCGTTCCTTACGCCCTCGAGGTCGCGATCTGGGTGCTGGCCGTGGGCAGCGTGTACACGGTTGGCCAGCGCCTGCGCATCGCCTCCCAGTCCCCGGTGGGGCAGGAGAAGATTGCGGCACCCGCTGGCGCGAAGGACTTCAGCAAGTAGCATGGCGGCACCACGTATCCTCAGCTCACTGAGGCAGAACCTCGCCGCCGCTGGCTACATCGCCGGCTGGAAGGTCGTCGCCTACCTGCCGGTGGCGATCACCCGCCCCCTGTTCACCCTGGGCGCGGACATCGCGTCAAGGCGGGGGAAGGGGATGCCTCAGCTGCGCAAGAACCTGGCCCGCGTCGTGGGGGAGAGCAACGTCACCGACCGCCTCGTGCGCGACTCCATGCGCTCGTACGCGCGCTACTGGCTGGAATCCTTCCGGCTGCCCCGCATGGTGGGCGAGCCCAACCTCGTCGAGCGCTACCACTCTGGGATGATCGGCACGGACATCCTTGAGGCGTCCCTTTCCGCCGGAAAGGGGGTCGTGCTCGTCCTGCCGCACAGCGGCAACTGGGACATGGCCGGAATGTATCTGGCGGCCAAGTACGAGTCCTTTACCACCGTGGCCGAGCGGCTCAAGCCCGAAAGCCTCTACGACGCCTTCGTGGACTTCCGCGAGTCGCTCGGCTTCAGCGTCGTACCGCACGAGGGGTCGACCGGACCCTACGAACGGCTGCTCGAGGTGGTTCGGCAGGGCGGGGTCGTGGCGTTGCTCGGCGAGCGCGATTTGAAGAAGTCGGGCGTGGAGGTCGAGTTCTTCGGAGAGACCACCCGCATGCCCTCCGGCGCTGCCCGCCTCGCCCTCGACTCGGGCGCGCCGCTCCACGTGGCGCACTGCTGGTTCGACGGTTCGGGGTGGGGAACCAAGGTGTCCCCGGCGCTGGAGGGCGAAAGCGTGGAGGAGCTCGTTCAGTCCATCGCGCGGGGCTTCGAGGAGAACATCCGCGAGCATCCCGTGGACTGGCACATGCTTCAACCCTTATGGTTGAAGGACTTGGATCAAGAACGCTACACCAAGGGTCTTTCCTAAGGCCCTCGGCGGGAAGTACTCGGCTATGCCGACAACGGCGCCTAGCGCACGAGCATTGAGGAGGACCATCGAGTGAGGATCGGCATCGTCTGCCCGTACTCCTTCGACCAACCGGGAGGAGTTCAGGCGCACATCCTTGACCTTTCGGCCAAGCTCATCTCACTGGGGCACGAGGTCCAGGTTTTGGGACCGGCTTCCAGCGACGTCGACCTCCCCGATTTCGTCACCCGCGGCGGTGCCAGCATCCCCATTCCGTACAACGGTTCGGTGGCTAGGCTCTCGTTTAGCCCCCACACCTTCGCCGTGGCCCGCGAGTTCATCGAGGAGGGCCAGTTCGACATCCTCCACATCCACGAGCCCAACTCGCCGAGCTTCTCGCTCGCGGCGCTCCGGCTCGCGCGCGGGCCCATCGTTGCCACCTACCACGCCTCCAGCAGCGGCTCCCAGCTGCTCAAGGTGGCGCTGCCGTTCCTGCGCGGCTCGCTGGAGAAGATTCGCGGGGGCATTGCCGTGAGCGAGATGGCCAGGCGCTGGCAGGTCGAGCAGCTCGGCGGCGACCCAGTGCTCATCCCCAACGGCGTCGAGGTCTCGGTCTATCGCGAGCACATGCACATCCGGCGTGAGGCCGACCCCGTGCGCATCGCCTTCCTCGGCCGGCTCGACGAGCCGCGCAAGGGCCTCGACATCCTGCTCGAGGCGAGGGAAAAGCTGGGGCGGCCCGCGGAGTTCGTGGTCATGGGCGGCGGCAAGCCCCGCGAGGTGGAGGGCGTCGAGTTCGCCGGGCGCGTCTCCGACGAGCGCAAGGTGGAGATCCTCGGCGAGGCGGACATCTACGTCGCGCCGAATACGGGCGGCGAGAGCTTCGGCATCGTGCTCGTCGAGGCGATGGCCGCCGGCTGCGCGGTGGTCGCCAGCGACCTCGAGGCCTTCGCCGCAGTGTGCGACGTCGAGTCGCCCACGCCCGCCGGTCTGCTCTTCTACAACGGCGACGCCGACGACCTCGCGAGCAAGCTGCGTTCGCTTATCGACGATCCTTCGGCGCGGGTTCGCCTGGCCGAGGCGGGCGTCGCCCGCGCAAACAAGTACGACTGGAACACGGTCGTGCGCGACATCCTCCGCGTGTACGAGACCGTGGCCGACGGAACGAAAGTGGAGTGCTAGCCCATGGAAACCGCACTACTCGTCATCCTGGCGGTGCTCGTCACCGTGGCCCTCTACTGGGCGTTTTCCACCGCCCAGCGGCTCAACCGCCTCCACATCCGGACAGACTCGGCGAAGCTGGCGCTGCAGGCGGCGCTGGACAAGCGGGCGGCCGTGGTCGCCGCCGTGGAGCCGTCCTCGCAGGCGGCCGCCGAGGCGGCTGAGGCGATAACCTTGGACTACGCCACCTTCGAGTCGCGGGCCAACGCGGAGCGGGAGATCTCCAAGGCGATTGCGGCGATGGGGGAGGATCTGCCGCCGCGGGTCATCGACGCGCAGTCGCGGCTGCAGTTGGCGCATCGCTTCTACAACGACGCCGTATCCGATACCCGCGCGCTGCGCACGCGCCCCATGGTTCGCGTCCTGCGACTGGGGGGAACCGCGCGGCTGCCCGAATACTTCGAGTTCAACGACTTCTAGCCCCCGGCGGGGCGGGGAAACGATTAGGCGCGCAGCGCGCTTTCGGAGTCTCCGGAGTTCGCGGAGTTTGCGGTGTTTTCCGTGGCATCTTCTCGGACGGAGCGCATGAACGCGACGATGACGACGATCGTGATCACCAGCACCAGCACGTTGCGCACGGCGAGCAGGATGACTCCGGTAGAGCCGCTAAACGGCGTGTTCCAGATCTGGTCGTAGTGGTAGGGGAACAGCTGCGATCCCAGCACCGCCATAACCACCACGAGGGCGCCGATGAGCTGGATCAACCGGGAATCCGCCAGGTAGGCGAGCGACACGGCGACCAGCGGGGCCAGCCACATGATGTACTGCGGGGAGAACACCTTGTTGGTGTCCAGCATGAGCATGACGATAACGATGGCCGAAAGCAGCGCTGTGCGCGGGCTCCACGCCTTGCGCACCAGCCCCACCACACTCCACAGCACGCAGAGCAGGACCGCGGTGATGAGCGCCCACGAGCACGCGGTTGCCGCAGCGTCGACGCCGGGGCCGGAGATCTCGAAGCTCTTGGAGGCGGCGTAGCTCACGGAATAGGTTCCGGGCTGCACCAGCTCGCGGACCATGAACGGGGTCGCCGCTATCGACTCGATCTGCAGGCCTCGATCGCCCTGGTAGGTCAGCGGCGAGAACAGCCGGTGCACGTCGGAACGCAGCACCACGACGGCGCAGAGTGCGGCGAGCGTGCCCACGAACATCCACACCGGCCTGAGTTTGCGCTGGACGATGGTGACGGCCAGGACTCCCGGCCACAGCTTCATCGCCGTCGCCCAGCCCAAAAGGTGCGCGGACACGGTGGGGTTCCTGAAGAAGAACAACCCGGCGACGCCGACCAGCACGCCGGTGAAGATGTCGAGGCGCAGGAACTGGACGTGCAGCGCGAGCAGGCAGAACACCGCCCAGAAGTAGCCAGCCGTGATGCGGTGGGGCGAGCGGGAGCGCAGGAGCACGGCGAGGAAGACCGCGTCGACGATCATGCACAGGACCTGGAACCAGACGATGAACTCGTCCTCGCCGCGGCCGATGAAGTCTTGAAGGAAGGTCAGTGGCCAGACACCCACCGCGGGGTATTCCTGCAACCCGCCGGGGACGACGCCGACGAGGCTGCGGTAGTAGTACTCGACGTCGCCCTCCGGCATGATCTGGCGCTGGATGATGGCGAGCGAGACGACGTGGGCGACGATCCAGACGAGCCACACGGACAGTTCCGTGTTGAGCCTGCGGGCAAGCGGGTGCGAGGAGTTCACTGTCAGGGGGCTTCTTTTCTACGAAGGTCCAACACTTAAGGGGGCGCCTGGCCGATCGCCGCGGACGAGGCGGCGGGGCCGTCACGCCTTGGCGTCGATAAGCAAGGGAAGCAACGAACCGCGCAGGCAACCGCCACGGGGGAGGCAAACGCGCAGGTTCCACTAGGGATTCTAGCTTCCGGCAGGGCCGCGGGCGCGCACCCGGGGTGGCCTAGCGCGAAGTTGTGGGAGAATGAGCGCTAAGCCGGTTGTAATGTGAAATGCACGACCACGTTCGTTTCGCACGTTCGCCCCCACGGATCCCGGTCTGGGATCCCACACACGTTGGAGTTTTCCTCAAGTGCCTGTCATCGAAGACATTCTCAACCTCGAGTACATCGACACCGACATCTACCGGGGCGCGGCCATCGAGTCCATGCTCAGCCGCACCTTCGGCGGGCAGGTCGCCGCGCAGACGCTGGTGGCGGCCACCAAGACGGTCGATCCGGCGTTTCGCGTGCACTCCCTCCACGGCTACTTCGTGGGGCCGGGCAACTCGCACAAGACCACCGCCTTCTTGGTCGACCGCATCCGCGATGGGCGCAGCTTCATCTCGCGCCAGGTCACCGCGGTCCAGGACGGCCAGCCGCTGTTTATCATGCAGGCGAGCTTCCACCGCCGCGACGACAAGGGACCCGAGCACTCCGATTCCATGCGCCGGGTGCCGCGGCCAGAGGAGATCGAGGTGGACACCGACGCGATGCCCGCCAGCTCCCGGGCGCTGCTGGAGGAGTGGGGCGACTGGGACATCCGCGTGGTTCCCTCCGACGACTTCGAGCACAACAAGTACACCGCGAGCCAGCAGTGCGTGTGGTTCCGCTCGAAGCGCCACCTGCCCGATGACGAAACCTTCCACATCTGCAGCCTGGCCTACATGTCGGATATGACGCTGTTGCATTCCTCGCTGGTCCCGCACCCCGACCACAAGGTGCAGCTGGCCTCGCTTGACCACGCGATGTGGTTCCTGCGCCCCTTCCGCGCCGACGAGTGGCTGCTCTACGACCAGATCTCGCCCTCCGCGCACGCCGGTCGCGCGCTCACCCAGGGCCGGATCTTCAACGAGGCGGGCGATCTCGTCGCGGTGGTCACCCAGGAGGGGCTCACCCGCACGCTGCGCGCCGGCGCGAAGTCGATCCCGCTGGACAACCTGAAAAAGGGAGAGATGTAACCCTTGCACGTCGCTTGTCGACGGCCAAGGCGCCGCACCCGCGGGCCAAGCACTCACAAAAGGGTGCAGGGCGGCGCCGAAAAGTTCGCCCGCCCTCAATAAACGCCCGTTGTCGAATGCAGTATAATTGTGCGAGTTGTACTGCAGCGTCTTGTCTATCGGCGTATCGATAGGCGAGAAGTTCCCCGCCCAGGAAGGCTGGCACGGCCCATCGGCGGGGCACGCGGATGCAGCACCCCACCGGCCGCGGCCTGCCCGCGGCGGGGCGAGGGGCGCGGAAACAAGTAGCCTGCGCCCCGTTTTCGCGAAGGGGAGCGCGGCGGTTACTCGCGCGCTGTGAATGAAGAAGTTTCATAGAAAGGTTCACGATGTCCGGCCACTCCAAATGGGCAACCACGAAGCACAAGAAGGCCGCAAACGATGCTAAGCGCGGCAAGGAATTTGCGAAGCTGATCAAGAACATCGAGGTCGCGGCCCGCACCGGCGGCGGCGACCCTTCCGCGAACCCGACTCTGGACGACATGATCAAGAAGGCCAAGAAGGCCTCCGTCCCGAACGACAACATCGAGCGCGCCCGCAAGCGCGGCTCCGGCGAGGAGGCTGGCGGCGCCGACTGGCAGACCATCATGTACGAGGGCTACGGACCCAACGGCGTGGCCGTGCTCATCGAGTGCCTCACCGACAACCGCAACCGCGCCGCCTCCGAGGTCCGCACCGCGATGTCCAAGAACGGCGGCAACATGGCAGAGTCCGGCGCCGTCTCCTACATGTTCTCCCGCACCGGGCTGGTCTTCGTGGCCAAGGGCGAGCTCTCCGAGGACGACGTCCTCATGGCCGTCCTCGACGCCGGCGCCGAGGAGGTCAACGACCTGGGCGAGCGCTTCGAGATCGTTTGCGCGCCGGGCGACGTCGCCGCCGTGCGCGAGGCGCTGGCCGAGGCCGAGATCGAGGTCGACGACTCCGAGACCGACTTCCGCGCCTCCGTGGAGGTCCCGCTCGAGGTCAACGAGGCCAAGCGCATCTTCCGCCTCATCGACGCCCTCGAGGAATCCGACGACGTGCAGAACGTCTACACCAACATGGACCTAAGCGACGAGGTCCTCGCCGCGCTCGACGAGGATTAATACCCGGCGAGCCGAAGGGCGCGCGCTGCGTGGTGCGGCGCGCGCCTTTTCGTTTTCCGGACCTTCGAAAAAGTGTGCTAAATTCTTTCCTGTTGAGGGATTCCTGCGGTGATGAGGGGTGAGGTAAAGCGTGTCCAACCAAGGCCTGCGCGTCATGGGCATCGACCCGGGGCTGACCCGGTGCGGCCTGTCCGTGGTGCAGGCCGGTCGCGGCAGGCAGGTGCTCCCCATCGCGGTGGGGGTCGTGCGCACCCCGGTCAAGGGGGAGCTGCCCCAGCGGCTGCTCGAGCTGAGCCAGGCGGTCAACGAGTGGATGGATCAGTACCAGCCGGACGTCGTGGCCATCGAACGGGTTTTTGAGCGCGGCAACGTCTCCACCGTCATGCAGACCGCCCACGGCGTGGGCGTGCTGGTCCTCGCCGCCGCCGAGCGCGGCCTGGACGTGCACATGTACACTCCCAGCGAGGTGAAGAAGGCGATCTCCGGCAACGGCCGGGCGGACAAGAAGCAGATGACCTCCATGATCACCCGCATTCTGGGTTTGTCGGAGCCGCCGAAGCCCGCCGACGCCGCGGACGCCCTCGCGCTCGCGGTGTGCCACTGCTGGCGCGCGCCGCTTCTCGTGCAGCAAAAGGAAAACGAGAAGCACGCCGAGGCGGTTCGCCGCCGCCAGCAGGGGCTTTTGGGCAAGGCCAAGGAGCAGGCCAACCGCGAGGAGCGCGAGCGCCGGGTGGGAAAGCCCGCCAGCGCGTGGCACACGTCCGCGCGCAGCGGCAACAATTAACTGTTACTACGGGGAAAGGCTAGGACATCGTGATTGCGTCGCTGAGGGGAACCGTCATCGACCTCGGGCTGGGCTCGGCGGTCATCGAGTGCGCTGGCGTGGGCTACCAGGTGCTCGCCGCGCCGCGGACCTTGGCGGAGCTGCGCCGGGGCGAGGAGGCCTTCGTGCTCACCAAGTTCGTGGTGCGCGAGGACGCCCAGACGCTCTACGGCTTCCTGGATGCCGATTCGCGGGACATGTTCGTCCTGCTCCAGACCGTCTCTGGGTTGGGTCCTCGCCTAGCGCTGGCGGCGCAGGCCGTGTACACCACCGGCGAGCTGGCGGCCCACATCCGCGGCGGGGACGCCAAGGCGCTGCAGAAGATCCCCGGCGTGGGAAAGCGCATGGCCGAGCGGCTCATCGTGGATCTCAAGGACAAGGTCGCCGAGGTCGAGGAGCTGCCGGGCGCCCCGGCCGTCTCGGCGGGCGCCACCGCCTCCGGGGCTAACCTCGAGCAGGTCATCGAGGCTCTGGTCGGGCTGGGCTTCCGGGAGAAGGACGCCGAGGCCACCGTTACCGCCGTGGCCAGCCAGAACCCGGAGCTCGCCACCGGCGAGGTGCTGCGCAGCTCGCTCAACGCGCTGGGTTCGAAACGCTAGCGGCCAATCGGGGCGCGGCAGGTGCGCCGCGGCTAACGTTGTAGTGAGCAGAGCCGTTCATGAGGGTTGACCGGCGCTGCAGGAAAGTACGAACAAAGTACCGATAAGTAAGGAAGGGCGCGGACGTGGCCAACGTGGAAAAGACGGAGTTCCGGCTGCCGGAGCCCCAGCCGAAGGCTTCGCCCGCCCGCTCCGCGGACGTCGACGCCCGCGCGCAGGAGGGGGAGGCGGATCAGGAGGTCTCGCTGCGCCCTCGATCTCTTGGCGAGTTCATCGGCCAGCCGAAGGTGCGCGACCAGCTCGACCTCGTCCTCACCGGCGCGAAGAAGCGCGGGGTGACCCCGGACCATGTTCTGCTGTCCGGCCCGCCCGGCCTGGGCAAGACCACGATGGCCATGATCATCGCCTACGAGCTGGGCACCAGTTTGCGCATGACCTCCGGTCCCGCGCTGGAGCGCGCCGGCGACCTCGCGGCCATGCTGTCCAACCTCATGGAGGGCGACGTCCTGTTTATTGACGAGATCCACCGCATGGCCCGCCCGGCGGAGGAAATGCTCTACATGGCGATGGAGGACTTCCGCATCGACGTCATCGTGGGCAAGGGGCCGGGTGCCACCTCCATCCCGCTCGAGCTAGCGCCGTTCACCCTGGTGGGCGCCACTACGCGCTCGGGCATGCTCACCGGCCCGCTTCGCGACCGCTTCGGTTTCACCGCGCAGATGGAGTTCTATGGGGTCGACGACCTCACCAAGGTGGTCACCCGCGCGGCCTCCATCCTCGGCGTGCCCATCGACGCCGACGCCGCCACCGAGATCGCCTCCCGCTCGCGGGGAACACCGCGTATCGCCAACCGCCTGCTGCGCCGCGTGCGCGACTTCGCCGAGGTGCACTCGGATGGCCACATCGATCTCGCCGCCGCGCGCGCTGCGCTCATCGTCTTCGACGTCGACGAGATGGGCCTCGACCGTCTCGACCGCGCGGTGCTGGAGGCGCTCATCAAAGGCCACGGCGGCGGACCCGTGGGCATCAACACCCTGGCCGTTGCCGTGGGGGAGGAGCCCTCCACCGTGGAGGAGGTCTGCGAGCCCTACCTCGTGCGCGCGGGCATGATCACCCGCACCGGGCGCGGGCGCGTGGCCACCGCCTTGGCCTGGCGCCACATCGGGCTCGAGCCGCCCGAGGGAGTCATGGGCACCCTGTACTAATGCGGCGGGTGCAAGCGAATCGCGGCGAAACGTCAATCTGACATTCGCCGCGAACTCTGGCACACTTGCTGGCTATGGAAAACATCATTATTCTGCTGGTCCTGCTCGCCATCATGATTCTGCCGTCGCTCATGATGCAGAGGAAGCAGAAGCAGCGCCTCGAGCAGATCCGTCAGCTACAGTCCCAGCTCGCCGTGGGCGACCGCGTCGTCACCACCGCGGGCATCTTCGCCACGGTCGCGGGCGTCGGGACGGAGACGGTGGACCTCGAGGTGGCAGAGGGCGTCGTGCTGACCTTCGAGAAGAGCGCTGTGATCCGGAGGGAGTTGGATGCGGGAGCATCCAACTCGTTAATCGAGTCCAACTCGGAAAACGGATCCAACTCGCTATTCGAGTCCAACTCGGAAAACGGATCCAACTCGTTAATCGAGTCCAACTCGGAAAACGGATCCAACTCGGAAAACGGATCCAACTCGGAAAACGAGTCCCACCCGAACATCGTGTCCGTTGAATCCGGTGAAGCCACTTCCGCTCCCGCGCCACGCGTGGAGGCGGAGGCGGAAGGCGTCGACAAGCGCGATGCCAAGGAAGCCTAGTCTCAATCGCTTCGCCTGGCTGCGCTAGCAGGGGCCGGAAACGGGAATGGCGTCGCCGCCGGCGTGGGCCGGTGGCGTACACTCTTAGCGGAACTGGGTTCTTTCACACCCCGCGGCGCGCCGAGCCCACATCGGAACCTGCGCGGGGCACGTGGGAACTTTCTTCGAGACGGCGCCACTAACCATCAAAAGAATCAACGGCGATCGGGTTAGGCGTGCCGTCTTGTCTTTGTACGTAGCAAGGAGTTATTCGAATTGTCTTCGCAATCACGAAGCGCGAAATCGCGATGGCGGACCTGGCCGAAGAAGGCGCTCGGCATCTTCGCTGTCCTCATCATCGTGATCTACGCTTTGATCTTCCTCACCGGGAACAAGACCGCGACGCCCCAGCTGGGCATCGACCTGCAGGGCGGTACCCGCGTCACCCTCGTGCCGCAGGGGCAGCAGCCCACCCAGGACCAGCTCAACCAGGCGCGCACAATCCTGGAGAACCGCGTCAACGGCATGGGCGTTACCGGCGCGAGCGTCGTGGCCGATGGCAACACCCTCGTCATCACTGTTCCGGGCAGCGATAGTTCCCAGGCACGCGCGCTGGGCCAGACCTCCCAGCTGCTGTTCCGACCGGTGAGCACGCCCAACAACCCGGACGTGACCACCCTGCTGCCCGCGTTGCAGCAGACGGCGAACCGCTGGGTCGAGGTGGGCGCGATCAGCGTCGACGATGCGAACGCCGCGATGAGCAAGCTCACCGACTCGCTCAATGCCTCCAACAAGCAGACCGACCCCAACGCGCAGGACCAGACGGCGCCGACCGTCACCTCCCAGCCGCCGGCTGAGCCTGCCAACTCCATCGAGGCGGAGCAGCTGCGCACGAAGGAGATCGACGTCCTCAAGGCCGACCGTCAGTCGACCGACGCCAACATCCAGATCGCCTCGGCGGCGCTTCTGCAGTGCGGCCCGGACAAGCAGGATCCGCTCCAGGGCACCGACGACCCGGCCCTGCCGCTGGTCACCTGCGACGCCACCAGCTCCACGCCTTACGTCCTGGGCGAGGCGCCGCTGCTGGTCGGCGAGACTGACCAGGTCAACGGCAAGCGCCTGACCGGCAACGAGATCGATACCAACAAGCCGATCACTGGCGGCCTCAACTCCCAGACCGGCCAGATGGAGATCTCCTTCTCCTTCAAGTCGGACAACGGCGACCAGGGCAGCGCCACGTGGTCGCAGCTGACCCAGGAGTACCTGCAGCAGCAGGTCGCCATCACGCTGGACTCCCAGATCATCTCCGCGCCGGTCATCCAGTCGGCCACCCCGGTCGGCTCCGCGACGGCGATCACCGGCGACTTCACCCAGACCGAGGCCCAGGAGCTGGCCAACAACCTCAAGTACGGCGCGCTGCCGCTCAGCTTCGCGGGTGAGAACGGCGAGTCCGGCGGCACCGCGATCACCGTTCCCGCCTCGCTGGGTATCGCCTCTCTCCAGGCGGGCCTCATCGCGGGCCTCGTGGGCCTGCTCGCGGTGGCGGCGTTCTCGCTGTTCTTCTACCGCTTCTTCGGCTTCATCTCGATGTTCTCGCTGGTGGCCTCGTTCGCGCTGGTCTACGGCGCGCTCGTCCTGCTCGGCCGCTGGATCGGCTACTCGCTCGACCTGGCGGGCATCGCCGGCCTCATCATCGGTATCGGCACCACCGCGGACTCCTTCGTGGTCCTCTACGAGAGGATCAAGGACGAGGTCCGCGAGGGCCGCACCTTCCGCTCGGCCGTGCCGCGTGGCTGGGACCGCGCTAAGCAGACCATCATCACCGGTAACGCGGTGACCCTCATCGCGGCCGTGGTCATCTACATCCTCGCCGTCGGTGAGGTGAAGGGCTTCGCCTTCACGCTGGGGCTGACCACCCTGTTCGACATCGTGGTTACCTTCCTTGTGACCGCGCCGCTGGTGGTGCTGGCCTCCCGCAAGCCGTGGACCTCCAAGCCCAGCGCCAACGGCCTGGGTAGGGTCATGGCCGTTGCCCGCGAGCATAAGGCAGCGCCCGCGGCGGAGACCGAAAAGACTCCGGCGGCAGAGGCAGAAAAGGCTGAAAAGGCACAAGAGGCAAAAGAGTCATCAGAAAAGGCAGAAGGAGAGGAGGAGTAACCCATCATGAGCAACACTGGAGTTTTGAACAAGCTGTACACCGGCGAGGGTGGGCTCGACTTCGTCGGCCGCCGCCGCACGTGGTACTCGATCGCCGCGGGCGTCATCGTGGTGTGCATCCTCGCGATCGCGCTGCGGGGATTCACCCTCGGCATCGACTTCGTGGGCGGAACGAAGATGAACCTGCCCGCCTCGGACCTCACCACCAGCGAGGTCTCCCAGACCTTCACCGACGCCACCGGGGTCACCCCGGAGTCGGTGCAGATCGTCGGCTCGGGTGACTCCCGCATCTTGGAGATCAGCTCCGTTCGCCTGAGCGAGGAGCAGATCGACGCCGCCCGTTCGGCGATGTACGACGCCTACAAGCCGGTCGACGCGGCCGGCACCCAGACCCCGGACGTCATCGGCGACTCGACGGTGTCCGAGTCGTGGGGCTCGACGATCACCAACCGCATGATCATCTCGATGCTGGTCTTCTTGGGCGCGGTGTTCGTCTACATCGCCGTGCGCCTCCAGCGCGAGATGGCCGTCGCCGCGATCGCCGCGCTCCTGGTCGACCTCATCGCCATCTCGGGCATCTACGCGCTCGTCGGCTTCGAGGTCACCCCGGCCACCGTCATCGGCCTGCTCACGGTCCTGGCGTTCTCCCTCTACGACACCGTCATCGTCTTCGACAAGGTGCGTGAGAACACGGCAGGCTACCTGGGCAACACCCGCCGCACCTACGCCGAGCACGCGAACCTGGCCATCAACCAGACGGTCATGCGCTCGATCTCCACCACCGTCATCTCCGCCCTGCCGATCTTGGCGCTCATGATCGTCGCCGTGTGGCTCATGGGCGTGGGCACGCTGAAGGACCTGGCGCTCGTGCAGCTCATCGGCGTCATCGAGGGTACGTTCTCCTCGGTGTTCCTGGCCACGCCGATCCTGGTCAGCCTGAAGAACCGCACGAAGGAGACAAAGGCCCACAACGAGAAGGTTGCCGCCTTCCGCGACCCCGAGCACCGCGCACCCGCGGACGAGGAGCCGGAGGAGCCCAAGGAACAGCCGAAGCGCCGGGTGGATTCTACCCAGACGCCGCGCTCGACCGGTGCCTCCTGGCGTCCCAACCGCTAAAAGCATTTCGCTTTCCGACACCTAAAGCATCGCACCCCATCTCCGATCACGGAGGTGGGGTGCGTGTATGTCGTGGGCCACACTGGGGATTTAACGGGACGCGTCACGGGTTTTATACTTTTTTAAGTATCCGATACCGTAGAAGGGGTACGGCCTCTCTACGAGGAATCCCTCAGGCTCACATCGACCCAAGTTATGGTGACAATGATTCGACCTAGCTCCGCTTCCGTGCGTTTGGCGGTCTTCTCCTCTCTCTGCGCGCTCGCCGTGGGGGCTGCCGCCTGCTCCACCGGTTCTGGCTCCGGCAGCAGCGACGAGGCCGCCGCCTTCGGCTACGCGGTCAACGAGCAACTCGTGACCACCAACGCGGGCACCAACGTGGGCGTGAGCACCAACGCTCAGGTGCTGGCCGGTCGCCTGTATCCCTCGGCGCACGTGCCCGGGCCGAAGGGGCAGCTCATCCCCAACTCGGACTTCGTCAACACCCAGGTCCTGCCCGGGGCCACCCAGCGGGTGATCTACAACATCTCCCAGGACGCCAACTACTCCGACGGCAAGCCCGTAACCTGCGATTCCTACCTCCTCGCCTTCACCGCCGGCAGCCTTCCCGATCTCTTCGACTCCCACCTGCCGCTCATGCAGCAGGTCGACCGGGTCGAGTGCACCCCCGGCTCGAAGCAGGCCACCGTCGTGTTCAAGGAGGGCTTCGGCGCCCGCTGGCGCCAGCTGTTCGGCCCCGGCGTGCTCATGCCCGCCCACGCGATCGCGGAGAAGGCCGGAATGAGCCTCGAGGAACTCAACGCGGCCGCCAGCAACAAGGACGAGGATGCGCTCGCCCCGGTGGCCGAGATCTGGAAGCACGGCTTCGACTTAAGCAACTTCGATCCGACGCTGCAGGTGTCCACCGGTCCCTACAAGATCGACTCCGTGGGCTCTGAGGGCCAGGTGGTCTTGAAGCGCAACGACGCCTACGTCGGGGAGAAGGCCGAACTGGACACACTCACGGTCTGGCCCAACAGCAAGAGCCTCAAGGACCTCGCCGACGGCGAAGGCCTGCAGGTGGCGGAGGCGGCGTCCACCTCCGCCCTCGACTGGATCAACACCGAGGACACCAACAATCCCTATCACGTGGAGTCCGAGGCGGGCGTGCTCACCGAACAGCTCTTCTTGAGCAACGCTGGCGTCTTCTACGACAAGGCGGCACGCCAGGCGTTCGCCGCCTGCATCGACCAGGCCTCCATCGCGTCGGTCTCCTTCGAGAAGTCCGGCGTCGACGTCCAACCGGTCGCGACCCGGGTGGTACGCGCCACCGACCCCGCGGCCAGCCAGATGAAGGACATCACCGACCCCCACCTCGCGGTGAACCTCGAGGCGGCGGCACCCCTGCGCGGACAGACCATCCGGGTGGGATACTCGGGCCCGAACGAAAGATTCGCCGCCATGGTTGAGGACATGAACCGCACCTGCCAGTCGGCGGGTATCACGGTCGTGGACGCCTCGGCCGACGCCTCCTCGCTCGGCAACCTGAGCAAGACCTCCGTCGACGCCGGGGGAGCGGAGACCTTCGTCCCCGGCAGCGCCGACGCGTTCATCCAGGCCGTCGACCCGATGTCGGAGTTCCCCACGATCGCCCCGGCGAGCACCGACATCCAGGGCATCCGCGCCGCGGAGACCGACTCCTGGGATCGGGTGGAAACCATCCCGCTCGCCTCGCAGCCGCGGGTGTTCGTGACTCACAAGGGCGTGGAGAACGTGGTGGCCAACACCGACACCTCGGGCATCGGGTGGAACATGAACAAATGGAAGTACTCGGCGAAGAAGTAGGCCCAATTCGCTCCTTGGAAACCACCCATTCACTAGGATTCTTGGGGGCGCGCTCGAGGTGCATCGAGCGTATTTGACGACACGCGCAAGGAGCGTACACACATGACCATTCAGTCATCCTTCACGTCGGCGAAGGACGCGCTGGCCAAGAAGACGAGGCTCGTGCCCAACTTCCCGGTGGAGGGGGTCTTGTTCGAGGACCTCACCCCGGTGCTCGCCGATGGCCTGGCCTTCCGGCTGATCGTCAACGAGCTCGCCGAGTTCGCCATGGAGTGCGAGGCGACCCTCATCGGCGGCCTCGACGCCCGCGGCTTCCTGCTCGGCTCCGCGGTGTCCTACCGGACCGCCAACGGCATCCTCGCCATCCGCAAGCGCGGGAAGCTCCCGCCGCCGGTCGTCTCCGAGGAGTACGCCCTCGAGTACGGCACCGCGGCGCTCGAGCTGCCCGCGGACTCCCTCGATCTCGCCGGTCAGCGCGTGGTGCTCATCGACGACGTTTTGGCCACCGGCGGGACCCTCGTGGCGGCCCGCAAGCTCATCGAGCGCTGCGGTGGTAGCGTCGTGGGCTACGGAGTGGTCCTCGAAGTCGATGGGCTCGGCGGGCGCGAAAGGCTCCCGACAAGCCGGTCTACGTCGTCAACCAATAGGGTTTGGCGCCGAGAGGCGTCGATAAGCGAAGAAGCGAAAAGCGAACGGCCGCGGCGGCGCTGTCTACAATGAACCTAAGGCCCGAGTGACGCCGGGGTGATGGGTCGCGCGCACACCGCGCGGCGGTACGTGAACGAGGGAGCACACAATGACGAATAATCGTTCGGTCAAACAGCAGAACCCCATGCGCAGCATGTCTGCTCGCCTCGCACGCAGCCTGACGGGCAACCGAGTCAAGGTCAACCCCGTCCTCGAGCCGCTGCTGAGCATCCACCGCGAGTTCCACCCCAAGGCGGACGCGGCGATTTTGGAGAAGGCCTACTCCACCGCAGAGCGCCTCCACGAGGGGGTCTACCGCAAGTCCGGGGACCCGTACATCACGCACCCGCTGGCCGTGGCCACAATCGCCGCGGAGATCGGCATGGACACCACCACGCTCGTCGCGGCGCTGCTGCACGATACCGTGGAGGACACCGACTATTCCCTCGACGACCTCAGCGCCGACTTCGGCGAGGAGGTCGCCCGTCTTGTCGATGGCGTGACCAAGCTGGACAAGGTGGCACTGGGAGCCGCTGCGGAGGCGGAGACCATCCGCAAGATGATCGTGGCCATGAGCCAGGACCCCCGCGTGCTGGTGATCAAGGTCGCCGACCGCCTGCACAACATGCGCACGATGCGCTTCCTCCCGCCGGAGAAGCAGGCCAAGAAGGCGCGGCAGACCCTCGAGGTCATCGCGCCGCTGGCGCACCGCCTGGGCATGGCGAGCATCAAGTGGGAGCTCGAGGACCTTTCGTTCGCGATCCTGTACCCGAAGAAGTACCAGGAGGTGGTCCGCCTCGTCGCGGACCGGGCGCCCTCGCGCGACCGCTACCTGAAGGAGATCATCGCCCAGCTCCAGTCGGCGCTGAAGGAAAACCACATCGAGGCGGAGGTCATGGGCCGCCCGAAGCACTACTGGTCGATCTACCAGAAGATGATCGTGCGCGGGAAGGACTTCGAGGAGATCTTCGACCTCGTGGGCATCCGCGTGCTGGTGGACTCGGTGAACAACTGCTACGCGGCCATCGGCGTGGTTCACTCGATTTACGCGGCGATGCCGGGCCGGTTCAAGGACTACATCTCGAGCCCGAAGTTCGGCGTGTACCAGTCGCTGCACACGACCGTCATGGCCGAGGGCGGCAAGCCGCTCGAGGTCCAGGTGCGCACGCACGAGATGCACTACAACGCCGAGTTCGGCATCGCCGCGCACTGGCGCTACAAGGAAACCAAGGGCCACCAGGGCGGGGAGCAGGCCGAGGTCGACCAGATGGCCTGGATGCGCCAGCTGCTCGACTGGCAGAAGGAGGCCGCGGACCCGAACGAGTTCCTCGACAGCCTGCGCTACGACCTCACGAGCAAGCAGATCTTCGTGTTCACGCCGAAGGGCGACGTGGTCAACCTGCCGATCAACTCCACCCCGGTGGACTTCGCCTACGCGGTGCACACCGAGGTGGGCCACCGCTGCATCGGCGCGAAGATCAACGGCAAGCTCGTGGCGCTCGAGTCCAAGCTCAAGTCCGGCGACCGCGTGGAGATTTTCACCAGCAAGGACCAGAACGCCGGTCCCTCGCGCGACTGGCAGGAGTTCGTGGTTTCCCCGCGCGCCAAGGCGAAGATCCGCCAGTGGTTTGCCAAGGAGCGCCGCGAGGAATACCTGGAGGCCGGGCGCGACGCGCTGGCCGCCGAGGTCCAGCGCGGCGGCCTGCCGATGCACCGCCTGTTTACCGCGCAGTCGATGAAGCAGGTGGCCACGGAGCTGCACTACCCGGACGTCGACGCCCTCTACACCGCCATCGGCTCCGGGTCGGTCTCGGCCCAGCACGTGGCCAACCGTCTCATGGCAGCCTTCGGCGATGCCGACGAGGCCGAGGACACCCTCGTCTCCCGCACCCCGTTCAGCGAGCTGGTGGGGCAGAAGCAGCAGGTCTCCGACGAGAACGGCATCCTCGTGGAGGGCAGCCCCGACGTCATGGCCAAGCTGGCCAAGTGCTGCATGCCGGTGCCCGGCGACGACATCTTCGGGTTCGTCACCCGCGGCGGCGGCGTCTCCGTGCACCGAACGGACTGCACCAACGCCGACAAGCTGCGCGACGAGCCCGAGCGCCTCATCTCCGTCTCCTGGGCGGCCGAGGGCGGTTCCGTGTTCGCCGCGACCCTGCAGCTAGAGGCACTTGACCGCAACGGCCTGCTCATGGAGCTCACCCGCGTTATCAACGAGCAGAAGGTGTCCGTGGTGTCGATGAACTCCCACGCCTCCGAGGACCACGTGGCCACCGTGCGCTTCACCTTCAGCGTCTCCGACACCAAGCAGCTGGGTGCGCTCATGACGCAGCTACGCAACACGGAGGGCGTGTTCGACGTCTACCGTGTGACCACCGGCGGCTAGGCTCGAGCCACAAGCGACGACATTCAAAGGAAGCAAAAAGAGCATCCGGGAGGAATTCTCGGATGCTCTTTGCTCATTTAATCGCGGGAACTGAGGTACTAGATGAGCGACTGAATGCGCAGGGCGAAGGTGATGCCTGCAGCAACGACGCTTAGCACCGCAGCGGCAACAGTGAACCACTTGTAGGCGTCTGAGTCGGTGATCTGCTTGGAGGAAGTTGCGAGGGTGTCCACGAAGGAGACGATGTTCGAGGAGGTCGAGGTACCGGCGGTATCAGCGGCCGAGTCGACGGTGCTCACGGTGGTGTCGGATGCGGCGGAGGCGTCGGAGGACTGAGCCATCGCGGGCGCGGCGAGCGCGCCGGAAGTAAGGGCCACGGAGGTGGCGACGGCGACGAGCGAGGTGCGGTTCATCAGCTTCATGAGGAGTATTCCTTCAACTTTCTTTCAACGATGGCGATAGGAGAAGACAACAAGGGACACGTTAGTAGCGATGCCCCCAATGTCGAGCCAAGGCAAGCAAATTCGCAGGTTTCGGATGACCCCGCGCCTACCCCTTTTCGCGCGCACTCCCGGGGAGCGGCGGTGGGAGAAGGGGCGCGGGATACAGGTATGAGAAATCCCTCCGCGCGCTAAGCGCAGCGAAGGGATAACGCAAGGATCGTCAGCGAGCCTTGGATTACTTGGAGAGGCTGCCAACCTTAGCGGCGAAGGTCACGGCTGCGGTGAGCACGGAGATGACGGTGCCGACGATGGAGATCCAAGCGGCGATCTGCTTCGGATCGATCTTGCCGTTGGAATCGGAGGAGCCAGCGAGCAGGTCGGAGGAGGCGTTAGAGGCGGCCCCAGGGTCGGTGCCCGTTTCATCTGTCGCGGCGGTATCGGTGGTGGTGGAGGAGCCGAGGTTCGCGGAACCCTGGGTGGTCGTGACTGGGGTGTTGTCCTGCGCGAAGGCCGGAGCGGAGAGGGAGCCAGCGGTCAGAGCGGTGGCGGTGGCGACAGACAGGAGTGCCTTGCGGGAAAACAGCTTCATGAAATGTCCTTCGAGGAGGGGGTTTAAATTTCTCGGACATGCTAACTCATAATCCCCCTTCGCGCAACGGTGGCGCGGCACCACCTGAACATAAGAATCAAGTGAGAAGAGCGTGAGAGGGCAAACTACTGGAACGGTGCGACCACCTTTGATGCATCGCCGCTGATTAATCCACGTTTCGCCCCCGTCACCTTAATTAGCTGCACAAAAGCAGTTGCGGGGGTAAAAAATACCGGAAACGGTAACCCCGTCTCCGGTATTTAGAAAACGATCGAAATTCAGCTAGCTCGCGACCACAGCCTTGGTGATGCGGACCTCCTCGGCGGGCGCGCCGTCGGAGCCGCCATCCTGCACGCCCGCGGCGGCGATGGAGTCGAGGCTGGCAAGGCCCGTGTCGCTGATCTGGCCGAAGTAGGTGTACATCGGCGGCAGCGGGGAATCCTGGTAGTTGAGGAAGAACTGCGAGCCGTTCGTGTCCTGGCCAGCGTTGGCCATCGCGATCGAGCCGCGCGGGTAGATCACCGGGGTATTGGTGTCAGTGGCCTCGTCGGTCGGGTATTCGTTGGCGAACTGGAAGCCCGGGCCGCCGCTGCCCTGGCCGGTCGGGTCGCCGCACTGGAGTACGTAGATGCCCTGGGTGGTCAGGCGGTGGCAGACGGTGTCGTCGTAGTAGCCGGCCTGCGCGAGGTGCTCGACGGCGTTGACCGTGCACGGGGAGACGCTGCGGTCGAGCTCCATGGGGATGTCGCCCTTGTTGGTCTGCAGCGTGACGGTGACGGTGCCCGTCGCGGAGACGTTCTCGGTGGCCGGGGCGTCGACGGCCTTAGCGGCGGTGCCGGAGGCGGGGTAGGAGCAGGTGACGGTGTCGCCAAGCGGCTGAGAGCGGGTGAGCGCGAGCGGCTGGTAGTCGGCGGTGGCCGACGTGGTGGCCGCGGCGGTGTTCTCCGCCTTGTTGTCATTGCTCTGATTGTTCAGATAGACGATGCCGCCGACGATGACGGCGATGGCCACGGCCGCGGCAGCGGCGACGCCGAGCGGGCGAGTCTTCTCCGCGCGGTCGCGAGACTTGATCTCTTTCTCCAGCGCGCGCAGCGACTGCTCGCGGCGTTCCTTGTTCGAACTCACCTTGTTAAACCTCTAGTTCTCGCATCCGGCGCTCGGGGAAAGACCCGCGCACCGCGGGGATGTACAGACAAACTCCCCACGAGTCTACCTGCGGGGCGCCGGGCGGGAGCAATCGCTACGGGTGCCCGCGCCCGCGAGTGCCCGCGAGAGCGCACTCCAGGAGATTATTTGTGGCGGCCACTGGCCGCGATTCCTAAGATGTGAGGCATGGCTAATACTCACTTCCAAGGCACCACCGTGTCCACCATCGGCGAGCTTCCCGCCGTCGGCTCCCAGCTGCCCGCCTTCGCGCTCGTCGGCACCGACCTCGCCGAGGTCACAGGCGCCGACTTCGAGGGCAAGCAGATCATCCTCAACATCTTCCCGTCCATCGACACCGGCGTGTGCGCGCAGTCGGTGCGCCGCTTCAACGAGGAGGCCGCCGCGCTGGAGAACACCGTCGTGCTGTGCGTCTCCGAGGATCTCCCCTTCGCCCAGGCTCGCTTCTGCGGCGCGGAGGGCATCGAGAACGTGGTCAGCGCGTCTGCGTTCCGCTCGACCTTCGGCAAGGACTTCGGCGTGACGCTGCTGGATTCCCCGCTCAAGGGGCTTCTGGCCCGCTCCGTCGTGGTGGCGGACGCCGAAGGCGTCGTCAAGCACGTGCAGCTGGTTGACGAGATCACCACCGAGCCCGACTACGAGGCAGCGCTCAAGGCACTGTAAGCGGCGCTTCCTACGCCCTCGTTTCTTTCGCGGAACGGGGGCTTTACGCTTTTGGCTTGTCGACGCTAAAGCCTAGACTGTCAACGCGAGAAACAACCAAGAAGGAAGAACTCATGGAGATTCGCGGCTTCGCCACCGGCCCCTACCAAACCAACTGCTACCTGGTCTACGACGCGCTCGACAACAAAGTCACGGTGATCGACCCGGGCATGCACGCGGCAGCAAAGCTCGTGGAGTTCTTCGACGAGACCGGGCTCGAGCCGGTGCAGATCGTGCTCACCCACGGCCACATCGACCACACCCGCGACGCGGGGACCCTGGCCGCCCGCTACCAGGTGCCGGTGTACATCCACCCGAACGACGAGTTCATGCTCGACGCGGGCGACGGCGTCTCCGAGAAGTCGAAGATTCTCTTCGACGCGAAGAACATGACCCCCATCAAGGACCTGCGCCACCTTTGTAACGGAGAGGCCCTCGAGATCGCGGGGGAGCAGTTCGTCCCGCGCCACGCGCCGGGCCACTCGCCGGGCTCGACGCTGCTGGTGGGGTCCGAGATCTGCTTCAGCGGCGACGTGCTCTTCCGCGGTTCGATCGGCCGCACCGACCTTGTGCAGTCCTCCCCGGAGGACATGCAGGTGACCCTGCGCGACGTGGTGCTGCCGCTAGACGACGCCCTGCAGGTGCTGCCCGGCCACGGCGGGACCACCACCATCCGCGCCGAACGCATGACCAATCCCTTTCTTCAGGCGTTCAGGGATTAAACTGTATGACCGTGACTGACAAGAAGAAGCTCCAAGTAATCACGGCGCCCAAGGGCGTTCCGGAATACCTCCCGCCCGTCTCTCCCGAGTTCCTCGCCGTGCGCGACATGTTCGCGCACCAGGCGCACCTGGCGGGCTACGAGCACATCGAGCTTCCCGTCTTCGAGGACACCACCTTGTTCGCCCGCGGCGTGGGCGAGTCCACCGACGTGGTGACCAAGGAGATGTACACCTTCGCCGACCGCGGCGGGCGCTCGGTGACCCTTCGACCGGAGGGCACCGCGGGCGTCATGCGCGCCGTCATCGAGCACAACCTCGGCCGCGGCCAGCTTCCGGTGAAGCTCAACTACTACGGCCCCTTCTTCCGCTACGAGCGCCCGCAGGCCGGCCGTTACCGCCAGCTGCAGCAGGTGGGGATCGAGGCCATCGGCGTCGACGACCCGGCGCTTGACGCCGAGGTCATCGCCTTAGCCGACCGCAGCCTCAAGGCCATCGGGCTTTCCGGCTATCGCCTCGAGCTCACCAGCCTGGGCGACAACAACTGCCGCCCGGCCTACCGCGAGAAGCTCCAGGAGTTCCTGTTCACGCTCCCGCTGGACGAGGAGACCCGCCACCGCGCGGAGATCAACCCGCTGCGCGTGCTCGACGACAAGCGCCCGGAGGTGCGCGAGATGACCGCGGACGCGCCCCTCATGCTGGACAACCTCAACGACGAGTCGAAGCGCCACTTCGACACCGTCCTCCAGCTGCTCACTGACCTCGGCGTGGCCTTCGAGGTCAACCCGCGCATGGTCCGCGGCCTCGACTACTACACCAAGACCACCTTCGAGTTCGTCCACGACGGCCTCGGCGCGCAGTCCGGCATCGGCGGCGGCGGGCGCTACGACGGCCTCATGGCCCAGCTCGGCGGCCAGGACCTCTCCGGCATCGGCTACGCCCTCGGCGTCGACCGCTGCCTGCTTGCCCTCGAGGCGGAGAAGCAGACCATGACCGACGGCTCCCGCGTCGCCGTCTACGGCGTGCCCATGGGCGCGGACGCCAAGCGCGAGATGGTGCGCATCATCGACCAGCTGCGCGCAGCCGGCATCCGCGCCGACATGGCCTACGGAGACCGCGGCCTCAAGGGGGCCATGAAGGGCGCCGACAAGGCGGGCGCGCGCTTCGCCCTCGTGCTCGGCGACCGCGAGCTGGAGAACAAGACCGTGGCCGTCAAGGACTTGGCGGCCCACGAGCAGCACGACATCGCCCTCGACGAGGTGGTAGCGGAGCTCGGCAAGCGGCTCGCGCAGTAGCCGCCTAGACAACGAAAAGGCCAGCTCCCGGGGACCAGTACAGGTAACGGGGGCTGGCCTTATTTCGCGCCAGGGACTAGCACTCGGTGAGGTTGACCGGCAGCCCCAGCTGCACGGCGAGCCCGCCGGTGGCGGTCTCCTTGTACTTGGAGAGCATGTCGCGGCCGGTGCTGGCCATCGTGCGCACGGCGTCGTCGAGGGTGACCCGGTGGTTACCGGTGCTCAGCAGCGCGAGGCGCGCGGCGTTGACGGCCTTGACCGCGCCGATGGCGTTGCGCTCGATGCAGGGTATCTGCACGAGCCCGCCCACCGGGTCGCAGGTGAGCCCCAGGTTGTGCTCGAGGGCGACCTCGGCCGCGTGCTCGACCTGCTCGGGGTCGCCGCCCAAGAGTTGGCACAGCCCGGCCGCCGCCATCGCGGATGCCGACCCCACCTCGCCTTGGCAGCCGACCTCAGCGCCGGAGATGGAGGCGTTTTCCTTGATGATGATGCCCACGGCCGCCGCGGTGAGCAGGTAGTCGCGGTGCGCGTCGGCAGGCAGTCCGGGGAGGAACTCGGCCGCGTAGCGCATCACCGCGGGCACGATGCCTGCCGCGCCGTTCGTGGGCGCGGTCACCACCTGCCCGCCCGCGGCGTTTTCCTCGTTCACGGCCAGCGCGTACAGGTTGATCCACTCCATCGCGCGCAGGGGGTCGGCGTCGTTGCTTGCCGACGCCTCCCGCAGGTGGCGGTGGAGCTCCGGCGCGCGGCGGTGGACCTTAAGGCCGCCGGGCAGCGTCCCCTCGGTGCGAAGCCCACGGTCGATGCAGGCCTGCATGACCTCCCACACGCGATCAAGGTGGCGGGTGACCGTGGCCTGGTCGCCGTGCAGGCTCGTCTCGTTGGCGAGCATGATCTCGGGGATGCTGAGACCGTTGTCGACGCACACCTCGAGCAGCTCGCGGGCGGTGGAGAAGGGATAGGGCATCTCGCCGCATCGGCCGGTGGTGGACACGCCCGATCCCAGGGGCTTGCCGCTTTGCTCGGAGGCGCGCATCTGCGCCTCGGTGAGGATGAATCCGCCGCCGACGGAGAAGTAGGTGTCCGTCTCCTCGCGTTGCCCCTCCTTCGTGGAAAAGGCCAGGCAGTTGGGGTGCTTGGGGTGTGGCGAGCGGTCGAAGGCGAGCTCGTAGCTCACCGTGCCCTTCGGGCCGGAGACGGTGCCGCGCGCCGGGATCGCCGCGCCGAAGGGGATCCCGTCGGTGTCGGAGACGTGCTCCGGATCGTAGCCCACGAGTCCGAGCAGGACCGCGCGGTCGGTGCCGTGGCCCGCGCCGGTGGCCGCGAGCGAGCCTCGGAGCAGGATCTTCACGAGGCTTCCCTCGGTGACGTGGTTGGTGGAAAAGTCGAGGGCCGCCCGCATGGGGCCGACGGTGTGGGAGGAGGATGGTCCCACGCCGATGCTGAAAAGATCGAGGGTACTGATGGTCACGTGTCGGATCCTTCGCGAGAAGAGGTGGTGTGGTTCACCATTCTAGGGGAGCCAAACTCAGTGTACCTGTCGAGTGATAGAAATCTAAATCGGGTGCTCGATGTAGCGCAGCAGACCCTGGGCGTCCGAGCCGGAGATGATCCCCAGCGGCTTCTGCGCCTCCAACCCCGCCTCGGAGATGATGAGCGCTTGGGGCAGCCGGTTGCCCGGCGTGGGGGTGGACAGCAGCGTAAGCGCCTTCTGAATGGAGGCGGTCTTCGGGAGGAAGTGGCAGCGGCGCACCTCCATGCCGAGCTGCGGGGCGTGGGCGATGATCTCGCCCGCGGTCACGGCGGGGTTCGCGCCGCGGGCGGCCACCCAGGTGAACAGGTTGCTGGCGGTCAGCAGGGCGGAGAAGACGTGCTCGGGGGTGTAGATCGGGAACTTGGCGATGTGGTCGCTGCCATGGGCGTCGAAAAGCTCCTGCAACCTGGTGCCGGGCTCGAACGTGATGGGCGGGCGCTGCTGCTCCTCGAGGCAGAAGTCGAGGGCGCGCTTGGGGGAGGTGAGCGAGCTGCGGATCCGCCCGATGTGCTCCACGGTCTCTGGGAGCGGGATGGCGATGGGCAGGAGCTCCTTGGAATACCTGCCGTGCGCGATCGCGTTGCGCAGCTGCGAGAACTCGACAAGCGCATCGGCCTGGTTGCCAGTGAGCAGTCCGTCCTTGAGCGCCTGGCGGACCATCCACGTGAAGCTGTCGCGGTTGTCGGCGCGGGCGTGCTTCTTGAGGACGAGCTCGATCTCGTTGAAGTGGGCAAGGAACGTGGTCGCGCGGAGGCGGTCGCTGTCGGTGGCGCTCATGACCTCCAGTCTCCCACGAAACGCCGCAGCGAGGGCGGGAACGCTAGGCCTGCTGGTCGGCGCACCTGCGGTCGATGGCCATGAGCGAGACGAGCTCGTTGGCGGCGCGCGTGATGCGGGCGGAGACGTGCTGTTGATTCTCGGGGCGGGAATCGGACGGAGTCAGCAGGATGCCGGTGGGGACGATGGCCGTGCGCAGGTAGGCGAACAGCGGGCGGACCGCGTACTCGAGGACGAGCGCGTGGCGCGGCGAGCCGCCGTTGGCCGCGATGAGAACGGGGATTCCCTCGAGCGCGCGGGGCGGGATGCAGTCGAAGAACATCTTGAACAGGCCCGAGTAGCTCGACTGATACACCGGGGTGACCGCGATGATCGCGTCGGAGGAGATGAGCGAGTCGATGGCATCCGCGAGCGCGGGCGACTTCTTGCCTCCGTCAAGCAGGCAGTCGACGAGGTCGTGGCCGATCGCCTTGATCGCCAGCTCCCTAATTTCCAGGGTCGTGCCTTGATTCTTGGCGATGGCGGCGGCGCGTTCGGCGATGCGCTGGCCGAGGTGGAAAGAGCTCGATGGGGAGGAAACCCCCGCGTGGACGATCGTCAGAGTGCTCATGGGGCACAGTGTAGTGCGGCGCCTGCGGCGAGACGCAAGCGGAGGATAGAGAAGTTCGGTGGGACCCCGGGGCGGCGGGAATCGGGTTGGGAAGCCTACATGGGGTAGGCGAAGTGCGGGCCGTTCTTGCAGCCGACCAGGAAGATATCCACGGCCTTGGACACGTCGTAGGGGTAGTCGTAGTCGAGGCCCACGTCAAACTGCGGCGGGGTGTACAAGGCGATAAGCCCCTGGAGGAAGTCGAGTAGGCCGACCGACTCGTGGAGGAGCCCCATCTCGCGCAAAGTGCCGACCATCTCCTGGACCTTGGTGACGAACTCCTCGCGGATGTCGATGAGCGTGGAGTCCAGCGACTCCAGCGGCGCGGTCATGAGCGCGGGGACCAGCACGTTGATTCCGCACGGGATGGTGCGGGGGATGATCTCGCGTAGCTTCTTCTCCGGGTCGGAGCCCTCGGCGCGGAACTCCTGCTGGGTGGTGGTGAGGATGTTCATCTGCTGCTTGGTGATCTGGATGATGCAGTGATAGATGAGGTCGTTGCGGGTGGAGAAGTTACGGTAGAGGGTGGCGATGCCGACCCCGGCGCGCTCGGCCACGGACTCCAGGGTCATGTGCTGGCCGTTCTTGATGAGCAGTTCGCAACCTGCGTCGATGATGAGCTGGCGGCGGCGGGCGGCATCGGAACGCACTGAATACCTACAATTCTTCAAACAAACAACGAGCGCGGGCGTCTCCGTGTGGGTACGGGTGGCGGCGCCGCGGAACTCATTGATTATTTCATGTTCTTCGCTGTTTCGTGGCGTCTGCGTCGTCGAAAAGGGAAGATTCTTGAAAATGCTCAAGATTTGCGGGAGAGGAACTTAAGAACCCGGCGCAAACGGGGGAGTGGGCGCGCAGGATGCGCTTAGGTAAAACTTGCATTTTTCGCGGCCACTCTGCAAGTTTTCGGGCCGTACGTACGCGCTGTGACCTGCGTGTTTATGGTATTTGACTAATACGGGAAAGTGGTGTTTTCTGCCCTTTGTAGCTAGGTCGGCCGAGCCTGGCCTTCCTCCCGCTGCGTGCGTGGTTGTGAGAAGCCGCGCACGATTACTCTTAGTGGGAACGCGGGACGGCGGTTGCCGCGGCGCGGCCGAAATTTCGCACGAATACTCAAGGGAGCCAATGACGGTGGAAAACACTTCACGCGAGGGGTCGTCGGGAGAAGGCCCCGTTCTTCGCACCCACGACCTTGTGCTCAGCACCGGCTCGCGGAAGCCGGACCTCGACATCGGTGAGGGGCTCACCCTCATCCACGCCGAGCGCGAGTCGTCGGCGACGGTATTCGCCATGACGCTTGCCGGACGCATGAAGCCCAAGAACGGCGCCGTGGCGCTCGGCGGGGACGAGCAGACGAAGCCATCGCACCTGCACCGGGACGTGGCCCTGGCAGGGGTGTCGCAGCTCGACGAGCTCGAGCGCCTCGTGCCGCTGCGGGTGGTCATCCGCGAGCAGGCGGCCTGGGCGCAGCCGTGGTACAAGTTCGTGCCCTACGACGTGACCAAGATCGCGTCCTTCCGCTGGGCCTGCGACCTGCTAGGCCTCGAGGTGACCAAGGAGATGGCGAAGAAGCAGACCGTCGGCGGGATGAACCCGAAGAACCGCCTGCTGCTGCGCATCGCCCTGGCGCTCGTCGCCCGGCCGAACGCGAGCCTGCTCATCGTCGACGACATCGACCAGGTCCGCTCCATGGAGCTTCGCCACGAGGTCCTTGAGCGACTGGCCAGGGTGAGCCGGGAGATCCCCGTCATCGCCTTCTCGGCGAACCCGGACTCGATCCCCGAGTGCCGGGAGGTCATTCATCTCGCGGGTGCCTCGGAAGAAGCCCGCGAAGAATCCGGCGGACCCGAGCCCGCCCCGGCAGCGGCAGACACCACCACCTTTCCCGCCCGCGAAGAAACGGAGTAGCAGCAGATGAACCTCTTTCACATCGGTTCCGAGTTCCGTCGATTCGGGCACGGGAAGCTGCCGCCGCTGGCGCTGCTCGTCATCATCCTCTTGCCGCTGCTCTTCGGCGGGTTGTTCGTGTGGAGCTATTGGGACCCGGTAGGCAGGCTGGACAAGCTGCCCGTCGCGGTGGTCAACTCCGACGAGGGCGCCGAGTCCAACGGTCAGCAGGTCAACGCCGGCGATCAGGTCGTCGACGGCCTGTTGGAGAACAAGAACGTCAAGTTCGTCGCCGTCAGCGCCGACGAGGCTAGGACCGGCATCGAGAATGGTACCTACTACTTCGGCATCGAGCTGCCCACGGACTTCAGCCAGGCGGCCGTCAGCGCGAATTCCGACAACCCGCACCAGGCCACACTCAACGCGGTCTACAACAATAACAACGGCTTCTTGGCCACCATGCTAGGCAACCAGGTCGTCAGCAAGGTGCTGGCGACCGTGAACGAGAACGTCGGCTCCGAGGCGGCCAACAAGCTGCTCGTGGGATTCAACACGATCGGCTCTGGGCTGAAGACCGCGGGCGACGGCGCCAACCAGCTCGCCGACGGCGCGACCCAGGCCAAGGACGGCGGCGCCACCCTGGCCGACGGCGCGCAGACGCTCTCGGACAACATGAAGACCGCCGACGACGGCGCGCAGCAGCTGGCCACCGGCGCGGAGCAGCTCGACGCCGGAATCACCAGCGCCTCCCAGGGTGCGGACTCGCTGGCCAGCGGGCTGAGCCAGCTCGACGCCGCCACTGACACCCTCGGCAACGGCGCGGGCCAGGTCTCCCAGGGCGTCGACCAGGTCGTGGGCATGGCGGACCAGGCAAGCGCCGCCCAGTCCCAGCTCGTCGCCCCGCTGGTCAACCTCTCCGCGCAGCTGCGCTCGACCGGCCTGCCGCAGGCCAGCCAGATGGCCGACCAGGCCGACGCCATCATCACCCAGCTCAACAGCACGGGGATCGGCCAGGACTCGCAGATGATCACCCAGCTGCACTCCCTGCGCGACGGTGCCGCCGAGGTCCAGCGCCAGCTCGTCGACCCCACCGCCGAGTACCGCGCGGGCGTGGACAAGGCGGCCGCGGGCTCCCAGGAGCTCGCCACCGGCCTGCACACCCTGTCTGACGGCTCCCAGCAACTGGTCGTGGGTGCGAAGAAGCTCGCCGACGGCACGAGCAAGCTCGCGGCCGGATCCGAGCAGCTCACGGTGGGCGCGCAGCAGCTCAGCTCCGGACTGGTCACCCTCGACTCCGGCTCCGGCGAGCTGGCGCTCAAGCTTAACGACAGCGCGGGCAAGGTCCCGAGCTTCTCCAACGACACCATCGACGCGGCCTCCACCAACGTCTCCACCCCGGTGGCGCTCGGCGTGCCGAAGGACCAGATGAGCAAGTTCGGATTGGGTCTCTCGCCCATGTTCATCTCGCTGGGCCTGTTCATGGGCGGCACCGTCTGCTTCATGGTCATGCGCCCGCTGCAGCGCCGCGCCATCGAATCCCGCATGAACCCAGCCCGCGCGGTGCTGGCCACCTACACCCCGGCCGCCATCGTCGGCGTGTGCCAGGCGACGGTGATGTTCTTCGTGCAGAAGCTGTTCATCGGCCTGCACGCCTCCACGGAGCTCGGGCTGTGGGCGGCGATGGCCGCGACCTCCCTGCTGTTCATCTGCGTCACCCAGGGGCTCAACTCCGTCTTCGGCGCCACCGTCGGCCGCGTGCTGTGCATCGCGCTCATGAGCCTGCAGATCGTCTCCTCCGGTGGCCTGTATCCCCCGGAGACCCAGCCCGCGCCCCTGCGCTGGTTTAACACCTACGACCCCATGACCTACACGGTCAACCTCATCCGCCACATGATTTACGGCCCCTCCACCAGCGGCGATCCCCGCGTGTGGCAGGCGATGTGGGTGATGGCGCTCATCTTCGTCATCTTCTTCGTCGCCTCCTCGCTCTCGGCGCGCCGGGAGCGCCAGATGCAGATGAAGGACCTCCACCCGGAGGTGGCGGTCTAACCCAGGCTGAGAATCAAAGCAACGGGCCCGGAACCGTAGGCGTCGACAAGCACGCGCCGCGGAAGGGCCCATTTCTTGCTGCCTGGGACGTGTGGAGATAATGGAAGCCATGGACAAGATGACGCTTGGCGCGGTGCGCGACCACGCCGCACGCCTGGTCGACGCGAGGGCGAGGGCCGCGTCGCTCGCCGGAATCCTGCGCGAGGAGCCCGCGAGCGTGCGGGTGGGGCCCGCCGCGGAGCTGGGGGAGGCCGCCGACCGCTTCGTGCTCATGGACTCCGGCCTCATCTCCTGGCCGAGCGGGCTGTTCCTGCGCGCGGAGTTCTCCGGCGACACCGAGGGCACGCTCGCGGTGCTCGAGCAGTTTTCCCAGCTCACCAAGCCGATCCCCGGGCTGCTCGACCTCGCCAAGCGCGCCGACGCGGGCCTGTTCACGCGCATCGGCATGAGCTTCGGCTCGGGCCCGAGCATGCAGATGGCCACCCAGGCGGCCGAGGAGCTCCAAGGCATCCTCGAGGGGCCGCAGCTAAAGGAGCTCGAGGTGACCGTCGCCGACCTGCTCGCGCGCGCCGACCGCGCCGTGGCGATCCAGAGGCAGGGCGTGTACCTCAGCCCCGGCGCACACGGCTGCCCCGAGCCCTACATGGCGGCCGCGCGCGGGGAGCTGCTCGACGCCCTCCAGATGCCAGGCAGCGTCATCGACTCCCTCGACCGCAAGTACGTGGTGCCGACCCGGGAGGTCGTGGCCGGAATCGAGAACGACCCGCACTCGCCGGAGAACCTCGAGAAGGCCGCGCGCGCCCAGCTGGCGGCCCTGTCCGCCCTGCGCGCCAGGCGCATGCTCGAGGGGCTCGACGTGGAAGCGCTCAAGGAGGTCACCAACGAGCGGCTGCGCTTCAAGGGGCTTGCTGACCACGGCATCCGCACCGTCGCCGACGTCATCGACCGCCCCGAGGTGGTCCTCACCCAGGTGCCCGGCATCGGCGCGCAGACCGCCAAGCGCATGAAGGCCGCGGCCCAGACCCTGCTCACCGAGGCCAGCATCGCCAAGGACAAGAACATCGGCGACGAGAGGCTCGCTCCAGCTGTGGCGCTGGTCGAGGTGCTCAACGCCTTCGAGCAGTCGAACACCCTCAGCGAGGAGCAGGCCGCCCGCCGCGACCGGTTGGTCGGCTACTTCCGCAGCTTCCCCGAGACGCTCGCCGCCTACGGGCAGCCGTTCGTGCTGGCCAAGACGGGGGAGACCTTTTACGACCAGTTCATCGAGGACATCTCTTGGGCCAACGCCGCGCCGAGTTCCTTCCTGCCCGGGCCCGTCGTCCCGCCCGCAGTACCCGTATGGGAGGACTACCTTTCCCGGCCCGCGCACTACCAGTCGCTGCTCAACGCGCTGCTCGACTCCGACGTCGCCGTGGGAACCTCGCTCGACGGCCTGTCGGAGGAGACCATCGCCGCGATCCGCTCGCTCCACCTCAACCAGGAGCACCTGAAGGACCTCTACCTGCGCGGATACCAGTCCTTCGGCGCGAAGTTCTGCCTCGTGCAGAACAAGGTGATCCTCGGCGACGAGATGGGCCTGGGCAAGACGGTCCAGGCGATCGCCGCCGCCGCGCACCTGTCGAGCGAGTACACCGCGCGCGAGTTCGCCACGCACCTTTCCGCCCTTCGCAGCTCGCTTGCCGACGACCAGGGCGCCGAACCCCAGGGTGGCGCGGAGCCCGACTCGGATTCCGGGCGCCCTGGCTGGCAGGCCTCGCCGCCGGAGTTCTACACGGCGCTGCCGGAGACCGCCCGCGTGCTCGTCGTGGTTCCGGCCAGCCTCATCGTCAACTGGCGCCGCGAGCTGGCCAACTTCAGCGACCTCGAGGTGCTCATCGGCCACGGTGAGGCCAAGGAGGGCATCGCGGAGGTGTGGAACGCCCGCGGTGGGGTGCTCATCATGACCTATGAGGGCATTCGCTCTCAGCCGCTGCCGCCCGCCACGCTCGTGATCGTCGACGAGGCGCACATGATTAAAAACCCCGCGGCCCAGCGCTCGCAGGCCGCCGCCAAGCTGCTGCGGGAGGCACAGTTTGCCGTGCTCATGACCGGCACACCGATGGAGAACCGCGTGGCGGAGTTCGCCAACCTCGTCAACTACCTCCAGCCGAAGCTCGTCGACCCCGACAACGCCGGCACCCCGTCCGCGTTCCGAAAGAAGGTCGCCCCCTTCTACCTGCGGCGCAACCAGGTCGACGTCCTCGACGAACTGCCGGAGAAGGTCGAGACCATCGACTGGGTCGACCTCAGCGAGGCCGACCAGGCCGCCTACTCCCAGGCGATCGCCGAGGGCAATTGGATGAAGGCGCGCCAGGCGGCGATGCTCTCGCCGAGCCCCTCCTCGGCCAAGGTGGAGCGCATCAAGGAGCTGGTCGCCGAGGCCACCGCGGACAAGCGCAACGTGCTAGTGTTCAGCTACTTCCGCAAGGTGCTCTCGCGCCTGGAGGAGGAGTTCGGCGCGCGGTGCGTGGGCGTCATCAGCGGCGATGTGGCGCCGGTCAGGCGCCAGCAGCTCGTCGACGAGCTCGGCCGCAGCGGCAACATCCTCCTGGCGCAGATCGGCGCAGGTGGTGTGGGGCTCAACATCCAGAAGGCCTCCGTGGTCATCCTCGCCGAGGTGCAGGTCAAGCCCACCATCGAGGACCAGGCCATCGCCCGCGCGCACCGCATGGGGCAAACCCAGGTGGTGCAGGTCCACCGCATCGTCGGCGACGAGACCGTCGACGAGCGACTGCTCGAGGTGCTCGAGCACAAGCGCAAGGCCTTCGACTCCTTCGCCCGCGAGTCTGACACCGCCGCCATCCCGGACGCCATCGACGTCTCGGAGGCGAAGCTGGCGCAACAGATCATCGCGCAGGAGCGCGAGCGCCTAGGCCTAGACGCGGCGGCGCCGGTTTCCGTCGAGGAAACGCCGGGGGAGGCAGTTAGCACGTAGCCGCGCGTTTGCGGCGTAGCAGATCTAGCCACCTGGGGTTTGGGGCGCGGCCGGGGCGCAGATGCGCGGCCTGAGGGCAAAGAAACGAAAACCCCGGGCCGCGTGAGGGCGGCTCGGGGTGAGAGGGCGCGTGGTCCTAGCTGTTGTAGACCCCGCGACCCAGGGTGTCGCAGGCGCTCATCTGACCGGAGTTGTAGCCGGCGAGGAAGGCCTGCTGGCGCTGCTCGGAGGTGCCGTGCGTGAAGGTGTCCGGTCGGACCTGGCCGCTGGAACGCTTCTGGATGTTGTCGTCACCCACCGCGCGCGCCGCGGTGATGGCGTCGTTGACCTGCTGCTCGGTGATCGTCTCGAGGAAGGCGTCCGCGCCTTGGTCCGCGTAGTGGCCCCAGATGCCCGCGTAGCAGTCAGCCTGCAGCTCGATCTTCACGGCGTTCGAATCCGCGCCGGGGTCGTTGTAGTTGGACAGCCCAAGCGTGCCCTCCAGCTTCTGGATGTGGTGTCCGAACTCGTGGGCGACGATGTACTCCTCGGCGAAGGGGGTGTTGTCGCCGCCGTACTGCGGGAGCTGGTCAAAGAAGGAGACGTCGAAGTAGGCGGTCTCGTCGCCGGGGCAGTAGAAGGGGCCGGTGGCCGAGGACGCCTGTCCACAGCCGGAGGAGGCGGTGTCGGTGAAGACGACGAGGCCGGGCTCGGTGTACTCGATTCCCGCCTGCTTGGGCAGCTGTTCCTTCCACATCTGGTCGACGCTCATCGCGGTGAATTCGACGCGGCAGTCGGCGTACTTGTTGGCGTCCTCGCCGGTCTGGCAGTGGTCGAGCCCGCCGGAGGCGCTGGTCTCGTCGCCGGACTGAACCTGCTGGTTTTGGTCGAGAATCTGGCCGATCTCTGAGGGGTTGCCGCCCATGAGCAGGAAGAGACCCACGAGCAAGAGCGTGCCGATGCCGCCACCGGCCGCGATGCGTCCGCCGCCGCCACCGGTGCGGGCGCGGTTCTCGGACTTTTGGATATCACCACGAAACGTCATGAGCTGATTCTTTCATATGGATGTCCTTAAATCCACGAAAGTGACGCTCAGGGGTTAGCTCAGTTTTCCCGTCGGAAGATGAACTCGAAATCTCGGTGGTCGCCGACCTTGAAGTAATACTCGCCGGCCCGTGCGAAGCCGTAGCTAGTGTAGAGGCGCTGGGCGCCGAAGTTTTCGCTCCAGACGCCGAGCCATTGCGTGCCTGGATTGGCGGTGGGCAGCCACTCGAGGGCCGTCTCAAGGAGCATCCTGCCTCGTCCGCCGCCCTGGTGCGAGGCGAGGACGTAGAGCTTACGCAGCTCACCGTCGCCTTCGCGAACGTCAGGGTGAGGGAGATGGCACGGCCCGGCCTCTGCGAATCCTATGGGCTCCTGGTCGCGTTCGAGGAGCCAGAAGGCCGTCCGCTCATCGGCGAGGCGGGCACCGAATTTCTCCCTCGAGTAGGCGTCCTCCAGGAAGGCGGCGAGATCGGTGAGGGCGTAAAGGTGGCCGAAGGTTTGGGTGAACGTCCGCCGCCCCAGCTCCCTCAGCACGTCGAGGTCGTTTACGGAGGCGCGTCGAATCGCGTAAGTACTCACCTCGTCGAGGATGCCACCGCGCGCCCGACGGCGCCAACCACGGGGCACGTGCGAGCGCGCGAGCTATGGCGGGGTAGACTTGTTGACTTGAAATGCTCTGTAGGGTTGTGGCGACACCTCTCCTACACGCCTCCAAGTCGAAAGGAATTGGTGCACGTGCTGCGCACTCATCTCGCCGGTGACCTGCGAAAGGATCTCGCCGGCCAGACCGTTACCCTGACCGGTTGGGTATCGCGTCGTCGTGATCACGGCGGCGTGATCTTTATTGATCTTCGCGACTCCTCCGGTATGGCCCAGGTTGTCTTCCGCGAGAACGAGGTCGCGGAGAAGGCACACCACCTTCGCAGCGAGTTCTGCATCAAGGTCACCGGCGTGGTCGAGCCCCGCCCGGAGGGCTCCGAGAACCCGAACCTGGCTTCCGGCGAGATCGAGGTGAACGTCACCGACCTCGAGGTGCTCAACGAGGCCGCGCCGCTGCCGTTCCAGATCGACGACGCCGCTTCGTCCGGCGAGGTCGGCGAGGAGACCCGCCTCAAGTACCGCTACCTGGACCTGCGCCGCCCGACCCAGGGCAACGCCCTGCGCCTTCGCTCCAAGGCGAACCAGGCCGCCCGCCGCGTGCTCGACCGCCACGACTTCGTGGAGATCGAGACCCCGACGCTGACCCGCTCCACGCCTGAGGGCGCCCGCGACTTCCTCGTGCCGGCCCGCCTCAAGCCGGGCAGCTGGTACGCCCTGCCGCAGTCCCCACAGCTGTTCAAGCAGCTGCTCATGGTCGCTGGCATGGAGCGCTACTACCAGATCGCCCGCTGCTACCGCGACGAGGACTTCCGCGCTGACCGCCAGCCGGAGTTCACCCAGCTGGACGTCGAGATGAGCTTCATCGACCAGGACGACATCATCGCCCTTGCCGAGGAAATCCTCGTCGAGCTGTGGAAGCTCATCGGCTACGAGATCACCACCCCGATCCCGCGCATGACCTACGCGCATGCCATGAAGTACTACGGCTCCGACAAGCCCGACCTGCGCTTCGACATCAAGATCGTGGAGTGCACCGAGTTCTTCAAGGACACCACCTTCCGCGTGTTCCAGAACGAGTACGTTGGCGCGGTCGTCATGGACGGCGGAGCCTCCCAGCCGCGCCGCCAGCTGGACGCCTGGCAGGACTGGGCCAAGCAGCGCGGTGCGAAGGGCCTGGCCTACATCCTCGTCGGCGAGGACGGCGAGCTTTCCGGCCCCGTGGCCAAGAACATCACCGACGCCGAGCGCGCGGGTATTGCCGCCCACGTCGGCGCCAAGCCGGGCGACTGCATCTTCTTCGCCGCCGGTGACACCAAGAGCTCCCGCGCGCTTTTGGGTGCGGCACGCGGCGAGATCGCCAAGAAGCTCGGCCTCATCAAGGACGGCGACTGGGCGTTCACCTGGGTCGTCGACGCCCCGCTGTTCGAGCCAGCCGCCGACGCCACCGCCTCCGGCGACGTCGCGCTCGGTCACTCCAAGTGGACCGCGGTCCACCACGCGTTCACCTCCCCGAAGCCGGAGTGGATGGACAGCTTCGACCAGAACCCGGGCGAGGCCACCGCGTACGCCTACGACATCGTCTGCAACGGCAACGAGATCGGCGGCGGTTCCATTCGTATCCACCGCCGCGACGTCCAGGAGCGCGTGTTCCAGGTCATGGGCATCACCGAGGAGGAGGCCCGCGAGAAGTTCGGCTTCCTGCTCGACGCCTTTGCCTTCGGCGCCCCGCCGCACGGCGGCATCGCCTTCGGCTGGGACCGCATCGTCTCGCTGCTGGGTGGCTTCGAGTCCATCCGCGACGTGATCGCGTTCCCGAAGTCCGGCGGCGGAGTCGATCCTCTCACCGACGCCCCGGCACCGATCCCTGCGGAACAGCGCAAGGAGACCGGCGTCGACTTCAAGCCGAAGAAGGCAGCGGCCAAGGAGGCCTAAGGCCACGCTCGGGCCAGTGCCTCGCACGAGGACTATTCGGTGTGTGGTGTGCTTTGGATCTAAGCACACCACACAGCCGTGTCCGGGGTCGGTTCCCGACGTTGAGAATCGCCGAGGAAAGCCTGAAGAATTGACGAAGACTAAACAGCAAGTCGCGAGCACCACCTAGAATGAGTCTCGGGAATGCCAGATCGGCGAGCACGGCCTGCGCACCCGCCAAGTTCGCGTCCACAAGGAGTGAATCAGTGAGCCCCAACAAGTCCGCAAACGGTTCCGAACCGGCGCAGATCCCGCAGGCGGGAATGCCTTTCGACGACACCAAGCTGGCAGCCTCCTCCGACGAGGAGCTGGTGGCCATGGTCGTCGATACGGCTGAAAAGCTTCTCAGCCAGCGCTATGGCGGAAACCAAAAGCTCAGCGAGATCAAGGATCTCGGGGGCTCGGGCATCGCTGTTGTCCTGCGGGCGCGCGTGGCGCCGTCGCCGTTCCTGCAGCAGCGCTCCGTGGTGATCAAGTACATGCCGGTCACCGACCTGCTCTACGACAAGTCGACCTTGCTGCGCGAGATCGTCGCCTACCAGTTCACCACCTCGCTGAGCGAGGAGGTGCGCCCGGGCCCGGTGCTGCTCGCCTACGACGTCGATCAACGGCTCATCATCCTGAGCGACTCCGGCGACGGTGATACCTTCGCGGACCTGCTCGACACCCACGACGAGCAGCTGCGCGTGTCCATTCTGCGCAACCTCGGCGAAGCGATCGGCAAGATGCACGCCGACACGGCCAGCAAGGAGCAGGATTTCCAGATTCTGCTCAAGCGCATGTTCGCCAAGTACCCGGACGTCCAGGCGCTGTTCGGCTACCGCGAGCGCCTGCTCATGGCGTCGATGACCGTGGGGCTCGAGCTGCTCTCGCGCGCGGGCATCCAGATCAGCCAGACGGTGCGCGACTTCGCCGAGGACGCCGGGCGCCGCCTCATGAGCGGCCAGCACCGCGCGTTTACTCCCTTCGACCTGTCGCCGGACAACATCATCGTCTCCGATCGCACGCACTTCCTCGACTACGAGTGGGCGGGCTTCAGGGACGCCACCTTCGACGTCGCCTGCGTCATCGCCGGCTTCCCGCAGTTCCTGTTCAGCCAGCCGATCACCGACGACGAGGCTGACGTGTTCATCGAGTCGTGGGTGCACGAGGTGGGCAAGATCTGGCCGAACGTGAACAACTCCACCCGCCTGTCCGCGCGCATCGTCACCGCGATGGTCGGCTGGGCGCTGACCAGCCTGTCGATGATGCACCTGAGCGCCCAGGGCGAGCTGTCCGCGGAGCTGTTCCGCGGCAACGTGGTCATCGAGCACCTCGACCTCGCCACCATCGTGGACAAGCTGGCCCCGATCGCGGATCAGGTCCTGGTGAAGAACCCGGAGGAGATCTCGGAGGAGGCGGACATGATCCGCCAGGATCTGCGCGAGACCTTCGAGGCGATGCAACGCTTCGCCCAACGCGGCGCCGACCCGCGGTTCCCGGCCGTGGCCAGCTTCGCCGCCTCCGTCATGGATTTGCTTTCCGACGAGGCATAAAGCGCCGAAGGGATAGGACGCCGCCCGGCCTCCTATCCTTTCTAGTTAGTAAGGAAAGGGGGGTGGCTGCGATGGACGACGCCGGTGGGCTCTTTGAGGTTCCTGGGGCGCAGCCCGATTCCTCGCCGGTCTTCGAATCGGGCGCCCACTCGCCGCTGGCCGCCCGCATGCGCCCGCGCACCCTCGACGAGATCGTGGGCCAGGAGCACCTGCTCGGTCCGGGCAAGCCGCTGCGCCGGCTCATCGAGGGTTCCGGCGAGGCGAGCGTGATCCTCTACGGCCCGCCCGGCACGGGCAAGACCACCATCGCCTCGCTCATCAGCTCGGCGACCGGCCACCGCTTCGTGGGGCTGTCCGCGCTGAACTCCGGGGTCAAGGAGGTCCGCGCCGTCATCGACGCCGCCCGCAGGGACCTGATCCACGGTCGGCGCACCGTGTTGTTCATCGACGAGGTGCACCGCTTCAGCAAGACCCAGCAGGACGCGCTGCTCGCGGCGGTGGAAAACCGCACTGTGCTGCTGGTCGCGGCGACGACCGAGAACCCCTCCTTCTCCGTGGTGGCGCCGCTGCTGTCGCGCTCGCTCATCCTGCACCTGCAGGCCCTCGAGCCAGCCGACATCAAAAAGGTGCTCCTGCGCGCGATCGAGGACAACCGCGGCCTCGGCGGCCGGGTCACCATTGACGACGATGCGCTCGAGCAGCTCGTGCAGCTCGCAGGCGGTGACGCGCGCCGCTCTCTGACCTACCTCGAGGCGGTCGCCGAGGGGCTTCCCGACGGCGCGGCGATTACCACGGAGGTCATCACCTCCAACATCGACCGGGCCGTCGTGCGCTACGACCGCGACGGCGACCAGCACTACGACATCACCAGCGCGTTCATCAAGTCGATCCGCGGCTCGGATGTCGACGCCACCCTGCACTACCTCGCCCGGATGATCGACGCCGGCGAGGACCCGCGGTTCATCGCCCGCAGGCTCATCGTGCACGCCGCCGAGGACATCGGCATGGCCGACCCCCAGGCCCTGCAGGTGGCCACCGCCGCCGCACAGGCGGCGCAGCTCATCGGCATGCCCGAGGCACGCATCCCGCTGGCCGAAGCCGCCATCTATCTGGCCACGGCGCCCAAGTCGAACTCGGTCATCGCGGCCATCGACTCCGCGATCGCCGACGTGCGCCACGGCAAGACCCCGCCGGTCCCGCCGCACCTGCGCGACGGCCACTACGAGGGCGCGAAGAAGCTCGGCAACGCCGTGGGCTACGTGTACCCGCACGATGACCCGCGTGGCGTCGTCACGCAGCAATACATACCGGACGGCCTAGACGACGCCGTGTACTACCAACCAACCGACCACGGTGCGGAAAAACGCGTCGCCGACTACATCGGACGGCTGCGCAGAATCGTGCGCGGGAAGCGCTGATCGGCTTTCGCGCGGCTAGGAAGCGGCAGTGCGCGGCACGCGATTGACATGGGGTAGAGTTAACGCTCGTTAGAAAATATGATCGTCGAGAAACGAGGACATACCGCCGTGCAGACCCATGAGATCCGGGACCGCTTCACGAACCATTTTGTCAAGGCTGGGCACACCCCGGTCCCAAGCGCGTCGCTCATCTTGGATGACCCGAACCTTCTGTTCGTCAACGCCGGCATGGTTCCCTTCAAGCCGTACTTCCTCGGCCAGCAGAACCCCCCGTTCCCGAACGGCACCGCAACCTCCATCCAGAAGTGCGTGCGCACCCTCGACATCGAAGAGGTGGGCATCACCACCCGCCACAACACCTTCTTCCAGATGGCCGGTAACTTCTCCTTCGGCCAGTACTTCAAGGAGGGCGCGATCAAGCACGCCTGGTCGCTGCTGACCGACTCCGTGGAGGACGGCGGCTTCGGGCTGGACCCGGAGCGCCTGTGGGTGACCGTCTACCTCGACGACGACGAGGCCGCCGACATCTGGCACAAGGAGATCGGCATCCCCGAAGAGCGCATCCAGCGCCTCGGCATGGCGGATAACTACTGGTCCATGGGCATTCCCGGCCCGTGTGGCCCCTGCTCCGAGATCTACTACGACCGCGGCCCGGAGTACGGTAAGGAGGGCGGCCCGATCGCCGACGACAACCGCTACATGGAGATCTGGAACCTGGTCTTCATGCAGAACGAGCGCGGCGAGGGCATCGGCAAGGACAACTTCGAGATCCTGGGCCCGCTGCCGAAGAAGAACATCGACACCGGCCTCGGCGTCGAGCGCGTCGCCTGCATCCTGCAGGGAGTGGACAACGTCTACGAGACCGACCTTCTGCGCCCGGTCATCGACGTCGCCCAGGAGCTGACCAGCGCCAAGTACGGCGTCAAGCATGAGGACGACATCCGCTTCCGCGTCATCGCCGACCACTCCCGCACCGGCATGATGCTCATCCTCGACGGCGTCACCCCGGGCAACGAGGGCCGCGGCTACATCCTGCGCCGCCTGCTGCGCCGCATCATCCGCTCCGCGCGCCTGCTGGGCGCACCGGGCCACACCATGGAGAAGTTCATGAACACCATCATGGACACCATGACCCCGTCCTACCCGGAGATCGCCGATAACCGCGAGCGCATCCTCCGCGTCGCCGTCACCGAGGAGAACGCCTTCCTCAAGACCCTCGAGTCCGGCACGGCCCTGTTCGAGGACGCGGCCGCCGCCGTGAAGGAGTCCGGCAAGACCACCATCGCCGGCGCCGACGCCTTCGCGCTCCACGACACCTACGGCTTCCCGATCGACCTCACCCTCGAGATGGCCGCCGAGGCCGGGCTTGAGGTGGACTCCGAGGGCTTCGATGCCCTCATGGCCGAGCAGCGCGCCCGCGCCAAGGCCGACAACCGCGCCAAGAAGCACGGCCACGCGGACCTGTCCATCTACCGCGAGTGGGTGGATAACAACCCGACCGAGTTCGCGGGCTACGAGGAGCTCGAGACGAACTCCAAGGTCATTGGCTTGCTTGCCGACGGCGCCAAGGTGCAGGCCGTCGAGGAGGGCCAGCAGGTCGAGGTCGTCCTCGACGTCACCCCGCTGTACGCGGAGTCCGGCGGACAGCTCGGCGACCGCGGCGTGATCACCATGGGCGACTCGCTGCTCAAGATCGACGACGTGCAGAAGATCGGCAAGAAGCTCTGGGTGCACAAGGCCACCGTGGAAAAGGGCGGCCTCGCCGTCGGCGACGCGGTCACCGCGACCGTCGACGATGCGTGGCGCCACGCCGCCCGCCAGGCGCACTCCGCGACCCACCTCATCCACGCCGCGCTGCGCGAGGTGCTCGGCCCCACGGCCGTCCAGGCAGGCTCCATGAACAAGCCGGGCTACCTGCGCTTCGACTTCAACTACACCGAGTCGCTCACCCCGTCCCAGCTCGCTCAGATCGAGGCCATTACCAACGAGGCCGTCGACAGCGACTGGACCGTCAACACCATAGAGACCACCCTCGACGAGGCCAAGGCCATGGGGGCCATGGCGCTGTTCGGCGAGAACTACGGCAACGTGGTCCGCGTCGTCGAGATGGGCGGCCCGTTCTCCATGGAGCTGTGCGGCGGCACGCACGTCGCCCACTCCTCCCAGATCGGCCCGGTGGCCATCCTCGGCGAGGCCTCCGTCGGCTCCGGCGTGCGCCGCATCGAGGCCTACTCCGGCATGGACTCCTTCCGCTACCTGTCCAAGGAGCGCGCGCTCATGGAGGGCGTGGCCTCCTCGCTGAAGGCCCCGTCCACCGACGTCCCGGACCGCATTGCCGCGCTGACCCAGAAGCTGAAGGAGGCCGAGAAGGCAATCGACGACATGCGCAAGGCGCAGCTGCTCGCCGAGTCCGCGGGTCTTGCTGCCAAGGCCGACCAGCTCAACGGCTTCGAGGTCATCACCCTGACCCTGTCCAAGGGCACCTCCGCCGGTGACCTGCGCACCGTGGCCACCGACGTGAAGAACGCCTTCGGCGAGAAGGCTGGCGTGGTCGTCCTCGCCGCCGAGGACGGTTCCGGCAAGGTGCCGTTCGTGGCGGCGGCCACCAAGGCGGCCGTGGCCCGCGGGGTCAAGTCCGGCGAACTGGTCAAGACCCTCGGCGGCTACATCGACGGCCGCGGTGGCGGAAAGCCCGACATGGCTCAGGGTTCCGGCTCCAATGCCGAGGGCCTGCAGGCAGGCTTCAACGCCGTCCGCGACCTCCTCGGCGGGCTGAAGTAGACCCTCTTCGAGGAAACAAAGCGGGATGGGGACAAGCCCCATCCCGCTTTTTCCGCCCCCTAGGCAACCAGCCCGTTTTCCGGATTTCGGCGGCGGCAGGTAGGCTACCGGACATGGCACAAGTCACCCCCGATACCCCCGGTGAGGACGACCCGGGCCGCGGGCGTCGCATCGGCATTGACGTGGGCAGCGTTCGCATCGGCGTCGCCTCCTCCGATCGCGACGCGACCTTCGCCAGCCCCGTGGAGACGGTGCGGCGCACGACCGGGCTCAAGGATCGCGACAGCGAGGACATCGACCGCATCCTCGAGATCATCGAGGAGTACGAGGCGGTGGAGGTCGTGGTCGGCCTGCCCCGCAACCTTGACGGCTCGGGTTCGCGCAGCGTCAAGCACGCCAAAGACTTCGCCTTCCGTATCAATCGCCGTCTGACTGCAGCCGGGAAGCCCCTGCCGATCCGGATGGCCGACGAGCGGCTGAGCACAGTCATCGCGTACCAGGCGCTGCACATGTCAGGAAAGAACGAGCGCCAGGGCAGGGCGGTGGTCGACCAGATCGCCGCCGTGGAGATCCTGCAGTCGTGGCTGGACGAGCGGCGTGCGTACCTTGGCCGTCGAGAAGCGAAAACCGCCGAAGGCGCCGCAGAAGTGAGAAAAACCTCACCTTCGCCCGCGGACATGGTGCGTAAAAGACAGTGTTAAGTGTGTTCTACGGTACGCTTGCGAGATAGTTCTGTTTACCCCTGTGTCTTGTGGGGTGCAGTAGGGAAGGGAAAGGCAATTCCACGATGAGAATGGAACCCAAGTACGTCAAGCGCCGCCAGCGGGGCCTGGCCGTGTTGATTGCGGCGCTTGTTCTTTTGATTGGCTCGGTGATCTACATCGGTGTTGCCGTGGTCAATCGGGGAAACGAGGACTACCGTGGTTCCGGCAACGGAGTGGTGCAGCTGGTCGAGATCCCGGAGGGCTCCAGCCTCTCCGAGCTCGGGCCGGATCTGGTGAGCAAGGGGATCGTCGCCTCCGACGGCGCCTTCCAATCAGCGGCCTTTTCCAACAAGGGCGCGGCCGACGTCAAGCCCGGCTTCTACCGCCTGCAGGAACACATGAGCGCGTCGTCCGCCGTGGCGGCCCTGCTCGACCCGAATAATAAGGTGCAGATGCTCGAGATCCAGGGCGGTTCCACGCTCATGGACGTCAACGTCGTCGGCGGCAGCACCCGGTCCGGCATCTACTCGCAGATCTCCCAGGTGAGCTGCCAGGAAAACAGCGACAACTGCGTCACCGCCGAGCAGCTGCAGCAGGCGGCAGCCAACACCGCCCCGGCCGACCTCGGCGTTCCGTCCTGGGCCATCGACGCCGTCACCGCGCGCGGCAACGACCCGCGCCGGCTCGAGGGGCTCATCATCCCGGGTAGCTACGTGGTCGACCCGAGCGCCGACGCGGTGGCGATCCTCAAGGACCTCATCACGCGTTCGGCCAAGCAGTTCGAGTCGACCAACATCGAGTCGCGCGCGCAGGCGATCAACCTCACGCCGTACCAGCTGCTCACCGCCGCCTCCCTCGTGGAACGCGAGTCCCCGGCCAACGACTTCAACAAGGTCGCCCGCGTCATCCTCAACCGCCTGGCCAAGAACCAGCGCCTGGAGTTCGACTCCACGGTCAACTACGACCTGAGCGAGCAGGAGGTGGCCACCACCGACGAGGACCGCGCGCGGGTGACCCCATGGAACACCTACGCCATGGAGGGGCTGCCGTCCACCCCGATCGCGAGCGCCTCGCTGCAGGCCATCGAGGCGATCGAAAACCCGGCTCAGGGCGACTGGCTGTACTTCGTGACCGTGGACAAGAACGGTACCACCGTCTTCAGCAACACCTTCGAGGAGCACGAGGCCGCGGTGCAGCAGTCGATCCAGAATGGCGTGTTGGACTCCAACCGCTAAGCTCTTCCCGCCAAGCCACCACATTGCCGGGCGGCCTCCGGCGCCTCGCCTCCCCTTGCGGCAGGCGGGGCTCTTTCTTTATCCGTCTGCTCTCGTGGCGGCGCACCAACAACGAACCGAAAACTTTAGGAACGAAGGAATTTCCGTGAACGCAATCAAGCGGGCCGCAGTACTGGGCCAGCCCATCGAGCACTCGCTCTCGCCGGTGATCCACAACGCGGGCTACGCGGCCGCGGGGCTCGACGACTGGGAGTATGGCCGCTTCGAGTGCGCCGCGGGCGACCTGGCGGGAATCGTCGGCGGGGCCGACGAGAGCTACCGGGGGTTCTCGGTCACCATGCCGGCGAAGTTCGCTGCCCTCGAGTTCGCCGACGAGCTCACGGAGCGGGCCCGGCTCATCGGCTCGGCGAACACGCTCGTGCGCACCGACTCCGGCTGGCGCGCGGACAACACCGACTGCCTCGGCGTCCTGGGCGCGCTGGCGGAACTGGGCATCACGAGCCTGAGCAAGACGGACGCCGCCGTCGTCGTGGGCGGCGGCGGCACCGCCAGGCCCGCGCTCTGGGCGCTGACGGAGCTGGGCGTGGGCCAGATCCTGCTCATCAACCGCACCGACAAGTCCGATGAGCTGCGTCCGCTGGCAGAGCGCGGCGGGGCCGAGTTCAGCTACAGCGGCTTCGAGGAGGGCATCGGAGACCTGTGCGCTGGCGCCGCCGTGGTCATCTCCACCGTGCCGTCGGCCGCGATCGCGGGCTGGGAGGAACAGCTCGCCGGGGGACCGGTCCTCGACGTCATCTACGATCCGTGGCCGACGCCGCTGGTCACGGCCGCGCGCGCGAAGGGCTACTCGGCCGTCGGCGGGCACTCCATGCTCCTGCACCAGGGGCTGAGCCAGTTCGAGCAGTACACCGGGCACCCTGCGCCGGAGGCCGCCATGCGCGCGGCGCTCATGGCGAGCCTCGACGGGGTCGACGAGAGCTAGCCCAGCTTCTAAACGTTAAGGGTCTCGTGACCGGAGGCCTGTGAATAACTTCTTAGGGTTGTGACCTGCTGGTTTTGTGCTCTCGGGGCCGCCTAGATCCCACCAGCACCACTGTCCACAGCCTCCGGGGTTTCCGGTGGCACGCCTTCTCGGCCCCGCCTAGCGTTTCGGGCATGGAGCCTTTACACGCCGTTTCGCTTAGCCCTTTTGCGCTCGCCTTCTTCGGCGCGGCGCTGCTTGTCACGCTTGCGGTGCTCGCGGCGTGGGATTGTGCGTGTCGACGCCTACCGAACCAGTGGACGGCCCTCCTGTTCCTCCAGGCCGTGGGATGGTCGCTCGCGGCGGGCCGGGAGGCCGCGATTCTCGGGGGAGCGGTCTGGGCCGGGGTGTACCTGGCGGCGGGTCTGCGCGGGGGAATCGGAGGGGGAGACGTTAAGCTCGCCGCGGGGCTCGGGACGCTGGTGGGGGTGTTCTCGGTGCCGCTGGTCTTGCTCGCCAGCGCCGGTGCGAGCCTTTTGGCGCTGTGCGAGTTCGGCATCCGGCGCGTGTGCGTGGGAGCGTCGGGGAGGGGAGGGACGCTGGCTCACGGACCGCACATGATCGCCGCGGCGGTGGCCTCCTGCGCCGGTTTCGTCCTGTTGTGAGCCGCTCGCGTGAGCCCGTGGCCGGGGGTGACGCCATGTGAGGGGCGAAACAGGTGATGGGGCGGGGACATGACATAATGACCTCTATGCTTCGTTGGACTACTGCAGGAGAATCGCACGGCCAGGCTCTCGTGAGCATGATCGAACACATGCCGGCTGGCGTTCCGATCACTCGCGAGGAGATCTCTTATCAGCTGGCGCGCCGCCGCCTGGGCTACGGCCGCGGGGCGCGCATGAAGTTCGAGGCCGACGAGGTGACCCTGTTGGGCGGTGTCCGCCACGGAAAGACCCTGGGCAGCCCGATCGCCATCATGGTGGGCAACACCGAGTGGCCGAAGTGGACCACGATCATGTCCGCGGACCCCATCGACATGGAGGATCCGGAGGTCGCGGCCGCGATGAGCTCCGGCCGCGGTGCCAAGCTCACCCGCCCGCGGCCTGGCCACGCCGACTTCTCGGGCATGCTCAAGTACGACTTCGACGAGGCCCGACCGGTCCTCGAGCGTTCCTCCGCCCGCGAGACCGCGGCGCGCGTGGCCGCCGCCACCGTCGCCCGCTCCTTCCTGCGCGAGACCCTCGGCGTCGAGGTGGTCTCCCACGTCATTTCCATTGGCCGCTCCGAGGCCTACGCGGGCCCGGAGCCGGACTTCGCCGACCTTGAGGCGATCGACGCCTCCCCGGTGCGCGCCTTCTCCAAGGCCGCCGAGGAATCCATGATCGCCGAGATCGAGGCCGCCAAGAAGCAGGGCGACACCCTAGGCGGCATCGTCGAGGTCGTGGTCAAGGGCCTGCCCATCGGGCTCGGTTCCCACATCTCCGGCGACGACCGCCTGGACGCGCAGCTCGCCGCCGCGCTCATGGGTATCCAGGCCATCAAGGGCGTCGAGATCGGCGACGGCTTCGAGGAGGCCCGCCGCCGCGGCTCCGAGGCGCACGACGAGATCGAGCGTGTCGACGGCGCGATCGTCCGACGCTCGAACCGCGCCGGCGGCCTCGAGGGCGGCATGACCAACGGCGAGGTGCTCCGCGTCCGCGCGGCCATGAAGCCGATCTCCACGGTGCCGCGTGCCCTCAAGACCATCGACATGTCCTCGGGCAAGCCCGCCACCGGCATCCACCAGCGCTCCGACGTGTGCGCGGTCCCCGCCGCCGGCGTCGTCGCCGAGGCGATGGTGGCGCTCGTCCTCGCCCGCGCCGTGCTCGCGAAGTTCGGGGGCGACAGCCTGGGCGAGACCAAGCGCAACATCGAGTCCTACCAGGCGTACGTGGCCGAGCGCCTGGCGTTCGGCGAGGAGGCTTAAGCGACGATGTCGATCGCACAAGACGAATTAGTCGCCGCCGGTGACCAGCCGGAAGGCCTCCTCGACCGCGAGGGGGCAACGCCCAACGACATGCCCGAATCCAGCGGGGTCGTCCAGGTGACGCAGAGCGAGTACATCGACTCCGAGCTCGAGCAGCCGCGGCCGTGCCCCGTCGTCGTCCTCGTGGGGCCGCCCGGTGCCGGAAAGTCCACCATCGGCCGCCGCCTCGCCCGCGCGCTCAACCTGGGACTTACCGATTCCGACGTCCTCATCGAGGAGGCCGAGGGCAAGACCTGCGGCGAGGTGTTCACGGAGCTCGGCGAGCCCGCCTTCCGGGAGCTCGAGGCGGCGCGCGTCGCCGAGGCGCTGCGGACCACCGGCGTGGTCAGCCTCGGAGGGGGTGCGGTGCTCACGCCGTCCATTCGCGAGCTGCTCAAGCGCCACAACGTGGTGTGGATCGATGTCTCCCCGGAGGAGGGGGCGCGCCGCACCGCCAGCGAGAACACCCGCCCGGTGCTCGCTGCCTCCGACCCCGCGGAACACTACCGGATGCTCGTGGAGGAGCGCCGCCCGCTCTATCGCGAGGTCTCCCGCTTCCGCGCACGCACCGACCGCCGCAGCCCGCAGAAGGTCGTCGCCGACATCCTCGGGTTCCTCGAGAGCGCCAACTAGAAGCCCTACAAGCCCACGTAGCTACAGCCACCTACAGGAGAACCAGCGCTCCGGCGAGGACCCCGGGGCCTGCGATCGATGAAGGAGAACATCGTGACCGTCATTGAAGTCAATGGAAACTCGCCCTACGCAGTCACCATCGAGAGCGGACTGAAGGACTCCATCGTGGGGTTCACCGCGGGCCTTGGCGTGCGCAACGTCGCCGTGGTCACGCAGCCGAGCGTTCGCGCCTACGCCGACGCGCTGTCAGAGGCCCTTTCCGCCGCCGGGGTCACCCCGCTCATTATCGAGGTGCCCGACGCCGAGGCGGGCAAGACCCTCGAGGTGGCAGGTCGCTGCTGGGACGAGCTCGGCGCGCACAACTTCTCCCGCGGGGACGCGGTGATCGGCCTGGGCGGCGGCGCCGCGACCGATCTGGCAGGGTTCGTGGCCGCGGCCTGGATGCGCGGCATCAAGTTCATCCAGGTCCCCACGACCCTGCTCGCCATGGTTGATGCGGCCGTGGGCGGGAAGACCGGCATCAACACCCATGCGGGCAAGAACCTCGTGGGCGCCTTCCACGAGCCCTCGGCGGTCTACATCGACCTTGACTTCCTGGGCACGCTCCCCGCGGACGAGATCGTCGCTGGCAGCGCTGAGATCATCAAGACCGGGTTCATCGCCGACCCGAAGATCATCGAGCTCTACGAGTCGGACCCTGCTGCGTGCCTGCGCGCCGACGGCCACCTGCCCGAGCTCATCGCCCGCTCGGTGGCAGTCAAGGCCAACGTCGTGAGCCAGGACCTCAAGGAGTCGAGCCTGCGCGAGATCCTCAACTACGGCCACACCTTCGGCCACGCCGTGGAGCTGCGCGAGAACTTCACGTGGCGCCACGGGCGCGCGGTGGCGGTGGGCATGATGTTCATCGCCCAGCTCGCGCACTCCCGCGGGCTCATCGACGAGGGACTCGTCGCCCGCCACGAGTCCATCCTGCGCTCGGTCGGCCTGCCGACTAGCTATGATGGGGGTCACTTCGCGGAGCTGCTCGAGGGCATGCGCCGCGACAAGAAGAACAAGGGCGGACACATCCGCTTCGTGGCGCTCGAGGGCCTGGCCAAGACCACGCGCTTGGAGGACGCCACCGACGCCGAGCTGGAAGCCGCCTACAACGCCATCGCCAACTAGGGCCACGCCCGCACTCGCATCAAGGAGACCCCATGACCACCGTCCTCGTCCTCAACGGCCCGAACCTCAACCGCCTGGGAAAGCGCCAGCCGGAGGTCTACGGCCACACCACCCTGGTGGACGTCGAAAAGCGACTGCGGGAGCTGGCCGGTGAGCTGGGGATCTCGATTGAGTTCCGCCAGTCCAACCACGAGGGCGACCTCATCGACTGGGCGCACGAGGCCGCCGACGAGGGCTGGCCCGTGGTGATCAACCCCGGCGGGTTCACCCACACCTCCGTCGCGCTGCGTGACGCGCTCGCCGAGGTCGCCGACGGCGCCGGATTCGTCGAGGTACACATCTCCAACGTGCACGCGCGCGAGGAGTTCCGCCACTTCAGCTACCTCTCGCCGATCGCCCGCGGCGTCATCGCCGGCCTGGGCATCGCGGGCTACGAGTACGCGCTGCGCTACTTCGCGCAGTAGCTAGCGCAGCGCGGGCGGCACGCTTTGCGCCCACCGCGGTCGCCGTAGGCGTCGACAAGCAATCGCAACCTCGCTCGACGCCTGCGCAAAGTGGGTAAGGTTGACTCTAGTCGAGGCCATCGACGCTGGAGTGGGCCCTAAAGGGGGCCGCGAGAAGAGAAGAAAGTGGGGCAGGACATGGCGCTGTCGGATACTCGATTTGCCACGAGGCGGAGGGCGCTGGCGGCGAAGCTGGCGGGGCAGCGCGTGGACATGATGCTGGTCACCCACCTCACGCACGTGCGCTACCTCTCGGGGTTCAGCGGCTCGAACGGCTCCGTGATCCTGTCCAAGGACTTGACCGCAAGGGCGTCCACCGACGGTCGCTACCTCACCCAGATCGCCGAGGAGGTCCGCGACCTCGAGTGCCTTGAGGCCCGCGATACCGCCGTCGCCCTCTTGCGCGAGGTCACCGGACCGCGCCGCGTGGGCTTCGAGGCCGACTACGTCTCATACGCGCAGCTGGAGAAGCTGAAGGAGGCCGCGGGCGAGGACGTGGCGCTGGTCCCCATCAGCGGCGTCATCGAGGGCATCCGCCTGCGCAAAGACCCGCTCGAGCTGCTGCGCCTGAGGGAGGTCGCGGAGCTCGCCAACTCGGCGTTCGCGGAGCTCATCGCCGACGGCGGGATCGCCGTGGGGCGCAGGGAGTACGAGATCGCGGCCGACCTAGAGTACCGCATGCGGATGAAGGGCGCCGAGCGCACGAGCTTCGACACCATCGTCGCCTCGGGCCCGAACTCGGCCAAGCCCCACCACGGCGCGGGCGACCGCGTGCTGGAGCGCGGCGACCTCGTCACGGTCGACTTCGGCGCCCACGCCAAGGGCTTCAACTCGGACACCACCCGCACGGTCGTGCTCGGGGAGGCCAGCGAGTTCGCCAAGGAGATCTACGGGGTCGTGCTCGAGGCCCAGCTCGCCGGCTGCGCCGCGGCCACGCCGGGCACAGCGCTCGTCGACGTCGACTGGGCCTCCCGCGAAGTCATCGAGAAGGCGGGCTACGGCGAGTACTTCGTGCACTCCACCGGGCACGGCTTCGGCCTCGATGTCCACGAGGCGCCGTCCGCTGCGCGGACCGGCACCGGCGTGCTCCAGGAGAACATGACGCTGACCATCGAACCCGGCATCTACGTCCCGGGAAAGGGCGGCGTGCGCATCGAAGATTCGCTCATCATCACCAACGGCGTGCCGGAGAACCTCACCAAGCTGGACAAGCGGCTGCTCGTCCTCGACTAGACGGGGCTTTTCACGGCGCGTCCGCTTGAAGCGTTGACCGCGCGAGCAACCCGGGGCCCCGGCGGTGACCTTCGACTCGCCGGGGCCCTCGTGCGTGCATCGTGAGCTTGGGTTTGCTAGCATAAGTAGGCTAATCCGGGCGCCCCACAAGGCGGTTGCGCCCGCTTCGGTACCGCGGGTGGCAGGAGGTCGCCTGAGGGTTCGCTCCATTGACAATCGAAAATAAGGAAGTTTTGCGCGTGGCAACTACCTCTGATTTCAAGAACGGTCTTGTCCTCAAGATCGACAACAAGCTTCAGCAGATCGTCGAGTTCCAGCACGTCAAGCCAGGCAAGGGCCCGGCCTTCGTGCGCACCAAGCTCAAGGACGTTGTCACCGGCAAGGTCACCGACAAGACCTTCAACGCTGGCGTGAAGGTCGAGACCGCAACGGTCGACCGCCGCGACATGACCTACCTGTACAACGACGGCACCTCCTACGTCGTCATGGACGAGAAGACCTACGAGCAGGTCGAGCTGGCACCGCACGTCTTCGGTGACGCCGCCCGCTTCCTGCTGGAGAACACCACCGTTCAGGTCTCCTTCCACGAGGGCGAGCCGCTGTTCGCCGAGCTCCCGATCTCCCTCGACCTCAAGGTCGAGCACACCGATCCGGGCCTGCAGGGCGACCGCTCCACCGGCGGCACCAAGCCCGCCACCCTCGAGACCGGCGCCGAGATCCAGGTCCCGCTGTTCATCGAGACCGGCAACGTGGTGAAGGTCGACACCCGCGACGGCTCCTACCTGTCCCGAGTGAACAACTAAGGTGAGCGAAGACAAGAAGTCCGGGGCCGCGTCGCGCGAGTACAAGCGCCACGGGTCCCGCTACAAGGCGCGTCGCCGTGCCGCGGACATCCTCTTCGAGGCCGAGGCCCGCGACATCGACCCGGTCGCGATCGTTAGCGATCGCATCGCCCTGTCGCGCGACATCGACAACGCCGTCGCCCCGGTGAACCCGTACACGAAGGCGATCGTGGAGGGCGCGGCCCAGGAGCTCGAACGCATCGACTCGCTCATCGGCGCGCACCTGAGCGAGGACTGGGAGCTCGACCGCATCCCGGCCGTCGACCGCGCGATCCTGCGCGTGGCCGTGTGGGAGCTCATCTTCAACGAGGACGTGCCGGTGGCCACCGCCGTCGTCGAGGCCGTGGAGCTGGCCTCCCAGTACTCGGGCGACGAGGCTCCGTCCTACATCCACGCTGTGCTCGATTCGATGGCGAAGAACATCGAGGAGCTGCGCACCGACGCCCCGGTCGAGCCGATCGAGGACGCCGCTGGCGAGGCGCAGGACTCCGACGCCGGTCTCGACGACCTGGTCGGGCCGGAGGACGTCGAGGGTGCTGAAGACCCCGTAGACGCCGAAGACGCCGCGGGTAAGGAGTAGCCGCTTGGTCAACGCTTTTTCGCTTGTCGACGGCCAAGGCTTCCGCCCATAGGCCGCGCGAGCGAAAATCGCGTGCTCAATGCCGAATCACTCATGCCGGATGTGCACTAGCATGTCCAGCATGAGTGATTTTGACGTTAAAGACGCCCGCAAGACCTTCGTGGGCCCCGGCTTCGTTCTCGCCGATGTCGACCCTGCCTCCACCCCCGGCCTCAAGGGCGGCAAGAACAAGGTCGCGGAAGAAAACTCCGAGATCGACGCCCAGCTCTACGAGCTGCAGCAGAAGCTCTACGCGAACCACCGCTCGGGGATCAAAGTCGGCAACGTCTTGCTCGTGCTCCAGGGCATGGACACCTCGGGCAAGGGCGGCATCATCAAGCACTCCGTCGGCGTGCTGGACCCGCAGGGCGTGAAGCTCGCCTCCTTCGGCGTGCCCACCGACGAGGAGAAGGCGCACGACTTCCTGTGGCGCATCCGCAAGCAGCTGCCGGACAACGGCATGGTCGGCGTGTTCGACCGCTCCCACTACGAGGACGTGCTCATCCACCGCGTGGAGGGCTGGGCCAACGAGCAGGTGCTCACCGAGCGCTATGAGGCCATCCGCCAGTTCGAGAAGGAGCTGGTCGCGGGCGGCACCAAGATCATCAAGGTGATGCTGCACATCTCCAAGCAGTTCCAGAAGGACAACCTCTTGGAGCGACTTGAGAACCCGGCGAAGTACTGGAAGTACAACCCCGGCGACTTGGACACCCGCTCGAAGTGGGACGCCTACCAAGAGGCGTATCAGATCGCCCTGACGGAGACCTCCACCGAGGATGCCCCCTGGTACTGCATCCCGAGCGACAACAAGCAGTACGCCCGCATGGCCGTGAAGTACTTGCTCCTCGGGGCGCTAGAGGACATGAACCTGTCCTGGCCTCCCGCCGACTTCGACGTGGAGGAGCAAAAGGCAAAGCTTGAGGCCATGGACTAGCACTTCGACACACGCCCGGCACCGCAAGTGTGCCGGGCCTTTGTGCTCGCTAGGCGCGGGCGGCGGCGTGGGCCTTCTCGAAGGCCTCGTGCAGCCCCAGCACGGCGTCCACGCCGGACTTCAGCGCGTGGCGCAGCTGTCGGTCGTCGAGGCCAGCGGCGCTCATGGTCTCGGCCTCGGCGCGGACGATGAGCGTGCTCGTCTTGTCCACGATGCACATCTTGGCGGCGTCGGAGGTGGCGTTGAGCTGGTTGGCCGCGAGGTAGTAGCTGGGCTCGGCATCGACCGAGCGGGACGTGGTGCTCACGTCGCCGCGGACGAGCAGCACCGAGGGCATCGCCGCGAACAGCATGGACACGCCGTTGAGGTTGGCGAAGGCGACGGGTTGGTCGCCGCTTCCCGCGCTATCAAGGGTGATGCCGAACTCGCTCATGGCGGCGGTGACGCGCTCGATGGTGACCTTGAGGTCGTCGAAGGATCGGGTGTTGTCGCTTTCGGGGGAGGAAGTCATGGGGTCTCCTTAAGGGGTGCCGGGTGAGGGGTCTAGTCTGCTTCGGGCTCGGTCCAGGTGACCGAGTCGGGCAGGGCGGACTCGAAGTAGTCCCACACCGCGACGAAGGAGTCGATCGTGGACACGAGGAAGGCCCCCAGCTGGTTCGTGCTCGCCCGCGGGCTGCCCAGGGTCCTGCGCGCGGCGAAGGCGATCTCGTGGGACTCGGACTCGAGCATGTACACCGTGGGCGCGATCTGGTGGAGGTTCCACTCGTTGACCATGGCCAGCCCCTTGGCCGCGTCCTCGGGCGCGAGCCGCCCGCGCCAGGTGGACACCGCGCCCAGCCCGTTGTCGCCCGCCTGCAGGAGGATCGATTGGTTGATGAAGCCGGTGCGCACCTGGGAGCTAAACGACGCCTCGGGGTGGGGGACCTCGATGGCGTACTCGAGGGACTCGTCGGCGAGGATCGCGGCGATGCGGTCGGCATCCACTGGGGCAAAGTCAAGGTTGAGCTCGGGATCGGGGCTGGAGCCTGCGGGGGTCATGGGGTTCCTTGGATAGGGGGTGATACGTCGAAAAGCACAAAACAAGCGCGAAAGCGACCTGCTAGCTGGCGTCGAAGAGCCGCTCCGTGCCCACCTCGTGGGCGAGCGCGGCGCCTAGCTCAGGGTAGCGGAAGGAGAACTCGGCGGCGACGAGGAAGGTGGGCAAGACGCGCTGCGGCGCGAGCTCGAGCGGCGCGGTGCCGCCCGTGCCGGGCAGCGCCTTGGGACGAAGCCCGGGGATCGGGAACGACGCCGGGCGACGAAGCTGGAGGTTGAGCGAGCTGGCCAGCTCGTTGTTGCGCACCGTGTTGGGGGAGACGGCGTTGATCGTGCCCGAGTAACGCGGGTCGGCGAGCGCCGTGACGTAGATGTCGGTCAGATCGTCGAGCGAGATCCACGAGAACCACTCGCCGGTGCGGGAGACGCTCCCGCCGAGGCCGGCCGAGAAGAGCGTGCGCAGCACGGGCAGGACGCCGCCCGAGCCGCTGAGCACGATGCCGGTGCGGACGAACGCGACCCGGGCACCGGCGGCAACCGCGGGGGAGAAGGCGCTTTCCCACCGGCCGACGGCCGTGGCCAGCTCGTCCTTGCCCATGCCGGATTCCTCGGTCAGCGGCTCTTCGCCGCGGTCGGAACCGTAGGCGCCGATCGCGCTGGCCACGAGGGCGACGCGGCAGCTGGGGCTGTGCGCCACGAGGTCCGCGAGCCTGCGGGTTGCGGCGATGCGTTCGGCCAGGCTATCGAGTTTTTGCACCTCCGCGCCCCTGCCCAGCAGCGACTCGCCCACGAGGTGGACCAGCGCATCGACGCCCTCGAGCAGGCGTGGATCGGGGTTCGCCGAGTCCCAGAGGCGCTGGCCGGGCTTGGCGTTGGGCCGGGACTTGGTGGGGCGCACGAGCTGAATGACGGTGTGCCCGAGCGTGGTGAGCTGGGCGGACAGCGCGCGGCCGGTGGTGCTGCGCGAGCCGGTGATCGCGATAGTCAGCGGGCGAGCGGGCACACCGGATGCGGTTTCGTCCACTTCGGGCTGTTCCGCGGGGCCCGAGGCACCTGGGAGCTCAGAGAACAAGGGCACGGCCCCGAGGCGTTCGTGGAGGCTTGTGGCGAATGCGAGGTCCCGAATGAGCTGCTGCTGCCGGTAGGCGAACATGGGTACCAGCGTCGACTTGGGCACGCGCGTTGTGACCTCGTCGCTGATGCGGGTGCCGTCCGGGTGATCGGAGAAGGAGTGGACGTGGCGCCACTGCGCGAAGGCCCTGATGGGGGAGGCGACGCAGACGTCGGTAAAGCGGTAACCCTTGACATAGCCGGAGAGGTCGTGCCGGGACTCCCAGCGCAGCCCCGCGGGGAGGGAGAAGAGGTCGGTGCCCTCGGCGAGGTTGGCGGAGACCTTCTTCGGGGTGAGCGGGAAAAATGGCGCGGTCAGGCGTGCGACCGCGCCCGGCTGCTCGTGCCAGCGCCACACCAGCTCGCGCGGTGCCGCGACGATGTGGGTGGTGGAGATGCTCAATGTTTCGCCCCTTTTGTGCTGCTGGGAGGTCTCGTAACGGTCGTTTCCCGCAAGTCTAGTTCGCGGCCCCGACACGGCGTCGTATTGTCGCGGCCCGAGCGGTGCGCGGTTGCGGTCGCTTATCGACGGGTACCCCTGGCAGCCGCGGTTGCCCGCCGCTGGGCGTCGATACGCGTTTGGGGGCAATTCGCGCTGACCGCCGCCAAAAAGAGGGCAAAGGTTTCCGACGCCGGGGGAGGAGCTGATATGCTGGGCGACTGAGGTGAGAGTAAATGAGCCCTCTCTCAAGAAATTTGGTTTGACTTAAGCTATTTTCGTGTTCGTTTTCGGATCGGGTAAATAGTGGTTCACCTATTTCACCGCCGTGTGGCGCACGCGCCGCAGGGCACTCGAACTGAAAACAGACATCCTTTAACGGACCGCACAGAGAGGCGGGGAAGGAGGTCACGATGAGCGATAACAGTGGAGAGAGCGTCGTGCTGCTGAGCAGCGACGATGTCTCGCGAACCGTTGCACGCATCGCGCACCAGATTATTGAAAAGACGGCGTTGGATTCCAAGGACGCCGTGCCAATCATTCTTTTGGGCATTCCTTCTGGTGGAGTGCCGTTGGCAGAAAAGCTGGCATCGAAGATCGCCGAGTTCACGGGAACTACCGTCCCGACCGGCTCGATCGACATAACTTTGTACCGAGACGACCTGCGCGGCAAGCCGCACCGCGCCCTCCAACCGACGCGCATCCCGCAGGGCGGGATCGACGGCGTGACCGTCGTGCTCGTCGACGACGTCTTGTACTCCGGTCGCACCATCCGTGCGGCGCTGGATGCCCTCCGCGACATCGGACGCCCCGAGCAGGTCCAGCTCGCCGTCCTCGTCGACCGCGGTCACCGCCAGCTACCCATCCGGGCCGACTACGTGGGTAAGAACATCCCCACGGCCCGCAACGAAGACGTCACGGTGCTGGCCAAGGAGATTGACGGCCGCGACGCAGTACTGCTCACGAAGAAGGGGGAGTGAGAGTACCAGTGAAGCACCTACTCTCCATTTCCGATCTCACCAAGGACGAAATCATCGGGCTCATGGACGAGGCCGACCGCTTCCGCGAGGCGCTCGAGGGCCGCGAGCTGAAGAAGCTGCCCACCCTCCGCGGGCGCACCATCTTTACTCTCTTCTACGAGAACTCCACCCGCACCCGTTCCTCCTTCGAGACCGCGGGCAAGTGGATGAGCGCCGACGTCATCAACATCTCCGCCTCCTCCTCTTCAGTGAAGAAGGGCGAGTCCCTGAAGGACACCGGGCTTACGCTCACCGCCATCGGCGCTGACGCGATCATCATCCGCCACCCGTCCTCCGGCGCAGCCCAGCAGCTGGCCGGGTGGGTGGCCCCCGAGGGCAACGGCCCCTCGGTCATCAACGCCGGCGACGGCGCGCACCAGCACCCGACCCAGGCGCTGCTCGACGCGGTGACCATGCGCGAGCGCATCGGCGATGCGAACGGCAAGAAGGTCGTCATCGTCGGTGACTGCCTGCACTCGCGCGTCGTGCGCTCGAACGTCGACCTTTTGAGCGTCCTCGGCGCCGAGGTCGTCCTCGTTGGTCCGCCGACCCTGCTCCCGCCGGGGGTGGACAACTGGCCGGTGCGTTACTCCTACGACATGGACGCCGAGATCTACGACGCCGATGTCGTCATGATGCTGCGGGTCCAGCAGGAGCGCATGCACGGCGGATTTTTCCCGTCCCACCGCGAGTACGCGGCACTCTACGGCATGTCCGCCGAGCGCGAGTCCAAGCTCAAGGACTCCGCGATCATCATGCACCCCGGCCCGATGCTGCGCGGCATGGAGATCAACTTCGGCGTGGCCGACGCCCCGCGCACGGCCGTCCTGCAGCAGGTCAACAACGGTGTGCACACCCGCATGGCCGTGCTGTTTAGCCTCATCGCAAGCACCGACACCCCAGGCTTCTAGCCCGGATACGCGAAAACGACTGGACTAGAAAGGAATCTTGGACACGATGTCGAACACCCAGACCGAAAACAACTACCCGGCCACCGGCGAGCTTGCACCCGCGCAGGCGGGAACCCTGCTTCTCAAGAACGTCCGCCCCTACGGCGAGGGCGAGCCGCTCGACGTGCTGATCACCGACGGCGTCATCACCGAGATCGGCACCGAGGAGACCTCGGCCGACCGCGAGGTTGACGGCCAGGGCGGCGTGCTGCTGCCGGGCCTCGTGGACATGCACGTGCACCTGCGCGAGCCTGGCCGCGAGGACACCGAGACCATCGCCACCGGCTCGGCCGCGGCCGCACGCGGCGGCTTCACCGCCGTGTTCACCATGGCCAACACCCAGCCCGTCATGGATCAACCGGTCATCGCCGAGTCGGTGTGGTTCAAGGGCCAGAACATCAACCTCTGCGACGTCCACCCGGTAGGCTCCATCACCAAGGGGCTGCAGGGCAAGGAGATCACCGAGATCGGCATGATGGCCCGCTCCGAAGCGAAGGTGCGCATGTTCTCCGACGACGGCAAGTGCGTGGACAACCCGCTCATCATGCGCCGCGCCATCGAGTATGCCCGCGGCATGGACGTCCTGCTCGCCCAGCACTGCGAGGACCCGCGCCTGACTGAGGGCGCCTGCGCCCACGAGGGCGAGGTCGCCGCCCGCCTCGGCCTGCGCGGTTGGCCGCGCGTGGCGGAGGAGTCGATCGTCGCCCGCGACGCGATCCTCGCCCGCGACTACGGCAGCCGCATGCACATCTGCCACGCCTCCACGGAAGGGACCGTCGAGCTGGTCAAGTGGGCCAAGGATCACGGCATCCCGCTGACCGCCGAGGTCACCCCGCACCACCTGCTGCTCACCGACGAGCGCCTGGAGTCCTACGACGGTGTCTACCGCGTTAACCCGCCGCTGCGCGAGCAGCGCGACACCCTCGCGCTGCGCGACGCACTCCTCGACGGCACCGTCGACTGCGTGGCCACCGACCACGCCCCGCACGGCTCGGAGGAGAAGTGCTGCGAGTTCGAGCACGCACGTCCCGGCATGCTGGGCCTGGAGACCTCGCTGGCGATCATCGCCGAGATCTTCGTCAAGCCGGGACTCGCCGACTGGCGCTTCGTCGCCAAGGTGATGAGCGAGCGTCCCGCCGAGATCACCCGCCTGCCCGACCACGGCCGTCCGGTCGCCGTCGGCGAGCCCGCCAACCTCACCGTGGTCAAGCCGGGTGAGACCTGGACCGTTTCCGGTGCCGAGCTGGCCTCCAAGGCAAGCAACACGCCTTATGAGGGCATGGAGTTCGACACCAAGGTCGTGGCTACGATCCTTCGCGGCCGCGTGACCTGCGAGGACGGCGAGGCCGCGGCTCCGCGCACGGGTGCCTAAGACGGCACAAGAACCGCCCTATATAATAGAAAACCAAAATAATATGCGACCTCCACTGAGACGGACCGCATAGAAACGTGAATCGAAAGATCAGCAGAAAGGCGACGCAGTGACGTCCAACCCCCGTTCGGAAGCTGTCCTCGTGTTGGCAGACGGCCGCGTGTTCCGTGGCCAGAGCTTTGGTGCCGTGGGCACCACCCTGGGTGAGGCAGTGTTCACCACCGCCATGACGGGTTACCAGGAGACGATGACCGATCCTTCCTACCACCGCCAGATCGTCGTGGCTACCGCCCCGCAGATCGGCAACACCGGCTGGAACGACGAGGACGGTGAGTCCCACGGCGATAAGATCTGGGTCGCAGGCCTCGTCATCCGCGATCTTTCCCACCGCGTGTCCAACTGGCGCGCCAACCGCAGCCTCGAGGACGAGATGATCGCCCAGGGCATCGTGGGCATCTCCGGTGTCGACACCCGCGCGATCGTTCGCCACCTCCGCAACTTCGGCTCGATCGCGGCTGGCGTCTTCTCCGGCGCCGACGCGGAGAAGCCGGAAGAAGAGCTCGTGGCCATCGTCAACTCCCAGCCGTCCATGGCGGGCTCCGACCTGGCCAAGGAGGTTTCCACCGAGGCCGCCTACGTCGTCGAGCCGGAGGGCGAGCCCACCTTCACCGTGGTCGCCTACGACATGGGTATCAAGACCAACACCCCGCGCAACTTCGCCAAGCGCGGCATCAAGACGATCGTGGTCCCGGCCAACACCTCCTTCGAGGACATCAAGGCCTACAACCCGGACGGCGTGTTCATCTCCAACGGCCCGGGCGACCCGGCCACCGCCGACGTGATGGTCGGCATCGTTCGGGAGATCCTAGACGCCAAGATCCCGCTGTTCGGCATCTGCTTCGGCAACCAGATCCTGGGCCGCGCGCTGGGACTTGACACCTACAAGATGAAGTTCGGCCACCGCGGCATCAACGTCCCGGTGCTCAACCACCTCACCGGCAAGATCGACATCACCGCACAGAACCACGGCTTCGCGCTCAAGGGCGAGGCGGGCAAGGAGTTCGAGACCCCCTTCGGCACCGCCCTGGTCACCCACACCTGCCTCAACGACGGCACGGTCGAGGGCGTGGCCCTGAAGAACGGCATGGCCTACTCGGTCCAGTACCACCCGGAGGCCGCCGCCGGCCCGCACGACGCGAACCCGCTGTTCGACCAGTTCATTGAACTCATGCAGTCCACCAAGGCTGCCAAGTAAGCAGAGACCAGGAGCAAGAAGAACTTATGCCAAAGCGCACTGACATCAACCACGTCCTGGTCATCGGTTCCGGACCGATCGTCATCGGCCAGGCCTGCGAGTTTGACTACTCCGGCACCCAGGCGTGCCGCGTGCTCAAGGAGGAGGGCCTGCGGGTCACCCTCATCAACTCCAACCCGGCCACCATCATGACCGACCCGGAGTTCGCCGACCACACCTACGTCGAGCCGATCCAGCCCGAGTACATCGAGAAGATCTTCGAGAAGGAGATCGAGCAGGGCCACCCGATCGACGCCGTGCTGGCCACCCTGGGCGGCCAGACCGCTCTCAACGCCGCCATCCAGCTGGATCGCCGCGGCTCCCTGAAGAAGTACGGCGTCGAGCTCATCGGTGCCGACATCGACGCCATCGAGCGCGGCGAGGACCGCCAGAAGTTCAAGGACATCGTGGCCAAGATCGGCGGCGAGTCTGCCCGCTCGCGCGTGTGCCACAACATGGACGAGGTCCACGAGACCGTCGCCGAGCTCGGTCTGCCGGTCGTCGTCCGCCCCTCGTTCACCATGGGTGGCCTGGGCTCCGGCCTCGCCTTCAACCAGGAGGACCTAGACCGCATCGCGGGCGGTGGCCTGGCCGCCTCGCCCGAGGCGAACGTCCTGATCGAGGAGTCCATCCTCGGCTGGAAGGAGTACGAGCTCGAGCTCATGCGTGACGGCGCGGACAACGTGGTCGTCATCTGCTCCATCGAGAACGTCGACGCCCTCGGCGTCCACACCGGTGACTCCGTGACCGTCGCCCCGGCGCTGACGCTGACCGACCGCGAGTACCAGAAGATGCGCAACCAGGGCATCGCGATCATCCGCGAGGTCGGCGTGGACACCGGCGGATGCAACATCCAGTTCGCCGTCAACCCCAACGACGGCCGCCTCATCACCATCGAGATGAACCCGCGCGTGTCCCGCTCCTCGGCGCTGGCCTCGAAGGCCACCGGCTTCCCGATCGCGAAGATCGCCGCGAAGCTCGCCATCGGCTACACCCTCGACGAGATCACCAACGACATCACCGGCGTCACCCCGGCCGCCTTCGAGCCGACCCTCGACTACGTCGTGGTCAAGGCCCCGCGCTTTGCCTTCGAGAAGTTCGTCGGCGCCGACGACACCCTGACCACAACGATGAAGTCGGTCGGCGAGGCCATGAGCCTGGGCCGCAACTACATCGCCGCCCTCGGCAAGGTCATGCGCTCGCTCGAGAACAAGCAGGCCGGTTTCTGGACCGTCTCCGACGAGTCCTTCGCCGGCGAGCGTGCGGGCGACCTCGACGCGGTGCTCAAGGACCTCGTCCGCCCCACCGAGGGCCGCATGTACGACGCCGAGCTCGCGCTGCGCCTGGGCGCCACCGTCGAGCAGGTCCACGAGGCTTCCGGCATTGATCCGTGGTTCCTCGAGGAGCTGAAGTCGCTCGTCGATTTCCGCACTGAGCTTGTCGACGCCAAGGTGCTCGACGAAAAGCTCCTGCGTCGCGCAAAGTTCTTTGGCCTCTCCGACCGCCAGATCGCGGCCCTGCGCCCGGAGTTCGCGGGCGAGGACGGCGTGCGCCGCCTGCGCTGGTCGCTAGGCATCCGCCCGGTGTTCAAGACCGTCGACACCTGCGCCGCCGAGTTCGAGGCGACCACCCCGTACCACTACTCGGCCTACGAGCTCGACCCGGCCGCCGAGTCCGAGGTGCGCCCGCAGACTGAGAAGGACAAGATCATCATCCTGGGCTCCGGCCCGAACCGCATCGGCCAGGGCATCGAGTTTGACTACTCCTGCGTCCACGCCGCCTTGGAGCTCTCCCGCGTCGGCTACGAGACCGTCATGGTCAACTGCAACCCGGAGACCGTCTCCACCGACTACGACACCGCCGACCGCCTCTACTTCGAGCCCTTGACCTTCGAGGACGTCATGGAGGTCTACCACGCCGAGACCCTGTCCGGAAACGTGGCGGGCGTCATCGTCCAGCTCGGCGGCCAGACCCCGCTGGGCCTGGCGGAGAAGCTGCGCGACGCTGGCGTGCCGATCATCGGCACCACCCCGGAGGCGATCGACCTGGCCGAGGATCGCGGCGAGTTCGGCGAGGTCCTGCGCAAGGCGAACCTGCCCGCCCCGAAGTTCGGCACCGCCACCTCCTTCGATGAGGCAAAGGCCGTGGCCTCCGAGATCGGCTACCCGGTCCTCGTTCGCCCGTCCTACGTCTTGGGCGGCCGCGGCATGGAGATCGTCTACGACGAGGCCTCCCTGCACGACTACATCGACCGCGCCACCGAGATCACCTCGGACCACCCGGTGCTGGTCGACCGGTTCCTCGACAACGCCATCGAGATCGACGTCGACGCGCTGTGCGACGGCGAGGACGTCTACCTCGCCGGCGTCATGGAGCACATCGAGGAGGCGGGCATCCACTCCGGTGACTCCGCCTGCGCTCTGCCGCCGATGACGCTCGGCCCGGAGGACATCGAAAACGTCCGCCGCTCGACCGCCGCGCTCGCGCATGGTATCGGCGTCAAGGGCCTCATGAACGTCCAGTACGCGCTGAAGGACGACATCCTCTACGTCATCGAGGCGAACCCGCGCGCCTCGCGCACGGTGCCGTTCGTCTCCAAGGCCACCGGCGTGCACCTGGCCAAGGCCGCGGCGCGCATCATGACCGGTTCCTCCATCAAGGACCTGCAGGCCGAGGGGCTCATCCCGACCGAGTACGACGGCGGCTCCCTGCCGCTGGACGCGCCGATCGCGGTGAAGGAGGCGGTGCTTCCGTTCAACCGCTTCCGCCGCCCGGACGGCACGATGATGGACACCCTGCTCAGCCCCGAGATGAAGTCCACCGGCGAGGTCATGGGCCTGGCAGATAACTTTGGTGCCGCCTACGGCAAGGCAGAGCTCGGTGCCTTCGGCCCGCTGCCCACCGAGGGAACCGTGTTCGTCTCCGTTGCCAACCGCGACAAGCGCACGCTGATCTTCCCGATCCAGCGCCTAGCCTCCATGGGCTTCAAGATCCTCGCCACCAGCGGCACCGCGGCCATGCTGCGCCGCAACGGCGTGGACTGCGAGACCGTGGCAAAGCAGAGCGAGGTCCGCGGCGAGGAGCAGAGCGGGAAGCGCTCAATCGTCGACCTCATCAAGGCTGGCGAGGTTGACCTCATCCTCAACACCCCGGCTGGTTCCGCCGGTGCGCGCCACGACGGCTACGAGATTCGCGCCGCCGCCGTCAACGTCGGCGTGTCCCTGGTGACCACCGTCCAGGGCGTTACCGCTGCGGTCCAGGGCATCGAGGCTCTGCGCGAGGGCGAGATCAAGGTCCGCGCGCTCCAGGAGCTCGACCACTCCGCCTAAACGCGGTTGACACCCATGAAGCCGCCGTCACGTTCGTTTCTCGAAACGACGGCGGCTTTCGTCTACATACTTACTTAGGACAGGGATCACTCATGAAGACTTTTGGTGACAAGCTCGTTGAGGCGGGCCGACGCCACGGGCGCCTGTGCGTGGGAATCGACCCGCACGCGGCGCTGCTGGAGCAGTGGGGGCTCGGCACCACGGTCGAGGGCCTGCGGGCCTTCACCCAGGCCTGCGTGGCTGCTTTCAAGGGAAACGTGGCGCTGGTCAAGCCCCAGGTCGCCTTCTACGAGGCGTTCGGCTCCGCCGGCTTCGCGGTGCTCGAAGAGGCACTGGCCGAGCTGCGGGAGGCGGGCACGCTCGTCGTCGCGGACGCCAAGCGGGGCGACATCGGATCGACGATGGCCGGGTACGCCCACGCGTGGCTGGATCCGGACTCGCCGCTGGTCGCGGACGCGGTCACGGTTTCCCCGTACCTCGGTTACGGTTCCCTCAAGCCAATCTTGGAGCTTGCTGAGGAACAAGCAAAGGGCGTGTTTGTCCTCGCGGCCACCTCCAACCCCGAGGCCCGTGAGCTGCAGGATCAGCGGGGCGGTGACGGTCGCTCCATCTCGCAGCAGGTCGTCGACGCTGCCGCGGCCTCAAACGCCCAGTGGAAGGCGGATGGGCACTACGGCAATGTTGGCGTCGTGGTGGGCGCGACCCTGGCCACGCCGCCTGCGCTCTCGGAGCTCAACGGCCCGATTCTGCTTCCTGGCGTGGGCGCTCAGGGGGCGACGGCCGAGAACGTGCTCCGGCTGACCGAGGGCGTCGTGGAGCTCGGATTCCCGAACGTGTCTCGCGCCATTTTGCGGCAAGGCCCTGGCGTCGACAAGCTAACGCAAGCGGTCGTGGAGGCTGGGGCGAGCTTTAAATAAAGCACCCCAAAACGCGCGGCAAAACGCAATCGGTTTCAGCTTGTAGGATAAATTACGTCGGTGGGATTTAATCCTAAAACCGCAGGTCGCACAAAACGGCGCGACCTGCGTGTTTGGAAAGTTTATGCCCCTTTACCTAGACTTTTGTCAATCAGTGGTACACTAGGCGGAAATCGCTCATGCACCAGCAAATCGCAACCGGTTTGCGGCGACTTTTCGGCGTGAGTTTCTAGGTCCTCGGACCAGGGAAACCTGACTTAGGTCATTTTGGTGTGACATATTAGTCCTTGACGTGTTGACCTGGTGGTTTGTGTTGGTTGGTGGTGGTTTTTCGGCACTAAGGGTGCGGTCGTGGGGGTAGCTGTTAGTGTGATCTTTTATGAGTCCCTATGTCCGTACTGTGAAGACTGCTTCTGGGGCTACCGCTGTGCAAGTTGTTTTTGGTGAGCATGCGGGCAAAAAGACGCTGCGGCATGTCGGATCAGCTCACGATGAGCATGAATTGTCGTTGTTAAAGGCTCAAGCGCAGCGCATCATCGACGGGGACCAGCTGGTCTTAGATCTCCCCTTAGGGGGCTTGGGCACAGCCCTAGGCGGATCCGGTTCGAAGGACAATCCACTCCCGGTGACGGGGCAGAAGGCCGGGTATCTACTTGACTGTATTGACGCGTGTTACCAGCGGCTTGGTTTGGATGTTGCAACCGGTGACGATCAGGTGTTTTTGGATCTAGTCAGGGCTCGGATTATCCAACCCGGATCGAAATTGGACTCGATTGAAACTCTTGCGGAAGTAGGTGTTGCGTCGGCAAGCTACAAAACGATCCAACGCCGACTACCCGGGTACGCGACGGATGATTTCCGGGAAATCCTGTCCCAGTGCTTGGCTCGTCACGCAGGTGTTGGTCGGGGAAGTTTCATTCTCTACGATGTCACGACCTTGTATTTCGAAACTGACACCCCGGATGATCTTCGCAAATCTGGGTACTCCAAAGAACGGCGAGTCGAACCCCAAATCTTGGTCGGGTTGCTCGCCGACCAAACCGGTTTTCCACTGCATATTGGGGCGTTCGAAGGCAACAAAGCAGAAACGCACACGATGCTGCCGATGATTCGAGCTTTCCAGCAGGCCTACAACTTAAACGAGGTCACTGTCGTCGCTGATGCGGGCATGTTTTCTGCTGGTAACAAGCAAGCGATTATCGATGCTGGTCTGGACTATATTTTGTCCACCAAAGTGCCCAACGTGCCTGAGGTTATTGCCTCCTGGGTACGTCAACATCCCGGACTGGAGTACACCCACGGGCAGATCTGGTCACAGCCGTCGTTTTCCGACGGACGTCAAAGCGGTACCCCGAACTCGGTGACGCATTATCACTACTCGTTTGATCGAGCTAGGCGAACCGTCCGTGGGATCGACGAGCAGCTCGCCAAAGCCAAGCGTGCTGTCAACGGTGAGGTAGCCATCAAACGCAATCGCTACGTTGATTTGAAAGCCCCGAACAAACAAGTCAACTTCACACTCGCTGCCAAACACCGGCAGCTAGCAGGAATCAAAGGATACGAAACCACCCTGACCAGCATGTCTGCTTCTGATGTGTTGGGGATGTACCGTCGACTGCTCAACATTGAGCGGTCGTTTCGGATGGCAAAATCAGACCTCCAGGCCAGGCCGATATACGCGCGCAAGCACGACTCCATCAACGCTCACCTCAACATCGTGATGGCTGCACTCGCGATCAGCAAAATGATGGAAAACGCCACAGGGGAAACCATCAAACGACTCGTGAGAACCTTGAAAAAGTACCGGAGTTTCGAACTCACCGTCGCCGGCCGCGCCATCCACGCCGCGACACCGCTACCCGCTGACACCCAAGCCATCGTCACCAAAATCCTCCAACCCTAATTTCGGCACTAATCTGACCTAACTCGGGCTAGACTTTTGTCAATCAGTGGTACACTAGGCGGAAATCGCTCATGCACCAGCAAATCGCAACCGGTTTGCGGCGACTTTTCGGCGTGAGTTTCTAGGTCCTCGGACCAGGGAAACTGTGGCCGGTGCACCGGCGCTTCATGAGCGGGACTTAGCCCTTGAGCCGTGTCCCGTCCGGTGTTCGTGTGTATGGTTGATTCTCGGCGTGTACCGCGCCAGCATTGTTAGCTATAAGAATTTGAATCGGAGGAACCCCGTGGCCCTTCCCCAGTTGACTGATGAGCAGCGTAAGGAAGCCCTTGCAAAGGCTGCTGAGGCCCGCAAGGCACGTGCAGAGCTGAAGGAGCAGCTCAAGCGCGGCGATATCACCCTGAAGGAGGTGCTCGCCAAGGCTTCCACCGATGAGATCATCGGCAAGACCAAGGTTTCTGCGTTGCTTGAGTCCCTGCCCAAGGTCGGCAAGGTGAAGGCCAAGGAGATCATGGACGAGCTCGAGATCGCCCAGACCCGCCGTCTGCGCGGCCTCGGCGACCGTCAGCGTCGCGCCCTGCTGGAGCGTTTCGGCTTCTCGGAGGACTAATCCATGCCGGGCGATGACCAAAACGGCAGGCTGGTTGTCCTAGCCGGCCCCTCTGCAGTGGGAAAGTCCACCGTGGTTAGTCGCCTCCGCGAGGAAGTCCCCAATCTCTACTTCAGCGTCTCAATGACCACTCGCAAGCCTCGCCCCGGCGAGGTGCACGGTAGGGATTACTTCTTCGTGACTCCGGAAGAGTTCCAGGAGCACATCGACCGTGGGGAGATGCTCGAATGGGCGGACATCCACGGCGGTCTGCAGCGATCTGGAACCCCCTCGGGGCCAGTGGATCAGGCCTTGACTGAAGGACGTCCCGTGTTGGTGGAGGTCGATCTCGAGGGCGCCCGCAACGTGGCTGCCCTGAAGCCGGAAGCGGCGACGGTGTTTTTGGCGCCGCCGTCGTGGGACGTGCTCGTCGAGCGGCTCACCGGTCGCGGAACCGAGCCGGAGGACGTCATCCGACGCCGCCTCGAGACCGCTCGGACCGAACTTGCCGCTCAGGACGAGTTCACTCACGTCGTCGTCAACGATGACGTCGACGAGACCGTAGCAGAGATCCGAGATATCCTGCTGGGGCTGTAACCCCGGCGTGGACGGTCTTGCTACTTGACCACAAGCTTTCTAGAAAAGGTGACTGTGAGTAACGTGACTAACGTGAACGACAGCAACGACGGTGTTTTCGACCCGCCAACCGGCATTACCGCGCCTCCGATCGATGAGCTGCTCAAGCGCGTGTCTTCCAAGTACGCGCTGGTGATCTTCGCGGCCAAGCGCGCGCGCCAGATCAACAGCTACTACCAGCAGGCGGACGAGGGCGTTTTCGAGTTCGTCGGTCCTCTGGTCACCCCAGAGGCGCAGGAGAAGCCGCTGTCTATCGCACTGCGCGAGATCGAGGCTGGACTGCTCGATCACGAAGAGGGCTAAGCCCTACGGTGTGAACCTTCAGGCCTTCACTCCCGGATTTCTTCCAAATCCGAGGATGTGGGGGCCTTTTGGCATGCAGGCCTGTATTTTTGAATGAGGAATCTTGTCACCGACGGTGACCGTAGCGAAGGGGAAGAAGTGGAACGACAGTCAAAGATCGTTGTCGGCGTCGCGGGAGGGATCGCCGCCTACAAGGCCTGCCACCTGATCCGCAACTTCAAGGAAACCGGCGACGACGTCTGGGTGGTTCCCACCGCAAGCGCGCTCAACTTCGTCGGCAAGGCTACCTTCGAGGCGCTTTCGGGTAACCCCGTTTCCACCACGGTCTTCGAGGCCGTCGACGAGGTCCGACACGTCAAGATCGGGCAGGAGGCCGACCTCGTGGTCGTCGCCCCGGCCACCGCCGACTTCATGGCCCGCGTGGCCGCTGGCAGGGGAGACGACCTGCTCTCGGCGACCCTGCTCGTGGCCACGTGCCCGGTGGTCCTTGCTCCCGCCATGCACACCGAGATGTGGCTCAACCCCGCCACCCAGGCGAACGTGGCCACGCTGCGCTCGCGGGGCATCACCGTGCTCGAGCCTGCCCACGGGCGACTGACGGGCAAGGACTCCGGTCCGGGCCGCCTAACGGAGCCCGAGCAGATCGCCGAGCTGGCCCGCACGGTGCTCGCCGGGCACCGGCTGGACCGCACGCTGGAGGGCAAGAAGGTGGTCATCTCGGCTGGCGGCACCCAGGAGGCCATCGATCCGGTGCGCTACGTCGGCAACCGCTCGAGCGGCAAGCAGGGATTCGCGCTCGCGGAGATCGCTGCGCACAAGGGGGCCGAGGTCACCATCGTGGCAGGTGCCACGGACAAGCTCGACTGCCCGAGCGGCGCGAGGATCGTCAAGGTGGTCTCCGCCCGCGAGATGCGCGAGGCGATGCTCGAGCACAGCGCGGATGCCGATGTCGTCATCATGGCGGCCGCCGTGGCGGACTACCGTCCCGAGACCGTGGCGTCGTCAAAGCTGAAAAAGGGCGCGGCCGACAACCAGCTGGACACGATCAACTTGGTGGAAAACCCCGACATCCTCCGAGAGCTCGTCGCGACGCGCGACGGCGGCGGGCTCAAGGAGGGCGCGAAGATCGTGGGCTTCGCCGCGGAAACCGGCGACGAGACCCACAGCGCGCTCGACTTTGCCCGGATCAAGATCCAGAAGAAGGGCTGCGACCTGCTCATGTGCAACGACGTCTCCGAGGGCAAGGTCTTCGGAAAGTCCAGCAACGAGGGCTTCATCCTGAGCAAGTCCGGTGACGTGCGCGAGGTGACCGCGGGCCCGAAGAACGAGGTTGCGGCGCAGATCATCGAGGCGCTAGAGGAGATTCTCTAGGGGAGTGGCGCGGCGAATCTTGCAAATTTAGACAGCTTGGTCTAATTTGTTCAGAAGGCATCGAATGGGGCGGCGCTTCTTGGCGCGCGCCCCGCGTCATTCGGTGGTCCCCAGCTGCGAACAACGCACCCCAACTTCTTCATCTAAGGAATTACGAAGTGACTGAGAACTCCCAGGCGACTACTTTCCGCCTCTTCACCAGTGAATCCGTGACTGAAGGACATCCGGACAAGATCTGCGATGCCATTTCAGATACCATCCTGGACGCCCTGCTCGAGAAGGATCCGCATGCCCGCGTGGCCGTCGAGACCCTCGTGACCACCGGCCAGGTCCATGTCGTGGGCGAGGTGAGCACCACGGCCTACGTCGAGATCCCCAAGCTCGTCCGCGAGAAGCTCGTGGAGATCGGGTTCACCTCCTCCGCCGTCGGCTTCGACGGCCGCACCTGCGGCGTCAACATCGCCATCGGCGAGCAGTCCCAGGAGATCGGCGACGGCGTCACCAACTCCCAGGAGGTGCGCTCCGGCGAGCAGGCCGATGACGACGATCAGGCGGGCGCTGGCGACCAGGGCCTGATGTTCGGCTATGCCTCCAACGAGACGGCCACCTCCATGCCGCTGCCCATCGACCTGGCCCACCGCCTGTCGCGCCGCCTGACCCAGGTGCGCAAGGAGGGCATCGTCGACCACCTGCGCCCGGACGGGAAGACCCAGGTCACCCTCGCCTACGACGAGGACGGCACCCCGCGCGCCATCGACACCGTCGTCGTCTCCACCCAGCACGACGACTCGGTCACTCAGGACTGGCTGGCCGAGCAGATCCGCGAGAACGTCGTCGAGTGGGTGCTCGAGGACGCCGGGGTCAAGGAGACCCTGGAGACCGACTACACCCTGCTGGTCAACCCCTCCGGGTCCTTCATCCTGGGCGGTCCGATGGGCGACGCTGGCCTGACCGGCCGCAAGATCATCGTGGACACCTACGGCGGCATGGCCCGCCACGGCGGCGGCGCCTTCTCCGGCAAGGACCCGAGCAAGGTCGACCGCTCCGCGGCCTACGCTATGCGCTGGGTGGCCAAGAACATCGTCGCGGCCGACCTTGCGGACCGCGCCGAGGTGCAGGTTGCGTACGCGATCGGCCGCGCGAAGCCGGTGGGCCTCTACGTGGAGACCTTCGGCACCGCCAAGCACGGCCTGTCCGACTCCCAGATCCAGGACGCGGTCACCGAGGTCTTCGACCTGCGGCCCAAGGCGATCATCCGCGAGCTCGACCTGCTGCGCCCGATTTACGCGCAGACCGCCGCCTACGGTCACTTCGGCCGCGCGGACCTCGACCTCCCCTGGGAGCGCACCGACCGCGTCGACGCGCTGCGCGAGTACCTCGCGCTGTCCTAAACCCACAAGGTGGGGGACGGAACCCAGCCGTTGCGTTTCGACGCCGTGGGTTATCATCTGTAACCATGAGCAACACCCGTGAACCAGCACACTCCCTGCCGGTTGCGCGGGTGTTGCCGCTTTTGGGGATCGCCCACCTCGATCGCCTCTTCGACTACCTCGTGGACACCGAGCAGGACGAGGACGTCGTTCCCGGCATTCGGGTGCGGGTCAAATTCGCCGGACGCACCGTCGACGCCATCGTCTTCGAGCGCACCTCGGTGAGCGAGCACGAGGGCGACCTCCGCTACATCGAGCGGGTCGTCTCCAGCGAGGTGGTGATGCCGCCCTTTAGCCGCAAGCTCATCGAGTCGCTGGCCACCCGCTACGCCGGGGTCACCTCCGACGTCATCCGCCTAGCCATCCCGCCCCGCCACGCCAAGGCGGAGGAGTCGGACACGTCCACGCCGTGGGAGGAGCTGGGCACCGCCACCGAACCCGATCTCTCGATCTGGTCGGGGTATGTCCACGGCCAGAGCTTCGTCGACGCCGTCATCGGTGGGTCGACCGCCCGGGGGGTGTGGCAGGTCGCGCCCGGCGACAGGTGGGACGAGGGGGTCGCGGGGCTCGCGGCCAAGGTCGCCATCGACGGCGGCGGCGTCATCATCGTGGTTCCCGACCAGCGGGACGTCGATACGCTCATTGAGGCGGTGGCGCGCAACCTGGGAAAGAAGCAGATCACCGAGCTCAGCGCCGGGTTAGGCCCGCAGGCGCGCTACCGCCGTTTCCTCTCCGTGCTGCATGGGCAGGGAAGGGTCGTGGTGGGAACGCGCAGCGCGGCCTTCGCGCCGGTGGAAAACCTGCGCCTGTGCGTGATCAAGGACGACGGGGACGAGAACCTCGTGGAGCAGCGTGCCCCCTATGTGCACGCCCGCGAGGTGCTCAGCACCCGCTGCGTGCAGCAAAAGTCCTCCTTCCTCATCGCCTCCTCTTCACGTACGGCGGAGGCACAGCTTCTGGTTGACTCCGGTTGGGCGCACGACCTCGTCGCGCCGCGCGAGGCGATCCGCAAGCGCATGCCGTACATCCATGCCGCGGCCGACTCCGACTTCGCCCTGGAGCGCGACCCCGCGGCGCGCTTCGCCCGCATGCCCGGCGCCGCCTTCCACGCGCTGCGGGCGGCGATCGGCAGGGGAGACCCGGTCATCGTTCAGGTGCCCAGAAAGGGATACGTGCCCACCCTGAGCTGCGGAAATTGCCGCGCCCCCTCGCGGTGCCGCTATTGCAACGGGCCGCTGGGAATCCCCACGACCCACGGGGGATCCGACGCGGGCGTGCCCACCTGCGGGTGGTGCGGGCGCCCCGATAGCCACCATCGCTGCGGCAACTGCGGCTCCACCAAGGTGCGCGCCGTGGTTGTGGGGCAGGAACGCACCGCGGAGGAGATCGGCCGGGCCTTCCCGCAGATCCCCGTGGTGACCTCGGGCGGGAACCGGGTCGTCGACGAGGTCGCGGCATCCTCGCAGATCGTCGTGGCCACCCCCGGCGCCGAGCCGCGTGTGGTGGACGGCGCCTATGGGGCGGCCGTCATCGTGGACACCTGGTCGATGCTCGGGCGCCAGGACCTGCGCGCGACCGAGGACGCCTTTGCCAAGTGGATTCACCTCGCCTCGCTGGTGGCGCCGGGCTCCAAGGGCGGGGAGGTAGTCGTGGTCGCCGACCCGGGGCTCGGCGTCGTGCAGTCGCTCATCCGCTGGGACGTGGTCGGAGCCGCCCGCGCGGAGCTGGACGCGCGCAAGGACGTCCACTTCCCGCCGGCGGTCAACATCGCCGCCATCGACGGCGCGAACTCCTCCATCGAGTCCTACCTCGAGAGCATCGAGCTGCCGCCGCACGCGGAGGTGCTAGGGCCGGTCGACCTCCCGCCCGGGGTGAAGCTGCCCGGAGAATACGACGAGAAGAGCTTCGGCCCCGCGCAGCGGGTGCTCATCCGCACCCCGCTCGGGCCGCGCTCGCAGCTGGGAGCCATCCTCAAGAAGGGGCTCGTCGCGCGCGCCGCGCGGAAGGACACGCTGCCGCTGAGGGTGCAGGTGGATCCCATCCGGATTGGCTAGGGCAAATCCTCGGGTCACATGCGAATCCTCGCTTCTTGAAGGTGCCCTTTGGATTGTTCGTCCGACCGGACAAACCAAGGGTGCGCCTGCCATACCTCAAGGCAGAGTGACTAAATGATGCGCGTGGCGTAGGGTCTTTAAGGAAAATCCCTACCCTTGAAAAGGAGCCCTGAGTGTCCGTCCTCGACATCCGCCTCTTCGGCGATCCAGTTCTCACCACCCGTGCGGAGGAGATCACCGTCTTCGACCACACAGTGGAGCAGCTGGTCAGCGACATGCTGGAGACGATGGATGCCGCGGGTGGGGTGGGCCTTGCCGCCAACCAGGTGGGCGTGCTGCGCCGGGTCTTCGTCTTCGACTGCTCGCATCAGGAGGACGGCCTGCGCGGCCACATCATCAACCCCGTGTGGGAGGCGATCGGGGAGGAGACCCAGACCGGCGCGGAGGGCTGCCTGTCCATCCCGGACATCTCCGCCGAGACCACCCGGTTCCAGACCGTGAAGGTCTCGGGCGTGGACATGGAGGGCAAGCCCGTCTCGATGGTGGCCTCCGGGCTCATGGCTCGCTGCATCCAGCACGAGACCGACCACCTCGACGGAGTGCTGTTCCTGCGGCGCCTGGAGAAGGACGCGCGCAAGGAGGCCATGGCCGCGGTGCGCCAGTCCGAGTGGTTCAACCGCTAGGCCGAGGAAAGCGAGAGTAGGACAAGAATGCGACTCATCTTCGCCGGAACTCCCGAACCCGCCGTCGTCGCCCTCGAGGAGCTGCTGGGCTCCGAGCACGAGGTCGTCGCGGTGCTCACCCGCCCCGACGCTCCCAAGGGGCGCGGCCGCACCCTGCACCCGTCGCCGGTCTCGGCGCTGGCCCAGGAGCGCGGCATCGAGGTGCTCACCCCGTCTACGCTCAAGGCGGGCACCGCGGACGGCGAGGCCTTCCGCGCGCGCCTGAAGGAGCTGGCGCCCGACTGCGTCCCCGTGGTCGCCTACGGCAACCTCATCCCGCAGGACGTCCTCGACATGGTGCCCGAAGGCTTCATTAACCTGCACTTCTCGCTGCTGCCCAGGTGGCGCGGCGCGGCGCCAGTCCAGGCCGCCATCGCCGCGGGCGACGCCGTGACCGGTGCCAGCACCTTCCGCATCGACGCAGGCCTGGACACCGGCGACGTCTACGAGGTGCTCACCCAGCCGATCGCCGACGACGACACCGCGGACTCGCTGCTCACCACCCTCGCCTACTCCGGCGCCCGGCTGCTCAGGGAGACAATGGACCACATCGCCGACGGAACCGTGCGCCCGCGCCCGCAGGAGGGAGAGCCAACGCACGTCGGAAAGATCACCGTCGCCGACGCCCGCATCGACTGGACCGAGGACGCCCGCGTCGTCGATCGCAAGATCCGCGCCGTGACCCCGGGGCCTGGCGCGTGGACGACGCTTGGCGGCGAGCGCTTCAAGGTCGGGCCGATCGGCTTCGCCGAGGACGGCGGGGACAGGCTCGCGCCGGGGCAGGTGCGCATCGAGAAGAAGCGCGTGCTCGTGGGCACCGGTAGCGAGAACGTGGTGCTCGGCGAGGTTCAGGCGCAGGGCAAGAAGCGGATGCGGGCCTCCGACTGGGCGCGCGGCCTGCACGAGACCGAGGGAGTGGTTGTCGAATGAGCCAGAACAATGCCGGGGGCTTCCGCTCCCGCACGGCGAAGCCCGCCGGGCAGCCGGGCAAGCAACAGCGCAAGCCCGCGACCGGAAAGGGCGGGGAGCACAAGCGCAAGGCGCCCGCCGACCAGCACCACGATGCACCGAGAAGGCACAAGCCCCGCAGGCAGCCGAAGACAACCGACGGCCTCCGCGACATCTTCGTCGACGTGGACCTGGCCCGCGCCGCCGCCTTCGACGTCATCTTCCGCGTCAACGAGGACGGCAGCTACGCCAACCTGGCCCTGCCCAGGCTGCTGCGCGAGGAGGGCCTCAAGCGGCGCGACGCGGCGTTTGCCACCGAGCTCACCTACGGCACGCTGCGCACCCAGGGCGTGATCGACGCGATCATCGCCGAGTGCTCCTCGCGCGACCTCGACAGCATCGACCCGGGCGTGCTCGCGGCGCTGCGGCTGGGCGCCTACCAGCTGCTCTACACCCGCGTCGAGCCGCACGCGGCGGTGGACACCTCGGTGCGCATCGTCAGCGCGATCGGCCAGGAGCGCGCGAAGGGCTTCGCCAACGGCATCCTGCGCACGATCTCACGCACCACGCCGGAGAAGTGGATGGAAAAGCTCACGCCCGCGGGCGAGATCGAGTCGATCGCCTTCCGCAACGCCCACCCCGAGTGGATCGCGCGGAGCTTCGCCAAGGTCGTCGGCATCGGGGAGCTCGACGCGGCACTCGCCGCCGACTCCTTACGCCCCAAGGTCCACCTCGTGGCCCGCCCCGGCGAGATCACGGCGGAGGAGCTCGCGCTCATCACCGGTGGCGAGGAGGGGAAGTACTCCCCGTACGCGGTCTACCTCGAGTCCGGCGACCCGGGCCAGATCGATCCGGTCCGCGAGGGGCTGGCGGCCGTCCAGGACGAGGGCAGCCAGATCATCGCCCGCACGCTCGTCGCCGCCCCCGTCGAGGGTGAGGATCAAGGCCGCTGGCTAGACCTGTGCGCGGGACCCGGCGGCAAGGCCGCGCTCATCGGCTCGCTCGCCCGCATCGACGGGGCGAAGGTCGACGCGGTGGAGGTGTCCGAACACCGGGCTCGGCTCATCGAGAAGTCGGTGGACGGCCTGCCCGTCACCGTCCACAACGTCGACGGCCGCGCCACCGGCCTCACCCCCGGCTTCGACCGCGTGCTGGTCGACGCGCCGTGCTCGGGACTCGGGGCACTGCGTCGCCGCCCGGAGGCGCGCTGGCGCAAGCAGGAGTCGGACATCGCGGAGCTCAACGAGCTGCAGTCCCAGCTGCTCGCCTCCGCCGTCGAGCTCGTGCGCCCCGGCGGGGTCGTGGTCTATTCCACGTGCTCTCCGGACCTGCGCGAGACCCGCGGCATCGTCGACCACGCGCTGGCCACCCTTCCCGTCGAGGAGCTCGACGCCCACGCCCTCGTGCCCGAGCTCGACAACGCGGGGGAGGAGAAGTCCATCCAGATGTGGCCGCACCGCCACGGCACGGACGCGATGTTCTTCGCCGTCCTGCGCAAGGCCGCGGGCGAGCAGCCGTAGACGTCGGCACGCGAAAAAGCGACGGGCAAACGGGTTTTCGCGGGCGTTAGATTGGTTACACTTGAACCCATGAGTGAAGCATCCCGTAGCCCGATCATCGCCCCGTCCATCCTCGCCGCCGACTTCTCCTGCCTCGACCGCGAGCTCGAGGCGGTGTCGCACGCGGATTGGATCCACGTCGACGTCATGGACGGGCACTTCGTCCCCAACCTCTCCTTCGGCGCCGATGTCACGAAGGCGGTGTCCCGCCACACCGACAAGCCGCTCGACGTCCACCTCATGATCGAGGACCCGGAGCGCTGGGTGGACAGCTACATCAACGCGGGTGCCTCCTGCGTCATCTTCCACGTAGAGGCCACCGAGGACCCCGTCTCGCTTGCCCGCTACCTGCGCTCGCAGGGCGTTCGCGCCGGCTTCTCGCTGCGCCCGGGCACCGCGATCGAGCCCTACCTGCCAGACCTCCACGAGTTCGACGAGGTGCTGGTCATGAGCGTCGAGCCCGGCTTCGGCGGGCAGAAGTTCATGCCGGAGCAGCTGGAGAAGGTCCGCACGCTGCGCAAGGAGATCGACTCCCGCGGTCTTGAGGTCACCATCGAGATCGACGGCGGAATCTCCGCCTCCACGATCGCCCAGGCCGCCGAGGCCGGCTGCGACGCCTACGTCGCCGGTTCCGCGGTCTACAAGGCCGAGGTCCCCAACGACGCGGTCGACGAGCTGCGCGCCCTGGCCACGCTCTAGCGGCAAAAAGAGAGGCGATGACGCAGTGAGCACGTGGCAGCCGGACAATGGCGCACACATCCTCTCCTTCCACACCCTCGAGCGGATCGGCCGCGAGCACGGCGCGGTGGTGGCGCAGGCCGTCTCCGCCGCGGTTACCGCAGGCGACGCGGTCAAGGGCACAACCAGCCCGAACCCGCCTGTCGGCGCTTCGCTTTTCGACGACCAAGGCGTGGTCTCCACCGGCGGCACCTCGCCCGCGGGCGGGCCGCATGCCGAGATCAACGCGCTGCGCAACCTCGCGGGCCGCCCCTCGGAGGGGCTGTCGGCCGCGGTGACGCTCGAACCCTGCAACCACACCGGCCGGACCGGCCCCTGCAGCCACGCGCTGCTGGAGGCCGGGGTTAGAAGGGTCTTCTACCTTTCCGCCGACGAGAACCCCCAGGCCCAGGGCGGCGCGGAGTTCCTGCGCGAGCACGGCGTGGAGGTCTACTTCCTCGACCTCCCCGTCCAGACCCTCCTGCCGTGGAAGAAGGCGATCGAGAAGGGCCGCCCCGCGGTGACCGTGAAGTGGGCACACACCCTCGACGGGTTCATCGCCGCCCCCGACGGCACGAGCCAGTGGATCACCGGCGAGCGGGCCCGCCGGTTCGTCCACCGGGATCGCTCGCAGCGCGACGCCATCCTCGTGGGCACCGGAACCGTGCTCACCGACGACCCGCAGCTCACCGCCCGCACGGCCACCGGCCCCTACGAGAATCAACCGCTGCGCGTGGTGGTGGGCACTAGGTACATCCCGGAGTCCTTCCACTTAGGCGCCAGCCGCGACCCGAACATCCTGAGCTTCGCGAGCATCGAGGCCGCGCTGTCCGAGCTGTGGGAGCGCGGGGCCCGCGACGTCCTCGTCGAGGGCGGAGCGGGGCTGATCACCTCCTTCTTTGAGGCGGGCCTCGTGGACTTCATCCACGACTACACCGCGCCGAAGCTGCTGGGCGCGGGCATCGCGCTCACCGGCTGGCCGGGTGCGCGTACGATGGCCGACATCAAGGAATTCAGGCGGCTCGGGACCCGCGTGCTGGGCGAGGACGTGCTCAGCATCCTCGGCCAGTCCTAACGCGGTGCCGGGGCGATTCTCGGGCCATTCACCGGGAACCGGCCTCGGCATCCCGCCTTTCACGATCACACAAAGGGAAGACATGTTCACTGGAATTGTTGAGGAGCTCGGAACCGTCCAAGGCATCGAGCAGCTGGGGGACTCGATCCGCCTGCGCATCGGCGCACGGAAGGTCTTGGAGGACGCGCACAACGGTGACTCCATCTGCGTCAACGGCGTGTGCTTGACCGTTGTGGAGTTCACCCCGGAGCACTTTGATGCGGACGTCATGCAGGAGTCCCTCGATCGCTCCTCGCTCGGGCGGCTCGCGGTGGGCAGCCCCGTGAACCTCGAGCGTGCGCTGGCCGCCAACGGCCGGCTCGGCGGGCACATCATGCAAGGCCACGTCGACGGCGTGACCACCCTGCTGTCTCGTCAGCACAGCGAGCACTGGGACGTCCTGCGCTTCGCGCTTCCCGAGGCGCTCGCCCCCTACGTGGTGGAGAAGGGGTCCATCGCGCTCAACGGCACCTCGCTCACGGTGAGCTCGCGGGGAATAGATTACTTCGAGGTCTCGTTGATTCCCACGACCCTGGCCGAGACCACGCACGGCCAGCTGAAGGTCGGCGACCTCGTCAACGTGGAGGTCGATGTTCTAGCCAAGTATGTGGAAAACATGATGAATAGGGGTAGCGGCGCCGTAGGCGTCGACAAGTAAACCCCTAGTGCGTTTGACAACAGAATGAGAAGTAGAGTGTAAAGCCGTGACTAACGAAGCAAATCAGCCTGAACCGGAAAAGGTGCGTTTGGACTCGATCGACGACGCGATCGCCGACATCGCCGCTGGAAAAGCGGTGGTTGTGGTCGATAGCGAGGATCGCGAAAACGAGGGCGACATCATCTTCGCCGCCGAGAAGGCCACCCCCGAACTGGTCGCCTTCATGGTGCGCTATTCCTCCGGCTACATTTGCGCCCCGCTGACCGAGGCGGATTGTGATCGCCTCGGGCTGCCCCCGATGACCTCGAAGAACGAGGACGCACGCGACACCGCCTACACCGTCACCGTCGACGCCGCCACGGGCACCACGGGCATCTCCGCGCGTTCGCGCTCGGAGACGATCTGCCGGCTGGCCAACCCCGACTCGGTTCGCGCCGACTTCACCCGCCCCGGCCACGTGGTTCCGCTGCGCGCCCGCGACGGCGGCGTCCTCGTCCGCGAGGGGCACACCGAGGCGGCCGTGGACCTCGCGCGCTTGGCAGGCCTGCGCCCGGCCGGCGTGCTCTGCGAGGTCGTCTCCGAGGACGATCCCACGGACATGGCGCGCGCACCCGAGCTGCGCCGCTTCGCCGACGAGCACGACCTCAAGCTGATCAGCATCGAGCAGCTGCGCCACTGGCGCCTCGAGAACGAGGTGCTGGTCGAGCGCGCGGCGCAGACCGTGCTGCCGACCGAGTTCGGCAAGTTCACGGCCTATGGCTACCGCGGCCTCGTCAATGGCATCGAGCACGTGGCGCTGGTCTTCGGCGACCCGAAGTCAGGCGATGACGTGCTCGTGCGCGTGCACTCGGAGTGCCTCACCGGCGACGTTTTCGCTTCTCGACGCTGCGATTGCGGCCAGCAGCTCCACGCGAGCCTCAACGCCATCGTGGAGAACGGCCAGGGCGTGCTCATCTACATGCGCGGCCACGAGGGCCGCGGCATCGGCATCCTGGCGAAGCTGCAGGCCTATCACCTGCAGGACCAGGGCGTGGACACCGTCGACGCGAACCTCCAGCTCGGCCACCCGGCTGACGCCCGCGACTACTCCATGGCCGCACAGATGCTGAAGGATCAGGGCATCACGAGGGTCCGGCTGATGAGCAACAACCCCGCCAAGGTCGACGAGCTCTCCGGCTACGGCATCACCGTCGCCGAGCGCGTGCCGGTCGAGGTCGAGGTCACCGAGGACAACGTCAACTACCTGCGCACCAAGCGCGACCGCATGGCCCACGACCTGCCGTGGGTCGACCTGTTCGATCACAACCACAACCACTAATCCGAAGGCGACCGCGCTTCGCGCGGTCCACGGGCGCCCCGCCACCACTACGTGGCCGGGCGCCTGATTGGAAAGAAGGGACAGCTCAGATGAGTAAAGAAGGACTTCCTGAGGTTTCGAGCATCGACGCCACCGGCCTGACGGTCGGCGTGGTCACCAGCATGTGGAACGAGGAGATCTGCGCGCAGCTGCACCGCCGCGCGATCGAGACCGGCGCGCAGCTGGGGGCGAAGGTGCTCGACTACCGCGTGGTCGGCGCCCTCGAGCTCCCGGTCGTGGTGCAGAAGCTGGCCGAGACCTGCGACGCAGTCGTGGCCCTGGGTTGCGTCATCCGCGGCGGCACCCCGCACTTCGACTACGTCTGCGACTCGGTCACCCAAGGACTGACCCGCATCGCGCTAGACAGCGGCAAGCCGGTGGGCAACGGCGTGCTCACCACCGAGACCGAGCAGCAGGCCATCGACCGCGCCGGCTTCGAGGGCTCCGTGGAGGACAAGGGTGCTGAGGCGATGACCGCGGCGCTGCACACCGCGCTGCTGCTGCGCAGCCTCTGAGGGCGGGGTAGTACGCCTACCTCGCGCTTTCACCCCCTTAGGGTTTCAGCGTAGGATCCTAGGGTGAACCGCACGAGCCGGTGGCCGAAGCCCTCCGGATCTTTTCGGAAAGATGAAAAAAGAATTCTGATGGACAACAACTCCCGCAAGACGCTGAGCGACGAAGAGGTCTTCGCCTATGTAGCCGCCGACCCCGCCCTGACGACCACCAAGCCGTGGGAGCTCGTGGTCGAAAGCCGCAAGATGAAGATGTGGGCGTGGATGGCCGCGGCCGTGGTCGTCGCGGTGCACGTGTTCCTCGCGATCATCGTCGCGGTGGGCGACAGCGGAACCGGCATCACGCTCATCGACCAGTGGGGCTACTTCCTCGTTGGCCTCATCTTCGCCACCGTCATCTACATCGCGCTCAAGCGCCCGCGGGTGCGCGCCAACTCCGATGGCGTGGACGTCCGCAACTTCCTGGGCAGCCAGTTCTACCCGTGGTCGGTGATCTACGGGCTCAACTTCCCGGAGGGCGCGCGCATGGCCCGGCTCGAGCTGCCGGAGTTCGAGTACGTTCCGCTGTGGGCCTTCCAGTCGGCCGACGGCATCGACTCTGTCAAGGCAGTGGACAAGTTCCGCGAGCTTGAGGGCAAGTACATGCCGGAGGACTAGGATTCATTACTTAGTAGGCACCCTCACCGCCCGGTCGGCGCGGTGAGGGTGCCATCGTTTCGCGGGTAGCGTGGACGCAACCTGCCAGAAGTATCTTGGAGGAGGACCCCGTGGCCGATCCCACCACCTACAAGCCGGCGCCCGGCACCATCCCGACCCAGCCGGGCGTGTACAAGTTCCGCGACGAGTACCGGCGGGTCATCTACGTGGGCAAGGCCATCAACCTGCGCCAGCGCCTGTCCAACTACTTCCAGGACCTTTCCCAGCTCCACCCGCGCACGCGCCAGATGGTCACCACGGCGGCGAGCGTCGAGTGGACGGTCGTCTCCAGCGAGGTGGAGGCGCTCCAGCTGGAGTACACGTGGATCAAGAAGTTCGACCCGAAGTTCAACGTCAAGTACCGCGACGACAAGACCTACCCGGTGCTGGCCGTCTCCGTCGGCGAGGTGATCCCGCGGGCCTTCTTCTACCGCGGGCCGCAGCGCAAGGGCGTGCGCTACTTCGGGCCGTACTCGCACGCGTGGGCCGTGCGCGAGACGCTCGACCTCGCCATGCGCGTCTTCCCCATGCGCACCTGCTCGAAGGGGGTCTATCACCGCCACGAGCAGCTGGGGCGCCCGTGCCTTCTGGGCTACATCGACAAGTGCTCCGCCCCGTGCGTGGGCCGGGTAAGCCCCGAGGAACACCGGGAGATCGTCGACCAGTTCTGCTCGTTCATGTCGGGCCACGTCGATCCGGTGACGAGGCAGCTCACGCAGAAGATGAACCAGGCCGCCGAGGAGCTCGACTTCGAAAACGCCGCCCGGTTCAGGGACGATCTCGAGGCGATCCGCAAGCTCACCGAGCAGCAGGCCGTGGTCCTCGGCGACGGGACGGACGCCGACTTCGTGGCGGTCGCCGCCGACGAGCTGGAGGCCTCCATCCAGCTCTTCCACGTGCGCTCGGGGCGCATCCGCGGGCAGCGCGGGTGGGTCGTCGAGCTCGTCGACGATTCCCCCGAGGGGCTCGCGGACCTGGTCTCGAGCTTCCTCCTGCGCTTCTATTCGGAGGCCATCGAGCAGGAGGATCAGACCCAGGCCAGCGAGGCGAAGGCCGCCGAGGCCTACGCGCGCCGCGGGGTCGACCAGTTCTCCCACGGTGCCCAGGCGCCGATGGGCACCGACGCCAAGGCGATCAGCCGCGCGCGCGGCTCGGTCATCCCGCGGGAGATCCTCATCCACGACTTCGCGGGGCCCACCGCGCAGCTCGCCGAAGTATTGAGCGACCTGCGCGGGGCGAACGTCGAGGTCAAGGCCCCGCAGCGCGGCGACAAGCGCACGCTGGCGGAGACGGTTCACAAGAACGCCCAGGAGGCGCTGCGCCAGCACAAGCTCAAGCGGGTCGGCGATCTCACCGCCCGCTCGCAGGCGCTCAAGGAGATCCAGGGGACCCTCGAGATGGACGACGCGCCGCTGCGCATCGAGTGCACGGACATCTCCCACATCCAGGGCACCGACGTCGTCGCCTCGCTCGTGGTCTTCGAGGATGGCCTGCCCAAGAAGAGCGACTACCGCCGCTACAAGATCAAGGAGGCCGCGGGCGACGGGCACTCGGACGACGTGGCCTCGATCGCGGAGATCACCCGCAGGCGGTTTACCCGCCACAACCAGGACAAGCTCACCGTGCCGGAGTCCACCGACGTGGCGGAGGCCTCCTTCGAGGACGAGCCGCTCGAGCAGGCGTCCAAGCGCTTCGCCTACCCGCCGCAGCTGTTCATCGTCGACGGCGGAAAGTCGCAGGTCAACGCCGCCCAGGAGGTCTTCGACGAGTTCGGCATCAACGACGTCATGCTCATCGGCATCGCTAAGCGGTTGGAGGAGATCTGGCTGCCCGGCGAGGAGGATCCGCTCATCTTCCCGCGCAACTCCCAGGCGCTGTACCTGTTCCAGCACATTCGCGACGAGGCGCACCGCTTCGCCATCACGTTCCACCGCCAGCAGCGCTCGAAGCGCATGAAGCGCTCGGAGCTGGACTCGGTGAAAGGCCTAGGCCCCAGCCGCCGCACCGCGCTGGTCAAGCACTTCGGTTCCGTGAAGAAGCTGAAGGAGGCCACGGTGGAGGAGATCCAGGCGGTCAACGGCTTCGGCCCGCAGCTGGCCGAATCGGTCTTTGCTGCCCTGCACCCGGGCGAGGGCGAATAGGCCCCGCCGCGCGGGCGCGAAACCCCGAGTACGGCCGGTGTCGGCCGCGGAAGGTTAGAATCGCAGGTATGAATTATGAATTGCGAGGAGACATCGAGCCGCGCACGCCCATTCCTCCGGTGCTCATCACCGGCTTGTCCGGCGCCGGCCTCAGCTCGGCCGCCCGGGTCCTCGAGGACATGGGCTGGTACGTCATCCAGAATCTGCCTCCTCAATACGTTCTAGAATTCGTCGAGCAAAACGCCTCCAACGAGTTCTCCAACAACAAGATCGCCGTCGTCTCCGACGTCCGATCCTTGGAGTACAAGGGCTCGCTGGAGGAGGTCATCTCCGAGCTCAGCGCCAAGGGGCTCAAGCCGTTGGTGCTGTTCATGGACGCGCGCGACGACGTGCTCATCAAGCGCTTCGACAACCTGCGCCGCATCCACCCGCTGCAGGGCAACGGCACGCTCGTCGTCGGCATCGGTCGCGAGCGCGAGATCATGTCCAGCCTCAAGGAGAGCGCGGACGTGGTCATCGATTCCTCCGACCTCTCGGTGCACGACCTGCGCCGGGCGATCGAACAGAACTTCGCCGGCATCGCCACCACCCGGACGCACGTGACGGTGCAGTCCTTCGGCTTCAAGCACGGCTCCCCGCGGGATACCGACATCATGGTCGACGTGCGCTTCCTCCCCAACCCCTTCTGGGTGCCGGAGCTTCGGCCGTTCAGGGGAGTGGACAAGCCGGTCGCTGACTACGTCCTCTCCCACGACAGCGCCCAGGGCTTTTTGTCGAACTTCGTCACCATGTTCCGCGGCATGCTCGACGGGTTCAAGCACGAGGGCAAGAACTTCATCACCATTTCCATCGGCTGCACAGGCGGCCACCACCGCAGCGTCGCCATTGTGGAGGCGCTTGGCCAGCTGCTGCGCGAGGACGAGAACCTCGACGTCTCGGTGCTTCACCGCGACATCAACCGCAACTAGCCGCCACGCCTTCGCCACGCGGCCCCCTCGGAGGCCTGGGCGGTGCGGCGCCATCGGCGTCGGCAAGCGAAACCGCGAACCTGGCGATTACCTGGCCCTTCACACCACACACAGATCGAGTAACACCATGACTGAACCAACGGCACCTGCTTCGCAGCCGGCGACGAACGTCGGCAAGATCGTCAGCCTAGGTGGTGGTCACGGGCTGTTCCAGACGCTGCGCGCGGTGCGGCAGCTGCCCTCGGAGTCGATCACGGCCGTCGTGACCGTCGCCGACGACGGCGGCTCTTCCGGCCGCATCCGCAGGGAGCTGGGGCACGTCCCGCCGGGCGACCTGCGCATGGCGCTCGCGGCGCTGGCCCCCTTCGACGAGGAGGGGCGGATGTGGGAGCAGGTGCTCCAGCACCGTTTCGGCGGGCACGGCGCGCTCGCCGGTCACGCCGCCGGAAACCTGCTCATCGCGGGCGTCTACGAGGTGCTGCAGAGCGAGGTTGCGGCCCTCGACGTCGTGGGAAAGATGATTCGCGCGCAGGGTCGGGTGCTGCCCGTCTGCGCCGATCCGCTCGACATCGCGGCCGACGTCGCAGGCCTTGACGACGACCCACGGATCATGCGCGAGGTGCGCGGCCAGGTCGCGGTCGCCTCGACGATCGGCCAGGTCCGCCGCGTGAAGCTCTACCCGGAAAACCCCGAGCCCTGTGGCGAGGTGGTCGACGCCATCGCTGACGCAGGGCTCATCACGCTCGGCCCCGGCAGCTGGTTCTCCAGCGTCATCCCGCACCTTCTGGTCCCCGGCGTGGTGGAGTCGATCAGCAAGTCGAGCGCGTTCAAGGTCGTGGTCTTGAACCTCACCGCGGAGCCGGGCGAGACCAGCGGCTTTACCGCCGAGCGCCACGTGCACATGCTCAGCCAGCACGCGAAGGGGCTCAAGGTGGACCTCATTATCGCCGACAACTTCTCCATCCCGAACCAGAGCGATAGGAAGTACCTCGAGCGCGCTGCTTCGCTTCTCGACGCCAAGGTGGCCTTCCACGATCTGCGGCAAAACGACGGGAAGGGGCTGCTCACCGACCGGCACGACCCGGAAAAGCTGGCGCAGGCGCTGCTGTACGAGTTCGAGCGCAGGGGGCGGTGACTGGGCCGGGGGTTAGGATAGTATCCTTAATGCTCTCTGTGGAACGCCCGCGGCGCTGGCTGTGGGGCAAGAGGAAGTTCGCGATGCGGGAAAGGTTTGTATGGGCGTGACAATGCTGTCGACGCAGGTCAAGGAGGAGCTGGCCAAGACCGCCGTGACCCGGGCGAGCGCGAGAAACGCCGAGATCGCCACGATGATCCGCTTCGCGGGCACCCTCGACGTCGTCGCGGGCAACCTCGTCATCGAGGTGGAGCTCGACAACAAGGCCGTGGCCCAGCGGCTCGTCGCCGACCTCGAGGACTGCTTCGACACCGAGGTGCGCCTCATGGACCTGGGCGTGTCCTCGTCCCGCAAGACGCAGCGGCACCTGCTGCGCATCACCAAGAACGCCGACACCATCGTCCGCCGACTGGGGCTGGTCACCCGCTCCGGGCACCAGGTCATCGGCCTTCCGCCGCACATCATTTCCGGTACCGTGGCCGACGCCGAGGCCGCATGGCGCGGAGCCTTCCTCGCCGCTGGCCAGCTCTCCGACCCCGGCCGTGCCTCGGGGCTGGAGGTGGCCTGCCCGTGCCAGGAGGCCTCGCTGGCGCTCGTGGGCTGCGCCCGCCGGCTCGGCATCAACGCGAAGACCAAGGAGACGAGGGGAGTGGAGAAGGTCACGATCCGCGACGGCGACGCGGTCGGAGCCCTGCTCTCGCGCATGGGTGCGCACGCCACCCGCCTGCAGTGGGACCAGAAGCGCGAGAAGCGCGAGACCCGCCCCACCGGCAATCGCCTAGCGAACTTCGACGACGCCAACCTGCGCCGCTCGGCGCGCGCCGCCGTGGCCGCCGCCGCCCGCGTGGAGCGCGCGATGGCGATCCTCGGCGATGACGTTCCCGACCATCTCGCCGAGGCCGGCCAGCTGCGCGTGCAGCACCGGCAGGCCTCGCTGGAGGAGCTGGGGCGTCTGGCCGACCCGCAGATGACCAAGGACGCGGTTGCCGGCCGCATCCGCCGCCTGCTCTCGATGGCGGACAAGCGCGCCAGCGAGCTTGGCATTCCCGACACCCAGGTGGCGATCAGCGAGGAGATCCTCGAGGACCTCTAGCGAGAAGTACACCGTCAACCCGGGGCGTGCGGCAGTGGCCGTGCCCCGGGTTTCGTGCGCGTGGCCCCGGAAAGGGAGTGAACGCATGTGGGTTTTGTGTGGGCTTCATCGAAAACCGTTGCGGATGAGGGCATGACCGGAAGGTGTTGGAATGGTTGTTTTTCGGTTTGAATCATGTTGTTTGCGCGTGAAATCGCGGCCAAAAACCGTGTGAAAATGAGGCGAAAGTGCCCATTCGGGCACTATGTGTCAAGCATCACTCTGGCGCGAGCGGGCGGGAAAGTAAACCCGGCCAAGAGTTGAATTGGTCGTTTTCTCCACCAAAAAGGGGGGACTTTCACCCATTTGCCCATGTTGTGAGCCTTGGCTTTCTCACTCCCGTTCTATTGCGGGGGTCACTAAAACGCACTTTCGGGAAGTTATGTGGGCTTCGGCGAAGATGATCGGAAAAATTGTTCTGCAGGTTCGTGCATACCTCGCTACACTTGGGAATTGAGGTTGAGCCGAGCAATTCAACAAAAGGAACCGGACATATCCGGACTGAATTCAACGCTCGGCCGCCATACTCGTTCACTCTAATTTGAGGAGACTACTGTGACTATCCGCGTAGGTATCAACGGCTTTGGCCGAATCGGTCGTAACTTCTTCCGTGCTCTGACCGAGCGTGGCTCTGACATCGAGGTCGTTGCCGTCAACGATCTGACTGACAACCACACCCTGTCCCACCTTCTCAAGTACGACTCCATCCTGGGCCGTCTGGGCAAGGAAGTGACCTACGACGACGAGTCCATCACCGTCGATGGCCACCGCATCATCGTTTCCGCTGAGCGCGACCCGAAGAACCTGAAGTGGGGCGAGTGGGGCGTCGACATCGTCGTCGAGTCCACCGGCTTCTTCACCGACGCCAACGCTGCAGCTGCTCACATCGAGGCTGGCGCCAAGAAGGTCATCATCTCCGCACCGGCTAAGAACGAGGATGCTACCTTCGTCGTCGGCGTGAACCACACCGACTACGATCCGGCCAAGCACAACATCATCTCCAACGCGTCCTGCACCACCAACTGCTTGGCTCCGATGGCCAAGGTCCTGGACGAGGTCTTCGGCATCGAGAACGGCCTCATGACCACCATCCACGCCTACACCGGTGACCAGCGCCTGCACGACGCACCGCACCGCGACCTGCGCCGCGCCCGCGCCGCTGCTCAGAACATCGTTCCTACCTCCACCGGTGCTGCCAAGGCTGTCGCCCTGGTTCTGCCGCAGCTGAAGGGTGTTCTGGACGGCTACGCTCTCCGCGTCCCGGTCATCACCGGTTCCGCCACCGACCTGACATTCAACTCCAAGAAGCCGGTCACCGTCGAAGAGGTTAACGCCGCCATCAAGGCTGCCTCCGAGGGCGAGCTGAAGGGCGTCCTGGCCTACACCGAGGATCCGATCGTCTCCACCGACATCGTCACCGATCCGCACCCGTCTATCTTCGACGCTGGCCTGACCAAGGTCATCGGCAACCAGGTCAAGGTCGTCTCCTGGTACGACAACGAGTGGGGCTACTCCAACCAGCTGGTTACCCTCACCGAGTACGTCGGCGAGCGCCTCTAACATCTAAGGTTGCAAGCCGGATGTGCCGCCTACAGCGCCCGGCTTAACCCTGTGGTCCGGGGTGTGTACCTCGCGTACGCACCCCGGATTATTTACTTTTAGCTTTAAAATTAAATAGTTTGGCCCAACCGCTGCGCGATGGCGCACGCAAACCCCAGGATGGAGAACCCACATGACCGTAAAGTCCCTACAGGATCTGCTCAACGAGGGCGTTGAGGGACGTCACGTCCTCGTTCGCTCCGACTTCAACGTTCCGCTGAACGACGCCCGCGAGATCACCGACGCCGGCCGCATCAACGCCTCCCTGCCCACCATCAAGGCTCTGGTCGAGGGCGGCGCCCGCGTCATCCTCATGGCTCACCTGGGTCGCCCGAAGGGCGAGGTCAACGAGAAGTTCTCCCTGGCCCCGGTCGCCGAGGCTCTGTCCGAGGCGCTCGGCCAGTACGTCGCCCTCGCCGGTGACGTCGTGGGCGAGGACGCACACGAGCGCGCCAACGGCCTCAACGATGGCGACGTCCTCCTGCTCGAGAACGTCCGCTTCGATCCCCGCGAGACCAGCAAGGACGAGGCTGAGCGCGGCGAGTTCGCCGACCAGCTCGTGGCACTGGCCGCCGAGAACGGCGCGTTTGTCTCCGACGGCTTCGGCGTCGTCCACCGCGCCCAGGCCTCCGTCTACGACGTCGCCAAGCGCCTGCCGCACTACGCTGGCACCCTGGTACAGAAGGAGATCGACGTCCTGAAGAAGGTCGTCGAGAACCCGGAGCGCCCGTACGTCGTCGTGCTCGGCGGCGCCAAGGTCTCCGACAAGCTCGGCGTCATCGAGGCCCTGGCTGCCAAGGCCGACAAGCTCATCATCGGCGGCGGCATGTGCTACACCTTCCTCGCGGCGCAGGGCATTAACGTCCAGAAGTCCCTGCTCCAGGAGGAGCAGATCGACAAGTGCAAGGAGCTGCTGGCTACCTACGGCGACAAGCTCGTCCTGCCGGTCGACCTCATCGCCGCCACCGAGTTCGGCGCGGACGCTGAGAACAAGGTCGTCGAGCTCGACGGCATCCCGGAGGGCTGGATGTCCCTCGACGTCGGACCGAAGACGGTCGAGAAGTTCGCCGGCGTCCTGAAGACCGCCAAGACCGTGTTCTGGAACGGCCCGATGGGCGTGTTCGAGTTCGAGGCCTTCTCCAAGGGCACCCGCGGCGTTGCCGAGGCCATCATCGAGGCCACCGCCAACGGCGCCTTCTCCGTGGTCGGCGGCGGCGACTCCGCTGCGGCCGTCCGCCTGCTCGGCCTCGACGAGGAGGGCTTCAGCCACATCTCCACCGGTGGCGGCGCCTCTCTGGAGTACCTCGAGGGCAAGGAGCTTCCGGGCGTGAAGGTCCTGGAGTCCTAGTGCCCCCGATGAGGCGGGCCGCGGCCCGCCTCATCTGCGAGGTTCGACGCCGTGGCGGTGGGCGTCGATAAACACAAGCCACCGCCGACAAAGCACGCTTTTCCGCAATCGTCGCCTTCTCGAAAGGACCCCTACACTCATGGCACGTAAGCCACTTATCGCTGGAAACTGGAAGATGAACCTGGATCACAAGCAGGCCATCGCTACCGTGCAGAAGCTCGCCTTTGCGCTTCCGAAGGACGTCTACGACAAGGTCGACGTTGCGGTCACCGTCCCGTTCACCGACATCCGCTCCGTGCAGACGCTGGTCGACGGCGACAAGCTGCTCATCACCTACGGCGCGCAGGACGTCTCCGTCCACGAGTCCGGCGCCTACACCGGTGAGGTCTCCGCCGAGATGCTCTCCCAGCTGGGCTGCACCTGGGTCGTGGTGGGACACTCCGAGCGCCGCCAGTACCACGGCGAGACCGACGAGCTGGTCGCCGCCAAGGCGAAGGCAGCGCTCGGCAAGGGCATGAAGCCCATCGTCTGCGTCGGCGAGCCGCTGGAGATCCGCGAGGCTGGCACCCACGTCGAGTACGTGGTCGAGCAGACCCGCGCCTCCCTGGCAGGGCTGAGCGCCGAGGACTTGGCCAACACCGTCATCGCCTACGAGCCGGTCTGGGCCATTGGCACCGGCAAGGTCGCTTCCGCGGCCGACGCGCAGGAGGTCTGCGCCGCCATCCGCAAGCTCGTCGCCGAGGTCTCCGACGAGGCCACCGCAGCGGGCATCCGCATCCTCTACGGCGGCTCGGTCAAGGCCGAGACCGTGGCCGAGATCGTCGGCCAGACCGACGTCGACGGCGGGCTCGTCGGCGGCGCCTCGCTCGACGGCGAGGCCTTCGCGAAGCTCGCTGCCAACGCAGCCGCTGGCCTCTAAGCCAGCCCCTTTCTTGAGTCACTGAGCGTTAGTGCAACGGTGAGTACAGTGCCGCCCGGTTGATACAGCTGGGCGGCACTGCGCGTCTCAAGCAACAATCACTCCCAATCCCTTAAGGAACCTGAAGGTATGTCGAAAGATCCGTTGATGGAGGACATTCGGTATGTGGGTGCTCTCCTAGGAAGAATCATCGCCGAGCAAGAAGGGGAGGAGGTGTACGAGCGGGTCGAGGCCATCCGGCAGAAGTCCTTCGAGGTGGCCAAGGGACAGGCCACCATGGAGGAGCTGTTCGGCTCGCTGGGCGACCTCGAGGCCGAGCAGGCCATCTCGGTCGTGCGCGCGTTTAACCACTTCGCGTTGCTGGCCAACGTGGTCGAGGACCTCCACGACGCCACGCACGCCCGTAAGCTGCTCGAGGCGGGGGAGCCGCCGAAGGACTCCACCCTCGACGCGACCTGGATCAAGCTCGACGAGGCAAAGATCGACAAGGCGGAGCTGGCCTCGTTCGCCGCGCGTGCCGAGGTCGCGCCGGTGCTCACGGCTCACCCCACCGAGACCCGCCGACGCACGGTGTTCGACGTCCAGGAACACATGTCCGACCTGCTCTCGCAGCGCCGAGCCATCCTCGAGGCCGCACCCAACGCCCTGACGGAAAAGGCCTTGGCCGACGTCGACAAGCAAATGCGACGATGGCTGGCCGTCCTGTGGCAGACCGCGCTCATCCGCGTCGCGCGCCCGACCATCAAGGACGAGGTCGAGGTCGGCCTGCGCTATTACCGGCTCAGCCTGCTCGACGCGATCCCGGAGATCAACCGCCGGGTCGGCGAGGAGCTGCAGCGTCGCTTCGGCGTGGCGGAGGCCGACAACGTAGTAATCAAGCCTGGATCCTGGATCGGTGGCGACCACGACGGTAACCCCTACGTCACCAACGACACCCTCTTGTACGCCACGACCCGCGCCGCGGAGACCGTCCTCAGCTACTACGTCGACCAGCTCCACGCCCTCGAGCACGAGCTCAGCCTCTCTGACCGCATGACCACGGTCAGTGACGAGCTGCGCGAGCTCGCGGCGAAGGGCCACAACGACATCCCGGGCCGCGTGGACGAGCCCTACCGCCGCGCCGTGCACGGTATGCGCGGGCGCATGATGTCCACCCTGGTGGACAAGATCGGCGAGGACGCCGTGGTGGGGACCTGGTTCAAGGAGTTCGAGCCCTACGCGGACGCGGCCGAGTTCATCGCCGACCTCGACGTGCTCGACCGCTCCCTGCGCGCCTCCCACGACGAGCTCATCGCCGACGATCGGCTCGGCGCGATCAGGGCCTCGGCCCAGTCCTTCGGGTTCCACCTCTACTCGCTGGACCTGCGCCAGAACTCCGAGAGCTTTGAAGACGTGCTCACCGAGGTCTTCGCCGCCGCGGGCGTGGTGGAGGACTACCGCGCGCTCGACGAGGACGCCAAGCGCGCATTGCTTCTCGACGAGCTGCGCTCCGCGCGCCCACTCGTGCCACCGCGTTTCGCGGGCTTTAGTGAGCCCACGGTCCGCGAACTGAAGATCTTCGAGGCCGCCGGCGAGGCCGTGCGGAAGTTCGGGGCCCGCATGGTCCCGCACACGATCATCTCCATGGCCGCGAGCGTCTCCGACATCCTCGAGCCGATGATCCTGCTCAAGGAGTTCGGGCTCATCGAGTCCCGCGACGGGAAGCTTACCGGCGCGATGGACATCGCACCGCTGTTCGAGACCATCGAGGACCTCAACGCTGGCGCCTCCGTGTTGCGCACTCTGTGGGAGATCCCGCTCTACCGCGACTACCTTTCCCAGCGCGGCGACCTGCAGGAGGTCATGCTGGGCTACTCCGACTCCAACAAGGACGGCGGCTACTTCTCCGCCAACTGGGCCCTCTACGCCGCGGAGACGCAGCTGGTGGAGCTGTCGGAGGAGTTCGACATCGACATCCGGCTCTTCCACGGCCGCGGCGGCACCGTCGGCCGCGGCGGCGGCCCGTCCTACGACGCCATCTTGGCCCAGCCGAAGGGCGCGGTCAACGCCACCATCCGCGTGACCGAACAGGGCGAGATCATCTCGGCGAAGTACGGTTCGCACACCTCGGCGCTGGCCAACCTGGAGGCGCTGGTCTCAGGCGCGATCGAGGCCTCGCTGCTGGAGGTCGACGACCTCGGCTCGACCCCGACCGACGCCTACGACACCATGCAGGAGATCTCGGAGCTGTCCAAGGCCAAGTACACCGAGCTCGCCCACGACGACCCCGGCTTCATCGCCTACTTCACCGGTTCCACGCCGCTGGCGGAGATCGGCTCGCTCAACATCGGATCGCGGCCGTCCTCGCGCAAGCAGACCTCCTCGCTCGCCGACCTCCGCGCCATCCCGTGGGTGCTGAGCTGGTCGCAGTCGCGCGTCATGCTGCCCGGTTGGTACGGCATGGGCACCGCTCTAGACGAGTGGGCGGGTCACGGCCCCGAGCGCGAGGAGCGCCTGGCCAGGCTCAAGGAGCTCAACGACTCCTGGCCGTTCTTCGCCTCCGTGCTGTCCAACATGGCGCAGGTGATGAGCAAGGCCGAGATGAGCGTTGCCAAGTTCTACTCCGAGCTGGTCAGCGACAAGGAGGCTGCGGAGCGCATCTACGGCAAGATCGAGGAAGAGTTCGAGCTAACCAAGAAGATGCACGCCCAGATCACCGGCTACTCCGGCCTGCTGGACGACAACCCGCTGCTCGAGCGCTCGGTCCGCTCGCGCTTCCCGTACCTGCTGCCGCTCAACGCCATCCAGTGGCGCCTGCTCAAGGCCTACCGCGACGGAGATGAGAGCTACAGCGTGGTCCACGGCATCCGCCTGACCATGAATGGCTTGGCCACCGCGCTGCGCAACTCCGGCTAGTCCGTGCCTTCGCGGTGCGGCGGCTGGGAGCCCGTTGACGCACGTGGCGTGCGGGGTAAAAGGCGATTGTCGTGTATAATCGCCTTCGACTCTCGCATGTCGGGCGGCCCGCCCTCGTGGCGGAGCGCCCACCCGTGTGGAGGCGGCTCCCAGCCGCCGCATGCATCGTATTCGTTTTCTCCCCGGGGCCACCGCGGCTCCGGCGGGCGATCTGTTTTAGTTAAGGGAAATTTATGGCACTGGCGCTGGAAATCATCCTGCTTATCTCCTGCGTGATCATGACCCTGTTCGTGCTCCTGCACCGCGGCAAGGGCGGCGGACTGTCCTCCCTGTTCGGTGGCGGCGTGCAGTCCAACCTGTCCGGCTCCACCGTGGTGGAGAAGAACCTGGACCGCGTGACCATCTTCACCGGCATCATCTGGATTGCCTGCATCGTGGGCCTCAACCTGATCCAGGCCTACGGCAACTAGCTCTTCGAACTAGAAAGCGGGGCGGCACCTCTGTGGTGCCGCCCCATTTGGCGTTGTGATCCATTTTCAAGGATCGTCGAGTCTGGTCTTTGGGGGCCCAGAAGAACCGCATGCAAGAGACGCCCACGACATCGCGCAGGCGCCTAAATTAAGAGCCGGGAGCCTAGAGCTTGGAGGCCGCTTCCTCGTCCACGATGAGGAGGGTCTCCTTGGTGCCTTCGGCGCCCGCGGCGGGCCAGTCGACGGCCGGCTTGCGGTCGACGATGGCCTTGGCCGCATCCGCCTTCGCGGCGCCAGCCACGAGCAGCCAGACCCGGGCCGAGGAATTGACGGCCGGCAGGGTCAGCGACACGCGCTCGGCCGGGGGCTTGGGGGAGTCCGTGACCGCCACGACCTTCTTGGTGGTCTCCTTCACCGCCGCGGAGTCGGGGAAGATCGAGTTGATGTGCCCCTCGCCGCCCATGCCCAAAAGGTGCAGGTCGAAGCCGCGCGGTGCGAAGTCGGCGAGCACCGACTCGTAGTTCTCGGCAGCGGCGTTCATGTCCACGCCGCCGAGCCCGTAGCCGTGGATGTTGGCCTCCGGGATGTCCACGTGCTCGAGCAGTGCCTCGCGCGCCTGCCCCTCGTTGGACTCCGGATCGGAGACGGGCACGTTGCGCTCGTCGCCGAAGAAGACGTGGACTCGTTCCCAGTCGATATCAAGGTCGCGCAGCTTGCGCAGCATGAGGATGCCAGCGCCGCCGCCGGTGAGCACGACGCGGGCGATTCCGTCGCCGGTGACGCCGCCGCGCTTGGACACCTTCCTCATGACCTTGGCAAAGCGTTTAGCGGCCTCGTCGGCCACGGCTTCCATATCGGGTTGGGGTACAACTTCCACGACATACTCCTTGGTGAGCGATCGATAGGGTTTTGGACTCACACTAGTGTAACGCACCTATCCCTCGGGGCGCCGAGGGAAGGCCGTGCTGGGGAACTTAGCCCTGCGGGTAGTCCACGTGGGCCAATCCGCTGAGCGCGCGCTGGTAGGCCACGTCCGGGTCGAGGTGGCGCAGCTCCTCGGCCAGGCAGTCGGAGGTGCTGCGGCGCGAGATGGCCACCAAGGCGACCTCCTTGCCTGGGAAGGTGACCGAAAGGGTGTCCTGGTCGGGCAGGACCTCAAGCACCACGGTGCCGGAGGGGCGGTCGAGCTCGACGCGGTTGACCGGAATGGTGTCCGCATCGCAGGCCTGTGCGTGTTCGTCGACCAGCCGGGAGACCGGAACGCCTAGCCGGTCGATGAGCCAGCCCGCCGCGAGGTCGACGCTGGGGGAGTCCTGCGGCCCCACGACGCGGACCTCCTGCACCATCTCGTGCGGCGGCTGGTCGAGCGTGGAGGCGAGCACGCCGCGCCACGGGGTAAGGCGTGCCCAAGCGATGTCGCTGTCGCCCGGAACGTAGTGGTTGCGCCGGTTGTAGAGGGCGTCCTGCGGCGGATCGAACAGCGAATCGGTGATCCGGCGCTGGGCGATGATCCCCATGGGATCGCTCGAGGGATCGACCGGCGCGGCATACGCCCACCACGTCACGATGGGCGTGTCCGGCAGCAGCAGCGGGGTGACCACGTGGACCAGGTTGTTGGCCACCTCGCCGTCGAGATTGATGAGGATGAGCTCGGAGGCCCCGGCGTCGCCGCCGATGCGCACCTCGGCGTCGAGGCGCGAGGAGGGGACGGTCGGGTCGCCCTGGATGAGCACGATGACGCGCGAGGGGTGCTCGCGGGAGGCCTCGTTGGTGGCGCGGATGACCGCCTCGACGTCGTCCTCCTTGCGGGCGATCACGATGAGCGAGAGCACGCGGCTCGTGGTCACCTGGCCGCCGGTGTCGCGGATGCGGACCAGCGTCTTGGCGATGTCCCTGGTGCTGGAGTCAGGCAGTTCGAAAATCATGGTTTAGTCCTTGAACGTGAGATGAATTCGGCCATGTCAGTAGACCAGGAACCGCTAGGGGCGGCGCCAGACGCGGGACTCGCGGGCAAGCATGCGGTCGGCGGACTCCGGGCCCCAAGTTCCCGAAGGGTACTCCTCGGGCTGCCCGGACTTCGCCCAGTAGTCGAGGATCGGGTCGAGGATCTTCCAGCTCAGCTCGACCTCTTCGTTGGTGGGGAAGAGGCTGGCCTCGTCGAGGAGCGCGTCCAGGATGAGGCGCTCGTAGGCCTCCGGAGATTCCTCGGTGAATGCCTCCGAGTAGGAGAAGTCCATGTTGACGTCGCGCACCTCCATCGCCGAGCCCGGCACCTTGGATCCGAAGCGCATGAGCATGCCCTCGTCGGGCTGCACGCGGATGACCACCACGTTCTGGCCCTGGGCGTGGCGGGAACCGGCGTCGAAGGGCTGGTGCGGCGCGTCCTTGAAAACGAGCGCGATCTCGGTCACGCGGCGCCCAAGGCGCTTGCCGGTGCGCAGGTAGAAGGGCACGCCCGCCCAGCGTCGGGAGTTGATCATGAGCGTGCAGGCCGCGTAGGTCTCGGTGGTCGACTTCGGGTCGAAGCCCTCCTCCTCGCGCAGGCCGGGGACGTACTCCGAGCCCTGCCAGCCCGAGGAGTACTGCCCGCGGGCGGTGGTGCGGGAGAACGGCTGCACCGGGGTGGTTGCTCGCAGGACCTTGATCTTCTCCGCCTGGAGCTCCTCGGGGGTGAAGTCGATCGGCTCCTCCATGGCCACGAGCGCCAGGAGCTGGATCAGGTGGTTCTGGATCACGTCGCGGGCGGCGCCGATGCCATCGTAGTAGCCCGCGCGCCCGCCGAGGCCGATATCCTCGGCCATCGTGATCTGCACGTGGTCGACGTAGTGGGAGTTCCACAGCGGGTCGAACAGCTGGTTGGCAAATCGCAGCGCCAGGATGTTCTGCACCGTCTCCTTGCCCAAGTAGTGGTCGATGCGGAACACCGACTTCTCCGGGAAGACGGAGTTGATGAGGTTGTTGAGCCGCTTGGCGGACTCGAGGTCGTGCCCGAAGGGCTTCTCGATGATGACGCGGCGCCAGGAGTTGCCCGGTCCCTCGGCCATGCCGGAGCGCTGGAGCTGGTGGCAGACGTCGGAGAAGTAATCCGGCGGAACGGAGAGGTAGAACGCCCAGTTTCCGGCGGTGCCGCGCTCCTCGTCGAGCTCGGAGAGCCGGTTCGCCAGGTTGTCGAAGGCCTGGTCGTCGTCGAAATTACCGGTGACGAAGTGCATGCCCTCGGCGAGGCGCTCCCAGACGTTCTGGCGGAAGTCGGTGCGCGCGCCCGCCTTCACCGCCTTGATGACGTAGTCCTCGAAGTTCGACTTGGACCAGTCGCGGCGGCCGTAGCCGACGAGCGTGAACCCCGCGGGCAAAAGGCCGCGGTTGGCGAGGTCGTAAATCGCCGGGAGCAGCTTCTTTCGCGCGAGGTCGCCGGTGACGCCGAAGATCACCATGCCGGAGGGCCCGGCGATGCGGGGCAGGCGCTTGTCCGCCTTGTCGCGCAGCGGGTTGCTCCACGTGTCGCGCTTTCCCGAACGTTTCTGATCGTCCTCGTAGTCGGAGGGGGTGATCAGGCCCTCGAAGGGATTGGTGTTAGTCACTGCTTCGTTCACGTCCTTGAATCTTACCCATCTGCGTTCGGCTGTGTGAGATCCTGCCTGTTTTTGTCCGATTCAACACAATCTCACACGGGCCCTTGAATAGCGAAAGAGGCGTGCCGCGCCAAACAATGAGGGCACGACACGCAGCGTCTTCGCCAGTTCCCGGCGTTTTCTGTGCCGTCGGCGCGCTGACGCTTGCCGACGCGTACCGCTCCCGGGTTTCATTCTCCGGGGAGCACCAGTCCGGGTTGCCTCCTAGCTCAGGCGGGCGGCCATCTTGTCGAGGAGCTCCTCCCAGGCGGCGACGAACTTCTCCACGCCCTCGCGCTCGAGAACCTCGAAGACGTCCTCGAAGTCGATGCCCACGGCGACCAGCTGCTTGAACAGCTCCTCGGCGGCCTCGCCCGCGCCGGTGAGGGTGTCCCCGCGCACGTCATCGGCGGCGAGCACGGCGTCGATGGTGCCCTCCGGCATCGTGTTGACGGTGTTCGGGCCAGCCAGCTCGGTAACGTACAGGGTCGGGGAGTACTCCGAGTTCTTTACGCCCGTCGACGCCCACAGCGGGCGCTGGACGTTCGCGCCAGCGGGCAGCTCGGCGGCGTCGAAAAGCTTCTGGAAGACGGCGTAGGCGCGCTGGGCGTTGGCCACGCCGGCCTTGCCGCGCAGCGCGAGGGCCTCCTCGGAGCCGATGGCCTCGAGGCGCTTGTCCACCTCGGTGTCGAGGCGGGAGACGAAGAAGGAGGCGACGGAGAAGATCTTGGACACGTCGAGGCCTGCCTCCGCGGCGCGGTTGATGCCGTCGATATAGGCGGCGATGACCTCGCGGTAGCGGGCGACGGAGAAGATGAGGGTGACGTTGACGCTAATGCCCTCGGCCAAGGCGTCGGAGATCGCCGGAAGCGAGCCCGGGGTGGCCGGGATCTTGATCATGACGTTCGGGCGGTCGACCTTGCCCCACAGCTCGCGGGCCTGCGCGATGGTGGCATCGCGGTCGGCGGAGATGCGCGGGTCGACCTCGATGGAGACGCGGCCGTCGGCGCCGCCGGTCGCGGCGTAGGTGTCGGCGAGGATGTCGCAGGCGTCTCGCACGTCGTCGATGCTCATCGCGTACACGGCCTGGTCGGCGGTGGCACCGGCGGCCTTGAGCTCGGCGATCTGCGCGTCGTAGGCGGTGCCCTTGCTCATCGCCCCGGCGAAGATGGCGGGGTTGGTGGTCACGCCGACGATCGACTTGGTGGTCAGCAGCTCCTTCAGGTTTCCGCTGGTGATTCGCTCGCGGGAGAGATCGTCCAGCCAGGTGGAGGTGCCAGCCTGGGAGAGAGTGTCAATGGCGTTCATTATTCTTCTTTCACATTCGATGGCTTGTCGGGGCTTTGCTTGCTTCTCGCTTATCGACGCCTACGGTGGGCACGCACGCGCGGGGAAAGAAAAGCCCCAAGGGCTGCACCCTACGAGTGTACGTGCGTTGGGGACGAGACGTACTGGCGAGGACACAGCCCTTGGTGAAATTGCCGACGAGGTCGGGTGCTTACGCACCCAGGCTCTCGTGGGCGGCTGCGACGACGGCGTCGGCGGTGATGCCGAACTCCTCGAACAGCTTCTGGTACGGGGCGGAGGCGCCGAAGTGCTCGAGTGAGACCGCGCGGCCCTTGGAACCGAGGTGGCGGTACCACGGCATGGCGATGCCGGCCTCGACGGAGACGCGGGCGGTAACCTCGGACGGCAGGACGGACTCCTGGTACTCGGCGTCCTGCTCCTCGAACCAGTCGAGGCACGGGACGGAGACGACGCGGGCGGCGATGCCCTCGGACTCCAGCTGCTTTGCCGCCTCGACGGCCAGCTGGACCTCGGAGCCGGTGCCCATGAGGATCACGTCCGGGGTCTCCTTGGAGCCCTCGACCAGCACGTAGGCGCCGCGGACGACGCCGTCTAGCGCCTTCTCCTTGGTGCCCTCGAGCACCGGCACGTTCTGGCGGGTGAGGGCCAAGCCCTTCGGGCCCTCCTTGTAGAGGAGGGCCGCGCGCCAGGCGGCGGCGGCCTCGTTGGCGTCGGCGGGGCGGAGCATGGACACGCCCGGGATGGCGCGCAGGGTGGCCAGCTGCTCGACCGGCTGGTGGGTCGGGCCGTCCTCGCCGAGGCCAATGGAGTCGTGGGTCCAGACGTAGTAGGCGTCGGTGCCCATGAGCGCGGCCAGGCGCACGGCCGGGCGCATGTAGTCGGAGAAGATGAGGAAGGTGCCGCCGTAGGCGCGGGTGCCGCCGTGCAGGGCGATGCCGTTGATGATCGAGCCCATGGCGTGCTCGCGGATGCCGAAGTGCAGGTTGCGGCCGCCCGGCTCGGTGGTCCAGGTGTCGGTGGTGATGGAGGCCGGGCCGAACGACGGCGAGCCCTTGATCACGGTGTTGTTGGAGCCGGCGAGGTCGGCGGAGCCGCCCCACAGCTCCGGCAGGGTCTTGCCCAGCGCCTGGAGGGTGGCCTCGGACGCCTTGCGGGTGGCAATACCCTTCGGGTCGGCGTCCCAGGTGGGCAGCTCGGCGTCGAAGCCTTCGGGGAGGGTGCGGGTGCGCAGGCGCTCGAACAGCGCGAGGTTTTCCGGGTTGGCGGCGGCCCACGCGTCGAAGGACTTCTGCCACTCGGCGTGCTTGGCGGCGCCGCGCTCGGTGAGCTTGCGGGTGTGCTCGATGACCTCATCGGCGACGAAGAAGTGCTGCTCCGGGTCGAAGCCCAGCTCCTTCTTGGTGGCGGCCACCTCGGCCTCGCCGAGGGCGGCGCCGTGGACGGCGCCGGTGTTCATCATGGTCGGGGCCGGGTAGCCGATGATGGTGCGGACACGGATGAAGGTCGGGCGGGTGGTGTCCTTCTTCGCCTCGGCGACGGCGGCCTCGAAGGCGGTGACGTCCTCGCCGCCCTCGATCTCGAGGACCTGCCAGCCGTAGGCCTTGTAGCGGTCGACGACCTTCTCGTTGAAGGCGATGTTGGTATCTTCCTCGATGGAGATGTGGTTGTCGTCCCAGAAGACGATCAGGTTGCCCAGCTCCTGGGTGCCCGCCAGCGAGCAGGCCTCGGAGGTCACACCCTCCTGGAGGTCGCCGTCGGAGGCGATGACGTAGATGTAGTGGTCGAAGGGCGAGGTGCCAGCCGGTGCCTCCGGGTCGAACAGGGCGCGCTCGCGGCGGGAGGCCATCGCCATGCCCACCGCGGAGGCCAGGCCTTGGCCCAGCGGGCCGGTGGTGATCTCCACACCCTTGGTGTGGCGGTACTCCGGGTGGCCGGGGGTAAGCGAACCCCAGGTGCGCAGGGCCTTCAGGTCATCGAGCTCGAGGCCGAACCCGCCCAGGTACAGCTGGATGTACTGGGTCAGCGAGGAGTGGCCGCAGGAAAGGACGAAGCGGTCGCGGCCCGCCCACTCGGTGTCGGCCGGGTCGAGGTTCATCACGCGCTGGAACAGCGTGTAGGCCAGGGGCGCGAGGGACATCGCGGTGCCCGGGTGGCCGGATCCACACTTCTGCACGGCATCGGCGGCGAGGATACGGACGGTGTCCACGGCTAGGGTGTCGGTGTCGGTCCAATCGGAGGGGTAGGTACGAGCGGTAAGAGCCTGAAGCTCAGGAGACAAAGTCACGAAATCCGTCCTTTTAGAAAATAGGGATCCTGGGATCTACAGCGTTCACCATACGGAAACCGGCCGACATGTAAAGAGGCAACGCGGGCGGAAACCGATAAGGGCGTGAAAGTTATCGATTTTGACGCTTCCTCTACTGTAGTCGCCCGCACCCCGCGTGAGGCCATTGCTTGAACAAAAAAAATCGGAGATTATGGCCACCCAAGCCCAACGTGGGAAAACGCGGGCTCAACTGCGACGCAACGCTGGAAAATAGTTGGCTTGGGTTCCGGAGGCGATTTCATTTGCCCGAATGGTCATTCCACGAGGCGGGCCGGGGCGCTTCGAAAGTCCGATTACCGGCTACAACTTTCGTAGAATCCACGTGAAATCTATTTATCGATGCGCGTGGAAGGGTAAACCGGGGGAGTGTCGTTTCAACAACCGCCTATCTAAGGGCTACCATTGTAAGGCTTAGTAAAGCTGCCCCATAGAAATCCCTCTCTCAGCTCGCCAGATGGCGCCCGGCGAAAGGGGTTTCGAGGTGGGGAGGGAACTTTTAGACGACGGCATCCGACAACTTCGGTGCTGGTTGTGTCACCAAGTCGGTGGCGCGTGTATTTGAGAATTGCTGGAGGAAGTCCTTTGGACACGATCAAGGCCTATATCGCATTGACGAAGCCTCGGGTGATCGAGCTCCTGCTAGTTGCCACGATTCCGGCGATGCTCCAGGCCGAGCGCGGGAAGTCCAACATCCTGCTCATCATCCTGACGCTCATCGGCGGCTGGATGGGCGCCGCCGCGGCGAACACCTTCAACATGGTCGCGGACTCCGACATCGATCAGAAGATGGGCCGCACCCGCGCCCGCCCGCTCGTGCGCCACAAGGTCACCAACCGCCAGGCCACCATCTTCGCGTGGACGCTGACCGTGCTGAGCTTCCTGTGGCTGTGGCTGTTGTGTCACTCCCTGTTGGCCGCGGGCTTCGTCATGCTCACGATCTTCTTCTATATCTTCATTTACACGAAGATTCTCAAGCGCCGCACGCACATGAACATCGTCTGGGGCGGCGCGGCCGGCTGCATGCCGGTCGTCGTCGGCTGGGCGGTCATCACCGACAACCTGCCCGCGGGCGTGCCCCACCAGTGGTGGCAGGCCATCGTCTTGTTCCTCATCATCTTCTTCTGGACCCCGCCGCACACCTGGGCGCTCGCGATGAAGTACAAGGACGACTACGCCGCAGCTGGCGTGCCGATGCTGCCGGTCGTGCGCACGGCCGAGCAGGTCACCCGCCAGATCGTCTGGTACACCGTCGCCACCGTGATCGTCACCTTCCTGCTGATCCCCGCCGCGGGCTGGATCTACGCGGTCGTGGCCGTGGGCTCCGGCGTCTGGTTCCTCGTCATGTCGATCATCCTCCACAACGGCATCAAGAACGGCAAGGACGTCAAGCCGCTCAAGCTGTTCATCCTCTCGAACAACTACCTCGCGCTGCTGTTCGTCGGCCTGTCCGTCGATGCGGTGCTCGGAATGCAGACCGTCGGCGAGGCCTTCGGCTGGACCACGACCTTCTTCTAAAGCTTCCCCCGCTTGCCCGGCCTCGTGCCGGGCTTTTTGCTTGTCGACGCCTTCGGCTTCCCACCTCTGGCCGTCGGCAAGCAAGAAGCCCCCGTACCGCGGTACGGGGGCTATGGAAGGGTGCTTATGCGGCGGTGAGTGCGGCGCGCTTGGCGTCGCCTGCCTCGCTGCCGGTGACCCACGTGTTCTTGCCGACGCGCTCGATGCCGGTGGCAAACAGCAGGGAGCTGAAGGCGACGACGAAGGAGCACAGGCCCACGTGCATCGGGACGGACCAGCTGGGCACGCCGAGGCGGTACTGCATGATGCCCACGCCGGCCTGGATGACGATGAAGGCGATGAGCGTCCAGCCGAGGCTCTGCGAGCGGCGCGGCGCGCGCTGGAAGACGAGGCCCGCGACGAGGATGATCGTGAACGCGAGGTAGGCGTACATGACCCAGGCGTGGACGTGTGCCATCCAGGCGATGTCGACCTCGAGGCGGCCGTCCATGCCCACGCCGGAGTCGCCGGAGTGGACGCCAGCGCCGGTGGTCATCGTGCCCGTGACCAGCACCGCGAACATGAGCGCCGCGCTGAGGACGGACAGGGACCGCAGCGCGCCGGAGAAGGCGGGGCGGCGGGTGCCGTCGTCGGGCTCGCCGATGCGGGTGAACAGCACACCCGCGGCCCAGACGAGGATCATCGACGGCAGGAAGTGCAGCGCCACGGCCCACCACTGCAGATCGAGGAGCACCGAGATGCCGCCGATGACGGCCTGCACCACGATGCCGAGGCACTGGAAGAGCGCGTGGTAGAAGATCTCCTTGCGGCGGTGGGTGGACTTCACGGCCACGAAGACGGAGATGGCGAGCGCGACGAGCACGAAGGTGAGCATGCGGTTGCCGAATTCGATGGCCTGGTGGATCCAGGGGGCCGCGCCCTCAACCGGCACGAGGGATCCCTCGTGGCAGTTGGGCCAGGTGTTGCAGCCGAGGCCGGACCCGGTCACTCGCACGATCGAGCCGGTCACCGTGATGGCGCCCTGGCCGATGAGCAGTGCCAGCGCCAGCTTCTTCTGCGTGGAGATGGTAGGCGCGAAGCGACCGAGCACGCCTTGTGAGGGAGTCGATTGAGTAGTAGTCACGTGTCCTAATCCTAGTGGAGGAGCGCGCAAAAACAGGTGTCCGCAGGCCCGATCGGGCGTGGCATATCCCACGAAAGTGGGAAGCCCGCTCCCAACTTAAGTGGGAACGGGCTAGAAAGCTTCGCGGGAAGGGGGCTTAGGTGAACTTGAACCACTTCGTGGCGATGCCGACGCCAGCCAGCAGCCAGCCCGCGAGGATGAGCAGCTGCAGGCCGGGGAAGGTGCCCTCTGAGGCGTAGAGCAGGCCGTCGGACAGCGAGATGCTGGGGATGAGCTGGTAGAGCCAGCTCGGGTCGGCCGGCGGCCGGAAGAGCAGGAACGAGGCCGAGCCGATGAGCGCGACCCAGATGAGGTTGGCAAGTCCCAGGACCAGCTCCGAGGAGAGCGTGCCGCCCATCGCCATGCCGAGTGAGGTGAAGGCGGCGACGCCGAGGAAGAACACGGCGATGCAGAAGAGCGCGCCGCCGAAGGTGGTGGTCCAGCCGAGCAGCAGCGCGGTGGTGCCGAGCACGAGGATCTGCAGGATGCTGACGGTGACCACGCCCAGGATCTTTCCCACGATGATCGTCCACGTGGGCACGCCGGAGGCACCGGTGCGCTTGAGCGCGCCGTAGCGGCGGTCGAAGGCCAAGGAGATGGCCTGGCCGGTGAACCCGGAGCTCATCGCGGCGATGGAGAGCATCAGCGGGAAGCCCTTGTGCAGCGGGTGCGGGTCGTTGATGACCGGCAGGATCGCGATGACGATGAGCATGCCCAGCGGGATGATGAAGCTGAGAAGCAGCTGCTCGCCGTGGCGCAGGAACAGGGTCGCCTCGATCTTGGCCTGGGAGGCGAGCATCCGCGATACCGGCGCGCGGCGCGGGTCGGGTGCGAAGGTGCCGGGCTCAAAGCGGAAGGCATCCGGGTTGAGCGTGGAGTCCGTGGTGTGCGTGTTGGTCATGGTCTAGCTCCGTAGACTCCGGCCGGTGATGTCCAAGAAGACATCCTCCAGCGATCGGGTTTGGGTGTCGAGGCTGGTGATCGTCACGTCCTGGGCCGCGGCGGCGGCCGCGACAGCGGCGATGAGCGCAGGGGAGGCGTGCTCGGTGCAGGCGTAGGACAGCGGTCGGCGGACCACCACGCCCAGCGAGCTCAGCCCCGGGACGGTGCGGCCGTCGTGCTCGAAGGCGGCCTCCAAGTCGAGCGAGGTGGCCGTGTCGAAGTTGAGGTTGTGCTTCTCGCCGCCCCGGGCGCGCAGCTCGTCGATGGTGCCCTCGGCCACCAGCTTGCCGTGATCGATGATGGCGACCCGGTCGGCGAGCGCCTGGGCCTCGTCCATGAGGTGGGTCGTGAGTACCACGGTGACCCCGTCCTCGCGCAGCTTCTCGATGATCTTCCATACCAAAAGCCTGGACTGGGCGTCCATGCCCGCGGTGGGTTCGTCGAGGAAGACGAGCTCGGGGCGGCCGATGAGCGCGAGCGCCAGGGAGAGGCGCTGCTGCTGTCCGCCGGACAGGCGGCGGTAGGTGGTGTTGCGCACGTTCTCGAGCGCGACCAGCTTGATGAGCCACTCGGGGTCGAGCGGGTCCTCGTTGTAGGAGGCGGCCAGCCGGATCATCTCGCCGACCTTGATGCCGGAGTAGCTGCCGCCGCCCTGCAGCATGATGCCGATGCGGCGGCGGACCTCGTCGGGGTGCTGGGTCGGGTTCATGCCCAAGACGCTCACCTCGCCGGAGGTGGCCTTGGTGAATCCCTCGCAGATCTCGATGGTGGTGGTCTTGCCAGCGCCGTTGGGCCCCAAGAAGGCGAGGATCTCGCCGCTGTTGACGGTGAGGTTGAGCCCGCCGACGGCGGTCTTGTCACCGTACTTCTTGACCAGATTCTTAATTACCAGGGCCGGTGCTTGTTGATTGGCTCCAAGAGAATCAGCAGGTATCTGCCCACCGGGTCCGGTGGCTCCGGACCGTAGCTGTTCATGCGTCACGAACTAATAGTCTAGGACATAACCCCACGCCGCCGAAGAATCCACAGCGCAATGGCGATTAATGCAATGAAACTAAGGATGGAACCCAGGTACACCGAAAAGATGGTTCCGGGCGGCAGCCCCATGCCGCGGGGGAGCACCATGAAGGAGACGAAGACCGAGTAGACCACCACGGCCAGGCGGAACACGATTCGGTTCGCCCACGGCGCGAGCGGGAAGACCGCCCACAGGATGTACCACGGGTGGACGACGGGAAAGAAGATCACGAGCACCAGCGTGGACACGCCCAGCGCGCCGATGGCGTTGATCCTGCCTGAGAAGGTGGCCAGCAGCATGCGGAGCATGAACGCTACGGCGATGCCCACGCCCACCATGCGGGTGAAGGAGAGGATCGAGTCGGTGTAATCGCCTAGGCCTAGGACCATCGACCACCAGCCCGCGATGACGCCGACCGCGGTGGACAGCGACATCCAGCTGCGGATGGTCGCCGCGCCGCCCTGGCCGGTGACCCAGCCCAGGCCGATGCCCGTGAGCAGGGTGACCACGCCGATGCTGGCCACGAGGACTGCCACCTGCACCGCGACCGCGGCCGAAAGCGACCACAGGCGCCCCGTGCCGCGGGCGTGGAGGCTGCGGGCCAGAACCACGCCGATGAAGCCCAGTCCGATAAAGCCGGAAACCTTGACCATGCCCGCGCAGGAAATGAGGAAGCCGGAGGCCGCCACGAGCGCAAATCCGCTGCGGTGAAGCTCCATGCGGACCCGGTCGCAGCCTAGGAGCCCCAGCTCGAAGCCCGCGAGCGCGAGCCCCAGCATGATCGACTCGTTGTGGATGCCGGCCACGAGGTGCAGCAGGGTCAGCGGGTTGAGGATGCCGAGCCAGACGGCCGCCTGCGGGTGGATCCGGCAGCGCCTGGCCAGCCGCACCATCGCCCACCCGGCAAGTGCCACGCCCACGATGGAAACGAGCCGGTGGGCGATGACGCCGAAGGCGATGTGGTCGTTGGTCGCCGCGCTGATGAGCTCGGCGATTCCCAGGGAGACCGGGCCGTAGGGGGAGGAAGAATGCGCCCAGATGAAGGGCACGCTGCGCGCGAGCGGGTCGTCCGTACCGAGCAGGTCGATGGGGCCGCCGGAATAGGGGTCCAGCCCCAGCCGCAAGATCTTGCCGTTGGCTAGGTAGGAGTAGATGTCCTGGGTGAACATCGGTGCGGAAAGCAGGATCGGGAGGGTCCACGCGAGGAAGGTGCGCCGCAGCATCGACAGGCTGACCACGGCCTCGACGCCGCGCTGGTGCCGGAACACCACGCCGCAGAAGGCGGACATTCCCAGCCACGCCACGACGAGGAGCCCTACGCCTAGGAAGCAGAGCATCATCGATGTCTGCAGCATGCGACCCATGATCGAGCCGAGCGGGGCCATGCCATAGGGATTGTTGACCACCGGCAGCGCGCCGCCGCCCAATCCTCCGAGGCCAAGCAGCAAGGCACCGAGCGTGCCCGCCCAGCGCAGAAAGGCGAACCGCCTCAGTTGGGTAAAGCTCAGCTGCTTGACCTGCTGCTCGCCCGATCCCGCGGCGGGGGCCTCTCGGTGAGTCACATCGAGGACGTCCACGCCGGTGGCGGAGACGACGAGCGGGAGGGCGGGCGTGAGCGGCAGCTCCTCCTCGGCCGCCTGGTGCAGGTGGGCGCTGCGGGAACCCGCCTGACCCAGGCGGGGGAGCTCCCTTGTTAAGGCCTGCCACAGGGCCCGCGGACGATACTTCACAAATAGACAGTCTAGACAGGGGCCCTTTCTAATAGGGCGACGCCTCGCCCGCGCCTGCTTGTCGACGGCCATGGCGGGCAGTGCCCGTTCATGTTGGAAACGGGGACCTGGGCCGAAGGCGTCGGAAAGCAAATGCAAAAACAACCACGAGATGCCTGTGATGAGCAGGCTGAACATCGTTTAAACGGGCAAGAGTGTGCCGGCGGGAGAAAAACTCGCGCAAACGGGGGGTTGATAGCGGGAATAGAATTAAGGAACACTAGTGTTGTCTAAAGGTGTAAGGACTGTAGTAATGCAGGAGGTGAGAACCCACATGTCCCAGACGCATCACGGCTTGAGCGATACCCGGTCCACCGACGGCGAAACCCGCAGGCAGATCATGGAGCTGCTGCTCCAGAAGGGCGCGCTGTCAGCCACGGAGCTCGGGCACATCCTGGGTCTTTCCGCCACCGGAATTCGCAGGCACCTCGACAACCTCGTCGATGAGGGCAGCGCGGAGATCGCGCCCGCCCGCAGGTCGGCGGGGGACCGCTCCCGGGGTCGACCGGCCAAATCCTTCCGGCTCACCGAGCACGGTCGCGGCCAGTTCGGCCACAACTACGACTCGCTGGCGGCGCAGGCGCTGTCCACCCTCCGGGAGACCGGCGGGGACGAGGCAGTCATGGCGTTTGCCCGCAAGCGCGCCGCCGACATCGTGTCCGGAGTGGAGACCCCAAGCGACGAGGATGCAGAGTCCCTGGAAAAGGCGGCGCAGGCGGTGGTAGACGCGTTCAGCAAGAACGGTTACGCGGCCACCGTCACCAATGCCGGTCAGGGCGTCCAGATCTGCCAGCACCACTGCCCGATCGCGGGCGTGGCGGCGGAGTTCCCCGAGCTCTGCGAGGCGGAACACGAGGTCATCGCCAGCCTGCTGGGCCACCACGTCCAGCCGTTGGCCTCGATCGCGGACGGGCACGGCATCTGCACGACGAACATCCCCATCACCTCGATAGTGAAAACTCACCCACACCTCCCGAAGAAAGGAGCGGTTCATGACTCAGGCGACGAGTAATCCCGGTGTCGCTGCACCTTCTGGACCCGCAACCGACGACGAGATCATCCAGTCCATCGGCGCGTACGAATACGGCTGGCATGACTCTGATACCGCTGGACAGGCAGCCCACCGCGGCCTCAGCGAGGACGTCGTTCGCGACATCTCGGCCAAGAAGAACGAGCCGGAATGGATGCTCGAATCCCGCCTGAAGGCTCTTCGGGTATTCAATAAGAAGCCCGTGCCGACGTGGGGTCCGGACCTCTCCGCCATCGACTTCGACAACATCAAGTACTTCGTGCGCTCCACGGAGAAGCAGGCGACCACGTGGGACGACCTGCCCGAGGACATCAAGAACACCTACGACAGGCTGGGCATTCCGGAGGCGGAGAAGAAGCGCCTCGTCTCCGGCGTGGCCGCCCAGTACGAGTCCGAGGTGGTCTACCACAAGATCCGCGAGGACCTCGAGGCCCAGGGCGTGATCTTCGTCGACACCGACACCGCGGTCCAGCAGTACCCGGAGATCCTCCAGGAGTACTTCGGCACCGTCATTCCGGCTGGCGACAACAAGTTCTCCGCGCTCAACAACGCCTGCTGGTCGGGCGGCTCCTTCGTGTACGTTCCGAAGGGCGTCCACGTGGACATCCCGCTGCAGGCCTACTTCCGCATCAACACGGAGAACATGGGTCAGTTCGAGCGCACGCTCATCATCGTCGAGGAGGACGCCTACGTCCACTACGTCGAGGGGTGCACCGCGCCGATCTACAACTCCGACTCCCTGCACACGGGCGTCATCGAGATCGTCGTGAAGAAGGGCGGCCGCTGCCGCTACACCACCATCCAGAACTGGTCGACCAACGTCTACAACCTGGTCACCCAGCGCGCCAAGGTGGAAGAGGGCGGCACCATGGAGTGGGTCGACGGCAACATCGGCTCCAAGGTCACCATGAAGTACCCGTCGTGCTGGCTGGTCGGCGAGCACGCCAAGGGTGATGTGCTCTCCCTCGCGTTCGCCGGCGAGGGCCAGGTGCAGGACACCGGTTCGAAGATGCTGCACATGGCGCCGCACACGTCTTCGAGCATCGTGTCCAAGTCCGTCGCCCGCGGCGGTGGCCGCGCCGCCTACCGCGGCCAAGTGAAGGTGATGAACAACGCCCACCACTCCACGGCCAACGTCGAGTGCGACGCCCTGCTGGTGGACAACATCTCCCGCTCGGACACCTACCCCTACAACGACATCCGCAACGACCACGTGTCGCTTGGCCACGAGGCCACCGTCTCGCAGGTGTCGGAGGAGCAGCTGTTCTATCTGCAGTCGCGAGGAATCGCCGGCGACGAGGCCATGGCCATGATCGTCCGCGGCTTCGTCGAGCCAATCGCCAAGGAGCTCCCGATGGAGTACGCCCTCGAGCTCAACCGCCTCATTGAACTGCAGATGGAAGGATCGGTGGGTTAACCAATGACCTCCGCACTCAAGCAGAACTCGACCGTTCACAACACCAAGGGTGACCTCTTCCGCTCCTTCGATGTCGCCGACTTCGCGGAGCCGCACTTCAAGGACGAGGTCTGGCGCTTCATGCCGCTTCGCCGCCTGCGCGGCCTCGGCGACGGCTCCTTCGCCCCGGCCACCACGCCGGACGTGACGATCACCGTCCCGGAGGGGGCCCAGGGAGTCACCACCGACGTGCTCCCGCTCGATGACCCGCGCGTCGGCCGCACCGGCGCGCCGATCGACCGCGTCGGGGCCCAAGCCTTCACCGCCGCCCAGGCGGCGCGCTTCGTGAGCTTCGCCAAGGACAGCGTCAACGCCGAGCCCGTCCTCGTCAGCGTCAAGGGCAGGGGCGAGGGGGTTACCTCCTTCGGCCACCTCGTTATTGAGGTCGAGGCCGGGGCGGACGCCGTGGTCGACCTGCGTTACACCGGCTCCGGCACCCACGCGGACAACGTCGAGTTCGTGATCGGCCACAACGCCAAGCTCACCGTGATCGTGGACGCCTCCTGGGCGGACGACGCGGTCCACCTTTCGGGCCAGCAGGCCGTGCTCGGTCGCGACGCCACGCTGCGCCACACCACCGCCGTCTTCGGCGGCGAGATCGTCCGCCTCGTGCCCCGCGTGCAGTTCACCGCCCCCGGCGGCGACGCGGAGCTGCTCGGCGTCTACTTCGCCGACGACGGCCAGTTCTTCGAGCAGCGCCTGCTCGTGGACCACTCGGTCCCGAACTGCCGCTCCAACGTGCTCTACAAGGGTGCGCTGCAGGCCATCCCCGGCTCCGACAAGCCCGACGCCCACACCGTGTGGGTCGGCGACGTGCTCATCCGCCACGACGCGCAGGGCACCGACACCTACGAGGCCAACCGCAATCTCGTGCTCACCGAGGGCGCCCGCGCGGACGCGGTCCCGAACCTCGAGATCGAGACCGGCGAGATCGTCGGCGCAGGCCACGCGGCCACCGTCGGGCGCTTCGACGACGAGCAGGAGTTCTACCTCATGTCGCGCGGCATCCCGCCAGAGGAGGCCCGCCGCCTCATCGTCCGCGGCTTCTTCTCCGAGGTCATCGGCCGCATCCCCGTGGAGTCCATCCGCGAGGAGCTGGAGAACCGAGTCAGCGCCGAACTGGAAACCCTGCGTGCGCAGCAGGCAACTAACTAAAAAGCTACGAACCCGAAAGTACTTTCATGAGCACTCTTGAAATCCGCAACCTGCACGCACAGGTCATCCCCACAGATGAGAACGCCGCCCCCAAGGAGATCCTCAAGGGCGTGAACCTGACCATCAAGTCCGGCGAGACTCACGCCATCATGGGACCCAACGGCTCCGGCAAGTCCACCCTCGCCTACACCCTGGCCGGCCACCCGCGCTACGAGGTGACCGAGGGCGAGGTGCTCTTGGACGGTGTCAACATCCTGGAGCTCGAGGTCGACGAGCGCGCCCGCGCTGGCCTCTTCCTGGCCATGCAGTACCCGACCGAGATCCCCGGCGTGTCCATGTCCAACTTCCTGCGCTCCGCCGCCACCGCCGTCCGCGGCGAGGCCCCGAAGCTGCGCGATTGGATCAAGGAGGTCCGCGGGGCCCAGGACGCGCTGTCCATCGACAAGGCCTTCGGCGAGCGCTCGGTGAACGAGGGCTTCTCCGGCGGCGAGAAGAAGCGCCACGAGGTCCTCCAGCTCGAGCTGCTCAAGCCCAAGTTCGCGGTCATGGACGAGACCGACTCCGGCCTCGACGTCGACGCCCTGCGCATCGTCTCCGAGGGCATCAACCGCTACCAGGAGAACAACGACGGCGGCATCCTCATGATCACGCACTACAAGCGCATCCTGAACTACGTCGAGCCCGACTTCGTTCACGTTTTCGCCAACGGCCACATCATCACCTCGGGCGGCCCGGAGCTGGCCGACGAGCTTGAGGCCCACGGCTACGACCGCTTCCTGAAGTAAGATTTCTCCCCCGCACGCACGTGCTTGTCGACGCTTCGCGGGGGAGCATTAGCCTCATACGCAGCAGAATCGAACAGTATGTCTGAACTTTCCAACTCCTACGTGCGTGCCGACGGCACCCTGGACTCCGAGCGCATCCGTGCCGAGTTCCCCATCCTGTCACGCACCGTGCGCGACGAGCGTCCGCTGGTCTACCTCGACTCGGGCGCGACCTCGCAGCGCCCGGAGCGCGTCTGGCGCGCGGAGGAACGCTTCGTCCTGCACACCAACGCGCCCGTCCACCGCGGCGCCTACCAGCTGGCGGAGGAGGCCACCGACGCCTACGAGGACGCCCGCGAGGCCATCGCCGCCTTCGTGGGGGCGGAGTCCTACGAGCTTGCGTTCACAAAGAACGCCACCGAGGCGCTCAACCTCGTCGCCTACACCCTGGGCGACGATCGCGCGGGCGAGCTTCAGGTCACGGAGGGCGACACCGTGGTGGTCACCGAGCTGGAGCACCACGCCAACCTCGTCCCGTGGCAGGAGATGTGCCGCCGCACGGGCGCCACGCTCAAGTGGTACAAGGCCACCGAGGACGGCCGCATCGACCTCGACTCCCTCGAGCTCGACGAGACCGTCAAGGTTTTGGCGTTTACCCATCAGTCCAACGTGACCGGCGCGATCTCCGATGTGGAGGAGCTCGTGCGGCGCGGCCGCGCGGTCGGAGCCACCATCGTGTTGGATGCCTGTCAGTCGGTCCCGCACATGCCGGTCGACTTCCACGCACTCGACGTCGACTTCGCCGCGTTTTCCGGGCACAAGATGTGCGGCCCGTCCGGTGTTGGCGCGCTCTACGGGAAGGCGGAGCTGCTCGACAAACTGCCGCCCTTCCTCACCGGCGGCTCGATGATCGAGGTGGTCACCATGGAGAAGACCACCTTCGCCGCCCCGCCGCAGCGCTTCGAGGCCGGCACCCAGATGACCAGCCAGGTCGTGGGCTTGGGCGAGGCCGTGAAGTTCCTGTCCGAGGTCGGCATGGAGAACATCGCCGCGCACGAGCACGCGCTCACGGCCTATGCGCTGGAGAAGCTCCAGGCGATCCCGGGCGTGCGCATCATCGGCCCGACCACCGCCGAGAACCGCGGCAGCGCGCTGAGCTTCACCGTCGACGGGATCCACCCGCACGACCTGGGCCAGCTGCTCGACAACCACGGCGTGTGCATCCGCGTCGGCCACCACTGCGCGTGGCCGGTGCACCGCAGCCTGAACGCCCAGTCGACGGCCCGCGCGTCCTTCTACCTGTACAACACGCTGGCGGAGGTCGACGCGCTGGCGGAGGCCATCGTCGAGGCGAAGAAGTTTTGGGGAGTGGAGGAGTAGCCCATGAACATGGAGTCCATGTACCAGGAAGTGATCCTCGATCACTACAAGAACCCGCAGCACGCGGGCCTGCGCGAGCCTCACGACTGCGAGGTCCACCACGTCAACCCGTCCTGCGGCGACGAGCTGACCCTGCGCGTGAAGCTGTCCGGCGACGGATCCACCGTCGAGGACGTGTCCTACGAAGCCGAGGGCTGCTCGATCAGCCAGGCGTCGACCTCGGTGATGGCCGAAGAGGTCATCGGCCTCAAGGTCGAGGACGCGATGGCCAAGCTCGAGGACTTCGAGAAGATGATCACCTCCCGCGGCAAGTACGAGGGCGACGAGGATCTGATCGGCGACGGCATCGCTTTCTCGGGCGTTGCCAAGTACCCCGCCCGCGTGAAGTGTGCGCTGCTTGGCTGGAAGGCCTTCCAGGCGGCGACGGCAGAAGCATTGGAGGAAAAATGAGTGAAGAAAACACCCCGGTAGAAGGTCAGGGCGCAACCGAGCCCGCCGCTGCCGACAGCACCGCGGTCGAGTCCTCGCTCGCCGACGCCGGCCTGCCCGAGCGCCCGCCGCAGACGGATGCGGACATCGCGAAGGCCGCCGAGGTCGAGGAGTACATGCGCGACGTCATCGACCCCGAGCTGGGGATCAACGTCGTCGACCTGGGCCTCGTCTACGACATCTGGATGGAAAACGGCAACGAGGCGCAAATCTCCATGACACTGACCTCGCCCGCCTGCCCGCTCACCGACGTCCTCGAGGACCAGGCGCAGACCGCCGTCGTCGGCAACGGCATCGCGGAGAAGCTCACCATCAACTGGGTATGGATGCCGCCGTGGGGCCCGCACATGATCTCCGAAGAGGGCCGCGAGATGCTCCGCGCGATCGGCTTCTCCGTCTAGTTTTTCGCTTCTCGACGCCTATCGGCTAGGAACCTTTGGGCGTCGATAAGCGAAAATTCCTATCTGCTAAGCTGGCTCTTCGTGATTGTGACCAACGACTTTGAAGTGCGCGTCGGCGCCCGAACCCTGCTTAATGCCCCTGGCCAGCACCTTCGCGTGCAGCCGGGCGACCGCATCGGGCTCGTTGGTCGAAACGGCGCGGGCAAGACCACGACCATGCGCATCCTGGCGGGGGAGACCGAGCCCTACGGCGGATCCGTGACCCGCTCCGGCGACATCGGCTACCTGCCGCAGGACTCCCGCGAGGGCAACATCGAGCAGTCCGCGCGCGATCGCGTGCTTTCTGCCCGCGGCCTGGACTCCATCATGCGCAATATGGAGCGCCAGCAGGAGATTATGGAGACCACCGAGGACGAGCGCAAGCGCAACCAGGCGATCAAGAAGTACTCCCGCCTGGAGGAGCGCTACCACCAGCTTGGCGGATACGAGGCCGCGAGCGAGTGTGCTCAGATCTGCGACAACCTGGGCCTTCCCGAGCGCATCCTCGACCAGCCGCTGAAGACCCTCTCCGGTGGCCAGCGCCGCCGCGTGGAGCTCGCGCAGATCCTGTTCGCCGCCTCGGCCGGTTCCGGCAAGTCGCAGACGACCCTGCTGCTCGACGAGCCGACGAACCACCTCGACGCCGACTCGATCACGTGGCTGCGCGACTTCCTCAAGAAGCACGAGGGCGGCCTCATCATGATCTCCCACGACGTCGAGCTTCTCGACGCCGTGTGCAACAAAGTCTGGTTCCTCGACGCCGTGCGCGCCGAGGCCGACGTGTACAACATGGGCTTTGCCAAGTACAAGGACGCTCGCGCCACCGACGAGGCCCGCCGCCGCCGCGAGCGTGCCAACGCCGAGAAGAAGGCCGACGCCCTGCGCAAGCAGGCCGCCCGCCTCGGCGCCAAGGCCACGAAGGCGGCCGCGGCGAAGCAGATGATCGCGCGCGCCGACCGCATGATGAATAGCCTCGACGAGGTGCGCGTGGCCGACCACGTCGCCCACATCACCTTCCCCGAGCCCGCCCCCTGTGGCAAGACCCCGCTATTCGCCAAGGGCCTGACCAAGATGTACGGCTCGCTCGAGGTCTTCGCGGGCGTGGACCTAGCCGTGGACAAGGGTTCGCGCGTGGTGGTGCTCGGCTTCAACGGCGCGGGCAAGACCACGTTGCTCAAGCTTCTCGCTGGCGTGGAGCGCACCGACGGCGAGGGCGGCATCGTCACCGGCCACGGCCTGAAGATCGGTTACTTCGCCCAGGAACACGACACCATCGACCCGAACAAGACGGTGTGGGAGAACACCATCGAGGCCTGCCCCGAGGCGGGCGAGCAGGACCTGCGTGGACTGCTCGGCGCGTTCATGTTCTCCGGCGAGCAGCTCGACCAGCCCGCTGGCACCCTCTCCGGCGGTGAGAAGACCCGCCTCGCGCTCGCCGCGCTCGTCTCCTCCCGCGCCAACGTCCTGCTTCTCGACGAGCCCACGAACAACTTGGACCCTGTCTCCCGCGAGCAGGTCCTCCAGGCCCTGCACACCTACAAGGGAGCCGTCGTGCTCGTCACCCACGATCCCGGCGCCGTGCGCGCGCTCGAGCCCGAGCGCGTCATCGTGCTGCCCGATGGCGACGAGGACCTGTGGAACGACTCGTATATGGAGATCGTGGAGCTGGCCTAAACTGACCTGCATAAACACAGCTAAACCGCCCTTTTAAGAGGAACAAATCCCGCAAAAATCCCGCAAGAACTCACCACCCCACCAATAGCCGCCCGCGTCACATCATCCGAAGCAGGCCAAATATGCGCATAAACATCTAACGTCACCGACGCCGACGAATACACCAAAATCCTTTGCCTGACATTCACTGGCACCCAATACAGAATCAACTAAGACGCATTGGAATGTTTAGAGTCGTGGAAAATCCACGGCATGCCAAGATGCCTCGCCGCACGACGCACCTCCGCATTCGACGTCGCAGCAGGATACGGAGTACCCCGAGACGTCTGAAACACCCAATCATCCATGGAAATCACCCATCCAATTCTTCTCGGATGGGCTACTTTTCCACCGTCACTGACACCCTTCCCCTCCACCAGCGGCAAAAGCACACGCACCAAGTCATCAGCAATCGGAACATCACGCACCGACGTCTGAGTCTTCGGCTAAATCCGGTGTTTCCCGTCCCGATGCAGCTGCTGTGTGACGTGAATGACCTGCCCGTTTAGATCAACATCTGAGACGATGAGCCCGCATAGCTCAGAGTTGCGCATCCCCGTCCCTACTGCTGCGGACACCATAGAGGCCAGAACCGGCTGCGGAGTCGTGCAGTGTGTTACCTATTTCTGCTTCCCACGCCGAGCTGAGTATGCCTCATAGGAGGCTCTACCGGTGTTGATGAGCGACACGATTCGCCGTACATCGTCGACTGTGGGAATGTCCTTCTCCCGGATCGCTTGACTACTTTTTGCCGGCACCTTGACGGGGTTGCGTTATAGGATACCGCTTTTGATCGCGTAGTTGTAGGCGGAGAACAGCCTCACCATGTGCTCTCTAGCAGACGACCCGGCAATGGAGGTGCCGTCCATCCATGGTCTCCCGTGGATCAGCTGTGAGTTCCAGGCGTCGATCATGATGGTCGTAGCAGCGGTCGCCGGGTAGTGTCCCTCAGATGCTGTCAGCGAGTTCGCACTTAGACTGCTTGTAGGTGTTGGGGCGCCGTCGGAAACATCTCGACCCATCCATGTTCGGCATAGCTTGAGCAACGTTGTTTTTCAGTGTTTCGGGGGCAATGTGCGTGCCTCTGCCGTTTCGGTGTAGTTGGTAGGGGTATTCCGCGTAGTTGGTAGGGAGTTTCCGACTAGGTGGTAGGGGCCTTCTTTTCCGGTCATTGTATAGGTGGCGTTGGCACAATCTGTGCCGACGTGTCATCACCTCTTTATGACCTCAAGGAGGGCCTTCATGGCCAACTTCAAGGACATCATGGCAATGTGTTTGGACGGGGCAAGTTATGCTGTCATCTCCGCAGCATTAGGATGCTCGAATCGAGACATTGCCAAAGCCAAGTCACTGATTGCTGACCTCGCAATCACCAAAGAGTCGTTCGCTCAGCTGGATCCAGGGTTCTTCGACCGGCACTTCAGCGATCATCGCGGGGCTCGACGTGAGCGCTACGACCAGCCGGATTTCGAAAAGATCGCCAAACGCCTAGCGAACAACAAGCACCTGACTCGTCATAAGCTCTGGATGGACTACATTGCCACCCCGGCCACCCAAGGCGAGTCCAAATACCAGTACTCCCAATTCTGCGAGCGCCTGCGTGACTACATTCGCACCACCGGCATGACTTCGGTTATCGAACATGATCCTGGTCAAGAACTCTACGTCGACTGGGCAGGCGACAAAGTCTCCATCATCGATCAGGCCACCGATACCGTCGGGATGAGAGCCAGCATCTTCGTAGCCATCTGCCCGTATTCTTCACTGTTGTTTGTGACCGCAACGGCTAATGAGAGGATGGACAACTGGATTGCCTGTCATGTGAAAGCCTTGGAGTACCTCGGCAAACGCCCTGGCATTATCGTGCCTGATAACGCGCCGACTGCTACTTATCGGCCGGTGAAGAGCAAAGCCGCCCGGCGTATTCAGCAGCGCTACGCTGACTTCGCTGACTACTACGACATCCTGATTGTCCCAGCACGACCGGCGAAGCCTAGGGATAAATCAGCGGTAGAACGCGCCGTCCAACTCGTCTACACGCGCATCCTTGGCTACTTCGACGGCGTAACCTTCTATAGTCTCGATGAGCTTAATGAGGCTGTCGCCGAGCGGCTCGACGACATCAACATGCACATGCCCAGGCCAGATGGGCTGACCCGGCGTGAGCTTTTTGATGCCGATGAAGCGCCCATGATGCGCGACCTTCCTGACACCCCATTTGCGGAAGTATCCTGGCGCCACGTCAAAGTCGATCGCAACTGGCACATTTGCTGCGACTACCAGTACTATTCCGTACCTTTCCAGTACATCGGTAAGACTCTGCGGGCACGGTTGACCAACAGCCTGGTCAGTATCTTCGACGGTGACGAACTGATTGCAGAACACAGCCGCATGCATGGCTTTAAGTACCGCTATTCCACGGACCCAGCGCACACCCCAGACAAGGAGATTACTGGGGTGAAACCGCTGACCCGCGATGAGCTTTCTACCCGGGCTTCCTCGTTTGGGCCGGCGACGATGAAGGTCATCGCCATGATCTTGGAACGCAATGCCAAAGCCGTACCTCGCGGACTGCACATGGCTCGTAACGTACTCGTCAAGCTGGGCAACAAGCACAACAAGACCACCTTAGAGCCTGCCTGCCAGCAAGTTCTTGACCATAACCTCGCACCAAACATGCAGGTTATCGCCCGTATTCAAAGCGATATAGCCCGCAACGATCGCACCTTCGACAACACATCAGCAGCCCCGACCGATCAAGCAGCTCACTCGCGCACTGTTGATATCACAGCCATCCCGGATGCGGTGTACCTGCGCCCGGCAAGCCACTACGACACACCAAAGAAGACCCCGAAGAAGAAGGAGGACTAAGCCATCATGACCACCATCACCCTTGACGATGATATTCGTGCAACACTGCGCAAACTGAGGCTTTCGACCTTCGCTGACATCTTCTTTAACCTTGCCGCCGCCGATGAAACCAACACCGCACTACCTGAGGAGATCTTCCTCAAGGCTGTAGAAGAAACCGCGACCAAGCGTCGGCAGAACAACATCACCAAAGCCATTGCCCAGGCAAAGTTCCGGTACCCCGGTGCTACGCTGACCGAACTCATCAACCCTGATGAACGAGGACTGAACTTACGCCAGCTCAAGCGGATGGCCGCAACTCCGTGGCGCGATCAACCATCCAACGTGCATGTACTTGCCCCGACAGGTGCCGGCAAAACCTACATTGCCTGTGCCATTGGCGTTGCCGCCTGTCAGGCTGACTACAGCGTCGCTTACTATCGACTGGATCAGCTCGTCGATGAATTAGCGGCCTTCTCGCCAGCAGATGATCGTTATGTAGCCAAAATGCGCCGACTACAAAACATTGATGTGCTCATCCTCGATGATTTCCTGACCATAGGAATCAACCAGCGCGGACAAGAAGACCTAACCAAGATCATATTCGACCGCGATGGCAGACTACCGACCATCATCGTTTCCCAGACAACCGCCGCCTACTGGATCAAAAAGCTGCCCGACCCCGTCGGCGCGGACTCGCTGGTTAGCAGACTCAACGCCGGACAACGCATCGAACTCGGTGACTATGACATGCGCCAGCACCTCGCAAGCACCGTACGCGGTACAGCCGAATAACCGATCACACGAACGACTCGGCAACTAGCACCTAAAGGGACTGGTTGCCGAGCCCTACCACTTCGCCGGAAACCGGCCCTACCAACGGCCCGTAACACCCCTACCAACAAGCCGCACCCAGCAGCCTCGGCGAACATCGGGTTTCTAGTCGGTTAATCACTTTTTGGCTTCGCGTTCCTTCTCGAAGTCTTTTAGTGTTCCTTGCCTCCGGCGTCGCGGTAGCGTGCGATGGAGCGGGTTTTTCCGTTTTTGAGGACTCGTCGTTGGATGGCCATTTAGTATGCTTCTCCTTGATAGCCAGCGCTGTTGTCGTGCGCTAGGCGCCGATTCCGGACATGTGTGTCTGAGTTGAGGCGGAAACACCTCTTCGGTGCGCCCCTCACCAATGCTTCCCAGGGCAGGTGAGGGGCGTTTTCTTATTTGTAAACGCCAGCTTCTACAGCTCTGTCGTATGTGAAGTGCTCATAGCCGTTTTCATATAATGAAGGTATTGCGCGTCGAAAAGGACAAGCTGCCCATCGTCCATGTGGAGTTGTTTTATGAATGAGACAGAGCAGGAACTAGCTTTCAAGGTCTATCAAGAGCGGCTTTGGGATAATTTGGGCGTGCGCAAGCCTGGCGATCCTCCGACAAATCTGCCTGCGCTACTTAATGATCTAGGAGTGAAGGGGAAACCTGCGGTGGAGCAGCGTGCTGCGGTGGAGGAGTGGCTGAAAGATAACGAGCCGATAGGTTTGCTGAGGCTTCAGATTCGCCGACTCGATGGCTTGCTGGGATAGCGTTCGCGGAGAACTCGTGTGATTTGGAGTTGCTGAGAGGGGAGTCCAGAGTGCTTTTGCATCGCATCATCGTTGACATGGTTGCCACTGATGATGGTGACATGGCTGTTGAGATTGAGACGCAAGGCAATCCTCCGTTTGTGATGGCTCTGGGCATGCTAGACCTAGCCCGTGACGAGATGTACCGTCGGATTGATGATGAAGATTAGCGCCGCCTAGTTGGTAGGTGACTGGGTTCGATTCCCAGCGGCTGCACTCAAAACCCCTAACCAGGGAACGTTTTCTGGTTAGGGGTTTTGTCATGCCCGGAACGGGCGGAAACCCCTGAAAAAGGAGAAGAAAAGTGAACAAGAAAACCTGCCCCTGGCTTCGCTTCATCGAAGGCCCCGACGGGAAAGCCGCGCCAGCTGCAACTGGTGCAAAGGATGCAACTGCGTCTCCGAATGAGGTTGCTGAGGCCAAGGAAGGATCCACAGATGAGGTGGGGGTCCATGTTTGGTGGGCCGTGGGGACTTGCTCTCGCTGATGCCACCGCTGCTGTCATGGCGATCGTCGACGCCAACAACAAAACAGATCAGGCTCAGGGAAGCATTGCCGCGTCAGCCCGAGACGCCGCTGAAGCAGTCACCACCTACTACTCGGAGATCGTGGAGCTGGCTTAGACATAATCGTGCATCCTTGCGTTCTGTGACCTATCTAGGCGGATTCTCGTGCGTGTGTGCGTAACGTTGAGAGCTTCGTAAGCCAATGGGAACGCGGCCGAGTGAACAACCTTTGTGAGCGGTGCGTTCTTGCAGAAGTGTGGCAGCCGCCAAACGCCGCCACGCCAGCTGTCGCCGAGGAAGTTTACGATGGTATCGACTGTTCTCACTGTCAGTTCACGATGAATGCTACGAGAAGATGGGATGATCTAAGTGGATACCCCTGATCAGATTGCCATTTACACAACTGCGGATGGCGCCACGCAGGTGCGTCTTCAATTAAAGGAGGGCACAGCATGGCTCAACCAAAAGCAGATTGCTGAACTTTTCGACGTTGGGGTTCCAACGGTGAGCAAGCACTTGAAAACACTCTTCGAGGAGGGTGAGCTCTCGCGCGAAGCAACTATTTCCAAAATGGAAAATGTTGCTCTTGAACAGGGAAGAAGCGTTCGGAGGCGTATCGAGCACTATAGTCTTGATGCGATTCTAGCCGTTGGTTACAGAGTGCGAGGGCCACGTGGCACCCAATTCAGAAAATGGGCGACCGAGGTTCTTCGAGAATATCTAGAAAAGGGATTCGTGCTCGATGATCAACGTCTGAAGAACGACGGGGCAGACTCTCACTTTGACGAACTTCTCGAGCGCGTTCGCGAAATTCGCACGTCGGAGCGCCAATTCTTCAGAAAGGTCTGTGACGTTATCGCAGCGACCAGCGCAGATTACGAAGAGACCAAGTCGTACGAAACAGTACGGAGATTCTTCGCGGGTATTCAAAACAGACTCCACTTTGCAACCCATGGGCAAACCGCTGCAGAACTCATTTATTCACGTGCGGACCGTGACAAGCCCAATGCTGGACTCACAGTTTGGTCGGGCGAAGAACCGCACAAGGGTGACATGAAAGTGGCAAAGAATTTCCTCACGGAAGACGAGTCAAGGAGAATGAGGCGATTAACGTCAATGTTTCTTGATTACGCGGAAGACCAGGCGGAAATGAGGAAGACGATGCTGTTGAAAGATTGGATGGCGAAGACGGATGCTTGGCTCGTTTTCAATGATCGCGAGGTTCTCGAAGGCAATGGAACGCGCAGTCACGAGCAGGCAATGGACAAGGCAAATACCGAATGGGATGCGTATCTTGACCGACGTGATCGAGAGGTCAATGAGATCGATATGCGGCAGCTCCAAGCTGAGGTCGAGGCAATAAGACGGAGAAAACAAGTCGAGTAGGGGGAGTTCGTCCTTCTAAGGTCTACCCCGGGCCGTCAGTTTTGGGCCTCACTCTCGGCGTACCATTAACACCATGAACTGCCGCAAGAAATGCGCCTCGTCGGAATCCTGCCACTGCACCTGCTGCTCGCGAGGGCGCGCCGAGAAGACCAAGTGGTCGGATCTGCCCCATAAGCAAAAGAACCTGATCTACGCGCTCGTCCCTCTCGACTTGGGGCTTAAGGCAGCAGCGTGGCACTTCCTCTACCACCTGCCCAAGGAGCGCATCCGCGGGCCGAAGGCGCTCTGGACCCTGATCACCACCTTGGTGGGCACGTTTGGTCCGTTGGCGTTCCTTCTTGGAGGGATCAAGAAGGACTCGGCCGAGTAAGTGCGAGCAGCTAGCACCGATAATCACCCTCGTTTCTTGGGCTAAGCCAAGTATTTGTTAAGGGTGTGCTTTACTAGGTGCCATGGGTTTATCTACCGCCATCGGCCTGGCCACCTCCGCCGGGCTCAACGCCTACATTCCGCTGCTTGCCTACGGGCTGCTCGCTCGGTACACCGACTTCGTGAGCCTGCCCGAGGGGTGGATGTGGCTCACGGATCCGATCCTGCTGTCGATCGTGGGGGCGCTTCTGCTCATCGAGATCGTCGCCGACAAGGTACCCGCGGTGGACTCGGTCAACGACGTCATCCAGACACTCATCCGACCCACCTCCGGCGGGCTGATGTTCGCCTCCGCCTTCGCGGACGAGACGGTAAGCAGCGGCTCGGTGTTCTCGGAGCCGAAGACGTGGGTCCTACTCGTGGTGGGCTTTGCCGTGGCGCTGGCCATGCATCTGTTCAAGACGACGGCGCGCCCGGCGGTCAACGCGGGAACAGCGGGGCTCGGGGCGCCGGTGGTGTCCACCGCCGAGGACGTCGTCGCGGCGTCGCTGACCGCCACCGCCATCTTCGCCCCCGTGCTCGTGCTCGTGGTGCTTGCTATCGTCCTAGCGCCGGTTGTCTGGATGGTGGTCAAGTTTCGCCAGCGCGTCGACAAGCGAAGGCAACGAGAGCTCAGCTACTAGAAAACCGGCCCCACCGAATGTGCAGGTGGGGCCGGTTCTTTGCTAGTTGCGGAAGCCGTGGACCGGGGCGGGGATGTAGCCGCCGCGGTTGATGAATTCGGCGTTGTCCACGGTGGATACCGGGATGACCGGGGCGTAGCCGAGCAGACCGCCGAAGTTGACCTCGTCGCCGGGCTTGGTGCCGGGCACCGGGATGACGCGCACCGCGGTGGTCTTATGGTTCATCACGCCGATGGCCGCCTCGTCGGCGATCATGCCGGAGATGAGCTCCGCGGAGGTGTCGCCGGGGATGGCGATCATGTCGAGGCCGACGGAGCAGATCGCCGTCATGGCCTCGAGCTTCTCGATGGAGATGTTGCCCGCGCGCACCGAGTCGATCATGCCCTTGTCCTCAGAGACCGGGATGAAGGAGCCGGACAGGCCGCCGACGCGGGAGCAGGCCATCATGCCGCCCTTCTTCACCGCGTCGTTGAGCAGCGCGAGCGCGGCGGTGGTGCCGTGGGTGCCCACCTGCGCCAGGCCCATGTGCTCCATGATGTGGGCGACGGAGTCGCCGAGCTCGGCGGTGGGCGCCAGCGAGAGGTCGACGATGCCGAACGGCACGCCGAGGCGCTCGGAGGCCATGGTGCCCACCAGCTGGCCAGCGCGGGTGATCTTGAAGGCGGCCTTCTTGATCGCCTCGGCGACCTCGTTGAGGGTCGCGCCGTCGAGGTCGCCGAGCGCGCGGTTGACCACGCCGGGGCCGGAGACGCCGACGCTGACCACGCAGTCGGCCTCCTCCACGCCGTGGAAGGCGCCGGCCATGAACGGGTTGTCGCCGACGGCGTTGGCGAAGACGACCAGCTTCGCGCAGGCGATGGCCGAGTCATCGGCGGTGAGCGCTGCCGCCTCCTTGACCACCTGGCCCATCGTGCGAACTGCGTCCATGTTGATGCCCGCGCGAGAGGAGCCGATGTTGACCGAGGAGCAGACCACGTCGGTGACCGTCAGCGCCTTCGGGATGGAGCGGATGAGCCGCTCGTCGCCGGGGGTCATGCCCTTTTCCACCAGCGCCGAGTACCCGCCGATGAAGTTGACGCCGACCTCCTTGGCCGCGCGGTCGAGGGCCTTGGCGATGTCGACCGGGGAGCCCTCGACCGACTGCGCGATGAGCGCGACCGGGGTGACCGAGATGCGCTTGTTGACGATCGGGATGCCGAGCTCGCGCTCGATGCCCTCGCACTCGGAGACGAGGTTCTTGGCCTTGGTGGTGATCTTGTCGTAGATCGCCTCGCAGGTGGCCTCCATGTCGCCGCGGATGCAGTCGAGCAGGCTGATGCCCATGGTGACGGTGCGGATGTCGAGGCGGTACTTCTCGATCATCGCGATGGTCTCGAGGATGCTCGAGTTGGAGTGGTGAATAGTCATTGCGCGACGCTACCCCTAGATCACGTTCATTGCGTCGAAGATGGCCTGCGACTGGATGCGGATGACCAGCGCTTCCTTCTCACCGACCTCGTCCATGCGCTTCTGGATGGTGGCGATGTCGACCTCGTTCTCGTCGAAGGCGACGTGGAGGATCATGGTGAAGTACTCGCCCATGAGGGTCTGGGAAACATTGTGAATGTTGACGTTCATCTCCGCGCACGCGGTGGAGACGGCGGCGATGATTCCGGTGTGGTCAACGCCCGTGACGGTCATAATGGCAAACATGTTTTCTCATGTTACGCCACCGGAGCCCACGCTTCCGCATAGACTGGCGAGAGTGCACACGCCTTCAAGCCTCACCTATCCCGACCGGCTGCTTCTGTCCTCCGTGGCGCTCGCCCGCGGCGAGGACGTCGCGGTGCCGGGCAGGAGGTGGCACAAAGACGTCTACTCGCGCGAGGTGGGGCGCGGCATCGAGGCGTTTCGCTCGTTGGTGGTTGCGCATAGGCTTTTCGACGTTCACCGAGCGGCTGGGTTGCGGGCCTGCAGGGAGGGGACCCTGCTTCGGCTGCGGCTTGGTCCGCTGCTCAACCCCTGCAGCATCCTCGTCGACCGCCTCTATTCCTCGGACGGCGCGCCTTGGGCGTCGACAAGCGACGTGCAGGAGGAACTGGCGGCGCTGAACGAGCGAGTCGAGCTGCCGGTTTTCGCGGGCTCGCGCGCGGAGTACGTGTTCGTGTACGGCACGCTGCCTAGGCACGTGGAAACCGGGGAGGAGGCGTTCATCATCGCGCTGGGGGCCGACGACACCGTCACTGTGACGATTAGGGCCGTCTCCGCCCCAGGGTGGTGGGCGGCAAGGCTGTGCCCGCCGCTGACCCGGCTGGGACAGAAGCTGCTCACCAGGAGATACCTGCGCGCCTACGAGCGCTTCGGGCGGGCTGGCTCGCGCCCAGGTTAACGCGCGCCCGAGCAGACGTCGACGAAGTTGCGCAGCACCTGGTGGGCCGGCGAGTAGTCGTGGCGGCTGATCTCCTGGACGATGTGGTCGTACTCGGCGGGGGAGAAGTACCCGTAGTCGAAGTAGTAATCCATGCGGGTCTGCATGGCGGCCGCGTCCATCTCGGCGTGGAATTGGCAGGCCCAGCTGGTCTCGTTCGCGCGGACGATCTGCACCGGGCAGGAGGGGCCGGTGGCCAGCAGCTCGGCGCCGCGGCCGACGGTGACGGCGTTCTCCGTGTGGCCGGTCAGAGCCAGGAACTCCTCGGGCAGGCCGCGGGTGAGGCGGTCCGTCTGTCCCGCCTGGGTGAGCTGCACGACGGTCGCTCCGGAATTCTCGGCGTACTCGCGGTTGATCGTGCCGCCGGTCAGGTGCGCGAGCAGCGTGTTGCCGAAGCAGAGGAAGAAGGTCGGCTGCGGGTTTTCCAGGAGCGCACCGAGCTCTTGGTGGACGCGGTGCTGCCAGGCGGAGTACTCCTCGCTCGAGACGAGCAGGGGGCTGCCGCCGACGATGATCCCCTGGAAATCCTCGGTTTCCCCCACGCTCTTGAACTCGTCGTCCAGCATTCGCTGAGTGAGCTGAGCCGTGTTCAGGCCGGTGGCCTTGAGGACGTCAGAGTACTCGGCGGCGGCGATCTCGGCGCCGGTGCGTGGAGAAACGAGGAGGATATTGACCATAAGGGAAAATCTTAGTAAGAAAGGCGCCGCCGGAGGAAATCTTGAATGTTCCTCTCAGGCGGCGCCGTGAAAATGGGGGAGGGGTGGCGGTTAGGCCGTACGTGCGGGGGCACGCACGCTCGACTCGACGAGGCTCAAGACCGCCTCGAGGTCCTTGGTCGACGCTCCCGAGGCGAGCCTCGTGATGAACCCGTCGAGAACCGTTTCGAGGTAGGTGTGCAGCACCTCGATGGGCACGTCGTCGCGCATGGACCCGAGCTTTGCATTGTGCTCGAGGCGGCGCAGGACCGCCTCGTCGAGCACCTGCTGGTGCGCCTGCCACTTGGCGCGGAACACCGGGTCGGTGCGCAGCATCTTGGTGATCTCGAGCCTGGTTGCCAGCCAGTCGTAGCGCTCGGGGTGGTCGAGCATGTCGCGCATGACCTCGACGAGGCCGTTGTCCGCGACGACCTCGGCCATGCGGGCGGCGTCCTCGCGGGCGAGGGCGAGGAAGAGGTTTTCCTTGTCCCCGAAGTGGTGGAAAATCGCGCCGCGCGACTTGCCGGTGGCCTCCTCGAGGCGGCGAACGGTGGCCCCCTCGTAGCCGTGCTCGGCGAAGCACTTGCGGGCACCCTCAAGGATCTCATGGCGGCGGGAGTTGAGCTCGGCATTGCTCACGACTGGCATGACGCATCCTTTCAGGAAGAGAAAATAAGAACAACGGTGAAATTGGGTGAGGGGCCGGCCACGATGGGTCGGCCCCTCAACGGTGGCGGGGCGGCGCTAGGATCGCGTCGTTGCCCCCGCCAAGAAGCAATCCCCTAATGAAAGATTAGGAGTTTGCCATCTGGCGCAGAACGTACTGCAGGATGCCGCCGTGGCGGTAGTAGTCGGCCTCACCAGGGGTGTCGATGCGGACAACCGCGTCGAACTCGACGACGTCGCCGTTGACCTTGGTCGCGGTGACCTTCACGGTCTTCGGGGTGACACCGTTGTTGAGCTCCTCGATACCGGTGATATCGAAGGTCTCGGTGCCGTCCAGGCCGAGGGAGGCGTGGGACTCGCCAGCCGGGAACTGCAGCGGGATGACACCCATACCGATGAGGTTGGAGCGGTGGATACGCTCGAAGGACTCGGTGATGACTGCCTTGACGCCGAGCAGGTTGGTGCCCTTAGCGGCCCAGTCGCGGGAAGAACCGGTGCCGTACTCCTTGCCGCCCAGGACGACCAGCGGGATGCCGGCTGCCTTGTAGTTCTGGCAAGCGTCGAAGATGAAGGCCTGCGGGCCACCCTCCTGGGTGAAGTCGCGGGTGTAGCCACCGGCGACGTCGACCAGCTGGTTCTGCAGACGGATGTTGGCGAAGGTGCCGCGCATCATGACCTCGTGGTTACCACGACGGGAACCCAGGGAGTTGTAGTCCTGGCGGGCAACGCCGTTGGCGTCGAGGTACTGAGCGGCCGGGGTGCCTGGCTTGATGGAGGAAGCCGGGGAGATGTGGTCGGTGGTGACCGAGTCGCCCAGCTTGGCCAGGACGCGAGCGCCCTTGATGTCGGAAACCGGCTGCGGCTCGAGGGTCATGCCGTCGAAGTACGGAGCCTTGCGGATGTAGGTAGACTTCTCGTCCCACTCGAAGGTCTTGCCCTCCGGGGTCGGCAGGTTCTGCCAGGTCTCGTCGCCCAGGAAGACGTCCTTGTAGTCCTCTTCGTAGAGCTCGCGAGAGATAGCGGAGGCGATGGTCTCCTCGATCTCCTCGGTGGAGGGCCAGATGTCCTTGAGGAAGACATCGTTGCCGTCCTGGTCCTGGCCGAGCGCCTGGGTCTCGAAGTCGAAGTCCATGGTGCCGGCGATCGCGTAGGCGATGACCATGATCGGGGACGCGAGGTAGTTCATCTTCACGTCCGGGGAGATACGACCCTCGAAGTTGCGGTTACCGGAGAGGACTGCGGTAGCGGTCAGGTCGTACTTGTTGATCGCGTCGGAGACTTCCTGCGGCAGCGGACCGGAGTTGCCGATGCAGGAGGTGCAGCCGAAGCCGGAGAGGTAGAAGCCCAGGGCCTCCAGGTCCTTCCAGAGGTCGGCGCGCTGGTAGTAGCCGTCGACGACCTGGGAACCCGGTGCGCAGATGGTCTTGACCCACGGCTTTGCCTTGAGGCCCTTCTCAGCAGCCTTGCGGGCGATGAGGCCAGCGCCGATCATCACGGACGGGTTCGAGGTGTTGGTGCAGGAGGTGATGGAGGCGATAGCAACCATGCCGTGGTCGAGCGTGTACTCGCCGCCCTGCGGAGAAGTGACAGTGACCGGGTTGGACTGGCGACCAGTACGACCCAGGGCAGCGGACTCGCCGTGGCCCTCGCGGGAAACGTTGAGGTTGGTGACCTGAGCAGAGCCGGCCTCGGCGAGGCCCTCGCCCTCTGCCTCCATGCGCTTTGCAGGCAGGGACTCGTCGGTGCAGACCTCGTCGTTGGTGTAGTTGGGAAGGTCCTTACGGAACTGTGCCTTGGACTCGGTGAGCAGGATGCGGTCCTGCGGGCGCTTCGGGCCGGCGATGGACGGAACCACGGTGCCGAGGTCGAGCTCGAGGTACTCGGAGTACTGCGCCTCCGGAGCATCCTTCTCCAGCCACATCCCCTGTGCCTTGGCGTAGGCCTCGACGAGCTCGACCTGCTCGGTCGGGCGGCCGGTCAGGGTCATGTACTTGGTGGTCTCCTCGTCGATCGGGAAGATCGCACAGGTGGAACCGAACTCCGGAGACATGTTGCCGATGGTGGCACGGTTGGCCAGCGGAATGGACTTGACGCCATTGCCGTAGAACTCGACGAACTTCTGGACTACACCGTGCTGGCGAAGCATCTCGGTGATGGTCAAAACGACGTCGGTAGCGGTGACACCAGCGGGGATCTCACCGGTGAGCTTGAAGCCGACGACCTTAGGGATGAGCATGGAGACCGGCTGGCCGAGCATTGCGGCCTCGGCCTCAATGCCGCCCACGCCCCAGCCCAGGATGCCCAGGCCGTTTTCCATCGTGGTGTGGGAGTCGGTACCGATGCAGGTGTCCGGGTAAGCGAGGCCGTTGTTGTTGAAGACAACGCGGGCCAGGTTCTCAATGTTCACCTGGTGGACGATGCCGGTTCCCGGAGGAACGACGCGGAAGTTGGAGAAGGCCTTGGATCCCCAGCGCAGGAACTTGTAGCGCTCCTCGTTGCGCTGGTACTCGATCTCAACGTTGGTGGACAGCGCCTCGGGGGAGCCAAAGGCCTCCACGATGACGGAGTGGTCGATGACCATCTCGGCGGGGTTGAGCGGGTTAACCTTGTCCGGGTCGCCGCCGAGGGTCTTGACGGCCTCGCGCATGGTGGCTAGGTCGACCACGCACGGAACACCGGTGAAGTCCTGCATGAGGACGCGGGCCGGGGTGAACTGGATCTCGATGCTCGGCTCGGCGGTCGGGTCCCAGTTAGCAATAGCCTCGATGTGTTCGGTGGTGATGTTTGCGCCGTCCTCATTACGGAGCAGGTTCTCGCCGAGAACCTTGAGGGAGTACGGCAGCTTCTCCATGCCAGCGACGGCGTTGAGGGCGAAGTAGTCGTAAGACTTCTCGCCAACTTCAAGCTTCTGCTTGGCGCTGAAGGAGTTCTTGCTTTCAGTCACAGTGAGCTCCACTTCGATTGTGATTAGGTGATCAGTTTGATGTCTGTTCACTCGTGCGGGGGATGCTTGCATTGGCTGGTACCCGCGCGTTTGATAGTGCCAACGTTTGTGTGAAAGGCACACGAACGTCGCCTAGCGCCAATCTTAACAGTACGAGCGTTCTGTTGCATTGAAATGCACCCCCGACACGACCAATTAGGGGACGCAAGGCCGGGAAATGCGGCTGTGGGGGAGCTGCGTTACCCCCGACGAGGCGGGGTGGGCGAACCCCGGCCCGCGGCGGGGCACGCCGGGGACGACGATCAGTGTCGGCGAGGCTCCCCAATAAGCTATTGTTGCAAACGACAATGCGGGCCGGCCGGTTGTGGCTTTGGCGCCCCTCCTCACAGAAAGCAGGTCGAGCATCCGTGATCCCGGCAAACGTTGACATGGGCGCGCTTACCGCGCAGCTGGAGCAGGGGCAGGTTGCGCTCCAGAGCGAGAATGGCGGGCTGCGCCAATCGCTGGAGTCGTCGGTCTCCTACGCGTCGGATCACGGTTTCGGTTCGCTCGGCATCGCCGTGCTCGACCAAGATCCGGCGGTCACTGCGGACCTCCGCGACATTGCACAGGTGTTGCGTACGGATACCGCGCTGGACACCGTGATCGTACGGTCGCCTGGATCCGGTGCGATCGTGAGCACGACCCACAGCCGTGCCGACATTGAGTCCGCCCAGTGGAACTTCCTTGCAAACCCGGACTATGCGCAGGCGACGGTGGGGCTTGTCGATCACATTGAGGCGGACCCGGTTCCAGGCGGGGCGTTGGTGGCGCTGGCGCTTGTGGCCATCGTTGCAGCGGTGGCGGCCACCGTGGTCGTCGTGAAGCGAATGGGAAGATAACGTTTTTAAACCGATCGGGACCTACGGGTCCCTTTTTCTTGCTTGTCGACGCCTACGGATTTGCTCGTAAATCCCAAAGTCAAGTCCACAATCATGACGGTTGGTTTGGCGTGACTATAGAGGCGGATGAATACCATGGGGAAAATCAAGTTTTAAAACTTGACTACTGCGCATCCGTGGCGGCTTTATAACGTTTTGAAGTGTGGCGGGCTGTGCCGACACGCCGGAAATTTATCTTTGAGTGACTTATTTCACACTACGACGGCGTAACCTCTCCTGCGCAGGTCACGATACGTGCGTGACATATGTGACTAGTGTTTTCAAACAATATCGATGGTAATTGATGCAGACAATGTGGGAGTAGTGCTCTAAAGTTTCCATTGTCGACTTACGAGTCGACTCTTGAAACTTGATTTTCGCCAATAGTTTTCGGGCATGTGGGGAAGCACGCATCGAAGGGGCGCAGTCAGGGGAAGGGTCGGCCCGTAGGTCACGCAGAGTATCTGCGGGAAACCTTGGACGGGCGAAAAAGGAGTTTGTGTGCGTACCTTTAATAGGCGGCGGGTCGTTGCCCAGCGCACCGCGACAGGCATCTTGTCTGTCGTGCTGACCACGTCACTCGTATCCGGCGTCACCGCCGTGGCCCAGCCCACCAACCCCTCCGACTCGGAGATCGCCGCCGCCCAGGACGCGGTCACCACCGCCCAGAACGTGGTGGGATCGCTCGCGGCGTCGCTGTCCTCCTCGGACTCCGAGATCGCCAATCTCGAGATGGAGATGGGTGGACTGCGGGAGGCTGTCAACAAGGCCTTGGTCGACCTACACGACGCGCAGGCAAAGGCCGAGCAGGCCCGCCAGGGCGTGTCCTCTGCGCGCGCGAACCTCGACGCGACGCAGTCGGAGATCGAGGCGGCCCAGGCCAAGCTCGATGACATCTCACGCAGCGCCTACCGCCAGGGCGCCACCGCCCCCGGCGTGGGCGGGGTCTCCGGCAACGCCAATTCGGAGGACTCGCTCGACCGCCAGACGTACCTGCGCACTACCGCTGAGAAGCAGCGCCAGGCCATCGACGACCTCGACCGACTGCGCACCGAGCAGGCCAACGAGGAGTCCCGCCTGCGCGAGGCTCGCAACTACGCGGAGCAGCAGGAGCAGGACGCGACGCAGGCGCAGCAGGACGCCCAGCAGGCGATCGACGACACCAACTCGCAGCTCGAGGACAAGCAGCGTCAGCACGACGAGCTCGTCGCCAGCCGCGACCAGGCGCAGTCCAACCTCGATGCTGCCAAGGCCAACGCGACTAACCTCAACAACCAGCGCGACGAGTTCCAGGCCTATCAGGAGGCTCAGGCCGCCAAGGAGAAGGCCGAGCAGGAGGCGGCGGCCGCTGAGGCAGCGCGCCAGGCCGCCGAGGCCGAGGCGCAGAAGAAGGCCCAGGAGCAGGCAGCAGCGCAGGCCGCTGCCGATGCCGCGGCCCAGGCCGAGGAGAACCAGCGCCTCGCGGCGCAGAAGGACGCGGAGGAGAAGGCTGCCGCGGCTGCGGAGGCGAAGGCCGACGCCGAAGCCCAGGCGAACAACGCAAGCCAGGCGCAGGCCGCCAAGGATGCCGCTGCCACGGCGGCTGGCGTCGCGGCGGCCGCGCTAGTCGCCGCCTCCCAGGCCGACCATGCCTCCACCGCCGATCCCTACGCGGGTTCGGACACCACCGGCGCAAACAGCACCACGAGCACGAGCAATCCTATCGCGGCCGTCCAGTCCGACGAGGTGGCCAACAGCGGTAACTCCGCGGTTGCCGACCTGGACACCGTCAAGCTCGAGTCCACCGACTCGGTGACGCAGAAGGCGAGCGCGCTGGTCAGCGACGCCTCCGCGGATCAGAAGATCGAGGCGGTCATCGCTAGAGCCAAGTCCCAGCTCGGCGTGCCCTACGCCTGGGGCGGCGGCAACGCAAACGGCCCCACCAAGGGCATCCGCGACGGTGGCGTGGCCGACTCCTACGGCGACTACAACAAGATCGGCTTCGACTGCTCTGGCCTCGTGCTCTACGCCTTCGCGGGTGTCGGCATCTCTCTGCCGCACTACACCGGCTACCAGTACCAGCGCGGCACGAAGATCTCGCCCTCAGAGATGAAGCGCGGCGACCTCATCTTCTACGGCCCGAACGCCGAGAACCACGTCGCCATCTACCTGGGAGACGGCACGATGATCGAGGCCCCGAACTCGGGCTCGACGGTGAAGATCTCGCCGGTGCGCTGGTCGGGCATGAGCCCGTACGCGGTTCGCCTCATCGGTTAGCGCGATTCCGCGCTAGGGGCAGGCCCGAGTGGAAAACATCCCAGGCGGGGTGTGCAATCACGGCAACGTGGTGCACACCCCGCCTTCTTCGGCTTTTCAGGCAACCCTTGGTTTGGTGATACGGTAACCACCATGAACTTGGAAGGCGAGATGAATCCCCTCGAATCCACTGCTCCTGGCTGGTCGCCGGCCGACGTCGACGCGTTGGTCGTACTGTCTTTCGGAGCCCCCGAGGGGCCGGAAGACATCCGTCCCTTCCTCGAGAACGTCACCCGCGGCCGGGGCATCCCGCCGGAGCGCCTCGACGAGGTCGGGCAGCACTATAATCACTTCGACGGGCTCAGCCCGCTCAACGAGCTCAACCGCGAGATCATCTTCAACGTGGAAGAAGAGCTGCGCCGCCGCGGCTGGGACCTTCCCGTCTACTTCGGCAATCGCAATTGGAAGCCCTACGCCAACGACGTAGCGCTGGAGCTTTCGCGCGACGGCGTGCGCAAGGCCGTGGTCTTCGCCACCAGCGCCTGGGGCGGATACTCCGGCTGCAAGCAGTATGACGAGGACATCCAGGCGATGCGTGAGGCGCAGGGCGCGGCGGGGTTCGAGCAGACGGACTTTTTCAAGTCCCGCCAGTTCTTCGACCACCCGGCCTTCATCGAGCTCAACGCGCAGGCTATTGCCGACGCCTACGGTCGGCTGCCCGAGGCTTTCCGCGAATCCGCGCGCTTGGTGTTTACCGCCCACAGCATCCCCGTCCGCGCTGATGCCGCCTCCGGCACCAAGGCCGACGGAAACCTCTACTCCCGTCAGGTCGCCGAGGCCGCGCGGCTCGTCGCGGCGAAGGCGGGGATTTCCGACTACGAGGTCGTGTGGCAGTCGGCCTCCGGCGACGGCACGGTCCCGTGGCTGGAACCGGACATTCTCGATCACGAGCAGTCCCTGCACGACGCCGGGGTGGGCGCCATGGTCGTCTGCTCCGTCGGTTTCATCTCCGACCACATGGAGGTGGTCTGGGACCTCGACCACGAGCTCGCGGCACAGGCCAAGGAGCACGGGATGCTCGTCGAACGCGCGGCGACGGTGGGCCCGCGCCCGGAGTTCGCGAAGATGATCGTGGACCTTATCGGGGAGTCGCTGGCGCCCGAGACCGCGAAGCACTCCGGGTGCGTGGCCTCCAAGGGCTGCAGCCTCAACGGCGCCGTGTGCGAGCCCGGGTGCTGCCCCACCAGGCCGCGCCGCTAGGCGGCTAGCGGGCGTGGAGGTTGCGATCGTAGACCCGCGCCCACTCGACGGTGGCGTAGGTGACCGCGCTCATGCGCGCCTGGCGGATGTGCCTGCCCAGGCTCAGCAGCCCCGGGTCGAAGGTGTGATCGTTGATCCTGGCGGTCACGGTCTCGATGATCGCGGAGACCCGGTCGGCGCGGGCGATGAGCTTCGCCGCGCGTGGCGCGATCGACGAGGGAAGACCGGGGGTGTCGTAGAAGTCGCTGAGCGTGCCCACCGTCAGCCGGGGGTTGGGTAGGTCGGTGGCTATCGGCCCCATGCGCTCGATGAGCTCGGCGGCCTCGCGGGTGGCGGTGGTGAGCAGGAAGTCGGCCTCGCCGGGGGACAGGTAGGCGGGTGCCGGGGGATAGCCCTCGAGCTCGAACCAGCGCCACTGGGTGCCGCCTTGACCATAGAGCGGGACGGCCGCGGCGTAGGCGCGGGCGCGCTCGGATGCGAGTACTATCGCGCCGCCGGCACCGGTGGCAAGCCCTGCCGCCGCGGAGGCGGCGGGCAGGCCGACGGGGGTGCCGGGGCCTGCGAGCGTGAGCGACAACGCAGGCTGGGAGGAAAAGGAATCCATGAAGCCCGAGTTAAACGAGCGGATCTGGCGAATGAGCGGGGCGAGCCCGTACTCCTCGTCCTCGAATCGCTGCGGGCCGCCGAGCTCGGTGAGCGCGTAGTCGGCGTCGTCGAAGGAGGCCTCGCCGTACAAGGTTGCCGCCAGCCACAGCGCCTGGTTTTGCAGCGGGGAGTAGACGTGAGCTCTGAAATCCATAACTCGGGCAAGCCTAATCCACGCCCCGCGAAAAGCGAAGTAGGCTGTTTCGCTATGAGCTTCAACGATCCCTACGGCGGCGACATCCTGAGCGGGCACGCGCGCAACCAGCGTCCCACCTACCCGAAGGTCCCAGCCGAGCCGGGTCTTGTTGCAGAGGTGCTTGCCGACGGCTTCGTGGGTGCCGTGGTGGGTTTCGAGCGGACCTATGACGGCGATTTCATCCGGCTGGAGGATCGTTACGGTACCCAGCGGCTCTTCAAACTCCGCGAGGGCGCCTTCATGATCGACGGCGAGCGGGTCACGCTCACCCGCTTCGTGCCCAAGGCCAAGCCCCAGCGCTCCAACTCCGGGTCGCGTCGCGTGGAGCAGGTGGAGGCGAAGGTCGCGGCCCCCTCCCGGATCTGGGTGGAGGGCATCCACGACGCCGCCATCGTGGAGAAGATCTGGGGCCACGACCTTCGCGTCGAGGGCGTCGTCGTGGAATATCTGGAGGGGCTCGACAACCTTCCCGAGCGCCTCGCCGAGTTCAAGCCGGGCCCCGGCCGTCGCATCGGGGTGCTGGCGGACCACCTCGTGCGCGGGTCCAAGGAGACCCGGCTCACCGAGTCCGTCGGTCCCGACGTGCTGGTCACCGGCCATCCCTACATCGACATCTGGGCGGCGGTGAAGCCGGAACGGCTGGGCTTGCGCGCGTGGCCGGAGGTTCCCTACGGCGAGGACTGGAAGACGGGTATCTGCAAGCGCGTGGGCTGGAGCGACCCCAAGGAGGGCTGGAACCGGGTCTACAGCGCGGTCAGCACCTTCCGCGACATCGACTCCACGCTCATCGGCGCCGTCGAAAGGCTCGTCGACTTCGTCACCACCCCGGAGCTGAAGAAGGAAGACCTCATTTAGAGACCATTCCCACTTATCTCCCATTTATTTCGATTGGGTATCGATTCCGTTTTGGAGCGGTAATCGAATCGTGTCTTCGTTAGGGTGGGGGTCGTGGGAGCACTCATCTGGTTCATCATCGCCTTAGTTCTCGCGAGCGCGGAGCTGCTCGTGGGCGAGCTCACCCTCTTGATGCTGGGCGTCGCCGCGCTCGTAGTCAGTGCGACGGCGCTGGCGGGGATCCCGCTGTGGGCGGAGCTCGCCGTCTTCGGCGTGGCCTCCATCGCCACGGTGGTGGGGCTCAAGCCGATGATCAAGAGGCGCATGAACACCAGCCTCGTGCTCGACACCTCGCCCTCGGCCCTCGTGGGGCAGAAGGCGGAGGTGCTCGAGGCGGTCGGGGCGACCTCCGGCCAGGTGCGGCTCGACGGCTCCATCTGGTCCGCGCGAGCGCTGACTCCCACAGACACCTTCGCCCCCGGTGAAGTTGTACACGTCGTAGAAATCGAGGGCACAACCGCCGTTGTGTGGAAGGGAGTATAGATGTCAGCATCCTTTATCGCCGTTGTCGCGCTGCTGGTTCTCATCGCAGCCATTGTTCTCAAGTCCATAGCATTGATTCCGCAGGGTGAGGCCGCCGTCATCGAGCGGCTCGGCCGCTACACCCGCACCGTCTCGGGCGGGCTGACCCTGCTCATCCCGTTCATCGACCGCGTGCGCGACAAGGTGGACACCCGCGAGCGCGTGGTCTCCTTCCCGCCGCAGGCCGTCATCACCCAGGACAACCTCACCGTCGCCATCGACACGGTGGTCACCTTCCAGATCAACGACGCCGCCCGCGCCATCTACGGCGTGGACAACTACATCGTGGGCGTCGAGCAGATCTCCGTGGCCACGCTCCGCGACGTCGTGGGCGGCATGACCCTGGAGGAGACGCTGACCTCGCGCGAGGTCATCAACCGCCGCCTGCGCGGTGAGCTCGACGCCGCCACCACCAAGTGGGGCCTGCGCATCAGCCGAGTCGAGCTCAAGGCCATCGATCCGCCGCCGTCCATCCAGCAGTCGATGGAGATGCAGATGAAGGCGGACCGCGAGAAGCGCGCCATGATCCTCACCGCCGAGGGCCGCAGGGAATCCGACATCCGCACCGCCGAGGGCGAGAAGCAGGCGAAGATTCTGGCGGCCGAGGGCGAGAAGCACGCCGCCATCCTCGCCGCGGAGGCCGAGCGCCAGGCCACCATCCTGCGCGCGGAGGGCGAACGAGCCGCCAAGTACCTGGAGGCGCAGGGCGAGGCCCGCGCCATCCAGAAGGTCAACGCCGCCATCGCCGCCTCGCAGCTCACGCCCGAGGTCCTGGCGTACCAGTACCTGGACAAGCTGCCGAAGATGGCCGAGGGCCAGGCGTCGACTATGTGGATGATCCCCAGCCAGTTCAGCGACTCGCTCGAGCAGTTCGCCCGATCCTTCGCGGACAAGGGGGTCGACGGTGTCTTCCGTTACGAGCCCAAGAAGGTGGACGCCGCCGAGGTGCTCAGCGAGGACGACCACGAGGATTGGTTCAAGACCGAGTCCAACCCGGAGATCGCCGCGGCTGTGGCGGCGGCCAACGCCGTGGCCAACAAGCCGGTGGACGAGCCCACCGAGCAATAACGCGCAAAGCGCTCGCGTCACATGGACGCGGGCGCTTTTCCTATGCCGCGCGCTGCAGCAGGCTGATGGCGAGCCGGTACCCGGCCATCTCTGCCTGCCACCCGGCCGCCTGCAGGCGTTGGCTCATCGCCTGCTTGGAGATCCCCAGCTCTGCCGCCGCCTCGTTTTGATTCATGCCCGAGCGCACGAGCGAGGTCGCCTCCCGCCCCTCGGAGGTGCGCTTGGAGAGGATGTGGGCCAGCATCGTGAACACCGCCTGCACGTCCGCGCTCCAGGCCTGGTCCTTGCGGTTGCCGCGCTTGACGCCGACCTTGACCTGCCCGCTGCGGGCGTGGGTGCCCAGGGTCATGGCCGCCAGCGAGAGTGCCTGCGTCGCGGCGAGCTCGGGGTCGGGCAGGGAGTCGTCGACGAGCACGCCGATGCCGACGGCCCAGTCGCCGGCGGAAAGCAGCGCCATCGTCGTGTCGCAAGCCGCCTCGGCGGTGTCGACCGTGGCCTGGATGTCCTCCACGCCCACGACCGAAAACTCGTTGACGTCGGGCAGCGTGGACAGCGCCTGGGCGGACTGGCGGACGAAGTCGGCGCGGCGGCGCTCGCGGCCGCGGTACCGGGCATGAATGGCGAACATGATCTGGGCCCCTTCACGGATGGGTAAAGCTCCACCCAGCCTAGCCCACGATGGCTAATCCATGCTTGAGTCTTGACCCTTGAGGGGGACCTTGGCGTCGATAAGCAACCCCGCGGAGCCGATCACCGCAAGACTCAATGCGACCGCAAGCAGCTTCGGATCCATGTCGCCGGTGAGCGTGTTACCGAGCAGGACGGTGGCGATGGTGCCGGGTGCGGAGCCGACGAGCGTGGCCACGGTGAAGCTGAGGATAGGCACGCTGCTGAGCGCGGCGACGTAGTTGAGGATGGAAAACGGGACGGCCGCGATCATGCGCAGCGAGGCGACGGCGAGCCAGCCGCGCTGCTTGAGGTGCCGATCGATGCGGGCAACGGCTGGGTGCGTGAGGCGCTGCGCGATCCACTCGCCGAAGAAGGCGCGCACGATGCTGATCGACAACGCGGCGCCGACCGTGGTGGAAACGAGCGCGACCGTGATGCCGAGCGCCGGTCCGAAGAGCACGCCGGAGCTCAAGGTGAAAAACGTTCTCGGAATGGGGAACTGGACCACGAGCACGTACAGCCCGCCGAATAGAAACGGGAACCAGGGACCTAAGTGCAGGGACCACTGCTGCAGCGTCGCAAGCGAGGGGACGTCAAAGCCGAAAAGCATGTAGACGCCGAGGAAAACCGCAGCTAAAGCCACCAATTTCCGAATAGGGCTCCACCCACGAACGGCGGTGTACGCGGACCTGAAAAGCCCGAACAGAAAATCATAGGCGGTGCTCACAAGAAAATAGGGTAGCCGGTGGGGGTGCAAGATTAACCACAACCTGCCGGGGTGACCAATAAACGACTGTGATGCGTACTAGGATTGAACACGGTTGTGAGTTGTCTGCCACCCTCGCGGTCGTGGACAAGTCTCACACTTTTACTGACAGCTCTAAAGGCGGGCTTCGGGGCTTTCACCCTCGTGGCTTGCCACCGATGCGAGGGGAGTGGGTTTTACGTGAGTGATGCACGGAATTCCCTTATTGAAGACTTCGCCCAGCGACAGGAAGCCTGGTACAAGGGTGTCGCTGGCGTCTTCGCGCGAGTGCACAAGAAGGACGTCGCCGACGTCCCGCTTGACGCTTGGCGCAAACTAATCAAGACCACCTACGACGGGATCGACGTCAACCCGCTGTACACCCGCCAGGACGAACTTCCTGAGGCGCAGGTTCCGGGTAGCTTCCCGTACACCCGCGGCGCCGCGGGCGTGGACGCCGCTACCAACAGCGGCTGGGGCGTGACCGAGTCCTTCGGTGCCTCCGCCACCAACGCCCAGGTCCTGTCCGCCCTGGAGAACGGCACCACCGACATCGTCGCCTACGGCGACGCCCCGCTGGCGGATCTTCTCAAGGGGGTTCTGTTCCAGTACGCTCCGGTTCGCCTCAACGCAGGCGAGAACGTCAAGGCTCAGGTGGCAGAGCTGTACAAGCTTGTCGACGCCGAAGGCGCCACGCCCGCCCGCGTTGAGCTGGGCGCGTCCCCGCTGACCTCTCAGGTCGACGGCTCCGCATCCTGCGACCTGGACACCGCCATCGAGCTGGCCAAGGAGGCCACCACCCGCGAGAACACCCGCGCCATCCTCGTCGACGGCGTGGCCTTCTCCAACCAGGGCGGCACCTACGCCCAGCAGATCGGCTTCACCCTGGCCGCGGGCGTTGAGTACCTGCGCAGGCTGACCGACGCCGGGCTGACCGTCGAGCAGGCGCTCGACCAGCTCTCCTTCCGCTACGCGATCACCGACGACCAGTTCGGCCAGATCGCCAAGCTGCGCGCCGCCCGCACCCTGTGGGCCCGCGTCGCCGAGATCGTCGGCGCGCCGGAGAAGGGCTCCTGCCCGATCCACGCCCTGACCGCGCCGGCCATGTTCAGCCAGCGCGACGCCTGGGTCAACATGCTGCGTTCCACCGTGTCTGCCTTCGCCGCAGGCGTCGGCGGCGCCACCGACGTCGAGGTCCTGTGCTTCGACTGGGCTATCCCCGGCGGTCTGCCGGGTGTGTCCCGCACCTTCGCGCACCGCATCGCGCGCAACACCAACCTGCTGCTCCTCGAGGAGTCCCACATCGGCCACGTCGTCGACCCGGCCGGCGGCTCCTACTACGTCGAGCAGTACACCAACCAGCTGATCGAGAAGTCCTGGGAGGTCTTCCAGGACGTCGAGGCCAAGGGCGGCTTCTCCGCCGTCTTCGCAACCGGCGAGATCACCTCGAAGCTCGAGGCTGGCTACGAGAAGATCCGCGACGCCATCGCTCACCGCGTGCGCAAGATCACCGCTATCAACGAGTTCCCGAACCTGGGCGAGGCGCCGCTCCCGAAAGACCTGCGCGTCGAGCCGACCAACGTCAAGCGTTGGGCCGCACAGTTCGAGGGCCTGCGCAACCGCTCCGACGACTACTTCGAGGTCAAGGGCACCCGTCCGCAGATCGCGCTCATCCCGCTCGGCCCGCTGGCCAAGCACAACATTCGCACCGGTTTCGCCTCCAACCTGCTCGCCTCCGGCGGCATCGAGGCGCTGAACCCGGGCCAGGTCGTCCCCGGCACCCCGGAGTTCGCCGAGGCCGCGAAGGCTGCCTCCATCGTCGTCATCTGCGGCACCGACCAGGAGTACGCAGCCTCCGGCGCCGAGGCGCTGGCCGCGCTGCGCGAGCTCGGCGTCGAGACCGTCCTTCTCGCGGGTGCCGAGGGCACCGGCGTCGAGGCTGACGGCTACCTCAACATGAAGATCGACGCAGCTCAGACCCTGTCCGACCTGCTTGAGAAGTTGGGAGCATAAGCACTCATGAGTACCATTCCTAATTTCGCTGATTACGCCGCCTCCTCCGAGTCCTCCGCCGCCGCCGACGCGAGCGCGCTGCGCGAGCAGGTCTGGAACACCCCGGAGGGCATCGACGTCCCCCGCGTGTTCACCCGCGAGGACCGCAACGAGACCGTTCCTGCGGATCAGCTGGATTCCTTCCCGGGTATGCCGCCGTTCATGCGTGGCCCGTACCCGACCATGTACACCAACCAGCCGTGGACCATTCGCCAGTACGCTGGCTTCTCCACCGCCGCTGAGTCCAACGCCTTCTACCGCCGCAATCTGGCCGCTGGCCAGAAGGGCCTGTCGGTCGCCTTCGACCTGGCCACCCACCGCGGCTACGACTCCGACAACGAGCGCGTGCTCGGCGACGTCGGTATGGCGGGCGTGGCCATCGACTCCATCCTCGACATGCGCGAGCTGTTCGCCGGCATCGACCTGGCCAACGTCTCCGTCTCGATGACCATGAACGGCGCCGTCCTCCCGGTTCTGGCGTTCTACATCGTCACCGCCGAGGAGCAGGGCGTGAAGCCCGAGCAGCTGGCCGGAACCATTCAGAACGACATTCTGAAGGAGTTCATGGTCCGCAACACCTACATCTACCCGCCGAAGCCGTCGATGCGCATCATCGCGAACATCTTCGAGTACACCTCCATGAAGATGCCGCGCTGGAACTCGATCTCGATCTCCGGCTACCACATCCAGGAGGCCGGTGCTACCGCCGACCTCGAGCTGGCCTACACCCTGGCCGACGGCATCGAGTACATCCGTGCTGGCGAGTCCGTGGGCCTCGAGGTGGACAAGTTCGCGCCGCGTCTGTCCTTCTTCTGGGGCATTTCCATGAACACCTTCATGGAGATCGCGAAGCTGCGCGCCGGCCGCCTCCTGTGGAGCGAGCTGGTTGCGAAGTTCGGCCCGAAGAACCCGAAGTCGCGCTCCCTGCGTACCCACTCCCAGACCTCCGGCTGGTCGCTGACCGCGCAGGACGTCTACAACAACGTGGCTCGCACCGCGATCGAGGCCATGGGCGCCACCCAGGGCCACACCCAGTCGCTGCACACCAACGCCCTCGACGAGGCGCTGGCCCTGCCGACCGACTTCTCCGCGCGCATCGCCCGTAACACTCAGCTGCTGCTGCAGCAGGAGTCCGGCACCGTGCGCCCGGTCGACCCGTGGGCTGGTTCCTACTACGTCGAGTGGCTGACCGAGCAGCTCGCCGAGCGCGCCCGCAAGCACATCGAGGAGGTCGAGGCCGCCGGTGGTATGGCCCAGGCCACCATCGAGGGCATCCCGAAGCTGCGCATCGAGGAGTCCGCAGCCCGCACCCAGGCCCGCATCGACTCCGGCCGCCAGGCACTTATCGGCGTGAACAAGTACGTCGTCGAAGAGGACGAGCAGATCGAGGTCCTCAAGGTCGACAACACCAAGGTGCGCGCCGAGCAGATCGCCAAGCTGGAGAAGCTGCGCGCCGAGCGCGACCCGGAGGAGGTCAAGCGCACGCTTGCCGCCCTGACCGAGGCCGCGCGCATGGAGAACAAGGAGCCGGGCGACCTCGACCACAACCTGCTGAAGCTGGCTGTGGACTGCGCCCGCGCCAAGTGCTCCATCGGTGAAATCTCCGACGCCCTCGAGGAGGTCTTTGGCCGCCACGAGGCCGAGATCCGCACCCTCTCCGGCGTCTACAAGGACGAGGTTGGAAAGGAAGGCACCGTGGGCAACGTCGAGAAGGCAATCGCCATGGCCGACGCTTTCGAGGCCGAGGAAGGCCGCCGCCCGCGCATCTACATCGCCAAGATGGGCCAGGACGGTCACGACCGCGGCCAGAAGGTCGTCGCGTCCGCCTACGCCGACCTCGGCATGGACGTCGACGTCGGACCGCTGTTCCAGACCCCGGCAGAGGCCGCCCAGGCCGCTGTCGATGCCGACGTCCACGTCGTCGGCGTGTCCTCGCTCGCCGCAGGTCACCTCACCCTGGTGCCAGCCCTGCGCGAGGAGCTGAAGAAGCTCGGCCGCGAGGACATCATGATCATCGTCGGCGGCGTCATCCCGCCGGGTGATTTCCAGGAGCTCTACGACGACGGCGCGGTGGCCATCTACCCGCCGGGAACCGTCATCGCAGATTCCGCTATCGACATGCTGACCAAGCTCGCCGCCAACCTTGGCCTTGAGCTTGACGTCGAGGCCTAAGGGCTAGAAGAAGTCAGTTTTCGCACCGGCCCGAGGGTTTCTTCGGGCCGGTGCGCGCATATTTCCTATTTTATTTCGCTTATCGACGCCTCTCGGCGCCGTGGGCACGTCGAAAAGCACAAAGGAGTGCCAGCTCATGACCGGTTCCTTCCAAGGAAACGAGTATCTCGAACACCACCTGGGTTCGCTCATGACCACCGCGGGTACCGATCTGGGAGCAGTGACCGCCGTCGCGCCGGAAGTGGTCAAGCGTGCGCGCCGCCGCATCGACGTCGATGAGCTGTTCAACGGCGTGCGCGAGCACAACCGCACGCTCATGTCGCGCGCGATCACGCTGCTCGAGTCCACCGCCCCGGCGCACCGCGTGCTGGCTCAGGAGCTGCTGGTGCGGTTGCTGCCGTTTTCCGGCAAGGCGCTGCGCGTGGGTATTACCGGCGTGCCGGGCGTGGGCAAGTCCACCTTCATCGAGGCGCTGGGCATGAAGCTGATCAAGGAGGGGCACAAGGTCGCGGTCCTCGCGATCGACCCGTCCTCGACCCGCACCCGCGGCTCGATCCTTGGCGACAAGACCCGCATGTCCAAGCTTGCCCGCGAGGAAAACGCCTTCATCCGCCCCTCGCCGTCGGCGGGAACCCTCGGCGGCGTGGCCAAGGCGACCCGCGAGTCGATGGTGGTCTTCGAGGCGGCCGGCTACGACGTGATTCTCGTCGAGACCGTGGGCGTGGGCCAGTCCGAGGTCGCCGTCTCCCAGATGGTGGACTGCTTCACTTTCCTTGCTCTTGCGGGCGCGGGCGACCAGCTCCAGGGCATCAAGAAGGGCGTGCTGGAGATGGCCGACCTCGTGGCCATCAACAAGGCCGACGGCCCCAACCTGCGCAACGCCAAGCGCGCGGCCCGCGAGCTCGCCGCGGCGATGCGCATGGTGCGTGCGGAGACCGACGGCTGGCACCCGCCGACGATTACCATGTCCGCCGTCGAGCACGAGGGCATCGACGAGTTCTGGGAGATCGTGGAGAAGCACCACGCCGCCATGCTCGAGTCTGGCGACTTCGAGCACACCCGCCGCGAGCAGCAGGTCCAGTGGATGTGGTCGATGGTCCACGAGACCATCCTGCAGCGGCTCAACGGCGACCCGGACGTGGTGGCCGTGAAGAAGCTCGTCGAGGATCAGCTGCGCCACGCGCAGATCACGCCGACCCTCGGCGCCGAGCGCATCCTGCAGGCCTTCGACAAGGTGGCCGAGGACTAGGTCAGGTCTTAAGCGCCGATCGAGCCCGCCCAGCGACCCCGTTGGGCGGGCTTTCTGCGCGGATGCGCGGATTCGGGTGGGGCGCCGCCGAAAATCCGCGCGGCTGGCTCTCGCCGCTGTCAAACAAGCGCTTGTTTGACAGGCTTCAGATTTGACCACCTGCCCTTTTCGCGCAGCGCCGCTGTCAAACAAGCGCTTCTTTGCGAGTGGGCGCTCGCCAGCCTCACCACGGGTGCGGCCGGTAGTCCTTCAGGAAGCAGCCGTAGAGGTCAACTCCGTTCTCACCCTGCACGATGGGGTCGTAGACCCGCGCCGCACCGTCGACGAGGTCGAGTGGCGCCCTAAAACCTTCGGCCGCCAGCCGGGTCTTGGTGGTGTGCGGCCGCTCGTCCGTGATCCAGCCCGTATCCACGGAGGTCACCAGCACCCCGTGCTGGAACATCTCGGTCGCCGTCGTGCGGGTGAGCATGTTGAGCGCCGCCTTGGCCATGTTCGTGTGCGGGTGTCCGGGCCCCTTGTACCCGCGACCGAACACACCCTCCATTGCGGAGACATTGACCACGTACTTTCGGCGCGCGGGCGAGGCCTCCAGCGCTGGGCGCAGGCGGTTGAACAGAATAAACGGCGCGGTGGCGTTGCACAGCTGCACCTCGAGCATCTCCACGGGGTCCACCTCGCCGACCTTCGCCACCCAAGAATTGTGGCTCACGAGGTCGGGAATGAGGCCGCCGGCGTCGACCTCGCCGCCAGCGGTCAGCGCCTGACGAGCGACATCTAGGCTCGGCACGCCCGAGGAGATCGCCCGCGGATGGCGCTCGTGAGGGCTACCCAGCTCCAGCAGCGGCACGTCGTTCTCGATGCCCGCAAGCGGCGCGGTCTCGGCCGCCACGAGCCCCGAGTAGGCCCCCGCGCTGCGCCTGACCGTCTGCGCCGCGTTGTTGATGAGGATGTCCAGCGGCCGTTCCGCGACCGCGTCGGCGAGCTCCGCGACGCGGGCGGGGTCGCGCAGGTCGATGCCCACTACGTGGAGGCGCCCCAGCCACTCAGGTGAGTCGCCCACTGCCGCGAATCGGCGCACCGCGTCCTTGGGGAAGCGGGTGGTGATCGTGAGGTCGCAGCCGTCGCGCAGCAGCTTGAGCGCGATGTACATGCCGATCTTTGCGCGTCCTCCCGTAAGCAGTGCCCGCCGTCCGGTCAGATCGACCCTCGCCGTCCGCCGCGCGCGATTGTCAGCGGCGCACTCCGGGCACAGCTGGTGGTGAAAGCTGTCGACCAGCGTGTACGGCTTCTTGCACACGTAACAGTTCTGCGAGCGCCGCAGCGCGCCCGCGAACCCGTGCGGGGTCGCTACGGCACCCGCCTCGAGCGCGACCGGTTCCTGCCCCAGCGGCGCGATCAGCAGCCCCGCCGTCTCATCGTCGATGCGGCGGGGGTTTGCGGTGGCCGTCGCCTCCAAGACCCGTTTATCGGCCTCTTGGCGCGCCCTTTTCGCCGCTTGTCGACGGCTACGCTTGACGTCCTTAAACAGCTTGGAAACCGCGCGATGGAGGGCCACCGCATCGGGATGCGAGGAGGGAAGTGAACCAGCCTCCTTAATAACGTTCAGGGCGATTCGAAGTCGATCGGGGTCGATGCCAGCTGGGGTCACGATAGTCATTCCTCATGCGCAAAAATCCCGAGCCATCTTGTTGATGACTCGGGATTATTTTTGTGCCCGAGGGGGGACTTGAACCCCCACGTCCGTTAGTAGGACACTAGCACCTCAAGCTAGCGCGTCTGCCATTCCGCCACCCGGGCTGGGTGATTGTGCTTTGAGCCGTTCGGCTGGGCACTCGCTAAACTATATGGGGCAAACAAAAACTTTGCAAATCTGCTGGTAGATGGCCATTTTTTGGGTGGCAATTACAGCGTTGGAATTTTCCCTCTTCGCGAGCGAGCCTTTCCACGCCCGAAAAGGGGTCACGGGGGGAGATGTGCGCAACTTCTGGCCGCGTCTAGTGGTAATCGTCACAACAATGCGGTAGAAAAAGCCTATGAGCAACTACGCAGAAGATGGCCGTTTCCCGGGGCCGGATCCTTACGCGCCGCTGAAGGATCTGCCCGCCTTTGAGCTAAAGTCGACCGACTTCGCGGATGGCGAGCGACTGGCCGACGACATCGCCGCGCCGAACAACATCTCGCCACAGCTGAAGTGGACCGGGCTGCCCGAGGGCACCAAGTCCATCGCGGTGACCTGCTTCGATCCGGACGCGCCCACCGCCTCCGGTTTCTGGCACTGGGGCGTGTTCAACATCCCCGCGGACGTCACCGAGCTTCCCGCCGGCGCGGGCTCCGCCGAGGACGCGGGCATCCCCGGCGCCATCACCCTGCGCGGCGACTCCGGTATGAAGGCCTTCTACGGCCCGCAGCCGCCGGCCGGACACGGGCCGCACCGCTATCTTTTTGCGGTCCACGCCGTGGACGTCGACAAGCTGGACATTGATCCGGAGTCCACCTGTACCGTTTTGGGCTTTAACCTGTACTTCCACTCGATCGCGCGCACCATCGCGTGGGGGTGGTACCAGAATGACTAATCGGACCAAGCCCGAGGTGGTCAACATCCCCGTGGCGATCCGCGTGGGCGGGGCCTTCATGGCGATCGCGGTGGTGCTGTTCATCTTCACCGCCATCGAGATCTTCACCAAGGGCTGGATGACGCCCTTCGAGGTGAACACCCGCTTCCTGCTCATCGTCGTCGCGGCGGCCGTCCTCGGAGCCTTCGCGACCGTGAACCGGAACCAGGCCCCGAGCGCCGTTCAGGTGGGCGCGCTCGCGGTGGCGTTGCTCCTCGTGGTGGCGGGCAGGTTCCTGCCCAACCCGACGCTGGCCACCTGGGAGCAGTACTGGCTGCCCGGCTACGCGGTCCTGGCGCTGCTGTGCGGACTGGTCATTCGCCGGGCGATGACGCCGAAGGCGTAACTCCACACGCGGCTAAAAGTGAAGCCCCTCGATGATGTGGTTCATCGAGGGGCTTTCTTCGTTTCCGGTTAGGCGCCGATGGCCCAGCGGATCGTCTGATCCCAGCTGTCCTTCATCTCCTGGAAGAACAGCCCGAAGGAGTGGGCGCCCTCCGGGTAGAACTGGCGGTTAACGTCCACGCCAGCGCCGCGGGCGATGTTGGTGTACTGGTTGGTGCACTCGGTGGCCACCAGCTCCACCGCGCGCGGGCCCAGCCACATGCTGGGGTCATTGGTGCCGTCGATGGCGCCCGGGGTGCCAGAAGCCGAGGAGACGAAGACCTTCACGTCGCGGAGGCGCCCCGGGTTCGCGCCCGGGTCGTGGTCGGCCCACGAGGGCGAGCCGGGAAGCCCCCAAGCGTTGAAGGCCGAGCCGCCGCCCGCGACCATCATGCTGGAGCTCACGAGGCCGCCGAAGGCGCCGGAGCGGATCGGGCAGCCCGAGTAGGAGGCGGCCGCGGCGTAGCGCCACGGCGCGTGGGCGGCGATGTCGAGGGCCGCGGCTCCAGTGGAGGAAATGCCACCGATGGCGTCGCGCCCGGTGCCGTTGAAGGCCTGGTCGATAAGCGGAGGGAGCTCGGAGGTCATGTAGGTGTTCCACTTGTTGACCCCGAGGATGGGGTCGTTGAAGTCCCAGTCGGTGTAGAGCGAGTAGGGGCCGCCCAGGGGCATGACCACGTTGACGTTCTTGTCCAGGGCCCAGTTCTTGACGTCGGAATGTGACATCCAGTTCATGCCCGCCTGCCCGCCCTGAAGGCCGGGCAGCAGGTAGAGGGAGGGCCTCGGCCCGCCGTGGCCGGGGAGCAACACGTTGTTGGAGATCACCACGCGGTTGGCGGGAGACCAGACGTCGACGCGCCAATAATTGCCGTCTACCTGGTTCGACGAGACGATGTAGGGCGCGTCGCCCAGCCACGGCTGGGGGCTGGCGCTGCCCGGCAGGGAGCTCGAGGACTGCGCGACGGCGGGACCCGCACCGATGACGGAGGTTGCGATCGTGGCGGCGACGATGGCCGCACGAACCAGCCGCGAGGGGGTGCGGCGGGACTTGGGGGAAGAATTGAGGGGAGACATCAATGCAAACGTTAGCAGAGCGAAAAGCCCCTGTATAGAAATGGGGTTCAGAATCGTTTCTCAGTGTGCACTTAAACAAAAGCTAAAGAAAAACACCCCTCGGAGAGGGGTGTGGTTGGCCGCTTTAGCCGTCGACAAGCGAACTAGCCAAGCGTCCACGGCTTGCCGCAACCGACGGCCTCGGAGATGTTTCCGTAGCCGTAGGCGCGCAGCTGGGCGGCGATGCCCAGGTGGATGTCGCGGATCCAATCGGGGCCGCCGTAGATGAAATTAGTGTAGCCCTGCAGCAGGGTGGCACCGGCGGCGATACGCTCCCAGGCCTCCTGCGGCGTGGTGATGCCGCCGACGCCGACGAGGACGAGCTTGTCGCCTACGCGGTCGTAGAGGCGCTGGAGGACCTCGAGCGAACGGGCGGTGAGCGGCTTGCCGGAGATGCCGCCGGCGCCCATCGCCTCTACCGTGTGCTTATCGGTGGCAAGACCCTCGCGGGAGATGGTGGTGTTCGTGGCCACGATGCCCGCGATGCCCAGCTCGAGGGCGAGGTCGGCCACGGCGTCGACGTCCTCGTTGCTCAGATCCGGGGCGATCTTGACCAGCACCGGGGTCTTCGTGGACTCCTGCACCGCCTGGAGGATCGGGCGCAGGGACTCGACGGCCTGGAGGTCGCGCAGGCCCGGGGTGTTCGGCGAGGAGACGTTGACCACGAGGTAGTCGGCGAGGTCGCCGAGCAGTGAGGCGGAGCGGCGGTAGTCGTCGACGGCGCCCTCCGGCGGAACCACCTTGGTCTTGCCGATGTTGATGCCGATGACGTCTGTGCTCTTGCGGCGGCGGAGGTTCTCGGCGACCGCAGCGGCGCCGGAGTTGTTGAAGCCCATGCGGTTGAGGATCGCCTTGTCCGCGGGCAGGCGGAACAGCCGCGGGGTGGGGTTGCCCGGCTGCGGGGAGGCGGTGACAGTACCCAGCTCCGCGTAGCCGAAGCCGATGGCCGACCATGCGTCCGGCGCGCTGCCGTTCTTGTCGAAGCCGGCGGCCAAGCCCAGTGGGCGCGGGAAGACGGTGCCGAAGACCTCCTGCGAGAGGATCGGGTCGTTGACGGCGAGCACCTTGCCCACGGCGCGGTTCGCGGGGTACACCGCCTGGAGCAGGCCGATGCCCTGGCTGATGATGCCGTGGATGCGCTCCGGGGTGAGCGTGAACATGCCCTTGAGGGCGAGGTTGTAGGCCTTGGTGCGCAGCGGGTGCTGGGGGAGGGTGCTCATGGGTTCGGGATCCTTCGGGTAGTTGAGCGAGGGGTTAGACGCTGGGGATGACCTCGAGGCCGGCGCCGGTGGCGGAGGCGGCGACGATGGTGCCGTCGTCGAGGACGGTCATGTTGTGGACGTCCGCAACCGACTGGTAGCGGGTCTTCTCGTCGAGGTTGCCCTGGGAGGGGTCGTAGCCGACGATCTGATTCTCCTTCGTGGAGGCGATCCACGCGAGGGTGTTCTTGTGGTCCCAGGCCACGGCCCACGGGCTCTCCGGAACCGTCATCGTCTTCTGCAGGCGGATCACGTCGTCGGCGAAGTAGAGCCCGATCTGGTTGCCGATCGTGTCGGAGGCCAAGACCATGCCCTTTTCGGCCGGGGAGATCTGGCCCACGCCCTTGCCCATGCGGAGGATGGCGCCCTGCTTACCGTCGGCCCATTTCACATCCTGGATGATCGTGTACTTGCGGTTGATGCGCACGATCGCGTCGGGCTTGCCGTCGACGGGGACGGCGACCATCTCGTCGGTGGGATCCTCGACGGAGAAGTCCTTGGTCTCCTTGCCGTCCTTGATCACCACGACGGTGGCCTCGTCCTTCACGCCGGCGACAATCTCGCCGGACGTGGTCTGCACGGCCGTGGACAGGTTCCGGTCGGAGGAGACCTTGTTGTCCATGCTGGGGGCGTCCTTGTCGATGAGGTAGACCGCGTTCGGGCAGGCGAGCACGAAGGTGCTGCCCGTGGCGGTCATGTCGCCGCACTGCCCGTCGATGTCGAGGGTCGTGGCGGCCTTCGAGCGGAACTCCTCCAGGGTGCCAACCTGCAGCTTGCTGCCGGAGCGAAGTGCCAGCGTGTCGCCCGCGCGCTCCATGTCGCTAACCTGCGCGATGTCGGAATCGAGGGGGATTACCTCGCCCGCGGGGTTCGCGGAGGCGGGGGAGACGGCGGCGGTGGCGTCGCCCATCGTCGCGGTGTCGATGTCCGAGGACTTCTCGGCGGAGGTGCAGGCGCTCAGCGCCGCGGCGGAGACCGAACAGGCTGCGAGCAGGGACATAACGGCCCGGCGGCGGCTCTTTCGAGCCCCACGGGAGCGGAGTTCAGGGGCTGGTTTCACAAGGAGTCAATCTACCACCTCGCCCGGCGGGGATCCCCCTTGACGCAGCGGGGCCGAGCGCAGCGGCGCGAGAATCGCGGCCCCATCGATAGTTGGGGGAACTATCCCACCTTCGGCGGAGCACCCACGGCTACAAGGTCACGTCGTCGAGCGCGTGGGCGATCGCCCGGGGGAACGCCACCTCTTGGCTCGCGATGAGCTCCGCGCACTGCTGCACGGTGCGCGGGGTCGCCATGACCGCGGCAACCCCCGGCCGCGTTCGCGCCCAGGCCATCGCGGCGGTGGCCATCGAGATCCCCAGGCCCACGGCGGCCGTGCGCAGCGCCTCCACCACGGCGTCCGAGCCGTTGATGAGCCCGTGGATGTCGGCGTAGTCGGTGGGTTGGGCCCCGCGCGAGCCGACGGGGTAGCCGCCCGCCCGGTACTTTCCGCTCAGCACGCCCTGGCCCAGCGGCGCGCCCGCGATGAACCCCACGCCGAGGTGTTCGGCGGCCGGGATGAGTTCCGTCTCGGGCGCGCGCTCGAGCAGGTTGTACGCGCTGGTCGCGGCGGCTATGGCGGGGGAGGAGGTCACCGCCAGCTGCCAGCCGGTATAGCCGCGCAGGCAGCCGTAGCGCACCTTGCCCTGGAACTGCATCGCCTCGATGGCCGAGGAAACCTCGGACGGCGGGGTGTGCGCGTCCCAGTGCCCGACGTTCCACAGGTCGATGGCTTCGACCCCGAGCAGGTTCAGCGCCTCGTCGAGCGAGAGGTACAGCGCCCGGCGCGAGCAGTCGACGCGCCGCCCCAAGGGCGCGAGCAAGTCCACGCCACTAGTCACGGAGAGGACGAACTGGCCCCGGGGAAACTTGGCCAGGAGCTCGCCGGCCATCGGCAGCGCCTGGGGCGAGAGGTCGAGCAGGGTGCCGCCCGCGTCGGCGAAGGCCTTCAACACCCCCAGGGCCTCCGCGGCGTCGGTGCCGCGCCCCCAGGTGACCGTGCCCAGCCCCAGGGAGGAGATGCGGAGTCCGCTTGAACCTAATGTCGTTTCCTGCACGGTGTCCACTGTAGTAGTAGCGTATCCCGCGTGATTGATACCTCCATCCTGGCGCAGGCCGCCACCAGTTCCGACAACGTCACCTGGGCGCAGACCATCATCTTGTCCATCGTGCAGGGGCTCACCGAGTTTCTGCCCATCAGCTCCTCAGGACACCTCCGCATCGTCTCCGAGCTCCTGTGGGGCAAGGACGCCGGCGCCTCCTTCACCGCAGTCGTGCAGCTGGGCACCGAGGCGGCGGTCCTCGTGTACTTCGCGCGCGACATCTGGACCTTCTTCACCGGGTGGCTCGCGGGGCTTTTCAATAAGGACAAGCGCGGCTTCAACTACCGCATGGGCTGGATGGTCATCGTGGGCACCCTGCCGGTGGCGATCATCGGTTTCCTCGCCAAGGACATCATCCGCGAGGCGCTGCGCAACCTGTGGATCACGGCGAGCGTGCTCATCCTCTTCTCCTTCGTGTTCATCGCCGCGGAGAAGTGGGGCTCGAAGAAGCGCAACTTCAACGACCTGTCCATGCGCGACGCCATCTGGATGGGCCTGGCCCAGTGCCTCGCGCTCATCCCGGGCGTGTCCCGCTCCGGCGGCACGGTCTCCGCGGGCCTGTTCCTAGGCCTCGACCGCGAGGTGGCCACCCGCTTCAGCTTCCTCCTGGCCATCCCCGCGGTGCTCGCCTCCGGCCTGTTCTCCCTGCCCGATGCCTTTAGCCCCGAGGCGGGCCAGGCGGCCAGCGGCGCGCAGCTGTTCGTGGGCACGGCGATCGCCTTCGTGCTCGGCTACGCGTCCATAGCGTGGCTGCTGAAGTTCGTCTCCCACCACTCGTTTAGCTGGTTCGCGGCCTACCGCATCCCGGTGGGCCTCATCGTCATGGCGCTGCTCGGCTTCGGCGTCATGGCCGCTTAAGCTTTTCGCTTTCCGACGCCTACGGCTTCCGGCCCTCGTTCAACGAGGTACCCGGAGGCCGTTTTGCTATCCCGGCTGAATCGTCATCGGATTCGGGCACGGGTTAGAGTAGTGCTTATGCAATCTTGGCCCGTCCCAACCATTCCCGCCGTCGCCGGCACCCCGGTCGCGCTCAACCTGTACGACACCGCGGATCAGGTCATCAAGCCCGTGGAGGTCTCCGGCGAGGAGGTCGGGGTCTACGTCTGCGGCATCACGCCCTACGACTCCACCCACCTGGGCCACGCGGCCACCTACCTCACCTTCGACCTCATCCAGCGCCAGCTGATCGACAATGGTCTCAAGGTGCACTACGTGCAGAACATCACCGACGTCGACGACCCGCTGTTCGAGCGCGCCGAGCGCGACGGCGTGGACTGGCGCCAGCTGGGCACCAGCCAGATCAACCTCTTCCGCTCCGACATGGAGGCGCTCGGGGTCCTGCCCCCGCGCGACTACGTCGGCGCGATGGAGTCCGTGGACGAGGTCATCGAGATGGTGAGCTCGCTGCTGGACAAGGGTGCGGCCTACGTCGTCGACGACCCGGAGTACCCGGACATCTACGCCTCCATCACGGCCACCTCGCAGTTCGGTTACGAGTCGAATTACTCCCGCGCGCTCATGGAGGAGTTCTTCGCCGAGCGCGGCGGGGACCCGGATCGCGCGGGCAAGAAGGACCCGCTGGACGCGCTCATCTGGCGCGCTGCGCGGCCCGGCGAACCCAGGTGGGACGCCCCCTTCGGCGCGGGACGCCCCGGGTGGCACGTGGAGTGCTCGGCGATCGCCACCAACCGCCTGGGCTCCCACTTCGCCATCCAGGGCGGCGGCAGCGACCTCATCTTCCCGCACCACGAGTTCTCCGCCGCCCACGCAGAGGCCACCTACGGCAGCGAGCGCATGGCCGGGCACTACGTGCACACCGGCATGATCTCGCTCGACGGCGTGAAGATGAGCAAGTCGCTGGGCAACCTCGTGTTCGTCTCCAAGCTCACCGAGCAGGGCCACGACCCCTCGGCGATCCGACTGGGCGTCTACGCCGGGCACTACCGCAAGTCCCGCGACTGGTCCGACGAAGTGCTCGGCGCCGCCGAGGCCCGGCTCGCCGCCTGGGGCGCGGCCGCACGCGCGGACAGCCCCGTGGATGAGGCCGAGCTGCTCGTGCAGCAGGTCCGCTCCTGCCTGGCCAACGACCTCGACACGCCCAGGGCGTTGGCGCTCATCGACGCCTGGGCCGAAGGCGCCAGCGAGTACGTGGCGGGCGCGGCGCTCAGCGAGGCGGGCGCGGTCGTGGCCACCGCCGTGGACGCGCTTCTCGGTGTAAAAATCGCCTAGTTCGGGGACAATGGGGTGTATGACCGTGACTGAGACCCTGGCCGACAGGCTGCGTCCGCGCATCGACGAGACCTTTCAGTTCCTCACCGAGTTCGCCTCCGGAAGCTACGTCCACGGCGAAGATGACTCGTGGGACCCCACGATGGACGCGAGCCTGCTCCCGCAGGTGCGCGCGGCGTTCGAAAGGCTCCTCGGCGAGCTCGAGCGCGCCGCCGGGGCTGGCCCCGCCGATCCGGCGGACGCGTCCGGGGCGCTAGTCCTCGAGTTCTACCGGGAGATCGACGGCCTCAACGAGCAGGCTGGCGCCATTCCCGTCGTGGAGGACGAGGAGATGGCAGATCTCCTGGACATCCTGAAGGAAGCTCTCGCCGAGGTGGGGTTCGGTGCTGTAGACGTCGACAAGCTGCCGCAATGGCACGAGGCTGGAGAAGAGGATTCCTAGCGGGGCTGAATTTTATTCATGGCGGGTGCGGAAGTTCTCTGAATGCCTAGGGACGCACTAAGCTGTCTACTCGATGACTACCGCAACTGTTGAATTCAAATCCGCCTTTCTTGACGCGTTGAAGGAGCGCGTGCTCATCGGCGACGGCGCCATGGGTACCCAGCTGCAGGGGTTCGACCTCGACGTGGACAAGGATTTCCTGGGCCTCGAGGGATGCAACGAGATCCTCAACGACACCCGCCCCGACGTCGTGGCCTCCATCCACCGCGCGTACTTCGAGGCCGGCGCGGACCTCGTGGAGACGAACACCTTCGGTTGCAACCTGCCCAACCTCGGCGACTACGGCATCGCCGACCGCTGCCGCGAGCTGGCCTACAAGGGCGTGAAGATCGCCCGCGACGTCGCCGACGAGATGGGTCCGGGCCGCGACGGCATGCGGCGCTGGGTGCTTGGCTCGATGGGGCCGGGCACGAAGCTGCCCTCGCTCGGTCACGCCCCGTACACCGACCTCAAGGCCTACTACAAGGAGGCCGCGCTCGGCATGATCGAGGGCGGCGCGGACGGCATCCTCATCGAGACCGCGCAGGACCTCCTGCAGGTCAAGGCCGCGGTCCACGGCTGCCAGGAGGCCTTCGAGGAGCTGGGCGTGCGCCTGCCGATCGTCACCCACGTGACGGTGGAGACCACCGGCACGATGCTGCTCGGCTCCGAGATCGGCGCGGCGCTCACCGCACTCGAGCACCTCGGCATCGACATGATCGGCCTCAACTGCGCCACGGGCCCCGACGAGATGAGCGAGCACCTGCGCTACCTCTCCCAGAACGCCCACATCCCGGTCTCGGTCATGCCGAACGCTGGCCTGCCGGTGCTGGGCAAGAACGGCGCCGAGTACCCGCTGCACGCCCACGAGCTGGGCGTCGCGCTGCGCGGCTTCGTCCAGGATTACGGCCTCAGCATGGTCGGCGGCTGCTGCGGCACCACGCCGGAGCACATCTCCGCGGTGCGCGACGCGATCGTCGGCACGGCCGAGGAGCCCGCGGCGGTCCAGGCCGAGCGCCACCCGGCCGAGGACGACGCGGTGTCCTCCCTGTACTCCTCGGTGAACCTCACCCAGGACACCGGCATCACCATGATCGGCGAGCGCACCAACGCCAACGGCTCCAAGGCCTTCCGCGAGGCGATGCTTGCGGGCGATCTGGAGAAGTGCGTGGACATCGCCAAGCAGCAGACCCGCGACGGCGCGCACATGCTCGACCTCTGCGTCGACTACGTGGGCCGCGACGGCCGCGAGGACATGGCGAAGCTCGCCTCGCTGCTCGCCACCAGCTCCACGCTGCCCATCATGATCGACTCCACCGAGCCGGACGTGATCCAGGTGGGCCTCGAGCACCTGGGCGGCCGCTGCGCGGTCAACTCCGTCAACTTCGAGGACGGCGACGGCCCGAACTCCCGCTACCAGCGCATCATGCGCCTGGTCAAGCGCCACGGCGCGGCGGTCGTCGCGCTGACCATCGACGAGGAGGGCCAGGCCCGCACCGCGGACAAGAAGATCGAGATCGCCGAGCGGCTCATCAAGGACATCACTGAGACGTGGGGCCTCGACGAGTCCGACATCATCGTCGACTGCCTGACCTTCCCGATCTCCACCGGCCAGGAGGAGACCCGCCGCGACGGCATCGAGACGATCAACGCGATCCGCGAGCTGAAGAAGCGCCACCCGCGCGTGCACACCACGCTCGGTCTGTCCAACATCTCCTTCGGCCTTAACCCGGCCGCGCGCCAAGTCCTCAACTCGGTGTTCCTCAACGAGTGCATCGAGGCGGGCCTCGACTCGGCCATCGCCCACAGCTCCAAGATCGTGCCGATGAACCGCATCGACGAGGAGCAGCGCAAGGTCGCCCTCGACATGGTCTACGACCGCCGCACCGAGGACTACGACCCGCTGCAGACCTTCATGGCGCTGTTCGAGGGCGTGTCCGCGGCCTCGGCCAAGGACGCCCGCGCCGAGGCGCTGGCCGCCATGCCGCTACTCGAGCGCATCGCCCAGCGCGTTATCGACGGCGAGAAGAACGGCATCGAGGCTGACCTCGACGAGGCGATGAAGGAGAAGAGCCCGCTCGACATCGTCAACGACGACCTTCTCAACGGCATGAAGACCGTCGGCGACCTGTTCGGCTCCGGCCAGATGCAGCTGCCCTTCGTGCTGCAGTCCGCTGAGACGATGAAGGCGGCCGTGGCCTACCTCGAGCAGTTCATGGAGGCCTCCGACGACTCCGGCGGAAAGGGCACCATCGTCATCGCGACCGTCAAGGGCGACGTGCACGACATCGGCAAAAACCTCGTGGACATCATCATGTCCAACAACGGTTACAAGGTGGTCAACATCGGCATCAAGCAGCCGATCGCGAACATCCTGGAGGCCGCGAAGGAGAACAACGCAGACGCCATCGGCATGTCCGGACTTTTGGTGAAGTCCACCGTCATCATGAAGGAGAACCTTCAGGAGATGAACGAGCAGGGAATCACCGAGATCCCGGTCATCCTCGGCGGCGCTGCGCTCACCCGCGCCTACGTCGAGGACGACCTCACCGAGGTCTTCGAGGGCGAGGTTCACTACGCCAAGGACGCCTTCGAGTCGCTGCGGCTCATGGGCGAGTTCATGTCCGCCGCCCGCGGCGAGGGGCTCGACCCGCTCTCGCCGGAGGCCGTCGAGGAGGCGAAGAAGAAGCAGGAGCGCAAGGCGCGCCGCGAGCGTTCCAAGCGCATCGCCGCCGAGCGCAAGGCCGCCCAGGAGCCGGTGGAGGTTCCGGCCCGCAGCGCGGTGGCGGAGGACGTTCCCGTGGCGACCCCGCCGTTCTGGGGCACCCGCATCGTCAAGGGCCTCAACCTGAGCGACTTCCTGCCGCTGCTCGACGAGCGCGCCCTGTTCATGGGCCGCTGGGGGCTCAAGGCGACCCGCGGCGGCGACGGCCCGTCCTACGAGGAGCTCGTGGAGACCGACGGCCGCCCGCGCCTGCGCTACTGGCTCGATCGCCTGAAGTCCGAGGGCATCCTCGACCACGCGGCCGTGGTCTACGGCTACTTCCCGGCGGTCTCCGAGGGCGATGACGTCGTCATCCTCGACGAGCCGCGACCGGACGCCAAGGAGATCGCGCGCATCCACTTCCCGCGCCAGCAGCGCGGCAAGTTCCTGTGCATCGCCGACTTCGTCCGCTCCCGCGAGCTGGCGACCGAGACCGGCGACGTGGACGTGTTCCCGATGCAGCTGGTGACCATGGGCACGCCGATCGCGGACTTCGCCAACGAGCTGTTCGCCGAGAACAACTACCGCGACTACCTCGAGGTCCACGGCGTCGGCGTCCAGCTCACCGAGGCGCTGGCCGAGTACTGGCACGCCCGCGTCCGCGCCGAGCTCGCGCTCTCGGACGGCACCCACGCCGGCGACGAGGATTCACACGACAAGAACCGCTTCTTCGACCTCGACTACCGCGGCGCGCGCTACTCCTTCGGCTACGGCTCCTGCCCGAACCTCGAGGATCGCGCGACCCTGGTGAAGCTGCTCGAGCCCGAGCGCATCGGAGTCACCCTGTCCGAGGAGTTCCAGCTCCACCCGGAGCAGTCCACGGACGCCTTCGTGCTCTACCACCCGGAGGCGAAGTACTTCAACGTCTAGGTGCGCGTGCCTAGGTTAGGGGAGCTTATCGGTTACGATAGGCTCCCCTAGCTGCGTAAATGGCTAGCCTAAGCATGGGTGATAACCGGCCACGCTTAGACGACAATGGAAGTTATGAGCAGCGTTACTCAAGACCCTCACGTCAGCAATGCCGCCGCAGGCTCCCCGCCCAGCCGCGGTCTCAGAGAGTTCCTCACCTCGCAGGAGGGAGCCATCGCCACCGCGACGTTGATCGCGATCGCCCTGTACCTCCTCCTGCGCTACGCCTTTGGTCTCGAGGGCTGGGCCGCGAACTGGCCGCTGGTGGCCATGGTGGTCATCGGCGGTGTACCGCTGACCATCGACGTGATCAAGGGCGCGATCAAGGCGAAGGGCGGCGCCGACTTGCTCGCCGCCATCTCGATCATCGCCGCCGTCGTGATGGGCGAGTGGCTGGTCGCGGCCATCATCGTGCTCATGCTCTCCGGCGGCGAGGCGCTGGAGGAGGCCGCCTCCAAGCGGGCCTCCGCGACCCTCGACGCGCTGGCCAAGCGCAGCCCCACCGTGGCCCACCGCCTGCGGGGGACCACGCTGGCGGAGGGGACCGACGACGTTCACGCCGAAGAGATCGGCGTTGACGACCTGTGCGTCGTACTCCCGCACGAGCTGTGCCCGGTCGACGGCGAGGTCGTCGAGGGCCACGGTTCCATGGACGAGTCCTACCTCACCGGCGAGCCCTACGTCGTGCCCAAGTCCACCGGCTCGTCCGTCATCTCCGGCGCAATCAACGGTGAGGTCGCCCTGGTGATCCGCGCCCAGGCCGCGGCGAAGGACTCCCGCTACGCGAAGATCGTCGGCGTGCTGCGAGAGGCGGAAAACAACCGCCCGCCCATGCGGAGGATGGCCGACCGGCTGGGCGCCTGGTACACGCTCATCGCGCTGGCGCTGGGAATCCTGGGTTGGGTCGTCTCGGGGGAGCCGTCGAGGTTTCTCGCGGTGCTCGTCATCGCCACTCCGTGCCCGCTGCTCATCGGCGTGCCGGTGGCGATCATCGGCGCGATCTCGCTGGCCGCCAAGCGCGGGATCATCGTGAAGAACCCGGCCATGCTGGAGGACGTCGGCCGAGTGAAGATCGTCATGTTCGACAAGACGGGCACCCTGACCTACGGCCGCCCGTCGGTGACCAAGGTGGACACCCCGCAAGGCGCTCGATTCGGCGCGGACGAGGTTCTGCGGCTGTGCGCGGCCCTCGAAAAGTACTCCAAGCACCCGCTGGCCACCGCGATCGTCAACGAGGCCGAACGACGGGGGCTTGTCATCCCCGAGGTGCAGGAGATCTCCGAGCGCCCCGGCCAGGGGTTGGTGGGCACGGTGGCTGGCCACGGCCTGAGGGTCACCAACCGCAAGGGCTTGGCCGCGGTCGACCCGGGGTCGGTGCCGCTGCTGCCGCCCACGGCGACGGGCATGGAGTCCGTCGTGCTCATCGACGAGGCCTACGCCGCCACCCTCCAGTTCCGCGACGAGCCGCGGCTGTCCGCCTCCAGCTTCATCGAGCACCTGCCGCATAAGCACGGGGTGGAGGAGATGATGATCCTGTCCGGAGACCGCGAGTCGGAGGTGCGCCACCTCGCGGACAAGGTCGGCATCAAGACGGTCTATGGCGGCATGGCGCCGGAGGAGAAGCTGGAGATGGTGCGCGCCAAGACCAAGGAGGGGCCGACGCTCTTCCTCGGCGACGGCATCAACGACGCGCCCGCGATGACCGCGGCCTCGGCCGGCGTGGCCTTCGGGGCGACCTCGGATGTCACCAGCGAGGCCGCCGACGCGGTGGTGCTGGATTCCTCGCTGGAGCGCCTCGACGACCTGCTGCACATCGGCACGCGCATGCGGCGGATCGCGCTCCAGAGCGTCATCGGCGGCATGGGGCTATCGATCGCGGGCATGATCCTCGCGGTGTTCGGGCTGTTTACCCCGCTCATGGGTGCCATCGCGCAGGAGCTCATCGACGTGCTCGCCATCGCGAACGCGGCCCGGGTGGGAATCCACAACAAGGAGCTCTCCGACTTCGAGCCGGGGGCCGAGGATGAGATGCCGTAGGCGTCGACAAGCGAAAGTAAAAGGCTAGGAGTTCTTCTCCAGCCACTCCGCGGCGATGTCCGAGGCCGACTTCTGATCGTTGACCGACTCCGAGTTCATGGAGACGAGGTCATCGGTGGTGAGCTTCTCGCTCACGGTGTTGATCGCGTCGACGGCGCCGGAGTCTAGGTCCTTGGAGGCGATGGGCACGAGGTTGGAGGCCCTGAACATCGCCGCCGGGTCGTCGAGGACGACGAGGTCGTTCGACTTGATTGAGGGGTCCGCGGTGTAGACAAGCGCGAGCTGGACCGAGTTGTCCTTGAGCGCCTTGATCGTCAGCGGGCCGCCGCCGTCCTCGATCGGGGTGAAGCTGACGTCGAGGTCGTAGCTGGCCTTGAGGCCCTTCGGGCCGTTCGGGCGGCTTTCGAGCTCGGAGTTACCGCCGATGGTGATCGGGATATTGAGCGCCTTGAGGTCGGCCAGCGAGTGGACGTTGTACTTGTCCGCGAACTCGCGGGTGACCACGTAGGAGTCCTGGTCGGTGGCGGGGGACTGGTGGAGGATCTGTAGATTGCCCGGCGCGGCCTGGACGAGCGCGGCGTAAACGTCATCGGACTTGGTCATCGTGGAGTCCGGCTGCCAGTACTGAAGCAGCGGGCCGGTGTACTCCGGGAAGAGGTTGATGTTGCCGGATTCTACGTCGGACATGTAGACCTCGCGCTGGCCGATGCGGAAGTCGCGGTCCACGCTGAAGCCCTTCTCCTCGAGGGTCTGGGCGTAGATCTCCGCGACGATCTCGTTGGAGTAGTAGTCCTGCGAGCCGATCACGATCTTTGAGCTGCCCGAGCTAGCCGCGTCGGAGGAGCAGGCCGCAAGCCCCGTGGCGAGCAGGCCGGTGGCTGCGAGGATACCGAGTGTCTTCTTCATGAAAATTCCTATCGACTCATTCTGTGTGAGGGATTCCGCGCGCTGGGTGAGTCAGCTTGGTGCACGCCTTCCCGCGGGTCATCGTAGTGCCCACCCTACATAATTTCGGGCTGATGGCTTGCGGAAGTGGGCAGCGCCGGATGCGCACACGCCGTGGCGTGGGGCAATCCGTCCACGTCAATTCACTTCCTCGTCTTCCGCCCGCTGCTTTCGCTTTCCGACGCCTACGGCATTTCGCCTTCGGCCCCCTTCGAGCTCTATTCTTGAGGACATGCTGAAAGCGGTTATTTGGGACATGGACGGCACCCTCGTCGACTCCGAGCCCTTGTGGGGCGAGGCCACCTACGCCATGAGCGAGGCTCTGGGCAAGCGCTTCACCCTCGAGCAGCGGATGCAGACGGTGGGAACCAACTTCGACTTCACCTTCGAGCTCGCCGCCCGAAACGGCGGCCACGACCCCAAAGACCTCGACCGCGACTACTGGCGCAGCACGATGTACTCCACGGTCATGCGGCTCATGCGGGAGAAGCTCACGCTGCGCCCCGGCGTGCGCGAGCTGCTCACCGACCTGCACCGCCAGTCGGTCCCCATGGCGATCGCCACCAACACCGAGCGGCTGGTCGCCGAGGCGCCGTTCGAGGTGATCGGGGAGGAGCTGTTCGCCACCACCGTGTGCGGCAACGAGGTGCGCGCGCCCAAGCCCGCGCCCGACATGTACCTGAAGGCGGCGGGCATCATCGGCGCCGACCCCGACGAGTGCCTCGTCTTCGAGGACTCGATGGCGGGGATGACTGGGGCGGTGGCCGCCGGCTGCCGCGTGGTCGGGCTGCCCGACTCGTCGACGCTCGAGCTTCCCCGCTCGGTGACCGCCATGCGGGCCCTGCACGGCAGCATCGAGTTTTCGGGGGTGACCGCGCAGATGGTGCGCGACTGGTACGAGGTCGTGGGCGCCTCTGCATGAGGAATGTGACATACTATTAGGCGTGAAAAATTTTGACAGCCTCTTTGAAGAACTATTGGAGCGCGCCGAGAACCGACCAGAGGGTTCCGGCACGGTGAAGGCACTGGACTCGGGGCTGCATACTCTGGGCAAGAAGGTCGTCGAGGAGGCGGGCGAGGTGTGGCTCGCCGCCGAGTACCAGTCCGACGACGAGCTCGCGGAGGAGATCTCCCAGCTCATGTACTGGTGCCAGGTCATTATGGTCAAGCGCGGGCTGCGTCCCGAGGACGTCTACAAGTACCTCTAGGACCTCGTCTTTTAGGCCGTCGCCACGGGTGCGGGGTGCGGCCTTTTCGCGTGCGGTGCGCGCGGAGTCACTTCCACCACCAATGAAGGGTGCACGAAACATGCTGAAAATTGCCATCCCCAACAAGGGTTCCCTGTCCGAGGCGGCCGTCGAGATCCTCAAGGAGGCTGGCTACGCCGGCCGCGGGGAGTCGAAGCAGCTGCGCGTCATGGACACCGCCAACGACGTCGAGTTCTTCTTCCTGCGCCCGAAGGACATCGCCATCTACGTGGCGGGCGGCCAGCTGGACCTGGGCATCACCGGCCGCGACCTCGCTGCCGACTCCAAGGCCGACGTCGAGGAGGTCATGCCGCTGGGCTTCGGCGCCTCCACCTTCCGCTACGCCGCGCCGAACACGCAGACGTGGACCGTGGACATGCTTCAGGGCAAGCGCATCGCGACCTCCTACCCGAACCTCGTCCGCGCCGACCTCGAGGCGCGCGGTATCGACGCCAAGGTGATCCGCCTCGACGGCGCGGTGGAGATCTCCATCCGCCTAGGCGTGGCCGACGCCATCGCCGACGTCGTCTCCACCGGCCGCACCCTGCGCAAGCAGGGGCTGGAGACCTTCGGCGAGGTCATCTGCAACTCCGAGGCGATCGTGGTGGGCCGCAAGGGCGTGGAGGTCGACGACGAGCAGCGCGTCTTCCTGCGCCGCCTCGAGGGCATCCTGCACGCGCAGAACTACCTCATGCTCGATTACAACATCGACCGCGGTCAGCTCGAGGCCGCCGAGGCCATCACGCCGGGCATCTCCGGCCCCACAGTGTCGCCGCTGGCCAAGGAGAACTGGGTCGCGGTCCGCGCCATGGTCCCGCGCGAGCGCGCCAACCACATCATGGACGAGCTCGCCGCACTCGGCGCGCAGGCGATCCTCGCCTCCGAGATCCGCATCGCGCGCATCTAGCCCCGGTTGGCGGGCGGCGGAATTGAGCCGCGTAACGACCGACGTATGCCCCCGGCGTTTTCATTAAGGACGCGGCGGGGGCTTCGCCATTCCTGAAGGTAACGGCGCACGTCATGGAGGGAAGCGAGTGCCCGCACGGAGGTGATTCTATTGGCAACCCATTTCATCAGCCAATTAATTTCTATTGATTTACAGGTAAACCCGGCGAGGGGAGAAATTCTTCGGTAGGGTTGCCGGCATGACCGAAATCGTTAATGGAATCATCGCCCGCTCAAAGGGAGCACCCGTCGAAAACGTCCGCATCGCCATTCCCGAGCCCGGCGCGCACGACGTCGTGGTGAAGGTCCAGGCGTGCGGCGTGTGCCACACCGACCTCGCCTACCGCGACGGCGACATCGCCGACGAGTTTCCCTTCCTCTTAGGCCACGAGGCGGCTGGCATCGTGGAAAAGATCGGCACAGAGGTGAGCCACGTCGAGGTGGGCGACTTCGTCGTCCTCAACTGGCGCGCCGTGTGCGGCGAGTGCCGCGCCTGCAAGAAGGGCGAGCCGAAGTACTGCTTCAACACCCACAACGCCTCCGCCAAGATGACGATCGCCGAGGGGGACCCGGACGCAGGAGCGGAGCTGACCCCGGCGCTGGGCATCGGCGCCTTCGTAGAGAAGACCCTCGTCCACGAGGGGCAGTGCACCAAGGTGAACCCCGCCGCCGATCCCGCTGCCGCTGGTCTCCTGGGCTGCGGCATCATGGCGGGCCTCGGCGCCGCCGTGAATACCGCGGACGTCAAGCGCGGCGAGTCCGTGGCCGTGTTCGGCTGCGGCGGCGTGGGCATGGCGGCCGTGGCGGGCGCGGTGCTCGCCGGGGCGTCCAAGGTCATCGCGGTCGACCTTGACCCGGAGAAGCTGGAGACCGCCACGAAGTTCGGCGCCACCCACACCGTCTGCGGCGCGGGCAAGAGCGAGGAGGAGGTCATTGAGGCCGTCCGCGAGCTCACCGACGGCTTCGGCACCGACGTGGCCATCGACGCGGTCGGCATCCCCGCCACCAGCCGCCAGGCCTTCTACTCCCGCGACCTGGCAGGGCGCATGGTGCTCGTCGGCGTCCCCAACCTCACCGCCCGCTTCGATGTGCCGGCGATCGACTTCTTCGGCCGCGGCGGATCGCTGAAGTCCTCCTGGTACGGCGACTGCCTGCCCGAGCGCGACTTCCCCTTGTACGTGGATCTTTCCCTCCAGGGCCGCTTCCCGCTGCAGGACTTCGTCTCCGAGCGCGTGGGGCTTGACGACGTGGAGGCGGCGTTCGCCACCATGAAGACCGGCAAGGTGCTACGTTCGGTCGTTGAGATCTAGTCCCGACCCATAAGCTGCGCGAACCGAAGCTAAGAGCAGAAAGAGGCCTTCATGAAGATCGAGAAACTGGTGACCTCCGGCGTTTTCCGCCTCGATGGCGGCGAGTGGGAGGTGGACAACAACGTCTACCTGCTCGCCAGCGTGGACGAGGAGGGATCGAAGGAGGAGGTCATCATCGTCGACCCCTCGCACGACGCCGAGGCCGTCTACGCGGCCGTGGGGGACAGGAACGTCCAGTGCGTGCTCTTGACCCACGCGCACAACGACCACTGCGAGCTGGCGCCCGCCGTGGCGAGCCACTACGGCGTCGAGGTGTACCTGCACCCCGACGACCAGCCGCTGTGGGAGGAGACCAACGGCAACGCCGCGTACACCCCGCTGCGCGACGGGCAGCAGTTCGTCCTCGGCGGGGAGAACGTCTCGATCCGCCACACGACGGGGCACTCGCCGGGCTGCATCGTCGCCTACGTCGCCAGCGAGGACACGCTGCTCAGCGGCGACACCCTCTTCAACGGCGGCCCGGGCGCGACCGGGCGGAAGTACTCCAGCTTCGAGACGATCATCGCCTCGCTCAAGGAGAAGGTCTTCACCCTGCCCGCCGACACGCGGGTGCTGCCGGGCCACGGCGACGAGACCACCGTCGGCGCTGAGGCGGCGCGCATCGACGAGTACATCGCTCGCGGCTACTAATCCCCGCTGCGGCAAAGAGGCGGCAAACCGTAGGCGTCGACAAGCCAAAAGCACGAACCCTAGGTCCCCATTCGGGCCTAGGGTTTTGTCTGTTTGGTCACTCTCCGCCGTGCACGATGACGGCCTCACGCGCATTTTCTTGGGAAAAGCCACAGAATATCAACAAAATGCGTTTTTGGTTACGTTGGAAAAAGTTGATTTTCCGGATTTTTGAGACTTAGCTCGGAAGTAACCTCAACAGAATATCGCATTTCTGTCCCCCTATAGATACTAGTAAAGGGAGATATATTCATGGCCATCGTCCACATCCTCATCGTCCTCGGGGCGATCATCTTGGGCGCGCGCCTCGGCTCCATCGCTATCGGTTTGGCGGGCGGCATGGGCGTACTCTTGCTGGGACTGACCGGCGTTCCCATCGAATTCGACGCCATCCCGTTCGACGTCATCGGCATCATCATGACCGTCATCGCGGCGATTTCCGCGATGCAACGCGCGGGCGGCCTCGACTACCTGGTCAACCTCGCCGAGCGCGTCCTGCGGCGCAACCCGAAGCACATCACGTATCTCGCGCCGGTGGTCACCTACCTTATGACGCTCTTCGCAGGCACCGGCCACACCGCCTTCTCCACGCTGCCGGTCATCGTCGAGGTGGCCAAGGAGTCCGGCGTGCGCCCCTCGCGCCCGCTCTCCGTCGCCGTCGTCGCCTCGCAGCTGGCGATCTGTGCCTCGCCGATCTCCGCGGCCGTCGTCTTCATGGCGGCGACCGTCGAGCCGCTCGGCGTGGGCTACCTCAACCTGCTGCTCGTGGTCATCCCGGCCACCTTCCTCGCCATCTTCCCGACCGCCTGGCTCGCCAGCCACATGGGCAAGGAGCTGAAAGACGACCCGGTCTACCAGGAGCGCCTGGCCCAGGGCGTCATCGAGCCGCCGAAGGGCCAGCGCGAGTACACCGCGACCAAGGAGGCCAAGCGCTCGGTGCTCATCTTCCTCATCGCGATCCTCGCGGTCATGATCTACGCGACCCTCATCTCGGACCAGCTGGGGCTCATTTCGGACCCGACGCTGCCGCGCAACGAGGCGATCATGACCGTCATGCTCACCGCCGCGACCGCGATCGTGGTCTTCTGCAAGATTCCCGCCAACGAAATCCTCACCACGCAGGTGTTCCGCTCCGGCATGTCCGCCTCTATCTGTGTCCTCGGTGTTGCGTGGCTGGGCACCTCGCTCATCAACAACTACCTCGATCCCATCAAGAACTTCTCCTCCGACCTGCTCGGCAGCTACCCGTGGATGCTCGCCGTCGTCCTCTTCTTCGCGTCCGCGCTCCTGTACTCGCAGGCGGCCACCGCGAAGGCGCTCATCCCGGCGGCCCTCGCCATCGGCGTGTCCCCGCTGACCGCCGTCGCCTCCTTCCCGGCCGTGTGCGCGCTGTTCATCCTGCCGACCTACCCGACCCTGCTGGCCGCGGTCGAGATGGACGACACCGGATCGACCCGCATCGGCAAGGCCGTGTTCAATCACCCATTCATCATTCCGGGCACCGTCTGCATCGCGATCGCCGTCGCGCTCGGCTTCCTCTTCGGCTCCGTCTTGGTCTAGCGGCGTGCTTTTCGCGTTGCTTGTCGACGCCTACGGCGCCTGCCTCACGTTCGTGGGGTGGGCGCTTTGCCTTTCCCCGGGAAAGGGCGCGAGTGACCGGGGCGACCACCTCCGAGCGAATGAAACCCGGCCGAGCAGGGCTTAGTTCCCCCGAAAGGGGCTAGTCTTGCGGTAGGGGCAGGCGCGCGGGGGCGTGGTAATACCTCTAGGCCTATAGAACCCGCAGGTGCCCTTACTTCATCGTTCAACCTGTAGATATGCAGGTAGATACCTAGAAGATTTTCGTGGCGGCGAGGGCTTTTGCGTGGCTAGCCTTGAACCAGAACCACCTAGGTCGTTGAATCACTCGATTGTCAAAGGAACTCACCATGGCAAAGGTCACGTCGAAGGACACCACCACCGAAAAGAAGGCCGCCTCCGCGGAGAAGGCTGGCGAGGCCCCGAAGGAGGCAAAGGCCTCCGGTACCAAGCAGGCCAAGAAGGAGGTCGCCGCCAAGGTCGAGGCCGCGCCCGGGTTCCGCGTGGAGGTGGACCTACTGGGCGAGATGCAGGTGCCCAACGAGGTCTACTACGGCGTCCACACGATGCGCGCCATCGACAACTTCCAGATCTCTCGCACCACCATCAACCAGGTGCCCGAGTTCATTCGCGGCATGGTCTATGTGAAGAAGGCCGCAGCGCTCGCCAACCGCCGCCTGCACACCCTGCCCGCCAAGAAGTCCGAGGCCATCGTCTGGGCCTGCGACCAGATCCTCGAGGAAGGGCGCTGCATGGATCAGTTCCCGCTCGACGTCTTTCAGGGCGGCGCGGGCACCAGCCTCAACATGAACACCAACGAGGTCGTGGCCAACCTGGCGCTCGAGTACCTCGGCGAGCCCAAGGGCGCCTACGACGTCATCAACCCCAATGACGACGTCAACATGAGCCAGTCCACCAACGACGCCTACCCGACCGGCTTCCGCCTCGGAGTCTACGCCTGCCTCATGACGCTCATCGAACAGATGGACAGCCTGCAGGGCGCCTTCCGCGACAAGGCGAACGAGTTCATGGACATCCTCAAGATGGGCCGCACCCAGCTCCAGGACGCCGTGCCCATGACGCTCGGAGAGGAGTTCGCGGGCTTCGCCCACAACCTCGCCGAGGAGCAGGCCGTGCTCCGCGATGCCGCGAACCGCCTGCTGGAGGTCAACCTCGGGGCCACCGCCATCGGGACGGGGCTGAACACCCCGTCCGGCTACCGCCACCAGGTCACCGCGACGCTGTCGGAGGTCACCGGCCTGGAGATCAAGTCCGCCCGCGACCTCATCGAGGCCACCAGCGACACCGGCGCGTACGTGCTCGCCCACTCGGCGGTCAAGCGCGCCGCCATGAAACTGTCCAAGATCTGCAACGACCTGCGCCTTCTCTCCTCCGGCCCGACCGCCGGCCTCCACGAGATCAACCTGCCCCCGCGCCAGGCCGGATCCTCCATCATGCCGGCAAAGGTCAACCCGGTCATCCCCGAGGTGGTCAACCAGGTGTGCTTCAAGGTCTTCGGTAACGACCTCACCGTCACCATGGCGGCCGAGGCGGGCCAGCTGCAGCTCAACGTCATGGAGCCGGTCATCGGCGAGGCGCTGTTCCAGTCCATCCGCATCCTCGGCAACGCCGCCGACACGCTGCGCGAGAAGTGCGTGGTGGGCATCACCGCCAACGCCGACGTCTGCCGCGCCTACGTGGAGAACTCCATCGGCATCGTCACCTACCTGAACCCGTTCATCGGCCACCACAACGGTGACCTCATCGGCAAGGAGGCTGCCGCCACGGGAAAGTCCGTCAAGCAGCTGGTGCTGGAGAAGGGCCTCATGGACGAGGAGACCCTGAACCAGGTGCTCTCGGTGGAAAACCTCATGCACCCGGTGTTTAGGGGCCAGCTGTACCTCGACAACTAAGGAACAGTCGGCTCCTGGGCACCGGCGCGCGCCCAGGCGTTCTCAACCACGGTTCCCATGCCCCCGTCGCGGGGGTGGGGGCCGTGGTTTTCGCGTTGGGTGGTCTTTGGGAGGTCTGTATCGAACTAGAATGGGGCTGTTTTGTACCCGCTCGCGAACGGGCGGCCTCGCTCAGGCGCAGGCGCCCCTCATGCACCCACGACTTTCACAAAGGTTTACATGTCTACTGACGTCGAGATCGCCCAGGCTCACACGCTCGAGCCCATCACGGACATCGCCGCCCGCGCCGGAATCCCGGAGGACGCGCTCATCACCTACGGCCCCACGAAGGCCAAGGTGGACATCTCCAAGATCCCGGGCGAGGCGAGCGGAAAGCTCATCCTCGTCACGGGCATCTCGCCGACGCCCGCGGGCGAGGGCAAGTCCACCGTCCTCATCGGGCTTTCCGACGCCATGCGGCTGATCGGCAAGGAATCGATCGTCGCCATCCGCGAGCCCTCCCTCGGCCCGGTCATGGGGATCAAGGGCGGAGCCGCCGGCGGCGGCTACTCCCAGATCGTCCCGATGGAGGAGATCAACCTCCACTTCACCGGCGACTTCCACGCCATCACCTCGGCCACCAACACCTTGGCCGCCCTCGTGGACAACCACGTCCAGCAGGGCAACGAGCTGGGCATCGACGTCCGCTCCATCACCTGGCAGCGCTGCATGGACGTCAACGACCGCTCCCTGCGCGAGATCGTCACCGGCCTGGGCGGCAAGGCGCACGGGACCCCCACCGAGACGGGCTTCACCATCACCGCCGCCAGCGAGATCATGGCGATCCTGTGCCTGGCCAGCGACCTCGACGACCTGCGCGAGCGCATCTCCCGCATCGTCGTGGCGCAGAACTTCGAGGGCGAGCCGGTCACCGTCGCCGACCTCAAGGTCGAGGGCGCGCTCACCGCGCTCATGCGCGACGCGATCAACCCGAACCTGGTCCAGACCCTCGGCGGCACCCCGGCCTTCGTCCACGGCGGCCCGTTCGCCAACATCGCCCACGGCTGCAACTCGCTCATCGCCACCCGCACCGCGCTGAAGCTGGGCGAGGTCGTGCTCACCGAGGCGGGTTTTGGTTCGGACCTGGGCGCGGAGAAGTTCTTCGACATCAAGTCCCGCGTGGGCGGGCTCACGGTCAACGGGGCCGTGGTCGTGGCCACGGTCCGCTCGCTGAAGTACAACGGTGGCGTGGCCAAGGACCAGCTCACCTCCGAGAACTTCGAGGCGCTGACCAAGGGCGTGGCCAACCTGGAGGCCCACGTCCGCAACGTCCGCCAGTTTGGCGTGACCCCGATCGTTGCGCTCAATCGCTTCGCCTCGGACACCGACGAGGAGATCGCCTGGATGAAGAAGTGGGCGCAGGAGTTCGGCGTGGAGCTCGTTCCCGTCGAGGTGTGGGCCAAGGGCGGCGAGGGCGCCATCGACCTAGCCAAGGCCGTCATGGCCAACCTGCGCGAGGACTCCACCCAGCTCTACGACCCGAGCCTGGGCATCGAGGCCTCCATCGAGACGATCGCCACCAACGTCTACTCGGCCGGCCGCATCCACTACTCGTGGAAGGCAGAAAAGGACCTCAAGTACCTGAAGGAGAACGGCTGGGACACGCTGCCGGTGTGCATCTCCAAGACGCAGTACTCCTTCTCGGACGAGCCGAGCCAGCTCGGCGCCGCGGAGGGGCACACCCTGCACGTGCGCAAGCTCCTGCCGCGCATCGGCTCCGGCTTCATCGTGGCGCTGACCGGCGACGTCATGACCATGCCGGGCCTGCCCAAGAAGCCCGCCGCCTTGGGCATCGACGTCGAGGACGGAATGATCAACGGCCTGTTCTAACCGGGCTCCAAAGAGCGGCCGCGAGCAGGAGAATGACGCTGCTCGCGGCCGCTGTTTGTTTCGCTACGCCTTGTCCGGCCACCCCGGGTAGGCGGGCGGCTGCCCGCCGAAGGCGGGGCAAAGCGCCTTGTGCTGGCACCAGTCGCACAGCTTGGAGGTCTTCGGCCGGAACTGGCCGGACTTCCCGTCGGCCTCGATCTTGCCCCACAGCTCGCCGACGTCGCGCTCGAAGTACTCCAGCTCCTCCTTGGAGGGGGTCAGGAACATTGAGTCGATGACCTTGAGGTACATCAGCCGCAGCTGGGTGGGGATGACCCCGAACAGCCGCCAGTACACGAGCGCGTAGAAGCGCATCTGGAACTGGGCGTCCTGGGAATAGCGGGGCAGCGGCTTCTTGCCGGTCTTGTAGTCGACCACGCGGACCTCGCCGGTGGGAGCCACGTCGACGCGGTCGATGAAACCGCGCACCGGCACGCCGTTGGGGAGCGTCGTGTCCACGTACATCTCGCACTCGTGCGCGTCGAACCCCTGCGGGTTCTCCATGGAGAAGTAGCCCTTGATCAGCGTGCGGCACTCCACTAGGAAGTCGAGGGTGGCGTCCTCGGGGACGAGCTCGAGCAGGTCGGCGTCCTTTTCCGTCATCGAGGCCCAGTTCGGCTTGAGCCGCTTCACCGCCGCCGGGTAAATGCGCTCCTCGCGGGGCCACTTGTGCATGTCCTCGAGGCAGGCGTGCACCAGGGTTCCCTTGACCTGTGCCACGGTCTTGGGCTCGGGGAGTTTGTCGATGGCGCGGAAGCGATACAGCAGCGGGCACTGCTTGTAGTCGCTGGCGCGGGAGGGGGACAAGGCGATGCGAACACTCATAACAAAGTGAAAGCCTAGCCCCAACCGCGCGGGCGATTCCACAAGGCGGGCCGTGTCGAGGCGGGCGACTAGTCTGGGTAGCTATGAGCACGAACCCCCAGAGTGAATCCTCCCCCCGGCAGGCCGCCGAGGCCTTCGCCAACGATCTCATCTCATTCATCGCCTCCTCGCCGAGCTCCTATCACGCGGCGGCGAGCGCGGCGGAAGCCCTCGAGGCCGTAGGTTTTGCCCGGCAGGACGAGGCCACGCCGTGGGAGGCCACCCCGGGTGGTCACTTCCTGGTTCGCGGCGGCGCGCTCATGGCGTGGTTCGTGCCGGAGGGCGCCAGCGTCGAGCGTTCCGGCTTCCGGATCATCGGTGCCCACAACGATTCGCCCGGCTTCAAGCTCAAGCCGCTCGGCGATCGCGAATCGGCCGGCTGGCAGCAGGCGGGCGTCGAGGTCTACGGCGGCCCCATCCTCAGCTCGTGGCTCGATCGCGAGCTGGTGCTCGCCGGTCGCATTGCGCTTGCCGACGGTTCCACCAGGCTGGTGGCCATCCCGCCGATGCTGCGCATCCCGCACCTAGCGATCCACCTCGACCGCACGATCAACGACCAGCTGCACCTGGACAAGCAGCGCCACCTGCAGCCGATCTTCGCGGTCGGCCACCCGGAGGCCTCGATCATGGATGTGGTCGCCGACGCCGCTGGCGTCGACAAGCGGGACATCGTCGCGCACGACCTCATCACCGCCGACGCCCAGCCCGGCGAGCTCTTCGGTGCGGGCGGGGACCTGCTCGCGGCAGGCCGCCTCGACAACCTTTCGAGCGCTTACCCGGGCCTGCGAGCGCTGCTGCGGGCGGCAGCGGGCGGCGAGGCGGGGCCCGACGTTCTTGTCCTCGCCGCCTTCGACCACGAGGAGATCGGCAGCGGGTCCACCACTGGCGCCGCGGGACCGATCCTGGAGGACGTCCTCGTGCGCACCGCCACCGCGCTGGGCGCCGGCGCCGACGGGCTGCGCCGCATGTACGCGCGGTCAAGCTGCGTGTCCGCCGACGCCGCGCACTCCGTCCACCCCAACTACCCGGACCGCCACGACTCCGTGAACTTCCCGCTCATGGGTAAGGGCCCGGCGTTGAAGGTCAACGCCAACCAGCGGTATGCCTCCAACGCGGCAAGCGAGGCCCTGTGGGTGCGTGCCTGCGAGCGCGCAGGCTTTTTCACCCAGTACTTCGCCGGAAACAACTCCGTGCCCTGCGGGACGACCATCGGGCCGATCACCGCCACGCGCCTGGGCATCGAGACCGTCGACGTGGGCATCCCGCTGCTTTCCATGCACTCGGCCAGGGAGCTGGCCAGCGCCCAGGACGTCTACCGCCTTGAGCTGGCGCTCCACGAGTATTTGGTAGGGTAATCACTCATGGCATATTCAGGTCCTTTCCAACCCGGCGACCGCGTTCAGCTCACCGATCCCAAGCGCAGGCACGCGACCATCGTGCTGCAGCCGGGCGGGGAGTACCACACCCACAAGGGCATCATTCGCCACGACGACATCATCGGCGCCGACGAGGGGACCGTCGTGCGCTCCGAGCAGGGCTACGAGTACCTGTGCTTCCGCCACCTCATGGTCGACCACGTGCTTTCCATGCCGCGCGGTGCCGCGGTGATCTACCCCAAGGACTCCGCGCAGATCCTCGTCGAGGGCGATATCTTCCCCGGCGCGCGCGTGCTCGAGGCCGGCGCCGGCTCCGGCGCGCTGTCCATGGCGCTGCTGCGCGCCGTGGGGGAGAAGGGCACCGTCATCTCCTACGAGATCCGCGAGGACCACCTCGAGTTCGCCGAGGCCAACGTCGACGAGTACTTCGGCGGCCGCCCCGCGAACTGGGAGCCGCACCTGGGCGACCTGCGCGAGGTGACCCGGGAGACGATCGGCGGGCCGGTCGACCGCGTCATCCTCGACATGCTCGAGCCGTGGGAGTGCCTGGAGACGGTCAAGGACCTGCTCATCCCGGGCGGGGTGTTCATGACCTATGTCGCCACGGTCCCGCAGCTGATGAAGGTGATGGAGGGCATCCGCGAGCTCAAGTGCTTCACCGAGCCGCGGGCGTGGGAGTCTCTCGTGCGCGACTGGCGCGTCGAGGGGCTGGCCACCCGCCCCGAGCACCGCATGAACGCCCACACCGCGTTCCTCGTCATGGCGCGCAGGCTCGCCGACGGCGTCACCCCGCCTCGCCCGCAGCGCCGCGCCCGCAAGTAGCGCCGAAAGGCGTTACCTGCACCCCTCGCCCTCACGGATTACCCGCCGTGAGGGCGTTTTTCGTCGGCAAGCAGCCGCCGTCGAAGCGCCAGCTGACGGGGTGGCTGTGGGCGGTGCGGGATTCGGGGGCAGGTGTGACCTCGACCGCGCCGCGGACAGTAAGGTGGAGGGCATGGAATCCACCCGCGAGACGTTCGACGACCCCACCAGCATGAGCTCAGAGCTGGCACGATTCAAGCGCACCGCCTCTGATCTTGCCACGCGCAACACCAAGCTGGCGGAGCTGCTCAAGGCGTCCCGCGACAAGCTCAAGGTGCTCACCCTGCAGCTGGAGGAGATGGCCGTGCCGCCGTCGACCTACGGCACCTTCCTCGAGTTCTCCTCCGGCGGCAAGACGGCGGAGGTGTTCACCGCCGGGCGCAAAATGCGGCTGATGATCTCCCCGCTGGTGGACCAGGCGCTGCTGGTCCCAGGCGTGCAGGTGCGCCTCGGCGAGGCCAGCCAGATCGTCGAGGCCTGCGAGTTCGATACCACCGGCAACCTCGCCGTGCTGTCCGAGCTCATCGGCGCCGATCGCGCGCTGGTCACCGACCACAACGGGGAGGAGCGGCTGGTTCGGCTTGCCTCGCCGCTGCTGAAGAACGCCCAGCGCCCGCCCCGTGCTGGCGATACCGTGCTTATCGACGCCAAGGCGGGCTACGCCTTCGAGATCGTGCCCAAGACCGAGGTCGCGAAGCTGGCGCTGGAGGAGGTCCCGGACGTCGAGTACTCGGATATCGGCGGCCTCGACGACCAGATCGAGCAGATCCAGGACGCCGTCGAGTTGCCGTTCGCGCACCCGGAGCTCTACCGCGCATACAACCTCCACCCGCCGAAGGGCGTGCTGCTCTACGGCCCGCCCGGCTGCGGCAAGACGCTCATCGCGAAGGCCGTGGCCAACTCCCTGTCCTCCCGCCTGGGAACCGGGGGAAAGAGCTACTTCATCAACGTCAAGGGCCCGGAGCTGCTGAACAAGTTTGTCGGCGAGACCGAGCGCCGCATCCGGCTCATCTTCGAGCGCGCCCGCGAGCTGGCATCGGATGGCCGCCCCGTCATCATCTTCTTCGACGAGATGGAGTCGATCTTCCGCACCCGCGGCTCGGGCGTGAGCTCGGACATGGAGACCACCGTCGTCCCGCAGCTGCTCACCGAGCTCGACGGCGTGGAGGGCATCTCTAATGTCATCGTCATCGGCGCGACCAACCGCGAGGAGCTCATCGACCCGGCCATCCTTCGGCCCGGCCGCTTGGACGTGAAGATCCGCGTCCAGCGCCCCAACGAAAAGGCCGCCCGGGACATCTTCGGGCTCTACCTCAACGACTCGATCCCGCTCCAGGCACCGGCCGAGGAGCTCATCGAGGCCGCGACCACGCAGCTGTTCCGCGACAACCCCTACGTGGAGCTGCAGCTCATCAACGGGCTGACCGAGGTCCTGCACTACCGCGACTTCGTCTCCGGCGCCATGATCGCCAACATCGTCGACCGCGCGAAGAAGAACGCCATCAAGCGCTTCCTCACCACCGGGGAGGAGGGGATCAGCGCCGCCGACCTCGTCGAGGCCGTCGAGCTGGAGAACCGCGAGAACGAGGACCTTCCGAACACCGCCAACCCCGACGAGTGGAGCCGCATCGTCGGGCGCAGCGGCGTGCGGGTGATCAACGCCCACGTCATCGCCAAGTAGCACCACCGAAGGAGGATTCACCCAATGAGCAGGTTCATGGGAACCGAGACGGAGTACGGCATCGCCACGCCCACCAACCCCGTCCTCTCGCCGATCGTCACCTCCACCCACGTGGTGGTCGCCTTCGGCGCGGCCGAGAAGTGCGCCACCGGGGCGCGCTGGGACTTCGCGTCGGAGCACCCGCTGCGGGACACCCGCGGGTTTGACCTGCGCCGCTACCACACGGTGCCGGTCGTCGACCCCAACGCGATCGGCGTGGCCAACGTCGTGCTCACCAACGGCGGGCGCTACTACGTCGACCACGCGCACCCCGAGTACTCCTCGCCGGAGACCACCAACGCTTTCGACGCGCTGGTCTACGACGTGGCCGGTAACGTCATCCTCAACCGCGCGCGCGAGGATGTGGAGGCGCTGACCGAGCGCAACCACTCGGTGCTCGAGCACCACGATCCGTGTCCGCCGCTGAAGATCTACAAGAACAACGTCGACGGCAAGGGAGCCAGCTACGGCTCCCACGAGAACTACTTCTACGATCGCTCCATCGACTTCGATGTCATGGCCCAGGCCTTGATTCCGTTCTTCGTCACCCGCCAGGTGATCATCGGGGCCGGGCGCGTGGGCATCGGCCAGCACGGCGAGAAGCCGGGCTTCCAGATCAGCCAGCGCGCCGACTACATGGAGCAGGAGATCTCGCTGGAGACCACGCTCAACCGCGGCATCATCAACACCCGCGACGAACCGCACGCCGACGCCGATTCCTTCGGTCGGCTCCACGTCATCCTGGGCGACGCGAACATGGCGCACACCTCCGTCTTCCTGAAGCTGGGCATGACCTCGCTCGTCCTCGACGCGATCGAGCAGGGAATCGACTTCAGCGACTTAAAGCTCGCCCGCGCGGTCGAGGAAGTGCACGCCGTCTCGCACGACCTCACTCTCACGCACGAGCTGGCGCTCAAGGACGGCCGCCAGATGACCTCCATCGACCTGCTCGAGGAGTACCGCTGCCGGGTCGAGCCGGCCGTCACCAGCGACGTCGACCGCCGCGTTTTCGCGCTCTGGGGCGAGGTGTTGGGGCTCCTGCGCCAGGGGCCGCTCGCGTGCGCGCACCTGCTCGACTGGTGCGCCAAGTACGCGCTTATCCACTCGTTTACCGCCCGCGGGCTGGCCATCGACGACGCCAAGATCAAGCTCGTCGACCTCCAGTACTCGGACATCGACCCCACCAAGAGCCTCTACCACGCGCTTGTGCGCAAGGGCAGGATGCAGACGCTAGTCGGCGAAGAGGACATCGAGCGCGCCGCGTGGAACCCGCCCACCGATACCCGGGCCTTCTTCCGCGGGAAGATCGCCTCCAAGTTCGGCAACGAGGTCGCGGCCGCCAGCTGGGAGTCCGTGGTGTTCAAGGGGCCAGAGCACGAGCTCAACCGCGTCGCGATGACCGCGCTCGACGGGCTCACCGAGAAGGAGGCGGGCACCCTCCTAGAGGGTGCGTCCACCGTGGCCGAGCTGTTGGAATCGGGCAAGGACCTCCTGGTCCCCACGAAATCGCGGTATTAGGCCCGGGCACAGCGGGGACACCTGCGAGCGGGCGGGCTGAGGAAAGCATAAGATAATCACTGTCTAATGGGCAGCGCGTGCCTTGGCGTCGATAAGCGAAAAGCGAGCGCGCGTTGCGCGAGGAAGAAGGAGCAACGCAATGAGCGGACAAACCCAGGTCAACGCCGGGGGCGGAAAGGACAACGACGACGCGCTGGAGGCCGCCGCTGGCGCCGGCGCCGTGCAGATCAACACCGAGGGCGTGGACGACCTGCTCGACGAGATCGACGGCCTGCTCGAGAACAACGCGGAGGAGTTCGTGCGCTCCTACGTGCAGAAGGGCGGCCAGTAGACCGTGGCCGGGGCCGTCTTTACCCGCCGCATCATGGGGATCGAGACCGAGTACGGGATCACCTGCATGGATCGCGGCAACCGCAAGCTGGGCGCCGACGAGATCGCGCGCTACATGTTCCGCCCGGTGATCGACAGGTGGGGAAGCTCCAACATCTTCCACCCTAACGCCTCGCGGCTTTACCTCGACGTGGGCAGCCACCCGGAGGTCGCCACCGCCGAGTGCGACAGCCTCTCGCAGCTGGTCGCCTACGACCGCGCGGGCGATCTCATCGTCGACGAGTTGGCGCGCGCGGCCGAGGAGAGCCTCGCCGAGGAACACATCGACGGCCAGGTGTACCTCTTCAAAAACAACCTCGACTCGGTGGGAAACAGCTACGGCTGCCACGAGAATTACCTCGTCGGCCGCGAGGTGGTGCTGAAAACGCTGGGGAAGCAGCTGCTGCCGTTCCTCATCACCCGCCAGCTCATCGCCGGCGCGGGGTGCATCAAGGACGGGCGCTTCCACTTCTCGCAGCGCTCCGACCACGTCTGGGAGGGCGTGTCCAGCGCGACGACGCGCTCGCGGCCGATCATTAACACCCGCGACGAGCCGCACGCCGACTCCCACCGCTTCCGCCGCCTCCACGTCATCGTTGGCGACTCCAACATGTCGGAGACGACCACCGCGCTGAAGGTGGGGTCGACGCTGTTGGTGCTCGAGATGATCGAGGCGGGCGTGGAGCTGCCCACGATGCACCAGCCCAACGACATCTCGGCGATCCGGGACATCGCGGTGGATCTCACCGGCCAGGCGCCGGTGGCGTTGGAGGGCGGCGAGGAGATGACCGCGGTGGCCGTCCAGCGCGCCTACCTCGAGGCGGCCCGCGCGTGGCTTAAAACCCGCGAGGAGACCGGCGGCACCACCAACGAGGAGATGGCCCGCGTGCTTGAGCTCTGGGAGCGCGCGGTGGCCGCGATCGAGACCCAGGACTTCTCGCTCATCAGCCGCGACATCGACTGGGCGATCAAGCTGGGGCTCTTGCGCCGCTACCAGCCCCGCCTGGGGCTGGGTCCGGAGGACTTCGATCACCCGAAGCTCGCGCAGGTGGACCTCGCCTACCACGACATCCGGGCAGGCCGCGGCCTGTTTCGGGTGCTCGAGGCGAAGGGCCTGGCCAGCACCTGGGTGGATCCCGCCGACGTTGAGAAGGCGGCGACCACCGCGCCGGAGACCACCCGCGCCCACCTGCGCGGGCAGTTCCTCGCGGAGTCCCAGCGCCTGGGTGCCCCGACCGCCGTCGACTGGCTGCGGCTGAAGGTCACCCGGCCCGAGCCGCAGATCGTCGAGCTCGACGACCCGTTCTCGCCGGTCGACGCGCGCGTCGACGAGCTCATTTCCTACATGCGGGAGCACTACCCGGCCCAGGGCTAGGGTGGTCGCTGGACGCGCGACCAGCTCTCTTTCACCTGGCGGGGAGCGGTACCCGCCGCCCCGTTCGCTTCTCATATCTCGAAGGAGTCACCGTGGTTGCCAAAGAACCAATGCTCGAGCGCCTGACCAACCTCGCGTTCGCCTTCCTCAACGCCGAAAGCCGCGGCAACCCCGCGCTCACGGCCGCGTGGGTGCGCGAGCACGTCGAGGGGTACGCCCGCGACGAGAACCGGGTGCCGCGCAGCGAGCGCGCGGTGGAGAAGCTCTTCGAGCGCGACCGCAAGGACCTCATCCGCGTGGGCGTGCCCATCGAGACCGTCACCGTCGACGGCCACGTGGGCTACCGACTCCAGGCGGACCAGTACCGGCTTCCCGAGCTCCAATTCACCTCCGAGGAGGCGGCCGTGCTGGCCCTCGCGGGGAACATGGGCCTCGGCGATGAGCTGGCCACGTTCACCCGCTCCGGCTGGACGAAGATCGCGGCCAGCGGCGTGCGGCGCGAGCTCGCCTCCAGCCCGCGTTTCCTCGCCGTCAACGACTGGTCTTCCCTGAACGCCGAGCTTATCGACGCAATTGTGAGCGCCTGCACCCAGCGCAAGCGCATCAGCTTCACCTTCCATCGGACCACCTCCTTCGAGCCGGAGACCCGGTGGATGGACCCGTGGGCGCTGGTGGGGTTGCGCGACAGCGTCTACGTCGTGGGCTACGACATCGACCGGGACGCGCCCCGCGTCTTCCGCAGCACCCGGGTCAGCGACGTCGAGCTGCTCGACATGGACGACCCGGCCGTGACCGAGTACGGCCCCTTCCATCTGCCGGAGCCGGGCACGAACATGCAGGAGCTGGTGGAAAAGCAGCTGAGCATCGGCGTTGATCTCTTCGACGTGACCGTGCACGTCGCCCCCGGCAGGGCGCCGGAGATCACCAGCCGCGGGAAAGCGCTGGGGGAGAACCGCTACCTCCTGCAGGGAGTGGAGAAGAAGTGGATCGTCCGCGCGGCGGCGGCGCACGCGCCCTACGCCATCGTGGAGGAACCCACCGAGGTCCGCGAGGAAGTTATCGCCGTTTTGAAGGGAGCGCTCTAACCCATGGCCAGCACGAATCAGCGGATGAGCGACCTCGTCCGGATGCTCAACCTCTTGCCCTACTTCCAGTCGCACCCGGGCTGCTCGGTGATGGAGGCGGCGGCCGACTTGGGGCTCCCGCCCGCGCAGGTCAAGGACGACCTCTATCGGCTGTTTTGCTGCGGGCCGGGGGTCTTCCCGCACGAGCTGGTCGATCTGGACCCCAACATGCGCTCGGTGACCATCTTCGACTCCCAGGGCATGGACCAGCCGCTGCGCTTGACCGTCACGGAGGCGACGGCGCTGCTGCTTGCCCTCGAGTACCTCGAGGCGGTTCCCGGCCTCGCCGACCGCAGCACGGTTGTCAGCGCGGCGACCAAGCTGCGCGAGTCCATGGGCTCGGCGATCGGCGCGGTCTTCGACACCGACTCCTTCGGCCGAGACTTCATCTCCGAGCCGGAGCTGGAGATCCTGACCCGCGCGATGACCTCCGGCCGCCAGGTAGAGTTCGAGTACACCTCGCGCACCACCGAGGGAATGCACACTCGCCGGGTGAGCATCCAGAGAATGTTCACCCGCGACACGAACGCCTATATTCAAGGCTACGACCATGACCGCGAGGAGGTGCGCATGTTCCGCCTCGACCGCATGACGGGGGCGAGGGAAACCGGCGAACCCGCGGTTTCGGTTCCGCTGGCGCCGCTGGATGCCTGCGATCCCTTCGATCTGAAGAAGGCCGACACGCAGGCAGTCCTCGTCTTCGACGAGGAGAGCGCGTGGCTGGCGGACACGCTGCCGGTGACCGAGGGATTCTGGAACGACGACGACAAATTCGAGGTGCACGTCCCGCTCATCGCGCGGGAATGGCTCATCCAATTCGCGCTGGAAAACGCCGACCGAGTGCGCGTGATCGAGCCTAGTGACGTGTCTCACGAGATCGCGAATCGCGCCAAATCTGCGTTGAGAGCGTATGATGGCCGAATAGTCACGTAGGGGACGCGCTCCCCGGAAGCTCTAGGAAATGGGCCGTGACCTAAGTAAATAAGGCTTTCACATCATTTTCATACGGGAGGGCTAGAGGGGTTCCTCAAGCGCTGCCAGTTCCTGAAAGGAAAAACAATGTCACTTCCCGGCGGTTGGGAGCTCGTCCTCATCGTTGCTGTCATCGTTCTGCTCTTCGGCGCAAAGAAGCTGCCGGACGCGGCCCGTTCGCTCGGCCGCTCCATGCGCATCTTCAAGTCCGAGATCAAGGAGATGGGCAACGATGACCAGGCGCAGCAGGCTCCGCAGCAGCAGATCACCGGTGGCACCACTCAGTCTCAGGTGCAAAACGTTCAGGATCCCCAGCAGGTGAACAACCCCCAGAACGGCCAGTAGGCCGGCTCATTCATGAGCTTCTTCCCAGCTCTAAGCTCGCAGCTCCTAGGCCATAGGGACACTTAGACGCTGGGTTTTTTGCTGACTGCGCGCGGCCGTTGGATAACCCGCGCGCCGTGGTCGCTCATCGTAAGTTTCAGAGCAGAAAAAGGTTGGTCATGAGCAATCAGACTCCCACCCGGCGCCGACGCCGCCAGCGCAAGCCGTCCGACGGCACCATGGCGCTCGTCGAGCACCTCAAGGAGCTGCGCCGGCGCGTCATCGTGTGTGTGCTGGCGCTCAGCGTCGGCGCCGTCATCGGGTACATCTGGTATCAGAACTCCCTGTTCGGCATCCCGAGCCTCGGCGAGATCCTCCGCGAGCCCTACTGTAAGCTTCCGGCGGAAAACCGCGCCGTCTACGGCACCGACGGCGAGTGCCGCCTCTTGGCCACCTCGCCGTTCGAGATGTTCCTCCTGCGACTGAAGGTGGGCGCGCTGGCTGGCTCGGTGCTCGCCTCGCCGGTCTGGCTCCAGCAGATCTGGGGCTTCATCACGCCTGGCCTGCACAAGAACGAGCGGCGCTGGACTCGGGCCTTCGTCACCGCCGCCGTCGCCTTGTTCGTGCTCGGCGCGGTTCTGGCCTACTTCATCCTCGCCTACGGCCTGGACTTCCTGCTCACTATCGGTGATCAGTCGCAGGTGGCGGCGCTGACCGGTGAGCGCTACTTCAGCTTCATCCTCACGCTCATCTTCATCTTCGGTGTGAGCTTCGAGGTTCCGCTGTTTATGGTGGCGCTCAACCTCGTGGGAATCCTGCCCTACGCGGCGATCAAGGGGCACCGCGACGTCATCTGGATCGTCCTCACCATCTTCGCCGCGGTCATGACACCAGGCCAGGATCCCTTCTCCATGAGCGCCCTGGCGGTCGCCCTGTGCCTGCTCGTGGAGGCCGCGCTGCAGTTCATGCGCATCCACGACAAGCGGGCCAACCTCGAGCGACCTGCCTGGATGGACGTGGATGACGAGTCCTCCTCGCCGCTGGATACGGCCCCCGGCGGCGTCGACGCGCCGCAGCCCGTGGGCAAGGCGGGCGGGATCGGTTCGCCGAGCCCCGTTGGTCAGGCGGAGGGCATCGGCGGTCCGGGAAGCATCACCAAGCCGACGAGGATCGATCCGCCAGCAAGCACCTTCAACAACTTCGATGACGTCATCTAAGACGTCTTTCGCGGCCATCGCCCGCAAGGGCGGTGGCCATTTTCGGGCCTGCCCCCGCTAGGGCCCGCCCCGAGGTGTCATGTCGGGGCGCATTGGCTAGCCTTGTACCTATGACCGACACGCACCTTGATCTCTTCATCTCTGAATTGGGCTTCGCGCTCGATGAGTTCCAGATTAAGGGGTGTGAGGCGGTGGAGCGGGGCCACGGTGTGCTGGTGTGCGCGCCCACCGGCGCGGGCAAGACGATCGTCGGCGAGTTCGCGGTCTCGCTCGCGCTCTCGCGGGGGACCAAGTGCTTTTACACCACGCCGATCAAGGCTTTGAGCAACCAGAAGTACCACGACCTGGTCAAGCAGCACGGCGAGGACGCCGTGGGGCTGCTCACCGGCGACGTCTCCATCAACCACGACGCGGAGATCGTGGTGATGACCACCGAGGTTCTGCGCAACATGATCTACGCGCAGTCAGGGACCCTCGACCGGCTCTCGCACGTGGTCATGGACGAGATCCACTTCCTCGCCGACAAGTCCCGCGGCGCGGTGTGGGAGGAGGCCATCTTGGGCCTCGACGATTCCGTGAGCGTCATCGGGCTGTCGGCGACCGTCTCGAACTCGGAGGAGTTCGGCGCCTGGCTGAAGTCCGTGCGCGGCGACACCGAGGTCATCGTCAGCGACCTTCGCCCCGTCCCGCTCGACCAGTGGATGCTCGTGGGCAAGACCATCCACCCGCTCTTCGAGCCCGGCGACATCACCGTCAACTCCCACCTGGAGTCGCATATCGAGCGGCTCGAGTCGGGCCGCAGCCACGCCGAGTCCGAGTGGGACGTCTCCAAGGCGCGGCCGTTCAAGCGCGGCGGGCCGCGGGGAAACGGCCGCAGCGGGCACCCGCGCCCGGACAAGTTCCGCCCGCTGGGGCGCCCCGAGGTCATCTCGCTGCTCAAGGCGCACGACATGCTGCCCGCGATCACCTTCATCTTCTCCCGTGCGGGGTGCGACGGGGCGCTCTACCAGTGCATGCGCTCGCGGCTGGTGCTCACCAACCAGCAGGAGGCCGAGGAGATCGGGCGCATCGTCGACGCCGGCGTGGAGGGCATCCCGGAGGAGGACCTCAAGGTGCTCGACTTCGGGCGCTGGCGCGCGGCGCTGCAGCGAGGCTTCGCCGCCCACCACGCGGGCATGCTCCCGGCGTTCCGCCACATCGTGGAGGAGCTGTTCACCAAGGGGCTCGTCCGCGCGGTCTTCGCCACCGAGACTCTCGCCCTAGGCATCAACATGCCCGCGCGCACCGTCGTGCTGGAGAAGCTGGTCAAGTACAACGGCGAGGCCCACGTCGACCTCACTCCGGGCCAGTACACCCAGCTCACCGGCCGCGCGGGGCGCCGAGGAATCGACACGATGGGCAACGCCGTGGTCCTGTGGCAGCCCGCGATGGACCCGCGCGCGGTGGCGGGGCTGGCCTCCACGCGCACCTACCCGCTCATCTCCACCTTCGCGCCCGGCTACAACATGGCGGTGAACATGGTCCGCACCATCGGTTTCGAGCCCGCCCACCGGCTGCTGGAGAAGTCGTTTGCCCAGTACCAGGCGGACGGCTCCATCGTCGAGGAGGTCCGCGCCATCGAGAAGGCGGAGAAGGACGCGGCGGCCATCCGCGCGCAGCTTCACACCCTGCTCGAGGCGAGCAACCCGCCCAGCGAGGACCCTTTGAACGACATCGAGGGCTACGCGCGCCTGCGCCGCGAGCTCACCGAGGAGGAGCGGCGCTCCAAGCGGCACTCCATCGAGCAGCGCGAGAAGGAGGTCGTGTCCGTGCTGGCCAGGCTGCGCCTCGGCGACGTGGTCGCCCTTCCCGGCAAGAAGCACCCGATCCTCGCCGTGGTGATCCAGCAGGCGGGCAACAACCACGACCCCAGGCCCTGGTTCACCTTCGAGAGCGGCTGGTCCGGTCGCCTCGGCGCCGACAAGCTGGGGCTGGCCCCGCAGACCGTGGGAACCATGCGCATCCCGCGCGCGGCCATCGCCCACCCGCGCAAGCACGCGGGGCTGGTGGTCGAGCAGTTCGATCGGCTGCATTTCCCGCGCCCCAAGCGCATGAAGTCGCACCCGCGCCACCGGGTCAGCCCCAAGGTCCACGACCTGCGCGAGGCCATCCGCAGCCACCCGACCCACTACTGGGCCGACCGCGAGGACCTGGTCCGGGTGGGGGAGAAGCTGCTCAAGGCGGAACGCAAGGTCGCGTACCTGCAGGAGACCATCAGCGCCGCCACCGATACCCTGGGCAAGACCTTCGACCGCATCCTCCAGCTGCTTGGCGAGTACGACTACGTCGAGTACGTCGATGGGACGCCTACCGTGACGGACGAGGGCGAGCGCCTCGCCCGCGTTCACTCCGAGTGCGACCTGCTCGTCGCCCAGTGCCTCAAGCGCGGCATCTGGGACGGCCTTGACCCGGCCGAGCTCGCTGGCGTGGCCAGCATGTGCACCTTTGAGAACCGCCGCGAGACGAAGGGCAGCCCCGAGGGCGCCACCGACCCGATGGTGGACGCGATGAACGACACCGTGCGCATCTGGGAGGAGCTCAGCTACGACGAGCGCCGCTACCGCCTGCCGGTGACCAAGTACCCGGAGGCAGGCTTCGCGCTGGCTATCCACCAGTGGGCCGCGGGCGCGCCGCTGGGTTACTGCCTAGCCGCCGCGGCGGAATCGGGCGCTGAGGTCACCCCGGGCGATTTCGTCCGCCAGGCCCGCCAGGTCATCGACTTGCTCGAGCAGATCCGCCAGACCGCCTACGTCGACGAGACCCGCGACAACGCCCGCCAGGCGATCGATGCAATCCGCAGGGGAGTCGTCGCCATCGGCGCTTAGCCTGCTTGTCGACGCCTACGGCGCCGCCTCCCCATTTCCGCTAGCGCTCGACGCCAGCTCCAGCACCGCGGCGCGGATGGCCCGAAGATAAGGCCGGATGCGTGCGACCACGGCGATCCCGGCGTTAAACCCCAGGGGATCGAAGATCATCGACTGCATCGCCGACACCTCGCCGCGGACGAGGACCGGGCCGCCCGAGTCGCCCGGGATGGCTCTGGGCCAGGCTGCCACGTACCCGCCGTGGGTGACCCGGGTGCTCAGGCCCCTTGAGGCCACCCACGGCATCGGGAACAGGAAGACTCCCGCCCGCCAGCGCAGCGTGCTCGTTGCGCCAAACCCCCCGGCGGTAAACCTAGTCCCGGGCCACAGCACGCGGGACCCGAGCCGGGGCAGCTCGTCGAACGCGGCGGCCCTCGGCAGCCGCAGCACCGCGAGGTCGGTGCGCGGGATGAGCCGCCAGGAATCGCACCACTGCCACGTTCCGTCGTAGGCGACCCGGACCTTCGCGCCCGCTCCCCGAATCTCGCGGAGGAAATGAGCGGCCGTAAGCACGTAGCGGGAGCTGCCCGCGCCCGAAGAAGGGGCGATGAGGGCTGCCGCGTCGAAGAAGAAGCCGGAGCAGCAGCGCCCCTCTGCGGAGCGCAGATCCGCCATCCACGCCGGTTCGGCTTTTTCCTCGCTCATAACCGCTCATACTACCGGTCACAGCCTCCTGCCAGCGGCGGAGAATAATATGAACCTATGAGTTTCTTCCCTCTCCAGGTGTACGCGGAGCGCATCGCCCGCGCGCAGCAACTGTGCAAGGACAAGGGCATCTCCGGTCTCATCATCGGCACCGGCGCCCAGCTTGCCTACCTCACCGGATCGTGGGCGAGCACCCACGAGCGGCTCACCTGCCTAGTCATCCCGGCCAGCGGGACCCCCAAGTTCATCCTCCCCGCGGTCGATCGGGCGGAGCTGCCGCAGACCCCGATCCCCGAGCTCGACGTGGAGGTCGAAGGCTGGGTCGACGGGAAGAACCCCCACGAGCTCGCCGTCGAGCCCTTCCGCAACGAACTGCGCGGCACCATCGGCGTGGGCCAAGACCTCACCGCCGACCACCTGCTCAAGCTCCAGGCACTGCTGCCGAACGCCACCTTCGTCCTAGCCAGCCAGGTGCTCTCCGAGCTCTTCATCCGCAAAGACGAGGCCGAGATCGAGCAGCTGCGCCATGCGGGGGCGGCCATCGACCGGGTGCACGCCCGCGTGCCGGAGCTGCTTTCCGAGGGCCGCAGCGAGCGCGAGGTCGCCGCCGACATCGAAAAGCTCATCCTCGAGGAGCACAGGGCGGTGGACTTCATCATCGTCGGCTCTCAGGAAAATGGCGCGAACCCCCACCACGACTTCTCCGACCGGGTGCTGGCGACCGGCGACATGGTCGTCGTCGACATCGGCGGCACCTACGGCCACGGCTATCACTCCGACTGCACGAGGACCTACATCGTCGGCGGCCCGGAGGCGCTCACCAACACCAAGGCGTTAAGCCTCTACGAGGTGCTCTTCGCCGCGCAGAAGGCCGCCGTCGACGCCGTGCGGCCCGGCATGACGGCCAAGGCGCTTGACGCTATCGCCCGCACGCCTATCGCGGAGGCCGGGTTCGGCGAGCAGTTCATCCACCGCACCGGCCACGGCATCGGGCTGTCCACCCACGAGGAGCCTTTCATCATCGAGGGCAACGACCTCGTCCTGGAGGAGGGGATGTGCTTTAGCATCGAGCCGGGCATCTACCTGGAGGGCGAGGTCGGCGCCCGCATCGAGGACATCGTCGTGGTCACCGCCGACGGCTGCGAACGGCTCAACAAGCAGCCGAGGATCCTGCGATGAGCGCGCCCGCGGTCCTCGTGCTCGGCGCGACGAGCGAGATCGGCGGCGAGCTGGCCACCCGCCTGTGTCGGGGCAAGCGCGTGGTGCTCGCGGCGCGCCGGGTCGAGGCACTGGGTCCGCTCGAAGAACGGCTCATGGCGGCGGGTGCCGTAGGCGTCGACAAGCTCTATTTCGATGCGACAGACACTGCCCATCACCGCCAGATCGTCGAGAAGGTTGGCCCCATCAGCGCGGCGATCGTCTCCTTCGGCATCCTCGGCAACCAGGAGCGCGCCGAGACCGACGAGGTGCACGCCTTCGAGATCGCGGCCGTCGATTACGCGTCGCAGGTGGTTGCGCTCACGGTGCTTGCCGACGCCATGCTGGCCCAGCACACCCCGGGGACCATCGTTGCGTTCTCCTCGATCGCCGGCTGGCGGGCGCGCCGGGCCAACTACGTGTACGGATCGACCAAGGCGGGCCTCGACGCCTTCTGCCAGGGGCTCGCCGACCGCCTGCACGGCTCCCACGTCAAGCTCATCACCGCCAGGCCCGGGTTCGTCATCGGGAACATGACCGAGGGCATGAAGCCCGCGCCGATGTCCGTCGACGCGGCCACCGTCGCCGACGCCGTGGCAGACGCCGTGCGGTCGAAAAAGGGGAGCGCCACCTTGTGGATCCCGGGCAAGCTGAGGCTGCTCGCGTGGGCGATGCGGCTGGTGCCGAGGCCGGTGTGGCGGCACATGCCGCGGTAGAATCTTCGCACAGGACCTCGTGCGGCGGCGGTCAAAGCGGAGATCCGGCCAATCCGGACAGTACAATTGCTAGACATGACTCCACCTCTTTCCTCCACCGCCGCGCTGCGCACCGTCGACGGACACGACGCCGCCCACGATGAGTTCGTCGCGGTGGTGGGGATCGCCGCCGGGGGATTCGCAGACTTGGGCCGCGCGGCTCAGCAGCGGATCGTGAAGGCCGAGGTCATCGTGGGTTCCTGGCGCCAGCTGGGGCTGCTGCCGGACGACATCGTGGGGGAGCGACGCCCGTGGCCGAGCCCGCTCGTGCCCGCCATCAAGCCCCTGTTCGAGGAGTGCGCCGACAAGCGGGTCGTGGTGCTCGCCTCGGGCGACCCGATGTTCCACGGGATCGGCACCACGCTGGCCCGGGTGATGCCGGAGCTCGAGTTCGAGGTGTACCCGGCGCCGTCGAGCGCGTCGCTGGCGTGCGCGCGCCTGCACTGGCCGCTCGACCGCACGCCCGTCTACAGCATCGTCACCCACGACGTCGCCTCGCTGCACACCGCCGTCGACTCCGGCGAGTGCTTCCTCGTGTTAGGGCGCAACGAGCACTCGCCGGCGGAGGTGTGCGAGCTGCTCGCACGTCGCGGAAACGAGAAGGCGCGGGTATGGGTCTTGAGCGACCTCGGCGGGCCCGACGAGACGATCGGGGAGGGCACCGCGGGCAACCCGCCCGAGGTGCACAGCTCGCTCAACGTCATCGCGGTCTCGCCCGTCCAGCCCGGACAGTCGCTCGTGCCGGGCCTGGCGGACGACAACTACATCACCGACGGGCAGCTGACCAAGCAGCACGTGCGCGCGCTGTCGGTTGCCGCGCTGCGCCCGCGCAACACCGATACCCTCTGGGACATCGGCGGCGGCTCCGGGTCGATCGCCATCGAGTTCCTCCGCGCAACGACGAACTCCCGAGCGATCTGCTTCGAGTCCAACGCCGCGCGCCAGCAGACCATCTTCGACAACGCCCGCAACCTCGGCGTGCTCCACCGCATCGCCGTGCAGCAGGGCGCGCCGGAGTCCTTCGGCGACGTCCCCGACACCCCCGACGTCATCTTCATCGGCGGCGGGCTCACCCACGAGGGCGTGTTCGATCAGGCCTGGGAGCGGCTCAAGCCCGGCGGAAGGCTCGTCGCCAACGCGGTCACCCTCGAAAGCGAGCAGATGCTCATGGAGCTGTGGCGCACCCACGGCGGCCAGCTCGCCCGCTTCGAGATCTCCGCCGAGCACGCGATCGGTCGCTTCCACGCGCTCAAGCCCGCGCTCCCGGTCACCCAGTGGACCGTGACGAAGCCGCGGTAGTTGCCCTTGCTTGTCGACGCCTACGGCCACCCGACTACTGTAGATAAGGAACCGCGAGGCGTCGGCAAGCGAACGCGCCTCGCCACTGTCAAGCGTTGACACCTGACTTCCAGCGATCGTACTACCTAAAGGAAGGCACATGACCGTCTACTTCATCGGCGCCGGACCGGGCGCCGCCGACCTGCTCACCCTGCGCGCGGACAAGCTCATCCGCACCTGCCAGGTGTGCCTGTACGCGGGATCCATCGTGCCGCCCGAGGTGCTCGCCATCACCCCCGAGGGGGCGACCGTGATCAACACCGCGCGCATGCCGCTGGACGAGATCACCCAGGTCATCGTGCAGGCCACCGCCGACGGCAAGGACGTCGCTCGCCTGCACTCCGGCGACCCGAGCATCTACTCGGCCGTCGCGGAGCAGGCCCGCCGGCTTGTCGAGCGCGGCATCGACTACGAGATCGTGCCGGGCGTGGCCTCCTTCTCCGCGGCCGCGGCGGTGCTCGGCCACGAGCTGACGGTGCCCACGGTGGGGCAGACGGTCATCCTCACCCGGGTGTCGGGCAGGGCCTCCAAGATGCCCGAGGGCGAGGACCTAGACACACTCGGCAAGAGCGGCGCGACGCTGGTCATCCACCTCGCCGCCCACGACATCGACCGCGTGGTCGACGAGCTCCTGCCCAACTACGGCGAGGACTGCCCGGTCGCCGTGGTCGCCTACGCCTCCCGCCCCGAGGAGCAGATCGTCCGCGGTAGGCTGGCCGACATCGCGCCCGCCGTGCGCGCCGCCGGGATCACCCGCACCGCGGTCATCATCGTGGGCAAGGTCTTAGGCGCCGAGGGCTTCCCGGACTCCTTCCTTTACTCCGACGACCGGCCCCGCGACGAGCACGGACGGACGATCCCATGCGCGCACTGATCCTCGGAGGAACCGGCGAGGCCCGCGAGGTGGCCAAGCTGCTCGTCGACGACGGCTGGCACGTCACCAGCTCGCTGGCGGGGCGCGTGGACAACCCCAAGCTGCCCGTAGGCGAGGTGCGCATCGGCGGCTTCGGCGGCCCGGCGGGGCTCGTGCAGTGGCTCATCGCGAACGGGGTCGAGGTGGTCATCGACGCCACCCACCCGTTCGCCGAGCGGATCTCCGTCTCCGCCTCGGAGGCGACGCGCGCCACGGGCATCCCGCTCATCGCCCTGCACCGGCCCGCGTGGACCCCGGTGGCCCGCGACAGGTGGCTCCCGGTGCACTCCATGCAGGAGGCGGCGGAGCTCGTCGCCCGCGACTTCCACCACATCTTCTTGACCATCGGTCGCCAGCAGCTGGAGCCCTTCTCCCACGACCCACACAACCTCTACGTCATCCGCACGGTCGAGCCGCCGCAGGTGCCGCTGCCCGCCAGGCACCGGCTCATCCAGTCGCGCGGTCCATTCACGGTGGAGGACGAGAAGAAGCTCATGCGCGATAACCAGATCGACTGCGTGGTCACCAAGAACTCCGGTGGCCAGATGACGCAGGCGAAGCTCGACGCCGCCCGCGAGCTGGGCATACCCGTGGTGATGGTGGAGCGCCCGAAGCTGCCGGCGGTGAGCCACGAGGCGCACACCGCCGCCGAGGTGATGGAGATCATCCGCGCGCTCTAGCCGCATGGCGACGCCCGGTACGAGCCTGCGCACAGACGAAAAAGGACCTTGCCTCCCTTGTAGAAGGGGGACCAAGGTCCTTTTGACGTGGGCGGAATTAGGTCCGCCCGCGGGTCTTTTCCACGCGCGCCGGGGACGCCCGGCCCGCCTGATTTAGACGTGGAAGAGGTTGTAGATGATCGTGCGCAGCGGAGGAAGCGCGAGCAGGACGGCGCCGATGCCGGTCAGGGCCGCGAGAAGCGACTTGGTGCCGCTGTCCTGAGTGTTGAACCAGCTCTGGATGTCGGAGGAACCGACCTCCGAGCTCATGTTGTACAGCTCAGACTGGCTGCTGGTGCCGGTGCTGCTCGTGCTCGAGGTGTCCGCCTTAGCGGTTGCGGCCTCGGCCGGTGCAACGGCGCCAGCGGTCAGGGCCGCGGTGGCGGCCAGGGCGACGAAAGAACGCTTCAATGGGGTCAAAAGAATACTCCTCAACTGGACTTTTCTAAACGCGGGCGCGACCCGCGAGGCGCGTCGGCAGGCGCAACGACTATTCGTACCGGCGGGAGGTAAACACCCGCGGGCCGAAAACAGGGGAGACATAGGTCCTCGTGGTGGAGGCGCCCATGATCACCATCGTGCGCATGTCGACTACATCTGGGTCGAACGCTTCAAGTGTCGTAATCGTTACACTTTCCTGTTCAGACCCTACAGCACGGGCCACGATGACGGGAGTTGCCGGTGCCTGATACTCGGCGACGATCTCCTTCAACCTGGCCACCTGCCAGCGACGCTCTTTGGAGGCGGGGTTGTACACGGCAAAGGCCATGTCGGCACCGGCCAGCGCGCGGATGCGCTTTTCCACCACCTCAAAGGGCTTGAGGCGGTCCGACAGCGAGATCATGCCGAAGTCGTGTCCCAGCGGGGCGCCCACGCGGGAGGCCACGGCCTGAGCCGCGGTCATCCCGGGGACCACCCGTACCGGCACGTCGCGCCACTGGTCGTCGTCGGCGGTCTCGAGGACGGCGGCGGCCATGGCGAACACGCCGGGGTCGCCGGAAGAGACAACGGCGACCCGGCGGCCGCACTTGGCCATGTCCAGCGCCATCGCGGCGCGCTCGGCCTCCACCTTGTTGTCGCTCAGGTGGCGGCGCTGGCCGGGGCGCTCCGGCACGCGCTTGACGTAGGTGGAATACCCGACGATGTCGGTGGCCTGCGAAAGCACCAGCGTCGCCTCGGGCGTGGTCCACCGGTCGCTGCCCGGGCCCAGGCCCACCACGACCACCTCACCGCCAGTGCCCTCGGATTCCTCTTGGGCGTTGGCGGCCGAGGAGGCGGTCTTGGACGGCACCACGGCCACGGAGAAGTACGGGAGCTCGCTGCCTTCGGCGTCGAGAAGCGGAAGCTGACGTTGGTCGCTCATGCCGACTCGAATGGCCACGTAGGCGCGGCGGGCGACGCCGGCCTCGATCATGGCCTCCTTGACCTTGTCGAAGTTGCGGCCGAGCTTCATTACCACTGCGCTGTCGCAGACGCCCAGCGCCGCGACCAGCTCGTTCTTGGACAGGGTCCCCGGGATGATGCTCAGGATCTCCGTCTCCTCGGCGAGCGGCTGCTCGATGAGGTCGGCCGCGGCGGTGACCGACGGGATGCCGGGGATGACCTGGGTGGGGTAGTCGTCGGCGAGCATCCGGTGGAGGTGCTGGAAGGAGCTGTACAGCATGGGGTCACCCAAGGCGAGCACGGCGACCGCGCGCCCGGCGTCGAGGTGAGCACGCAGGCGCGCCGCGGCCTCGGTGTAGAAGTCCGCCATCGCCCCGGCGTAGCCGCCGGGGTGCTCCGTGATGCCCGTGGTCACCGGGTACTCGAGCAGCTCCAACTGCTGGTCCTCACGGAAGTGCCCCTCGGCGATCGAACGCGCCGTAGACGAGCCGTTCGGCCGTGCGTGGTAAGCGATGACATCGGCGGAGTGGATCGCCGCGACCGCCTTGAGCGTGAGCAGCTCGGGATCGCCCGGCCCCACGCCCACGCCGATCAGCGTTCCCTTTTCCGGCGTGGTCGTGCTCACAGGATCTCCTTCTCGGTGGCGAGTGCGTTGATGGCGGCGCAGGTGATCGCGGATCCGCCCCTGCGCCCGTGGACGGTGATGAACTCGGTGCCGAGCTTCTCGGCGACGTCGGCGCAGGCCTGCTTGGATTCCGCAGCACCGACGAAGCCGACGGGGATGCCCAGGATGACCGCCGGGCGCGGGCGGGTGGGATCCTCCTCCAGCCAGTTGAGCAGGTGGAACAGCGCGGTCGGCGCGTTGCCGATGGCCACGACCGCACCGTCCAAACGATCCTCCCACAGCTCCACCGCGGCGGCGGTGCGGGTGGTGCCCAGCTTCTTCGCCAGCTCCGGCACGCGCGGGTCCTTGAGCAGGCACACGACCTCGTTGTCCTTGGGCAGGCGCGTGCGGGTCACCCCGGAGGCAACCATGTTTACGTCACAGAGGATTGGGGCGCCGCGTCGCAGTGCCTCGCGCGCGGCCGTTACCGCGCCCGCGGACATCTCGATGTCCTGGGCCAGATCCGTCTGGCCCGCGGCGTGAATCATTCGGACCGCGACCTGCGCCTGGTCGGCGTCGAAAGCCGAAAGGTTCGATTCCTCCCGGATCATGGCGAAGGAACGCCGATAAATCTCGTTCCCGTCTGTGATGTAATCGAAGCTCATCGAGCGTTGACCTCGTATTCCCCGTCGCCGGTGGCGACATACTCCGTGTGGTGGGCAAGTGGGTGGCCGCAGCGGCGGTCGCACCCAGAAAAGTGTACTAGACCATCGGGAACGTTCCCCCCGAGGACCAGCTGGGTTGCGTCCTCCTGGGTGTGCGAGAGCGACTTGGCGCAACCGGGCAGACCGGTGCAGGCGGTCACCCGCAGCCACGGGGAGTTGGCGTCGAAGATGAGGCCCTGCGGCGCGAGCACCTTGACCACGGCGTCGGCGTCGCCTGAGTCGAGGCCGTGGATGAGGAGCGAGGCCCAGGGAGTGATAGTCACCGGCGCGCCCACCGCGCCGAGGATGCTTGCCACCTTGGCTGAGAAGAAGCCGAACTTGAGCCCGGCGCCCAAGGCCACGGAGCCGTTGTCGTCCTCGATCCAGCCGATCGGGCGGGCGTCCTCCGGGCGCTGAACATCAGGGGCGGGGGAGGAGGCGAGGTCGACGGCTTCGGCCACGGCGGCGAGGATCGCCGCGTGGGTGGCGGGCGCCTCGTGCACGCGCCAGTTGTCGCCGCGCAGCGACTGCCACGCGGCGGCGGCGCGGGTGAGCGCGCCACCGACGAGGCCGCGGTCGGTGACCACGTAGTCGGTGAGCGCGCCGCCCAGGATGAGTCGGAAGCCGCCGTCCTCTTCGAACACGCCGAAGTCCGGGTGTTGGGAGAGGATGTCGCCTTGGCCCGCGTCGAAGCCGAAGAGGGTGCGGCCGGACAGGCCGATCACATCGGTGGAGGACAGCAGGCTGTGGTCGAGGTCGTCAATGAGCCCCCACAGGTGGGTCGCCCGCGGGGAGGCGATGATGTTGCGCAGCTTGTCGTGCTCGCGGGAGGGCAGGAACCCGGCCTTCTCGACGAACTCGGCGAATGCCGCGGAGTCCTCCACGCCGCGGAACTGCATGTTGCCGCGGGTGGTCACGTGGACGGTGCCGTTGCCGAGCTCGGTGGACAGGCGGGCGATGTCGTTCCATTGCTCGGGGCGAACGAGCCCGCCGGGGAAGCGCACGCGTCCGATGAGGCCGTCCTCCGCCTTATGCAGCCGAAGGGTACCGGGACACATGTCCTGGCGGCTGCGATCCGGGTGCTCGATGAGCACGGCTGCGTCACGAGAAAAGTCCACGATGGGTGTGGAAAAGAGACTGTCAGACATGCCTCCTGAGCTTAGTACCGAGCGCTACGCGACAAACCCTAAGAAACCAGTTGAAAATCACACCTCTTTTCGCTTTTCCGCAGGTGGGGGCCGCTCGCCTGCGAACTTGGGGCCGGTTACTAGGATTGTGACGTTCGTCTTATGCACTCCCCAAGAAGGTGACCACTACGTCCTCTCGCCCACGCCTTATAACCTCGACCTTTGCCTTCGCCTGGCTGGTCAATTTCGCCCAGTTCATGGTGTTTTACCTGCTGGTCACCATCATGGCCCTCTATGCCGCGCAGCAGTTCGGCGCGAGCGAGACCGCGGGCGGTTTCGCCTCCAGCGCCTTCGTCGTTGGCGCCACCGCCGCGCGCCTGTTTTCAGGCATGCTTGTCGACGCCATAGGCAGGAAGAAATCGCTGATCATCTCGCTGATCGTCATCGTGCTCGCGTGCCTGGCCTACTTCCCCGCACACTCGCTAGTGCTCCTCATCCTGGTCCGCATCGTGCACGGCGCCTTCTACGCCATCGCCTCCACCGCGGTTATGGCCGTGGCCCAGTCGGTGATCCCCGCGACCCGCCGCGCGGAGGGGACCGGATACTTCGCGCTCGGGACCACCCTGTCGGCGGCGCTCGGCCCCGCGGCGGGCCTGGCGCTCACCCATAAGTGGAGCTACACCGCGGTATTCGACATCGTGACGGCGCTCGCGGTGCTCGCCTTCGCCTTCGCCCTGTTCATCCGCAACCCGGAGGAGGCCCACCACGGCGGCGGGCGCAGCCTGCGCTCGATGATTCACCCGCACGTCGCCCCGATCGGCGTCTTCATGCTGCTCATCGGCGTCGGCTACGCGGGCGTGATCACCTACATCAACGCCTACTCCCGCGCGAACGGCCTGGAGGCTGGCGCCAGCCTCTTCTTCATCGCCTACGCCGCGATCTCCCTGGTCATGCGGTTGTTCCTCGGCCGGGTTCAGGACAGGAACGGCGACAACGTGGTCATTTACTCCGCCGTGGTGACCTTCGCCATCGGCTTGGCGCTGCTCGCCGCCGCCTCCACCAACTGGATGGTCGTGGTCGCCGGCCTGTTCGTCGGCCTGGGGTACGGCTCGCTCCTGCCCGCTGCGCAGGCCATCGCCGTGCGGCTGGTTCCCACCAAGGAGATGGGCGCGGGCATCTCCACGCTCTTCCTCTTCCTCGACGTCGGTGTCGGCTTCGGCCCCATCGCTTTGGGCATGCTCATCACCGCGAGCGGTTACAAGACGATGTACTGGGTGCTCTCCGGCCTCGTGATCGTCTCCGGCGTGGTCTATCTCTTCGTCCATGGCTCCAGCGACCGTTCCCGGGCGACCACCCACGCCCCCGAGGTGCACCTCGAGGCCTAGCCGCGGCGGGCTGGGGCACCCGCGAACAGGCCTCGGGTAAGGTGAGAACCACTTCGAGTCGGTGCTGCAGCGCGAGCCCGACTCGGGACTTCCGCGTGGTGAAGCCGGTGAAACTCCGGGCGGTCGCGCCACTGTCACAGTCAGACCATCACGCGGATCTTCTTTGTTCTTGTTCCGTCCGCGGGCGCGCTTCCCGCCACGAGCCTTTCCCGAGGTTACCCACCAGCATGATTACCCTGCTTTCCACCTCCGACACCGACCTGCTCACCGCTAAGGCCGCGAATGAACACGAGGAGGTGAGCTACCGGTTCGCCAACCCCATCCACCTCTCCGAGGCCGCGCTGCAGGACCTGCTGGGGGACACCGACGTCTTCGTCGTCCGCCTGCTCGGCGGCAAGCGCGCGTGGGAGGAGGGGCTGCGTGCCCTGACAGCCTCGGGCGTGCCCACCGTCGTGGTTTCCGGCGAGCTGGCCGTCGACGCCGAGCTCACGGAAATCTCCACCGTCCCCGCCGGCGTCGCCACCACCGCGCACACCTACCTCGCCGAGGGCGGCACCCGCAACCTCGTCAACCTCCACCACTTCTTGAGCGACACGCTCCTGCTCACGGGCCTGGGCTTCGAGGAGCCCACCCACATGCCCATCTGGGGCCACCTCGACTTCGAGTCCGCCGTCGCCGACCCCGAGGCCCCGCGCATCGGCATCATCTACTACCGTGCCCAGCACCTCGCCGGCAACACCAACTACATCACCCAGCTCTCGCGCGCGATCGAGGCGCGCGGCGCGGTCGCAGTTCCGCTGTTTGCGGCTTCCTTGCGCCAGGCGCCGCAGGAGCTTATCGACGAAATCGCTACGTGCGATGTCCTCATCACCACCGTGCTCGCCGCGGGTGGCACCAAGCCCGCCACCGCCGGAGCCGGTGGCGACGACGAGGCCTGGGACGTGGCCGCGCTCGCGGGCATCGACATCCCGATCATCCAGGGGCTGGCTCTGACCAACTCCCGCGCCGAGTGGGAGGAATCCGACGAGGGACTCTCGCCGATGGACGTCGCCAGCCAGGTGGCCGTGCCCGAGTTCGACGGCCGCCTCATCTCCGTGGCCTTCTCGTTCAAGGAGTACGACGAGCACGGGCTCATCTCCTACGTCCCCGACCTCGAGCGCTGCGATCGGCTCGCGGGCATCGCCTACCGCCACGCGCGGCTGCGCAGGCTGCCCAACGCCGAGAAGAAGCTCGTGCTCATGTTCTCCGCGTACCCGACCAAGCACGCCCGCATCGGCAACGCCGTGGGCCTGGACACCCCGCTGTCCGCGTTGAGGGTGCTGCGCGCCCTCAACGCTGCCGGCTACGACCTCGGCGACACCAGCGCGATCCCGGGGTTCACCGCCAGCGACGTGGAGGGCACCCTCGACGGCGACGCCCTCATGCACGCCGTCATTGAGGCCGGCGGCCACGACCCCGAGTGGCTCACCGAGGAGGTGCTCGAAAACAACCCGCTGAAGCTGGCCAAGGACGACTACCTGCGCTTCTTCGACACGCTGCCCGCCGCCATGCGCGAGGAGATGGAGGAGCACTGGGGCGCGGCCCCCGGCACCCACTACGTCAACGGGGCCACGGGCGAGATCTACATCGCTGGCCTGCAGTTCGGCAACGTCGTGGTCATGGTGCAGCCACCGCGCGGCTTCGGCGACAACCCCGTGGGCATTTACCACGACCCGGATCTTCCCGCCAACCACCACTACTTGGGAACCTACTTCTGGCTGCGGAAGATCTTCGGCGCCGACGCCATCGTCCACATGGGCAAGCACGGAAACATGGAGTGGCTGCCGGGCAAGAACGCGGGCCTTTCGGCCGAATGCTACCCGGATCAGGCGATCAACGAGCTTCCGCTCATCTATCCGTTCCTCGTCAACGACCCCGGCGAGGGCACCCAGGCCAAGCGCCGCGCCCACGCGACCCTCGTCGACCACATGATCCCGCCGATGGCGCGCGCGGAGAGCTACGGCGACATCACCCGCCTCGAGCAGCTGCTTGACGAGCACGCTTCCATCGCCGCCATGGACCCGGCCAAGCTTCCGGCCATCCGCCAGGAGATCTGGACCCTGCTGCAGGCAGCGAAGATGGACTCCGACCTGGGCTGGGAGGAGCGCCCCGACGACGAGGCCTTCGACGACAAGATGATGGAGATCGACGGCTGGCTCTGCGAGATCAAGGACGTCGCGATCCGCGGCGGCCTGCACATCCTGGGCGAGGCCGTCACCGGCGAGATGCGGGTCGAGCTCGTGCTCGCGATGCTGCGCGCCCGCCAGCTGTGGGGCGGCGAGGAGGCCGTCCCGGGTCTGCGCGAATCGCTCGGCCTGTCCGAGGCGGGCGACGAGTCCCGCCACCGCGTCGACGACATCGAGGAGCTCGCCAAGGGGCTGCTCCAGCGTCTCGAGGTAGAGGGGTGGCGAGCCGAAGGCGTCGACAAGCTCGTGCAAGAAACAGAGCTGCCGGAAGGCGCCGATCGCGCGGGACTGGTCAAGCTGCTCGTCTTTACCTGTCAGGAGGTCATCCCGAGGCTGGCGCAGTCCGCCGGCGAGATCGACCAGGTGCTGCGCGCCCTCGACGGCCGCTTCATCGAGGCGGGGCCGTCGGGTTCGCCCATGCGCGGGCTCATCAACGTGCTGCCCACCGGCCGCAACTTCTACTCCGTCGACCCGAAGTCGCTGCCCTCGCGGCTGGCGTGGGAGACCGGCACGCTGCTGGCGGATTCGCTCATCGAGCGCTACCAGGCCGACCACGACGGCGCCTACCCGCAGTCGGTGGGCCTGTCGGTGTGGGGAACCTCCGCCATGCGCACCTCCGGCGACGACATCGCCGAGGTCTTCGCGCTGCTGGGCGTGCGCCCGGTGTGGGACGAGGCCTCCCGCCGCGTCGTGCGCCTCGAGGTCATCTCGCTGGAGGAGCTCGGCCGACCGCGCATCGACACCACGGTGCGCATCTCCGGCTTCTTCCGCGACGCCTTCCCACACGTCATCGCCCTGCTCGACGACGCGGTCCAGCTCGTGGCCAGCCTCGAAGAGTCCGACGAGGACAACTACGTGCGCGCGCACGCCCGCCAGGACGCCGCCGCAACAAGCAACGACGGGGAGGGAAGCGACACGCGCATCCGCCGAATCTTCGGCTCCAAGCCGGGCACCTACGGCGCTGGGCTGCTCCAGCTCATCGAGTCCGGCGCGTGGCGCGACGACAAGGACCTCGCCGAGGTCTACACCACCTGGGGCGGCTACGCCTACGGACGCGGCGTCGACGGCGTGAAGGCCGACGAGGACATGCGGCGGGCCTACACCCGCATTCAGGTGGCGGCGAAGAACGTCGACTCAAAGGAGCACGACATCGCCGACTCGGACGACTACTTCCAGTTCCACGGCGGCATGGTGGCCACCGTCCGCGCGCTCACCGGCAGCAACCCGGAGGCCTACGTGGGCGACTCGACCCGCCAGGAGACGGTCAAGACCCGCACCCTGCACGAGGAGTCCCGCCGCGTCTTCCGCGCCCGCGTGGTCAACCCGCGCTGGATCGAGGCCATGCGCAACCACGGCTACAAGGGGGCCTTCGAGATGAGCGCCACCGTCGACTACCTCTTCGGCTACGACGCGACCACCGGCCTCATGGAGGACTGGATGTACGAGACGCTGACCAGCACCTACGTCGCCGACCCGGTCAACCGCGAGTTCTTCGAACAGTCCAACCCGTGGGCGCTGCGCGACATCTCCGAGCGTCTGCTCGAGGCCCACGAGCGCGGCCTGTGGGAGGAGCCCTCCGAGGAGGCGCTCGACACGCTGCGCCAGACCTTCCTGGAGATGGAGGGCGATCTCGAGGAGCGCAACGACCGCGGGCAGTAGCCCCGGCGCAATGAACCGCACCTTAAACTCGGCGCAGGGTTATTGAACCACTTTCTGCGCCCCGAACCCACGGTGCTGGCGGCTGGGCACGGGCTGAGAGCTCACCCAGCCGCCTATCTTGTTCGCCCTAGGCGAGCAGCGGCAATTTTCCAGGCTATTTTTAGCCTCGCTGGCTATTGTGGGGAACATGCCCGCAATCATTGGTGTTCCCTATATCCTCCTCGAAGCGCTGACCTTCTGGGCCGTGGCCTCCTGGCTCGGCACCGGCGCAGCGCTCATGTGGCTGCTCATCTTCCTCTTCGGTGGCCTCGTCCTGGCCGCCTACGAGATGCGCGCCATCGCCGCCCGTCTGGAAAAGGGCAAGGGAACGCCCGGCCAAGCCGCTGGCGACATCGGCCTGCTTGCCGCAGGCTCCGTGCTCGTCGCCCTGCCCGGCTTCCTGACCTCCATCGTGGGCCTGCTGCTCATCCTCCCGCCGACCCGCGCGCTCGCGCGCCGCGGCCTCGCCAAGAAGCTGCGCGCCTTCATCGAGGACCTGGGCGTTCGCAGCTTCGAAGCCACCAACCAGTACCGCACCCGGGTGAGCTACGGCAGCTTCGGCGATGCCTCCGCCAGCGATGCTCCCGCCTCGCGGCCCATCGTCATCGACGAGACCGAGATCCAGGAGTGGTCGCGAAACCTCAAGCCGGAGGACTTTGGCAAGCCGGGCGGCGGCGCGAAGTAGGCGCCGCAACGCGGCCTAGAAACCCGCCTGGAGAGGCTAGCGTCTCGCCCGGGCGGGTTTTTCCCGCCCGCCGCCCCGCGACTCGTCGCCCCAACGTCCCGCGGTGCCGGGGCAGCGGCTAGAATCAGCGCCGATGTTCACGCTCTTCCTCACGCTGCTGTCCAGGCTGGCGCTCGCCGCCGCCGCGGGCCTTCTCTTGTTTTCCTCCTACGAGCCGCTCGGGTGGTTCGTCGCGGCGTGGGTGGGTGCTGGCCTGCTGTTTCTCTCCCTCGCCCCGCGTTCCGCGTGGCCATTTGTCGGCGGCAGCGGGCGACTCGTCCCCGCCCGTCAGCGCCCCGCGCGGTGGTTCCAGCGCCCGCTTTTCTGGCTTGTCGATGCCTACGGCAACCTGAGCGGAAGAGGAGGATTCCTCGTAGGATTCGCCCACGCGATGACGCTCTATCTCTTGCTCCTGCCGTGGATCGGCGAGCTGGTGGGCAAGATGCCCTACATCGCCCTGTGCATCTACCTCGCGCTCTGGTCGGGACTGTTCGGAACGCTCATCGCCAGGCTCGGCGCACGCAGGTGGATGCCGTGGGCCTTCGCCTTCGTGTACCAGGCCATCGAATGGGCACGCAGCACCTTCCCCTTCGGGGGCTTTGCGTGGGTGCGGCTGGGCTGGGGGCAGGTCTCGGGGCCCCTCAAGGAGCTGGCGGCCTGGGGCGGGCCAGCACTGGTGGGCTTCAGCACCGTGTGCGTGGGCCTCGCGCTCGTCGGCGTGCTGCGCGCCGACAGCCGCAAGCTCGGGGCCGCAGTTCTGGCCGTCGCCGCGGTGGCCACCGGCACCGCCTGGGTGACCGGCGGGAAGGCACCCGATTCCGGCTCGGTGACGGTCGCCGCGGTGCAGGGCAACGTGCCGCGCCTCGGCCTGGACTTCAACGCCCAGCGCCGCGCGGTGCTCACCAACCACGTCGAGGAGACCATGCGCATCGACCAGCCCGTCGACATGGTGATCTGGCCGGAGAACGCCTCCGACGTGGGCCCGTTTACCGACCCCCAGGCGAAAGCACTCATCGACCAGGCAGTGCAGAAGGTCGACGCGCCCATCCTCGTGGGCACGATCACCCGCGACGAGGTGGGCGACCGTAACACGATGGTGGTCATGGATCCGGACACGGGCGTGGGGGAGTACCACTACAAGAAGTTCCTGCAGCCGTTCGGCGAGTACATGCCCTGGCGGCGCTTCTTCCGGATGATCACCCCGCTGGTGGACCTGGCCAGCGACTTCAAGCCCGGCGACGGCGACGGGGTCGTGCACATCAACGCGCGCAACCACGATAACCCGATCGCGGTGGGCGTCGCCACCTGCTACGAGGTCGCCTTCGACGCCGCCGGACGCGACGCGGTCAAGGCGGGTGCCCAGATCCTGACCACCCCGACGAACAACGCCACCTTCGGGTTCTCGGACATGACCTACCAGCAGCTGGCCATGAGCCGCATGCGGGCCATCGAGCTGGATCGCTCCGTGGTGGTCGCGGCAACGTCCGGTTCCTCGGCCATGATCCTGCCCGACGGAACCGTCACCCAGCAGACCGGCATTTTCGAGGCGCGGCACCTCATCGAGTCGCTCCCGCTGCGCGACACCCTCACATTCGCCGCCCGATACGGTTCTTATGTTGAATACATCTTGGTTATCATAGGAACAATGTGTGCTGTCGGCGCGTTGTCCTTTCGAAAGCAGCGCAAGGACGCCTAGCAACTCATAAGCGCTCCGCGCCCGTACTCTGGCGCCGCCGCCAATACGCCTACTCGCCCGCACCGATCGTGGCGCCCGCGAACCCGAAGCAAAAGGAGAAACCTTACTGCCATGAGCAAGCCCAGCGACAAGACCCTGGTCATCATCCCCACCTACAACGAGCTCGGCAACCTGCCGCTCATCACTGGTCGGGTGCGCTCGGCAGCGCCAGACGTGGACATCCTCATCGTTGACGACAACAGCCCGGACGGCACCGGCGAGGCCGCCGACAAGCTGGCCGCCGAGGATTCCCACATCAAGGTCTTCCACCGCGAGGGCAAGGGCGGCCTGTGCGGCGCCTACGTGGCCGGCTTCCGCTGGGGCCTCGAGCGCGACTACACCGTCCTGTGTGAGATGGACGCCGACGGTTCCCACGCGCCGGAGGAGCTGCACAAGCTGCTCGAGCAGATCGACGACGGCGCCGACCTGGTCATCGGCTCCCGCTACGTGCCCGGCGGCAAGGCCGTCAACTGGCCGATGAAGCGCTACGCGCTGTCGAAGGGCGGCAACATCTACATCTCGGTCGCCCTCGGCCTGGGCCTGTCGGACGTGACCGCTGGCTACCGCGCCTTCCGCCGCCAGGTTCTCGAGACCGTTAACCTCGACGAGCTCTCCAACGCCGGCTACATCTTCCAGGTGGACATGGCCTTCCGAGTTGTGCAGGCGGGCTTCGATGTCCGCGAGGTGCCGATCACCTTCACCGAGCGCGAGATCGGCGAGTCCAAGCTAGACGGCAGCTTCGTCAAGGACTCCCTCTTCGAGGTGACCAAGTGGGGCTTCAACCACCGCAAGGAGCAGGTGACCTCCTTGGTCAGCGAGCTGGGCAAGCAGGCCGACCACGGCATCAAGGCCTTCCGCAAGAAGCACTCGATCTAAGAAAATAGCGCGCCTACCTCGTGCCCTCCCGCCGCCACCGGCCGGGAGGGCACGAGCGTGTCTTGGGCCACTTTCTTGGGTTCACTTCCGATCCAATGTGCCCCCAAGTCCACCGCCCCTACTAGGGTGTACGGAATGAAAAAAAGCGTGATTTTGGCGGCGGCGCTCATGGTAGCCACCGCGGTCCCCGCACATGCATTGACCATCGCCCCCGACTCCGTGCCGCAGCGCTCGGAGATGGCCGTGGTCTACGATGACGGAACCGAGGTCGACTCCGCCAACGCGCACCAGCCGCGCGAGGCGATGTCGCTGGCGAAGCTGTACCTGGGGCACTGGGTGCTCCACCACGGCGCACCTGAGGATCAGGCGCTCGTGGAGAACATGATCCGCTTCTCCGACGACGGCGTGGCAACCACCCGGGACCGCAAGTACCCGCAGGCCATCCCCGAGACCATTTCCGCCTTCGGGCTGGGGGAGACCAGCTACAACGGTTACTGGGGTGACACCACCACCTCGGTGAGCGACGTCGCGCGCTTCCTGCAGGCGATCCGCAACGACGCGGCCTCCCAGCCGATCATCAACGGCATGAGCACCGCCCACCCGCTCGCGGCCGACGGCTACGTGCAGAACTACGGCACCTCTCAGATCAAGGGCGTGCAGGGCACCAAGTACGGATGGTCGGACGACCGCTCCGTCAACGGCACCGCCTCGATCGGCCCCGACTACACCATCGCGATCATCACCTTCGGCACGGCCGCCGATGCCACCTCGGATGCCTTGGGGGCCGTGACCGACGACTCCCAGACCGCGGCAAGCCAGCTGAAGGACAAGCTGCGTTGCCACATGGATCAGGGCTCGAGCAGCGTCCTCGACCAGGTCCTCAACGACCAGACCCCGGTCCCGCAGCAGGTCGTCGACGCGATTCTCGCCTGCTAGTCTAGAAAACGACTTGAGCCCCTGCCACCACATGTCGGTGGCAGGGGCTCGTCGGCTTGCTGCGGAGCGCTAGGGGAGGCTAGGCGTTCTTCGCCGCCTCTTCCTCCTGCTGCTTGAGCAGACGCTGGGCGTTGCGGCGGCGCTTGCGCAGCTGCTCGATGCGCTCCTCGAGGAGGACGTCGAGCTCCTCGATGGAGCGGCGCTCGCGGAGCATGTCCCAGTGGGTGCGCGGCGGCTTGGCCGGCTTGGACTCGATGCCCTCGCCCTCGACGAGGGTGCCGATCTGGCCGTTCTTGCACAGCCAGGTGCCGGGGATCTCGGCGTCGTCAGCGAAGGGGACCTCGAACACATCGCCGGCCTCCGTCTTGTAACGAACCAACTGGCGCGGTGCCAGGTCGTGGTCACGGTCCGTTTCGTAGCTCACGGCGCCCATGCGGCTGCCGCGGAGAACGCGATCTGCCATTAGGTGATCAGTCCTTTCATCGAATGCGTGCACGCCGCGGCACGCGTGCCGGGCATGTAAGGTCTTTCATACTAACGCACGAGCACCCCCAGATTGTTCCCGGCCCCCGTTATAAGCAGTAGTTTTCGGGCAATCAGACAAGGCTGAAGGGGGAGATGGCCTAAAAGGAGGGGAGAACCATATTCGGATTATCGCCCCCATACGTAAGTGAGTAGACTATGGAAAATGTCAGCGAAGCGCCAACCAACGTGCCAGTGGTGCGGTAAAGAAATCGCCGAGTCCCCGCGGGGCAGGCGGAAGAAATACTGCAGCCAGGCGTGTCGTCAAAGGGCCTACGAGCAGCGCTTGAGCGTTCAGGGCACGGAGATCCCGGCATCAGCTGTCATCCTGCGTCCCGAGAACGTCGACGCCATGCGCGATAAGCTCTTCGAGCTTCGGTGCCTTGCCGAGGACATCGCCACGGCTTCGAAGGAAGGGGCGCGCTTTGATGAGCTCGACCCCCTGTGCCAAGAGCTGATTACTCTGGCGAGGGACCTCGAAAAAATCAGATAGACCGACTGTGAGTGTCGCAGCTGCTGCACGCCTCAGCCTTCACACGAACCCTTCCAGCGACGAGGTTTAAAGCGAAGAACATGGACCGTAAACGAAAGATCATCCTTTTCTCCGGCGTAGCCGCCATCCTCATCCTCGGTCTCATCACCGTGGTCTCCATCGTCATTCCCTTGATGCATGCCCCGGGAGTAAAGACCCCGGAGCTCGACGCATCCAATGCGAAGCCGGCCACCACGGAGGTCGACGGCGACTGGCAGGTCGTCTACGGTCAAAGCCCCAATATCAGCTCCGTGGGTTTCACCTTCGACGAGCTGCTTCCGGCCAAGGAGCAGGTGACCTCGGGCTCGACCCGCGCGGTCAGCGGTGATGTTTCTATCCAAAACAAAACCCTGACCTCGGCGCACGTCGAGGTGGACATGTCCGCGGTGGCCACGGACCAGGAAAAGCGCGACATCAACGTCCGCAACAAGATCTTCGAGACGAACAAGTACCCGTCGGCCTACTTCGACCTCGACGGCAACGTCGACGTGTCCTCGCTGGGCGATAACGCGGAGGTCTCCGAGATCACCGCGCCCGGCAAGCTGACCATCCACGGCCAGACCAACCAGGTCGACCCGACGTTCAAGGCCGTTCGCTCCGGCGACCAGATCATCCTGTCCACGTCGATCCACATCAACCGCAACGACTACGGCGTCGAGTCGCCGGAGTTCGTCGCCGCGAAGATCAACGACGAGGGCGACATCAACATCCTGCTCACGCTGGAGAAGAAGTAATGCCCGTCCACAGAATGATCCCGGCGCTGTGGGTGCGGCTGATCGTCATCATCGGGTTCGGGATCTTCGTCGCCACCCAGCACCTCATCTGGATCGCCGCCGTCGCCGTGCTCCTCGCGCTGCTGACGGCGGGGCAGTTGGCCAGCGCCTACAAGGAAAAGCGCCGACGATCCGAGCTTTAGCACAAAGGGAAACGCGTCCCCTTTTCGTCACTGTGACGAATTGGGGACGTTTCCCTGTATGCGACAGGGGCGAGGCAAGAAGCCATTTGCGCGGCTTCAAGCTCCCAAAGAGGCGGTCGCGCCGTCGCGGTCCTTGCTTGTCGACGGCCAAGGCTCAAACGCGCACATCCGCCGTGGCGAGCCGGAGGCGCTGCGGCGGCAGGCTAATCTATAGGTTTCCGTACGTCGCTGGCGGCGCCAGGATGCCGTGGCATCGCGGAATGAAGTGGACCAGACTGATAAATTGAGGGCCGCGCGCCATGGGCGTCGACAAGCGAAAGCCCCGTAACAGGCATCTTCCCGTAATTGTCCGATAATGTACATTATGTCATTTTAGATGGATGGGGCACTTCCCCCTAGGACGTGACTACCATGGAAACGGTCAGCCCACCCGCCTTCCCAAGGAGCGTTCACCCATGCCATCCCAAAGCATCGTCGCAGACCCCTCGGCCGCCGCGCTGTTCCTCGTGCTCACGATCGACGACTCGATCGACGGCGCGCTTGATAACGTACGCGACGTCCTCGGCGACTTCCCGGGGCTCGTGCGCACCGTCTCGTTCAGGCACCCCGAGGCCGAGCTCCACGGCGTGATTGGCGTGGGCGCGGCGCTGTGGCCGAAGCTCACGGCGGCCCCGGCGCCGGCGAAGCTGCACCCGTTCAAGGAGCTGCGCGGCGCTGTGCACCACGCGCCCGCAACCCCCGGCGACATCGTCCTCCACGCGCGCGCCGCCACCCCGGACATGTGCTGGGAGCTAGCCCGCATCGTGCTGGACAAGCTAGGCACTTGCGCCACCGTCGTGGACGAGACGCAGGGCTTCAAGTACTTCGACAACCGCGACCTGCTCGGGTTCGTCGACGGCACGGAGAACCCCGAAGGCCAGGACGCGCTCGACGCTGTCCACATCGGCGACGAGGACCCCGACTACGCGGGCGGCTCCTACCTCATCGTCCAGAAGTACACCCACGACATGGGCGCCTGGGACGAGCTGTCCACCGAGGAGCAGGAAAAGGTCATCGGCCGCACCAAGCTGGACGACGTCGAGCTCGACGACGAGACCAAGCCGGACAACTCCCACGTCGCCTTGAACGACGTCGACGGCGACATCCTACGCCTGAATATGCCGTTCGGCAGCTTCCTCGACGGCACCTCCGGCACCTACTTCGCGGGCTACGCGGCCGACCCCGCGGTCACCGAGGAGATGCTCACCAACATGTTCATCGGCAAGCCCGAGGGCAACACCGACCGCATCCTCGACTTCTCCACGGCATCCACCGGCACCCTCTTCTTCATTCCCTCGGCTGCCCTGCTTGAGGATTTCGAGGAGCTGCCGCTTCCCTAGCCCGCTTGTCGACGCTACGCCGGCGGTCCTCATTTGGCGCCCGCCTTCCGCCTCGCCCGCTGCACATCTCGACGGATGTACGCAGCGGGCGTTTCCCATGCTGCCCGAATTTTGCTTGGTTGATCACATTCAAACGCGTCGGTCAGCCGCCGAAAACCTTTGCATTACGCAAATTGGAGCCCAAAAGCAAAAATAATCCCACATAATGCAATATCTCACATTATGGGACTTGACTCCCACCTTTTGAGATTCTAAGGTAAGTACTGTCGCGATTCAAAAAGGGTTTCCTTACCGCTAACCCTTCGGAGCTTCATCAGGAGTCGGCGCGCCCACAAGGTCCCGCCCGCACGCCAAGCGGCATTATCTTCATTATTCAAAAGTAGGACTATTCTCATCATGTCAACCGTCGCAACCGAGACCCTGTCTCCCACCTCGACGGCGCCGATGGCCGACAAGGCCACCAAGCGCCGGATTATCACCGCCTCCATGGTGGGCACCACCATTGAGTTCTATGACTTCTACGTCTATGCGACCGCGGCCGTGGCAGTCTTCCCCTATCTGTTCTTCCCCAAGAACGACGACCCCAGCGTCGGCCTCTTGCAGTCCTTCGCCACCTTCGGTCTGGCGTTCGTCGCACGCCCTCTGGGCTCGGTTGTCTTCGGCCACTTCGGCGACCGCATCGGCCGCAAGGCCACCCTGGTCGGCTCGCTTCTGACCATGGGCATCGCCACCTTCCTCATCGCCTTCCTGCCCACCTACAATCAGGTCGGCCTGCTGGCCCCGGCCCTGCTCGCGCTCATGCGCTTCTGCCAGGGCCTGGGACTCGGCGGCGAGTGGTCCGGCGCAGCGCTGCTGGCTACCGAGACCGCTGAAAAGGGCAAGCGTGCTTGGGCCGCCATGTGGCCGCAGCTGGGCGCCCCGTTCGGTTTCCTGTGCGCCAACGGCTTCTTCCTCACCTTGGTCACCGTGCTCGGACACACGGGCGGCGACATCGAGGGCGCGTTCATGAGCTGGGGCTGGAGGCTCCCCTTCGGCCTGTCCGCGATCATGGTCATCATCGGCCTGTGGGTCCGCATCAAGCTGGAGGAGACCCCGGTCTTCCGCGCCGCCGTCGAGCAGGGCAAGAAGGTCAAGACCCCGCTGGCAGAGGCATTTAAGACCTCGTGGCGCCCGATGGTTCTGGGCACCTTCGTCATGCTGTCCTGCTACACCCTGTTCTACCTGGTCACCACCTGGATCCTGTCCTACGGCATCGGTAAGAGGGAAACTGGCCTGGGCCTGGGCATCGCCTACAACGACTTCCTGAAGCTGCAGCTGGTCTCCATCTTCGCCTTCATCGTCGGCATCCCGCTGGCTGGCCAGTGGGCGGACCGCTTCGGACGCCGCAAGTTCCTGCTGGTCGTCTCCGCCGCGATGATCGCCTTCGGCTTCACCTTCGACCTGTTCCTTAACCCCGACCACGCCACCAAGGGCAGCGTCCTCGCCTTCCTGACGGTGGGCATGTTCCTCATGGGCCTGGTCTTCGGCCCGATGTCCGCGGTCCTGCCCGAGCTCTTCCCCACCAACGTCCGCTACACCGGCTCCGGCATCAGCTACAACGTCTCGTCCATCCTGGGCGCGGCAGTGGCCCCGTTCATCGCCACCGCGCTGGCTCGCGACTTCGGCGTCCAGTCGGTCGGCTGGTACCTCATCGTCGTCTCCGTCATCACGCTGTTCTCCGTCTACGTCATGCGTGAGACCAAGGAGTTCGATCTCGAGGAGATCTAGCACCTGCGCTTTAGGCCCTTTCCTTATCGGGAAGGGCCTTTTTGCATTCGCTTATCGACGACCACGGCGGTTGCGTGTGGTGACCGTCAGCTGGACCGCATCCAGCGCGCCGACCTTGAACAGCGCCTCCGCCATGGCGAGGTAGAAGACCCACATACGCCGGTACACGGCGTCGAAGCCGTCGGCGGCGGCCTCGCGCTCGTTGCCCTCGAAGGTCTCACGCTGCAGCGCCAGACCCCGCACGTAGTGACTGCCGATGTGCGTCTCCGCGATGACGCGCAGCCCCGTTTCCCGATCGAAGAGCCGGTGGAGCTCGGACATGGGCACCGGCGAGAAGGCGGGCCACAGGTAGGCCCGGGCGAGCTCGAGGCAGTCGCGGGCGAGCGTGTCGTCCTCGCCCGCGGCGACCACGGTCTGCAGCGCCGCGAAGCCGCCCATGGTGAGCAGCCTATCGATCGAGCGCGCGTACACCCTCCTGCCCCGCTCGCCCAGCCTTTCTAGCTTCTCGACGCTCACGATGGCGTCGTAGTGGCTCTGCCAGTTGCGCGGGTTGGGGAACGGCTCGTCAATCAGCTCGACGCTGACGTTGTCGCTCACGTTTGCCATCTCCAGCACCGCGCGGACGTCGCTCGCCTGATCCGCGTCGGCGGTGAGCAGGTCGACCGTGGCGTGCCGGTGGGCGGCGGCGATGCCGACCGCGCCGCCGGAGGCCGGGTAGTCCACGAGGTGGGTGTTGTTGCGGACACGCGCCGCGTCGAGGAGCATCCGCACCGCGCGCAGCTGGGCCTCGGGCAGGTCCTCGCGCTCAACGACGGTCGGCTCCGACAGGGTGGTCACGTCCACGTAGTGCTGGGCCGGCTCGTTGCCGCGGCCCGCGCCCTGGACGAAGCTCTTGACCGCCACGCGTTCCGTGGTGGGAACCCCGGAGGAGAACACCGTGCCGTGGCTGCTCATGCCGTCGCCGGAGAACAGCCGAACCAGCTGCGCTGGAAGCTCGAGGCCGGTGTAGGCGCCGCCCACGTCCTCCTTCGAGGGTTTCGGGTGGTAACCGGCCTGGAGAAGCCCGGTGAGCACCTCCACGATCTTGGGCGTGCTCCACTCGCCCGCCATGTACCCCTCGGCGAGCCCGAGGAACCCGTGTTCGGACAGGCGCACGAACAGCGACTCCTCAAAGATGACGAGGTCGGCGCTCGGCCCGCTCATGACGAAGCCCGCCTTGTCGCAGGCCTGGGCGAACTCAGCCTCGGCGCGGCGCGCGCCCCAGGCTGCTCGGAAACCGGAAGGCACCGTGGCGACTCGCGGCCACACCGACGGGTCCACTCGGAAACCCGCTGCGGGTCGGCGAGAGAACTCGCCCTTTGGCGGCATATAGCGCTCCCCTCGTTGATTGGTCATTACCAGCTTTGGCCCTCGATTTCCACCCTTTTATCCGGGGGCATGGGGCACCTATTTGACAGATTAACGCGATTTGCAAACGGGGTGTTGCCCCCGCGCCGAGCGGCGGGGAGAACGTCGTGGAGCGAAGCCACGACGAATAAAGTGAACACCTTTTGAGAGCGAAAACACTCGTCGTTCACCGATAAAGCGCTTCCTAGCTGTCCAAACGCGGACTACCCCCGAAAGTCACATTCAAAAGAGTGACGTTCAACAGTATCTGTTGCTTTATAGGGTAAGCCCTTGCAACCAGCCCCGGGGGCGAAGATGAAAATTGGGTTTTCGCACTGTAGCATGAGATAAATCACCCGGAGATTAGGTGAAACTCACATTCACAATTGTGTTAAGCACGCACTTCATACAGGAGAAAATCGCATATGTCTGAGACTCCATTTCGCCCTGAGGGCGGCCGTCACCACGTAGTGGTCATCGGCTCTGGATTCGGCGGCTTGTTCGCAGTGCAGAACCTCAAGGATGCTGACGTCGACGTCACCCTTATCGACCGCACCAACCACCACCTGTTCCAGCCCCTGCTTTACCAGGTGGCAACCGGCATTCTTTCCTCCGGCGAAATCGCTCCTTCCACCCGCCAGGTTCTGGCGGACCAGGAGAACGTCCACATCATCAAGGGCGAGGTCACCGACATCAACATCGCCGACAAGCTGGTCACCGCCGAGCTTGACGGCTTTACCAAGGTGCTCTCCTACGACAGCCTCATCGTCGCCGCGGGCGCCGGCCAATCCTACTTCGGCAACGACCAGTTCGCCGAGTTCGCTCCGGGTATGAAGACCATCGACGACGCCCTCGAGCTGCGCGCCCGCATCATCGGCGCCTTCGAGCGCGCCGAGCTGACCGAGGACCCGGCCGAGCGCGAGCGCCTGCTCACCTTCGTCGTCGTCGGCGCGGGCCCGACCGGCGTCGAGCTGGCCGGCCAGCTGGCCGAGATGGCCCACCGCACCCTGGCTGGCGAGTACAACCGCTTCAACCCGGCCAACGCAAAGATCATCCTCCTCGACGGCGCCCCGCAGGTGCTCCCGCCGTTCGGCAAGCGCCTCGGCCGCAACGCACAGCGTGCACTGGAGAAGATCGGCGTGACCGTCAAGCTCAACGCCATCGTCACCGACGTCACCGAGAACTCCGTGACTTACAAGTCCACCACCGACGGCTCCGTCGACACCATCGAGTCCTACTGCAAGATCTGGTCCGCAGGCGTGGCAGCCTCCCCGCTGGGCAAGATGATCGCCGACCAGGTCGGCCTCGAGGTCGACCGCGCCGGCCGCGTCCCGGTCAACCCGGACCTCACCGTGGGCGATGAGAAGAACGTCTTCGTCGTCGGCGACATGATGGGCCTTAACGGCCTCCCGGGTGTTGCCCAGGTGGCCATCCAGGGCGGCGAGTACGTCGCCGAGCAGATCGCCGAGGAGGCCGAGGGCCGCTCCTCCGACGCCCGCGAGCCTTTCGAGTACTTCGACAAGGGCTCCATGGCCACCATCTCCCGCTTCAACGCCGTGGTGAAGATGGGCAAGGTCGAGATCACCGGCTTCATCGGCTGGCTGCTCTGGCTGGTCGTCCACGTGATGTTCCTCGTGGGCTTCCGCAACCGCGCCACCGCCATCTTCTCCTGGGGCATCAACGCGATCTCCCGCAAGCGCTGGAACCTGGCCACCACGAGCCAGCAGCTCCACGCGCGTGCCGAGATGGTCAAGCTCAACAAGCAGGCCAAGTAGCAGCCCCCGGGCCCGATAAATTTTTACCCCCGATCCCCTGAAATTTTTCTCAGGGTCGGGGGTAAATTGCGTTAGCCTTGCCTCCTACTTGGAGAGCACGGCGACGAGGAAGTCGCTCGACTGCGGGTCGAAGGGGCGCAGGTCCCAGGTCGAGAAGGTCGCGTCAACCCGGAAGCCCACGGCACTGGCCGCCTCGAGGAAGGCCGGGAACGGCAGCCCGCGGCCGGCGCTGAATCCGATCACCGCGCGGCCGCCCGGTGCCAGCGCCGCAAAGAGGTTCTGGAGCGCTGGCTGGCGCTCCTCCGGGGCGAGAAAGGTTATAACGTTTCCGGCGCACACGATGGCCTCGAAATCGGCCTCCGGGATGCTCCCCTCTTCGGCGAGGTTGCCCACCTCCCAGGTCGCCTCCGGGAAGTCCTCACGCGCGACCTCGATGAGGTACGGGTCGAGGTCGACGCCCACCACGGAGTGCCCGGCCTGTTGCAGGTATCCGCCCACGCGCCCGGTCCCGCAGCCTGCGTCGAGGATGCGGGAGCCGCGGGGCACCATGGCGTCGATGAGCCGGGCCTCGCCGACGATGTCTCTGCCTTCGGCTTCCATGTTCTTCCAGCGCGCCGCATAGTTGCGGGAGTGCTGCGGGTTTCGGGTGGTGATGTCGGTCCATGTTGGCATGCCACCCAGTATAGGAAGCCCGTCGCTTCGGGGTCTGCGGCTGCGGCGCCATGGCCGTCGGCAAGCGGGCAAAACCACAAGCACGCGCGACGTTTGTGCGGCCTAAAGAGGCTGTGTGTAGGCTTAAGCCGTGCGCGCCTCGCGGCGTCTTCAACCATTACACACCCAGACTGTTCCGCAATTCGCGGAGGTCTGGATCGGCCCGGGCAGAAAGGCGGAAGCGCAGATGAATACCCCCAAGAACTCCGGCGCCTTGAACCCCATCTCGCGCTTTCGGACGCCCAAGACCATCGCCACGACCTCGCGGATCCGGATCCCGGTCGAGCGGGTCATCGACCACTGCTGGCTGTTCATCGACGGCGCGCGGATCCCCGGCGAGTGCAACCACACCAATGCGCTCAAGCTGCTCGAGGAGCGCCGCCAGCCGGAGCAGGAAGGCTTCGTGTGGCTGAGCCTCTCGGAGCCGACCACCGAGCAGATGCAGAAGGTCGCCGCGGAGTTCGGCGTCCACAAGCTGATCGTGGAGGACGCCGTCAGCGCCCACCAGCGGCCGAAGGTAGAGCGCTACGACGACCAGCTGTTCGTGGTGGTGCGCTCGGTCAAGTACTCCGACTTCGACGAGCGGCAGGAATCGGTCATCTCGTCCCGCCAGGTCATCGAGACTGGCGAGCTGCAGTTCGTCATCGGCCCGAACTTCGTCATCACCATCCGCCACAACACGCCCATGCCGGACCTGCGGCGCCGCCTGGGCGATGAGTACTCGCTCGTCCACAACGGCCCGATGGCGGTGGCGTGGGCGGTGGCCGACGCGCTCGTCGACGACTACGTGCGGATCAGCACCGAGCTGCACGAGGACGTCGACTTCCTCGAGGAGGAGGTCTTCACCCCGGGCGCGGCGATCAACGTCGACCAGATCTACCTGCTCAAAAGAGAGATCCTGGAGATGCGCCACGCGGTCGACCCGCTCGACCCCGCACTCAAGATGCTCATCGCGGGCAACAAGGACCTCATTAACAAGCAGATGCGCTCCTACTTCCGCGACATCCTCGACCACGAAATCCTGGTCAAAGACACCATCGCCGGCCACGACGAGCGGCTCAGCTCGCTCATCGACGCGGCGGTCGCGAAGATCACCCTCCAGCAGAACTCGGACATGCGCGCGATTTCGGCCTTCGTCGGCATGGCCGCCGTGCCGACGCTGATTGCCGGTGTGTACGGCATGAACTTCGACAACATGCCGGAGCTGCACACCCAGCACGGCTACTACGTGGTGCTGGCGAGCATCGTCATCATCGTCGGTCTTCTGTGGTGGTTCTTCCGCAAGCAGGACTGGCTCTAGGCCTCCTCGATTTCCTGCGCCGACGCGTTCACTTGCCCAAGGCCGCTACAGTGGGGCCCATGACACATGCTTACAACGACATGAATCTTGGAAGCTGGCGGGACGCCGCGACCTACGACGTGGTCCTCTTCGGGGCCACGAGCTACGTCGGACGCATCGTCGCCGAGTACCTGGCCCGCACGTATCCGCCGGATTCCGGGGTGCGGATAGCGTTGGCCGGGCGCAACCTGGAAGCGCTCACGAACTTGAAGGAATCCCTCGGGGTAGATTTCCCCATCGTTCTCGCGGACGTCACCGACGCTGCCTCGGTCGAATCGATGGTGGCGGACACCACTGTCCTCATCTCCACGGTGGGACCTTATGGCCGATACGGCGACGTCGTGGTCGAGGCGTGCGCGCGCCGCGGGACCGACTACGTCGACCTGTGCGGTGAGGTGTTCTTCATCCGGCACACCATCGACGCCTACCACGATCTCGCCCGGCAGACGGGGGCCCGTATCGTCCACTCCTGCGGCTTCGACTCGGTACCCTCCGACATTGGCATGCTCAACCTCTCGCTTAAGGCGGGTGAGGAGTTCTCGCGCGTGTTCATGATCGTGGACAGGTTGAGGGGCGGGTTCTCGGGCGGCACGGTCGACTCGATGCGGGAGGTCCTCGTAGCCGCGCGCCGGGATCCGGAACTCGCCCGCCAACTCTTCGACCCCTATTCGCTCTGCCCTAGCCCGCAGTCGGAGGCCACGATCGCAGGGCTGGAGAATGACCTCGTGTTCGAGGAGGTCCAGGTGGGTCCCGTCCACACCTGGGTTGGCCCGTTCTTCATGAGTTCCTTCAACACCCGGATCGTGCGCCGCTCGAACTCGCTGCTCGACCACGCCTACGGTAAGGCCGTGGCCTACAAGGAGGCCATCGCCACTGGCCAGGGGCGGCTCGGGAAGACGAAGGCTCGGGCGCTCCTCGCGGCCACGAGGATCGGGTTCGCGGCGATTCAGCAGCCGCGGTTGAAGAAGCCGTTGTCCCTCATCCTTCCGGAGCCGGGCGAGGGCCCGAGCGAGAAGGAACGCGCGGAAGGATACTTCCAGATCACCCACGTCGGCGAGACCTTAAGCGGCAAGGTGGTCACCGGCCGGGTTCAGGCAGAAGGCGATCCGGGCTACGAGGTCACCGCGATGATGCTCGCGGAGGCAGCCCTGGCTCGCGTCGAATCGCGCAGGGCCCTGAACGCGCACAAGGCGGTCGCCGGGGGCGTCCTCACCCCGGCGACCGCCCTCGGCACCGCCTACATGCAGCGCCTGCGCGCGCACGGCATGCTCATCGGATAGCGCGCGCGACTAGACGTACTTGTCCGCGCGGTTGGTGGCGGGCCCCTCCGCGGGCGCGGGGGCCAGCATGGTGCGCAGGGTCGTGCGCGCGATCAGCTTGTCGCGGTGGAACATCTCGATGCTGATGAGCTGGGTGTTGCGGCCCGCACGGATGACGCGCGCCTCGGCGGAGATGACGCCGGCTGCGACAGGCGAGAGGAAGTCGGTGCTGTTGTTCACGCCGACGACAACCTTGCCGTTGGCCGCGATGACGCCGAGGATGGATCCGATCGATTCTGCCATGGTGCAGTAGACGCCGCCGTTGACGATGCCGGTGATCTGGAGCAGCTTGTCCGAGACGGGGAGCTCGGCGTCCACGCCATCGGGCCCGGCCTTGGTGAAGCGGATACCCAGCCCGGAGGCGTAACCATCGCTGAGCTCGTTGAGAAGCGCGAGCTCGCGGATGTGCAGTCCTTCTTCGGGAACGTTGGTGAGCAGTTCCACGATGCTTTGGTTTTCGTTCATGGGCTCTAATCTAGTGAAATTTTTGCAACAAGGCAGGCCGCGCCCACGCAAACACAGATATTTACAACAAATCTCACACTTTTTCGCACTCGATGACGATGCGGCCCTTTCCCACCCTACCCGCGCCGAGGACGTTCGACTAGGTCTGTGAGGTGGCGCTTTGGCGCGCTTGTGGCTGCTCGCGCTCTTTTGCGCGCGGGCCGACGCCAGCGGACCCTACGCGGCGAAGGGCTGCGGAACCCACTATGAATCGCGTGTGCCCGTTCGGACAGGAGTAGTATGTGGAACCATGACTGAAAACAGCAAGCTGGCAGAGATCGGCGTCGTTGGCCTCGCCGTCATGGGTTCGAACCTCGCGCGCAACTTCGCGCACAAGGGCCACACCGTCGCGGTCTACAACCGCTCCTTTTCTAAGACCCAGGCTCTGATGGATAACCACGGCTCCGAGGGAACCTTCATCCCTTCCGAGACGATCGAAGAGTTCGTCGCCTCCCTCGAGAAGCCGCGCCGCGCCATCATCATGGTGCAGGCTGGCCCCGCGACCGATGCCGTGATTAACCAGCTCGCCGACGCCATGGAGGAGGGCGACATCATCATCGATGGTGGCAACTCCCTCTACACAGACACCATCCGCCGCGAAAAGGAGATCGCCGAGCGCGGCCTCAACTTCGTGGGCGCTGGCATCTCCGGCGGCGAGGAGGGCGCGCTCAACGGTCCGGCCATCATGCCCGGCGGCCCGGCCAAGTCGTGGGAGGCCCTCGGCCCGCTGCTCGAGTCCATCGCCGCCAACGTCGATGGCACCCCGTGCGTGACCCACATCGGCCCCGACGGCGCTGGCCACTTCGTCAAGATGGTCCACAACGGCATCGAGTACGCCGACATGCAGGTCATCGGCGAGGCCTACCAGCTGCTGCGCTACGGCGCCGGCATGACCCCCGCGGAGATCTCCGAGACGTTCAAGACCTGGAACGAGGGCGACCTCGATTCCTACCTCATCGAGATCACCGCCGAGGTGCTCTCGCAGGTCGATGCGGAGACCGGCAAGCCGCTCATCGACGTCATCGTCGACGCCGCGGGCCAGAAGGGCACCGGCCGCTGGACGGTCAAGGCCGCCCTCGACCTGGGAATCCCGGTCACCGGCATCGGCGAGGCCGTCTTCGCCCGCGCCCTGTCCGGAGCCTCCGCGCAGCGCGCCGCCACCGTCGGCAACCTGCCGTCCGGCGAGCTCACCACGCTGGAGAGCCTTGGCGTCGACAAGGCAACGTTCGTCGAGGACGTTCGCCGCGCCCTCTACGCCTCCAAGCTGGTCGCCTACGCGCAGGGCTTCGACGAGATCAAGGCCGGCTCCGCCGAGTACAACTGGGGCGTCGACCCCCGCGACCTGGCCACCATCTGGCGCGGCGGCTGCATCATCCGCGCGAAGTTCTTGAACCGCATCCGCGAGGCCTACGACACCAACCCGGACGTCGAGTCCCTGCTGCTCGACCCGTACTTCAAGGGCGAGCTTGAGGGACTGGTCGACTCCTGGCGCCGCGTGGTCATCGCCGCCACCCAGATCGGCCAGCCGATCCCGGTGTTCGCCTCCTCGCTGTCCTACTACGACAGCCTCCGCGCCGAGCGCCTGCCCGCCGCGCTCATCCAGGGTCAGCGCGACTTCTTCGGCGCCCACACCTACAAGCGCGTGGACAAGGAAGGCACTTTCCACACGCTTTGGTCCGGCGACCGCACCGAGATCGAGGCCTAAACCCCTTCGCATTCCGCTTGTCGACGCCTCCGGCCTCGCACCCCACATCGGGAGCGGGGCCGTTTGGCCATCTTGGGGATTGTTTTCTGGGTGGGCTAAGATTGACGCAATGAGCACCTTCGCCGACCTCGGCCTCCCTAACGAAGTCGTCCGCGAGCTCGCGGACGACGGAATCACCTCCCCCTTCCCCATCCAGGAGGCGGCGATCCCCGACGCGCTCGCCGGCAAGGACGTGCTCGGCCGCGGTCCCACGGGCTCCGGCAAGACCTTCACCTTCGGCCTGCCCATGCTCGCGCGTCTGTCCCAGTCCGGCGCCTCCCGCCCCGCCCACCCGCGCGGGCTCGTGCTCGCCCCCACCCGCGAGCTGGCCGCCCAGATCTCCGAGCGCCTCCAGGGCTTCGCCCAGGCGCTGGGGCTTCGGGTCATCGAGGTCGTAGGCGGCGTCAACATCAACCGGCAGATCCGCCAGCTGGCCGCGCCGGTCGACTTGCTTGTCGCCACCCCGGGCCGCGCCCAGGACCTAGTCAACCAGAAGCAGCTCTTCCTCAACCAGGTCGAGGTCACCGCCCTCGACGAGGCCGACCAGATGGCCGACATGGGCTTCCTGCCCCAGGTACGCAAGCTGCTGCGCCTGACCCCCGAGGGCGGCCAGCGCCTACTGTTCTCCGCCACCCTGGACAAGGAGGTGGACAAGCTCGTCCGCGAGTTCATGCACGACCCGGTCACGCACTCCACCGCGCCGGTGGAGGCCACCGTGGACACGATGGAGCACTTCGCGCTGTTGGTCGGCGGCCGCGACACCCGCAACGAGGTCGTGTTGCGCATCGGCGCCCGCGAGGGCAAGACCATCATGTTCATGCGCACCAAGCACGGCGTCGACCGCCAGGTGAAGAAGCTGCGCCGCATCGGCATCAACGCCGCGGGTCTGCACGGCGACAAGGGCCAGGGCAGCCGCACCACGGCGCTCGCGGGTTTCGCCGACGGCTCCGTGCCCGTTCTCGTGGCCACCGACATCGCGGCCCGCGGCATCGACATCGACGACGTCGACCTCGTGGTCCACATCGACCCGCCCGCCGAGCACAAGGCCTACCTTCACCGCGCAGGCCGCACCGCGCGCGCCGGGGCCACGGGACGCGTGGTCACCCTCGTCATGGACGAGCAGGTAAAAGAGGTCGACTCGCTTCTGAAAAAGGCCGGGGTCGAGGCCACCCGCGTGAAGGTCCACGAGGACTCCCCCGAGCTAGCCCAGATCACCGGCGCGCGCAAGTTCGCCGGTGCGGCGTTGCCCGCATTCAGCGAGCACGTGCAAAAGGCTCACAACAGCAAGGCGGAGAAGCCCCACAGATCCGAGGCCGGGCGGAAGTCGGGCGGTGCCCAGGGCAAGAGCCCTAGGGGTGGCAAGCAGCAGCCGCACGAGGGTGGCGCGCCTCAGCGCAGGCGCCGCAGCTCCTCGAAGAAGCGTCAGGGCTGGGGCGGCAACCCGCGCGTGGAACGCGGATCGGGCAAGCGGGGCTAGTCATTTTCGCCACTTTTCGGAGCGGCGGAACCTCGCACCTCGTCTTTTCGTTCAAGATGAGGAAGGTGCACCTTTATACTCCCCTGTTCGCCGGCCCCATCCTCAATTTTCGAGGTGCAATCCTGAAGGTGGGCGTCGACAAGCACAAGAAGGACGGTCTACGAGCGGCCTAGGCGCCGCGACACCGACATGGACATATTCATCAGCATCCTCTCGCTCATCGGCTTCGTGCTGCTGACGGCGAGTACCGGCCTATTCGTGGCCATCGAGTTCGCGCTCACGGGTCTCGAGCGCTCGACCATCGAGGCGGAGGTTGCCCAGCGCGGCGACAAACGCTCGAAGGCCGTCAAGCGCGACCACCAAAACCTCTCTTTCGTTCTCTCGGGAGCCCAGCTGGGCATCACGGTGACCACGCTGGCCACCGGTTACCTGGCAGAGCCGATCCTGGACAAGTTCTTCACCCCGCTGCTGGAGCTTTTAGGCGTGCCCGAGTCCGCCACCTCCACCATCGCGCTCGTGCTGGCACTGTTCGTCGCCACGCTGCTGTCGATGGTCTTCGGCGAGCTGGTGCCCAAGAACCTCGCGATCACCAACCCTATGGACACCGCCCGCTTTGTCGTCGGCCCCGTCAACGCCTTCAACACGGTGTTCAAGGGGTTTATCAAGATGCTGAATTTCTCCGCCAACTGGACCGTCTGCAGGCTCGGCATCGAGCCCGCCGACGAGCTGGCATCTGCGCGCTCGACCCAGGAGCTCACCGCGCTCGTGCGCAACTCCGCCGAGCAGGGAGGCTTGGAACGCACCACGGCGCTCGTGCTCGACCGCTCGCTGAAGTTCGGTGACGTCACAGCGGAGGAGCTCATGACCCCGCGCTCGACGGTGGAGACCCTCCACGACGACGACACCGTCCTCGACCTTATCGCGCTCGCCATCGAGACCGGCCACTCCCGCTTCCCCGTCATCCGGGGCGACCTCGACGACACCATCGGCGTGGTCCACTACAAGGACGCGTTCGCGGTGGAGGCCTCCCAGCGCGGGTCGGTGCTCCTGCGAGATCTCGCCCGTCCCATTCCGGTCGTGCCGGAGTCCCTCGACGGCGATTCGGTGCTCAACGCGGTTCGCTCCGCCGGCTCCCAGGTCATCCTCGTGGCCGACGAGTACGGCGGCACCGCGGGGCTCATCACCATCGAGGACGTCGTCGAGGAGATCCTTGGCGAGGTCTACGACGAGCACGACGACGCCGAGGCGGAGCGCGACTTCCAGCGCTTCGGCACCAGCTGGTCCGTGTCCGGCCTGGTCCGCATGGACGAGCTGTCCGAGAAGGTCGGCTACATCGCTCCCGAGGGCCCCTACGAAACCTTGGGCGGCCTAGTCATGGCGAAGCTTGGCCGGATCCCCGCCCCCGGCGATGAGCTGATCCTCCCGCAGAGCGACAACCCGTTTAGGGCCGAGTTTGAGTCCGGCTACGACGGGCGCTGGATGGCAAAGGTCACGGTCATGGAGGACCGCCGCGTGGACACCGTCATCCTCTCGCCGATCAGCGACGAGGAAGCCGCCGCGTTCGAAAAGTCTGCCCGGGAGGCCGCGAACTAATGTCGATCTTCACCACCATCGCGATGATCGCTGGCCTGCTTTTGGCCAACGCGTTCTTCGTCGCCTCCGAGTTCGCGCTCATCTCCTCGCGCAAGGACCGTATCGAAAACCTCATCGCCCAGGGGCGCCGGGGCGCCACCCGCGTCCTGTACGCCACCGAGCACCTCTCGATCCTGCTGGCCACCTGCCAGCTGGGCATCACGATCTGCTCGCTCATCCTGGGTAAGGTCGCCGAGCCCGCCATCGCGCACTTCATCTCCGAGCCCTTCGACGCGCTCGGACTACCGGAGCACCTGCTGCACCCGGTCTCGTTTGTCATCGCGCTCGCGCTGATCACCTTCCTTCACATCCTGTTCGGTGAGATGGTGCCCAAGAACATCGCTCTGACCGGCCCCGAGACGTTGGCCATCTGGCTAAGCCCGGTGCTCATCGCGTTAATGCGCATCTCCCGCCCGATCGTGGTCATGCTCAACGGCATCGCCCGCATCACCCTCAAGGCATTCGGCATCGAGCAAAAGGACGAGCTGGACAGCACCGTCGACCAGTCTCAACTCGCAAGCATGATCTCCGAGTCCAGCTCCGAGGGGCTTCTCGACGCTGAAGAGACCGCCCGCCTCCGCAAGGCGCTGCGCTCCGAGTCCCGCTCGCTCACCGAGGTCCTCATCCCCACGGACAAGGTGCGCACCCTAGATTTCGGCCAGCGAGGGCCGAAGCTCAGCGAGGTAGAGGCCGCCGTGGCCGAGACCGGATTCTCCCGCTTCCCGGTGATCGGCAAGGACGGCTCCTACGTCGGCTACATCCACGTCAAGGACGTCCTCGACCGATTCGAAACGGACGCCCCGGACCAGCTCATTCACCGCTCCGAGATCCGTCCGCTGTCCATCGTCGACGCCTCGGGCACCCTGGAGGAGGCCCTGCACGCCATGCACCGCAAGTCCGCGCACATGGCGCAGGTCCGCGACCGCGGCGAGCTGCTCGGCGTGATCACCCTGGAAGACCTCATCGAGGAATACGTGGGCACCTTCTCCGATTGGACCCACGAGGCCGGCAAGTAATCCCGTTTGATGAGTAGAGAGGAAGAAATGGCTAGGACCCGCCCCGACGTCCTCACGGTCTTGTCCGAGGCCGAGTGGCGCGAGCAGATGCGGGCGCACGACAAGCGGGCCGAGGGGTTCACGCGCAAGCACATGGCCAGGCGCCGCGCGGGAACGAAGCACCCGGTCTATGACTTCCTCTTCGAGTACTACCCCGTCCGCGTCTCCCACCTGCACCGTTGGCACCCGGGCGTGGGTGTGGCGCTAGAGGGTAAGCCGCCGCATTCCGAGTGGAAGGGTTATACGCACCGTGCCGAGGGAGTAACGGTCGACGTGGCGGGCTTGCGTCAAGTCAGGGGATCGTCCTGGGCTTTCATCCTCGATCTCCTCTCCCGTACCATGACCAACCCGGCGCACTTCGACTGCTTCGGCCTGCACGAGTGGGCGATGGTCTACCGCACCAACCACCCGCGCCACGACCTCCCCCTCCGGCTGGGTGCGGAGGGAACTAACCAGGTCGTCGAGGACAACAGCATCCGCTGCACGCATTTCGACGCCTTTCGGTTTTTCACTCCGTCCGCCCGTCCGCTCAATCTCCGGGTGCTCACCCGCGAGAGCCAGCCGGCTTATGAGCAGCGTGGCTGCTTGCACGCGACGATGGACCTCTACAAGTGGGCGGCGAAGCTCGGCCCCATCGTTCCCGGCGAGCTGTGGCTGGACACCTTCGAGCTCGCGCGCGACGCCCGGATCCTCGACATGGAGGCCAGCCCGTATGACTGCCGCGGTTACGGATTTGGGGTCGTGCCCATCGAGACGCCGGAGGGCAAGGCCGAGTACGTCGCGAGGCAGAGGGAACTGGCAAATCGAGGAGAGGTTCTCCGACACCGGCTTGTCGCGGCCCTGAACCAGGCGCTGGGCAGGCTAGACTGAGTGGCAGTTTGCCGCGGTAGGAAGTGACACGGACACGCAGCCGGAGACGCCTACGCCTGGTCCACCACCGGTTCCGTTCGGCAGGCCTGCTTAAGCTTAAGGGCACTTCAGCTGCCCGCCGAGGAAAGAAAGGCTTGAAAGAATAGTGGCACGTCACTCCACGGGCGCAAGAAACAACCGGGTCGCGGGTTCCTTCATCGTGATGGTCCTAGCCATCGTGGTCGTCGCCGCGCTTTTCGCGTGGTGGCTCATGTCGCGGCACGCCGCGTCGACGAACAACGCACAGGACACCTCCTGCACCGCCGGCGAGCTCACCCTCCCCGTCGCAGGCGACACCCCCCAGCTCATCCAGCAGCTCGTCGACAAGTACAACGAGTCAAAGAGCGTCCTAGGCGGAAAGTGCGTCACCGCCACCGCCTCCGGTTCGCTCGACTCCGCGGGCGTCTACCTCAGCGGTTCCTCGGACAAGGAAACCGTGGACACGCTCCAGGTAGCCAATCGCACGCCATCCACCGCCGACTGGCCCGTCGTGGGATCGGAGGCCGTCGGCGTGGCCACGAAGTCCGGCTACACCTGGGATAGCGACGCGGCCATCACCTACGCCAGCAAAGGCAACGCCATGGTGAGCGCCTTTGTGGCCACCGCCAAGGGCGCTGACGCCACCTCCGTGGCGACTACCGTCACCGCCTCCGCGTACGCCAAGGTCAGCGACGTGGTCGCCGAGGGCAAGGACAACATCGCCGTGGCAGAAAACCAGCTCCCCGAGGGCTACACTTTTGTGAAGGCTCAAAAGGACGGCTCCGACGTGCTGATCCCGCTGCGCGCGGTGGCGCTCAGCGGCAACGACCAGGTGAGCGAAGAGGTGGCAGACGCCGCCTCCGACTTCGCGGCGAGGTCCGCCTCCTCGGACTCCAACGCGCTGACGTCCTCGGTCAGCGTCGCGGCCTTCGAGGCTCTCGCCCAGGTCACCGCCAACACCTCCGCCTCGAGCACCGAGACCGCCGCCCCGAAGGCAAACGTCGAGGACACTCTGTTCCTCCTCGATACCTCCAACGTCATGGGCGCCGAGCTCGACGACCACTCTTGGTACGCCGCGGCCGCGTCCGACATCCACGATGCGGCGCTCAAGATCGGCGACGCTGGCAAGCAGGTCTACCTGTGGAACTACTCCTCCCCCATCTCGGAGCGCGTCAACCAGGGGTGGCGCACCAACGTCGGCTTCAACGACACGTCCAACGGCCGTAACGCCGCCGAGGACGTGCTCCACTTCGGCACCGGCGGGGTGCCTCAGTCCCGCTCGGCGGTGTCTGCCGCGCTCAAGGCCGCGGCCAACAACGGCGAGCCTCTGCGCGTGGTTCTCATCGTCTCCGGTACCGAGGATTCCTACGACCTCCAGGCGGCCATCGACGCCGCCAGGAGCGCGGGCAATATCACCCTTGACGTGATTGCTGTTGGCCAGAATGACCTCGACGAGTCGCTGTCAATCGCGGCCACCGAGCTGGGAGGCACCGTCACGCACGCCACCGACTCGGCGCAGCTGACCACCGCAATCGCCAACGCAAGCGGCGTTTAAGCGAGGCAGACTCGCGGAAGGGTTCCGGCCGGCACGAATCGTGTCCGCCGGAACCCTTGTCTTTTGCCAGCGGGCCGCTCCCGACTGTGTTGCGCACACAAATAGCCCCGGGCTTCCACCAGAGAGGAAGCCCGGGGCTCGTTCTTTGTTTCCTAGGAGGTCTTGCGCTTGCGGCGAGCGGCCAGCTCGTCCACGGAGACGACCTTTTCCGAAGGCTCGGAGCCGAAGGCGTCGATACGCTCGGAGGGGAAGGAGGAGATCGTGCCGCTGAGCTCGCGGACGATGCCCGGGACGGCAATGCCGAACACGCCCTGACCGCCGCCGAGGAGGTCGATCACCTCTTCGTTGGAGCGGCACTCGTAGACGGTGGTGCCATCGGAGACCAACGTGATCTGGGCGAGGTCGTCCACACCGCGATCGCGGAGCTTGTCCACGGCCAGGCGGATGTTCTGGAGCGAGATGCCGGTGTCCAGCAGGCGCTTGACGATCTTCAGCACCAGGATGTCCTTGAAGGAGTACAGGCGCTGGGATCCGGAGCCGCGGGCCATGCGGATGCTCGGCTCGACAAGCTTGGTGCGCGCCCAGTAGTCGAGCTGGCGGTAGGTGATGCCCGCGACCTGGCACGCGATGGGCACGCGGTAGCCAACCTCTTCATCGGGTCCGATGTCGAAGAGGGATTCCTGCACTGGGCGTTCTGGCATGAGTTTTCTCCTGCGATCTCTGGTTTCTCGCCTAAAGAACACTGACGTTCTTTTATTCTTCGTCAAGGTTAGAACAACGTCAAGCAGATAACATGCGACACGCCCGAAACTTAAACCTCCACTTGAAGTTTAGACTCTTTTCCCCCAGTTGGCACCATGAGCCACTTCTGTCACATGTAAAACACCTGTCGCTTCTGACATCTTCAGCCACGGTGAGCGACTTAAACACCTAGTTTCACAGGTTTGAAAACCGCGGTGCGCGAGGAGTCAGCGCAGGTCATGGCGCGAACCGAGTGATATTCTAGACGCGCGGAAGGCCCCGCGCCGGAAGAAACGCGGGGCCGCAAGCTCATGGCACGAGATCTTGATCTGATTATCGCTCGGAGCTGTCGGGGCCGTCCTCGGTGTCGAATCCGTCGTCGAGGTCGTCCCAATCGGCCGACAGGAGGTCTTCCTCGCTCACACCCATGTTCGCCATGAGCTGCTCGAAGTCTGCGTCCGCCTGGGTATCGCGTCGCTCGGCCGGAGCCTCGGCTTCGGAAAGCGGCGGGAATCCGAGATAGCCCTCGACGTCCCCGTCGGCGATGAAGATGCTCGCCTGCGCAAGTACCTCCTCGTCGGCCAGGATGGGCAGGCCCATGATACGGGCGACGGCGAGGGCGTCGCTGGTGCGCACGTCCAGCTCTTCTCCGTCGTTGAGCACGATGCTGGCGATGAAGACACCCTCGTAGTAGCTCACGATGCGAATCTCGGAGACCCCGCTCGTCAACCTGGTGAGGGTCTCGACGAGTACGTCGTGGGTGAGCGGGCGGCGCGGGGCGGCATCCGCCTCGCGCGCCTCGATGAGTAGTGCGTCGTCGACGCTCATCCACACGGGAAGGTAGCGGTTCCTCTCGCGCCACCGAAAGATCGCGCAGGGCTCGTTCTCCGGCGGAAGAAAGTGAATGTTGAGGTATTCAATCTCGACGAAGGACACGATGTGCTCCTGACTGTGGTGACGATAAAACGAACGAGCGGACGCCAGCCCAAAGACCTCACGCTGGCATCCGCCTCATCATAGAAGAGGACGGGGCTAATTGCGCCCCTGCCTCAGCACGGATTTGACCATGTTAGCGTGCATGGACACCACAAGCGCCATCATCTCCTGGGTCATCTCATCGGCGAGCTCCCGGCCGTTCTTGCCGGATCGGGCGGTCGGAATTGCGGCGCGCTCGATGAGGTCGGCCTGGCGCGAGGCGGTGTTGCGCAACTGGCGCAGGTGGCGGGCGTCGAACCCGAAGGCGGAAAGCTTCTCGGCCGCGCTCACGATCGCAACGTCGTCGTTGGTGAAGAACCCGGAGGAATCGGGGACGATCACGCCGGAGGAAATCAGGGTGGCGACAAGCTTCTGGTCCACCCCGGACTGCTCGGCAACGTCGGAATCGGTGAGCCTCGTGGCCACCGGGGCCTTGAAGGCCTCCGGGGACACCAGCGTGGCGGCATCGCCACGGCGAAGCGGGGTGACCGCGCCCGAATCCATGGCGTCGAGCTGCTCGCGGATGACCTTCAGCGGGAGGTAGTCATCGCGCTGGGTCTTCAGGATGAAGTGCAGCCGGTCGACGTCCGCCTGGGTGAATCGGCGGTATCCGGAGGAGGTGCGCTGCGGGGTGATCAGACCCTCGGCCTCGAGGAAGCGGATCTTGGAGACGGTGACCTCGGGGAACTCGACATGAAGCTTCTCCAGCACGACCCCAATGGACATCGTCTTCACAGCCTTTACGGCCTTCGCTTCCTTCACCGTGTTCGCGGCCTTCGCCGGTTTGGCCGGATGTGCAGGCGCAGCTGCCTTGCCGGAGACGGCGTTCGCGTTGCGCGGGGCGCGTGAAGGTAAAGCACTCATGGTTGACGAAAGTTTCCCGATTGATAGCTCGAATGGTGGAACTAGAACTCAAGGTTACACTAGTCACACACGTAACGAGGAAAATCACCCGTAACGCCCCTATTTCTAGGATCGGCCCTTGATTTTGACAAAAATAACCCGCCTGCGGGAGGTCATTTCGACACTCCCTCAGGCGGGCCTAAGTAGGTACGTAACTAGGCTGCCGGGCCAGCCAGGAACACGAGGCGGAACTTGCCGATCTGGATCTCATCACCCGTGGACAGGGTCTCCGAGTTGCGCGGCTCGCGGTTGACATAGGTGCCGTTGAGGCTTCCGACGTCCACCACGGTGAAGGAACCGTTCTCAAGGCGGAACTCCGCGTGGCGGCGCGAAACCGTGACGTCGTCCAAGAAGATATCGCTATCGGGGTGACGGCCCGCCGTGGTGGTGGGACGGTCGAGCAGGAAGCGGGCGCCCGCGTTCGGTCCGCGCTTCACAATAAGCATTCCGGCACCTGCCGGCGGGGTGACATCGCTGCCGGACGCTGGCGAAGCAGCGGCACCGTTTTCCATCTCCTTGAGCAGGTCAGCGCGAAAAACTGACGTGGTCTCAACCTGTACGTCCGGTGCTCCGGTGTTGTCACTCATATTCAACCTCCCAGTCGAACTGTGGGCTGTGGGCTAGCCACGCAGCGCGCTACGCGCGCCTCCCACGACGATTACGTCCAAACAAAGCTCGTGCAAACAGTGCGATTGGCCACACAGCTTGCGGAAACCCGATTTAATGCTTTCATCTTAGCGTGTCCCTTGAACTCGCGTGCCCTACGCTACTCCATTTAGGGAAATTACCCCCTCCAACACGCGTGGCCTAGGCAAAGTTAGCGAAGAAAAATCAATACATTGACCGAAATCCCCTCGCCAACGGCCCGCTAGGCCCCGCCCACGGCCCCTACTTGAAGATGGCTCCGATGCCCTTGATCAAGGAATTTCCCGCTCCGGACAGCGGGTTATCGCTGACCATGTAGGTCCACGTGGCGGACGGACGGGCGAGGCCGCTGTCCTCGAGGTGGGCACCCTCGGCGTCGATAAGCACGCTATCGAACGTCCCCACCGCCTCATCGACCGCTCGCTGGGCGAGGTCCTTGAACTCGCGCACGGCGATGCGGTGATACTCGTCAATCGGGGTCTCGCGCGCGATCGCACGAAGGTGGATCGACTCGCGCACGTCGTCCATAAGGGCCAAGTGCTCGCTCCATCCGAAGTCGAGGTGGTAGAGCATGATCTCGCGGGCGGCCTGCACGAGGACGTCGTGGTCGACCGCCGCCTCCAGCTCGACGGCGCGCTTCGGGCTTCGCTCGGAGAGCTCCTGCCAGGCCTGATCGGTGTCCAGCAGATTCTTGCGGCGCTCGTCGATGATCTCGCGCTGGTCCGCGAGGAGCTTGTTGTACTTCCAGGTCTGCGCGTGGATCTCCAGCAGCTGGCCTTCGGTGACGCGCTGGCAGTGTTCGATCCAGTCGTTGATGCGCTTGGAGTCGATGCGGCCGTCGGGCTCGGGGCGGGCGGTGACCTCCTCCCCCGCGCCGCCAACGGCAACCATGTCGTCCTCGAGACTGACGAAGAACACGCTGAGCCCGGGATCGCCCTGGCGGCCCGCGCGGCCGCGCAGCTGGTTGTCAAGGCGGGCGGTGCGGTGGCGAGCCGTGCCGATCACCGCGAGTCCTCCGAGATCAACCACCGCGTCGTGGTCCTTCTCATCGGCACCGCCGAGCTTGATGTCGGTGCCGCGGCCAGCCATCTGCGTGGACACGGTCACCCTTCCGATGTCGCCCGCCTCGGCGATGATCGTCGCCTCCTCCGCGTCGTTCTTTGCGTTGAGCACGTTGACCTCGATGTCGAGCTCCCGCAGCGCGGCCGCCAGCTGCTCCGATTCGGCCACGTCCTGGGTTCCCACCAGCACCGGCTGGCCGGTGGCGTGGATCGCGGCGATCTCCTTGACGATGGCGGCGAACTTTTCCTCCATCGTCGCGTAGACGCGGTCCGCCTCGTCGAAGCGCTGGAGCTCCTGGTTGCGCTCGATGACCGAGACGCGGAGGTCGTAGAACTGGCGAAGCTGGTCGGTGGCCTCCACAGCGGTGCCGGTCATGCCGCAGACCAGCGGGTAGCGTCCCATGAGCGCCTGGAGGGTGATGGTGTCGAGGATGCGCCCGCCCTCCGTGACGGCCAGCCCCTCCTTGGCCTCCACCGCGGCCTGGACGCCGTCCGGCCAGCGCTGGAGATCGGCCACGCGCCCCTTGGAGGCGTCGATGAGCGCCACCTTGCCGTCGCGGACGATGTAGTGGATATCTCGGACAAGCAGCGCCTGGGCGTGGAGCGCCAGGTTGACCTGCACGAGCGTGGTGCCCACGTGCTCGTCGGAGTAGAGGCTGTCGATGCCGAGCGCCTTCTCCACGATCCTGGCGCCGCGCTCGTTAAGGAAGACGTTGCGTCGGTCATCGTCGACCGAGTAGTCGCGCCCCTCCTTGAGCCTGCGCACGATCTCCGTGATGCGGCCACTCGGTGCCCGGCCCGGTTCGTTTCCCGCGAGAACCAGCGGAACCAGCGCCTCGTCGACGAGCACTGAGTCCGCCTCGTCGACGAGCGCGACGTCGGCCCCGTGCTGCACCGCGTCATCCCAGCTGGTGATGAGCTGGTCGCGGAGCACGTCGAAGCCGATCTCGTTGACGGAGCCGTAGACGACGTCCGCCTTGTAGGCCTCGCGTCGATCCTCGCGGTTCATGGACTCCGTGATTGCCGCTGCCGACAGCCCGAAGAAGCCCACCAGCGGACCCATCCATTCCGCATCGCGGGAGGCCAGGTAGTCGTTGACCGTGATGAGGTGGACGTTCTTGCCCATGAGCGCGAAGCCTGTTGCCGCCATGGCTCCCACGAGGGTCTTGCCCTCGCCGGTGGCCATCTGGATCACGTCGCCTTCAAGCAGGCGCAGAACGGCCTGGGACTGCACCGGGAAGGGCTTGAGCCCGAGCGTGCGCTCGGAGGCAACGCCCAAGATGGCAAGGAACTCCGAGGAATCGCTCAGCTTGCCCCCCTTGGTCAGCTGTCGAGCCCACGCGGCGAGCTCCTCGTGGCTGCTGAACTCGATGTCGAGGGCTATCTGCTCGGCCTGTTCCACAATGGCGCGGCTCTTTTTCTGTTTGCGACCAGATTTGCCGCCCATAGCGCTCCAGAACCAGTTCAGTCCGGCCACAGTGTCATCCCTTTCGTGCGCGACCGCGGGGCATCGAGGGGAGGCGGCGGGTCGAGCAGATCCCGAAGCTCTTGCTCCCGGTCCACCGCGACCCGCGGGTACCCACGGTCAGCGCGTTTCGTAAAAGCGTATCTATCCCTCCATTATCCACACTCGATGCCCACGCCGGAGTGACTGCGCTCCAGAAGCACCCCGCGCGAGAAATGAAACCCGCGCCCCACCGCGCTGCCCCGCGTGAGCTAGGCTGCACCACCCCGGGTCGATTAAGGAAAATGACAGCCTCGGGGCGTGCGCGGAGGAGGATTACTCGCTTAAGCTGGGGTCTGATCACGCGCCGGGTCGGCGGTCCACGAACCGCCGCCCCGCACGACAAACGCCGAGCCTCCCACCCCGAGGCCCTCCAGTGTTCCAAGAAAGCGAGTACCAGCCAACCGTGCATTCCATCAGCGTCTCCGTCCCGTCCAGCAAGGGTTACCTCATGGCGGGAACCATCGACATGCCCGACACGGCACCCCAGGCATTCGCCCTCTTCGCCCACTGCTTTACCGGTTCCCGCTTCACCCCGGCCGCAGCGCGCACCTCCAAGCAGCTGGCCGCGATGGGGATCGCCTGCCTGCGCTTCGACTTCCCGGGGCTTGGGCAGTCCGAGGGCAACTTCGCCGACACCTGCTTCAGCGAGAACGTCCAGGACATTGTCGCGGCCAACAACTGGCTCAAGGAGAACTACTCCGCCCCGCAGCTGCTCATCGGGCACTCCCTCGGCGGCGCCGCCTCCCTCAAGGCCGCGATCGAGCTGAAGAACCTCAAGGCGGTGGCCACCATCGGCGCACCCTTCGACCCGGCCCACGCCGTCATGCACTTCGCGGACCGCATCGGCGAGGTCGACGAGGAGGGCGCGGTCACCCTCACCTTGGGCGGTCGCGACATCGTCATGTCGCGGGAGTATCTCGAGGACCTCGCGGAGACCGACGTGCAGGGCTACCTGCCCAAGCTGCGTCGGCCGCTGCTCATCCTGCACTCGCCCACCGACCAGACCGTGGGGATCGAGAACGCCGTCAACATCTTCCGCCTCACCCGCTACCCCAAGTCACTGGTCAGCCTCCACAAGGTCGACCACCTGGTGACCACCCAGGGTGCGGCGCAGGAGGCCGCCAAGCTCATCTACACGTGGGCGCAGCAGCACATCGTCCCGGAGAACATCGACGAGGACGCCGACGTGATCCCGGAGGGCGTGGCCATCGCCCAGTCCACGAAGGCCGGCAAGTTCACGGACGTCGTCTCCACCGGCACCCGGACCCTTTCCACCGACCGCGAGAAGAATGCGGGCGGGCGTAACCTCGGCTTCAGCCCGACCTCCTTGGTCGCCTCCGCCTTGGCCGCGTCGACAAGCCAGGCAATCCGCGAGGCCGCGAAGGAATCCCGGATTCCGCTGGAGGATGTGAAGGTGACGGTCTCGCGCACCGTGGGCACAGGCAGCCACGTGCGCTTCCGCCGCGAGGTCACCCTCGTGGGCGAGCTGAGCGACGACGACCGCCGCGAGCTCTTGCTGGCGGCCAAGAACGGCGAGGTCGAGGCGATGCTTTCCGGCAACACCGTCATCGAGTGCGTCACGCGCGCCTAGGAACCCGGCCGCTCCCCTAGCGAGAAAGCAACCGACGTGCACGCTCCCACTCCCTCCGATCCCTGCCCGTGCTGCAGTAGTATGCCCTTCGGCGCCTGCTGCGGCCCCCTGTTGAGCTGCGACAAGGCGGCTTCGACGGCCGAGCAGCTCATGCGCTCGCGCTACTCGGCGTTCGCCACCGGCGCCGCGGGCTACCTGCTCAACACGTGGCACCCCACGACGCGCCCGGCCTCGCTTGACCTCGACGAGGACATCGAGTGGTCCAGGCTCATCATCAACGACGTCGTCGCGGGCTCGCTTTTCGACGACCACGGCGTGGTGGAGTTTACGGCGCTGTACACATACCCGGACCCTGACAACCCCGCCGAGCCTGCGGCGCGTCGACGCGGCCGCCAGCACGAGCGCTCGACGTTTCGGCGCGAAAATAAGCGGTGGTACTACGTCGACGGGATCCTTTAATTTTCTATCAATTGATAGTTTTTTGAGGCCGGGTGCGGTAGCATCTGGCCTCATGATTACCGTTTTGCAGCCCGACGTCACCGTCCCTCTCGACCGATTCTCCGACTGGATCGCCGAGGAGGGCCAAGACTACCGCGTCATCCCGCTTGAGCACCAGCCCGTCCCGGCCCTCGACGACTGCGGCGCCGGCATCATCGTCCTCGGCGGGCGCAAGGACGCCGTGACGGTATCCGAGTCTCCCTTCCTCGAGGACGTCTATCGGCTGCTGCGCGCGGCCGTCGACCGCGAGGTCCCCGTGCTGGGCATCTGCCTGGGCCACCAGATCCTCGGCCACGCCTCCGGCGGCACTGTGGCCCTCGGTCACCCCGCGCAGGGCGAAGAGGGCGCCTACGACGTCACCCTCACCGCGGCGGGCGCGGCCGACCCCCTGTTCACCGGGCTGGACGAGACCTTCCTCGCAGCCGAGTCCCACCACGACGTCGTGGAGGTCCTCCCCGAGGATGCGACCCTGCTCGCGACCTCGAAGGCCTGCCCCAACCAAGCCTTCCGCATCGGCTCCGCCGTGAGCGTCCAGTTCCACCCTGAGGTCAGCCCTGCCACCATGGGCAAGTGGACCGCTGGCGACGGCGGCGACGGCGCGGCGATGGCTGCCCACATGACCCGCGTCGACGAAAAGGTGCGCGCTGGCGGCCGCATCATCGCCCGCAACTTCGTCAGCATCGTCTCCGGTACCAATTAGCTAGCTTGTCGACGCCTACGGCGGGGTGGGCTCACGACGAAACCCGCCTCCGTACGCACCACAAGGTGCGCGGAGGCGGGTTGTTTGTCGGACTAACAGGATTTGAACCTGCGACCCCTTGACCCCCAGTCAAGTGCGCTACCAAACTGCGCCATAGTCCGCCGCTGCTATTGCTGTATCAGCCGTTACAGATTACAACAGTGGAACTAGATTTAGCCAATCCCAAGGTGACGGCCGTTTTAGCCACTCCTTTGACACCTCTGGCTAGGATCGAAACATGGTCATATCTGCTCGCGCAGCACAGAATCAGCAACGTCTCTTCGACTCCACCTTTGCCAGCCTCTACCCGGCCTACGTGGCCAAGGCGGAGCGCAAGGCGCGCACCCATGAGGAGGTCGACCAAGTCATCAGGTGGCTGACCGGCTACGATCAGGCGGGCCTCGAACAGGCCATTGGGGACGAGCGCAGCGTCGAAGAGTTCTTCGAACGTGCGCCGCGGCTTAACGAGGAGCGCTTGCTCATCACGGGCAGCGTCTGCGGGGTCAAGGTCCAAGAGGTCGAGGACCCGCTTATGCACACCATCCGGTGTCTCGACAAGCTTGTCGACGAGCTGGCGAAGGGCAAGGCCATGGACAAGGTTCTGCGCAGGGCATAAAGAAACGCACCGTAGGCGTCGACAAGCGACGCGCACGGTGCGTGGGGCCGTGAACTAGCCGAGGAACGCCTTGTCGGACAAGGTAGCGCCCTTGATGTTGACGAACTCTTGGAGCAGGTCACGCACGGTGAGCTTGCTCTTGGTGGCCTCGTCGGCCTCGTAGACGATCTTGCCCTCGTGCATCATGATGAGGCGGTTACCGAGGCGGATGGCCTGCTCCATGTTGTGGGTGACCATCAGCGTGGTGAGCCCGCCCTCGGCGACGATGCGCTCGGTGAGCTGGGTGACCAGCTCGGCGCGGGACGGATCCAGCGCGGCGGTGTGTTCGTCGAGGAGCATGATCTTCGGCTGGGTGAAGCCGGCCATGAGCAGGCTGAGCGCCTGGCGCTGGCCGCCGGAGAGCAGGCCCACCTTCGCCGTGAGCCGATCTTCCAGGCCCAGCTCGAGGGTCGCGAGCTGCTCCTTGAAATCCTCGCGGCGCTTGGCGTTGAGCCCCCGGCCCAGGCCGCGGCGCTTGCCGCGCAGCAGCGCGAGCGAGAGGTTCTCCTCGATCGTCAGGTTCGGGGCGGTGCCCGCGAGCGGATCCTGGAACACGCGGCCCACGTAGCGGGCGCGCTTGTGCTCACGGAGCTTGTTCACCTTCGTGCCGTCGATCTCGATGAGCCCCTCGTCGACGATGAGCTTGCCCGCCACGGCGTTGAGCAGCGTGGACTTGCCCGCGCCGTTGGAGCCGATGACGGTGACGAAGTCGCCCTCGTTGAGGTTGAGGCTTAGCCCGTTGAGCGCCACGCGCTCGTTAATCGTGCCTGGGAAGAAGGTCTTGGAGATGTTTTCGATCTTCAGCATGGCCTATGCCGCCTTTCCCTGTGCGAGAGGCTTGGGAGCCTTGACGAAGTACTTCCGCCACCTTGGCAGGAGGAGCGCGATGATGACCAGCACGGCTGTGACCGCGCGCATGTCGTTCGGGTCGAGGCCCACCTTTAGCGCGACGAAGATGATGATGCGGTACAACACCGCGCCTAGGATGACCGCGAGGACGGCCGTCCAGAGGTAGCGCTGGCCGAGGATCGCCTGACCCATGATGACCGAGGCCAGGCCGATGAGGATGAGGCCGATGCCCATCGAGACGTCCGCGAAGCCCTGGTACTGGGCGATCAACGCGCCGCACATGCCGACGAAGCCGTTGGACAGCGCCAGCGTGAGGTTCTTGGTGAAGTCGGTGGACACGCCGAAAGACGTGATCATGGGGCCGTTGTCGCCGGTTGCGCGCAACGACAGGCCGAGGTCGGTGTTGAGGAACCACACCACGATCGCGCCGAGGAGGACGACGCAGACGAGCAGGATTCCGACCGATCCCCAGGTGCCCAAGAGCTTGGCGTCCTTGAGCGGGGTGAACAGGGTCTTGGTGCGCAGCAGCGGCACGTTGGCGCCGCCCATGATGCGCAGGTTGATAGACCAGAGGGCGATCATCGTGAGAATACCCGACAACAGACCGTCGATCTTTCCCTTGGTGTGCAGCACGCCGGTGACGGCGCCAGCAACGAAGCCAGCGCCGAAACCCGCGAGCGTGGCCACGATGGGGTTCCACCCGTGGGTGAGCCCCACCGCCGCCGTCGCCGCACCCGTGGTGAAGCTACCGTCGACCGTCAGATCGGCGAAGTTAAGAACGCGGAAGGTGAGGTAGACGCCGATGGCCATCACGCCATACAGAAGGCCTACTTCAAGCGCTCCGATCATACTCGCTCAGCCTTATCCAAAATGTCCTGAGGAATGGTGACACCCTGCGCCTTGGCGGCGTCCTCGTTGATGACGTAGGTGAAGTCGGTGGCGGTCTCCACCGGCATCTCGGCCGGGTTCTTGCCGTTCTTCAGGATGTCGATGGCCATCTTGCCGGTCTGCTCGCCGAGCTTCTCGTAGTCGATGCCCAGGGTGGCAACCGCGCCGCCCTCGACGGTGCCGGCCTCAGCGGCCACGACCGGGATCTTCTTCTGCTCTGCGACCTGCACCAGCGAGGAGATGCCGGAGACGACCATGTTGTCGGTGGGCACGTAGATGGCGTCGACGTCGCCGAGCGCCTCGACCGCCTGCTGGATCTCGTTAACAGAGGAGACGGTCTGGGTGGCGACCTCGATGCCCATCGGCTGGGCCTCGGACTTGACCTGATCGACCTGGACCTGGGAGTTGACCTCGCCGGAGGCGTAGACGATGCCGATCTTCTTGGTGTCCGGAACCAGCTTCTTCAGAAGCTCCAGCTGGTCCTTGATCGGTGCCACGTCGGAGGTGCCGGTGACGTTGCCGCCGGGGGCGTCGTTGCTCTTGACCAGCTCGGCAGTGACCGGGTCGGTGACGGCGGTGAACAGGACCGGCTTGTCGGTGATGTTCTGGGCGGTGGCCTGAGCGGCAGGGGTGGCCACGGCGAGCACCAGGTCGAGGTTCTCGGTGGCGAAGTTCTGAGCGATGGTCAGCGCGGTGGCCTGCTCGCCGTTGGCGTTCTGCTCTTCGAAGTCAGCATTGATGCCGGCGTCCTCGAAGGCCTTCTTGAAGCCCGCGGTGGCGGAGTCAAGGGCCGGGTGCTGGACCAGCTGGTTGATGCCGATCTTGTAGGTGTCACCGCTTGCGCTGGACGAGCTGGAGGAATCGCTCGAGGAGCAGGCGGTCAGGGTAAGGGCGCAAGTGGCGGCGATGGCGGCCGCGATCTTGGTCTTGGTGCGGGAACCGAACATAATAGGTACTTCTTATCTCGTCGACGTGGATTGACCGGAGATTCTCGATCAAGTGGTGCGAGCTGCAGCCGCCCCACTACTCGTGGCGAAAGCCACGCGCCCGGGGATGCTGCGAGGGATGCTCAACGACACGGGAACTGGAAAAACGTGCGGCTCAGCACTCGCAATATTTCGACACAAAGGCGATAAAAGTACTCGCGCAACGAGCACGCTCGGATTTCCCTTATAGTTTTGGACTCGGCACGCAGGATGTCGGTGCCGAGAAAAAGCAAACGGCCACTTATGGTGGGCAACCGTTTACCCGGCTAAGCATAACCCACCACCTCGCCACCCCCGGGGTATTCAGGCGAATATTCCCGCTACTCGATTACGTTGCGCCCGGTTTGTGAGGGGATAGCCTACCGATTTCGGGGGCAATGGGGATTTTCGCTGGCCTGGCCCTAGAATATTCAACCGATGCATACCCACACCGACGCTTCCTTCTCCCCCGCGGCCGCCGCCGGCGGGAGCCCCCACGCACCCGCGGTGCCGGGGGTCCCGCCGGTGTCCAAGAAGGACGCCCCCGCCTTCCACTCCGCGGAGCACCGGGACGCTGGCGCGGAGGCCTTTCGCAGCGGCGCCCGCGATTACGAGGACGCCCGCCCGGGCTACCTTCCCGCAGCGCTGGACCTGCTCGGTCCCTTCGACTCCGCGCTCGACGTGGGGTGCGGGACGGGCAAGCTGACCGCCGACCTGCTCGGCCGGGGCCAAAGGGTCGTGGGGCTCGATCCCAGCCAGAACATGCTGCGTGAGTTTTCCGCGGGGTTGCCCGGCGTGGCGTGCGTTCGCGCTCGGGCCGAGTCGCTGCCGTTTACCGGCGGCGCCTTCGACGCGGTGACCTGCGCGCAGACCTGGCACTGGCTCGACCACGAGGCCGCGAGCCGGGAGCTGGCCCGGGTCACCACTCCCGACGCCCGGGTGCTGCTGGTGTGGAACACCTTCGACGTGCTTGTCCCCTGGGTGCATCGGCTCAGCCGGATCATGCACTCGGGCGACACTCTCAAGGAGGGCTTCGTTCCCAACCTGGGGCCGCAGTGGCGCATCGAGAAGACCCTGCGCACCCGCTGGGAGCAGCGGCTTTACCCACAGCAGCTCCACGACCTCACCCACACGCGCAGCTACTGGTTGCGTTCCAATGAGAAAACCCGCGCGAGGGTGACGGCCAACCTCGACTGGTACCTCTACGATCACCTGCAGCTCGACCCGCGCGCGCAGGTTGGGCTCCCCTACAGGCTGGACGCGTTCTTGCTGGTCAAGGCTAGCCCAGCCGCCTAGGCTTAGGCGTCCCTAGCTCTCGCGTCCGCGGCGCCACGCCTGCCACAGCTGGCAGTAGCTGCCGCCGCTTTCCAGCAGCTCCTCGTGCGTTCCTTGCTCGAGGATCCGGCCGTCACCCATCACCACGACCCGATCGGCCGCCTCCGCCTGGTCCAGGCGGTGGGCGACGATGAGGGCGGTGCGCCCGCGGGCGAGCTCCATCGCGGACTCCTCGAGGACCGCGGCACCGGTGGATCCCGCCTCCGCCGTCGCCTCGTCCATGATGATCACCGCGGGGTCGAGCAGCACCATGCGCGCGAGCGCCAGCTGCTGGGACTCGACCGGGGACAGCGCCATGCCCTGAGCGCCAACGATCGTGTCTAGGCCTTCGGACAACGCGGCGAGCCACTCGCCCGCGCCGACCTCCTCGAGCGCCGCGGAAAGCTGTTGGTCACTGGCACCTGGCAGCGCCAAGGAAAGGTCGTCGCGCAGCGCACCGGAAAACACGTGCACTTCTTGGCTGACCATGGCGATGCGGCGGCGTCGTTGCGCGTCGTTAAGCTTGTCGACGCCCGCCCCATCGATGGTGACCGTTCCGACGGTAGGAACCCGCAGCCCGGCGAGGAGCGCGGCGACCGTGCTCTTTCCCGCGCCGGAGGTGCCGACGATCGCGACGGTGTCCCCCGGGTCTAGGTGCAGGGAGAAGTCCTCCACCGCGAGCTGCTCGGTATAGCCGAAGCTAACGTGGTCGAAGTCGACCTCCCCGCGCACCTCGCCGACCTCCGCTGGCTCCTGGGAGTCCAGCTTGGCCGAGCTCACGCCGACGATGCGCGCCAGCGAGGCCCAGCCTGACTGCACCGTGTCGAGCACGCGCATGAGCATGTTGATCGGCCCGCGAACGCGGATCATCATGAGCGCAGCACCCGTGGCCTCACCCACCGTCAGGTGCCCGCCACGCACGAGGTAGAAGCCCATCCCCAGGGTCATGGTGAGCAGCAGGAACTCGGCGAGAGTGGTCCACAGGTTGAGGGTGAGCATGGTCATGCGCGCCCGCATGCCCCACACGACGACCTGCCACGAGGACTCGCCGATGCGGTCATGCATCTGGCTTTCCATGCGGTAGGCGCGCACGGTGTCGTAGCCGCGCACGGCCTCGAGCACCCGTCGGGCGCGCTGTCCCATCGCCGCGCGTTCCTTGGCGTAGCGCGGGGGCGCCGTGTGCAGGTACTGCCGGGCGGCCAGGTAGTACAGGGGAAGGACCACCAGCGGGATGACGAGGAAGTGGATGTCCAGGGTGAGGATCGCGAAGGCGGTGGCCGCCACGCTGAACGCCGCACCGGTGAGCATGGGGATGGTGTCGGTGACCGCCGCGGACAGCTCGGCCACGTCGTCGGTGGAGCGGCTGATGAGGTCGCCGGTTCCCGCGTCCTCGATGCGGTAGGTCGGAAGCCTGAGCGTGGTGTTGACCATCTTCTCGCGCAGCGCCGCGATGAATTGCTCGACCACGCGGGAGACCAGGTAAAAACCACCCGCCCCCAGCAGGGCACTGGCGCTGGCCAACAGCAGGAGCTGGGCGAGGATGGGCGCGAACACCGCCACGGGGCTTGCCCCTTCTGCCCCGCGCACCGAGTCCACGATGAGCCCCAGCTGCTTTGGGATGGACACCGAGCACCACGCGCCGACGCCGAGCATGACGATGGACAGAGCGCCCAGAAAGCGCGCCCGGGGGATGCCAGCGAGCACGGTGCGCAGCTCGCGCCCGATCTGCGCGGCCGTGGCCAGCGGGAAGGTGAGCGCCTCCTGGCGCGGGTTGGCAATCGTCGCGGTCATCGCGACGCCTCCTCACCGGTCGCCCCGTCGTCTAGAATGCGCAGGAACTCCGGCGCCTCCCACACCCTATCGGCGCGGGACTTCCACGCCGGGGACTCGCTGAGCACCACGCTCACCTTCTCCTTCCGGTCCACGACGAAGTTGTCCACGATGTGCGACTCGGTCACCGAGTCCACGGCGGTGGTCGGGTCGTCGAGGACGAGCAGCTCCGGGTCGCTCGCGATCGCCCGGGCCAGTGCGACGCGCTGGCGCTGGCCGCCGGAGAGGTGGTTGCCCTCCTCGCCCACCTCGCGCGTGGGGCCTCCGGGGATGTCGGTGGCGCTGGCGACGGTCAGCGCGTGCGCCACCTGCTCCGCTGGACCGCCGACGTTGTCGGATACCGTTCCGCTGAAGAGCTCGGAGAGGTGCGGGACCACGAGCAGCGTCCCCCGGTCGAGGCCGCCGAGCGCCTCGTGGACCTGCTCCTTTTGGTGCGCGTCGAGACCGCTCACCACGTGCAGCCCGGGAGCGAACGCGGCGAAGGCGTCGCGGGTGCGCGCCGGGGCGGCGTCCGTGGTGCGCGCTGCTGCGGCGTTGAGCACCTCGCGCACGCGCAGGGAGCTGGCCGCGGCCGAGGCCCAGCGGGAGGCGAGGTTGCGCCCGAACATGGTCATAGGCGTGATGACGAACTGCATGAGGCCGATGAGCGTGATGAGGTCGCCGATGCTGATCCGGCCTGCGAGCGCGAGCCAGCCGGACAGGATCCCCACCGCGATGGTAAACAGGCTGCCCACGATCTCGGTGATCGCGTTGAGCCGGGCCTGCGCCGCGTTGGCGGAAACGGTCGCGTCGAGCGCCTCGCGGGAGAGCCCGTGGTAGCGGCCGGTGACCGACTCGATCGCGCCCAGCCCCTTGAGGATCCTCAGGCCCTGCACCACGTCGGTGGCCATCGCTGCCGCGGCCGCCACCGCCTTCTGCCGCGCGAGCGAGCGGGTCTGCAGCGGGCGCGCCGCGTACACGGCTACCGTGGCGATGATCGGCGCGGCGCAGAGCACGAAGAGCCCCAGCCACCAGACGGTAGCGGTCATCATCGCCGCGACGTAGAGGATCGAACACATCTCGGCCACCGGGAACACCGTCATCATGACGGCCTCGGAGACCTTCCTCGTGTCGGCGCTCGCGATGGACAGCAGCTCGCCCGGGGTGCGCTTGCGCCCGGCGAGCTCGCTTGGGTCCTGGATCCGGTCGGTGACGGCCATGCGCAGGTCGTGGCCGACGAGCAGCTCTGAGCGCATGAGGAAGAAGCGCGCGAGGTATTGAAACGCCGCGCTGCACGAGTAGACGATGGCAAGCAGCCCCACGTAGCGCCACAGCCCCGCGAGATCCCCCGAGGCGACGGCGTCGTCGATGGCGTGGCCCACCACGACCGGGATGAGCCCCCAGCAGATGAACCCCGCCGCCATCGAGAAGCTCGCGAGCAGCGACCAGGGCCGCTGCGCCAGCAAGGATTTGAGGAGCCACCGCTGGTCGGTGGGGTCCGGCAGCAGCGATTCCCGCACGCGCGGCCCCGGAATCATCTCCGCTACCTGCGGTTTCTTTTCGCTTGTCGACGCTACGCGCCCGCCCCGATCCTCTTGTTGAAGCATCACTCTAGTCTAGCCCACTTAGCCCACCCTAAGAAAAAGGCGGACCGCCGTAGGCGTCGACAAGCGAATGCTAGGACATCGACCCCCACGCCGCGTCGTTGAGCTGCGTCCAATACGGCTTCGCCCAGGATCCGAAGTCGTGATCGCCGAGCGCCACCATCGCGCGGCCGGTGGGACGGTGGACCCACAGGTAGGTCCCGGCCACGCCGAAGTGTCCGGCGGTGTCGGCGGGCATGGAGTCGCCGGTCCAGTGGTTGCGCTTGTCCCCCTTGATCTCGAACCCGAGGCCCCACGGGCAGGGGTTGTACGGGCCGTAGCCGGGCACAATGCCCTTCAGCTCCGAGTAGCGAACCAGGAAGGCTTCGGCGACGGTCTGCTCGCTCACAAGCCGCGGGCGCAGAACCTCGCCCGCGAAGGCGACGAGATCGCGGACGCTCGAACGAGAGCCGTGACCCGCCGAGCCGTAGATGACCGTATCGTTCATTCCGAGCGGGGCAAAAACCGCCTCGTTTGCGTACTCGGAAAAGCTCATCTCGGCCTCCTCCTCGACAGCCTTGGCCAGCAGCTCGAAGCCGTAGGAGGAGTAGACGCGGCGCTCAAGCGGCGGGCGAACGGGATCGCCCTCGGCGAAGCCCACGCCGCCCGCGTGCGCGAGGAGCTGCTCGACGGTCGCGGCGCCGGCCACGACGGTGTCGAGGGCGAACACCCCCTCCTCGACGGCGACGAGGAAGGCGTAGGCGCTCAGCAGCTTGGTGACGCTCTTTAGCTCAAAGACGTGGTCGATGTCGCCGAAGGTGGCGGCCTGATCTCCCTGCATGAGCGCCGCCGAGACGTTGGTCGCTGGCCATTTGCGCAGGTAATCGAGGACGACGGGAGATGTGAGCGGAGCCAGGTTCATTCCCACGATGCTACCCGGTTTGCCTTATCCGCGGGGTACATCCAGCACCCCGCGCTATCCGGGGGACGAAAACGAGCAACGCCCCACCGGCGACCGTTGAAACGGGGCCGATGGGGCATGCTGGATGCAGGGGTGCGCCCTGATCCCTACTTCTTGCCGCGGCGCTCGCGGACGCGCACCGCGATGCGCACCGGAGTGCCCTCGAAGCCGAAGGACTCGCGGAACTTGCGCTCGAGGTAGCGGCGGTAGCCAGCGTCGAGGAAGCCCGTGGTGAACAGCACGATCGTCGGCGGGCGCGTGGAGGCCTGGGTGGCAAACAGCACGCGCGGGACGCGGCCGCCCTTCATGGGCGGCGGGTTCTGGGCGATGGTGGCGCGCAGCCAGTTGTTGAGCTGGCCGGTGGTGATGCGCTTGTCCCAGTTGTCCAGGGCCTCGATCATGAACGGCTCGAGCTTCTTCAGCGCGCGGCCGGTCTTCGCGGACAGGTTTACGCGCTTGACCCACGGGATGTGGCGCAGCTGCTGGTCGATCTCGCGGTCGAGCTCCCAGCGGCGGTCCTCGTCCATGAGGTCCCACTTGTTGAACACGAGCACGAGCGCCTTGCCGGAATCAAGGATCATGCCCAGGACGCGCTGGTCCTGCTCGGAGACGGGCTCGGAGCTGTCGATCATGAAGATGCAGACCTCGGCGGCGTCGATGGCGCTGCGGGTGCGCAGCGAGGCGTAGTACTCGTGGCCCTGGGCGTTCTTCACCTTCTTGCGCAGGCCCGCGGTGTCGATGAACTTCCACAGGCGCTCGTCGAGCTGGACGAGCGAGTCCACCGGGTCGACGGTCGTGCCAGCGACGTTGTCCACGACGGAGCGATCCTCGCCGGTGAGCTTGTTGAGCAGCGAGGACTTGCCCACGTTCGGCTTGCCCACGAGCGCCACGCGGCGCGGGCCCTCCACGATGGAGGCTTGGCGAGGCTCCTCCGGGAACAGCCGCAGGATCTCCTCGAGGACGTCCGCTCCGCCGCGTCCGTGCTGGGCAGAGACCGGCCACGGGTCGCCGAGCCCGAGGGCGTAGAACTCGGCCATGTCGGCGTACTGGTTGTCCGAGTCGAACTTGTTGGCCACGAGGATGACGGGAACGTCGGAGCGCTGCAGCTTGCGGGCCATGACGGAGTCGGTCTCGGTGATGCCGACCTTCGTGTCCACCACCATGACGATGACGTCGGCGGTCTCCATGGCGGTCTCAGCCTGGCGGGCGATGGCGCCGTGGATGCCCTTGACGTTCGGGTCCCAGCCGCCGGTGTCTTGCACCCAGAAGCGCTTCCCGCCCCAGTCGGCGAGGTAGGAGATGCGGTCGCGGGTCACCCCCGGGAAGTCCTCCACCACGGCCTCGCGGCGACCGATGAAGCGATTGACCAGGGTCGACTTGCCCACGTTCGGGCGGCCGACGATGGCCACGGTGCACAGGTTCTCGCGCAGGTGCCCGTCGCGGTCGAAGCCGAAGGCGCGCTCGACCTCCTCCCACTCCTCGTCGGAGTAGCCCTCGCCGAAATCCGGGGAGGCGAACTCAGTGTCGTCGAACTCCGGCTCGAAGTCGTCGTCGAACTCGGTGTCGCCGCCGATGTACTCGAACTCGGTGTCGCCTTCCTCGTCGTAGTCGTCCTCACCGAAGTCGAAGTCGGAGAACTCCTCCTCGTCGAAGTCCTTCGCAGCGTAGCCCTGGCCGGGTGCCAAGACCTCCTCCTCCACGTAGGCGTCCTTGGCGTCGATCTCGCCGCCGGAGGTGTTGTAGACGAAGACGGTCTCCACCGTATCCTCGTCGTCGGGCAGCTGAGAGGGGTTGATCTTGTCGCTCATTTACTGCTTCCCTTCTGCTGACTTCTCGATAAGCGTGATGAGGGTGTCGATGACCTGCTCGAGCCCCAGCTCGGAGGTGTCGACGATGGTCGCGTCCTCGGCGGGACGCAGCGGCGAGACCGCCCGGTTGGAGTCGAGGTCGTCGCGGCGGATGACGTCCGCCAGCACCGACTCGTAGGTCGACTCGATGCCCGAGGCCTGCTCCTGGTCGAAGCGGCGCTCCGCGCGGACCTCGGCGGAGGCGGTGAGGAAGATCTTCACCGGCGCGTCGACCAGAACGGTGGTGCCGATGTCGCGCCCATCGAGGATGCAGCGATGCGCCTTCGTGGCCAGCTCGCGCTGGAGCGCCACCAGGTTGGTGCGCACCTCCGGCACCGCCGACACTGCAGAGACGGTCCGGTTGACCTCGGTGGAGCGGATCTCCTTGGACACGTCCTCGCCGCCCAGGAGCACCTCGCGGGAGGCCGGGTCGTCGTTGATGGCCAGCGGGATGTCCGCGGTGGCGGCGATGACGGCCGCGGTGTCCGCCGGGTCGATGTCCTCGCGCAGCACGTGGAGGGTGGCCACGCGGTACATCGCGCCGGTGTCGAGGTACTTCGCGTCCAGCTTGGCAGCCACCGCGCGGCACACGGTGGACTTTCCGGCGCCCGAGGGGCCGTCCACGGCGACGATGAGGCCGCCTTCTGGCATGTTGCTGATCGTAGTGAGCTCGCTCATTACATCTCCACCGCCTTGTACAGGCTGGTCAGTTCGGAGGAGTTGAGCGCGCGCATGGCGCCCGGGGTCAGCTCGCCGAGCTGAACCGTGTGCATCTTCGTGCGCACCAGTCGGATGACCGGGTAGCCGCACTGCTTGAGCATGCGGCGCACGATGTGCTTGCGACCCTCGTGCAGCTCGATGCGGATGAGCGACTTGCCCTGGTGGACGTCGACGATCTGCACGAAGTCGGCCTTCGCCGGGCCGTCGTCCAGCTCGATGCCCTTTTCCAGGGTGCGCACGAGGTGGCGGTCGGCCTCGCCCATGACGGTGGCGAGGTAGGTCTTGGAGACCTTGTACTTGGGGTGCATGAGGCGGTTGCCCAGCTCGCCGTCGTTGGTGAGCAGGATGAGGCCCTCGGTGTCGGCGTCGAGACGGCCGACGTGGAACAGGCGCTGACCGGCGGAGACGCGCTCGCCGACGATGTCGCCGATGCAGGGGCGCCCCAGCTCGTCACTCATGGTGGAGTGCAGGCCGCGCGGCTTGTTGAGGATGAAGTACTGGTGATCCTCGTTGACGTTCACGCGCACGCCGTCGACGCGGATGACGTCGGTGTTCGGGTGAACCCGCACGCCCTGTTCCATGACGATCTTGCCGTTGACCTCGACGCGGCCCGCGTCGATGAGGATCTCAGCATGGCGTCGAGAAGCGACGCCTGCCTGGGCGAGAACCTTCTGGAGGCGAATGCCCTCGCCGTTGTCCTGGAAGCCGCCCTTGAGCTCACCGCGGTGAACGTGCTGCTTGCGCGCCGGGCGGGCGTTGGAGACGATCATCTCCGAGTCCTTGACCCTGCGCTGCTTGGTGGGCTTTGCCTGCTTGGGCTTGCCCAGGCGATTCTTCTGCCCCGCGGGGTTCCCCTGACCCCGGTGCGGGCGCTTTCCTTGCGAGGCGTGGCCTCGCTTCTTGTCCGGTGTGCCATCTCGGCGAGCGGTGTTACTCACGATAGTCCTATCGAATGAAGTGTATGCGGTTGTAAAATCCCTCGGACATCTTAGCCGACCGAGGACGAAAACACCAGCTTAGGCGGTCTACGCGCGAAAGACAAACCGATCCGATCAGTACAGCTCGTCGATCGCGTCGATCTCCGGCAGCAGCGGCGCCAGGTCCGGCAGGCGCTCGAGCGAGTCGATGCCGAGCAGCTCGAGGAAGAGCTCGGTGGTCTCGTAGAAGTGCGCGCCGTGGGCGTCCTCCATGTCCACCTCGCGGATGAGCCCGCGCAGCTGGAGCGTGCGCATGACGCCGTCGACGTTGACGCCGCGCACCGCGGAGACCTGCGCCCTCGTGGCCGGCTGCCGGTAGGCGATGACCGCAAGCGTCTCCAGCGCAGCACGCGAGAGCTTGGTCTGGGAGCCGTCGAGGAGGAACTTCTCCACTACGCCTGCGTTGCGCTGCACCGTGTACAGCCGCCAGCCCTCCTCGGTTTCGCGCAGGTCGAAGCCGCTTCCGCGCTCGATATATTCGTTGGAGATCTGCCGCAGCACGCTGAGCACCGTGGGCACCTCCGCCTCCACCGCGCGTGCGAGCTGCGTCGGGGTGACCGGCTGGTCCACGACGAGGAGGATCGACTCGATCTGCGAGCGCAGGGGCGAGTTGAATCCGCTCATTGTTCTCCTTCGATCGGCGCGCCCGGGTTCGCGCGCGTGCGGGCACTCATTCTAGCCCTCGAGCATGCTTGTCGACGCCTTCGGCGGGTGTTCCTCACGCTTGTGCTCGAGCCGCTTCTCGGCCACGAGCAGCTGGGCGTCGATCTCGTAAAGCACGTCGTCGACCACCGCCGGGTCCATGTTCCGCTCGCGGCGGGCGCGCAGCAGCTCCGACTGCGAGGCCTTGAGCGCCTCGACCTGGATCTCCTGGAACTTCCGCGCCTTCGCGCGCATCTTGCGCTGCTTTTCCTCGACGCTCTCGGCCTCGTCCTCCTCGTGGGTGTGGGTCTCCTCGAGGAACCGCCCGCGGATGCTCTCGAGCGCCTCGGGCGGCAGGGACTTGGAGTGGCGGTTCATCGCGCGCGTGGCCGCCGCGCGGGCCCTGGCGACCAGCTCCTCGCGGGCGTTGTCGCCGAAGGGGTCGGGCCCCTTGTGCAGGTTGAGCCGCCGCATGAGCCACGGCAGCGTAAGCCCGGGGATGACCATGGTAAACAGCAGCACGACCAGGGCGATGACCGGAAGCTCGTGGTAGAGGCTAAACCCTGCGGTGGCGGGCACGGACAGCACCAACGCCAGGGTCACCAGCCCGCGCATGCCCGCCCAGGCGAGCAGCAGCACCTCCTGGAGCCGCAGCGGCGCGCCCGTGCGGCTGCCCGTGCGGCTCTTGAACACGTACAGGCCGTAGAGCCAGACCAGGCGGACGAGGAAAGCAACAAGCGAGAGTACCGCGCCCAGCCACACCGCGTGCCACAGCTGGCTGCCGACCTGCTCGATCGCATCGCGCGCGCTGAGCCCGATGAGCCCGAAGGCCACGCCGGTGAACAGCAGCTCGACGACCTCCCAGAAGGCCGAACCCGACAGCCGGTCCTCGGCTCCCACTTCCAAACGGCCGTTGAACACGATCGCCGCGATAACCACCGCGATCACGCCCGAGGCGTGAATCTCCTCGGCCGCGACATAGGTGGCAAAAGGGATCACCCAGGTCAGCGCGTTGCGGGAGACCGGGTCCATGCAGAAGTTCGCGCCCCACGCTGCCAGCCTGCCGATCACCACGCCGAGCAGGAAGGCCGCACCCGCGGAATAGAAAAACGTCAGCACCGCCTCACCCCAGCCGACGGCCTCACCGCCGGTGAGCACCTGGAGCGCGAGGTTGAACACCACGATGCTGGCAGCGTCGTTGAACAGACCCTCCGTCTGCAGCGTGGCGGTCAGACGCCGCGGCACGCCCGCGGGCTCGGCCACCGCGTCGACGGCCACGGGATCCGGCGGGCTGATCGCAGCGCCCAGCACGAGTGCGCCCGCGAGGCTCAGCGGACCGACCAGCCAGTAGGCCACGGCCCCCACCGTCACCGCCGTGATGATGGTGAGCAGGATCGCGAGGAAAAACACCGAACGCCAGTTGCGCTTGATCGACGCCCAGCTCGTGCGCCTGGCCAGCGCCCACAGAAGCGGCGGGATGAAGATGGGCAGCATCATGTCCGCGGGGATGTCCACGCTGGGCATCCACGGGAAGAAGATGGCCGCGGCGGTGACCACCGCGAGCAGCGCGGGCCACGGGAGCCCGGTTCGCTCGCCAATCACCACCATCGCGACCGTCGTAAACAGCAGCGCAATGAGCCCGATGAGAATTTCCATGCGGCGGGGGTTACGTCCTTCGTGCTAAATGATTGACAGTGTCGCCTTCCAGCATAAGGAAAAACCGCGCATTCCAGCAGGCAGACAGGCCATTTTTATGCAACTGCTAGGAGAAGTCGGCGGTTGTTTTTGCTTGTCGACGAAAAACCAAAGGTGACACGTCGACAAGCAAGACGCTAACAGCGATCCAGAATGGGCCGAAGGTCCAGCGTCCCGCGCACCGTAGTGCAGAACTCATCCTTGCCGAGCGCACCTGAGCCCGCCGGCACGCAGCCTAGGAGCGGGACGCCGGTGACCACGGGCATCTCCTCGACGTTGAGCGAGGTGGCCAGATCCGGGTCGGCGTCAAGGCTGCCGCCGACAAGTCCTAGCACCTCGATCCCGCGGCGGGCGGCGGCCTCCACGGTGAGCTTGGCGGCGTTGAGCGACCCCAGCCCCATGGAGGTGACCACGACCAGCGGCACGCCCACCCGCCGGGCGAGGTCGGCGAGCGTCCAGTCGTCGGCGAGCCTGACCAGCAGGCCTCCCGCGCCCTCGACGAGCAGCACCGCCTCGGCGCCGTCGGCGACCTCCAGCTCCGCGTGCAGCTTCGCGATCCCCTCGGCGATGTCTCCCAACTTTGCCTGGGGGATCCCCGCGCGCCGGGCCGAGAGGTTCGGCGCCAGCGGCTCCGGGTAGCGGACGAACTCGCGCCCGGGGATGCCGGTGAGCCGCTCGACGGTGAACTTGTCCCCCGCCCCGTCCGGCTCGCCGGTCTGCAGCGGCTTGAGGACGGTCACCTTCTTTCCGGCGTCGCGCAGCTGCGACGCGAGCGCCGCGGTGGCGATGGTCTTGCCGACGTCGGTGTTGGTGCCGGTGATGAAGATGATGCTCATGGTTTTACCTCCGTGCTTTCCTGGCAAGTGCTTTTCTAGGACTCGGTGCCCGTTGCGGCCGCGTGCCTGGTGACGATTTCCTCGATGGTCCGGCAGATCGCCGTGACCTCCTCGGTGGTCGCGATGAACGGCGGCATGGTGTAGACGAGCTTGCCGAAGGGGCGCAGCCACACCCCGGTCTCCACGCAGGTGGCCGTGGCCATCGCCATGTCCACCGGCTCCTCGAGCTCGACCACGCCGATGGCGCCGAGGCAGCGGACGTCGGCGACGCCGGGAGCCTGCGCCAAGGGCGCAAGTCCCGCGGTGAGCTCCGACTCGATGCGCGCGACGTTGCGGCGCCACTGGCCGTCGTCAAGCAAGCTCAAGGAGGCGACCGCGACGGCGCAGGCAAGCGGGTTCCCCATGAACGTCGGGCCGTGCATGAGCACCCCGCCGCCTTCGGGGGTGTCGATGGCGCGCGCGACCTCGTCGGTGGCAAGTGTTGCCGCGAGCGACATGAATCCACCGGTGAGCGCCTTGCCCACGCACAGGATGTCCGGGGTGACGCCCGCCGCCTGGGTGGTAAACAGCGCGCCGGTGCGGCCGAAGCCGGTGGCGATCTCGTCGGCGATGAGCAGGATCCCGTGGCGGTCGCAGATCTCTCGCAGGCCGCGCACGACGGCCTCGTCGTGGAAGCGCATGCCTCCCGCGCCCTGCACGACCGGCTCGACGATGATGCCGGCGATCTTCTCGGTGACCAGCGCGTCCATCTCCGACAGGTAGGCGCGGATGGTGTGTTCGTCCACGCCCCGGGCGGGCGGGGCCGGCGCGAAAACGTGCTCCATGACCAGGTCCCCCCACAGCGAATGCATGCCGCCATCCGGGTCGCACACGCTCATGGTGGCAAACGTGTCCCCGTGGTATCCGTTGAGCCAGGTCAGAAGCTGCGTGCGCTCGGGGTGGCCGATGCCGCGGCTGTACTGGAAGCACATCTTCATGGCGACCTCGACGGCCACGGACCCCGAATCGGAGAAGAACACCTTCTGCAGCGGCTCGTCCGCCATGCCGATGAGCTTCTCCGCGAGGCGGACCGCGGGTTCGTGGGTGAGCCCGCCGAACATGACGTGCGACATGCGCTCGATCTGCTCGTGCGCGGCCTGTTTCAGCGCGGGGTGGCCGTGGCCGTGGGCGGCCGCCCACCACGAGCTCATGCCGTCGATGAGCCTGCGGCCGTCCGCGAGGGTGAGGTAGGCGCCCTCGGCGCTGGCGACGGGGACGGGATCGACCTTGGCCGGGGTTGGGCTGTACGGGTGCCAGATGTGGCGCTGGTCGAAGTCGATCATCTCGCCTGCGTCGTGCGCGTGGGTGGTCAAGGGACTCAAGGGGCCTTTCTGGCTGGGGGTGCCGGGTGGGTGGGTGATGTCGTCGCCGGGTCGGGAGGGTGGCTGCCGTGCCGCTTGTGCCGCCACCCCCGCGTGAGGGGAGCATCCGGTCACCTGGCGCTCTAGGCCCTCGCGGGGCAAAGCCGCAGCCTACACCCGCCTTCATGAAAAGAACATTCAGATTGGGCATTGCCCGATCATTGAACGATGTTCATTTTAGGCGAGGAAATGCGGTTATAGCTGATCCCTTAGGCAATAATGCATTCTATGACTCAACTTGAACAGCGTTCAAGCGGCCCATCCCCCACAGGAGGGTCCCGCCCCCGTCCGACACGCAGGCATCCCATCGCGACCGCCTCCATGGTGAGCATCGAGTCCTGGGAACGGTTCAGCTTCTACGGAATGCAGGCCATTCTGGTCTACTACCTCTACTACGCCACCACCGAAGGCGGCCTCGGCATCGAGAAGACACAGGCCACGGCGCTGCTCGGCGCCTACGGGGCGCTTCTGTACCTGTGCACCTTCATCGGCGGCTGGCTCGGCGATAGGTTCCTCGGCACGGAGAAAACACTGCTCCTCGGCGCGGGGATGCTCGTGACCGGTCACCTGGTCTTGAGCTTCGGGGACCGCATCCCGGCGCTCGCGCTCGGCCTCACCCTCATCGCGGTGGGCTCCGGCTGCCTCAAGACCGCCGCCATTACCGTCCTCGGCGCGGTATACTGCGACCGCGGCGCCGACCGGGACGTCGGGTTCCAATACTTCTACCTGGGCATCCAATTCGCAGCCGTGGGCGGGCCGCTGCTCACCGGTTACCTGTCCACCGCCTACTCCTTCCACGTCGGCTTCGGCGCGGCGGCTGTCCTCATGATCCTGGGCGTGGTCATCTACCTCGCCCTGCGTGCCCCTATGCTGGCGCAGGTCTCCGAAACCACGCGGTACGAGATCACCCATCCGCCGACGCCCGCCGCTCCTCGGGCAGCTACGGTCTCCGTGACGGTCGGGGTGTTGGTCCTCGGCGGCGTGGTCGTCGCCACCGCCAGCGGGGCCTTGTCCCCCACCCAGCTCGCGCGCGCCTTGCTCGTGGCCATCTTCGCCACGGCCGGGGTCATGTACGCGCTCATGCTGCGCTCGCCCGCCGTCAGCGCCGCCGAACGCAGGAGGATGATCGTCTACATTCCCGTCTTCCTCGCCGCCTGCGCCTTCTACTCGCTGGCCAACCAAATCTACGGCGTGCTCGCCGTCTACTCCGACCTGCGCCTTGACCGCCACGTGCTCGGCTTCGAGATTCCCGCGGCATGGACGCAGGCCATCAACCCGTTCTTCTTCGCGCTCTTCGCCGTCCCGATCGCCTACCTCTGGCACCGCCTGGGCACCAAGGCGCCCGCCAGCGCGACGAAGATGTCGCTCGGAGTAGTCATCGCGGGCTTCGGCATGTTCGTGCTTCTCCCCTACACCGGCGGCGGCGAGAACTCCACGCCGTTCGCCGTGCTCGCGGGCGCGATCCTGGTGATCACCGTCGGTGAGCTCTTCGTGGGCCCCATCGGCATGGCGGCCACCACGGCGCACGCCCCGCGGGCCTTCCGCACGCGGTTCTCGGCCCTGTACTTCCTCACCCTGGCGATTGGCAACTCGCTGGCGGGCACCATCTCGGAGTTCTACGACCCGTCGAGCAAGGCCGCGGAGGATCGCTACTTCCTGCTCTGCGGGCTGGTAGCCATCGCGGTGGGCGTCGCAACGCTATTTCTGGGGCGTTACCTCGCGAAACGGGAGCGCTAGGCTACAGGTCCTCGGGCAGGAAGATCGTCTTGGTGGCCTCAGCGAAGGCCTCGCCCGCGAGCGAGCCCACGCCGTCGTTGAGGCTGCCGATGAACGGCACGCCCGTCGCCTTGGACACCTCCATGAGGATGAGCCGGGTGCGCAGGTCGGCGCCCGCGGGCAGCTTTCCGCCGAGGACGCCGATGACGCGGGCGCCGCACGAGCGCGCGAACTGGACCGCCTGGACCGCCAGCGAGACCGCGCCAGGCGCCATGCCGGAGACCACCACGAGCGGGGCATCGAGCTTCGCCGCGATGTCCGCGATGGTCATGTTGTCGCGGAGGATGACGCTGAGCCCGCCGGAGCCCTCCACGACCACCATCTTGCCCTGGTCGGACAGCTCCTTGACGCGGGAGATTGGGTCCGGTTCTGCGGAGAAGTCTAGGCCCTTAACCCCGGTCAGCTTCTCGATCGTGCCGATGTCCCCCTCCATGGGCCGCTGCGCGAGGCGGGCGACCTTGACCGGGATGACCTCATCGTTCCCGCGGTCGCGGAGGACGCGCACCAGGGCGGCGGCCGCGGTGGTCTTGCCCACGCCAGAGGAAAGACCCGCTACGACAACGATTCCCACAGCGACCTTCCCTCCCATCGCCATTTCCGTGACAGCATTCCCTTTGATAGTACTTGGCAACTTCCGTCACGGGGTGACTCGCCCCACTGGCCCCTCGCCCGCGTCGGCCTCCGGTTGAGCTGCGGCCGCCTCATTCTCCTAGCTGCAGCTAGGTCCAATTCGAGGCCGCCACCACGGCCGGGTCGACCTCCAGCCCCGTCCAGCTCACGAGCAGCTCCTCCAGGGACTCCTCCTGGGTGGCGTCCACGGCCCGGGCCTTGTACAGCTCGAGCAGGGCGAGGAATCGGCCCACCACCTGCATGGACACCGAGCAATCTCGGGTGAGCGCGTCGAAGCTTAGCCACGTGTCGATCCCGGCTAGGCGCAGCGTGTCGAGGATCTTTCCCGCCTGCTCAGGGACCGAGACCGCGACCTGGTGGATGTGGCCGGTGGCCACCGTTTCCGGCGGGCGCGGGCGGAACACCCCGGCGGCCATCTCGGCGAAGCTGGCCAGGTCGTGACCGAGGGTGACCGGCGGCAGGAGCTCGGCAAACCGCTCCTCCATCGCCACCAGCCGCGGGTAGCGGCGCTGGGCCTTCAGCTGCCACTGCGCGAACAGGTCGGCGACCTGTTTGTACGCCTTGTACTGCAGGAGCCGGGCGAACAGGAGGTCGCGGGTCTCCAGCAGCTCGAGGTCCTCGAGGCTTTCCACCTCGCCGCGCGGGATGAGCCGGGCCGCCTTGAGGTCGAGCAGGGTCGCCGCGATGACCAAGAACTCGGTGATCTCGTCGAGCTCCGCCTCCTCACCCAGCTGCCGCGTGTAGGCGACGAACTCGTCGGTGACCTGCGCGAGCGAAACCGCCGTGACCTCGAGCTTCTTGCTGTGAATAAGCTGCAGCAGGAGGTCGAACGGGCCCTCGAAGTTGTTCAAGACAATGCGAAAGCCCGTGATCTCCGGCTGGTTGTCTGGAACGTGCTGGCTCACGGTGTCCTTTTATCGCTTCTCGACGCCTTCGGCATGCGGCGCCACGGGCATTAGTTGCTCGTGCGCTCGATGACCTCGCGCGCGAGCTGGCGGTACTGCTGGGCGCCCTGGGAGTTCGGCGCCCACGTGATGATCGGCTCACCCGCCACCGAGGTCTCCGGGAAGCGCACGGTGCGGGTGATGACGGTGTCGAACACGCGATCCTCGAACACCTCCACGACGCGCGACATGACCTCGCGGGCGTGGGTGGTGCGCCGGTCGAACATGGTCACGAGGATGCCCACGATCTCCAGGTTGAAGTTGAGCCGGTCGCGCACCTTCTCCACGGTGTCGGTGAGCAGCGCCAGGCCGCGCAGCGAGAAGTACTCGCACTCCATCGGGATGATGACCCCGTGGGCGCAGGCGAGCGCGTTGACGGTGAGCAGGCCGAGGGAGGGCTGGCAGTCCAGGATGATATAGTCGTAGTCCTTCATCACCGGGCGCAGCGCGCGGGCGAGCGTCTGCTCGCGGCCCACCTCGTTGACGAGCTGGATCTCCGCGGCAGACAGGTCGATGTTGGCGGGGACGAGGTCGAGGCCGTGCACGGCCGTCTTGTGGATGGCGTTGTGAATCGACGAATGGCTGTCCACCAGGAGGTTGTACACGGTCACCTCGAGCTCGTCGTGCGGGACTCCGAGCCCCGCGGACAACGCGCCCTGCGGGTCGAGGTCGACGAGCAGCACCCTGCGCCCCGCCTCCGCGAGGCAGGCGCCCAAGTTGATGGTGGAGGTGGTCTTGCCCACGCCGCCCTTCTGGTTGCACATCGCGATAATCGTCGCCGGACCGTGCTTGAGCAGGGGTTCGGGCTCCTTGAACTCCCTCAAGGGACGGCCGGTGAGCCCCACCTTGTTCTCGGGCTTTTCAAACAGTCCCGATTCGCTCATGTCTAGTCCTTTCCCTTGACCTCGCGAGCCTGCTCCGCTTCGCTCTCGCCGCCTCCGCGACGCGAATCGCCAGCGCTGGGCGCATCCTCGGGCAGTGATTACTCACACAACCCTAGCCGAAGCCCGAGTCACGATGCCTTTCGGACGCGCCAACCTATGTGATACCTAAATTACACGCCTGTAAGGCGTTTTTCTTCAAAGGCACGCGACCCCGCGCCATGGCCCCTCGACGCCGCCAGCCGCGAACTGCACGAAAGGCAATGCGTCAAGTGCATCACCTTGACACAGATCGTGGGGGCCGAAGATGCTGCTCTAGCGCCGCCTGCGCAGCGAGGCCACGAGCGAGGTGACGAGCCCGAGGACGAACAGGAAGCCGACGAAGCCCACCGCGGCCATGCCCATGAGCTTCGCGTTGCTGGTCGCCTTCGCCGGGGTCACGTTGGCCGTGCCGCCGGCCTTCGTGGTCAGCTGCCCCGGCGAGGTGATGGTGACCTCGGCGACCGCGCTGCCGTCGGAGGCGTTGGTCACCTGGATGATGAAGGGGTTGTCCGGGGTTTGGCCAACGGGATAGGTCAGCGTCAGTGACCGCGTGCCCTTGTCGATGGATCGCTCGACCCCCTCGATGAGCTGCCCGTCGCCGTCGACGTAGCGCACGTCCACCGAACCGGGGTCGGTGCCGCCGAACTGGTTGTAGAGGTTGAGCGCCTGCGTCACCCCGAGCTGCACCGTGAGCGTGTTGCCGGAGATCGTCCCCACGAGGTCGACGTGCGCTGCCGCGCTCGTGTCCAGCGCCGGGGCGGCGACGCGGCTCGGCCGCGGGCTGGGCGCCTCCCCGCCTTCCGAACCCGCCGCGGGCGCCGTGCCAGCCGTGCCAGTTGAGCCCGCCGCACCGCCGGTCAGCTCGTCCACCGACGTCCCGTCGACGCTCGCGCCCGTCGCACCCTGCTCGGCCACGACGGTAATCGACGCGGAGTACCCTCCGTAGCTCACGGGAACGACGGTCGACCCGCCGGAGCTCGGCGCCGTCACCGAGACGGAGGTGCCCTGAGAGACGAAGGTGAACCCGTCCTGGGAGGTGTTCAGCCCCAGCGGGACCCCGATGTCGACGGTCGTGGTCTCCCCCGCCGGCACCACCACGGGTGCCGAGAGGTCGACGCCGGTGGCGACGTCGGCAAGCCCCTGGGCCGCGGCCACCGGCGCATATGCGGCGGGCGTTGAGAGCGCCAACGCGAGCCCGCAGGCGCCGAGCGCGCGGGTGAGTGCCGAAGTCGGGCGAAGTCGTGCCACTGGTTCTCTTTCCTAATGGTTCTTGCGGGTAGGTCCCGCCCGCGGTCGCTTTGTTCCGCCACGATGCTACCGGCGGCGGCGCCAAAAAGAAACATTCCGCCGATTAATGGGGCGTTCACGCGCGCGGGTGGCTCGTCGCCCAGACCGCCCGCAGGTTCTCCGCGGTGACGTGGGTGTAGATCTGGGTGGTGGTCACCGAGGAGTGCCCCAGCAGCTCCTGGACCACGCGCACGTTCGCCCCGCCCTCGAGCAGGTGGGTCGCGTAGCTGTGCCGGAGCGTGTGCGGGGAGATCTCCGCGGTGATCCCCGCCCGTTGCGCCGCCTGCTTGAGCACCGCCCAGGCGCTCTGCCTCGAAAGCGCCCCGCCGCGGGTGTTGAGGAACAGCGCGTGGCTCTTTCCCTTCGCGAGGCTAGGGCGCGCGCGCACGAGGTAGCGCTCGACCGCCTCCTTCGCCTTCGACCCCAAGGGCACGATCCGCTGCTTGCTCCCCTTTCCCGTGAGCAACAAGAAGTCCTCGGCCTTGGCGTAGTCGTCCACGTTGAGGGCGAGGATTTCGGAGATGCGCGCGCCCGTGCCGTAGAGCAGCTCGAGGAGGGCGGAATCCCGCAGGTCGCAGGAGGTCGCCGCCTCGTCCCGCGGTATCGCGTCGATAAGCGAAGAAACCTGTTCCACCGACAACGTATCAGGAAGGTGCCTCCCGGTGCCGGGCGGCGAAACCTCGGCGGCGACGTCGCGATCGACGTACCCCTCGAGCAGGGCAAACTTGTGCAGGCCGCGCGCGACAACCAGCGCCCGCCCCGCCGAGCTCGCCGCCAGGGGCGCGCGCCCCGACGCCGAGTCGCCGGTGCGCAGGTAGGCAACGTAACCCTCGACGTCGGCGGTGGTCACCCGTGCCAGATCGTCGATGCGGACCTCGTCGAGGTAGCCGAGGTAGCGCTCGACGTCGCGGCGGTAGTTGCTCAGCGTGTTCTGGCTGAGCCCGCGTTCGACGGTGAGGTGGACCAGCCAGTTGCGCGCCGCTTCCCGGGCGTTGGGCATGGCCTAGCCGTGCCGCTTCTTCATGTCGCCGGTGAAGCCTTCCGCTTGTCGACGATGGGCCAAGGCCGTCGGCCGCAACTCGAAGGCGTCGCCCACGGGACGGGTACGCCCGATGCGCACGGCCTCGGCGGCCGTCATGATCCCGGCGATCGCGATCGAGTTGGACACCTCACCGCGCATGACCATGGCGACGGCCTCGTCGAGAGCGACCCAGCGCAGGGTCATGTCCGCTTCTTCCTCCTCCGGGTCCGGGCGATCCACCGCGCGCAGGTCGGTGGCCAGATACACGCGCACCGCCTCGTCGCAAAAACCCGGGCTGGTGATGAGGTCCACCAGCAGCCCCCAGCTGCCGGCCTCGAGCCCGGCCTCCTCCTGCAGCTCGCGCGCGGCACAGTCGAGCGGATCCTCGTTGGCAAAATCCAGCAAACCGGCGGGCAGCTCGTAGAAGCGGCGCCCGGCGCTCTGCCGGAACTGGTGCACGAGAGCGATCTTCTCGCCGTCGAAGGCCACCACCGCGACCGCCCCGAAGTGCTCGACCACCTCGCGGATCGCCGTTTCCCCGCCCGGCATGGTGACGGTGTCGCGGCGCACGCTGATGATGGGGGCGTCGATGAGCAGTTCGGAGTCAACGGTGCGGAATTCAAAGGCCATGGGTTAAAGCCTAGTCCGCCGCCGGTCATGCGCTGGGCCCGACACCGGTCACAGCGGATAGCGCCAAAGACGGCTCAAGGCGCCTTCCCCTTCGGTGCGGGAGGGCGCCTTCGACCGGTCTTAACGTCTCGGCTGCTACTTCGCGTCGCGGAAGTCGATGGCCGCGGCGACGAGACCCTTGAACAGCGGGTGCGAGCGGGTCGGGCGCGACTTGTACTCCGGGTGTGCCTGGGTGGCGACCATGAACGGGTGCTCCTCGCGCGGGTACTCGACGAACTCCACCAGCGTGCCGTCCGGGGAGGTGCCGGAGAACTCGAGCCCGGTGGCCTCGTGGATCTGGTCGCGGTAGGCGTTGTTGACCTCGTAGCGGTGGCGGTGGCGCTCGGAGACGTCGGTGGAGCCGTAGAGGTCCGCGACGAGCGAGCCCTCGGTGAGCTTGGCCGGGTAGGCTCCCAGGCGCATGGTGCCGCCGAGGTCGGCCTCGCCGGACACCGCGGCCTGCTGCTCGGCCATCGTGGCGATGACCGGGGACTTGGTGTCGGGGTCAAACTCGGTGGAGCTGGCGTCCTCGATGCCCGCGCGGCGGGCCGCCTCGAGCACGGTGCACTGCAGGCCGAGGCACAGGCCGAGGAAGGGCACCTTGTTTTCTCGGGCGTAGGTGATGGCGTTGATCTTGCCCTCGATGCCGCGGACGCCGAAGCCGCCGGGGACGACAATGGCGTCGAGGCCGCGCAGCTGCTCGGCCGGGTTGGTCTCGCAGTCGTCGGAGGTGATCCACTTGACGTTGGCCTTCACGTGGTGGGCGAAGCCAGCGTGGCGGATCGCCTCGGCCACCGAGAGGTAGGCGTCCTGGAGGTCGATGTACTTGCCCACGATGCCGACCGTGACCTCGCTGCGCGGGTTGCGGACCCGGTCGAGCAGGTCGCCCCACTGGGTCCAGTCCACGTCGCGGAACGGCAGGCCCAGCTTGCGGATCACGAAGGTGTCTAGGTGCTCCTTGTAGAGGACCTCCGGGATGTCGTAGATGCTCGGCGCGTCCGGGCAGGAGACCACGCCCTCCTCCTCGATGTCGCACATGAGCGCGATCTTCTTCTTGTGCGAGGCCGGGGTCTCGCGGTCGGCGCGCAGCACGACGGCATCCGGGACGATGCCGATGGAGCGCAGCTCGGCGACCGAGTGCTGGGTGGGCTTGGTCTTCAGCTCGCCGCTGGTGGCCAGGTACGGCACGAGCGAGCAGTGGATGAAGAAGATGTTCTCGCGCCCCACGGCATGGCGGACCTGGCGGGCCGCCTCGAGGAAGGGCTGGGACTCGATGTCGCCCACGGTGCCGCCGATCTCGGAGATGACCACATCGGGGCGGTTACCGTCCGCGTCCGGCTCGCCCATGGCGAGGATGCGGGACTTGATCTCGTCGGTGATGTGCGGGATGACCTGCACGGTCTTGCCCAGGAACTCGCCGCGGCGCTCCTTGGCGATGACGCTGGAGTACACCTTGCCGGTGGTGACGTTGGCGTTCTTGGTGAGATTGCGGTCGAGGAAGCGCTCGTAGTGGCCCAGGTCGAGGTCGGTCTCGGCGCCGTCCTCGGTGACGAAGACCTCGCCGTGCTCGAAGGGGTTCATGGTGCCCGGGTCGACATTGAGGTACGGATCCAGCTTCTGCATGGTCACGCTGAGCCCGCGCGCGATGAGCAGCTGCCCGAGGCTCGCGGCCGTCAGTCCCTTGCCCAGGGAAGACACAACTCCTCCGGTGACGAAAATAAACTTGGTTTCATGTCCAGTTGTGCGCTGTGGCATGGTTGCGTCCTCTTGAAGTTTCGGTCCTTCCTGGCGGCCAATTAGCCCCCAGGGCGTCACCTTGTCAGTTGTACCTGTCCGCGAGAAAACGCGCCCTTTTGCGCCCCGCACTCAGGAAAAACTGGGTGCAGAAATGCAAAATCCGCAGGCTCACTCACGGTGGTGACCTACGGGCTTTCAGCATAACATGAGAATCTCAGGTTAACAATACAACTATAGAAATAGGCGCTGAGCACGGAAAAGCCGCAAGTGGAAACGATTAAGCCAGACGAAAACGCTCCCGCTTTCCGACGCCTACGGCGTGGGAACGGGAGCATGTCGACGGGAACTTCTTAGATGCTCGGCGCCGCCGCCTTCGCACTCGCGGCCGCGCCATACGCCCCGGCCTTCCCATCCAGCTGATCCTTCGCTGCCAGGACGGTGGCGATCTTGCCCCAGGCCTGATCGACGGAGTCGACCGTGGAGACGGCCTCAAGCGCGAGGGCGTTGTCGCGCAGCTGCCCGATCACGCCGGTGTCGGAGGCGGTGTGGATCCGGCCGGCCACGACGACTCCCGAGCCGCGCGTGTCGAGCGCGCGGGCGAAGGCGACCTCGTTGGTCGTAGTGAAGGTGTCGGAGGATCCGTCGTCGTCGCCAAGGACGAAGACGATGACCTGCGCGGGCAGGATCGTCCCCTCGTCGTACTGGATGAACCCGCCCTCGCTGAGCCCGCCGAGGACGATCGCGCGCTCCTCGGTGGTGGCCTGCGGCTGGGCGGAGTCCTTGTTGAGCATGAGCGCGCTGCCGAGCGCCTCGCCGGCGTGCGTGCCCGAGTCGAGCTGGTCGGTGTTCAGCTGGGCACCGGCGGGAAGCGTGGTCGAGACGATGTTTTTCAGCCCGTCGGCGCCTTCCTGAGAGAAGAACTTGTCTGTGAGCGTGATCGTGCCGGAGTCGACGGCACCCGACTTCGACAAATCGTCCTTCACGCCCTGGACGTCGTCGTCGTTGGCGTCCGCGGTTCGCATGATGAGCACCGGGCGGTCCTTGAGCTTATCCGTCAGCGCCGCGCCCGAGACCGAGTCGATGAAACCGTCGGCGCTCTTGGACTGCGCGTCGGCGATCTCCACCTGCTGCTGCGCGTCCGCGAGCTGGCTTTCCAGCGAGGTCTGCGTGGCGTTGCTGCCGCCGGCGAGGTTGGGTGCCAGCACGTAGGTGCCCAGCGCCACGCCACCGGCCAGGCCGAACGCGAGTCCCGCGATGACGGCGCCGGAGCGCCCCTTCTTCTTAGCCACAGCTCACTCCTACTTGAACAGGCCCTGAACGCTCAGGGCGATGTTGTTCCAGGTGTCGATCATGTTGTCCACGAACCCGCCGCTGCCGTTCATCCCGGCGATGAGCACGATGACCGCGATCGCCACGAGGATGCCGAGCACGGCCCAGAGCCAGCCCAGGTTGACGTTGGTGCGCACGGTGTAGAGCTTCGAGATCGCCTTGGCGTCGACAAGCTTGGTGCCCACCTTGGCGCGGGCCAGCAGGGACGCGGGCGCGGAGTTCTCGCCGCCGGAGAAGATGGAGTCGAGGTCCATCGGCGCGCCGACGTTGACCACGAGCTCGGCGCCGTGGAACTCGGCCAGCAGCAGCGCCAGGTCGGTTGCCGAGTCGACGGCGGCCGGAAAGGTCATCGCGCCGATGCCTAGGTCCTGGATCCGCTCGAGGCCTGCGGCGTGGCCGTTCGGCTCGGCGGGCAGCACGACGCTGGCGCCGCTACGCAGGGCATCCGAGCCGATGCCCGAGGGATTGCCCACGATGAGGTCCGGGGTGTAGCCGAGCTCGACCAGCGAGTCGGCTGCGGAGTCCACGCCGATGATCGCCGGGTTGTACTCGCGGATGAAGTTGCGCAGCTCCTTCAGCTCGGAGCGGTGCCCTTCCCCGGGGCTAACGACGAGCACCTTGCGGCCGCGGATCTGCGCGCTGGTGTCCGGGATCCCGAGGCCGTCGATGAGCAGCGGCGCCTCGGAGTGAATGAACTGGATGGTATTGCCGAAGTAGGCCTCCATGTGGTCGACGAGCGACTGCTGGGCCTCCTCGAAAGAGGCCTCCGCGGCCTCGGCATTGACCGGCGTGCCGGCACCGACGGCCTTTTCCCCGTAGTACAGCCCGCCCTCGTCGGTCAGGCGCGCCTTCTTGCCGTCCTTGAGGTCGGTCCAGATCTCGGGGCCGGTGTTTTCGACCAGCTTGATGCCCGCGTCGAGGAGGATCTGCGGGCCGAAGTTCGGGATGTTGCCGGTGGTGAACGGAGAAGCATTCACCACCGCCGCCGGCTTTGCCTCCATCAGCTGGGTGGCAAAGGCCCGGTCGATGTCGGGCACATCGATCACTGCGATGTCGCCTGCGCCTAGCTTCTTGAGGCCCTTGGACGCCTCGCGGCAGTCGCGGGCGACGGCGTGCAGACCGGGCAAGTCATCGGTACGGGAGAACAGACTCATGCGCATTATTGTTGCGAAAGTGAACAGCCTTCTGAGTAAGGCGCGCAGGAAAATCCAAGGATTTTTCTGAGAAACCCACAACAGGTGGGTTAGCTCGCCCGCAGCTCGGCGACCTCCTTCTGCGCGCGTGCGAGCAGCTCCTGGGCGTGCGCCCTGCCGGTGTCCGTGTCCTCCAGCCCGGCCAGCATCCGGGACAGCTCCTCCACCCGGCGTTCCTCGCTCAGCGACTCCACGCCGGAGGTGATCGCGGACTCGCCGACGTCCTTGGACACGTGCAGGTGGGTGTCGGCAAATGCGGCTACTTGGGGCAAGTGCGTAACCACGATGACCTGGTTGTCGCGGGCGAGCCGCGCGAGCCGACGCCCGATCTCCACCGCGGCGCGGCCGCCGACACCAGCATCGACCTCGTCGAAGACAAGCGTGGTGCCCTTGGTCCCAGAGGACAAGATGACCTCGAGGGCGAGCATGACGCGGGAGAGCTCGCCGCCCGAGGCGGAGGTGGCCAGCGGCCGCGCCTCGGCCGACTTGTTGGCCGCCAGCGTGAACTCGACCTCGTCGCAGCCCGTCGGCCCCGGCGCCTTCTCGCTCACCGCGACGAAGAACCGCGCCTTGGGCATCGCCAGCCCGTGCAGCTCCGAGGTGACCTTCTCCGAGAGGAAGGCTGCGGCCTCCGCGCGCGCCGCGGACAGCGCCTTTCCCAGGCGACGAACCTCCTTGGAGGCCTCGGCGACCTGCTTCTTCAGCGCCTCCAGCGCCTCGGGCGTGACGTCGATGCTCGCCAGGCGCCTTTCCGCCTTGGCCAGCCACTTCAGCACGCCCTCGACGTCGGGAGCGTACTTGCGGGTGAGCCCCTTGATCTCTTGCTGCCTCACCAACAGCTTCTCCAGCTCCTCGGGGTCCGCAGGCAGCGAGGACAGGTACATGCCCAGTTCCGCCGAGACCTCGGAGACGATCGAGGTTGCCTCGCTCAGGCGCTGCGCGCAAGCGGCGAGCTTGGGGTCGTCACTGGAATCGAGGAAGGAAACCGCCTGCCCCAGAAGATCCGCCGCGCACTGCCCCTCCTCGTCAGAGCCCTGGTACCCCTCGATCGAGGCTGCGCCGTCGAGGTTCGCCAGGGAGCCGCTGGCCAACTCGCGCAGCTCGTCGACGTCCTGGAGCCTGCGGATCTGCTCGACCAGCTCCTCCCCCTCGCCGGGTTGAGGATCCACGGCCTTGATCTCGTGGATGGCAAACTCGAGCCGGTCGACCTCTTGGGCCAGCTCCATGCGCGAGCGGGTGCGCTCGTCGAGGTCCCGCTTTAGACGCCGGTAGGCACGAAAGGCCTCCTTGTACTCCTGCCTGATGGGCGCGATGGCCTCGCTCGTTCGGTCGAGTGCCTCCAGCTGCCGGTCCGGGCCGAGCAGCCGAAGCTGGTCGTTTTGGCCGTGGATCGTGAGCAGCTCCGCGCTGAAGTCCGCCAGGCTTGCCGCGGGAACGGAACGGCCGCCAAGGTGGGCCTTGGAACGGCCGGTGGACTTGACCACCCTGCTGGCGATGAATTCCCCGTTTTCGTCGGGCACGGCTCCCGTGGAATCGGCGGTATCGAGCACCAGCTCGCGCACCCCGGGGCTGACGCCGTCGAGTACGAAGCGACCTTCCACGACCGCCTCGGTACTACCCGTGCGCACCCGCGAGGCGTCCGCGCGACCGCCGGTAAGCAGGCGCAGACCGGTGACCACCATGGTCTTGCCCGCGCCGGTCTCGCCGGTGAGCACCGTGAGCCCCGAGGACAGCTCCGCCGTCGCGCGCGGGATGACGCCGAGATTCTCGATCGTGATATCAGCAAGCATGCCGCCATCGTACCGCAGAATGGCGGCAAAATTCGAACAATTATGCGAATTTGCCGTAGGCGTCGTAAAGCAAGAGCGAAAACCCGAGGTAAAAGGGACGATCAAGCGCGGCACGCCGCGGGGTTTTCGAAAAGATCCTCGAACGCCTACTCGGACTCGTCCGGAGTGGAATGACTCATCCCGCGCCAGCCCTCAACGGGCAGCCGCAGCTTGGACACTAGCCGGTCGGCGAACGGCAGGCTGTCGAGGCGGATCCACTTCACCGAACGCTTACCCTTGCGCACCTCGACGCTGGCGCCGGGCGGCATGTGAATGGAACGGAAGCCGTCCATGACCGCCGTCGCACTCGCCGTGTTGGGCTGGCTCTCCACCGCCACCACAGAATTCGGGCTGACGACCAGCGGCTTCGTGAACAGGGCGTGGGCGTTGTTGGGAACCACGAGGATGGCGTCGAGCTCCGGCCACAGCACGGGACCACCGGCAGAGAAGGCGTAGGCGGTAGATCCCGTCGGGGTCGAGATGAGCACGCCGTCGCAGCCGAAGGAACTGACCGGGCGGCCGTCCACGCCGAGCACCGCATCGAGCACGCCGCGGCGGTTGTTGTTCTCGATGCTGACCTCGTTGAGCGCCCAGCCGTTTCCGATGAGGCTGCCGTCGGCGTCGAGCACGGTGACGTCGATGGTCATGCGCTCCTCCACGCGATAGTCGCCGGCGATCACACGGATGACCGCCTCGTCCAGCGCGTCCTGCTCCCATTCGGCGAGGAAGCCGACGTGACCCAGATTGATGCCGAGCACCGGGATGTCCGCCTGGTGCGAGAGATCCGCTGCGCGCAGGAAGGTGCCGTCGCCGCCGAGGACGAGGACCAGCTCCACGCCTTCCGTTGCCTCCTCGCTGTGGGAGACGCGGGTGAACTGGCTGAGCACGGGGTGGCTGGCGATGGTCGTGTCGTTGGGGTGCACGAGGACGCGCACGTCGATGTTGGCGTCGTGGAGGAGCTCGGCTGCCAGCGCCGCGGTTGTGACGTTGCTCTTGCGGCCGGTGTGCGGCACCAAGAGGACGCAGCGCGGCTGGTGTGCGGTGATCATTGCGGCCCTTCCTCGACGGCCCGTCTAACGAGCGTCTCTATCTCTTCCCTCGACTTTACGGCCTGGGGTTGTCCCGCGTGGCCTTTCTTGAGCCACAGGAAGTATTCCACATTTCCCGATGGGCCCGGCAGCGGGCTCGCGGTGACGTCTTTGACCTCGAGACCCAGCGACTGCGCGAACTCCGCGACGTCGGCGGTCACCTCGGCGCGTAGCTCCGGGCTGCGCACCACCCCGCCGCCTCCCAGCCGGTCCTTGCCCACCTCGAACTGCGGCTTGACCATCGGCAGCAGGTCCGCCCCCTCGGCTAGGCACCCGACGATAGCCGGGAGGGTCAGCCGCAGGGAGATAAACGACAGGTCGCCGACCATGAGGTCGCAGGGCCCCTCGGTCAGCTCGGGCGTGAGGTTGCGGATGTTCGTCCGGTCGAGCACCAGCACGCGGTCGTCGTTTTGCAGGCGCCAGATGAGCTGCCCGTAGCCGACGTCGACCGCAACGACCTGCTTTGCTTCTCGACGCAATGCTACGTCGGTAAACCCTCCGGTCGAGGCGCCGGCGTCGAGGACCTTCTTGCCCTTCAGCGAAAGCCCCTTAGGCTCCCACGCCTCGAGGGCACCGAGCAGCTTGTGCGCCCCGCGCGAGGCCCAGTCGTCGATCGCATCCTCCTCGACCCGGATGGACACCTCCGGGGTCACCTGGGTGGCGGGCTTGCTGGCCAGTATCCCGCCGACGTAGACGCGCCCGCCCTTGATGAGCTCCTGCGCCTGCTCGCGCGAACGGGCGATCTTCCTGCGCACGAGCTCCGCATCAAGCCGGTACCTGCCAGCCACCACATACTCCTGTCGACGTCTGTTCTTGAATCTTGCTTTGAGATAATCCAGCCCCGCTGGCCTGCCTATTTATTGCAGCGCCTCGTGCAGTACGGCGTGCGCCCGGGAAAGCTGGTCGGCCTCCGCTGCCAGGTCCTCCGCGTCCTCGGAGAGGATCTCGTTGACCTGTGCCGCGACCTCCTCCGGGGTTACCTGGGGCTGGCGCGGATCGTGCGGAACGGGACCGCCTGGGCCGCCCTGGGCACTAGGACGTGGCCCCGGCCGGGGTCCGGGATGGGGCGCGCTCACAGCCAGGCTCCCAGGGCGGCATCGGCGACCTCTCCCCTTGCCACTACCTGCCCGGTGAACGTCTCCTCCGTCGACCAGGCCTTTGCCAGCACCGTCCGCAGCGCCTGCGCCGGGGTGGAGTCGGGCTGGCCGCCGGTGAGGACGAGATCCTCGCCCTCCGCGGAGCACACGAAACCGCCTTGGGCGCCGGGGCGAAGCTCGGCCGAGTCGGTGTAGAGCTGGCTTAAGTCCTCCGCCACAAAGGTCGGGCGCTGGCTCGCCTCGGCGTTAACGAGCGCCCAGTGCTTGGAGACCCCCGTCAGCACGTGGAAGACGTCCATCTCGGCGGCCACGCCACCGGCGATGTCGGTATTGAGGCGGTCGCCGATGGCCAGCGGTGCCCGCGAGCCGACGTGCTCCGCGGCTTGGTGGAACATCGCCGGCTCCGGCTTGCCCGCCGAGATCGGGGTGACCCCGGTGGCGCTGACGACGGCGGCGACCATGGAACCGTTACCCACCATGAGCCCGCGCTCCGAGGGCAGGGTCGAATCGAGGTTCGAGGCGATGTAGCGCGCGCCCTTGCGGATGGACAGCGCCGCCTCCGACAGCTGCTCCCAGCCGGTGGCCGGGTTGTGCCCGTGGAGCACCGCCTTCGGGTTATCGTCCGCGGAATCGACCACGGCAAAACCCGCGTCGCGCGCGAGCTCCTTGAAGGACTCGGCGCCGAGGACGTAGATCGCGTCCCCGCGCTGCAGCTCCTTCGATGCGAGCTCAACCGCGGCCTGCGCCGAGGTGAGCACCTGCGACCCTGCGGTGGGAATACCCATGTTGGTGAGCATCTCGGCGACCAGGTCGGGGTGACGCGAGGCGTTATTGGTGATGTACACGACGTGCCCATCGAGGCGGTTGATGCTTTCGACCGCGTTGACGATGGCGCGGCCGCCCTCCCACACGGTTCCGTCTAGGTCGAAGAGGAAGGCGTCGTACTCAGTGCTGATCGTCATGCGTTCCACAATAGTAGACCGGGCACCCACGGCCGGTATGCGGGCAGACAAAAGCCCAGCCTTCGAGCCCTAGGATTGGCTTCAACGGCTGGGCATGGTGCTAAGAGCTATCCGAGCTCCTTCAGGCGCTCGTCGGCGTCGAGGAGGCCGTCCACGTCCTGGTCCTTCGCGTGGGCGAACCACGAACGAGCGTCATCGATCCGCCCCGCGGCGGAGAGGGCGTCGGCGTAGGCGTAGCTCAGGCGCGCGTAAGACTGCGTCTTCTTCTTCGAGTTCGGCTCCGCGCGCTGCAGAGTGATCACGGCGGAGTCCACCTGATTGAGGTCGAGGCGTGCTCCCGCCACGACGATCGCGAGCTCAATGCGGGTGTCGGGATCCAGCTCCGACTCGTCGAACTCGCGGGCGACGTCGATGGCCTTCTCCGGGCGGCCGAGTCCGCGCTCGCAGTCCGCCATGACCGCAATGAGGCCCGGGCCGCCACTCATGCGACGCGCCGCGCGCAGCTCAGAGAGCGCTTCCTTCCACTCGCCCGCGTGGTAGGCGGCGATACCGGCCGTTTCGCGCACGACGGCCACGCGTCCCGCGCGGTCCTTAGCCGCGCGCGCGTGCCGCAGGGCGAGCTGGGGATCGTCGGCCATCCAGGTAGCCGCCATGATGAGGTGCTTCGCCACTGCCTGGGCGTTGTCGTTGGACAGCACCTTCAGGTCCTGGAGCACCAGGGGATCGAGGTCGCGCACGTCGAGATCGCCCGGCAGATCGGGCTCGTTCTGGCGCTTGGCCATACGCTCGTCGCGGTAGCCACTACGCTGCGGCCCGTTGTGGTTGCGGTCGCGGTCGCGTCCGCCGCGCTGGGCGTGCTTCTTACCACCGCGGTACTGCCGGCTCTCGCCGTCGCGCCCCTCAGCCCTGTCAAAGCGGCGCTCGCCGTCCTTCTTTTCGTAGCGGCGCTCGCCGGAGCCCTCCGAGCGGCGTCCGTAGCGGCGCTCCCCCTCCTCGCCGTTTCCTCGGCGCCCGTAGCGTCGCTCACCGCCGTTGTCGTCGCGCTTTGCGTATCGACGCTCACCGTCGCGGGACTCGTACCTGCGACCCCCGCGGGCGGGCTTGCCCTGCGAAGGACGGTCGGACTTGCCTCCGCTGCGGAAGGAACGGTTGTCTGCCATGGATGGCTCCTCAATCGGTTTGTCTATCGCTCGCCTTGTAGGCATGCGAAAAGAGCGTGGTAGTGAAGACAAGGGTTACACCTTACCTCACTACGCACGCTCTTGTCGTTCACTTTTGAGTTTTTGGTCGGCGGTGTCTTACTCTCCCACACCCTCCCGGGTGCAGTACCATCAGCGCTGTTGGGCTTAGCTTCCGGGTTCGGAATGGGACCGGGCGTGTCCCCAATGCTATAACCACCGACACGATTTGATTGTGGTGTTTGTGTTATGCGGGATACTGCATAGTGAACGCGATACGTTGTGTTGTTTTTGTTTTGTTCTTGTTTTGTTTGATTATGTGTGTTGGTTGTTTGTCGGTAAATTAGTACCAGTCGCCTTCACACCTTACGGTGCTTCCAGGTCTGGCCTATCAACCCCATAGTCTGTGGGGTACCTCAAGTGAAACCTCATCTTAAAACAGGCTTCCCGCTTAGATGCTTTCAGCGGTTATCCCTTCCGTACGTAGCTAACCAGCCCTGCCACTGGCGTGACAACTGGCACACTAGAGGTACGTCCGTCCCGGTCCTCTCGTACTAGGGACAGCTTTCTTCAAGTTTCAACGCGCGCGGCGGATAGAGACCGAACTGTCTCACGACGTTCTAAACCCAGCTCGCGTGCCGCTTTAATGGGCGAACAGCCCAACCCTTGGGACCTACTCCAGCCCCAGGATGCGACGAGCCGACATCGAGGTGCCAAACCATCCCGTCGATATGGACTCTTGGGGAAGATCAGCCTGTTATCCCCGGGGTACCTTTTATCCGTTGAGCGACACCACTTCCACACGTAGGTGCCGGATCACTAGTCCCTACTTTCGTACCTGCTTGAGCCGTCACTCTCACAGTCAAGCTCCCTTGTGCACTTACACTCAACACCTGATTGCCAACCAGGCTGAGGGAACCTTTGGGCGCCTCCGTTACATTTTGGGAGGCAACCGCCCCAGTTAAACTACCCACCAGGCACTGTCCCCAACCCAGATCATGGGCCAAGGTTAAGGTGCTCAATCCGATCAGAGTGGTATTTCAACTTGCGACTCCACCCCACCTAGCGATGAGGTTTCATAGTCTCCCACCTATCCTACACAAACCGAACCAAACACCAATACCAAGCTATAGTGAAGGTCCCGGGGTCTTTTCGTCCTGCCGCGCGTAACGAGCATCTTTACTCGTACTGCAATTTCACCGGGCCTGTGGTTGAGACAGCAGGGAAGTCGTTACGCCATTCGTGCAGGTCGGAACTTACCCGACAAGGAATTTCGCTACCTTAGGATGGTTATAGTTACCACCGCCGTTTACTGGGGCTTAAATTCTCCGCTTCGCCCACACAAGGGTGGGCTAACAGGTCCTCTTAACCTTCCAGCACCGGGCAGGCGTCAGTCCGTATACATCAACTTCCACGTTTTCGCACGGACCTGTGTTTTTAATAAACAGTCGCTTCCCTCTATTCTCTGCGACCACCACCAGCTCAACCAGTCTGTCACCAGCAGTGGTCCCCCTTCTCCCGAAGTTACGGGGGCATTTTGCCGAGTTCCTTAACCACAGTTCACCCGAACGCCTTAGTATTCTCTACCTGACTACCTGTGTCGGTTATGGGTACGGGCCATGTATACACATCGCTAGAGCCTTTTCTTGACAGTACAGGATCACCAACATCCCCAAAAAAATGGGTACGCATCACGCCTGACCCTTTCATGCAACGCGGATTTACCTCTCGTTGCGGGCTGCACGCTTACACCACAATCCAGTAAGTGGCTTGGCTACCAACCTGTGTCACCCCATCGCTTGGCTACTACCACGTCAGGTCCCACGCAGCCCCACACACAATCAACAAGTTGACAACGTGTGGTTTTGGGTGGTTAGTATCCATGATTCACCAGTGGGCGCATATACACGGGTACGGGAATATCAACCCGTTGTCCATCGACTACGCCTGTCGGCCTCGCCTTAGGTCCCGACTCACCCTGGGAAGATTAGCTTAACCCAGGAACCCTTAGTCATCCGGCGGATATGTTTTCCACATATCAGTCGTTACTCATGCCTGCATTCTCACTCGCACACACTCCACACCATCAGTTACCCGGGCGCTTCACAGCGTGCACGACGCTCCCCTACCCAACCAGAAAAACTGATTGCCGCGGCTTCGGCGGTGTACTTGAGCCCCACTACATTGTCGGCGCAGAACCACTCGACCAGTGAGCTATTACGCACTCTTTCAAGGGTGGCTGCTTCTAAGCCAACCTCCTGGCTGTCTTCGCGATCCCACATCCTTTCCCACTTAGTACACGCTTAGGGGCCTTAACCGGCGATCTGGGCTGTTTCCCTCTCGACCAACGGAGCTTATCCCCCGCAGTCTCACTGCCGTATTCTGACTTCACTGGCATTCGGAGTTTGGCTGACATTGCTAAGATTGTGGTCCCGCTCAACCAACCAGTAGCTCTACCTCCAGGAAGAAACACACGACGCTGCACCTAAATGCATTTCGGGGAGAACCAGCTATCACGGAGTTTGATTGGCCTTTCACCCCTACCCACAGCTCATCCCCTCAGTTTTCAACCTAAGTGGGTTCGCGCCTCCACAGCATCTTACTGCTGCTTCACACTGGCCATGGGTAGATCACCCCGCTTCGGGTCCAGAACATGCCACTACAAACACCCTGGTTAGGATTCGCTTTCGCTACGACTACCCCACACGGGTTAACCTCGCGACATGCCGCTGACTCGCAGGCTCATTCTTCAAAAGGCACGCCATCACCCCACAAAGAGGCTCTGACGGATTGTAAGCACACGGTTTCAGGTACTATTTCACTCCCCTCCCGGGGTACTTTTCACCATTCCCTCACGGTACTTGATCCGCTATCGGTCAACTTAAGTATTTAGGCTTACCGGGTGGTCCCGGCAGATTCACAGCAGATTCCACGAGCCCGCTGCTACTCGGGGACAACAACAACCACCACCATCACACATCAACGTACGGGACTGTCACCCTCTACGGCAGGTCATTCCAAACCACTTCCGCTCGCGCAATGATAAAAATGGCTTCTAGCTGGCAGACTAAAAACATCGAAACCCCACAACACCACACACACAACCCCTGCCAGGTATCACATGCGCATGGTTTAGCCTCATCCACGTTCGCTCGCCACTACTAGCAGAATCATTACATTTATTTTCTTCTCCTACGGGTACTGAGATGTTTCACTTCCCCGCGTAACCCCCACACCGACTATGAATTCATCGGCAGGTAACCGCACATAACCACGGCCAGGTTTCCCCATTCGGACATCCTCGGATCAACGCTCTATTGGCAACTCCCCGAGGCTTAACGCAGCCTTACACGTCCTTCATCGGCTTAAGCTGCCAAGGCATCCACCGTGTGCCCTTAACCAAACAACACAACAACAGATACTTACAAACAAAAAACACTAAGAACAAAGAATAAAAAACAACAAACCCCCACCCCCAACACCACACAACAAAGTGCAGCGACATAAAAGGGGGTGGAAACAAATTGCATCGCGTCCACTATACAGTTCTCACACAACACACCCACACCACACAACAACAACCCACCACACAAACGTGGAAACGATCATCACCGCATCATGCAGGCCACCAGAAACACACAATCATGCATGTTCCAGACACCCAACAGCATGCCAACCACAACGCACTTTTTTTGCCACCCTTACAGGTGCGACTTGTTTAACGTGTACTCCCACGATCAACGATGCCCCCCCTTTACGCACCCACAACACTTGCAGGCACCAACAACACGATGTTGTAAGGAAACATCCTTTAGTGGTGTGATCCACCTGGATAAAAACAAAATAAACAATTTGGTGGCAAACCTGCCACCACAAAATAAAACTCCATAGAAAGGAGGTGATCCAGCCGCACCTTCCGGTACGGCTACCTTGTTACGACTTCGTCCCAATCGCCGATCCCACCTTCGACCACTCCCTCCCAAACGGGTTGGGCCATGGGCTTCGGGTGTTACCAACTTTCATGACGTGACGGGCGGTGTGTACAAGGCCCGGGAACGTATTCACCGCAGCGTTGCTGATCTGCGATTACTAGCGACTCCGACTTCATGGGGTCGAGTTGCAGACCCCAATCCGAACTGAGGCCGGCTTTCAGCGATTCGCTCACCCTCACAGGCTCGCAGCGCGTTGTACCGACCATTGTAGCATGTGTGAAGCCCTGGACATAAGGGGCATGATGATTTGACGTCATCCCCACCTTCCTCCGAGTTAACCCCGGCAGTCTCTCATGAGTCCCCACCATCACGTGCTGGCAACATAAGACAAGGGTTGCGCTCGTTGCGGGACTTAACCCAACATCTCACGACACGAGCTGACGACAACCATGCACCACCTGTATACAGACCACAAGGGAAAACGTATCTCTACGCCGATCCTGCATATGTCAAGCCCAGGTAAGGTTCTTCGCGTTGCATCGAATTAATCCACATGCTCCGCCGCTTGTGCGGGCCCCCGTCAATTCCTTTGAGTTTTAGCCTTGCGGCCGTACTCCCCAGGCGGGGCGCTTAATGCGTTAGCTACGGCACAGAAGTCGTGGAAGACCCCTACACCTAGCGCCCACCGTTTACGGCATGGACTACCAGGGTATCTAATCCTGTTCGCTCCCCATGCTTTCGCTCCTCAGCGTCAGTTACTGCCCAGAGACCTGCCTTCGCCATCGGTGTTCCTCCTGATATCTGCGCATTCCACCGCTACACCAGGAATTCCAGTCTCCCCTACAGCACTCAAGTTATGCCCGTATCGCCTGCACGCCCGAAGTTAAGCCCCGGAATTTCACAGACGACGCGACAAACCACCTACGAGCTCTTTACGCCCAGTAATTCCGGACAACGCTCGCACCCTACGTATTACCGCGGCTGCTGGCACGTAGTTAGCCGGTGCTTCTTATACAGGTACCGTCACAAAAGCTTCGTCCCTGTCGAAAGAGGTTTACAACCCGAAGGCCGTCATCCCCCACGCGGCGTCGCTGCATCAGGCTTGCGCCCATTGTGCAATATTCCCCACTGCTGCCTCCCGTAGGAGTCTGGGCCGTATCTCAGTCCCAATGTGGCCGTCCACCCTCTCAGGCCGGCTACCCGTCGACGCCTTGGTAGGCCATTACCCCACCAACAAGCTGATAGGCCGCGGGCTCATCCCTAACCGAAAAAACTTTCCACAACCGACACTAAACGATTGTCCTATCCGGTATTAGACCCAGTTTCCCAAGCTTATCCCGAAGTCAGGGGCAGATCACCCACGTGTTACTCACCCGTTCGCCACTCGAGCACCCAGCAAGCTGGGCCTTTCCGTTCGACTTGCATGTGTTAAGCACGCCGCCAGCGTTCGTCCTGAGCCAGGATCAAACTCTCCACAAAAAACAAGAAAAAAACCTTGTCCAAAAACTTTGGGAAAGCCCAAAACCAAGCAAAAAAAACAAACAACCAGCACACCACCACACAAACAATGTGCAATGGCATAAAAAATGATTGTCAAAAAAAATAGATGATACATGTGCACCCACCCGACGGGGCAAAAAGGCACACACAAAAGCCACTCACCAGTACCAGTAAGCACCCACCATCACAGCACAGTCTTTAACAAGCAAGCCACACTTGCCAGCCACACCACACCATAACAGCACACACAAACCACACCAACAAGCAACAAAAAAAGTACAAAATTGGCACACTATTGAGTTCTCAAACAACATGAACACACAAAACGACAACCCCAATCTGAAGGGCAACCACTTCGCGGTCCGGTTAACCAACATATCATCTCGTTTGAACGAGAGTCAAACTCGAAGTTAACCAGGTTTCTTTGTCTCCTTCTAGCTACTGGCTAGCACCAGGCCGTCCCGGCGACTCGCACTAAGTTACTCACCACCGCCAGCTAACACAAATCCGCTGGTCAAACCGCCGAAGGCAAACGTCGACAAGCAAACTATGCAAGGCGCTTCATAGCCCGGCGGATCACCATGAACAGCTGAATGAATGCGATGGCCAGAATGATGTGCCCCATGCCGGACGCGCCCGCTAGACCAGCGCTGAGCTCGAAGCCGGGCTGGGTCACCTGCATGCAGCCCTTGTAGGTCATGAACGTTGCGGTCCACACGAGACCCAAGTTGTAGACCCAGAAGAAGGTGTCGAAGAGCTTGATGGCGTGGATCTTCATCGAGGCGGCGAGCGCCAGTAGCACCAGGTTCATGACGGTGCCCAGCACCAACAGGTGAGTGTGCAGGGTGCTCAGGGCGGTCGGGTCCGTGAGCGGGAAGTCGTAGTAGCGGGTGAACTCGCGGTACAAGATGCCCGCGAGGAGCCCGAGGAAGGTGTAGCTGGCCGCAGCGTAGAAGATCTTGTTCATGCCTCCCATTCTCCCCCGCGTGACACGGCTTTCCAATACGGGCAACGGGCGCCTGGAAAATCATCCGATCGGTTGATCGTGATCCTCCAGACGCCCGTTGCGGAAGCTGCCTGTTGGGGTGTAGCGGCCTAGGAGACCTTCGCGCCCGCGAAGTTCTTCTTGCCCTTGCGCAGCACCAGCCACTTGCCGTGCAGGTAATCCTCGGCAGCGGGCTCCCAGGCCTCGTCGCTGATGCGCTCGTTGTTGACGTAGGCGCCGCCCTCCTTCACTGTGCGGCGTGCCGCGCCCTTGGAGTCGGCCAGCCCGCTGGCCACCAGCAGGTCGACGATGGTCTTCGGGTCCGAGGCGGACAGCTCGGCGACGGTGGTCTCAGAAAGGGCGCCAGCAAGGGTTGCCTCGTCGAGGGAGCCCAGCTCGGCGCGGCCGAAGAGCGCCTGGGCGGCGAGCTCGACGGCCTCGGTGGCCTCCTTGCCGTGAACCAGGGTGGTCATCTCCTGCGCCAAGCGGCGCTGCGCGGCGCGCTTGAACGGCGCCTCGGCCGTCTGCTTCTCCAGCTCGGCGATCTCCTCCTGGGACAGGAACGTAAACCAGCGCAGGTAGTCGATGACCACGGAGTCACCAGCGTTAAGGAAGTACTGGTACCAGGCGTAGGGGCTTGTCTTCTCGGCGTCGAGCCAGAGCTTGCCGCCGCCGGTGGACTTGCCAAACTTCTGCCCCTGCGCGTCCGTCACCAGCGGCACAGTCAGCGCATGGACCTTGTCGCCGGTGACGCGGCGGATGAGGTCGACGCCGGAGACGATGTTGCCCCACTGGTCGCCGCCGCCGATCTGCAGCTGGCACTCGTGCGAGCGGTGCAGCTGCAGGTAGTCGTTAGCTTGGAGCAGCATGTAGGAGAACTCGGTGTAGGAAATGCCGTCGGACTCGAGGCGGCGCTTGACGGTGTCGCGGTCGAGCATCGTGTTGAGCGAGAAGTTCTTTCCCACATCGCGGAGGAACTCGACGACGGACATATTCATGGTCCAGTCGGCGTTGTTCGCCATGACCGCAGGGTTCTCCGAGTCCTCGAAGTCGACGAAGCGGCGCAGCTGCTCCTTGATGGCCTCGAGGTTATGGGCCACGGTCTCGGAAGAGAGCATGGAGCGCTCACCGACGTCTCGGGGGTCGCCGATGAAGCCGGTCGCGCCACCCGCGAGGGTGATCGGGCGGTGACCCGCCTGCTGGAAGCGGCGGAGCATCACCATCGGGACCAGGTGCCCGGCGTGCAGGGAGTCGCCGGTCGGATCGAACCCGCAGTAGAGGGAGATGGGCTGCTCGCAGGCCTCGCGGAGGGCGTCGATGTCCGTAGACTGGTTGATGAGGCCACGCCACAGAAGTTCGTCAATGATGTTCATGAAGTTCTAGGATCCTGTTGAGTAGAGCGGGTGGGTTACTTCGACGTTTCCGCAGGCCACGGCTGGGCCTCGTCGATAAGCAAGACCGGGATGCCGTCGTCGATGCGATACGCGATGCCGAGGCGGGGGTTGACGAGGAGCTGCTCGGCCTCGTGATACTCCAGCGGGCCCTTGTCCTTCGGGCAGGCAATGATCTCCAGCAATCGCTCATCAATACTCATGTTCTGAAAGAATACCCGATCGTCTCGCCTCTACCGTGGGTCGAGGTCGTTAAACAGGATGGCCACCTCGTCGGCGTGAAGCTGAAGGTCCTCGAGCATGTCCTGCTCCAGCGCCTTTTGCACCCGGTCGACCTCCCTGTGCAGCGTCGTGAGCGCCCGCAGGGTGATCTCCTTCGCGCGCGAGGTCGCCTCCTCACCGCCGCGAACCGCGTCAAAGCGCGCGAGCGTGGTCGGCAGGTAGTCCGAGGCGATGGTGCCGATCATCTCGTAGTGCTCGGGAAACTCCTGCAGGCGTTCCTTCTCTAGGCTCAGCCGACTCAGCTTGTCGACGAGCTGCGCGCCGGACGCCTTCACGTCTTGGTCGGTGCACGTTTCCACCAGGCTTGCGCAGCGGGAGATCCGGGTGTCCAGCGACCCGACGGAGCCCTTCTGCTGCTTCAGGAGCGCCGAGGACGCGGCCACCTGCGGGGACTTCTTCGACGCGGGCTGGCGGACGAGGAGATACCCGCCGACGCTCGCCAGAACCGCGGCCACGGGGCCCACCGGCCCGAGGTGCAGCACAAGGTCGAGAGCGCCCGCCGCCCCGGCGGCGCTGACCCCCATTCCGATTGCGGCAAATTATTGATACCCACGGATCTCCTTAAACGCGGAGGCGAGGTCGCCCCGTTGTGCATCGAAGACCTTCCCGCCCGTCAGCTCGGCCAGCGCCGTCATCTCTTCGGCGTTGGCCTCCCCGTAGAGGATCACGAAGGTCGGAATGGTCTTGACCTGGTTGGGAAGCGCCTCGTAGTAGGCGCGGAAGTCGTCGAAGGAGCGTCCGGCGGTGAGCTCGCCGTCGGACATCAGCACGATCGATCGAATGTTGCTTGCCGACGCCCCAAGGTGGTCGTACGCCGCGGCCAACGCCTCGTAGATGGCGGTGTCGCCGCTCGGATCTAGAGCCTCGATCGCAGATCCCACCTCGCCGACGGTTGCCGCGTTGGCGGCGTCGAACACCAAACTGCGCTGGTCATGGACCGCCGTCGAGAAGGGCACGAAGGTGATGTCCTCGCGGTCGCGGAACCCGACGGAGGTGCCGTTGACCTGCGCCGAGCCGTCGGCGAGCGAATGGAGCGTCGCCTTGAGCGAGGCGATCCTGTCCCCTGCCATCGAGCCGGAGGTATCGAGCATGAAGGCCATCGCCCCCGGGGACCGGAGGTCGTTGTTGTAGGAGTCGATGAGCGCCGAGACCACGTCCTGGCTCGCGGGGAACGGGATCTCAAGGAGCAGCCCCGGGGCGAAGTCGGGGTTCCGAGCCGAGTCCCCCGCCGTGGTCGGGCGGAGGCCCGCGTCTGCCAGCTCCTGCGGGTGTTGCTCGAGCCAGCCGGCGAGCGCCTGCGCCTTCTCCTTCGCGAGCGGCTGATCCGCGGTCGACAGCGCCGAGAGCGGATAGTCGGCGAAGATGACGCCGTCGGACGGCGCTATCAGGTCAATGTCCTCGCCTTGATTCTTGAGGTCGATGAGGGAGGCCTCGTTGGAGAGGATCGCGTTGGCCTTGCCCGTCTCGCTGCGGAAGGCCGTGGTTAGCCACCCCGAGGAGCCCGAGGTCACGGTCTGGCCGCTGAAGAACTCGCGGACCTGCGGCGCCACCCGTGCGATGTCCTGCGTCGAAAGCGCCGAGCCGGTGTCGGCGAAGGAGGTCGCGACCGACGCCAGCGCGGAGAAGCCCGAGTTTGACGTGCCCGGATCGGTCATCCCGAACTTCAACGCGCCCGACGACGCCGCCTGGGCGATCTCCGCCCACGTCGGCTGCGTCTTGTCCCACCCCAGTTCCGCGGCAGTGGTGGGGCGCACGCCGAGCAGGACCGGGGAGGTCGCGACAGAGCTTGTGGACGCAAATCTCTCTCCCAACCCCTGGAGCTCGGCGTAGCGGTTGGTCGCGAACCAGGTGGCTTCGTAATACCCGTCGAACCCCCCTTCCCCGAGTCGCTCGGTGTTGTCCAGCGTCCCGCCGGGGTAGGCCATCTCGATGGTCATCCCGAGGTCCTTGGCCGCCTGAGCAACCACCGAGTCGAGCGCCTTGAGTTCTGTGGCAGCGACGATCCGGAGGGTGGTTCCTTTGAGCTCCTCGCTTGCCGCGCCCTGCGAGCCGCCGCCGTCAACGCCGGACAAACTCGAGCAGGCCCCGAGGCTCACGCCAACGACGAGCGCGAGCAGCGCGAGCAATAGCCTGTGAGGTTTCGTCATGTTCATCCTCCTTAATCCTTCTGCGTCCCGCGTTGCGCGCTCGGTTGAAGCTTGCCCTCGAATACCTCGATGATTGCCTCCATCGTCTCGAAGTTTGGCTGGTCAATGGTGTTCAGGCTCGCGGGGACGAGGGGTACCCCGTCCGACGCGAGGACGTCGTTGATCTCGCCCGACTCGCCTACCCGGAAGCCGTGCTTGAGGGCGAACCGTCGGATGTCGCTGTTCGTCCGCAGGACCTCACCGAGCCGAGCCGCGTCCGCGTCGAGGGATAGGAAGGTATGGAAGGAGACGATCGTCGGGTTCGGGTAGGCGAGGACCATGTTGTCGGTGACCTTGGTATCGTCGGAAAGCTCCTGCTCAAGGAACTGCGACTCGTAGACGACGACCATCGGCTTGGAGCCGATGCCGAGGGAAAGGTAGTCGTTAAAGGGGCTGGCCGAGCTGGACTCGGAGTAGCCCTGCTCGAGCAGGAGCCGCGAGACCTCCTCGCCCACGGCTTTCCCTTCGACAGGGTTCCCGGGAAGGCGCCCGCCGGAGACTCCCCACGCCAAGATGGCGGCCCACAAGGAGGCGGAATTGGAGCTGCGGAGGTCCGTTGTCGACGTGTACACGGCGCGCGGCGAGGGATACTCGCCGCCCAGATCGCGCCACCGAGTCCCCTGGCGCTGCAGGTCGACGAACTTTTCCGCGTCGATCATCCAGCCGTCGCCGGTGTTCGTCGCGGCGCCCGCCCGCTCGAGCACCGTGAGGATCGGCGGGAACGTGGCAATCGCCATTGGCGAATAGAAAATTGCGTCGGAACCGAGTGTGGGGTGCGACTCGGCGAACTTCTGCGCGGCCTGCTGGTTGGCGGGAAACACGAAGTCGATCCCCGAGGCGTCGGCAATCCCCGCCATGGCCCTCGACCCCATGGCGTCAACCTCGACCGCGAACCCCTCCGCGCGGAGCGCCTCGATGACCTCGGGGTCCTGGAAGAACCCCAGCTTCTCACTGCCGACGACGCCGCGTAGCTCCACGACGTTCTTATCCTCTGACGCCGCCCCCAGGCCAAAGAAGCGACCGATCGGCGCCGTCGTGTGCCGGGAAACGGCGTCCACGCGCGAGGTAATCTGCTGCGCCCCGATGAGGATGAGCGCAAGAACGAGGAGGAAGAGACCGACCCTGTGCGTTCCTCGAGTCTTCGTGGAGGCTCCGGGGGTCAGTGGGTGTCGGACATGCCCCGAGCCTAAAGCACGCCTGTGAGGCCCGCAACAGATAGAGCGGCCGCCTATCGAAGCATGAGGCCTTTCGGTAACACCTCGGTTGGGGCGTTGCCGAAAGACCTCATGAAAATGATTGTGCTAGCCGCGAACCGGCTTCTGGGCCCAGTCGAGGTACTCCTTGTTGAGCTCGTCGACCCGGGCGCGCTGCTCGTCGACGCGCACCTGGGCGGTGCCGCCGCGGGTCGCGCGGGAGGCGACCGCGCCTTCGATGGTGAGGTACTCGCGCACCTGCGGGGTCAGCCGCGAGTCGACGCTGGCCAGCTCCTCGTCGGTGAGCTCGTCCAGCCCCACGCCGCGGGCCTCGGCGATGCGCACGCAGGCGCCCGAGGCCTCGTGGGCCTCGCGGAAGGGCACGCCCTCGCGGACCATCCACTCGGCCAGGTCGGTGGCGAGGGTGTAGCCAGCCGGCGCCAGCTCGCGGAGGCGGTCCGGGTGGAAGACAAGGGTGGAGACCAGACCGGTCATGGCCGGAAGCAGGAGGTTGAGCTGGGCCACGGAGTCTACGATCGGCTCCTTGTCCTCCTGGAGATCGCGGTTGTAGGCCAGCGGCATCGCCTTGAGCGTGGCCATCAGCCCCGCGAGGTTACCGATGAGGCGGCCGGTCTTGCCGCGGGTGAGCTCGGCGACGTCGGGGTTCTTCTTCTGCGGCATGATCGAGGACCCGGTCGACCAAGCGTCGTCGAGGGTGACGTAGCCGTACTCCGGGGTCGACCAGTAGATGATCTCCTCGGCCAGGCGCGACATGTCCACGGCAATCTGGGCAAGCACAAACGCGGTCTCGGAGGCGAAATCGCGGGAGGCGGTGCCGTCCAGCGAGTTGTCGCAGGCGGAGTCGAAGCCCAACTCCGCGGCGATGGCCTCGGGGTCAAGCTGGAGGGTGGAACCCGCCAGGGCACCGGAGCCGTACGGGCTCACGGCTAGGCGCTTGTCTAGGTCCTGGAGACGTGCGATGTCGCGCAGCAGCGGGTGCGTGTGCGCGAGCAGCTGGTGCGCGAGCAGGATCGGCTGGGCCGCCTGGGAGTGGGTCTTGCCCGGCATGATCACGCCCGGGTGCTTGGCAGCCTGCTCGGACAGGGCGGAGACCAGCTCGGTGACCTGGGCGGCGATGTCGCGGATGGCGTCGCGGACCCACATGCGGAACAGGGTGGCCACCTGGTCGTTGCGGGAGCGGCCCGCGCGCAAGCGCCCGCCTACCTCGGCACCGACGCGGGCGATGAGGCCGCGCTCCATGGCGCCGTGGACGTCCTCGTCGGTGGGCTCGGGGCCGAAGGCACCGGAGGCGACGTCCGCGCCCAGGCTGTCGAGGCCGGCGAGCATGGTGCTCAGGTCCTCGTCGGAGAGCAGGCCCGCGGCGTGGAGCACCTTGGCGTGCGCCTTGGAGGCGAGGACGTCGTAAGGCGCGAGCACCCAGTCGAAGTGGGTGGACACGCTGAGGGCAAACATGGCCTCGCTGGGGCCGCCGGCGAAGCGGCCGCCCCAGAGTGCGCCTTGGTTGGTTCCATGCTTCTGCACGTGGATCGCCTGTTCTTTCTCCCGCGGTCGCGTCACCGCGGAGGTGGTGGTTGAAAACGGTATGAAGTTGACTCTAACGGATAAACGGATGGGGCCCGGGGTTTTCCCTGGGCCCCATCTGCGGGTTTAGGCGCTAGGCCTTAGGCCTCGCGGTCGCGGCGGTTGGCGATCTTGGAGGACAGGCCGTGCAGCTCGACGAAGCCCTTGGCCAGGGTCTGGTCGAAGGTGTCGCCGGTGTCGTAGGTGGCCAGGTTGAAGTCGTACAGCGAGTGGCTGGAGCGGCGGCCGTTGACCACGCAGGAGCCGGCGTGCATGACCATGCGGATGTCGCCGGTGACGTGCTCCTGGGTGGACTCGATGAAGGCGTCCAGGGAGCGCTTGAGCGGGCCGTACCAGAGGCCGTCGTAGACCTCCTCGGACCAGCGGGCGTCGATGAGGCGCTTGTAGCGAGCGAGCTCGCGCTCGACGGTGACGTCCTCGAGTGCCTCGTGGGCGGTGATGAGCGCGATGGCGCCCGGTGCCTCGTAGACCTCGCGGGACTTGATGCCCACCAGGCGGTCCTCGACCATGTCGAGGCGGCCCACGCCCTGCGCACCTGCGCGGCGGTTCATCTCCTCGATGGCCTCCAGGACGCTCACCTTGCGGCCGTCGATGGCGACCGGAACGCCCTTCTCGAAGGAGATGATGACCTCGTCGGGGGCATTGCCCAGGTTCGGCTCCTCGGTGTAGGAGTAGAGGTCCTTCGTCGGCGGGTTCCACAGATCCTCGAGGAAGCCGGTCTCGATGGCACGGCCCCAGACGTTCTGGTCGATGGAGAACGGGGACTTCTTGGACTGCTCGATCGGCAGGTTGATCTCCTCGGCGAAGGCGATGGCCTTGTCACGGGTCCAGGCGTAGTCGCGGGCCGGGGCGATGATCTCGAGCTCGGGGGCGAGAGAGCGGAAGCCGACCTCGAAGCGGACCTGGTCGTTGCCCTTGCCGGTGCAGCCGTGGGAGACGTGGGTGCCGCCGAACTCCTTGGCGGCCTCGACGAGGTGCTTGACGATCAGCGGGCGGGAAATGGCGGACAGAAGCGGGTACTGCTTCATGTACATGCCGTTGGCCTTGATGGTGGGCAGGCAGTAGTTCTCGGCGAACTCGTCCTTGGCGTCGACGACGACGGCCTCCACCGCACCACACGCGAGCGCGCGCTGGCGGACGGACTCCATGTCCTCGCCGCCCTGGCCCAGGTCGAGGGACACGGCGACAACCTCGCCGCCGGTCATCTTGGCCAGGTACGGAATCGCCACAGAGGTATCGAGGCCGCCAGAGTAAGCGAGCACGACGCGATTAGTCATCTTTTCTCCTTGTTTTCCACAGGTACGTAGTACCGCGTGCGGTTTCTTGCTTGCCGACGAAAAACCTTCGGCTCATCGCCTCACACACGCGGAATTCTTATTTATTTTTAGCAGTTGGGATAGGGCCTAGACTCGACCGACTCCCCTAGTTCGGGACCTTGCCCCTTAGCCGACCTTGCGCTGGCTCAAGAGCTCGGCCAGTTCCTTGCCGGAGAGCGGATCCCTGGCGAGGACGAAGACGGTATCGTCGCCCGCGATGGTGCCCACGACCTCGTCCATGCCGACGCGGTCGATGAAGCTGGCGAGGAAGGGCGCCGCACCCGGCGGGGTGCGCAACACCGCGATGTTGCCCGAGTGATCCGTAGAGACCAGCAGATCGTCGAGCATCTTGCGCAGCTTCTCGCGCGTGCCCACTCCTGCGTTGACGGTGGCGTCGTCGACGGGGCCCACGGCGTAGTAGGCACGGCCTCCGTCCGGGCGCACCTTCTTCGCCCCCAGCTCGTCGAGGTCGCGCGAGAGCGTGCCCTGGGTGATGTCAACTCCCTTGTCCTTGAGCAGGTCAGACAGCTGCATCTGGCTGAAAACCTGATTATGCTCCAGCAGGTCCAGGATCAGGGCCTGGCGAACCGTGCGCGTAATCGGGCTGGTACTCATGAATACTTTCCTCTATTGACATCTTTTCTCTGAACCGGAATCGCCGTGCGCCGTTGGCGCCGACCTGTGCGCGAGGCCCGCCCGCGGGGCGGCCGAAATATGCAACATAAATTAGTCTACCTAATTTTATTCCGGCCGCGGGGAGCGACGGGCTAGGCCTCCGGCTGGTGCTCCATGAGCCACACGAGCAGCGCCTTTTGGGCATGCAGGCGGTTCTCGGCCTCGTCGAAGACGACGGACTGCGGGCCGTCGATGACGGACGCGGTCACCTCGCTGTCGCGGTAGGCCGGAAGGCAGTGCAGGAAGATGGCGCCCTCGGTGGCGCGCGCCATGACGGCGTCGTTGACCTGGTACGGCAGGAACGGGGTGCGGCGGTCGATGCCGTCGTTCTCCATGCCCATCGACACCCAGGTGTCGGTGATGACCACGTCGGCGCCGTCGACGAGCGCGAGGTCCGAGCCCACGGACACGGTCGCGCCGGTCTCGGCGGCGCGCTTCTGGGCGCGCTCGACGAACTCGGACTTCGGCTGGAAGTCATCCGGCGCGCAGATCGCGATGTCCATCCCCGCGGTGGCGAAGCCGATCATGTAGGAGTTGGCCATGTTGTTGTCACCGTCGCCCAGGTAGACCGCCTTCTTGCCCTTCAGGCCCGCGGGGCCCTGCTCCGGGCACAGGTGCTCGACGCAGGTCTGCAGGTCGGCGAGGATCTGGCACGGGTGCAGGTCGTCGGAGAGGGCGTTGACGATCGGCACGGTGGCGGTCTCCGCCATGTCCAGGAAGTTCTGATGGGCGTAGGTGCGCCACACGATCGCGGAGACGAAGCGCGAGAGCACTGCGCCCGTGTCCTGGTAGGTCTCGCCCTTGCCCATCTGGGTCTTGCCGGTCTCCGCGACGATGGCGTTGCCGCCCAGGGCGTTGATGCCGGCGTCGAAGGAGAAGCGGGTGCGGGTGGAGGTCTTGTCAAAGAGCACGGCCACGGACTGCGGCCCCTCGAAGGTCTTCTTCGAGTACGGCGCCTTCTTCAGCTCGAGCGCGAGCTCGAGCACCTCGGCCTGCTCGGCCGGGGATAGGTCGTCGTCCGAGAGGAAGTGACGAACCGGCTTGACGGGGATGTTCAATTCGACTCCTTGGATTCTTGTAGCTAGGGCAATTTCTTAGGCAACAGCCGCGAGCAGCTTCGCGATGCGGGCGACGGCCTCACGGATCTCCTCGCCGGAGATCACCAGCGGCGGGGTCAGTCGCAGGACCTTGTCGCTCGGCGCGTTGAGGATGAGGCCGTATTCGAAGGCGTGGGCGACGGCCTCCTTGGCCACCGGCTTGTCGAGGACGACGCCGAGCATCAGTCCCCTGCCGCGGACGCTTTCCACGCCTTGGACGTCGGCAAGCAACTTTTCAAAGAGCTCCCCCTTCGCCTTGACCTCGGCGACGAACTCGTCGTCGATGGTGTCAAGCACGGCGTTGGCCGCGGCGCAGGCGACCGGGTTGCCGCCGAAGGTGGTGCCGTGCTTTCCCGGGGTCATGAGCTCGGCCGCCTTGCCGTAGGCGAGCGTCGCGCCGATCGGCAGGCCGCCGCCTAGGCCTTTGGCCATCGTCACCACGTCCGGGCGCACGCCCTCGTGCTGGTGGGCGTAGAAGTCGCCGGTGCGGCCGATGCCGGTCTGGACCTCGTCGACGATGAACAGGATGTCGTTCTCGTCGCAGAGCTTGCGCACGGCGGCGAGGAAGCCCTCGGGCGCGGGCACGACGCCCGTCTCGCCCTGGATCGGCTCGAGGATGATCGCCGCGGTGTCGGTCGGGTTGATCGCCACCTGCTTGCGCAGGTAGTCGATGTCGCCGAAGGGGTAGAACTCCACGCCCATGGGCATCGGCTCGAAGGCGGCGCGCTTGTCGGGCTGGCCGGTCATCGCGAGCGAGCCCATGGTGCGCCCGTGGAAGCCGTGCTCGGCGGCGAGGATTCGGCGCTTGCCGGTCAAGCGCGCGATCTTGAAGGCAGCCTCGTTGGCCTCGGCGCCGGAGTTGCAGAAGAAGACGCGGGTCTTGTCGGCGACCTCGGCGTCGCCGCCGGAGAAGCGGTCGATGATCTTCGCCGCGGCGGTGACTACCGGCTTGGAGGCAAACAGGTTAGAGACGTGGCCGAGCGAGGAGATCTGCGCGGTCACGGCCTCGATGATCGCCGGGTGGCGGTGGCCGAGCGCGTTGACCGCGATGCCGGCCAGGAGGTCGATGTGGGTATTGCCCTGGGAGTCGGTGACGGTCGCGCCGTCGCCGCTGACGAGCTCGAGCTGCGGGGTGCCGTAGGTGTTCATGAGCACCTGCGGCCACAGCTCCTTGGCGCTAGCGTTGAGATCCACGTTTGCCATTACTTGTCCTCGCCTTTCCGGTACGTAGTTACTTCAGAAGTCTCCCCCGTCTGATCCACCGGGGTGACCATGGTGCCGATGCCGCCCGAGGTGAGCAGCTCCAGCAGGACGGAGTGGGCCACGCGCCCGTCGATGACGTGGGCCGCCTTCACGCCCGACTCGACGGCGCGCAGGCAGGACTCCATCTTAGGAATCATTCCCGAGTCCAGCCTCGGCAGCAGCTCGGTGAGCTCGGCCGTGTTGATGCGGGAGACGAGCGAGTCGCGGTTGGGCCAGTCGGTGTACATGCCCTCGACGTTGGTGAGGATGACGAGCCGCTCCGCGCCGATGGCAGAGGCCAGCGCGCCCGCCGCTGTGTCGGCGTTGATGTTGTACACGGTGCCGTCGGCGTCCGGGGCGATCGTGCTCACCACGGGGATTCGCCCGGCGTCGATGATGTCCATGAGGCTGGAGGCGTCGACGTGCACGATGTCGCCCACCAGCCCGATGTCGGTGAGCTCGCCCTCGACATCCACCAGGCGCTTCTCCGCGAGGAACAGCCCCGCATCCTCACCGGAGGTGCCCACCGCATAGGGACCGTGGGTGTTGATGAGCCCGACGAGGTCACGCCCCACCTGCCCGAACAGCACCATGCGCACCACGTCCATGACCTCGGGCGTGGTCACGCGGAAGCCGCCGAGGAACTGGCCTTCGAGTCCCAGCCGCGAGAGCATCTTGGAGATCTGCGGACCGCCGCCGTGCACGACGACCGGCTTGGCTCCCACCGTTCGAAGGAAGACCATGTCGGCCGCGAAGGCCTGCTTGAGCTCCTCGTCAACCATCGCGTTTCCGCCGTACTTGACCACCACGATCTTGTCGCGGAAGTGCTGCAGCCACGGCAGCGCCTCGGCGAGCACGGTGGCCCGCTCCTGGGGCGTGAGTTCATCGAAGACCAGTGTCATCGGGGATTCCTTGGGATTGTGCGGGGATAGAAGGTGATGGTTTCTCGCGAAGCGTCGGAAAGCAGTTCTTGCTTGTCGACGCTACGCTGGCGGCCTAGGTGGAGTAGGCGGAGTTGATCTCGACGTAGGCGTAGGAGAGATCGGTGGTGCGCACGAAGGCGGTGCCGGGACCGCCGGTGCCGAGGTCGACCTTGACATCGATGTCCGCGCCGGAGAGATCCACCTCGCGGGCGTCAGGGGTCCCGCCCGACTTCAGGCAGACGGCGTGGTCGTTGAAGTAGACCGAGATGTTGTCCGGGTCCATGTCCGCGTCCGCCATGCCAACGGCGGCGAGCACGCGGCCCCAGTTCGGGTCGGAGCCGAACATCGCGCACTTGAAGAGGTTGTCGCGGCCCAGGGTGCGTGCGGCGTTGAGCGCCTGCTCGTCGGTCGTGGTGCCGGAGACGGTGATGCGCACGCGCTTGGTCACGCCCTCGGCATCCGCCTGCAGCTGGTCGGCGATGGACGCGCAGGCGGAAAGGACCGCGGCCTCGAAGTCCTCGACCGACGGGGTGATCCCGGAGGCGCCGTTGGCCATGAGGATGACGGTGTCGTTGGTCGAGGTGGAGCCGTCGATGTCGAGGGTGTTGAAGGTGACCGCGCAGGCCTTCTCGAGCGCCTCGTGGGCGACCTCGGCGGTGACGGAGGCGTCGGTGGTCAGGCACACGAGCATGGTGGCCAGCGACGGGGCCATCATCCCCACGCCCTTGCCCATGGCGCCGATGCTCCAGCCCTCACCCTTGACGATCGCCTCCTTGGAGACGGTGTCGGTGGTCATGATGGACTCGGCGGCCTCGTGGCCGTTGTCGCCCAGGTTTTCGACCAGGCCGTCGACGCCGGCGAGGAGCTTGGCCACCGGCAGCGGCTCGCCGATGATTCCTGTGGAGCAGGCGGCGACATCGCCGAAGTCCATGCCCAGCTTCTCGGCCGCGTGGGTGACCACGGTGGCGGCGTCGGCGTCGCCCTGGGCGCCGTTGCAGGCGTTGGCGTTGCCCGCGTTGTACACGACGGCCTTGAGCTCGCCGGATGCCAGGGCCTTGCGGCTCAGCTTGACCGGGGAGGCCACGATGCGGTTGCGGGTGAACACGCCGGTGGCGGTGAACTCGGGGCCCTCGTTGACCACGAGCGCCATGTCCTTATTGCCCGACGCCTTGATCCCAGCGGCGAGGCCTGCGGCGACGAAGCCCTTGGGGGCCGTCACGCCCTGTTCGCTCATAAGCTAACCAGCTTTCACAAATCTAAGTATTGAGTGGTTGTCCGCACGAAATGCGGGCGCCTACCTCCTCAAGAGTAGACCCGCGGGTCCGCGCGGAGAGGTAGGCAAAGTGCGTGCCGAGGCGCGCTTCTTAGGGGGCAACGCCGCCCTGCGGGAGGCCAGCGGTTTCCTCCCAGCCCAGGGCCAGGTTCATGCACTGCACGGCGGCGCCGCCGGTGCCCTTGGTGAGGTTGTCGATCGCCGAGGTGACCAGCAGCTTTCCGGCCAGCTCGTCCACCTCCACCTGCACGTGGCACATGTTGGAGCCGACCACGTTCTGGGTCTGCGGCTGGATGCCCTCGGGAAGCAGGTAGACGAAGGTCTCATCCCCGTAGGCCTCCTCGTAGGCAGCGCGGGCGGCGGCGGCGTCCGCGCCCTCCTTCAAGTCCGCGGTGGCGGTGGTGAGGATGCCGCGCGGGAGCGGGGCCAGGACCGGGGTAAACGAGACCACGACCTCTTCGTCGGTGAACTCGCCTAGGTTCTGGGCGATCTCTGGGGTGTGGCGGTGCTTGCCCGCGGTGTTGTACGCCTTGAGCGAGCCCATGGTCTCGGAGCCGAGCATCGCCACCGAGGCCTTCTTGCCCGCGCCCGACACGCCGGTCACCGACACGACCGAGACGCGCGGCTCGATGAGCCCCGCCTTGACCGCCGGCCACAGGGCCAGGGTCGCGCCCGTCGGGAAGCAGCCGGGGACGGCCACGCGCTTCGTGCCCTGTAGCTGCTCGCGGTGGCCGGGCATCTCCGGGATGCCGTAGGGCCAGGAGCCCGCGTGCTCGCTGCCGTAGTACTTCTCCCAGGCTGCGGCGTCGCGGAGGCGGAAGTCGGCCGCGCAGTCGATGACGATGACGTCGGGGCCGAGCTGGCGGGCGATCTCCGCGGAGTGGCCGTGCGGCAGGCCCAGGAACACCACGTCGTGGCCCGCGAGGGTCTCCTTGTCCGTGGGCTCGATGACGCGCCCGGCGAGCTGGGGCAGGTGCGGCATGAGCTCGACGACGGGAGTGCCGACGGTCGACGCGGCGGTGAGCGCGCCGATCTCCAGCTCCCCGCTTAGGTAGGCGGGATGGTTGAGCAAGAGGCGCAGGATCTCCCCACCCGCGTAGCCGCTTGCACCGGCGATGGCAACCTTAATAGTCATGGTAGGGAATATTACACCCTAATGTATATTTTGCAAGTCTATTAATTTTATGCGGAGTCGCATGAAGAAGGCCCGGCTCCCACACGGGGAACCGGGCTCACGGGCTGAAGGCTAGGCGCGCATGGTCGCGCCGAACTTCGCGGCGGCGGCGTCGGCGGCGGCCAGGCGCCCCTCGGAGCACTCGTCGTCGGTGAGCGTGCGATCCTTGGCGCGGAAGGTCAGGGCGAAGGCCAGGGACTTCTTCCCCTCGCCCAGGGTTTCGGAGCGGTAGACGTCGAAAAGCTCAACCTTTTCGAGCAGCTCGCCTGCCGCCTCCGCGATCACCTTGCGCACGGACTCGGCCGGGGTGGCCTCGTCCACGACCAGCGCGAGGTCCTGCTTGAGCGTCGGGAACGCGGACAGGACGGGCGCGGGTGCGGGCTCGGTGAGCGGCAGCGCGGTGACGTCCAGCTCCATGGCGCAGGTGCGCGCCGGAAGGCCGAGGCGCTCGATGACCTGCGGGTGCAGCTCGCCCGCGTGGCCGACGACGGCCCCGTCGACGATGAGCTGCGCGCAGCGGCCCGGGTGCCATGGCAGGTAGCCGGACTCGTCGGTGTTGGCGAGCTCCAGCTCCACACCGGCGGCGCGGGCCACCACGCGGGCGGACTCGACGGCATCGGCGTAGGTGTACTCGCGGCCGGTTCCCCACGGGCCCTCGAACTCGGCCAGCCCGGTACCGACGGTGGCCACGTGCAGCGGCTGCTCGGGCAGGGAATCCAGGACCGCCTGCACCTCCTCGGCGCTCGGGCGCTGCTTCACCGACGGCATCGGCGAACTGCCCTCGCCGCGCTTGATGGCCACCTGCTGGAGGCCAAACAGGCTGAGGCTGGTCTGGCCGCGCGCGATGTTGCGAGACAGCGCCTCGAGCATGCTCGGCAGCAGCGTGGTGCCCAGCACCGCGTAGTCCGCGTCGAGCGGGTTCTGCACGGTGACGACCTTGCGGCGCTCGTCATCGGCGTCGAGCCCCCAGGTGTCGAAGGTGTCCTGGCGAATGAACGGGGTCGGCAGGATCTCGAGGTAGCCGTTGTAGGCCAGGGCGTGGCCGATGGCGCGTCGACGCTTCTGAGCCGGGGTGAGCCCGCGGCCGACCGGGGCCGACGGCACGATGGAAGGGATGGACTCGAGTCCCTCCAGACGCAGCACCTCCTCGACTAGGTCTGCGGACTCACCGAGGTCCGGGCGCCAGGTGGGCGGGGTGACCTCGAGCTTTCCACCGCACTCCGAGACGGCCACGGAGCAGCCGACCTCCTCGAGCCGGGAGATGACGGTCTCGCGGGAGTAGGCAACGCCAGCCATCTCCGACGGCCGCTCGACTCGCATCGTGATGGTCGGCATGGTCTCCAGCTCGCCCACGAGGGTGCGGCCGGACTCGATGGTGCCGCCGGCGATCTCGACGAGCAGCGCACACGCGACGTCGAGGGCGACCTCGACGATGGCCGGGTCGACGCCGCGCTCGAAGCGGCGCGACGCTTCGGAGCTCAGCTTGTGGCGTCGCGAGGTGCGCGCCGTGGTGATCTGGTCCCAGGTCGCGGCCTCGAAGTAGACGTTGGTGGTCTCCTCGGAGATCTCGGAGACGGTGCCGCCCATGACGCCAGCCAGCGAGGAGATGCCGTTGTCGTCGCAGATGACGACGTCCTCGGCGTTGAGTTCGCGCTTGACGTGGTCGAGGGTCTCGAACTTCTCCCCTTGCGTTGCGTTGCGGACGACGAGGTTGCCCGCGACCTTGTCCGCATCGAAGGCGTGCATCGGCTGGCCGAGCAGCAGCATGACGTAGTTGGTGACGTCGGTGGCCGCGTTCACTGGGCGCTGACCGCAGAGCATGAGCTCGCGCTGCATCCAGAACGGCGACTCCGCCTTCGGGTCGATTCCCGAGACCTTGCGCAGGCCGAAGCGGCGCGCCTTGGTCGACGGCTCGAGGGTGACGTCGATCAGCGAGCCCTCGGCGGCGGGCACGCCGGAGACGTCGATGCCCGCCACCTTCGGATCCTGCGCAGGATCGGTGAAGGTGAGGTTGAACGCCGAGGCGAGCTCGCGGGTCAGCCCTCGCGCGGAGAGCGCGTAGCCGCGGTCCGGGGTGATGTTGACGTCGAAGACAGTGTCCAGAAGACCGACGATCGGGCGGGCGTCGGTACCCGGCTCGCCCACGGAAGGATCGAGGGTGATGATGCCGGAGTTCTGCTTGTCGGCCAGGCCCAGCTCGGCGGCGGAGCAGATCATGCCGGCGGACATGCGCCCGTAGGTCTCGCGCGTGGCGATGGCGAAGTTGCCCGGCAGCACGGTGCCCGGCAGGGAGACCACCACGGTGGAGCCCTCGACGAAGTTGCGGGCGCCGCAAACGATGGACTGCAGCTCGCCGGTGCCGTTGGCGTCGCCGACGTTGACCATGCAGTGGCGGATCGGCTTCTTGAAGCCGGTGAGCTCCTCGATACTCTCCACGCGGCCGATGACCAGCGGGCCGGTGGTCTCGGGGATCGCGGCGTAGCCCTCGGTCTCGAAGCCAACGCGGACGTAGCCCGAGTCCAGCTCCTCGGCGCTCACGTTCCAGCCGGGGTTGGAGTACCCGAGCAGTTTCGTCACCCAACTCTGAGCGATCAGCATGAAAGTTTTCTCCTTATTAGAAAGTCTGTGAGTTCAGATAGCAGGTGACGAGTGTTAGGCGCGGACGCCGAACGGTTGGGTGAAGCGGACGTCGCCCTCGACCATGTCGCGCATATCGTTGAGGCCGTTGCGGAACTGCAGGGTGCGCTCGAGGCCCATGCCGAAGGCGAAGCCGGTGTAGACCTCCGGGTCGATGCCCGCGGCGCGCAGGACGTTGGGGTTGACCATGCCGCAGCCGCCCCACTCGATCCAGCCGGCGCCGCCCTTCTTGTTGGGGAACCAGACGTCGACCTCGGCGGACGGCTCGGTGAACGGGAAGTAGTTGGTGCGCATGCGGGTCTTGGTCTCCGGGCCGAACAGGGTCTTGGCCAGGTGATCCAGGGTGCCCTTCAGGTGGGCCATGGACAGGCCCTTGTCGACGGCCAGGCCCTCGACCTGGTGGAACACCGGGGTGTGCGTGGCGTCGAGCTCATCGGTGCGGAACACGCGGCCCGGGCACACGACATAGATGGGAACCTCGCGGGAGAGCATGGTGCGCATCTGCACCGGCGAGGTGTGCGTGCGCAGCACCTGCTTCGAGCCCGGCTGCTCGACGTGGAAGGTGTCCTGCAGGGTGCGGGCCGGGTGGTCCGGGATGAAGTTCAGCGAATCGAAGTTGAAGTACTCGGCCTCGACCTCGGGGCCGTCGGCGACCTCGTAGCCCATGGCCACGAAGATGTCGGCGATGTTCTCGCTCAGAGTCGTGATCGGGTGCAGCGCGCCCACCTGGGAACGGGTGGAAGGCACGGTCACGTCCACGCGCTCGGCCTTGAGGACCTCGGCGTTGCGCTTCTCCTCCAGCTCCTGCTTGACCTCAGCAAATCGCTTTTCGACGCGGCCGCGCGCTATGTTGACGATGCGGCCAGCGTCCTTGCGCTGGTCCTTGGGCAGCGAGCCCAGGGCCTTGCGCGCGGAAGGGATCGGGGCGGCGTCGCCCAGGTGGTCGCGACGTGCAACGGCGAGCTCTTCCAAGTTGGCTGCGGCCTCGAACGCCTCGACCGCCGCCTGAGCTGCGGCGTTGAGGCTCTCCTCGGTCAATTCAATTGCTGGATTCTCGGACACTAATCGACTTTCTACTTCAAATGAACACTGAAGATCTTCACGTGCGCCGCCGGAATCGCCGACAACGCAGGGCAAACCTATATACTAGCGCCCCGCTTCGGAGGGTGCGCGCATTCCCCCGCCCGCCTACCGGGCGTCCGCGATGCGGGTGACCTGAACCTTGGCCGACTCGTACAGACAGATCGAGGCCGCCGTGGCGAGGTTGAGCGACTCGGCGCGCCCCCGGATCGGGATGCGCACGCGGTGGTCGGCCAGCGCGAGGAGCTCCTCCCCCAGCCCGTGCGCCTCGTTGCCGAACAGCCACGCGGTCGGCTTGGCCAGCAGCTCCTCCGCCTCGTCGAGGTTGACCTCGCCGTCGGCCGCGGTGGCCAGAATCTGCAGCCCCTTCGCGCGCAGCTGCCCCAGCACGTCCTTGATGTTGGTGTCACGCGCGACGGGCAGGTGGAAGATCGACCCCGCCGAGGAGCGCACCACCTTCGAGGAGAGCGGATCCACGGTCTCGCCAGCGAAGATGACCGCGTCCGCCCCCATCGCGTCCGACACGCGGATGAGGGTCCCGGCGTTGCCCGGGTCGTTGGTGAGCACGGGAACGCTCACGAGGTTCGGGCGCCCGCCGAGCGCCTTGCCCGTGGACCACAGGACCGGCTCGCAGACGGCGAAGATGCCCGGCGTGGCGTTGGTGTCGGATAGGTGCTTGGCCGCGCGCTCGGTGATCGGGTGCACGTAGACATTCATGTGCCCGGCCATGCGAACGATGGGTTCGAAGCGCTCCGCGGCCTTCTCCGTCACGAACACGTCCTGGGCCGCGCCCGTGGCGACGGCCGCCTCGACCGAGTTCTCCCCCTCGACGATGAACGACTTCGCCTTCCGGCGTTCCGGCGCGCGGTGCAGCTTCGCTGCCTTCACGATGCGCGGCGTGCGCTCGGTAAATGCGTTCTCAAAGTCGAGGTCTACTGTCATGTGCCCTAATTTACCGTGCTGCGGATGATGTCAACGAACTGCTCCCGCTTCTCCACGGGGAAGTTGTGCCCCGAGTCCGACTCGATCTTTGTGGCGCCCGCAGGTAGCGACTCCATGACCCGTGCAGCGTCGGCGTCGCTCGCGGCCGCGAGGAGCACCTCGCCCTCATAACGCGCCCGGCAGTGGACATAGGTGACCGGCGCTTTGATGGCCGCGAGCGTGGCCGCCTGATCGAAGCCCTCGTTCCAATAGCCGGTATAGAAGGCGTCCCCGAAGGCCGGGTCGTAGTCCATCACGTACACCTCCGCCTCGTTCATGGCGGGCGGCATCATCCACAGTGTGATGGGCTCCCCCGGGTGCTTCTCGTGGTAGTCCGCTCCGTCGTCGATGAATCCCTGCGCCGAGCCCCCGAAGAACTCCCACAGCTTCTGGGTGCGCCACTGGTAGCCCTGCCAGTCGTCCTCCCCGCTGGCGAGGAACTCGTGGGTCTCGGTTGCCAGGTCCTGGTAGTTCCACGTGTTCTTGGCCGCGGGAAGCTCAGTTGCAAAGAAGGGCGGGTCTTCCAGAACGACCGACTTCACCAGCTCGGGGTGCGCCGCCGCGATGATGGCGGCGAGTTGCCCTCCGGAGGAGTGACCGCTCAGCGTCACAGGTTGGCCGATGGTGGCGATGTAGCCCGCCAGCACCTCCGCGACCTCAGTCGCCTTATAGGAGCCCATCCGCGCCGACCCGCCGTGCCCGGGCACGTCGATCGCAAAGATCTGATTCGTCCTCGCGAGGTCGCGCAACGCGTATCCGTATTGCCGCCAGGCGCTCGCCTGGCCGTGGATGAGGACGATCGGGGTGGCGTCGCGGGGCCGGCTGACCCCGACGTTGAGCTCCACACCGTTCACCTCGACCCGTTGCTCGGCGAAGCCCGCCTTCTCCAGCGCCCTGACGAGGCGGCCGTGGTAGCCCGTCGTGTACCACGCCCAGCCCCCGACGCCCATCGCGCCCGCGGCGAGCAGCGCCGCCAGCACGACTCCCGCGATCCTCAGCGCCTTCTTCATGCCGCACCACCTTTTCAATACAGCTGTATTGTAATGTGAATGGGGTGACCGAGCGCCGCAACCACGAAGAGATCCGCGCCACGCTGGTCGAGGCCGCCATCGACCTCGCCGCCGGTGGCGGCACGGCGGCCGTCACCTTCCGCGGGGTCGCGGCGCGCGCGGGTGTCTCCGCGGGCAAGGTGCAGCACTACTTCCCCACCGCCCAAGCGCTACAGGCGTCCGCCCAGCAGGCGCTTACCGACGCCGCCCGCGCCGCCGTGGAGAACGCGGTGTCGGCGGGCACGCCGCGCGCGCAGATCGAGGGCATCGCCGAGGCCCTGCTCCCCGCGGACGATGTGTCGATGCGGGACGCGAGAGCCCACGTCGCCTTTTTCCACTCCGTCGTCAACACCGACCCCGGCGAGTTCGCGCGCGGACCACGCCGCGTGATCGCGCTCGTGCGTTCGATCCTCGAGGCAGCCGACCTTCGCGCAGGCATCGACCCCGCCCACGAGGCAAAGATCCTGTGGGGTCTCATCGACCCGACCGCGGTACTCGGCGGCTACCGCGGCGCCGAGGAAAACAAGGCCGCGCTTCAGTATCATCTTGACCGGATTTTCCTGCCTAAGGCCTCTTGCGCGTAGCGATGGCAGTGAAGGCCGCATCGCTTTGAATTAGTAAAAGCAGCTCGCACGCACCTGTAGCTTCGCCTCCAGTGTCCCTGCGCTTCCCTGCGAGGGGTTCGTCGCCCTCAACCTCTTTTGTCCAATGAGGACTGTCGAAACACACGGGGTCAGACAGCCAAGGTATCTGAGGCACCGAGGCCCCCAGCAGCTTGACCACAGAGATCTACTCTTCACACAGGTGAGACCCTCGCTGATCTCGCACAAATTCCATCCGTTGATCTCGTGAACGACCGCACGATGGATCAGGACTACGCCTTTCCTATGCCTCGATTTGGCATCCAACGTGGGCAGATTAAGACGAAGACAGAATTTCGGCAGCTGGATCCCCGGAATACTGAGTCACGACCTGCTGATAGGCAAGCGTTGCAAGGTCTTCGCTATGCCAGCGACGGAAAAGGCTCGCTTCCCCTCTACGCATGAGTTTCAAACATAGTGTCTGCAAAGCCTCCCTCACCAGTGGCTCTTTCAAAATCTCTTGGACCAGCCCGGAAGGAAAAAACAACGCATCGGTAGTAGTCACCGAATAGGAATGCGAGTAATAAAAGAGCGGGAGCTCATCAAACAACGGCTGCCATTGCTCTTTAATGGACATTTTTCCGCCTGCATATTTGAGAAATGATCCCGGGGCAAGATTAAGAAATGCCATGGGAACCTGGAGTACTTCCCCATCATCTAACACCAACTGCTCAAAGTGGCGCCCGCACACGTAGATTTCCAAACACCCCACGTTCAGTGTTGCGAGCCTGCCCCCGGCTGTAGAGGGACAATCACTGATTGTCCAATACTTCTTCTCCAGCTCCACGGCACATGGCACGGCAGACAAAGTGGAACCTAGATCACCAATCACCGAAGCGGCAATCGGAAATGGCGACCCGTCAGGAAGACACCAAAAGGGATGCTCCTTTTGCGCGAATGGGTGATTCATCAATTTGGGATGGCCCTTGAGCGGGCGCCCCGCTCCCCTCCTGAACTGCGATATGTCGAAGGCGAAATCCCCGCAAGCCCAGTGTTTTTGCTCTTCGAGACTCACGATCGCATCGAACGGGCTCGGACCCGAATAGTCGATATTGAACTGTCGATTTCGTAGCGTTCTTCCTTCCCCGCGTGGCTGTGCGGAAGTTTTGTTGGAGCTTATGCGGCCCCGATGAATGAGGGGCCTGTTATGGGCTATTCGAAGGCGATCCGTCGGCGGGCGCTAGAGCTATTTGATCAAGGTTGTGATGAGAATGAAGTCGCGCGGCTGCTTGGTCCTAACGGTCCGTCAGCGACGACAGTGCGTCGGTGGCGGATTCAGGGCGTGGTGACTGATCAGCGAATAGGAGATCCGAAGCTGATCGGGTTCGTAGTGTCGCGGATGGTGCTCACGGATGCTACCGCGACAGCATTGGGCAGGCGTTTGGGGATTAATCCTTCCACGATTTACTGCTGGGTGAGAAACACTCGCCATATGATCGAAAACAGTCAATTCGATGACATAGATGAGGCTGCTCGTGTGATCATGGAAACCGTGGTACGCGATCGAAAAGATAACAATGAACGCCGCCGGGACGCCTACGCTGCCCAACGCGCGGCAAGGACCGCTGGTGTGAGGGTTCCTGCTGATGTCGAAGTGGCTGCAGCACAGGAAATAGGCGATGACATTGTTGTTCCCGAGGGGGTTGCCCCAGCTATGTACGGGGTGGTCTCACAGCCTTTAGCTGTTGATGATTTACCCGATGACCCAGAGGAACTGCGTAAACTGCTGATCGAAGAACGCAACCTTCGTGCCACCGCTGAAGCAATGGTGGTGGTGCTGGGAAAAGGCGAGCCTCCGGTAAAGACACCGGAGAAAGCGACAATGGTCAATCTTCTACGTGAAGCCGGGTTCACTGCGGTGCTGGCACGTCGGTGTGTAGGGATTGCTGAATCCACGTATTTTTGGGAGAGTGTCTGATGGTTTGTGTGTGGGTGCCCGACCCGCATAAGGAGATAGACCAGAATGATGACTGTGGCACGACGAGACCCAGCCGATAAGGCCAAGATTGACGCAATCGAGCAGAAGCTGCTTGCTAACCCAGAAATCGCGAAGTTGATTGATGAGCTCGGTACCTCTACCACTGATGCGAACGACCTAGTTCGAGGCATGTTACAGGCCTCGATTACAAGGGGTTTGAACGCTGAAATGGATGCCCACCTGGGGTATCAGGCTGGTGATCGAGACGGTAAAGCCGCTGTCGGTACGGATAATCACCGAAACGGCAGCTACCCGAAGACCATTGACTCGAACTACGGGCCGGTCACCGTGGACGTCCCAAGAGACAGAGCTGGCACGTTTGTCCCCACGATGGTGCCGAAAGGCTCGAGGCGTTTAACCGATATCGATGATCTGATCATCAGCTTGTACGCAGGTGGCATGACAATCCGTGATATCCAGCATCATCTCGCCACCACGATGGGTGTGGATATCTCCCACGAGACAATCTCGGCGATTACCGACGCCGTACTTGATGAAGTCATGGTGTGGCAAAACCGCCAGTTGGATGAGTTCTACCCAGTCATCTTCCTTGACGCGTTGCGAATCAAGGTCCGTGATGGGGGCCGTGTGATCAACAAGTCTGCGTACATGGCCATCGGAGTGGATCTCGAAGGAATCAAGCACATCCTGGGCTTGTGGATCGCCAAGGAGGAAGGAGCATCGTTGTGGGCCCAGGTGTGTTCCAACCTCGCTAACCGCGGTGTCAAAGATGTCTTCATCGTCTGCTGCGACGGGCTCAAAGGCCTACCAGAAGCCGTGGAATCCACCTGGCCTGGGTCCATGGTTCAAACGTGTATCGTGCACCTGATCAGGGCGGCAAATAGGTGGGTTTCCTACGGGGATCGTAGGGCCGTATCTGCAGCGTTGAAAAAGGTCTACACCGCACCGGATGAGCCAACCGCTGCCGCAGCCTTGGATGAGTTCGAGGCGTCTGAACTAGGTGAGAAGTACCCGAGGTCGGTGAAGGTGTGGCGGGATGCGTGGGAGAGGTTTACCCCGTTTCTGCAGTTCCCACCGGCTGCGAGGAAGGTGATCTATACGACGAACTCGATTGAATCTTTCAATAATGAGCTGCGGAAGGCCACCCGGAACAGGGTGCAGTTCACTAATGATGAGTCAGCGATGAAGACGCTGTGGCTGATGATCTGCCATATCGAAGACAAACGAGCAGTCAAGCGGGCTAGGGAAGGCAAACGCGTCTCCGCCTCTGCTGGCCGGCTCGTGGAAGGTGGACGGGTTGCCGGATGGAAACACGCCATCAACCAGATGGCTGTGGCCTACCCCGACCGCTTCGACAAATACATGTAAGATTCAGCCCCACACACAAACAACTTGACACCCTCATTTTTGGTTCAACGCCCAAGCTGACAACCGTGCGCAACGCCACAAGCGCCGCGGTCAACTCGTAGAGGCAATCCGAACGCTCTGTACCACTGCTACGCAAGAAGCCGGAGCCTGCGGGGCGATCTATGGGTACCGAGTTGTGCACCAAATCCTACGCAGCCAGGGGTTGAGAGCCAATGAAAAACTCGTCCGTGAAATCATGGCCGAAGAAAACCTTCAGCCTGTCCAGCGCAGGAAAGGCGTGTACAGCTCCTATGAAGGCGAAAACCAGCACTGCCCAGAAAACCTCATCCTCGTCGGTGATGACGGGCAGCTGCCACCTAGGTGGGGACAACCATCTACGCACTTTACGACCCATAACGCCACCTACCCCGATGCGCCGCTGCAGCATGACTTTCATGCCGATCACCCGGGCCAACGGCTGGTGACTGATATCAGCGAATTCAAAGCCAAAGACGGGAAACTGTATCTTTCCCCGCTGGTGGATTTGTTTGATGGGATGGTGATATCCGCGACTGCTGGTTGTCACCCCACCACGGAACTAGCCGTTGTCATGCTAGAAGAAGGACTTGCCACACTAGAAGAAAAGTCCTGCCCGATCGTCCACACCGATCGTGGCGGCCAATACCGAAGCCAAGCCTGGTGCAACGCGGCCGGCGACAAGGACACCCCACGGTTTATCCCATCGATGTCACGAAAAGCCACAAGCGGTGACAATGCCGTGGCAGAGGGCTTCTTCGGGATGCTCAAACGCGATCTATTCCCCACCGCCAGAGCCTGCGAAAACTACACCATCGCTGAGCTAATCCGGAAAATAGATCAATACATCGATTGGTACAATAACCGCAGAGTCAAAGCCGGGCTAGGCTACAAGACCATCAAACAAAACCGCGAGGAATACTCACGGCAAACCCAGGCCGCCTAAAGACTCCAACAAAACCTCCGCAGGCCCCGTTGGGTTTCAATTATCAGCCTCTCAACCCGATTGAGGTCAGCAGCTGGGACGTCTAAGAACGCAAATGCGGTGACATCCGTCCAAGGCTTATGACCTGACCCGTGCACATGCTGAGTAAATCGAGAACGAACGTCGACACTTTGCCCTACGTAACGCTCTCCGTTTGCAAACTCGAGAATATAAATTCCGGTATGGCCGCCCTCGAGGATCGACGCCAAGGACGTCGCTCCCCGCAGTTCAAATCGCCTAAAACGGAACTCTTCGGCGTTGCGTTTTTGTATTCCCATGAATTGAGGGTGTCACACGATGTAGGGACCCGCGGGTGATTCTGGGAATTTAATCCCTACAGATTTGATGCAGTTCTCCCCTCTAGGGACTCAATTGTGTGAGCCCCCCCTCGAACCGAGTTCGCGGATTGTGCCTGTTTACACAAATTGTGCCTTTTGCTAAGGAGCATTCCCCGTAACACTTTGGTATTTCGGCCCAAGAGTCCAGACTGTTCGGAGACCGGCACTCACTCCCCTTGAGTCTCGTAAGTCAATCTCGCATATCCTTCATCCTCGCGCACGATCGCAGAGATGATGCTGTCCACCAGCTCCTGCGGCTCCTTGGAAATGTCAAGGACAAAGCCTTGTTCATCAAGCTCTAGCGGTTCCAGCGTGTCCAGCTGGGAATCGAGCAGGTGCACTGGAAAGAAGTGCCCGGAACGGGTGCGCAATCGTGATTCCAGAACTTCGCGGTCTCCGTCAAGGTGAAAGAACACCACGTGTGGGTTGGATTCGCGCAGGACGTCGCGGTAGCTGCGCTTGAGCGCTGAGCACGTCACGATCGTTGATTCCTCATGGTCGTGCATCCAATCGCGCAATCGACGCAGCCACGGCCACCGGTCTTCGTCGGTAAGCGGATGACCCGACTCCATCTTCTCTATGTTTACCCTCGGATGGAAGTCATCGGCCTCAGCCACCTCCCAGCCCAAGCGCTCTGAAAGGAGCCCAGCGACTGTAGTTTTTCCACAACCGGAAACCCCCATCAACACGACTTGCAACGGATACTCGGTTTGTGGCTCTTCGTTGATCATTATCCTTATCCCCCTATGCGAACACGACGTAGACCACGGACACCAACGCAAACCCCATCAGTGACTCAATGGTTTGCTGCACTGTCCAGGCCCGCAACGTTGTCTTGACATCCATCCCAAGCAATCGTCCGACCAGCCAGAATCCTGAGTCGTTGACATGCGAGGCCATGACCGAACCGGCAGAGGCCGCCAAGACGATGCACGCCACTCCAAGCTGCGACAATGAGGCCGCCGCCACTGCCGGGGCCATGAGGGAGATGGAGGTAATGAGCGCAACGGTGGCAGACCCTTGGGCAATTCGCAGCGCCACGGCGACGAGATACGTTGCTAACAACAGCGGGACACCAAGATCACGCATCACATCCGCGAGAGCGTCGCCAATTCCGGAAGCACGAAGAATGCCGCCGAACATGCCACCTGCGCCGGTGACCAGGATGACCGAGCAAACTGGTCCAAGCGACGAGTCCATGATCTTCTCAATTCCCGTTTTGTCGGATCTAATGTGCCTTCCCAAGACCACCATTGCGACAAGGACCGAGATGAGCAAAGCGATCGGGGTTTGACCCAGCTGAATGAGGGCGACCACCCAGGGGGAATCTGCAGTTCTCACGTTTTTTGCTTGATCCGTCACTGTCCCGGCGATCACGCCTGACTGCACAAGCGCGTTCAGGCCGGTGTTTAGGAAGATCAGGAGTGCTGGCAGAACGAGGCACGACAGTACCTTTCCCATGCTTGGAAGCTCTTGAGATAGATCACTGTCATCGACGGTCCCGAAGAACTTTGGCATCTCGACATTGAAGCGCTTGGCGCACGCCCTGCCCCACAACACGCCGGGACCCTCACCCCGGATTGTGGACACGGGGTTTGTAGCAAATTTGGTTGGGTTCTATCTTAGGCGGCGGCCTCGTAATCATCGGGACTAAGGTAGCCGCACCAGGTGTGGAGTCGGTGCGTGTTGTAGCGGGTACACCAGTAGAAAACCTCCCTTCGACATACTAGGTGATTGTCAAACACTTTCCGGTCTTGAAGCACTTCACGCTTGAGCGCTGAGTTAAACGACTCCGCTAGGGGGACCCTCACCCCGGATTGTGGACACGGGGTTTGTAGCAAATTTGGTTGGGTTCTATCTTAGGCGGCGGCCTCGTAATCATCGGGACTAAGGTAGCCGCACCAGGTGTGGAGTCGGTGCGTGTTGTAGCGGGTACACCAGTAGAAAACCTCCCTTCGACATACTAGGTGATTGTCAAACACTTTCCGGTCTTGAAGCACTTCACGCTTGAGCGCTGAGTTAAACGACTCCGCTAGGGCGTTATCCGCACTTGTTCCCACAGCTCTGTCAGCGGCGGTTGAAATGTAGCCCAGTTTCGACGGTTGAAATGTAGCCCAGTTTTTGTGTGTGGTTAGTTTATCTGGTGTTCTCGCTCGGCGGCGATCGAGGGGAGTATGTCTTCATGTCCTGTGATGCGGAAGCTGTTTCCTTTGTGGGTGAAGATTTCCGCGTGGTGGACTATTCGGTCAATCATTGCCGCTGCGATAGTCGCGTCACCGAAGCATTCACCCCACCTGGAAAACGGCAGGTTAGATGTCATGATGAGCGAGGCTTTCTCGTATCTGGTCGACACTAGCTGGAAGAACAGGTTGGCGGCTTCGGCTTCTATGGGGATGTAGCCCACCTCGTCGACGATGATGAGGTCATAACGGCCCAGCTTGGCTAAGAGTTTCGGCAGACTACCTGTGGAGTGGGCGTGGGTGAGTTGCTGCACCCAGCCGGCTGCGGTATCGAACAGGACTCGGTGGCCGTGCCGTGCAGCGATGACCCCTAGCCCGATGGCCAGGTGGGTTTTCCCTGTCCCGGGTGGGCCGAGGAAGATGACATTGCAGCCTTGAGCAATCCACGCAGATGTCTCCAACCGGGCGATTTTGGCCCGGTCGATGGCTGGCTGAACCATAAAGTCAAAGTCTTCAATAGTCTTGATGTGGGGAAAGCCTGCACGCTTAATCCGTGCCTGCGCCCCTGATGCCTGACGGGCTGAAGCCTCAACAGACAAGACAGCGGCTAGGTACTCTTCATAGGTCCACCCACCGTCACGGGCTTGTTCGGCCGTGTCATGGTAGGTGCTGCGGATGCGTGGGGCTTTGAGCACTGTGGCGATGTGGGCTAGCTCGGCATCGATTTGCTTGTAATTGATGGCGCTCATGCCGAGTACTCCTGCCAGCCGGTCAGTCGGTCATAGACGTTTAAGTCCGCCGTTTCTACGACAATGTCTCCTAGACGCGGTGTGGGTTGTGCAAGCTGTTGGCGCATCTGTTTCGCCAACCTCTGATGCTGCGGGTCGGTGACCGTGTGGTTTTTGCCCCACACCCTTTCGTGGTCGGCAACAATCAACCCGGTGCCATCGGTAACTAGTACCCGATCGAGTTGTACAAAGATGGTGACAATCTTGCCGATGGCTGAAGGCGATACCGAGTACCGATTAGCATCCACAGACACGTAGTAGTTCCTCGGTAACCGTACCTGCCTGGTCAAACCGGTCTGCGGTGGATACGGGGGAAGCGGATTCATAGCAGCCTTGTCGACTACCCATCGGTCTACCGGGCGTTGCGCCAAGCTGGCGTGCACACGAGTGTTCGCAATCGTGTCAATCCACCCATCAAGCTGTGCTTGCGCGTCCTGATGATCGGCAAAGTGCCGGCCGGGGAAAAACGATGTTTTCAGGTACTCGTTGTGGCGTTCGACAATGCCTTTCGTTTCCGGATCCCTCGGCGGGGCTTGTTTGATGCGCACACCCAACGTGCCGGAAAACCCGACGACCTGATCGACGAGGCGTTTCTGGCCGATGCCGGATTCGTGATCCCACAACAGTTGCTTGGGTACTACGCCAAAACGTTGCTGAAGCAACAGCCACATCCCAGACACCAGATCACCGGTTGTCCTAGTGGGAAGAACACACGCGGCCATGAACCTGGAATACGATGCCACCATCACCAACACCGGGAACACCCCCGCGTGACCATGCGTATCGGGGATACCGTCATCGGGGAACATGAGGTCACATTGAATCTGCACACCTGGCTTATGGTCGAGGGTATCGACTGGGTCGTGGGGGAGATACTCGGGGCGGATTCGTCGGATGTTTTCCCTAAACCACGACATCGAGCCCTGCCAGGCGACGCGCTGTGCGATAACCGTGGCTTTCATATCAGGGACCTCGTCGAGCAAGGCCCTAACGTCCAGTTCCACCTCGTCAAACGCGGTCTTTTGTGGAGCTCGTTTGGAATACGACGGAGGTGTGTTGCTGGCTAAGGCCCGCTCTACCGTCTTTTTCGCGCAGCCGACTGTTGCTGCGATCTTGCGAATCGACATGCCATCTTTGCGCAAAATCCTGATCTGCGCCCAATCATCCATGGAAATCACCCATCCAATTCTTCTCGGATGGGCTACTTTTCCACCGTCATTCTTGGGCTACTTTTCCACCGTCACTGACACAGCTCCCATCGATTGGGTCACGCCGAATTTCTCGCACAACTGCCTGTATGCCGCCGATGTATAGACGCTGCCGTGGTCGGAGTGGAATATCGCCCCTTTAAGGTTTCCGCGGATACCTTTGGCCATGGTCAAGACCTCTTCCACCAAACTGGTGCGCATATGGTCGGCGATAGCAAACCCGACCAGTTTCCGGGAGAAACAGTCAATGACGGTAGCGAGGTACATATTCGCCCCACCAGCGATGGGGAGATACGTAATATCCCCAACGTAGACCTTATTGGCCTGGTCAGAGTCAAATTTCCGGCACACAAGATCCGCAAATGTCGATCCTCCACGCTTGGACCTTGTTGTGGTGACGGCGCGGGCTTTGCTGTAGCCGGCGATGCCTAGCATGCGCATCAGCCTGGCAACCTTCTTGTGATTGATCCCCGGATGATCCGGATCAGTTTCACGCAGCCTCCTGGTGAGGACAATCGCGATGCGTTTAGCACCGCAACAGCCGTTCTCTTCCTCAAAGATCGTTGTAATCATCGCGCACAGAACAGCGTCGTCGATGACCGCCTTGTCGCGGGTGGGCTTGGCTTGTCGCCACTTGTAGTACGAGGCTCGATTGACGTCGAGGACCTCGCAGATCCGCTTGACCGGGTAATCGGTGCGGGTGTCATCAACGAACCGGAAGCGGATTATCAGTTCGTCTCTTCCGCGAAATACTTCGCGGCCCTGCGCAAGATGTCGCGCTCTTCGCGGAGTTTCGCATTTTCGACTTCCAACTGTCGTAAACGCTTTGCAGTCGTGACCTCGCCCGCAGGGTCATCCTTTTCAGGCTTGGTAACTGTCGTGCCATCTTTGCGGGTCTTTGTCCCTGTTCCCAGGGCGATCACCCAATTTTTCAGGGTGTTGCGGTTGATACCGAGATCCGCGGCGATCTGGTTATACGTCGCCTAAGGAGTGTTCTCGTAGAGTGCGACAGCGTCACGCCGGAACTGCTCGGTGTAAGTCTTTGCGGGCATAAGCAGACGATACCTTTCCGCCAGCCAGATGCTGGCTTCAACGTGTCCACTCCCCAGGGGTCAGGTCCAAGGTGGGAATGGCAAGTACCAATCCAAGCAGCAGCACAATACCCATGTTCGCGTCAACGATCGCGCCGGCGCCCACTGGGCCGGGGTGTGGCGGCACGAAGGCGTGCATGACGGAAAACGCCGCCGCCGAGGGAATGCTGTACAGCAACACACTGCTGCCGAGGCGGGATGCAACCGCGAGAATTACCGGCAGCATCACCACAAATCCCGCATCGAAGAAGATGGGAAACCCCATGATGAGCGATGCAAGCCCTAAGGCCAATGGGGCCTTGTCCTCGCCGAAGGCGCGAACCATGCCATCGGCTAGAACTTTGGCCCCGCCGGATGCCTCAACTAGCTTGCCCAGCATTGCACCGATGCCAACGAGCAGCGCGACCGAGCCGAGGGTTGATGAAAAACCCTGTTGCAATGTCGTCATCAGGTCGGCAGCCGGGATCCCCGCGGCGATTGCTGTCAAGAGGCTGACGACGATCAAGGTGATAAAGGCGTGCAGCCTGAATCGAATGACGGCAATAAGGATAACTGCGATGGCAACGAGAGCAATAGTGAGCAGCGGGCCTGCGCCCATCGTCTGCACTCACTTGTCCTCGGCCAGGAAGGAAACACTCATGAGATCTCCCATGGGACTAACGGACACGGATTGTTGGTTGATTACTATATTAAGCTAATGGTATCACCATTCACACGCACGCAAGTAGGGTGTCGTAGATAACACTTCCACCATGCCGTAAATCATTCGCGTGTTACGATCGAGGGGCTATGCAATCCTCTCCTGTGCAGTACAAGGCCATCGTCGAAGTTGTCGGCTCACGCATCGTCACGGGCGAGCTTCCCGTCGGAGACACGCTCACTCTCGCTGATATCGAGGAGGAGTTCGGCTGTTCGCGCACAGTTGCCCGCGAAGTCCAACGAAGCCTGGAAGAAAGCGGACTCACCATCGCACAACGGCGCCGCGGGCTCGTGGTTCAACCGATGGACAATTGGGATGTTTTCAATCCCAACGTCATCCGATGGCGGCTCACAGTCCCTGGGCGTGATCGACAGATGGAATCCTTGAATGAGCTTCGCCAAGCGATCGAACCCCGTGCCGTTGCGCTCGCGGCCCGATTCGCCACCCGCGAACAGCGCAAGGAGATCCTCGACGCAGGACTGAAAGTAGTCGAACTTGGAGCAATCAGCTCCGGCGAGGAATTCATGAAATGGGATATCCGCTTCCACACCCTGATCTTGGAGGCCTCGGGAAACGAGATGTTTGCGGCGCTCGCTCCGGTGATCGAAGCGGTACTCACCTGGCGCACAAAGATCAACCTCATGCCCCCTGTCCCCGAACCCCGCGCCATGAAAAATCATGAGGAAATAGCCAAGGCCATCTATAGAGGTGATCCCGAGACCGCCACCGTAGCCATGCGCGATGTCGTCAGCGAAGTGCAAGAGGCCTTCACCCTCCGCACACCGGACGAGCTACGCGACCGCGACCAAACAGACTAGTTGCCCCCCTGCCCTCGAGCCTCCCCACATGGCCGTCGACAAGTAAAAAACCCGGATTCCACAGGGGAATCCGGGCGAAGAGCAACCTTCGAAAACTAGGCAGCCTTAGGAGCGTTGACGTCCTCCGGCAGAGCAGCCTTGGCGGCCTCGCAGATCGCGGAGAAGGCGGCGAAGTCGTTGACGGCCAGCTCGGCGAGGATCTTGCGGTCGACCTCGATCTCAGCAAGGCGCAGGCCCTGGATGAGGCGGTTGTAGGTGATGTCGTTCATGCGAGCGGCAGCGTTGATGCGGGTGATCCACAGCTTGCGGAACTCAGACTTGCGAGCGCGACGATCGCGGTACGCGTAGGTCATGGAGTGGACCCACTGCTCCTTGGCCTTACGGTACAGGCGGGAGCGCTGGCCGCGGTAACCCTTGGCGGAATTGAGGATTGCGCGACGCTTCTTCTTGGCATTCAGGGAGCGCTTGACACGTGCCACTGTGATACTTCCTTAACTAATTAAAAACTCTGATGATTGAAATGTTGGGGGAAGAGGCTTAAGAGATTAAGCCTTGCCCAGAAGACGCTTGACGCGCTTGACGTCAGCCTTGTCGACGTCCTCGGTGCCCTTCAGGCGACGGGTGCGGGTGGACGGCTTGCCCTCGAGGAGGTGGCGACGGTTGGTCTGCTCGCGGCGCAGCTTGCCGGAGCCGGTGATCTTGATTCGCTTAGCGGTGCCCTTGTGGGTCTTCTGCTTCATGGAATGTACGTCCTTTGACTTCTTCTTAAGTGTTTACTTCTTAGCCTTGCGAGCCGGGCCGAAGACCATGGTCATGTTGCGGCCATCCTGCTTTGGCTTCGCCTCAACGACGCCAAACTCGGCTACATCCTCGGCGAGGCGCTCCAGAAGGCGGAAACCGAGCTCCGGGCGCGACTGCTCGCGGCCGCGGAACATGATGGTCACCTTGACCTTGGAACCCTTTTCGAGGAACCGGATCACATTGTTCTTCTTCGTCTCGTAATCGTGATCATCGATCTTGGGACGGAACTTCTGCTCCTTGACCACAGTCTGCTGCTGGTTCTTCCGAGCTTCGCGTGCCTTTTGCGCCTGCTCGTACTTGAACTTTCCGTAGTCCATGATCTTGCAGACTGGCGGCTTGGCATTCGGCGCGACCTCAACGAGATCGAGGTCCGCGTCGTAAGCGAGCTTGCGTGCGTCATCGATACGCACGATGCCCACCTGTTCCCCGTTAGGACCGACAAGGCGGACCTCGGGGACTCGGATGCGCTCATTGATGCGAGCTTCAGCGCTGATGGGGACTCCTCAAGTAGCGGTTGGAAAAATGTGACGTACCGTAAATCGAAAGCTTGATTCCCCTGCTAGATTGGCACAGAAAAAGCCCGTTCATCCGAAGGGAATGAACGGGAGATCTACGTGCCATACTGCTGCCAACTCAATCAGAGTGTAAGCAATACCTTTTCTTTGACCCTTGTCCAACCGTGACAGGCGGCTTCGGGTGGGAAGATCTCCACTTGCGACCCTCAAGCGTAAAACGCCTTCGGGCGGTAGTGCTAAATACTTTAGACCACTGCCCGGCGCAAACACAAATCGGGTCCTGCCGCCGCCACGCGAGGTGACCTCGCAGGAAGCCGCCGCGCCCCTAGGACGCTGGCGCCCCAAGACGCGGGCAGCCATGGGGCCGCCCGCCCTAGGCCTTGGCCAGGATCTCCTTGAGGAACTGGCCAGTGTACGATCCCTCGACCGTGGCCACCTCCTCCGGCGTGCCCTGGGCCACGACCGTACCACCGCCGGAACCACCCTCCGGGCCCATGTCCACGATCCAGTCCGCGGCCTTGATCACGTCGAGATTGTGCTCGATAATGACCACGGAATTGCCCTTGTCCACCAGCCCCTGGATGACGAGCATGAGCTTGCGGATGTCCTCGAAGTGCAGGCCTGTGGTCGGCTCGTCGAGGATGTAGATGGTTCGGCCGTTGGAGCGCTTATGCAGCTCGGAGGCCAGCTTCACGCGCTGGGCCTCGCCGCCGGACAGGGTGGTCGCCGCCTGGCCGAGGCGGACGTAGCCGAGCCCGACCTCCGTGAGCGTGTTGAGGTAACGGTGGATGGACTTGATCGGCTCGAAGAACTGGGCGGCCTCCGAGATGGGCATGTCGAGGACCTCGGCGATGCTCTTGCCCTTGTACTTCACCTCCAGGGTCTCGCGGTTGTAGCGGGCACCGTGGCAGACCTCGCAGGGGACGTAGACGTCCGGCAGAAAGTTCATCTCGATCTTGAGGGTGCCGTCACCCTGGCATGCCTCGCAGCGCCCGCCCTTGACGTTGAAGGAGAAGCGCCCCGGCTTGTAGCCGCGCACCTTCGCCTCGGTGGTCTCGGCGAAGAGGTTGCGGATCTTGTCGAAGACGCCGGTGTAGGTGGCCGGGTTGGAGCGCGGGGTGCGCCCGATCGGCGACTGGTCCACTTGGACCAGCTTGTCGAGGTGCTCGACGCCCTCGACGCGCTTGGCGCGACCGGGCACCTGGCGAGCGCGGTTGAGCTTGTTGGCCAGCGTCTTGGCGAGAATCTGGTTGACCACGGTCGACTTGCCGGAGCCGGACACGCCCGTCACGCAGCACAGCACACCGAGTGGGATGGTGACGTCGATGTCTTGGAGGTTGTTCTCCTTCGCGCCGACGATGGTGAGCTGGCGCTCCTTGTCGATCGGGCGCCGGGACTCGGGCACGCCGAGCACCTGGCGGCCGGACAGGTAGGCGCCGGTGATGGACTCCTCGCAGTCGACGATGCCCTTCGGCTCGCCCTGGTAGACCACCTCGCCGCCGAACTCGCCCGCGCGCGGGCCGATGTCCACCAGCCAGTCGGCGGACCGGATGGTGTCCTCGTCGTGTTCGACCACGATGAGCGTGTTTCCGATGTCGCGCAGCCGCTCAAGTGTCGCGATGAGCCGCTGGTTGTCGCGCTGGTGGAGGCCGATCGACGGCTCGTCGAGGACGTAGAGCACGCCTGCCAGTCCCGAGCCGATCTGGGTGGCCAGGCGGATACGCTGGGCCTCGCCGCCGGAGAGCGTCCCGGCCGCGCGGTTGAGCGTGAGGTAGTTGAGCCCCACGTCGAGGAGGAACTGGAGGCGGGCCTGGATCTCCTTGAGCACCGCGCCGGCGATCATGGCCTCGCGCTTGCCCAAGGTGAGGCTGCCCAAGAACTGCGCCGCCTCGTCCACGGACAGGGCGGACAGCCCGGCGATGGACAGCTCGCCGTGGCTCTCGGAGGCTAGGCGCACGGAGAGGATCTCCGGGCGCAGGCGGGTGCCGTGGCAGGCGGGGCACGGGACCTCGCGGGTGTAGGCGAGCAGGCGCTCCTTCGACCAGTCGGAGTCGGTGGCCTCGAGCTTGCGCTTGAGGTAGCCCATCACTCCCTCGAAGGGGGCGCTCCAGTTGCGGATTCGGCCGTAGCGGTTCTTGTACCGGACGGTGACGACCTCGTCGCTTCCGTAGAGGAAGGCCTCGCGGTGCTCGTTGCTGAGCTCCTGGAACGGGGTGGTCGGCTCGATCCCCATGGCGGCCGCGAAGCCGTCAACAAGCTTCTCAAAGTAACGGTGGTTCGGGCTCGACGTCCACGGCTGCACGCAGTCGTTGATGGGCGCCTCGGGGTCTGGGATGAGCAGGTCGACGTCGGGTTCCGTCTTGGTCCCCAGGCCGTCGCACTCGGGGCAGGCGCCGAACGGCGAGTTGAAGGAGAAAGCGCGCGGCTCCAGCTCCTCGACGCCCAGAGTGTGCCCGTTCGGGCAGGACAGCTTTTCGGAGAAGCGGCGGATGCGTTCCGGGTCGTCCTCGGGCAGGCTCACGAACTCCAGCGCCACGACGCCGTCGGCCAGCTTGAGCGCGGTCTCCACCGAGTCGGTCAGGCGCTGCTTCTGTGAGGGCTTGACCTGGAGGCGGTCGACCACGACCTCGATGTCGTGCTTGACCTGCTTCTTCAGCGTCGGCGGCTCGGTGAGCTGGTAGACCTCCCCGTCGACCCGGACGCGTGAGTATCCCTGAGCGGACAGGTCCTGGAAGAGATCGACGAACTCACCCTTGCGCTTGCGCACGACGGGTGCCAGCACCTGGAACTTAAGCCCCTCCTCCATGGAGAGCACCTGGTCGACGATCTGCTGCGGGGTCTGGCGCTCGATCGTGGCGTCACATACCGGGCAGTGCGCGGTACCCGCGCGGGAGTACAGCAGGCGCAGGTAGTCGTAGACCTCGGTGATGGTACCCACGGTCGAGCGCGGGTTGCGGTTGGTCGACTTCTGGTCGATGGACACCGCGGGCGAAAGCCCGTCGATGAAGTCCACGTCCGGCTTGTCCATCTGCCCCAAGAACATGCGCGCGTAGGAGCTCAGCGACTCCACGTACCGGCGCTGGCCCTCCGCGAAGATGGTGTCGAAGGCGAGCGAGGACTTGCCCGAGCCGGACAGGCCGGTAAAGACCACCATCGCGTCGCGGGGCAGGTCAATATCTACCCCTTTGAGGTTGTGCTCGCGAGCACCGCGGACCACTAGACGATCAGCCACCGAGACTCATTTCTTTTCAATACGCCATTGCTTAACGGATACAGCTTAGTTGATGCGCGCAACTTCCCTTTTGGCCGTGCGCGCACCCTTTGTCTGCCGTTGTTCACATTCGAACATAGCAGCGAACAAAGAAAGTTGGCTACCCTAGGTGGCATGAGCGAAAACACCACCGGTACAGCAAAGCCGCTCCCCTTGCGGTTGGCACACACCTCCGTCTCCAGCTTCGATAACAACTGTTACCTGTTATGTTGCGGCGAGCAGGGTTTGCTTGTCGACGCCGCGGACGACGCCCTCGGCCTCCTGGACATGGCGGAGCGGGAGGGCGTGACCATCACGGGCGTGCTCACGACCCACCGCCACCACGACCACGTCCGCGCACTGAAAGACGTCCTGCACCAGACCGGCGCCACCCACTTCGCACCCTACCTCGACGCCCCTGCGCTGCCAGCGCCGGTTGACGTGGAGCTCAAGTACGGCGACAGCATCCCCTTCGCGGGCCACGACCTGCCCGTCATCATCCTCCGCGGGCACACTCCCGGCGGCGCCTGCCTCGTCGCGGAGATAGACGGGATGACCAACCTATTCATCGGCGACAGCCTCTTCCCGGGCGGGGTGGGCAAGACCAACACCGAGGGCGATTTCGAGCGGCTTTTCAACGACGTCACCCAGTACGTCTTCGACGTTTATCCCGATGAGACCATCGTCTGGCCGGGCCACGGCAAGCCGACCACGCTCGGCGCCGAGCGCCCACACCTGCGCGAGTGGTGGGAGCGGAAGTGGTAGCCCAAGCCTAGGGTGACGCTGCCACCGCTACCGCCAAGCGCCGGACCCCCGGATAGAAACACAGGTACGATTAATAGGTACATGTGGCGCTGCGGCCTCGGTCGCATCCAAGGCAGCCGCGGCACAGCCGGGTTCCATTCATGGACGCCGCGTTGGTGACTGGCACTGGTGAGGGAGACCTTTCCCCCGCCAGCGTTGGCCGGTACACATTACATACGCAACTAAAACTCACGAGGAGTGATTGTCATGATTCGCAAGCTGGCTCGCCCCATGCTGGCCTCCGTCTACATCGCCGACGGAGCCGACACGGTCATTAATTCCCAGGCCCACGTGGAGGGGACCCAGGCGGTGCTGAAGAAGATCCGCACCGTCCTCCCCCGCAAGTACGCCCGCAAGATCCCGCAGGACGCCGAGCAGGTCACCCGCGCGCTGGGCGCCACCAAGGTCGGCGCGGGTTCCATGCTCGCCCTCGGCAAGGCCTCGCGGCTGTCCGCGGCCACCCTCGCCGTGGTCAGCGTGCCCACCATCCTCGCCCGCCACGCGTTCTGGGAGACCCAGGACAAGGAGGAAAAGGTCGCCCGCAAGCAGGGCTTCCTCACCTCGGTTGCCCTGCTTGGCGGCCTGGCCATCACCTCCGTGGACACCGCGGGCAAGCCGGGCGTGAAGTGGCGCGCGGAGAAGGCCGCGCAGAAGGCCAACAAGCAGCTGCAGGCCGCACTGCCCACCCGCTCTGAGCAGGACAAGTTCGCGGCCGCCGCCACCGAGAACGCGCAGGCCTTCGCCGCGACCGCCAAAGACTGGTTCGATGACGCCTCCGAGAAGGTCGCCGACTACGCCGACCGCGTCTCCGACTTCGTCGAGGACAACCGCGACGACTGGCGCGAGTCCGCCGAGAGCGCCCGCAAGTCCTTCACCCAGGCGGCCGAGAGCGCTTCCGCCCTGATCAAGGACAACAGCGCCGAGTGGCTGGAAAAGGCCCGCGAGAACTCCAAGGTCGCGCGCCAAGGCGTGGTCAAGGCCGCCGCCAAGGCCCAGGATCGCGCCGACGCGGCGCTCGCCGAGGCCCAGTCGAAGGGCGGCTGCCAGGCGAAGAAGGCTGCTAAGAGGGCCTCCAAGCTCGAGGATCGCGCCCGCAAGGCCATCGAAAAGGCACAGAAGAAGGTCAAGGACGCCCTCTAAGATCTATATTCCAGCAGCCCAGGCATAGGGAAACCCGAGGCGGTCCCGCGCAGCAGCGTGGGGCCGCTTTTGTGCGCGCCCTGCCCGCCCACGAAGAGCTTCCGAACCGACCTTCCATCCGCAAAGGAAACGGGAGGCAGCTAAGTTTTCCGCGAGAGAGCGCCATTAACCCTCCCCACCAAACGCGAGTACAATGAGCCGTCTTGCCTTGTGACCGCGGCACCCCGCGGAGGCACATCTATCCGACACCCCCTACGGAAGGAACGGCTTCGAATGACTCCTCCCACCACGAACCCGCGCGATGCGGCGCCGAAGGCGAACGTCGGAAAGCAAATAGAGCTTGAGCAGGCCTACGTCGACGGGCTCTTCGACAAGCTGGACGAGGAAGTATCCGCCGCCCAGGAGCGGCTGCGGCAGGTCATGCTGCGCGTGGACCCCGCCAACCCCGACGCGGAGGCCCTCGTCGAGCGCGAGACCGAGTACCACGGACTCAACGAGAAGATCGACCGGCTCAACATCGCCCAGCTGGGGCTCGTCTTCGGGCGCATCGACGTCGAGACGGACAACCCGGCCATCATCGACAACCCGGTGCCCGGGCACCCGAACGTCGACCGCCGCTACATCGGCCGCATGGGCCTCGACGACCGCGACGACGACTACCGCACGCTGCTGCTCGACTGGCGCGCGCCGCTCGCCCGCCCCTTCTACCTCGCCACCACCGCGCAGCCGGAGGGCGTGGTCATACGCCGGCACATCCGCACCAAGGGCCGCACCGTCACCGGCGTCGACGACGAGCGGCTTACCGACACCGTCCTCGACCCGGAAGACGCCAACGACGCCGCACAGTCCGCAGGCGTGGCCGGCGAGGGCGCCCTGCTTACCGCCCTCAACGCGGCCCGCACCGGGCACATGGGCTCCATCGTGGAGACCATCCAACGCGAGCAGGACGAGATCATCCGCGACGAGACCCGCGGCGTCATGGTCGTCGAGGGCGGCCCGGGAACCGGAAAAACCGCCGTCGCGCTGCACCGGATCGCCTACCTCCTCTACACCTGGCGCGAGCAGCTCGCGCGCACGGGCGTGCTCATCATCGGCCCGAACCGCACCTTCCTCGAGTACATCTCCCACGTGCTCCCCGAGCTCGGCGAGACCGGCGTGGTCCTCTCCACCGTCGGCGACCTCTTCCCCGGCGTCCACGCGACCCTGCCGGAGGCACTGGTCACCCGGGAGATCAAGGGCAGCGAAGAGATGGTCACCATCCTCGACCGCGCGGTGAAGGCCTACCAAACGCTCCCGGAGCAGTCGCGGGAGATCACCGTCGACGGCATCAAGCTCACGCTCGACGAGAAGATCGTGAAGTCCGGCCGCACCCGCGCCCGCCGCGCGCGCCGCCCCCACAACCTCGCGAGGCCGCTCTTCCGCGAGTCCCTCGTCGACCAGCTCGCCCGCCAGATGGCGGCGATCATCGGCGCGGACCCACTCGGCGGGGCGAACCTTCTGGGGCAGGGCGACATCGCCCAGCTCCACGACGAGCTCGCCGCCGACCCCCTCGTGGACGAGCTCATCGACGAGTTCTGGCCGCTGCTCGACCCCGAGGAGGTCCTCCACGACCTCCTCACCAGCGAGGATGCCATCGCCCAGGCGGCGTACGACTACGACGAGGAGACCCAGGCCGCGCTCTTCCGGGAGGAAACGATCAGCCTCGCAGACCCTGAGCGCCACCCCTTCTCCGCCGCCGACGCCGCCCTCTTGGACGAGCTCGCCGTGCTCATCGGGCTCGCCGACCCCGAGTCCGAGCAGGAGGCGGAGCGCAAGCGGTGGCGAGAGCAGATCGAGGAGGCCCAGGACGCCCTCGACGTGCTCTCGAGCTCCGAGAACACCGACCTCGACGACGAGACCGACGCCGAGATCCTCTCCGCCTTCGACGTCATCGACGCGGAGTCGCTCGCCCAGCGCCAGCAGGTCCGCGACAATCGCTCGACCGCGCAGCGCGCCCGCGAGGACTACACCTGGGCATACGGCCACGTCATCATCGACGAGGCCCAGGAGCTCACCCCGATGGAGTGGCGCATGGTGATGCGCCGCTGCCCGTCGCGCTGGATGACGATCGTCGGCGACACCTCCCAGACTTCCTCGCCCGCGGGCGTCGACTCGTGGTCGGAGACGCTCTCGCCCTTCGTGGGCACCCGCTTCCGCACGCGCCAGCTCACCATCAACTACCGCACCCCCGCCGAGGTCATGGAGGTGGCCAACCGCGTGCAGGCCGTCTTCGCCCCAGACGTCACGCCGTCGACCTCGTTGCGCTCCACGGGGATCGGCGTTCGCCTGCTTTCCGACGCCAAGGCGGGCGACCTCCTCGCCGAGCTGCGAAATAAGGACCCCGAGCGCCTCGCGGCCGTCATCACCGCCGACTCCCTCGCCGCCGCGCACGCCGACGAGAAGGGCTTCTTCGGCGTCGGCGAGATCAAGGGCCTGGAGTTCGACCACGTCATCGTGGACAATCCCCGCGCGATCGTCGACGACTCCCCCCAGGGCTGGCAGGACCTCTTCGTGGCGCTCACCCGCGCGACGCAGACCCTCACCGTGATCGGCGAGCTGCCCGTCGCGTAAAACTCCACCCCGCGTTGCCCTAGTCGAACCGGGCGTAGGGCACAATAGTCTTCTTGGAAAACTTGCTCGTACCTTGAAGTCTCTACGTGGGGGAACCGATGCCTGGCCTTGGCACGCTCATCAACACCCTTGCCATCGCCGTCGCCGGCGTCCTCGGCCTCATGCTGCGCCGGGTGCTGCACCAGCGCTACCAGGAGTCCATCATCACCGCCTCCGGCGTGGCGGTGGCCTTCCTCGGCGCGGCCGGGACGTTGGCGAAGATGCTCCAGATGTCGCCTGACGGAGCCGGGCTTGAGGTCCACGGCGCGCTGCTCATGATCCTGTCGCTGATCCTCGGGGCGCTCACGGGCGAGATCATCGACATCGACCGCGGGTTCACGCGATTCGGGGTGTGGCTCAAGCGCAAGTCGGGAAGTTCCAAGGACCCGCGGTTCGTCGACGCCTTCGTCACCGCCTCGCTCACCGTCTGCGTAGGCGCCATGGCCATCATCGGCGCCATCGAGGACGGGCTGCGCGGGGACATCTCGGTGCTCGCAGCGAAGTCCCTGCTGGACTTCTTCATCATCCTCATGATGGCCGCCTCGATGGGGCGCGGCGCGGGGTTCGCGGCACTGCCCGTCCTGCTGCTCCAGGGCAGCGTCACCATCCTCGCCAAGCTCGTCGAGCCGATCATGACCGATACCGTGATCGGGAACATCTCGCTGGTGGGCAACGTGCTCATCGCCTGCGTGGGGCTCAACCTCGTGCGTCCCAGAACCGTCAACGTGGCCAACCCCTTGCCCGCCCTGCTGTTCGCCATCGGATTCAGCTTCGTCACCGCGCTGGCCTAGGCCAGCGCAAAAAGCTTCCCTTGGACACCAGCGAAGGCGTCGAAGGGGAGCTCTGAAAACCGAAGTTATTAGTCGACGGTGTGGACGATCATCACGTCGCAGTCGGACTGGCGGGCGACGTCCGCCGGCACGGAGCCGAGCAGGCGGCCGGTCAGCGAGTTGATGCCGCGATTGCCCACCACGAGCAGGTCGGCGTTGGTCTCGTTGACGATGTGCATGAGCGCCTCGACCGGGGTGCCCGGGCGAACCAGGGTCTCGATCTTGGTGGCACCAACGGCGCGAGCGTGCTCGGCGGCCTTGTCCAGGTTCTGCTGGGCGGGGTCGGTGCCGAGGACGGTGACGGAATCCTGACGCAGGGTCTTGGAGGCGTCCTCCTTGGTCTCGTAGTAGGCGCAACCAACCACCAGGGTTGCATCGAATGCAGCTGCGATCTTTGCAGCGCGCTCGACTGCAAGCAGAGAAGACTTGGAACCGTCGGTGCCGACGACGATGGTGGAGTAGTCGCTCATGAGAACCTTCCGTGTAGACGAAACAATGGTGGAAAAGAATTAAGGAGTGCACCGGCGAAAGCGGGCAGAAGGCGCCGCCCCACAACCATTCCGCGCGCGGCGCCGAATGCCGGAATGCCGGATGCTCGAAAAAGCATGTACCGGCAAGTCTAACAACTAAAACGGGCGAGTTCACTAAATACAGCCTGTGTAATTGGAACGCAGCCGAAAATTGTTTTAGCTCGGTCACACCCACCCGCAATTGCACAGGTGGTCATGGATCGCGAGCAATTAGATGCCCGCCTCTTTCACCCCGCGCAGCTCCTTTTTCAGCTCGATGATCTCGTCGCGCAGGCGCCCGGCGAGCTCGAACTTCAGGTCGCGGGCGGCCTCGCCCATCTGTGCCGTCAGGTCGTCGATAAGCGACTGCAGCTCCTTGGCGGGCATGCTGGAGGTGTCGCGGCGCTCGGCCACCGCTGCGTCCGAACGCAGGGAGGCGGTCGCGGCCTCGGCTCCCTCCTCGTTGACTTGGTCGAGGATGTCTGCGATCTTCTTGCGCAGCGGCTGCGGGTCGATGCCGTGCTCCTTGTTGTACGCGATCTGCTTCTCGCGGCGGCGCTCGGTCTCGTCGATGGCATACGCCATGGAGTCGGTGATCTTGTCCGCGTACATGATGACCTCGCCGGAGACGTTGCGGGCCGCGCGGCCGATGGTCTGGATGAGCGAGGTGGTCGAGCGCAGGAAGCCCTCCTTGTCCGCGTCGAGGATGGCCACGAGCGAGACCTCGGGCAGGTCGAGGCCCTCGCGCAGGAGGTTGATGCCCACCAGCACGTCGTACTCGCCCAGGCGCAGCTGGCGCAGCAGCTCGACGCGCTGGAGGGTGTCGATATCGGAGTGCAGGTAGCGCACCCGGATGCCGTTGTCGAGGAGGTAGTCGGTCAGGTCCTCGGCCATCTTCTTGGTCAGGGTGGTCACGAGGACGCGCTCCTGCTTGGCGGTGCGCTGGCGGATCTCCTCGATGAGATCGTCGATCTGGCCCTTGGTGGGCTTGACCGTGACCTTCGGGTCGACCAGGCCGGTGGGGCGAATAACCTGCTCGACGAACTCCCCGCCGGAGGCGGCCAGCTCGTAGTTACCAGGGGTGGCGGACAGGTAGATGGTCTGCCCCACGCGCTGCTCGAACTCCTCCCAGGTCAGCGGGCGGTTGTCGAGCGCCGAGGGCAGGCGGAAGCCGAACTCGACGAGGTTGCGCTTGCGCGACATGTCGCCTTCGAACATGCCGCCGATCTGCGGCACGGTCACGTGGGACTCGTCGATGATGGTGAGGAAGTCCTCCGGGAAGTAGTCGAGCAGGGTCGCCGGCGCGCTGCCCGCCGGGCGCCCGTCTAGGTGGCGGGAGTAGTTCTCGATGCCGGAGCAGAATCCCACCTGCTCGATCATCTCGAGGTCGTACTCGGTGCGCATGCGCAGGCGCTGGGCTTCGAGCAACTTACCGCGGTTTTCCAGGTCCGCCAGCCGCTCGGCCAGCTCCTCCTTGATCGCCTCGATCGCCTTGGCCATGCGCTCGGGGCCCGCCACGTAGTGGGTGGCCGGGAAGATGCGGATCTCGTCCACCTGGCGCACGACGTCGCCGGTGAGCGGGTGAATGTAGTAGAGGGCGTCGACCTCGTCACCGAAGAACTCCACCCGCACGGCCAGCTCCTCGTAGGCGGGGATGATGTCCACCGTGTCCCCCTTAACGCGGAAGGCGCCGCGGGTGAACCCGATGTCGTTGCGGTCGTACTGGATGTCCACGAGCAGGCGCAGGAAGCGGTCGCGCTCGATCTCCTCGCCCACCCGCAGCAGCACGGAGCGGTCGAGATAGGACTGCGGCGTACCCAGGCCGTAGATGCAGGACACCGAGCTGACCACCACGACGTCGCGCCTTGAGAGCAGCGAGCTGGTCGCGCGGTGGCGAAGGCGCTCAACGTCGTCGTTGATCGAGGAATCCTTCTCGATGTACGTATCCGTCTGCGCGATGTAGGCCTCCGGCTGGTAGTAGTCGTAGTACGAGACGAAGTACTCCACCGCGTTGTTGGGCAGCAGCTGGCGCAGCTCGTTGGCCAGCTGCGCGGCCAGCGTCTTGTTCGGCGCCATGACTAGCGTGGGGCGCTGCTGCTTCTCGATCAGCCAGGCGGCCGTGGCCGACTTGCCGGTGCCGGTAGCACCAAGCAGCACGATGTCACGCTCCCCCCTGTTGAGGCGCTCGTCGAGCTCCTTGATCGCCTGCGGCTGGTCGCCCGCGGGCTCGTACTCGGAGATGACCTCGAAGGTTCCCTCGGTGCGCTCGATCTCGCCGACCGGGCGAAACTCGGACTCCGGGAGTTCTGGATGTTCTGCCGCAAATGCCATGGTGCCCATCCTACTAACACCGCCCGACACGACACCGTGGCTTCTGCTTTCGCTTGTCGACGCCTTCGGCTCGGCGACTCTCGGCCGCCTGCCAAGGCCAACGTCTTCGAGTACTTGGACGGCACCGGCTGGACAAAGATTAAGCACAGGGTTGTGCCGATGCTCGGCGGCACGTCCTCCGAGCGCTCAGCCACCTTCGATCCGGGCTTAAACACGTAAGTGGCGCTCGAGTCCTACCTCACCCAGGTCCCGGGCGTCACGGCGGCCTCTCCTGCGGGCGCAGCCTACGACCCGACCACCGACGATGGCCTGACGGTCGTCGACACGATCAACTACGCGGGGCAGTAACCCCTCACAGATCGCACAGGATCTCCCAGAGCTTGTCCACCTGCGGGACAAGCTCTGGGAGATTTCCGTTATTGTCCACGACGAAGTCTGCCGCGGCGAGCCGCACCTCGTCCGGGACCTGGGCCGCGATGCGGCGGCGGGCGTCCTGCTCGTCAAGGCCCCGGAACTTCACCAGCCGCTCGACGCGGGTCTCCTTGTCGACGTCGACGACGACGACGAAGTCCATCTTCTTGTCGTGGCCGTTGTCGACCAGCAGAGGCATGTCCCACACTGCAAACGGGTGTCCCTCGGCCTCGGCCTTCGCGAACAGCTCCGCGGTACGCGCCTCGATGCGCGGGTGGGTGATGGAATTGAGCAGCGCCCGGGCCTCGTCGCTCGCGAAGGCCTTCGCTGCCAGCGCGGGGCGGATGAGCCGGCCGTCGGCGTCGAGGATGTCCTCGCCGAACGCCTCGGCGAGCTCGGCGAGCGCGGGCTGGCCCGGCTCCACGATCTCCCGGGCGATCTGATCCGCGTCGATGACCGGCGCCCCCTTCTCCCGTAGCAGCTTCGCCACCGTCGACTTGCCGCTTCCGATCCCGCCAGTCAGTCCAATCTTCTTCATAGCCACGATCGTATACGGGTGATCGGCGGTACGCGTCGAAAAGCAAAATGCCCCTCGCGGAAGGAATCCGCAAGGGGCGCAACCGCCGTGATTAGTTGGCGGTGGTGGTGATGACCTCGGTGTCGAAGCCAGCCTGCGCGGCCGGGTGGCCGACGACGGAGGCGAACTTCGGGGTGTTGGTCACAAGGACCGGGGTGATGAGGTTGTAGCCCTTGGACTTGATGAAGCTCGGGTCGAAGGTGATGAGCTTGTCGCCCTTCTCCACGTGCTGCTTCTTGGCCACGTGAACCTCGAAGCCCTCGCCGCCCAGCTGGACGGTGTCGATGCCGATGTGGACGAGCAGCTCGATGCCGTTGTCCAGGCGCAGGCCAACGGCGTGGCCGGACTTCTGGACGGTGAGCACGGTGGCGGCGGCGGGCGCGACGACCACGTTGCCGGTCGGCTCGATGGCTACGCCCTCGCCCAGCTTCGCGGTGGCGAAAATCGGATCCGGGACCTCGGACAGGGCGACGGCCTTGCCCTCGACCGGGCTGGTCAGGGTGGTCACGGCGCCGGCCTCGAGGGCGGTCTTGACCGGTGCGGCGACGGCGGTTGCGACCCCGCCAGCAGCGGCGGTGGCAGCAGCGGCTGCGGGAGCGGCGGACTCGACTGCGGCGGGCGCAGCCTCCTCCTCGGTCTCGCGGGCGGCGGCGAGGTTAGCGAGAACCTCGGCCTTTTCCTCCTTGCCGCGGTAGTCGAAGAAGACCACGAGGAAGAAGGAGGTGAAGAAAGCCACGGCCACGCCGATGGCGTAGCCACCCATCGGGCTCATGGCCGGGATGGTCAGAAGCGAGGTGAAGACGAATGCGGAAGCCTTGACGTTGAAGATGCCCATCACGACACCGCCTGCGAAACAGCCGGGCAGCAGGCGCATGTAGGTCTTCTTAAATCGGAGCAGGACACCGTAGAGGGAGGGTTCGGAAATACCACCCAGGAGACCTGCTAGCAGGCCACCGAGCGCGACCTGCCGCATCTGGACGTTCTTCTCACGCATGGAGACGAACATGACGCCGGCGACGACGCCGAAGCAGGCGAAGTTCCATGCACCCATCGGGCCCTGAATGAAGTCGTAGCCGAGGACGGCCAGGTTCTGGACCATGATGGCGTTGAGCGGCCAGTGCAGACCCAGCGGGACCAGGAACGGGTAGAGCATCGGGATGATGATCGCGAGGATGAAGGGCGAGAAGCCGTTGACTGCCTTGAGGAAGTCGGAGATGCCGTTACCGATGCCGATGCCGAAGGGGCCGAGCAGGAAGGCGGTCAGCGGGATCATGATAAGCAGCGAGAAGAACGGCACGAAGACCATCTGGACTGCCTCAGGAATGATGCGCTTGAGGCCCTTTTCCACCCAGTACAGGCCGATGGCGGCCAGCAGCGGCGGGAAGACCTGTGCGCCGTAGTCGTTCAGCACCAGCGGGAGGCCGAAGACGTGGACCACGTCGCCCGCCTTACCCATGGCGAGGAACTCAGGGGTAAGCAGTGCGGCCGGGATGGCGGCACCCACCCACTCGTTAGCGCCCAGCTTCCTCGATGCAGTAGCACCGATCATGACGGGCAGGAAGTAGAACACCGAGCGCCACATGGCGTGCAGCAGCTGGTACGTCGGGGGTTGCTCCGCCATCGGGGCACGGAAGTCCTGCCAGCCGAAGGTATCTGCCAGCACCAGCATGGTGATGATCAGCGAGGCACCGAGCAGGGCCCACAGGATCGGGCGGAAGGTGTCGGACAGGAACTCGAAGGAGTAATCCACCCAGGAGTACTTGCCGCGGACTCCGCCGTAGTCCTTCTTGTTGGTCTTCGGCGCGGCATCATCGGCGCCGGCCTTGTCGCCCATGCCGGGCAGCTTGACGATCTCCTGGTAGTAGTTGGCGACGCCGCCGCCCATAACCACCTGGAGGCCGGTGGAGCCCTGCGGGACGACACCGAGCACGTCGGTGTTGCTGTCCAGTGCGCTCTGATCAGCCTTGGACTGATCGTGGAGCTGGAAACGAAGTCGAGTTGCGCAGTGGGTCAGCGATGCGACGTTGGATGCACCGCCGACCTTGTCCAAGATAAACTCAGAGGTTTGCGCGACGTTAGTCGCCATGAGTCAACCTTTCTCGTAAAAAATCTGTATTTGTTTGTGCCTATGTGGATACAGTCACACTCGGACACCCACTTGGCAGCCTGTCACAATCCTATTCCGACTCGTACGAAATTCCAAGCTAAAACCCAAGCAAACAAAAACTGCGTTTTATTTCACTTCCCCACGTAAACAAACCTGAGAGTGGAAACGATTCCACAGTTTTCCTCCAAGGTTTTACACAAGTTCGTTTCCGGAAGTGAGTTTTGTGCCCCGATTTCCTCTCTCACTTCCCCGCAGCCCCTTAGAGTCGTGCCCCAATTATGTCCGGTTTTCTTTTTCGCTTTGTCGACGCCCACCTTCGGCGTCGACAGGCCCCGAAAAAAGGCAACCCGGCCCCCCACAAAAAAATAAACCCGGCGAGGACGAACCCCCGAAGGGGAACGCTCTCGCCGGGTTTAGGGCTCACGCAGTGCGCGGCAAGCCCGCGCTAGCTACTAGTTGCCAGCCAGCTTCTCGCGCAGAGCAGCGAGCTGCTCGTCGGAAGCCAGGGAGCCACCCTCGACCTCGTTCGCCGCGGCCGGAGCTGCCTCAGCGGACTCGGAGGAGTAGTTGGTAGCGCCCTCGCCAGCCTCTGCAGCGGCGGCTGCAGAGGCGCGGTTGCGCTCGATCTGGGCGGTGTGCAGGTTGAAGCGGCGCTCGGACTCGGCGTAGCGAGCCTCCCACTCCGCACGCTGCTCCTCGAAGCCCTCGAGCCACTCGTTGGTCTCGGGGTCGAAGCCCTCGGGGAAGATGTAGTTGCCCTTCTCGTCGTAGGAATCGGCCATGCCGTACTTCGACGGGTCGAACTCCTCGGTGTAGTCCTCGTCGGCCTGCTTCAGGGACAGGGAGATGCGACGACGCTCGAGGTCGATGTCGATGACCTTGACCAGGGCCTCCTCGCCAACGTTGACGACCTGGTCCGGGACCTCGACGTGGCGCTGAGCCAGCTCGGAGATGTGGACGAGGCCCTCGATGCCCTCCTCGACGCGAACGAACGCGCCAAACGGGACGAGCTTGGTGACCTTACCCGGAACGATCTGGCCCACAGCGTGGGTGCGGGCGAAGACGCGCCACGGATCTTCCTGGGTAGCCTTCAGGGACAGGGACACGCGCTCGCGGTCGAGATCGACGTCGAGAACCTCGACGGTGACCTCGTCACCCACGGTGACAACCTCGGACGGGTGGTCGATGTGCTTCCAAGACAGCTCGGAAACGTGAACCAGGCCGTCGACACCGCCGAGATCGACGAAGGCGCCGAAGTTGACGATGGAGGACACGACGCCCTTGCGGACCTGGCCCTTCTGCAGCTGGTGCAGGAACTCGGAGCGGACCTCAGACTGGGTCTGCTCGAGCCAAGCACGGCGGGACAGGACAACGTTGTTGCGCTGCTTGTCGAGCTCGATGATCTTGGCCTCGATCTGCTGACCGATGTACGGATCGAGATCGCGAACGCGACGCATCTCAACGAGGGAAGCAGGCAGGAAGCCGCGCAGGCCGATGTCCAGGATCAGGCCGCCCTTGACGACCTCGATGACGGTACCGGTGACCGGCTCCTCGTTGCGCTGGAGCTCCTCGATGGCGCCCCATGCGCGCTCGTACTGAGCACGCTTCTTGGAAAGGATCAGGCGACCTTCCTTGTCCTCCTTGGTGAGGACGAGTGCGTCGATCTGATCGCCGACCTCGACGACCTCATCGGGGTCGACGTCGTGCTTGATGGAAAGCTCGCGGGACGGGATGACACCCTCGGTCTTGTATCCGATGTCGAGCAGAACCTCGTCGTGGTCGACCTTGACCACGGTGCCCTCGACGATGTCACCATCGTTGAAGTACTTGATGGTGGCGTCGACGGCTGCGAGGAATTCCTCAGTGGAGCCGAAGTCGTTGACGGCTACCTGAGGGACGTTGTTGGTTGGCATTAAATGCTCCGAAAACGTAGGAATAGTAAATGGACAGAATATGTGGCGGTGTCTCTCTAAAAACGCAGGTCACCGCGCTCTTGGATCCCGCTTCCAAGGGGTTTCTCCCCTCCTACATGAGGAGAAATTCGATGGAGGCATAGACACGCCCGCTCAATAGTAGTGCATTTGCGCTGGCAGAGCAATTTTTCCGGCCCTTGAGCTTCCGCCGTCGCCGCCGAAGCCACCTGCGGCTTTCACACCAGTCTCACGAGCCCCACTTGGCGCTGGAGCGGTAACCGAAGGCGTCGACAAGCGAAGCTAGAATCCAAGCATCATGAGTGAGGACTTTCACCGCGCGGCGACGGCCGCCAACCGCCGATTCTGGGACGACGACGCCGCGGACTATCACGCGCGGCACGCACACTACCTCGACGGCTTCTACTGGTGCCCGGAGATGCTGGCGGAGGCCGAGGCACGGCTGCTCGGCGACGTGACCGGGCAGCGCGTGCTAGAGATCGGCTGCGGGAGCGCCCCGTGCTCAACCTGGCTGAGCTCCGCATACCCGGGGGCGCGGCTGGTGACGGGGATGGATCTCTCGCGCGGCATGCTGGCCGCCGCCGACCCCGGCGTGCCGTTGATCCAGGCCGACGCGCTCGCGCTTCCCTACCGCGACGGTGCCTTCGACCAGGTATTTTCCGCCTTCGGCGCGATCCCGTTCATCGAGGGCCTGCCCGCGCTCTTCCGCGAGGTCGCCCGCGTGCTAGCTCCTGGCGGGACGCTGACCTATTCGTGCAACCACCCCATGCGCTGGGTCTTCCCCGACGACCCCGGCGAGGAGGGGCTGGTGGCCGCCATCCCCTACTTCGAGCGCTCCTACGTGGAGGAATCCGGCGGGAAGGTGACCTACGCCGAGTTCCAGCACACGATCGGCGACCACGTCGCAGCACTTGCGGGCGCGGGCCTGCGCATCGAGCGGGTGCTCGAGCCCGAGTGGCCCGAGGACCTCGAGGAGACGTGGGGGCAGTGGTCGCCGCTGCGCGGGAGGATCTTCCCCGGCACCATCATCTTCCAGGCGCGCCGCGGCTAGGCGACGGCAAACGGGTAGGCCTCGAACCGCTTGCGCAGCGGGACCGCGGCCGACTTCGGGATCGTGGCCACCGCCTCCATCGAGAGCTGGCGCCTGCCCGCAGAGCCCGAGCGCGTCCACGCCCCGCGCACGGTGCCGCCGACCACGACCGCCTTGCGGAACACTCCCCGATTCCGCGGGACGAGAACGTCGTGGACCTTCGGCGTCATGGCAAAGAGCCGGTCCTGGTAGCCGAGGATGAACTCGTCGAAGGCGGGCAGCAGCCGCGGGCGCTCCGCCTCCTTGAGCATCCCGGGCAGGCGCTCGGCGAGCAGGGTGTCCACGTAGACGGTGTCGCCGTCCCGCTCGACGGCGTCGACGTCATCGGCTAGGAGCGGGAGCGCCTTCTTGATCTCTGAGACCTTGAGCTTGCTCCACCAGCGGAAGTCGGCGAGCGTGGCCGGGCCGCGGGTGCGGAAGTAGCGGGACATGAGCTCCGCCGTGGCCGCCGTTCGATCCTCGAAGAGCTCCTCGAGGCCGGGCCCGAGGATGCCCTCGGCCAAGGCCACGCGCTGGTCGCGGCCGTCCCAGCCGGAGTAGACCACGTCGTGCTCGATGATGAGCTGGAAGAGCGACCGGTAGATCACCCCGGTCTGCGAGTGGTCGAGGTGCGGGAGCGCCTTCCGGGCGAGCTCCTTGTACTCGGCCCGGGTGAGTCCGTCCCCGCGCGCGGCGGGGTGGGCGTGCAGCGCCTCGCGCAGGCTGTCGAGCTCGCGGGCGCCCACGCCGTAGGACTTCTCCGCGGCGGCGCGGCCCTGAGCCACGATCCCTGTCGAGCACAGCTCGGTGATCCACCTCAGGTCGCGCGCCGCGCCGAGGAACACCGTGCCGCGCATCGGGTAGCCACGCACGAGCCTGCGCTCCCGCAGGAGGTCCAGCACCTCGTCGATGCTTCCCGACGCCGTGCGCAGCGCCACCGAACTGAGGACACCCAGGTCCTGGCCCTGCATGACCCCGAAAGCCGCGACGGCCTCCGCGCCGCCGGCGTAAGGGCGATCGACCAGCCCCTGCGCGACCAGCCTGGTCAGGGCCAGAGACTTGTCCTACACTAGTGTCCGGCCTCGTTCCAGTCGGTGCCCACGCCCGCGGAGACCTCCAGCGGGACGCGCAGCTTGATGGCCGAGTCCATCTCGCGCTCGAGGATCTCTCGGACCTTGCCCAGCTCGCCCGGGGCGACCTCGACCACGAGTTCGTCGTGCACCTGGAGCAGGACCCGGGATGCGACCTTGGCCTTCTTCAGCTCGCGGTCGACGCGGATCATGGCAACCTTGATGATGTCGGCGGCCGTGCCCTGAATCGGGGCGTTGAGCGCGGCGCGCTCGGCGTTCTCGCGGGCAACGCGGTTGTCGGAGTTGAGCTCCGGCAGGTAGCGGCGGCGGCCGAAGAGCGTGGAGGTGTAGCCGTCCTTGCGGGCCTGGGCCACGACCTCGTCGAGGTAGCGCTTCACGCCGCCGAAGCGCTCGAAGTAGCTCTCCATGATCTGGCGCGCCTCGCCCGCCGGGATGCCCAGCTGCTGGGACAGGCCGAAGGCGGACAGCCCGTAGACCAGGCCGTAAGACATGGCCTTCACGCGGCGGCGCAGCTCCGGGGTGACCTCGTCGACCGGGACGTCGAAGACCTTGGAGCCCACGTAGTTGTGCAGGTCCTCGCCCTCGCGGTAGGCCTCGATGAGCCCCGGGTCCTCGGACAAGTGCGCCATGACGCGCATCTCGATCTGGGAGTAGTCGGCCGTGAGCAGGGTCTCGTAACCGGGGCCCACGACGAATGCGGAGCGGATCTTGCGCCCTGCGGGGGTGCGCACCGGGATGTTTTGCAGGTTCGGCTCCGTCGACGACAGGCGGCCGGTGGAGGCCACCGTCTGGTTGAAGGTGGTGTGGATGCGCCCGTCGGAGGACACCGACTTGATGAGCCCCTCCAGGGTGGTCTTCATCTTCTGGTACTCGCGGTGCGCGAGCAGGTGGTCGAGGAACGGGTGCGGGTGATTGACCGCGAGCGCCTCGATCTCCTTCGCCGCCGTGGAGTAGCCGGTCTTGGTCTTCTTGGTCTTTGGCAGCCCGAGAGTCTCGAAGAGCACCACCTGCAGCTGCTTCGGGCTTGACAGGTTGAGGGAATCGTCCCCCGCCAGCGCGCGCGCCTGGGCTTCTTCCTCCTGGACCTGCTCGATAAAGGTGTCGAGCTGCTCCTGCAGCGTGTCGATGTCCACGGCGATGCCGGCGTCCTCCATGTGCGCGAGGATGCTGAGCAGCGGGATCTCCAGGTCCGCGTACAGCTCGTAGGCGTCGATGGCCTGGAGAGCGCCGACGAGCTCCTCGACCAGCTCGAGGATGGCCACCGCGGAGTTGATGAGCGAATCGGCGTCGGCGACGTCGAGCAGCGTCATCTGACCCGAGGCGGGCTCGGCGTCGAGCTGGCGCTGCAGGTGGCGCTGGTAGACGTCCTTCAGCTCGTAGGTGCGCTGGCCCGGACGCAGCAGATAGGCCGCGATCGCGGTGTCGTGAGCGATGCCGCCCAGCTCAAAACCGCGCCCCTTGAGCATGTGGTAGGCGGCCTTGCCCTCGTGGAGGTACTTGGGCGAGTCGCTGGCGAGCCACTCGCCCAGCGCCTTCTCCTCCTCCGGCGACAGCTCGCCTAGGTCCACGGCGATGGCCTCGCGCTGCTGGTTGACGATCGCGAGGCGTGTGGCATCCCCCGCGGCCGGGCGGCCGGTTCCCTCCACGAAGAGCGCCATGCCCGCGTGCGGGGTGTTCTCCTTGTGCTCCTTGAGCCAGGTGACCAGGTCGTGGGAGGTGACCTCCACCTCGTCGCGGTCCTCCTCGAAGGCGGCGTCGGCGTGGATGGCGCCCAATACCTTCTCGCGCAGCGTGGTGCCGAACTCGAGCGCGTCGAACTTGGCGGCCACGTCGGTCACGTCGGCCTCACGCAGGCCCAGCTGCTCCGGGGTATACGGCAGTTCCAGGTCCTTGACCATCTCCGTCAAGGTGCGGTTCATGCGCACCTGGTCGAGGCGTTCGCGGAAGCTCTCGCCCACCTTGCCCTTGACCTTGTCGGCGTTAGCTAGGAGGTTATCCAGCGTCCCGTACTCGACGATCCACTTGGTCGCCGTCTTCTCGCCCACCTTCGGGATCGAGGGCAGGTTGTCGGACGGATCGCCGCGCAGCGCCGCGAAGTCCGGGTACTGAGCCGGGGTCAGCCCGTACTTCTCCTCCACCGCCTCGGGCGTGAACCGGTGCAGCACGGACACGCCCCGCATCGGGTAGAGCACCGTGGTGGTGTCGTTGACCAGCTGGAAGGAGTCGCGGTCGCCGGTGACGATCAGCGTCTCAAACCCCAGCGGCTTGGCCGCGGTCGCAAGCGTGGCGATGATGTCGTCCGCCTCGTAGTTGTCCTTTTCTATGGTGGTGATCCCGAGCGCCTCCAGCACCTCCTGGATGAGCGGCACCTGCCCCTTGAACTCCGGGGGTGCGGCCTCGCGCTGCGCCTTGTACTCCGGGAACATCTCCGTGCGGAAGGTGGTTCGCCCCACGTCGAAGGCCACCGCGATGTGGCTGGGTTGTTCGTCGATAAGCAAAGACGACAGCATGGAAAGGAAACCGTACACGGCGTTGGTCGCCTGGCCGCCGGAGGTGGCAAAGTTCTCCGCGGGCAGGGCGTAGAACGCGCGGAAGGCCATCGAATGGCCATCGACCAACATGAGACGCTTGTTCGGGTTCGCTTCAGTCACGTTGGCCAGTCTAGCGGAGGCACCCGACGCGAACGGCCACCACCGATCGCCCGCGCTAGGCGCGCGCTTTGATCAGCTCCGCGATCTCCGCCGGCGTGGCCACGCGCCCGGACGCCACGACCTCTTCGTTGATGACGAGCCCCGGCGTGGCCATGATCCCGTACGCCGCGATCTCGGGAAAGGCCGTCACCTTGACCACCTCCGCCTCCTTTCCCAGCGACTTAAGCGCCGCGCGCGTGTTCTTCTCCAGGTTCTTGCAGTTGGCACAGCCCGGTCCGAGGATCTTGATGGTGAGCATGACTTCCTCCTTGAGAGTTCGAGTGCCTAGGCCGAGAAAAGGCAACTAGGCATAGATGAAATTGAACAGATAGCCGACGACGATGATGCCCACGCCCACCGCGGCGAAGAAGGCCGCCAACAGCCGCGGCTTGAGCACCTGTCGCAGCATGATCGCCTCCGGGATCGACAGCGCGATGGCCCCCATCATGAGCGACATGACCGTTCCCAGCGGCAGGCCCTTGGCCCACAGCGCCTCGCCGATGGGCACGACCCCGCCGCCGTTGGCGTAGAGCGGGATGCCGGCGAGCGTCGCGATCGGCACGGCAAACGGGTTATCGGGGCCCGCGAAGCGGGTAAAGAAGTCCTCCGGGATCCAGCCGTGGATGGCCGCGCCGATGGCCACGCCCACGATGACCCACTTCCACACGCGCCGGAAGATGTCGGAGGCCTCGGCGGCACCCGCCCGCACGCGATCCTCCAAGGTCGGCTTCTCCCCTTCCGCCGCTGCGGCGAGAGGCGCGCGTGTCTCGAGCACGTACGGCTCGACCCACGGCTTAAGGTCGAAGCGGCTAAAGAGGAAGCCGATCGCGATGGCGATGATGCTTCCCGACGCCACGTAGGCGACTGCCACGCCCCACCCGAACTGCGTTCCGATGAGGATCGCCGCGGTCTCGCTCACCAGCGGCGAGGCGATGAGGAAGGTGAGCGTGATCGGCAGCGGGATGCCCGCCGCGACGAAGCCGATGAACAGCGGGATCGACGAGCAGCTGCAAAACGGAGTGACCACTCCGAGCACCACCGCGAGCACCAGCCCCACGAACAGGCCCTTGTCTTCCAGAAACGCCCGCGCCCGCTCGAGGTTGAGGCTCGCCCGGGCCACCCCGATGACGAACATGAGGCCGGACAAAAGCAGCAGGATCTTGACGGTGTCGTAGCTAAAGAAGTGGATCGCCGACCCCAGCCGACCGTTGAGGTCAAGCCTGAAGACCGTACCGTAGAGCCAGTCCCACCACGGCCGGTTGAGGAAGTAGGCCGTAAACCACGCGATCGCCAGAAGCACGAGGCGCACGCCAAGCGGGATTCTCCCCACCTCGGCGACGGCCCTCTCTCGCGCCTTAACTAGGTTACTCATCGCACTCGCATCCCTTCGACTGCGGTGTGGGGCTCCCCGGCAGCGCCGCGTGGAGCCGCTCGAACGCTCCCTCGGCCAGGCGATAGTGCACCCAACGCCCGCGCCGCTCGCTCGTGACCAGCCCGGCGTCGCGCAGGACCTTGAGGTGATAGCTGAGCAGGTTGTCCGGAATCGGCGGCGTGGTGTTGAGGTTGCACACGCACTCCTCGCCCACCGCGGCAAGCTCACGCACCAGGCCCAACCGGATCGGGTCCGCGACGGCGCCCAGCAGCGCCGCAGCCTCGCCCACGTCGCCTACTTCAAAATCTCTTGATTCAACCACAATTGAATTGTATGGCCGCGCGACAACCGCTTTCAATGGTTTTCCGGTGGTCGCTGCGTCACTTTCGCTTGCCGACGGCCAAGGCGCCCGCCCCCAACCCTGCGGCTGCCGTTAAGAAATATGGAAGAAGATCCTTTCCCAACCCCTATGCGTCACCTAGACTCTGCCCCATGATGAAAAAGCTTGCCGCCGCCCTCGCCGTGACCACGGCGCTTACCCTCCTCGCCCCGGCCGCCAACGCCCAGTCCTCCGCGCCGACCCAGTCCGAGCCCGGACTTGGACCGTTCGGGCAGTTCTTCGCCGCTTCCTCCGATGCCTGGCAGCAGTTCGTCTTTCCCAACATCGCCGACATGAACACCGGCGAGGAGGGCCAGTACCTGCCGCAGATCATTTCCTCTACCGTTCCGGTCTGGATCAGCTCTACCCTTGCGCTTCCGTTGATCAGCCTCGAGCGCTACCTGCTGGGATACCAGGACTCGCCGTTCATGTCCTCGTAGACGTCCTCTTCCTATCGGCCAAGGCACGCCAGAGGTTCCAGACACCCATTCAGCTCAACACACGTGACCTCGTGTGTTGAGCTGAAGTCGCTATGACCGACTTCATGCCCTCCTAGCTGGGCATCGGCGTCTTCTAGAGTCAGTCGTGGGTTACGAATCGAGTGGCGGGCGGCGATGAAGGTGGCGGCGAAGGCCTGAGCGTTCGAAGTGATGCCTAGTGTCTCGCTAGACGATGGCCGTTGCTGCCGCTCACACGGGGCCAGCCCATTGACCCGATGCAGACACCGCAAAACGTACAAGACAATAAAAGTGGCAGGCCCGAAGGGATTTCTCACCTGCCTGACCACCGTTCCCGGATAGAGATCCAGCCCACTCTTCTGACCTAAACAGGTGAGAAGGCGGGCCGAACGATTGGCTCAATGACAGCACAGTTCGGGTGCCATTGTCCAGCTTCCCGCACCAAACTTCGCAATCACCTGGGCCACCGGAGACAACGGCGCTTGCAGATGTCCCTGTTCGGGGTGAAGATTCTTTGGCTTTGGTTTTTCATTTTTCCGCCGTTCTTGCCATTGCTCAGGACGCCACAATGCCTTAAGCAAGCTGGATGTGCAGAATACGTGCGAATGACCCGCGGCACCTACGTCGGTCGAGAATCTCGCCTACTTCATGTCACATTCCAACGACGCTAGCGCCTGTTATCAGCGGAGTTTGGTGGAGACAATGGTTCACGTCCTGCGCATTGGTGAAAAAACTCCCTTGTGCCGAAGGAATTTGCACAGTGCGCTCGGCGCAAATGTTCCTCATCCTCCCGCGAAACTCTACGGCATCGTGCACCTCGTCAATCAGCCATTACTCGAGTAATGATTTTCGATTCCCATCCAAGTAGAAATACTCGCCCACTTCACGGTGAGGTCTAAAGGCATTCCAACATGCTCTAGCCGGTCAAGGGAGCTCTGAGGGATATCCGAGGCCACTGACAGCCTCGGGTATCCAGCACATTTCCGCCTAGTGGTTCCCGAGCCGCTTTTTTACTTCCGCGTCCTTCGACGCTGCGACGAGCAACCCTGCGAGCGCTTGCAAGACCGTCTCCACATTGTCCATGTCCGCCGACAGGGTGGTGTAGACCTCCTGCGACTCCTGAGCGGAACCGAGCAATGCCTGTAGCCCCTTCTGCTTGAACGCCGAGGTGGAAGCAAGCTGCTTTGCATCATTCTCGTTTGCCATGCCCTGAATCTGTGGGTCTTCGGCGAGCTTGCCATACGAGGCTCGGATCGCACTCGCCGTCGCCTCGTCAGAGGCCGTAACGCCCGCCGCAGCGAGAATCGCGTTGACCTTCTCCACCGCCTCGTCAAACGCGGTCTTCACCGGCGAGTTTTCCGAAACCGGACGACCGTCAAAACCGGGTAACGGCAATGCCCCGTCAATTTCCTGTTTGGGCAACCCGAGATCTGCGTCCACCTCAACCGGCTCGACGGAGACACCGACAAGCTCAATGCCTGTGGTGTAGTCGTCGTCATCCTCTTGGCGCTCGATATTCAAGTTGCTTGCCAACAGCCCAGCGACAATAGCTCGCTTGTGCAACGTCACGTCCTGGTAGTCCACGATTTGGCTCAAGAACTCCCAAGCGTTCGTGTACTTCACGCAATTCGCCTTGAACGTCTTTCCGTCCGCATAGGCTTCCTTGTCGTTGGTCATGCGAGCCTGGCGCATGTGCTCGTTCCAGCGCCCGCGAATTGGGGCAATCAGCCCTTGGAGCTTTTCACTTGTCGCCTTCTCCATGAACGCGGTGCCGAGAGCGTCGAGTTCGTCCATTGTGTAGAACTCCGCCCGATCAAGTTCGTCGCCCAAATCCGACAGCGCGTTCGCCGGAATGTCGGTGTCGATGTGAGCCTGCTTGAAGTAGGGCTTGAACGAGTCCACGATGTCTGCCGGATCATTGACAAAATCCACGACCATTGGCGACGGCTTGCCGGGGAACGTCCGGTTGAGGCGGGAAAGAGTCTGCACCGCCATGACACCCGAGAGCTTCTTGTCGACGTACATGGCGCACAGCCGAGGCTCGTCAAAACCAGTTTGGAACTTGTTGGCGACAATGAGCACCTTGCACTCCTCGCTCTCCCGGAAGTGCAGTGCCGTGTCTTTGACTCCGTTGAGCGAGTACTCCGTCACGGTGTCATCGCCCATGCCGAGCGAGCCGGAGAACGCTACAAGTGTCGTCATGTCCCCATAGCCCTTCTTCGCAATGTACTCGTTCATTTTCAGCGACCATGTCAGAGCTGATCGACGATCCGGCGCTACGACCATAGCCTTTGCCGTTCCGCCTAAGTGCGACATCACGTTTCGCCTAAAATGCTCTACCGCTACGACAACCTTCTGGGCGATCGAGGTCGGGTGCATCCGAGCGAAACGCACCATGTCATTCACGGCTTCGGACTCGTCCACCGTTTCGGTACGCCCCAGCTCGTCGCGGATACGCGCGAACATGGTGTAGGTGGAGTAGTTCGACAGTACATCGAGAATGAAGCCCTCTTCGATAGCCTGACTCATGGAGTACAGGTCAAAAGGGACGTTTCTCGTCGGATCGAACTCGTCCGGCACACCATAGGCAGCAAGAGTCTTCGCCTTCGGCGTGGCCGTGAGCGCCACGAAGGAAATGTTCGCTGAGTTCGCCACGGCAGAGTCCACCGCCAACAGCATGTCGTCGCCGGTGATCTCCTCCCCTTCGTCGAGGTCAACGTCCACGAGGGTTTCACGCAGCTTCTTCGCCGCTTCGCCGTGTTGTGAGGAGTGCGCTTCGTCGATGATGACACAGTACTTTCGCCCTGCAAGGTCGGGCTTGGCCTCCATGAGCCGTGCCAGAGCCGGGAAGGTCTGAATGGTGCAGGAGATAATATGCCCGCCCTCACTCAATGCCTTTTCCAGCTTCTTCGACTTCGACCCCAGTTCATTGTCCACCGCGACGACCATGCCCTCGGAGGCACGCAACAGGTCAAGGCCCTCTTTGATATTGTCGTCCAACGCCGTGCGGTCGGTGACCACGATGACCGAATTGAACAGAGGCTCGCCCGAAGCAGTGAACGCACGGTTCGCCCGGTGCGCCAACCATGCAATCGTCTTCGTCTTGCCGGAACCTGCCGAGTGCTGGATCAAGAATCGCTCGCCTGAGCCATGAGCGACCATCGAGGAGATAACCCGCTCCGTCGCCCGCAGCTGGTGGTAACGCGGGAACACCAGCCTGCCGTCGTTGCCCTTTTTCGCAGGCTCCCACAACGCATAGTCCCGCAAGACACGCAGGAACAACTCGGGTGCAAACACTTCTTCCCACAGGTAGGACGTGTCCGAACCGTTCGGGTTCACAGGATTCCCGGCGTGGTCACCATTGCCCTTGTTGAACGGCAAGAACACTGTCTCCGCTCCCGCGAGAACAGTGGTCATGTAGACCTCTTGGTTCGACACTGCGAAATGCACGAGCGCGCGCCCCGGTGCCAGCAGCGGACGGTTCTTCGACGGCTTGCGGTCTTGGCGGTACTGCCTCTTCGCATCCTGTACAGCCTGCGTGTTGTCAGTTTTCAGCTCCATAGTCACCACGGGAATACCGTTCACCGTCAGCACGAGGTCAAGAGTCTCGGTGGAACCAGTATCGAAACGCACCTGCCGCAGCACCCGCAAGCGGTTCTCCCGTGCGACCTTCGTGACATTCTCGTACAAGGGGTTCTCGGGAAAGAACTGCACCAAGTTCTTAAACGTCGCCTTCTGGCGACCCCGCTGGGAGTGCGAGAACCCGTAGCGCAGCACTCCCAACAGCCCGCCGGACACCTTCTTCGTCCTCGCAGCCAGCGTCGGGGTCTTGCCCAAAAGCTCGACAAGCCGGTCAAGGAGCTTGTTCGCCGCCACCTGGCGCGCAGTACCTTCCAGCGAGCCTGGAATGGCCTTCTCAAACTCCTCGGGGAACTGCGACTCCAACCAAGAAAGCACGTCTGGCACATAGAGCGCGCGCCCCACGTCCCAGCCCTCGTTGGACGGCGTATGCAGCCAGCCCGAGGACACCAGCGACTCCACAATGGACGTTTCAAACCCGCTCTCAAGGTAGTCAGCCACAGCAGCTTCGACAGCTGTGTCAGAGGGCAGTTTCTTCACCTCGTTAGCCATAACCGCTACACCTCAACCTTCCCGGTCACCATGTCCGTGATAAGCACCTGGCGACGCTTCAACAACAGTTCCTTCAATGCGGTGCATTCCGTGATTATGCTTCGTGAGAAATCCAAGTAGCGATTGATCGCCAAGACAATTTCTTTTTGGCGCTCAAGATCAGGCAAGTAAATCTTGAGTTTTTCGGCTTTTTCTGCCGTGAAATGGGGAATTGTTGACACCGAATAATCCAGAGCAATGCGGCCAGAAAAATGAGCCTCCCTTAATGCGTGAAATACGTACTCTGGGAGGGCAATCCGGTTGTTGACGCGAATTCGCAAGAGTGCCTTTTGGAAAGAAACTCCCGGTGCGTCTTCCCGAAGAAATGCACATCTACCAGCGTCTCCACCTTCACACATGAGAATGTCATTCTTTCGTAGATCGAGTTTTACTCTCTCGCCTTCGGTCATGCGCATTTCTTTGAGGTCGTTAAAGTCCACGACACCTTCGGGGCGGACGTTTGTATTTCGCAGATAGGGTGTTTGTTCGCCGTAGTTCTTGCCTTGGTCAAGCATTTTTCCCAAGAGAATGGAGGAAATCATGCCGAGAGAAACATTCTTACACGTTTCCGGCTTGGCAAAAAGGCCAGAGTAAAGCGACCTTTTCCGCTTCTCCAACAACCCCACATACTCGTCCAGTTCTTTGACCGACGAGTCGATCTCCCCCGTCTCGCGGTCGAGACGGTCAGCGATACGACGCTGCGTGGCGAGGTCGGGCAGCGGAATACGGATACTTGCGAACCGGTCATACCGCGTACTCCAAAGGTCATCTACTATTCCGGTGCCCCAGCGATAGTATTCGTCCTGAAATGCCTTACTTTTCAACAGGTATTCAGCAAACCGAGATTCAACATATTCGACGCGCGGCTTGAGTACGGTGTAAACAACCGACACTAGACCGGTCAATCGAGAAAGCCCGCTTGCTCCGCGCCGATCCGAGCGCGAGTTAATGACAATATCTCCGGGAAAGACCACCTTCCGGTCGGCATCTCCTTGCTGTTTCGCAACTCCTTCGAGCTGTTGCGTGACTCCAGCCTGTCCAACGGACAGTGGCTCGTAATCTGCTACCGAACCTTTAGCCGTGCTCTGGGGAAAAATGCTTCCGGCCAAGACAAGGGGAAAACGAGAATCCCGAAAAGATGAATCCTTCGGACCCATGAAGGCACTCACTACTTCTTCACCTCCTCGAACAGGCTCCGAATCAGCGCCAGCTTTTCCTCAATTGCCGCGTCGAGCTCTTCTAGGGACTCCACTTCTTCCGGCTTGTAGAACAGCCTGGTCATGGGGATCTCGTAGCCGATCTTCACGTCCTCGGCGTTCCACATGAGGTCAGGAGCGAAGGGAAACACTTCGCGCTCCATGTGCGCGCCTATGTCCTCGCGGCGCGGGACGCGCTCGACAATCTTCGAGGCAGTGTCTATGACCATGTTTCCCCTGTGGTCTACCGCCGCCGGTGCATCCGCGTCGTCCACCGCAAGGCATTCCATGACATGCCCCAGCAACCCTACGCCCATCTTGAGGCCATGTGCCTTCGCTTGCGTCTTGAGGTGGTTCGGCAGGTCGTTCCACGCAATCCCTGCGCAGGAGCGAATGACCGCCTCGTGCCCAGTGAGTGCCTGCTTGTGTGACATGGCCCGTGCGACTGTCTCGTCGGTGACACTTGTGGCGTAGCGCTTCGGACGGTACATGGGTACGTCGTAGAAGCTCAAGTCTTCCGGCTCAACAACCTTGGAGAACTCTTCGTCCGCGTCCTCAAACGCCCCGTAGAGGTCGGACACCCACTTGCGGTCATCGTCAGAGAAGAACCGGCGCTTGTTGCCCATGCTCTTACGCATCGGCGACCACTTTGCCGTTGCGTCGATCAACTGTATCTTGCCCGCGCGTCGAGGTTCCTTGTTTTTGTCCACGATCCAGATGTAGGTGGCAATGCCGGTGTTGTAGAACATGTCTGTTGGCAGGGCGATGATCGCGTCAATGAGGTCGTTCTCGATCAACCGCGCGCGAATCAAGTCGGGACCCGATCCGGCGGAACCAGTAAATAGAGGAGAGCCGTTGGTGACCACGCCGCCACGACCGCCCTTCGTCGTGCCCGGTTCTGCGTCCTTGAGCTTGTCAACGACGTGGCACAGAAACAACATTTGTCCGTCCGACACGGCGGGCAAGCCGTGGCTGAAACGTGAGCCTTCGAGCTTCGACTCCGCGACCACCGCGTCCTTTGACTTCTTCCAGTCCGAGCCATACGGCGGGTTCGACAGCACATAGTCGAACTGCTCGCCGGTGTACTTGTCGTCGGCGAGAGTGTCGCCCTGCTTCAAATTGTTCGGGTCGGCACCTGCAACAATGAGGTCGGAGCGACCCAAGGCGTAGGACTTGGACATGCTTTCTTGACCGAACAGGCCAACCTCAATGTTGGCGTTGAGTTCCTTCATGGCGTTCTTCGCAACGAGCAACATACCAGCCGTACCCGCAGCCGGGTCGTAGACGGTACGAGCTGGGTTCGCGCCCTGCAAGCCGTCGTCGTCGGAATTGAGCAGAATGTCCACCATGAGGCGAATAACTTCGCGCGGAGTGTAGTACTCACCGGCAACTTGCCCATTCTCGCTAAAGGAGCGGAACATCAAGTCCTCGAAGAGGTCACCCATGACATTCTCGGCGGAACCGTTGCCCTCAACCTCGAGCACGGAGTCCGAGAGGTCAATGCCCGCGAAGTGGCCGACCACGCCCCACAGCACATTGTTCTCCTCCAACGTCTCAAGAAGCTCTGGGAACTTGAACGCCTTCCACACATCGCGCACCACGTCGTTGAACGAGTCGAGGTACGTCAAAAGACCAGACAAGACGTTATCGTCCGAGGCTGCAATGGTCTCCAACGACAAAGGCGACGACGAGTAGAACGGTAGACCGTGCTCCGAAAAGACCATTGCGTCAATGAGGTGTTCCGGCATGTGCTGACAGCGTTTCACCGTTTCCAGCACGCCCTGCTTCGTGTTTTTTAGCGAACACTCCATGCGGCGAAGCACCGTGAAGGGGAGAATGTAGTCGCCGTAGTTCTGGCGAGAAACTACGCCACGCAAATAGGTATCTGCGGTGCCCCACACCGCTTGGTACAAGGAACTGCTAGCCATAAAGTCGCTCCATTTGTTAGTGAAACTCAAAAAGAATTGCTGCAAAGTAGTCTATCGAGACGCTGCCCCGCGGCGTTCAGGGGCTTCGAAATTGCTTTCTATTTTGGATCCTCTGGGTGACGAAAGGTCTTAAGCGCCCCGAAAGGTCTTGATTGCATCCGGATCACACGCCAACAAAAGCCTCAAACATGAAACTCTCCTCGCAAAAAAATTGAAGCTGTGGGGAGGCAACACATTTTTCAATGTGTAGCGAGGTAAGGAAAAGTGTCAACTTTCGAAAATGCAAGAACCCCGCTTCCCTTCGCCAAACCGACGGAAAAGAAACGGGGTGTGTGGTGCCCCAGGTGAGACTCGAACTCACACTGGACGGGTTTTGAATCCGTTGCCTCTGCCAATTGGGCTACTGGGGCGTTCCTCAAAAATACTAAACCAGTGTGAGCGGTTCCCGGTAATCGCCAGTTCATGCGGGGTGCGGCGGCGGGCGCGCGCTGGGGGTGGCGCCTGGCTGGGGTTGATCCGGCCGTGTCGTGGCGGGTGGCGGCCACAAACTTTCTGGGTATGCTGGATCCGACTATCGTTTTACATTTCGGTTCACAGCTCAAAGAAAGCATCGCACTTCCTCATGACGGCCACCATGAACGCCCGCCCGAAGACCACTCCCCTGTCCGTACTCATCAACCTCATCATCGGCGGGCTCATCGGCCTGGCGGAGATGGTGCCGGGGGTCTCCGGCGGAACGGTGGCGCTGGTCACCGGCATCTACGAACGCGCGATCCACAACGGACGTGGGCTTTTGCATCTGGTCCGCGGCCTTTTCTCGAGGCGTTCCGACGCCCAGGGTGCCGCGCCGCAGGTCGAGTGGGGGTTCCTCGCCGCCGTGGGGGCGGGCATGGTCGGCACGGTGCTGGCGCTGTCGAAGGTGATGCACTCCTTCGTTGAGAATTCGCCCGAGACCTCCCGCGCGTTGTTTCTGGGAATGGTAGCGGTATCCCTTATCGTCCCGATCAAGATGATCGACAAGCGGGACCTGGCCACACGGTGGCTTCCCGCCGCGGCGTTGTTCGTGGGCGCGGCCGTCCTCATCTTCTTCCTCACCGGGTTCACCGCCGCGGAAAAGCCTCACCCGTCGCTCGTCGTGGTGTTCCTCGCCGCCGCCGTCGCCGTGTGCGCGCTCGTGCTGCCGGGCGTGTCGGGTTCCTTCGTGCTGCTGGCGATGGGCCTCTACCAGCCGATCATGGGGGCCGTGGCCGACCGAAACCTCACCGTCATGGCGGTGTTCATCGCCGGGGCGCTCACCGGCATCGCGCTGTTTATCCGCACCCTCGACTACCTGGTCAACCAGCACCACACGCTGACCATGGCCACCATGGCGGGCCTCATGCTCGGCTCACTGCGCGCACTGTGGCCGTGGCGGGGCGACGGCACCACCCTTGCAGCCCCCAGCGGCAACGTGGGCTGGCTGGTGGGCATGATCGTCCTCGGCGGGATCATCGCGGGCGCGATCATGATTCTCGAGCGGTTCAGCGACTCCCACGACGGATAGGTTCGGTGCCGTAGGCGTCGGCAAGCATGAAACGGGGCACATATTATTTTCTGTGGCGAAAACGCCCTCGTTATGGGCACCTATTTAATCGGCGTTAACCCGCGGCGGGGGCGCTTAATCGGGCAAGAAATATGTTAGGTTTATGCACATGATTCTTCCCAAGTTCCTCTCCAAGCGACAGGCGGTCGGACTCGCCGCGCTTCTTACCTCCGCAACCCTGCTCACCGGCTGCGTGACCAACTCCGAGGGCGGCTCGTCCTCCTCCGATTCCGCCTCCGCGGACGGCTCCGAGCTGTCCAACGAGGGCGGCCTGCCGTCCGGCTGGACCGAGATCAAGCCGGCCAAGGTCGACTCCATCGCCGCGATGGTCCCCGCCGACATCGCCGCCGACGGCACCCTCACCGTGGGTTCCAACCCGCCGTTCGCGCCCGCCGAGTTCAAGGACCCGCAGGGCAACATCATCGGCTTCGACATCGACCTCGCCCGCGCCGTGGCCTCCATCATGGGCCTCGAGCTCAAGGTCAACGAGCAGGACTTCTCCCTCATCCTCCCGGCCGTGTCCGGCGGCACCGACGAGATGGGCGTGTCTGGCTTCACCGACAACGAGGAGCGCCGCCAGAACTACGACTTCGTCAACTACTTCAACGCCGGCATCCAGTGGGCACAGCCCACCGGCAAGTCCGTCAACCCGGATGACGCCTGCGGCCTGACCGTCGCCGTCCAGCGCACCACCGTCTCCGAGACCGACGACGTCGCCGGCCGCTCCCAGAAGTGCCAGGACGAGGGCAAGTCCGCCATCAACGTCCTCGCCTTCGACTCCTCCGACGCCGCCGCCAACGCCGTGATCCTCGGCCGCGCCGACGCCGTCTCCGCCGACTCCCCGGTCACCGCCTGGGCCGTCGAGCGCTCTAACAACCGCCTGGAGACCACCGGCGAGATCTTCGACGCCGCCCACTACGGTTGGCCGGTCAAGAAGGGCTCCGAGCTGAGCAAGGCCGTCGCCGCGGCGCTGCAGCAGCTCATCGATTCCGGCGACTACGCCAAGATCCTCAACCAGTGGGGTCTGCAGGAGGGCGCAGTCACCGAGGCCATGATCAACGGCCAGCCGGTAAAGTAATTCTTCGTATCCGTTAAAGAGAGCTTTCCTCGCCGAAAAAATCTCTCGCGGTCCAACTCCGCTTGGCCGCGGGAGGGGCGCGAGGGAGGCTCTTTGGAATTTGAAAGAACACACTATGAGTACTACCCCTACTCCCAAGCCGATCGAGGCCAAATCTCTGCCTCACCCGGGACGGTGGATCACCGCCATCATCCTGCTCGCGCTTTTGGCTTGGTTCCTCATCTCCGCGAGCCAGAACGAGGCCTTCCGCTGGGATACGTACATGAAGTATCTCTTCGACACCCGCATCGCGGCGGCCACCGTGCGCACCATCCTGCTCACCGTGCTCGCCATGACGATCGGCGTGGTCTTGGGTTCCATTGTCGCCGTCCTGCGCATGTCCCCCAACCCGGTGCTCAGCGCAATCTCCTGGGCGTACCTGTGGATCTTCCGCGGGACCCCGGTCTACGTCCAGCTGGTCTTCTGGGGCCTGGCGGGCACCATCTTCAAGTCGATCAACGTCGGCTTCGCCGAGATCGATCTGCAGAGCCTGCTGAAAAACCTCTTCTTCCTCGCCGTCATCGGCCTAGGCCTTAACGAGGCCGCCTACATGGCCGAGATCGTCCGCTCCGGCATCCAGGCCGTGCCCGAGGGCCAGACCGAGGCCTCCAAGGCGCTGGGCATGAGCTGGTGGATGACCATCCGCCGCACCGTGCTCCCGCAGGCGATGCGGATCATCATCCCGCCGACCGGCAACGAGTTCATCTCGCTGCTGAAGACCACCTCGCTGGTCGTGGCCATCCCCTACTCCGAGGAGCTCTACGGCCGCTCGATGGACATCGCCAACGCCCTGTTCGAGCCCATCCCGATGCTGCTGGTCGCCGCCACCTGGTACCTCGTGGTCACCTCGGTGCTCATGGTCGGCCAGTACTACCTCGAGCGTTACTTCGCCAAGGGCGCCCGCCGCGAGCTGACCGCCCGCCAGCTTGCCGCGCTTGCCGACGCCGAGGGTGCGCTGCCTAGAAACGTCGACGTGGTCAACGAATCCACCGAGCGCAACGCCTAGGTCCTGGATCAGACAAGGAGAAAATTGATCATGACTCAATCACAGGATCTGATGATCGACGCCCAGCAGGTGTGCAAGTCCTACGGCTCCATCGAGGTGCTCAAGGGCATCGACATCCAGGTGAAAAAGGGGCAGGTCACCTGCCTGATCGGCCCGTCCGGCTCCGGAAAGTCCACCTTCCTTCGCTGCGTGAACCACCTGGAGAAGATCACCGCCGGGCGCCTCTACGTCGACGGCGAGCTGATCGGCTACCGCGAGAAGAACGGCGTGCTCTACGAGATCTCCGAGGAGGACGCCGCCCGCCAGCGCTCGGACATCGGCATGGTGTTCCAGTCCTTCAACCTCTTCCCCCACCGCACCGCGATCGAGAACATCATCGAGGCCCCGGTGCACGTGAAGGGGATGAAGCCCGCCGAGGCCCGCGCCGAGGGCATGAAGCTGCTCGAGCAGGTGGGGCTGGCCCACAAGGCCGACGCCTACCCGGCGCAGCTGTCCGGCGGCCAGCAGCAGCGCGTGGCGATCGCCCGCGCGGTGGCGATGAAGCCGAAGCTCATGCTCTTCGACGAGCCCACCTCCGCCCTCGACCCGGAGCTGGTCGGCGAGGTCTTGAACGTCATGCGCCAGCTGGCAAACGACGGCATGACCATGATGGTGGTCACCCACGAGATGGGCTTTGCCCGCGAGGTCGCCGACGAGGTCGTCTTCATGGCCGACGGCTACATCGTCGAGCGCGGCCCCGCCCGCCAGGTCATCGAGAACCCGCAGCACGAACGCACGCAGGCGTTCTTGTCCAGCCTGCTGTAGGAACGAAGAATCGCGAAAACGCACGATCCGATTGCGAAGGATCGTGCGTTTTCTGTTGCTTGTCGACGCGTACCGTAGGCGTCGACAAGCCTGCTAGAAAAGCCCCATGGCGCCGCGAACGAGCGCGGACACGCCGCCCAGGCTGGCGAGGATGAGCGCCATCGTGCGGGCCTTGTCGCGCGGGACGCGGTCCGAGATGCGCGCGCCGACGAAGATACCCACGAACATCGCAGCAATGCCGAAGACCCACACGAGCGGGCTAAGGTGCGAGATGGAACCCGCGCCGGTGAGCGTCTTGACGAGGATCGACACCGACCCGGAAACAATAAAGATCGGCTGCAGGGTCGACGCGTAGGAGCGCTGCTCCCAGCGAGAGGCCTGCGCGTAGACGGTGATCGCGGGCCCGGCGATGCCAGCGAGGGTGTTCATGAAGCCGCCGATCACGCCCGCCGTGACCGCGGGGCCGGTGCCGTGAACCTTCGGGATGCGGTTCTGGCTGAACGTGACCACCGCGAGCGCGATAAGCAGCAGGCCGCCCACGATGACCTGCAGCAGCGAGCCGGAGATCACCTTGATGAGCAAAGCCCCTGGCAGCGCGCCGATGATCATCGGCGAGGCGATGGTGGCGAACTTCCTCCAGTCCACGCCCTTGCGCACCGAGTAGGTGGTCAGGATCGCGTTGATGACGGCTAGGACGTTGACCACCAGGATGCCCTGGACCGGGCCCAAGAGGATGCTCAGGACGGGGCCGCCGACCAGACCCATGCCCATGCCCGAGATGCGTTGCATGAGCGAGCCGATTAAGACGACGAAGAAGACGATGAGGACGAGGGTCACGGGCTTCGGGGATTCTGTTGCTGAGGGAACTTGTTTTGAGGGCGACGAAAGGGGCCTGCGCGGCCACAGATCCCTTCGTGGGAGGTGGCGCTACTTCGGCCGTGCCGTGAGCTTCTCGCGCATGGCCTCGGCCACGTGCTCGGGCAGCATGTCGGAGACGTCGCCGCCGTAGATGGTGACCTCCTTGCACAGCGTCGAGCTGATGTAGCCGTACTTGGGGTCGGTCATGAAGAAGGCGGTGTCGATGCCCGTGAGCCTGCGGTTCATCTGCGCCATCGGCAGCTCGTACTCGTAGTCCAGCGAGGTGCGCAGGCCCTTGACCAGGATGTTGATGCCGTGCGCGGTGGTGTAGTCCACCAGAAGGCCCGCCCAGTGGTCGACCTTGACGTTGGGCAGCGACTTCACGGCCTCGCGGATGAGCTCCTTGCGCTCCTCGATGGTGAACATGCCGGAGCTCTTGTGCGGGTTGCCGGTGACGACCACGGTCACCTCGTCGAACTGCGAGGAGGCGCGGGTGATGATGTCCATGTGCCCCATCGTGATGGGGTCGAAGGAGCCTGGGCACACTGCGGTGATGGTCATGCTTGCCTGATTTCTTTGAATTGCTGGCTGCTTATGGGGTGCGATTCTAGCGCGTCGGTCGTGGCGGCGGGATCGGTTAGGGCTGGGATGCGGCGTTGGAGGTATCGGCGGTGTTCGCGGTGGCCTCGGCCTCCTCAGCGTCCTCGGATGCTTCGGCCAGCTCTCGATCGAAGACGGCCATGTCCATCCGCGCGATGCCGAAGGTGCGCTTCTTCAGCTTCTGGGTGGTGGGCACGTAGCCGCGGGGCCAGGCGGTGTTGGGCGAATCCACATGGCGCTCGACCACGACGGCCGCGCCGTCGACGAGCGCGGGCTTGAGCGCCTCGAGCATCTCCACGACCGCCGCGTCTGCGAGATCGTAGGGCGGGTCCGCGAGCACCATGTCGAAGTACTCCCGCGGGGCGCCGGCGACGTAGGTGGAGGCCTTCATCTCCTCGACGCTCACGTGCGGGTGGCCCACCACCTGCGCGTTCTGGCGGATGATGGCCGCCGCCTGCGGGTTGGACTCCACCAGCACCACGTGGGCGGCGCCGCGGCTGGCGGCCTCCAGGCCGAGCGCGCCAGAACCTGCGAAGAGGTCGAGCACGTTGGCGTCGGTGAAGCCGAAGCGCACCTGCAGCGAGGAGAACAGCCCCTCGCGGGCGCGGTCGGAGGTCGGGCGGGTGCCCGACGGCGGGACCTTGATCTTGCGGCCGCGGGCCTCGCCGGAGATGATGCGGGTCAATCCCATGGGCTTAACTTACCTCCGCCAGGTCGATGAGCGGGTCGCCGCCCACGCAGTCCGCGAAGTCGTCCGCCAACAGGGCGCGCACCCGGCCCGGCCCCGGCGCGAATACCGGCGCCTCCAACTTGACCGCCTCCACGCTGGCGAGTTCCTGTCCCGTCTCCACGGTGTCCCCGACCGCCACGTGGAAGTGGACGATGCCCGCGAATGGCGCACAAATTTTCATGCCCTTACCTTATCGCAGCCGGGTGCCGCCGCGGGACGCCGGGGCCACACCGATGTTAGGACTTCTCGATGAAGCCCTGCGAATCGTCGTCCACGTCGACGATGAGCTTCTGCGCGAGCTCCGGGTCGCGGGAGACGAGGTAGGCGGCATCCCGATTGGCGCGCTCGATGACCTCGCGATCGCGGACGAGGCTGAGCAGCTTGAGGTTGGTCGTGCCCGACTGCCTCGCCCCCAGCACGTCGCCCTCCTGGCGCTGCTCGAGGTCGATCTCGGCGAGGTCGAAGCCGTTGGTCGTGGCGGCGACCGCCTGCACGCGCTTGACGGCCTCCTCGCCCGCCTCCAGCCCGGTGTGGAAGAAGCAGATCGACGCGTTGCCGCCGCGGCCCACGCGGCCGCGCAGCTGGTGCAGCTGGGAGACGCCGAAGCGCTCCGACTCGCGGATCATCATGATGGTGGCGTTGGGCACGTCGATGCCGACCTCGATGACCGTGGTGGCCACGAGCAGGTCCAGCTCACCCGCGGCGAAGGCGAGCATGACCTCCTCCTTGGCGTCGGCGGGCATTTTGCCGTGCAGCATGCCCACCCGCAGGTCCGGGAAGACCTGCTCACGGAAGTAGGCGAAGGTCTCCTCGACGCCGCCCTCGCCCTGGATGCGCGGGCAGACGACGTAGACCTGGCGGCCAGCCTCGATCTCCTCGCGCATGCGCTGGAAGGCGCGCTCGACCCAGCGGCGGTTGATCTCGGCGACGACGAAGCTCTCGATGGGACGCCGTCCGCCGGGCAGCTCGGTGAGCACCGACATCGACAGGTCGCCGAAGGCGGTCATGGCGATGGTGCGCGGGATCGGGGTGGCGGTCATGACCAAAAGGTGCGGGGTCGTGCCGTCGCGCCCCTTGCCGCGCAGGTGGTTGCGCTGCTCGACGCCGAAGCGGTGCTGCTCGTCAACCACGCAGAAGGCAAGGTCGAAGAAGTCCACGCCCTCCTGGATGATCGCGTGGGTGCCCACGATGATGTCGGCCTCGCCGGAGACGATGTCGAGTAGGGCCTGTTTCCGCTGCTTGGTGTTGAGCGAACCGGTGAGCACCACGACCTTGGCGTCCACGCCCGCATGAGTGAGGGTCTCCTGGATGCTCCGGGCGTGCTGGGTGGCGAGCACCTCGGTCGGGGCCAAGAGCGCGCACTGCTTGCGCTGGTCCACGGCCTGGAGCATGGAGATGACCGAGACAATGGTCTTGCCCGAGCCCACCTCGCCCTGCAGGAGGCGCTGCATGGGCCGCGGCTTGTTGAGCTCCTCGGAGATCTCGGCGATGACCCGCCTTTGGCCGTCGGTAAGCGGAAAGCGCAAGCCATCGAGCAGCCGCTGGCGCTGGCCGCCGGGGATCGGCTCGAGGGCGACCGCCTGCCGGTGCGCGCTGTCGGCGCGGCGCACGGCCATGACCAGCGCGATCTGCATGGCCTCGTCGTAGCGCAGGCGGTCGATGGCGGGGCCGGGTCCCTCAGGGCCGGGCTCGTGGATGCCGCGGATGGCCTCGTCGAAGCTGGGCAGGTCCTTCGGCGCGTAGCCCCCCAGCGGATCGGCGTAGGGCTCGGTGGTGCGCAGGACCTCGTGGATGGCGCCGAAGATGCGCCAGGTGGGCATGGCCGCCTTCGCCGGGTAGATCGGGATGTAGTCGAGCTCGCTGAGCAGCTCGGTGACCTCGGCGACGTCGCCGTAGGTGGTCAGCCCCTTGAGCGCGCCGGTCGAGCGCTTCTTCTCCCCGATGCGCGGGAGGATGAGGTAGTCCGGGTGCTGGAGCTGCGGCACCCCGCGGAAGAACTTGAGCTTGCCCGTGAACATCGCGCGCGTGCCCTGGGTGAGCACCTTGGAGATCCACGAGGCGCGGAAGAAGGTGGCGCTGATCAAGTGCGGCTGGTCCTCGATGACGATGGTGTACATCTTGTTGCCGCGGCGGTCCAGGCGCTCGTTGGTGGCGATGATCGTGCCGATGACGGTGATGATGTCGCCCTCCACGCCGAGCCCCGCGCTGAGGTTGACCCCGTGCGGGGTGTGCACGCGCGGGTATTGGCGCAGGAGCTGCTCGACGGTGGTGAAACCGAAGTGCTTCTTGAAGGCGGCCGCCTCCTTCGTCGGGAGCACGCTCTTCAGCGCCGTCGAATCGTGCCAGCCCAGCATGGGTTATTCCACCCCGATCTCGACGAGGCTTCCCAGGTTGTCGGCCGGGTAGACGGCCACGTCCACGCGACGGTGCTTGGGCAGGCCGTCTTGCACCGCCTCCGCGGTGATGTCTGCGATGAGCTCGCCCTCGACCAGGAGCGTGATCTGCTCGCCGCCGACCTCCAGCATCCGCCTGCAGGCGTCGATGACGGTGCCGAGCACGTCCTCTCCCACGACGATGGTCACCCCGCCCGCGACGGCGAGGATGTCGCCCTTCGCGCACGGCCCGGCGGGCGTCAGCCGCGCCTTGGTCGCCACCTTCAGCCGCGCGGTGCGCATCGCGGTGGTGGCCTCCACCATGGCGTAGGTGTCCATGGCCAGGGGCTGCTCGGGGTCGTGGACGCTCAGCGCCGCGAGCCCGCGCACCAGCTTGCTGGCGGGAACGATCGTGATCGACTGCTCGAAAGCGAGGCTCGAGCGCTCGATGGAGGCCAGCTCGTACTTGTCGAGCATCCCGTTGGGAAGGAGGATGATCTCGCTCGCGCGGCTGAGCCTCGCCTGGGAGACCACGTCGACGACGATGTCCTGATCCTCCCCCGTGCGCGGCACGACGAGCGCCCCGGACTCCGCGTAGAGCTGGGCGAGTGCACCCGGCGGCGTGATCGCCACGACGACGCGTTTACCCGCGGTCGGCGGCATCTGCGCCGGGCTGTCGGGAAGCACCTCGAGGCGCAGGTCGCTGACCTGGCCGAGCCCGAAGGCCGTCTCGATGACCGTGCCCGCCTCGCGGCTGTGGATGTGCACCGTGCCCGCGTCGCCGTCGAGCTGCGCGATGTTGAGGCTATCCCCCAGCGGCGCCAGCGCGTCGCGCACGTCGTCCAGCGAGCACCCGGAGATGTAGAACATCACCTCGAGGTAGCCTGCCGCGCCATGGCCGTGTTCGCTTACGCCTTCGCTTGCCGACGCCTCGCGGCGGCTCGCCTCACCTGCGTTGGCCCCCTCCGAGAGCTCGGATCCCAGCCCGGCGATTCGCTCGGCCAGCTCGACGCCCTCTCCCGCGATGGGCTCGCCGGTGACCACGCTGAGCAGCGCGTCGAGCAGGATAACGAATCCCCGGCCCCCGGCGTCGACGACGCCCGCCTCGCGCAGGGCCGCAAGCTGGGAGGGGGTGTTGGCGAGCGCGATGCGCGCCGCCTGGGTGGCCGACTCCACGATCGAGGTAAGCGTGCCCTCCTCGTCCTGGGCGGCGGCGATGCTGGCGGCCCGCAGGACGGTGATGACGGTGCCCTCGACCGGATCGGTGATGGCCTTGTTGACGAAGCTCAGCGCCAGCGAGAGCGAGTTGGTGATCCCCTCCCCGGTGATCACGCCCTTCTCCGCCGACTGCGCGATCCCGCGCAGCACCTGGCTGAGGACCACCCCGGAGTTGCCGCGGGCGCCCTTGACCGAGCCCGCCGCGAGCGCCGCCGCGATGGAGGCTGCGTTGTCCACGGACTCCGGCTTCTTCTCCACGAGAGCCTCGGCGTTTTTCAGCGCGGCCTCCATCGTGTGGGCCATGTTGGACCCGGTGTCCGAGTCCGGCACCGGGAACACGTTGAGCGCGTTGATCTCCGCTCGGCGTGCCACGAGCTCGGCGACTGCCTGCCTCGCCCAAGAAAGCAGGCCAGCGCCGTCGAGAACGTCAGTGGCTGGCATGAACACGTATTCTACAGGCGCCAGTCGACAGGCTGCGCGCCGAGGTCAACCAACAGCTGGTTAGCGCGGCTAAACGGGTGCGAGCCAAAGAACCCGCGGCTGGCAGACAGCGGCGACGGGTGCGGCGAGGTGATGCACGGGGTATCACCCAAGAAGGCCTGGGTGTTCTGCGCGTCGCGGCCCCACAGGATAGCCACGAGCGGCTGCGGGCGCGCGGCGAGCGCGCGGATGGCGGTCTCCGTGACGATCTCCCAGCCCTTGCCCCGGTGGCTCCCGGCGCGCCCCGGACTCACGCTGAGCACCCGGTTGAACAGTGCCACGCCCTGGCGGGACCAGCCGGTGAGGTCGCCGTCCTGGGGTGCCGGGATGCCCAGGTCGGTGGACAGCTCCTTGAAGATGTTGGCCAGGCTGCGCGGCAGCGGGCGCACGCCCGGCTGGGTGGAAAAGCTCAGGCCCATCGCGTGCCCCGGGGTCGGGTACGGGTCCTGGCCCACGATCAGGACCTTGACCTCGTCGAAGGGGTAGGTAAACGCCCGCAGCACGTCGGTGCCCGCCGGGAGGTAGCCGCGACCGGCGGCGTTCTCGGCGCGGAGGAAGTCGCCCATCTGGTGGATCTGCTCGGCCACGGGGGCGAGCGGCTCTAGCCAGGTGGGGTGGACGGGAAGCGGGCGGGTGTCGGTCATGGGGGTCCTTATGAGAAGCGGTCGGCGGGTGCGGTTGGCGGCTAGAAGCTATTCCACCCCGCGGTGTAGTCCGGGGTCTTGTGGTCGACGGTGACCAGCCGGTGGAAGTGCTGCTTGTTGACCAGCCCGATCCTGCGGAAGCCCACCGGCGGCGCGCAGTTGGTGGTGGCGAGAAGGGTATGGTCCTCCCCGCCGGAGAGCACCCACTCCCACGGGTCAGCGCTAAGCAGCTCGGCGGCCTTGCGCATGAGCGGCGAGGGGGAAATGCCCGCGGAGTCGACGTTGATGGTCACCCCGGACCGGCGCGCCATGGTCTCGAGGTCGTGGACGAGGCCGTCGGAGTTGTCGGTCATGGCGGTCACGCCGGCGGTACGTGCCACGAAGCCGCGGCCCCGCGGGATCTTGGTCGCGCAGTGGGACTGGATGAGCGGCATGAACTCCCTGGGCACCCCGTCGCGTCCGAAGCGCTTGAGCAGCGCGTAGCCCGCGGCCGAGGCGCCGATCTCGCCGGAGGCGATGAGGATCTGGCCGGGGCGGGCGGCGTCCAGGGTGAGCGCCGGGATCGAGCCGCCGAGCTGGCCGATGGCGGTCACGGAGATGACGATGGCCTCGCCGTCGGTGATGTCGCCACCGACCAGCTCCGCGCCGTAGTCGCCGACGCGCTGGGCGATGCCGCGTGCCAGGTCGGAGACGAAGCCAAGGCGGGTGTAGCTTGGGACGCTGAGCCCTAGGAGCGCCGCGATGGGGCGCGCGCCCATGGCCTCGACGTCGGCGAAGTTCTGGGTGATGGCCTTGCGCCCGATCTCCGCGGGCGTGGACCAGTCGAGGCTGAAGTGACGGTTTTCCACCAGCATGTCCGTGGTCACCACCATGCGCGAGTTGGGGGCCGCGTGCGGCAGGACGGCCGCGTCGTCGCCGTTGCGGGAGCTGGGGGCGTGGGCGATGATGACGTTGATGGCGGCCTGCTCGCCGACCTCGGCCAGGGTGGGGTTCTTCGGTGGCTTCATATCACCCCCGAGAGTAATGCCCGGCGCACGGATTGGACAATCAAGGAGGGGGCTTCCTCCCTTCGTGGGAGGGGCGGCGGCGGAGCGGCAGGCGTCGACAAGCAAACGAAAAAAACGGTGAATTGATCGGGGAATCGGGCGCCGCGTACTCTCAAAAGCATGGATGCACGACAAGACAACAGCTTTAAACGAACGCCGATTCTGCTGGCGCTCATCTTGGCACTCGTTCTCGTGGTCGGCGTGATGGTCGGCGCGAAGCTCGTGTATCAGAAGGCGGCGAACCAGCCGGTGGGGATGTCGGTGATCGACGCGCCGCTGGCCAGCTCCGAGCAGTGTTCGCAGCTTGTCGACGCCCTGCCGGCGAAGTTCCTCGGCCACAAGCGCGCCGAGCTCGTGGAGCCGAAGCCGGACGGCGCGGCGGCCTGGCAGTCCAACAGCCAGCAGCAGATCACCCTGCGCTGCGGCGTGAATCTCCCGCTGCAGTACACGGCTCTGTCCCCGACGACCACGATCGACGGCACCGAGTGGCTGCGCGTGGTCGATACCACCCCGCAGTCGACGCTGCAGACGTGGTACACGGTCAACCGCTCCCCCGTCGTGGCCATCTCCACCGACGAGGAGGGTTTGGGCGACAACGATTTCACCTCGGCCGCGCTCAACGACGCGCTGAGCAACCTCGACACCACGCAGGCGCAGCCGCAGCCCACCCCGCTGACCGACCTCGCCGCGGGTGAGTCAGGCAGCTGCTCCGCGCTGGCCGACGCCCTGCCGGATGAATTCGGCACCGATCCGACGTACTCCCGCTACACCGGCGACCAGCTGGGCAACCTCACCGCCGCGTGGACCGTCGACGGCTACGAGCCGGTGGCGCTTCGCTGCGGCGTGGCCTTCCCCGCCGCCTACCAGGCCGGCGCGAAGCTGCAGCAGATCAACGGCGTTGCGTGGTTCGAGGACACCACGGTGGGCAACGGCACGACCGCGGCCACCTACTACTCGGTCAACCGCACCAACGTGGTGGCCGTGTCGGTTCCCCAGGCCAGCGGCGACGCGGCGCTGGTGGAGTTCACCAAGGCCATCGAGCAGACGATCGCCTCGACCGAATAGCCCCAGTGCTTCTTATCGCTTCATCCTCACGAAGGCGGCCGCGTCAGCGGCTGCCTTCTTTGCGTAGGGACCGACCCCCGTGATGGTCGCGGCCCCGGGCCCCACCCAGTCGCCGTAGCCCACGAAGTACAGCCCCTGAACCAGCGGGGCGCGCCCGCGCACGAGCCGGCGGAAGGGCCCTAGCGCCGGGCGGAAGCCCGTGCACCAGATGAGGTTGTCGGCGTAGACCTCCTTGAGCGATGCGAACATCGGGCGGGCGCGCAGCCGCCCCAAATCCCTCGCCTCCTTCACGGACGGGAGCATGACGATGTCGCCGAGGAGCGAGTCCGGGCCGGGATCGGGTTCGCCGCGCAGGATCGCCAACGCGCGCCCGCGGTTGCGGCGGAAGAGCTCGCGGCCGTCGATGTCGTCGGGCATCCACCTCGGCGGCTCGAGCGTGTACCAGAGGACCGGCCCGACCTCCGGCGAGTTGGCCAGCTCCGCGGCGATCTGCGCCCCGGAGTTCGCGCCGCCGACTACCGCGACGGACTGCCTCTTAAAGGGCGCGGGGCCCGGATAGTTGGCCGAGTGCCACTGCCTGCCGTGGAAGCGTCCCGGGTAGGTGGGCACGAACGGCGCCGACCACGTCCCCGTGGCGGCGATGACGCAGCGGGCGCGCAGCACGCCTTGGTCGGTCTCAACGACGAACAGGCCGCCCTCGTGGCCGACCCGCTCGACCCTCACCGGCCTTCTCACCGGCAGCTCGTAGCGGGCCTCGTAGGCCGCGAGGTAGTCGATGACGTGGCTCGCGGGCGGGAACCCGTCGTAGTGCGGCATCGGGATGCCGGGCAGGTTGGAGAACTCGGCGGTGGAAAACAGCGTCATCGAGTCCCACACGTGCCGCCACCCGCCGCCTGGCGAATCCTGGTCGTCGAGGATGAGGAAGTCCAGCTTGTGCCGGCGCAGGTAGTAGCCGGTGGCAAGGCCTGACTGGCCGCCGCCGACGACGATGACGTCGTAGATGTGTTCGCCGCTCGCCATCCCTGGAGTGCTCATCATCGCTCCCTTGAGAATCTCGCTCCGCTAAGCCCAACCGCACTCGTCGGCGCAGTCCAAGCTTGGTGTACACCTGCCAGGCTACCCCGCCCACGGCCCGGAGAGCGCCCGTTTCCACCCCGCCGAAACGCCACAAACCAGGTCACAACCCGGCCACAACGCAACTGGCCCGCCGCGGCGCGTGGTGCGCATCGCGGCGGGCCTGCTCCCTTTACGGTTGTGGGTGGCTACCCACAACCGGATACCCGCAAACGCAGAAGGGCAACAACAAAATGCGTGGCTACTGCCGGTTCAGGGCGTTCGTGACAAGGTCGTCGAGAAGCTCCTCGTACTTGATGCCGGTCGCGGCGAAGACCTGCGGGTACATGGAGATCGGGGTGAAGCCCGGCATGGTGTTGATCTCGTTGATGACGGGGCCGTTGGCGGTGACGAAGAAGTCCACGCGAGCCAGCCCCTCGCAGTTGAGCGCCTGGAAGGCCTCGAGCGAGAGGGAGCGGATCAGCTCGATGGTCTCCTCCGGCTGCGGGGCCGGGATGTGGGCGGTGACCACGTCGTCCAAGTACTTGGTGTCGAAGCCGTAGAAGCCCTCGTCGCCCTCGTCGGTGTCGATGAGCTGCGCCGGCAGCGAGGCCACCAGCCCCACGCCCGGCTGGTCGAGCACGCCGCACTCGACCTCGGCGCCAATGATCTCGGACTCGACGATGACCTTGGAGTCGTGCTCGCGGGCAAGGGAGATGGCCGCGTCGATGTCGTCCCAGCTGGCCACGCGCGAGATGCCGATGGAGGAGCCGCCCCGGGCGGGCTTGACGAACACCGGAAGTCCCAGCAGCTTCTTGTCTGCTTCGGTGAGCTGCTCGGCGCCGCGGAGGATGACCTCCTTGCCCACCGGCAGGCCCTCGGCCGCCAGGAGCTTCTTGGTGTATTCCTTGTCCATGCCGCAGGCGGAGCTTAAGACGCCGGTGCCCACGTACGGCACGCCGGAGAGCTCGAACATGCCCTGGATGGTGCCGTCCTCGCCGAAGCGGCCGTGGAGCACGGGGAAGATGACGTCGACCTGCGCGTACAGGCTGCCGTCCTCGAAGCGGAACTGTCCCTTGGTGGCGGGGTTGAGCGACAGCGCGACCTCGCGCACGAACTCGACCTCGGGCATGACGCGGTCGACCAGCTTGAGCTTGTCCGGGTCGGACTCGCCGACGGTCCAGGCGCCGTCCTTGGTGATGCCCACGGGGTACACCTCGTAGCGCTCGGGGTCGAGGTGGCTCATGATCGCGCCCGCGGACACGCAGGAGACGTTGTGTTCAGAGCTGCGGCCACCGTAGACGACGGCGACCTTGATTTTGGCGTTCGAGTTAGCAGTCACGGTTGCTCACTCTACCTTGTCGCTTTCATCGCTTTGCTTTTCGACGCCCACCTTTTTCCTCGGCGGACTTAACGCCTAGGCGGCGGGCCGCGGGCCCGCTTCTTACTCCGCCTTCTTGGAGCGCCCCATGAGCGCCGCGACCATCGCCCCCACGTCCGCACCCTTGTGGCACACGCCGTAGACGGCCTGCGTGATCGGCATGTCCACCTTGTGCTTCTGCGCGAGCTGGAAGATCGACTGGGAGCTGATGACCCCCTCGGCCACCTGGCCGTTGGTGGCGGCCTTGGCCTCCTCCAAGGTGCCGCCCTCGCCGAGGCGAGCGCCGAAGGAGCGGTTGCGCGACAGCGGCGAGGAACAGGTGGCCACCAGGTCGCCCAGGCCCGCGAGCCCGGAGAAGGTGCGGGCGTCCGCGCCCATCGCGATCCCCAGGCGGGTGATCTCGGCAAGCCCCCTGGTGATCACGGTGGCGATGGTGTTCTCCCCCAACCCCCGGCCGGAGGCCATGCCGCAGGCGAGCGCGATGACGTTCTTGCTGGCGCCGCCGACCTCGCAGCCGATGACGTCGGAGTTGGTGTACGGCCTAAAGTACGGCGAGGCCAGCGCCGCTTGGACAAGCTTGGCGCGGTTTTCGTCCTTGCACGCAATGACGGTGGCCGCGGGCTGTTCCTCGGCGATCTCGCGGGCGAGGTTCGGCCCGGACAGCACGGCGATGCGTTGCTCGTCGACGCCGGTCACCTCGGTGATGACCTGGCTCATGCGCAGGAAGGACCCCTTCTCGATGCCCTTGGCCAAGCTCACGAGCGTGGCGCCCTGCGGGATGAGGTCGGTCCAGCGGGCGAGGTTCTCACGCAGCGTCTGCGACGGCACGGCGAGGACGATGATCTCCGCCTCCCGCATCGCCTCGGCCGGGTCGTGGGTCGCCCCCAGGGCCACCGGCAGCGTGATATCGCTCAAGTAGTCGGGATTGTGGCGCTCGGCGTTGATCGCGTCTGCCACCTCGGCCCGGCGCGCCCAGAGCGTGACGCGGCAGCCAGCGTCCGAAAAAACCTTCGCGAGGGTCGTCCCCCACGAGCCCGCTCCCATCACGGCAACCTTCACTCTGCACTCCTTGCGCGTTTGTTTGCTGGGGCTTTTCGACGCCTACGGCATGGGCAACCCCCGGTTCGTCCATCTTACGTTCAGCTGGCTCCCAGCGGGGAGCCACTGCACGCATGTGGGGGAAAACGCTTCCCGGCCGACACACGCACCGAGGCGACGGGCAAATTGCCCCCGGGTGGATTATCGTCAATAAACAAGCAAAGAACTAGTAGAGCGGACGGAAAGGCCACGTCGATGTCCAAGAAACCTCACGAAAACAACAAGGATCAGGGCTCTGAGCTCGAGCTCGTGGGGCGACACCAGGTCATCGGCGCCCAGCCGGCGAAGGAATTCAAGCGCTCCACGCTGGCCGCCGGCGCCGTCCTGTGGCGCGGTAGCCTCGAGGACGTCGACTCCATCGAGGTCGCCGTCATCCACCGCCCGCACTACGACGACTGGTCCCTGGCCAAGGGCAAGGTCGACCCGGGCGAGTCCCTGCCCACCACCGCCGCGAGGGAGATCAAGGAGGAGACCGGCTACGACGTGCGCCTGGGCAAGCTCCTGGGCAAGGTCAACTACCCCGTCCTCGACCGCATGAAGGTGGTCTACTACTGGACCGGCGAGGTCTTAGGCGGCGAGTTCACCCCCAACCACGAGGTCGACGAGATCCGCTGGCTTCCGCTCTCCGAGGCCCGCTCGCTCCTAAGTTACGACGTCGACCGCAGCGTCCTAGACAAGGCGGAGAAGCGCTTCCGCCTGCCCGCGACCTCGCGGATCCTCTACGTCCGTCACGCGCACGCCCACAAGCGCGCCAGCTGGGCGGGCAATGACAACAAGCGCCCGCTCGACCGCAAGGGCCGACGCCAGGCGGAGCTGCTCGTGCCGATGCTGCTCCCCTTCCGCCCGTCGGCCGTCTACTCGGCCGTCCCCGACCGCTGCCAGTCCACCGTCGCCCCGCTCGCCGAGGCGCTCGGCGTGGATGTCGCAGTCGACGAGCTCTACGGCGACGACGGCTGGATCACGAACATGGCCAAGTCGCAGCAGGCGTTCGAGGACATCATCGCCAAGGGCGGCATCTCCGTCGTCTGCGGCCAGGGCCTCATCATCCCCGACATGATCGCGCTGCTGTCCGCCAAGGGCCGCCTCCCGCTCGTGGACACCTCGGCGAAGAAGGCCAGCGTGTGGGTGCTCTCCTTCAACCACGGCGACCTCACCGGCGCTGACTACCTGGAGAGCCCGCTGCCGGTGAAGTGAGTTGGTCGAGCGCCGCCCTAGCTACTCACCCAGGAGCAGTTCCACGCGGCGCAGCTCGTCATACAGCTTTCGCTCCTCCACGCTCATCATTCCTGACGCCGACATCTCCCTCACGTCTTCGAGGGAGAAATCGGGTGCGCCATCGTCGGCGATTGCAGAAAACAGTCGTTTTGTGAGTGTGTCTCGACGCATTTCGAGCTCGCGGTTGTTGGTTCTCCTTATTTCGATGTTCATTTCTACGCCTCCTCCCGCGGACGGCTTCGACCTCAGCTGATTGGGCCGACAATTGATTCCACAGGCGGTTCGCCGCACGACGCCTGCGAAGCTGGGATGCAGAGCGTCCTGCTATAGACGTCGAAAAGCCCAGCTAAACTGCTCTAGCTGGGCTTTCCACTTGTGCTGCGAAGTTACTGCGTCTTTGGCTTGAAGGAGGGGCGCTTTGCCTCGAAGGCGGCGATCTCGTCCTCCTTGCGCAGGGTCAGGCCGATGTCGTCGAGGCCCTCCAGCAGGCGCCAGCGGGTGTAGTCGTCGACGTCGAAGGAGTAGACGTTCTCGCCGCAGGTGACGGTGCGGTCCTCGAGGCTGACGGTGACCTCCTTGCCCGGCTCCTGCTCGAGCTGCTTCCACAGAAGCTCGATGTCGGACTGCTCCATGAGGCCGGTGAGCAGGCCCGCCTTGCCGGAGTTGCCGCGGAAGATGTCGGCGAAGCGGGAGGAGAACACGGCCTTGAAGCCGTAGTCCATGAGCGCCCAGACGGCGTGCTCACGGGAGGAGCCGGTGCCGAAGTCGGGGCCGGCGATGAGCACGGAGCCGTTCTTGTAGGCGTCCTGGTTGAGCACGAAGTCAGGCTCGTTGGTGCGCCAGTTGTTAAACAGGCCGTCCTCAAAGCCGGTGCGGGTCACGCGCTTGAGGAACACAGCGGGGATGATCTGGTCGGTGTCCACGTTGGAGCGGGTCAGCGGCACGCCTACACCGGTGTGGGTTTCAAACTTTTCCATCAGTTTCTTCCTTAACTAGTTCGGTGGTGACGGTGCTTTAGAGCGCGGGAAGGTCAGCGGGAGAGGCCAGGGTGCCCTTGATGGCGGTGGCGGCGGCGACCTCCGGGGAGACTAGGTGGGTGCGGCCGCCGGGGCCCTGGCGGCCCTCGAAGTTGCGGTTCGAGGTGGATGCGGAGCGCTCGCCCGGCTTGAGCTGGTCCGGGTTCATGCCCAGGCACATCGAGCAGCCCGCGGTGCGCCAGTCGGCACCGGCCTCGATGAAGATCTTGTCTAGGCCTTCTTCCTCCGCCTGCTCCTTGACCAGGGTGGTGGAGGGAACGACCATGAAGCGCACGGAGTCGGCGACCTTGCGGCCCTTGACCACGGCGGCGGCCTTGCGCAGGTCCTCGAGGCGGCCGTTGGTGCAGGAGCCCAGGAAGACGGTGTCGACCTTGACCTCGCGCAGCGGGGTGCCCGGGGTGAGGTCCATGTACTTCAGGGCCTTCTCGCAAGCGGCCTTGTCGTTGTCGTTGGTGAAGTCCTCGGGGCTGGGCACGTTGGCGGACAGCGGCAGGCCCTGGCCGGGGTTGGTGCCCCAGGTGACGAACGGGGTCAGTGCGGAGCCGTCGATGTCGACGACCTTGTCGAACTCGGCGCCCTCGTCGGTGGGCAGGGTCTTCCAGTAGGCGACGGCGGCGTCCCAGTCGGCGCCCTTCGGCGCCAGCTCGCGGCCCTCGACGTAGTCGAAGGTGGTCTGATCGGGGGCGATCATGCCCGCGCGGGCGCCGGCCTCGATGGACATGTTGCAGATGGTCATGCGGGCTTCCATCGACAGCTTCTCGATGGCCTCGCCGCGGTACTCGATGACGTGGCCCTGGCCGCCGCCGGTGCCGATCTTGGCGATGATCGCGAGGATCAGGTCCTTGGCGGACACGCCCGGCTGCAGCTCGCCGGAGACGTTGACGGCCATGGTCTTAAATGGCTTGAGCGAGAGCGTCTGGGTGGCCATGACGTGCTCGACCTCGGAGGTGCCGATGCCGAAGGCCATCGCGCCGAAGGCGCCGTGGGTGGAGGTGTGGGAGTCGCCGCAGACGATGGTCATGCCCGGCTGGGTCGCACCCAGCTGCGGGCCGACCTGGTGGACGATGCCCTGGTTGATGTCGCCCATCGGGTGCAGGCGCACGCCGAACTCCTCGCAGTTCTTGCGCAGGGTCTCCACCTGCGTGCGGGAGGTCTGGTCCTTGATCTCGAGCAGGCTGCCCTTGACGATGCCCTCGGTGGGCACGTTGTGGTCCTCGGTGGCCAGGTGTAGCTCGGGGTGGCGCAGCTTGCGGCCGTTCATGCGCAGGCCGTCGAAGGCCTGCGGGGAGGTCACCTCGTGCAGCAGCTGCAGGTCGATGAAGATCAGGTCGGGCTCGCCGTTCTCGCCTTTAGATACGACGTGGTCGCGCCATACCTTCTCGGCGAGGGTCAGCTTCTTGTTGGCCGAATCCACGGGGCTGGTCATGGATCAATTCACCTCTAACTTCCTAGCGAAACCCCGATCGGGGTGCATCTCACATTTTGGAATGATAATATCGTGTCATGGGACAGATTAACACAGATTCTGCAACAACAAGCGGAATTAAGGTTCTCGACCGCGCCGTGCTCATCATGCTCACCGTGGCCGAACACCCACGCTCGCTCTCCGAGCTCTCCGAGGCCACCGGCCTGCCCCGCGCCACCGCGCACCGGCTCGCCACCGCCCTCGAGGTGCACCACATCCTCACCCGCACAACCGACGGGCGCTGGACCATCGGAGCGGTGCTAACGTCCCTCGGGGCCAACAGCTCCACCAAACTTATCGACGTCGCAGGCCCCATCATGACCGCCCTCATGGACGAGTCTAGCGAGTCGGTGCAGCTCTACCAGCTTGCCGGCGCCACCCGCGTCTGCATCGCCGCGCGCGAGCCCGGCAGCGGCCTGCACAACACCGTGCCCGTGGGCACGCGCCTCCCGCTCACCGCGGGCTCCGCCGCCAAGGTCTTCCTCGCCTACGCCTCGCCGTCGCTGCGCGAATCCATCCTCGCCAAGACCGACAAGATCACGCTCGCCGACCTCGAACAGGTCCGCGAGCAGGGCTGGGCCGAGTCCGTCTCCGAGCGCGAGGTAGGACTGGCCTCCTGCTCCGCGCCCGTGTTCAACTCCGAGGGCCTGTTCACGGCCGTGCTCTCGATCTCCGGCCCGACCGAGCGCCTCAAGCCGAGCCCCGGCGCGTTGTGGGCCGACGCGCTCACCAAGTCCGCGGCCATCCTCAGCGAGGCCTTGTAGCTTTTGCTTGTCGACGCCTTCGGCTTACAAGCCAAGGTCGACTTCACTCACTAGACTTCACCGGTTTTCCATACCCCGCTGGGGTAATTTTCTCCGCGAAGTCGAGCACGTGAAGTCGAAGAAGCGATAGCGTAGGCACCCCACCTACAGCGCCTCGAGCTCTTCCACCCCGGCTCGTAGCTGCTCGAGCAGCGGGTTCGGCTCCAGCCGCGACGCCGCCACCTCATACACCCGGCGGTACCACCACTTCTGGCGATCCTTCCCGGAGTTGAAGCGCGTCCAGATCTCCTCCCCGATCTCCTCGTGGTCGACGAGGATGCTGGTGAGGTTGTAGAGCTTGTCGGCAACGCTGAGCAGCACGGACTCCTCGCTGGCCGTGTTTTCCAGGTGCTCGAGGTAGGCGTCGGAGCGCGCCTGCCAGCTCTTCAGGCTCCCGTCCTTGGTTACGCCCTTGATGATGCCCAGCACCCGCTCGCCGAAGTTCTTGCGCAGCATGTCCTCGGTGACCTTGTCGGGGACGTCCTCCAACGTGTCGTGGCACAGGGCGGCGATGAGGATATCCTCGTCGTCGGTGACGCTCGCGAGCAGGTGCATGACGCCGAACAGGTGGGTGACGTACGGGATGTGGGTGCGCTTGCGGTAGTGCCCATCGTGCGCGACGGCGGCGAAGTTGATGGCGCGAAGCAGGCGCGGGCTCAGGGCTTGGTTCGAAGGCACGGGATCCCCTATTCCTCATTGGTTCCTCTCCCGGGCGTGTCACGGTGCCGGGTTTCCCTCATGATACAAACCTCCCCGCCGAAGGTGGGCGTCGGCAAGCAAAAGCTACAATCGGTGCATTCCAAGTGGAGGGAGGACGCGCGTGAACGAGGAGCTACTGCGGGCGGTTGCCGCTAGGCGCCCGGTCGCGTGGCTGCGCGGCGAACGCCCGCTCGATCGGCCGCTCGACGCGCGACTTATCGAGGAGGCCGCCGAACGGCTAGACCGCTGCGCGCCGTGGATCGCCGCCCGCTTCCCCGAGACGGCGGCCGCGGGCGGGCTCATCGAGTCCCCCATCCAGGAAGCGCCCGCGCTGCAACGGCTCCTGAATCAGCAGCTCGGCGGCGAGCTTCGCGGGCGCCTGTTTCTCAAGCGCGACGACTCGCTGCCCATCTCCGGCTCGATTAAGGCCCGGGGCGGGATTCACGAGGTGCTCCAGCTGGCGTGTTCGATCGCCGAGGAGCTCTCCCCCGGCGCGCCCCTAAAGGAGGTCTTCGACAGCCCGGAGTTCCGCGCACGCGCCGCCCGGATAAAGGTGGCGGTCGGATCGACCGGCAACCTGGGTCTGTCCATCGGCACGATCGGCCCCACGCTGGGCTTCCCCACCCGGGTGCACATGTCTGTGGACGCGAAGCAGTGGAAGAAGGAGCTGCTGCGGCGCAGGGGCTCGACGGTCATCGAGCACGAGGGGCTATTCTCCGAGGCGATCGCCGCCGCGCGGGCGGAAACATCGCGGGAGGCAAACGCCTACTTCGTCGACGACGAATACTCCTTCGGGCTGCTTGCGGGATACGCGGTGGCCGCGCACCGGCTGCGCGCGCAGCTTGAGGCAGCCAACATCGCGGTCGACGCCTCGCACCCGCTGCACGTCTACCTGCCGTGCGGGGTCGGCGGCGGGCCCGGCGGGGTGACCTTCGGGCTCAAGCACGTCTTCGGCGACCACGTTCGCTGCCACTTCGTGGAGCCGGTCGACAGCCCGTGCATGCTCATCGGGGTGGCCACCGGACTGGGGCGCGGCGCCTCCTGCTACGACCTGGGCCTTTCCGGGCACACGCTCGCCGACGGGCTGGCGGTGCAGCGCCCCTCCCAGCTCATCGTCGACCACGTTTCCCCCATGGTCGGCTCCTTCCACACCGTCACCGACGAGGCGCTGCTGGCGGCGGTGTCCTGGCTGCGCGAGTCCGAGGGGGTGTTCGTCGAGCCGTCCGCCACCGCTGGGCTGACCGCCGCCTGGCGCGTGGACTCCCCGCCCAGCGCCACGCACCTCGTGTGGCTGACCGGCGGAAGCCTGGTGCCCGCGAGCGAGCGCGAGCAGCTGCTCCGTGGCGCCCGAAAGGCAGCTGAGGCGCTCAAGGCCGCGGCAGGAGCACCCGCCACGGCCTTCGACGCCTTTCCCCTCGAGGGCGCCTAGCCGAAGCTAGCCATGTACCGCACCCCGGGAGTGACGGGCAGCTTTCCCTTGCCCTCCTCGGCGCGCTTGATGATGAGCTTGGCCGCGGCGATCTGGCCCTTCGACGGCCGCTCCGGGTAGCGCGGCAGCCTGTCGCGATCGCGCGAGGTCTCACGAATGTCCTGGGTCATGGGGTATCACTCCTTTCTTGGCCCTCATCGTAGCCCACAAAACCGCTTTCAAGATAGGCCTCCGCAATGCCGTCGAGCGCCGCGTCGATGAAGGCCTGCTCCGGTTCCTCGAGGTCAGGGTGGTTATCGAGGGCGTCAAGCAGCCCGACGCCGAGCAGCAGCCTCTGCTCGCTCCCGTCAAGGCACAGCTCGGCGGCCCAGCGCACGTTAGCGTGCCACTCCTTCAACACCTCCTGGCGCCGGTTGTTCCGCACGGTGTGCGCCACGCCCAGCCACGCAACACACGCGGCGGCAATCGGCCCCAGCACTTTCGCGCCGAGATCGAGCAGCGCCGCGCGCGTTGCGGGATCGTCGAGGAACAACGCCGCGAGAAACAGCGCCGCGGTCAACGTCACGAACACCGAGTAGAAAAACCCCACGCTCGGCCGCGAGCGGGCGACGCGTTGCTTTAAGGTTTCGATTTCAGTAGCCATCGGCTGCCACCCTACAAAGCCCACGCGACATGGCCTCTGCCTGCGGTTTTCGCTTGTCGACGCCTACGGCCGCGAGCCTACAACCTCCCCGCGCATCACCTCGACGATGCGAGTAATAGTTGCCTCGTCGATCGGCGCCGGCAGGGTAAAGCGAATCGCCGAGCGCGCGAGCTCGGACGGGATCCCCATCGCTAGCAGCGCGGGCGAGGGCTCGTCGCTGCCCGCCTTGCAGGCCGAGCCAGACGAGACCGCGAAGCCGGCGGTGTCCAGCGCGACGAGGATCGCCTCGCCGCTGGTGCCCTCGACGACGAAGCTGGCGTGCCCCGGCAGGCGCTCGGTCGCGTGGCCGGTCAGCCGCGCGCCGGGCACGCCGCCGAACACCGCGGCGATGAGCGCGTCGCGGCTCGACATGAGCGCCACCGCATCGCGCCCCAGGTGCTGGCGGGAGGCCTCGCCTGCCGCGGCGAAGCCCGCGGCACCGGCCACATTCTCCGTCCCGGCGCGCCGGTCGCCCTCGTGGTGGCCGCCGTGGATGAGCGGCTCGAGCGGCACGTCGCGCGGCAGGAGGAGCGCCCCCATGCCCTGCGGGCCGCCGAACTTATGCGAGGCGAGCGCCAGGGAGTCCACGCCCTCCCCCGGCCAAGAACCGGCGGCGAGGCTCACCGGCAGCGAGGGCGCGGCCTGCACGGCATCGACATGCAGGTGGATACGGGCTTTCCGCGTGGCGTCGGCAAGCAGGGAAAGGTCCTGGACCGTTCCGACCTCCGCGTTGGCCAGTCCCACGGCGACGAGCGTCGTATCCGCGCGCAACACCTCGGGGATGGCTGCGTCCACGAGGCGTCCGCGTCCGTCGACGGGCAGGTAGCTCAGCTCGAAGCCGTGCGTGCGCTCAAGGTAGCGGCAGCTTTCTAGCACCGAGGAGTGCTCGATCTCCGTGGTTACTAGGTGGCGGCCGCGGGGCGCGGCCAACGCCCGGCCGATGATCGCCAGGTTGTTGGCCTCCGTGCCCCCGGAGGTGAACACCACCCCGCCGGGGCGCACCCCGAAGGCGCTGGCGATCGTGGCGCGGGACCGCTCGAGCTCTCGGGCGGCGCGGTGACCTGCCTGGTGCACGCTCGAGGCGTTGGCCTGGCCCTGCTGCCACACCCGCAGCATGGCGGCCTGGGCCTCGGGGCGAAGCGGCGCGGTGGCGGAGGCGTCGAGATAGCGGTAGGCCAAGGTCATGGGTTCGCGCTTTCCTATGCGTCCAGCGTCAGCTCGTCGAGGCCCAGATCGAGAGAGCAGTAGCTGTGGGTGAGCTTGCCCACCGAGATAACGTCGACGCCGGTGGCCGCGATGTCGGCGACGGTCTCGAGGCTGACGTTGCCGGAGGCCTCCACGACGACGCGGTGATCGATGAGTCTCACGGCTGCGCGCAGGTCCTCGAGGGAGAAGTTGTCCAGCAGGATGCTGTTGACACCCGCGTCGAGGACCGGCTGGATCTGCTCGAGGCGGTCGACCTCGACGATGATGCAGGTGGTGTGGCCGACCCGCTCGCGGATGGTGCGCAGGGCGGCGGTCACGGCCGGACCGTCGCTGGTCGGGTCGGAGACGCCGAGCGCCGCCAGGTGGTTGTCCTTGACCATGACCGCGTCGGAGAGGCTATAGCGGTGGTTGTGGCCGCCGCCGACACGGACGGAGTGCTTCTCAAACGCGCGCAGCCCAGGGGTGGTCTTGCGGGTGTCCACGATGCGCGCGCCCGTGCCCGCCACGGCATCGACGTAGGCCGCGGTGAGGGTGGCCACCGCCGACATGCGCTGGGAGAAGTTGAGCGCGATGCGCTCGGCGGTGAGGACGCCGCGCGCCGGGCCCTCGATGACGGCGAGCTGGTCGCCAGCCTGGAAACGCGTCCCGTCGGCGACCAGCTCGCTGACCGTGATACGCGGGTCGGTCAGAGTGAACGCCGCGCGCACGACCTCCCCGCCGGAGAACACGCCCGGCTCGCGGGCAGTCAGCGCGGTGCGGATGCGGGCGTCCTCGGGAATCGCGGCCTGAACCGTGATGTCGCCCCAGGGGGCATCCTCGCGCAGGGCGGCCGAGACCGCGGTGGTGATGGTGTCGTGGGTGAGCAAAGTCTTAAGCTTTCGTCGATGTAGTCAGTGGTGTGGAAGCGCACACAGTGTCAGGTTTCAGAGCTGGACTTTCCACGAGCCGCACGCCCTGCGGACGGGCGAAGCCCTCGCTCGTTCCGGGAAAGTCGCTGCGGCGGTGGGCACCGCGGGACTCCTCGCGTGCGAGCGCGCCCGCGGCGATAAGCAGCCCCAACTCGGCGATATGTCCGGCCTCGGCGTCGCAGGCCAGCTGGCGCAGCGACTGCTGGCAGGCGGTGATCCCTGCCGCGTCACGCTCGATGCCAAGACCCGCGTCGATGGCCGCGTGGGCGGCGGAAAGGGCGTTGTCGGCAAGGACGAGCCGGGTGGGGGCGGGCACGGCGACCTCGAGGTCGTCGATCCGCAGTCGGGTGCGGCCGTGCAACCACTCGCTGTGGGCGCCCGAGCCAAAGCTCACCGCCTCCTCGCCCGCGCGGCGGCCGAAGACGAGGCCCTCGAGCAGCGAGTTAGAGGCCAGGCGGTTGGCGCCGTGGACGCCGGTGTTGGCCACCTCGCCCGCGGCGAACAGCCCCGGCAGCGTGGTGCGGCCCTTGGTATCGGTGGCGACCCCGCCCATCGAGTAGTGGGCGGCCGGGGTGATCGGGACCAGCTCTCGGGTCCAGTCGATCCCCTCCGCGCGCAGCATCGCGGAGATCCCCGGGAACTCCTTGTTCAGGGCCTCCGCGCCCTTCTCCTTCACGATGCCGGTTGCGTCCAGCCACACGCTTCCGCCTGTCGACGCCAAGGTGTGGAACACGCCGTTAGAGACGACGTCGCGGGGCGCGAGCTCGCCGCGCTCGTCGAAGTCGAACATGAAGCGGCGGCCGGAATCGTCGCGCAGCACTCCTCCCGCGCCGCGCACGGCCTCGGTGATGAGGTTGCGGGTGCCAGCCAGCACCGTCGGGTGGAACTGCACGAACTCCATGTCGGAGACGATCGCGCCCGCACGCGCCGCGACGAGGATGCCGCAGCCGGTGGCCTGCGGGGCGCCCGTCGAGCGGGAGTACACCCCGCAGTAGCCGCCGGTGGCGAGGATAACGGCGTCGGCGAGCATGGGCAGCTCCTCGCCGCCGCTGCGCACGGTAACCCCGCGAACCTGGCCGTCGCTCACGATGAGCTCGATGAGCTGGCGGTTCGGGTAGTGCACGATGCGAGGCTGTTTGGCCACCTCCGAGGTGAGGAAGCGGTGCAGCATGAGGCCGGTCTGGTCGCCCGCCGCATGGACAATGCGGGCGAAGCTGTGGGCGGCCTCGAGCCCCTGGTCGATGGAGCCGTCGGGGCGCTTGTCCACGGGGAAGCCCGCTCCGATGAGGCGGCGGACCTCCTTCTGCCCGAGGAAGGTGAGCTGGTGGGCGGCGAGGGCGTCGACGGTCCCGGCGCCTGCGGCAAGCGTGTCGCGGTAGTGGTCGTCGACGTCGTCGGCGCGGTCGATAGCCGCGGCGATGCCGCCCTGGGCAAGCTGCGTGCTGCCCTCGGACTCGGCGATGCTAGGGCCCGGGTAGACGAGCGCGACCTCGGCGCCCTGGCCGGCCGCGGTCAGCGCGGCCGTCATCCCGGCGACGCCGGAGCCGACGACGATGATGCTGGTCATTGGTGGTACTTCGATTCTTGAAACGTGGGGATGAGGTTAGGGGCGCGCCGCGAGCATGCGCTCGAGGGCGACGCGGGCGTCGGCGGCTACGCCCTCTTCGACGGTGATGCGGTTGGGGGTCTCCCCCGCACACAGCGATTCCAAAGTCCAGGCGAGGTAGGCCGGGTGGATGCGATACATCGTGGAGCACGGGCAGACGACCGGATCCAGGCAGAAGATGGTGCGGTCCGGGTACTGCGAGGCAAGCCGATTGACCAGGTTGATCTCGGTGCCGATGGCGAGCACGTCGCCGGGCTTGCTGGCCTCGACCTCGCGGCGGATGAGCTCGGTGGAGCCGGAGGCGTCGGCGGCGTCGACCACGGGTGCGGGGCACTCCGGGTGGACGATGACGCGCACGCCGGGGAACTCGGCGCGGGCGTGCTCGATCTGGGCCACCGTGAAGCGCTTGTGCACGGAGCAGAAGCCGTTCCACAGGATCACCTTGGCATCGCGCACCTGCTCGGGCGTGTTGCCGCCCAGCTCGAGGCGCGGGTTCCACATGATGATCTGCTCCTCGGGGATCCCCATCGCCTTGGCCGTATTGCGGCCTAGGTGCTGGTCGGGCAGGAAGACGACGCGCTCGCCGCGCTCGAAGACCCACTCGAGGACGGTGCGGGCGTTCGAGGAGGTGCACACGATGCCGCCGTTGCGGCCGCAGAATGCCTTGATGTCGGCCGAGGAGTTCATGTAGGTGACGGGCACGAGCGGGGCCTTGGCGGCCGCCGGCGTAGCGTCGGCAAGCGCCGCCTGCAGCTCGCTCCAGCAGCGCTCGACCTGGTCGATGGTGGCCATGTCGGCCATGGAGCAGCCCGCGGCGAGGTTCGGGAGGATGACCGCCTGCTCGGGCGTGGAGAGGATGTCGGCGGTCTCGGCCATGAAGTGCACGCCGCAGAAGACGAAGGCCTCGGCCTCCGGGTGCTGCTTGGCGGCCTGCGCCAGGTTGAAGGAGTCGCCCACGAAGTCGGCGAACTTCACGATCTCGTCGCGCTGGTAGAAGTGGCCGAGGATCTTCACCCGGTCGCCGAGCTCATCCTTGGCGGCGGCGATCATCTCCTCCAGCTCCTTGATGCTCGCCTGCGTGTAGCGCCCGGGCAGGCTGCCCTGGTGCGGCGCCTTGGCCGGGAACGGGTCGGCGATGGAGGCGCCGGGGCCGTAGGAGGTGTCCTGGTCAACCTGCCACGGATCTTTGACCAGCTCGGTGTCGCAGGTGGACAGCTCCGCCGGGTAGCTGGTGGTAAAAAGCGGCAGCTTGGCGCCAGCAAGGCCTGTCGCGTCGTTCGCGGCGGTGGTCGCTGCCTTCTCGCGCGCTGCAGCGGCGTTGATCAATTCCTGCACACTGGTCATGGCAGTCTCCTTTGGGGCGGTGTGTGGCTGTGTTTTCTTGGGTGGTTGGCGGGCCGCTTAGTCGCGCCCGCAGGTGAAGCGGTAGAGCTTCGCCGGTCTGTGCTTTGTCCCGGTGAGCACGTTGCCGGTCTCTTCGACGGACTCGCTAGAAAGGATCTGTCTTCGGAAGTTGGCGGGGTCAAGACGGTGTTCGAGGATGACCTCGTGGACTGTGCGCAGCTGCGCGAGCGTGAACTCCTCACCGAGGAAGCGGTGCGCGACCACCGAATAGGTGGTCTTCGCCCGCAGGCGATCTAGCCCCACGCGGATGATCTCGCCGTGGTCAAAGGCCAGCTCCGGCAGCTCGTCCACGCTGAACCAGGCCACGTTGCCGTCGGCATTTTCGCTTGTCGACGCCTCACGGCCCGCGGCCGAGACGAGATCGGCGTGGTTGAACTGCGCCCAATAGGCGATGGTGACCAGCCGCTCGGCCTCCGCGGAGCGCTCCACCGAGCCGAAAGAGTAGAGCTGTTCCAGGTAGTTCGGGGTGGCGCCGGTGGCCGCGACGAGGGTGTCCATGGCGGTCTCGGTGAGCGTCTGGTCCCAGCGGGTCGGCCCGCCGGGCAGCGCCCACGCGCCGACGAACGGCGCCCGGATGCGGCGCACGAGCGGGATCCACAGGGCCGACGGCGCGCGGGTGCCGCAGCGCGGGTCCTCGCCCGCGGGGAGTGTTACGCCCTCCCGGGTTCCCGCGAGCGCGTAGTCCGGGACCTCCAGGGAGAAGGCGATGGTGCTCACCGCCACCGTCGGCGGCTTCATGCGCCGCTCGGCGACGTTGAGCCGGGTCCAGTTCGCCACGGCTGACCTCCTTCACAAGCTCTTCGTTACTTATGGTCAGTTTGACTTTAAGTAGACGCTAGACCTCCCATAGCACCGATGTCAATGACCCGCGCGGAAAACTGAACAAAAATTCTGGGTGGCGGCTGCTACCTTGGCCACCGCTCAGGCCGGACCCGTCGAGTCCTTTCCGGCGCGCTTCGGGATTTCATTCACCCGCTTTATGAACGTCGAAAAGCGCCTCCTGGCTGGCGATTCTCGAATAAGTTCCCGGCGCGTGAGAAGCGCCACGAAAGCCGTGGATTGATACCCCTCCGGGTATCGTTGAGGGTGACAGCACAACCACGCTAGAGAAGGTGACCCATGTCCAACCTCATCATCATCGGCGCTGGCACCGGCGGCACGCTGCTCGCCAACAAGCTGCGGGAGAAACTGCCCGCCGGCTGGTCGATCACGATCCTCGACCGCGACAACGACCACCACTACCAGCCCGGATACCTCTTCATCCCGTTCGGGAAGTACACGCCGAAACAGGTGGTCAAGCCCCGCGACCGCTACCTCAAGGGGGTCGACTACCGGACCGACCCCGCCACGGCAATCGACAAGGACGCCAAGACGGTGACCTGCGCCTCCGGCGACGTGCTCCACTACGACCAGCTCATCGTGGCCACCGGCACCCACACCGCGCCCGAGGAGGTGCCCGGCATGGCGGAGGCGCTCGCCGCCGGGAACGTGGTGCACGAGTTCTACTCGCTTACCGGATCCACGGCGCTCGCGCCCGCGCTCAGGGGCTTCAAGAAGGGCAATCTCGTGGTCCACATCTCCGAGATGCCCATCAAGTGCCCGGTGGCGCCCATGGAGTTCGCCCTGCTCGCGCAGGACTACATGCGCAGGAAGGGCCGGATGTTCGATGTGGACATCACCTTCGTCACCCCGCTCGACGGGGCGTTCACCAAGCCGGTCGCATCCAAGAAGCTGGGCAACTTCCTCGCCCAGCGCGGCATCAAGGTGGTCACCGACTTCCAGGTCGCCGAGGTCGACGGCGAGAACAAGCAGTTGAAGTCCTACGACAACCGCGCGGTCGACTTCGACCTCTTGGTCACCATCCCGCCGAACCGCGGCGCGCAGCTCATCGCCGACTCCGGCCTCGGCGACGACGCGGGCTTCCTGCCCGTGGACAAGCACACCCTCCAGTCGACGGTCTCCCCCGACATCTGGGCGATCGGCGACGCCACCGACGTGCCCACCTCCAAGGCGGGCTCGGTGGTCCACTTCCAGGCCGACGCGTTGGTCCCCAACCTGCTCGCCCACATCGAGGGCAAGCCCGTGCCGGAGTACTTCGACGGCCACGCCAACTGCTTCATCGAGTCCGGCCGCGGCCAGGCGATGCTGCTCGACTTCAACTACGAGCAGGAGCCGGTCACCGGCACGTTCCCGCTGCCCAAGGTCGGCCCGCTCACGCTGCTCGCGCCGTCCGCCATCAATCACCTATCCAAGCTGGCCTTCGAGCACGTCTACTGGAACATGCTCATCCGCGGCCTGCCGCTGCCGTTCAGCGCGCACATGACCACCGCCGGCAAGGACATCGAGGAGTAAGACATGCCCACCAACACATTTCTAGGCCGCCCCATCACCGTCAACGAGGAGGGCTTCCTCACCGTCGCCTCCGAGTGGGACGCGGAGCTCGCCGTCGAGCTCGCGCGCATCGCGGGCATCGAAAAACTGTCCGAGGAGCAGTGGAAGCTCGTCCGCTTCGTCCGCCAGGACTTCCTCGACCAGGGCGCCGCACCCACGCTGCGGCGGATGAGCAAGGTCGGCGGCTTCAACATCCCCCGCATCTTCGAGCTCTTCCCCGGCAAGCCCGCCAAGAAGCTCGCCTACATCGCCGGGGCCACCAAGCCCGTGGCGTGCGTCTAAGGAAAGGACGATCATCATGCCAATCGATGCCAACGGCAACATCATTCCGGACTTCGGCGATAACGTGCCCGCCGCCTCGGGCGCCGCGGGTGCGGCCCAGGGTGCCGCGGGAGGAACGGGCTATTCCGGCCCGCGCAAGATGGCGTTCATCTGCTCCAAGGGCAACCTCGACATGGCCTACCCGGCCCTCATCATGGCCAACGCGGCCCTATCCGAGGGCATCCACGTGGACATCTTCTTCACGTTCTGGGGCCTCGACATGATCGACGTGCGCACCACCGACAACCTGAAGTTCACCTTCAACGGCAACACCGCCATGCACATGCCGGAGCTCGAGCGACTCAAGGGCGGGCTCGGCACGGCCTCCTTCCCGCAGGCCATGGCCGCACTGCCGGGAGTGACCGGCTTCGCCACCAAGATGATGAAGAAGCAGATGGCCGACCTCGAGATCCCGCCGGTGCGCGAAATGCTCAACCAGATCCACGAGATGGGCGGCAAGCTCTGGGGCTGCAAGCTCACGGTCGAGATGATGAAGATCAAGGAGGCGAACATGATCCCGGAGATCGACGGGGTCATCTCCGCCACCGACTTCATCGAGCTCTCCGAGGGCGCGCAGATCGTCTTTGTTTAGCCTTTCTCCTCGTGCCGGGGTCCCTCGTGGACCCCGGCACTTATGCATTCGCTTATTGACGCTCACCTACGGCATCCTCCCCCATCCGAATCGTTCCCTCGTCCGCTTTCACTCCGTTTCACTGTGTGAGACAAAGGCGACAAAAGGGGCTGGCAGTTTTTAGTCGATTAACAGGAATGCATATTCTCTAAGCATGAGTGAAGGAAGAAACAGCACGGATGTCTCATCCCTTGAGACGGAAGCCCTCGAGGGGAACCCCATCGTCGAGGCAGAGGCCGACCCGGACTCCAGCGCCGCGGAGGCGCCTAAGGCGATGACGGTCGGCTCGTTCATCATGAAGGTGCTCAACGGCATCTCCATCGCCGTGGTCGTGGCGCTGGTCCCCCAGGCGCTGCTCGGCGAGCTCGCCAAGGCGATCATGCCGCACTGGCACGGGGCGCTGACCATCATCCAGCTCACCGGGCTGGCCTCCTCGCTGCTGCCGGTCATGATCGGCGTGCTCGTGGCCATGCAGTTCAAGCTCACCCCGATCCAGACCGCGGCCGTGGGCATCGCCGCCGTCTGCGGCTCGGGCGTCGCCCAGCCCTTGCAGGAGGGCGGCTTTCACCTGCAGGGCACCGGGCTCGTCATCAACACCGGCATCACCGCGGCGCTCGCCGTGGGGCTCATCCTGCTCATCGGCAACAAGCTGAAGAACTACACCATCCTGCTGCTGTCCACGCTGGTCACCCTCATCGCCGGCGGCATCGGCTGGGTGGTCACCTACCCCGTGGTCAAGCGCTTCACCGTCTGGCTGGGTCAGGTCGTCAACGGCGCGACCGACCTCCAGCCCATCGTCATGGGCGTCATCTTGGCCGTCCTGTTCGCCATCATGATCGTCTCGCCCGTGTCCACCGTGGGGCTTGCCACCGCCATCTTCATGGAGGGCGTGTCGTCCGGCACCGCGAACCTGGGCGTCGTCGCTGCGGGCTTCGGCCTGCTTGTCGCTGGTTGGCGCGTCAACGGGTTCGCCACCTCCATCCTCCACGTGCTGGGCTCGCCGAAGGTGCAGATGGCCAACATGTTCTCCCGCCCCGTCACCTTCCTGCCGATCATCTGCTCCGCCGCGATCCTCGGCGGCGTGGGCGGCGCGCTCGGCATCGCGGGCACCTCGATCTCCGCGGGCTTCGGCATCTCCGGCCTCGTCGGCCCGCTCGCCGCGCTCAACTACGACGGCTGGGGCTGGAGCGCCGGAAACGTGCTCACGGTCCTCGTGGTTTTCGTCGTCCTCCCGCTCGCGCTCAGCATCGCGTTCACCTTCCTGTTTGAGAAGGTCCTCGGCTGGACCAAGGCCGAGTACTTCAAGCTGGACTTCAAGTAGCATTTTTCGCTTATCGACGCCCAATGGTCACTGACCTTGGGCGTCGATAAGCGTTATGCACCCACGTGCGACTCGTATGCCTGAACCACCGCGTCCGCCATCGTCTTCTGCCCCGCCGGGGTGGGGTGCATGGGGAAGGAATTCGTGTCCGAGCCATCGATGCTGGTCCAGCGGTCGTCCGCGGAGGTGCACGCCGTGTGCTGCGCGGCGTCGTTCGGCATGACGTAGATCGCCCCGTGCTCGCTCGCGGACTGCTCGACCGTGGAGTTGAGCTGGTCGGTCGTGTCCTGGAACCACTGCAGATCGCTCGGGGAGAGAGCGTTGGCGTAGTCGCAGGTGTCCCCCTCGAGGATCACCGGGAGGTACCCCGTGGCAATGACCATTGCCTTCGGCGAGCGCTGCTCGATCGCCTGGTAGATCTCGTCGAGCTTGTCCGGCAGCTCCGCGACTGCCTCGTCGTTGGCCGCCTGGGCGTCGGCGATGCAGGCGGCCTCGCGCTCGGCGTCCGTCTGAAGAATGCCGGGGAACGCCTCGTTGACCTCGGGGTCGCCCGCGATGAGGTCGCGCGGATCGCAGCCCGACGGCGCGCCGAAGCTGACGTCGTTGCCGCCGATGGTGAGGGTGACCAGGGTCGTGTCCGGGGTGAGCGACTCGATCTGACTGAAAACCCTGCCCTCGTCGGTGTCGTAGGACTCGAGCACGTCCGCGGTGGTCGCCCCCTGGCAGGTGGCGTCGTTCAGCGACGCGCCGATCTGCGCCGCAACGATATGCGGGTAGCTGTCCGCGCTGCGCATGCAGAACTCCGCCCGCGGGGTCGAATCATCGAGCGAGTCCGCGCCCGACATGGAGGCAAACGAGTCCCCGAGCGCGACGTACTTCACCGCGTTGGCGGCGCGCTTGAGGTGGCTGCGCTGCGCCGACGGCTCGGCGCCGTACGGGCCCGACTGCGAGTCGCACGCCACCAGCGACACCGCCAGCGGAAGGGCGACCAGCGCGCTGAGGAAACGTTTCATGGTTGTAAATCGTAGGCCCCCACCCCGACAAATGACCAACCCCCGCTCCCCTTTCGGCGCAGGGCGCCGGGTTCAATCGTTTGCGCCCCTGCGTAGCGACTCCCTTTTGCGTTAGGCTCGGGGCATGAAGAAACTCGCCGCCGCCTCCGCCCTCCTGCTCGCGGCCCCGCTCGCCGCCTGCGGTTCCTCGTCGAACGCGCCCGCGCCGGTGACCACCACCGTCACCACCAAGGCACCCGCGCCGGTGACCACCTCCGCGCAGGCACCCACCACGACGTCCGCGGTGCACACCAGCACCACCAGCGCGGTTTCCGGCTCGGTGACCAACTTCCAGCAGTACATGTACGAGCAGCTGCTGAAAAACCCCAACCCCGGCGACAGCATCGACATGAAGGGCACCGCCGCCACCGTCTGCATCTCCGGCGACGGTTATGCCCTCCACCTCGTCGCCGCGGGACCTAACACCAGCTGCGACTTCGCCAAGGCCGTGGTCAACGCGCAGACCCAGGGCCTCAACGCCACCGGCGACAACATCCGCGACAGCCTGCAGCCTTCCATCGAGGTCACCAGCCCCGTCACCGGCAAGGCCTACACCATGAGCTGCAGCAACGACGCCGACAACCTGATCACCTGCACCGGCGGGGACAACGCGAGCGTGTTCATGTACTAATTTTTGCGGCTAGATGTACTGCCGTTCGATGCCCGAGGTTATGTTGCTTCCTGTGAACGAAGAGGTGGTAACTGTCAACGCCCAGTGAGGATTGGTTCATCGCGATGACGAAGTCTTCGACGCGAATGAAAAAGGGAAGCTAGTGATTTTCACTAGCTTCCCTTTTTTCTTTTGTACCCCGTACGGGATTTGAACCCGTGTTACCGGCGTGAGAGGCCGACGTCCTAGGCCGCTAGACGAACGGGGCTTGAAAGAAAAGGCGAGTTGCCTTTTGCTTCTGGTTCGTTTCGGTGGGCCGTGCCCTCCGAAGCGGTCTTGAAGAATACTAAACGACGCGTCGAAGGTTTAACAAATCAGCAGGTCAGGTTCCATTTCCGTCTGTTTGTGCGCATAGCGTCGGCAAGCGGAAAGGGAGGGACCTGTGGACGTGAAGTGACCCCCTCAGCTTCGCGCCGAAGGGGCCTCTTGCTTTGATGCGATGTCTCACCACCACGTCGCCAGTCGATGTTTTCTTGAAACTCTCGACGTCGTATCGGAAGTATCGTCAGGTGGCATCTCGCCCCTGCGTCCGCTTTCCTGTTCATAGGTTGGGTGTCGGTTCCCAAGTGTTACTTCGACTGCGACAGTGGCTGTACATCCACAGGGAGTTCGAAGGTGAGCTCCGAGTTCGCGCATCCTTGGCGCTTGGAAGCTCGGATTATGGTCATCCCGGCTGCCTTCGACGTGGCCGTGCGGTTGTGGTGATGTTCTGTTAGTTCACTCGTTGCCACACAACCTCCTTTTCCAACTCGACTAGCTTGGACGGTAACGACCCTGATCAGGTGGGGTTCCCTCCGGATGGAACCTTTTTTGTCGTTGACCCTGAGCATAGGAGGCGCCCCTAACTTTCGCTAGGGTTTGACCAACATTCATAGGAAGTTAAGATCACACCTCCCCCGCGGAAACTCGAACATGCTAGGTCACAGGCGGTGCCGTTCGAACAGATGGGGGTAGCAAAAAAGAGCTTCCCACCACAAAAGCGATGAGAAGCTCTTTTCTTTGTACCCCGTACGGGATTTGAACCCGTGTTACCGGCGTGAGAGGCCGACGTCCTAGGCCGCTAGACGAACGGGGCATTAGGACTGCGGATTTAAAGCATCCGCTGCTGGCCTACCAGGACTCGAACCTAGAATGACGGTACCAGAAACCGTAGTGTTGCCAATTACACCATAGGCCAATGTTTTACTGCTCACTTCTTGTGAAAGCTCGCTGTGCAACGGGGATAACTATAACCATGATGGCCGGTTCATTACAAATCTGCAGGTAGAGAGGAAAAAATGCGCCGCCAGGAGGCGACGCATTGTGGATTTCTACTTACAAGGTTGCGATTCGCTCGCCCCTAGCGGGAGCCCAAAAGCGCGCTGGCCTCCACGTCACTGAGGACCGCGGCTTCCAGTTTGTCGAGGACCTCGCGGGCGTTGAAGTCCACGCCGATGAGCACGATTTCGTTGCCGGGGGCCACGTCCACGCGCGCCCAGTAGTTGGCCGGCACGATCTGCAGGTTGGGTCCCGCCTGCTGCCAGCTGTGGACGACGGTGAGGTCGTTGTCCAGCCAGCAGTACCCCTTGGAGCGCACGAGCCCCGTGGAGGTGCGCAGGGCCGCAAGGAGCCGCTCCTTGCTAAAGGGGCGGTCGGAACGGAAGACGACCGAGGAGATGCTGTATTCCTCGGTCTCCGGGGTATGCGGGTTGGCCAGCTCTTCCGCGTAGCCGTGATAGGTGGCGGCGGTGGCCAGGTCGTAGAGGTGGGCGTCGAGGACGAGCTCGTTGGCGATCTTGCCGTGCTCGACGGGCACGATGCGGGCGCGGGGGTTCATCGCGGCGACCGTCTTGATGACCTTGTCGGTCAGCTCGGGCCCTGCGATGTCCCCCTTGGTCACGAGGATGAGATCGGCGAACTCGACCTGGTCGACGAGCAGGTCGGCGACCGTGCGATCGTCCTCGGCGGTGGCCTGCATGTCCACGTCGGCGAGCTTGCGGTTCTTGCGCAGGTAGGACAGGAAGGTGGAGGCGTCGACAAGGGTGACCATCGTGTCGATCTTCGCCAGGTCCTGAAGCTTGAAGCCGTCCTCGAATTCCCACTCGAAGGTGGCGGCCACGGGCATCGGCTCGGAGATACCGGTGGATTCGATGACGATCTGGTCGAACTTGCCGGACTTTGCCAGGTTGGAGACGGAGTCGACGAGGTCCTCGCGCAGGGTGCAGCAGATGCAGCCGTTGGACAGCTCGACGAAGCGGTCCTCGCCGCGCACGAGGTCGCCCTCCCCCTCGATGAGCGCGGCGTCGATGTTGACCTCGGAGAAGTCGTTGACGATGATGGCGAGCTTGCGCCCCTCGCGGTTGGCCAGCAGCTGATTGAGCAGGGTGGTCTTGCCCGTGCCGAGGAAGCCGGACAGCACCGTTACGGGAATCGGTTCAATAGACATGCCCCATATGATAACTATTTTCATTAAGTAGCGTCGCACGGGGTCGTTCTTTTTGCTTGCCGACGAAAAACCCATCCCTGACAAGCCACAACGCACGCCTTATCCCCTTTCGGGAGTTAAGACGTGCGCTGGTTGGGCGTCGATAAGCGAAAAGCGCTACTGGGCGGGCACGAACGGGGTGACCGCACGCGCCGCACGCAGGCGAGCGAGGGTCGACTTCCTGCCGAGCAGCTCCATCGACTCGAACAGCGGCGGGGAGACCTGCTGGCCGGAGATGCCCACGCGGAGCGCACCGTAGGCGACGCGCGGCTTGAGGCCCAAGTCCTCGACGAGGGCCTTCGAAAGCGCGGCCTCAATATCCGGCGCGGTCCATTCGCTTACCCCTTCAAGCGCCGCAATACCCGCCTCCAGCGGGGCGATGGCAGCTTCCTTGAGGTTCTTCTTCGCAGACTTCTCGTCGATAACAAGGTCCTCATCAGCGACTGCCAGGAACTTGAGCAGACCGTAGGCGTCTTTCAGCGTCTTGATTCGAGTCTGAACAAGGTCCGACGCCACCTGGAACTTGTCCGCAGGGTAATCCTCCGGGAAGTCGGTGTACTCGGTCAGATAGGCGCGCAGGCGCTCTTCAAACTCGCCGGCAGGCAGCAGGCGGATGTGGTCGGCGTTGATCGCCTCCAGCTTCTTCTGGTCGAAGCGGGCCGGGTTGGCGAGCACGTCCTTGACGTCGAAGTTCTCGATCAGCTCCTCGACGGTAAAGATGTCCTTGTCCGCCGACAGCGACCAGCCCAGGAGCGCCAGGTAGTTGAGCATGCCCTCGGGGATGATGCCGTTGTCGCGGTGGTTGAACAGGTTCGACTGCGGGTCGCGCTTGGACAGCTTCTTGTTGCCCTCGCCCATGACGAAGGGAAGGTGGCCGAACTCCGGCGTCTGCTTCGCGACGCCGATGGCGACCAGCGCCTCGTAGAGGGCCAGCTGGCGCGGGGTGGAGGGAAGCAGGTCCTCGCCGCGCAGGACGTGGGTGATGCCCATGAGCGCGTCGTCGACCGGGTTGACCAGCGTGTACAGGGGCGCGCCGTTGGAGCGGGCGACCACGTAGTCGGGCTGGGTCGCGGCCTTGAACTCGATCTCGCCGCGGACTAGGTCGTTCCACTTCCAGTCCTTGTCCGGCATGCGCAGGCGCCAGACCGGCTTGCGGCCCTCGGCCTCGAAGGCCGCGATCTGCTCCTCGGTGAGGGTGCGGTCGTAGTTGTCGTAGCCGAGCTTCGGGTCCTCGCCCTTGGCCTTGTGGCGCTCCTCGACCTCCTCGGCGGTGGAGTAGGCCGGGTAGACGTAGCCTGCGGCCTTCAGCTTCTCCAGGACGTCGGCGTAGATGTCCATGCGCTGGCTCTGGCGGTACGGCTCATGCGGACCGCCCTTGACCACGCCCTCGTCCCAATCCATGCCGAGCCACTGCAGGGAGTCGATGATCGCCTGGTAGGACTCCTCGGAGTCGCGGGCGGCATCGGTGTCCTCGATGCGGAAGATGAGCTTGCCGCCGGTGTGGCGGGCCTGGGCCCAGTTGAACAGTGCGGTGCGCACCATGCCGACATGCGGGGTGCCGGTGGGCGACGGGCAGAAACGAACGCGTACATCAGACATGGTCTCCATCGTAAACCACCGGTCCCGGCGCGGCAGACATGGCTCCCTCGGCCTGTTTCCGGGACCCGCGGCGGCGGGCGGGTGGCCGCGGCGCTGGCGGGGCTCACCGCCGCGCTAAGATAGTCCCTTATGTCTGCCCAACGCCCAGTCACCGCGCCGGACTTCCTCTTGTCCCGCGCGCACGGTTCCATCCGCACCCAGGGTGCGGTCGAGGTCTTCGACAACCCCGAGGACGCCATCCGGGCGCTGAAGAGCAAGAAGGCGGAGCTGGTCGTGGGCGCGCTCCCCTTCCGGCGCGACCACAAGGCCGCACTCACGGTGCCGCGCTCGGTGATCCGCGAGGAGGGCCCGCTCGAGCCCCACGCCTACTACCGCCAGGGCGAGGGCTCGCGGCTGACCGCGCGGCTGAAGGCGCTGGATCCCAGCCTCGAGCAGCACCGGCACCGGGTGCAGGCGGCGATCGAGACCATCAGGAACCAGCCCCTGGACAAGGTGGTTCTGGCGCGCGCGGTCGACGTCGAGTTCGACGAGCCGGTCGACCCGCGGCTCATCGCGGCCCGGCTCATCGACCTCTCCTACGCCCGCGACGGCTTCATCGCCGACCTCACCCCCGCGGGCGAGGACTTCGTGGGCGCGATGCTGGTGGGCTCCTCCCCCGAGGTGCTCATCAAGAAGCAGGGCTCGACCGTGTCCGCGTTCCCGCTGGCGGGCTCCGCGCCGCGCAGCGCGGACAAGGTGCAGGACCGGATCAACGGCGAGTCACTGCGCGCGAGCGCGAAGGACCACGAGGAGCACGCCTACGTCGTCGACCACCTCCGCAGGCTGCTCGCTCCCCTGTGCAAGCGGCTGGAGATCTCCGCCCAGCCGGAGCTCATCTCCACCAACGAGATGTGGCACCTGGCCACGCCGATCGTGGGCACGCTCAAGGATCCGGGCCTGAGTGCGCTGGAGCTGGCCACCATCGTCCACCCCACCCCCGCGATCTGCGGGACCCCGACCCATGCCGCGGAGGAGCTCATCTCCTTCGCCGAGAGTGACCGGCGCTTCTACGCGGGTGCTGTGGGCTGGTGCGATGCAACCGGCGACGGCGAGTACATGGTGGCCATCCGCTGCGCTGAGGTCGCGGGCGACGGCCGCACGGCCCGCGCGTGGGCCGGCGGCGGGCTCATCGCCGACTCCGTCGCCGAGGAGGAGGTCGCGGAGACCACCGCCAAGCTGCGCACCATCATGCGCGCGCTGGGTATCTCCTAACTCGTTTCTCTAGCTCTTCTTCCGCGCCACGAGCAGCTCGTCGGAGACGTGGTGGGCGGAGGCACCGGGGATGACGCGCCGGGCGCGCACCTCGTCGACGAGGATCTCCCACTCCGACTCGGGAAGGCGCTTGGCCAGCTCCCTCGGGAAGAGGAAGTCGCCGCGCCAGTCGACGCCCTCGAAGAAGTCTTCCGGCATCTCGTGGTGGACGAAAAGCAGGTGCCCGCCCGGGGCCACGGCGCCGAGCAGCGCGCCCAGCTTCACGGGGTCGGAGTGCACCGGCGCGTACATCCCCACGACGAGGTCCCAGGTACCTGTGAGCGCCTCCGGCGCGTAGCCCTCGACCAGGCTCACCTCGACGCCCGCGGCGTCCGCGGCGCTTTTCGCCTGGGCCAGGGCGATCGGCGAGGGATCCACGCCGGTGACGGCGATGCCCTGCTGCGCGAGCCAGACCGCGTCAGCGCCCTCCCCGCAGCCGAAGTCGACCGCGGTGCCGGGATTGTTGGCAAGCCCCAGCTGGCCGACGAGGTCGATGAGCGCGCCGTTCGGCTCGCCCGACCAGCGGGTCTCGCCCTCGACGTACATGTCGGACTCGGGGTGCATGGGGGTTGAGTGTTCGTGCGCGTGATGGTGATCGTGTTCGTGCATAAGTACCCAATCTACCGCCACGGCGGCGCCAATGGAGTCCCGCCGGGAGGGCTTGCCAGCAGGGTGCGTCGGCTAGGAATAGTAAAGCCCCGCACAACAAGCACTGAGGCTGCGTGCGGGGAGTAAGCCGCCGGTGCTGGATGCAACCGGCGCTAGGGGTGGATTTCTTAGGCGCGCTCGACCGGGTTGCCCAGCTTGCCCACGCCCGGGATCTCGATCTCGATGAAGTCGCCAGGGAACATGGCCGCGGTGCCGGCCGGGGAGCCGGTGCAGATGACGTCGCCCGGGAGCAGGGTGAAGGAGGCGGTGATGAACTCGATGATCTCGCCGATGTTCATGATCATCTGGTTGGAGTTGGAGTCCTGCTTGGTCTCCGTGACGCCCTCGTGGGTGAGGTGGGCCTTGATCGGCAGGTTGGTAGTGTCGATGGAGTCGAGGTCGGTCTCGATCCACGGGCCCAGCGGCGCGAAGGTGTCGATGCCCTTGGCGCGCGCCCACTGGCCGTCGGCGAACTGCAGGTCGCGGGAGGAGACGTCGTTGATGATGGTGAAGCCGAGGACGACGTCCTTCCAGTTCTCCGCCTTCACGTTCTTGCAGGCCTGGCCGATGACGAGGGCCAGCTCGCCCTCGAACTCGACCTTGGTGGCGAACTCGGGGATCTTGATGGCGGCACCCGGGCCGACGACGGCCGTCGGGGGCTTGAGGAACAGGGTCGGCGGCAGGTGCTCGGCGGACTTCTGGAAGACCTCCTTGACGTGGTCCGCGTAGTTGCGGCCGATGGCCACGATCTTGCTCGGGAGCATCGGAGCGAGCAGGCGCACGTCGGCCAGCTTCCACTCGCGGCCGGTCAGCTCGGGCTCGGTGAAGGGCGTGCCGGCGATCTCGCGGCAGACCTCGGCGCCTTCTGCGCCCTCAACAACGCAGAAGCACATTCCCTCTGGGGTAGCAATTCGTCCAAAACGCATAACGGTCATACTACTATGCCCGTTTCCAAACATAGGAACGACCAACAAATTGGACACTGTTTTGTGTCAAAAATAATGAGCCAGTACCCCTTTTTGCGTTCCGACGCCGAAGGTGGGCGTCGACAAGCGAAAAACTAGCCCAACGCCTTCATCGTGTCGCCCTTGATGTTGCCCAGAAGGGCGAGGTAGAGCTCCGCGCAGGCGAGCGCGTCGGTGAGCGCGTTGTGATTGCGGTAGCTGGGCAGCCCGTAGCGCGTGCGCACCCGCGCGAGCCGCAGGTCCTCGCCGCGCGGGTAGGTGCCCATGCGCTCCATGTGGCGGCGCTCGAGGGCGAAGGTGTCCACCACCGGCGCCGAGAACGCCCCGCCGAAGTGCCGCCTGCACGCGGCGTCGAGGAAGCTCGTCTCCAGCACCGCGAAGTGCGCGAGCAGCGCCTTGCCCGCCAGCGCCTCCAGCAGGCGGGACACGGCCTCTTCCTCGTCGATGCCGGTGGCCACCTCGTCGTCGGTGAGGTGGTGGATGGTGGCGGACTCCCCCACCCCCGTGCCGTCCTGGCGGACGATGACGTAGCCCGCGCCCGAGAGGTCGATCTCGCCGCCGCGCACCGGAACCCAGCCGATGGAGAGGATGCGGCCGGATTCCGCCTTCAGGCTGGTGGTCTCCATGTCCACCGCGAGGAGCTCAAGCTCGGCGAGCGGGGTGTTCTTATTTGGTCTGGGTGCGGCGTTATAGCTGGCCAGCGCGCCGGTACCTGACTTCTTGGAGCCGAAGAGTCCGCCGAACATCAGATGTTCCTGATCGGGTACTTGGTGGCCAGCGCGTTCTGCATGCTCTTGATGATCTGGAAGGCGTCGCGCAGGTGCTCGCGGTCGAGCTTGCCCAGCGTCGAGGGGTCGATGTGGTAGGTGGGCTTCTCCTTCTTGTGGATGCTCACCGCCTGCTGCTTGAGCGCGGTGGAGTTGAGGAAGTCGAAGGCGTCGATGAGGTCCTGGGCGCCCTTCTCCGAAACCTTGCCCGCGCCCGCGGACTCCTTCAGGCGCTGGCGGGTGCCAACGGCGGCCACGCCGGAGGACAGAGCAAAAAGGCGCGCCATCTGCACGATCGCCGCGGTGCCGCCCTTCTTGATGTCGAGGGTGTTGGCGTACTCGCCGGAGCGGTCGACGACGAAGCCGCGGAAGAAGCCCAGCGGTGGCTCGCGGCGGGCGGCGAGGGTGGCCAGGTGTGCGTGCATGCGGCCAGCGTCCTTGGAGGAATCGACGGCGGCGGTGTGCATGGCGCTGGCCAGGTGGGTGGCGCCGTGGATGCCGCGCATGTCGAAGAAGGTCTGCGCGTGCAGCAGCGCGTCCGGCTCCGGGGCGGTGATCCACAGGCGGAAGGTGTCGAGCCACTGGTCCTGGGTCATGCGCCACTGCGGGTTCATCGCCATCATGTCGCCCGGGCAGAGCACCTGGCCCGCGGCGTCGAGCCCGCGGCATACGTACTCAGAAAGATTCGCGAAGTACTCGCCGTGCTCGGATTCGTTGTAATCATTGGACAGCACGAGCGCGTTGTCTTGGTCGGAGGCCAGCCCCATCTCGCGGCGGCCCTGCGAGCCGAGCACCACGAAGGCGTACTCCACGGGCGCCGGGCCAAACTTCTCCTCGCCCAGCGCGAGCAGGCGGCGGGCCAGGGAGTCCGCTGAGACCGTGACCAGCGATGCCACGTCCTCGCTGGAGGCACCGCGGTCGATGAAGCGGGCGGCGACGTCGGAGACCGACGAGTAGGTCTTGTGCATCTCCTCCGTGGTGGTGGCGCGCCCGAGGTCGGCGGTGACGTAGATGGGGTCGTTGCGCAGAAGGCGCATGATGTCCGGCGTGGAGACGATGCCGACCAGGCGCTCCCTATCCACCACCGGCAGGTGGTGGATGCCAAGCTCCGTCATGATCATCATGGCCTCGAAGGCCTGCGCGTCCGACGGCAGCGTGCGCGGGTCCGGGGTCATGATCTCGCTGATCGGCTCGGTCACGTCGCGAGCGATAGCCACGACCTTCTTGCGCAGGTCGCGGTCGGTGACGATGCCGCTGACGCGGGTGCCTTCCATGATGAGCAGCGAGGAGACGTTGTTTTCCTGCATGAACCGCGCGGCCTGCTGGATGGTGGAGGTCGCGGGCACGGTCACGGGAGTGGTGATCATGAACTCCCCCAGCTTCATGCGCAGGATGTCCGAGGAGGAATCGGTGCGCAGCTCCTCCGCGGCCGCGCGCATGCGCTTGGATTGGGAGGAAAAGAACCGGGCCAGATCCGGGTACTTACCGGCGAGCTCGAGGAAGGGCTCGCGCGGGATAAGCATGAGCAGGCTGTCCTCCACCGCCACCATGCGGTAGCGGGAGGAGTTATCGCCCATGAGCGTGGAATAGCCGAAGCAGCGGCCGGCGTCGCGCCTATCGAGGAGGGTGTCATTCTCGTCGGTGACGTCGACGGCGCCGCTGCGGATGCAGTAGCAGAAGTCGTTGGGTTGACCATACTCGACGATGGTCTCGCCGCGGCGCACGTAGCGCATGGTCATGGTCGCGGGCAACGCCGCGAGTTCTTCCGCAGGAAGGGAGGCAAAGGGCGCGTGGGCTGCGAGGAAGCCCTGGATCTCTTCGAGCTCTACAGACATGTCCAGAAGCCTAGCCAATGGCCACGGCTTTGAACATGGTTTTGCTCACAGAACGTCTAAACTGTCTCCCGCGCCACAATGTTAGTGACGGAATCCGGGTCGACGGGTGCACCCGTGCCGCGGATGCGGAGGTACGCCACGCTGAGCCCGATCTGGGCGGCGATGACCACGATCATGAGGCCTGCGAAGAAGGAGAGGCTCGTCGCGCTGACGATCGGGCCGGCAAGGATGCCGCCGGCCGCGCCGCAGATGTTCATGACCAAGTCGCTGCGCCCTTGGAAGACCGTGCGCCCCTGCGAGGGCGAGGAGGTGACCAGCAACGCCGTGGTGCCCACGAGCGTCGCGGACCAGCCGATACCCAGCAGCAAGAGGCCGACTAGGACGATAGTGTGGCTGCCCGACCCGGCGGCAACAATGGCGCAGGACAAGATATTCAATCCCGTGCCGACGGCGATGGAGTACCACGGGCCCAGGCGGTCAGAGAGGGAACCAAACAGAGGGGCCAGCGCGTACATCGCGCCGACGTGGGACGAAATGACAATGCCGATGAAGCCGAGCCCCACACCGTGGGTCTTGAGGTGCACGCCGGTCATGCTCATGACACCGACCATCGCGAAGTGGGAGGCCGCGACGGTCGCGATGGCGACGATGACCAGCGGGTAGTTGCCCATGCGCGGCACGACCTGCTTGATCTTGGAGATCGCCTGCGGGCGCAGCTCCGGTCGCAGGGAGGACTGCAGCGCCAGAATGCCGGTGGCCTGCGCGCACATGCACACGAGGTAGGCGCCCGCGTACTCGGCGAGCCCGAGGCTAGAACCGAGCTTCTCCGTGAGACCGAACAGGTTGGGGCCAATCACGGCGCCAACCGTCGTGCACCACATGACCAGCGAGAGGTCTCGTCCGCGGTGCTTTCCGACGGCTACGTCGACGGCCGCAAACCTGGCCTGCAGGTTGACTGCAACCTCGGCGCCTAGGAAGAGGAAGCCCAGGAGCACGAGCGGGAAGAAGGACAGCTGCGCACCGGTGAGCGCGGAGGCCGCGCCCAGCATGCCCATGACCAGACCCGTGGTCAGCGAGGCGCGGCGGCCGCGGAGTGCGACCACCTTAGCCAGAGGGATCGCCCACAGCGCAGCCCCTCCCATGGTGAGTGCGAGCGCCGTGCCGCCCCAGGCCGGACCCTGAAGCTTCGTGGCAAGGAGGGAGCCCATGGTAAACGTGACGCCGTGGCCGAGCCCGGCCATGACCTGCACGCACATGAGGGTAAAGATCACTTTTCGTCTGTAGGCAGCGTTGTATTCAGGCATGCCCGATATCCCACCACTAAATAGACTAAGAAGTCTACTGTTTATAGACTTTCCCAGCTCAGAGCGTGAATAAAAAGAACCCTTTCCCTAGTCGATGGGGTCTACCTTCGACGGGAAAGGGGTATGCTTTTGCGGTGCGAGCGGCTTATGCCTTTAGCGCGGCGGCAATGCGGTCGCCGACCTCGGTGGTCTTGATCGGCGCATCACCCCGGGAAGCGACGTCGTCGGCCACGGCGGCCTCGATGCGGGCGGCGTTGTCCTCGTCGCCGAGGTGGCGAAGCAGCATCGCGGCGGAGAGGATCGCGGCGGTCGGGTCCGCGATGCCCTTGCCCGCGATGTCCGGCGCGGAGCCGTGGACCGGCTCGAACATGGACGGGTTGGTGCCGGTCGCGTCGATGTTGCCGGAGGCTGCCAGGCCGATGCCGCCGGTCACGGCGCCTGCCAGGTCGGTGAGGATGTCGCCGAAGAGGTTGTCGGTGACGATTACGTCGAAGCGGGACGGGTTGGTGACCATGTAGATGGTCGCGGCGTCGATGTGGCAGTAGTCCACGGTGACCTCGGGGAACTCGGCGGCCACCTCATTGACGGTGCGCTCCCACAGGCCGCCGGCGTTGACGAGGACGTTGGTCTTGTGGACCAAGGTGACGTGCTTGCGGCGTCCCATCGCGCGGTTGAAGGCGTCGCGCACGACGCGCTCGACGCCGTAGCGGGTGTTCTGGGAGACCTCGGAGGCCACCTCGTGCGGGGTCCCCTCGCGCAGGACGCCGCCGTTGCCACAGTAGAGCCCCTCGGTGCCCTCGCGGACCACGACGAAGTCGATCTCGCCGGGGTTGGCCAGCGGGGACTTGGAGGTCGGGTACAGCTTGGACGGGCGCAGGTTCACGTGGTGGTCGAGGGCGAAGCGCATCTTCAGCAGCAGGCCGCGCTCGAGGATTCCGGGCGGCACGGAGCCGGGGGCACCGATCGCGCCCAGCAGGATGGCGTCGTGCTCGCGCAGGGAGGCGAGGTCATCGTCGGTGAGCAGCTCACCGTTTCGAAGGTAGCGGCGGGCCCCCAGGTCGTACTCGGTGGTCTCGATGTCGTCGCGCACGGCGCCCAGCACCTTGAGCGCCTCGGCGGTCACCTCGGGGCCGATGCCGTCGCCGCCGATCACTGCAAGTTTCATTATATGGAACCTCTTTCCCACGATGTGAACTATTTGCCTCAGAATAGCACGCGGCGCCGCCGCGCACGCGCGAAATTCGGCAACGGACGCCGATAGGCACTCCCACCTGAGGGGCCGCGTTCGCCGCTCCGCGCGGCCCCCTTACGGAGGTTATCCTTTCTCCACTACCCCCAACCCCATTCCAGGACCAAGAATTGAACGACGTATAGCCTGTTCTCGACCCATAAAACCGCCCGATGGGCTATCCTGTCCACCATGCCGAACGCCACCACCAGCCTGTACTCCGTCAAGATGCGCGCCAGCCGAGGAGGCGAGCACATCTCCGGCGCCGAGCGGATCTGCACAAGCGAGCACGTCGGCCCCATCGCGGCCAGTCTCAACGAACGCGCGCTCGGACACCCCAAGGGCACGCCCGACGAGATCCACCTCACCGTCCGCGGCGTGGATCCCGTTTCGATCGGCTACGTACCTGCGCTCGAGGTCGAGGAGGTTCCCTGCCAGTCCCCGGAGCAGGCGCGCGACTTCATTTCTACGCGGCTGAAGGAGCTCGGCGTCGCCGCCCCCGTCGCGCGGCGCGTCGACGAGCTCATGCACACCGTCAGCGGGCTGCGCGGCGCCATGCTCGTCGACGCACGCACCGGCGAGCGCATCGAGCCCGACCGCGAGCGCGGGGTGCGCGTGACCAACCTCGATGCCCGCTCGCAGGTGACCGGCCCCACCAAGAACCACCACCACGAGGCCCTGGTCTTGGCCAGCAAGGTCTGCCACCATCCGAAGATCCTCGCGGAGGTGTGCATCTCCGACGACCCGGACTACACCACCGGCTACCTCGCGGCCCGCGGCACCTATTACCGCATCCCGAAGATCAAGCGGCCCGGCGAGGACGTGGGCACCCGCGTGTTTGTCTGCGCCCCGATGACGGCGGAGGAAAAGAAGGAGCTCATCTCCTACCTGGAGAACCGGGTCATCGTGGTGGACGACGCTCCCGCGCCCGGAGTTGCCGCTCCCGGCTTCGACGAGTTGTGCGCGCAGGAAAACCGCCGCTGGCGCGAGGCCGACCTCGAGCGCACGCAACGGGTCTTCGGCACCGCGCAGGAGGCCACCGCCACCGTCGACGGCGCGGAGCGGGTCCTGCTGTCGAGCTCCAACTACCTGGGGCTTTCCCAGCACCCCGAGGTGGTTGCGGCCGCGACCGGGGCGCTTCGGCAGTTCGGCACCGGCTCGGGCGGCTCGCGGCTCACAACCGGCACCACGACCTGGCACGCCCGCGTAGAGGAGGCCTTCGCCTCATTCACCGGCTATGAGGACGCGGTCTTCTTCGCCACCGGCTACCAGGCCAATCTCTCGACAATCCAGGCGCTCAACAGGCTCGCGGGTGGCAACCTAGAAGTGTTCTCCGACCAGCTCAATCACGCCAGCCTCATCGACGGCTGCCGCATCGCGGGCCTCCACGCGCGCGTCTACCCGCACCGCGACATGGCCGTACTCGACAAGCTCCTCAGCGTAAGCCGCAGCGAGCACAAGCTCATCATCAGCGACGGCGTGTTCTCCATGGACGGCACCGTCGCTCCCCTGCCCTCGCTTCGCAGGCTTGCCGACGCCTACGGCGCCTGGCTCTACATCGACGACGCCCACGGGGTGGGCACACTCGGCGCGCGCGGGCGGGGAACCATCGAGCGCTTCGGCGTGCGCCCCGACATCCTCATGGCCACAGCCAGCAAGGCCCTCGGCGCGGAGGGCGGCGCGGTGTGCACCAACGCCGAGTTCGCTCACCTGCTGCGGAATCAGGCCCGCTCCTACGTCTTTTCCACCGCGACCTCGGCGGCGAACTGCGCGGCCGTGTGCGCCGCTTTAGGGGTCATTGATCGCGAGCCTGTGGTCGTCGACAAGCTGCATGCCAACATCGAACGGCTTTCGCGGCTGCTGCAGGAGGCGGGAATCCCGGTGCCGGACGGCGGGTGGGAAACGCCGATCGTACCGATCCCCATCGGCGACGAGGCCCACGCCCTGCGGGTGTCGGAGCGGCTGCAGGACGCCGGGTTCCACGTGCCCGCGATCCGCTACCCCACGGTGCCCCGCGGGAAGGCGATCCTGCGGGTCACCCTCATGTCCACGATCACCGGGGACCAGCTGGCGCGCTTCGTCGAGGCACTCGCGACCGCCATGTAAATGACGAAGGCCCCGCCACCTCCGCAGAGAGGGGCGAGGCCTTCGTGGTCCTGGTAGAACCGGAAAACTAGGAGAGGTCGATCTGCAGCGCCTTGGCGCCCAGCTCGGTGGCGACTGCCTCGACGACAGCCTCCGGGACCTCTTGGTCGACGCGCAGGATAAGGATGGCGCCGTCGCCGTCTGCCTCCTGGGTCAAGGCTGCAGCCTCGATGTTGATGTTGGCGGCGCCCAGGCGGGTGCCGACCTTGCCCAGTGCGCCCGGGGCGTCGGTGTAGGACAGGAACAGGTTGCGGCCCTCGGCACGCATGTCGACGCCACGGCCGTTGATGCGGACGATCTTCTCGACCTGACCCATGTTGGTCAGAGCGCCGATGACGGACGCGGTCTTGCCGTCGGCCGCGATGGCTTTGACCTCGAGGACGCTGCGGTGGGTGGCGGACTCGGAGGCGGTGGTGACCTTGACCTCCACGCCGCGCTCCTCAGCGATGCGCGGTGCGTTAACGAAGGTGACGGACTCCTCGATGATGCCGGAGAACAGGCCGCGCAGAGCGGACAGACCCAGGACGTCTACCTGCTCGGTGGACAGCTCGCCGCGAGCCTCGACCTCGAGGGCAACCGGGACGCCGTCGAGCAGGTGGCCTGCGACGAGGCCCAGCTTGCGGGACAGGTCCAGCCAGCCAGCGACCTCCTCGCCGACGCGGCCGCCGGAGACGTTGACGGCGTCGGCGACGAACTCGCCGGCCAGAGCCTTGAGCACGGAGTCAGCAACGTCGGTGCCGGCGCGGTCCTGGGCCTCCACGGTGGAAGCGCCCAGGTGCGGGGTGACGACGACCTCGGGCAGCTCGAACAGCGGGGAGTCGGTGCACGGCTCGGTGGAGAACACGTCGAAGCCAGCGCCGCGAATGTGGCCAGCCTTGATGGCGTCGGCGAGCGCCTGCTCGTCAACCAGGCCGCCGCGGGCGGCGTTGATGATGATCTGGCCCTTCTTAGCCTTGGCGAGCAGCTCGGCATTGAACATGCCGGCGGTCTCGTTGGTCTTGGGCAGGTGGATGGTGACGAAGTCTGCCTTGGCCACCAGGTCCTCGAGCTCGACCAGCTCGACGCCGAGCTGAGCGGCGCGGGCCGGGTTTGCGTAAGGATCGTACGCAATGATGTTGGTCTCGAAGGCGGCGAGGCGCTGCGCGAACAGCTGGCCGATGTGGCCGAAGCCGACGATGCCGACGGTCTTGCCCAGGATCTCAACACCCTTGAAGGCGGAGCGCTTCCACTCGCCGTCGCGCAGGGTCTTGTCTGCGGCCGGGATCTGGCGCGCGGTGGCCAGAAGCAGCGAGATGGCGTGCTCGCACGCGGAGTGGATGTTGGAGGTAGGAGCGTTGACGACCATGACGCCGCGGGAGGTGGCGGCCGGGATGTCAACGTTGTCCAGACCGACGCCTGCACGGCCGACGATCTTCAGGTTGGTGGCTGCGGCGAGGACTTCCTCGTCAACAGTGGTGGCGGAGCGGACGAGCAGTGCGTCTGCTTCGGGAACAGCCGCGAGGAGTTCGGGGCGGTTCGGGCCATCGACCCAGCGCACCTCCACCTTATCCCCGAGCGCGTCGACGGTGGACTGCGCTAGCTTATCGGCAATGAGAACGACAGGAAGGCCATTCTGGCTCACGTTTTGTCTCCTGGGAATTCGTGATGTCCGCAAAATGCCGGCACGACCGCGTCGACATTAAGGGGTCCACACCAGCTCTTCGGCGTGCGACTGCAATTAGTGTAGACCAACAACTTCCCACGCGATGCGGCGGAGGGGAATATCGCGCCCAAAGTGTGAATTAAATTCCCCTACCCGCGAATAATTAACCACGGACGGGGGGAAAGTTGCGCGAAGCCATCGTCGTCGGCCGACGCCACCCCCGCCGACTCCCCTCCGCCGGGGGTGGCGGGGCTGACCCAGCCGAAGAAGGTCTGGCCACCCGCCTGCGTGTAATCGCTGGTCACCTCGCCGAACACGGCGCGCGCGGCGTCCTGCGCCGACCCCGCGGCAGTGGCGGTGGCAGTGGCCGAACCGTCGGCGGCGATGACGAGCTGCACCATCGGCGAGCCGAAGCCAAGAGCCTGCGGATCGCTCACCTGGCCGGAGGCCCGCTGGCGCACGACGAGCGCCTTCTGGGGCAGCGACCTCGCCCGCGCCACCTCGTCGAGGACGCTGGCCCACCGGGTCACGTCCTCGCTGGCGATCGGCAGGGAGCCTGAATCGAGGGAAACTGAGACGTGCGTGGAGCCGAGCGCCTGCCGCACCAGATCGCTCGCCTGGTAACCGGGCGCCACCTGCAGGAACAGGAAGGCTCCCCGGGCGCCGGTCTCCCGCACCAGAGCGTCGACCAGGCCCTGCGGGGTGTCCGCGTCCACCGGAACCACGAGAGCGGAGGTCGTTCGCCCGCCGAGGATGCGCTCGACCGCGGACTGCTGCGCGGCCGCCTCGTCGAGTACCTGATCGATGCCCTCGATCAGGCGAGACTCGTCGGCGGCGCGCCAGTCCCCGAGCGCCTCCTCGCCTACCTGCACGCCCACGACGGTCCGATCGGGGAAGACGACGCCCCCGCCGCCGGGCAGCTCGGACGTGGTGGCCTCCCCCAGCCTGATTTTCTCCCGCAGCCCGTCGGCGGTGCCGAACTGCTGCCCGAGCGCGATGAGCGGGGAGTCGGCAAGGCCCGCCACCATGGCCAAGGTGTCGGTGCTGTACCGCGGGTCCGCCACCGGCATGACCCGCACGGAGGCCCCGAAGGAGCGGGCCGTGGCCACCGACGCGATCGAGGAGTCGTTGCTCGCGATCACCACGGGCGCCATGTCGGCGTCGCGCTTGGACTGGACGGGAAACGCCGGCGCCTTCTCGTGGCCCCTCCCCTGCGCTGAGGTCCAGTCGTCAGTGGGCTCGCCGCCGGTTACCCATCCCGGGTAAAGGTAGCTGGGGCGCGCGGGGTCGAGCGCCGCCACCGCCGCGACCGCGCCTTCGGCCGAGGCCACCGGGGTGCCCTCGAACTGGAAGGCGGTCATCTCGCCTAAGGCCACGAAGGTGCCCGGATCCTTGATCACCGTCAGCTGCCCGCGGGCATCGGCGAGGTCCACCTCCCCCACGGCGAGCACCACGCGGGCCCCCAGCCTGGAGATCTCCTCCACCACCGCCGAGCGGTTGGAGCTGTACATCGTCAACATCGGCGCGTGCGCCACCACCGCGATCGAGGCCGCGCGCAGCTGGTCGGCGACCCGAGGGCCCGCGATGACGAGCGTGTCGCTCGAATCGAAGAAGCGATTGACGGCGTCCACCCCGCTGCCGTCGGCGTCCGCGAGCACCTGCGCGGTGGGCTCGAACGCCGAGGAGACGTGCCGGTTGAGATTGTCGGCCTTGGCGCGCGCGAGCACGTCGGCGTCGGTCAGCTCCGCCTGCGCCGTGCAGCTGGCCAGCGTAGCCGTCGACAAGCACAGCGCCGCAAGCAGCGCGCGATACCGCATTCCTTCCCCTTTTTCGCTTGTCGACGGCCTTCGGCGGCCTAAGCCTGATCCTCGGCGAAGGCGGCCGGGCCCTCCTCGCCCGCGCGCAGGTCGGACTCGTTGACGTCGCGCACCGCGGTGGCGTCCATGGCCTGCTCGATCATCTCGACGAAGCGGCGGCGGCGATCGCGGAAGAACTCCTCGGCCTGCGCCGACAACAACAGGTGCGGGTCGATGAGGTGAGAGGCCAAGACCGAGTCGAACTCCGCATCGTCCATGAGCGACTTCGACTGCAGCCGGATGAGGTAGCGCGCGGGCGAGGAGTCCTCCACCATCACGTGCGTGCGACGGCCCATCGGGGTGCGGTTGAGCACCGACTCCGCGAGCACCGGGTCGATGCCGTTGTCCTCGCACCAGCGGGCCGGGAAGATCTGGCGGAAATGCACGCCCATGGAGGAGAAAGTGGTGCGATCGAAGACGGATCCCGTGCGCCAGTCGCGGGCGCCGCGCCCCATGAGCAGCGCGTAGATGCCCTTGTACAGGCCCGAGTTGGGGCCGGCGCTCAGCAGCCGGGACTCGATGAAGGTGGCGTCGCGCACCGAGCGCGGCAGCGGGGCGTTGCCGCCGTTGTCCACGACGGAGCGGATCCAGGCGGTGACCTCGGCGACGTCGGTGGCCGCGCGCACGACCGCGGTGGGCGCGCCGTAGAGCTCGCCGAACACCCCGCACCAGAACCAGCAGTTAAGCCGGTCCCAGGCCTGCTGCTGGGCGAACACCCGCGGATCCTCCGTGAGCAGCGCGATGATGACCGACAGCGGGATGAGCTGCGCGGCGTACGGTACCTGGCTGGTGGTGTGCATGCAGCGAGCGATCATGAACTCCGCGGTCTCGTTGAACGCGGCGCGCATGACGGCGGAGGCCTCGACGAACTCGGCCAGCGTCAGGTTGACGATGGCCTCGCGGTGGGCGTCGGGGTGGCCCTTCTTCGCGGTGACATACAGCGCCACGGCGGTGAGGAACTCGGTGCGGCCGATGCCGTCGAGCGCCGGGAACTGGCGCAGCTCGGCCTCGGTCTTCTTCCAGTCCTCCCGGAGGGAGAACCCCTCGTCCTCCAGCTTGAACACTGCGGTGAGCAGCTCGAAGACGTCCATCTGCAACCCGTGGCTGTTGGCCTGGGCAAAGATGGAGCCGATCCCCTCGCGGGCGGTGCCGCGGTCGAGGCGGATCATGGGAACCGAGTAGCGAACGAGCGGCTTGAGCACGGCGTTGTTGAAGCGCTTGGTGCGCTCGCGGGCGCCCTCCTCCGCGCCGTCGGCGAGGTCGAAGAGCAGGTCGGTGCCGGCGTCCGAGAGCAGCTCGGAGATGGGCAGCAGGCCCGCGGCCAGCTCCGCCGCGCGGTTGACGAGCCCGCCCGGGATCTCCGGGGCGAAGTGGGTCTTGATGTTGCCCTCGGGGTCGGTGGCGATCACGGCCTCGTCCGGCAGCACGTCGGCGGAGACCGCCTTGTTGACGTCCACGTAGAACTTGCGGCGCACCTTCTTATTGCGGAAGTCGGTGCTCTCCACGATGCCGTCCCCGCGCAGGCACTGGTACAGGGTGGTCAGCCGCTGTTGACCGTCGAGAAGCAAAAGCCCCGGATTCTCCCCCGTGTCGGGCGCACCCTCGACCGGCCGGGACTTGAAGCGCGGGACCTCGTTGCGCACGTCGAGCGCCATAAACGATCCCATCGGGTAGCCCCGCAGCACGGTGACCAGCAGAGAGCGGATGCGGTCGACGTCCCAGCGGAAGGAACGCTGGAAATCGGGGAGCTGAAGATCGCCGCGATCGATGCGATTGAACAGGTCAATGAGGTCATAGCTGGGGGTCGAAAAAGCCATGTCCTAGATCCTAACCCGTCTTAGGCACTAAGCAACTTCGCCAGCCTCGGTCACGGCCCCGCAGTGGGTCTCGTGCGAGTGGTGGGCGGCGGATTCCAGCTGTATGGTCGAGTGCTCGATGCCGTTGTCGCGCAGGACCTGCTGGGCGACGTCCAGGACCCCGCACTCGTAGATGTCGCAATTGCGCTGGTCGACGACCACGTGGCAGGTTGCCAGCAGCTGCATGCCGTCGAGCGACCAGACGTGCAGGTCGTGGACGGAAACGACGCCCGGGATCGTGCTGAGCTCCTTTTCTATCGTCTCCACGTCGATGCCCCCGGGGGCCCGCTCGAGCAGCACGTTGACCGACTGGACGAGCAACTTAACGGCGCGCGGCAGGATGAGCGCAGCGATGACCAGCGAGGCCGCGGTATCCGCCCAGGTGATCAGGGTCCAGCGCATAATCAGCGCCGCGGCGATGACCGCGACGGAGCCGAAGAGGTCGACCAGCACGTGGAGGAACGCGCCCTCGATGTTCATGCCCTCCTCGCGGTGCCCGTGGAGGACGACGGCGCCGAAGACGTTGGCCACGAGGCCGATCGCGCCCACGACGAGCATCATGAGCGTATCCACCTGCTCCCCCGAGCGCAGGCGGGCGATGGCCTCCACGACGATCCACACGGAAATGGCGCTGACGGCCGCCGCGTTGACCACGGTGGCAAGGATCTCGAAGCGCTTGTAGCCATAGGTGGCCGTGAGCGTGCGCCCCCTCCGACCGAGTGCCACCGCCACCGCGGCGACGATGAGGCCGGTCGAGTCGCCGAGCATGTGCATGGCGTCCGACAGCAGCGCCAGCGAGCCCGACCACAAGCCTCCCACGACCTCCACGAAGAAGATGACCGTGGTGAAGATGAGCACCGTGAGCAGCGCCTTGAGGCTGCTGGGCGCGTGGTCGTGATGGTGATCATGGCCGTGACTGTGACCATGGGCATGGTCGTGGCCGCGTCCCCCGTGCTCGTTGTTCATAGGCTAAGCATAGCTCACGTTTTCACTAAGTCAACCTTATTGAAAATAAAGAAAGCCCTTTTCAAGTAGGGCGGGCGGCATCCTGCCACCATCCGCGCGTTTGATACCAAGCGACGGGCAAACGCGCAGGTGGTCAGATCTACAGCCCCGCAGACGCGCGGCTTCGTGCCGGGGCGCGCAAAAAAGGGCCCCCGGATCACCTCGGAAGGTGCAGCCGGAGGGCCTAATTGAAAATGCGCTATCGCGCGAGGTTCGAGAGCTTAGGCGGTCTCGGTGATTTCGTGCTTGACCCAGCTCATCATGTCGCGAAGCTTGGCGCCGGTCTCCTCGATCGGGTGAGAAGCAACCTCAGCGCGCAGGCGCTTGAGCTCAGGCTGGCCAGCCTCCACGTCGGCGACCATGGCCTTGACGAAGTTGCCGTTCTGGATGTCGGCGAGGACAGCCTTCATGTTCTCCTTCACCTCAGGGGTGATGATGCGCGGGCCGGAGAGGTAGCCACCCAGCTCGGCGGTCTCGGAGATGGAGTAGTTCATGTTGGAGATGCCGCCCTCCCAGATGAGGTCGACGATCAGCTTCATCTCGTGGAGAACCTCGAAGTAGGCCATCTCGGGAGCGTAGCCAGCCTCGGTCAGGGTCTCAAAACCGTTCATCATCAGGTACTCGAGGCCACCGCACAGGACGACCTGCTCGCCGAAGAGGTCGGTCTCGGTCTCCTCGCGGAAGGTGGTGGCGATGACGCCTGCGCGAGCGCCACCGATGGCGGCTGCGTAGGACAAAGCCAGCTCCTTGCCGTTGCCCTGCGGGTCCTGCTCGACGGCGATGAGCGCCGGAACGCCCTTGCCATCGACGAACTGGCGGCGGACCAGGTGGCCCGGGCCCTTAGGAGCAACCATGGCGACGGTGATGTCGGCGGCGGGCTTGATCAGGTCGAAGTGGATGTTCAGGCCGTGGGAGAAGAACAGTGCATCGCCCGGGTTCAGGTTCGGCTCGATCTCCTCGGAGAAGATCTTTGCCTGGGAGGTATCGGGAGCCAGGATCATGATGAGATCCGCCCACGCTGCGGCGTCGGCGTTGCTCTTGACCTCGAAGCCGGCCTCCTTGGCCTTCTCGGCGGACTTGGAGCCCTCGCGCAGGCCGATGACGACCTCGACACCGGAGTCACGCAGGTTCATAGCGTGAGCGTGGCCCTGGGAGCCGTAGCCGATGATGGCAACCTTGCGGCCCTGGATGATGGACAGGTCTGCATCTGCGTCGTAGTAGACGTCAATAGCCATGAATTAAAGCCTTTCCTAGAAAACTGTGCAATTACATTTCTAGCACAGAAATTACAGAAATGAGACAAATCATCTCATTTTGTGAGATTTGTTAACGGTTGCTGGGAGCCATGGTCTTCGGACCTCGGTTGAGCGCGATCTGACCAGAGGAAATGAGCTCGCGGATGCCGAAGGGCTCGAGCACCTCGAGCAGCGCGGTGAGCTTGCCCTTGGTGCCGGTAGCCTCGATGACCACGGAGTCCGGGGCGACGTCCACGACGCGGGCGCGGAAGATGTTCGCGGCGTCGACCACCTGCGGGCGGTTGGAGGCATCCGCGGAGACCTTCACCAGCATGAGCGCACGCGCGATGGTGGTGTCCTCCTCCAAACGCACGACCTTGAGCACCGGGATGAGCTTGTTGAGCTGCTTGGTGATCTGCTCGATGTTGACCTCGTCGGCGTCGACCACGATGGTGATGCGGTTGATGCCATTGGTCTCGGTCTTGCCGGAGACCAGCGAGACGAGGTTGAAGCTGCGGCGGGTGAACATCGCGGACACGCGAGAGATGATGCCGTCGATGTCCTCGACGAGCACGCTCAAGATGTGGCGGGAAATTTCTTGCTGAGTCATTGTTGCTCGTCCTTTCCTACTTCTTGCCCTGAGCGGAGGCGTTGTTTTCCAGGGAGGTCTCGGTGGCCTTCTCGATGACGGTGTCGATCGTGTCTGGCTCCTCGCCCGCCGACTGCTCGGACTCGAAGAACGGGCGCAGGCCGCGCGCGTACTGGATCTCGGAGTTGGAGTTGCCGGCAGCGACCATCGGCCACACCTGGGCATCCTCGCCGACGATGAAGTCGATGACCACCGGGCGGTCGTTGATCTCGCGGGCCTTCCGGATGGCCGGGACGATCTCCTCTTCCTTGGTCACGCGGATGGCCACGCAGCCCTGAGCCTCGGAGAGCTTGAGGAAGTCGGGCATGTACTCGCCGTGCTCGCGCAGCTTGGTGTTGGAGTAGTGACCCTCGTAGAACAGGGTCTGCCACTGGCGCACCATGCCCAGGTTGCCGTTGTTGATGAGCGCGACCTTGATCGGGAAGCCCTCCACCGCGGCGGTGGTCAGCTCCTGGTTGGTCATCTGGAAGCAGCCGTCGCCGTCGATCGCCCAGACCTCTTTGTCCGGGCAGCCAGCCTTGGCGCCCATGGCCGCCGGGATGGCGTAGCCCATGGTGCCGGCACCGCCGGAGTTCAGCCAGGTGCGGGGCTTCTCGAAGTCGAGGAACTGCGCTGCCCACATCTGGTGCTGGCCCACGCCCGCGCAGTAGATCGCGTCGGAGCCGACCTCCTTGGCCAGCTCGCGGATGACGTGCTGCGGCTCCAGCATGCCGTCGTCGGTCTCCTCCCAGCCGCGCGGGAAGCGCTCCTGGAGGTCGCGCAGGTAGTCCTTCCACGCGCTGATGTCGATGCCGCCCGGGATCTTCTGGGTAAACACCTCGTAGAGGGCTGCGAGGACCTCGGCGGCGTCGCCCACGATCGGGACGTCGACGGCGCGGATCTTGCCGATCTCGGCCGGGTCGATGTCGGCGTGGATCACCTTTGCGTTCGGAGCGAAGCTGTCGGTGTCGCCGGTGACGCGGTCATCGAAGCGGGCGCCGATGGTGATGAGCAGGTCGGACTTCTGGAGCGCGCCGACGGCGGGGACGGTGCCGTGCATGCCCGGCATGCCCATGTGGAGCGGGTGGGAGTCCGGGAAGGTGCCTAGGGCCATGAGCGTGGTCACGACCGGGATGCCCGCGGCCTCGGCGAAGCGAAGCAGCTGCTCGGAGGCGTTGGCCTTGATGACGCCGCCGCCGATGTAGAGGACCGGGCGCTTGGACTCGCCGATGAGCTTGATGGCCTGCTCGATCGGGCGGTTGTGCGGGGTCGAGACCGGACGGTAGCCCGGCAGCTCGATCTTCGGCGGCCAGACGAAGTCCAGCGTCGCGTTCTGGATGTCCTTCGGGATGTCCACGAGGACCGGTCCGGGGCGGCCGGTGGAGGCCAAGTGGAAGGCCTCGGCGATCGCCTGCGGGACCTGCTCCGGGCTGGTGACCATGAAGTTGTGCTTGGTCACCGGCATGGTGATGCCGCGGATGTCGGCCTCCTGGAAGGCGTCGGTGCCCAGCAGGGAGCGGCCGACCTGGCCGGTGATGGCCACCATCGGGACGGAGTCCAGGTATGCGTCGGCGATCGGGGTCACCAGGTTGGTGGCGCCGGGGCCGGAGGTGGCCATGCACACGCCGACCCGGCCGGTGGCCTGCGCGTAACCGGTGGCGGCGTGTCCAGCGCCCTGCTCGTGGCGGACGAGTACGTGGCGAAGTTTGGTGGAGGCGTAGATGGCGTCGTAAAGCGGAAGGACGGCGCCGCCGGGAAGGCCGAATACGAGATCGGTTCCCAGTTCCTCAAGTGAACGGACAATAGCCTGCGCGCCGGTGATGCGTTCTGGCTGCGCCTGACGAGCGCGCTGTGCAACCGTCGCGGGGGTGGGCTGGTGAGAAGCTGCCACGACTTCAGTGCTCCTTGGTTGAAAAGAGTTGTCGGCCCCTCGCCGCTGAGACGGCGGCGAGGAAGTTGTAGTTGTATCGGCCGCCCCGCGCCCCAGGATTACTGGGCGAGAGGCAATCGATTCACAAACCTGGATGATCCATGACGACAAAAACCCCCGCTCAGGCACTTGTGGTGCTGACGAGGGCGCTTGACGACACGACTTGAGGTGAGCCGTTACGGCAGGCGCCGCGCGGGTAGTACCACAAGTCGAATAATGTTCATGGGTCATTATCGTACACGCTGCTGTGGGCGAATACACAATTACCCCCGGATTGTGTTTCTTTCGGGGATTCGGTGCCCGAAATGCCCACTTCGCCCTCGCGCGGGGAGTTGCCCGAAGGCGCGGGCCATGGCCGTCGGAAAGCAAAGCAAAACCGGCAAAGGGGCAAACTTACTACCCTTGGGCACATGCCATTGCCGTATATCTTGCAGAGCCTGTGGACGTGGTTCATCAACACCGGCTTCTCTCTGGCGCTGCTCATCGTGCTCGCCTTCCTCGTGCCGCGCTTCGGCCGCATCGCCATGCGGATCGTCGAGCGCCAGGTCGCGGACGAGCACGTCGACGAGTCGAAGACCCACCTCGCGTTCGCGGGCGTGGCCGTCTACATCGCGCAGGTAATCGCGTACTTCATCATCTTCGTCTTCATCCTCCAGAAACTCGGCTTCTCGCTGGCGGGCGCGGCGATCCCGGCAACCGCCGCCTCCGCCGCCATCGGCCTCGGCGCGCAATCCATCATCGCCGACTTCCTCGCGGGCTTCTTTATTCTCAGCGAGAAGCAGTACGGCGTGGGCGACTGGGTGCGCTTCGAGGGCGGCGCCACGACGGCCGAGGGCACGGTCATCCAGATCACGATGCGCTCCACGCGCATCCGCACCCTCGCCGAGGAGACGGTGATCATCCCGAACTCCAAGGCTGGCGTGTCGATCAACAACTCCAACTATTGGTCGCGCGCCGTGGTCACCATGCCGATCCCGCTGCTGGGATCCTCCTCCATCCAGGAGGCGATCCAGCGCTCCACAAACGCGGCCCGGCGCGCGCTGCGTCGCGACGGCGTGGCCCAGGAGGTCCTCGGCGAGCTCACCGTGCACGAGTCCGTGGACGTGGACGCGCCCGCGACCGTCGGCTCGCCGTGGACCGTGAGCATGCGCTTCTTGTGCCAGGTCAAGCCAGGCAGCCAGTGGAAGGTCGAACGTGCTATTCGCACGTCGCTTATCGACGAATTCTGGGCGGAGTACGGATCCGCACCGACCCTTTCCGGCGCGGTGGCGAGCACGCTCACCAACATGCAAGACGCCAACCAGATGTTGGGGCTTCGTACTCCTTCTGCGGATCCCACGCCGACGGGCGCGTGGCCCGCAACGACGTCATTGGCGGCCACCGGAAGCGGCGAGGACGCCCCCGCTGGTGCGGCCGAGGAGCTCAAGGACCCCGCCGCCAGCGACGCCGGCACGAACTCCGCCACCGACTTCATTCGCCCCCAGGACGAGAACGACTCCCCGAGCTCGGGTGCCCCGCAAACGACCGTGCTGGAGCCGGTGAGCGACCCCGAGGCAGACGGCCTCGCACAAGAGGACGAGAAGCCCCACGGCTTCAAGCGACTTCTCACCGTGGGCGGGCGCACACGCGTGTCCACGGCGGTGTTGCTGCTGCTCTTCTTCGTGCTCCTCGTGTTCAAGGGGCTCACCCTGCAGACCGCCGACTCCTACAACGGCCAGGACGGCTGGCTCGCCCCGGCAAAGACCGCCACCACGCAGCCGACCGCCACCTCTCCGACGCTTCCGCCCGCCCCTGAGACGCAGATGGAGGAGACCCCGACCCTGACCACCTCGGAGCAAACGCCCGAGTCCACGCCGTCGGAGACCTACTCCGAGCAGGCGCCCGCAAGCTCCGCGCCTGCGAGCGCGAACCGCCAAAGCAGCCAGGAGCCTACCCCCAGCAACACCAGCACCCAGGGGCAGTCGCGCAGCGGGGCGCCCACCTCCTCGGCCAACGCCGGGTAGCCCTCGCGGGCGCGGGTTCGCGTCGCGTGCCGGTGCCTGAACTACTATGAAGCTTCATGAGCGAAAACAAGGCCTCCGAGAGTACGACTAATCCCACAAAGGGCGATGCCCGACCCGCAGCAGTCGGGCCGGTGACAGAAGAGTTCAAGCCCGACCGCACTCACTTGCTCGGCGCGGCGGTGATGACGGTGTTCATCCTCATCGGCATCGGCGCGGCCCCGCAGTACCTCTTCTGGCTGCTCATCTTCCCGATCCTCTTCGTCGTCTGGGTCCTACGCTCGCGCACCGTCGTCGACGACGCGGGCATCCACACCACCTACGCCTTCTCCTCGCCGAAGAATGCGGCCTGGGAGGATCTGGCCGGCGTGGGCTTCCGCGGCTCGCGGGCGTTCGCGCAGACGAAGGCCAAGGAGACCTTCTCCCTGCCCGGCGTCACGTTCAACTCGCTCCCCCGGCTCGAAGCCGCGTCCGCGGGACGGATCCCCGACGCACTAGGCCAGGGACTTGCCGCGGCCGACGACAAGGTGCGCATCGTGTACAAGGACGGCCACGAGGTGCTCATCAGCAAGGAGAAGTACGAGGCCATGCAGGCGGAGAAGGGCGAGTCCACGGGCGAGAACCCGGGCGCCTAGTCTGGTAAGCACGAAGCCTTGCTTTCCTGCTCGGGGCCCGTGGCTTTAATCGCCCACCCATGCGATGACGACCGTGCGGCCTCACGCGTACGCCACACCTGCGTACTATTTATTTGTATAAGCGCCCTTCTGCGGGGAGCCTCGACGCTCCCCGCGGCGTTTACTTTCTAGCTATTCCACAAAGAAAGACGGACCAGTCCATGTTCCCGCTCCGTTCCAAAGTCACCACCGTCGGCCGCAACGCCTCCGGTGCCCGCGCCCTGTGGCGCGCCACCGGCACCAAGGAAAACGAGTTTGGCAAGCCGATCGTCGCCATCGTCAACTCCTACACCCAGTTCGTTCCGGGCCACGTTCACCTGAAGAACGTCGGTGATATCGTCGCCGATGCCGTGCGCAAGGCGGGCGGCGTCCCCAAGGAGTTCAACACCATCGCCGTCGACGACGGCATCGCCATGGGACACTCAGGCATGCTCTACTCGCTGCCGTCCCGCGAGATCATCGCCGACTCGGTCGAGTACATGGTCAACGCCCACACCGCCGACGCCATGGTGTGCATCTCCAACTGTGACAAGATCACCCCCGGCATGCTCAACGCGGCCATGCGCCTGAACATCCCCACGGTGTTCGTCTCCGGCGGCCCGATGGAGGCCGGAAAGGTCGTCGCCGTCGACGGCGTCGCCCACGCCCCGACTGACCTCATCACCGCCATCACCGCCTCCGCCAACGAGGCCGTCTCCGACTCCGACCTGCTCAAGGTCGAGCAGTCCGCGTGCCCGACCTGCGGTTCCTGCTCCGGCATGTTCACCGCCAACTCCATGAACTGCCTCACCGAGGCGCTCGGCCTGTCGCTGCCGGGCAACGGCACCACCTTGGCCACGCACACCGCCCGCAAGGCGCTGTTCGAGCAGGCTGGCGAGCTCATCGTCGACCTGTGCCAGCGCTACTACGGCGAGGAGGACGAGTCCGTCCTGCCGCGCAGCGTGGCTACCAAGGAGGCCTTCCTCAACGCCATGGCGCTCGACATGGCCATGGGTGGTTCCACCAACACGATCCTCCATACCTTGGCCGCCGCCCAGGAGGGCGAGGTCGACTTCACCCTGGCCGACATCGACGAGCTTTCGCACAAGATCCCGTGCATCTCCAAGGTCGCCCCGAACGGCACCTACCACGTCGAGGACGTCCACCGCGCTGGCGGTATCCCCGCCATCCTCGGCGAGCTGCGCCGCGCCGGGCTTCTCGACGAGTCCGTCCACACCGTCGCCTACGACACCCTCGACGGCTGGCTCAACGACTGGGACATCCGCGGCGGCAAGGCCATCGACAAGGCCGACGAGCTGTTCCACGCCGCCCCGGGCGGCGTGCGCACCACCGAGGCGTTCTCCCAGTCCACCTGCTGGGACTTCCTCGACACCGACGCCATCAACGGCTGCATCCACGACACCGAGCACGCCTACTCCTCCGACGGCGGCCTCGTGGTCCTGCGCGGCAACCTCTCCCCCGACGGCTCCGTGCTCAAGACCGCGGGCGTGGACGAGGAGCTGTGGGAGTTCACCGGCCCGGCCCGCGTGGTCGACTCCCAGGAAGAGGCAGTGTCCATCATCCTCAAGCACGAGGTGCAGCCCGGCGAGGTCGTGGTCATCCGCTACGAGGGCCCCGCTGGCGGCCCGGGCATGCAGGAGATGCTGCACCCGACCTCCTTCCTCAAGGGCGCTGGCCTGGGCAAGGTCTGCGCGCTCATCACCGACGGCCGCTTCTCCGGCGGCACCTCGGGCCTGTCGATCGGCCACATCTCGCCGGAGGCCGCGCACGGCGGTCTCATCGGGCTCATCCGCAACGGTGACCCGATCAGCATCTCCGTGTCCAAGCGCACCCTGACCCTCGACCTGCCGGACGAGGAGATCGAGGCTCGCCGCGCCGCCATGGAGGCCAGCGAGCACCCGTGGACCCCGAATCGCAACCGCGTGGTGTCCAAGGCACTGCGCGCTTACGCAAAGATGGCCACCTCGGCCGACAAGGGCGCCGTGCGCCAGGTCGACTAGTTATAGTCTCAGCGTCCCAAGCCCCGCTTCCGGTTACCCTGCCGGCGGCGGGGCTTTCGCCTTTCCCCATCCTCCCGCAGACGCGCGGTATCCGGTTATGGCCCCGCCAGAATCCGCGCATCTATACCCCGAGCCGCCGCGAACGTACAGGTGGTCAGATCTGCAGCCCCACAGACGCGCGGTGTCCGGTCATGGTCGCGCCCGAATCCGCGCACCTGCGCACGCGTGACACTGCGGTGTGAGCAAGGCGCCACGTAACCAAGTAGGCATCGGGGCGCGCGGGGCTTTAGCCGTCGACAAGCAAAGCAAAAGCCCTGCCTCCCGAAACGGGAAAGCAGGGCTGCAGCAAGCGAGCGGAGCCTATGCCAAGGGGTTGAGCCCGGCGCCGAACCACCACAGGGCGACGGCGCCCGCGACGGAGAGCAGCGCGAAGATCCACGAGCTGTACAGCGGGCGCTTGGCCCAGCTGCGGCTGACGTCGAAGGAGATCCAGCCCGGGCCGGTGAACTGCAGGGTCAGCGTGGCGACGGACAGCAAGAGGCCCAGCCACACCTTGTCGGGCATGTCGAAGATCGCCAGCGAGTCGGCGGTGTAGACGAAGTGCCCCAGCAGGAAGGTCGTGGCGGCGGTGCCCACGGCCGCCGCGACCGGCGTGAGCAGGCCGAACAGCAGGAAGACGCCCGCGGCCAGCTCCATGGCGGGCACGCCGATGGCCAGCAGGTTCGGCGCGGCGTAGGAGGAGAACTCCTCCTCCAGCTGGTTGAGGCCTCCGTTAGCGCCCATGTTGAAGAACACGCGGATCGAGTCGAGCAGCAGGTACGCCGAGACGGCCACGCGCAGGATGAGCAGGCCGAAGTCCATCGTGCCGCGCTTGGCCTGCACCACCGGCGCCGCGTCGGCGCTCAACGGCTCGGCCGGGAGCGGGGCGGGTGCTGCCGCCGGGGCGGGCTCCGGCGCGGAGGCGTACACCGGCGCGCCGGTGTCGATCACCCGGGTCGGCTCCGGCGAGGAAGCAGGGACCGAAGCCGGAGCCGGAGCGGGCTCGGCCGTGAAGACCGTGGTCGGCTCGGAGGATCCGCCGCGGGGGGCGAAGTCATCGTCGTCGTAGTTGGAGGTCGGCGCGTCCGAGGCCAGGCGCGCGTTGTGGTCGTTGGAGTAGCCGCCCTGCTTGCTCAGCACGGTGGTCTCCTCGCTTTCGGCGGCCTGCTTGGGCAGCACCTCGGTCTCGTTTTTGGCATCGGCGGCGCCGCTCGCGGCCGCTGCGGCGTCCGCGGACTTCTTGCCAGCGTCGGGCGTGATCGACTGCGGCGCCACGCGACCTGCGCGGGAGTAGGCGTTGGCCGTGGCGTTGCCCTGCGCCGAGCCGGAGGCCTTTTTCTCCTCGCCTGGCGCATAGGTGGGGATGTCGTCGAAGTCGCTTGCGCGATCGGGCATGTTCTTCTCGCTCATGATTCCAAGGGTAGGTCACTGAGCGGGGAGTTGCCGGTTGCACGCGTCGGCGCGCCCCACAAAAATACGGGTTTCACACCTGTTTTCCTGCGTTCCTACTCCCCGCAGGTCGCGAGCGCGTCACGCAGCGCCTGCTTTTCGCCCTGCGTCACAGCCAGCCCGTAGCCGTCCTTGACGGCGATGATGCGCCGCGCGTAGGTGCACTCGTACGCCTGGTTGCTCGGCAGCCACTCGTCGGCGGTCTTGGCCTTCTTTGCCTGGTTGGCTTCCTTCGTGGTCGCTTGCAGGTTGCTGGGGTCGTTGGCGAAGTCTTGCCGCTTGTCGACGCTCCACTGGCTGGCGCCCGCATACCAGGCATCCGCCAGCGGGACGACGTGGTCGATCTGGACCAGCTCGCTCGTGCCCTGGCCGCGCTGGAAGTCGAGCTCCTGGCCGGTGTAGGGATCCGACAGGTGCCCGGAGAGCACCACGCAGTTCCGGGTGCCGGGCTTGAAGGTCACGCCGGTGAGGTCGCGGGCCAGGATGTCGTTGCGGGTGTCGCAGCCGTTGTGTCCGCCCTCGACCGACACGTCGTCGCTCCAGGCCTGCCCGAACTGGGAGCGATCGTAGGCGGGCGCCGCCGGATCGTAGGCTTGCACGGCAAGCCGGTCGAGGCGTGCGGCGTCCTCGCTGGCGGTGGGCGAGATGACCACAGGGCTTTCGTGCCTCGCGCTCCACTCGGCGGCTCCGAGCGCCGCCCCCACCACCACGAGCGCGATGATGACGGCGGTTGCCACCCTCGCGCCCAACGACTTCTTCCTGCGTGCCATAATGCGCTCATTGTAGCCCGCACACTACCCACGCCTCGAACATTCCTTCGAGGCGAAAGATCAGCACCCACCCAATTTATGTGAAACGTCAACAATTCTCTGCTAGGGTGGGCCCCATGAATCAATCAAGTAAGCAAACCACCGACTGGGCCGGGGACGCCAGGAATGCCTCCCCCGACGGCGAATTCGTCCGCGACACCAACTACATCGGCGATCGAATAGTGGCGGATATCGACAAGCCAACGCAGCAACCGGACGGGACCTGGCACTGGTCGGCGACGCCGAACGCCTACCGCCTCGTCGCCGCGCGCGCCTGCCCCTGGGCACACCGCGCCGTTATCGTCCGCCGCCTCAAAGGCCTCGAGGGGGTTATCTCCCTTGGCCTGGCGGGCCCCACCCACGACGTGCGCTCGTGGACCTTCGATCTGGATCCGGGCGGCATCGACCCGGTGCTGAAGATCCCGCGCCTCCAGGACGCCTACTTCGCCCGCTTCCCCGACTACCCGCGCGGGATCACCGTGCCCGCGCTGGTCGAGGAGGCAACCGGCAAGGTGGTCACCAACGATTACCCCACCATCGTCAAGGACTTCAACGACCAGTGGAAGGCCTACGAGCGCCCCGGCGCGCCCGACCTCTACCCCGCTGAGCTGCGCGAGGAGATGGACCCGCTGATCAAGTACATCTTCACCGAGGTCAACAACGGCGTCTACCGCTGCGGGTTTGCGGGCACGCAGGAGGCCTACGAGGCCGCCTACCATCGCCTTTTTAACGCCCTCGACACCCTCGAGGAGCGCCTTGCTACCCGCCGCTACCTCGTGGGCGAGCACATCACGCTGGCCGACATCTACCTGTTCACCACGCTCGTGCGCTTCGACGCGGTCTACCACGGCCACTTCAAGTGCAACCGCAACCGAATCCAGGACATGCCCGCGCTGTGGGGCTACCTGCGCGACCTGTTCCAGACCCCCGGCTTCGGCGAGACCTGCGACTTCACCGAGATCAAGCAGCACTATTACAAGGTCCACACCGACATCAACCCCACGCAGATCGTCCCGCTCGGCCCCGATCTCTCCGGTCTATTCACCGAGCACGGCCGCGAGCGCCTCGGCGGCTCCCCCTTCGCCGACGGAGTCACACTCCCTGAGCCGCTGCCCGCCTCCGAGCGCTTGAAGAACCCGCTCCCCCAGCAGCAATAGCGAAAACCCGCGCCCTGGCAGCTGCCAGAAAAAGCGCGGGTTTGCTTTTGCTTGTCGACGCCTAGCGGTAGGCGAACTCAATCTCTGCAGAAGGCTCCACTCCATGAATAATGCCTGAGTAGAAGGAATTCGCTTGGTCTTTTAGCGCCTGGTTGTTTTCATCTAGCCGGGCATTGATTTCATCCTCGTTGAGAATTTCGTTGATCATTTCGCTGGGATCTTTTTTGGACGTGAGCCAGCTAAGAGCGGAGTTGTTTTCGATGGCTGGCTCGAAGTGCTCGTCCAAATGGCCGATAAAAATGAACTTGGGGATGGTTACCTTGTACTTATTGTCCCCTGCCTGCTCCACCTTGACGTCTTTTCCATTGATCCCCAGCTTTGCCCGGTAGGAATACTGCAGGTACACGGTTCGATCTGTAAATGGGAAGGAGAATCCCAGGGATTCCAATTGCTTTCGGTCGGACTTGAGACCTTGAATACCTAGGCTCAGGAGGACAACCTGCTCCTCGCGTTCGACTGCTTGAATAACCTTCGTGTCGCTCGTGGTTTCAGCCGTCTGGAACAGCGTCGCCTTGGGGACTACTCCAAACATGACGGTCGCTGCTCCCACCACGAGTCCGAGAAGCAATGCCATGGTCACACGCATCACCCAACGCCACGTTTTTGTCACCGACTTGGCAGTCTTTTGGGCTGAGCCACCGACAACTTTGGCGGCGTGGCGAAGATCGGGCATGGGGGATGAATCCTTGCGTGTGAGGGAAGGGCAGCAAAACGACTTGATAGTACAACCTGACCAGCGCAAACAAACAATCTACGGGTGTAGCACCCGCGCCGCCCCCACGACGGCCTCGGTGAGCCGCTCCAGCGCCGGGGACTCCAGCCGCCAGCGCTGCCAGAAGAGCGGTACCTCGAGGACCTGGTCGTCGACAAGCACGACCTCTCCCCTCCCGAGCAGCGCGCTGGCCTGCGCCTCGGGCAACAGCGCCCAGCCGAGCCCCACGCGGGCGGCCTCCATGAAGGCCTCGGCGGACGGGACCTGGGAGACCCGTCGCTGCCGGATCTGGTGCCCGACGCGGCTGATGAGGTCCTGGTCCTGCAGGCCGTCGCGAGGGCCGAAGCGGAGCACGGGGAGGTTAACCCAGTCGACCTCGCCGTTTCGGGTAAACCGGTCGAGCAGCCAGGGGGCGGCCACGGGATAGTAGTTCATGGATCCCAGCGGCACGACCTCGCAGCCGCTGACGGGATCCTGCTCGCGGGTGACGGCGCCGAGGACGTCGCCCTTGCGCAAAAGATCGAGCGTGTGGGCCTCGTCCTCGATTCGCAGCGTCAGGGTGGCGTCACCCCAGCCCGCCGCGGTGGCCAGCACCTCCTTGAACCAGGTGGACAGGGAGTCGGCGTTGACGCCGACGCTCAGCGGGATGTGGCCGAGCCCCTTGCGGAGCTGATTCTCGGTCTCGGCCTCGACGAGCGCCATGCGCCGGGCCGCCTGGACGAGGACCTCGCCAGCCTCGGTGACGGTCACCGGGGTCTCGCGCCGAAGCAGCACGCGCCCGGCGGATTTCTCCAGCGCCTTGATGCGCTGGCTCACGGCGGAGGGCGAGACGCCGAGGGCGTAGGCGGCCATTTCGAAGCTTCCCTCGTCGGCGATGGCGAGGAGAGTCTGCAGGTGAACGGGGTTCATGAAGCTATTCTAAACCACCTTGAAAAACTTTCATTTTACTTAATCATTCGGCGGGTGCACACTTTTCGTATGAACATCGCACTCTCCGGATTCCTCCTCGGCTTGTCCCTCATCCTCGCGATCGGCCCGCAGAACGCGCTGATCATTAAGCAAGGCATCAAGCGCCAAGGGATCGGCCCGATCATCACGGTGTGCATGCTCTCCGACATCGTCCTCATGATCGGCGGCACCGCGGGTGTCGGCGCGATCGTCAGCCAGGCGCCGATGGTGCTCGTCATCATGCGCTGGCTCGGCGCCGCCTACCTCGCCTGGTTCGGCTTCCAGTGCTTCCGCGATTCCTTCGCCAAGGACACCAAGGCGCTCGTCATCGACGAGCAAGAACCCGTGGGCCAACCCCTTTCCGGCGGGACCTCGGCCGTGGCCGTCGATACGCGAAAAGCAACCACGGTCCAGCAAAGGGCCTGGGTGAAGCCGGTCATGATGGCCCTGGCGTTCACGTGGCTCAACCCCGCGGCGTGGATCGACACGCTCGTTATGGTCGGTGGCCTGGCCAACCAGCACGGCGAGGTCGGGCGCTGGTACTTCGTGGGCGGGGCGCTCGTGGCGTCCATGATGTGGTTCCCGTCGGTCGGCTACGGCGCGGCCGCGCTGTCCGGCGTGCTCTCGCGGCCGAAGGTGTGGAAGGTGATCAACTTCGCGATCGGCTGCATCATGGTTTCCATGTGCCTACGGCTCATCTTCCAGTAACCACCCAAAAACTTATCCTTAGTGACGCCCCGAAAAATACCCCGCGAACAGGCACTTCGGCCGGTACGCGGGGTTTTCCCATCCTAAGGGAAGCTAGCCCTCGTCGTGCTTCTTCGACTCGGTGGCACCGGCCCAGAGGTTGATGCCGCCGTCGCTGGCTAGGCGGTCGATCTCGTTGAGCTCCTCGGTGGAGAACTGCAGGTTGTCGAGCGCGCCGAGGTTGTGCGCCAGCTGCTCCACCGACGAGGCGCCGATGAGCGCCGAGCTGACCGTCTCCGCGCCGTAGGCGCCCTGCTCGCGCAGGACCCAGGCGATGGCCATCTGCGCGAGCGACTGCCCGCGCCGGGCCGCCACGTCGTTGAGCGCGCGGACCATGGAGAGGTTCTTCTCGCTCAGCATGGACTGGGAGAAGGACTTCCCCGCCGCGGCGCGGGAATCCTCCGGCACGCCGTCGAGGTAGCGGTCGGTGAGCAGGCCCTGCGCCAGCGGCGAGAACGCGATGACGCCGAGGCCGTTGTTCGCGCAGGACTGCAGCAGGGACTCGCCCTCGTCGCCCGGCTCCTCGACCCAGCGGTTGAGGATGGAGTAGCTTGGCTGGTGGATGAGCAGCGGGCAGCCCTCCTCCTCCATGAAGTCGGCGGCCTCGGCGGTGAGGTCGGGGCCGTAGGAGGACACGCCCACGTAGCGGGCGCGGCCGGAGGCGACGATGTCGCGCAAGGCCAGCATGGTCTCCTGCAGCGGGGTGTCCGGGTCCGGGCGGTGGTGGTAGAAGATGTCCACGTGATCGAGCCCCATGCGCTTTAGCGAGGCGTCGAGGGAGTCGAAGAGGTACTTGCGGCTGCCGCCGAAGCTGTAGGGGCCGGCACCCATGTTCCAGCCCGCCTTGGACGAGATGACGATCTCGTCGCGGTGGCGGGAGAGGTCCTCGGCGAAGATGCGGCCGAAGTTCTTTTCCGCGGCGCCCTCGGGCGGGCCGTAGTTGTTGGCCAGATCGAAGTGGGTGATGCCGTGGTCAAAGGCGTAGCGGACGATCTCCCGCTGGGTCTGCATCGGCTTGTCGTCGCCGAAGTTGTGCCAGAACCCGAGCGAGATGGCTGGCAGGTAGAGGCCAGAGTGCCCGACGCTGCGGTACGGCATCGACTCGTAGCGGGCGGGGCTGGGCGTGTAGATAGGCTGGGCGCTGCGTGAGTAACTCATACTCCCAGTGTGCGCCGAATTCGCGGAAGTTGCCAGCACTTTTTGGCGGGCCCTCTTCCGCGGCACCTCACCGCCGCGCGGGCACCTGCCCGCACCCTACCCGCGCCCTGCCCGCACCCGCGCGGCTACATGAACGCCGCCACGAGGTTCTTCGTGTACTCGTCGCGCGCCGGGGAGAGCAGCTCGCCCGCGGGGAAGGCGTCCACGATCCGCCCCTCCCGCAGCACCGCGATGTCGTCGGCCATGAACCGGACCACGCCGAGGTCGTGGGTGATGAACAGGTAGCTCATCTGGTGCGCCTCCTGGAGGTCCTTGAGCAGGTTGAGCACGCTCGCCTGCACCGAGACGTCCAGGCTGGAGGTGGGCTCGTCGAGGATGATCAGCCCAGGACGTGTGGACAGCGCACGGGCGATCGCCATGCGCTGCAGCTGCCCGCCGGACAGCTCCCGCGGGTAGCTGTCGAGCAGCGCGGGGTCGAGGCGGACGGTGCGCATGAGCTCCTCGAGGTACTCGTCGAGCTGGCCGCCGGGGCACAGTCGCAGGCGGGCCTCCGGGTTGCAGCGCAGCGGCTCGGACACGCTCCAGCGCAGGTCGCGGCGGGGGTTAAATGAGCTAGAGGGGCTCTGGAACACCATCTGCACCCTGCGCAGCACGCGGGCCCGCGCGGCGGGCCGCAGGGAGAAGAAGGGCTCGCCGAAGAGCGAGACCTCGCCGGCGTCCGCGGGTTGCAGGCCAAGTACCGCGCGGGCCAGGGTGCTCTTGCCGCTGCCGGACTCGCCCACCAGCCCGAGGCACTTTCCCGTCGGCAGCGTGAGGCCGACCTCCTGGAGGACCTCGTGCCCGCGATAGCTCACGGACAGGCCGCGGACGTCGAGCGCGTTAGCCTTCACTGTTGACCTCCTCGGGGAGTCGTGCCTGCCCGCCGGCGATGCTGGGTACGGCGGCGAACAGGCGCCGGGTATACGGGTGCTGGGGCGCGGAGATGACGCGCGCGGCCGGCCCCGCCTCGACGATCTCCCCCTCACGCATCACGACCACCGTGTCCGCGCGGTTGCGCACGCACCGCAGGTCGTGAGTGACGAAGGTGATCGCGCACCCGAGCTCGCCGCGCAGGGAGTCGAGCAGCTCGAGGATGGCGTTTTGGGTTACCGAATCCAGTGCCGTCGTCGGCTCGTCGGCGATGACAAGCCGCGGCCGCGCGAGCAGCGCCATCGCCAGCACCACGCGCTGCAGCTGCCCGCCGGAGAGCTCGAACGGGTACCTCCCCGCCAGCGTCGGGTCGAGGTTGACCTTGCTCAGCGCGTCGGCGATCTGCGCGTTTGCACGTCGCTTGTCGACGCTAAAGTGGGCGGCCATCGCCTCCCGCATCTGGGCCCCGACCCGGTAGAACGGGCTGAGCGCGCTCGCGTAGTCCTGGAAGACGTAGGCGATGTCGGCACCCCGGATCCGGCGCAGCTCCTCGCCGGAGGCGGACAGGAGATCCGTCCCCGCGAAGTCGAGGCGCCCGCACTCGCGGCGCAGGCCCCGCGGGAGGAGGTCGGCGATCGCGAGCGTGCTCAGCGTCTTGCCGCTGCCCGACTCGCCGATGATCGACAGCCACTCGCCGGGCGCGACGAAGAGGTCCACGCCGTGGACGAGCTCCCTATCCCCCGCGCCGATCCGCAATCCGCGGACCTCGAGCAGGCTGTGGGTCTTTTCGTTGTGCGACACTACTTCTCCTCCTCCCCAGACGTGGTCCGGCCCAGCCGCAAGGCGAGCCGGTCCCCCACCAGGCTGGTGGCGAGAACGAAGAGGAAGATCGCGAGGCCAGGCGCCAGCATGAGCAGCTGGGTCTGGCCGAAGTAAAGGCGCCCCTCGTTGAGCATGAAGCCCCACTCCGGGACGGGCTGTGGCACGCCGAGCCCGAGGAAGGACAGCGAGGCCACCAGCAGCACGATCTTGCCCAGGTCGACCGTGGCCAGCGACAGCACAGGTCCCCAGGCGTGCGGGACCAGGTGTCCCACGACGATGCGCCCAGTGCCCGCGCCGGAGATCCGCGCCGCGGTGAGATAGGTCGCCCCGCGCTGCTCGCGGACGATGGCGCGGACGAGCTTGGCGTAGCCCACCCACTTCACTGCCACGATGGCCAGCAGCAGGTTGACGTAGCCCGCGCCGAGGATGCCGGTGATGACGATGGCCACCACGTATTCCGGGAAGGAAAGAAAGGCGTCAGAGACGCGCATGACGCCCCAGTCAAGCCACTTTCCTTTAATTCCGGAGAGCAGGCCCAGGGTTGCCCCGACGAGGATGCACAGGACGATCGCGGCGAGCGAGATCCCCACCGTGCGCTGGCCACCGGCCAACACCCGGGAGAACAGGTCGCGGCCGAGCTGATCGGTGCCCAGCCAGTGCTGCCCACTCGGCGCGGCCAGCACGTTCCCCAGGTCGACGGCGACCGGGTCGTACGGCGCGATCCACGGCCCGAGCAGGACGAGGGCGACCAGCGCGAGGACGAGGGCCACCTGCCATCCCAGCGAGCGAGAGGATTGTAGAAGCTTCATCACGCCCTTTCACCCGCCTTCAGGGAGGGGTCGATGAGCCGACAGGCGACGTCGACAAGCTGCATGACTGCGATGACGACCACGCCGATGACGAAAACGAAACCCTGCACGACCGGCCAGTCGCGGCGGCCGATCGCCTCCATCACCATGCTTCCCAGGCCGGGCAGGCCGAAGACGACCTCGACCACGACCGAACCCGACAGCAGGCTGGTTAGGCTCACGCCCAGCATGGTCACGATCGGGACCAGCGTGCCGCGCAGCACGTGGCGCCGCTCGATGGTGGAGGTCTTCAACCCCCGGGCGCGGGCGGCGCGGACGAAATCGGAGTCCGCGACCTCGATGAAGCGGCCGCGGAACACCTTGATGAACGGCGGCGCGATCGCGACGGCGAGCACCACCGTGGGCAGGATGAGCCCGCGGCCCCCGTGCCAGCCGGAGCTCGGCAGCCAGCCGAGCGAGACCGCGAAGAGCGAGATGAGCAGGAGGCCCAGCCAGAAGCTGGGCAGCGCCGCGCCGACGTAGCACAGTCCCAGAATCAACTTATCAAGGAGCGAGCCTTGATACTTCGCGGCCAGCCAGCCGAGGACAAGCACGAACGCCACCGCGAGGACCAGCGAGGCCAGCGAGAGGTTGATAGTGATGGGCGCGGCCTTCGCGATGTCGCCCGTGACGGTGTGCCCGCTGAAGTAGGAGTCGCCGAGGCTGCCGCGCGTGAGCCCGCCAAGGAAGCGCAGGTAGCGCTCCGGCCACGGCCGATCGAGCCCCAGCTCGTGCCGGACGCTGGCCACGTCGTCGGTGTTGACCGCGACGGTGTCCGTGCGCAGGAGCGAGAGCGACGCGTCGCCGGGCGCGATCGAGCCGACCCCGAAGCTGACAATCGTGAGGAAGAGGAAGCTGAGGACGATGCCCAGCCCCCTCCTGCCCCACGCGCGAAGGCTAGGACGCAATGTCGAGGTCCTTCGTGATGAGCGGGTACTCGTGCTCGTTTGGCGGGGTGACCCAGCCGCTCACGGAGGTCTTCAGCGCCGCGGAGGTGTGCGGGAAGACGATGTAGGAGTTCACGGTGTGATCCTGCAGGTAGGTGCCGATCTCCTGGACCTGCTTCATGCGCTCGTCCTGATCGATGGTCGTATTGAACTTGTCGATCATGGTGTTGAGCTCCGCGTCGTTGTACTTGCCGTAGTTGAGCGCGCCGTCGGAGGCGTAGGAGCTGGAGACGAAGTAGGAGCCGTCGCCGCGGGTCGTGGTGTTGAGCGCGTAGGTGGCGATGTCCCACGGCTCTGCCTGCAGGAACTCGTCGATGTTATCGGGGGTCACGATGTTCAAGGTGATGCCCACCTTCTTCGCCTGGTCCTGGATCGCCTGCGCGATGAGCGGCAGCTCGGCGCGGGCGGTGTAGGTGGCGATGGTGAAGTTAAGCGGCGCGCCGTCCTTGGTCACCTGGCCGCCGTCGACGCTCAGCCCTGCGTTCTTGAAGTATTCCAGCGCCTTGTCGACGCCAAAGGCGGGCGCCTGCCCGTCGATGGCGGCCGGGGACGACGGGGAGAACGGGCCGACGGCGACCTCGCCGTTGCCCTTGAGAATCGAGCTGTTGATGCCTTCGCGGTCAATGAGCGCATCGAAGCCCTTGCGGAACTCCTCGTTCGACCACAGGGAACCCGACGCAGGGTTAGCGTAGTTGTACATGAGCTCGTAGACGCGCGAGGAGGCCACGGTCTCCACCTTGATGTCGTCGGAGTTCAGCGCGTCGAGGTTCTCCAGCGAGGGCCGGAAGATGACGTCCGTCTGGCCGGACTGGAGATCCATCATGCGGGTGTTCGCATCCTCATTGGCGGTGAGCGTCGCCGTGTCCAGCTTGGCCTTGCCGTCCCAGTAGTCGGGGTTGGCCTCGAGCTCGCCAGCCTGGGCGATGTCGAGGGAGGTGAACTTGAAGGCGCCGGTACCCACGGGGGCGGAGCCGGAGTCATCGACGTCAGTGATCACGGCGTTGTAGTGTGCAAAGGCGGAGGGCAGGGTCGCCAGCGGCTTCGTCGTGACCACGCTTAAGGTTTTGCCGTCGGCGGACATCGACTCGATGGGCAGGCTCTTGGCCATCGCCGGGTTGACCTGGATGGCGTGCTCGATGCTCTTCTTCACGGCCTCCGCATCCATGGCCTTGCCGTTGTGGAACTTCACGCCGTCGTGGAGGGCAAAGGTCCAGTGAATCATGTCCTGGGAGTCCCAGCTGTCGGCAAGCCACGGCTTGAGCGTGCCCTCCTGGGAAACCTTCGTGAGCGTCTCGAACGCGCCCGAGCTTAAGAAGTAGGGGTTACCCACGGTGTGGGGGTCGGTCGTGTCCGCCTTGTAGACGGTCTCGACGTTAAGGTGCTTCTCCCCCGCGCCCCCCTGATCCTGGGAATCGCTCACGCTGCAGCCAGCCAGCGCGATGGCCGATGCCACAAGCACCGTCGCCAGTCGCTTCAATCGCATGTCGCCTTCTTTCCGATGCTCCTCGGCATCACTCGTGCACTCCCTTCCGGGAGAAAGTGTAGGACAAAAGCGCCTCGCGTAACCGGCGATCTGACTCACGGCCCCGCCCCTCGATGACCGAGTGCGGGGTCGCTCACAGTGGCGGGACCGTCGCGGATTTGCACCGCGTTCCCCAGCGCGCAAAACGCCCCGCGGGAGCGGGGTCACCGAGGCACGACGTGTGAATTTCAGTAGAAACCCACTACTGAAAACCTCTATCATTTTAGCGCCTCGGCGGCGCACGACCTAACCCCCGCCTCAAGCCCCCTCATTCAGGGTATGCTAACCAACTTTTCCGCGACCCCGGGACGACGCAAGCCCCGCTCGGCGCGGCGCGCGCTGCAACGGGGCTTGAGGCTTGAGTCCTAGGGCTTGCTTCCTACTTCAGCTTCTGGGCGATGAGCTTGTTCACCTGGGCCGGATCAGCCTTGCCGCGGGTGGCCTTCATGACCGCGCCCACGATCGCGCCGGTGACCTTCTTGTTTCCGGCCTTGTACTTCTCCACGATGTCCGGGTTGGCGGCGAGCGCCTCGTCGACGGCCTTCTCGATGGCGCCGTCGTCGCGCACGACCTCGAGGCCGCGTGCCTTGACCACCTCGTCCACGTCGCCCTCACCGGCGAGCACGCCGTCGACGGCCTGGCGGGCCAGCTTGTTGGTGAGCTTGCCCTCCTTAACCAGCGCGATGACGCGAGCCACCTGCGCCGGGGCGATGGACAGGGCGTCGAGCTCGACGCCCGCCTCGTTGGCCTTCTGGGAGAGGTAGGCGACCCACCAGGAGCGCGCCTCGGTGGGCTCGGCGCCCGCCTCAACGGTCTCGACGATGAGGTCGAGTGCGCCGGCGTTGACGAGGTCGCGCATCTCCTCGTCCTTCAGGCCCCACTCCTTCTGGATGCGGGCGCGGCGCACCCACGGCAGCTCCGGCAGCGTAGCGCGGATCTCCTCGACCCACTCCTTCGGCGCGATGACCGGCGGCAGGTCCGGGTCGTTGAAGTAGCGGTAGTCCTCGGCGGTCTCCTTCGGGCGTCCCTTGGAGGTGGTGCCGTCGGTTTCCTGGTAGTGGCGGGTCTCCTGCACGATCTCGCCGCCGTCCTCGAGCACCTGCGCCTGGCGCTGCATCTCGAAGCGCACGGCCTGCTCGACGGACTTCAAAGAGTTGATGTTCTTGGTCTCGGTGCGGGTGCCGAACTCCTTCTGGCCGATCGGCCGCAGGGAGAGGTTGGCGTCGCAGCGCATGGAGCCCTGGTCCATGCGGGCGTCGGACACGCCGAGCGCCTTGACCAGGTCGCGCAGCGCGCCGACGTAGGCGCGGGCCACCTCGGGCGCGCGCTCGCCTGCGCCCTCGATCGGCTTGGTCACGATCTCGATGAGCGGGATGCCCGCGCGGTTGCAGTCGACCAGCGAGGTGGTCGCGCCGTGGATGCGGCCGTCGGCGCCGCCGATGTGGGTGAGCTTGCCGGTGTCCTCCTCCATGTGCGCGCGCTCGATCTCCACGCGCCACGGGGTGCCGTCGTCCAGCAGGACGTCCAGGTATCCGTCGTAGGCGATGGGCTCGTCGTACTGGGAAATCTGGTAGTTCTTCGGCTGGTCCGGGTAGAAGTAGTTCTTGCGCGCGAAGCGCGAGGACTCGGCAATCTTGCAGTTGAGCGCCAGGCCGATCTTGATGGCCCACTCCACGCCCTTGGCGTTGACCACGGGAAGCGCGCCAGGCAGGCCGAGGGAGACGGGGTCGACGTTGGTGTTGGGCGCTGCGCCGAAGTGCGCGGAGGGCGCGGAGAACATCTTGGTCTCGGTCGCCAACTCGACGTGCACCTCAAGGCCCATCACCGGATCGAACTTCTCAAGGACCTCGTCGTAGTCCATCAGGTCGTACATAGCGCTAGTCATGCGGACAATACTACTATGCACCGATTGCACCGTCGCCTAGACCCCGTCGGCTGCTTTCGCATTTGCTTATCGACGAAAAACCCATCCCGCGAGCCCGCGGAAAAGGGGAATCGGGCCGGTTTCTGTGGATAACTCTCCCCTGCCGTCTCACCCAGTGGAACCATCCACAGATTTCGGGCCCTGCCCGCGCCCGGCCGAGACACGCCGCGTATGCCGCCGTAGCGTGCGAGGGGAACACACCACCGAGCGACCAAGGAGTCACCGTGTACCCGCTGTCCTTTCTGCCCACCCCGCCGCTGACCGTCTTCCTCTCCGAGCGCGGCTGCTACCCCGCCGCCTACCGCGAGCAGCTGCTCGTCCGGCGCCTCGTCTCCGCCTTCATGAACGGCGCGTTGCTCGACCATTCCGGGCTCCCCGGCGCCTACGGCGAGCTCGCCGACGACGTCCGGCTCTGGCTCGAGGAGCGCGAGTCCCATCGCCAGGAATGGCGCCATTGGCTAAGGCTCGCCGCCGAAGGGCGCCCGGAGTACGACGGTCCGATCCTCCTGGACGACCCCCTGGATGGGTACGTGCAGCTGCACTACCTCGTGGCCAAGGCGCTGCTGCGCTTCCCCCTGATCGCCGACTACGCGGTAGAGGAAGGCTTGCTCGCGTTCGAGAAGCTTTTCCCCGTCGCCCCGCGGATGCACGGGCTCACCGACATGGAGGCACGCCGCGCCGACGGCGCGATTGCTCAGGCGCTTCGAAGGCTCGACCCCGTCGAGGAGTTCCTCCGCCCCAGCGATCTCGCTGGCTGCATCTCGGAGCAGATCGAGGCCGTGGAAGCACAAAGGCGCACGCCCACCGGTGAATGCCAGCAGGCGTGCGCCTAGAAAAAGCTCAGGCTTTAGCCGAACAGCGCACGTGCGGTGCGGTAGCGGCCCTCCGGGACCACCTTCAGCGAGCCGACTGCCTCTTCCAAGGAGATGAGCTCGATGTGCTCGCCGTGGAGGGCGACCATCTTGCCGAAGTCGCCGGTGTGGCAGGCGCGCGCGGCGTGAACGCCGTAGCGGGTGGCCAGCACGCGGTCGAAGGCGGTCGGGGTGCCGCCGCGCTGGATGTGGCCGAGCACCGAGGTGCGCACGTCGTGGCCGAGGCGCTTCTTGATCTCGTCGCCGATGACCTGGCCGATGCCGTTGAAGGTCTGGTGGCCGAACTGGTCCACGCCGCCCTCGGCGAACTCCATCGTGCCCTCCTCGGGCAGCGCGCCCTCGGCGACGACGATGATGCCGTACTTCTCGCCCATCTGGAAGCGGCGCTCCATCTTCTTGCAGATCTCCGCGATGTCGAAGGGCTGCTCCGGGATGACGATGTAGTGCGCGCCGCCAGCCATGCCGGCGTGCAGGGCGATCCAGCCCACGTGGCGGCCCATGACCTCGACGATCATGACGCGGTTGTGGGACTCCGCCGTGGTGTGGAGGCGGTCGATGGCGTCGGTGGCCACGGAGACCGCGGTGTCGAAACCAAAGGTATAGTCGGTGCCGTTGACGTCGTTGTCGATGGTCTTAGGCACGCCGACGACGGGGATGCCGTTGTCCGAGAGCCACTGGGCGCCCTTCAGGGTGCCCTCGCCGCCGATCGGGATGAGCGCGTCGATGCCAGCGTCCTCGAGGTTGGCCTTGATCCGGTCGAGGCCGCTCTTGAACTTATCGGGGTGCAGGCGACCGGTGCCGAGGATCGTGCCGCCGCGCAGCAGGATGCGGTCGATGTTCTCGTCGTCATACAGCTGGATCCGCTTGTCTTCCATGAGGCCGACCCAGCCGTCCTCGTAGCCGACGACAGTCGAGCCATACTCGGAACACGTACGAACGATGCCACGGATAACGGCGTTGAGGCCTGGGCAGTCACCACCAGAGGTCAAAGTTGCAAGTCGCATGAAGCCAAGTTTAGCGCCCCAGTTTCGCCCATGCCCGTTCGGGCACTGTGAGATTGCAAGTAGTGACAAATGCCACCGACTCTCTCCCGGGAAGGGCCGAAAAGGCGTCGCATGCCCGCTTTTGCACCCGAGTAGGCACCCCCGCCCGGAGGCTCCCCGGAAACTCCCACCCGTCCGCCAGAATGTCCACAGCCACAATCCCGGCCCCTCCGCGATAGTGGCGACTACCATCGCAAGGTATGAGCTCAAAGATTTTTAACCTGAAGAAGCCAGAAGACGTCAGCACCGCCAACGTCGAGCTAGTCGGCCTCATCGGCGGCTGGCTGGTCGCCCGCGAGACCGGCATCCGCCCCCTCGGCGGCGTGGTACTTGCCGCCGCGGGTGTGTGGGCGGGCCGCTCCTGGCTGGCCAAGACTAACCCGGCCACGACCGCAGCCCTCGCCGCCTTGTACGTCGGCGCCTTCGGCGCCTCCCACCCCTTGGCCAAGAAGATCGGCGCTTGGCCGTCCGTCCTCGCCGTCACCGCGGTGAGCTCCGGCGCGGCGTGCGTCCTCTCCGATATCAAGAAGAACGACTAGATATTTCCCCCAGGGGCTCGCCGCTTGAGCGGCGCGCCCCAGTTATTTTTCCTGCGCCTCCCACTCGGCAAGCAGTTCCCGCTTGGTGGCCTGCCAGACGTCCTCGGTCGCGCCCAGCCGCCAGTAGCCGGAGATCGACGCGTCCTGCTTCGCCACCGATCGCTCCACGAACAACAGGCGCCGGACATCCTTGACCATTTCCGCCACACCGTGCACGAACCAGCTGGTGGGAACATCGGGGAAGCTGGACCCGCGCAGCTTTTCCACGAGCTTCGCACCCGGCACGGCATCGCCTCGCTCGACCCACTCGAGCTGCACCCCCTCGGGGAGCTGTTCCAGATCGCAGCTGGGCGTCGACAAGCGAATGCGGCTACCTGCATCGGCGATCTCGATGAAGACCTGCGCGCTGGCGCCTGCTGGCAGCTGAGTCATAGCCTCCGCGATGGCGGGCGCGGCCGACTCGTCGCCCGCGAGAACGAAGTGGGAGTACCCCGGCGCCGGGCGCCAGGCCCCACCCGGGCCCAGGTAGGCGATCGTCTCGCCGATCCGCGCCGTGGCTGCCCAACGACTGGCCAGCCCGGTGTCGCCGTGCTGGTAGAAGTCGATGTCAAAGGTGCCTGCCGCCGGGTCCACGTTGCGCAAGGTGTAGGTTCGCCGCACCGGCTGCAGCTCGCCGGGGACGGCTTCCTTGATCTCCCGCAGGTCGAAAGGCCACTCGTAGCCTGCGCCCTCCGGGATAAACAGCAGCTTCACGTACCGGTCGGTGGGGGCCTCGGACACCGGATCGGTTCCCACCATCGCGGGCGCGTCGAAGCTCAGCCGCACCATGTTCTTTCCGATCTCGGTGCGGGCACGCAGGGTGGCGGGCCTTGCCACCATCTTCCGGCCCTTGCCGGGGCCTCGCCCCGCTTCCGGAGCCCCGCCGCCTTGCATAGTGCCTGTTTGCTGCTCGTTGCGCGCCATTTCTCTCCCTCTCGTACCCGGAGGCGTTCGTACACCCCGATTAAAGTTAGGTTAGGCTATCACAAATGTGTGCTCGATTTCTAAGCGGGAACGAAAGAGCACACCGCAACAGAAAGCGGGCGGCGCCCGCCTTGGACGCCACCCGCCCGCAATGGAGTTTTCTCCGCGTGAGGTTCCTGCTACTCCTCGAAGGTGGAGGTGTCGATGACGAAGCGGAACTTCACATCCCCTGCGACGACGCGATCGTAGGCCGCGTCGACGTCGTGGACGCCGATCTTCTCGATGACCGCGCCGATCCCCTTCGAGGCGCAGAAGTCGAGCATCTCCTGGGTCTCCTTGATGCCGCCGATGTTCGAGCCGGTGAGCACCTTGCCGCCGCCGATGAGCGAGCCAAGCCCCAGGCTCATCTTCTCCGGCGGGAGGCCGACCACTGCCATGACGCCGTGCGGCTTGAGCAGGCGCAGGTAATCCTGCAGGTCGTAGGACGCGGAGATGGTGGACAGGATGAAGTCGAACTCGCCGCGGTGGGCCTTAAAGAAGCCCTCCTCGCTGGTGGCGAGGGTGCGATGGGCGCCGAGCTCGGCGGCCGCCTCGGCCTTCTTCAGCGAGCGCGAGAGCACGGTGACGTCCGCACCCTTCGCCGCCGCGATCTGCACGCCCATGTGGCCGAGTCCGCCAAGCCCCACGATGGCGACCTTGTCGCCCTCCTTGATGTTCCAGCGGGCGATCGGCGCGTAGGTGGTGATGCCCGCGCACAGCAGGGGCGCGGCGTGGTCGAAGTCGAGACCGTCCGGGATGGTGCACACGAAGCGCTCGTTGACGACGACCTTCTGCGAGTAGCCGCCCTGCGTGATCGTGCCGTCCACGTCGAGCGAGTCATAGGTGCCCACCGGGCGGTTGAGGCAGTCCTGTTCCTGGTGGTTGCGGCACTGCTCGCATTCGCCGCAGGAGTTGACGAGGCAACCGACGCCCACGCGGTCGCCGACCTTGAACTTAGTCACCGCGTCGCCCACGGCGGAGACCACGCCAGCGATCTCGTGCCCCACGGTGAGCGGGAAGTGGGCTTGTCCCCACTCGTTGCGGATGGTGTGAATGTCGGAGTGGCAGATGCCGGCGGCCTTGATGTCGATGACGACGTCATCCTCGCGGGGGTCGCGGCGCTCGATCTCCGTCACCTGGAACGGTGCCTCCGGCGAGGTCTTCTGAAGGGCCTTTACCTTGAAAGTCATGGCCCCAATCTACGCGCGCTATTGGAAATCTGCCTGTTGAGAGCGCTTTTCAATTGATAATTCGCGGCTGTTCGCCGCCAGCGCCGCCCAGATGCCCACGAGGAGCGCCAGCGCGGCCACCGCGACGGACTGGCCATAGGCCGCACCGAGGTCGGTGACGTTCACACGCCACTGCAGGACCGCGCCGATGGCCGCCGAGCCCAAGACCGAGCCCAGCTGTCGGGTGGTGTTGTACACGCCCGAACCCACACCCATGAGCTGCGGGCTGAGGTCGCGCATGGTGGAGGTGGAGTTCGGCGACCAGACAAAGGAGTTGCCGATACCGATGAACAAGGTGACCACCAACACCCACCACACCGGCGCCGAGAACTGCATGACCGCGAACATGCCCAGGTAGGCCAGCCCGGAGATCGCATATCCCATCGCCGCGAGCTTGTTCGGCGAGTAGCTGTCGGACTTCCGGCCAATATACGGCGACAGCGTGAGCGAAGAAAACGCCTGCGGGATCATCATGCAGCCCGCCGCCAAGGGGCTCATCCCGTGGACGTGCTGCAGGTACAGCATGATCGGCAGCGGCGTGCCCGCGACGACGAAACCCATGGCGAAGATCGCCACGTTGCCCATGGAGAAGTTGTGGAAGCTAAACAGCTTCAGCGGCATGAGCGGGTCGTTGCCCTTGCGCTCGGCGCGCGACTGCTGCCTCACGAACAGCCAGCCGAAGCCCAGACCGGCGAGCAGGCACACCCAGATCCACAGCGCCCAGTCCTCGGTCTCGCCCTGCTGCAATCCGAAGACCAGGAGGAACACCGCCAGCACCGACAGCACGATCGACGCCGGGTCCACCTTGCGCTCGGTTGTGAGGAACACCGGTACGTAGCGGTAAACGAGCAGCACTGAGAGCACGCCGAAGGGCACGTTGATGAAGAAGATCCACTGCCAGCCGATCGACTCGGTGATGATGCCGCCGAGCACCGGCCCCGTCAGGTTGGCCACGCCAGCGGTCATGCCCCACACGCCCAGCGCCGCACCCCGCCGCTCGCGGGCGAAGATGCGGTTGATCACGCTCATCGTCTGCGGGGTGAGCATCGCGGCACCCAAGCCCTGCACCGCGCGGGCGATGATGAGCCACGTCATCGACGGCGACAGGCCGCACGCCAGCGAGCTGAGCGTGAAGACGACCATGCCGCCGAGGTACAGGCTGCGCGGCCCGAATCGATCCCCCAAGCGCCCGGTCACGAGCAGCGGGACGGCGAAGGTAAGCAGGTACGCGGACGTCACCCACACGACCTCGTTGTAGTTGGCCCCCAGCCCCGTCTGCAGCGCGGGAGTGGCCACCGAAACGATGGTCTGATCCAGCAGAATCATGAAGAACCCCACGCACAGCGCGATGAGCGCTGGCCACGCCTGCGCCTCCGGCAGCGGCAAGGTGGTCGCGTGCACCCGTTCCCGTTTCGCCATTCAGCCCTTCTTCCCGTTTTTGCTTTTCGACGCCCACCTTCGGCCGCGAAGCCGCGGGCGAGCATCCAGCCATTATGTGCTCGGTTCAGCCTACCCGCGTGACATGTCAAAGGTTCGCCCGGCGGCCCTTTTTGCCCGCAAATCCAACTTCGACTTCAGTCGCTAGACTTCACCCAATATCCATACCCCACCAGGGTATTTCTTGGAGTGAAGTCTAATGAGTGAAGTCGGGTTGCGGCGCCAGGCAAACAGTAATCCCCCAGCCGCCGGTGAGGGCGAAAGGGGGAAACGGTTTTGGACGGATCGTCTACTTGCGGCCAGCCTCGAAGGCAGCGCCCACCTTGTACAGGCGGTCGTCCTGGAAGGCCGGGGCCATGATCTGCAGGCCAGTCGGCAGCTGGGTGTCCGGCGCCAGGCCAGCGGGCAGAGACATGCCGCAGAGGCCGGCGAGGTTCAGCGGCAGGGTGCACAGGTCGAAGTTGTACATCGCCAGCGGGTCGGAGACCTTCTCCCCCAGCTTGAACGCCGTGGTCGGCGTGGTCGGGGAAATGAGGACGTCGGCCTTCTCGTAAGCCTTGGCGAAGTCCTGGGCGGTCAGCGTACGAACGCGCTGCGCCTGCAGGTAGTAGGCGTCGTAGTAGCCCACCGACAGGGCGTAGGTGCCCAGGATGATGCGGCGCTTGACCTCGGGGCCGAAGCCGGCCGCGCGGGTGAGGGCCATGACCTCTTCCGCGGAGTGGGTGCCGTCGTCGCCGACGCGCAGGCCGTAGCGCATGCCGTCGAAACGCGCGAGGTTGGAGGACACCTCGCACGGAAGGATGAGGTAGTAGGCGGCGAGCGCGTCATCGAAGTGCGGGCAGTCGACCTCGACGATTTCGGCGCCCTGGCTGGTCAGCTGCTCGACGGAGGCGTGGAACTGCTCGAGCACGCCGGGCTGGTAGCCCTCGCGGTCGAACTGCTTAACCACGCCGACCTTGACGCCCTTGAGGTCGCCGTTGGCGCCCTCGCGGGCGGCCTCGACGACGGGGGCGACCGGGCGGTTGACGCTGGTGGCGTCGTACTTGTCGTAGCCCGCGATCACCTCGTGCAGCAGCGCGGTGTCCAGGACCGTGCGGGCAGTCGGGCCGCCCTGGTCGAGGGAGGAAGCGCAGGCAACCAGGCCGTAGCGGGAGACGGTGCCGTAGGTGGGCTTCACGCCCACGGTGCTGGTCAGAGCGGCGGGCTGGCGGATGGATCCGCCGGTGTCGGTGCCGATGCCCAGCGGTGCCTCGCCGGAGGCCAGCGCCGCCGAGGTGCCGCCGCCGGAGCCACCCGGGGTGCGCTCGACGTCCCACGGGTTGTGGGTCGGGCCGAAGGCGGAGTTCTCAGTGGATGAGCCCATGGCGAACTCGTCCATGTTGGTCTTGCCTAGGATCGGGATGCCCGCGTTGCGGATGCGGGTGGTGACCGTGGCGTCGTAAGGCGCGCGATACCCCTCGAGGATCTTCGAGGCGCAGGTGGTCGGCGCGTCGGTGGTGACGAAGACGTCCTTGAGCGCCAGCGGGACGCCCGCAAGTGCGGACGCCGGGGCCTCGCCCGCGTCCAGAGAGCGGTCAACGGCGTCGGCGGCGGCAAGGGCCTCCTCGGCGCCGACGTGCAGGAAGGCGTGCAGGGCGCCGTCGACCTCGTTGATGCGGTCGAGGTGCGCCTGGGTGACCTCGCGGGAGGAGACCTCGCGGGAGTGGATCTTCTCAGCCAGCTCGGCGGCGGTCAGCGAGGTGAGGCCGGAATCGGGAACTAGGTAGGTGCTCATTTACTCGGATGCCTCTCCCAAAATCTGCGGAACCACGAAACGCTGATCCTCGACCGCAGGTGCCTGGTCGAGGGCCTGCTCCGGGGTGAGGAGCTGCTCGACGACGTCCTCACGCATGGTGGTCTTGATGGAGTGTGGGTGGCTCATCGGCTCCACACCTTCAGCGGCCACCTTCTGAACCGCGCTCACGTTGCCGATGATGCCGTCGATCTGTTCTGCGAAACGATCGAGCTCCTCATCCGACAACGCGAGGCGAGCCAGCTTGGCCAGGTGTGCGACTTCATCGCGCGAAATCTCAGGCACTTAATAGATCCTTTACACGTGTGTTGCAACGTTGACGTGGGGCGACATTCCCCGTTCCGGGCGCCGCCGCACACCCGACGAGTCTCGCCGGGTACTAGAGGACATAGTACTGCACGGTCCTGAGTGCGGGCGCGACGGGGCACGCTGACTCTGCGCCGGTACGAGGCCCATAAATCACGGGAGTAAGCCCCAGGTACACACAGGTGATCTGCGCTGAGGGCGAAGAATAAATGTGTCCCTAGTTACTTTCACTGGGAACTTATCGCCGCCGCGCGCGTTAATAGGAGTGCACCAATTATTTTCATCCTCCCCCTCCCCTCGCTCCGCGGGGGTCGGCGGGGTCGTATGATGGCGCGGTAAAGAGATTTCTTCCAAATACTGATTTAACTTGAGGTTTCCCATGGCGTACCTAATCCGCATCCTGCTCCCCGACCGTCCCGGCAGCCTGGGACTTTTAGCAGATGCCATCGGCAGCACCGGCGGCGATATCCAATCCGTCGACGTCGTCCAGGCTTTCCCCGATGGCACCGTCATGGATGACATGGTCGTCAGCCTACCCTCGACGGTGATGGCGGACGCGCTCATCACCGCCGCGCACGAGGTCGAGGGCGTCGAGGTGGACTCGATTCGCCCGTTCAGCGGCACCGTCGACCGCCGCGGCCAGATCCAGATGCTGGCGGAGCTGGCGGCGGCCAGCAACCAGAAGTCCTCGCTGGCGCAGCTCATCGACAACATCCCCCGCGTGCTCACCTCGAACTGGGCGATCCTGCTCAGAGTGGACGGCGGGAAGCTGCAGCGGGTCACCGCCTCGCCCGCGGCCCCCGAGGACGACGGCACCTCACCGGACGCCTTCGACCTGCCCGAGGCGCGCGTGCTGCGGCCCGATGTCGAGGAGTGGATCCCCGAGTCGTGGGCCCTGCTCGACACGGCGCTGGCGGCCGCACCCCTGGAGAAGGACGGCTCGCTCATCCTCGTGCTCGGGCGCGTCGGTGGCCCCGACTACCTGCCCAGCGAGGTTCAGCACTTCGGCAACCTCGCCACAATCCTGGGCAGGCTGCTGCGGAAATAGCGGCGATTGACGCCCCGAAAGGGCCGGTTCCACTACTTGGGAACCGGCCCTTCGGCGTCGAACAGCTAGCGCTACTTGCTCTGCTGCATGAGCCACTCCATCGCGGCGATCGCGCGGTAGCCGTAGGCGAAGCTGGCCATGTGGGCGCTGTTGTTCTGCGCGCTGCTGGTGTCGACCGTGCCCGCCTTCCAGGACACCAGGTTGAGCCTATTTCCCTGGCTGAACAGCTGCTGGGCGGCTTCGCTGCGCTGGTCAGGGGTCCACGTTCCGTCCCACTGCGCGTAGGAGTAGGACACGCCGTCGGACTTGAACATGTCCATGACCTCCTGCATGCCCGCCCACGCCTTGTCGTCGTCCTCGGCGGCGAAGTAGACCATGTTCTGGGACTCCAGGCCCTTGAGCGTGGAGATGTCCCACTGGCCGTCGACCGGTATGATGCCAGCGTAGAGGTCTGGGTGCTCGCTGGCGAGCAGCAGCGAGGTCATCGCGCCCATGGACTGGCCGGTGCCGTAGATGCGGTTCTTATCTACCGAGTACTTCTGGCTGACGGAGTCGATAAGCCGCGGGGTGGCCTCGACGTAGTCGGTGGTGACGTGGCCACCGCTGTTGTCATCGAGGATGACCTCGGGGTAGCTGGGGACGAGGACGATGGAGGGGTAGGCCTGCTGGAAGGCATCGCTAGCCCACACGTTCGCGCCGATCCCCTGGGTCAGCGGCACGGTCGGGTCAGTGCCGACGGTGCTCGCGTCGGCGATGAAGACCACCATCGGGTAGGTCTTCGAGGAGTCATAGTTCGCGGGCAGGAAGATGTTGTAGGTAATCGACTTGCCCGTCTCCGCGTCCTGGTACTCCACCTGCGTGAACTTGCCCGTGGTGCTCGAGATGAGCGAGGCGGAGTCCTCCGCGAACGAGTTGGAGACCTGGCCGAGCGTAGCTGCGGTGGCGGTGCCGGAAGAAGCGGCGGAGGAGGCAGCCGCCGTGCTGGAGGCCGAAGAGGCGGCCGCTGCCGAGGTGGAAGTCGAGGAGGGGCTCGAGTTGTCCGAGCCACACGCCGTCAGGGAGAGCAGCAGCCCGGCAGCCACGGCCGGGACGCACAGGGAGACGGGTTTCTTGTTCATGGCAGGTCCTTCGAGGATCAGACAAGTAGTTTGCCAGCGAAACGTACTCCTCCACGCCACTTCTCATTAGGGGCCCCTGCCAGCAGCTTCTTTCCCGATTGTGACTTATGCCATATAGGTTGCGCGAGCCCACATGACTATGTTCTCGCGCAGTTCTAGGCTTCGACGCCGTCAGGCCCGTCGGCAAGCAATTGCTCGAACTCCGCCTCGTTGAGGATGCGAATCCCCAGCTCGCGCGCCTTGGTCTCCTTCGAGCCCGCGTTCTCGCCGACGACCACGAAGCTGGTCTTCTTCGACACCGAGCCCGCCGCCTTGCCGCCGCGAGTGATGATCGCTTCCTTGGCGGAGTCGCGGCTGAAGTTCTCCAGTGTGCCCGTGACCACGATCGTAAGTCCTTCGAGGACCTGTTCCGGCTGCCCGCTTGCGTCGTCCTCCATGCGCACCCCGGCGCGCGCCCACGCCTCGATGATCGCCTGGTGCCAGTCCACCTCGAACCAGCTCTTGAAGCTCTCGGCGATGATCTGCCCCACGCCCTCGGTCTCGGCGAGGTCCTCGACGCTGGCCGCGCGGGCGGCCTCCAGCGAGCGGAACTTGGTTGCCAGCGCCCGGGCGGCGGTGGGGCCGACGTGGCGGATCGACAGGGCCACGATGACGCGCCACAGGTCGGTATCCTTGCTGGCCTCGAGGTTCTTCAGGAGCTTCTTGCCCACCGCGTTGAGCGTGCCCTTCTTGGTGGTGTACGCGTTGGTGCGCAGGAGATCGTCCTCGGTGAGGTCGAAGAGCCCGCCCTCGTCGGTGAGCACGCCGGAGGCGATGAGGTCCTCGGCCGCCTTCTCGCCGAGCGCCTCGATGTCGAAGGCGCCGCGTCCGGCGAGGTAGGTCAGCCGCGCGGACAGCTGCGCCGGGCAGGCGCGCGTGTTCGGGCAGCGCCAGTCGGCGTCGTCCTCCTTCTGCGGCGCCAGCACGGAGCCGCAGGAGGGGCAGTTCGTGGGGAAGACGAACTCGCGCTCGGTGCCGTCGCGCTTTTCCACGACCGGCCCGAGCACCTCGGGGATCACCTCGCCGGCCTTGCGGATGACCACGGTGTCGCCGATGAGCACGCCCTTGCGCTTGACCTCGGTCTGGTTGTGGAGCGTGGCCATGGCCACCGTCGAGCCCGCCACGAACACCGGCTCCATGACGGCGAACGGGGTCACGCGGCCGGTGCGGCCCACGCCGACCTGGATGTCGAGCAGCTTGGTGGTGACCTCCTCCGGCGGGTACTTGTAGGCGATCGCCCAGCGCGGGGCGCGCGCGGTGGAGCCGAGCGCGCGCTGGGAGGCGAGGTCGTCGACCTTGACCACGAGCCCGTCCATCTCGTGGAGGGCGTCGTGGCGGTGCTGCGCCCAGTGGGCCACGCGCTCCTGGACCTCCTTCGCGGAGTGCACCTTCTGGGTGTACTGGGACACCGGCAGCCCCCAGGCGGAAAGGGCCTCGTAGGCATGGTACTGGGAGTCGGGAGCGAACCCCTCGGTAAAGCCGATGCCGTGGCAGATCATCCGCAGGCGCCGCTTGCGCACGGCCTCCACGTCCTTTTGCCGCAGCGATCCGGCCGCCGCGTTGCGCGGGTTGGCGAAGGGCTTGCCGCCCTCGAGCTGGCGCTGCTCGTTGACGGCGGCGAAGTCCTCGACCGCGATGAACACCTCGCCGCGGACCTCGAGCACCGCGGGGATCGGGAAGTCGGGGTGCGCGGTCAGCTCGTGCGGCAGGTCGGTGATGACGCGGGCGTTCTCGGTCACGTCCTCGCCGATGCGCCCGTCGCCGCGGGTGGCGGCGCGATCAAGCCGCCCGTCGCGGTAGACGACGTCGAGGGAGAGCCCGTCGATCTTCAGCTCCGTCAGGTAGGTCTCCGCGGGCGTGCGCGCGAGCCACTCCCCCAGCTCCTCGGGGCTAAACACGTTGTCGAGGGACAGCATCCGCTCGAGGTGCTCGACGTTGTCGAAGCTCGACTGCGCCGCCGGTGCGCCGACCTCCATCGTCGGGCTGTCCGGCACGGCGAGCTCGGGGTGTTCGCGCTCGAGCTCTTGCAGCGCGCGGAAGAGCGCGTCGAACTCCTCGTCGGAGATCTCCGGGGTCTTGTTGTAGTAGGCGTCGCGGTGGTAGCGCACCTGCTCGGCCAGGTCGTCCCACTGTCGGCGCAGGTCGGTGAGCTCGTCGGATTCTACCGTCGCCTTCTCGGGCGCGCCGTTGGCGCCCTTCGTGCCCGGCGCTGGCTCGTAGTCGCTGTCGAATTCGCTGGGCACGACGGCGAAGTCCGGGGCTGTGGCCTTTTCGCCGCTTACGTTGTTGACCTTTTCCACAACTAGACAGTGTAGGGGGTTTCCTTCCCGTGCGGCTCGCTCGCGTTTCGCTTTCGCTTTCCAACGCCTACGGTCCCCGCCCCTCGACCCCCGATGTCGCGCGGATTGTTTAGGGTGTTAGTCATGAACTCTTCTTCCCCGGACACCCAGCGATTCAACCCGCAGGGGGTCTTGAGCTTCGACCTCGAGACCACCGACAAGAACCCCTTCAACGCCCGGATCGTCACCTCCGCCCTCGTGCGCATCGACTCCACCGGCGCACACCCCTACGAGATGCTCGCCGACCCGGGGGTGGAGATCCCGGAGGAGGCCGCCAAGATCCACGGGATCACCACCGAGTACGCCCGGGAGCACGGGCGCCCGCACGACGAGGTGCTCGCCGAGACCATCAAGATCATCCAGAAGGCCTGGGACGACGGGCTCACGCTCATCGTCTTCAACGCCGCCTACGACCTCACCATCCTCCGCGAGCTCACTGGTGATTTCCTCGTCTCGGGGCCGGTGTACGACCCCTTCGTCATCGACAAGGCGCTCGACCCCTACCGCAAGGGCCGCCGCACCCTCTCGGACCAGTGCGAGCACTACGGCGTGCGCATCGACAACGCCCACGAGGCCACCTCGGACGCGCTGGCGGCCGCCCGCATCGCGTGGGTGCAGGCGAAGAAGCGCTTCGTGACGGACATCGAGGACTTAAGCCTCAACGAGCTGATGGAGTTCCAGGCCGTCAAGTACTACGAGTTCCAGTCGAGCTTTAAGAAGCACCTCGAGGGCAAGGGGCGCGACGCCTCCACGGTGAACACCTCGTGGCCGCTGCAGAGCAGGTCCTAGAGGCGGCTTAGAGGTCGCCCGCGTCCTTCTCCAGCATCTCGTTGGCCACCCGGGCGCAGGCGAGCGCGCGGGCCGCGCGCAGGAGGGTGGACCCGTTAAGCGGCGCCGCGGGGACGATCTCGGCGTGGGTGAGCTGCTCGCGGGGGATGGCCAACTCGTCGAAGAGCCGGGCGACGGCCACCGCGTGGCGGCGGGGGTTGGCGCGATCCTCGTCGAGGAAGTCGCCCTCGCGGATCGTTCCCACGCCGAGCGTGATGCCCTGGCTGAGAGCCTGGCCCACCTCGTCCAGCATAGCCGTGCCCGCGATGGCCGAACGCGAAACGAGCACCCCGTCGGCCGCGCAGATGCGGGCGACGTCCACGCGGGGGTGTCTGCCCAGCTGGTTGAGCCGGACGCTTTCGATGCCCGCGTCGCGAAGGCCCGCCACCACCGCGTGCAGGCGCTCGCCGAGCGCCTTGGGGAAGACCGTGGGGATGACGTCGAAGTCGCTCGTGCCCTTGACGGTGCCAGCTGCTAGCGAGTTGAGGTCGGGTTCCTCGATAAGGATCGACACCCGCGCGCCGAAGCGGCGGTGAAGCTCTAGCGCGTGGCGGCCCATCCCGCCGATAAAGACCTCGGTGAGGTCGCGCAGCGCTCCGAAGTCGGCGAGCACGCGGTGCCCCCCGGACAGCTCGATACGGGTGGCCAGGCTCCACGGCCCCATGACCGCGAACTGCACCTCCTCTACCTCGCCCCACAGCTCCTCCAGCTGGTCGAGGTCGCGCTCGGTGCGGTCCCACACCCGGCGCGTGAGGATCTGGGGGCGGGTGGTCAGCCGCCAGGAGCGCGGCCCCTTCTCGATGGGAAGCTCCGGCATGAGCGCGAGCGTGGCGCCCACCGCGTCGGAGCCGAGGCCGCGCGCCGGTAGCCGCGGAATCGTGCGCAGCGGGGTCTCGCTGGCGATGACGTCGCCGGCCTCCGCCAGGGAGGTGCCGGGCAGGTCGCCGAGGTTGTAGCAGGTCACGGGCTTCCTTTCGCGGGGTGTGGGGCTCGAAAACGGTACGCGTCGACAAGCGAAAAGCGCTAGGCGGTAGCGCAGATCGTGCCGGAGCCTGCAACGATATCCCCGCCCTCGTCCGGCAGGTAGACGACCGCTGCCTGTCCGCGCGCGACGCCGCTGAGGACCTCGTGGAGCTCGAGCTCCATCCGATCGGCCGCGCGGTCGACAGTGACGGTGCAGGGCACGACCGAGCCGTGCGCGCGGACCTGGACCTCCGCCTCGAAGGTGCCGTCCATCGCCGGGTGGAGGTACTTGAGCCGGTCGGCGGTAATGCGGGTGACGTTGAGGTCGGCGCGGGAGCCGACGGTGATCGTTCCCGTGCGAGCGTCGATGTCGGTGACGTAGCGGGGCTTGCCGTCGGCCGCGGGCTCCTTGATGTCAAGGCCCTTGCGCTGACCGATGGTGTAGTTCCACGCGCCGTCGTGCGCCTTGAGCTCGTGGCCGTCCGTGTCCACGATCATGCCGGGGCGCAGCCCGATGCGCGCGCCCAGGAAGGCCTGCGTGTTGCCGTCGGGGATGAAGCAGATGTCGTAGGAGTCCGGCTTCTTCGCCACGGAGAACCCGTGCGCGGCGGCCTCCTCGCGGATCTTCGGCTTGACCGTGTCGCCGACGGGGAACATGCAGTGCGCGATCTCGTGCGCACCGAGGACGCCGAGGACGTAGGACTGGTCCTTGTTCGGGTCGACGCCGCGGCGCAGGTAGCCATCACCGCCGTCCGCCTCCTGCGTGAGCCGCGCGTAGTGGCCTGTGACCACGGCGTCGAAGCCGAGCGCGATGCCGCGCTCGAGCAGCGCCGCGAACTTGATCTTCTCGTTGCAGCGCAGGCAGGGGTTCGGGGTCTCGCCGCGGGCGTAGGAGTCGACGAAGTCGTCGATGACGTCCTCCTTGAAGCGGTCGGAGAAGTCCCACACGTAGAAGGGAATGCCCAGCTTGTCGCAGACGCGGCGGGCGTCGGCGGAGTCCTCCAGCGAGCAGCAGCCGCGCGAGGACTCGCGCACCGCCTGAGGGTCCTGGCTAAGTGCCAGGTGCACGCCCACCACGTCGTGGCCCGCCTCGACCGCGCGGGCCGCGGCCACCGCCGAATCGACCCCGCCGCTCATCGCCGCCAAGACCCGCATAACACTTTCCCTCTTTCTCGCTTGCCGACGCTTCGCCGGCGATCGCCGTGCCCAGACTACAACGCGACCGCCGGTATTCCCTATTCCCTTCGCGCTTGATGACGCGGGGTACCTTATCTTTTTATGAGCAGGAAACGCAGGGGATCGAATCGCGCAGGCGCGGGCACGGCGGGGTCTCCCGCCTCGAAAACGCCGGAGGTTGGCCTCTACCCCACCGCGACCGGCTCGGTGGAGCTGCGCCAGGACCCCTACTCCCCCGGCGGCCACGAGGTCTTCGTCAACGGCGTCCCGTCGAGCCACATCGCGGCCGACCCCCTGGAGCTCGCCTACGAGTACATGCGCTGGATCGCCCTGAGTGTGGAGGCCTTCGTGCCCGGCCGCCTCGACCCCACCCGGCTTCGGATCACGCACTTGGGCGGCGGGGCGTGCACGCTGGCGCGCTACTTCGCCGCCCGCTACCCGCAGTCGCGCAACACGGTGGTCGAGCTGGACGGCACGCTCGTCGAGCTCGCCCGCGCCTGGTTCGACCTCCCCAAGGCGCCCCGGCTGAAGATCCGCCAGGGCGACGCACGGGCGGTGACGGACACCTTCGTGCCCGCCAGCCGCGACGTGATCATCCGCGACGTCTTCGCCGGGGCCACCACGCCGCCGTCCCTCATTACCGTCGAGTTCTTCGCCCGCTGCGCCGAGGCGTTGTCGGGGTCGGGGCTCTACGTGGCCAACTGCGGCGACCACCCCGACCTGCGGCTCGCCCGCAGCGAGCTCGCGGGAATGCGCGAGGTCTTCGGGCATGTTGCCTGCATTGCAGACCCGGCGATGCTCAAGGGCCGCCGCTACGGCAATATCATCCTCTTGGGCTCGAACGCGCCCCTGCCCACCGGCAACGACGCCGCCAGGCTCCGCCACGAGCTGCTCGGCGGCGCGGTGCCGGCGCACTACGAGGAGGGTTCGTGGGTCGCGGCGTTTTCCTCGTCCGGCATCGCGCTTCACGACGCCTCCGGCACCGAACCGGCCCCCTAAGCGGAGGGGTGGCCCTTTTTACAGTGAGCCGCGAATGTAACAGAATGGGTCTGTTCCAGCGATCACTTAAGCGACGCCCAGAAACTTTTGATAGAGTTTGGCCTTGGTTCTCAACTTTTTGGGATATTGGGGTGCTTCGCACCAGCAAGGCCGTCACCGGCGAAGACACAGACTTTCCTAACTCGGAGGAATACATGCGCAAGTTCACAGCGGGAATTGCACTCGCAGCCGCCATCGGCTTCACCGCAGCCATCGCACCGGTGGTCATGGCCCAGCCCGCCGTCGCGGCCGACGCCCAGGCGACCATCTCCAACAACAAGGTTGCCGCGGCCTTCTACGACAACGACTGGCGCCAGAAGATCGCCTCCTACAACACCGATCGCGTCACCGAGGTCACCGCGCATTCCCCGTCCATGAACCGCGACATCCCGCTGGTCGTGGTCAAGGCCGCCGATCCTAACCGCCCGACCATCTACCTGCTCAACGGCGCAGGCGGCGGCGAGCAGAACCTGAACTGGGTCCAGCAGACCGACGCCATCGACTTCTACCTGCAGCAGAACGTCAACGTCGTCATCCCGATGCGCGGCGCCTTCTCCTACTACACCGACTGGGTCAACGACCCGGTGCAGAGCACCTACCTCAACGGCCCGCAGAAGTGGGAGACCTTCCTGACCAAGGAGCTCCCGGCACCGCTGGAGTCCTACATCGGCACCAACAACGACAAGCGCGCCATCCTGGGCATGTCCATGTCGGCGACCTCCTCCCTGCTGCTCGCCGAGCACAGCGGTAAACTCTACAGCGCCGTCGGCTCCTTCTCCGGCTGCGCCGCGACCTCCGACCCGGCCACCTGGGGCTTCGTCGGCATCACCGTCAACCGCGGCGGCCAGACCGCGGAGACCATGTGGGGCCCGATGGGCGGCGAGGTCAACCGCTACAACGACGCCCTCATCAACACCGAAGGCCTTCGTGACAAGGCGATCTACGTCTCCAACGGCTCCGGCCTCATCTCCGACGTGGAGACCTCCTCCAAGCTCGCCCGCGACAACAACGTCGACGGTCTCACCGCATTCGGCGGCAGCTCCACCATCACCGTCGAGGGCGGCCTCATCGAGGGAGCGACCAACGTCTGCACCCACGACCTGCAGACCAAGCTGGACCGCTCCGGCATCCCGGCGACCTTCAACTTCCGCAACACCGGCGTCCACACCTGGACCTACTGGGAGCAGGACCTCAAGGACTCCTGGCCGGTCATCTCCGCTGGCCTGGGCATCTAGTCTGGAGCCTGCCTGAAACGCAAGGCGCGGGGAGCGAATCCACATCGGATCGCTCCCCGCGCCTTTTCGTTTGCGTTTACTCGCCCTGCTGGGCCTTCGCCCACGTCCTCACGACACTGACCGCGTCGCGGGGCCTCAGCTCCGGCAGGTAGCAGCCGCAGACCGCCAGCCCGATGCTGGGCAGCGCGAGCTCGTCCTTGTAGCACATGTACCAGGCGTGGTGGACGGGCTGGAACTTGTTCTTGGACGCCGCCAGCGAGCGGAAGCCGTAGAGCGGCTCCATCTGCTCGCCGACCTTGTCGAGCGCGTTATCGAGGATCGTGGGCTCGTTGTTCTCGCTGCGCGCCAGCGGGGCGCCCGAGAGCGAGATCCACTCGTACCCGAGCCGCTTGGCCTCCAGCATGCCCTCGGAGATAAGGAACTCGATGACCGGGCGGAAGCCCGTCGAGTCGCGGCGCATGAAGTCGAGCACGAGGCCGTCGATGCGGCCGTCCTTGTAGGCGGGCAGCCAGCTGGTCATGCCGTGCAGCCGCCCCTCGGCGTCGAGGGCGAGCAGGATGCGGGTGTCGCGGTCCTTCAGCTCGGAGATCGTCCCCAGGGTGAACCCCATTTCGGGCAGCGCCTTGTCGTTGAGCCACTGCTCGGACAGCATGACCATCTTCTCGCGCAGCACCGGGGTGGCCTCCTGCCAGGTGGTCCACACCGCCTCGATGCCCTCCTTCTTTGCGTGGTTGCGCGCGGTGCGGACGTTTTGGAACTTCTTTCCCTTGAACTCGCACAGCGCGGTGTCGAGGACCGACTCCTCGGCGACGTGCTGCTTGTGCCAGCCGCGCTCGCAGCGGGACTCGGCGAAGTCCTCGTCGACCGAGTACCAGGCCGTCTGCCAGCCCTGGTGATCGACGAAGCGCTCGAAACGATCGGCGATGTCACTCGGCGCGTGCCCCGGAGCGCAGATCGGCCCGCCGAGGGTCAGGGCGATGCCGTTTTTCACGCGATAGGCGACGTAGCTTCCCGGAGCCTCCTCGTCGAACCAGTAGCGGTTGCCGTTCCACACGCTCATCCACGACAGGTGGTCGCCGCTGCCCTTCTTGAGCAGCTCGCGAGCCTTCTCCCGGTGCGCCAGCGCGGTCTCGTCCGGGGTGGTCATGAGCAGCTTCCACAGCTTCCACACCACGTAGATCCAGAACAGCGAGCCCGGCCACTCCAGGAGGATCCAGGCCAGCGAGGTCCGGGGCAAGAACTCCACCCCGGCGGCGGCCGCCAGCGGCGGGGGCAGATAACGCATGGGCAGCTCGTCGGCAAGCAAAAACCACGTGAGGTGCGGCGAGTAACTACTGCGCAGCGCGTAACCACCGAGCATCCACAGCGCCGCGGTAACCGCGAGCGCGCCGGCGGACTGCAACCAGAAGCGGCGCACGCGCGCGGCGGAAATGCGCACCTGGAAACGCCTGCGATGCCACAGCAGCACCACCATCGTAAACAGCCACGGCAGCACCGCCGTGGTCAGCGAGATGGAACCGGTGACGGAGGTTCCGAACTCGTCCTGAAGAATGTCCGCCTCCAGCCAGATCCCGAGGCCGGTGAGGAACTGAATGACGAGCAACCCCACCCACGCAAACCGGCGGCCGCGAACCAGGCCCAGCAGGAAGACGAGCTGGACCGCAAGCGGCATGGCGTTAGCGACGAACGGCCCGATTCCGTCCTGGCGGGACACCGCGAGCGCCTCGCGACAGGAATCCGAGGTTGGGTCGACGCGACAGATCGTGCCGACCTCGTGGGCGCTCATCGCCGGCTCCCACACGAGCCGAGAGATGCCCGAGAGCGGGCCCGCGGCGTGCGGGTTGATGAACGCGATGATCGGGCCCAGCGCCACCGCGCCCACGATGATGGCGATGATAACGCGCGCCTCGCGAACCGAGTAGGTCTTTGGCGGCGAAAGCGTTGCGCGGGAGTGGATGAGCGAGCCGCTCACGGCGCCGAGGATCGACGCGGTGAGGAACGCGACGTCGGACAGCGAGCCCGAGTACACGACCAGCGTGACCGACAGGCTGACGAGGAAGATCCGGATGCGGCGGCGCCACAACAGGGGCGCGTAGGCCGAGGAAAACGCCAGGGTGGCGGCGATCCAGGTGACGGGGCTGAGGAAGCGCTCGTTGGCCAGCTCGTCCGTCCATTGGTGGATGGGCAGGAGCACCATGAGCTTTGCGATGGCGAACACCAGCGGCGCGACGATCACCTGCGCGGCGACCGCCACCACCCCGAACCGGCGCGAGCCCATGAGCCGCTCGGCGGGGACCGCGAGCGCCACCACCGCGAGGCTGGCCAGCAGCATCCCGCGGAGGTTTCCCACCGTCGCGCCGGAGGCCAAGAGCTTGAGGCTGAAGAAATTGCTATGCCCGTGGAGGCCGAATGCCTGGCGGCGCTCCTCGTAGCTGTCCCCGCCGACGACGAAGAGCACCCACATGAGCGCGAGGAGGGCGAAGCTCACCGGGGCGTGGCGAACCACCCCCCACACCGGCTCGATCCACCGATTGCGAAACTCTGCGATCTCCTCGGGCGTCGGTTTCTCCGGCACCACGACGCGGCGCTTTTCCTCCACGGCGTTAGCTTGGTTAGTCATCCTTGATTGTCACCTCGTGATGTGAATGTCGCGGGCATTCTCGTCGTTCGCGGGCCTTCCCATGTCTCCCAGCGTAGGCCCAAATCCTTTCGCGGCTAGCCCAACCCGCCCCGGGACGCAGCCCAGTCGAAGGTCTCGTCTAAGGCCTTGCGCCAGGTGCCGAAGTCGTGCCCGCCGGATACGGTCCCGTAGTCGGTAGTCATGCCCGCCTTTTGGGCGAGATCGTTGAGGTTACTCAGCGTTTTCTGCGACTCGGAGTCACGGGTGCCGGCGACGAACTTGCCCTGGATGCTCGAGAACTTCGAGTCGCCGCTATCGGCCGCCGCCGTGAGGATGTGGGCAGGGTCGATGGCGTTGAACGCGTCCTCGCTGCCGCCGAAGAGCGTGTCCACGGTGTCCTGGTGGTTGTTGAGCGTCGGCCCGGCCTGGCCGGAGAAGTCGAGGAAGTTGCCGTACGCCTGCGGGGCGTTGGTGACCACCTGCAGCGAACAGGTGCCGCCGTAGCTCAGCCCGCCGATCGTCCAGGTGCTCTGGTCGTCGGTGACGCGGAGCTTGGCCTTAAGCGCGTTGGGGACGTCCACCGCGAGGTAGGTCTGGACGTTGCCGCGGGCGCCGTCCACGCAGGCGGGGTTATCGAGGTACCCGCCCGTGCCGTCCGCGCTCACCACGATGGGGCTAACCCCGTCGTGTGCCTGCTGGTACTCGTCGGCGATCTGCTGCACGATGCGGGTCTTGAACCAGTCGTCGGGGCTGCCCGGGTTACCCGGCAGCAAGACAATGACGGGGAACTTCATGTCCGGCTTCGTCCAGTATGCGGGCGGGACGTAGGCGATCGCGTCTCGCGGGTGGAAGCCGCTCTTGGTAGCCTCGAGCGGGATGGTCACCTCGGCGCCGACCTCGCGACCATTCAGCTGCGGCGCAGACGTCGTCTGCGAGAGCTGGTTGTAGTCCATGGTCACGGTAACCGGCACCGGCCTGATGTCGCCGACGGTGCGGTAGACGTTGAACTGCACGTTGACGAGTCCGCCGGCGCACAGCGCCGCAGCGAGGAAGACGGCCAACCAGGCGATCCGCTTCCCCTTGTTGAGGATCGTGCGAACGAGGACGAAGATCGCCGCGCCGCCCCCCAAATAGATGTAGAACGGGATAGCGTCAGGGAAGGGCTTCCACCACTTCGAAAGGACGAGCCACACCACGACGGTGATGGCGGCGGCCAGCGCGACGGAGACAAGGTTCCGCTTGAGCGTGCCAAAAAAGAAGGCGCCAATTGCTGCGATAACGAGCACGGCGACCATGATCGACACTGGCACGGTTCCCACCAGTGGGATGCTTCGAATGAGGTTCACGAAGTCCAAAGCTAACCTGCCAACCTGTGGGTTTACTGTGAGCAAACCCCTATTTTACCGGCAAGATGAATTTGAGGTTCACCTGCAGTTTCGAGCCCGCCCCGCCGCAGCGCACAGGCGTCCTAGGCCATGCCTGCCATTCGCGCCCGCTTGACGACGTCCGGCATCGTACGCAGCACGGTGACCACGTCTTCCTCGGTGGTCGTGTGCCCCATCGTGAACCTCACGGTAGAGCGCGCCGTCTTCTCGTCCACTCCCGCGGCGATGAGCGTCTCGCTCGCGCGATTGACCCCGTTGTGGCAGGCCGAACCCGCGGAGGCCTCGATGCCGAGGCTGTCGAGAAGCATGATGAGGCTGTCCGCCTCAGCGCCTGGGAAGGAGAGGTAAAGGTGGCTGGGCAGCGAATTCTCCGGGGTGTGCACCACGACGTCGTCGATGGTCCCGAGGATCCCGGCGCGCAGCTGCTCCTTGAGCCCGCCGAGCCGCGCGGACTCCGCGGCCATCTCGGTGCAGGACTCCTCCAGCGCCACCGCCAGCGCGCAAGCGCCCGCGGTGTCCACCGTTCCCGAGCGAATGCCGCGCTCCTGCCCTCCGCCGACCAGGACCGGCGCGGGCGCGGGCGAGCGCCTGGCCAGCAGGAATCCGGTGCCCCGGGGGCCTCCGAACTTGTGCGCGCTGGCGGCCAGGGTCGTGGCTCCCAGGGCCTGGAAGTCGATGGGCAGCTTGCCCACGACCTGGACCGCGTCAACGTGCACCGGCGTCCCCGTCTCCTTCGCCCGGGCCACGACCTGCTCAATGGGCTGGATCGCGCCCGTCTCGTTGTTCGCCCACATGCAGCTGGCCACGCTCGCGGGCCGGTCGAGCAGGCTGAGGTCGGAGACGATCCCGTCCGGCCCCACGGGCAGGTACTCCACCTCCGCCCCGAACTCTCCCGCGAGCCGCGCCGACTCGGCCACCGCGGGGTGCTCGATGGCGCTGACCACCACGCGCCCGCCCCGGCCGCCGGTGCGCGCCCGCCACTGCCCGAAGACCCCGATGTTGTCGGCCTCGGTGCCCGAGGAGGTGAAGACCACCTCGATCGGCTCGCAGCCCATCAGCCGGGCGACCTTCTCGCGGGCGGCGTCGAGCAGCGAGCGGGAGCGCCGGCCTGAGGCATACTGGCTGGCGGGGTTGAGCGCGGCCGAGGCCTCGAGCCACGCGGCGCGGGCGATGTCCCGCATCGGCGAGGTGGCGGCGTGGTCGAAGTAGGACGTCAAGGATCTGCCTCCGAAAAAGGTGATTGGGTGATGCGCTCACAGTCTAGTCCGGGCACGGAAAAGCGTCGGCGCCGCCGCCCCAACGCGTTTGGGGACGGCGGCGCCTTTAACCAAGCAACGGCTACTTGCGGTTGTTGATCTCCTGGACCAGCTGCGGGACGATCTCGTGGAGGTCGCCCACGACGCCGAGGTCGGCGATCTGGAAGAACGGCGCGTCCTCGTCGTTGTTGATCACGACGATCTTCTTCGAGGTCTGCATGCCCGAGATGTGCTGGATGGCGCCAGAGATGCCCAGGCCGATGTAGAGGTCCGGGGAGACGGTCACGCCGGTCTGTCCGACCTGGAACTGCGGGGCGTAGTATCCCAGATCCACGGCGTCGCGGGTCGCGCCGACCGCGCCGCCAAGGGCGTCGGCAAGCGGCTCGACCACGGAGGCGAAGTTCTCGGCGCTCTCCACGCCGCGGCCACCGGAGACCACGACCTTCGCCTGCGCCAGGTCCGGGCGATCGCCCTTTGCAGCAGGGGTGAAGGAGGTGACGGTGACGTCCTTGGCGCTGGCGGCGGGCAGCTCGAAGGCGAGCACCTGCGGGGTGACCGGCTGCGGCGTGGCCTCCACCGCGCCCGGGCGCAGCGTGTAGATGGGGCTCGCGCCGCCGACGCTGGCGCTGACCTCGATGGTGTCGCCGAAGATGGACATCTGGGCGCTGCGATCGGCGTTGACGCCGACGACGTCGCAGAGAACGCCGGAGGAAAGACGTGCCGCGAGGCGGCCCGCGATCTCGTTGCCGTGGGCACCCGCGTCGATGAGGATCGGCGCCGGGTTCTGCGCGGCAACGGCGTGGAGGGCGTCGGTCTCGGGGAGGACGACGCGCTTGTCGGCGTCGGCGGCGGTGGCGGCGTAGACGACGCTCGCGCCCAGCTCGCCCAGGGTCGGGGCGAGCGGCGCCTCGACGCCGGGCGCGCCCACGACCACGGCCATGACGTCACCGAAGACGCGGGCGGCGGTGATCAGCTCACCGGTTGCAGGAAGGACTCGGCCGTTGGCGTGCTCGACCAGAACGTATGCGTGAGACAATTTCTTATTCCTAATCCTTCTAGATGAGCTTCTCGGCGGCCAGGAAGTCGGCGATCTTCGCCGCGACGTCGGCGGCGTTTCCACGAATGACCTCGCCAGCGGTGCGGGCCGGGCGCGGGGCAGCGGCGGTGACCACGGTGACGGCGTTGGCCAGGCCGACCTGCTCGGGGGCCACGCCGATGGCGGCGAGGTCCAGGCGCGCGATCTCGGCCTTCTTCGCGGCCATGAGGCCCTTGAAGTTGGGGAAGCGAGGCTTCTCGGACTTGTCGGTGACGGAGATGACCGCGGGCAGCGGGGCCTCGACCTCGTAGTCGCCGTCGTTGGTCTCGCGCACGGCCTTGAGCACGCCGCCCTCGAGCGCGACCTGCTTGAGGTTGGTCAGCGCCGGCTGCTGGCGGTACTCGGCGAGGATGCCCGGCAGCGCGCCCATCGCGCCGTCGGAGGAGGCGGATCCCGCCACGACGATGGCGACGTCGGGGATCGTATTGAGCGCGTTGGTCAGCGCCCACGCGGTGCCAAGCAGGTCGGAGCCCGCCAGGGCGTCGTCGTTGAGGAGGATCGCGGAGTCCGCGCCCATGGCCAGCGCCTTGCGCAGCGCCTCCTCCGCCGAGGCCGGCCCGGCGCTCAGCGCGACGACCGTGTAACCCGCGTCGGGGTTATCGTCGCGGAGGCGGAGGGCCTGCTCGACGGCGAATTCGTTAATTTCGTCGATGACCTCATCGACGCCCTCGCGGTTGAGGGTGAAATCCGGGTTCAGCGTTCGGGTCGACCACGTGTCGGGCACGTTCTTGACCAGTACCACGATTGCAGGCATCTGCTGTTCGTTTACCTTTCGTATCTGTCTATTGGCGGCGCCAGGCCGCGAGCTCGTGGGTCTATCTTAGTGCATCGCCGGCGCGCCGCCGCCTGCCGCCCGCGCCCCCGCCAGCGCATCACCGGGCACGTCGCGGCCGCTTTTCTACTCCGCTGTCGCCTCGCGCGCCTCGTTGGCTGTGACCCGCTTGCCGCAGATGAACGCCTGCGCCTGCGTGCCGATGCGCGCGATGACCACGGACATCTGCCGTTTCCCCTTGAGACCCAGCTTCTTTCGCAGCGCGTCGGGGTCCACGTCGACGCCGCGCACGAGGATCTCGAGGCTTCCGCACCCGTGCGCCCGAAGCGCCGCCTTCAGCTTCTTCACAGGGACCATCTCGATGAATGGAAATCCCGACGTCCCCTGCGGCAGGCGGTCGCCGGTGAGGTAGGCGATGTGCGGATCCAGCATCGAAAGCCCCTCGCGGTGCGCGTAGTGCCGCACGAGCCCGGCGCGCACGACGGCGCCGTCCGGGTCCACGATGTAGCGCCGCGGCGGGGTGACGTCCACGTCGTCGTCCAGTTGGTCGTCGATGCGGTCCACCAGGTAGCGCTCGGCTATGCCCGGCACCTCGATCGCGCGCTGGTCGATGCCGCCTGCCTCGCCCTCGGCGACGCGCTTGGCAATGAGCGCTTCTCGACGCGTACCGCCGGCGAGCCCCGGGCTGTACAGGCACGCCTCCTTGACTCCCCCGTCGACGCTCACGAGGCTCACGAGCCCGTCCCACTCGCTAAAGTCGAGCCCCGGCGCGCACTTGATGGCCAGCTCCGAGCGTGCGCCCCACGCGTCAATGACGTCGGGAAGCGGCGGAATCAGGTCCTCCGGCTTGACTATGCGTCGTCCGCCGGAGCGGCGGGCGGGATCCGCGACGAGCACGTCGCAGCCTACGATCGCAGGCTTCAGCGCGTCGGCACGCAGAAGCCACGCGTTATCGCCGAGGTTGTGCCTGGCCATGGCAAGCCGCGAGGCGTCGAGGTCGCCGCCTGCGTACGGGATCCCGAGCGAGCGCAGCGCGTGCCCCTCGGTGCCGATCGAGCAGGTCGCGTCGAAGACGAGCGCAGCAGCCGCCTGCGCGATGCGGCGGGCTCGCAGGTGGGCCACGATCATCGGGGTGGCCTGCTGCGCGGACTCGTGGCATGCCCACCAGTTTCCGGGCAGCTTTCCCAGAGCCGAACGCCTAGCGTGCGCGAGCTCCACGACGGCGCGGCCGTACTCGCCGAACTCCTCGCGGGCGAGGGCAGCGTCGGCGAGCGCTGTGGCTTTGGTCAGCCCGAGGCGGGCGCAAACGGCCCCGACCTCATCGGTGTGGGCGCGGAAGAAGGACAGTTCGTCGGTGCTGAAGGACAAGGAAGTGCTCTGTGACTTTGGATGAGGGCTAGAAGCGCTTGGGCGGGGTGAAGTGGAACAACTCGTGGTAGCGCGGGTCGTCGACGGGGTCGCCGAGCTGCGGCTCGAGGACGAGCCCGCGGACGGACTCGAGGACGTCCTCCACGCAGCCGAACTTGGACAGGTGCCACAGCTGCACCCAGGTGGGCACGACCAGCCGCAGCAGCCCCGCCCGCCAGCCGTCCAGGATGATCGACGGCGGGAACCAGCCGGTGGAGGCGGCCTCGCGGGTGTTGCCGTCGGGCTCCTGGCCGCTCGGGGCGATGGCGATGAAGCTGAACACGTCGAACTGGTGCTTCTCGCTGGGGTCCGAGACCCAGCGCACGAAGGGGCGCAGCAGGTCCGTGCGCAGGACGAGCTCGTTGCGGGCGAGCACCTGAGAGAGCGAGAGCCGGTGGCTTTCCAGCGCCAGGCGCTGCCCGTGGTACGGGGTCGCGTCCTGGACGAGCTCGCCGTCGAGGTGCGAGGCGAGCAGCGTCCCGGTCTCCTCGAACAGCTCGCGGCCGGCGCCGAACAGCAGCCCGCGGGCGGTGTTCTCAGCGACCTGCAGCCGCTGCGCCCAGGTCTCCAGGTCCCAGCCCGCGAGCGTGTCGTGGGTCTGGTCCTGGGGTACCTCGAGGTCGCGCGGGTCGACGCCGCCGCCCGGAAACACCGTCGCGTTGGGATAGGTAGGCATCGACGACACCCGCTCCTGCACGTACACCTCGAGCCCCGCCGGGGTATCGCGAATCATGAGCACCGTGACGGCGAGCTTGCGTCCCCCCATGCCGTGAACGGCAGGTCGCACTATGATTCACCACCTTTTGCATTCGCTTGTCGACGGGTACCCCTGGCAGCCCAAGGGCGCCCCTCTCAGTGTAGCCGGTCGGGCCCCGCGCCCACCCCGGCGTGGGTCGCCGCTAGGCGCGGCGCGCGAAGTAGCGGCCGTCGATCTTGTCGATGCAGATCGCCTGGTGGAAGGCCTCGGAGAGGTTGTCGCTGGTGAGCACGTCGTCGATGAGCCCCATCGCGACCACCTTGCCCTGATCGAGCAGCATCGCGTGCGTGAACCCGTCCGGGATCTCCTCGACGTGGTGGGTGATCATGACGATCGCTGGCGCGTCGGCGTCCATGGCGAGCTCGCCCAGGTAGCCCACGAGGTCCTCGCGCCCGCCCAGGTCCATGCCGGCGCCGGGCTCGTCGAGAAGCAGCAGCTCCGGGTTGGTCATGAGCGCGCGGGCGACGAGCACGCGCTTGCGCTCGCCCTCGGAGAGGGTGCCCCAGGTGCGGTCGGCCAGGTGGTTGGCGCCGACCTGCTCCAAGATCTCGGTGGCCTGGTCGAGGTCGAGCTCCTCGTATTCCTCGCGCCAGCGGCCGAGGATGGCGTAGCCCGCGGACACCACGAGGTCGCCCACCTTCTCCTCCGGAGGGATGCGGTTGCCCAGCGCGGAGGAGGAGACGCCGATCATGGTGCGCAGGTCGCGCATGTCGGTCTTGCCGACCCGCTCCCCCATGATCCACGAGCGCCCCGAGGACGGGAACTCCTCCGCCGCCGCGAGCCTGATGAGCGTGGTCTTTCCCGCGCCATTGGGTCCGATGATGACCCAGCGTTCGTCGAGTTCCACCTGCCAGGTGATGGGGCCAAGGAGGGTCTTTCCGTCACGAACAAAGGTGACGTTTTCGAAGTCAACCAGCAGGTCTGGGTTGCGAATCTCAGCGGAGGGAGCAGTCATAAGAACATCATGACGGATTTCTCACTTAGCATGTGGAAGTGACACAGCTGAACTAGGCTTTGTGGGGTAGGCCAGCGCCTGCCTTGACCATCCCCGCGCCCCTAATACACAGGAGAATTACCGTGACCGGAAGACTAGCTATTGAAGATGTCCGTCCCCTCATAGCGGGGGGAACGTACCCTTCCAAGGCCGTCGTCGGCGAATACGTTCCGGTCAGCGCGCTGGTGTGGCGCGAGGGGCACGACGCCATCAATGCCACGCTTAACGTCCAAGGCCCGAAGGGCTCCGAGTTCGCCACCACTCGGCGGATCACCATGACCCGCGACGAGATGGACCCGGACAAGATGCACTCCGCCTTCGTGCCGGATGTTCCCGGCGACTGGACCTTCCAGGTGGACGCCTGGTCGGATCCCATCGCCACCTGGAAGCACGCCGTGACCACCAAGATCGAGGCGGGCCAGTCCTCCGAGGAGCTCGCCAACGACCTCGAGCACGGCGCCCAGCTGTTCGAGAAGGCCGCGAGCGGGGTCAAGGGCGGCAACGACCGCCAAGCGCTGCTCACCGTCGCGGACGCGCTGCGCACCGACGAGCCGCTGCGCACCCGCGTGGCGCCCGCCCTGTCCTCCGAGATCACCGCGATTCTGGCCGAGACCCCCCTGCGCGAGCTGCTCACCCGCGGCCACGAGCACAAGGTCCGCGTCGACCGCGCGAAGGCGCTGTTTAGCTCCTGGTACGAGCTCTTCCCCCGCTCCACCGGCGGCTGGGACGCCGAGGGCAACCCGGTCCACGGCACCTTCGCCACCACGGCCGACGCCCTCGACCGCGTCGCCGCGATGGGCTTCGACACCGTCTACTTCCCGCCGATCCACCCGATCGGCGAGGTCAACCGCAAGGGCCGCAACAACACGCTGACCCCGGAGCCCACCGACGTCGGCTCGCCGTGGGCGATCGGTTCTAAGGACGGCGGCCACGACGCCGTCCACCCGCGGCTAGGCACCTTCGCCGACTTCGAGGCGCTCGTCGCCAAGGCCGAGTCCCTCGGGCTCGAGATCGCCCTCGACCTCGCTCTCCAGGCCGCACCGGATCACCCGTGGGCGAAGTCCCACGAGGAGTTCTTCACCGTGCTCGCCGACGGCACCATCGCCTACGCGGAGAACCCGCCGAAGAAGTACCAGGACATCTACCCGCTCAACTTCGACAACAACCCGCGCGCCATCTACGAGGAGCTGCTGCGCGTGGTGCTCTTCTGGGTGGACAAGGGCATCACCACCTTCCGCGTGGACAACCCGCACACCAAGCCAGCGAACTTCTGGGAGTGGCTCATCGCCAAGGTCCACGAGACCCACCCCGAGGTCCTCTTCCTCGCCGAGGCCTTCACCCGCCCGGCGCGCCTCTACGGCCTCGCCAAGGTCGGCTTCACCGAGTCCTACACCTACTTCACCTGGAAGACCTCCAAGAGCGAGCTGCAGGAGTTCGCCACGGAGATCGCCGCCATGGCGGACGTCTTCCGCCCCAACCTGTTCGTCAACACCCCGGACATCCTGCACGCCTCCCTGCAGTACGGCGGACGCGCGATGTTCGCCATCCGCGCCGCCCTCGCCGCGACGATGTCCCCGCTGTGGGGCGTCTACTCCGGCTACGAGCTCTACGAGCACGAGGCCGTCAAGCCCGGCAGCGAGGAGTACCTCAACTCGGAGAAGTACGAGCTGCGCCCCCGCGACTTCGCAGGCGCCCTGGCCTCCGGCGATTCCCTCGAGCCGTTCATCACCCTGCTCAACTCGATCCGCCGCGAGCACCCCGCCCTGCAGCAGCTGCGCAACCTGCACTTCCACGAGACCGGCAACGACAAGATCCTCGCCTACTCCAAGTCCGACCCGATCACCGGCGACACCGTGCTGGTCATCGTCAACCTGGATCCCGAGTACGCCCAGGAGACCACCGTCAACCTCGACATGGCGGTGCTCGGCATGAGCGATGACACCGAATTCGTCGCCCACGACATGGTCACCGGCGCGGATTTCAACTGGGGCCAGCGCAACTTCGTTCGCCTCGACCCGCACCGCGACGTCGCCCACATTCTGGCGCTGCCCGCGGTCGCGGAGGAGCTGCGCGCGGAGCTCAACCAACGCAACGAGGTCGATTACTCCAACTAGAAGATGAGGGGCGGTGGCCGAAGGCGTCGACAAGCGAAAAGCCACCACCCGCTATGCGCTGTACCTAATTTCACTTGCTTATCCGCTGCCCCGTGCCGGTTCCTCCGGTACCGTCGAAGTGGAACGTGTATCGCCGCGCCACCCACCCTGGTGGGGCCGCGATGAACAACTATTAAAGGATGTCCATGTCTGAGAATTTTGGCCCGCTGACCATCCCAAGCGATGACCTCACGCGGCTTACCCAGTGCCAGCACCACGATCCGCACTCGTTCTACGGGTGGCACAAGATTGACGACGGGCACAGCCTCATCCGCACCCGCCAGCTCGGCGCGGAGAAAGTCGTTCTGGAGACCGAGGGGGCATCCATCGACCTGCAGCCGCTCGGAGACGACATCTGGGGCGTTGTCCTCGACCGCGGAGACTCCTTTGACTACCGCTTCCAGGTCACCTGGCCCGGCGGCAAGGAGACCACCACGGCCGACCCGTACCACTACCTGCCTACCCTCGGCGAGCTGGACATTCACTTGATCCGCGAGGGCCGCCACGAGCGCCTCTGGGAGGTCCTGGGCGCGCACCTTACCACCATGAAGACCGCGCTCGGCGAGGTAGGCGGCACGAGCTTCGCGGTGTGGGCCCCGAACGCTGCGGGCGTGGCCGTCATCGGCGACTTCTGCGGCTGGAACCCCAACCAGTACCCGATGCGCTCCCTCGGTGCCTCCGGCATCTGGGAGCTGTTCGTCCCGAACATCGGCGAGGGCGAGGTGTACAAGTTCGCCATCCACACCAAGGAGGGCTACCGCCTGGATAAGGCCGACCCGATGGCGCGCGCCACCGAGGCCCCGCCGGCCACCGGCTCCGTGGTCACCTCCTCTACGTACGCGTGGAAGGATGCCGACTGGCTCGCCGAGCGCGCGGGCGTCGACCACGCCAATTCCGCTATGAGCGTCTACGAGGTGCACCTCGGCTCCTGGCGCATGGGCCGGACCTACAAGGAGCTAGCCACCGAGCTGGTCGACTACGTCAAGGACCTGGGCTACACCCACGTCGAGTTCATGCCGGTCGCCGAGCACCCCTTCGGCGGGTCCTGGGGCTACCAGGTCTCCGGCTACTACGCCCCCACCGCGCGCTGGGGCACCCCGGACGAGCTGCGTGAGCTCATCGACGCCTTCCACCAGGCCGGCATCGGTGTGATCATGGACTGGGTCCCGGCGCACTTCCCCAAGGACGAGTTCGCACTCGGTCGCTTCGACGGCCAGGCCCTCTACGAGCACCCCGACTGGCGCCGCGGCGAGCAGCGCGACTGGGGCACCTACGTCTTCGACTTCGGCCGCAACGAGGTCCGCAACTTCCTCGTGGCCAACGCCCTCTACTGGCTGGAGGAGTTTCACATCGACGGCCTGCGCGTCGACGCCGTGGCCTCTATGCTCTACCTCGATTACTCCCGCGAGGACGGCGAGTGGGCGCCCAACCAGTACGGCGGGCGCGAGAACCTCGAGGCCGTCCAGTTCCTCCAGGAGATGAACGCCACGGTGCACAAGGCGCACCCGGGCATCCTCACCATCGCCGAGGAGTCCACCTCGTGGCCGGGGGTGACCGCCATGACTGAGCACGGCGGCCTGGGCTTCAGCATGAAGTGGAACATGGGCTGGATGAACGACACCCTGGAGTACTTCGCCCACGACCCGATTCACCGCAGCTACCACCACAACGAGATCACCTTCTCGATGGTCTACGCCTACTCCGAGCACTACATCCTGCCGTTCAGCCACGACGAGGTCGTCCACGGCAAGGGCTCTCTGTGGGACCGCATGCCCGGCGACACCTGGAACAAGGCCGCGGGCCTGCGCACCCTCTACGCCTACATGTACGCGCACCCGGGCAAGAAGCTGCTCTTCCAGGGCCAGGAGTTCGGCCAGGTCATGGAGTGGAGCGAGGGCCGCTCCCTCGACTGGGACGACACCGTCGGCTGGGAGGGCGAGTACCACGAGGCGCTCGCGCACATGGTCCGCGACCTCAACGCCCTCTACTCCGCATCCCCCGCGCTGTTCACCCAGGACAACACTCCGGACGGCTTCAGCTGGACCAAGTCCGACGACGCCGCGAACAACGTCCTCTCCTTCGTGCGCTACGGCACCAACGGCGAGAAGATCCTGTGCACCTTCAACCTGGGCGGCACCAGCCAGCCCTCCTACAAGCTGGGCGTGCCCGAGGGCGGCAACTGGCAGTGCATCTTCAACACCGACGCTGGCGTCTACGAGGGCGCGAACAACCCCCTCGACGAGTACGTCACCGCCTGGGACACCGGCTGGGACGGCTACCCGCACTCGCTGACGCTGCACATCCCCGCGATGAGCGCGCAGTTCTACCGCTGGGTGGGCTAAAACCCCTCGTACAAAAGGTGCTGGCCGCCGATCCTTTTTAAGGACGGTGGCCAGCACCCTTTTGCACAAACCCCTAGTACAGCGCCGAGGCGAGCTTGGAGCGCGCCGCGATGACGCGGGCGTCGGCGGCCTCGAAGAGGGCGAAGAGCTCCAGCAGCCGCTCGCGAGCGGCGGTCTTCTCCTTGGCGTCGGCCGCGTTCGCGATGACGTGGATGAGGGCGTCGAAGGCCTGCTCCGGCTGGCCCAGCGCGATGTGGGCGTCCGCCGCGGCCTCCACTACCTCGAGGTTGAGTGGGTCGGCCTGGGCCGCGTCCACCGCCGAGGCGGGGTCGGTGCCCATCGTCTTCAGCCGCCCGAGCAGGCGGGCGTTGTCTCGGGCCTGCAGGGCCATCTGGTTCTTCGGCTCCGAGGCGAGGATGGAGTCGTAGACCGCGATCGCCGCGTCGAAGTCGCCGCGGTTGAGCGCGTCGGTGGCGGGTTCGAAGCGGGGGTCCTGGGCGGGCTCCTCCTCCGCGTTTTCCTCGCCGAGGCCCGGCAGCTGGCCCGCCACGGCCTTGACCACGGCGTTCGTCCACTGCTGGAGGGCGTCGAGCGGCTGGCCGCCCTCGAAGTTGGCCAGCGGCTGGCCGGAGGCCAGGGCGACAGTGGTCGGCAGCGCCTGGATGCCGAACATCTGCGCCACCTCAGGGGTGGTGTCGGCGTCGATGTAGCGGAAGACGAAGGCCTTGTTTGAGGCCTCGGCGAGCCCCGTGAGATCGGCCTTCAGCTGTTCGGAGTCGGGGCTGCGCGGGGTGCCGATGAGCACGATCACCGGCACCTGCGCCGAGCGCTTGATCAGCTCGGCCTCGACGTTGTCCATCGTCAGCTGCAGCGACGCCGGCACTCCCCCGCCTCCTGCGGGCTGGGAGCCGGCCTGCGCGCGGGCCTCGGCGCGCGCCTTGACCTCGCTTAGGTCGATGGCGCCGGATACGTAGCGGTGCGGTGTGGTCACAGGTCTCGATCCTCTTTCTCTGCGTGCAAGTTTCCAACTATGTATAACGTCTCAACGCGACGTTATTGTTCCGCGGCGTTTACTCGGAGGCCGCCAGCCGGCGCTCGACCGCCTCGACCTTCGAGGTGATCTGCCCGGTGTGGCCGGGCCGGATGTCGGCCTTGAGCACCAGCGAGACCCGCGGGGACACGGCAAGCACGGCGTCGGTGGCGCCCTTAACCACGTCCATGACCTCGTCCCACTCGCCCTCGACGAGGGTGAACATGGCGTTGGTCTCGTTCGGCAGGCCCGACTCGCGCACCACGCGGATGGCCTCGGTCACGGCGTCGGCCATCTCGGCCTGCGCGTTGGGGGTCTCGGTGGGGGCAACGGAGAATGCGATAATCATGGCCCCAGTCTATGCCCGAGCGGCCGCCCGCCGGAGGTGAACGTCGAAAAGCGAAAAAAGCGTGTGTGTTTTCTTCTGTTCGGGCGAAGTATCGGTCACATTCATCTGCGCGATGTGCGGTGGAGGACTAAACTTTGGAACCATGAGTAACGACATTGCTTCCATCGAAATCCCCCACGAGCTGGTCATCTGCCTGGATCACGTCGGCATCGCGGTGCCCAACCTGGACGCCGCGGTTGAGTTCTACCGCTCCGCTTTCGGCTGGGTCAACCACCACCAGGAGACCAACGAGGAGCAGGGCGTGACCGAGGCCATGATCGGCCCGAAGGATCTCAAGGAGACCGACGGCATGATCCAGCTGCTGGCCCCGCTGAACGAGAACTCCACCATCGCCAAGTTCATCGACAAGAAGGGCCCCGGCCTGCAGCAGATGTGCCTGCGCACCTCCGACATCGAGGCTCTGTCCAAGCACCTCACCGAGCAGGGCGTGCGCCTGCTCTACCCCGCCCCGAAGGTCGGCACCGGCGGAGCAAAGATCAACTTCGTTCACCCGAAGGACGCGGGCGGAGTTCTCCTCGAGCTCACCCAGCCCGTCAAGTAACTCTCACGGCCGCACCTCGGTGCGGCTTTTCTTTTGCCCGCTTGTCGACGCCTACGGCTAGCGGCGCTCCCAGCACGAGCGATGCCAGTGCCGCCGGTCCTCGGCCTCGCGACCGTAGTCCCGCGGCCACGCCACGATGTGCGCGATCCCCGGCGGGATGGTCTGGTTGCAGCCCGGGCAGATGTAGTACTTCACCGCCGCGTGCGAGCCCATGTGCCGCATGAGGAAGATCTCCCCGTTGGTCCAGCCAGGCCCCTCGACGGCCTGCGTGCCGTAAAAGGTCGCCCCGTCCTTGGGCAGGGCGTGCGTGCTCGGCATCTGCCTCCGGTTCTTGCGCCCCACTGCGCTCTCCTTCCTCTCCCCGCCGCTAGAACAGGCGCAGCTCGGTGGACTCGATGCCGCGCAGGGCGTCGTAATCCAAGGTCACGCAGCGGATGCCGCGGTCCTCGGCGAGCGTGCGCGCCTGGGGCTTGATCTCCTGGGCGGCGAACACGCCTTGGACCGGGGCGAGCAGAAGGTCGCGGTTGAGCAGGTCGAGGTAGCGGCTGAGCTGCTCCACGCCGTCGATGCCGCCGCGGCGCTTGATCTCCACGGCCACGGTCGCGCCCTCGGCGTCCTTGCACAGGATGTCGACGGGGCCGATCGGGGTCGGGTACTCGCGGCGGATAAGCTCGTGGCCTTCGCCTAGGGTCTCAATGTGCTCTGCTAGCAGCTCCTGGAGGTGCGCCTCTACGCCGTCCTTGACCAGGCCCGGGTCCTCGCCCAGCTCGTAGGAGAGGTCGCTGTGGATCGCGTCGAGCGTGATGCGCAGCTGCTCGCCCTTCTTGTTCTCCACGGTCCACAGGGCCACGGGATCGCCGCTCTCGCCCTCTAGGGCCTCCTCGGTGAGGCTGCACGGCGGGGTCATCCAGTTGAGCGGCTTGTAGGCCCGGTCGTCGGCGTGGATGGACACCGAGCCGTCCGCCTTGATCATGAGGAGGCGGTCCGCCAGCGGCAGGTGTGCCTCGAGGCGGCCAACATAATCGACGCTACAGCGAGCAATGACAAGACGCATGCCCTCCACCATAACCGAATCCCCACCCGCAGAAAGCACTCGACCCTGCCCGCGGTGGGCAGGGTCGGCGTAATTGCGTGGGCTTAGCGTTCGCGGCGCATGCGGCGGCGCAGCTCCTTGGGATCGATGCGCTTCATCCGCGAGTCCGGGGCGGCCTCCACCCACGCGGTGAAGGCCATCTCTGCGTGCGCGCCGCAGACCAGCTCGTAGTCCACGCCCTCGTAGCTGAACCGGAGGGCCTTGGGCGACGACAAAAAAGAGGCCTCGCGACTGGTGACGTCGCGATGACCTCGAAGCTCGACAAGGGTGCGGTGGAAGACGTGATCGGCGGTGGGCGCAAGCGAGCGCAGCATGAAGTACTTGATCTCATCCCCGTTGTAGCGGAACACGCCGTGACGCCAGCCGTGGGAGCCGTCCGCTGGGAGGCGGCGCAGGATGACAGGGGTGCCGTTGGACCTGAGGGTGAAGAAGCGCCACGCGGCCAGAACAAGGACAAGCGCAATCACCGCGCCACAGGCAATAACAACGTACTCCACCGCTAACAACGTCCTTTGCACCGCAAGGTTGAATAGGTCCTCATCAACAAAAAGCTTTGTTGTTTAAAGATAATACCCGCTCGGCTAGCTCAAAGAAATTTCAGCTTGACCCAAAGAAAACCCGCGCCAGGAGCGCATGCAAACGAACAAGGGCGCCGCCGGATCTGCTCGATCCGGCGGCGCCCTTCACACTGAAATTGTGCAGTAGCCTCCGAAGAATTACTTCTCGGCGCTACGACGCACGGCTTTCAGCTCAGCCTCGGCACGTGCCTTCGACACTTCATCCTCTGCCTGCAGGTCTGCCTCGGCCGCGGAGGTGTTAACCTCCGTGGACCAGATTGCATACTCTGCAAGGATGGAGACCTTCTCCTTGGAGACGGAGAAAAAGCCACCCTGGACGGCAGCGACCAGCTTGTCGCCGTCGACCGGACGGATGGTCACGACACCGTTCTCGACCAGCTGGCCGAGAACCGGCTCGTGGCCGGGCAGCACGCCGATCTCACCTTCGGTGGTCTGCGCAGTGACCATGCTGGCCTGTCCAGACCACAGCATGCGCTCTACGGAGACGAGTTCTACGGTGATGTCAGCCATGCTCGTGCCTCCCCTACTTTCCGGTCATCTTCTTGTACGCAGCCTCGACATCGTCCAGGCCACCCAGGCCGTTGAAGGCCTGCTCCGGGTAGTGGTCGAAGTCGCCGTTGCAGATACGCTCGAAAGCGTCGATGGTGTGGGACAGCGGGACGTAGGAGCCCGGGATGCCCGTGAACTTCTCTGCGACGAAGAAGTTCTGGCCCAAGAAGCGCTCAAGGCGACGCGCGCGCTGAACGGTGATCTTGTCCTCTTCAGACAGCTCGTCCATACCGAGGATGGCGATGATGTCCTGAAGCTCCTTGTTCTTCTGCAGGATGTTGATCACGCGCTGAGCCACGTTGTAGTGGCGCTCGCCGACGATACCCGGCTCGAGGATACGAGAGGTAGAGGTCAGCGGGTTCACAGCGGGGTAAATACCCTTGGAAGCGATACCACGGTCAAGCTCGGTGGTGGCGTCCAGGTGAGCGAACGTCGTTGCAGGAGCCGGGTCGGTGTAGTCGTCGGCAGGGACGTAAACGGCCTGCAGCGAGGTAATCGACTTACCCTTGGTCGAGGTAATGCGCTCCTGGAGCACACCCATCTCGTCAGCCAGGGTCGGCTGGTAGCCCACGGCGGAAGGCATACGACCCAGCAGGGTCGAAACCTCAGAACCGGCCTGGGTGAAACGGAAGATGTTGTCGATGAACAGCAGCACGTCCTGGTGCTGAACATCGCGGAAGTACTCCGCCATGGTCAGGCCGGACAGGGCCACGCGCATACGAACTCCCGGCGGCTCGTCCATCTGGCCGAACACAAGGGCGGTGTCCTGGAGGACGCCCATCTCTTCCATTTCGAGGAAAAGGTCCGTACCCTCACGGGTACGCTCGCCGACGCCGGCGAAGACGGAGGTACCGGAGAACTCGCGTGCGATACGAGTAATCATCTCCTGGATAAGAACGGTCTTACCCACACCAGCACCACCGAACAGGCCGATCTTGCCGCCCTTCACGTACGGGGTCAAAAGGTCGATGACCTTGATGCCGGTCTCCAGGATCTCAGTCTTACCCTCGAGCTGGTCGAACGGCGGCGGGTCGCGGTGGATGCCCCACTGCTCACCGTCACGGCCGAGGCCCGGCTCGTCGAGGCAGTCACCGAGGGCGTTGAAGACGTGGCCCTTGACGACGTCGCCGACAGGCACGGAGATTGGCTTGCCAGTGTTGGTAACGACGGCACCGCGGACGAGGCCGTCGGTCGGAGCCATCGAAACGGCACGCACGAGGTTGTCACCCAGGTGCTGGGCGACCTCAAGCGTGATGGTCTTTGCGACTGCCTCGAGGGTGACCTCGACAGTCAGCGCGTTAAACAGTGCCGGCAGCTCGCCGCGCGGGAACTCCACGTCGACGACCGGACCGATGACGCGCACAACGCGACCCGCGGTGCCCGCGGACTGCGTGTTCTGCTCTGCAAGAGCTGTGGTCATTATCTAGTCACTTTCTGCGCTTTCGGCGAGCGCGCCAGCGCCACCGACGATCTCTGTAATTTCCTGGGTAATCTGCGCCTGGCGGGCCTGGTTCGCGATGCGAGACAGGTCCTTGACCAACGCCGAAGCGTTGTCGGTAGCAGACTTCATCGCGTTACGACGCGATGCGGACTCCGAAGCGGAAGCCTCGAGGAACATGGCGAACAGGCTGCGGGACACGTACTGCGGGAGCAGCGCGCTCAGCAGGGTATCCGCATCTGGCTCGAATTCCACGTCCGCCTCTGGCGAGCCGGTATCGGTGAGGATATCCGGGCCCTTCTCGATCTCGACGGTCTCGATGACCGGCTCGATCGGAAGCAGCTGGAATGCTCGCGGGGTCTGGGTGAGCATGGACTCGAACTCGGTGTACACGACGTGCACCTGGTCGAAGCCCTGAACGCCCTGGCCCTCCTCGGAGTTGAGACCCTCACGCCACTTCGTCGTGCCTTCGGAAGTGGCGTTGAAGCCGTCAAGCAAGTGACGACGAACGTCATGGGTAGTTTTCCACGTCGGATCCTGGGAAAAGCCAGTCCACGAGCCCGCGACGTTCTCGCCGCGGAACTTGTAGTAGCCAACACCCTTGTTTCCGGTGACGTAGCGTACAACCTCATAGCCGGACTCCTCAAGAAGCTTCTGCAGCTCAGCTGCCTTCTTGAAGACGTTGTAGTTGTAACCACCGGCCATGCCTCGGTCACTCGACACGACGAGAATGGCGGCGCGGTTGGCGCCCTCACGCTCGCGGAGCATCGGGTGATCCAAGGAACTAGCTGAGGCCAGACGCTCCATCACATTGTGAATTTCGGTGGCGTAAGGCTGCGAAGCCTCGACCCGGGCTTGGGCCTTGGTGATGCGAGAAGTCGCAATCAGCTCCTGGGCCTTTGTGATCTTCTTGGTTGAGTTGACCGACTTGATGCGGTCACGCAATTCGCGAAGATTTGCCATGGATCTTTCGCCTCCCTTCTTTTCCTGTTGATGGGTTATCTAGAAAAGCCTGTGCTGGCTTTACTTCTTGACCTTCAGCTGGTTCTTCTTGACCTCTTCGGCTGCCAGCGCGTCGACCTCAGGCTCGTTAATGACGGGGGTGCCATCGGTGGTCTGGAAGGTGCGCTTGAAAGCCTCGGTTGCGGAAACCAGGGTGTTCTGGGACTCCTCGGACAGCGGGGTGCCGCCAGCGATCTGCTCGAACACCTCCGGGTGACCGGAACGCAGGTTCTCGATCAGCTCGGACTCGAAGCGACGGATATCAACGACGGGAACGGAGTCGAAATGGCCGTTGCCTGCGAGCCAGATGGAGACGATCTGGTGCTCGACGGACTGCGGGGAGTTCTCAGCCTGCTTCAGCAGCTCGACGAGGCGAGCGCCGCGCTCAAGCTGAGCCTTGGAAGCGGCATCCAGGTCGGACGCGAAGGCAGCGAATGCCTCCAGGTCGCGGTAGGAAGCCAGGTCCAGACGCAGGGAGCCGGAAACCTTCTTCATGCCCTTGGTCTGAGCGGCACCACCAACACGGGAGACGGACACACCGACGTTGATAGCCGGGCGGACACCCTTGTTGAAGAGGTCGGACTCGAGGAAGACCTGACCATCGGTAATAGAAATAACGTTGGTCGGGATGAAGGCGGAGACGTCGTTAGCCTTGGTCTCGATGATCGGCAGAGCGGTCAGCGAGCCAGCGCCCATGTCGTCGGAGAGCTTTGCAGCACGCTCCAGAAGACGGGAGTGCAGGTAGAAGACGTCGCCCGGGTAAGCCTCGCGTCCCGGCGGGCGGCGAAGCAGCAGGGAGATCGCACGGTAGGCCTCGGCCTGCTTGGTCAGATCATCGTAGATGACCAGGACGTGGTCGCCCTGGTACATCCAGTGCTGGCCAAGGGCAGCACCGGCGAACGGTGCCAGCCACTTGAAGCCGGCGGAGTCGGATGCCGGAGCAGCGACGATGGTGGTGTACTCGAGGGCGCCGTGCTCCTCGAGGGTCTTGCGAACGGCTGCGATGGTCGAGCCCTTCTGACCGATGGCGACGTAGATGCAGCGAACCTGCTTGTTCTTGTCGCCGGACTCCCAGTTAGCCTTCTGGTTAAGGATGGTGTCGATGCAGACCGCGGTCTTACCGGTCTTGCGGTCACCAATGATCAGCTGGCGCTGACCACGGCCGATTGGGGTCATTGCGTCGATAGCCTTGATGCCGGTCTGCATCGGCTCCTCGACTGGCTGACGCTGCAGCACGGATGGTGCCTGCAGCTCGAGGACGCGGTCTACCTCGGCCTCGATAGCACCCAGGCCATCGATTGGCTGGCCCAGTGGATTGATAACGCGGCCGAGGAATTTATCTCCGACCGGGATAGAGAGGACCTCACCGGTCCGCTTGACTTCGTCGCCCTCCTTGAGGGACTCGTAGTTACCCAGAACCACGACGCCGACGCGGTCGGTGTCAAGGTTCTGTGCGACGCCAATAACGCCACCTGGGAACTCAAGGAGCTCATTCGCCATGACTGAAGGCAGTCCAGAGACCTGGGCAATACCGTCAGCTGCCGAAATGACCACGCCGACCTCCTCACGGGAGGCCTCCGCGGAGTAGCTCGAGGTGTAGTTCGCAATCGCGCTACGGATCTCATCGGAGGAGATCGTAAGCTCCGCCATGTTCTTCCTGCTCTCGGTTGTTTCTTCCAGCAATTTCTAATATTTCACTTGTTGTCGCGTCAGACGAGGGTCGTGCGGAGACGCTCGAGCTTGCCCGAGGTGGATCCGTCGATAACTTCATCGCCGACACGGATGACCATGCCACCGAGGAGGCTGGGATCAACCTCAGAGTGGATGTTCATCTCGCGACCATAAATTCGCTCTAGCTTCTGTGCCAATGCCTGCTTCTGTCCGTCATTCAGCTGCGCTGCGGAGACGACCTCGGCAACCTCGCGACCCTGCAGAGCAGCTGCCTGCTTGGAGAGGGCGTTGATGTCGTCGATGGAGTTCTTCTCGCGGCGGCCAATGACCTGGAGTGCAAGGGCTTCGGTCACCGAGGTGACCTTCCCGTACAGCACCTTCGCCAGCAGTTCGCGCTTGCGGTTGCCATCGGTGCTGCGATCGTCGAGAAGCAAAGTCAAGCTTGGCTCCTTTTCAAGGAGGCGGGACAGGCTGAAGAGCTCGTCTTCCACCTGTGCAAGCTGACCCTGGTTCTCTGCGCTGCGCAGCAGGGCGCGGCGGCCAAGCTCGATCAGGCCTGCGCGGAACTCGCGCGGGCTCGACCAGGTCTGACGCGCTGCGGAGATGATGACCTCCAGCGTGGACTGAGACACCTTATTGCCAAACACAGCAGACACCAGGCCAGCACGCTGCTCGGGGGCTGCGGAGGCATCCGCAACCGCGATGCGCAGCTGACGATCACCGTCGAGGGAGTCGACGACGTCGAAAAGCTCGGTGCCAGTCTGTGCGCCAACGGCTACAGCGTTCGTCCCCTCAGACAGTGCGGTATCGAGGTTGGACGAAACAGTCGCTAGTGCTTCGCGGCTCGCTGCGTGCATTGTGCTCACTTTCCTGCGGGAGTGACGGTGTCGAGTTCAGCCAGGAACTTGTCAATCGTGCCGGAGCGCTTGACGTCGTCGGAGAGCTGGTCTCCGAGCAGGCGCTCTGCAAGGTTGATGGAGTTCTGGCCCATCTCACGGCGAAGTTCGGCAACGACCTGCTCGCGCTGGGCTGCCAACTGCTTCTCACCGGACTCGATAATGCGGTTGCTCTCTTCCTGAGCCTTAGCCTTCAGATCAGCTTCAATCTGCTTACCCTTGGTGCGGGCCTCCTCGCGGATTTCCGCAGCCTCGGCACGAGCCTCAGCAAGCTGAGCGTTGTACTTCTCGAGCGCGGCCTTCGCCTCAGACTGAGCGGCCTCAGCACGCTGAATACCACCCTTGATGCGGTCTTCGCGCTCTGCGAGTACTTCCTGGAACTTCGGAAGGACAAGCTTCCAGAAGAGAATCAGAACGACAACGAGCACGACGAGCGACCAAGTGATGTCATACGCAGCGGGAAGCAGCACGCTGGGGTGCTCTTCGAGCGGCAAGGTCTCCTCGCCCGCTGCCAAAAAGTTGATGACGTTCGTCATTGTTGACCGACTTTCGTGTGTCGTTGTTTATTAGAAAATGAAGCCAGCGATCAGGCCGATCAGGGCGAGGGCCTCAGTGAAGGCGATGCCCAGGAACATGGTGGTACGCAGCTGGCCAGCCATCTCGGGCTGACGTGCCATACCCTCGAGGGCCTTACCAACGAGGACACCGATGCCGATGCCAGGGCCGATGGCGGCGAGGCCGTAGCCAACAGCTGCGAGAGAGCCAGAAACGCCGTCAGTGCTAGCAGCGAGGATGACTTCGTTCATGAGAGTGTCGTTCCCTTTCTAGATGCCCACGATTGAAGAATCGTTGTCGTCGTGGGCGATATGTGAATGTATGTGAAACTTATGATCCGCGTATCAAACGGGGTCAGTGTTCGTCGGCGTGCAGCGACAGTTCGATGTACACGGCGGACAGCAGGGCGAAGATGTAGGCCTGCAGGAAGATCACCAGTAGCTCGAACAGCGAGAACGCGACTGCGGCGACAACCGTCACAGCAGAAAGCGCGGTCCATCCATTCAGCTGCCAGAAGAAGAAGTTGGTAGCCGAGAACAGAAGAACCAGAATCAAGTGGCCTGCGAGCATGTTGGCCATAAGACGGATAGTCAGAGTGACCGGACGCAGGATGAAGTTGGAGAGGAACTCCAAAGGCACAACAAGGATGTGAAGGGCCGGCGGCAGGTTAGGAATAACCACCGAGGACTTCATGTACTTGAAGAGCCCGTAACGCTTCACGCCTGCATAGAAGAATGCGATGTACCCGAAAACAGCCAGAACGATCGGCATACCAACGCGAGCGTTCGGGGAGATATTCAGGAACGGAATGACCGAAGGCAGATTGCCGAAGAGCACCACGAAGAAGATGGTAGCGATGACCGGCAGGAACCGGTTGCCTTCCTTCTTTCCGAGGATGTCCTCAGCGATGTGGATCCGGACGAAGTCGAGGAGGTACTCCGCGGCGTTCTGCACGCCCGAAGGAACGAGCTTCGGGTTGCGCATTGCCACAGCGAAGAAAATCACCAGGACGAGTGCCATAAGCAGGCGGACGAACATCAGACGGTCGATTGTGAACCAGCCGTTCGCCACATCGGCGAACCACACGGGTTCCGGGAAAAATTCGTGGTCCAAATTGGGTGCGAGAAACTCACCCTTCATGGACAGTAATGTAACGCTCAGCGTTCTCTCCCGTGTTCGGGCCGCACGACTCTTTCGGAGCCGTTGCGGTGCGATGGACGTCTAAAAAAAACTCTCTGCGAAAATCGTGGATTCCGTCGCACATCAGCACGACCTTCACAGGGGACCAAGTGCCGAAATAAACCCATAAGTAATAGGCCTACTTCAGCCAACCCGTTGCTTAGATTATCAGGCGATTTTGAGAAATTCCGTCATGCCGAAGTGGCCTTTTCTTACCCATCAAGTTCGGTTCCCAACAATGGGCGTCTAGCGGGGAAAACAGACCATTGTAAGCTCTGTCACAAACGAGAACGGGCCCAAATATTACCCCCTTTATGCACCCCCTTCGTTTGGAGTATTTCCAAACATTCCCGCGGCGCGCCGCTCCCCCAGCGTCCCCCGCACACAGTGCACAAATTATGAAGTTCGTGCATTTATTTCCATCTCGAAGCAGTGCCGCCCGCAGGCGAAGATGGCCGCCTTTCCCCACGTATCAAGGCCTCGCCCCGCTGCCCGATCGGAAACGATGAAGAAAGCCGGCGCCATCCATCGTGGATGACACCGGCCAAATTATTAGCGCCGCGCGCCGAAGCTACTACCCCCGCGACTATCCGATGTAGGTGACTTTACTGCTTACGATGGCCCACACCTCTGCGGAAAGCGCCGCGATGAGCGCGAGCATCACGGTCACGAAGAACGCCACGTGGTCGTAGAACTCCATGTGCCGGATGATGACTAAGACGACGATGAGGAGAATCAGCTTCACCAGCCAGCCGCCGAGGATCACCGCGCCGGTGGTGGCGACGTCGGAGTTGGAGGTAAGAAGCACGCTGACGGCCGTCAGGAGAACGAAGCCGCCGCCGATGAGGGCACCGATGACCACGCCCCAGACCCCCGGCATCCCCTTCGCCGCTCCCCAGGCGATGAGCGAGACCACGGTGATCGCGACAATCGCGAGTGATCCCCCCTTGAGCGCCTTCTGGAGTGGCAGGCGGTGGTCATCGTACTTGGACGGCTGAGTGCTTGCTTCGTTCACGAAGTGACATCCTACCTTCCCCACCAGCACCCCATGCAACACGAGGAGCTAGCGGGGAGGCTCTTCCGCGACCACCCGGGTGGTCGCGGCGCTCTGCTCCCGCGCGCGGCGCGCGGGTCCCCGGGTGGCCAGCAGCGCCACCGCGGCCGCGAGAAGGATGCCGATCGTTGCCACCAGCGGCGGCACCACGGAGAACGCGACCGCCCCGAAGGCGACCACGGACACCCACAGGTAGAGGACCAACGCCACCCTGCGGTGGGTGTGACCGAGGGAAAGCAGCCGGTGGTGCAGGTGCATCTTGTCGGCCGTGAACGGCGACATACCCTTGCTCATGCGGCGCACGATCGCCATGACGAGGTCCAGCATCGGCACGAACACCGCCGCGGCCACCACGATGATCGGCGACATGAGCGCCACCATGTCCGCGGTGCCGTAGAGACCCATGTTGATCTTGCCGCTCGCCGAGGTCGACGCGGCGGCGAGCAGGAAGCCGATGAGCATCGAGCCGGAGTCGCCCATGAAGATGCGCGACGGCTCGAAGTTGTGCGGAAGGAAGCCCGCGCAGATCCCCACGAGCGAGGCCGCGATGATGGCCGGCGGGTAGGCGGAGACCATGCCGCCCTGGTCGTGGAGGATGGTGAGCGAGAAGATGAGGATCGCCAGCCCCGCGATCATGCCCAGGCCGGCCGCGAGCCCGTCGAGGCCGTCGACGAAGTTGATGGCGTTGATGAGCGTCACGGTGAAGATGACGGTGACGAAGGTGGACACCGTCTGGTCGAGGAGGAGGGTCGTGCCGTCGCCGAACGGGACGAAGAGCAATGTCCACGTCAGCCCGAGGAAGCTCATCACGGCGGCGCCGAGGATCTGCCCGATCAGCTTGGTGATCGCGTCGAGGTCCCAGAGGTCGTCGATGACTCCCACGACGACGATGACGAACGCCCCGGCGACCACCGCGCTCATCTCCGGCGTGATGGGCTGGAAGCCCCGAGTCAAGGCTGGAAGCTGGCCCGCAAGGAAAACCGCGGCGAGAAATCCGGCGAACATGGCCAGCCCGCCCAGGCGCGGCTTGGGTTGGGTGTGCGCGTCGCGCTCGCGGATCTCCCCCACTCGCCCCGTGCGCACCATCCAGTAGCGCACTAGGCCCGTGGTGAGGTAGGTGAAGGCGGCCGCGACGAGAATGACCAAGGCCAGTTCTCGCATCGGCACGCCAGCGACACCCGCACCCATCTAGCGGATGCTCTCCGGGTCCACGCCGAGCACCTCGGCCACGCGCTCGGCGGAGATCGCGCCCTCACGCAGGATCTTCGGGTGTGAGCCGGACAGGTCGATGATCGTGGAGGCGACACCCACCGGGGTCTCGCCGCCGTCGAGGTAGACGTTGACCGCAGCGCCGAGCTGCTGCTTGGCCGCCACGGCGGTGGTGGACGGCGCCTGGCCAGAGATGTTCGCGCTGGACACGGCCATGGGACCGGTCTCACGCAGGAGCTCGATGGCCACCGGGTGCAGCGGCATGCGCAGCATCACGGTGCCCCGGGTGTCGCCGAGGTTCCACTGCAGGCTCGGCGCCTGCGGAACGACGAGCGAGAGCCCGCCCGGCCAGAAGGCCTCGATGAGCGTGCGCATCTGCTCGGTGTAGTTGGCCACGAGCCCGCGCGCGGTGTCCCAGCTACCCACGAGCACCGGGACCGGCATGTCGGGGCCGCGGTGCTTGGTGGCCAGCAGCTTGGCAACGGCCTCGTTATCGAAGGCGTCGCAGCCCAGTCCGTACAGGGTGTCCGTCGGCATCACGACGAGCCTGCAGCTCTTGACCGCCCCCACGGCAGCCGCGATAGCGGTTGCACGAGTCTCGGCATCTGCACAGTTATAGATTCTGCTCATCGTCTCTTTCCACAGATAAAGTTCACGAGCGCGGGTCATCCCGGCGCTCACATCATGTCGGCGCGCTCTCGGCGCACCCGCACACATTCTACTCCCCCGGTCCCCGGCCTCCGCGCGATGCGTCGCCGTTTCCGCATCGCTTTCGCTTGTCGACGTCTATAGCGCCCGCCGCCCGATCACGAAGCGGTCCCGGCCGGTGAGATCCGCCATCGGGCGGACCTCGGTGAGCCCGGCCCCGCGCAGGGCGGCCTGCACCAGCTCGCTGGTGGTGTCGTCGTGCTCCACGCCGACCAACCCGCCGGGTGCGAGGAGGCGGAAGAGGTTCGGCGCCATGGCGTCGATAAGCTCCATGCCGGAGGCACCGGAGAAGACCGCCTCGTGGGGGTCGAAGTACACCTCGGGGGCAAGATCGGGGCTCTCGGGGACGTACGGGGGGTTGCTCACGACGAGGTCGAAGCGCTCCCCGGCGAGCAGCGTCGGGTCGGCGGCGTCGGCTTGGAGGAGACGCACGCGGTCCGGGAGGTTGGCGCGGGTGAACGCAAGCGCCCCGGAGGACAGCTCCACGGCGGTGATCTCGGCCTCGGGGAGGTAGTGAGCGACGTAGGCGGCGAGCGCACCGGACCCGGAACACAGGTCCAGAACCTTGATTTTCCCGCCTGGCGCGGTGCGAACCGCCCAGTCCGCGAGCACCTCGGTCTCCGGCCGCGGGATGAACACCCCCGGGCCCACCTTTAGCTCCAGCGGGCCGAACCACGCACTGCCCAGGATGTGCTGGAGTGGCTCCCGCGCCTCGCGACGGGCTACGAGCCCGGAAAACGTTTCCGGCATCGGCTCGCCGCGGCGCAGGCCCACCTCGAGGGGTTCGCAGCCAAGCGCGAAGGCGGCCAGCGCCCGTGCGTCGTGCGCCGCGCTGTCCACCCCGGCGGCGGCGAGCCTGGTCGTGGCGTCGGCGAGCGCCTGGCCCACGGTGTCGGTCATGCAATTCCTCCTAAAGAAGAACAACGGCGGGGCGGCAAGATCGTGCTTGCCGCCCCGCCGGGGTGGGACGCCGTTACTCGGCTTCCAGTCGCTCGGCGCGCTCAGCGGCGCGGAGGGCGGTGAGAAGGTCATCGAGGTCGCCGCCCAGGACGGAGTCAAGGTTGTTGGCCTTGAAACCGATGCGGTGATCGGTGATGCGGTTCTCCGGGAAGTTGTAGGTGCGGATGCGCTCGGAGCGGTCCATGGTGCGGATCTGCGCGGCGCGCCCCTCGGCGGCCTCAGCGTTGGCCTCCTCCTCGGCCATCGCCTGCAGGCGCGCGGCCAGCACCTGCATGGCGCGGGCCTTGTTCTGGATCTGCGAGCGTTCCTTCTGACAGGTCACCACGAGGCCGGTCGGAAGGTGGGTGATGCGCACGGCCGAGTCGGTCGTGTTCACGCCCTGGCCGCCCTTGCCGGAGGAACGGTAGACGTCGATGCGCAGGTCCTTCTCGTCGATCTCGACCTCGCCGATCTCGTCCGGCTCCGGGTAGACCAGCACGCCGGCGGCGGAGGTCTGGATGCGGCCCTGGGACTCGGTGACGGGCACGCGCTGGACGCGGTGCACGCCGCCCTCGAACTTGAACACGCTCCACGCGCCGTCGCGGGACGGCTGCTTGGCGCGGATGGTCAGCGTCATGTCCTTGACGCCGCCCAGGTCGGACTCGGAGACGTCGAGCACCTCGGTGGCGAAGCCGTGCTTATCGGCGTAGCGCTGGTACATGCGCACCAGCTCGCCGGCGAACAGGGCCGCCTCCTCGCCGCCCGCACCGGCCTTGACCTCCATGACGATGTCGTCGCCGTCGTGGGGGTCGCGGGGTGCCAGCAGGTCGGCCAGCTTCTCCTCGTTGTCGACCACCTCGGCCTCAAGCCGGGTGACCTCGTCCTGGAAGTCGTGGTCCTCGTGCGCCATCTCGCGGGCGACCTCGAGGTCCTCGCGCGCCTGCACCAGCGCGTTGTTGACGTTGATGATCGGCTGCAGCTCGGAGTAGCGCTTGGACAGCTTGCGGAACAGCACCTGGTCGCCCACGGTCTCGGGGTCGGCCATCTGCATCTCGATGCCCTGGTACTCGGAGACGATGTCGTCTACTGCGGAAACTTGTGACATCTAGACTTAGTCCTCCTCGGACACTGCTGCCATCGTCTGGGAGCTGGCGATCTGCATGAGGAACTCGCCGTTGCTCTTCGTCTTCTTCAGCTGCTTGATGAGCAGGTCGATGGCCTGCTGCGGGTCAAGCGCGGAGAGGATGCGACGCAGCTTGTGCATGATCTTGGCCTCCTCAGGGGCGAGTAGCAGCTCGTCCTTGCGGGTGCCGGACGGGTTGACGTCCACGGCCGGGAACACGCGGCGCTCGGAGATCTTGCGATCCAGCTTGAGCTCGGCGTTACCGGTGCCCTTGAACTCCTCGAAGATGACGGTGTCGCCGGCGGAGCCGGTCTCGACCATCGCGGTGGCGATGATCGTCAGCGAGCCGCCGTTTTCGATGTTACGGGCGGCGCCGAGGAAGCGCTTCGGCGGGTACAGGGCGTTGGAGTCCACACCACCGGAGAGGATGCGGCCGGACGCCGGGGAGGAGTTGTTGTACGCGCGGCCCAGGCGGGTGATCGAGTCGAGCAGGATCACCACGTCCTGGCCCTGCTCCACCAGGCGCTTGGCACGCTCGATGGCCAGCTCCGCCACGGCGGTGTGCTCTGCCGGCGGGCGGTCGAAGGTGGAGGCGATGACCTCGCCCTTCACGCTGCGCTGCATGTCGGTGACCTCTTCGGGGCGCTCGTCGACAAGCACGACCATGAGGTAGCACTCCGGGTTGTTCGTAGAAATCGCGTTGGCGATGTTCTGCAGGATGGTCGTCTTACCGGCCTTCGGCGGGGAGACGATGAGTGCGCGCTGTCCCTTGCCGATCGGCATGATGAGGTCGATGACGCGGGTGGTGAGGATCTTCGGATCCGTCTCCAGGCGCAGGCGCTGGTTCGGGTACAGCGGGGTGAGCTTGGCGAACTCGGGGCGCGCCTTCGCTTCCTCCACGGTCATGCCGTTGACGGAGTCCACGCGCACGAGCGGGTTGTACTTCTGGCGGTTGCGGCCGCGGCCGGAGTGGTGCGCCTCGCCGTGCATGCGGACCTGGCCGGTGATCGCGTCACCCGCGCGCAGGCCGAAGCGGCGCAGCATCTGGGTGTTGACGTAGACGTCGGCGGGGCCGGCGTGGTAGCCGGAGGTGCGCACGAACGCCACGTTGTTGTCCACGACGTCGAGGATGCCGGCGATGTCCTGCAGCGCCTCGTCCTCGCGCTGCTCGTTGCCGCCCTCGTTGTTGTTATTGTCGCGGTCGCGGTCACGCCCGCGGCGGTTGCGCCGGTTGCGTCGGCCGCCGCGCTCCTCGCGGTTGTTGTTATTGTTGCGCTCTTCGCGCTCGCCGCCTTCTCGCTTTTCGACGTTTTCCGCAGGCTGGGAAGCGGAATCCTGCGCCTGCTCGGCGGGAGCCTCGTTGGTGCGCTCGCGGCGGTTGTCGCGGCCCTCGCGGTTGTCGCGTCCGTCGCGGCCCTCACGCTGCTCGCGGCGGGCACGGTTGCGGCGCGCGCGGCGGGCGGCGGAGCGGGACTCGTAGCGGGTCTCCTCATCGCCGGACTCGGCCTGCTTCGGTTCCTCCTTGGCGGGCTCCTCCTGGGACGTGGGCTCCGCGGGCGCCTGCGCGGCCTCTACGGTCTCCTCGTGGGTGGCGGTGGCGAGCTCGGCGGACTCGTGGCGCACGGCGCGGCGGCGGCGCGGCTTCTCCTCCTGCTGCTTGTCCTCGGCGGGGGCCTGCTCGGGGGCGGGGGCCTCAGTCTTGTCGGCCTTCTCCGCCTTTTCTTCCTGCTCGACCTGCTTCGGGGCGGCCTCGGTAGCCACAGGAGCCTCAGTAGCCTCCTGAGCGTCGGCGGTCTGCGCGGGCTCGGCGGGAGCCGCGACCTTCTTTGCCGGCTTCTCAGCCTGACCTGCCCCCTGCGCGCCGGAGATGGCGGCAATCAGGTCACCCTTGCGCAGCGCCGAGGTGCCCTTGAGGCCCATGTCGGAGGCGATCTTACGCAGCTCGGGGAGACGCATTGCAGCGAGATTACGCTGTGCGCCGTTATCTGTATCAGTCACAGATGTCCTTTCGTGTGCTTGCACCAAGCGACCCAGGAATGCACGCAGTGGGGCACCCCGGTTGTCGTCTTCGCTCCAGGAAAGAAGGGAGCGGGAATGTAGACGAGGGAATGAAAGCGTCTAGCTTGGCAGCATCCTTATGGAAAAGTGTCGAGGAATCGACGTCATTTTTTGTTGGCAACCACGCGCCGCTTGCGCGCTGATGAGCAGCGCGAGCGCTAGTGATGTGAACCTTCGCCCTACCCGCAGGCAGCCGCTTCACACTAAAGGGAGCGGGGCGGGGGCAGGGGCACATCGTTTGGCTCGTGCCCGGTGCGACATGCATCCTGACGGGCACTCCACAAACGCGCAAACGAATGTTCGCCCCCAAGTGTAGACCACCTTCGCGCCATTGTCGTAACTCGGCGCGATTTTTCGCGTAGATTGCGGCCGGGGCCGTAGGCGTCGACAAGCGAAAAAAGCCTGAAGACTGGGTTAAGCTCAAAGTCATGCTTTCGACGATGCAGGACCTCCCGCTGAACGTGTCACGAATCTTGACATACGGATCATCCATCCACGGGGACACGAAAACCACCACGTGGGAGGGCGACGAGCAGCAGCAAACCACCTATCACGAGATCGGCGCGCGCGCCGCTGCCCTAGCGCACGCGCTGCGCGACGAGCTCGGCATCGTCGGCGATAAGCGGGTGGGAACCTTCATGCACAACTGCGCGGAGCACCTCGAGGCGCTGTTTGCGATCTCGTGCATGGGAGCGGTGTTCAATCCGCTCAACAAGCAGCTGATGAACGACCAGATCCGGCACATCATAAACCACGCCGAGGACGAGGTCATCATCGCCGACCAGCGACTGGCCAAGCAGCTGGGCGCGATCCTTTCGGGCGGGTGTCCCAGCGTGCGGGCGGTGGTGTTCATCGGCCGCAACGACATCGGCGCCGCCGCGAACTACATCCCGGACGGCATCGCCTGCTATTCCTACGAGGCGCTTCTCGACGGCCGCTCCACCGATTTCCCGTGGCCGGTCATCCCCGAGACCCACGCCGCGGCGCTGTGCTACTCCACCGGAACGACGGGCGCGCCGAAGGGCGTGGTCTACTCGCACCGCTCGATCTACCTGCAGTGCATGAACCTGCGCACCACCGACTCGCTCGCCATCATGCACGGCCAGACGTTCCTGTGCTGCGTGCCGATCTATCACATCCTGTCCTGGTGCGTGCCGGTGGCGGCGTTCATGTCGGGCACTCCCCTGGTCTTTCCCGGCTCGGACCTCTCGCCGCAGTCGCTGGCGAGCATCATCGCCCACGCCCACCCGCGCGTGGCCAACGGCGTGCCCACCATCTGGATTCAGCTCATGGTGCACTACATCCACAACCCGCCGGAGCGCATGAGCCTCCAGGAGATCTTCGTCGGCGGATCCGCGGTGCCTCCGGTGCTCATCAAGCTGTGGGAGGAGCGCTACGGCGTCGATATCGTCCACGTGTGGGGCATGACCGAGACCCTGTCGATCGGCACCGTGGCCCGCCCGCCGTCGGGTGCCAGCGGCGAGGCGCGCCAGAACTACCGCGTCTCCCAGGGGCGCTTCCCCGCCTCGCTCGAGTACCGGGTGGTCAACGACGGCGAGGTCGTCGCCTCCACCGACCGCAATCAGGGCGAGATCCAGGTGCGCGGCAACTGGGTCACCGCGAATTACTACCATTCGCCTGCCGAGGAGGGCGCCGGTGCCGCCTCGACGTTCCGCAACAAGGAGGTCGACGACGCCCCCGACCAGTTCACCGCCGACGGCTGGCTGCGCACCGGCGACGTGGGCTCGGTGACCTCGGACGGCTTCCTCACGATTCACGACCGCGCCCGCGACGTCATCCGCTCCGGCGGCGAGTGGATCTACTCCACGCTGCTGGAAAACGAGGTCATGGCGGCGGCCGTCGTGGTCGAGTGCGCGGTCATCGGCTACCCGGACAAGAAGTGGGGCGAGCGCCCGCTGGCCGTCACCGTGCTGGCGGAGGGCATCGAGCCGAACCGCGAGACCGCCGAGCGCCTGCGCGACAAGCTGCGCGAGACCTTCCCGAGCTGGATGCTGCCGGAGTACTGGGCGTTCGTCGACTCGATCGACAAGACCAGCGTGGGCAAGTTCGACAAGATCGACCTACGCCAGCACGTCAAGGACGGCGACTTCAAGGTCATCGCGCTCAAGGGTCCGGGCCACCGCTCGTAGTCGGCGAACCCGGGCGAGGCGCCTGCCGCCGAGAACGAGAATTAGGCGCGTCCCCTTCGCGACCGGCGAGGGGCTCACTTCCGCGCGACGCCGCCCACGGCGACTTGCGCACGCTTCGATGAGTCTCGCGGTATCGGCCACCTTTTGGTGCATGTTCGCACCCACACAATGTGCGTCTTTGTAACCCGCGACACATGTTGTATCTTAATCGATGTACCTTTCGGTTAACAGAAAGGTGGCTCACCGTGAGTTTGACTACCGCAACCAGGCCAGCACCGACTGCGGCCCCCATCGAATGGCGCACGGTCAAGGCCATCTTCGCCGCCTCCTCCGGCAACCTCGTCGAGTGGTTTGATTTCTACATCTACGCCTTCTTCAGCGTCTACTTCGCCGAGCAGTTCTTTACCGGCACCGGCCAGACCGGCTCGCTCATGAAGTCGGCCGGCGTGTTCTTCGTCGGATTCCTCATGCGCCCGATCGGCGGCTGGCTCTTCGGCCGCATCGCCGACCGCTACGGCCGCAAGCGCTCGATGCTCATCGCCATCTCCATGATGTGCGCGGGCTCCCTCATGTTCGCGGCGCTGCCCACCGCGGCCACGGTCGGCGCACTCGCGCCCGTGCTCATGCTCATCGTGCGCTGCATCCAGGGCCTATCGGTCGGCGGCGAGTACGGCTCCACCGCCACCTACATGTCCGAGATCGCCTCCACCGGACGACGCGGGTTCTACTCCTCCTTCCAGTACGTCACGCTCATCGGAGGCCAGCTGCTGGCCAGCCTGCTTGCGGTCATCATGACCTCCGCCTTAGGTGACGAGGCCATCACCAACGGCTGGTGGCGCCTGCCCTTCGTCATCGGCGCCCTGGCCGCCGTGGTCTCCCTGTGGCTGCGAAACGGCCTGGAGGAAACCGCATCCGACCAGGAGCTCAGCGTGGAGGGCGCGGGCTCCCTGCGCGAGCTCTTCCGCCACCCGCGCTCCTTCTGGGTCGTGTTGGGCATCACCTCGGTCGGTTCGCTGACCTTCTACACGTACACGACCTACATGCAGAAGTACCTCATCAACACCGCCGGATTCAGCAAGGGCGACGTGGCCCGCACGATGACGATCTGCCTGTTCATCTACATGATCATGCAGCCCATCGTCGGCGCCTTCTCCGACCGCGTCGGCCGCAAGAACATCATGATCGTCTTCGGCGTGTTCTCCCTCTTTGCGACGATCCCGGCGTTCATGCTGCTGGGTCACCAGTCCTCGCTGGTCTCGGCCGCGGCGATCATCATCGTCATCCTCGCCTTCGAGTCCTGCTACACGTCGATCTCCGGCATCCTCAAGGCGGAGATGTTTCCCATCCACATCCGTGGCCTGGGCGTCGGCTTCACCTACGCAGTGGGCAACTCGCTCTTCGGCGGCTCCGCCGAGTACGTGGCGCTGGGGCTGAAGAATGCCGGCCACGCCAGCCTGTTCCCGGCCTACGTGACGATCATGGCGGCCATCGGCCTCGTGGCCATCTCGTTCCTCCACGACAGCCGCTCCCACTCCACGATCGATAATCCCCACGGCAGCGCGTACAAGCGGAAGTAGCCGCGACGCGCACAAGAAAACGGCGCCCTCCGGCCGGTGAACACCGAGTTCCCAGGCCGGCGGGCGTTTTTTGCTGCGCGAAAAGGGGTCGCGGCTAACTCACCGCGACCGAGAAGGTCATCCCCGCCTGCCGGTGGCCCGCCACGGTACACCAGCCCTCGAGGTCGGAATCAACCACGCCGAGTTCGAGGGTGACGGTGTCCCCCGGCGCGATGCGCCCGCTGTTTCTGCCAGCAACCTCGAGGTCGTGGGTCATGGCGTCGGCGTTCGTGATCTCGAGCGCCACCTCCTGACCTGCGGGAACGGTGATCGAATCCGGCACGAAACGCATGTCGGAAGCCTCGATGTGATACACGGTGGCGGTGCTCGAGACAGCAGCCGTGGCCGAGGACGCGCCACCCTCCGCGGCGCCCGGCGCGCTCAGCGCCCGCAGCCCCGGCAGGGCGAAGACGAGGACCGCCACGAGCGCGAGTCCCACCAGCGCCCACGCGGCCCACTCCGGCGAACGGGTCTCGGGCGGCTGGGACGCCTGCGCGCCCAGGGAGATGCCCGCCGAGGGCTTCGGTGTTTTCGGCGGCTGGCCGATGGGGATTGTCATGTCCTTGTCCTTCCTATGCCGATCGATATTGAGTGGCCACGGCCCGCGCCACGGCGGCGAAGCTCCACACCAAGCCCAGCCCCATGCAGGCAAGCCCCAGGACCCGCGGGTCGCCGTCGGGGGCGGCGAGGCTCGTGAGCGCGCCCAAGTTGACCAGCACCAACCGCGCGGCGCCCGTGCGCTGGGCCCGTTCCCGCGCGGCCGGCCCGCGGCCGACCAGCGTCGGGGTGAGGAACTGCAGGACGCTCACGATCGTCTGCACGAGTCCCCCGCCCACCAGCGCGGGGGCGATGAGCAGGGTCACCGCCCGCGGGTTGAAGCCGGTGGCGAGGGCTAGGCCGTCGAGCACCACCAGCGACAGCATCCAGCTCAACCCCGCCATGACCCCGAGCGGGGCCGAGCTAAGCCGTGAGCGCCCGCCCATGAGCTGGCTCAACACGGGCACGATGAGCTGTGCCGCGGCGACCGCCACGAGCAGGAGCGCCGCGCCCGCGAGGGCGAGCTGCCCGAGCAGCAGCGCGATCTCGGCCGCGCCGAGGGCCAGCGCGTGAACGGTCAGCGCCCTGCCGCAGCGCGAGCGCGCCGCCGCGGAGATCGGCGTGCCCGTGAGCGTCGGCAGCAGGGTGACCACGGTGGCCTCCATCGCCAGCAGCACGAGCCCCCAGATCATCGCCCGCGAGTGCGCGGCGATGACGAGGTTGTAGCTGCCCGCGCCGTGGCTCGCGCCGATCGCGAGCCCGATCGCCCAGACCATGAATCCCGCGCCCACGACGTAGAAGGGCACGGTCACCGCGAAGGTCCCGGCGAGCGAGCCGCGCAGCCGCACGACCGTGACGACGATCTGCGAGCCGGTGGCCACGAGCACGAGGGTCGCGCCGATGTCGGCGGTGGGCGTCCAGGTGTTCCCGGCACCACCCGCGATGAGTGCCGCCAACCCGAGTTGGACGAGCACCACCCTCGCGGCCACGCCCGCATAGCCGGTGCTCGCGGTGCGGGTGAGCGCCTCGGTGAAGTGGGTCATGTAGGTGAAAAGAGCCGTCGTCACCACACCGAGGGTGAACGAGTGGACGGCCAGCCACCAGGAAAGATCCGCGCCGAGCCAGCGCGCGACCGCGATGGCGATCCCGGCGGCGAGCCAGCCCAGCATGATGAGAGCAACGGCGGTGTGCCACCACCCGCGGGCGGCAAGCGATCGGTCCCGAATATCGAGGGTGCTCATCGCTTCCCCTTCCCGCGATTACTTATTCCGCTAAAGATCCCCGTCGCTATGAAGCCCAGCACCGCGACGATGGTCACGATCGCCCCCGCGCGCCAGATGCCGTCGTGCCGCAGCAGGTCGCCCGCCCCGAGACGAATGAGCAGCCCGCCGTGCAGCAGCACGACCGGGGCGTACAGGATGGGGTGGTACGGGAGATTCTTCCTGATAACGGCCCCGAGGATGATTGGCGCGTGCGCAAAGATCATGGAGATGACGAACCCGAGGAAGACCCCGTGCACGCAGGCGTCGTAGGCGAATCCGGTGGTCCTCAGGCCGAAGAAGGCGATCGCCAGCCCTGCGACGACGAGCCACCCGTAGCCGAGCAGCATGCAGGCGGCGGAAAACCGCGGCAGCTTCGAGGTGCGCACGAGGTTTCGCGCCACGTCCGCGCGCAGGCTGGCGACGGCGACGGCGACCAGGAGCAGGCCGAACACCCGCTCGATCGAGGTGGCCAGCGCACCCACGGGCGCCACCACCGCCGCCGCGAGCAGGGCGAGGATGAGGACGGTGATGGTCTCCTCGCGGTGTCCCCTGCTGAACGAGAGCCGCGCGAGCTCCACCCGCTCGCCGATGATCGTCGCGACGGTGAACATCATCGCCAGCCCCAGCGCGTCGGTAAACACTCCGGCCTCGGCCCACCGGAGCGCGGCGAAGACGGCCGCCACGGATCCGGCCGCCTGGATGATGAGCGCGAGGGAGCCTTGGCGTCGATAAGCCTCGGCGTAGACGCCCGTGAGCACCGCAAACGAGACTGCCCACGCCGCGCCGGGAACCCACACCGGCGCGTGCAGGAAGACGGCGGCGACGGCAATGGCGCTTGCGATGGGCGCGCCCCACCCCCACCACCGGCGGATCGCCACGGCGCGCTCGAGGGCGATGGCGCCGCCGACGAATCCGAAGACCATGAGCGGGCCGTGGCTCGAGGCGAGGCTCGAAAGCGGCCGATGCCCGTTGTAGCCAAGCAGCACGGTCGCGGCGTAGAGCCCGCCGAGCAGCGCGAGCCCCGCCGCCAGCAGCAGCGCGAGCCGTCCGAGTGGCGTGCGAATCTTTTTCACGATTTTTATCGTAGTTAATGTAGGCTGAGAAAGAAAAGGTTGCATTTGCTTGACGACGCCTACGGTTTTCACCCCCATGTAGCATTTTCCCGGGTTTTGCGAATAAAAGATAGAATCTTAGAAAATGTTGAGGATAAGCGCGGGCCCACACAGCCAGTGCGCCCGAACGAGACCGACCATAGACAAGGCCCACCCATGAGTAAGAAGGTTGCTCCCCGCCCCGCCACCGAGCTGTTCCCGGAGTCTTTGAACCTCAGCCCGAAGCAGCGCCAAGTGCTCGACACCCTGGGCACCTTCTCCCACGGCGCCAAGGTCGGCGACGTCGCCAAGGCGCTCGGCATGCACATCAACACCGCCCGCGGACACCTCGACGAGCTCGTCGACCGCGACGCCGTGGTGGCCGTCCCCACCGCAGCGACCGGCCGGGGCCGCCCCTCGCTCATCTACTCCGTGCGCATCCCCGACAACCGGGCCGTGGCCCGGGAGTACCTCACCCTCATCGAGGTTTTCGCCGCCCAGCTGGCCGACCAAGATTCGGCTGAAGCCAAGGAGACAGCGCTCGCAGTCGGCCGGATGTGGGGCACCCGCATGAAGCAGGAGGGCTACTCCGCTCGTGACATGCAGTCCGCGGTCACCAACCTCTTCCAGCACCTGCGCCAGATGGGCTTCGATCCCACGGTCGACCAGGCCACCGAGGAGGCGGGCGAGGTCAACGTCACCATGCACTCGTGCCCGTTCGTCCTAGCCAACCACAAGCCGTCGATGTTCCTGTGCATGATCCACCAGGGTATGCTCAACGAGTTCGTCGGCGATGACTCGGTCAACCTCAAGCTCAAGCCCTTCGACGCCCCCGGGTGCTGCACCATCGCGGTCACCGGCGTCGCAGCCGCCGATGCCGTGCCCGCTGCGAGCTAGCCGGAGCGCACGCCCCCCAGCTAGGCCATTGCGCCTAAAACATCGAAAAACCGCCGTGGACGAAAACGTCCGCGGCGGTTGTGGCTTTTCGCCCCTACTTCACCTCGACCTTGACCGGCCCGGCGACCTCGAGCTGCAGCACCCGCAGCCCCTCGTCGCGAGCTTGGTCGAGGATCTTCTCCTCCACCGGCTTGGTGGACAAGACCATGACGGTCGGGCCGGCGCCCGAGAGGTAGGCCGCGTACCCGCGATTGCGCAGGCGGTTGACCCACTCCGCGGTCACCGGCAGCACGTCTGCGCGGTAGGGCTGGTGGAGGCGATCGCGGGTGCCCTCCCACAGAAGCTCCGGGTGCTGCTGCAGGGCCACGGTCATGACGGCCACGCGGGAGACGTTAAACCGGGCGTCGACGTGGGTGACATCGCTCGGGAGCACCCGGCGCACGGCCTCGGTGGAGGCGTGGAAGCTCGGGACCAGCGCGGTGGCGTGGATGGACTCGTGGACCGGGATGCTCACCGCCTTGTACTGCGGCTCGGTGCGACCGTCGACCGGGATCTCTGTCCAGGACACGACGGCCTTGCCCAGCACGGATGCCGCGGCGTTGTCCGGGTGCCCCTCGAAGGAGGAGGACAGCTGCACCACCTGGGCGTCGGTGAGCGGGAAACCGGCCAGCCCGTTGGCGGCGCTCACGCCCGCGACCGCGGCAGCCGCCGAGGAGCCGAGCCCACGGGACTGCGGAATGTTGTTGTGGCAGACCACACGCAGGCCCGGAACCTCGCAATCGGAGGCCTTGAGCCCCGAGCGAATCGCCTTCACCACGAGGTGGGAGCCGTCCAGCGGCAGCTCGCCTTGGCCCTCACCGAAGACCTCGACCTCGAGCCCCGCGGGGATGACCTCGACCTCGACGGTGTCGAAGAGCGACAGCGCCATGCCCAGGGTGTCGAAGCCCGGACCCAGGTTCGCGGACGAGGCCGGGACGGTGACGGTGACCTTCTTCCCCACCGGGATCTCGATTGCCATGGAAGTTCTAAAGACCTTTCTTGAAGATGTGCGGACGCCCGCCGTGAAAGCGCGCGTCCGCGAAGGAGTTTCTCGCTCGGGTGCCGACTCTTACTGCGCGGCCAGGCGGATGACGCTCTTGATCGCCTTGACCGGCACCAGCCCCTTAACCTCTTCCACGGTGGCCGCAAGGTCGCGCTCGCGGGCGGTGTGGGTGACGAAGATGAGGCGGGCGTGTCCGTCCTTTTCCTCCTGGCGCACGGTGCGCAGGGAGATGCTGTGGTTGGCGAAGATCTGGGTCAGCAGCGCCAGCACGCCGATGCGGTCCTCGACCTCCATGTCGATGTGGTAGCGGGTGGGCACGTCGCCGAAGTCGGCGATGGGCAGGTTCGCGTAGGTGGACTCGCCCGGCGCGCGGCCGCCGAAGACCTTGTTGCGGGCGGCGCCCACGATGTCGCCGAGCACGGCGGAGGCGGTCGGGTTGCCGCCCGCGCCGTTGCCGTAGAACATGAGACGGCCGGCAGCCTCGGCCTCGATGAACACGGCGTTGAAGGACTTGTCCACGCTGGCCAGCGGGTGGGAGCGGGAGATCAGGGTGGGGTGCACGCGGGCGGAGATGGATTCGTTGCCTTGGTCGTCGACAAGCCGCTCGCAGATGGCCAGCAGCTTGATGGTGTTGCCGGACTGCTTGGCGGCCTCGATGTCCTCGGCGGTGATCGAGGAGATGCCCTCGCGGTGGACGTCGTCGGCGGTCACGCGGGTGTGGAAGGCCAGGGAGGCGAGGATGGCGGCCTTGGAGGCGGCGTCGTAGCCCTCGACGTCGGCGGTGGGGTCGGCCTCGGCGTAGCCCAGGCGGGTGGCCTCGGCGAGCATGTCGTCGTAGGAGGCGCCGGTGGAGTCCATGGCGTCGAGGATGAAGTTGGTGGTGCCGTTGACGATGCCCGCCACGGACTGGACCTGGTCGCCGGCCAGCGAGCGGCGCAGCGGTCCCACGACCGGGATGGCGGCGGCGACGGCGGCCTCGAAGTAGAGGTCGACCCCCGCGGCGTCGGCAGCCTCGGCAAGCTCGGCGGAGTGGGCGGCCACCAGCGCCTTGTTGGCGGTGACCACGGACTTGCCGTTGCGCAGGGCGTTCAGCACGAGCTCGCGCGGGTAGTCGATGCCGCCGATGACCTCGACCACGATGTCGACGTCGTCGCGGTCGATGAGCGCGCGGGCGTCGGTGGTGAGCAGCCCCTTCTGGTCGGCGAGGGAGCCCGCGTGCTTGTCCACGGAGCTCACGGCCACGCCCTTGACCTCGAGCGGGCCGCCGGAGCGGTGCTCGAAGGCTTCGGCGTTCTCGAGCATCAGGCGCAGGACCTGGCTTCCGACAGTGCCGTAACCCAGGATGGCGATGCCCACGGGCTCACCCTCCCCCTTGCCTGAGTTGTAGGTGGTGGCCGGATTGGTCGTTGCGTTCGTCATGGTGCTCCAGTCTAGTAGACGCCAGTGATTACACGAAGCCGTCTTGATGTGGTCTAACAGTTTTATTCAGAGTATGTCCCGGGGCTTGCTGCTCGACGTCAAGCCATGCCGGGTGGCCCAGCTCCCAAGGCCCGGGCCAGCCGGGGCCACCGACGCGTCGCATCGGCACCACCGGCGAGCAGACTCTAACTCCCCGAGTCTATGTCAACGTGCGGGCTCCTGCTGCTTCCCACCCGCCCCGCACCCCCAGCCCACGGCTTGGCCTATGGAAGGGTCGGGCTCTCGGCGGGGGCACCGCGTGTTCGCAGGCATCCCGGCGCCGGAAGCACCTTCGCAGAATCGTGCCGCTACGCCTCGAGAGCGAAGAAATCGTCCATGGTTTCACGCCGAAGCATGAGCGAGGCTGCTCCGTCCTCGACGACGACCACGGCGGGACGCAACGCCATGTTGTATCGGGAGCTCATCGAGTAGCAGTAGGCGCCGGTCGCCGCGAAGGCCACCAGGGTACCCGCCCCGATGTCGCTGGGAAGCTGCGCGCTATCCAGCAAAATGTCCCCCGACTCGCAGTGAGACCCGACGATGCGCGTGGTGATCGGCGTGCCGGCGACCACACGATCGACAACGCGCACGTCGTACTTCGCGTCGTAGAGCGCCGGGCGAATATTGTCGCTCATTCCGCCGTCCACGCTCAGGTAGCGGCGGGTGGTGTCGTCGTCGACGTGGACGTCCTTGACGGTTCCCACCTCGTAAACGGTCACCGTGGACGGGCCAGCGATGGCGCGGCCTGGCTCCACCATGACGCGCGGGGCCTCGATTCCCAGCTCCGCCGCGGTCTTGCCCACGGCGGTGATGAGGTCGTGGGCGACCTCGTCGACGTCGAGGGGCTCCTCGTCCTCCGTGTACGCGATGCCATAGCCACCACCGAGATCCAAAACGGCGAGGGATTCCTCACCAACGGCGTCGATAAGCTGCTTGTACAGCTCGAGGACGCGCTCGGCGGCGAGCTTGAAGCCCTCCGCGTCGAAGACCTGGCTTCCCACGTGGCAGTGCAGGCCCCGAAGCTTGAGCGAACCCGACTCGTGCGCCATGACGGCCGCCTTGTGCGCGGAGCCGGAGGCCAGCGAGAAGCCGAACTTCTGGTCCTCGTGGCTGGTGGCGATGAACTCGTGGGTGTGCGCCTCCACGCCCGGCTTCACGCGGACCAGGACGTTTTGCACGATGCCCGCCTCGCCCGCGATCTTCTCGAGGCGCTCGAGCTCTTGGAAGGAGTCCAGCACGACGGTGCCCACGCCCGCGGTCACGCAGCGGCGCAGGAAGGCCTCGGACTTGTTGTTGCCGTGGGCGGTGATGTCCGCGGCCGGGAAATCGGCGTGCAGGGCGATCTCCAGCTCCCCCAGCGAGGCGACGTCGAGGTGGAGCCCCTGCTCGGCTACCCACTTCGCGACCTGGGTAGTGAGGAACGCCTTGGAGGCGTAGTGGACGTTCTCGCCGCCGCCGAAGGCGCGGGCCATGTCCTGGCAGCGCGAGAGGAAGTCGCGCTTGTCGACGACCATGAGCGGGGTGCCGTAGGCGTCGGCAAGCGAAGGCAAGGACACGCCGCCGATCTCGACCTGGCCAGCGGCGTTGCGGACGGCGGAACGCGGCCACACGTGGGCCGGGATGTCGTTGAAGCCCACGTTACATACGCTCCGGTGCGCTCACACCGACCAGACCCAGCGCGTTGGCGAGCACCTGGCGGGTCGCGCGGGCGAGCGCCAGGCGGGCGGTGTGCAGCGGGGTCGGCTCCTCGCCCTGCTTGGGCAGGATCTGGCAGGAGTCGTAGAAACGGTGGAACGTACCGGCCAGCTCCTCGGCGTAGCGGGCCACGCGGTGCGGCTCGCGCAGCTCGGCCGCCGCCTTGACCACGGCCGGGAACTCGCCGAGGGTGCGGATGAGGTCGCCCTCGCGCTCGTGGACGAGCAACGAGAGGTCGGCGCCGTCGGGGGTCACGCCCAGGTCGGCCGCCTTGCGGGCGATCGAGCACAGGCGCGCATGCCCGTACTGCACGTAGTAGACCGGGTTGTCCGAGGACTGCGAGGCCCACAGCTCGAGGTCGATGTCCAGCGAGGAATCCACCGACGAGCGGATCATCGAGTAGCGGGCGGCGTCGATGCCGATGGCCTCCACGAGATCGTCGAGGGTGATGACGGTTCCGGCGCGCTTGGACATGCGCACGGCCTGGCCGTCGCGCAGCAGGTTGACCATCTGGCCGATGAGCACCTCCACGTTCTTCGGGTCGTAGCCCAAGGCCGCGGCGGCGGCACGCAGGCGGGAGATGTATCCGTGGTGGTCGGCGCCGAGCATGTAGATGCACAGGTCGTGGCCGCGATCGAACTTGTCCGCGACGTAGGCGATGTCGCCGGCGATGTAGGCGGCGTCGCCGTCCGACTTGATCACGACGCGGTCCTTGTCGTCGCCGTAGTTGGAGGAACGCAGCCACCAGGCGCCGTCGGCTTCGTAGAGGTTGCCGTTGTCCTTCAGCTTCTGGATCGCGCGCTCGACGGCGCCGGACTCGAACAGGGAATTCTCGTGGAAGTAGACGTCGAAGTCGGTGCCGAACTCGTGCAGGGATTCCTTGATGTGCGCGAACATCATCTCCACGCCCAGCTCGCGGAAGGTTTCCTGCATCGCTTCCGGTTCCATGTCCATGACGTCGGGGCGCTTTTCGACGACGCGGGCTGCGATGTCCTGAATGTAGTCTCCGCCGTAACCGTCCTCAGGCGTGGGCAGGCCCTTGGCGGCCGCGACCAGCGAGTTGGAGAAGCGGTCGATCTGGCGGCCGTGGTCGTTGAAGTAGTACTCGCGGGTGACCTTCGCGCCGGAGGCGGCAAGCACGCGGCCGAGCGAGTCGCCCACAGCGGCCCAGCGGGTGCCGCCGAGGTGGATCGGTCCCGTAGGGTTGGCGGAGACGAACTCGAGGTTGACGCGCAGGCCCTGGTAGGCGTCGTTGTGGCCGAAGCTCTCTCCCTCCGAGAGGACCTTGGCGACGATCGCCCCCTGGGCGGCGGCGGCCAGGCGGATGTTAATGAAGCCCGGGCCCGCGATCTCCGCAGACTCGATGGCGTCGCTGGCCGAAAGCGCCTCGGCCAGCAGCGTGCCGAGCTCGCGCGGGTTCATTCCTACCTTCTTGGCCACCTGCAGCGCCACGTTGGTGGCGTAATCGCCGTGCTCCGGGTTGCGCGGACGCTCCACGACAACCTTCTCCGGAAGCGCCGTGGTGTCCAAGTCGCGCCCGGTGAGAACGGCGACTGCTGTGTCCTTAATAAGAGTAGAAAGATCCGCTGGTGTCATGAACTAGCAGTCTAGCCGACAACCATGAAACCAAAAACTGAAGACTGCAGGAAGACGAGCACGCAGACGTACACGAGCAGACCGAGCGAGTACTTCCAGGCCTGGCCCATGATCTTCGCCTCGCCGTTTTCCATGTTGACCGCGGTCGCGGCGATGGTCAGTGTCTGCGGGCTCATCATCTTGCCGAGCGTGGCACCTGCGGTGTTGGCGCCGACGAGCAGGGTCGGGCTCACCCCCACCTGGCCAGCGGTGGTCGCCTGCATCTGGGCGAACAGCGCGTTGGCAGAGGTCGCCGAGCCCGTGACCCAGGTACCGATCCAGCCGAGCAGCGGCGACAGCAGCGGGAAGATCGCGCCGGTTCCGGCGAGGAAGGCGCCGATGGCGGCGGTCTGCCCGGACATGTTCATGACGTAGGCCAGGCCCATGACCGCGGCGATAGTCAGCGCCGAGTAGCGCATCTTATACCCACCGCGGCCGAGCTCGCCGAATCCTCCCGCGATGCTCAGCGGGTACTTGCCGTGGCAGGTGTTGGCCGCGTAGACGAGGACCGTGATCACGCCGCACAGGAAGAGGATGGTGCCCGGCGTCGACAGCCAATTAAAGTTGAACAGCGTGTTGGACACCGGCTCGCCCGCCGCGTTGACCACGTGCCCGTGCAGGCCCGGCCAGCCGAACTTCAGGTCGGTGGACTTCAGGGCCGCGGGCAGGTCGAAGCCGATCTTCCACAGGCTGGTCACCGAGAAGACGACGACGATGAGCAGGTACGGGAACAGCGCCATGACTGTGCGCTCGGTGGTGAGGTGGACGGAGTCGGCGTCGATGGCCGAGGCCTGGTCCTCCGGGGTGGTGGGCTTCCAGAAGCGCAGGAAGGCCACGCCCAAGGTCAGCGAGAGCAGGCAGGCGACGACGTCGGTGAGCACGTAGGAGAAGTAGTTGGAGGCGAGGAACTGCCCGCCGCCGAAGGCGACACCCAGCAGCAGGGCCATCGGCCAGGTCTGGCGGATGCCGCGCATGCCGTCCATGATGAACGCTAGAACGAAGGGCACGATGAGCGCGACGAAGGAGACCTGGCGGCCGGCCATCGCGGCCACCTGCTCGCCTGGGATGCCGGTGAGCAGGCCGCCGGTGGCCACAGGGATGCCCATGGCGCCGAAGGCGACCGGCGAGCAGTTGGCCACGAAGGTCACGAGCACGGCCTTCATCGGCTTCAACCCGATGGCCACGAGCATCGCCGCAACGATCGCCACTGGGGCGCCGAATCCGGCCAAGGCCTCCAGCAGACCGCCGAAGGCGAAGCCGATGAGCATCGCCTGCACGCGCATGTCGCCGCGGCCGATCTTGGAGAAGATGGTGCGCATGTCCTCGAAGCGCCCGGTCTTGACGGTGAGGTCGTAGATCCACACCGCCATCCAGATGATGTAGACGATCGGGAACAACCCGAAGAAGGCGCCCTGGGTAAAGGAGAGCACAGCTAAGTGAGTGGGCATCTTGAAGGCGAGGATGCCCACCACGAGGGCGACGACGACCGACGCGAGCGCCGACCAGTGCGCCTTCCACTTCAACACCATGAGGAAGAGGAAGAAGGCGAAGAGGGGGATGATGGCGCAGAGGGCGGATAGCTCCAGGCTGCCAGCGACCGCGTGTGTGGTCGGTGTGAACATATTCGGTGCCTCATTTCGGATTCGAGGATCGACTGCATCGGCCCTTCCGCGGGGACGAGCTGGTCAAGCGCCGCCCCGGGGATCGATCCGAGGATGGGTTCCCCTCCCCCCGCTGCGCCGCGGTGATCGGTGGCGGGCTTCAGGAGGAGGCTCCAAGAGCCAATGCATAAAAGGACTATGAAGTTGTGCCTGTGCGCGTAGCACAAAGATTGTGGGCGAATGCCGGCGGTGTGCGAGAATTCGCCGGATCGGACCCGCGGCCTTTTTGTCTGGGCTTCCGGGACAATTCCTTATCCCTTTAAGCAATCGATTTCGCCGCCGCGAAAACGTTTGGCGCAAAGGCGGTGCGAATGTGGGCACCTTTGCCATAAAGAGGCCACAAATTGATGCGGCATTTCCTCGCCGAGCGCGAAACGCCCGCCGCCGAAAGGCCCGGCCTTCCCTCACCGCCGTTCTTAATCGGTCAAGGTTGAGGCCCTAAAAGGGCCCCGCGCAAAGATCGAGGGGGAGGTGGACAAGCATCGAGGAAACACCTAAGAAACGGCCGGGCTAATTCAGGAATTTACATCCCCAATTCCGACCGATAAATCATTTCCTACGCTTTTAAAAGCCGAATTAATTCGCCGGTAATTCAGTTTATTAATGGAATCTCATCGCGCAAAAATGAATCATTTTTGTCGACCAAATTGGCAGAGGACCATCTTTCCGCCGCTCGATTCCCTTCCCACAACCCTACTATGCAACGCCGCACAGATTGCTAGCCGAGTGAGCCAAAAAGAACCGGTTTCACCGGGTGAAAAACATCACAGCGGAATTTTCGGGATAATTTTTCCCCATTTTTCGCAGCTCACCCATTCTGGTCAGACCAAAGGGGCGATGCGTTCCCACATTTTCCACCCCCGTTCACTCCACCCGCACACCACGGGTCGAAGCCAATTTCCCGCACCTCAACGCCCACTTGCCGGAAAGTTCAGAGACCCACATCACAAACCTTCCCCCACTTCACACGACCTTTTCGGCGTTTAAGAAACACTAACGTTGCGTAAATAATCGCTGCTTAAACGCCCTTTTGCGAGTTCATGATTTTTCATTCTTCGCTACTATGAAACATGTCCACTAAAAGTCGTCGGCCCCCGTTTTCGGGAGCCGGGGCGACAGATTCAGCCCACAACTCAAAGGAGCTCGAAACCGTGAGAGTTGCGCTCTTTTCCACGTGCATCGGCGACGCCATGTTCCCCGATGCCTCCAAGGCCACCGCAGTGATCCTCTCCCGTCTGGGATACGAGGTCGTCTTCCCCGAGGCGCAGACCTGCTGCGGTCAGATGCACGTCAACACCGGCTACCAGAAGGAAGCCATCCCGCTCATCGAGAACTACGTCGACGCCTTCTCCGATCCGTCGATCGACTACGTCGTGGCTCCTTCCGGCTCCTGCGTGGGCGCGGTCCGCGAGCAGCACGAGCACATCGCCGATCGCTACGGCTCCAAGGCCCTCCAGGACGGCGCCCGCACCGCCTCCAAGAAGACGCTGGACCTCCCAGAGTTCCTCATCGACGTCGCCGGCACCGACCAGCTCGGCGCCTTCTTCCCGCACAAGGTGACCTACCACCCCTCCTGCCACGGCCTGCGGTTTATCAAGCTGGGCGACCGCCCCTACCGCCTGCTCCAGAACGTCGAGGGCCTAGAGCTCATCGACCTCCCCAACAAGGAAGAGTGCTGCGGCTTCGGCGGAACCTTCTCCCTGAAGAACGCGGCCACCTCCGCGGCGATGGTCTCCGATAAGTCCCGCAACATCGAGTCCACCGGCGCAGAGTTCGTCACCGGCGGCGACTCCTCCTGCCTCATGAACATCGCGGGTTCCCTGTCGCGCCAGCACGTGGGCATCCGCGCCATTCACCTCGCCGAGATCCTCGCCTCCACCAAGGAGCACCCGTGGACCCCCACCTCGGCCGTCTACTCGAAGGAGTTCATGCTGTGAGCGTCAACCTGGGCACCCCGACCCTGCCGCCGCGCGCGTCCGAGTCCTCGGAGCTGCGGCTTGGCCCGAACTTCGTCAAGGCCGCCAACGATGGCCTCAACAACGCCACCCAGCGCCGCAACCTGACCAAAGCCACCACCACTATCCGCGAGAAGCGCGCCCGCGTGACCAGCGAGATCAGCGACTGGGAGGCCCTTCGCCAGGCGGGATCCGACATCAAGCGCGACGTGGGAGCTCGCCTCGACGAGCTGCTCGTCCAGTTCGAGGAGGCCGTCACCGCCCGCGGCGGCCACGTCCACTGGGCGCGCAACGCCGAGGAGGCCTGCGAGATCGTCACCGGCCTGGTCAAGGAGACCGGCGAGGAGCACGTGGTCAAGATCAAGTCCATGGCCACCATGGAGATCGGGCTGAACGACCACCTCAAGAAGGAGGGCATCTCCGCACAGGAGACCGACCTGGCCGAGCTCATCGTCCAGCTGGGCCACGACCGCCCCTCCCACATCCTCGTGCCCGCGATCCACCGCAACCGCGCGGAGATCCGCGACATCTTCATCCGCGAGATGCCGAATACCGACGAGTCGCTGTCCACCGAGCCCGCGGATCTCGCCGAGGCCTCCCGCACCTTCCTGCGCGAGCAGTTCATGAAGGCCAAGGTGGCCATCTCCGGCGCGAACTTCGGCATCGCCGAGACCGGCACCGTCACCATCATGGAGTCCGAGGGCAACGGGCGCATGTGCTTGACCATGCCGGAGACACTCATCTCCGTCATGGGCATCGAGAAGATCCTGCCCACCTTCCAGGACCTCGAGGTCTTCCTCCAGCTCCTGCCGCGCTCCTCCACCGGCGAGCGCCAAGCCCCGTACGTGTCCACCTGGTCGGGGGTTACCGAGGGCGACGGCCCGAAGAACTTCCACATCGTGCTCGTCGACAACGGGCGCACCGCGGTGCTCGCCGACGAGCAGGGCCGCGAGGCGCTCAAGTGCATCCGCTGCTCGGCCTGCCTCAACGTCTGCCCGGTCTACGAGCGCGCTGGCGGCCACGCCTACGGCTCCACCTACCCGGGCCCGATCGGCGCCATCCTCACCCCGCAGCTGACCGGCATCAAGGACAAGCACGATCCTTCCGCCTACCTGCCGTACGCCTCCTCCCTGTGCGGCCGCTGCAACGAGGTCTGCCCGGTGAAGATCCCCTTCACAGACATCCTCTTGGAGCTGCGCCACCAGAAGATCGAGACGGACAAGCCGAAAATCGAGGCCGGCATCATGGGCGCCATGCAGCTGGCCTGGGGCAACAAGATGGTCTGGAACAACGTCACCAAGATGGTGTTCATGGGCCGCCTCCTCGGCGGATCCAACGGCAAGATCACGCACCTGCCGAGCTTCCTCGCAGGCTGGACCGACGTCCGTGACACCGCCGTGCCGCCGAAGAAGTCCTTCCGCCAGTGGTTCGACACCGACGAGGCCAAGCAGTTGCTTGCCGACGCCCGCCGCGAGGGCATCCCCACCACCGACAGCGACAAGGCATAAGGAGCTATAAGGAACATGGACGCAAAAACTGAGATCCTGACCCGCATCCGCAATGCGAATAAGCTCGCCAACGTGCCGGAGGGCGCCTACCCCACCTCGCGCGACTACATCCACGAGACGACCCTGCCCCACGACGAGCTGCGCGACCTGCTCATCGACCGCCTCGTCGACTACAAGGCCCAGGTGGTCCACTCCTCGAAGGAGAAGCTCGCCGAGGACATCGTGAAGATCCTCAACGATCGCGGCGCCAAGGACGTTCGCTTCGCCGAGGGGCTCGATGCTTCGCTTTTCGACGCCTTCGGCGGCACGGCCACCCCGGACGATCGTGACTCCGACCCGCGCCTGCTCAACGACGTCGACGCCGTGGTCACCGACTCGCACGTGGCGTCGGCGCAGACCGGCACCATCTGCCTCGAGTCCGGCCCGCTGTGCGGCCGCCGCGCGCTCACGCTCGTGCCCGACTGCCACGTGTGCATCGTGCGCATGGAAAACGTGGTCTACGGCGTGCCGGAGATGGTCGCGCGGCTGAGCCACACGCTGCCCAACACGATGATCTCGGGCCCGTCGGCCACCTCCGACATCGAGCTCAACCGCGTTGAGGGCGTGCACGGCCCCCGCACGCTCATCTGCGTGATCGTCGACTAGCGATCGACGCACCTTGCAACCCCGGCTTCGCCTTGGCCAGCCGGGGTTTTCCTGTACACGCGTTCGAATCGGCGCATCGCCGCGTCGCGCAGGGCTCCTAGCTTGAAGATCACGGAAGAAAGAAATCCTCCATCTTCCCCCACTCCGCTCCCGCGGGCTCCCCTCCCCAACGGCGCGCCTTCACCCCTAGGAGTCATCATGACCATGCCCAACCCGTACACCACCCCTACTCCCGCGCCGGCCCCGAAGAAGAAGTCCGGCAAGCTCAAGTGGGTCGCCGTCGGCGGCGCGGCGCTCGTCGCCCTCGGCGTCGCCACCAGCCAGGGCGGCGACAGCGGCACGAGCTCTTCGAGCGCGTCGAGCACGGCGGTCGCGACGGTCGCGGCCGACGCGGTCTCCGCCGACACCGCTGGCACCACCTCCCCCACCGCCGTCAGCGAGGCCGTCGAGCAGCTGCAGGACGCCGTGGCCGCGCTCGCCCCCTCCGGGAGCGGTTCCACCGGCTCTGCCAGCACCGCCAGCGACCAGGGCTCGGTGCCCCGCGAGTACACGAACGCCCTGCGCAAGGCGGAGAGCTACTCCAAGACCATGCACATGTCCAAGCAGGGCATCTACGACCAGCTGACCAGCGAGTACGGCGAGGGCTTCAGTGCCGAGGCCGCCCAGTACGCCGTGGACAACCTCAAGGCCGACTACAACGCGAACGCGCTGGCGAAGGCCAAGAGCTACCAGGACATGATGGCCATGTCGCCGAGCGCGATCTACGACCAGCTCACCAGCGCCTACGGCGAGCAGTTCACGCCCTCTGAGGCACAGTACGCCGTGGACAACCTGCCCCAGTAACCGGTCGTGCCCGGGTTGCGGTTTCCCTGCCGCGGCCCGGGCTTATTGCTATCCTGATTCACATAATCGATTTTGTATATGAAGGGAGCTGGGTGCGATGAGAACCATCGGGACCGCCGCCGCGCTGGCAACGACGATTGCCGCGGCCGCCATCGGGCTGGCTCCGGTAGCCGTAGGCGTCGACAAGCAACAGCAAATTACCTGGGAGCAGTGCCCGGACGGGGTGACCAAGCCCGGCGCCGAGTGCGGGCGCATCGACGTGCCGCTGGACTACTCGCAGCCGGATGGGGCGACGATCAGCGTGGGCTTCATCCGCGTCAAGGGCGCGAACTCGCACGGCGCCGTGTTCACCAACCCCGGCGGACCCGGCGGCTCCGCGTACAGCTACGTCGGCGCGGACCAGCCGTTCACCCTGCCCGATTCCATCACGAGCCAGTGGGACATGGTATGGGTGCAGCCGCGCGGCTTGGTCGGATCCACCCCGATCGACTGCGGCCAGGGCGAGAGCATCGACCTGGCGAGCGCCCTGTTCAGCAACGGCGCGGCACTACGCCAGGCGTGCGAGGCGAGCAACCCCGGCTACGGCCCCCACATCACCACGGAGAACACCGCCCGCGACTGGGAGGAGGTCCGCCGCGCGCTCGGCTACGAGAAGATCAACATCCTGGGGCTCAGCTACGGCACCATCCTCGGCTCGGTCTACGCGACGCTCTTCCCGCACGTCGCCGACAAGGTCGTCCTCGACTCCGGCACCTCGCCCACGACGTTCTGGTCGGAGCTCATGCAGGCCCAGGAGGCCGGATACACGCAGGCCTTCCACGACTTCTTCGCCTACGTTGCAACGCGTAACGACGCCTACGGCTTGGGAACCACCCCGTACGCGGTCTACACGAGCTGGGCGAAGAAGGTGCAGCAGGAATCCGGCGCGTGGCCGACGATCACCCCGCCGAAGGCGACCATGGCCGACCTCCCCGCCGAGCTCGCCGCGCTCGGCCCCGCGGGACTCGACGCCTTCAACGCCGCAGCACCTACGCAGGCCAGCTCCCAGGGACTGAGCAGCCAGGCGACCACAGGCGGCAACCAGGCCGCCTCCCCGACGGTGCAGCTCACCCGCCAGATCGCCCCGATCCCACGCGAGTGGGATCACCTCGCCGCCATCGTCAGTGGACAGGAACAGACGCCCAACGTGGACGCCTCCGCCCTGTCGGAGGCGACAAAGAATATCATCGTCAACTCGCAGCTCATGCAGCAGGTCATCATGTGCAACGAGGGCTACTCCCCCACCGACCCGCTGCTATGGCCGAAGTACCTGTGGGGCGTTCTAGTCTCCAACGACCCGATCGCCACCCCGCCCGCCGCCTTCGGCTCCGGCGCGGTCTGCGCGGGCGCGGAGCCCACGACCCGCGTCCCGGCACTCGACGGTAGCCAGCTGGCAACCCGGCCGCTGGAGCTCCAAGGCACCGGCGACCCGCAGACCCCCTACGGCCTCTATCACGGCATGTCCGACCCGATGGGCTCGACCGTGGTCACCGTCCACGGCCCCGGCCACGGTCACGTGGGGCTGGGCAACGACGCCGCCGAGGCGCTCGTGGCACACTACCTGCTCACCGGCGAGGTCGCCACGACCGACCTTCCCGGATTACATACCTAAACCACATCGGTGGTAGTATTTCAAAAGCGTTGAAGACCGAGGTAACACTCGGTCACCGCTTATTTCAAGTCTCCGTAGCTCAGTGGATAGAGCATTGGTTTCCGGTACCAAAGGTCGCAGGTTCGAATCCTGTCGGGGACACAAAATCTACCCCGTGACCTCGCACAATGCGTCGCCACGGGGTTTCATCTTTCGCCCGCGCGATCGCGGGCCGATAGGCGTCGAAAAGCGAGAATCCCGCGCCCTGCAACCAGGAACGCGGGATTGATTCGTTTGAAGAGGCGCCGTGCGGCTTATTAGGCCGTCTTGTGCACGCGGTGCAGCAGAGAGGCGTCGTCGGTGCCCGGTGCATCGCCAAGCTCACCGGTGGTGTTGTCGTCGGTGCGGGAGAGCAGGAAGACGGAGAACGCGAGGCCTCCCCAGATGACGATGATGAACAGGAGCATGAGCAAAACTGCGCTGGTATTCATGATGTAGTTCTCTTTCTACTTTCCGGCAGCAAGGGGGTTCGGGGCGCCCTTCTCGCGGCCGCCGGTGGGCACGCCGTAGTCGGAGGTCGCAAGGCCGTCGAGGTACTGCGCGCCGCGGAACGGGATGAGCGGCATGACGAAGCTGCCGATCAGCATGACGGCGACGACCGCCCAGCCGAACAGGCCGATCTGGGTCGAGGAGTAGCCCTCGTAGCCCTCATTGATGAGGGTGATGATCTCGTTCGCGAGGAAGTAGATGAGCAGGACCGGGGTGGCGGCAAAGGTGAGGAACTGCCAGAACGGGCCGACGCGGACGGAGGAGACGGCGTTGATGTGCTGCTCCATCTCGCGGCGGCGGCCGGTGATCCAGCCGACGGTGAGCAGGGCGCAGACGGCGCCGAAGACGATGCCGATGTTGTTGGTGAACTTGTCCATGATGTCCAGGGTCACCAGGCCGGACGCCGTGGAGAACAGGAAGCAGGACAGCACCGCCATCACGGTGCCGGTGTAGACGGCGGCGCGGCGGCGCTCGATGTCGAACTTGTCGGCAACGGCGGAGATGACGACCTCCATGATGGAGATCAGCGAGGTGATACCGGCCAGGAACAGGGATCCGAAGAACAGGATGCCGAACAGGCCGCCGAGCGGCATGAGGTTAATGATCGTCGGGAAGGCGATGAAGGCCAGGCCGATGCCGGAGGAGGCCACCTCGTCGACCTGGACGCCCTGCTGGGCGGCCATGTAGCCCAAGGTCGCGAAGACGCCGATGCCCGCGAGGACTTCGAAGGAGGAGTTAGCGAACGCGGTCACCATGCCGGTGTTGGTCAGGTTGGTGCGCGGCTTGAGGTAGGACGCGTAGGTGATCATGATGCCGAAGCCGATGGACAGCGAGAAGAAGATCTGGCCGTAGGCGGCGATCCACACGTGCGGGTCGGACAGGACCGACCAGTTCGGGGTGAAGAAGGCGTTGAGGCCATCGACGGCACCCGGCAGGAACAGGGCGCGCACCACGAGGATGATGAACATGACGGCCAGCAGCGGCAGGAAGATGGAGGTCATCTTGCCGATGCCCTTGTTGATGTCGGTGGCCAGGGTGACGATGCACAGAAGCCACACCAGGATCATGACGATCAGGATGGACCACACAACGTTGCCGGAGTAGGTCGAGGACGGATCGGCGTTGAGGAAGTCCTTCATGAAGTAGGACTCCGGGTCATCGCCCCAGGCGTGGTTGACCGACTTGATGGTGTACAGCGCCGCCCACGCGATGATCGCCGCGTAATAGATGGCGATGAAGAAGTTCACGCCCACCTTGAACCAGCCGATGGACTCGAAGCGCTTGTCAAGGCGTCGGAAGGCCAGCGGCGTGGAGCCGCGGAAGCGGTGCCCGAAAGCGAGATCGAACCACAGGATCGGGATACCCGCGGTCAGCAGGGCGACGATGTAGGGAACGAGGAAGGCACCGCCGCCGTTTTCGTAGGCAACGTACGGGAAGCGCCAAATGTTGCCGAGGCCGACGGCAGAGCCGATAGCAGCCATGAGGAACACCAGGCGCGTGTTAAACGTATCTCGGGTATTCCGAGTGGTCGTTTCATTCGTCATGATGAGAGAACCTTTTACTTAGGCCCGAGGGCCGACTACTGAGACTGTGCCTCGCCGCCTTTCGCGTGCGCGCGACACTGCACCTCCCGCCACGGGAGGTAGGCAGCTAAATATAGACTATCGATCCCCCAATAGGGAGACATTGAGCTGAGTGTCCCAGGGAATGAGATGAACTCGTCACCCATAACCTCCCCCAGCGGCGCAGGTTTTCATCGCATTTCGCTTATCGACGTCTAAAGCAAGCGCCCACGGAAAACCGGAACACGCGAGTCCTTCCCCGTCCTTTCTCGGTAGCCGCACCCGCTGCTGCAAACAAGCGCTTTTTTGACACGACCCCGCCTGCAAATCCGCAGGTGGTCACATCTGAAGCTTGTCAAGAAAGCGCTTGTTTGCCGGAGGGGGGCCAGAAAACCCACAAGCCCGGCGATGCGCTGCGCATCGCCGGGCTGAAAATCGGTTGTCTTAGCGAGAAGACAGGCTGGAGAACCAGTTCTGGGGGTTCAGGTGCTGGCCGATCTGGGCACCGAAGTCCTGAACGTGCTGGAAGGGGTTGAACTGGGAAACCTGGTCTGCAACGTGTGCGAACTGATCGAACATGGTGTGTGCTCCTTAAGCGGGTGGCGAAGTACGCGACTTCGGGAAGTAGAAGCGGAAGCTCTGTGCTGCCGATGAGATGAATACTATGCCCGCTCAGAAACGTCGGCAAGCACCGCAAACAACGCCCTGACCTGCACGTTTTCCGATTCTGTAAGAAGCTTGGAGACGCTTTCAGCAAGTCATTTTCACAGCTAAAGGCCGCTAAAGCGAACTCGGGAAATACTCGCCAAAGTCGGTTGCTGTCTGATCGCTACAAGCTTTATGTGGAAAACCATAGACCCAGCTCAGGGCGCTTTTCAAGCGAGAAATCGAGGGGTCATTCCGCGATTGTGAGGGCCACGAGCGCGATGTTGAGCGCAACGACGGCCGCCGCCACGGCCCACACCACCGCCCGGGTAATCCGGCTATCCGCGTGCTTTCCCATCACGGACGTTGATCCCGTTGCCCAAAACAGCGGCACGATGGCGAAGGGGATGCCGAGGGAGAGCACGGCCTGGCTCCACACCAGGGCGACCGTCGGCGGGACGTGAAACCCGAGGACGACGAGGGCGGGAATGATCGTCACCAGCCTGCGCACCCACAGCGGGATGGATACGTGCAGGAGGCCCTTCATGATCTCGGAGCCAGCATACGCGCCGACCGAGGTTGACGCCAAGCCGGAGGCGAGCAGGCCGATGGCGAAGATCGTGCCCACCACGCCCCCGAGGCCCGCGACGATGGCCGCGTGCGCGCCCTCGATGGAGTCGGTACCTGCCACACCGAAGAGGGAGTGGGCCGCGAGTACGAGCAGCCCGATGTTGACGAGCCCCGCGACGAGCAGGGCCCAGGCGACATCGAACTTGCTGGCGCGAAGCAGCACGCCGATCCCGCGACGCGAGCCGCCGAAGCGGTCGTTGACCAGCGCGGAGTGAAGGTAGATGGCGTGAGGCATGACCGTCGCGCCCAGCATGGACGCCGCCAGCAGGACGGTTTCGGAACCCTCAAACCGGGGAATCAACCCGGAGGCGACCTGTCCGAGGGGAGGTGGAGAGATCGCAAGCCCCGCGAGGAATCCGAAGGCGATGACGATGAGCAAACCGATGACAACGCGCTCGAAGATGCGCTGCCGTTTTCCCTGCGCGACCAACAAGACGAAGGAGACGGCAGCCGTGATCACGGCTCCCCACAGCAACGGAATGCCGAAAAGCAGGGTCAGCGCTATGGCCCCGCCGATGACCTCCGCGAGGTCGGTGGCGGCGGCGACGATCTCCGCCTGGACCCAGAATCCGATGCGCGCCCACCGAGGCAGGCGGGCACCGAGCGTCTCCGGCAGCGACGCGCCGGTCACGATCCCCAGCTTGGCTGACTGGTACTGAATGAGCACGGCCATGAGGTTCGAGAGCACGAGGACCCACACCAGCAGGTAGCCGTAGTGGGCGCCCGCGGTGACATTGGCGGCAACGTTTCCCGGATCCACGTAGGCCACCGCGGCCACGAACGCGGGCCCCAACATCCCGGCAAGCCCCGCGCCAGCGAAGCGTCCGGGCTGCTTGTTTCGGGCTGAACGAGTCACCCCAACAATCTACAACGGGGACCAATTGGCCCTCGGATCGGCTCCCTCGTCTGGGGCTAACGGTGCCGTAGGCGTCGACAAGCTAGCTAGCACGCCTCACCTTCAACCGCTTCCCGCGCGGCTCGATGTGGATGAACGTCTCCGCGCCGCCGAGCGCCTCGTCGACGCCGCGCTCGACCAAGTCGGCGATCTCGTGGCTGCGGGCGACGGTGAGCTCGGCGGGCACCTGCATGATGAGGTAGACGAAGCGCTGGCGACCGCCCGCGACCGTGCGGACCTCGGTGAAGGTGACGTCGTTGCTTTCCTCGAAGCCTGCGAGGTAGTCGTCGAGGACCGCGCGCTCGGCGTCGGGGATGACCTCAGACAAAAGCCCCGAGAGGGACTCGCGCAGCAGCTTGTAGCCGGTGTAGAGGATGTTGACGCCCACCACCAGCGCGATGACCGGGTCCAGCCAGAGCCAGCCGGTCAAGGCCACGGCCGCGATTCCAACGAGGACGCCAGCGGAGGTCCACACGTCGGTGAGCAGGTGCTTGCCGTCCGCCTTGAGCGTCGCCGAGCGGTTGGCCGTGCCCGCGCGCACCAGCGCGAGACCCACCACGAGGTTGAGGACCGAGGCGAGCGTCGAGAGCAGGAGGCCGATGCCGGGCTGCTCCAGCGGCTGCGGCGCCATGAGGCGCTCGATCGCGGAGTAGATGATGAACCCGGAGGCGACGAAGATCATCGCGCCCTCGACGAGGGCGGAGACGTACTCGGCCTTGCCGTGGCCGAAGTGGTGGTTGGCGTCGGCTGGTTTGATGGAGATCTTCAGCGCAAGGAAGCCCACGATCGCGGCGGCGAGGTTGACGCCGGACTCCATGGCGTCGGAAAGGAAGCCGACCGAGCCGGTGATCACCGCCGCCCAGACCTTCAGGGCGATGGTGGCCACGGCGGTGGCGATGGACAGTTTCATGAACAGCTCGAGCACGCGCTGCTCGGTCGGAATGGCGGCCACGGAAGGCACCTCTTTCAGCGAGGGCGCCGGCGGAAACACAAAAACGAGACTTCCGGCCGACGCAAAAAGGTCGATCCGAAGGTCTCGTTCGCTCGTATCCTGAGCTGGATGGCCGGGCGGGCACGAACCCGCCAGTATGTCGACCAGCCACTTCGCCGCGCGCGGCCGTGAACTACTCCCCTTCAAGACCTCACATGATAGCAGGGCTTTGAGCAGTTCGCTTGTCGACGGCTACGCCACCGCACCTTTGGGGCTACTGCTCGCCCTCGGGCATGATGAGCCACGCGGCCAAGTAGGCAATCACCTGCGGGCCGGGCAGCAGGATGGAGGCGACGAAGGCGACGCGCAGGAGGGTGACGTTGATGTTGTAGGTCTCAGCGAACCCGCCCAGGACACCAGCCACCCAACGCTCGGAGCGGCTCCGGTGGAGGCGGCGCTGGAGGACGGGGCGCTGGTCGTCGCCGGTGCCGTAGACGTTGGTGGAGTTGAAGTCGGACATGGTGGTCAGATCCTTTCTAAATCCGCGGGGTCCGCGGGTCGGTGTTCTTTCTTTGTGACTCCATTGTGCGTGGGGGTTGCACCTTCGCGCATCGGGGAAACCACCGAAAAACACCCTGAGATCTGCTCCCCTCGTTCGCGCGTCTCATCCCTGGGGGTGACGAACAGTCTTTCGTCACGGAGGCGAAATGGAAAAGCCCGCCGGCCGACAGGCGTCGGCAAGCGGGCACAGCCGAAGAAAAACTCTAGTCCTGGCAGTCGCAGTCCTCGAGGACCTCTTCGTCGAGGATCCCCTGAAAGAAGCGGCTGATGACGGGGATGTCCTGGTGGTTGAGGTCGTCGATGACGAGCCTGCGCACGGTCTCGACGTGGCTCGGGGCAGCCTCGTCGAGGCGGGCCAGGCCGTCGGCGGTCAGGGAGACGATGACGCCGCGGCCGTCGCCCTCGCACTTGACCTTGTTGACCAGCCCGCGGCGCTCCATGCGGGTAATCTGGTGGGAGGTTCGGCTGCGGTCCCAGTCGAGCCCCGCGCACAGGTCCCGCAGGCGCAGCTGGCGCTCGGGGGCCTCCGACAGCGTCACCAGAACGGCAAACTCAGATGAGGTGAGACCGTTCGCCTGCTGCAGCGCGACGTCGATCGTACGCTCAATCTTGCGGTTGGCAGCCAGCATCAAACGCCAAAACTTCTGTTCTTCTTCATCGAGCCAACGAGGCTTGTCGAGTTCGCCTTCCATGCCATACACAGTAGCCGCCCCTATTAGAATGGCAAAATGTGCCGATGAGCTGCGTCGACTTGTTTCCGCGGAAAAAGTTGCCCGTTTTTGTTGACATGTCACTATGGGGGTGTATAGTGGTGTTCGTCGCCAGCACGGCGGACAACGAAAAGTTGGTGAGCGGGAACGGCCCGCATCGCCTTCCTAATTAATTACTTCCAAGGAGAATCATCATGAGCGACTTCAACGGCACCTACGCCCTGGACCCGGCACACACCACCATTTCCTTCGTGGCTCGCCACGCAATGGTTACCAAGGTCCGCGGCAAGTTCGAGGAGTTCGAGTCGTCCTTTACCTTCAACGCCGAGGATCCTTCCGCTTCCTCCGCGACCGCTACCATCCAGGCAGCGTCCATCAACACCGGCAACGCTGACCGCGACGGCCACGTCAAGGGCGACGACTTCTTCGCCGTCGATAAGTTCCCCACCCTGACCTTCACCGCCACCTCCTTCGACATCGATGGCGACGAGGGCACCGTCACCGGCGACCTGACCATCAAGGGTGTTACCAAGTCCGTCAAGCTGGACGTCGAGATCGACGGTGTCGCCGAGGATCCGTTCGGCAACACCCGGCTGGGCTTCGAGGCCAAGACCAAGATCAACCGCCTCGACTTCGGCATCGACTTCAACGCCCCGCTGAAGACCGGCGGCGTCCTGGTCTCCGAGGAGATCAAGATCGAGATCGAGGCTTCCGCCATCAAGCAGGCCTAATCTCCTAGATTCCTTCTAGAAGGAACCTACTGCGCGCCTTGGGCCCCGACCGCTTTAGCGGCCGGGGTCCAAGGCTTTTCCTTCGCGTTTGCCCGCTGGTTAGTACGTCGCGATGTCGCGCATCTCGCGGACGTCAAGGTCGCGGATGTAGTCGAAGCGGTTCGGCGCGCAGCTGAAGATGAGAACCTGCTCCGTCGACCCCAGCTGGCGCAGGACCGCGCCCATGTGCATGAGACGCAGCTCGTCGGTGGATCCCAGCTGGTCATCGATGAAGATGGGCACGCCCTCGCTGGAGACCAGCCGCGCGACGGCGAAGCGGGTGAGCAGGGCGAGCTGCTCACGCGCGCCGCTCGAGAGCTCGGAGACCGGGACGGTCGCACCGTCGACGGTGCGGGTCTGCACGTCGAGGTCGTCGCCCAGCATGAAGGTGGTCCTTCCGCCGAAGACCGGGCGGGCAAGCTGCTCGAGCTCCGCGAGGAAAGGCGCGTGGTACTTCTGCCGCGCCTCCTCCCGGTGCCTGAGCAGGGTATCCAGCAGCAGGCGCGCCGCACGGGCCCTCCTTAGGACCTGGTCGCGGCGGGTGCGGGCCGCCTCCTCCGTGGCCTTGGCGCGTTCGAGCTCCTCCGCGGAGCCCTCGGCGACCTTGATCACGCCCTCGAGCCGGAGCAGCTGGGCGGTGGCGTCGTCCACGCGGGCGCGCACGGAATCCGCCTTCGCCTGGGCGGCATCGAAGCTGGCCTGGGCGAGGCCGAGGTCGCTGCCGCGGGCGGCCTCCTCGGCGGCGGCGTGGGCCCGCTTCTTCTCCGCGGTAGCCTCCTCGGCCGCCGCAAGGGCGTTTTCCAGCTCCTCTGTGGGATGCGCCGCCTCCGCCTCGGCGAGCAACGAGCGCTCGCGTTCCGCGCCGGACTGCGCCGCGGCGAGCGTCGCCTCGAGGCGCGCCAGCTTCTGGGCGGCCGGTTGCTCGCTGAAGCCGCTCGCCTTCGCCTGGGCGGCGGAAACGGCTGCCTCCGCCTCGGCGAGCGCGGCCTCGGCGTCGGCGAGACGCTCGGTCGCCTCAGCCACCGTCGGGATCTCCTCGTGGCCTGCGAGCTGTTCTTCGGTCGCCTCGACCTCGCGCTCGATGTCCTCGACGCTGCGATCGCGGAGCAGCCCCCTGCGCTGGACCTCCACCGCGCGGCGCTCGGCCACGTGCTCGCGCCACGCCGTCAACCGGGTCTCGGCGTCCTCCAGCGACCCGCAACCGGCCTCGTCCAGCAGGCCTTCCAGGTTCGCCTTGGCGCGGGCGACGGCGGACTCGTCGGCGCCGCCGCCGGGGCGGATCTCGAGGCTGAGCTCGCCCACGCTCAGCGTGGTCGGCTGGGTGAGCAGGAGTTCCTGGGCATCGCTTACCTCCAGCGGCTCGCCGTCGCGCTCGACCGTCGTGGGTGAAGCCGCGCGCAGGGTCACGCTCGTCGCCTGCGCTTCGAGCACCGCGGTGGCCACCTCGAGCTCCTGGGAGGCCTTCGCGATCGCCGCGACCTGCTCCTGGGTGATCTCCTCGAGCTCGGTCTCCGGGATCACGAGCTCCGAGAGCTCGCGCAGCAGCGACCGCTTTTCCTCGAGCAGGCCCGCCAACTGCGAAAGACGCAGGGCCTGCGCCGCCCGCGCGCGCCGTTCCTTGGCCTTCGCCTGCGAGTCCAACGCCGCCTCGATTTCTTGCTTGGCCCCGACGACCAGCTCGCGCTCCTCGTCGCGGCTCGCCCTCGCCTCCTCGACCTGCGGTACCAAGGAGTCTAGCTCTTCCTCCGCCGACTTCAGGGCATTTGCCCTCTGCCTGCGATCCTCGAGCTTCTCTCTGGCGATCCCCTCCACCAGCCGCGCCTGCTCGAGCAGCTCAGCGGCGCGCGCCACCTCCTCGGAGGCCGTGGTGGCGCGCTCGAGCTCCGCGGCGGCGGCCGCGCACCGCTGCGCCGCCTGCGGCAGCTCCCCCTCGGCCTGGGACTTGCGCAGCGTGTAGGCCTCCACGCTGCCCACCGCCTCCTCGAGGCTCGCGACCTTGGTCTCGGCTTCTTCGCGCTCTGCCTGGGCCTGGGCGTAGGCCGCCTCGGCCGCCTTGAGCTCCTGCGTCGGGGACTGGTTCTTGGGGCTGTAGTAGCGCGCCGCCTCCTTTTCCACCGCGGCGATAATGCCACTCGCGTCCGAGCCGGAGTCGCCGCCGGAGCGCTCGTCGAGGGCGGCGGTGAGCGAGCCGATCATCGCGGCCTTGAGCCCCAGCCCCGATTCCTCCGGGGTGATGAACATGGCATCGCGCAGCTGCGGATCCAGGTTCGCGGCCAGGATCTCTGCGAGCTTGTCCTCCGCCTCGCTGTCGGAGTAGCTGGCAGGCGCAGGGGCGAGGATCTCGAGGCTGGTGGTGGCGCGGTTGACGAATCGCTTGTACAGCTCGAACTCGTAATTGCCGACCACGGCGCGCAGACGTACCTCGGGCGGCTCGGTGCCGCCGATGGTTTTGAGCGCCTTGACCGCCCGGGAGGTGGACTTGGACTTCACCGTGAGAACCGTGCGCACGGCCTCCAGGATCGTGGACTTGCCCTTCTCGTTCTCGCCCGAGATGAGCACCACTCCGCTGTCCGGGAGATCCTCCAGATCGAGCGAGGCCAGCGCGCGGAAGTTGTGAATGTGCAGGCTCTTGATGCGCATGCTAGCTCTCCTTGCTCAGACGAAACAGCAGGTTGATGGCGTCGCGGGCGACCGTGCCGCGGTCGGGGTCCGCTCCCCCGCCGCCCGCGGCCTCCGCCTCGATGGCCGCGGCCGCGTCGAAGCCCTCGCTCTCCGCGCCCGCCTGGGCGATGAGCTCCTCCAGGGCGCGCCCGACGAAGCCGCCCTGGGCGAGCTCGGCGAGGTCGTCCTCGCTGGGCTCGAGGTGCAGGTCCATGAGCCGCTCGCGCTCGTAGAGGACGGCGAACACCTCCTCGCGCTCCGCCAGGGCGGACTCCAGGTAGCGCTTGGTGGCGATGTCCACCGTGCCCACCAGCGCGTACTTGATCACCGTGCGTTCCTTGTGCGGGTAGGCGTCGAGGAAGGAGATGAACTCCTCGGCCTCGGCGCGCGAGTTGACCTCCACCACCGGGGCCTCGAAGGTCCACTGCCCCACCTCGACCTCCTCGACGGAGACCTCGGCTTGCTCCACCCCGGGCTTGGTCACCTCCACCACGAGCGCCTTGCCGGAGTTGTTCTCCCCGCCTCCGGTGGCCAGCTCCCGGAAGTCCGTGGCCTCCGGCGCGCCCGAGTACCACACGCGCCCGCTCGATCCGATGGGCTGCGCCGAGTGGGTGTCCCCCATGGCCAGATAGTCGATCGCGCCCTCGGCGAGCTTGCGCTCGACCAGCGGGAGGTCGATGAGGTTGGGCGCGTCCTCGTCGCCACGGGAGAAGACCTGGCCGTGGCCCACCGCGATGCGGATCCTAGAGGTAGGCTCGAGGCCCGCGATGGCCTGGGCCACCAAGTCCTCCGAGGTGTGGCGGCTGCGCAGCGGCGCGCCGACCAGCTCGACCACCTCGCCGCCAGGGGCGGTGAACTCGATCGGCTCCGAGTCGTAGAAGACCGTCACACCCGCTATCTCGGAGACCTGATAGAAGTAGGAATCCGCGGTGAGCGGGTCGTGGTTGCCGGAGAGCAAGAACACCGGAACGGGCAGCGCCTTGAGCGCCTCGACGGCGCGGCCGATGGTGCGCGGTGCCAGCGAGTTGTGCTCGAAGACGTCGCCCGCCATGACGATGAAGGCGCAGCCGTTGTCGGCGGCGGCGCGGCCGAGCCGGGCGATCGCCTCGATGCGGGCGGCCTCGAAGCGCGGCTGCGCGTCCGCGCCCAGGAACCCGCGCGTCATGCCGATCTGGAGATCCGAGGTGTGAAGGAACTTTAGACCCATGAACTCATGTGTATCACGCGCCCTCGACACGGGTGCCCGCACACCTACCCCCGCACCCAAAAAGGGCCCGGTGCCTGCGGTTATTCCTGGGTGAGGAAGTCGTACATGTCCTCGATGTCGGCCACCGCCTTGAGCTCGTCGATGCTCGTGTAGCTCACCAGCCGCATCGCCTTGTTCAGCAGCACGAGGTCGGAGTCGTCGAGGGCGGGCGCCTTCTTCGGCCGCGGAAGGTCGGGCAACTCCCCGCCGCGCCAGAAGGATTCCTGGGACAGGGTGGCCTTGGCCTGCGACTCGTGCTTGGCCTGCTGCACCACCGCCTGCTCCAGCTGGAGGAGGTTGATGCCGCGCAGGCTGAAGGCCAACCCGGCATCGCCGTCGATAAGCGACGCCGCGACCTCCGCGAGCGCAACGGCGTGCTTGCAACAGCTGGAATGATCGGGGCAATTGCAGCGAAAGCGCACCTCATCGGGCGAATCGGCGAGCAGCAAGCGCACGATCTCAGGGCCAAGCTGCCCGGCGCGCGCCTTGGTCATCCCGTTCGGGTCCGCGGCGAGGATCGCGGTGATCTTGGCCAGGTCGTCCGTGGAGCGGTAGGCAAAGCTCATCGAGACCTGGAACGGGAGGTTCTGCGAGCCCGCGACGTCCGCGCTGATCACGCCCTGCTTGAAGGTGGGGTTGAGCACGTGGCCGTCCTGGGCGTACTCGCGCCCGCGCCGCAGCCTGCCGGAATCGGTGAGCATCTCCGCCGCGCGCCTGAGAAACGCGCTCGCGGTGTCCAGCGGGACCTGCTGCGCCTGCAGTTGCTTTTCGACGTTCACCTTCGGCGCCGAACCCTCGGGCGGGGCGATCCGCTTCTTCGCGCCGAAGTTCGCGTAGATGACGTTGTCCCGGGCGACCACCCGGCGCTCCTGGTTCTCCTCGCTCACAGCTGGGTCCCTCCTCGGTAACTCATGAGCATCGCCAGCTCGTCCATGCTCAGCTCCGTCAGCCAGCCCTCGCCCTCGTCGACGACGGCGCTGGCCAGCTGCATCTTGCCGTCGAGGATGTCCTGGATCGACTGCTCGAGCGTGCCCGCCGTGATCATCTTGTACACGGTGACGTCTTTGAGCTGCCCGATGCGGAAGGCGCGGTCGGTGGCCTGGTTTTCCACCGCCGGGTTCCACCAGCGGTCCATGTGGACCACGATGGAGGCGGCGGTGAGGTTGAGCCCCGTGCCGCCGGCCTTGAGCGAGAGCACCATGACCGGCGCGCCGTCGGGCTGCTGGAAGGCCTCCACCATCTTGTCGCGTCCGGTCTTGGTCACGCCGCCGTGCAGGAACGGGATGGTCGAGCCGAAGTAGTCGGACAGGTACTCGGTGAGGATGTCTCCGAAGGCCTTGTACTGGGTGAAGATGAGCATGCGCTGGCCGGACTCCTGGGCCTCCTCGATCAGCCGCATGAGCTCGGCGACCTTGCCGGAGCGGTGCTTGCCTTTGATGATCACCGGCGAGCCGTCGCCCAGGAAGTGCGCCGGGTGGTTGCAGATCTGCTTGATCTTGGTCAGGGAGGCCAGCACCAGCCCGCGGCGCGACATGCCCTGGGCCTCCTGGATCGCCTTCTGCATGGAGTCGACATACGCGGTGTACAGCGCCGCCTGCTCGGTGGTCATCTCCACGGTGAGCACGACCTCGGTCTTCTCCGGCAGGTCGTCGATGATGGCCGGGTCGGTCTTGAGCCTGCGCAGGATGAACGGGGCCGTGAGCGCGCGCAGGCGCTCGGTCTTCACGTCGTCCTTGCTCTTCTCGATCGCGGTGGCGAAGTGCGTGCGGAAGGTTTTCGCGTCGCCCAGGATGCCGGGGTTGCAGAAGTCCAGGATATTGCGCAGCTCGGACAGGCGGTTTTCCACCGGCGTGCCGGTCAGCGCCACGCGCTGCGCGGACTTCAGCGAGCGCACGGCCTTGGACACCTTGGTGCCCGAGTTCTTGATCTGCTGCGCCTCGTCCAAGGTCACCCGGTGCCAGGTGACCTGGGACAGGAGCTTGTGGTCGCGGGCGATGGTGCCGTAGCTGGTGATCACCAGGTCGTAGTCGCCCACGGCGTCCAGGAACTCCTCGTCCTTGAGCCGGGAGGTGCCGTGGTGGACGAGCACGCGGAACTCCGGCACGAACTTCGCCGCCTCGCGCGCCCAGTTGCCCACCACCGAGGTCGGCGCCACCACCAGCGAGGGGCCCGCGGCACCGGACTCCGCCTTATCTACCGCCTCGAGGCTCAGCAGCTGCAGGGTCTTGCCCAGGCCCATGTCGTCGGCGAGCACGGCGCCCAGGTGGTTCGCGGCCATCCAGTGCAGCCAGTCCACGCCGCGGCGCTGGTACTCGCGCAGCTCCGCGTGCACGGAACCCGGCAGCTCGATGCGGGTGGGCGCGGGCGACTCGATGCCGGCCAAGCCGCCCGCGAGCGCCGCCTGCCAGTCGTTACCCACATATTCGATGGGCTCGGAGTCGATGCGCTCGATGGCCAGCTGGCGCAGCTCGGCGAGCGAGACCTCGCCGCCGGTGTGGAAGGTCTCGTTGAAGCTCCTGGCCAGGGTCTCGGCGTGGGCGGCCAGCTGCTGCCAGCCGGGCTGCTCGAGCTTGCGGGCCATCTCCGCCTTGAGGATGGCGGCGTCCAGCTCCGACTTGCGCTTCTTCTGCTGCAGGTCGGCGAGCTGGGACATGTAGTCGCCGATGCGCTTGACCGTGGCGGTGTCGGCGAGCACCCAGTCGCCGCGCAGCCGGATGAGCCCCGACTTGGATTCGACGAGCTCGCGCATCTCCTGGTCGGTGAGGTCGACGTCGCCGACGGAGACGCGCCAGTTGTAGTTGACGATCTGCTCCAGCCCGAAGGTCGACTGCGTGGGCCCGTCGGAGGGGTCGCCCACCTCGATGCGGGCGGTGGTCTCCTGCGAGCTCCACGCGCGCGGCAGCATGACGGTGAACCCGCGTAGCTTGAGCACGGGCGAATCGACCTGAATGAACCGGACCAGCTCGTCGGTGTTGAGGTAGCAGTCCCACTGCCCCGCGGTGGGTTCCATCTCCAGCCCCCAGCGCATGGGCGTGCCCTTGGCGGGGTGGCCGTCGGGAAGCGGGCGCTCGGAGTCGAGCAGCTCGGTGCACAGGATCGCCTCGCGCCGCAGCACGGCCAGGCGCTGCATGGTGGAGCGGTCGAGCTGCTCGGAGGTGATCGGGATGGGCGAGTCCACGCCCGAGCGCACCTGCACGCGCACCGGCCACACGATCTCGGAGACGTCCTCGACGTCGTACTCCTCGATGTCGCGGGGCGGCTCCTCCACGATGAACACCAGCTGGATGTCGACGCTGGTGATCGAGTCCTTCCACGCGTTGAGCGCGGAGACGAGCTGCGCCGAGCCGCGCCGCAGCGGGTCGGAGTGCAAGAGCGCGTGGGAGAAGTCGTGCCAGGCGGAGGCCCGCGGGCGGTCGGCGAGCTCGCGCAGGATGGAGTTGGCGATCCAGTGCGGCAGCTCGGCGGCGATGTCCTCGGCCACGCCGGGCCCCGCGTTGGCCACGAGCACTCCCGGCGCGGCGGCGGTCATCTGCGCGATCCAGCCGCGCTCACCCAGCCCGCTCGACAGCTGCCAGGTGGGCCACCACTGGTGGTCGACGAAGCCCAGCTTGATGGTCACCCGCCCCGCTCGCACGAACTGCTCGAGCCCTGCCTCCATGTGGGCCAGCCACTTCAGATCGTCGGCAAGGCTAGCAAGCTGCTCCTTGGAGGCCGTCACCGGCGAGATCGCCTGTACCTGAGCAAGCACCTGCACGGCCTGCTCGGGCGTGAACGCGAGCGTGGGGATGGGCAGCTGCACCTGGCGCCCCTTCGGCGTGAGCAGCGTGGTGCGCACGCGGTGCCGGAATTCCTTTCCCCTGATCAGCGCCTCGATCGTCGACGGAAACGTCCCCTCTGGAACCTCCGCGGGGCCGACGATGCGGTGTCCTTCGATCTGCTCGATCCACAGGTGCAGGCCGCTGTCCTTGTGCCAGAGCCCGTGAATCAGATGCGAAGTCATTCTTATATTCTTACCAGCCTTTCCGCGCGGCCGGGAACCGCTCTACTCGAACAGGTGTGCCAGCGAAATCGCTTTGCATTCGCTTGTCGACGCCTACGGCACCGCACCTTTATTCCCCGCCGCGCGGAATTCCGGGCGGTAGCCACCAAATCGAACCGACCGGTGGGATAAGGTTGGAAGACACCTGCATTGCCCGGCCCCGGCCGGGCAACACGCCGCCGCGCGTGGGGCCAGGGCCCGCCCCGACTTGTGGGATGAGGTCCTCGACGTCTCGCACATTGGCGGGAAACACCCGCTCGCAGGGAAGGGATCGTCGCGCCCCTCGCGTCCCGAAAAAGGAAGAAAGGATGGAGAATGTCCCAACACACCTGGTTCATCATCGCCATCATTATTTATATGGCCGTCATGCTCGCCATCGGCTACTGGAGCTACCGCCAGACCGACGAGTACGACGACTACGTGCTCGCCGGCCGCGGGCTCAACCCGTTCGTCGCTGCCCTGTCGGCGGGCGCCTCCGACATGTCCGGCTGGCTGCTGCTCGGCCTTCCCGGCGCGCTGTTCGTTACCGGCATGTCCGAGCTCTGGATCGCGATCGGACTGCTCATCGGCGCCTGGGCCAACTGGAAGTGGGTCGCCCCGCGCCTGCGCGCCTACACGGAGGTCGCCGACGACTCGATCACGCTGCCGAGCTTCTTTGAGAACCGCCTGGCCGACCGCTCGCACCTGCTGCGCGTGGTCAGCTCGATCATCATCATCGTGTTCTTCACCTTCTACGTCTCCTCCGGCATGGTCTCCGGCGGCCGCTACTTCGAGTCGACCTTCGGCGCCGCCTACATCGACGGCATGCTCATCGTCGCCGTCATCACGGTGACCTACACCTTCATCGGCGGCTTCCTCGCGGTGAGCTACACCGACGCCGTGCAGGGAACGATCATGTTCGTGTCGCTCATCGTCGTCCCCGTCGCGGGGCTGCTGTTCCTCGATCACCCGGGTGACATCTGGACCTGGGCCACCTCCCACGACTACGGCCCGTACAAGGACGGGGTGGGCAACCCGACCTACTTCAACCTGATCTCGGGCGTATCCGCGGCCGCGGTCATCGGCAACCTGGCCTGGGGCCTGGGCTACTTCGGGCAGCCGCACATCATCGTCCGCTTCATGGCGCTGCGTTCGCCCGCCGACGCCAAGCAGGGCCGCCTCATCGGCGTGGGCTGGATGCTCTTTTCCATCGCGGGCGCCACCTTCGTGGCGATCGTGGGCACCGTCTTCTTCGGCCAGAACCCGGACATCGCCATCGTCGACCAGAAGTCCTACGAGACGATCTTCCTCGACATGGGCCGCGTGCTGTTCCACCCGCTCATCGCGGGGCTTATCCTCACCGCCGTGCTCGCCGCGATCATGTCCACCATCTCCTCGCAGCTGCTGGTGACCTCCACCTCGCTCATCGAGGACCTCTTCAAGCTGCTGAAGAAGGACCTGCCGAACGAGAACGTCATGATCAACCTCTCGCGCACCGCGGTCGTCGCCGTCGCGGTGGTGGCGGGCGTGCTCGCCATCAACCCGTCCGACTCGATCCTCGGGCTGGTGGCCTTCGCGTGGGCGGGCTTCGGCTCCGCCTTCGGCCCGCTGGTGCTGTTCATGCTCTACTGGCGCCGGCTCAACGTGCCGGGTGCGGTGGCCGGCATGATCACCGGCGCCGTGGTCGCCTTCGCGTGGGGCCAGTCGCCGCTGTCGGACTCCCTCTACGAGATGGTCCCGGGCTTCCTGTCCTCCGTCGTGGTCACCGTCCTGGTCACCCTCGCAACCAAGGCGCCGACCAGCGAGATCACCGATCGCTTCGACACCGCCACCGAGCGCTCCTACGGTGCCGCCGCGAACCCCGACCTCGACTTCGACAAGGCCTACAAGAAGGCCTAGCCGTCCTCGTTCCGGAACCGGAAACGCGCCGCACGAGTCCAAGGGATTCATGCGGCGCGTTTTTCTTGCCCTCTGCCTGGCCACGGTCGCGTTGGCCCTCATTGCCCTGCCCCGCGAGCGGGCGGACCCGGCGATCGCGCAGGTGGCGGCGGTGGCCTCGCGCACCAAGGCCCCCGGCTACGAGCGCTCGCGCTTCGGGCCGGGCTGGCGCACGGAGCGCGGGATGGGCTGCGACATGCGGGCGGTGGTCATCGGTGCGGCGCTTTCCCCCGGCACGAAGGCGCCGTGCGCCATTGACGAGGGGACGCTCACCGACCCCTACTCCGGCGACTCGCTCACCCTCGCCCCGGGAGGAGCCAGCCCCGTGGAGATCGACCACGTCTTCCCGCTGTCCGCCGCCTGGGACCTGGGGGCCAGCCAGTGGGGCGACGCGCGGCGAAGCGACTTCGCCAACGACCCGCTCAACCTCGTCGCGGTGTCGCGGGAGGAAAACCAGGACAAGTCGGATCAGCTGCCCAGCCAGTGGCTGCCGTCTGACCGCGGGAACCGCTGCTGGTACGCGGGGCGGCTAGCCCGGGTGGCAGTCAAGTACGAGCTCCCGCTCCCCCGGGCCGACCTGCGGGCGATGAAGCGGCAGTGCTCGCCCATCGACCGGGTCCACCCCCTTAGTAAGCGGCGATGACGACGAGGAGGTCGCCGCCTTCGACCTTGGTGGGCTGGGTGAGCACGACGCGGTCGACGACACCGTCGCAGGTGGCGGTGATCGTCGCCTCCATCTTCATCGCCTCGATGATCGCGACCGGATCACCCGCCTTGACCGCCTCGCCTGCCTTCGCGGTCACGGTGACCACGCCCGCAAACGGTGCCGCCACATGCCCCTGGTTGTGCGCGTCGGCCTTCTCCGTCGTCGCCGTCACCGACTCCACGCTGCGATCGCGCACGAGGATCGGACGGATCTGACCGTTGACGTTGCACACCACATTGCGCATGCCCTTCTCATCCGGCTCGCCAACGGCGTCGAGACGCACGATCATCGGGACCGTGCGATCGGCGGTGCGGATGACGGTCTCCTTACCCTCGGCCAGGCCGTAGAGGAACTCCGCATCCTCCAACGCTGTGGTGTCGCCGAAGTGGCGGCGGTGCTCGGCAAACTCCTCGGACGGCTTGGGGAAGAGCAGGTGATTGAGGGTGCCACGGACTTTTGCGTGGTCCTCGGAGGCGAGGGTCGCCTCCTCCTCGCCCGTGATCGACATTGTTGCGGTGGGCGCCTCCTTGCGCCCGGCGAGTGCCTTCGAACGCAAAGGCTCCGGCCACCCACCAGGCGGGGTACCCAACTCGCCGCGTAGGAACGCGATCACCGAATCCGGAATATCGTACTTCTGCGGGTCCGCGGCAAAGTCCGCCGGATCAACACCCGCACCCACCAGATACAACGCGAGGTCACCGACGACCTTCGACGAGGGTGTTACCTTCGTCGGGCGCCCCAGCATCTCATTGACCGCCGCATAATTATCCTCGATCAACTCAAACCGATCCGCCAACCCCAACGCGGTCGCCTGCGCCCGAAGATTCGACAACTGACCACCCGGAATCTCATGCGCATACACCCGACCCGTCGGCCCAGGAGTGCCCGACTCAAACGGGGCATACATCTTGCGCACCGCCTCCCAATACGGCTCCAACGACCCCACCGCCGCCAGATCCAGACCGGTATCACGGTAGGTGTTCGCAAACGCCGCCACGATCGCCGACAACGACGGCTGCGACGTCGTCCCCGACAGCGGCGCCGAGGCCCCATCGACCGCATCCGCACCCGCCGACGCAGCAGCCCAATACGTCGCCAACTGCCCACCGGCGGTGTCATGGGTGTGCACATGCACCGGAAGGTCGAAATTCTTCCGCAACGCGGACACCAACTTCGACGCTGCAGCTGGCTTCAACAAACCAGCCATGTCCTTGATCGCCAGCACGTGCGCGCCGGTGTTAACGATCTGCTCGGCCAGCTTCAGGTAGTAATCCAGGGTGTACAGGTTTTCTGCCGGGTTGGTCAGATCCCCGGAATACGCCATCGCAACCTCAGCGACGGTCGTGTTGGTCTCCAGAACCGCCTCGATCGCCGGACGCATCTGAGAGACATCATTAAGCGCATCAAAAATACGGAAAATATCCACCCCGCTTCGTGCCGCCTCGGTCACGAACGCCCGACACACCGAATCCGGGTACGGGGTATACCCCACAGTGTTGCGCCCACGCAGAAGCATCTGAATGTTGATGTTCGGCATCGCCTCACGCAACTGATCCAGGCGCTCCCACGGATCCTCGTGCAAAAACCGCATCGCCACATCGTAGGTCGCACCACCCCACGCCTCCACCGACAACAACCCCGGCGTCAAGCGCGCCTGATGTTCTGCCGCCGCGATCAAGGTGTTCGAGCGCAGCCGTGTTGCGAGGAGGGATTGGTGGGCATCGCGGTAGCTCGTGTCGGTGACGGCGAGCGCGACCTGTTCCCGCAGCTCACGAGCGAATTCCGAGGGGCCGAGGCGAAGCAGCTTGTCGCGGCTTCCGGGCTCGACCGGGTGCAGCTTGTGCTCCTTCGGGGGAAGCTTGCGCTTCGGGTTGGCGATCACCGGGCGGGCACCCTGAGGGCGGTTGACGGTGGTGTCGGCGAGGAAATGCAGGATCTTGTCCTGCTCATTGTCTGCCGGAGGGGCCTGCAATAGGAGCGGGTGCTCAGTGATAAACGCCGTGGAAATCCGCTCATGTTGGAAGTCCGAGTCATGCAGGAGCGCCCTGAGGAAGCCGATGTTGGTCGCGACCCCCGCGATCTCAAATTCGGCGAGTGCGCGCTCGGCGCGCGCCACCGCGGTCGCGAAATCCGCACCCCGACAGGTCATCTTCACCAACATCGAATCGAAATTCGGGGTGATCTCCCCACCCAACATCGCCGCACCATCCAAGCGCACACCCGCACCACCCGGAGAACGATACGCAGAAATCGTACCCGTATCCGGACGGAAACCATTCGACGGATCCTCGGTGGTAATACGACACTGCAACGCAGCACCAATCGTCGAAATACCCTCCTGCGACAACCCCAAATCCTCAAGCGTCGCCCCCGCAGCAATAAGAATCTGCGACTTCACCAGATCCACCTGCGTGACCTCCTCGGTCACCGTATGCTCCACCTGGATACGCGGATTCATCTCAATGAACACATGATTGCCCTGCTCATCAACCAAAAACTCCACCGTACCGGCACCCACATACCCAATGTGCTCACAAAAACGCACCGCATCCGCACAGATCACCTCCCGCAACGAAGGATCCAAATGCTGCGCCGGGGCGATCTCCACCACCTTCTGATGACGACGCTGCAACGAACAATCACGCTCAAACAAATGAATCACATGGCCCTGAGCATCCGCCAAGATCTGCACCTCAATATGCTGCGGCTTGATCACCGCCCGCTCCACATAGATACGACCATCGCCAAACGCCGCGGCCGCCTCACGCGACGCCTCCGCCGCCAACGCCTTCAAATCCTCCAACTGGGGCACAAACCGCATGCCACGCCCGCCGCCACCGGCCACGGCCTTGACAAACAACGGAAACTTTTGCCCCTGCGCGTACTCGTAGAGCACATCCACGTCGTCAGTGGCCTCCGACTCCTGCAGCGTCGGCAACCCCGCCTCACGCGCCGCCGCCACAGCGGCCGCCTTATCACCGGTGAGCTCCAAAACCTCCGGCGGCGGGCCGATAAACGTCAACCCGTTTTCCGCGCACTCCCTAGCCAACTGGGCATTCTCCGACAAAAACCCATACCCCGGATACACCGCCGACGCACCGGTGAGCTTCGCCGCCCGGATGATCTCATCAATATCCAAATACGCCTTGACCGCCGAACCCCCCTCACCGATCAACACCGCCTCCGAGGCAAACGAACGATGGAAAGAATTACGATCATCCCGCGGATACACCGCAACCGTCGCGGCACCGGTCTCAAACGCGGCACGAAACGCACGAACAGCAATCTCACCACGATTAGCGACGAGAATCTTGTCGAAACTTGGTCGTTTCTGAATAGTCATTGTCTCTTCTTTCATCTGGTTGCAGAAAGTAAAAAGGCGACGTGGGGACACCTTGGTTGGCATTCCCCACGTCGACATGTCGCTCCTATTTATTCGTTGCTGCTGGTCGGCACGGAGCGCTGGGGCTCACCGTTGTAGGCGGACAGCGGGCGGATGAGCGAATTGGACTCGTTCTGCTCGATGATGTGCGCGGTCCAACCTGTAATGCGGGCCATCACGAAGATCGGGGTGAAGAACTCGACGTCGAACCCGAGGAGGTGATAGGCGGGGCCGGACGGGAAGTCTAGATTCGGGCGGATCTTGATGGAGGTGTTCTCGTACATGGTCTTGGCCATGATGTCGTACATCTCGACCCACTTGGTGCCCCCGTGCTTGAGCCCGAGCTCCTTAAACGCGGCCTCCATGGTCGGGACGCGAGAGTCGCCCTGCTTGTACACGCGGTGACCAAAGCCCATGACCAATTCCTTGTTGGACAGTTTGTCCATCACCCACTGCTCGGCCTTCGCCGGGTCGTCGATCTCCAGCATGTTGTGCATGACGGCCTCGTTAGCACCGCCGTGGAGTGGGCCCTTGAGGGCTCCGATAGCGCCTACGACCGCGGAATAGGTGTCGGACATGGTGGAGGTGATCACGCGGGCGGTGAAGGTGGAAGCGTTGAAGCTGTGCTCGGCGTAGAGGATGAGCGACTTGTCGAAGGCCTCGACGTCGGCGCGGTCGTTGGCCGGGGAGCCCTCATCATCACCGAAGACCATGTAGAGGAAGTTCTCGGAAAAGCTCTTGGTGGTCGACGGTTCCCGGTAGTCTAGCCCCTTGCGGCGGCGGATGTCGTAGGCGACCACGGTGGGCAGCTTGGCCATGAGCTCGAGCGAGGTGCGGCGGATGTGGTCAGAGTCCTTGGTGTAGGCCTCCGGGTCGAGCGAGCCGATGTAGGACACGGCGGTGCGCAGGACGTCCATCGGGTGGCAGGTCATTGGCATCGCGTTGATGAGGTCGATGAGGTGGCGATCGATGTGGCGCAAGGCCTTCTCACGGATGGAGAAGCGGCGCAGCTCGCTGCTGGTCGGCAGTTCCTTGTTCCACAACAGGTACGCGACCTCCTCGAAGCAGCAGTAGCGTGCTAGCTCCTGGACGGGGTAACCGCGGTAGGTCAGCGAGTTTGTTTCGGGGACGACCTTGGAGATCGCGGTGTAGTCGGCGATCACGCCGGCGAGACCCTTGCGAACCTCGATTTCCGGCTCAGGCTTGATGTTGGGAGTGCTCATGGTGGGCTTCCTTCGTATGCCTAGGGAAGGCCTTGTGCCAAGGCCTTGAAAAGTGTGGGGAGTGTGTGCCCACCCAGCCGGGCCTTCAGGTCAGGGCATGAACTAGGAAAATGCCCTGGTGATGGAACTGTCTCCCTGCGGTGAAGAGGATGTGTAACTAACGCAGGGGCCCGGCTGGGTGGAGGCGAATGCCCTCGGGTTCGCGGCCCGTGGCCATTCGGAGTTGAGTGCTCTATCGCTAAGAGAGCCTGCACCGTGTTCCGCCGACCAGCGGCTCAACGCTGTGGCAGAGGGTGCGTATTAGGAGAGGATAGAAAGCGAGCCGCTTTTGGTGGGGTGATGACTGCCGCACACTAGGGCTGGCTTTCTATCTCACTGCGCCTTGCTGAAAGGGAACCAAGGCGCAGCGGACATTGCGTTTTGGATAGATTCTTGGGGCGACTCTTTAGGCGTCACCTCCCTTCGAACGTGAACACGCGAGCAGGGTTAGTGTGCGAATCCCTGGGAGTTGTACTGCTCGCGTGAATAGGTGAATACTCCCTGGTCAAAGTCGTTGTATTCCTGGTAACGCAGGAGCTCGTACAGCCGTGAACGGTGCTGCATCCGATCCAGCCACCCCGCCTGGGTGCCGGTCGCGGCGATGTCGTCGAGCGCGCTTTCCACCTGTCCCATTGCGATGCGCAGCGTGGTCACCGGGTAGATCACCGCGTTGTAGCCCAGATCCTGGAGGGTCTGCGCGCTGAGCAGCTCCGTCTTGCCGAACTCGGTCATGTTGGCGAGCAGAGGGACGTCCACGGCGGCGCGGAACTTCTCGAACTCGGCAGGACTGTGCAGCGCCTCGGTGAAGATGAGGTCGGCTCCTGCGTCGGCGTAGGCCTTGGCGCGCTCGATCGCAGAGTCTATTCCTTCGATACCGGCGGCGTCGGTACGCGCGCAGATGAGGAAGTCGGGGTCGCGGCGCTCGCTCACGGCGGCGTTGAGCCGGCGGACCATTTCCTCAGTGCTGACCACCTGCTTGCCGTCAAGGTGTCCACAGCGCTTGGGGTTGACTTGGTCCTCGAAGTGGCAGCCGGCGATCCCGGCGTCCTCGAGCTCGGAGACCGTGCGCGCCGCGGACATGGGCTCGCCGAAGCCGGTGTCGGCGTCGACAAGCACCGGCAGGCTGGTGGTGCCAACGATCTGGCGGGCGCGGCCGGCGACCTCAGTGAGGGTGGTCAGCCCGATGTCGGGCAGGCCCAGGTCGGCGGCGACCACGGCGCCGGAGACGTAGACTCCCTCGAAGCCCTTCTCTTCGATCGCGCGGGACACCAGCGGAGAGAAGGCACCGGGCAGGCGCTGGATCGTGCCGGAGTTGAGTCCCGCGCGGAAGGCCTTGCGTCGCTCGTTGGCGGTGATAGACGATGCGTAGAGCGACATTAGAACAGTCCCTCCGGGGTGGCGGGAGCCTTGGCCAAAACCGCGGTGTCCAGCTCGATGTTGAGCTGTCCGAGGTCGCCTGCGCTCAGTTCAGAGAGGTTCTCCACCGCCTCGAGGAAGCGGTTCTGCTCGGCCTCGGAGACCACGCCCTCGGCCAGCGTGCGGAACTTCTCCACGTACTGCGGGCGGGCGAACGGGCGCGCGCCGAGCGGGTGGGCGTCGGCCACGGCGAGCTCGTCCTCGAGGACGCTGCCATCCTTGAAGGTGATCACGGCGCGGGCGCCGAAGGCCTTCTCGGCCGGGTCCTGGGAATGATAGCGGCGGGTCCACTCCGGGTCTTCAACGGTGGAGATCTTCTTCCACAGCTCGATGGTCTCCGGTCGGTGCGCGCGCTCCGGGGCGTAGGAGCGCTCGTGGTGCCACGTGCCGTCCTCGAGGGCCACGGCGAAGATGTACATGATCGAGTGGTCGAGGGTCTCGCGGGTTGCGTCCGGGTCGAACTTCTGCGGGTCCTGGGAGCCGGTGCCGATCACGTAGTGGGTGTGGTGGCTGGTGTGCAGGACGATGGAGTCGATGTCGCGGGTGTCCGCGATCTGGCTGCGCATCTTGCGGGCCAGGTCGATCGGGGCCTGCGACTGGTATTCGGCGGAGTGCTCCTTGGTGAAGGTGTCCAGGATCGCGCGCTTCTCCTCGCCCGGCGCGGGCAGCGGCACGTCGTAGACGTGGTCGGGACCGGACAGCATCCAGGCGATGAATCCGTCCTCACCCTCCCAGATCGGGTTCGGGGCACCCTCGCCGCGCATGGCGCGGTCGATCGCCTCGATGCCCATCTTGCCTGCGAAGGCTGGCGCGTAGGCCTTCCACGAGGAGATGGAGCCCTTGCGGGACTGGCGGGTGGCGGTGGTGGTGTGCAACGCCTGGCCGACAGCCTCGTAGATGACGTCGGTGCCGAGTCCGAACGCCGTGCCGATGCCGGCGGCCACCGATGGACCGAGGTGGGCGACGTGGTCGATCTTGTGCTCGTGCAGGCAGATGCCGCGGACGAGGTCGACCTGGATCTCGTAGCCGGTGGCGATGCCGCGGATGAGCTCGCGACCGCCCAGCCCGCGGTGTTGGCAGGCGGCGAGGATCGGTGGGATGTTGTCGCCCGGGTGGGAGTACTCGGCGGCCAGGAAGGTGTCGTGGAAGTCGAGTTCGCGGACGGCGACGCCGTTTGCCCAGGCCGCCCATTCGGCGGAGTAGGTGCCCAGCAGGCCGAAGACGGTGGCGCGGCCCGGGTGTGCCTCGGCCTGGCGGCGGGCGACGGTGACCGGGCGGCGAAGGACGGAGGCCGCCGAGACGGAGGCGTTATCGATGATGCGGTTCTTGATCATCTCCTCGGTGTCCGCGGGAACCTCGACGGGATCCGCCGCAACCTGGGCGATGGCGTAGGCGAGGTGCTCCTCGCGCGGGAAGTCCTCGGCGGACTTGTGTGTGCACACGTGATGGGTAATCATCGAATAGTCTCCTAGTCGTAGAAGTCGAAACGTCGTGGACGCCGTGGACGCCGAAGCGTCGTAGGTTTGTTTCCCTCGGCTCGTGAGCTCAAGCCGTGGCGTTGCTGCACTCATCACGCTAGAACCCACCTGTGCCCTGAGTCACCCAGTGGATTTTGTAAAATAATTTCAACAAGAAGTCCCACTTTTGCAAAATTATTTAACATCGCTGTTCAGGGCGTTTTTCAGCAAAGGAATCACCTATGTCCAAGGTCTTCGCGGGGGCAACGATCCGCATGCTCCGTGACCTTCACGGATTGACCCAACTCAGCATGGCGCGGAAGTTGGGGATCTCCACGAGCTACCTCAATCAGATAGAAAACGACAACCGCGCTCTGTCCGCCTCGATGCTGCTCAACCTGGCAAGGACCTTCGACGTGGATCCCAGCCTCTTCTCCCCCGAGGAGGCCAAGCGCAACGCCGGAAAACTCAAGGACGCGCTCGCGCTGGCGGGCATCACCGACTTCGACGAGCGCAGCCTGCGCGACCTCTCTGCCCGCTATCCCAAGCTCGCGGCGACGATGAGCCAGCTCGCCTATTCGCAGGCCCCCGTCGATCAGGTCGACGCCTACGAGCACGTGAAGAACTTCCTATTCTCCAAGCGCAACCACGTAGAAGAGCTCGATGAGCTCGCCGAGAAGCTGGCAAAGGAGATCGGCATCCCGGGCCTGCGCGTGACCCGGCTCAGCTCGCTGCTGGACCAAGAGTTCTCGGTCACCGTGAGTTTCCACAAGGAACTGCCCACCTCCCGGCGCTCCTACAACCCCGCGACACGCACGGTGTACCTGCGAAACAACCTCAACGAGGCCCAGCAGTGTTTCGAGCTTGCGCGACAGGTGGCGCACCTGCGCTACGAGGACGTTCTCGTCGATCTCACCCACGACTCACCCTGGCTGCCCGACGAGCAGTCGCGGGCGCTGGCCCACGTCGCGCTCGCGCAGTACTTCGGCGCCGCGGTGGTCATGCCCTACGGCGACTTCATCGCGGCCGCCAGGGAACTTCACTACGACATCGACCTGCTCAGCAGTCGGTTCGGCACCAGCTTCGAGTCCACCTGCCATCGCCTGTCCACCCTCCAGCGCCCTGGCGACGAGGGCGTGCCCTTCTTCTTTATCCGCACCGACCGGGCCGGGAACATTTCCAAGCGCCAGTCGTCGGCAAGCTTCCACTTCTCGCGCTCGGGCGGCTCGTGCCCGTTGTGGGTGTTACACCGCAGCTTTGAGTCTTCGGGGCGGATCCTGCGGCAGGTGGCGCAGATGCCCGACGGGCGCACGTACCTGTGGATCGCCCGCACCATCTCGTCCACCTCGTTTGGGTTCGGCGAGGCCCCGAAGGAGTTCGCGATCGGGCTCGGCTGCGACATCGACCAGGCAGAGAACCTCGTCTATTCCCGCGGGCTCAACCTCTCCCCCGACGTCGCCGACCCCATCGGCACGGGCTGTCGCGTGTGCTCGCGCGAGGATTGTCGCCAGCGCGCCTTCCCCTTCACCGGCCGGGAGCTTGCCACGCGGGAGAGCGAGTCCTCGGATATCCCCTATTCCTAGGCCCGCGCCCCGTTGGCCGCGCCGCTGGCCGTGGGCTACGATGTCCTGTTGTTGACAAAAACACCGCTGGCACGAGAAAACAGCCCGCCGGCGGAGGCTTTGCCCTTCTAACACCTATTTTCCAGAGAGGCTTCCTTTTCGTGGCTCACTTCCTCATCATCCTGCACATCCTCACCGCGATGCTCTTCCTCGGCCCCGTGACCGTGGCCGTGTCCACCTTCCACACGCGCGCGCTCGCCGCCCACAACGGCGAGGACAACGCCAAGGGTGCGGCCTCCACGCTGTACAAGATCACCCAGGCCTACGGCAACCTGTCGATCCTCGTCCCGCTCATCGGCTTCGCCATCATGTTCACCAACTCGAAGTTCTGGCACGAGGGCCGCTTCCACGCCTCGATCCTGCTGGCGGTCATCGCGTGGGTGCTGCTCTACTTCGTCATCTACCCGCGCCAGAAGAAGATGATGGGCGCGCTCGGCCTGCTGGAGGCCGACGAGCAGGCCGCCGAGACCTACGAGGTCGCCGACTGGGACAAGGCCAAGGGCCAGCTGTCCATGTTCGGCGGCATCTTCTCCCTGCTCTGGGTGGTCATCGCGATCCTCATGATGTGGCACTAAGCACTGCCCCGCACGCTGCAACCGGTCCCTCGTGGGCCGGTTTTTGCTTGTCGACGTCTATAGCTGCCGCCCTCCCACCGGCCGGATACCGTAGGCGTCGACAAGCGAAAACAAATCCCAACGGGCCGAACTAGACTGGGGCACGTACCGACTCACCTTCCCGGAAGCAGGCTTGATCATGAGGAAAGCCTTCACCATCCTCGGTTCTATCTTCGGCGTCATCGTGCTCGTGGTGGTGCTGTGCGGGGTCGCGCTGTGGGCCGTGCGCAGGCACAACGCGGACAAGTACACGATCATGTCCACCTCCGCGCCGCTGAAGGACAAGTCCACCTACCAGACCAACGACCACGTCGTGCCCATCGAGGGCGAGTACCTCAACGGCTTCCACTTCATCCCGGAGCGCCGCCAGCACCCGGGCACGCTCGTGGTCTTCGGCGGCTCGGAGGGCTCGCCCAACTACGAGCAGGCCAAGGCGCTCAGCGAGCAGGGCTACGAGGTGCTGTCCCTGTTCTTCTTCGGGCAACCGAACCAGGTGCCCACGCTGGCGCGCGTGCCGCTCGATCAGTTCGACGAGGTCAGCGAGTATATCCACGCGAACATCGAGCGCCCCACCCCGATCACGCTCATCGGCTCCTCGAAGGGCGCGGAGTTCACCGCGGAGCTGGCCGCGCACGGCTACGCCTTCGACAACCTCGTCAACTACGCTCCCGCCGACCACACCTACGCCGGCCTCGACTTCTCCTCCCGCGACGAGAAGCCCTCGTTTGCCTACCGCGGCGAGGACGTCCCCTTCGCCTCCTTCCGCACCGTCGACGGCGCAACGTCGCGGGCGATGATCTGGGACCTCATGATTGGCCGCCCGCCCCGCTACCGCGAGACCTACGTCCAGGCCGCGGAGTGCGCCGACGCCTCCACGCGGATCGACCTGAGGAACTTCAAAGGCAACGGCCTCCTCTTCGCCGGCGCCGAGGACGCGATGTGGCAGTCGGAGCTCGCCGCGACCGGGCTGTCTGGCAGCGCGCCCAACCTCGAGGCGATCGTCTACCCCGGCGCCGGGCACCTGTTCTCCGAGGACATCGCGTCCTTCGGCACGGGCTGGGAGATCATGTTCGGCGGCACGGCCGCGGGCGCGGCCACGGCCTACCGCGAGTCACAGGCGGTACTGCTCGACCGTTTGAATCGCTGGCACGGCGTTCTGTAGCGCGCGTGCAGACGCCCATGGCTTCCCTCTCAATCCCGCGCGCGGCCGCCCGACTGCGCGTTACGATGGGCCAATGACCAACGCTTTCGCTACCCCCGTCATCAATAGCGAGCAGCTGGCACCGCTGCTCGGCGACCCCCGCCTCGTCGTCCTCGACGCCTCCATGGCCGGCGCCGCCAAGGCCACCGAGTTCCTGCCCGGCGCGCGCTACTTCGACATCGACCGCGACTTCTCCGACCTCGCCAACCCCTTCCCCCACGGGCTGCAGTCTGCGGAGGAGTTCCAGGCCGCCGCCCGCAGGCTCGGCCTCAACGACGACTCGATCATCGTGGTTTACGAGGCCAAGGGCGTGTTCGCCAGCCCGCGCGCCTGGTGGCTCTTGAAGTCCATGGGCCACGATGAGACCTACGTGCTCGACGGCGGCATGCGCGCGTGGAAGGCCGCGGGCTTCGACACCGTCGGCCACCGCGAGGAGCCTGCTGCCGAGGGCGACTTCACCGCCCGCTTCGACCCGAGCTGGTACGTCATCCCCGTCGACGAGCTCAAGGGCTACCTGGCAAGCGGCGAGAAGCCCGTGCTCGACGCCCGCTCCGCGGGCCGCTTTGCCGGCACCGACCCGGAGCCGCGCGAAGGCGTACCGTCTGGCCACATGCCGGGGGCAAAGAACCTGCCGTTCACCGAGGTGCTCGAGGGCGGGCTCTACAAGAGCCCCGAGGAGCTCAAGGAGATCTTCGCCGATCTCGCGGGCGAGAAGAAGGCGCTTGTCACCTCCTGCGGCTCAGGGGTGACCGCCGCGATCATCGGGCTCGGCGCTCGCCTCGCGGGTTACGAGGACGTGGCCATCTTCGACGGCTCGTGGACCGAATGGGCCGGCACTCCCGGCTGCGAGATCGTGACCGACTAACGCCAATGCCCCTTCCTGCGGAAGCAGGAAGGGGCATTAACTCATAAGTGCTAGGGGCTAGTCTCGCCAGCCGCGCTCACCGCGCTCGCGGTCGGCGCGGCCACGGCGATCGTCGCGGTCACGGTAGCCGCCGCGTCCGCCACGGCGTTCGTCCCGGTCACGGTAACCGCCACGGCGATCATCGCGGTAACCACCGCGTCCGCCGCGGTAATCGTCCCGGTCGCGGTAGTCCCCACGACCGCCGCGGGGGCCGCCGTTGTCCTTCTCGATGTGGATGAGCTGGCCCGAGATGCGCGTATCGCGCAGGTTGTCGAAGACGGACTTCGGCAGGTCCTTGGGCAGCTCCACCAGCGTGTGGTCCACGGCGATGGTGATGCGGCCGAAGTCCTTGTGATTGAGCCCGCCCTCGTTAGCGAGGGCGCCGACGATGGCACCCGGGCGCACGTGCTGGCGCTTGCCCACCGCGAGGCGGTAGGTGGCCATGTCCTTGTCGTTGCGCTCGAAGCGGGCGCCGCGCTCCCCGCGGTCACGGTCGCGACGATCGTCACGATCGAAGCGATCGCGGCCACCACGGCGGTCGTCGCGGTCGAAGCGGTCGCGGCGGTCGCGGCGCTTCTCCTGCGGCGGCTCCTTCATGAGGAACTCATCACCCGCGCGGGCCTGGGTGGCAAGCGCCGCGGCGATGTCCTCCAGCGGCACGTCGTGCTCCTCGGAGTACGCCTTGACCAGCGTGCGGAAGACGTCGATCTGCGAATCCTCCAGCGACTCGGTGATCGAGTCGGCGAACTTCGCCTTGCGGGACTCGTTGACCTCGTCGACGGTGGGCAGGTCCATCTCCACCAGCGTTGCGTTGGTCGCGCGCTCGATGGAGCGCAGCATGCGACGCTCGCGCGGGGTAACGAACAGGATCGCCTCGCCGGAGCGGCCGGCACGGCCGGTGCGGCCGATGCGGTGGACGTAGCTCTCGGTGTCGTTCGGGATGTCGTAGTTGAACACGTGGGTGATGCGCTCGACGTCGAGGCCGCGGGCGGCGACGTCGGTGGCCACCAGGATGTCCAGGCGGCCGTCCTTGAGCTGATCGACCGTGCGCTCGCGCTGGGCCTGGGCGATGTCGCCGTTGATGGCCGCCGCGGAGAACCCGCGGGCGCGCAGCTTCTCGGCCAGTTCTTCGGTCTCGTGCTTGGTGCGCACGAACATGATCATGGCCTCGAACTCGGTGACCTCGAGGATGCGGGTCAGCGCGTCCAGCTTGTTGCGGTGGGCAACGTTGAGGTAGCGCTGGGTGATGTTCGTGTTGGTGCGGGTCTCGCTCTTGACCTGGATCTCGTGCGGATCCTTCATGTAGTCGCGGGAGATCCGGCGAATGCCGTTGGGCATCGTCGCGGAGAACAAAGCGACCTGCTTGTCCTCCGGGGTGTCCTCGAGGATGCGCTCGACATCCTCCTGGAAGCCCATGTTGAGCATCTCGTCCGCCTCGTCGAGCACCAGGAAGCGCAGCTCGGAGATGTCCAGCGAGCCCTTCTCCAGGTGGTCGATGACGCGGCCCGGGGTGCCCACGATGATCTGCGCGCCGCGGCGCAGGCCCGACAGCTGGATGCCGTATGCCTGGCCACCGTAGATGGGCAGCACGTGGATGTCACCCAGGTGATCGGCGAACGACTGGAAGGAGTCGGCCACCTGCAGGGCCAGCTCACGAGTCGGGGCCAGCACGAGGGCCTGGGGGTGGCGCACATGGACGTCGATACGCGAAAGAATCGGCAGCGCGAAGGCCGCCGTCTTGCCCGTGCCGGTCTGGGCCAGGCCCAACACGTCGTGGCCTTCCATGAGCAGAGGGATCGTCTGCGCCTGAATCGGCGACGGGGTCTCAAAACCGACCTTAGCGACGGCCTTCAGCACATCCTTGGGCAGCCCCAAGTTATCGAAGCTTGGCCCCTCGCTCTTCTCGTTCGACTCGCCCTGGGCCTCCTCCGAAGAGGAGTCACTTTCTGAGTCACCCTTATCTACATTGTTCTCTTCATTGTCCGCGTCGTCCGCGGAGCCGGTGCCCTCAGAAGTGTTCGCAACCCTGGAGTCGTCTACATCGCCCAGCACGTCCTCCAAGGACGTGGGGCCATTGTCTACCTGCGAATTTTCCTGAGATTCCGACACATTATTCACGTCCAGCTCGTTCTCGCCGCTGGTGGCGTCATCGGTAATACTCATTGCCCCTCAAACTTACGCTAAACGACCCCCTTTTTCCTATTTACCGCCACAAACGTGACAACCCCACCGCCCAACTGCGAGTGCGATCGCGGTCACGTCACGCAGGGTGCTTGTCTACGGCTGAAGTTGGAATTGAACCATATTCAAGACACCCCCCTTCCTGGGGAATATGCCCCTTGAATAGCCGTTGAGGATGTGTAAGACTTACATACGGTTAGTACATTTGTTCGAATTTCACACTCCTTGTCCACCACTTAATTTAAGTTCAAGAAGCGTTCTTCCTCGAAGTAGGAGTTTGAGCAAGAAATGACTATGATCTACCAAGATCCAATCCCAAATTTTTTTCCACCAAGCACCCGTGGAAAGTCTCAACTTAGTGAAAGTACAACCGTGACCAAGCCTCTTCGATCTATTGAGATTTGCGCCGGTGCCGGCGGCCAAGCTCTAGGTCTCGAAGAAGCAGGTTTTATCCACGATGCGGTAGTCGAGATCGACAACTGGGCAGCAGAAACACTCCGACTCAACAGGGAGAATCCAAACACCGTTGCCCCTTGGCCCATCTTCGAGATGGATGTCCACGAGTTCGACATTTCTCCGTGGGAGGGAAAAATTGACCTCTTCGCCGGTGGAGTACCTTGCCCCCCTTTCTCAATCGCCGGCCAGCAGCTTGGCGCAGACGATGAGCGCGACCTCTTTCCCCGTGCGCTAGACCTTATCGAGCAGGTAAACCCTCGAGCAGTCCTACTTGAAAACGTCAAAGGCTTGTCACAGCGACGTTTTGACAACTATCGATCCAGCATCATCGATCGCCTCAATTCATTGGGCTTCGATGCCTTTTGGCAGCTCATCTATGCTTCAGAATTTGGAGTCCCACAGCTACGACCACGCTTCGTCTTGATTGCGCTAAAGCATGAGTACAGCCCCTATTTTTCCTGGCCTACCCCCTTTCCCTCACAAAAGACTGTCGGCGAGGCAATCGGTCATTTGATGGCAGAGAATGGATGGCCTGGAGCTCGTACTTGGGCCCGCACCGCAAATACTGTTGCGCCTACCCTTGTTGGTGGTTCCAAGAAGCACGGTGGCCCAGATGTTGGTCCGACCCGTGCGAAAGAGGCATGGAAGAAATTGGGCGTGAAAGGGACTTCAATTGCAGAAGAAGCACCTGGACACGACTTCCCTGTAAATGACCCTTCGCACCTTCCACGACTCACCGTCCGGATGGGCGGGGTGATCCAAGGATTCCCTGACGACTGGCAGTGGGCTGGAGGCAAGACTGCACAATGGCGTCAGGTAGGAAATGCTTTTCCCCCGCCTGTGGCTAAGGCCCTTGGCATATCTATTTCGCGTGCACTAAACAAGACACCACTGTCTACAAATCTGGTTCCTGCCAAACCAACCGTCAAGAATTGAGGACTATTTTTGGAAGGTTCATTCTCCCCGTCCCCCGTTGCACTGGAGCTTACTGAGGCAATTCGAAAAGAAGATCCCGACGGCTCTAAAATCGCGAACGCAATTCGTGAATCGATGGACTACGCCTACAACGGCCAGCAGACTGGCCGCTTTAGACCCGAGGAATTGTCAAAGACCGAATCTGCTCACATTGGGTCTCTTGTCGAAATCAATATTCGCCGAGCACTCGACGGATTCATAAAAGACGGACAAGTAATGGATTTTGAGATCCTCGGACATGAAGTCGATTGCAAATATTCCAAGCACCCGTTCGGTTGGATGATCCCAAACGAAGCTCTTGGGCACACCGCGATGGTCTGCCATGCAAATGATCACGAATCCAGTTGGCGACTTGGCTTTGTTTCGATCACTAATGAAATCCTTAATAAAGGCGGAAACCGTGACCAAAAGCGCACGATTTCAGCGCAAGGAAGGAATGCGATCTCCTGGGCATGGTACAACGCAGCGCTTCCGCCAAACACTCTCCTTCATCTTCCGAAAGAGGATGTTGAGGCTATTATGGCTCCCAAATCTGGACAAAAGCGAATTGACGAACTCTTCAGACGAGCTCAGAAAATGCGTATTCCCCGCGGCGTGCTTGCAACTGTCGGACAGCAAAAGGACTTCATGAAGAGGGCACGGAAGAATGGAGGATCTCGAACCAACCTAGCCGCTGAGGGAATCCTTGTCCTTGGACAGTACGAAAAAGACCAGGAAATAGCCGCAAGACTCGAGATTCCGGTTCCCTTGAGAGGCGAATCAGTCTCCGTGCGAGTCGTACGATGTGAGGAAGGATTTCTCGGACCAAAAGTAGATCTCTTAGGTAGCTCCTGGAGAGTAGCAACTCAGGATGACCCAATAGAACCAGCTCCCGAAATATGATTTCTATTTTTGCTTCGGTAATTCCCCAGTCTCGTTCTACATCACCTAAGATCGCCATTGAAACAATTCCGCTGGATTTGGGGCATCTTACACTTGTGTAGAGAGATGCACGATCCATCAATGCATTTCTTGCTCAAAGGAGTCTCAGGCTGCGAGAAACTGATTATATTATGTAAATTTCAGTGCCGCATCCAGTACGCGCCACCCTACGCAAAGCAATCCGACGAGTGAGACTCAATGTTTATTTTGTTTTAGCGAATTATCTACTCGTTCCCGAATTCTTGAGCGAATACAAAGCTCATCGTTGATCTTGATCACCAGAAATATCATCAGTTGAACACCCAGTAAGTAATTCTGGAAATGTTCTTCGTCATCCCCGGATGCGGAAGTTCGTGCATGAGCATAGGAGTTTCGAATGAAAAGAGAATTGGGAAACTTGTCATTTAGACAGTAGTCAAAATACTCTCCTTCCTCCTTCGAAAGTAGATAATCCTCGAACTGCAGGACGCCGGACTTTACAAGCTCATTGCACGCATCAAGAAGGTTCCCCCGTAGACCAAGTCTCATTACTGCGCCAGCTTCATAGATCATCCGAAGTACCTCGAGCTGAGTCGTTGATTTGAATGCAAGAGTTGATTTTGATTCATCCTGCATGACCAAAATTCCTCTAGCTAGGAGTTCTTCGAGCAAATTCTGTCGATATGGATGGAAATCTTCTATGGAAACTCTCCAATCTGAAACAAGGTCCACAAGACAACTGGATTGAGATTTCATCGAGACCAAGCCTAGGTCGGAATTCTGTGAGAAAAGATCTTTCAGAATGCTGACAAGAATAGGGTCTGATGATGGGACTCTGACATACTTCCCCTTAAGCAATGAAGGTACTTCCCGAAAGTTTATAGGCTGCCTTTCGAATCGACGCAATTCTTGCTCGATGTGGCCGTGCCTTGCGATTTGAACAAATTGGGAAAGTACACCATCAAACTGCGGAAAAAGCTGGTGGCACCTGGTGTAATAGTCCGAATCCCTACTGTTCGCAACGAATTCGAAATTTTCTATTCCAAACTCTCTATTCAGGTATTCTTTGAAGAACCAACTAATCACTTCTTCAAGCTCGATGTTTTGGCTCCTGAGGAAATTGAAATACCCTTGTGCCAAAAGAATCCCGAGTTGCACCGAAGACATGGATACCCAAGTATCCGGAAAATCTTGTGGTCTGTTCATACCTAATATGGATTCAAAAACTGATTCTTGCCCGCGAATGGGTACGTAAGATAGCATTCCATCAAATCTCGTGTAGCCAAATAAGTAGACAAAATTGTCCAAAATTGATTCAAAATCCAACGAAGACAATAAGTATTTGGTCGAGATTGTGACACGAATGTCACTTCCGTTCAGGTCGTACTCGATGAGCTTTGATTCCATCTCCTCACTCGGATCAAATACGACTTCGGAAGTTTGATTGATGCACTCTTGCGTAGAAAAAAGATCATCCACAAGTTGTCGGTGCCGCCTACTTGCGTTCAAACGTAGTACGGGGTCTACGAGTTCATCATTCTTAGGCTTACATTGCGCAAGAACTTTCAAGTAGTTGGGGTTCGCATTCTCCCAATCAATGTATTTCTTTATGAGCCCCCTCTTCGCGTCTAAACCCAGGCAGCTTGGAAAGTAAATTTCCTTAAATTCGCCCATTTCATACTCCGCATCGATGAGCATTTCAGCGCTCCCAATCGATTCCTCAATTGCAGCCGAAAGTTGGTTTCCTTGAAGTCGAACAAGTCGCCGCGATTTTAGGAGCATCTTTAACGGAAATCCCATGCGCACCAGCACATCAGCGATGTCGTTGCCGCTGAACCACGGATTTTTCTTAGTTTCCAAAAGACAACGAAGAAAGTCATCTCTGTACACTGGTTTCACTTTCTGTGCTTGCAGTGGCAGACCACTCAACTCAAGTGCACCAAAGAATCTTCTAACCCGTTCCCTGATAGAATCGGCCATGGTTTTGGAATCCGGCACGTTACGTTCCAACTTGAATTGATGACGAGCTAAGTCATCCAAGTACATTCGAATGTTCTCTAGTTCAAGGATGTCATTCACATCTTCGTAATTGAAGTGAAGATTGGAATCGGTGATTCTCTCAACTGCTCTATTCAATGCGTAGCCGTATGCCAAGTCACTCATTGGATAGTATTTCACTCGCGCTTTCACTCCTATTCCGCCCCATAAATGCTTTACCCGGTTCTTTCCACCAACCAATTATGAGCCTGCGCTTTGGGATTTTAGAGCTGATTCCCCCAACCGCATTAAGGTCCGCTCCTCCCCCACGATCTCGTGGAACCCGGACAGGGTTTCCAGCTCGGCGTAGGGGGCGGCGATGGAGAAGCTGAAGTCTTCCGTTGGGCACTCGGCGGTGAGTGTGGGGTGGGGATCGTCGGCCTGCGGGATGAGCATGCGGGAGTCGGGGTCGTTGCGCACCCAGTTGTACATCGCCCAGACCACGGCGTCGTACTTGCCTGCGTTGGCGAGCGCGTTGAGGATCGAGTAGACCTCGGTGGTGGAGAAGCTGGAGACGATCTCGGCGATGAGGTCGAAGGTGCAGATGTCGACAAGCCGGAGCGGCTCGGTGTTTCCGAAGTGGCTGATGGTCATGGGGCTCCCCTTTCGCCACCATCATACAAACGGCGGGTGATACGTCTTGCTGGTCGGGTTGCCGGTGGGGGTGTCGGCGGGCGGCTTGCCCTAAGCTTTACTAAGAACTAACTGGAATCGTTTTTCACCATCACCGCTAGATCTTTTTGGGACGCCACACAACGAAGAAGACTGGCTCGTAGGCCGCGCCGCGTGTCGGCGGCGGGCGCAGCAGGCATCCTGCGCGGATCAGGGTGGGAGTAGTCGTGGCCGTTCCCGACCTAGATTGTGGCAGGGTGAGGCCGCACTCCCCCACGCGGCCCTTTTGGGAAGACGGTTGTAAGCAACGACGGCGAGCCTTTGCGCCCAGTCTGTTCCTAGCGCTTATGTGAGGACGGAACCCAGAAGCTCACTGTGGGCAAGACCGCCTCACGCGGCATGCTCACGCTCTTCACCATGTCCGCCGCAGTATCAACGGCTAAGGGCTTGTGGACGAGAGAAAACGCCCGGTCCGGATTGTTTCGGATCGAGCGTTTCTCTTTTTACTGCTAGCTGAGCCGGCGTGCGCCGTCGCCGGGGCGCGCCACGAGGAAGGTCGGCGCCGGGAAGCCCTGGGCAAGGGCGGCGTCCTCGATCTTCTGGGCAGTGTCCTCGATGGCCTTGGCGTCGACAAGCGTGATAACGCTGCCGCCGAAGCCGCCGCCGGTCATGCGCGAACCGTAACGGCCTGCGGCCTCAAAGGCGGAATTGAGCTCGGGCGTGGTCACCTCGTACTGGTCGCGCAGGGACTCGTGGGAGTCCTGCATGAGCTGGCGGAAGGCGTCCATGTCGTCGGCCTCGAGCGCGCCTGCGGCCGCGATGGTGCGGTTGGTCTCCTCCACGACGTGGTTGACGCGGCGGAAGACCTCGTCCACGTCGCGGCCCTGGGCCGTGGCCCACGCGCGGGCCTTGGCGGGCGCGTCGTCGATGTCGCGGAAGGAGTCCTCCGGCTGGTAAGAGGTGAAGGCGTCGATGACGCCGCGGCGGGAGGCGTACTGGCCGTCGCTCAAGGTGTGCGGGGCGTTGGTGTCCGCGATGAGCAGCGCCAGGCCGTGGGCTTCGAGGTCAAAGGGCACCGGCGTGGTGGTGCCCTTGCGGAAGTCGATGACCAGCGCCTTTCCGTGCTCGCCGTAGAGGCTCGAGCGCTGGTCGAGCCCGCCGGTGGACGCGCCCACGACCTCGTTCTCCGCGCGGATGGCGGCGTCGACGAGCCCGGGCAGGTCCGCGTGGGTGGGCGCGTGCCCGTTGGCCAGCTCGAAGGCGGCGACGGCGGTCGAGCACTCGAGCGCGGCCGAGGAGGACAGGCCGGAGCCGAGCGGCACGTCGGAGACGATGGCGATGTCGTAGCCCTGGGTGGCGCCGATGACCTTCGACTCGGTGCCCGCCCAGATGGTGCCCACCACGTAGCCGGACCAGTCGGCGGGGCTCAGCGGCCCGACCTGGTCGACGGGGACGGTCGCCTCCATCTTCTTCCCGTCGGGGGCGACGGAGACCAGGCGGTAGGCGTTTTTGTCGTTGGGCGCCATCGCGACGGCGGTGAGCTGTTCGAGCGCGAAGGGGATGGAGACGCCGTCGGCGTAGTCGACGTGGTCGCCGATGACGTTGACGCGGCCCGGCGCGCCCCACACGCCCTTCGGCTCGTAGCCGTAGGCCTCCTTGAACAGGCGGGCGGCGTCGTGGGCGATGGCGTCCGGGGTGCGGGTGTGAATCCAGCGTGGCATTAGTGCCAGACCTCCTTGAATCGTGCGGCAATGCGCTCCGGGGTGGTGTCGTTGATCCACACGGCCTGGGAGGACTCGCTGCCAGCGAGGAACTTCATGCGGTTCGGCGAGCGCATGAGCGAGAACAGCTGCAGGTGCAGCCGGGAATACGGGCGAAGCGCCGGGTCGACCGGTGCCTGGTTCCAGCCCGCGATGTACGGGGTCTTCTCCACCCCGTCGAAGAAGCGGTCCACCGCCGTGTACAGGCGCTTGAGCAGCGGGGCGAGGTCGGCGCGCTCGTCGTCGGTGAGCTCGGTGAAGTCGGCCACGTGGCGGTGGGGCCAGACCATGACCTCCACCGGCCACTTTGCGGCAGCCGGGACGAAGACGGTGAAGTGCTCGGTCTCCTCGATGATGCGGGTGCCGGCGGTACGCTCGTCGGCAAGCAACTGCTCAAAGAGCTCCTTGCCGGGGTTGGCCGCGGCAAACGCCTGGGAGGAGGCGACGATGGATTCCAGGCGCGGGCTCAAGAACGGGTAGGAGTAGATCTGCCCGTGCGGGTGCTGGAGGGTCACGCCGATCTCGGCGCCGCGGTTTTCGAAGGGGAAGACCTGGGCCACGCCCTCGATCGCGGAGAGCGCGGCCGTGCGGTGCGCCCACGCCTCGATGACGGTGCGGATGCGGGATACCGGCAGGTCCTTGAAGGACTTGGTCACGTCCTCGGTGAAGCAGACCACCTCGCAGCGGGCGCGGGCTGGCTTGCGCGGGTAAAGGTCGAGGCCGTCGACGGTGTCCTCCCAGCCAGTGGCGTCGATGTTCATGGAGAAGCTCGGGAAGCGGTTCTCGAAGACGACGACGTCGTAGGTGGGCGACGGGATCTCGGTGGGCAGCTGGCCGGGCTTGGTGGGCGCCAGCGGGTTCTCGTTGGCTGGCGGCATGAAAGTGCGGTTCATGCGGTGTGCGGCGTACGCGACCCAGTGGCCGGTGAGCGGGTCGCGGCGCATCTCGCTCATCGTGTGGGCCTGAGGCAGGTCGCGGGAGTCGGTGAGCACCCGCTCCCCCTCGGCCTTGGGCGTGTCATCGAAGTAGATGATCTCGCGGCCGTCGGCCAGGTGCGAGGAGGTGACTTCGACGTGGTGGCTGTTGCTCATGTGTCTCGCCTAGTTTCCTTCGGATGCTGTGGGGGTAGCAGGTGCTGCGGAAGTTGTCACGGTGATCGGGCGCAGGCGTGCCCACGCGGCGAAGACGACGCCGACTACCAGCATGGCCAGGCCCGCCCAGAGGTTGTCCTGGGAGGACTTGAGAGCGCCGGTGTCGGGGTTGGTGCCCGGGTCGATGGCGAAGCTGCAGATCAGCAGGACGATGCCGTAGATGCCGATGAGCGCTCCGATGACGTTGCGGATGTCGAACGCGCCGGCACTCCGCGGGGACTGAGTAGAGGTGTTTTTCGTGCTCATGATGAGTGTTCCTTACAGAAGTTTCCGGCCGGGTTAAGCGAAGATGACGTTGAGCGTGATGACCATGGCCAGGCACAGCATGCCGAGCGGGACGGTGCGGCGGTACCACGGCAGCGCGGCCTCGGTGTCGTCGGCGAAGTGGCTCTTCGGGGTGACGGACTTGACGAAGCCCACCAGCTCCTCGTCCGGCTTCGGCTTGGTGAACGAGCTGACGATGAGCGAAACCAGAATGTCGGCGACGAAGGCGAGCGTCGCGGCGACGAAGGCGGTGCCCTGGCCGGGCAGGTTGACGATCGGGTCGGAGCCGAGCGAGAGCGCCCAGAAGATGACGGCCGCCGCGGTGCCGGAGACCAGGCCGGACCAGCCTGCGTGCGGGGTCATGCGCTTCCAGAACATGCCCAGGATGAAGGTGGCGAACAGCGGGGCGTTGAAGAAGCCGAAGAGGGTTTGCAGGTAGTCCATCACGTTGCCGAAGTTGCGGGCGATGAGCGCGGTGAACACGGCGATGAGGGTGGCCACGACGGTGGCGATGCGGCCGAACTTCAGGTAGTAGTCGTCCTCGCGGTCCTTGACCACGTACTGCTGCCAGATGTCGTAGCTGATGACGGTGTTGAAGGCGGAGATGTTGGCCGCCATGCCGGCCATGAAGGAGGCCAGGAGGCCTGCGATGGCCACGCCCAGCAGGCCGTTCGGGAGCAGGTCGCGCATGAGCAGGAGGATGGCGTCGTTCGGCTTGGCCGTCGGGTTATCGCCCGCCAGCTCGCTGACCAGCACGGAGGCGACCATGCCGGGAAGGACGACGAGGAACGGGATGAACATCTTCGGGAAGGCGCCGATGATCGGGGTCTTGCGGGCGGCCGAGATGGACTCGGAGGCCATGGCGCGCTGCACCTCGACGAAGTTGGTGGTCCAGTAGCCGAAGGAGAGGACGAAGCCCAGGCCGAAGGTGATGCCGATGACCGAGAGCACCGGGCTGGTGAAGCCGGACAGCCCCATGCCGGGCCAGGTGTGGAAGTTGGCCTCGATGGCCACGCGCTCCTTCAGGCCGTCCCAGCCGCCGACGCGGTGCATGCCGATGAGCGTGAGCGGCAGCAGGGCCGCGACGATGACGAAGAACTGCAGCACCTCGTTGTAGATGGCGGCAGACAGGCCACCCAGGGTGATGTAGGACAAGACGATGACGGCGGCGAGGACGAGCGCGACCCACAGCGGCCAGCCGAGCAGGGCGTTGACGATCTTGGCCAAAAGCAGCAGGTTCACGCCGGCGATGAGCAGCTGGGCGAGCGCGAAGGAGATCGCGTTGACCAGGTGCGCGCCGGTGCCGAAGCGCTTGCGCATGAACTCAGGCACCGAGCGGACCTTCGAGCCGTAGTAGAAAGGCATCATGACGATGCCGAGGAAGACCATGGCGGGCACGGCGCCAATCCAGAAGTAGTGCATCGTCTGGAAGCCGTACTGCACGCCGTTGGCCGACATGCCGATGATCTCGACCGCGCCGAGGTTGGCGGAGATGAACGCCAGGCCGGTCACCCACGAGGGCAGGCCGCGGCCGGAGAGGAAGAAGTCGATGGAGGAGGAGACCTTCGCCTTGGCCGCCCAGCCGATACCGAGGACGAAGACGAAGTACAGGGCCACGAGGAGGTAGTCCACCCAGGTGGCGTCGAGTCTTAATGCCGAATTCATGGGGCATCCTTTTGCTGTTAGTGACGAAAAAAGTGTGTCTGCGGGGCCCATCGTGGCGGGCCCGAAAGCGTCTTATGCAGTTATGAAGTCTGTGCGGTCACCGCGGCGATGCGTACCTCGTAGCGCTGCGGGTTGCCGTGGAGGTCGACGATGTCGGTGCCGCTGGCCAGCGCGTTCGGTGGCGCGCTCATGGGCTCCACCGCGAGCGCGCGTCCGCGTTCCTTGCCCGGGAACGGCACGTCGATGGTGTCGTCGGGCGTGAACACCTGGAACCAGCGCAGGTTGTCCGAGCAAGTCATTTCGGTTCCGTTGCCGTAGGCGTCGACAAGCAGCGTGCGCGAGGCGCCTGCGGAACCAAAGCAGTCGTCGAAGACGCGGCCTGCCATAGCGATGCCTTCTTGCATCGCCGTGGTGGTCTCGTCGCAGGTCGCCTCACCACGCGGCAGGTTGCGCGTCGGTTCCAGTGGCAGGTGCTTATCGACGGCCATGGTCAGCCGGCACGAGTCCACGTGCGCGCCCTGGGCCTGGAGGTAGGTGTGCCACCCGAAGGCGAAGGGAACGGGGCGGTCCTCGCGGGTCTCGGCGTCGAAGGTGGCTAAAAGCCCCTCGTCGGTGAGCCGGTAGGTGGCGGAAAGCTCGATGGGCCACGGCCAGCCGGGGGCTGGTTCGATGGTGGTGTGGAGCTTTACCTGGCCGGGCTCGTGCCCGGTTACCTCCCAGACCTTGCCGAGGACGAGGCCGTGGATAGCGTTGTTGCGCTCGGGCTCGGTGATCTCGAGCTGGTGGGTGGCGCCGTCGAAGGTGAAGCGGCCGTCCGCGGTGCGGTTGGGCCAGGGGGCCAGGACGAGCCCGGCCGTCAGCGGCGGGACCTCGCCGTCGGGGTAGTCCTCGACGAGGGGCCTGCCCTGGAAGGTAAGCGACTTGAGCCCGGCGCCGAGGGTGCTGAGCTCGGCGCGGTAGTCGCCGTGCTCGATGGCGAGGGTTCGCGTGCCCGCCGGTGCCGGGATGCCGGTGCCGGTGACTGTCTGTGTCATGGGGTCACCTCTTGGTTGAAGTGGTGCGTTGTGAACGCACAGCAATCGTTTGCACTTCCCCAGTGTATGAGCGAAATCGGGCACCTTCAATAGGCAACTTTCCCGATTCAGGCGATTTTCGGGCGAGGCGGGCCCCGTTTTCGCCTGCGCGGGGCCGTTTGTGTTTGGTTTTCGTTGGCACCGGTTCGGCCGTTCCGGCGTTGACCATGGAGAATAAGTGAACGTTCACATTGGACGCTTTGCGGCGTTGAGGGCGCAACGTGGCGATGGTCTCAGGCACGAAAAAAGCCCCCTTTCGGGGGCAAATTCAGCTCAGGCTACTGCGGTGACGGCGGGAGCAGGTCGAACTCGTCGATCGCGGCCATCGACTCCGCCGCCGAGGCCTCGTCGACGATCGTCATGGCGAAGCTGTTCTGGATGAGCACCCAGTCACCTACCTGTGCCTCCGGCACGTAGGCGAAGCAGCAGGGCCGGCGCTCGCCCGCGACGTCGATCTCCCCCATGGGGAAGGCGTCATCCGGGCTGCCCGGATCAACCACCCTGGCCGGGATTCCGAGACACATGGCCTGCTCCTTTTCTTCCGCGCTTACCTCTTGAAAGCCTACTCCCCCGCCCGCACGACCTGGATGTTCATCATCCCCGGCGGCGCCTGGGTGCACGGCAGGCAGGGGTCTGCCGCGCGCACGGCCAGCTCCATCGCCTCCGTGCCCGCGCCCTCCCGGTACGCGCGGCTGAGCATCGCCGCCAACCACGGCTCGTTCTGCGCCGTGGGGCTTAAGATCTCGCATCTAAAGAGCACGCCGTCTTCCACCGTGTAGTGATGGATAAGCAGGCCGCGGGGTCCGTCGACCAGGCCCACACCCGATCCGTCGTGGGTCGCATCGAGCGCAACCCCCTCGCCCGGCTTCGGCAGAGGCTCCTTGAGCAGCTCGCCTATCGCGCCGAGGGAATCGAGCAGACTCTGGGCCTGCGCCTTCGCTACTGCTAAGCCCGGGTAACGCGCGGCCGGGCCCACGCGGTAGGCGAGCCATTGGCCGTCGAAAAGCAGCTGCGGGCGCGGGGTGATCGAACCGAGCACTGTCTCCCTGATCCGCGCGGGCACCGCCGCGGCGGGGACGAGTTCGGCCTTACCGTTGTAGGTCACGCGGATATACCCGCCGAGCGGATCCCACTCGCCGCGCTCGTTCGCGACGACGACGTCGGCCCCCTCGTAGGCCTGCCACCCCTGCGGGTCCTCCCCCGCCGCCGCGAGCAACCCCTCCACGATGCCGCGCGCGGCCGGCAGCGCCTGCCTTATCTCCTCCCGCAGCTCCTCCTGGTTGCCAGGCAGCGCCGCCACGCGTACGCCGCCGGGCGTTGCCACGGACGGAAAGTGCCCCGGCACGCCCGCGAGCGCCAGCACCTTCTTGCCGAGCATCCGCAGCGCCACCGCGTCCGCGCGACCCCGCGGCGCCGCGAGCCTCGGCCCCATGACGTCGAGCACGCTGCCGTGATGCATGAGCAGCCGCACCTGCCGCGCCCCCGCATCGGGTGCCACCCCAACCAGCTGGTCGAGCGCCCCGATGCCGGCCAGATGATGCGTGACCGGGCACAGCCCGCACAGCCGCGTCACCATCGTGGGCACCGCCGCGGCCTGCTTGCCGACCAAGAACCCATCCACCCTGGGTACGCCCGCAACGTCGAAGCGCGCCACCAAGTCGGGATCCCCCGCCCCCTCGTCGACGATGACGCGCGCCGCCAGCGGGTCGACGATCTCGTTGATGAGGAGCTTTTCTCTCGCCACGGCCGACTCCCTTATGTTTAGGCGCTTTTCTTCCACGCTACACCGCCACGGGTAGCACCCCGTCCAAATCCATTCAGCCCTACCACACGAAGCTGAGTAGCGAAAAATCTACACTTCCTTACTTGTTGAACAATGTTAAATTTTACGGCCCTGAACTGCACTTTTCTGACGACACGTCAACAAGACTCACCCCCAATCGTCACCCCTATATCGAATCTTATAAACATTGCTACTTTCACAAAATCACCCCCTAATGATGGGCATTTTCGCCCCTTCTTTAAGAACTCTCTTAGCTATTCATTTTCATCAATTCGCCCCCTTAACACGGGCTTTGTGCCAAATTTTCGATAGCGGATGGGCGTTACCGCTATCAGTTTCTCAATCCCTTCCCAGATCGTCGCAATTTTCACAATCTTCCGCGACAGCCCTTTTCGCACCTCAACCTTGCTAAGTTGAGGGCAAGCGCTTGAGTTGTTAACGGATCCCTATTCCCCTCGTCGACCGCTTTTCGGCCGCACCTGAGTTCACCTGAGGACGGCAGCGAAGGTAGTCGACATTTCCCACTCAAACCAGGAGTAATGAAATGTCCACCAAGAAGATGAGCCGCCGCATTGGCGCTTCGGCCGCCGCCCTCGCACTCGGCGCTGGCCTGCTCTTGGCCCCGAGCGCGAACGCCGCAAAGCCGGGAGCCCCCGTATCACTTAAGCCGTACTGCTACGAGCACAACGGCAACGATGGCAAGTGGCACCTGAAGAACCCCATGCCCGATGGGCTCGTGGACAAGTGCCTCGACGAGCCGGACGTCGTTCCCGACATCCCCATCGACTCCAGCTCCAGCTCCTTCGACGATTCCAGCTCCGTCATCAGCTCCAACCTGAGCTCCGATGACGACACCAGCTCCACCGTTGGCTCCGCAGTGGGAACCAGCTCCGAGCTGAGCTCTGAAGGTTCCAGCTCCGGCTCGAGCGGCCTCATCGTTCCCCTGGTGGTCGGTTCCGCCCTCATTGCTGGCTCCGCCGCAAGCTCCGCCAGCTCGAATTCTTCGCAGCAGGCTCCCGCCCAGCAGGCCCCGGCTCAGCAAGCGCCTGCCCAGCAGGCTCCGGCACAGCCCGCCGCTGAAAAGCCAGCTGCCGAGAAGCCAGCCCCTGCCGCCGAAGCTCCGGCGAAGGCAGCCCCGGCCAAGCCTGCCGCTGCCGCCACCGCTCCGACAGCGGCCCAGGCACCGAAGAAGCTGGCCAACACTGGCGTTGAAGCCTCCGACCTTCTCCTTCTGGCCGTCATGCTCACCCTGGCAGGTGGCGCATCGCTCGCGATCGCGCGCAGGCGTGCATAAATAACCCGCCTCCAAGCCCGGCATCACACTAATAATGTGCGACGCCGGGCATTTTGGGCTCTATCGTTTGCTAAGTGGAACGTCATTCCATTTTTGGGATCAAAATATTTACCCCCAATCCTTACCCCCAAACTCCCAATCCTATTTATCCAATTGCCCACACTTCGGGGCCCTAGAAAAGAAAATAGGATCAAACCTCATCAGCAGCGCACTGAGTAGCAGTTCCTCCGACGGCAGTGCCCTTGGCTCTGGCCTCGGCAGCGCTACGCTGAGCAGCGGCGTTGGCTCCTCCGACGTTGCCGGGCTCGTCATTGGTGCCGCAGTTATCGGTGGCGTTCTCGCAGCCATCGCAGGCTCCTCCGCTTCCTCGACTTCTTCCCAGGCTGGCGCTGCCACCCAGAACCCGGCAGCGCCTGCTGAGGGCAACGGCAACCAGGCCCCGGCCGCTAACGGCAACCAGGCCCCGGCCGGCGACAACGCTGGCGCAGCAGCGCAGGGTGGAAAGCCTGCCGCTGATGGCAAGGCTGCTGCTTCCAAGCCTGCTGCTGGCGCAAAGGCCGCCGACGCAAAGCCTGCTGCGGACGCCAAGAGCGCTCCGAAGAAGCTGGCCAACACCGGTGTCGACGCTTGGATGATCATCCTGCTCGGCGCGCTGATCGCAGCCGCCGGTGGCGCTGCCCTTTTTGCGTCCCGCAAGGCATAACTAGTTTCTGGGCAATCGCCTAGAATCTCTTCATTCGGTGTGAGCACAAATTGTGCTCACACCGAATTTTTGTTTTCTGAGTACTACTCGGGCTTCTCGCTGCCGCTCAAGAGAATCCAGCCACAATTTCCGCGTCGATAATCTGCTTAACCGATGATCACTACCCCGCGTCCATCGGCCTCGATGTGGACGTACATGAAGCTCGCCTATCTCCAGCTAGGACTCGATTACTGGGGCTTACCAGCAGGGCATACACTGGTGGTATGCACGAATTGTCGCTTCTCAACGGGGTCGTCTCCAAGGTCGATGAGGTTGCTCAGGGTCGATCGGTTCGGGCCGTAGGCTTGATCGTCGGGAAGCGATCTGGGGTGCTTGTCGACGCGCTAGAGGCATCGTGGCCAATCGCGCAGGCAGGGACGGTCTGTGACGGTGCGAGCCTCGACATCGAAGAGGTTGAAGCCACCGTGTGGTGCCCCACCTGCGATAGCGAGCAGGAAATCGACGAGTATTTCGCCCTGACCTGCCCCGTGTGTGGCACCCCCACCGCCGATCTGAGAAGGGGACAAGAGTTCTCATTAGCGTGGATCGATGTCGAGTAAGTAGCCAAGGAAACTTCCAAGGTTTCGGACGCTCTAAACCTGATTTTGCCCCCAAAATTATAGGTTGCGTCAATCTTTTGGTGGTTCTGCTCACTTCACCACCCCCAGAGCCTGTCAACTTTCTGTCAATTCTTTTCGCCACCCAACAGACTGCGCTCACAGGGAAATTCAAACTATGAATCGGTTCCGATCCATAGCCCCGTGCCCCGATTTGCGCGCTGCGAGAATCGAATTTCGTTTATGCCTCCACGTCTCGTTTCGAACTGATGCCCACCTTTCGCGTCCACTATCAGATCTTTGCAACGCGCTAACCGAGAAGTTGGCAAGGCAGGGGGGCGGCTTCACCTTGTAATTTTGACGTTCAGCGAAGCGTCGAAAAGCATGCTGCAAACCAGACACAAATCCAAGAAATGTCAACCTTCAATCCCGCCAACATGAAAATCTGGCGCATGCCCATAGCAAACCAGGCTAAAAACCATTCTTAACATAGCGCCCATTTCGTGCTAGATATTTTGAATAAGTAGGAATATATTCTCAACAAATACAGCATTCTACCAGCACACTCCAACATAACGAGCTAATAGTAAGGCTCCCCTACCTTAAGAAAGGCTGCTAGAATACTTAAGCAACCTCGACATTTGCGAAGCGATGCCGGTCATACGGGGTTGCGCAAGTTTTCCTGTTTTTGCTTTTTGGGCGGACAGCGGGGACGTCGAGCTACCTATGTAATGTTTGTCTTCTTGGAGGAATGCACATGTATCCCCGAAAAACCCGATCTCGGGTTGGTTCAGCTTTCTTGTCGATTTCCCTCGGTACCGGCCTCATGGTTACGCCCTTCATCACTGGTGTCGCCAGCGCGACCCCGAGCGGCGATAACACGATCACCAACACCGAGCAAGACAGCGCGACGCACAATGACACGTCTACCAACTCCGTGTGCAACAACAGCGGCAACGGCAACACCGTAAACGGAAACCCGCACTGCACCCCGACCGACACCACCGGTACGGACACGACTGGTTCAGAGTCCACGGGCTCGGAGTCCACGGGCACCTCGACCTCCGATGGGTCCACCTATGAATCGAACACGGGAGAAACGACGACCTCCGGCCAGGATTCCGACACTGACAAGGCCGTCGACGCGATCAACCTCTCCTCGGATCTGAAGGACTTTTCCTCCGACACCAACGATTCTGTCCAGGCGTCTTCCGAGCTGGGTCTGTCTTCGGACTCCGGTCTTTCTTCCGAGTCGGGCCCGTCTTCTGAGTCTGGCCTCTCCTCTGAGCTCGGCCTTTCCTCCGATACTGCCGCTTATGCCGCGCTCTCCTCCGGCTCGTCCGCGCTGTCGAGCGACGGCGCCGCCTCCGCTGCTGCCCCCGCATTGTCTTCTGATCTTGGCTCGAGCGCGCTTTCCTCTGACCTCGGATCCAGCGCCGCTGACGCCGCGCTCTCCTCCGTTGCTTCTGCCGCTGCCGATGGCGTGCTGTCTTCCGGCGCCTCGAGCTCGGCTCTGTCCTCCGCGCTACCGGGTGCTGCCCTGTCCTCTGGCGCCGCAGCTGTGGCCGTGCCGCTCGCGCTGTCTTCCGCCGTGGGCTCCTCTGCCCTGGGTTCGAGCGCGCTTTCGTCTGGTTCCAGCGATGGCTCCTCCGCGCTCCCCGGTTCTTCGGCTCTCTCCTCGGGCTCCAGCAGCGCCGATAAGGGCTCTGCTGAGGGTTCCTCCGCGCCGTTGTCCTCCGTGGGCAGCTCCGAGGGCACTCACGCGGGCAGCTCCGTTCCTTCCGTGTCGAGCAACTCCTCCACGTCGAGCGACGGGTCCTCCGACGCTCTTCTGCCGCTCGGGTTGTCTTCCGCGCTCGGCTCTTCCGCGCTGTCCTCCGGCCCTAGCGACGGTTCTTCTTCCCCGAAGCACCTGGCTGAGTCCAGCGTCGGCTCCTCCGTCCTGCCGCTGTCCTCCGGCTCGAGCGATAGCTCCTCGACCCCGAAGCACCTCGCCGACTCTAACGCTAGCTCCTCCATTCTGGGTCCGGTTGCCCTCTCGTCTGCGCTGTCCTCCGGCTCTTCCGACGGATCTTCTTACACCCCGAAGCACGCAGCCGAGTCCAGCGACGGCTCCTCCGTCCTGCCGCTGTCCTCCGGCTCCAGCAACGGTTCTTCCGGCTCCAGCGCCCCGCTGGCGTCTTCTGCCCTCGGTTCCGCCGCTCTGTCGTCCGGCTCCAGCGCCGGTTCTTCCGGTTCCAGTGCCGCTGATGCCGCGAAGCTGGTCGTGGGTGCTGCCGTCGTCGGTGGCGTGCTCGCCGCCCTCGCTGGCTCCTCCGCTTCCTCGGCGTCCTCGACCTCCTCCGGTAACACCACCGACACCACCGGAACGAACGCCACCACCGCAACCGGTGCACAGACCGCAACCGGCACCACCGCCGGCACCACCACCCCGGTCGCTGCCGCTGCAGCCGCCGCTCCTGCAGCTGGCACCACTCAGGCCGCCGCCGCACAGGCTGCCTCCGCGCCGGCTTCCACTAGCGTCGCCAAGCGCCTGGCCAACACCGGCGCCAACGTCTGGTCCCTGGTCCTGCTAGCCGCCCTGTTTATCCTCGCAGGCCTCGCCACCATGATCGGTCGCGTCGCCCGCCGCCGCTAGGCAAAAACGCCGAACGCCCCTCCTACCGCGCAGGTAGAGGGGCGTTTTCGCGTCTTTCTAGCTCGTCCAGCTGGCCAGTACCTTTTTTGCCTTATCGACGGCCACAGGCACCGCGGCCGCAACCTTCTCAGTCATGCCCACGTGGAGCTCCACGTCCTGTGCCACCACGCCCACGACCACGACCTCCTCGGGCTCCGAGCCGAGAAGGCGCGCCGTGGACAGCAGGTCCAGAAGGCCCACCTGGTGCGGCGAGAGCGCGCTCTTGCGCAGGCGCGGGAGCTGGTCACCCTCGAGGACCAAGACGGTGCCCGGGGGCTCGTCGGGGTCTTTGATGCCGTCCAAGACCAGCAGCCTGGTGGCGTCCTGGATGTCAGGCAGGATCTCCATGCCGGATGTGCCGCCGTCGATGTACTTCACGCCGGGCACCTTGGCGTCGACAAGCTTGGCTAAAACGGCAAGGCCAACCCCATCGTCGGTCATGATGGGGTTGCCGATGCCGATGACTGTGATGCCGTCCACGCTATTCGATCTCGGACGCGTCGACGGGCATGGAACCGGTGGGCAGCCAGACGGCGCCGTTGATCATGGAGGACACGCCGCCGTGATCTTCCAGGTTGTCGGCGCGGAAGGCGAGGTAGACGTGGATGACCACGAACGCCCAGATGATGAACATGACAACGGCGTGGAAGAGGCGGATGCCGGGGATACCGAACCAGTGGACCGGGTAGCTGACCAGGTGGAAGAACCAGTTGCCCTGCTCGTAAAGGCCGTAGAGGGCAAGGCCGGTGAGCATCTGCACGATGCAGAGGGCGTAGATGCCCGTGTAGGTCAGCTGCTGCAGGCCGTTGTGGCCGACGTACTGCGGGCCCTCACGCTTGATGAACATGTAGAACTGCGCCGTGCCCAGCAGGTTCTTGAGGTCCTGCTTGTTGTAGATCGGCCACAGCGAGCGCCAGCGCATCTGCCGCTCCTTGGCGAAGACCGTCAGCGACAGGCGCCACAGCCCGAGCGCGATCCAGCCGATGCCGGAGGCGATGTGGATGAAGCGGATGGTGCCCATGAGGAAGCCGGTGTCCTGGGAGGCGTTGGGCCCGAAGAACGGGTCCATGATGTAGTAGCCCGTAAAGGACAAGGCGATGATCAGCAGCACGTTCAGCCAGTGCTGGAAGCGCAGGGCGCGCGGCCACAGCTCCACGCGGGTGTAGCCGGGGTGCGTGGGCGCGAGGCGGGTGCGGCGCTCGCAGACGCCGAAGCTCAAGACCCCGGCGAGCTGGTACTGGCCGGGCTCCTCGGAGTCGAGGTCCGCGATGGCCACGGCCACCGTGCGGCGCCCGACCTTCTCCATTGACTTGGCGTGCTTTCTCGCCAGCACCTTCTGCTCGCGGGTCGACTTCGACGCGGCGATGACGGCATCGAGGTCGCCGCGCATGACCGACAGGTTGAGGCGGCCGGAGCGCACGTAGGCGTTGAGCACCGCGGCGATCGAGAACGGGCGCTGCGCGGAGCCCGGGTCGAAGGACTCCGGGACGAGCGTCTGGTCCGTGGTCCGCCGCAGCGCGAGGTCGATCGGGTCGGTGGAGCCCTCGGGGCTCATCGAGGCGAGCCGGATGAGGGTCTCCTGGCCGTAGACGTCGACCGGGAAGCTGGAGATGACGGAGAGGACGGGTTGGTCTTTGGGCGGTTGGTTGGGCGGGTTATTGGGCGCGCCTTGCGGGGCGGGTACCTGGGTGGTCATTGTGTCATCACCTTAAACAGCTCCTCGCCCTCCGTATCCATAAGGTGCACGGCGCACGACATGCATGGATCGAAGGAGTGGATGGTTCGCAGGACTTCCAGGGGCTCCTTGGGGTTTTCCAGCGGGTGCCCGCCGCCGGCCAGCGCCTCCTCGTAGGGGCCGCGCTTGCCCTCGGCGTCGCGTCCGCCAGATAGCCAGGTGGACGGAACCACGGCCTGGTAGCGGGCGACCTTCTCGTCCTTGATGGTCACGTAGTGGCTGAGCGTGCCGCGGGCGACCTCGATCATGGAGAAGCCGCTGGACTCCTTCGGCCAGGACCCCGGCTCCCACTTCTTCGGGTTGAAGACGTCGAAGTCGCCCTCCTTGATGCCCTTGATGAACTCCGGCAGCAGCGTGTTGAGAAGGTTCGTCGACGCCGTCGCGGCCTCGACCGCGCGGGCGAGCGTGCGGCCGCCGGTGGAGTTCATCTTCTCCACGGTGATGCCGAGCTTGGCGAAGGCGTCGTCGACGATCTTCTTGGTCTCCGGTTCGTTTTGCAGGTAGGCCAGAAGGACGCGGGCGACGGGGCCGACCTGGGTGGGGCGGCCGTCGTAGCGCGGGGCCTTGGACCAGGTGTATTCCTTGTTGTCTGCCAGCCACGTCACCGGCGGCTTCGGGCCGGTGTAGTTCGGGGTGGTCTCGCCCTGGCTGGGCTCAAGCCCCTCGTCGTTGCCGACCGAGTAGTCGAGCCACGAGGAGGCGACGAACTCCTTGATCTTGTCCGCCTCCAGCGGGTGCAGCTGCGTGTAGTCGCCGTCGAGGATGACGCCCGGGGTGACCTCCGGGTGGCCGTAGGACATGGAGCGCTCGAGGTTGTCGCCGCGGATGGCCGCGCCGGCCATGCCCACCGCGAGGAAGGTGTCAGCCGACTTGCCGATCTCGAAGTAGTCCTTGTACACACCCATGATTGCCAGCGCGTCGGGTAGGTAGCAGCCGGTGACGAAGTTCTCGATCTCCTCGGCCCAGCCCTGGATCTCGTCCAAGCGAACCTGGTTGACGGTCTCGGACTTCTCCGGGTCGATCGAGCAGGCCATGCCGCCGACCAGGAAGTTCGGGTGCGGGTTCTTGCCGCCGAAGACCGTGGTGATGCGGATGATCGAGCGTTGGAACTGCAGCGCGTCGAGGTAATGGCTCACGGCCATGAGGTTGGCCTCCGGTGGGAGCCGGTAGTCGGGGTGATCCCAGTAGCCGCCGGTGAAGATCGACAGCTGGCCGGAGTCGAGGATGCCCTGCACCGTCTCCTTGACCTTGGTGAAGTTCTCGAGGCTGTTGCCCTTCCACGTCGAGCCGATCGAGTGCGCGAAGTCCACGGCCTTCTGCGGGTCCGCCTTCGCGGCCGAGGCCACGTTCACCCAGTCGAGGGCGTGCAGGTGGTAGAAGTGCACGACGTGGTCGTGGACCTCCTGGGCGGCTAGCAGCAGGTCGCGCACGAGCTGCGCCTGCTTGGGGATCTGCGTGTCGATCGCGTCCTCGACCGCGATGATCGACGCCACCGAGTGGGTCGCGGTGCACACGCCGCAGATGCGTCCGACGAAGGCCCACACGTCGCGCGGGTCGCGGTCCTGGACGATCGTCTCGATCCCGCGGAACTGCGTGGCCTCGCTCCACGCCTCCTTGATCTCTCCGCCGTCGACCTCCATTTCGATGCGCAGGTGCCCCTCGATGCGGGTCAGCGGGTCGACAACAATTCTTTCAGCCATCTTTGTCTACTTTCGTTTCGCTTGTCGACGCCAGGGGTTACTGCTCTGTCGCCTTCGTCGGAGGGGTGGGATGGTCGCTTTCGTTGCCCGCGTAGGCCTCGAGTGTCTCGAGGTCGCCGTTGGCCTTTCGCACCTTGATCTCGTTGAGCATGGTGAGCCCGCCGTGGGCGGCCACGCCCGCGGCCGCCACGCCGACCAAGCCCCAGCCGACCTTCTTCACCGTGGACTCCACGCCGAAGCCGCGCACGTCCGGCAGCTCGGAGTAGAAGGGCGTGAACCGGTCGAAGAAGTCCTTCTCGGTGCAGCCGATGCACGGGTGGCCCGCGCCGATCGGCCAGCCCGTCTTCATGTTCCACTGGATGATCGGGCACGGGCTAAACGTCGACGGACCCTTGCAGCCAACCTCGTAGAGGCACCAGCCGTTGCGGGCGCCCTCGTCGTCGAAGGTGCGGACGAACTGGCCGGCGTCGAAGTGGGCGCGGCGCGGGCAGGAGTCGTGAATGCGCTGGTCGTAGGCGAACAGCGGACGACCCTCGGCATCCACGTCGGGGGTGTCTCCGTGGGTGAGGATGTAGCTGATGGTGGCGGTGATGACCTCGCCGATCGGCGGGCAGCCGGAGACGTTGATGACCGGCTTGTCCTTGATGATCTCGTCCACGCCGACCGCGTGGGTGGGGTTAGGGCGGGCCGCCTGGACCGAACCGTAGACGGCGCAGGCGCCGACAGCGAGGATGGCGGTGGCGTTCTTGGCCGCCTCCTCGAGGACCTCCTTGGAGGTCTTGCCGCCGATCATGCAGTAGACGCCGTCCTCGGCCAGGGAGACCGAGCCGTTGACTACGAGGATGTGCGGCTGCTCGTTGAGCTCCTTGAGCGCCTGCTCGGCGGCCTCGCCGGAGGCGGCCATGACCAGCTCGTTGTAGTTCACCGAGAGCTGGTTGAGGACGAGGTCCTCGATGGTGCTGGCGCCGGAGCGCAGAACCGACTCCATGCAGCCGGTGCACTCCTGCAGCTGGAGCCAGGCGACGTTGGGCTTGGTGACGCTGCCGAGCGCGTCGGCGATCTTGGTGGCCTCCTGGGCCTCCGCCTTGGAGGCCAGCGGGGCGCCGACCGCGAAGATCGCGGCGAGCCCCGAACACATCTTCATGAAGTCGCGGCGGCTGACCCCCTTGCGCTCCAGATTCTCGATGAGAGTTCCGTTGCCCCAGGTTCCCGGAATATCCATTGAACTTCGCTTTCCTCTGTAAGTTTTCTCACTCGATATCCACGTTGTGAGGAAGCGAAGTTGCGCCCCGCATACGACGGGCACCCGCACCGCGGGCGCTTATCTCTTAAGGGCCGTGACCTGCGGGTTCTGGACCTTAAGAATCCGTGGCCCGGGGTGTCACCTGACGCTTCCCAGATATAAATCCACGTTACTCTGGGAGGCGACATTCGGGCGCGGGCTCCTGCCCGACTATGGTGTTAAACACCCTGGGTACCCCCGGATTGGGCTGCCACCCACTCGTACCACCCGTCGAGCCCCTCCCCGGTCTTGGTGGACACCTCGAAGATGGTCGCCCCGGGGTTGACCTGGCGGATGTTCTTCTTAAACAGCTCGAGGTCGAAGTCGAGGTACGGCAGAAGGTCGATCTTGTTGATCACCACGACCTCCACGCTGCGGAACATGACCGGATATTTCAGCGGCTTGTCCTCGCCCTCGGTGACCGAGGCGATCATGACCTTCTTGTGCTCGCCCACCTCGAACTCCGCCGGGCACACGAGGTTGCCGACGTTCTCGATGAGCACGGTGTCGAGGGCGGAAAGGTCGAGCCCCTCGAGCGCGCGGGAGACCATCGGGGCGTCGAGGTGGCACTCACCGCCGAAGCCGTTGCCCGTGTTGAGCAGGGACACCTGGGCGCCGAAGCCGCGCAGCCGGTCGGCGTCGATGGCGGTCTCGATGTCGCCCTCGACCACGCCGAAGCGGATCGCACCCTTGAAGTGCTCGAGCGTCTTCTCCAGCAGGGTGGTCTTGCCCGCGCCCGGCGAGCTCATGACGTTGATGGAGACCACGCCGTGCTCCTCGAAGGCGGCGCGGTTGCTGGCGGCGCGGCGGTCGTTCTCGCTGAAGATGTCCTCAAGGACGTCGATGCGCTCGCGGCCGGTCTCGTAGCCGGAGTGGTCGCCGACCTCGTGGTCGTGGTCGTGGTGGTGGTGCTCGTGTCCGTGGACATGATCACCGTGGGAGTGGACGGTGCCGTCGGCGTGGCGGTGGAAACGACCCATGATGTCTTCGCTTTCTTCCGTGGTGATTAGGCGGCTTCGACCTCGAGGTCGACGACCTGGAACTCCTCGCCCGCGACGACCCTCGTCGGCGCATCGCAGCGTGGGCAGGATAAGTCGAGGTAGGAGGAGGCGTCGAGGACCGTGCGGTGTCCCTGCTCGCACTCGATGACCGCGTCGATCCAATCGATGTGAAGCCTTGCCCCCTCGAGCGGCGTGGCGGCGGTGACGAAGCCCCAGGCGTACTCCATCGAGCTGGGCACGACTTGCCGCAACGCCCCGATGCGAAGGTTCACCTGACGAACCCTTCTGCCCTTGGCCGCGCGGGCGACGACCCGCGCGAGCTCCGTACTCAATGCCACCTCGTGCACGCCTCCCCAAGGTACTCCGATTCCCCGCGCTGGCTGGCCGGTGCACCCCCGCTAAGCTTGGGGATTATGAGCATCACCGACCTTCAACGACTGGCCATCACCTTGACCGGCGTGGTGCAGGGGGTGGGCATGCGCCCGCACATCGCGAAGGTCGCCGCCAACCACGAGGTCACCGGCTGGTGCGGCAACAACGACATCGAGGTGTTCATCGAGGCCCAGGGCACGCCGGGCGTGCTCGAGGAGTTCCTTCGCGACGTGCTCTCTTCGTTGCCTCCGCTGGCGCGAGTGGTGAGCGTCGACAAGCAAGAAAAACCTGTGCGCGAGGAAACCGGATTCACGATTGTGGCCTCGACGCACCTGCCCGGCGCGCGAACGCTCATCCCGCCGGACGTGGCGCCGTGCGAGGACTGCATCGCCGAGTTCAACGACCCCACCAACCGCCGCTACCACTACCCGTTTATCACCTGTACGCACTGCGGACCGCGGCTGACGATCATCGAGGAGCTGCCCTACGACCGGCCGAACACGACGCTGAAGGTGTTCCCGCTGTGCCCCGACTGCGAGCGCGAGTACACGGATGTGAACGATCGCAGGTACCACGCGCAGCCCATCTCCTGCCCGAACTGCGGGCCGAAGGTGTGGTTCGAGGAGGGCGAGCGCGTGGTGGCGGGCCAAGACGCGTTTTCCGCGGCTCGAGAGTTGCTGAGGGAGGGCAAGGTGCTGGCCGTGCGCGGCATCGGCGGGTTCCACCTCATGTGCCAGGCGACCGATCCCGCGGCGATCGCGCGGCTGCGGGGGCTCAAGCGCAGGCCGCACAAGCCGTTCGCGGTGATGGTGCCCTCGCTGGATCACGCGCGGGCGGTGGTGGCGCTGACGCCAGCGCAGGAGGCGCTGCTTACCTCCCCCGCGCGGCCGATCGTCATCGCACCCTCGCGCGGGGTGCTGCCGCAGTCCATTGCGCCGGGGCTGGGTGACGTGGGGGTCGTGCTGCCCTACTCCCCGCTGCACATGCTGCTGGTGGACTCGCCGGTGGTGGCGACCAGCGGAAACCCCTCCGGCGAGCCCCTGGTGGCCTCCATCGCGGAGGCGCGAGAGTTGCTGGGCGGCTTCTGCGACGGGTTCCTCTTCCACGACCGCGACATCTTCGTGCCCGTGGAGGATTCGGTGTACTTGGGCGAGGTGCCGGTGCGGCGCTCGCGGGGGCTTGCTCCCCTGCCGCTCGCAATCCCCGACGGGCCCGACGTTTTCGCCGTCGGCGGGGAGCTGAAGAACACCATGTGCCTCACCTCGGGCGGGCTGGCGCACCTCACCTCGCACATCGGGGACATGGGGTCGCTGCGCGCGCAGGAGGTTGCCGAGCGCACGTTTGCGCAGATGAGCTCGCTGCGCGGGGTGGAGCCGTCGGCCATTGTGTGCGACATGCACCCGGGGTACTCCACGACCGCGTGGGCCGAGCGCCTGTCCGATCGCCTGGGGCTGCCGCTGTTGCAGGTCCAGCACCACCAGGCGCACGCGGCCAGCGTCCTGGCCGAGCACGGGCTGCTGGGGCGCCCCGCGGTGGTGATCGCGGCCGACGGCACCGGCTACGGGCTCGACGGGACGATCTGGGGCGGGGAGATTTTTGTCGTTTCGCCGGAGTTGGTTTTTGAGCGGGCGTGGCATGTGCCCTCGTTCCCGCTGGCAGGCGGCGACCGCGCCGTCACCTACCCGTGGCGGATCGTGCTCGGGGTTTCCGCTTCTTGGGGTGTGTCCGGGCCGCTGGTTTCGCGGCTTAGGTCATCGGTCGATGCCGGGGAGCTGCGGCTGGTCTCCTCCCAGCTAGGCAGCGGGATTGGCACGGTTGCCACCAGCTCGCTGGGCAGGCTTTTCGACGCCGCAGCTTGCCTCGTCGGCTGCGGTACCTTCGGAACGGCGGTCAGCTACGAGGCGCAGGCGGCCATGGAATTCGAGCACCTGGCGCGCGGCGGGGCCTGCTCGTGGGACGGGGTCTCCACCCTCGCGGAGGCCTTTGCCGTGCTGGCGTCGAGTTCGGGCGGCGCGAATGCTGCCCGGCAGTTCCACCGACATGTGGCGCAGGTGCTGGGGGCGCGGGCCGCAGAGGTTGCGGGGACGTCCGGGGCGCAGGTGGTGGCGATGACCGGCGGGTGCGCCTTCAACCGGCTGCTGTTGGCGGACCTGCGGGAGTTCCTGCGGGGGCGGGGCTACGAGCTCGTAGTGCACGAGCAGGTGCCGCCCGGCGACGGGGGCCTGAGCCTCGGGCAGGCGGTGCTGGGGCGGGCGATGCTCGCTCGCGGGGAGGGCTAGCTTGCGGCTTGCCGCGGGGTCGACTTCACTCGAAAGACTTCACCCCAAAACATACCCCGGGCGGGTACCAAAATCGGGTGAAGTCTAGTGAGTGAAGTCGACCGACGGCGGCCCAGCACCCCACCAACCGCCTAGCAGATGCGCGGCAGCGGGTCGCCCACCAGCTTGTCCACCATGCGGGTGCCGCCGAACGCGGTCACCAGCACCACGCATGCCTCGGGCTTCTCCACGATCCGGCCGATGAGCCGCGCCTCGGGGGCGCCCGCCTGCTGCACCGCGGCCAGCGCCTCCTCCGCCTGCGCCTCCGGCACGACCGCGATGAAGGTGCCCTCGTTGGCCACGTAGAGCGGGTCGATGCCCAGCATGTCGCAGGCGGCGCGGGTCATGGGGCGCACGGGGATGGCCTCGTCCTCCAGCACGACGCCCAGCCCCGTGGTCTCCGCGAGCTCGTTCATGACGGTGGCGACTCCCCCGCGGGTCGCGTCTCGCATCCACCTTGTATCCGGAACGGCGTCGAGAAGCGCGGCAACGAGCGAGGCCACCTCGCGCGAATCCGACTCGATGGGGGCGTCGATGGCGAGGTCGCCGCGGGCCATCATGACGGACATGCCGTGGTCGGCGATGGGGCCGGAGACGAGCAGGCGGTCGCCGGGGGCCACGCGCGCGAAGCCGGGCACGCGGTCGGCGGGGACCACGCCCACGCCCGCGGTGGTGATATACAGCTTGTCGCCCTTGCCCTTGGGCACCACTTTGGTGTCGCCGGTCGCGATCGCCACGCCTGCCTTGTCCGAGGCCTCCTTGAGCCTCAGCACGATCCGCCGCAGCGTCTCGATGTCTAGCCCCTCCTCGAGGATGAACGCGACCGAGATGTACTTCGGCACCGCGCCCGCCACCGCGAGGTCGTTGACGGTGCCGTTGATCGCCAGCTCGCCGATCGAGCCGCCTGGGAACTCGATGGGGTTGACCACGTAGGAATCGGTGGAAAACGCCAGCTTGCCACCCTGCAGATCGAGGTCCATGAGGGTGGAATCGCCGCCCTGGGCGAGCAGGTCGTTGCCGTATTCGTCAAAGAAGACGTGTTGCAGCAGGCTTGCCGACGCCTTGCCGCCGGCCCCGTGGGCGAGGGTGACCTGCTGGTCCTTGAGCCTGCCCCCGCGGCGACGCACCCGCGCGATCGTGTCGTTGACCTGGTCGACGTCCTCGTTGAGTCGGTTCTTAGGCTCCACCGTTTCCTCGCTTTTCTCAGGGGCTTGCTCTCGCCCCATGGTAGCGCCTGCCGCGGGCAGCGCCGGGGATGGGAGTAAAGTTTTCCCTACATGATTCCCAAGGAGTGACTGCCCGTGTGTCTAGGCGTTCCAGCCCAGGTGGTCGAGGTGACCGACCCCACCCGCGCCACCGTGAGCATCGACGGCGTGAGCCGCAAGGTATCCACTGATCTTCTCCTCGGCGAGGGGCTCGCCGTCGGCGACTGGGTGTTGGTCCACGTCGGCTTCGCGCTGAGCACCATCGACGAGGAGGAGGCGAAGGTGACGCTGCAGCAGATCAAGCAGCTCGGCGGCGACACCTTCGAAAGCGAGCTGGCCTCGTTTAGCGAGTCAGAGATCGAATAAAAGGACGCACCCCCATGAAGTTCGTTGACGAGTTCCGCGACCCGCACGCCGCCAAGCAGCTCATCGAGCGCATCTCCCAGATGGCCACCCAGCTCGATCACCCGATCAAGCTCATGGAGATCTGCGGCGGGCACACCCACACCATCTACCGCTACGGGCTGGAAAACCTCCTGCCCGACTCTATCGACCTGGTCCACGGCCCCGGCTGCCCCGTGTGCGTGATCCCCATGGGGCGCGTCGACGACGCCCTGTGGCTGGCCTCCCAGCCCGACGTCATCCTCGCCACCTTCGGCGACATGATGCGCGTGCCGGGCTCCGACGTCTCCCTCATGCAGGCCCGCGCCCAGGGCAGCGACATCCGCTTCGTCTACTCCCCGCTCGACTCCCTGAAGATCGCCGAGGAGAACCCGGATAAGAAGGTCATCTTCTTCGCCGTCGGCTTCGAGACCACCGCGCCCTCGACCGCCGTGACCTTGAAGTACGCCAAGGACAAGGGGCTGAAGAACTTCAGCGTGTTCAGCAACCACGTCACCATCGAGCCGCCGCTGCGAGCGATCGCCGACGGTGGCGAGACAAAGGTGGACGGCTTCATCGGCCCGGGCCACGTGGCAACGGTCGTGGGAACCCAAGCCTTCGAGTTCTTGCCCGCGGAGTTCAACCTGCCGGTGGCCGTGTGCGGCTTCGAGCCGCTCGACATCCTCCAAGGCATCGCGATGCTGCTCGAGCAGTTCGTCTCCGGGGACGTCGCGGCGGGCAAGGCGCGCGTGGAGAACCAGTACGCCCGCGTCGTGCGCGATCAGGGCAACCCGGCCGCCCGCGCGCTGCTGGACCGGGTGTTCACCATCCGCGACACCTTCGAGTGGCGCGGCCTGGGCTGGCTCGACAACTCGGGCATGGGCATCTCCGAGGAGTTCGCCGACTTCGACGCCGAGCGGCTCTTCGACCTGCCCGGCAAGCGCGTGGCCGACCCCGTCGCCTGCGAGTGCGGCTCGGTGCTCACCGGCCACATCAAGCCGTGGCAGTGCAAGGTGTTCGGCACCGCCTGCACGCCGGACACCCCCATCGGCACCTGCATGGTCTCCCCCGAGGGCGCGTGTGCGGCCTACTACAACTTCGGGCGGCTCAACCGCGAGGTCACCGCGCAGCTGACCTAGCCCGCCAGCTGCTTGAGGGCGAGGGTTTCTCGCCCGAATCCCCACAGCAGGCACGCCACGAGCGTGATCGCCGCGCACAGGGCGAAGGCCGGTCCGAAGCCGTACACGTGGGCCACGGTTCCGATGACGATGGGCCCGAGGATCGTGCCGCTATCCTGCGCCATCTGGTAGGTGGCCACCACCTTGCCGCCCGAGCGGCCGGGGCCGACGATGTCGGCGAGCACGGCCTGCTGCGCGGGGTTGAACAGCCCGGCACCCACGCCCGCCCCAACGGAGACCGCCATGAGGGTGGCGAAGTGGTGGGAGAAGCCGAAGGTCGCGGTGAACGCGGCGTTGAGGGCGAGCCCGATGAGGATGAGCGGCTTGCGCCCGACCCGGTCCGAGAGCCTGCCGGAGAACTGCAGGGCCACGGCGTTTCCGGCGGCGAAGGCGGTCATCGCGAGCCCGGCGATGGCCGCGCCGTTCTCAAACGCGGCGGCCGCGAACAGCGGGACGGTGGCCACGCGAACACCAAAGTTGGACCAGCCGTTGGCGAATCCGCCGCTCAGCGAGGCGCGATAGGCGTGGTCGCGGAAGGCCTCGCGCGCGGTAAGGGCCGGCAGTCCCGTCCCCTTGGCCGCCACTGCCCCGATCTGGCGCGGCATACGCCACCACACCACGAAGGCCGCCAACGCCACCATCACCCCGTAGATGGCGAACGGCCACCGCATCCCCAGCACCGAGAGCGCGGCGCCGAGGATCGGGCCCGCGATGTTGCCGAAGAGGAAGCCCGAAGCGTAGGCCGAGGAGCACTTGCCCCTGATCTCCGGCGGCGAGAGCCTGATGACCAGCCCCACGGCGGAGACGGTGAACATCGTCGAACCGAAGCCCGCGATCGCGCGCAGGGCCAGCATGTGCCAGTACTCCTGGGCGAGCGCCACGAGGCCCGTGGCCACGGCCACCGTGATGAGCCCGGTGAGATAGACCTTTCGGGAGCCGAAGGCGTCGATAAGCGAGCCGGACGCAGGGGCGAAAACGAGGCGCGTGCCTGCAAAGACGCTGACGACGGCGCCGGCCGCGGCCATGCCCACGCCGAAGCTGGAGGCGAACTGCGGGATGATCGGCGCGACGAGGCCGTAACCGAGGGCGATGATGAACGCGGCGGAGACCAGGACCCACACCTCGTGAGGTATCTTCGCTTCGGTTGGGGACGCATCACGCACGGTATTCACAAGCCTCAAGCCTAGACCCGAACCTAGTTTTCGAAAGACTCTTCCCATTTTCGAACAGCTGTTCTATACTTGAGGCACGTTGATGTCCCAATCACTAGTTAAGGTTGCCCCCATGAAAAAAGTTACGTTGTTCCCCGTCCGCAAGTCCGCCGAATCCCTGCCTTCAGCAGCGGAGATTACCCGCTACGTGCGCACCCACCACCGCAGCGCGCTCGATGCTGTAGGCACCATCATGGCCCATCCCCGCTCCCTCGCTAGGCCCACTGCTAGCTGGCGGCCGCCTTCGCACACACTTCCGGCTATTTTCGGGCGCGACGCGCTCTCCATCACCGTCACCCGCCACCGCGTGGGTCCCCGCGTCCAGGCGCGCATGCGTGGTTTCGGCGAGCAGCGCACGCCCGCCTACCTCGTTACCGCGCGGCTTTCCATGCCCTCCGGGTACGTCGTCCCGCCGGAGCTAGCCGCCGGTTGGATAGCCTCCCTCGTCGGCCCCGAGAACGGAGAGTGCGTGCACGAGTTCGACTCCCCCACCGCGCCCACCTTCGTGTGGGTGGTGGACGGCAGCTTCCAGCCCCTGCGCTCGCCCGCGTCGCTGTTCACCGGCCTGTCTCAGGCGGCCTAGGAGCTGCGTGAGGGCGAGGGCAGGGCGACCTCGTCCACCTCAGCGTAGGCAGCCACCTCCTCCATGACCGCGGGGTCGTGGCAGGTCATGATGATTGCTTTCCCGCAATCGAGTGCCTCGGCCACCAGCCGGTGGAAGGCCGCCCTGTGCGCGTGGTCGAGCCCCACGTCCGGCTCGTCGAGCAGCACCAGCTCGCGGCGCTGCCCCAGAACGCTCGCCACCTGCGCGAGCCGCAGCTTAGCCTGCGGGAGGTCGAGTGGGTGGGTGTCGCCGTCGAGCCCGAGGCGATCCCTTGCCTCGACGTCCGGGAGCAGCTCGGCGACCGTCGATCCAAGCACCTGATCGCTCGCGCGCTGCGACTGCATGCTCACACTCACCGGGCAGCGGTACTCGGATTCGAAGCCCACGATCGTCCGCAGCAGCGTGGTCTTGCCCGCGCCGTTATCACCGCGAAGCCACAGCACCGCGCCCCGACGCGGCCGCAGGGTGACCTTCGCGGTGACGAAGCGGCTGGGTGCCTTGGCTCGAAGCTGCCACCACCGCCGGGAGGCTTCCCCTCGAGTTCCTCGGAGGGTGCCTAATTCGATCCGCTCGCCGGAGGGTGCGACCCGCCCGGGCAGGGCGAGCGCTCGGGCTTCGGGCAAGCCGGGGCCCACGGAGTCGCCGCTGAGGTGGAATCTTTCGAAGTCGGACCCAAGTTCGGACGGGTCCTCGTGCGCGAGCACCAGCACGGCGCCGGGATACTCGCGAAGGAGCTGGGCGACCAGCCGCCTCGACTCCGTGTCGAGCCCGGCGAACGGATCGTCGAGGACGAGCGTGGCAGCGCCGAGCACCGCCACGCAGGCGATGGCCACGCGCTTGGTCTGCCCTCCGGAGAGCTCGGCGGGGTTACGCTCGGCGACCTCGGCAAGGCCGAGCTGGGCCACGAGGGCGTCCACGCGCTCGGCCATCTCCGGCACCGGGATGCCGCGCTGCTCGAGGCCGAAGGCGATCTCCTCTACGACGGTGTCCCTCAGGAAGGTGATGTGGCTGATCGCGTCCTGGCTGACCATGGCCGCGCCCTCGGTCGTGCGGTAGACCCGCTCGCCTAGCCTGCTCAGCCCCGAGCCGGAGGGCCCCACTACGATGGTGCGCCGCGTCGGGAAGAAGTCCACCGCGGAGGTATCGGAGGGGGAGCTCACCTCGCCACCACCTTCCACGCAATAACCACCACGGCGCACGCCACCGGCACCACGATCCGCACCAACTTCTGCAACCCACTGTCGTAGACCGGCCGCAGGACCGTTCGCCTGCCTGGACGCCCCACGCCCGCCACTTCCACGGCGGTGGCGCGGTCCGCGCCGAGAGAAAGGGTGTGCACCATGACCGGGATCGCAAGCCTCGTGAGCACCCGGCCTTTGACCCGCTCGCCGGTCAGGATCCTGGCCTCCCGGACGGTCCGGACCGCCCGGCGGGCCTGGGGCAGGAACTGCAGCGACGCGCCGATGATGTATCCGATCGTCGGGTTAAGGCGCGAGCCCTGGATCGCCTTGATTAGCTGTGGGATCGGCGAGAAGCACATGGCCGCCAGGATCGACGCCATGAGGGCGAGGAAGCGCAGGGCCAGCTCGCCTGCGATCACCAGCCCGTCGGAGCTGATAAGCGGCGCGATCATGTGCTGGCCGAAGGGCGCGTGCACGATGAGCATCGACGCGCCCGCGGGTAGCCCGAGGGCGAGCGAGTTGAGCACCACCGCGGCGCGGCGGGTCGCCCACACGCCCACCAGCCAGGACGCCGCCACCACCGCGATCGACACTGCCGGGCGGTTGATTCCCAGCACCAGTAGCCACGCCGAAAAGCCGCAGGTCAGTGCGGTAAACGGATTGACCTGCGGCGTCGTATCGGCCTGGGGCGTTGTCAAGGGCTATCCCTGCGGGCGAAGCGCCTCGACCGTTTTGCGCGGGAGCGCCTTGATGGTGGCCCACACGAGGAACATCACCAGCGCCTTGTCCAGCGGGTCGGAGATGAAGGACTGCAGGGTCACGGACTGGAGCAGCGAGTTGCCCATCTCGCGGAAGGCGGAGACGATGGCGCCGGTGCCCACGCCGGCGGTGCCGCCGTAGACGAAGGCGGCCACGGGTGCGGCGAGCATGCCGCAGACGATGCCCAGCACGGCGCCAGACAGGATCGCGGTGACGACGTTGCGGAAGGCGCCCTTCTCGATCATCCAGCCGGAGATCGCGCCGGTGGCGGCGCTCACCGCGGCGAACGGCAGGGCGGCCGGGTTGAACAGGCCCCACACGACGGAGCTCAGCGCGCCGGTGGCCAGCCCGCCGATGGGCCCGGTGAGGGCCGCCATGAGGACCGTGCCCACGGAGTCGAGGTAGAGCGGGATGCCGATGGAGCCCACGATCTGGCCGACGACGATGTTGAGCACGAGCGCGAGCGGGATGACGGCGATGGTGCGCGGCGGCAGCGCGGGCAGCGTCGCCGCGAGCAGCAGGAGCGCGCCGATGACGTAGCCCCCCAAGGTGATGAGCGCTGGCCCGCTGGACCCGATCGACTCCCAGTCGGTGGGCCGGGAGATGACCAGGTAGAGCCAGGTGGCGGCGATGATGAGGGCGCCGAGGATAGCCATGCCCTTGCGGGCGGGAGAAAGGGTAATCCGTGACATGAGATGCTTTCGCGTGCGTCGATGTCCACCCGGCGCGGCGCACGAGTGAACGGATGTCGGGTGCCCGCGCGCTCCCCTATGTCACCTCGGGGTGGGCGTTTCCGCGGGCGGGAACGTTGGGTATCTTAGCCCACGCACAGGTTAGGGCGCCAACGTGGCCCAGGCGCGCAGCAGCTCCTCGTGGGCGCCGTCGATGTCGGCGGCGGTGACCAGGCGGGCGTTCGCTGGGCGGGCCCAGTACCCGCGGAGGTCGGCGACGGTGGTGCCGCGCAGCAGGGGCGAGTCGCACTCGACGTCGACGGTGGTCGCGGTCGCCTCGTAGTCGACGCGGCCGAGCGCGATCATGCAGGTGAGCAGGTCGTGGATCTGCGCCTGGTAGCCCTCGCCCTGGGCTTCGTGGAACTCGAAGTAGAAGCGCAGGGCACGGGGCAGGATGGCGGCCACGGGTGCGCCGCCAAGGGCGTCGACAAGCGTGGCTAGGCGGGCGGGATCGATGAGCATCTGCTCGGTAACCCCCAGCGAGCAGACGGTGATCGGGCTGGTCGCTGCGGCGAACGCCTCCTTCGCCGCGTGCGGGTCGACCCAGGAGTTCCACTCGGCGGTGGGCGTGGTGTTTCCCGGGTAGAGGTAGGCGCCGCCCATGAGCGTGACGCCAGGCGGGAAGCGATGCCCGCGCGCGTAGGCGGCGAGGTTGGTCGCGGGGCCGGTGACGATGAGCCGGGTCTCGTCGCCGAGTTGTCTCTCCCACAAGGCTTGCCAGTCGCTTCGCACCCGCTTGTCGACGTCCTTCGGCGCGGTAGCATAACCCAGCCCGGTGGGCCCGTGGGTTTCGGGCGTGGTGACCAGGTCGACCACGAGGGGGCGAGCCTCGCCCGCGGCGACGGGGATGTCGGGAAGCCCGCAGAGGTCGAGGACGTAGCGGGTGTTGATGGCCGTCTGGCGCGCGTCGACGTTGCCCGCGGTGGTGGTCACGGCGCGCAGATCGATGAGGCCCTCCCGGTGGAGGGCTGCGAGGTAGATGAGTGCAACGGCGTCGTCGATGCCGGTGTCGCAGTCGATGAGGACGGAAGGGGTGGTCATAGGTCCACTACCCTACCGCCGCCTACTTCTCGTCCTCGTCTTCGTCCTCCTCATCCTCATCGTCGCCGAGGGCCTCGTACTCGTCGTCGTCATCCTCGCCGAAGATGTCGTAGACGTCGGGCTCGTCGTCGAGGTCGTCCTCCAGCGGCACGAGCTGGGCCTCCCAGTCCTCGGCCTGGTCGGCGGCGAGGGAGAGGATGTCGAAGAGCCGGTCGAAGTCGGTGAAGGAGCCCAGCTCCAGCACCTCGTCGGTGAAGTCGCCCATCTCGCCGGCAACGTCGTAGAAGAGGCGCTCGCGGTCCTCGTCGGTGAGGGTGTCCTCCTCGTCCTCGTCCCAGAGCTCGTCGATGACCTGGTCGACGATGTCGTCGAAGGTCTCTCCGAAGGCCACGAAGGTCACCCGGGCGGTGGGCACGCCGCCGACGGCCTCGATCTCGACCTGCAGCTCGGAGGTATCGGTGACCTCCGCGTGCACGATGTTGGCGAGGGTGGGGTCCTGGAAAAACTCGAGGTCGGCGATGCGCTCGTCGGTGCCCTCGAGCAGGTCACGCAGGACCGTGACCACCTGGTCGGTGGCGATGTGCTCCACGACGGCCTTGACGGCGTCCTCGACGGAGAACACCACCGAGACCAGCGCGGATTCGAAGCTTTCGTCGTCCTCGTCGACGTCGGCGGCGGCGATGTAGACGTTGGCGGCCGGCAGGTGCGGGTCGATTTCTACGAACTGAATTTCCAGGTCAGAGGTGATGGGAACGAACATCATGTCTTCGTTGACGCGCGATTCGATTCCGGCGTCGTCGAGTGCGGTTGCGATGTCTTCGAAAAAGCTCATGATCTTTTCACGCACAGCCTTCCCAGGTGTCTATTGAAGTCGAGCCGCCGTGTGCAGCCTAGGCACTAGCCTAGCCAGTATCCCGCCCGTGCGCCGCCCAAAAATGGAAAACCCATCCTCTCGCCACGAAGCCCGCAGGTTCCCGCAAGCCCCCTAGTAGCTTTCGGCCGCGGCGATGAGCCCCGCCAGCCGCTCCTCGCGGTCCTGGTGGGGGCACGACGTGCACAAACCGGCGTTCGGCGAGTGGTAGATCATGCAGCAGCTGACCCGGTGGGAAAAGATGAACTCCGGCTGCTCGCCGGAAAACTCGAGGTCGTCAAACACGTCTGCACGCAGGGCGTCGAGAAGCTGCCCGGATCCCTCGATGGGGAGCACCTCGCCGTCGAGGATCTGCTCGAAGCGCGGCAGCGGCAGCGGCGCGCCGGTCTCCTTCTTCAGCCCCGCCCACACCTGGCAGGCAAGGCCAAGGGCCTGCGAGGTGGCGAACTCCTGGTTGCCTGCGCCCATGAGCGGCTGGATGAACCCGTCGGCGACCACCGCCCACAGCGGCGCCGGGCGCATTCCCGCGCACTCGCTCAAGGCCTCGACCAGCGGCGCAAGCCCCCGCCCGAGCGACGCGCCCACCCCGAAGGCATCCGAGGCCTGGGCGCTGGGCCGCAGCCCGTACCAGTACCCGCCCGGCTCCCGCTTGAACAAGGTCCCCGCACCTAGGTCGAGGACGGGAAACACCTCGGACTCGACCATGAGCGTCATGGAGGGGGCCACGATGTCGCCGAGCAGGGTGTACAGCCACAGCTGGGCCGCGTGCTTGTCGGATTCGAGGGCAAAAAGCCGCTTCCCGGCCTCGATCGCGGCGCGGAGGGACTCGGGCCGACAGGCGTCGACAAGCGAAAGCGTGCCGGTGCCAGCGATCTCCTCGCAAGCGTGATCGGGCGCGGTGACGCTGGGCGAAAAGCGCGGGTGGCGGGCAGCGAGGCGGTCGAAGGCGTGGTCGAGGGTGCTCACGGGTTCTCCTTGGTCGGTTCTTTCAGTATGACCCTACAGCTCTCCCATTAGCCCCAGCTCGGCCAGCAGCTCGGGGCGGCCGGTGCCCCACTCGCGCATGTTGTAATTCCGCCAGGCGCGGCGGCGGTGACGGTGCGGGTCGTAGACGATCTGGCTCGTGCGGTCAAAGACCTTCGTCGCCCGGCCCGGGTGGTGGTCGCTCGGGGTGACGTAGCGGGGCCAGTTCTCACCGGGGTTGCCGTGGTGGATGAAGTGCGACCAGTGGTACTGCATGAGGTCGCGCAGCGCCACCAGCTCGTCCTTAGCGCCGAAGCGGTTGAGCGAGGACATGCGCGAGGCGTTGAGATCGCCGAAGACCGGCGTGAGCTCCATGGAGTGCATCGCGCCTAGCCCCATCCACTTCAAGATCGAAGGCGCGAAGTCGAAGCGGTACATCCAGGTTTCGGCGACCTTGGCGTGGGCGTTGGCCGCGCTCATCGTGGGCGCCCAGAACACCGCGTCGGTGAGCAGGGAGGCGAAATCACCTCGCTGCTCGGCGCCGCCGTAGGCCTGCAACACCCCCGGCGCGCCGTGGGGGTCGAAGGCGGTGAGCATGCGGTCGGCGGCGCGGGCGCGGGCGGTCTGCCGCAGGTAGAAGCCCTTGGCAAACGAGGCCTCGTCGAAGTTGGTGCCCACCAGCAGCGGCACCTTGTGCTGCTGGCCCGCCTCGAAGACGTCGAGCGGGTGCCCGAACAGCGTTCGCTTGTCGACGGTGGGCGCGTAGCACGAGTTCAGGTGCAGCAGCTCCCGGGTGCGCCAGAGCATCGACTGCCCGGCGCGGACCACCTCAGGCGCGGCCAGCGCGCGGAAGTCGCGCAGGGTGCAGGCCGGGTCGAGCTCGAGGCGGGCGGCGATCTGCTGCGCCCAGAAGGTCGACTGCGCCTGGGAGTGAATGGTGGCGATCGGCGGCGACTGGGCGATCGCCTTGTGGAAGAGCCCCTTCGCGGCGGGCACGCACATGAGTGTGAGCACGGCGGCCCCGCCCGCGGACTCCCCCATGACCGTGACGTTGCCGGGGTCGCCGCCGAAGGCCGCGATGTTCTTTCTCACCCAGCGCAGGGCGAGCACCTGGTCTAAGACCGCGGGGTTGGCCACGCAGTCGTCGCCGAAGGTGCGCATGTCGAGGTAGCCGAGCGCGCCGAGGCGGAAGTTGATGGACACGTAGACCACGTTCATCGACTCGGCCAGGTAGTGCCCGCGCAGCAGCTGCTCGTGCGAGGAGCCGTAGATGAAGGAGCCGCCGTGGAAGTAGACCACCACGGGCAGGACCTCGTCGGTGTCGGGGCGCACCACGTCCAGGTTGAGGCAGTCCTCGCCGCCGCGGATGGCGTCGTTGAGGCCGTAGGTGGGCTGGGTGGCCACCTGCCCGTAGCGCTGGGCCTCGCGCACGCCGGACCAGCCGTCGGCCGGGTGCGGGGCACGGAAACGCTGGTGTCCGCCGGTGTCGGCGCCGAACGGGAGGCCGCGCCAGGTGCGCACCCCCATGAGGACGATGCCCTCGGCCTTGCCCAGGGTGGTCTCCACGACCGGGCCCTGCAGGCGCTGGGCGCCCGGCGGGGTGGGCGGCTGCTGGGCCGCGACCTCAGCGAGGTGCTTCTTCTCCCGGCGCTTCTGGCGGCGTTTCTCCGCCTTCTTGTCGCGCGCCGCCTTCTTGTCCTTCTTGCGGCGCCGCTTCTTGGACTTCCGGGTCTTCTCCGTCTTCGCCGCGGCCGCCCGGTCGCCGGCTATAGACGTCGATAAGCGGGAAGCCTCAAAGTTCTCCTCGATGACGACCACGGTGCCGGAGGAATCCACGGCGAAGGCCGCCAGCTGCGCGGGGTGGACCGTGCCCTTGCGGCGGGAGCCGACGCGGGTAGTGGCGCCTTCGCGCTGGGCGGGGAGGTCGTCGTGGTAGGAGGTGTCTTTGGCCATATCTGTGGGGTGAGTCTTAAGGTGGGCACGGCGGGAGCGAAGATGCCCGAATGCCTGTGTTTATTTCCGATTTCGGGTCAAAAGCCTTCCGCAGGCGCCCCGCTAACAACTACAGTAATAACCATGGTGAACATCGTCGACCGAGAAACAGTTTTGTGCGTCTCCCTTGCCGCACGTCCCTCCAATCACGGGGTGCGCTTCCACAACTGGCTCTACGCCAAGCTGGGGCTCAACTACCTGTACAAGGCGGTTGCACCCACCGATATCACCCAGGCGATCGCGGGCATGCGCGGCCTTGCCATCCGCGGCGCCGGGGTGTCCATGCCGTACAAGCAGGACGTCATCGCGCTCATCGACAAGGTGGATCCCTCCGCCGAGCGCATCAACGCCGTCAACACGATCGTCAACGACGACGGCGTGCTCACCGGCTACAACACCGATTACGTCGCGGTCGCCTCGCTGCTTGAGTCCCACGGGGTGGATCCGTCGCTGAAGGTGGCCGTTCGCGGCTCCGGCGGCATGGCCAACGCGGTCGTCGCGGCGATCGCGGACTACGGCATGAGCGGCACCGTCGTCGCGCGCAACCAGTCCACGGGTCCGGCGCTGGCCAAGCGTTACGGCTGGGAGTTCTCTTCCGACGTTCCCGAGGACGCGAAGCTGCTGGTCAACGTCACCCCGCTGGGCATGCACGGCGACGCGGAGGACGTGCAGTCGTTCAGCGACGAGCAGATCGCCCGCGCCGAGGTCATCTTCGACGTGGTCGCCTTCCCCGTCGAGACCCCGCTGATCAAGGCCGCGAAGGCCGCGGGCAAGCCCACCATCAACGGCGGCGAGGTCGTAGCGCTCCAGGCCGCGGAGCAGTTCGAGCTCTACACCGGCGTTCGCCCCTCCCCGGAGGACGTCGCCGCGGCGGAAGAGTACGCACAGCAGTAGCTTTTCGCTTATCGACGCCCACCCCCTTCACGGCCGGCCCGCGGAAGGGGGTTTACGCGTGCCTTTGTCACGATCCATAACGGTCTGGACACAAATTCCGCACGAACCCTCGTGGGGGGAATCCTTTTTCGCCATGGCCCGTTGGGGAGCATGACGCTTCGATACAGTTGTCTTGTCATTAGTTACCCCAGTAAGAGGTGCAACCATGGGTCTCAAGGACCGCTTCCTTCCCTTCTCCGCCACGGTCCGCGACGGCTACGAGGACGCCATCGTCGACGTGCAGGGCTCCGACCCGAGCCGGCTCGCCGAAGAGTCCGGCCCCGTGGGCAAGGCGCTCATCCTCGCCCTCGACAAGGCGGCGCACATGCAGTCCTCGGTGATCATCAGGTACGTCGACTGGCTGCGCTCCCGCAACAAGGACGCCAGCCCGGCGGACATCCAGCGGCTGCTGGACAAGCACTTCCTCTCCGTGGTCACCGGCTCCGGCGCGGGCGCGGGCGCCTCCTCGGCGATCCCCGGCATCGGGTTCATCACCGGCGCGCTGACGGTCGGCGCGGAGAGCCTGCTCTTCCTCGACGCAGCGACCGTCTACGCGCTGGCCTCCGCGCACCTGCGCGGCGCCGACATCAAGGAGCCCGAGCGGCGCAAGGCGCTCATCCTCATCGCCCTGCTCGGGTCCTCGGGCACCGCGCTGGTCGACGCCTCCATCGGTGGCTCCTCCCCCGCCGCCCTCATATCGCGCCTGTCAATGACTAACCTTTCCGAGATCAACAATCGGATGCTGAAGATCGCGCTCAAGCGGGTGACCAAGTCGGTGCGCTCGGCGTGGATCGGCAAGCTGCTCCCGCTGGGCATCGGCGCGGTCGTGGGCTCGCTGGCCAACCGCCGCATCGCCGAGGGTGTGGCCGAGCACGTGCACACCTCGCTGGGCCCGCTTCCCCAGCGGTTTAGCGAGCCCGCGCCGGAGTTCGTCGAGGAGCCGAGCGAGATTACCTCCTAGTTAGTTTCGCCGGTTTGGGGGCGTGTCGGGGCGGTGCCCTAAGGTAGGTGGCGATAGAGCGATCGCTGAAGAGAGGGGGCTGTGATGACCGTGATGACCACGCCATCGACGGTTTCGCGCGGCGCCGCCGCGGGGAAAGGCGTGCGCCCGCTGCGCAGGCTGATTGCCACGATGTGGCTGACCAAGGCCGCGTTCCTGGCCGCGCTGGTGTCCACCATCATGGTCACCGTCTTCGACGTGGCCATCCCGATGCTCTCCGGCTCCGCGGTCGACGTGGCCACCGGGCAGTCCTCCCGCTCGCTGCGCGCGGTGGTGCTCACCCTGGTGGCGGTCGCGCTGGGTCGGTATCTCTTCCAGTTCGGGCGCAGGTTCACCGCGGGCCTTTTGTCCAACAGCCTCCAGCACACGCTCAGGGTGCAGATCATGCGCTCGCTGCTCCGGCTCGACGGGCCGGGACAGGATTCGCTGCGCTCCGGGCAGATCGTCTCCCGCTCGATCTCCGACCTCAACCTCACCCAGGCGATGGTGGCCATGCTCCCGCTCATCGTGGGCCACATGCTCAAGGTCGTGGCCACCATCGCGGTGCTGCTGTGGATCTCCCCGGTCTTGAGCCTCATCGCGCTGGCGGTCATGCCCGCGCTGGTGTTACTCACCTTCTATTCGCGCCGAACGCTGTTCGCGGCCACGTGGTCGGCGCAGCAGGCGGTCTCGGATCTCGCAACCCAGGTCGAGGAAACCACCACCGGCGTGCGCGTGGTCAAGGCGTTCGCCCAGGAGGAGCGGGAGATCACCAAGCTGGAGGCCATCGCGCGCGACATCTACGCCAAGATGATCCGGCAGGGCAAGCTCCAGGCCAGGTTCCAGCCCGCGGTTCAGCAGCTCCCCGCTTTTGCCAACGTCGCGGGCATCGGACTGGGCGGCTGGCTCGCCCTGCACGGCCACATCACGGTGGGTACCTTCCTCGCCTTCAGCGTCTACCTCTCATCCTTGACAGCGGTGGCGTCCATGGTGGCGGGAATGATCGTGCAGATGCAGCTCGGCTACGCCTCGGCCTCCCGCGTGTTCGAGGTCATCGACCTTGAACCCGCGCTCCCAGACCCTCAGTCGCCTGCGGACATGCTCCCAGGGCAGCTCGGTGTGCGCATGGCTGAGGTGGATTTCCTTCTTCCGCGCCCCGGCGGCCACGAGCGCCCGATCTTAAGCGGCTTCAGCCTCGACGTCCGCCCGGGTGAGACGGTGGCCTTGGTGGGGCCCGCGGGGGCGGGCAAGTCGATGGCGATGAACCTGCTCACCGCCTTCTACCGGCCGCAGGCGGGAAGCATCGAGTTCTACAACGCCGCGGGCGATCACGTTTCCTACGCCGACCTGTCCCGCGCCGAGATCCGCGGCGCGCTCGGCTACGTCAGCGACGAGCCCTTCCTGTTCTCCGCGAGCATCCGCGAGAACATCACCATGGGCGCGCCCTACAGCGAGGAGGAGGTCATCGCCGCCGCGCGCGGCGCGCAGGCGCACGCCTTCATCTCCGAGCTGCCGGGCGGGTACGAGGAGGTCGTCGGCGAGCGCGGCCTGACCTTGAGCGGCGGGCAACGCCAGCGCATCGCGCTCGCCCGCGCCCTGCTGCGCGCGCCCCAGGTCCTGCTTCTCGACGACGCGACCAGCGCCATCGACGCCGAGACCGAGCGCCGGATCTACGCCCACCTGCGCGAGCACTTCTCGGAGACCACCATCGTCTCGGTGGCCCACCGGCACTCGACCCTCGAGCTGGCCGACTCGGTTGCCTTGGTCGATCGCGGCCGCGTCGTCGCCCACGGAAGCCTCGACCAGATGCGGGCCAACCCCGCGTTCGCCCACCTCATGGACCTCAAGGCTCCCGAGACCAGCGAGCCGGTGCTCGCCCTCGACGAGGCCGGGTGCGAGCCCGCGTGGGAGGAGCTGTGGCCCGACGAGGTCCAGCAGGCCGCGGGTGCGACGATGTCCGCCCACGCGAGCCGCAGCGCCAGCTCCGCGGCAGGCATGAACCCGATGGGTGGCGGCGGTCGGGGCGGGCGCGGCGGCATGGCGGCCGCCGCCTCCATGCCCGCGACCAAGGAGCTGCTCGAGCGCGTCGCCGCGCTTCCCCCGGCGAGCGCGGTCCCGCCGGGCGACCCGGCGATGTTCCGGCGCCCGATGGCGAAGGTCACGGCCCACACGATGTTCTCACACGTGCGCTGGCTCATCGCCGGCGTCATCGTCTTGTACATCGTTGGCGTCGCGGCGGGGCTGGCGGTGCCGAGCCTGACCCGAGTCGCGATCGACAAGGGCGTGGAGCTGGCCGACGAGCGGATCCTCTGGGAGGTCAGCGCGCTCGGCGCGGCCATCGTCGCCGTCGCGTGGCTGGTGTCGGTCGCCTCGACGATCCTCACCACGACCACCGGCGAACGCCTGCTCTACGAGCTGCGCATCCGCAGCTACTCCCACCTGCAGCGGCTGGGCATGGACTATTACGAGCGCACGATGTCGGGCACCATCCTTACCCGCATGACCACGGACATCGACGCGCTCAACACCTTCCTGCAGACGGGCCTGGCAAACACCGTCGTGGCGCTCACGACGCTGGTGGGCATCCTCGTGCTGCTCGCGGTGACCTCGCCCCAGCTCTCGTTCATTGCGCTCGTGGGCATCCCGATCATCGCCCTTGCGACCTTCTACTTCCGGCGCATCTCCACCCGGCTGTACACCCGCGCCCGCGAGGAGGTCTCTGGGGTCAACGCCTACTTCCACGAGTCGATCGCGGGGCTCAAGGCCATGCAGCTCTACGGGATGCAGGAGCACCGGCTTCGTGAGTTCGAGGCCAAGGCCCTGAAGTTCCGCAACACTCGCATCAAGACGCAGACGGCGGTGGCCATCTACTTCCCCGGCATCAACGCCATAAGCGAGCTCGCCCAGGCCGCCGTGCTGGCCGTGGGCGTGGGGTTGGTCACCGACGGGCACCTCGGCACCGGTGTGCTCGTCGCCTTCCTGCTCTACCTCGACCGGCTCTACTCCCCGATCCAGCAGCTCTCCCAGGTCTTCGATTCCTACCAGCAGGCTCAGGTGGGATTCCGGCGGATCACCGACCTCTTGTCCACCCCGCCGCTTATCGTCGATAAGCAAGAAAGCGAAAGGCGGCACAGCCAGAAGGAGATCGCGGCGCTGGCCACGGGCGACCTGCGCTTCGAGGACGTCGCCTTCTCCTACGGGCCGGGCCAGCCGCTCATCACCGAGGACCTGTCGGTCACGATCGCCGCGGGCAGCACGGTCGCGGTGGTCGGCCCCACCGGCGCCGGAAAGTCGACGTTCATCAAGCTCATCGAGCGCTTCTACGACCCGGCACGGGGACGCGTGACCGCCAGCGGCGTCGCCCTCGACGAGCTGCCCGTGCGCGGCTGGCGCTCGACCATCGGCTTCGTGCCGCAGGAATCCCACCTGTTCGCGGGCAGCATCGCGGACAACATCGCCTACGGCCGCGCGGGTTCTACCCCCGAGGAGATCACCGACGCCGCCCGACGAGTGGGCGCGCTCGGCGCGATCTCCGCCATCCCTGGCGGATTCCGAGCGTGCATCGGCGAGCGCGGGCAGGGACTGAGCTCCGGGCAGCGGCAGCTCGTGGCGCTCGCGCGCGCGGAGATGTGCCAGCCCCGCATCATGCTTCTCGACGAGGCCACGGCGACGCTCGACCCGGCCACCGAGGCCACGATCCTCTCCGCCGCAGAGCGCGTGACCAAGGCTCGTACCTCGGTGATCGTCGCCCACAGGCTCGCGACGGCGGCCCGCGCGGACCGCATCCTCGTCATCGAAAAGGGCACGATCGTCGAGGACGGAGATCACCAATCGTTACTTACTTTTGGGGGTAGGTACGCAACACTGTGGGGTAGCAAGTGATCCCGTTTTCGCAGGACAATAAAGGCACGCTCACGAAACTTTGAGAAGGATCCCCAAATACCCCATTTATGGGCGGGAAAGATTACATTGGCGGGGTCTAAGCAGTTAGCCTGTAAAGAGCTATTACGATGTGAAATACGTTGTGTATAGAAGTTAGAAATCTCACAAAGAAATGAGGCGAGCACCTGCCGTGAGCAGCGCTAGTACTTTCGGCCAGAATCAGTGGCTGGTTGACGAGATGTTCCAGCAGTTCCAAAAGGATCCCCAGTCTGTAGATGCAGAGTGGCGTGAGCTTTTTGAGAAGCAAGGCGCACCGAGCTCGGCCACTACCGCTTCGCAGCCAACACCTGCCAAGACCGTGGCCCCGAGCAAGCCGGAGAAGGCTGCCACCCGGGCACCCCAGACCGTAGCGGACAAGGCAGCCCCCGCAGAGAAGCCGGCACCCGCCAAGAAGAAGGCCCCGTCGCCGATGACGCGCGCAGGCGAGCTCCCCGAGTCCGGTTCCAAGGCCCTCAAGGGCATTTACAAGGCCATCGCCAAGAACATGGACGAGTCGCTCGAGATCCCGACCGCGACCTCCGTGCGCGACATGCCGGTCAAGCTCATGTTCGAGAACCGCGCCATGATCAACGAACACATGCAGCGCACCCATGGTGGCAAGGTCTCCTTCACCCACATCATCGGCTACGCCATGGTCAAGGCCGTCATGGCCCACCCGGACATGAACAACAGCTACTCCGTCGTCGACGGCAAGCCCACCGTTCACACCCCGGAGCACATTAACCTCGGCTTGGCCATCGACCTCCCGCAGAAGGACGGCACCCGCGCGCTCGTCGTCGCCGCCATCAAGGAGTGCGAGACCCTCACCTTCTCCCAGTTCGTGGCGAAGTACGAGGACATCGTCAAGCGCTCCCGCGTCGGCAAACTGACGATGGACGACTACAACGGCGTGACCATCTCGCTGACCAACCCGGGCGGCATCGGCACCCGCCACTCCGTCCCGCGCCTGACCAAGGGCCAAGGCACCATCATCGGCGTCGGCTCGATGGACTACCCGGCCGAGTTCGCCGGTGCCTCCGTCGACCGCCTCGCCGAGCTCGGCGTGGGCAAGCTCGTCACCATCACCTCGACCTACGACCACCGCATCATCCAGGGCGCGGAGTCCGGCGAGTTCCTGCGCACCATGAGCCAACTGTTCGTGGACGACGCCTTCTGGGACGACATCTTCGAGTCCATGCAGATCCCCTACTCCCCGATGCGTTGGGCGCAGGATCTGCCGAACACCGGCCTGGACAAGAACACCCGCGTCATGCAGCTGATCGAGGCCTACCGCTCCCGCGGCCACCTCATCGCCGACACCAACCCGCTCAAGTGGGTTCAGCCGGGCATGCCGGTTCCGGACCACTCCGACCTCGAGCTCGGCACCCACGGCCTGACCCTGTGGGACCTGGACCGTAGCTTCCACGTCGGTGGCTTCGGCGGCAAGGAGACCATGACCCTGCGCGAGGTGCTCTCCCGCCTGCGCGCTGCCTACACCCTCAAGGTCGGTTCCGAGTACACCCACATCCTTGACCGCGAGGAGCGCCTGTGGCTGCAGGACCGCCTCGAGGCCGGTATGCCCAAGCCGACCAACGCCGAGCAGAAGTACATCCTGCAGCAGCTCAACGCCGCCGAGGCCTTCGAGATGTTCCTGCAGACCAAGTACGTCGGCCAGAAGCGCTTCTCCCTGGAGGGCGCCGAGGCGCTCATCCCGCTCATGGACTCTGCCATCGACACCGCCGCTGGCCAGGGTCTCGACGAGGTCGTCATCGGCATGCCGCACCGCGGCCGCCTCAACGTGCTGTTCAACATCGTGAACAAGCCGCTGGAGACCATCTTCACCGAGTTCGAGGGCCACATCACCCCGAAGGCAGCCGGTGGATCCGGCGACGTGAAGTACCACCTCGGTTCCGAGGGCACCCACCTGCAGATGTTCGGTGACGGCGAGATCAAGGTGACCCTGACCGCCAACCCGTCCCACCTCGAGGCCGTCAACCCGGTCATGGAGGGCATCGCCCGCGCGAAGCAGGACATGCTGGACAAGGGCAAGGACGGCTACACCGTCATGCCGCTGCTGCTCCACGGCGACGCCGCCTTCGCTGGCTTGGGCATCGTCCCGGAGACCATCAACCTCGCCCAGCTGCGCGGCTACACCGTGGGCGGCACCGTCCACATCGTGGTCAACAACCAGATCGGCTTCACCACCACCCCGGACTCCGGCCGCTCCAGCCACTACGCCACCGACCTGGCCAAGGCCTATGGCTGCCCGGTCTTCCACGTCAACGGCGAGGATCCGGAGGCCGTCGTGTGGGTCGGCCAGCTGGCCACCGAGTACCGCCGCCGCTTCGGCAAGGACGTCTTCATCGACATGATCTCCTACCGCAAGCGCGGCCACAACGAGGCCGACGACCCGTCGATGACCCAGCCGAAGATGTACGAGCTGATCGACGGCCGCAAGACCGTCCGTGAGCAGTACACCCTCGACCTCATCGGCCGTGGCGAGCTGACCGCCTCCGAGGCCGAGGCCGCCGAGCGCGACTTCCACGACCAGATGGAGTCCGTGTTCAACGAGGTCAAGGAGACTGAGAAGGCCCCGTTCGCACTGCAGGAGGGCATCACCAAGGCCCAGGAAGTCCCGCACGGACTGAAGACCAACATCACCCGGGAGGAACTGGTCGAGATCGGCCAGGCCTACTCCACCCCGCCGCAGGGCTTCGAGTTCCACCAACGCGTGGCGCCGGTCGCCGAGAAGCGCATGGAGGCCGTCAAGAACGGCGGCATCGACTGGGGCTGGGGCGAGCTCATCGCCTTCTCCTCGCTGGCTAACACCGGCAAGACCGTCCGCCTCGCGGGCGAGGACTCCCGCCGCGGTACCTTCACCCAGCGCCACGCCGTCGTTTACGATCCGCACACCGGCGCCGAGTTCAACGGGCTCAACGACCTGGCCGACCGCAAGGGCAACGGCGGCAAGTTCCTGGTCTACAACTCCGCACTGACCGAGTACGCGGGCATGGGCTTCGAGTACGGCTACTCCGTCGGCAACCCCGACGCCGTGGTCGCCTGGGAGGCTCAGTTCGGTGACTTCGCCAACGGCGCCCAGACCATCATCGACGAGTACGTCTCCTCCGGCGAGGCCAAGTGGGGCCAGACCTCCTCGGTCATCCTCCTCCTGCCGCACGGTTACGAGGGCCAGGGCCCGGATCACTCCTCCGCGCGTATCGAGCGCTACCTGCAGCTGTGCGCCGAGGGCACGATGACCGTCGCCCAGCCGTCCACCCCGGCTAACTACTTCCACCTGCTGCGCCGCCACGCGCTGAGCAACCTGCGCCGCCCGCTGGTCGTCTTCACCCCGAAGTCGATGCTGCGCATGAAGGCCGCCACCTCCTCGGTGGAGGACTTCACCCAGGTGGAGAAGTTCCAGTCCGTCATCGACGATCCTCGCTTCGTCACCGGCGGCAAGGACCGCGCCGGTGTGAAGAAGATCCTGCTGGTCTCCGGCAAGCTCTACTACGAGCTCACCAAGCGCGCAGAGAAGGAGAAGCGCGACGACATCGCCATCGTCCGCATCGAGATGCTCCACCCGATCCCGTTCAACCGCTTGAAGGAAACCTTCGACCTCTACGCCAACGCAGAGGAGATCCGTTTCTGCCAGGACGAGCCGGCAAACCAGGGTCCGTGGCCGTTCCTCAACGAGCACCTGCGCGAACTCATTCCGGGCCTGCTCCCGCTCAAGCGCGTCTCTCGCCGCGCCCAGGCGTCCACCGCGACCGGCCTGTCCAAGGTCCACGCCGTGGAGCAGGCGCAGCTGCTTAACGACGCATTCGCTGACTAACAGCTAGCCGCCGAAGCCGAAGGCGGGGCGCACCCAACCGGGGTACGCCCCGCCTTTTGCGTTGCAAACGCGCGGATTGTGGGATCAGTACGGCGAAAGGCCGCGCATCTGTGCATCGCGGCGAGGAATTTCCGCAGCTCGCGATCCCGGAAAACCCACAAACGCGCGGATCTAGGCCACACCTTGCCGAAATCCGCGCGCCTGTGCCCCCAAGCAGGGCCCCGTCAAGAAAGCGGGTTTTTGCGCCACGAGCCGGTCCGCGCGCCTAGACGTCCTTGGAATCCAAGTACTCCGAGACCAGGTCCTTGGGCGACTCCCCCGCCTGGGCCTCGGAAACCAGCTCCGCGACCTCCTTGGTGGTCATCGCGCCCGAGGCGTTGTTGAGCATGAGCCGGGTCTCGCGGGGGACGGCGGCGGAGCGGAAGATGGGAACGAAGTTCTCGGCGAGCCCGTCGGTGGCGTCGGCGCAGCCGGAGGCGTTGGAGGGGTCGGCGGCGTCGAGGCCGTTGCTCAGTCCGCTGACCATCGCCTTGTAGGTGGCCTCGCGCCGCTCGTCCTGCTGCTCCGGCGTGGGGTTCCTAAAGTCCGGGTACTGCGCCGCGAGCTCGGCGGCCTTGGACGGGTTGGTGTCGTGGAGGAGCCGTCCGGAGCAGCCGATGACGATGTCGTTGGAGCTGCGCCCCAAGGTGTAGAGCAGGGAGTCCTCGCTCGCGGCCATCGTCACCACCGTCGCATCGCGCCCCTTGCGCTGGAGCACCTGCTTGTAGACCTCGCCCAGGATGACCTGCTCGTAGCTGTTCGGGGCGATCGCGATGGTGAGCAGCTCGGTGCGGTCGGGAACCTCGTCGTTGGCGGGGATCTGCGAGGAGCAGGCGGCCAGGAGCGCTGCGGCGCCACAGAGCGCGCCCAGCTGAATGAACCTACTCTTCACGATGTGTCGACCCCTTGTCGCGTCTAGCCCCAACGAATTGCCGTGACCAGTCTAACCCAGCGCCCCTAGCCCAGGCGCTTGCGCTGGGTGAATTCGGCGATCTTGTCGCGGGCCTCGCGCGCGCGGGAAGGCAGGCACAGGACGTCGTAGCGCCCGGCCACGATCTGCGTCTGGGAGCTGAAGTCGCGCCGGCCGCCGGTCATCGCGTACTGCACGGCCGCCATGACGGTGCCGAAGATGACGCCCATGACCACGCCGGTCGCGATCGCCGAGAGCCACTGGCTCGACATGATGCCCAGCAGCATGCCGAAGAAGAGACCCAGCCACGCGCCCGAGGCCGCGCCGCCGAGCAGCACGCGCCCCCACGTCAGCCGCCCCATGACCTTCTCCACCTCCATGAGGTCGACGCCGACGATGGTGAGCTCCTCGACGGGGAACTGCGCGTCGGAGAGCATGTCCACCGCCTCCTGCGCCTCCGCGTAGGTCTCGAAGCTACCCACCGGCCACCCCTCGGGCTTCTTGCGCTCCTGCCCCAGCCCGGCTCGCTGGCCGGTCTGGTTGGCAGGGGTGGAATTCAGAGAAAAGCTCATCGGGCATCATCCTTTTTGTTATTCGTTTCTACTTACCCAACGCCCCGTCGCCGCCGATTGTTTCCGCTTCGCTTCTCGACGCTCGCCGAAGGTGATCGTCGGCAAGCAAAGGCAAAAACCGATTTTGTCGTAAACTAAAGCCCTATGAGCGAAGTTACCCGTGTTTACGCTGGTCGGCTGGCTGGCATGGTCGTTCGCGGGCCGGATACCGACGTGATCGGCCGCGTGCGCGACGTGATCGTCAACGTGCGCCCGGCGCACCACACCTCCCGCGTGCTCGGCGTCGTCGTGGAAATGACCAACAAGCGACGAATCTTCCTGCCCATGCTGCGCATCGGCACCATCGAACCGCAGGAGATCAACCTCGTCTCGGGTAGCGTGTCGCTGCGAAGTTTCAAGCCCCGCGCGGGCGAGGTCGCCGTCTTGGGCGAGATCATCGGCTCGAAGGTCCACGTCGACGACCCCGAGCTCGACCACCTGCACTCCAAACCGCTGGAGATCGCGGACATCGAGATCGAGCGCACCCGCACCCGCGACTGGGCGATCTCGCGCGTGGCCGTCATTGGCGAGCGCCCGAAGTTCGGCCGACGCCCCGACCTCCACACCATCCCGTGGAACCACGTGCACGGGCTCTATGCGGGCGGCACGGGGCTGCCCGACGAGGCCGCCGAGCTGCTGGCCGAGTTCGAGGACATGCGCCCGGCCGACGTGGCCACGGTGCTCTACCGGCTGCCGGAGAACCAGCGCGTGAGCGTGGCCAGCGAGCTCGACGACGAGCGGCTCGCGGACGTCCTGCAGGAGATGAGCGAGGACCGCCAGGCCGAGCTTCTGGAGACCCTCGACATCGAGCGCGCGGCCGACGTCCTCGAGGAGATGGATCCGGACGACGCCGCCGACCTGCTCGGCGAGCTCGACGAGGCCAAGGCCGACGTCCTCCTCGAGCTCATGGACCCCGAGGAGTCCGCCCCGGTCCGCCGACTCATGAGCTTCAGCCCCGACACCGTGGGCGCGCTCATGACCCCGGAGCCGCTCATCCTGTCCCCGCAGACCACGGTGGCCGAGGCCCTGGCGCTCGCGCGCAACCCCGACCTGCCCACCTCGCTGGCGTCGATGGTCTTCGTCGTGCGCCCGCCGACGGCCACGCCGACCGGCAAGTACTTGGGCTGCGTGCACCTGCAGAAGATGCTGCGCGAGCCCCCGAGCTCGCTGGTCTCGGGCATCCTCGACCCCGACCTTCCGCCGCTGTACGCCGACGATTCCCAGGAGACGGCGGCGCGCTTCTTCGCCACCTACAACCTGGTGTGCGGCCCCGTCCTCGACGATGACGGCCACCTTCTCGGCGCCGTCGCCGTCGACGACCTCCTGGACCACCTGCTCCCCGACGACTGGCGCGACGCCGGCATCCGCCCGCACGATCACAAGCGAAAGGAGGCCTAGCCCATGGCAGACTACAACCGCTCCCAGCTCGACACCCCCTTTATCCAGCAGCGGCGGCGCTTCATCAGAATCGATGACGACACCGTCGGCGCCTACGCCGAGCGCATCGCTCGGTTCTTCGGCACCGGCCGCTACCTCATGTGGCAGACGGTTTTCGTGGCCGTGTGGATCCTGCTCAACGTCGGCGGCTGGTGGTTCAGCTGGGACGAGTACCCGTTCATCCTGCTGAACCTGGCGTTTTCCACGCAAGCCGCCTACGCGGCGCCGCTCATCCTGCTCGCGCAGAATCGCCAGGAGGACCGGGACCGCATCTCGCTCAACGAGGACCGCCGCCGGGCCTTCGAGACGAAGGCCGACACCGAGTTCATCACCCGCGAGCTCGCGGGCCTGCGCCTGGCCGTGGGCGACATGGTCTCCCGCGACTACCTGCGCCACGAGCTCGACGACCTGCAAAACCTGCTCGAGCGCATCGAGGCCAAGCTCGACGACGAGGCCGCGGCGCGCATCGCCGCCCGCCACCAACTCGACGAGTCCGCCGTCGAGCAGCTGTCCGACCCGATCCAGGGCGACGTCGTCGAGGAACACCGACACGACGATTAGCCCTGTACGCATAGCCTTGCCGCCGCCGAAACAGCAGGTACTCGCCCGTTGGAAGCGGCGGGCGCGTAAGGCGTAAAGTTGATTAGCAATGAGCACTGACAACATCACCGAAGCACAAGTCCGCTCCGCGCTCTCGCGGGTGGAGGACCCCGAGATCGGCAAACCCATCACCGAGCTCGGCATGGTCAAGTCCATTAGCCTCAGCGGCAACGACGTCGAGGTGGAGATCTACCTCACCATCGCCGGCTGCCCCATGAAGAACACCCTGGTGGACAACTCGAAGGCCGCCATCGAGGACATCGAGGGCGTGGGCGCCGTCACCGTCAATACCGACGTCATGAGCGACGAGCAGCGCCGCGAGCTGCGCCAGAGCCTGCGCGGCGGCGACGCCGAGCCGGTCATCCCCTTCGCCCAGCCGGGATCGACCACCCGCGTGTTCGCGGTGGCCTCCGGCAAGGGCGGCGTGGGCAAGTCCTCCATGACGGTCAACCTCGCCACCGCGCTGGCCGCCCGCGGCCTGAAGGTCGGCGTCCTCGACGCCGACATCTACGGCCACTCCGTGCCCGGCATGCTCGGCTCCACCGAGCGCCCCCATGCCGTCGACGACATGATCATGCCGCCGCAGGCGCACGGCGTGAAGCTCATCTCCATCGCCCACTTCGTCGAGGGCAACGCGCCGGTCGTCTGGCGCGGCCCGATGCTCCACCGCGCCATCCAGCAGTTCCTGGCGGACGTATTCTGGGGCGACCTCGACATCCTCCTGCTCGACCTCCCGCCGGGAACCGGCGACATCGCGATCTCGGTGGCGCAGCTCGTGCCCAACGCGGAGCTGCTCATCGTCACCACCCCGCAGGCGGCGGCGGCCGAGGTCGCCGAACGCGCGGGCACCATCTCGATGCAGACCCACCAGAAGATCGCGGGCGTCATCGAGAACATGGCCGCCATGGTCATGCCCGACGGCACCGTCGTCGACGTCTTCGGCTCCGGCGGCGGCCAGGCCGTCACCGACCGGCTCACCGCGCTCACCGGCACCCCGGTGAAGCTCCTGGGCAGCGTCCCGCTCGACCCCAAGCTGCGCGAGGGCGGCGACGAGGGCACCCCGATCGCGATCGGTGCGCCGGACTCCCCCACGGGCAAGGCCATCCGCGCCATCGCCGACCAGCTGGTCGTGCGCAAGGAGTCGCTCGCGGGCAAGTCCCTGGGTCTCGGCGTGACCCGCCACTAGCCCCAAATTACTCAACAACCCCCGGCACCGGCCTCGGTGCTGGGGGTTGTGCGATTCTAGGTGATGTCCTTGTAGCTGCCGCCCTCCGGGGGCTGTTCGGGCTGGGCCGGCTGCTGCTTCTTCTTGTTATCCGAATAGATCTCGGCGTAGTTGAAGGTCGGCCGCGCCGGCTGCGGGGTTCCGGTCTCCGACGCCCTCGCGGGGCGTGCCGTTCCCTGGGCGGAACCCGGCTTCTCGTCGCCCAAGAGCTTCTTCGGGCTAAAGGACTCCATGAACTCGTCGTCGCCGTCGAACAGCGCCTTGCTGAGCACGCCGCGCGGGCCCATGCGCTGGATGTTCGCGATCTGCGACAGCGGCTTCTTGAACTCGTCGAAGTCCTCGCCGAACTCCCCGTTCAGCTCGGCCTTGGCGTTGTTGATGGCCTTGCGCGCGGCGAAGATGGCGGCGCGCACGTCCTCGATGACGCGCGGCATTTTTTCAGGGCCGATGACGATGATGCCAACGACGACGATGGCGAAGATCTCCGGCCAACCAATGGAGTCAAACACAGATCTACTCTAGACCCTTTCCGTCGTTGGTGCCCCGCGCTAAGGGCCTACTTCCCGTGCTTCTTTTTCTTCCCCCGCACCTTGGGCTTGGTGCGCGTCATGGCGTCCAGCTTGGCGAGGAAGGACTTGCTCTTTTCCTCCAGCTCCTCGGCGGACGGTCCCGTCGGGCAGGACTGGGCGATCTGGGTGAGCTTGGCCACTAGGTCGGAGGAGGCGTGCACCTCCCGGCAGGTGGCGGAGCGCAGGCGCTCGGAGGCGACGCGCTGGCGGGCGACCTCCTCGCGGCACTCCTCGCAGTGGACCATGTGGATGCGCGCGCGGTGGGCGGCCATGGGGCTGAGCTCGTTGTCCACGAAGGCCGCCACGGCCTCGGGGTTGAGGTGCTCTACCGAGGCGAACTCCTTGGCCGCGCTCTTGCGGCTCGCGGCGCGCTGTTTGAGCTTGGTGGCCTCGGCGCGCAGGTAGTCGCGGTCGAAGCGCATATGCCGCGGAGAATCCGAGCGCGGGTCGGACGGTCCGGTGGCTTGATTCACGGTGCCTCAACCTCCTTCTCACTCGGCATCGTCACGGGCAGCTCAGTTTCTGAGGTACACGCTCCTAACGTCCCAGTGTAGAGCGAAGTTCCCCGGAGATGGGGCAACCCTCCGAAGCCGTGAGAAGCGACGAAGGGTTGCGGTCTTAAAAGTCTAGTGCTGGGCCGGGATGAGCAGCGAGGCGCCCTCATCGGTCTGGGCCGCGGCCTCGAGCGCCGCGCGCAGCTGCGAGCGGCCGCGGTGGATGCGGGAGCGCACCGTGCCCATCTTCACACCGAGGGTGTCAGCGATCTCGTCATAGCTCATGCCGACCACGTCACAGAGCACGACCGCGACGCGGAAGTCGGGGCTGAGCCCGTCGAGGGCCGCCTGGAGCGCCGGGTCAAGGTTGGCCACCGAGTAGGCCTGCTCCGGGGTCATGTCCGTGCCAGGTACCCGCTCGTAGTCCTCCGGCAGCGCCTCCATGCGGATCTTGCTGCGGTGGCGGACCATGTCGAGGAAGAGGTTGGTGGTGATGCGGTGCAGCCAGCCCTCGAAGGTGCCGGGCTGATAGTTCTTCAGCGAACGGAACACGCGCATGAAGGTCTCCTGCGTGAGATCCTCCGCGTCGTGCTGATTGCCCGACAGGCGGTAGGCCAGGCGGTACACGCTGTCCGCGTGCTCCTCCACCAGCTCACCCCAGGAGGGCATGTCCCCGGTTCCAGCGTCAAACGCCGCGGTACCGGTGAGGTCGAGCTGATCCTCTGTCGGTGCGAGTGCGCTTTCATGTGCCGAACGTTTCATGTGGCCAATTCTGCCTGATATCGGTTGGGATTGCCAGCGAGCAGGCTGAAAGATTGCTGTCAGTGAACAATCGTTGCGGTTTCGTAATGAGGGCGGTTTCCGCTTTCCGACGCCTACGGCCCCCGACCGCAAATATGCCGCTAGTCACATATCTTGGGGTTCCGCAGGCAACAACGGGTTGACTTTTGTGAGCTGCGCCATATATCTTCATGTGGACCTACCACTATGGTCTGACCAGGACCCATTGTTGGGTAGTCACCTCTCCCCTGTCACACCTACTCGTTGGAGACCTCTACGCGCATGCACAACTTCACCGCACACGTAGACGCCGTCGGCGGCAGCCTCGCGCTCAGCGCGCTCGTGGCCGCACTACCGCTGGCCGCCTTCTTCGTCATGCTCCTGGCCGTCAAGGCCCGCGCCCACGTCTCGGGCCTCGTCGCACTCGCCACCGCCATCGCGGTGGCCGTCATCGGATTCCACATGCCGTGGGACCTGGCCCTGCTCACCGCGAGCCAGGGCGCCGTCTTCGGACTCTTCCCCATCGTCTGGATCGTGGTTCTCGCGCTGTGGTTCTACCAGATCACCGTCCGCAGCGGCCGCTTCGAGGACATGCGCTCGCTTTTCGACGCCATCGGCGGCGGCGACCTGCGCATCCAGGCCATCCTCATCGCCTTCTGCTTCGGCGGCCTGCTCGAGGCGCTCGCGGGCTTCGGCGCGCCGGTGGCGATCACCGCCACGATGATCCTGGCGCTCGGCATCAAGCCGCTCAAGACCGCCACCGTCACCCTCATCGCCAACACCGCGCCGGTCGCCTTCGGCGCCGTCGCCATCCCGATCACCACCGCGGGCAACCTCACCGGCCTGGACGCCGCCCACATTGGCGCCATCGTCGGCCACCAGGCCCCGTTCTTCGCCGTCTTCGTGCCGTTCATCCTGCTGCTCATCATCGACGGCTGGCGCGGCATCAAGGAGGCGTGGCTGGCCGCGCTCGTCGTGGGCCTTTCCTTCGCCGTCGCCCAGTGGTGGTCGGCCACCCACTTCTCCTACGAGCTGACCGACGTCGTCGCCTCGCTGGTCGGACTGGCCGCGGCCGTGGTGCTCCTGCGCTTCTGGCGCCCGAAGGGCGCCGCAGAGGCGGCCGCCCGCCTGGGCGTCGAAAAGCGGGAAAAGACCGAGCTGGGCCCCGCCCGCGTATGGATGGCAGTGCTGCCCTACATCCTCGTCGTGGCCGTCTTCGGTGTGGCCAAGCTCTGGACGCTCGGCGTCGACGTGCCCGCGGCTCTCGGCGCCACCGACGTGAAGGTTCCGTGGCCGGGGCTCGACGGGCACCTGCTCACCGAAGCGGGCACGCCGCGCACCAACACCGTGTACAAGTTCCAGTGGCTGTCCAGCCCGGGCACGCTCCTTCTGATCTCCGGCATCCTCCTGACGATCATCTACTCGATCTTCGACGGCCGCGGGCGCTTCGCGCTCACTCCGGCGGCCGCCGTCGCCGAACTGGGCAGCTGCTTCTGGAAGATGCGCTACTCCGCGCTCACCATCGCGAGCGTTTTGTCCCTGGCCTACGTCATGGACTCCTCCGGACAGACCGTCTCCATCGGCACCTGGGTGGCCGGCATCGGCAGCGCCTTCGCCTTCTTCTCCCCCGTTCTCGGCTGGCTGGGCACCGCGGTGACCGGCTCGGACACCTCCGCCAACGCGCTGTTCGCCAACCTGCAGAAGACCGCGGCGACGCACATCGGCATCGACCCGAGCCTCACCGTCGCCGCCAACACCTCCGGCGGCGTGGTGGGCAAGATGATCTCCCCGCAGTCGCTGGCGATCGCCGCCACCGCCGTGGGGCTGGAGGGCAAGGAGTCCGACATCTTCCGCAGCGTGGTCAAGTGGTCCGTGGGCATGCTCGTGGTGCTGTGCACCCTCGTGTTCCTCCAGTCCAACCTGCTGGCCGGAATGCTGCCGGGATAGCCCCTTTTTCCCAAGGCGCGGGCGCGTTCATGGAATAATGAACCCGTTCGCGCCTTATTTATACATTCATACGGGCGCTCGGAATCTCGCGAAGGAGCACGGCCCTCATGCCCGCCTCACACGCACGTACCTACAACCTGGTGCTCGACTGGCTCGAAGAGCAGCTGCGCAAGGGCACGATCACGGTGGGCGACAAGCTCCCCGGCGAGCGCGCGCTGGCTGAGCAGTTCGAGATCTCGCGCTCCTCGGTCCGCGAGGCCATCAAGGTGGCCGACGCGATGGGGCTCGTCCGCTCCTCCACCGGCTCCGGCCCCAACGCGGGCGCCATCGTCGTCGCCGAGCCCTCCTCGGCGCTCAAGTGGGCGCTGCGCATGCACGTCTACACCAAGGCACTGCCGATGGGCGACATCGTCGCCACCCGCGTGGTCATCGAGTCCCAGGCCGCCTCGGCCGCGGCCCTGACGCAGAACTCCCCCGACCGCGACGCGGCGATCGAGAAGGCCGACGCGCTCATCGAAATGATGGACGACCCGGCGCTGCCGTCCGAGGAGTACCACTCGCTCGACACCGAGTTCCACATCCTCATCACCTCCATGGCCGGAAACCTCGTGGTGGACACCATCATGGAATCGCTGCGCGAGGCGACCATGAGCTACGTCCGCGAGGCCATCGCCGAGCGCAACGACTGGGGCGAGATCCGCCTCCACCTGCAACAGCAGCACCGCCGCATTTTAGAGGCCGTGCGCAACCGGCAGCCCGCCGAGGCCGCCGACGCCGTGCGCGAGCACATCCACTGGTTCTACTCCGTCGCCGGCGGGGCGATGTACGAATAAACTCGTGCCACTTTGACCACAGATTTCACAACTTGGTGTTGGCAGGTCTAGAAGGCGCGCTGATCGCCTAACATAGGCGTTTGTGACCGATTCTTCTGTTTCCGCCCTCAGCTCCTACGTAGAGGAGACCACCGTCGCGTCCGCAGCGCTCACCGCAGCGTGCGAGGACGCCTCCGAATTTGGTCTCACCATTCCCGACGCCATGACCGGGCAGCTGTTGTCCACGCTGGCCGCCGCCACCAAGGCCCAGGGCGTCATCGCCGTCACCCCGGCCGCCGGGGTGGTTGGGCTCTACCTGCTCGCGGGTCTCGGCGACAACGCCATCATCAGCTGCATCGACCCGGAGCCGGAGCACCAGAAGCGCGCGAAGGTCACCTTCCGCGAGGCGGGCTACTCCCCCTCCCGCATCCGCTTTCTCCCTTCGCGCCCGCTCGACGTCATGGGGCGCCTGGCCAACGCCTCCTACCAGCTGGTCTACGGCGAGGTCTCCCCGCTCGAGCTCAAGGCGTTCGTCGACGCCGCGCTCCCGCTGCTCAGCGCCGGCGGCGTGCTGGTACTCGCGGACGCGCTTCTCGACGGCACCCTGGCCGACCTCTCGCGCAAGGACCGCGACACGGTGGCCGCCCGCGAGGCCGACGAGTACATCCGTTCCCTCGACGGGGTCATCGTCTCCCGCCTGCCGCTGGGCGCGGGGCTGACCATGATCACCAAGCTCTAGGCGCGCAAGGCATGAAAAAAGGGGCCCGAGGGCCCCTTTTTCGCGCCTGTTACGCCGCTACACCACGGTGTTCTTGCCCACGACGACCACGCCGCCGGCGCTGATGGCGAAGCGCTGCGCGTCGCGCTCGCGGTCCACGCCGATGAGGGTGCCGTCGGAGATCACCACGTTCTTGTCGAGGATCGCGTGGCGCACGACCGCGCCCTTGCCGATGCGCACGCTCGGCATGAGGACGGAGCCCTCCACGGTCGCGCCCTCCTCGACGACCACGTCGGTGGACAGCACGGAGTTGCGCACGGTCGCCGCCGAGATGATCGAGCCCTGGGCGACCATCGAGGACTGCGCGATGCCGCCCTGGACGAACTTGGCCGGGGGCAGCTCGCCCAAGTCGGTGGAGCGGATCGGCCACTGCTGGTTGTACAGGTTGAAGATCGGGTGCACCGAGATGAGGTCCATGTGGGCCTCGTAGAAGGCGTCGATCGTACCCACGTCGCGCCAGTAGCCGCGGTCGCGGTCGGTGGAGCCGGGGACCTGGTTGTCGTTGAAGTCGTAGACGTGGGCCGCGCCCTTGGCCACGAAGTAGGGAATGATATCCCCGCCCATGTCGTGCGCGGAGGCCTCGTTAACCTCGTCCTCCTTCAGGGCCTGAATGAGGTCCTTGGTGGTGAAGACGTAGTTGCCCATGGAGGCGTAGGTCATGTTCGGGTCGTCGGGGGTACCCGGCGGGTCCGCGGGCTTCTCGAGGAACTCGGTGATGTTGCCCTCGTCGTCCGACTGGATGCAGCCGAACGCGCTCGCCTCGGAGCGCGGGACGCGGATGCCCGCAACCGACACCGACGCGCCCGACTTGATGTGCTCCTCCACCATCTGGGAGGGATCCATGCGGTAGACGTGGTCCGCGCCGAAAACGATGACGTAGTCGGGGTTCTCGTCGTAGATCAGGTTCAGCGACTGCAGGATCGCGTCCGCCGAGCCCTGGTACCAGCGCTTACCGAGGCGCTGCTGGGCGGGCACGGAGGCGATGTACTGGCTGGTCGAGCCGCTGAAGTTCCACGCCTGGGAAATGTGGCGGTCGAGGGAATGAGACTTGTACTGCGTGAGCACACAGATCTTCATGTAACCCGCGTTGACGAGGTTCGACAGCACGAAGTCGATCAGACGGTAGGTGCCACCAAACGGGACGGCCGGCTTCGCACGGTCTTCGGTCAAAGGAAACAGGCGCTTTCCTTCGCCACCGGCGAGCACGATTGCTAGAACATTACTTTGACTCCTCACCCCGCCCAATTTATATGCTTTGCACAATGTTTGCTTGGCATTGGTGATGATTGCGACGAATGACACCCGTTCAACACCCACACGCGGAGGGAAAATACGCGTTAAGGTTTGGGTTATGAGAGTTGCGATGATGACCAAGGAATACCCGCCGGAGATCTACGGAGGCGCCGGTGTTCATGTGACCGAACTGACCCGATACATGCGCGAGATCGTCCCCGTCGACGTTCACTGCATGGGCGCCCCGCGCGACGAGGCCAACGTCTACGTCCACGGCGTCGACGAGGCCCTGGCCAACGCCAACCCCGCCATCAAGACACTGTCCACCGGCCTGCGCATGGCAGAGGCCGCCACCAACGTCGACGTGGTCCACTCCCACACCTGGTACGCAGGCCTGGGCGGCCACCTCGCCGCCCGCCTCCACGGCATCCCGCACGTGGCCACCGCGCACTCGCTCGAGCCCGACCGCCCGTGGAAGCGCGAGCAGCTCGGCGGCGGCTACGACATCTCATCCTGGTCCGAGAAGAACGCCATGGAGTACGCGGACGCCGTCATCGCCGTGTCCGCCAAGATGAAGGACGCCGTCCTGGCGGCCTACCCGCGCATCGACGCCGACAAGGTGCACGTGGTCCTCAACGGCATCGACACCGAGCTCTGGCAGCCGCGCCCCACCTTCGACGAGGCCGAGGACTCGGTGCTCAAGAAGCTGGGCATCGACCCGGACCGCCCGATCGTCGCCTTCGTCGGCCGCATCACCCGCCAGAAGGGCGTGGAGCACCTAGTCAAGGCCGCCCGCAGCTTCGACAAGGACGTCCAGCTGGTGCTGTGCGCCGGCGCGCCGGACACCCCGGAGATCGCGGCCCGCACCGAGAAGCTCGTCCACGACCTCCAGGCCGAGCGCGACGGCATCGTCTGGGTCCAGGAGATGCTGGACAAGCCGAAGATCCAGGAGATCCTCACCGCCGCGGACACCTTCGTGTGCCCGTCCATCTACGAGCCGCTCGGCATCGTCAACCTCGAGGCCATGGCCTGCGGCACCGCCGTGGTCGCCTCGGACGTCGGTGGCATCCCGGAGGTCGTCGTCGACGGCACCACCGGCAACCTCGTCCACTACGACGAAAACGACCCGGAGGCCTTCGAGCGCGACCTCGCCGCGGCCGTCAACGCGATGGTCGCCGACCGCGAGCGCGCCAAGAAGTTCGGCATGGCCGGGCGCCAGCGCGCGGTGGATTCCTTCTCCTGGGTCACCATCGCCCAGCAGACCGTCGACATTTACTCCTCGCTCATCTAGGCACCCTCCCTCCCGCGCCGAAGGCTTGTCGTCGGCAAGCGCAAAGCGCGGGGGGGAAGCCTGCCTGCAGGAACCGGCGCGCGCGACTATTCTGGGCGGACATGAACGAGGAGCATGTCTTACCCATCGAACGCCACACGATTTTCCAAAGTTCACTCATGACCGCCCTGCTCGACGGCATCTATGACGGGGAGATCTCCGTCGGCGAGATCCTCGGGCACGGCAATTTCGGCATCGGCACCTTCGACGCCCTCGACGGCGAGATGATCATCGTCGACGGCGTCGCCTACCAGGTCCGCGGCGACGGCACCGCCGAGGTCGCCTCGCTCGAGCAGCGCAGCCCGTTCGCGGTGGCCACCAACTTCGTCCCGCGCATCGTCGCCCAAGCCCCGGAGGGCATGCGCCGCGCGGAGCTTTCCGAGTTCATCTCCTCCCTGCTGCCCAGCGAGAACTACATGTACGCCGTGCGCATCTCCGGTGTGTTCAGCGAGGTCACGGTGCGCACCGTCACCAAGCAGCAGCGCCCCTACCGGCCCATGATGGAGGCCACCGGCGACGACGCGGAGCTCGTCTTCCACGACGTCACCGGCGTCATCGCGGGGTTTAGGACCCCGGTCTACGAGAAGGGCATCGGCGTGCCGGGCTGCCACGTCCACTTCATCGACGACAAGCGCACCTCGGGCGGGCACGTGCTCGACTTCGTCCTGCATCAGGGCAAGGTCGAGGTGTGCCCCGGCACCGATCTGAACCTCAAGCTGCCGCTCACGCACGACTTCTCCCGCGCGCAGCTCGCGCCGGAGGACCTCGACCGCCAGATCCACGCCACCGAAGTCAAAAGCTAGCCGCGAACTCACCAAAGGAATCCTCACTCCCCATGACTTTCCGCCCCGAACTCCACGTCACCCCCGAGAAGGGAATCCTCGACGCCCCCGCCGGCGCGCTGTACGACGGCTACAGCTGGCACGTCTTCCACCAGTTCCGCCCGACCCCCGAGGCGGGTGCGCGCTGGGCGCACCAGGTCTCCCACGGCACGCCGTTTAGCTGGGAGATCTGCGACGACGTGCTCGCCCCGCTGACGCGCGAGACCAGGCTGCGCGCGGGCGCGGTGACCGCGGTGGGCGACGAGGCGGCGCTGTACTTCACCTCGGTGACCGCGGACTCGGCCTCCATCCACCTGGCCACGATCGACGACCTCGATGCCACCACCGAGGACGTCAACGACAAGGGCTCGAGCGTCGACCCGCACGTCCACCGCGCGGGCGAGATCCTCGGCGACCAGGACGGGTTCACCCGCTTCCGCTCGCCGTGCGTGGTGCCCGACTGGAAGCTCGACGACGCCCGCGAGGACGGGCACGAGGGCTGGATCATGCTGGCGGTCACCGGCGACTCTGAGGCTCCCCGGCTGGTCATCGCGCAGTCCCACAACGGCCGCGACTGGGCGCTGTTGGGGCCGCTGGTCATCACCGGCGACATGGGAATCACCGACGCCCGGCTGGTCTCCCCGCGCATCGTCCGCCTGCGCGACGAGGTCGACGGCGAGATCTACGACGTCCTCATCGTCACGGTCGAGCGCGACGGCATCGACATCTCCGGCTACCTGGTCGGCTCGCTCGTGGGCAACGAGTTCGCCGTCACCACCCCGTTCACCCGCATCGACTACGGCCACGACTTCACCCGGCCCCGCAACACCAACCGCCCGTCCAGCGCCATCGATCCCGACCACCGCTACGACGCCGCCACGCTCTTCGGGCTGATGAACGGCATCGGCAGGCTTGACGACGGCTCGAAGCACGAAAGCTTCATCAAGGAGGACTGGGCCAACTGCCTCTCCCTGCCCCGGCGCGTGACCCTCGAGGGCGGGCAGCTCTACCAGACGCCCATCGCGGGCATCCCGACCGCCATCATGCACTCGGATGCCGCAAGCATGTGGGTGGGCATGGGCGACGTCCCCACCGGCGAGTACCTGCGCGTGGAGCTCGTCGACTCCATCGGCCAGGTGGCGGCCGTCATCACGCACCGCGGCGATCGCCTCGAGCTCGACCGCTCGATGAACGCCTTCCACTCGGGCGACCCGGTGGCCGTGGCTCCCCTGCACGAGGACGACACCGACGCCGTCACCATCATCGTCGACGGCTCGACGGTGGAGGTCTTTGCCGACGGCGGCCAGGCGGCCATGGCCAGCCGCGTCTACTTCAACGGCCAGTGCGAGGAGTTCGTGGGCACCGCCAGCAAGGGCGCGACCATCCTGCGCGAGGACAGCCTGTTCCCCGAGTCGAAGCTCGGCGCCTAGGCCCCGACCTTCTTAAACCGCGTGATCATCGCCCTGGCCGTGACCTCCATGGTCGTCGGCAGCGTGGCGATGCGCTCGGCGAGCACGTCCGGGTGGATGTGGCGCGCGGACGGGCTCATGCCGATCTGGGTGGCGATCGAGCCCTGATCCAGCTGCATCTTAAACTGCACCGGCTCGCTGGGTCCCACGGGCACGAGGTGGTCGCGCGCCTGGTCGATCATGCGCTGGACCTTGCCTTTCTCTACGCCGATGATGCCGAGCGGCTCGCGCAGCTCGTCGAGGTGGCCGGTGTCGGCGGTGAGCACCACGACCTGCCCGCCCGGCTTGAGCACACGCGCGAACTCGCTGGCGTTGCGCGGGGCGAAGACGACGGCGATGGCGTCGATGCAGTTGTCGCGGATGGGCAGAGTCGCCCACGCGTCGGCCACCACCGCGCCGACGCGGGGGTGGCACTTGGCCAGCTTCTTCGCCGAGGGGATGGACACGTCCAGCCCGATGCCGCGGGAGCCGTCGATGGAGTCGAGCATGTGCGAGAGATAGTAGCCGGTGCCGGCGCCGACCTCGCAGATGGCGGGCTCGGCGTCGTCGGGGATTCCGGCCTCATCGATGACCTCGCCCACGGCCTCCGTGACCGCCTCGACGAAGGGCGCGTAGTGGCCGCGGCCGAGGAAGGTCTCGCGGTCGTTGATCATCTGCGTGTCATCGCCGCCGTAGCGAAGCCCGGCGCCCCCCGCGAGGGTGACGTAGCCCTGGCGGGCCACGTCGTAGCTGTGGCCGGACTCCGAGACGAGGCGGGAAAAGTCATCCTCGCCGTGGAGCGGGCTCAGGTCGATGGGATCGGCGAGCAGATCGATGACGTGCGACAACATGCGTGGGCGAACTCCTTGTAGAACTTCAAAGCGGCTTGCAACTAGCTTAAGACGAGCAACACCCTCATCCAAGCGGGCTTGCGATGAGGGTAATGAAAAGGTGACGGGAGGGCTACTGCGACACCTCGGTGAGCAGCGCCCCGAGCTCCGCGGCCTCTTCCTTGTTGAGCTCGATGACGAGCCTTCCGCCGCCGTCGGTAGGAATGCGCATGACGATCTTTCGGGACTCAATGACCGCTTCCATCGGACCGTTTCCTGTGCGGGGCTTCATTGCTGCCATGTAAGATCACCGTGTTCCTCAAAGCTAAAGACGTGGCGCGTCTCGTGTCGTTGTGGTGTGGGCTGGAACCATCAATGGGCCAGACCCAACTAGATCCAGTGTACTCCGATTTCCACCGGCACAACCGGGGCTATTGCTCGCGGTCCGCGCCCGCCCGCGCCCGGCGCAGCTCCGCGAACAGGTACTCCACCACGGCATCGACCTGCGCCTGGTTATACCCGCGCACGCTCACGTCGAAGCGGACGTCATCCAGGTTTCCGGCGGCCAGGGCCTCGATGTTCTCCTCGTTGAGCTCGGCGGTCTCCGGCAGCTCGGGGGTCTGCTCCCCGCGGCCGAAGGCGGTGGCGAACGCCAGGGTGAGCAGCACGATGAGCGCGGCGAGCACGATGATGAGCAGGATCCACGAGATCATGGCGGTTGGTCCTTAAAAGTTGTGTCGGTGATGGGAAACGGTGCGAGTCCTACCGTACCTCAGCAAGCGGCGGGCGCTGCTGGATGGCCAGCGCGGACGCGACCCCCGCCCTGCCTAGGATGGTGGCCGCGATGACCTCCGCCATGGGGCGCAGCTCCTCTAAGGGTCGGTTGCGGTGGGCCTTGTCGGGCAGCGGCACCTGGGTGATGGCGCCCATGCCCGCCGTGAGGTAGACGTCGATAAGCAAACCCACCTCGACGCCGTAACCGCCCACGAACGGCAGGCGACTGGCCACCTCACGGCGAATGGCGTACTCGCCCGCAAGCGGCTGATCGAGGCGCGCGAGCTCCGGGTACAGCGCCGCGAGCAGGGGCTTCGCCGTCAGCTCCGTGACCCGGCCGCCGCCGGTGGGACGCCCCTCGAAGCCGCGGCGGTAGCTCGCCTTGACGAGCGCCACGCGCTCGTTGTCAAAGGGAGCCACCAGCCGCTCGACGATCGAGGGATCGGGGTGGCGCAGGTCCGCGTCGATGAACACGACCACCTCTCCCCTCGCCGCGGCCACCCCGCGCCAGAGCGACTCGCCTTTGCCCGGGCGCGTGGGAACCTGCGGGAGGATCTCGCGCCAGTTCAGCACTCTCGCCCCCGCGGCGCTCGCGCGGGCGGCGGTCTCGTCGGTGGAGTCGGCGTCGATGACGAGGATCTCCGCCACCGCCTGCGACCCTGCGCGCACGGAGGCGACCACCTCGGCGACCGTGTCCTCCTCGTTGAGCGCCGGGATGACCACCGACACGCTGGGGCCGGTCATGCGAGCCCGCGAGTGGTGTCAAGCGGCGCGACCTTACCCATGATCGCACCGGTCATGCGGATGACGTCGACGGTTTCTTGCACCTCGTGGGCGCGGAAGGCCGCGACCCCGTGCTGGCCGGACCACGCGGTGGCGGCCAGCGTCCCGGCGACGCGCTCGCTCACCTCGCGGCCGAGGGTCTCGCCGACGAAGTCCTTGTTCGATAGGGCCATGAGCACCGGCCAGCCGGTGGCGACGATCTCGTCGATGCGGCGCAGCAGCTCGAGGCCATGGAAGGTGTTCTTGCCGAAGTCGTGGGTGGGGTCGATGAAGATCATCTCCTCGGGCACGCCTCGGCTCACCGCGAGCTCGGCCTGCGCGGTGGTCTCCTCGATGACGGATTGCACCACGTCGTCGAAGTGGACGCGGTAGGGGCGGGTGCGCGGGATCACCCCGCCGGTGTGCGAGCAGACGTAGCCCGCCCGGTGCTGCCCGGCGACGGCGGAGAGCTCGTGGTCGTGCCCGGCCCAGGTGTCGTTGACGAGCGTGGCTCCGGCGGCGATGGCGCGGTCGGCGACCTCGCTGCGCCAGGTATCCACCGAGATGGTCACCCCGGGGAAGCGCTCGTGGACGGCGGCGATGAGCGGCACGACGCGGTCGATCTCCTCCGCGGGCGAGACGAAGTCGCCAGGACCGGCCTTGACGCCGCCGATGTCGACGATGCGCGCGCCCTGGGCGATGACCTTCTCCGCGCGGGCCAGCGCGTCGTCGAACTTCGCGGTGGCGCCCTTGTCGTAGAAGGAGTCCGGGGTGGTGTTGATGATGGCCATGACGATGGCAAGGCCGTCGTCGCCGAGGAAGGCTGAGGAGGTCATTCGTGCGGGGTGCTCCCCTGTCACCTCGCCACCCAGCGGCTCGCGCGCCGCGCGTCCTCGTGGTTGAGCAGCCGCTCGCGCAGCGTCTTGGTGATCTCCGAGTGCGCCTTGACGATGTGCGCGACCGCCTCGTCGACCGAGTCGGTGCACAGGAAGAGGTCCAGGTCCTTCTCATCGATCATGCCCTCGTCGACGAGCCGGTCTTTCAGCCAGGCGACCATGCCGCCCCAGTATTCGCAGCCCATGAGCACGATCGGGAAGTGCGTGACCTTGCCCGTCTGTACCATGCACAGCACCTCGAAGAGCTCGTCGAGGGTGCCCATGCCGCCCGGCAGGCACACGAAGGCCTGCGAGTACTTGAGGAACATGGTCTTGCGTGCGAAGAAGTAGCGGAAGTTGAGGCCCAGGTCGACGTAGTCGTTCATCCCCTGCTCGTGCGGGAGCTCGATGCCGAGCCCGATGGACAGCCCGCCCGCCTCGCACGCGCCGCGGTTGCCCGCCTCCATGAGGCCCGGCCCGCCGCCGGTGATGACCGCGTAGTCCGCCTCCGCGAGCTTGCGCCCCACCGCGCAGCCGAGCTCGTAGTAGGGGTGATCCTCCTTGATGCGCGCGGAGCCGAACACGGTCACCGCGGGCGGGATGCCCGCCAGCGCGTCGAAGCCGGTGACGAACTCGCTCTGGATGCGCAGCACGCGCCACGGGTCGGCGTGCAGCCAGTCGTGGTCGGCGGTGAGCTCCAGCAGGCGCTGGTCGTAGGTCGATTCCTGCTGGGTGTCGGTCTGGCGCAGCAGGACCGGGCCGCGCAGCATGCGCTTGGCGCGCTCGTCGGGAGTGATTCGTGGTGCCATTGCTTTCTTCTTTTCGCTTGTCGACGTCTATAGCTGGTGAGCCTCGGTGCTAGGAGCAGAGGTAGGTGCGCAGAACCTGAGAGACCTCGGTGATCATCGCCACCGGGCACTGCTCGTCCTTCTTGTGGCAGAAGGCGGGGTCGCCCGGGCCGAAGTTGACCGCGGGGATGCCCAGCTCCGAGAAGCGCGCCACGTCCGTCCAGCCGTACTTGGCGCGGAACTTCCCGCCGGTGGCGGCCACGAGCTCGGCGACTACGGGTCGGTCGAGGCCGGGGCGCGCGCCGGAGCAGGCGTCGTCGATCTCGTACTCCACGCCCTCGGGCAGGTCGAGGACCTCGAGCATGTGGGCGAGCGCCTCGTCGACGCTGCGGTCGGGGGCGAAGCGGAAGTTGACGAACATCCAGGCGAGGTCCGGGATGGTGTTGGTGGCAACGCCCGACTCGGCGAAGACGATGTTGAGGCCCTCGTGGTATTCGCAGCCGTCGACCTCGACGACGCGCGCCTCGTACTCGGCGACGTTGGTGATCACGGGCGCGAGCTTGTGCATGGCGTTGTCGCCCAGCCACGAGCGCGCGGAGTGGGCGCGCACGCCGTGGGCGGTGATCCGCAGGCGGATGGTGCCCTGGCAGCCAGCCTCGATGACGGAGCCCGACGGCTCGCCGAGCAGCGCCACGTCGCCGCGCAGCCACTCCGGGTGCGCCTCGTTGACGTGCCGCAGGCCATTGAACTCGCTGGCGACCTCCTCGCCCTCGTAGCAAACCACGGTGAGGTCCTTGCCCAGCTCCTCGGCGTTGGCCAGCGTGGCGAAGGCGTTGAGGTAGACCGCCATGCCGGATTTCATGTCCACGGTGCCGCAGCCGAACAGCGTGTCCCGGCCCTGGGCGTCCACGCCGCGGGTGGAGGGGACGTTGTCGGCGATCGGCACGGTGTCGATGTGACCGGCCAGGATCACCCGGGAGTCGAACCCACGGTGGGTGCGGGCGACCAGCGTGTTCCCGTGGCGGTTGACCTCCACGTTGTCGATGGCCCGCAGGGCCTCCTCCAACTGATCCGCGATGTCCTTCTCCTCGTGCGAGGGGCTTGCGATATCGACGAGGGCGGCGGTGAGATCGATGGGATCGGCTGTGAGTTCGAGCATGCCTTAAGACTCTACCGTCACCCCCACTTCGCGCGCAGAACTTGCGCGCGCCCGAACGCAACGTCGTGGGGCTCCGGGCGGGGGTGAGGAGGAATCAAGGAGATATGTCATTAAGGCCCTTTTTGACTTAGGGAAAAGTGACATTCCGGGCTATCTTTTAGGTATGACATTGCTTGGCGCACATGCCCTCGGAATCGCGAATATCGCCATGGACGGCACCGTCCTCGATACCTGGTACCCGACGCCTGAGTTGACCACCCACATCTCTCACCCCGCGGGAACCACCCGACTCGGCGCCCACGATCTCCCGCCCAAGTTGCTCAGCCTCGTCCGCATCGACGAGGACCGCATGGTCGAGCAGATCGCCGTGCGCACCACGATCACCGACCTCCAGCTCCCGCCAGTCGACGCCCACGATGTCTACCTGCGCCTGCACCTGCTCTCCCACCGCCTAGTCAAGCCGCACGAGCTCAACATGGAGGACGCGCTCAACAAGCTGGCCACGGTCGTGTGGACGAACAAGGGCCCCTGCCTGCCCGAGAACTTCGAGAACGTGCGCACCCTTTTGCGCTCCCGGGGCCTCATCCACGTCTACGGCATCGACCGCCTGCCCCGCATGGTCGACTACGTCGTGCCCACCGGCGTGCACATCACCGAGGCCGAGCGCGTGCGGCTGGGCGCCTACCTCGCGCCGGGCACCTGGGTGCTGCGCGAGGGCTTCGTCTCCTACAACGCGGGCACGCTCGGCCCGGGCCGCGTCGAGGGGCGCCTGAGCTCCGGCACCGTCGTCGGCGCCAACATGGACATGGGGATTTCCTCCTCGCTCGTCTCGCCGAAGGACCCGCGCGAGCTCAAGGTGGGCGACAACTGCTCGCTGGGGGTCAGCTCCGCGATCCTACAGATCAACCTGGGCGACAACGTGCACGTGGGCAACAACGTGGTCATCGACCCGGACACCTACCTCTACTTCGCCGACTCCGACGAGACCGCGCTGGCCACCAAGCTGGTCGGCGAGTCGAACTGGTCGATTCGCATGGAGCCCGGCCACCCGGAGCCGGTGGCCCGCCGCATCGCCCCCATCGAGGCCTAAGGCTAGGGCGCACCCCAGGCCGGGTGCGCAATCGATTCACCAGTACTGTTTGAGGTATGAGTTCTCAAGCAACCGGCGGGAGCACACCGGCAACCCGCCCCACAGACCTTGGTCACGGCCTCAAAACGCGCCACCTGACCATGATGGGCCTGGGCTCCGCCATCGGCGCGGGCCTCTTCCTCGGCACCGGCGTCGGTATCCAGGCCGCTGGCCCCGCCGTCCTCATCGCCTACATGATCGCGGGCGGCATCGTCGTCCTCGTCATGCAGATGCTGGGCGAGCTGGCCGCCGCCCGCCCGGAATCGGGCTCGTTCTCCATCTACGGCGAGCAGGCCTTCGGCCACTGGGCGGGATTCTCGCTCGGCTGGCTGTACTGGTTCATGCTGACCATGGTCATGGGCGCGGAGATGACCGGCGCGGCGGCCATGATGGGCGCGTGGTTCGGCGTGGAGCCGTGGATCCCGGCGCTCATCTGCGTGGTCTTCTTCGCCGTGGTCAACCTCGCGCAGGTGCGCGGTTTCGGCGAGTTTGAGTTCTGGTTCGCCTTCGTCAAGGTCGCCGTCATCCTGGGCTTCCTCGTCATCGGCCTGCTGCTCATCTTCGGCCTGTTGCCCGGCCACGACTTCGTGGGCACGAGCAACTTCCTCGGTCACGGCTTCATGCCCAATGGCCTCAGCGGCGTGGCCACCGGCCTGCTCGCGGTCGCCTTCGCCTTCGGAGGCATCGAGATCATCACCATCGCGGCCGCCGAGTCCGAGAACCCGCGCCGCGCCATCGCCGTCGCGGTGCGCAGCGTCATCTGGCGCATTTCGCTGTTCTACCTGGGCAGCGTCTTGATCATCACCTTCCTCATGCCGTATGACACCATCCAGGGCGCGGACACCGCCGCCGAGTCGCCGTTCACGATCATTCTCGGCATGGCGAACATCCCGGGCGTCGTGGGATTCATGGAGACGGTCATCGTCCTCGCGCTGCTGTCCGCCTTCAACGCGCAGATCTACGCCACCTCCCGCCTCGTCCACTCGCTCGCGGCCCGCGGCGACGCGCCGAAGATCTTCGCCAAGACCAACCACCACGCGGTTCCTACCGCCGCCGTCCTGCTGTCGATGTTCTTCGCCTTCGTCTCGGTCGGCCTGCAGTATTGGAACCCGCCGGGGCTGCTCACCTTCCTCCTCAACGCGGTGGGCGGCTGTCTCATCGTGCTGTGGGCGATGATCGCGCTCAGCTACCTCAGGCTGCACCCGCAGCTGGAAAAGTCCGGCGAGCTAACCGATCTGCGCATGTGGGGACACCCGTGGCTGCCGATCCTGTCGCTCGTACTCATCGCGGGGCTCGTCGTGCTCATGCTTTCCGACGCTTCGTCGCGGGCCCAGATCTGGTCCGTGGCCATCATCTTCGGCGCGATCGTCGCGTCGTCGTTCACCACGAGGAAGCACGCGGCCGCCATTGCCGCCGCCCAGTAGGCTCCCTCCCTTCTAGGCGCCGAACCGGCCACCGGTTCGGCGCTTTTGTTTAATTCCCCTATCAATAGACAAAACTTGTAATGTAGTCGGCATGACTTCTGCACTTGCCATTGGACTTGCCACCGTGACCCCCGACGGAACCGTGCTCGACGCCTGGTTCCCGGCCCCTGAGCTGGCCGACACCGCCACCACCGGGACCACCACCCTGACCGGCGCCGAGGTCTCCGCCGACCTCGCCTCCCTGACGGGTGTCGACGCAGCCCGCGGAGTCGAGCGCATCGCCGTCCGCACCGAGATCGCCGACCTCGACGCCGCACCGGTCGACGCCTACGACGCCTACCTGCGCCTGCACCTGCTTTCCCACCGCCTAGTCAAACCTCACGGCCAGAACCTCGACGGCATCTTCGGCCTGCTCACCAACGTGGTGTGGACCAACTTCGGCCCGTGCCTGCCCGCGGGCTTCGAGCTCACCCGCGCCAAGCTGCAGGCCCGCGGCCCGGTCATCGTCTACTCCGTGGACAAGTTCCCGCGCATGGTCGACTACGTCCTGCCCACCGGCGTGCGCATCGGCGACGCCGACCGCGTCCGCCTCGGCGCCCACCTTGCAGAGGGCACCACGGTCATGCACGAGGGCTTCGTCAACTTCAACGCCGGCACGCTCGGCAATTCGATGGTCGAGGGCCGCATCTCCGCGGGCGTCGTCGTCGATGACGGCTCCGACGTCGGCGGCGGCGCCTCCATCATGGGTACTCTGTCTGGCGGCGGCAAGCAGGTCATCTCCCTGGGCAAGCGCTGCCTGCTCGGCGCCAACTCCGGCTGCGGCATCCCGCTCGGCGACGACTGCGTCATCGAGGCAGGCCTCTACGTGACCGCCGGTTCCAAGGTCATCGTCCGCGCCGCCGTGGCAGAGGCCCTGGGCAAGCAGGACGGCGACACCACCAAGGCGCTCGAGCTGGCGGGCGCGAACAACATACTGTTCCGCCGCAACTCCCTGTCCGGCGCGATCGAGGCCACCGCGTGGAAGTCCGAGGCGGTCGCGCTCAACGACGCGCTGCACGCCAACTAAGGGCCCGAAACGATAGAAGGCGTCCCTCCCCCATCTCTGGGGCGGGACGCCTTTGTGGTCTTTGCCTGGCGGCCTAGGCCAGCCAGTCGAAGCTGAGCAGGAACTGCTCTACCTCGAACATGTCTTCTTCGCGCGGTGCGCGGCCGGTGACGTGGACGAACGCCTCCGTCACCTCGGATGGGGTCGCGGGGACGAAGTCCCACGCGAGTAGTTCCTCTGCCACGCGGGCGGGAACCGAGGTCGTCTCGAGAACGTCGAGACCCGTGGTGGTCGAGCCCGTGAACGTGGCGGAGACCTTCCCAAGGAAGTCGTTAAAAGTGGTCATGTGAGCTCACCTCTCCGTGTTCAAATCGGTTACTTTCGCAACTCCTGTACACAAGCCGCCTTCCGCCGAATCGGGCGCTGCGAGGGCGGCTGATGTTGTGGATTCGTCCACGTTAGCACCGAGCACCCCTGAAGGCAACTATCTATTTAAACTCTGTTTACCTGCCGTTAACCTTAGGCAGTATTGTAGTTAACTTTTCCGCCGCGCGCGGCGACATTCTCGCGTTTCGTGGCGGCACTTTTCTCTCCCCCATTGCGCCGGATCCGCACAGCTAGGAAAACCCGCCGCCCGTTTGTGACTTAAGACTCATTCTTTGGGGAATTGTGGCCCAACCCCTTGACGTCCCGTCGTGTGAGGAGTACTTGTTGAGGCATCGGCTATAAGGCCTGTTACTCGGAAGAGGCAAGAACCTGAAGCGGAGTTCCCCCAATGATCAAAAGTGGGCTCGCTTCCTTGTTTTCTCCGGGTCTTTTCTTTTGTCTTGGGAAAAATCCACTAGCCATTTTCAAGTCGAAAGAGACTCCAATCATGAGCACTCAAGTTCGTGACTACCCCAAGCTCGCGCACGACATCATCACGCTTGTCGGCGGGCCCAAGAACATCTCCACCGCGACCCGCTGCGCCACCCGCCTCCGCTTGGTCCTCAAGGAGGTCCCCGAGGACGCACACGATAAGATCGGCAACCTCCCCGGCGTCATCACCACGGTGGAAAAGGGCGGCCAGTTCCAGGTCGTCATCGGCAACCGCGTCGGCGACGTCTACGACGCCGTCGTCGACGAGCTCGGGATCGACCCCAACGAGCAACAGGTCGACGACGCGGAGAACAAGCCGCGCCTGATGAACCGCATCATCGCGATGATGTCCGCTGTATTCGCCCCTTTCATTTACGTCCTCGCCGCAGCCGGCCTCATCCAGGGCGCGCTGATCATCATCACCGCGGCCGCACCGGGCTTCAAGGAGACCGGCACCTACGAGGTCTTCTCCCTCATCTCCTGGGCGCAGTTCACCTTCCTGCCCATCTCATCGCGGTGACCGCCTCCCAGTTCTTCAAGACCAACACCTTCATCGCGGTCGCCGCGGTCGGCGCGCTGGTGAGCCCCTCGCTCACCGAGCTCGCCTCGCGAGTCGCCGACGGCGAGCACGTGTCCCTCTTCGGCATGGGGCTGAGCCAGACCACCTACACCTCCACGGTCCTGCCGCCACTGTTCATCGTGTGGGGCCTGTCTCACCTAGAGCGCTTCTTCCGCAAGTACCTGCCCGAGGTTGTCGTCCAGCTGTTCACCCCGCTGCTGTGCCTAGTCATCGCCGTCCCGCTGACGCTGCTCATCATCGGCCCGCTGTCTAACGATGGCGCCATCCTCATCGCCGACGGATTCAACTGGCTGGTCAAGGTGGCCCCGCTGCTCGCGGCCGCCACCGTCGGTGGATTCTGTCAGGTCATCGTCATCTTCGGCGTCCACTGGGGGTTACCCCCATGGTCATGGCCAACTTCGCCCAGAACGGCTCGAACCTTTTCCAGGCATTCCAGACCCCCGCGGTCATCGCCCAAGTCGGCGCCGCCTTCGGCGTGTTCCTCAAGTCCCGCAGCGTGGAGATGAAGAAGGTCGCGGCCTCCGCATCCCTCACCGGTGTCTTCGGCATCACCGAGCCCGCCATCTACGGTGTCACGCTGCGCCTGAAGAAGCCGTTCATCGTGGGCTGCGTCGCCGGTGCGATCGGCGCCATCGTGGTCTCCCTGTTCGGTTCCCTCCAGTACGTCTACGCCGGCCTCCCCGGCCCGCTGACCATCATGAATGCCTACCAGCCCGGCACCAACTCCCTCACTGGTGAGATCATCGGCTGCCTCGTCGCCTTCTTCGGTGCCATCGTGGGCGTGTTCCTCGTCGGCTTCACCGACATCACCTCCGAGGCACCTGCCTCGGAGGAGGAGCCGGACTCCGACGCCGCCGCGGCCGAGTACCACGAGCCGCTTGCCACCAAGGAGAAGGACTTCCGCATCTCGAGCCCCGTCACCGGCACCGTCCTCGCCCTCAGCGAGGTCGACGACCCGGTCTTCTCCAAGGGCACCATGGGCGACGGCGTCGCCGTCGCCCACCGACAACAAGGTCTACGCCCCCTTCGACGGCACCGTCGCCACCGTCCTGCCCTCCAAGCACGCCGTCGGCATCATCTCCGACGATGGCGTGGAGGTCCTCGTCCACATCGGCCTCGACACCGTCGCGCTCAAGGGCAAGCCGTTCACCAGCCACGTAGCCAAGGGCCAGCGCGTCGCGGGGGGCGACCTCCTCGTCGAGTTCGACGCCAAGTCCATCACCGTCGCTGGCTACTCGCTGACCACCCCGGTCATCGTCACCAACACCAAGAACTACGACGAGATCGTCGTCCACCCCTCTACCCGAACCACCCACGGCAACGAGCTCATGGCAGCGGTCCCCGCACAGGCAGCGCTCGTCGCGGAAGGAGCAAACTAACATGACTACCTCCCTCTCCCCCGATTTCCTGTGGGGCGGCGCCTGCGCCGCGCACCAATTCGAAGGCGGCTGGAACGCTGGCGGCAAGGGCCCCTCCGTGGTTGACGTGCTCACCGCGGGTGCCAACGGGGTGCCCCGCCGGATCACTGAGACCGTCGACCCCAACGAGTTCTACCCGAACCACGAGGCCATCGACTTCTACGGCCATTTCCGCGAGGACATCAAGCTGTTCGCCGAGATGGGGCTGAAGTGCTTCCGCACCTCCATCGCCTGGTCCCGCATCTTCCCCCAGGGCGACGAGCTCGAGCCCAACGAGGAGGGCCTGAAGTTCTACGACGAGGTCTTCGACGAGCTGCTCAAGTACGGCATCGAGCCCGTCATCACGCTCAGCCACTTCGAGATCCCGCTGCACCTCGCGCGCACCTACGGCGGCTTCCGCAACCGCAAGCTGGTCGAGTTCTTCGAGCGCTTCGCCCGCGTGTGCTTCGAGCGCTACAACGGCAGGGTCAAGTACTGGATGACCTTCAACGAGATCAACAACCAGATGAACGTGGACAACCCCATCTTCCTCTGGACCAACTCCGGCGTGACCATCGACGAGGGCGAGAACCCCCAACAGGTCCTCTACCAGACCGCCCACAACTGCCTTCTGGCCTCGGCCAAGGCCGTCGCCGCCGGCCACGAGATCAACCCCGAGTTCCAGATCGGCGCGATGGTGGCCATGGTCCCTATCTACCCGTACAGCTGCGACCCGGAGGACATCATGGCCGCCGAGATCGCGGGCCGCGACAGGTTCTTCTTCCCGGACGTGCAGATCCGCGGCTACTACCCCGCCTATACTTTCAAGAAGTTCGAGTGCGAGGGGCTCGACCCCGGCTTCCAGGACGGCGACGAGGAGATCCTCCGCGCAGGAAAGGTCGACTACCTCGGCTTCTCCTACTACATGTCCAACACCGTCAAGCACGACGCGGACACCGACCCGTCCAAGTCCACCAGCGGTGCCTTGCGCAACTCCGTGGAGAACCCCTACATCAAGGTCTCCGAGTGGGGCTGGGGCATCGACCCTCAGGGGCTGCGCAACTCGCTCAACACCTTCTACAACCGCTACCAGATCCCCCTGTTCATCGTGGAGAACGGCTTCGGACACCGTCCAGCCGGACGGCACCATCGACGACCCAGCCCGCATCGACTACCTGCGCAACCACATCGCGGCGGTCAAGCAGGCGGTCCTCGAGGACGGCGTCGACCTCATCGGGTACACGCCGTGGGGCATCATCGACCTGGTGTCCTTCACCACCGGCGAGATGAAGAAGCGCTACGGCATGATCTACGTCGACCGCGACAACGAGGGCAACGGCACCATGGAGCGCCGCAAGAAGGCCTCGTTCGACTGGTACCGCACCGTGATCGCCACCGACGGCGCAGAGCTTTGAATTCACACAGGGTAGCCTGATCTTCATGGCCGTTATTCGCGCGCTCAACAACAATGCTGTGCTGTGTTCAGATGAACATGGAGGTCAGACTATTTGTTTGGGCAAGGGGTTGAGCTTCGGGCGGAAGCTGGGGGATACGATCGATGCCGAGCAGGCGGAGCAGGTTTTTCGCCCCAGCACCGTCCACCCCATCGCAAACCGCACCGCCCTCCTGTCAGAGATCCCGCTGGAGCTCATCACCCTCGCGTCCGAGATCGTGAGCGAGTCCCAGATCCGCAAGGATCCGGAGCTGCTCACCCCCGGGCTCGCCGACCACATTTCCTTCGCGCTCGAGCGGGCGAAAGGCGGGTTAGAGGTCAGCTACCCGCTGGTGTGGGAGGTCTCCCCCCTCTACCCGAAGGAGTACACGCTGGGTAAGCTCGCCCTCGACCGCATCGAGCAGCTCTCCGGCGTGAGGCTTCACGGCGACGAGGCGGCCGCGATCGCCATGCACTTCATCAACGCGCAGTTCGCCGCGGGCGACATGTCCAAGGCCGAGGCATCCACCAAGGAGATCGCGAACACCCTCGCGCTCGTATCCGCGGAGCTCGGCCGGGAGCTGTCCCCGGACTCCACCACCGTCGCGCGTTTCATCACGCACCTGCGCTACCTCTTCGTCCGACTCGATGCTGACCGCCCTCGAGAACGACGACCCCACGGCGGTCAAGGTGGCGCGGACCGTGCGGTCCCACCTCGAGGGGCGCGGCCGCGCGATCAACGACAACGAGCTCGCGTACATCGCCTTGCACATCGCCCGGCTGCGCAACTCGCTCGCCTAAGCCGACGAAAGCCGCCCTGGTCATACCAGGGCGGCTTTCGTGATATTAACGCCTAGTGCTTGCTGGAGAGCCCTCCGAAAAGCTCCCAGCCGAAGTAGTGGTTGAGGGTGTCCTTGGAGATCCAGGTGATCGCCACCAGAATGACGAACGCGAGGACCGCGTACACGGTCCAGCCGAGCACCTTCATCTGGGCAGAGGCCTCGGTGTCGCCGATAATGACGCCCTGTTCGTTGCGGATCGGGTCGCCGGTCATGCAGCGCATGCCCAGCGCGAACAGCAGCGGGATTCCGGCGCCGAAGAGCAGTGCCAGCCCCGCGACACGGGTGATGTCGATAGCAATTTCGGACGCGGTCATGACTTAGTTCCCTTCGGCGGTGGCGGGCTGAGCAGCTGCCTTTGCGGCGGCCGGTTCCTTCTTCATGGAGCTGTCGACGCTCTCGGCGTCGGCGTCCCAATCGTCGTTGACGTTCTTGGCATCGATCGGGTTCATCTGCGAACGGATGACGATAATGGCGGCCATCGCGATGAGCAGGATGAAGTCGACGATCACACCGGTGGTGGTGTTGGCGACTCCGGAGACGCCGGTCGCGATCCACCAGGAGACGAATCCCACCGCGGCGGCGCACGGCAGGGTGATCAGCCATGCGGAGACCATTCGCATGGCCACGCCCCAGCGCACCTTGGCACCCCTCTTGCCCAGGCCGGTGCCGAGGATGGAGCCGGTGGAGACGTGGGTGGTGGACAGCGCCATGCCGCCCGCGGCGGAGGTCAGGATGATAGCTGCGGAGGTGGCCTCGGCCGCCATTCCCTGCGGGGACTCGATCTCGACGAGGCCCTTGCCCAGGGTGCGGATCACGCGCCAGCCGCCGGAGAGGGTGCCCGCCGCGATGGCGATGGCGCAGGCGAAGATGACCCAGGTGGGGATGCGCTGGCCGGAGTCGGCCTCGCCCGCGGCGACCAGCGCCAGGAAGATGACGCCCATGGTCTTCTGCGCGTCACCGGCGCCGTGCGCCAGGGAGACCAGGCAGGCGGTGACGATCTGGCCGTGGCGGAAGTGCTCGTTCTTGACCTTGCTGGGGATGGTGTTGGTGACCCAGTAGACGAGGAACGTCGCGCAGGCGGACACAAGCGCCGCGATGACCGGCGAGGCGAGAGCCGGGATCACGATCTTGCCGACGATGGAGGACCAGGCGACGCCGCCGGAGCCCATCGCGGCGAAGGCGGCACCGATGAGGCCGCCGAACAGCGCGTGGGAGGAGCTGGACGGCATGCCCAGCAGCCAAGTGAACAGGTTCCAGAAGATGCCGCCGATCAGACCGGTGAACACCACGATGAGCAGCGCCTCGCCGTCGGCGCCGGCGCTGAGGTCGTAAGAGTCCAAGTTGACGATGCCCTTGGCCACGGTCGCCGCGACGTTGACGGACAGGAACGCGCCGATGAGGTTGAGCGCCGCGGAGATGGCGACGGCCACGAACGGCTTCAGCGCGCCGGTGGCGATGGAGGTGGCCATGGCGTTGGCGGTGTCATGGAAACCGTTGGTGAAGTCGAAGGCAAGCGCGGTGATAACCACGATTGCCAGAATGAGCAAGGTTGCTGTCATTCCCAGATGACCTTTCGGGGCACGAGTTTGCTCGGCCCCGGCCGCCACCCCCTCAAAAGGGAGCATCCACGGAAGGAGCCAATCTCTAACGAGTCTTATGGTATCCCTAAATCAATTCATCTTCGAGTGCCCGCTTTTGGGTGCACTACCTGCGAAAATATCCGATTTTACGGGAGATTACACCATTTATCCTCCACCATTTCAGCAAGAAAACACGTGGAGTTAACCGAAAATTCACTTGCCCCTGTTTAGCAAGTCTCATCGCGCCCAAAAAATGTGATGGTCGAGACAACAGAATTCTTACCTCACCTCACCCCGCAGCGCCACCGGAACGTAGCCGCACGTGGGGTCACTGGCGAATGGATCGCCGGTCATGGCGTACGCGGTCGAGCGCGAGCCGCCGCAGACGTCGTTGAACTCGCACACCGAGCACTTCCCCTTCCACTGGCTGGGATCGCGCAGCGACTTGAACACCTCGGAGCCCGAGTAGATCTCCGGCAGCGGGGTCTGCTTCACGTTGCCCAGGTGCATCGGGAAGAAGCCGCTGGGGTACACGTCCCCCACGTGGTCGATGAACACGAAGCCGCGTCCGGAGTTGATCGCCAGCGGCGGGCGCGGGCGGCGCGGGTGCTCGGGTTCGGCGCCTAGGATCCGCAGGGTCTCCTCGGTGAGGAAGCGGTAGAGCTCGCCGCCCTCGTAGGCGGGCGCGCCAGCGTCGCGGGCCTGGTGCGCCTGGATCACCACGCGCCGGTAGGCCGGGGCCTCGGTGGTCTTGACCGCGATGAAGTCGGAGATGTCGTCCATCCAGTGGTAGACATCCTCCCGCTCGGCGGAGGTGAGCGGCGTGAGCGCCGTGCCGCGGCCGGTGGGCACGAGGAAGAACACGCTCCACAGGTGCGCGCCCATGTCGATGACCCGCTTGAGCAGCGCCGGGGCCTCGTGGACGTTCTCAGCGCACAGCGTGGAGTTGACCTGCAGCCTAAAGCCGGCCGCGGTGGCAAGATCTGCCTTCTCGAGGGTCGCGTCGAAGGTGCCGGGGAAGCCGCGGAAGGCGTCGTGGGTCTCGGCGACCGCGCCGTCCAACGAGAGCGAGAGCGCGGTGGCGCCCAGGTTGTGCAGCCGTTCGAGGCGCTCGCGGGTGACCTTGGGCGTGGCCGAGGGGGAAAGCCCGATGTGCAGGCCGAGCGAGACGCCGTACTCGGTGAGCTCCTCCAGGTCGGCGCGCTCGAAGGGGTCGCCGCCGGAGAACACGACGATGGGGCGCGGGATGTCGTAGCTGGCCAGCTGGTCAAGCAGGCGCTTGCCCTCCTCGGTGGTCAGCTGCCCGGGGGCCGCGACGTGCTGCGAGTCCGCGCGGCAGTGCTTGCACACCAGCTGGCAGGCGCGGGTGACCTCCCAGATGGCGAGGAAGGGCTTCTCCCCCAGGTCGTGGTGGACCTTTCTCACGTCCGGGTGTTCGCGGTTGCGGGTGAGGCGATCGGTGGGGGCGGCGGCCATGGGCGGGACCTTTCACGTGAGAATCAACTTCCCCCGATTTTCTCATACAAAAGTTGGAGTTACACGCAAGGTTTGCCTTAGGTAGCCGTAGGCGTCGGAAAGCGAAATGCTAGTGGGAAGGGGCCTGTTCGGCGACGACGACTACGTCGTCCGGGTTGCGCTTGCGGAAGGTCCAGACCTTGTTGATGACGAAGTTGATCGGCATGGCCACGATGATCGAGATCGCGTTCGCCCAATAGTACATGGTGCGGAAACCGCTGGAATCGTCGAAGACGCTCGAAGACAGGTGGATCGGCGAGGTCGGGTTCATGAGGAAGTTCTGCACGATGAGCGAGACGACCAGCGCCGACAGGCCCGTGAGCAGGAACGGGAAGAAGCCGCGCCACCAGGAGATCATCTTGGCGGACTTGAACGTCCACATGCGGTTGATCTGGTAGTTCCACGTGTTGGCCACGAGGAAGGCGATCGTGGAGAAGATGTTGAACCAGCGGATGTGGAACTCGGAACCGAAGAGGTTGAGGAACGGGTCGTTGGGCTGCACGTCGAACAGGGCCGCGCCCGCCTTCATCGCGATGGCGGCGGCGATGATGTTGACGATCGTGCCGGAGCCGCCCACGATGCCGAACTGGATGAATTGGCGCAGGTTGCGCCCAGCTCGGGATTTCTTCGATTCGGCCACAGGGCCCCTTTCAACGATCAGTAGCTAACCTTCGAAATTCTACCCCCGTGAAAACCGCGCGGGAAATCCTGTAATGGGATCCTCAAACTCGATTCTTTCAGCGCAAAGAGACAACGGCGCGGAAAAGTCGTAGAGATGAAGCGGGGTTGCTTGCGGGTACAGGTCGTCGCCCGCGATCGGCGCGCCGAGGTGGTTCATTGCCACGCGCAGCTGGTGGGTGTGGCCCGTCACCGGTTGCAGCTCGACCTCGCGCTCCCCTACCCGTCGCGCCCTCGTGAGCGTCGGCGTTGCATGCTTGTCGACGATCACCTGTCGGCCGGCCTTGCGCATCCCGAGGCGAAGCTCCGTCCACTCTTCGGTGAGCATCGAAGGCTCGCGGGCAAGGCGCGCGCGGTAGGTCTTTGTGATTCGGTGCTCCTGGAACAGCCGCTGGTAGGCGGCGCGGGTGGCCGGGTTCGCGGAGCAGACCACCAGCCCGGCCGTTAGCCGGTCGAGGCGGTGCAGGGGCGCGATGTGCGGGTTGTCCTCGCGCACCCGAAGCCTCGTCTGTACCGTCTCCTTGACGATGCGGCCGTTGCCGGTGACCGGCAGGAAGTGCGGCTTGTCCACCACGATGAGGTGCCCGGTGCGGGCGACGACGCGGTAGTCGAAGGGGATGGCGGGCTCGTCGGGCACGCCCGGCCACTCCCACACCGGGGTCGGGCGCCCCAGCCGGGTCCCCGGCGGGAGGGCCGTGCCCTCTGCGAACGGGGAGTCCCCCGCCGAGGCCGCCACGAAGGTGCCCTCCGGCACAACGCCGTCGAGCACCCGCTTGCGCCAGCTGATCCCCTCCCGCGCTGGCGGCTTGGAGCCCACTATTTCAGGCGCCCTGCGACGGCGGCCGCGAGCTCGTCGGTGGTGGTCATGGCCACGCGGACGAACTTCTCGGAGCTGGGACTGTAGAAGGTGCCGGGGGCGACGAGGACGCCGCGCTCGGCTAACCAGTCGACGGTGGCCCAGCAGTCCTCGCCGCGGGTCACCCACAGGTACAGGCCCGCCTCGGAGTGGACGATCTCAAACCCGGCGCCCTCGAGCGCGGCCTTGAGGTCCTCGCGGCGGCCGGCGTAGCGGTCCTTCTGCGCGGCCTCCTGGGCGTCGTCCTCAAGGGCCGCGACCATCGCGGCTTGGATCGGGCCGGGCATGATGAGGCCGGAGTGTTTGCGCACCTCGGTCAGCTCCGCGATGAGCTCCTGGTCGCCGGCGAAGAAGCCGCAGCGGTAGGAGGCGAGGTTGGAGGTCTTGGACAGGGAGTGGATGGCGAGCAGGCCGGCGTGATCGCCCGCGCTCACGCGCTCGTCGAGGACGGAGAAGGCCTCGCCCTCCCAGGTCAGCCCCAGGTAGCACTCGTCGGAGGCGACGATGACGTCGTGCTCGCGGGCCCAAGCGATGATTCCCTGGAGCTGCTCGATGCCCGCGACGGCGCCGGTCGGGTTGGACGGGTAGTTGATGAAGATGAGGTCGACGTCGGCGGCCTCCTCCTCGGAGAGGGTGCGCGGGTCGTCGCAGCGCACCGGGGTGGCACCCGCGATGAGCGCGGCCACCTCGTAGGTGGGGTACGCGACCTCGGGGATGAGCACGGTGCCCTTCACGCCGAGCAGCAGCGGGAGCAGCGCGATGGCCTCCTTGGTTCCCACCACCGGCAGCACGCCCTCGACGCCGGTGCAGCGGTAGCGGCGCGCCAGGCTGTCGACGATGGCGGCGCGCAGGGCCGGGGTGCCGATGGTCTGCGGGTAGCCCGGGGCCGCGGCGTTGGCGGCCAGCGCCTGCTGGATGCCGGGGTCGACGTCGTCGACCGGGGAGCCGACGGACAGGTTGATGATCCCCTCGGGGTGCGCCGAGGCCTTGGCCTTGGCGGGCTCCAGGGAGTTCCACGGGAAGTCGGGAAGCGTCGATCCCAGTCGAGTGCGCGCCATCGCGATGAACGTCCTTTTCTTGGTTGGAGGTGGTCTGAAAATGCCTATCGCTAGGCACCGCGGGAAAGCAGTGTGCCTAGCGAGTAGCGAGAAAGTGCACGGCCCTAGGCCTGCGGGGGAAGCGCCGCGACGAGCGGGGCGTCGAAGTCCTGCGGGCCGAGCTTGGCGGCACCGCCCGGGGAGCCTAGGTCGTCGAAGAAGGCGGCGTTGGCGTCGTTGTAGTCGAGCCACTCGTCCGGCACGTCATCCTCGTAGAAGATGGCCTCGACCGGGCAGGCGGGCTCGCAGGCGCCGCAGTCCACGCACTCGTCAGGGTGAATGTAGAGGGAGCGCTTGCCTTCATAGATGCAGTCGACGGGGCATTCCTCGACGCATGCCCTATCCATGACATCAACGCAGGGCTGTGCGATTGTGTACGTCATCGGTGGTCAGTTCTCCAGTTCACACGAAAATCGGTGGGTTTTTCATGACTATCCCGGCCAGCACCCAGCTGGCCGGTGTCAGACTTTCCTATTATGTCACTTCCGGCGGATGAGTGGCCAACCAGCACCCGCCAGCCCCGCGAGCAGCAGCAGGATGCTGCGCAGGTTGGTGCCCACGAGCTGGTCGCCGGTCACCCCCACCCACATCGTGAGAATGAAAAAACCGGCAGTCCAGGCGTAGGCGGGGATGAGCGCCACGGCGAAGTTCTTCGACCACAGAAGCCCGGTGCGGGTGAGCACCATGTTGAATAAAAAGGCGATGACGATGGTGTAGGGAACGGGCACTTTCCCGATCCACGTGCCGAGGTAGACGACCTCGAGGAGGACGGAGACGAGCGCGCCGAGGCACAGCCAGAACAGCCCGAACGCCTGCTCGCCGCGGCCGAATCCGCGGTAGGTGTGGCGCTCGGTAACGTGCGGGCTGGAAGAGGAACCGTTTTCTGCCATCGCTACAGCCCCGCCGCGGCGTCGGTGGCGGAGGAAAGCTCGCCGAAGCCTAGCTGATAGTGCTCGTGGCGCATGACCGGCTGGACGATCAGGTTGGTGAGCGCGAAGACCGCGGGTGCCGCGTCCGGGTCGCTGACGCTGGCGAAGGCGGCCTTCTCGTTGACGTCGCTGACGCTGCCGTCGGCGATCTGCAGCTGGGTGGCGTGCGCCTTCATCGCGGCCACCTTCCGGGCGAGGGCGTCGTCGTCGAGGGCGACCGCGACGTCCGTGCGGGTCACGCAGGCGAGCTCGCCGGGCTCGGGCAGGCGCCAGCCAGCGGGCGGGGTGATCGCGGCGAGGCCGCGACCTAGCTCGCCCTCGTCGGTCACCGCCCAGAGGACGCGTTCGACCGGCACGGCCTTGATCGCCTCGTGGACGATCTCGTGGGCGCGGATGTGGTCGGGGTGGCCGTAGCCGCCGTCGGGGCCGTAGGTAAGCACCAGCTGCGGGCGCAGCCTGCCGAAGGCCTCCGCCAGCGCGTCGACGGCCTCCTTACCGGAGTGGATGAAGGCGCGCGGGTGGTCGTTGGAGGGGTCACCCACCATCCCGGAGTCGCGCCAGCGGCCGGCGCCGCCCAGGTACTCCCCGCGCGCGCCGAGTGCCGCGAGGGAAGCTTGTAATTCTGCGTGGCGGAAGCCGCCGAGCTGGTCGGCGTTGTCCGCGACCAACCCCTGGTACTTCTTGCCGAAGGTCTCGCCCTGCTCGCCGAGCGTGCAGGTCACCACGGTCACCTCGGCGCCGCGCGCTGCCAGCTGGGCGATAAGTCCGCCGGTCCAGATGGCCTCGTCGTCGGGGTGCGCGTGGACTGCCACGACGCGGGTGCCTACTAGGTCACGCATTGTTCCTCCAAGTCAAAACTGAGCTCATGCCCGCAGGCCAATCGGCGAGCGCGGGAGCCGGTCCTACGATACTCGTCCCGACGACCTCCAGACGAGTGTCCCTCGTGATCCACACCCGCAGGGCCTCGGACTTATCTAGGTCGGCCGCCCACGCGTCGGCGTCGGCCTGGCTCTTCTCCCCCGCCAGCGCCTGGGCGATGAAGGCCTGGGAGGCCGGGTCGCACCAGCCGCTGAAGTTGGTGCCGAGGATGGAGTTTTTCTGGTCGGCGGCCGAGGAGGTCGTGGAGGCAGGGGCGGACGAGTCCGTGGCCTCCGTGCTCGGCGCCGCCGCCTCGCTCGTGGGCACCACGGCCGCGCCCTGGTCGAGCGCGCACTGGTAGCGCGACAGGTCGCTGCGCTGCTCCCAGCCGACCACGAGGTCCACCCCGCCGGTTGCGACGTAGTCGCGCAGCAGGCTCGCGGTGTCCGTCTCCACGTCCTTGACCTGCACGCCCGCCTTCACGAACATGTTGGTCAGCGTCGTCGCGGCGCGCGCGGCCACGGGGTCCGCGGGGTCCACGCCGATGCGAATGCCGTCCGGGAAGAGCTCCTTCAGCCCCGGCGCCCCGGCCGCCGGGGACAGCGCCTGCCCCACCTGAATCTCCGCCTCCCGCTCGGTGGCCAGCTTTGCCAGCAGCGGCACGTCAATGGAGCTCAAAAGCGCACGCCGCTTGTCGACGCCAAGGCTGGCGTTCGCCGTCACCGTAAGCTCCCGCGGCTGGTCCTGCTCCCTCGTCTGCGCGCCCTGGACCAGGTCGAAGGCCTGGTGCGAGGTCTGCGTCGGCGTCATGTCGATGAAGCCCACCTGGCCGGTGGACAGCATCTCCACGCCCTGGCTGACCGAGCGCACCTCCTGGAAGTTGAGCACCTCGATGGCCGCCGGGTTCTCGCCCCAGAAGCGGTCGTTGCGGTTGAGCTGGACCACCCCGCGCTGGCGGTCGATCTTGGCCACCGAGTAGCGGCCCGCCGAGGCCGGGACGCTGGACTCCAGCGCCTTGGTGAAGTCCTGGCCCCGGACGAGGTGCGCGGGCAGGAGGTTGGCGAACAGCTGCTGCCAGTTGGCCACCTTGTCCTTGAGATCGACCTCCACGGTCTTGCCGCCGTTCGCCGAGCGGATCGCCGCGATCTCGCGGTAGAGCGCGGACTCCTGGGCGCCGGGGGTGGCCACGATCTGGTTGGCCAGGTACTCGAAGTCGGAGACGGTGATCGGGGTGCCGTCGCTCCACTGCGCCTCGGAGCGGATCTGGTAGCGAATGGTCATCGCGTACGGGTTGCCCTGGGCGTCGTGCTGGGGCGCGATGGCGTCGGCGGCGGTGAGCAGGTCGCGGTTCATCGCCCCGTCGACGAAGGCGCTGGGCAGCACGAGCGAGGCCAGCTCGCGGGTAAAGGCCGAGTCGTCGCCGGCCAGGTGCGGGTTAAATCCCGCGGCGATCGGGTCGATGCCGATGTTGATCTCGGTGAGCTTCGAGTTCTTCTCGGCGGGCGCCTCGCTCGTGGTCGCCTCCGCCGAGGCGTTGTCCTCCTCCACCGGCGCGGGCCCCGGGTTGGCCGAGCAGGAGGCCAGGAGCACCGCGGACACGAGGCAGGCAGCCGCCGCCAGTCGAGAAGAACACACACGCATGCGCACCATCCTACTAGTCCGCACCTTAGATTCTTGGAGGCGAACCGAAGGCGTCGGAAAGCGAAGAACGGCCCCCACGTGGGGGCCGCCTCCTACTCCTAGTAGTGCGCTACTACTTGTTGCGTGCCTTCTCGCGGGCGCGGGCGCGGCCACGCTCGGTGGCGTCGAGCACGACCTTGCGCACGCGCAGGGCGTCCGGGGTGACCTCGACACACTCGTCCTGGCCACAGAACTCCATGGCCTCGTCGAGCGAGAGGACGTGCGCCTTGGCGAGGGTGACCGTGGCGTCGGCGGTGGCCGAGCGCATGTTGGTCAGCTTCTTCTCCTTGGTGATGTTGATGTCCATGTCCTCGTCGCGGTTGTTCGCGCCGACGACCATGCCCTCGTAGGCCTCCATGCCGGGCTCCACGAAGAAGTTGCCGCGGTCGGCCAGCTGGGTGAGCGCGTAGGCGGTGATCTGGCCAGAGCGGTCGGCGACCAGCGAGCCGGTCGCGCGGTCCTTGATCTCGCCGGCCCACTCGCGGGCCTCGATGGAGTAGGAGTTGGCAATGCCCGCGCCGCGGGTCTCGGTGAGGAAGGTGGTGCGGAAGCCGATGAGGCCGCGGGCCGGGACGTCGAACTCCATGCGGACCCAGTCGCCGGAGAGGTTAGCCATCGAGGTCATCAGCCCCTTGCGGTTGGCCAGCAGCTGGGTGACGGCGCCCTGGTACTCGGCCGGGGTGTCGATGACCATGTGCTCGTAGGGCTCGTAGAGCTTGCCGTCGACGGTGTGGGTGACCACCTGCGGCTTGCCCACGGTGAGCTCGAAGCCCTCGCGGCGCATGGTCTCCACCAGCACGGACAGGGCCATCTCGCCGCGGCCCTGGACCTCCCAGGCGTCCGGGCGCTCGGTCGGCAGGACGCGGATGGAGACGTTACCGATGAGCTCCTGGTCGAGGCGGGCCTTGACCACGCGGGCGGTGAGCTTGTCGCCGCCGCCGCGGCCGGCCAGCGGGGAGGTGTTCACGCCGATGGTCATGGAGATAGCGGGCTCGTCGACGGTGATGCGCGGGAGCGCGACCGGGTGCTCGATGTCGGCGATGGTGTCGCCGATCATGATGTTGTCGATGCCGGAGATCGCGGCGATGTCCCCCGCGACCATCTCTTCGTCGGTGGATTCGCGCTTGACGCCCACGGTGCGCAGGAGCTCGGCGATCTTCACGTTCTTGACGTGCTGGTTGCCCTCCTCGTCGTAGTGGATCCAGGCGACCTGCTGGCCCTTCTTCAGGTGGCCCGCGAAGATGCGCACGAGCGCGATGCGGCCCAGGAAGGAGGAGGCGTCGAGGTTGGTGACGTGTGCCTGCAGCGGGGCGTCGATGGTTGCGGAGGGCTCCGGGAGGACGTCGTAGATGACGTCGAAGAGCGCCTGCAGGTCGGGCGCGTCCGGCACGTTGCCGTCGCCCGGGTTGACGGTGGAGGCGCGGCCCTCGCGGCCGGAGGCGTAGAGCACCGGCAGGTCGAGCAGCTGCTCGGCGGCCTCGGCGGCCTCCGGGTCCTCCAGCGAGGAGGCGAGCTCGAGGAGCAGGTCCTGGGCTTCCTCGACGACCTCGTCGATGCGGGCGTCGGGGCGGTCGGTCTTGTTCACGACGATGATGACCGGCATCTTGGCGGCCAGCGCCTTGCCGAGCACGAAGCGGGTCTGCGGCAGCGGGCCCTCGGAGGCGTCGATGAGCAGCACGACGCCGTCGACCATGGACAGGCCGCGCTCGACCTCGCCGCCGAAGTCGGCGTGGCCCGGGGTGTCGATGACGTTGATGACGAGGTCGGCGCCGTCCTTACCTGCACCCTTGCGGCGGATGGAGGTGTTCTTGGCCAGGATCGTAATGCCCTTTTCCTTCTCCAGGTCACCGGAGTCCATGACGCGGTCGGTGACCTCGCCGTGGTCGCCGAAGGCGCCGGACTGCTCGAGCATGGCGTTCACAAGGGTGGTCTTGCCGTGGTCGACGTGTGCGACGATGGCTACGTTACGAAACTCTGGGTGGGACAAAAGAATCTCCTGAAGTGAGGTATTTGTTGGCGAGGCCGAGGCCGCCGCGGGGACGCCCACAGTATCTGCAGCGAAAGGCACGGACGGGACGCCGACTCGATTGACATCGCGCTATTACGTGATTGGATGCAATAAAGCTCAGTACAGCGTTTACACGTTACTCCACCCCCACCCCCTCGCGCACGCTGAGCCCGCCCATGCAGAAACGTTTCTGGTCACAGTCGCGGCGCTCCCCTTGCCGCGTCACAGTTTCGCTCTCGCTTTCCGACGCCTACGGCCGGTTACGGGAGTGTAACAGCTTTCCTCCCCGCAACGACCTAACAAGTGAGAACCCCACAACCCCTGGGCTCTCAGCACGTTCCCATGTCCGGGCGAAACCCGATCAAGGATTCCGCCTTTACAGTTGATGAATTCTTTTCCAACAATAAGGAAAAGGACGGCATTCAATTGACATTGGAACTGGAGTGAATATTGTTACTTAAGTAAATATCTGTGACTAATGGTGAACGACACGCCGTCTAACCCCCTTATATTGCGGCGCCCGGTCCTTCGCCACACCTGAAGGAAGGCACATTCGTGCATCACCGGATCGCCCTAGCTCTCGCCGCCGCCTGCGCCATCGCCGGAATCGTCCCCGCCACCGCGAGCGCCGCCCCGATCGACGACGCCACCTCGGGCGCGACCCAGTCGATGGCAACCCCCGTCGCGGATCTCATGAGCTCGGTCGGCGCGCCGGTCGATTCCCTCGGACGCCCCAACGCGGACGCCCTCAACAAGGCCCGCGAGCTGGCGGGCACGCTCCCCGCGGAGTTGTCCGGCCCGATTCTTGCGGCCGTGGCCTACTTCGAGGGGACCGGCGAGTCCGACGTCCAGGTGCCCGAGAACGGGCCGCAGTTCACCCAGTTCCTCTGGCCGTCCGTCGCGGGCAACTGCATCGGCGGCAACTCCAACTCCACGGGCACCGCCATCGCGGTGCCCGGCCCCGCCGAGATCCCGGCACCCGGCGCCAAGGAGGGTGAGGCGGCCTTCGTCTTCACCGCGCTGGGCACCGCTCCCGCCGCCGGGCAGCAGGGCATAAACGTGCAATGGTTCAACGTAGACACGATGAAGTCGGGCACCGCCGCGCTGGATAACCACGGCATCAACCCGGACGGCCCCGCCACCCTGTCGGGCACGGCGGCCACCGGCCGGGGCCGCGTCGTCGCCCTCATCAGCGGCGACGTCTCCACCCAGGACGCCCGGTGCTCCTTCATCCCGACCGCCGGAATCTTCGAGGTGAAATAATGACCGATCTCCACCCGGTGAAGCAGGAGACCTTCAACCCCAAGTCGCTCATCAACATCGACCCCAAGGGGTACCTGCGCGACGTGGATTCCTTCCGCGAAACCGAGTTCGGGCTCTACATGGCCCGCGGCGCCAACCACCCTAACTTTGGCTACCTCGAGAGCTGGCTGCTGCCGGATCTGGGGCTGCGCGCCAACATCTTCCACTACCGCGACGGCGTGGAAAGCCGGGAGGACATCTACTTCGACGTCGCCGACATCAACGTCGACGAGGACGGCGTGTGGACCACCCGCGACCTCTACGTCGACCTCTTGTGGAACGACGGGCAGGCGGTCGAGGTCGTGGACATCGACGAGCTGGCCGCGGCGACCTCCGCCGGGCTCATCACGGCCGAGGAGGCCGAGCGCGCCATCGACGCCACCCTGGTCGCCGTCGAGGGGATCACCCGCTTCGGGGACAGCCCCATGGAGTGGCTGAAGTCCAAGGGCATCAGCCTTGACTGGGCCGCCCACGTGGATCTGGTCCCCGCCCAGTAGGTTTCCCCCTAGACTCGTAGGCTATGTCGATCTCCTTCCTTTCACTGGATCCCGCCCACGCCGTCGTCTACCACAACAGCCGCTGCTCCAAGTCGCGCGCGGCGCTTGCCTACCTCGCCGACAACGCCCCCGGCCGCGAGGTCGAGGTCATCGCCTACCTCGACACCCCGCCCACCAAGGACCAGCTGCGCGAGCTCATCGACGCGATGGGGATCCCCGTGATCGCGGCCGTGCGCACCAAGGAGAAGGAGTTCAAGGAGCTGGGGCTCTCCAAGGAGTCCTCCGATAGCGAGCTTCTCGACGCCATGGTTTCCCACCCCCGGCTCATCGGGCGCCCCATCGTCGTCACCGAGAAGGGCGTGCGCATCGCCCGGCCCACCGAGGCCATCGAAGAGATCCTGTAACACAGAAATACTCACAACTAGAGCACGCGCCTCCATAGGCGATAGCCCGCCCATGGAACCCAGGTGAGTTTTCACTTCGACGTGTCGTCACTGACCTACGTTTAGAGATAAGAATGAAATACTGTTTAGCCCACTATACTTGTCTTGTGTAGTGGGCTAAACTATTGTTTGTGACTAAACGGAAACTCATCCTCAAGGAAATTGCTCGATTCGCACGACGAAAAAACCTGAAGATGACCCTCGTTGAAGGGGGAAGCCACACTCGCGTCTGGGTAGGGGCTCGGTACTCAACGATTCCAAGACACAATGAGATCGACGATTTACTCGCCAAGAAAATCTACAAGCAAATAGGAATGGACTAATGAACACTTTTACGGCGCGTGTAGAGCGCGGTACCGGGTGGTGGGTCATTCAGCTTCTGGAGGAGCCTGGGCTTGTCACACAAACACGGCGCCTCGATCAGGTCGAAGCCGCAGTCAGGGATGCCCTATCCCTTTTCCCAGAGCTGACTGATGATCCCAGCAATGCGAAAATTGAGCTTGTTATTCCGGGCAGCTGTGAAGCTCGCGCGACACGGGCTCGTCAACGTCTGGAAGAATTACGAAGAGAGGAGAGCTCCCAGCTTGACCACATTGCCGCGCTTGCGCAGCAGCTAGCTGATAGCGGGTACAGCTATCGTGACATTGCCTTCTTGCTGGGAATTTCCTTCGGCCGCGTGTCTCAAATCCTCAAAGAACGTGACGTGCCAAAGCTCACTTCCGCTTCCGACTAACGAGCGCCGGGAAAACCACGTCCCGCGACAAGGGCGCCAGCTCATCGGCCTGGGAATCGGCCGCAAACCACCGCGCCTCCTCGATCTCCTCGAAGACCCCGATCCGCTCGACCGTCCCCTGCCACTCGAAGACGTCGCAGACCACCTCGAAGCCGGGTTCGTTGGCCGCGGGAGCGCTCATGGTGCCCACGCCGTTCAGCTCGGCCGGGTCGAGGGCTAAGTGCAGCTCCTCGGCGATCTCGCGCACCGCCGCCTCCAGCCCGGTCTCCCCCGGCTCGAGCTTCCCGCCGGGCAGCATGAAGGCGGTGGTCCCCCGCTTGCGCACGCTGAGGATCTCCCCCGCGCCGTTACGGATGACGACGGCGGCGATGCGGATCATCTGATTGTTCATGAACGTCCTTTCCTCGTGATGTCCTCGATGAGCGCCACGGCGTCGAGGCTTTCGCCGTCCGCGCGCAGGTCCGGGGCGGGCATGCGCGCGGCGTGTTCCTCCTCCTGGCGCGCCCACATGCGCCACCACGGCGCGAAGTCGGGATCCCGGGTGAGCGCGCGGGCGCGCCGGAACCCAGGGTCGGCGTCGATGTAGACGCTCACCACGGCACCAAGCCCCCACCCTTCAGCCGTTTTCAGTGCTGCTTTGCTCAACGCGCCGCAACCCTCGATGACGAGGTCGCGCGCGTCGCCTAGCGCCAGCGGCTGCCAGTCGGCGCGATGGTTGCGCACCCAATCCCAGCGCCACCAGCCCGGGTGGTTCCGGTTCAGCACGTCGCGGGCCACCATGCGGCTGGCCTCCTCCAGCCCGCCCCAGCCGGGATAGAAGTCCTCGAGGCGGACGACCGGGGCAGGAAGGTGCTCGCCGAGGAGGTTCGCGAAGGTCGTTTTTCCGGCACCGGAACGGCCGTCGATAAGCACGATCATGCGCCGAGGAACCTGAAGCTGCCGGTGGCCACCGCGACGGACACGGCGCAGGCGGAGATGAGCGCGCAGGCAAGCAGGAACGCCCAGTCGACGCCGCGCCACCGCGACGGGCGGGCGAACGTGCGCGTGGGGTAGCGCCCGAAGCCGCGGGCCTCCATCGCGGTGGCCAGCTTCGCGCCGCGGCGAAGCGCGAGGACGAGCAGGCCGAAGGTCATGCTCAGCGCCGTCGCGATCCTGCCGCGCCCGTCGAGGCCGCGCGCGCGGCGCGAGCGCCGCATGGACTGCCAGTCGCTGCGCAGCAGCGAGACCATGCGCGCCGCGGCCACCGCGCCGATGACGAAGCGGTGCGGGAGCCTGAGGATCTGCGAGAGGCCGTCGCCGAGCTCCGTGGGGTCGATGCCCGCGAGCAGGATCACCGCGGGCAGGCCGACGGCGAGCACGCGCACCATGATGGCCAGCGCCAGCGAGAGCGAGTTGTCGGTGACGTGGGCGAAGAGGAAGGAGAAGTACTCGCGGCCCTCGGGCCGGCCGTAGAGGGCCATCGAGGCCCCGGCGATGGGCGTGGCAAGAAGGATCGGCAGGCTGCGCCGGGCGAGCGTGCCCCATCCCACGCCGCAGACCGGCGCGAGGAGCAGGCTAAACGCCAGCGACACGCCCGCCGAGACCGCGTCCACACTGAGCAGCAGCGGGGTGCCCACGATGAGCAGCGCGAGCACCCGCGTGATCGGGTTGAGCCGGGAGAGCAGGTTCACAGCGCGATCACCTCGTCGCCGAGCGCGCGGACGTAGGTCTCGTCGTGGGTGACCGACACGACCGTCACCCCGGAGGCGTTGAGCTCGCGGACGAGCGTGACCAGCTCGATGAAGGTGCCGCGGTCCTGACCGAAGGTGGGCTCGTCGAGGAAGACCACCTTGGGCGAGGCCACGAGCACCGTGGCCACCGACAGCCGCCTCTTCTGCCCGCCGGAGAGCGTGAACGGGTTGGCCTCCTTGAGGCCCTTGAGCCGAAGCCGCGCGAGCAGGGCGTCGATCTGCTCTCCCGCGTCGATGCCAAGCTGCCTGGGCCCCACCGCCAGCTCCTCCCCGACCGTGCGGGCGACGAACTGGTGCTCGGGATCCTGGAAGACGTAGCCGACTCGGCGCGCGAGCTCCGCCGAGGACCACCTCATCGGGTCGGGGCCAATCTCGCCCGCGATGGAGTCCGAGTAGCTCACCTTTCCGGCGACGGGCTCGAGCAGGCCCGCGAGGGTGAGCATGAGCGTGGTCTTGCCGGTGCCGTTGCGGCCGGTGATGACGGTGGACGCGCCCTCGAGGATGCGGCCGTCGCGCGTCGGGCCGAGCGGGGTGTCCCAGCCGACCTTAAGCCCCGAGAACTCGATCGCCGCGTTGTCGAGGGCGCGCGCGGGGCGCGGCGGGAAGACCGGCTCGATGCCGGGCACCCACACCCCCTCGGCGACGAGCTCCTCGCCGCGCTGCGCGAGCACCTCCTCAAGGGTGCCGTCGGCGACGATCCCGCCGCCGCCCAGGACGATGCCGCGGGTGGCAAACCCGCTCCACACGCCGACGCGGTGCTCGACGACGATGACCGTAGCGCCCGTCTCCTCGGCCACCCGCGTCACCGCGGCGACGACCTCTCTCACGCCCTCGGGATCGAGGTTGGCGGTGGGCTCGTCGAGCAGGATGATGTCCGCCCCCATGGCGATGACCCCCGACAGCGCGAGCCGCTGCTTCTGCCCGCCCGACAGCCTGCTCGTGGGGTGGTCGAGCGGCAGGTCGAGTCCGACCATCTCGAGCGCCCTAGGCACCTCCTCCCAGATCCGCTCGCGCGGCATGCCGAGGTTCTCGCAGCCGAAGGCGACGTCGTCGCCCACGCGCGAGGCGATGACCTGCGAGTCCGGATCTTGGAGCACCATGCCGACTGTGCCGTCGACCTGCATAGACCCGGAGTGCGTGCCCTCGTCCTCCGCCAGGAGTCCGGCGATCGCCATGAGCAGCGTGGACTTCCCCGCGCCCGACTCGCCGAGCAGCAGGACCCGCTCGCCAGCGTCGATGGCAAAGCTCAGCGACTCCAGTACCGCGTCCTTGCGCGAGGCGTGGCGGAAGCCGATGCCGCGGGCGGTGATCCTGGCCAAGGGGTCCTTCTTTCTGGTCGATTCCAAGTTCTAGATGATACAGGCCGTTAATATGAGTCACGTGTTTTCTGCTTCGAGGTCGCTGTACGCGCTTGCCGCCGTGGTCGTTTCGGCCGTCCTCGCGGGCGGCGTGGGCGCGGGACTGTCGTTCCTCATCGAGGCGCTCAACGCCGTCGGCGAGCTGGAGCTCGTCGCGCGGCTGGCGGTGGCTGCCCTGCTCGGCGCGGCGTGCGGCACCGGGTGGTGGTGGCTTCGCCGCGGGGGGCCAGTCACCTCGGTCAACGCCGCGCTCTCCCAGGAGCGGAGGCTGCCGTTCCTGCGCACCGTCGCCGACGCGCTGCTGCAGGTCGTCTGCGTCGGCGCGGGCGCCTCGCTCGGCCGCGAGCAGGCGCCGCGCCAGGTAGCCTCCTCGATCGCGGATTTCTTCGCCGCGCGGATCGACCCGCAGATGCGCGCCCGCATCGTCGCCGGTGCCGCCGGTGCCGGCCTCGCCGCGGTCTACAACGTCCCGCTCGCGGGTGCGATCTACGCCATCGAGATCCTGCCCATCAAACGCGACAAGACCTTCTACGCGGTAGCGCTAGCCATGAGCACGATCGCCACGCTCGTTGCCCGCACCGTCACCGGCTCACAGGCCTTCTACACGCTGCCCGCGATGCGGCTTTCCTTCGCGCAGCTGGCGTGGCTTGTCCCGTTGCTGTTGCTGGTCGTCGCCGTGGGCGTTGCTTTCCGACGCATACTGCTTCGGCGCTTTCACCTTCCCGCGAACACCCTGCCGGTGGCCATCGCGGTGGTCGTGGCGGCCTCCGCGGCGATGGATCACCTCCTGCCCGGCATCAGCGGCAACGGCCAGCGGGTCCTAGACGACCTCTGGTCGGCACCCGCCGGGTGGCAGGCGCTGCTCGCGATCCTCGTGGCCAAGGCCGCGTTTACCTGGTTCGCCATCGCGGCGGGCGCCGCGGGCGGCATCCTTACCCCTTCGCTCGCGCTCGGCGGGCTGGCGGGAGGACTGCTCTCGCTCGGCTCCGGCGCGCTGGGGGTGGAAACGAGCTTCCCGGCGGCGGTGCTGCTGGGCGCCATCGGGGTGCTCACCATCACGCAGCGCGCGCCGTTTTTCGCCATCGCCTTCGGCCTCGAGCTCACCCACGCGCCGTGGGAGCTGTACCCGCCGGCGATCGCGCTGGGGTTCGCGGCCTTCTACGCGACCAAGCGCAGGCGCTAGACCAGAGCGCGGGCCTCACGGCCGACGGCGAAGCGATCGAGCGCGCCGGTCGCGGCCAGGGCCTTGACCAAGTAGTAGCCGACCACGCCGGCGAGGATGGCGCCGGAGACGATGAGCGTGGAGAGGTAGGTCGCGTTGAAGGCGAACGACTTCGCCAGGTTGCCCGAGGTGAACAGCTCGTTGACGAAGGCGCCCACGCCGGCCCCCGCGCCCGCGATCATGGCGACGGTGAGGTTGAAGCGCTTGTACAGGAAGAGCGCCAGGATGATCTCGGCGCCGAGCCCCTGGGCGAGTCCGGAGTAGATCGTGGAGATGCCCCACTGGTTGCCGATCGCCGCGGAGACGATGGCCGCGAGCAGCTCGACGTAGAGCGCAGCGCCCGGCTTGCGGATGACCAGCCCGCCGATGACGCCGCCGATGAGCCAGATGCCCACGGCGATGCCGCCGAGGCCCGGGGTGACCGCGTCGGCCGCGGTGAACCACGCGTAGCCGATGGTGTTCCACACCCAGAAGATGAGGCCGCAGGCCACACCGAGGACGGAGGCGATGACGATGTCGATGACTCGCCACGAACGAGGGGATGCGTTAGACATATTTCTTCCTATCGCCGGCATTAACCGGATCAGGTTCGACGGTTCGCGCGTCGCGCGTCTCAGCCCTTGGCGGGCACCCGTGTTGTTGTGGGTCGCCCCTAGGTTAGCCCCTCGTCGACAGGCAGTCGAAAACGAGGGTGTGTAGCGGGACGGCCACGCCGCCGCGCTCGGCCATCCGCATGACGGCGCCCACCTGGGCGTCGAGCTCGTTGGGCAGCCCGTCCGCTAGGTCGCGCTGCATGGAGCTGGTGGCGGCCGCCGGCTGGGCGTCGGCAAAGTCGAGCGAGCGCTCGACGATGTCCTCGGGCAGGTTGATCCCGTTGGCGCGGCCCGCGGCCTCGACCTCGCGCATGAGCGCGGTCAGGTCGCGGCGATAGGTGGTGCGCACGTCCTGCATGGGCTTGTCCACGAGCGCGCCGAGGGCTCCGAAGGTGGTGACGAACATCGCCTTCGCCCACACGTCGACCAGGATGTCGTCGAGCACGAAGGGCTCGATCCCCGCCGCGCCGAGGGCCGCGCGCAGCTTCTCGACCACGTCGCAGGTCGCGGGATCGACGCTGCCGAAGGTGAAGCTCAGCACGCCGCCGAGGAAGGTGGCCTCCGCGGGACCGGTGTGGATGAGGAAGCTGCGGACCACGCCCGGCACCACGCGATCGGGTCCGTACTTCTCGATCGCGATGGCGGGCATCTCCACCGAGTTCTGCGTGGTCACGAGGACCGCGCCCTCGGGCAGCCGCTCGGGAAGGTTGGGGCCGTCGATGGTCTTGGTGGCCAAGAACACAGCATCGGCCGCGGGGACCTCGTCGAGGCTTTCGACGACGTCGACGGGCAGCGTGCGCGTGCCTTCTGGGCTGTTGATGGTGAGGCCGCGTTCGCGCAGCACGGCGAGGGTTTCGCCGCGGGCGACGAGGGTGACCTGGGTTCCGGATTCCTGAAGGAGCGCCCCGAAGTAGCCGCCGACGGCCCCGGCTCCGATGATGACGATGTGCATGGCTTCCAATATAGGACGTAGCTCACAAAGGGCTAGGCTTAAACCCATGCAATTTGCGGACACGGCACTCGTCATGGAGGGCGGCGGGATGCGCAACTCGTACACCGCCGCCTGCGTCTCCCGGCTGCTCGCCGAGGGGGTCAGCTTCGGCTGGGTCGGCGGCATCTCCGCCGGATCCTCGCACACGGTGAACTTCCTCTCCCAGGATCCCTTCCGCACGAAGGAGGCCTTCGTGGGCATGAGCCTCGACCCGCACATCGGCGGCTGGGGCTCCTTCCTGCGCGGGCGCGGCTACTTCGACTCCCCCTACATCTACGAGCAGGCCCCCATGCCCGGTACCGAGCACCCCTTCGACTACGCGCGGTTCAGCGCGGGCTCGACCCCCTACCGCATGGGCGCCACCCGCGCGGACACCGGCGAGACCGTCTACTTCGGCCGCGACGACGCGGGCGACCTGGCGACGCTGATGAAGCAGGTCCGCGCGAGCTCCACCATGCCGGTGTTCATGCGCACCACCTGGATCGACGGCGTGCCCTATGTCGACGGCGCGCTGGGCAGCTCCGGCGGCGTCCCGCTCGAGGCCGCCGAGTCGGACGGCTTCGAGAAGTTCTTGGTCCTGCTCACCCGCCCCCGCGACTACTTCAAGGAGCCGGTCTCGCGCCCGCAGGTGCTTCGCCGTGCTTTTCGACGCTGGCCGAAGGTGGCCGACGCCCTCATCGCGCGCCCGGCGCGCTACAACGCCACCAAGCGCCGGCTGCTGGAGCTGGAGAAACAGGGCCACGCGCAGCTGTTCTTCCCCGAGACGATGCCGGTCAACTCCCGCGACCTCAACACCTCCCGCCTCGAGCGCTCCTACGCGCTGGGCGAGGAGCAGACCGACCGAGAGTGGGACGGCTGGATGCGCTTCCTAGCCAGCTAGAGCAGCAGGAGGCTCAGCGCCATGACCGCCATGCCCGCGACGAGCCCATAGATGGCGGTGTGGTGGCGGCCGGTCTTCACGGCCGTGGGCAGGAGCTCGTCGAGGCTGATGAACACCATGATCCCGGCGATCGCCGCGAAGGCGACGCCGAGCGCCACCGGCCCCAGCCACGGCAGGAGCAGGAGGTAGCCCACCGCGGCACCGAAGGGCTCGGCCAGCCCCGAGGCCAGCGACCACCAGAAGGCCTTCGCCCGCGAGCCCGTCGCCTCGCGCAGGGGGACGGCCACGGCGATGCCCTCGGGGATGTTGTGGATGGCGATGGCCACCGCGACGGGGATCGCGATGGTGGGATCGGCGAGCGCCGCGATGAAGGTGGCGAAGCCCTCCGGGAAGTTGTGAATCGCGATGGCAAGTGCGGTGAGCAGGCCCATCTGCATCATCGCGCGGCGGCGCCGCGCGGAGTCCGTCAGCCCCGGCTCGTGCGGGTTGAGGGAGTCCGGCACGAGCCGGTCGATGAGCGCGATCAGCGCTATCCCGCCGAAGAAGGCGGCCGCCGCGAGCCACTTGCCTGCGTCGCCATGGGCGTCGACAAGCTTGTCAATGCCCTCGGGGAAGATCTCCACGAAGGAGACGTAGATCATGACTCCAGCGGAAAAGCCCAGGGACCCCGCGAGGAAGCGCTCCCCCGGCCGCCGCGCCGCGACGGCGACAGCTCCCCCGAGCCCGGTTGATAGACCTGCCAACAAAGTGAGCCCGAAGGCCAGCGCGACCGCGTTCACCCAATCCACTTTCTTGATAATGATTTCTGTTTACGGACGCCCACGATAGCACTTAGGGTACCCACATCCCCTATCGACTGGATGAGCACTAGAATGAAACCGGTTTATTTCCCACTATCAGAGGAGTTTTTATGGCCGGTGGCCTCGCCGCCCTGCTCGACGACGTCGCGCTCATCGCCCGCCACGCGGCGGCAAACATCGACGACGTCGCCACCCAGGCCACGCAGACCAGCGCCAAGGCCGCGGGCGTGGTCATCGACGACACCGCCGTGGCCCCGCGCTTCGTCGAGGGGGTAACCCCCGCCCGCGAGATCCCGATCGTCTGGCGCATCGCCAAGGGCTCGATGGTAAACAAGATCTGCATCATCTTGCCCATCGCGCTCATCCTCACCGCCGTCGCGCCCTGGGCGCTGACCCCCATCCTCATGTGCGGCGGCCTCTATCTCTCCTTCGAGGGCGCCGAGAAGGTGTGGGAGCTCGTCTCTGGGCAGCAGGAGGAAAGCGAGGACGAGACCGGCGCGAAGGACGAGGACACCCTCGTTCGCGGCGCGATCACCACCGACCTCATCCTCTCCGCGGAGATCATGGTCATCTCGCTCAACGAGGTCGCCTCCGACTCGATCTGGATGAAGGCCGGCGTGCTCATCATGGTCGCCATCGTGGTCACCCTCGGCGTCTACGGCGCGGTGGGCCTCCTGGTGAAGATGGACGACATGGGCCTTGCGCTGTCCAAGCGCGGCGGCGCGGGCGCCAAGGCGTTCGGGCGCGGGCTGGTCTCGGCGATGCCGAGGGTGCTCAACACCATTTCTTTCATCGGCATGTTCGCCATGCTGTGGGTCGGCGGACACATCCTGCTCAAGGGAATGGACGAGCTGGGGCTGCACGCCCCCTTCGAGTTCGTCCACTCGCTCGAGCACCACGTGGAGCGGTTCGGCGGCGCGGCCACGTGGACGGTGGAGACGCTATGCTCGCTCGTCTTCGGCCTCGCGGTCGGCGCGGTCATCGCCACCGTCGTGCACTTCCTGCCGACGAAGAAGCACTAAGGACTCGCTAAGCTGGGTGCATGAACACCCACTTCGAGATCAAGGTCCCCGGCGGCAAGCTCGTAGCCGTGGACGTGGACTTCTCCTCGCCGGAGGACGGCGGCCGCATCAACGAGGTCTTCGTCTCCGGCGACTTCTTCGTCGAGCCCGACGAGGCCTACCTGGCCCTCGGCCCCGCGCTCTCCGGCGCCAGCACGAGCGAGAACGCCAAGCAGCTCACCCGCCGCCTCGACGCCGCGCTCTCCCACATCGACGGCGTGGAGATCCACGGCTTTTCCACCCACGACATCGCGGTCGCCGTCCGCCGCGCCATCACCGGCGGCACCGACTTCACCGACCACTCCTGGGAGGTGCTGCGCCCGGGGGTCATGCCCACGCCCATGAACGTCGCCCTCGACGAGCTCCTGCTCGACCAGGTCGCCACCGGCAAGCGCGGGCCGACGATGCGCATCTGGGATTGGGAGGACAAGGCCGTGGTCATGGGGTCCTTCCAGTCGTACGTTAATGAGGTGGATCCCGAAGGCGTCGACAAGCACGGCATCACCGTCGTGCGGCGTATGTCCGGGGGCGGCGCGATGTTCATGGAGGGTGGAAACTGCATCACCTACTCCATCTACGCGCCGGAATCGCTGGTGGCGGGCTATTCCTACGAGGAGTCCTACGCCTACCTCGACCAGTGGGTGCTCGCGGCGCTGGCGCGCCAGGGGGTCGACGCCTGGTACGTGCCCATCAACGACATCACCTCCACCGGCGGCAAGATCGGCGGCGCGGCCCAGAAGCGCCGCGGCGGCGCCATCCTCCACCACGTGACCATGAGCTACGACATCGACGCCGACAAGATGATGGAGGTCTTACGCATCGGCAAGGTCAAGATCGCGTCCAAGGGTATCGCAAGTGCCAAGAAGCGCGTGGACCCGCTGCGCCGCCAGACCGGCGCCACCCGCGAGGAGATCATTGAGACGCTCATCGACGAGTTCACCACCCGCTACCACGCCACCCCCACTGCTCTCAGCGAGACCGACCTCGCCGCGGCCAAGGAACTCGTTGACGCGAAGTACTCCCAGGAGTCCTGGACGAAGCGAGTGCCGTGATGACAAAGGCAGTGGAAAGGCCCGAAAAGGTGTCTCGACCATCGAGCGCTTCTTCGACCTCATCTTCGTGTGGGCGGTGACGCGCATCTCCGAGCTGCTCCAGGAGGACATCTCCTGGGAGCAGGTCTTCCGGGCGCTCGTCGTGTTCGTGCCCGTCTACTGGCTGTGGGTGGGCACAACGATGTACGCCAACCTCACCGACGTGGACAACCCGCGCGGCCGGCTGTCCTTCTTCGTCGTGGCCTTCGCGGGGCTCGGCATGGCGCTCGCCCTGCCGGGAAGCTTCGCCGAGGAGTCCACCGCCCCGTGGTTTGCGGGCGCCTACTGGCTCGGCAGGCTGGTGCTGTTCGCGGCGGTCGCCGACCACCCGCACCGTCGCGAATTCATTACTTTCCCGGTGGGCGCCTTCATCACGGGTCCGCTCCTCATGATCGGCGCGCTTGTCGACGCCGAGTGGCGCCTCTGGATCTGGGGGCTGGCGGCCTTCATCGAGCTGGTCACGCCCATCATCCGCCGCACCCTCGTGGCGGCCACGCCCTTTGCCACCTCGCACCTCGCGGACCGCTACTCCACCTTCGTCATCATCGCCATCGGCGAGACCATCGTGGCCTCCGGCGCCGCCGCCGGCCACCACGGCATCGACTGGACCGAGGTCGTGGCGCTGGCTTTGGGCTTCGCGGTGTGCTGCTCCATGTGGTGGACCTACTTCGACCTCGCCTCCCGCGCCATCGAGTACGCCCTCGAGCGCGCGGAGATCGCCATCGACGCGATCCGCCCCGTGCTCTCCTACGGGCACCTCTCCTTCGTGGTCGCCATCATCGCCGTGGCGGCGGGCATAGGCACGGCCGTCCAGGAGCCGACGGAGCACCTCCCGCTGGGCATCGCCGCGCTCGTCTGCGGCGGCACCGCGCTGTCCCTCATCACCTTCGGGTTCACCCGCTGGCAGCTCGCGCGCACCCTCGCCATCCCGCGGATGACCGGCGCCGCGGCCTGCGCCCTGCTCATCCTGCTGGCGTCGGCGCTGCCTGCCATGGGGCTGCTCGCCCTCCTCGCGCTCGTCATGCTGCTCGTCAACGTGGGCGACCACCTGCGCTCGGCGACGAACCCGGCGATGGCTTAGCCGCTACCTTCCGTTAGAACGGCTGCGGGAGCTCTTTATAATCCTTTATAAAAGTCGCTTTTATAAGGTCGAGGGCGCCAGAGCCAACACGCAGAGAATTCCCGAGGCCCAGCGCCTTCCGCACAACTCCTCGGCAGCCGGTCTCGGAAATTCTCAAGGCATCATCACCGATGCGGTGAACTTCGCAGAGCCTTTTCTCAGTGCCCGCCCGTAAATCCTAGGCGCGGCTGCGGCGGCATCAGCCCGCCAAAGGCTAAGAGGTTATGTGGGAAGAAGCGCTCGGCCGCTAACCCGGCGAAGTGTGCCGCTGGGTTTCTCATCTCCTCCCTGTGGGCTTAGTCTTTTACGTGGACAATTAAATCCACTCTCATGCTTCGCCCCACACCAGGAGGACTTAGTGGCTGTTTCAACGCTTACCCAGCCCAAGCACCCAGTCGACCAAGTACCCGCCGCGCCCAAGCTCGCGGCGCTCGGCCTGCAGCACGTTTTGGCGTTCTACGCCGGCGCGGTCATCGTGCCGCTGCTGATCGCCAGCTCGCTCAACCTCGACACCGCGACCACCATCCACCTCATCAACGCCGACCTACTCACCTGCGGCATCGCCACGATCATCCAGTCGGTGGGCATCGGCCGCTACGTGGGCGTCCGCCTGCCCATCATCCAGGGCGTGACCACCACCGCCGTGGCCCCGATCATCGCCATCGGCCTCGGTGCCACCGACGGCCAGGGCGGCGTCGCGTCGCTTCCGACCATCTACGGCGCGATCATCGTCGCGGGACTGTTCACCTTCTTCGTCGCCCCGCTGTTCGGCCGTTTCCTCAAGTACTTCCCGCCGGTTGTTACGGGATCGGTCCTGCTGGTCATGGGAACCTCGCTGCTGGCGGTCTCAGCAAACGACTTCACCAACTACGCCGAGGGCACGCCCGCGGCCCGCGACCTGTGGTATGCCTTCGGCACCCTGCTGGTCATCATCTTGGTGCAGCGCTTCTTCCGCGGCTTCCTCGGAACGCTCTCGGTGCTCATCGGCCTAGTGCTCGGCACGGGCGTGGCGCTGGCCCTCGGCGACACGAGCTTCGACAAGGTTGCGGAAGCCCACGCCTTCGGCATCACCACCCCGTTCTACTTCGGCGTGCCCCGCTTCGACATCGTGGCGATCTTCTCCATGCTCATCGTCATGATCATCACCATGGTGGAGACCACCGGCGACGTGTTCGCCACGGGCGAGATCGTCAAGAAGCGCATCCGCCGCGACGACGTCCAACGCGCCATCCGCGCCGACGGCCTGTCCACCCTCATCGGCGGCATCATGAACTCCTTCCCCTACACCTGCTTCGCGCAGAACGTCGGCCTCGTCCGGCTCACCGGCGTGAAGTCGCGCTGGGTGGCCGTCTCCGCCGCGGGCTTCATGATCCTGCTGGGCCTTTTGCCCAAGGCGGGCGCCATCGTCGCCTCCATCCCCTCCCCGGTACTTGGCGGCGCGTCGCTCGCGCTGTTCGCCAACGTGGCGTGGGTCGGCCTGCAGACCATCGCGAAGGCCGACATCAACGACGGCCGCAACGCGGTCATCGTCACCTCCTCCCTGGGCCTTGCCATGCTGGTCACCTTCAAGCCGGACATCGCCCAGGCCTTCCCGGAGTGGTCGCGCTCCTTCGTCTCCTCCGGCATGAGCATCGGCGCGATCACCGCGATCGTGCTCAACCTGGTCTTCTTCCACCTAGGCAAGCAGTCCGGCGGCGACATCTCCCGCGCGAGCGGCGAGGGCGTGTCCCTGGATGAACTCAACGCGATGGACCGCGATGGCTTCGTCGCCGCCCTGCGCCCGCTGTTTAACAACGAGACCTGGCCGCTGGCCACCGCCTGGGAGTCGCGCCCGTTCGCCGACGTCAACGAGCTGCGCGAGGCCATCCAGGTCGCGGTGCTCACCGCGCCGGAGGAGCGCCGCACCGCGCTCGTGCACGACTACCCCGCGATGGACCAGCTGCTGCTGGCCAGCGACGACGAGGCCAGCGCCATCTCCGCCGACCGCGGCTCGCTGGGGCTTACTGACCTCGACGAGGAACAGGCCGAGCGGATCCGCGAGGTCAGCGCCGCCTACCTCGAGCGCTTCGGCATGCCGTTCGTGGCCTATCTGGACACCAACGACACCGTCGAGCGCGTCATCGACGCTGGCGTGCGCCGCCTCGCCAACTCCGACGAGCAGGAAAACCGCGCGGTGCTCAGCGAGATCGTCGAGATCGCCAACGACCGCTTCGACATCTTGCTCGCCGACGCCAATCCGGTCCGCTCCGCCTGGGATCGGAAGTTCACTGAGGTGGAGTAGCCCTCACTTCTTAAACAGGGTGAGGTAGGCCAGCTTCAGGTTGCTGATGGCAAACCTCAGGAACTGATACGGAAGGCTCTTGCGCAGCCGCAGCGTGCGCTCGGTTGGCAGCGGGGCCTGGGACAGGTCGAGGAAGAAGCTTTCCTTCTGCGTACTCATTGCGGTCTCCTACTCCGGGATGAACTGCCAGCCAGGCCGGGCCTTGGCCTTGTGGATGAACATGTAGTGCAGCATGAGCTTGGTCCAGTGCCCGCCCAGTCCGATCTCGCCGCGCGTGTAGCGCAGGTCGCGGCCGGTGGGGTACTTCTCCTTGTCCGGCACGATCGGCATCATCACCATGGAGGCGGCAGTGCCCGAGCGTAGGCCCGCGCCGGCGGAGGCCACGCACGCCGCGGCCAGCTTGGCCATGGAGGCCTCGTGCGGCTTGGCGGCGTCGCCGTGCTTGATGCGATCCACGATAGACAAGGCGGCGGCCTTGCCCATCTCACCCGAGGGCTGGCCGGTTCGCGGCGGCGACGGGGTGATCACCGTGCCGTTCGGGGACTTGCGCGGCTGCGAGATCTGGTGCGGCGGCGCGAAGGCGATGCCGACGGCCCAAATGTTGTCGTACGCGGCGGACTGGCAGGTTCTCGGCCAGTCGCTCGCCTTCCACTCCTCGTAGGGCTTGGGCGTGTAGTCGGCGTCGACCTTCATGAACCCGCTCGGCGCGAACAGCTCGGAGGTGATCTCCTTGCCCTCGCGGTCGTAGGCGGCGATCGGCTGCCCGCCGAACGGCGGCAGCAGCATGGCGAAGTCGAAGTCGAGCTGGTGGCGGCTGCCGTCGAGCTGTTCGAAGAAGACCCTGCCCTCCTCCACCTTCTCCACGTGCGCGCCGAGGATGGGCTCGACGCCGCGCTCGCGGAAGAGCGACTCGGTCCACTGCTTCGAGGTGGTCTCGTAACCCTCCTGGCGGAACACCATCCCGCCCACGCCGAAGTCGCCGAGGGCGGCCTCGTTGGTGAGGAAGACGACGCGCGCATTGTCGCGCACGCCCGCCTCGCGCAGCTCGTGCTCGACGTTGAACACGTACTCGAAGGCCGCGCCCTCGCAGGTGCAGGTGCCGTGCCCCATGCCCACGACCAGCGTCTTCTTCTGCCCCGCGCGCAGCTCGGAGATGATCTCCCGCAGCTTCGCCGCCGTCTCGACCGCGTGCTCGGCGGTGCACACCGACAGCGAGTGCCCGTCGGGGCCCAGTCCCTCGGTCATCCCGAAACGCAGCTGGGGGCCGGTGGCGTTGATGAGGTAGTCGTAGCGGACGCGCTCGACCTCGCCCTCCTTCCCCGGCAGGGTGTATTCGATGTCCACCGTGCCGCGGGGATCCTCGGCGTCGCCCTCGGGGAAGAGGGCGGTGGCGCGCGCCTGCTTGAAGCGGACGCCGATCTTGTCGTACACCGGCTGGAGCGGGAATACGACCTTCTTCACGGGCATCTTCCCCACGCCGACCCAGATGTTGCTGGGGATCCAGTTCCAATCCGAGTTGGGGGAAACCACGGTGACCGTGTGCCCGGGCGGAAGCAGTCTGCTCAGGTGTAACGCAGCTGTATGGCCCGACACGCCTGCACCGAGAATGACAATATCTGACATTTTCGTGCTCCTCTCCTTGTCTATTACCACCAGATATACCCATGGGGGTATGGAAAAACAAGGGTGTGGACCGATTTTGTTTTGTGACTCTACGCAACGGACTTGCAGCTAGGATATCCCTGTCCCCTTTTCCCTGCGCCCAAGAACGATGACCGACACAGACCTCAGACAGCTCACCCCCGCCCAGGCCACGATCAACGACTATTGGGATTCCCGCGCCCGCGCCTACGATCGCGGCCAGCGCCGGCCCGGGCGCGCCGAGGAGGATCACGTCCTCTGGCGGGAGCTGCTGCGGCCCCACGTCAGCGGCCCCCGCGCCCTCGACGTCGGCTGTGGCTCGGGCTTCTTGAGCCGGGTCCTCGACGACCTCGGCGCCGCGGTCACAGGCATCGACCTGTCCGAGCAGATGCTCGAGATCGCCCGCGAGCACTCCCCCGGCATCGAGTTTCACCGCGGCGACGCCGTCGATCCCGCCGTCTCCTCAGGCTTCGACCTCGTGGCCAGCAGGTACGTCCTCTGGACACTCACCGACCCCGCGCGCGCCCTGCGCAGGTGGCACGAGTTGTTGCGCCCGCATGGGCAGCTGTTGCTTATCGACGCCCCATGGTTCCCGCGCGGAATCGACGCGAACCCCACCCCCGGGTTCAGGGAACACTACCGCGCCGACATCCGCGAGAGGCTGCCGCTGGCCGAGGGCTTCAGCATCGCGAAGGTCGCCCGGTTGGTGACCTCCGCCGGGTTCCGGGATCTGGAGGTCATCCCGCTCACGAAGGTCTACGAGCTCGACCGGGCCACGGGCGCGGCCCCCGGCCACGAGCCGACGCTGCAGTACCTGTTTGTTAGCCGCCGATCTTGAAGTCGCAGACGTCGCCGTCCTGCATGACGTAGTCCTTGCCCTCCATGCGCATCTTGCCGTGCGCGCGGGCCTCGGCGACGGAGCCGGCTGCGTCGAGGTCGTCGAAGGAGATGATCTCCGCCTTGATGAACTTCTTCTCGAAGTCGGTGTGGATGACGCCCGCGGCCTGCGGGGCGTGCCAGCCCTGCTTGATGGTCCACGCGCGGGCCTCCTTGGGGCCTGCGGTTAGGTAGGTCTGCAGGCCGAGGGTGTGGAAGCCCGCCTTGGCGAGGGTCGCGAGTCCCGGCTCGGTCTGGCCGACGGACTCCAGCAGCTCGAGCGCCTCGTCCTCGTCGAGCTCGAGCAGCTCGGTCTCGGTCTTGGCGTCGAGGAAGACGCAGTCGGCCGGCGCCACGAGCGCCGAGAGCTCGGCCTTGCGGTCCTCGTCGAGGAGCACCTCCTCGTCGGAGTTGAAGACGTAGAGGAAGGGCTTCGCGGTCATGAGGTGGAGGTCGCGGACGAGCGCCAGGTCGATCTCGCCGTTCTTGGAGGCGCTAAAGAGAGTGCGGTCGTCCTCGAGGATCTCCTGGGCCTTTTTCGTGGCCTCGACGCTAGCGGCCAGCTCCTTGTTCTTGCGGGCCTCCTTCTCCAGGCGGGGAAGGGCCTTCTCGATGGTCTGCAGGTCAGCCAGAATGAGCTCGGTGTTGATCACCGAGATGTCGTGGATCGGGTCCACCTTGCCGTCGACGTGGATGACGTTGTCGTCGGCGAAGGCGCGGACGACCTGGCAGATGGCGTCGGCCTCGCGGATGTTGGCGAGGAAGGCGTTGCCCATGCCCTCGCCCTCGGAGGCGCCCTTGACGATGCCCGCGATGTCCACGAAGGAGACGGTGGCGGGAAGGATGCGCTCGGAGTCGAAGATCTCGGCCAGGCGGTTCAGCCGGCGATCGGGCAGCTCGACGAGACCCACGTTGGGCTCGATGGTGGCGAACGGGTAGTTCGCTGCCAGCACGTCGTTTCGGGTCAGGGCATTAAAAAGAGTGGACTTGCCCACGTTGGGCAGGCCGACGATTCCAAGAGTAAGGCTCACGGGAACTTATAGTAGCAATCATCCCCGCTGGCGCTGCCTTGGCGTCGAAAAGCAACTGCCTGAGCATTTTTGTCATTTCGATACCCTCCCCGCCAAGCAGATGGGGCACAATTGTTTCTGTGACATCGAGCAGGCAATCCCCCTCACCCCAGCGGAAGAAGCGCCGCGGGGGCGCCTCGGCGGTCTTTCAGGAGATGGAGCCGCACGGCCCCCGCGCCGTGATCGACCGCTCCGTCGTCATCGCCTCCGGCGTGAAGACGCTCGCGCAGTGGTGCCTTCGCCTGCTCATCATCGCCGCCGCGGGCTACGTCCTGTGGTTCATCCTCAAGCAGCTGTGGCGCGGCGTGCTCCCCGTGGCGCTGGCGCTGATCGTCTGCTCCGTGCTTTACCCGCCGGTGCGGTGGATGCGCGACAGGGGAATGCCCGCCTCGCTGGCCACCTTCCTCGCCATCATCGGTTCCTTCGGCGTGTTCGGGGCGATCATCTGGCTCATCACCCCCATCGTCGGGCGGCAGTCCCAAGCCCTCTATTACCAAAGCATCGAGGCCGTCCAGCGCTTCCAGCTGTGGCTGCAGGGGCCGCCGTTCAAGCTCGACGACGACAAGATGAACGAGCGCATCAACGACGCAGTGGGCTGGCTGCAAAACCAGGCAGGCAGCATCGCGGGAGAGATCTTCTCGGGCATCGGCATCGCCACCTCGGTGCTGGTCACGCTCGGCGTGGTCATCGTGCTCACCTTCTTCTTCCTCAAGGACGGCGAGCGCTTCCTCCCGTGGCTGCGCCGGTTTGCGGGACAAAAGGCGGGCTGGCACCTCACGGAGCTTTTGACCAGATCCTGGATCACCCTCGGCGGCTTCGTTCGCGCCCAGGCCATCGTTTCGCTTGTCGACGCCGTCTTCATCGGCTTGGGCCTCATCATCCTCGGCGTACCCATGGCCTTGGCCCTAGCCGTGCTCACCTTCCTCGGCGGGTTCATCCCGATCGTCGGCGCGTTCGTGGCGGGCACGCTGGCGGTCGTCGTGGCGCTCGTGTCGCTCGGGCTGACCAAGGCCGTCATCGTGCTGGCCATCGTCATCGCCGTGCAGCAGCTGGAGGGCAACATCCTCTCCCCGCTCCTGCAGTCGCGGGCGATGAACCTGCACCCGGTCATCGTGCTGGTCACGGTGACCGTGGGCGGCAGCCTGTTCGGCATCGTCGGCGCGTTCCTCGCAGTGCCCACCGCGGCGATGATCGCGGTGTTCCTGCGCTACCTCGACGACATGACCGCGCTGCGCGCGGGAGAAAAGACGGCGAGCGAGATCGAGTTCGCCACCGTCGCCGGATCGCTGTCCGGCCAGTACGGTGAGGAGGCGGGCCGCAAGCTGCGCGAGTCCGTTGCCCCTGAGCCTACCGAGGAGGAATCACCCGAGGCGCCGAAGCCTTCCACGCCTTCCACGCCTTCCACACCGTGGCGCGAGCGGGCCCGCGGGTGGGCGCGGAAGTCCCTTTCACTATTGCGGCGATAGGTGTTTTCTCTCCGACACGTAAGCCAAATTGTATGTCGGCCATCACGAATCGGTAACATGGCGAATTGTGACCAACCATTCGGAACAAAGGCGCAGGACGCAGCCGGCGCCGCAGACAACGCCGCGCTTCTTCGGCATCTCGGTATGGGCGTCGCTCATCATCTTGTGCGCCGCGCTGACCATCGGGCTGTTCGTCACTTTGCACAACGGCCTTTTGGGCATCCCATTCTTGGCCCTGTTCGTCATCGCGGTGCTGGTCATCGCGCTGCTCACCGAGCCGAGGGGGCTGTTCCTCACCATCGCGAGCATCCCGATCTTCTTCGGGATCTTCGTCATCATCACGAGCTGGTTCCTCGTGGCTAACGCGACGCCCGACGGCGCGCCGCTGAGCAAGACCCAGATCATCACGGCGATCTACCCCATCACGCTTCACTTCCCCGTGCTGGCCATCGCCACCGCCGCGGCAGCGCTCATCGCCTTCCTCCGGATCACCCTGCTCAAGCGCTCCAACCGCACCTCCTCCAAGGTGGCGCAGACCCGCCGCCGCAAGGAGGTCGAGGCGGAAAAGCTCAACTACTCTACCGTGCGCAAGGCGCGCACCCAGACCCAGCGCACGCGGCGCACGCACGCCACCTCCACGGACAACTCGCAGGTCACGGTGGAAGAGCTGCTCAGGCGCCGCAAGGAGAACAGCGAGCGAAAGGCCGCCAGGGAGGCGGCCCGCCAGCGCGCCCGTCGCTCGCTGGGCGACGACCTCTACAAGCAGGACTCCTAGGTCCTGGCCGGGCGCAGGTCGCGCGGCAGGGCGAAGGTGATCTTCTCCGCCGCGGTGAGCACCTCTTCGACGTCCGTGAAACCGTGGTCCGCGAGGAACTCAATGACCTCGCGCACGAGGATCTCCGGCACCGATGCGCCCGAGGTGACGCCGACGGTGTCCACGCCCTCCAGCCACGCGGGGTCGATCTGGTTCGCGTAGTCGACCAGGTAGGAGTGCGCCGCGCCCGCCTGGAGCGCGACCTCTACCAGCCGCTTGGAGTTGGATGAGTTCTGGGACCCCACCACGATGACCAGCTGCGCCTGCTGGGCCACGGCCTTGACCGCCACCTGGCGGTTCTGGGTGGCGTAGCAGATGTCGTCGCTGGGCGGGTCCTGCAGATTAGCGAAGCGGGCGTGCAGCTCCTTGACGATCACCATGGTCTCGTCGACCGACAGGGTGGTCTGCGACAGCCACACGAGCTTCTCGTCGTGCAGGAATTCCGGGAGCTTGGCGACGGACTCGACGCCGTCGACCAGGTGGGTCACCTCGGGCGCCTCGCCAGCGGTGCCCTCGACCTCCTCGTGCCCCTCGTGGCCGACCAGCAGGATGTGGTAGCCGTCGCGCGCGAAGCGCTTGACCTCGTTGTGCACCTTGGTCACCAGCGGGCAGGTGGCGTCGAGCGTCTGCAGGCTGAGCGCGCGGGCCTCCTCGTGGACCGCCGGGCTCACGCCGTGGGCGGAGAACACGAGGTGCGCCCCCTCGGGGACCTCGTCGGTCTCGTTCACGAAGATCGCTCCGCGCTTGGCGAGGGTGTCCACCACGTAGCGGTTGTGGACGATCTCCTTGCGCACGTAGACGGGCGTGCCGTACTTTTCCAGCGCCTTCTCCACGGTTTCCACCGCGCGGTCGACGCCCGCGCAGTAGCCGCGGGGGGCCGCGAGCAGCACTTTCTTGTCATTTCGAGCGGGTTCGGTCATGGACACCAGCTTAAACTACTTTCATTGGGGGCGACGCAATCGCCTCGGTCGGCCTAAGGTTGGGCGATAATGGCACAAGGTCGCCGCGCGTGGCGGCGACGGGAATGAGGAGAATCGGTGGCTGCAACTGCGTCAACGCCCGATAATGCCTGGCCGGTCCGGGAGGTCAACGCCAAGGTCAAGGCGTGGATCGAGCGGCTCGGCCACGTCTGGGTCGAGGGACAGATCACGCAGGTCAACATGAAGCCCTCGTGGAAGCTGAGCTACATCACCCTGCGCGACCCGGAGGTCGAGGCCAGCGTCTCGGTCACCTGCGACACCTCGCTCATCCGTTCCCTGCCCACCCCGCTTGCGGACGGCGACCGCGTCGTGGTCTACGGCAAGCCCGCCTTCTACGCCGGGCGCGGCTCCTTCTCGCTGTGGGTCACGGAGATCCGCTCCGTCGGCGTGGGCGAGCTGCTCGCCCGCATCGAGCGCCTGCGCAAGCAGCTCGCCGCCGAGGGCCTGTTCGACCCCGCCCGGAAGAAGAAGCTCCCCTTCCTTCCCAACAACATCGGGCTCATCACCGGCCGCGGCTCCGCCGCCGAGCGCGACGTCCTCTCCGTGGCCGCGGCGCGCTGGCCCGAGGTCAGGTTCACGGTCCGTAACACCGCCGTTCAGGGTGCTCGCGCGGTCCCCGAGATCATCGCGGCGCTCGAGGAGCTCGACGCGAACCCCGAGGTGGACGTGATCATCATCGCCCGGGGCGGCGGTTCGGTCGAGGACCTGCTCCCCTTCTCCGAGGAGGCGCTCCAGCGGGCGGTGGCCGCCGCCCGCACGCCGGTGGTCAGCGCGATCGGCCACGAGCCGGATACCCCGATCCTGGACAACACCGCGGACCTGCGCGCGGCCACGCCCACCGACGCCGCCAAGAAGGTGGTCCCCGACGTCGCCGCCGAGCGCGCGCTCGTCCAGGAGCTCAGAATGCGCAGCGCCGCCGCCCTGCGCGGGTGGCTGGCCCGCGAGCTGCAGGGGCTGGCCACCATGCGCTCGCGCCCCGTCCTCGCAGATCCGTTTGCGACGATCGAGAACAAGGCCCAGGAGATCGAGCGAGGCGTGAAGCTCATGCGGCGCGAGATCACCTACCTCCTAGACACGGAGTCCAACGCCATCGCCGCGCTGCGCAACCAGGTCTCCACCCTGGGGCCGTCGGCAACGCTCGCCCGCGGCTACGCGGTGGTGCAGGTGGTCCCCCGCGACGGCACCCCGCCCCAGGTGGTCATGGACATCGAGCAATCACCACCCGGCAGCCAGCTGCGCATCCGCGTGGCCAACGGCTCCATCGTCGCGGCCGCGATGCAGACGAAATCGGCCGACTAAGAAAGTTAAAGGACACCACATGAACAACCCCGACGTCATCGGCGCAGGAACCGGCGAGAACGCCTTCACCCCGGTGGAGGGCATGAGCTACGAGCAGGCCCGCGACGAGCTCATCGAGATCGTCCGCATCCTCGAGCTCGGGCAGATGCCTCTGGACGAGTCGCTGAAGTACTGGGAACGCGGAGAGGCGCTCGCCAAGCGCTGCGAGGAGCATCTGGCGGGCGCCCGTCAAAGGATCGAAAAGGCCCTCGGGGAGGCCGAGGACTAGGTCGTCGGCGCGCTGGTCACCGAGCTCGGGAGCGGGGTGGCCGACATCGTCGCCGTGAGCAGCGCGTTGAAGTCGTCGTCGGTGGCGGCCCCGGTCACGAGCAGGCGCACGTCGCCTAGGTCGACGGCGCGGATGTCGCGCACGTCCTTCTCCGAGGAGGTGTACACGGACACCTGCTTCCCGGCGAGGTCGTAGGTGTGGTCGAGCTGGCGCACGTTCCCGTCGAAGCCCTCGATGGCCTGGTCCAGCGGCACGGCCGTCTGCGAGAGCTGCAGGTAGCCGTCGTTCCCGATCACCCAACCCACCGTCGGGGCGTTCTCACCGGCGATCGCGGAGCGGCGGGCGGAGTTGGCCGTCCAGCCGTCGGGCACGGCGGGCAGGCGGACGGGGAATGACTCGCCCTGGGCCTCGATCTCTAGGAAGGTCTTCTCATCGACCTTGTTGACGGGGGCGTTCTCCGGCGTCCCCCTGTCGAAGCTGCACATGCCCGTAAAGGCGACCAGCGCCACCATCACTATGACAATCACCGCGACGGAGTAGAACATGTCGCGGCCATCTTCGAAAATCTTCGGTTTCTCTTCAGCCACGCCCCTTAGTATCGCACGCTCGCGGCCCGGCCCCTACCACGGCCACCCCGGTCGCGTTGTTACATAAGGTGTTCAGAAAGTCACATCGGTGCCCGACTTTGCCCTATTTTGCGGCTACACCCCTCCACCGATATGCAATCGATTGAATTCTTTATCGGTGCTGGCTGCGGCAATTGTCCGGCATATCCCCCGGATAGTTCCGAACGTGTCGGAGTTATCGGAAGAAATTCGACATTATTGCCCACTTTCGGGTGGAATAAGTCCCCACGGTTAGGGCCATAAGTGGAACAATGAAACGTGGGCCGCGTGCTAGAGATGTTGTTTTTTCTTCCCTCTTTGCGTGGCAACCGTCAACAATGCTGAATTCCCCTTATGCCACAGGAGGCATTATTCAATGAACGCTCTTCACCCAGAGATTCCGGACCGTAACCTGGCCCTCGAGCTCGTCCGAGTCACCGAGGCTGCCGCATTGGCATCCGGCCGATGGGTAGGCCGCGGCATGAAGAACGAGGGCGACGGCGCAGCCGTGGACGCGATGCGCAAGCTCATCAACTCGGTCGAGATGAACGGCGTCGTCGTCATCGGTGAGGGCGAGAAGGACGAGGCCCCGATGCTGTTCAACGGCGAGCAGGTCGGTACCGGCACCGGCGCCGAGGTCGACATCGCGGTCGACCCGATCGACGGCACCACCCTGATGGCAGAGGGCCGCCCGAACGCTATCTCCGTTCTGGCAGCCTCCGAGCGCGGCTCGATGTACGACCCGTCGGCTGTGTTCTACATGCGCAAGATCGCCACCGGCCCCGAGGCAGCGGACGTCATCGATATCACCGCGCCGGCCGCCTACAACATCGAGGCCGTGGCCAAGGCCAAGGGGATCAGCAAGAACGACGTCACCGTCGTCGTCCTCGACCGCCCGCGCCACGTCGACCTCATCAAGGAGATCCGCGAGGCAGGCGCCAAGGTTCGCCTCATCCGCGACGGCGACGTCGCAGGTGCCGTGGCCGCAGCCCAGGACACCAACTCCGTGGACATCATGATGGGCACTGGCGGTACCCCCGAGGGCATCATCACCGCCTGCGCCATGAAGTGCATGGGCGGCGCCATCCAGGGCATGCTCGCACCGAAGGACGAGGCTGAGGCCGACAAGGCCCGCGCCGCAGGCCACGACCTGGGCCGCGTGCTCACCACCAACGACCTCGTCGCCTCCGACAACTGCTTCTTCGTCGCGACCGGCGTGACCAACGGCGACATGCTCCGCGGCGTGTCCTACCGCAAGAACGGCGCCACCACCCGTTCGCTGGTCATGCGCTCGAAGTCCGGCACCGTCCGCTTCATCGAGTCTGTCCACAAGCTGGCCAAGCTGCAGGAGTACTCCGTGGTGGATTACTCCCGCAAGGATTAATCTCCCCTAGCCCAGACAAGTGACACTAACCATTTCAGTGATTAGTGTCACTTGTTTGGCAATTGCCCCTCCCCAGCCACATTTCTGGCAGAATTGTTGTGGGTCGTTGGTGTTTTTGAAGCCTCCGCGGCTTAGGAGGCCTCACACGCATTCGCGACGCAACTATGAATTCACGCTTGCGCGGTCACTCGCGTAGGCAACCAATACAACGAAGGTGGATTCCATCACATGACTGAGTACCGCATCGAACACGACACCATGGGCGAAGTGAAGGTGCCCGTCGACGCACTGTGGCGAGCACAGACCCAGCGCGCCGTCGAGAACTTCCCGATCTCCGGCCGTGGCCTCGAGTCTGCGCAGATCCGCGCCATGGGCCTGCTCAAGGCAGCCTGCGCCCAGGTGAACAAGGATCGCGGCCTGCTCTCCGCCGAGCAGGCAGATGCCATCATCGCCGCCGCCAAGGAGATCGCCGAAGGCAAGCACGACGCCGAGTTCCCGATCGATGTGTTCCAGACCGGTTCTGGTACCTCCTCCAACATGAACACCAACGAGGTCATCGCCTCCCTGGCCAAGGCCGCTGGCGTCGAGGTCCACCCGAACGACCACGTGAACATGGGCCAGTCCTCCAACGACACCTTCCCCACCGCCACCCACGTCGCCGCCACCGAGGCCGCCGTCAAGGACCTCATCCCGGGCCTCGAGGTGCTGCAGAAGTCCCTGGCCGCCAAGGCCAAGGAGTGGGAGACCGTGGTCAAGTCCGGCCGCACCCACCTCATGGACGCCGTCCCGGTCACCCTGGGCCAGGAGTTCTCCGGCTACGCCCGCCAGATCGAGGCAGGCATCGAGCGCGTGAAGGCCACCCTGCCGCGCCTCGGCGAGCTGCCCATCGGCGGCACCGCCGTCGGCACCGGCCTCAACACCCCGGCCGACTTCGGCGAGAAGGTCACCGCCGAGCTCGTCAAGCTCACCGGTGTGTCCGAGCTGCGCGAGTGCGTCAACCACTTCGAGGCTCAGGCCAACCGCGACGGCCTGGTCGAGTTCTCCGGCGCCATGCGCACCGTCGCCGTCTCCCTGACCAAGATCGCCAACGATATCCGCTGGATGGGCTCCGGCCCGCTCACCGGCCTCGGCGAGATCCACCTGCCGGACCTGCAGCCGGGCTCCTCCATCATGCCCGGCAAGGTCAACCCGGTCCTGTGTGAGACCGCCACCCAGGTCGCCGCCCAGGTCATCGGCAACGACGCCGCCGTCGGCTTCGCCGGCTCCCAGGGCGCCTTCGAGCTCAACGTTTTCATCCCGGTCATGGCCCGCAACGTGCTCGAGTCCGCTCGCCTGCTGGCCAACACCGCCCGCGTCTTCGCCGAGCGCCTCGTCGACGGCATCGAGCCGAACGTCGAGCGCATGCGCACTCTGGCCGAGTCCTCCCCGTCCATCGTGACCCCGCTGAACTCCGCCATCGGCTACGAGGCCGCCGCCAAGGTCGCCAAGACCGCCCTGAAGGAAGGCAAGACCATCCGCCAGACCGTCATCGACCTGGGCTTCGTCGACGGCGAAAAGCTCACCGAGGAGGAGCTGGACAAGCGCCTCGACGTGCTCGCCATGGCGAACACCGACCGCGACAAGTAAGCCGACTTAAGAAAGCTGGTCTCCTCGGAGGCCAGCTTTTTTGTGCTTGTCGACGCCTATCGGTAGCGAGCCCGCGCGACCTCGAGCGAGCGCCCGAGGTAGTCGTCCAGAAGCTCGCAGGCCCGATCCGTCTCGCCCGCCGCAAGCGCCTCGGCGATCTCTTTGTTCCGCTGGATGAACGGGCCGTGGACGTCGGGACCTTGTCCCGAGTTCATGAACACGAGGCGGAACTGCACCACGATGTCGCGGCCGATCTCGCGGACCTGCTCGTTGTCGGGGATATCGAAGATCCGCAGGTGGAACTCGTTGTTGTGGTGGGCCACCGCGCCCCAGTCGCCGGCGCCCGCGGCCTCCGCCGCGCGGGTAGCGGCCAGCAGCATGGCGTCGGCAAGCGAACTGCAACGCGCGTTGGCCTCGAAGAAGGAGATGCAGCTGATCTGCATGAAGCGGCGGAACTGGTAGAGCTTTTCCACCTCGTCCAGCTCGAAGCTTTTCACGTACACGCCGCGGTTGATGTAGTGGACGAGCAGGCCGTCGCGGATGAGCGTGCGGAAGGCCTCGCGCAGGGTGTTCCGGGAGACGTCGAACTTGGTGGCGAAGGCCACCTCGTTGAGCTTCTCCCCCGGCTTCAGCGCCCCCTCCATGACCATGCGAGAGATCTCGCCGGTCACGCGAGCGACGGTGGACACGAGCAGCGCTTCCTTGGGCATGGGACTCCTAGTATCGATGTCAACTAACATCTACCATTGTTGCATTAGCACGACGAAAAACTGTTTCATGACTTTTCCCAAGGACCAACCATGACCGCCATCACGCGCTTCGACTTGAACGCCGACCTCGGCGAGAGCTTCGGCGCGTACTCCGTGGGCAACGACGAGGAGGTCTTGCGGCTCGTCTCCAGCGCGAACGTCGCCTGCGGCTTCCACGCGGGCGACCCCTCGGTCATGATGCGCACCATCGAGGCCGCGGCCCAGCGCGGGATCCGGGTCGGCGCGCACCCCGGCTACCGCGACCTGGCAGGGTTCGGCCGGCGCGCGATCGCTTACTCCTACGAGGAGCTCAAGGCCGACCTCATCTACCAGATCTCCGCAGCGTGGGGCATGGCCCAGGCGGTGGGGGTCACGCTCAGCTACGTCAAGCCGCACGGGGCCCTCTACAACACCATGGTCCGCGATCGCGTGCAGGCCACGGCGGTCATCGACGCGATCCTAGCCGTCGACCCGGGGCTCAAGCTCATGGCGCTCGCGGGCGCGCCCGTGCTCGAGTGGGCGCGCGCCGAGGGGCTGGGCACCATCGCCGAGGCCTTCGCAGACCGCGCCTACCTGCCCGACGGGACGCTCGCGCCGAGGAGCCAGCCCGGCGCGGTGCTTTACGACCCGGAGGCGGTCGCGGCGCAGGCGCTGTCCATCGTTCGGTCGCAGTCAGTGGGGCTTTTCGCAGGCGGGTCGATCGAGGTCTCCGCGCAGTCGCTGTGCGTGCACGGAGACAACCCGGAGGCGCTGGCCAACGTGGCCGCGATCGTCGCGCTCTTCGCCGAGAACGGCATCGCGGTGGGCGCATGATCATCCACCGCAGCGGCGAGGCCGCCATCCTCATCGCCTTCGAGGAGGCGGACCTGCTCGGGCCCGAGGACTCCATGATCGACCTAGTCGTGCGCACCCACGCACGCCTGCGCCGCTCCATCGACGACGGGGCGCTGCGCGGTATCCGCGACACCGTGCCCGCCGCGCGCACCATCCTGGTCAGCTTCGACCCGGCCGCGACCGACGCCTGGGCGGTGCACGACTTCGTCTCCATCATGGGCCCCATCCCGCCCGCCGCCCGCGCCGAGGGCCGTGAGATCGTCATCCCCGTTTCCTACGGCGGGCCGGACCTCGACGAGGTGGCGAAGGCGCTGGGCATGCGCCCGAGCGAGGTCGTCGCCGCGCATCGGGCCACCGCGTGGCGCGCGGCCTTCGGCGGCTTCGCACCAGGGTTCATGTACCTGACGGGAGACGGCCTCGCGGTGCCCCGGCGCGCGACGCCGCGGACCGCCGTGCCCGCGGGCTCCGTGGCGCTGGCCAGCGGCATGAGCGCGGTCTACCCCTCGGACTCGCCGGGCGGCTGGCAGCTCATCGGCCGCACCGATGCCGTGCTCTGGGACCTGAGCCGCCCCGAGCCCAGCCTCATCGCCCCGGGCGATATCGTCCGATTCGTGGAGGGCGGGTAACCCCATGTCGTTCCCGCTCTTCGAGGTGGTGCGCCCGGGCGCGCTGACGGTGTTCCAGGACCGAGGCCGGTTCGGCCTTTCCGGGTTCGGCGTGAGCCCGTCGGGCGCCTGGGACCGCCGCAGCGCAGCCAAGGCCAACCGGGCGCTCGGCAATTCCGTGGACGCCCCGGTGCTGGAGATCCTCGGCGGCGGCTTCGCCGCGCGCGCCTTGGCCCCCGCGACGGTGCTGCTCACGGGCGCTCAGGCCGAGGTGGCGGTGTCGGGCAGGAGGGGCTTTACCCACACCGTCCTCGATCTCGCCCCCGGCGACACGCTCGAGCTCGGCGACCCCGAGTCGGGCTGCCGCACCTACCTGGCGGTGCGCGGCGGCTTCTCCGCGCCCGCGGTCTTGGGCTCGCACTCGCTCGACCTCTTGAGCGGCATCGGGCCCGCACCCGTGGCGGCCAGTGACGTCCTCTTCGGCAGCTCCTCCTTCGTCGAGACCCACGCGTGGTACCCGATGCTCCGGCAGCTCCCGCCCACATGGTCGCGGCTGTCCATCGAGCCGCTCAAGGTCATCATCGGGCCGCGGGAGGACTGGTTCACCGTAGCCACCGTCGAGCGGTTCTTTAACGAGGTCTTCACGGTCTCCCCCGATTCCAACCGCGTGGGGCTGCGCCTTGTTCCCCGGAAGCCGCTGGCGATCAAGCGCGGCGGCGAGCTGCCCAGCGAGGGCATGGTCCGCGGGGCGATCCAGGTTCCGCCGGACGGAAACCCGGTGGTCTTCGGCCCCGACCACCCGGTCACCGGCGGGTATCCGGTCATCGGCGTGCTCGACGAGGACTCCGCCGACCGCTGCGCGCAGCTGGTCCCCGGCCAGCTCGTGCACTTCGAGGAAAAAGTACTCGACTGAGAGTTTGCACTCAGTTTACTTTTGCCCTAAGTTTACTTTTCGTGCAAACTCCATTATCACTACGGGAACGCAAGCGACTGCAGACCCGGGCCGACATCGAGGAGCACGCCACCCGGCTGGTTGCCGAGCGCGGATACGCCGCGGTCACCGTGGACGACATCTGCGAGGCAGCGGGGATCTCCAAGCGCACCTTCTTCAACTACGTCGACTCGAAGGAGACGGCCGTCCTCGGCGAGCCGCCCCGGGACTTCAACGAAGAGCAGCGGGGGCGCTTCCTCTCCCACCGGCACGCGAACGTCGTGGCGGCGCTCCTCGATCTCACCCTCGACAACGTCATCTCCGGGCAGTTCGCCGACCCCGAGCAGCGCGCCGTCCTCCTGCGACGCCGCAAGCGGATCAGGCGATCGGACCCCGACCTCGACCACCTCGGATCCTCACGGCTCAACGGGTCCTACGCGGTGCTCACCGAGATGCTTCAGGCCTATTACCAGGCCTTCCCCGAGGCGAAGCTCGCGCCCGAGCTCACCGACGCCGAGGAATCCGCACAACTCGCGCTCGTGGTCATCGGCGCGATCCGGCTGGGCTTTAGCAGCTGGGTCGACGCGAAGACCGAGAGCTACGAGCAGCTCAGGCCTCGCTGCAAGGCCAGCTTGCACTCTATAACGCGGCTGTGCCGCGCCCTCCCCGACAAAGAAGAAAACGATGACTGAAACTCCCACTCACAAGGAGCAACGCACCGGTCTGATTATCGGCGCGCTCATGCTCTCCATGCTCATGAGCGCCCTCGGGCAGATGATCTTCACCACCGCGCTGCCCACCATCGTGGGCGAGCTCGGCGGCGTGGAGCACATGTCCTGGGTCATTACCGCTTTCCTCCTGGGCCAGACGATCGCGATGCCGCTGTTCGGCAAACTCGGCGACCAGATTAACCGCAAGCCGCTGTTCATCAGCGCGAACGTCCTGTTCCTCATCGGATCGGCCATCGGCGCCACCGCCCAGTCGATGTCCGTGCTCATCGCGGGCCGCGCCATCCAGGGCGTCGCCGGCGGCGCGATGATGATCCTCTCGCAGGCGATCACCGCCGAGGTCACCACCCCGCGCACCCGCGGCAAGTACATGGGCCTCATGGGTTCGGTTTTCGGCGTGGCCTCCGTGCTCGGCCCGCTGGCCGGCGGCTGGTTCACCGACGGCCCCGGCTGGCGCTGGGGCATGTGGCTCAACCTGCCGATCGGCATCGTGGCCATCTTGGCCATCATCTCCCTGCTCCACCTGCCTGCCAAGCAGCAGAACTTCAGGCTCGATTGGCTGGGCACGCTGACCATGGCGATCGCCACCGCGGCGCTCATCCTGTTCGTCACCTGGGGCGGCCGCGACTACGAGTGGTCGAGCCCGACGATCATCGGCCTCATCATCACGAGCATCGTCTTCGCCGTGATCTTCGTCTTCGTCGAGCGCCGCGCCTCCCAGCCGCTTATCTCGATGGACCTGTTCAAGAACCGCAACTTCACCCTGGCTACTATCGCGGGGCTCGCGGTCGGCGTCATCATGTTCGGCTGCCTGGCCTACCTGCCCACCTACATGCAGATGGTCCACCACATGACCCCCACCAAGGCTGGTCTCATGATGATCCCCATGATGGGCGGCATGATCATCACCTCTACGGTCACGGGCAACCTCATCACCCGCACGGGCCGCTACAAGTGGTACCCGATCGTGGGACAGGTCATCATCACCATCACGATGGTGCTGCTGTCCACCCTCAAGGCCGACGACTCGCTGGTCAAGGTGGGCATCTTCCTGGCACTGTTCGGCATCGGACTTGGCTGCACCATGCAGATCCTCGTGCTCATCGTCCAGAACTCCTTCACCATCGAGCGGGTGGGCACCGCGACCGGCGCGAACAACTTCTTCCGTCAGGTCGGCGGATCGCTGGGCTCCGCGTTCGTGGGCTCGATCTTCCTCTCCCACCTGAAGGAGCATCTCAGCACCACCCTGCCGCAGGCCATCCAGCAGGCGGCGAAGGACGGCGTGGACGTAAGCCAGCTGCACTTGCAGGGCGGCGCGTCCAACCTCACCCCGGCGATCGTCTCACACCTGCCGGCCGTCATCCGCGACGCCATCGGCTTCGCCTACAACGACTCGCTCACCCCGGTCTTCCTGTACCTGGCCCCGCTGTCGACCGCCGCGGTGATCGTACTCCTCTTCGTCAAGGAACACACCCTGCGCACCACACGCTAGGCCCGTCATGATGAAAGCCCCCTGAGGCACCTTCCGGTGCTAGGGGGCTTTGTCTATAAAAGGCTTACTTCGGGGTGACCTCGGCGGCGTAGCCGGTGCCGTTGTCGACCCACTTGATCGTGCCGTTGGCGAACTCCTGGCTCCAGCCGTTGTCCACGGTTCGCTCCTCGGCGACCGGGGCGCCAAGGGTGGACTCGAAGCCGCCCTGGGACATCCAGGTCTCGGCGATCATGCCCTGAACGAGGACCGGCTCACCCTGCTCGTTGTAGGCGAGGTACTTTCCCTCGGGATAGGTGACCAGGTAGGTCCCGTTTTCTCCCACATCGACGGCAGACGGTTCGCCGAGATCATCGGAGTGGGAGTCGATAGCCGAGGCGAGAGCTGCCGGCACGGAGACCTGTTTGCCCCCGACGGTAATGTCGGTGGTGTTGTTCATGGCCGACTCCACGGCCGCAGAAGCCTCCGCGCCTGCGCTCTTTGCGGCGCTCATGGCACCTGCAGCCGCGGAGGAGACAGCGGACCCGGCGTTGTTGGCGACCGACGAAGCTGCCGAGGAAGCAGCGTCCTGCTGATCATCGGAGCAGGCGGACAAACCCGCAGCCATGACAAGAATGGCCGCGCTGGCGGCGACAGAGTACTTCTTCATTGGAGTGTCCCTTCGGAACGTCGAACAACAAGCGAACACCCCCAACCCTAACGGCCGTGAAGAGCCATTCAAGCTTTCCTTAAAAATCTTAAGGTATTGATGCCTAAACGTTACCCAGCGCCGTCTCGTCGTCGATCTCCGGCTTGGGTAGCAGCTTCTCCCACACGTCCGTGTCGCGCCACTGGCCGGCCATCTCTCCGTAGGTCATCTTCGCGAGGTGGCTGAACGTCCCCACCTTCTCGAATCCGCGCGAGGCGTGCAGCTTCGCCGAGCCCTCGTTCTCCGGGAAGATCCACGAGTGGATCGCCCACTTGCCCATGTCCTGGCACACCTCGATGAGCTTGTCCAGCAGGGCCCCCGCGACCCCGCGCCCCTGCGCATCCTGGTGAATGTAGATCGAGTCCTCCACCACGCCGTGGAACACGCTGCGCGAGGACGCCGGGGCCGCCGTCACCCAACCGAGTACCGCGGAGTCATCGTCCTCCTCGACCGCCACGAACATGGTCCCCTCGAGCTTGACGCGGGTGAACTTCTCCCAGCTCGGGGCCTCCCCCTCGTAGGTCGCGTGCCCGGTGGCCAGACCCTGCAGATAGATCTGCTGCACCTGCCCGAAATCGGTTCGCCTCAGCGGGCGAATTACAAATCCTTTGGATGACATACCTAAAGATTGTTCCGGAACTTCGCTGGCCGTGCAATTTCTTTTTCGCTCGCTTATCGACGCCTACGGCGGGGCTTCTCCGCTCGCTTCGCGCCCGACTTCCTTGCCACCGGCTTTTTCTTTGCCGCCTTTTTCGGTGCCGATTGCCGCGAGGAATGAACCGTTCTCCCCTTCGCGATCCCCACGAAGTCCTGGATCGCCTCCGAATCCTGGTCCTTGTCCCATACCAGCGCGATCCCGCTCCTGGCCGCCTCCCCCTCGAAGCCACGGACCTCGATCTGCTTGCCGCTGAGCACCTTCAGCAGCGGCCGCGGCGCGATGACCAGGCCGACGTTGGCCGCGACCACCTGCAGGTGCCCGCGCACCGCGGCGATATCCACCAGCCCCCCGGTCCACCGGTAGAGCACCATCTCTCCCTCGAGGTCTTCCTCGCCGACGGCGTCGACAAGCGTGAGCGTATGGTCCTTCGGCACGGCGATGCCGGTGGCCTCCTCGTAGAGCCGCACGACGTGGAGGCGCTCGGTGTCCACCCGCTCGTCGGGGAGCCGCACTAGCACCAGGTCCGCCTCCCCGCCTAGAAGCTCCGCCATCGGGTCGTCGGAATTGCGCTCGGCCAGCCCGTGGCCGGTGCGGTCGCGGTATCGGTCGAACCACTTCCCGGGTTCCGTGCCGGTGACAAAACTTAAGTTAAGCATGCGGTCAATGCTACCGTTGTAGCCGTGAATGAAGAATCTGTAGTTAAGCCGTCCGGCACCGCCATGAAGCCGCAGACGGCGGCAAAGAAGCTGGGAATTTACCTTTCGGCCACGCCAGAGGAGTTCCAGGCCACCGCGCTGACCCACGAGCAGTTCGTCGAGCTGCAGACCAACCCGCCGGAGTGGCTGGCTGAGCTGCGCCGCAACGGGCCGCACCCGCGCCCGGTGGTGGCGCAGAAGCTCGGCATCACCATCGCCGCTCTCAAGCGCAACGACTACGACCGCCCGCTGACCACCGCCGAGATCAAGGCGCTCCTAGCCGACCAGCCCGAGTGGCTGCGCGCCGCCCGCACCGCGATGGCCGAGGGCCGCGCGGAGAAGAGCTAGTCCGCCTTTCGCATCAGCACGCCCACCGTCAGCGCCGAGATCACGGCGCCGGCGATGAGGTACCAGGCGACCCCCTGCCACGCGCCGTCGGTGCGTGCCACAATCCACTGCGCGATGAACGGCGTGAACCCGCCGGCGAATACCGCCGCGACCTGGTAGCCCAGCCCCGCGCCCGAGTACTGGTGCGCCTTGCCGAACATCTTGGTGATCATCGGCTGCTGGACCGAGACCACCATGTCGTGGCCGACGCTCACGATCAGCACGGCGAAGGCCGCGGTGAGCACCACGTTGCCGGACTCCAGCGCCTTAAAGAACGGCCAGGTCGCCGCCGCGACGACCAGGGCGCCGGTCACGTAGACCGGCTTGCGCCCCACGCGGTCCGAGAGGTAGGCAAACGCCGGGATCGAGAAGATGCCGAGCACGCCAAGCACGAGCGAGATGTTGAGGAAGAACTGCCTATCCCACCCGAAGTGCTGCACCGAGTAGGCCAGACCGAAGGTGGTGACGATGTACATGGAGAACATCTCGGCCAAGCGCACGCCGATGATGGCGAAGAACGCCGTCGGGTGGGCGGCGATCGCCTCGATGAACGGCAACCTCCGCTTGGGGCGCATGACGTCGTCCTCTGGGCGCATCTCCACCACACCCAGGCGCACCCACAGGCCGAAGGCGATGAGCACCGCGGAGACGAGGAACGGCACCCGCCATCCCCAGCGCAGGAACTGCTCGTCGGTGCACACGAGGTTCATCACGGTCACGGCACCCGTGGACAGAAGCAGGCCCACCGAGTAGCCCACCTGCACGCCCGATGAGAAGAAGGCCTGCCGGTCCTTCGGCGCGGCCCGCACCGCCAGCAGCGCGGCGCCGCCCCACTCCCCGCCCACGGCGAAGCCCTGCAGCGCGCGGCACGCCGTGAGCAGGAGGGGTGCCCACAGGCCGACCTGGCCGAAGGTGGGCAGCACCCCGATCGCCACGGTGGCGATGCCCATGAGGGTCATCGTCCAAGTGAGCACCCGCTTGGGCCCCAACTTGTCGCCGAAGTGGCCGAACACGGCGCCGCCCATCGGGCGGAACAGGAACCCAACCCCCACCGTCGCGAAGGCCGAGAGCGTGCCCACGGCCGGGGAGAGGCCCGGGAAGAACTGGCTATTGAGGACGAGGGCCGCCACCAGACCGTAGAGCAGGAAGTCGTACCACTCAACCACCGCCCCGACAAACGATCCGAGCGCCGCGCGGCGTTGCTGGCCAGTGGTGAGTTCCATGCGTCCTCCATGGGCGATCCTGAGTTTTCTCCTGACTGTACCTGCCACGATTCAGCACCCTCACACCGCCCCAAAGGTGACGTATCACACACCACCCCGGGGCGGTGCACAATTTCACTCAATGCATTTTTGCACGCGGTGAAAAATTGGGTGTATCGTTCCATTCGTGTCCGAACAACAGCTATCTCACCGCGAAGCCAAAAAGCTTCGCACCCGAGCGGCGATCGAAGATTGCGCCACTGAGCTCGTCCTCGAACGAGGAAGCGCCCACGTGACCATCGAGGACATCTGCGAACCGGTTGGGATCTCCAAGCGAACCTTCTTCAACTACTTCGCCTCCAAGGAAGAAGCCATCATCGGCCCGGGCCCCAGGGTGCCAAGCCGGGAGGAACTCGACGAGTTCCTCGCCAGCCCGCACCAAGACATCTTCGTGTCGACGCTGCGCTTCTTCTATTCACTGCTCTTCCACGAGAACAACCCGTTCAACTGGACGACCATGAAGCGCAGGCACAAGATAAAGGAGCAGGAGCCGGAGCTTTCCGCCCACCAGATTGGTTCCTTCCACTCCGCCAGGCATCAGGTCGAGGACCTGCTCACCCGGTACTTCCTCGCCTTCCCGGCCGACATCAAGGGTGGACGCAGCGCACAGGAGGAGGCCCGCCTGGTCACGGGCGGGGTGATCATGTGCATGCTCAACGGAGCCAAGCGATGGGAAGAGACGGGCAGCCAAGATCCCGATGCCATCATCGCTCACAGCCTCGATGTTCGACAGGGCTTCCTGCGGGTGCTCGCCGTAGGCGTCGACAAGCAAAGCAACAACTAAGAAGAGAATAGAAATGACTACTGCAACGAAAACGAAGAAGCGCGAGAAGCGCCAATCGTCCATGACCCCGGAGCAGCAGCGCCGCGCGTGGTGGGTGCTGGCCTCCCTCATGGTCGCGATGCTGCTGGCTTCGCTCGACCAGATGATCTTTAGCACCGCACTGCCCACCATCGTCGGCGACCTCGGTGGCGTCGACCACATGACGTGGGTGATTACGGCCTACATGGTTGCCGAGACCGTCATGCTCCCCATTTACGGCAAGGCGGGCGACCTCATGGGGCGCAAGCCGCTGTTCATCGGCGCGCTCACCATCTTCCTCGTCGGTTCGGTGATCGGTGGCGTGGCCCAATCCATGACCATGATCATCGTGGCCCGCGCGGTCCAGGGCATCGGCGCCGGAGGCCTCATGATCCTGTCCCAGGCCATCATTGCCGACATTATCCCCGCCCGCGAGCGCGGCCGCTACATGGGCATGATGGGCGGCATCTTCGGCCTCGCCGCCGTGCTCGGCCCGCTGCTCGGTGGCTTCTTCACCGAGCACACCAGCTGGCGCTGGGCGTTCTGGATGAACATCCCGCTGGGCCTGCTCGCCATCATCGTCACCGTCATCGTGCTGAAGATCCCGAAGCGCGACTACCCCGCCTTCAAGTGGGATTACCTGGGCACCATCTTCATGATGATCGCCACTGTCAGCCTGGTCCTGTTCACCACCTGGGGCGGCTCCCAGTACGAGTGGGGCGACCCGCTCATCATCGGCCTGATCATCACCACGATCGTCTCCGCCATCATCCTGGTCTTCGTCGAGCTCAAGGTCTCCAACCCGCTCATCCCGATGACCTTCTTCACCAACCGCAACTTCGCGCTGACCACCGCGGCCAGCCTCGTCATCGGCGTGACCATGTTCGGCATCCTCGCCTACCTGCCCACCTACATGCAGATGGTCAAGGGGATCTCCGCCACCGAGGCCGGCTACATGATGATCCCGATGATGGTCGGCATGATGGGCTTTTCCATCTGGTCCGGCGCCCGCATCTCCAAGAACGGCACCTACCGCGTCTACCCCATCGTGGGCATGATCATCACCCTGATCGCGCTGTTCCTGTTCCACCGCCTGGAGGTCGACATGCCGCTGTGGCAGATCGGCGCCTCCCTGTTCGTCCTCGGCATGGGTCTCGGCCTGTGCATGCAGGTCCTCGTGCTCGTCGTCCAGAACACCATGCCGATGCAGGTGGTCGGTTCCGCCACGGCCGTGAACAACTTCTTCCGTCAGATCGGTTCCTCCCTGGGCTCCGCGCTCGTCGGCGGCATCTTCGTGGGCAACCTGAAGGACGAGCTGGCCGATCGCATGCCGGCCGCCATCGCCGCGCTCAGCCCCGAGCAACAGCAGGCGTACGCGGCACAGGGCGGCATTGACTCCAACAGCCTGACCCCGGCTATCGTCCACCAGCTGCCCACCTCGATCCACGACGCGATCATCTACTCCTACAACGATGCTCTCGTCCCGGTCTTCCTGGTGCTGGCCCCGGCCGTTATCGTCGCGCTGATCCTCGTCTACTTCATCAAGCAGGAGAAGCTGCGCGAGACCTCCATGGAGATGGAGCTCGAGAAGAAGGCGACCGTCGTCGCCGAGGGCGAGTTCTAAGCTCATAAAAAAATTCCCTCGCCGCGCTGGCTAGGGAATTTTTTGTGCGCTCCTTAGGCGAGCTTCCACTCCTCGAGGCCCTCGTAGAGCGGGTACTGCTCGGCGAGCTTGGTCACGCGGGCGCGCAGCGCCTCGACGTCGGCGGCCTTGCCGTTGATCAGCGCTGTGGCGATGATGTCGGCGACCTCGGTGAAGCCTGCGGCATCGAAGCCGCGGGTGGCCAGCGCCGGGGTGCCGATGCGCAGACCGGAGGTGACCATCGGCGGGCGCGGGTCGAAGGGCACGGCGTTGCGGTTGACCGTGATGCCGACCTCGTGCAGGAGGTTCTCGGCCTGCTGGCCGTCCATCTCGGAGTTGCGCAGGTCCGCCAGGACCAGGTGCACGTCGGTTCCGCCGGTGAGGACGTCGACGCCGGCTGCCTTGGCGTCCGCGGCGGTGAGGCGCTCGGCGAGGATCTTCGCGCCCTCGATGGTGCGCTCCTGGCGCTCCTTGAACTCAGGGGTGCCGGCGATCTTCAGCGCGACGGCCTTGCCCGCGATGGCGTGCATGAGCGGGCCGCCCTGCTGGCCGGGGAAGACGGCGGAGTTGAGCTTCTTCGCCCACTCCTGCTTGGCCAGGATCATGCCGGAGCGGGGGCCGCCCAGGGTCTTGTGGACGGTGGTGGACACGACGTCGGCATAGGGAACCGGCGACGGGTGCAGGCCGGCGGCCACGAGGCCCGCGAAGTGCGCCATGTCGACCCACAGCTTCGCGCCGACCTCGTCCGCGATGGAGCGGAACGCCTCGAAGTCGAGGGTGCGCGGGTAGGCGGACCAGCCGCCGATGATGACCTGCGGCTTCTCGCGCAGCGCCTGCTCGCGCAGCTTGTCCATATCAATGCGGAAGGTATCCGGCTCGACCTCGTAGGCCGCGACCTCGTACAGCTTGCCGGAGAAGTTCAGGTGCATGCCGTGGGTGAGGTGACCGCCGTGGGCCAGGGACAGGCCCATGATCTTCTCGCCCGGGTTGGCCAGCGCCATGAGCACGGCGGCGTTGGCCTGCGCACCCGCGTGGGGCTGGACGTTGGCGAACTCCGCACCGAACAGCTCCTTGGCGCGGTTGCGGGCGAGATCCTCGACGATGTCGGCGTTCTCGCAGCCACCGTAGTAGCGGCGGCCCGGGTAGCCTTCAGCGTACTTGTTGGTGAAGACGGAGCCCTGAGCCTGGAGAACCGCGCGCGGAACGAAGTTCTCGGAGGCGATCATTTCCAGGGTGGAGCGCTGACGGTCAAGCTCGCCGGCGATGGCGTCTGCGACCTCGGGGTCCAGCTCTGCCAGCGGCTGGTTGCGGATGTCATTTGTCATGGCGTAGCCAATGCACCTTTCATCGTTTTTCGTCCATGAAGCCTAGGAGGCATTCGCACCTAGTTTAGCCGACGCCCTGAGAAAACCCACACGGCTAGAGGGGGTAGTTTGTCTCCCCCACTCGCCGACATGCACAATAGATGTTATGGCGCGCCCCAATGATTCCAGCCCGTACCTTGACTTCGACAGGGAAAGCTGGCGCCAACTTAGGCAGTCCATGCCGCAGGTCCTCACCGAAGAAGAGGTCGTGGCGCTGCGCGGTATCGGCGAGAACATCGACCTCGAAGAGGTCGCCGAGGTCTACCTCCCACTCTCGCGACTCATCCACCTCCAGGTCCAGGCTCGCCAGGAGCTGACCGCAGCGACCGAGACCTTCCTGGGTGACAAGATCTCCCACATCCCCTTCGTCATCGGGGTCGCGGGATCCGTGGCCGTGGGCAAGTCCACCACCGCCCGACTGCTCCAGGTGCTGCTCCAACGCTGGGACACCCACCCGCGGGTGGATCTGGTCACCACCGACGGCTTTCTCTTGCCCGCCGCCGAGCTCAACGCCAAGGGCATCATGAGCCGCAAGGGATATCCCGAAAGCTACGACCAGCGCTCACTCCTTCGGTTCGTCACCGACGTCAAGTCCGGCAAGTCCAACGTCATTGCGCCAGTCTACTCGCACACCCTCTACGACCGCGTCCCCGACCAGGTCATCACGGTCAACCGCCCCGACATCCTCATCGTCGAGGGCCTCAACGTCCTCCAGACCGGCCCCACCCTGGTCATTTCCGATCTGTTTGACTTTTCCGTCTATGTCGACGCGAAGACCGAGGACATCGAGCGCTGGTACATCGAGCGCTTCCTGCAGCTGCGAACCTCCGCCTTCCGCGCGCCCGGCGCCCACTTCTCCCACTACGCCGAGCTGCCCGACGACGACGCCGTCGACGAGGCGCGCATGATCTGGCAGACAATCAACCTGCCCAACCTGGTAGAAAACATCCTCCCCACCAGGGTGCGGGCGTCCCTGGTCCTAGCCAAGGGCGCCGATCACTCAGTAAAGAGGGTGCGGATGCGCAAAATCTAGCTCTGGCCCCACTCCAGGATCGGGGTCAGCAGCGAGAAGTCCACGCGGTCGGTGTCCTTGCCGTAGGTATCGATGAGGTTGCGGTCGACGGCGGTCTTGCGCGGCTTGAGCCGCAGCGCCGACACCAGCGTCGCGAGCGTCGCCTTGTGCGCGGCCGAGATGCGCGAGTACTCCAGCCGCCCGGGCAGGTAGAAGCGCTTGACGCTCGCCGGAACCATGTCGCCGGTGTGGTCGGCCTTGATCGCCTCGTCCAGCGGCGACATGCCCACCGTCACCACCGCTACCTTGGCATTTTTGCTTTCCGACGCCTTGCTGGCGGCCGGGTGGACCGGGCCGTGGACGAAGGACATGTACACCACGGGCTGGCCGTCATCGGGAACCTCGACGTCGAGATCCTCGGCGGTGGTTCCCGCCAGGCGGGCGAGCTCCTCCGCGTATTGCTTGGTGGATCCGTATTCGGAGCGATAGCGAATGTGCATCTTACTTCCCAAATCTACGATTGCGCTTCGAGTAGTCGCGCATGGCACGCAGGAAGTCGAGCCTCCTGAATGCTGGCCAATATGTATCGGTAAACCAGATTTCAGAGTACGCCGATTGCCACAAGAGGAAACCCGAAAGCCGCTGCTCGCCTGAGGTCCTGATCACAAGGTCCGGGTCGGGCTGGCCGGAGGTATAAAGGTGCTCGCTGATCGACTGCACCGTGATCTTTCCCGCCAGCTCCTCCGCCTTCGTGCCGCGCCCCAGCTCGGCGTCGATGAGCTCGCGCACCGCGTCGACGATCTCCTGACGGCCGCCGTAGCCGACCGCGATGTTGACCTCCACGCCGGTGTGGCCGTCGGTGTGCGCGGCCGCCTGCTCGAGGCGCTGGCGGAAGTCATCCGGGAGCAGGTCGAGGTGCCCGACCAGCCGGAGCCGACAGTTGGTCTCCGCCGTGGAGAGCTCGTCGACGACGTCGGCGATGATGTCGAACAGCAGCTGGAGCTCGTCGCTCGAGCGCCCGAGGTTCTCCGTGGACAGCAGGTAGACGGTGATGAGCTCGACGTCGGTCGGCGCGCACCAGCGCACGAACTCGCCGATCTTCTTCGCCCCCACCCGGTGCCCGTGGGTGACGTCGGCGAACCCCGCCTCCCTCGCCCAGCGCCGGTTGCCGTCGCACATGACCGCGACGTGGCTGGGCTGGCGCAGGTGGCCGATCTCCTCGAGGAGTCGACGCTCGTAGAAGGGATACGCGGCCTCCTTGATGAGGCCTTTCACCTTCTTCGTGATTCCTGCCATGCGCCGCCCTTAGATCCAGAGCTTCTTGCGCTGATCCAAAACGCCCGCCTCGGCCATCGCCTTGTCCAGGGTCTCCTCGTCGAAGAGGTCGATTCCGTGGGCCTCCGCGAACATGCGGCGGCGGTTGAGCCGGCTGTAGCGGCGGTGGAACGCCCACCCCAGGATGAGCACCACGACGACGAGCGCGACCAGCACGAGCCAGCCGATCGGCGAGGCCTTACCAAATTCCGACCCCTCGGGGCCGATGTCCTTCTGCGCCAGGAACATGACGGTGCCGTAGGCCAAGTTCGATACCTGCATCAAATCCTCCACGTGTTTGCTTTACCCGGTTAATATTATCGCGCTGCGTCGATGCCCGCGAAAAGGTCATCCTCCGGCAGCGAGGTGGCCACCCGGGTGCGCGCGAGCTCGAATTCCTCCGTCGGCCACAGGCGGCGCTGCACCTCCACCGGGGTGGCGAAGAAGGTGCCCGCCGGGTCGATCTGCGTGGCGTGCGCCTTGAGCGCCTCGTCGCGCTGCTCGAAGTAGCGCTCGGCGTAGATCTGCGTGGTCACGCGCGCCATCGTATCGGCCTGGTTGGCCTTCCAGCGGCCCAACATGTCCTCGTAGGGGCTCTCCTTGCCCTGCTGGATGAGCAGGTCGTGGAACATCTGCAGGCGCTGGCGGATGAAGCCGTGGGTGTAGTAGAGCTTCAACGGGGTCCAAGGCTTTCCCACCTCCGGGTGGTAGCTCGCGTCCCCGGCCTTGTCCCAGGCGATCATGGACACCTCGTGCACCTTCAGGTGATCCGGGTGCGGGTAGCCACCGTTTTCGTCGTAGGTGATGATCACGTGGGGCTGGAACTCGCGGATCACCTCCACGATCTTGGGCACGACCTCCTCGTTGGGGGCGAGCGCGAAGCAGCCCTCCGGCAGCGGCGGGAGCGGGTCTCCCTCCGGCAGCCCCGAGTCGACGTAGCCGAGCCACTTGTGCTCCACGCCGAGCGCCTTGATGGCCTTGGCCATCTCCTCCTTGCGCACCTCGCCAATGTTCTCCAGGACGCCGGGGCGGTCCATGGCGGGGTTAAGGATGTCTCCCCTCTCGCCGCCGGTGCAGGTGAGCACCATGACGCGGTTGCCCTCGTGGGAGTAGCGCGCCATCGTCGCGGCGCCCTTGCTCGACTCGTCGTCCGGGTGTGCGTGGATGGCAAGCAGCCGAAGTCCTGACATTGTTGAAGTATCCTCTCGCAGTTATCCCCTCCATAGTAGCTACGCTAAGATGATTGCTTGGTATCCGCACGTGGAAGTATTTAGGGAAGCGAACATGACCTCTCCGTCTCAGCGCCAGCGCTACGCCAAGGAATCCTCGCAGTCGACGTGGTCGGGGAAGCTGGTCGCGATCTTCGCGGTGGTCATCGTCATCGCCTTCATCGTCGCGGGCGTGAAGTACGTCAACAGCCAGGTCAACAAGACCATCTCGGCAAAAACCGCCACCGTCGAGCAGGTCAGCGGCACCATCATGCGCCAGTGGCTAGACGTGACCCGCAAGCACACCGACCGCGTTTCCTACTGCATCGTCAAGGCGGTCGACTACGACAAGAACGAGGTCGGCCGCCGCGAGGTCATCATCCCCGCGGGCGGGGACAAGGTCCAGCGCATCGAGGTGGACATCACCACCACCGTCCCCGCGGCCTCGGCCGACGTGTACGGCTGCTCCGAGGACCTCCCCTTCTACCTCTCGGTTCCGTCCTAGTCCCCTGTGCTAGTATGACCGTTAGTTTTCTAGGCCCCGGCAGCGTCCTTCGCCGGGGCCCACTTTTTACGACCCGATGAGAGCAGGTTTGACTATGGCTGACAACCAGAAGCAGTACATCACCCCGGAGACCAAGGCCAAGCTGGAGGAGGAGCTCAACGCCCTCATCGCCCACCGCCCCGTCGTCGCCGCCGAGATCAACGAGCGCCGCGAGGAGGGCGACCTCAAGGAGAACGCTGGCTACGACGCCGCCCGCGAGATGCAGGACCAGGAGGAGGCCCGCATCAAGCAGATCTCCGAGATCCTCGCCAACTCCACCACCGAGCGCGCCGGCATCGTCGAGGGCGTGGCCCACGTCGGCTCCGTCGTCCACGTCTACTACAACGGCGACGAGTCCGACAAGGAGACCTTCCTTATCGGTACCCGCGCCGCGGCGTCGGACAACAAGGACCTCGAGACCTACTCCGAGCAGTCCCCGCTCGGCGCCGCCATCGTCGGCGCCCAGGAGGGAGAGACCCGCGAGTACACCGCGCCGAACGGCAAGGTCATCAGCGTGACCGTCGTTTCCGCCGAGCCCTACGACTCCCTCAAGGCCGCCACCCTGCGCAACGCCTAACACCGCCGTGCGCCGCATTATCCCCGCTCTAGCCCTCGCGCTGCTGTCAACCACCGGTTGCAGCACCGAGGGCTCTACCACTGTGTCCACCCCCAGCAGCGCCCAGCCCTCCTCCACGTGGGAGAAATCCAGCCTGCCCGGCTACCTGGATTGCGCTGCGGAGCATGGCGTCGTCAAGCCTGCAACGATCAGCATCGACTGCATCTCGGACTCCGACGAGATCACCGACATTGAATGGCCCCAGTGGGACGAAAAAACCGCCCTCGGAAAAGGGCGGTTGGATGGCGAGGAGGCTCAGGTGACCCTCCTCGATCCCATCGAGTCAAGCACGGGCGAGCTCGTCTTCAGCGACATCATCGTCAACGGGAAGACGCTCAGCCTCTAGCGCTGCTGGAAGTAGCTGAGCAGGCGCAGGATCTCGGTGTAGAGCCAGACCAGCGTCACGGCCAGACCCAGCGCAACGCCCCAGGCCATCTTGGCCGGCGCGCCCTCGCGGATGAGGCGGTCGGCGACGTCGAAGTCCTGTAGGAAGCTCATCGCCGCCAGGCCGATGCACACCAGCGAGAAGATGATCGCGATCGGGCCGCCGCTGTACAGACCGGTGTTCAGGCCGAACAGGGACAGGACCAGGTTGCCTGCGACGAGCACGAGCACGCCGACCATGCAGGCGGTGAGGATGCGGGTGAACTTCGGGGTGACCTTCACCGCGCCCGTCTTGTACACGTAGAGCATGCCCAGGAACACGCCCACGGTGCCCAGCACCGCCTGGCCGATGAGCGCACCAGCGTTCTCCTTGCCCACCATGAAGCCGGACAGCAGCAGGGAGATGCCGCCGACGAACAGGCCCTCGAAGGCCGCGTAGGCGATCGTGACCGGCGCGGAGCCGTACTTCTTGCCGAAGGAGGAGACGAGCACCATGACGAAGCCGCCGATGGCGCCGACCATGCTGAGCATCATGGACATGCCCGGGCTCACGAACGCGGCGATGCTGAAGTTGAGCACGGCGAAGGCGATGATGACGCCCAGGGTGATGCCCGTCTTGGAGACGACATCGTCCACCGTCATCGGGCGCTCGGAGGTGGTGACGGGGACCTGATTGTAGTAACCAGCGTAGGGGTCCTGGGCGGCGCCGCGGTAAGCGTTGCGGCGGGAGTCCGTCAGCGAGCTAAGAACGGGGTTGCTACTGCGCATAAAGGTGACACTTTCCTTTCGCACCTTAATTTGTCGAATTACACTCCTCCAACGCCGTCATCACGGAAAAAGTTCCCGGTACCCGCGAGGACGCCCGCAGGGCGCTCATCGTGTCGTTCACTCCCTCGCACTCGGCCAGCGGAATCGGGATGGCGATCGATCCCGCCGCCACGTCGACCCGCATGGCGGTCCCCGACGGCAGGGTGATGGTCTCTCCCCTACCCACGAACCGGCAGAAGCCGTCCGTGGTGACAGTGGCGGTACCCTTGGCCATCCACAAGACCTGGTCGACGTCCGTGCGTGCGTAGACGGTCATGCCGGGGATCCCGCTCGGAACGCCCCCGGCGCGGACCTTGGCGCCGGGGGTGCGCCCGGTGTGGCGCTTGAACGCCCGCGTGAGCGAGCTCGTCGCACCGAACCCCACGATGGCGGCCGCCTCGGTGCTGGTCATCCCGCTCCCGATGAGGCTCGCCGCCACGAACACCCTCAGGCCCGCCCGCCATTCGCTGAAGACGAGCCCGGTCTCGGACTGGAACTGCCGCTGGATGGTCCGTGAGCTCACGCCCAGCTCGGCCGCGAAGTCCAGCAGCGGCGTTTGGTCCGAGGGATGCTCGACGAGCCGCTGGGATACGTGGTGCGCCGCTTCCGACTTCGGCATGATGGGGGCGGTGACCGGGGCGTCGATAAGCGCGCGCACCTCGTCGCTGAGTCGCCTTACGCCGAACTTGTTGCGGGCGAACTCGGCTACCATGCGTTCTGACCAGCGCGCGCCTAGGTGAATCCGCCGCGTCGTGGTGCCCACCGTGGCTGGGAGGCGCCCGAAGTCCATCTCGCAGATGGTCGCTCCTGCGGTGTAAAAGGCGCCCTGGGGTGCGATGACGAGGTCGCCCTCCATGACGCTCAGCACGCGATCGGGTGCGTTAACGGTCGCCGTTCCCTCGTAGCACCACAGCAGCATCGGACCCCTCCAGCCATATTTAAGCAACACTAATGTTGCCTAATATAGCATCCCGGCTAGCGGGTGAGGAGAAGGAGGAACTGGAGCTCGCCGGAGTCCGCCACCTTGACGACGTTGAGGTCCGGCGGCGTGATGCCAAAGTCCTGCCACACCATGGGCACGACCCCCCTAACCTGCATCCCCTGCTGGGTGACGATCACGGTCGCCTTTGCCGTCGCAGGCATGACCTGGCCGTTGAGGTCCAGCTCGCCCGGGATATCCACGTCCACCGAGTTCTGCTGCATGTTGTCTGAGGTGTCCACCAAGAGCTCCTTGAGATCGACGGGCTCGGTCGCCCTAAAGGACGCGATGGGATGGAGGTTGGTGTCCACGACCTGCGAGGAGAAGTATTCGTCGCGCGCCTTGAAACTCGTGTGCACGTCGTTGAGGTTGACGTCCACCGACGCCGACTTCAGCGTGGAATCATCGATCACCGCCTGGCCAGTCACGGCGTCGGTGCTCCCGTTGACCGTGGAGTTCACACCCTTGAGCACCTCGTCGACCTGGTACCCGGCGTACGAGCCCGTGCCCACGTTCCACGTCCCGTCCAAAGAATCAATACCGAAATACGCGATGCGGTCTCGTAGCTGTGCGCCCACGCTTGTCGACGAAGAAGGGCGGCTGAGCCCCCAGGCAAAACAGAGCGAGGCGGCCACCAAGACAACGACCACGCTCGCCGAGTACGCCAACGCGCGCCGGTGGTGTTCCGGCGCTGGCGTTGGTGAAGCGGTGGGCGTGGTCGTCATGCTCGTTATCTCTTCCCTCGTGTCTTACCTCCTATGCCCTCGGCCGATATGGCTGGGCATGCCATCGCTCAATGGCTTGAGGAAGGTGACCCCCGCGGGGAGATCCGACTGCACCATGTAGGTGTAGCTGCCCTCCGCGTAAGGATCGAAGGGAAGCAGCTCGTAGACGGCCTGGGTGGTGGTGCGCTCGGCGGTTGCGATCATTCTTTTTCCTTTTTTCGCTCGAAGAAGTTGAGAACGATAGTAAAAGTGCTGCCTGCAAGCACCATCCCGCGAGGCTGGCAATAACCTGTGAGCTTGCCCCAATAATGCCGAGAGGCCACCCCGGTTTCCCAAGGGTGGCCACGTGGTGCCCCCAGTCGGACTCGAACCGACACTGAGCGGATTTTAAGTCCGCTGCCTCTGCCGATTGGGCTATGGGGGCCCGCCGGATAATTGTAGTGGAAGAGCCTCGCCTAAACGAAAAGCCCTCTACAACTTCTCCGCCAAGCCCGCGACGATGCCGTCGAGAATGTCCTTTTCCGAAATAACCATGTCCGTGACCTGGGTATTGCGCTGGATCATGTCGATGATCCCGTTGACCACCACGCTGCCGCCGGCGATGACGTCCGCGCGCCCCGGGTGCATGACCGGGTGGGCGGCGCGCTGGGTCGAGGTTTCCTCGATGAGCTGGTTGGTAAGCACCTTCAGCGCCGCGAAGCGGAGCCTGGAATCGTGGATGGCCCTCGCGTCGTAGGCCTCCAGCCCCAGCGCCAGTGCCGCGAGCGTGGTGAAGGTGCCCGCGCAGCCGACGAAGGTCTGCGCCTTGCCGACCGGCACGATCTTCTCCACGTCGGCGATGCGCTCGGCGACGTACTCCTCGGCGATCTCCCGCTCGGACCGGGACGGCGGATCGGTGCGCATGATGCGCTCCGTCAGCCGCACGCAGCCCATCTGGGCGGAGTGGGCGCCGAGGATCTCCCCGTCGGAGGTTCCCACGACGAACTCCGTGGAGCCGCCGCCCAAGTCGATGACGCAAAAGGGGCCCGCCTCCGGCGGCAGGTCTGCGACCGCCCCCCTAAACGACAGCCTGGCCTCCTCCTCGCCAGAAATGACCTCGGCGCGGGCGCCGGGCACGATCTCGCCGAGCAGCTCGCCGGTCATCCGGAAGAAGTCCTCCTTGTTGCTCGCATCGCGGGTGGCCGAGGTGGCCACCATCCGCACGTCCTGAACGTACTCACGCTTCATCTTGTCCACGTACTCGCGCAGCGCCACTCGGGCACGCTCGATGGCCGCGGGGTCAAGCTCGCCGGTGGCGTCGACGCCTTGGCCAAGCCGGATGATCTTCATCGTGCGCAGGATCTCGCGGGTTTCCTGCCCGTTGACCTCCACGATGAGCAGGCGAATGGAGTTGGTGCCGCAGTCGACGGCCGCGAGCCTAGTCACTTGGCACCACCCGGAACCTCGGCGTGGCTGAAGTCGAACTCGCCTAGATCGATGCCTAACGTCTCACAGGTGGGCCAGTCCTCGGGGATGGCGGTGCCGCGCAGCCCGCCGTGGTCGGCGGCCATGGCGACGGCCTCCGTGCCCAGCCGGAAGTGGTCGGGCCCCTCCGCGAGGGCGTAGCCGATGAGCACGTGCAGGCACTTCACGCGGTCGGGCATCCCGCCGCCGGAGAAGTCGGTGCCGAGGTCGTGCAGCGCGTTGCGCTTGGCGAGGTAATAGTCATGCGCCCTGCGGTAGTCGGCGGCCAGCTCCTCGTCGGACTCGAGCCGGCCGGTCATCCACTTCATCACGTGGGCCACCTCGAGGCGGGAGGCCTCGGAGGTCAGGCGGGGGTCCGTCAAGTAGTACAGCGTGGGAAACGGGGTCCCGTCCTCGAGCTTCGGCGCCGTCATAACCACGCCAAGGGCGCCGTCCGGGCATCGGTAGGAGATCTCCAGGACCCCTCGGGGCGCGCGGCCAAGCTGCTCGGCGACGGCGTCCAGGTCTGCTTGCGAAACACTCATGGGCCCCATTGTCTCACGAAGGCGGGCCGAATTAGGGCGTCGGGGTCGGAACGATCGGCAGGTTGTTCGTCGAGTCCGCCGAAGGCATCTCCTGCGGGGTGATCTCGGCGACCGAGACGGAGTCCCACAGGGTCTCATACCACGGTTTGGTCGACGCCTGATCCTGCACGCTCGAATCAGCACTCGAGCTTTCGGTGGACCGCCCGAGGACGCGGTAGGCCACCTCGCCCGGGTCGATGACCCCGAGGCGCTCGCGCGCCTGCTCCTTGACGTAGGCGGGAGAGTTGTACTTGTCGATCTCCGACTGCAGGCGGTCCTTCTCCGCCTCCTTCTCGCTGATCGCAGCGCTCAGGCGCTGGATCTCCGACCGCTGCTGGAGGTAGTTGCGCAGCGGGGTGCCCACGATCGCGATGACCACGACCAGGACGATGCCGACGATGGCGAGCTCGCGTCCGCTGAGCCGCACGCGCGGGACCGCGACCCGCACGGTGCGCTTGGCGGTGGTGCGGTTTGCGACGGGGACGGATTTCTTAGCCATAGGCACCTCAGTTTAGTCCCATCCGTCACAGAAAATAGAAAAACCCGCCCGAAGGCGGGTTTTGGCGCTTGGCTAATTAGCCGTTGAAGCGCGGGAAGGCGGAGCGGCCGGCGTAGACGGCTGCCTCGCCCAGCTCCTGCTCGATGCGCAGCAGCTGGTTGTACTTGGCGACGCGCTCGGAGCGGGCCGGAGCACCGGTCTTGATCTGGCCGCAGCCGAGGGCGACTGCGAGATCGGCGATGGTGGTGTCCTCGGTCTCGCCGGAGCGGTGGGACATCATGGTGCGGTAGCCGTTGCGGTGAGCGAGGTCGACGGCGTCGAAGGTCTCGGTCAGGGAGCCGATCTGGTTCACCTTCACGAGCAGGGCGTTAGCGGCCTTCTTCTCGATGCCCTCCTTGAGGCGGGCCGGGTTGGTGACGAAGAAGTCGTCGCCGACGATCTGGACCTTGTCGCCGATGGCGGCGGTGAGCTTGGTGTAGCCCTCCCAGTCGTCCTCCTGCAGCGGGTCCTCGATGGAGACGATCGGGTACTCGGCGATAAGCCCCTCATAGACCGTGGCCATCTCCTCGGCGGTGTGCTCGCCGCCCTCGAAGTGGTACTTGCCGTCCTTGTAGAACTCGGAGGAGGCAACGTCGAGTGCTAGGGCGACGTCCTTGCCCGGCTTCAGGCCGGCCCTCTCGATGGCCTCGACGATGAGGTCGAGGGCAGCCTTGGTGGAGTCGACGGACGGTGCGAAGCCGCCCTCGTCGCCGAGGCCGGTGGACAGGCCCTTGGACTTGATGACGGACTTCAGGGAGTGGTAGACCTCGGCACCCATGCGCAGTGCCTCGGAGAAGGACTCCGCACCGATCGGGGCGATCATGAACTCCTGGACGTCGACTCCGGAGTCGGCGTGGGCGCCACCGTTGACGATGTTCATCATCGGGACCGGAAGGATGTGGGCGTTCGGGCCGCCGACGTAGCGGTACAGCGGCAGGCCAGCGGACTCGGCCGCAGCCTTGGCGACGGCGATGGAGACGCCGAGGATCGCGTTGGCGCCGAGGCGAGACTTGTTCTCGGTGCCGTCCAGGGCGATCATGGCGTTGTCGATGAGGCGCTGGTCGTCGGCCTCGAAACCGGCGACGGCGTCGGCGATCTCCTCATTCACGTTAGCGACGGCCTTGAGGACGCCCTTGCCCACGTAGCGGTCGCCGCCGTCACGCAGCTCGTGTGCCTCGTGGACACCGGTGGAGGCACCGGAAGGAACACCTGCGATACCGTGTGCGCCGTCATCGAGGAAAACCTCAGCCTCAACGGTCGGGTTGCCGCGGGAATCGAGAATTTCGCGTGCGAATACGTGCAGAATGTCAGCCACTGTTGGTCTCCTATGTGGATGCGAATGAATATTCCAAGTTCCAAGCCTACTGATTAAACTTGTAACTCGTACGCGTTTCTTGACCGTCCGTCGTCGAGAACACTTGCGGGTTTTCATCAAAAGCAAAAAGGACTGTCCGAATTTCGCGTTCAAACTCAATTATGCCAACAAATTCAAAAATTTTCTTCCCACGGGGAAGTGAACTATTACACAGCTGGCTGATTGAGGGCGTAGGACGCCGCCGCATTTCTCACATTGATGAGGTATTGATCCGACATGTTGTACGAGCGAATCGCGCTCGTCCACCCCTCGGGGGTGGCTAGGTCGCGGCCGTCGCACAGGAGGTTGGCCGCAGAGGCGGCCGCGTCGTCGATCTGATTGGGGTCGGCCTGGCCGTCGCCGTTGGCGTCGATACCGTAGAGCTTCCACGACTCCGGGATGAACTGCATGGGCCCCACCGCGCGATCGTAAGTGGTGTCCCCGTCGAGCTGCCCGCCGTCGGTGTCGCGGATCTCCGCGAACCCGTTGGTCCCGTCCAGCGCCGGCCCGATGATCGGCGGGAGCACGTAGCCCTCGTCGTTGATCGCGCGGGTCGAGATGATCTCGCCCGAGTAGGTGCCGTGGTGAGTCTCCACGTAACCCAGCCCCGCCAGCGTGTTCCACGCGAGGTGGCAGCTCGGCCAGTTCTGGGCCGCGACGAGCTCCGCGTTGCCGTAGGCGCGCAGCGCCGCCGGGGGGATCCCCGTCTGCGCGGCGATGGGATCCGCCCAGTCGGCCAGCTGATCGGATGTGCGTCCGGGGCCGTGGACGTCGATAAGCGAAACCTCAACCCCTCGCGCCGGCGGAACGTCCTTGGGCAGCGGCTGCAGCTGCTTGATGGGGGACGTCCCCTCGAGGACGGATAGGGCCCACCCCACGAGAGCCACCACCATCACGAAGGCTAGGACAATCCCCAAGCCGCAACCCATCACCCTTCTAGACATGACGATCGATGTTACCCTCTAATACCAAAGCCCCCAACCCACGATGTGCCGGGTTCGGGGCTTTACTCACTGAGCCTGCTTGCCGAGCTCCCAGAGCCGCTCCTGCTCCTCAATCGCCACCACTTGGTGCGTTCCGTCGAACAGGTACGGCGAGCGCTTGGCCATCTTCTCCACGAAGCTCATGGCCACCGCGTCGAAGTCGAAGGAACCGCGCTGGGAGGCGATCTCCGCGTGGAACAGGACCTGCAAGAGCAGGTCGCCCAGCTCGTCGCGCATCTCCTGCTCGTCGCCGCCGCGGACCGCCTCGTCGAACTCCTCGACCTCTTCTCTCAGGTACGCCATGAGGGAGGCGTGCGTCTGGCTCTGCTCCCACTCCCCCAGCCGCAGCGCGCGGCGCATCACGTCCACTGCTTGGGCGATGCCCTCACTGCGGCTGGGCACCTCGACCACCCGCGCCCCATCAGCAATCGCGGATCGCACCTTCTCGTCCCACTCGTCGGTGCTCACCAGGATCCTCGGCGCATGGTTACCCGCGTCCCCGATGACGTCGCCTAAGTTCCAGCGGACCTGCACCGGGACCTCGTCGCTGAACTCCACGCGCCCGCGCAGCTCGCTCAGCAGCGTGAACGGGATCATCGTGGGCCACCGAGGATCAAGGAGCAGAACAATCATGCATGTCATAATAGTGCTTGCCCCACGCTCAGGCGGCGCCACCCGCAACCATCTCAGCCTGCCTTAAGCTTCCCGGGCGGACACGACCTTCTTTTTCAGCTTCTTGCCGCCGCGCACGTCGATCTTCTCGAGGTCAAACATGGTGGAGAGGAAATCCGCCGCCCATTGCACCAGGTCAACGTCCCTCAGCTTGGGGTCGGTCACGTTGCGGCCGGCCTTGGGGAACGGCAGCTGGATCGCCTTCGCCGCGGCCCGGTAGACCGCTCCGGGGAACAGCCGCTTGAGCCGAACCTGCTTGGAATCGGCCAGCTCGACCGGGTGCACCTTAATGCGGGTGCCCTGCACCCCGATATCCCCCACGCCCGCCTTCCTGGCAAGGTGGCGCAACCTCGCGACGGACAGCAGCCGCTCGACTTCCTTAGGCAGCGGCCCGAAGCGGTCTTCCATCTCTTCGACGGCCAGCCGGATGTCGCTTTCGCTTGTCGACGCAGCGAGTTTCCGGTAAACCTCGAGCCGCAGGCGCTCGGCGCTGATGTACGACTCGGGGATGTGGGCGTCCACCGGGAGGTCGATGCGGATCTCCTTGGGCCCCTTGTCGGTAGCATCGACGAGCTTACCGTCGGCCAGCGCACGGAAGGCCTCGACGGCCTCGCCCACCAGCCGCACGTAGAGGTCGAAGCCCACGCCCGCGATGTGGCCCGACTGCTGCGCGCCGAGCACGTTGCCGGCGCCGCGCATCTCCAGGTCCTTCATGGCCACCGCCATGCCCGCGCCGAGGTCGTTGTTCTGCGCGATGGTGGCGAGGCGGTCGTAGGAGTTCTCCGTCAGCGTCTGCCCCTTGGGATAGAGGAAGTAGGCGTAACCCCGCTCGCGGGAGCGCCCCACGCGGCCGCGCAGCTGGTGGAGCTGCGAGAGCCCCATGTGGTGCGCGTTCTCCACGATGAGGGTGTTCGCGTTGGCGATGTCGAGGCCGGTCTCGACGATAGTCGTGCACACGAGCACGTCGTACTCGCGGTCCCAGAACCCCTGGACGGTCTGCTCGAGCACGTCTTCGCTCATCTGGCCGTGCGCCACGACGATGCGCGCCTCCGGCAACAGCTCCCGCAGCTCGCGGGCCTTCTTCTCGATGTCCGAGACCTTGTTGTGCACGTAGAAGACCTGGCCGTCTCGCAAGAGCTCGCGCCGGATCGCCGCCGCGATCTGCTTCTCCTCCTGTGGGCCCACGTAGGTGAGGATCGGGTGTCGGTCCTGCGGCGGGGTGAGGATGGTGGACATCTCGCGGATGCCCGCCATGGACATCTCCAGGGTCCTCGGGATCGGGGTGGCCGACATGGTGAGCACGTCGACGTGCGTGCGCATCGCTTTGATGTGCTCCTTGTGCTCCACGCCGAAGCGCTGCTCCTCGTCCACCACGACGAGCCCCAAGTTCTTCCACTGCACGCCCGTCTGCAGCAGGCGGTGGGTGCCGATGACGATGTCCACCGTCCCGTCGGCCAGCCCGGAGAGGATCTCCTTCGCGTCGTGGGCGGAGGTAAACCGCGACAGGCCCTTGATGTTCACCGGGAAGCCCGCCATGCGCTCCTCGAAGGTGGCCAGGTGCTGCTGCGCGAGCAGCGTCGTGGGCACGAGCACCGCGACCTGCTTGCCGTCTTGCACCGCCTTGAACGCCGCGCGGACCGCCACCTCCGTCTTTCCGTAGCCGACGTCGCCGACCACCACGCGGTCCATCGGCGCGGGCTTTTCCATGTCCGCTTTGACCGCGTCGATGGCCAGCATCTGGTCCTCGGTCTCGACGAAGGGGAAGTTGTCCTCCATCTCCCGCTGCCAGGGGGTGTCCGGCGCGAACGCGTGGCCGGGCGCGGCCTGGCGCTTGGCGTACAGCTCGACCAGCTCGCCCGCGATCTCGCGCACCGCGGCGCGGGCCTTCTTCTTGGTGTTCTTCCAGTCCGAGCCGCCCATCTTGGACAGCGTCGGTTTCTCGCCGCCGACGTAGCGCGAGAGCATGTCGAGCGAGTCCATGGGAACGTAGAGCTGGTCCGCGGGCTGCCCGCGCTTGCTCGGGGCGTACTCCAGCACGATGTACTCCCGGCGCGAGGTCTCGTCGCCGGTCTTGATCGTGCGCTCGGTCATCTTGAGGAAGCGGCCGATGCCGTGGGTCTCGTGGACGACGAAGTCGCCGGTCTTGAGCGCCAGCGGATCCACCCGGTTCCGGCGCTTGGCAGGGCGGCGCTTCGCTCCCGCGATGTCGCCCACGCGGTTGCCCGTCAGGTCCGTCTCGGTGATGACCACGAGCCCGCCGATCACGAGGCCCGCGTGGCTCATCGCCTGGTAGAGGGTCACCTCCCCTTCTGAGGGCTCCCACCCGGGGGTCGCTACCTTGGTCGGGATGCCCTTCTCCTTGAAGCGCTCCACCATGCGCTTGATCGCTCCCTGCGCGGGCGCAATGAACGCCGCACGCCCGCCCGAGGTCGTGTGCGCAAGCAGCAGGGCCATCATCTGGTCGATCTTCTCCAGATCGCCCCTCGGCGTCGGGCCCGGCTCGAAGTCGAGCGGCAGGGTGTCTGACTCGTCGGCCTCGAACATCCCGGGAGGGGCGAAGGTCCACCAAACCCCCGAAGATTTTTCGAGCGACTCATAGGAGCGGTACGTGCTGGCGTCGAGGTCTAGTCCCTTGGTCGCAAGCGGCCCGTCGGCCCCCATCGCTGCAGCCTCCCAGCCCGCGGCGAGGAACTCGGCGTCGGTGGCCTGCAGGTCCGCGATGCGGGTGCGGATCTTCTCCGGCCCGATGGCCACGACGTGCGACCCGGGCATCAGCTCGGGCAGGGTAATGAACGGGGTGTCCACCAGCGCGGGCATGAGCGCCTCCATGCCGTCGGCGGGCATCTTCTCAGCGATCTTGCTCAGCAGCTCCTGCAGCGTCGGGTGGGAGCCGTGCTTGACGGCCAGCTCCTGCGCTCGCTGGGCCACCGCATCTGTGATGAGCAGCTCGCGCGCCGGATAGACCTCCACCTCTTTGACTTCAAGGTCCGGGATGGCGCGCTGATCGGCCACGGAGAAGGCGCGCATCTCGGAGATCTCGTCGCCCCAGAACTCCACGCGGACCGGGTACTCGGCGGTCGTCGGGAACACGTCGAGGATGCCTCCGCGCATGGCAAACTCACCCTTCTTGGCCACTAGGTCGACCCGCTGGTACGCCCGGAAGACGAGCTCCTCCCCCAGCTCCTCGAAGTTGTATTCCCGCCCCTCCGTCAGTCGGAAGGCCTCCCGCCCCTCGGCCTCCTTGAGGATCGGCTGGCACAGGCCGCGCGCGGCCGTGACCACCACGGAATAGTCATCCAGGTGATCGAGCACCCGCATGCGCGCGCCCGCGATGTCTGCGGCCGGGCTCAGCCGCTCGTGCGGCAGGGTCTCCCACGCCGGGAACCAGGCGACCTTCTCCCCCAGGATGGCCTTGAGCTCGGCGGTGAGGTCCTCCGCCTCCCGGCCCGTGGCCGTAACCGCCAGGACCTGGGTGCGCTGGGAAAGGGCGGCCAGCATCCAGGGGCGCACCTGATCGATTCCCGTGATGTGCAGGCTCTTCTCACCAACGTGGGTGAGCAGCCCCTTGATCTTGGGATCCCGCGCCGCGACCTTTGCTAGGCCAGCAAGCATTGGCGCCATCAGTTTTCTCCTTCTCGCCCGAGGGTCGAGGGTTCGTTGTTGAGGTTCTTCGTCAGCTGGGGGTCAGCCTCCATGCCCGCCAGCCCGTTCCAGCACAGGTTCACGATGTGCGCGGCCACCTGCTCCTTCGATGGCCCCCGCTCCTCCAGCCGCTCGTCGAGCCACCACTGCGCGGTCATGGAGACCATGCCCACCAACGCCTGCCCGTAAAGCACCGCGTTGTCGGGGTCGAGGCCGGAGCGAATGAAGGCCTGGGCCAGGATGTGGGACACCTGCGCCACGGCGTCGTTAAGCAAAGTGGAATACGTGCGGTCCTGCCCCGGCTGCATATCGCGCACGAGGATCTGGAAGCCGTCGGTGTCTTCCTCCACGTACGTCAAGAGTGCGAGGACCGCCTGCTCGATGCGGACCCGGCTGCGACCGGTCTTGAGGGACTCCGTCACGATCTTTTCTAGTCGCAGCATCTCGCGATCGACGACGACGGCGTAGAGCCCCTCCTTGCCGCCGAAGTGCTCGTAGACGACCGGCTTGGACACCCCGGCGCGCGCGGCGATCTCCTCGACGCTGGCGCCGTCGAAGCCGCGCTCGGCGAAGACCTCCCTGCCGATGCTGACGAGCTGCTCGCGGCGCTCTTTTCCTGTCATCCTGGTCCGGACCATGATTCCTCCATTAAAAAACCCAGCACCGCACGAGGCGGCGCTGGGGACGCTTGCTTCCCTGCAAGGACTCGAACCTTGAATGACGGTACCAAAAACCGTAGTGTTGCCAATTACACCACAGGGAAACGCCGAGATAGCCGTCTCGACGAATAGTGATACTACATTAACGGCCTCGGAAGTACCTATTCCCCACGAGTGTACTGTCGCCTTCATGGATGAGCAGAAGGCAGCACGGATTTTCGTCGTCTCGAACGGCCTGCAAAACATCGGCGACGCCATCACCGCGGCAAAGACGGTCCTCCCCTGGATCCTGGCCGCGGGCGGCGCGCCCGCCTTCGTCACCGCCATGCTCGTCCCGATCCGCGAATCCGGCTCCATGCTTCCCCAGGAGTTCCTCACGCCGTGGGTGATCCGCCATCGTTCCCGCAAGCGCCTGTGGGTGATCGGTTCCATGATCCAGGCGTTCGCCGCCCTCCTCATCGGGATCGCCGCGTTCCTGCTCACCGGCTGGGCGCTCGGCGCCGCCGTCCTCACAGGCCTCGCGGTGCTCTCGCTCGGCCGCAGCCTGTGCTCGATTACTTCCAAGGACGTCCAGGGCCGCACGATGCGCAAGGGCACCCGCGGCATCGTCACCGGACGCGCGACCATGCTCGGCGGCCTCGCGTCGCTCGTCATCGGTATTGTGCTTTTGCCCATCGGCTCCCGCACGAGCCTCCTCGCCGCGCTCATCATCTTCTCCGCCACCTGCTGGTTCCTCGCCGGCCGGGTCTTCGCTCGCATCGACGAACCCACCTACCCCACAGAAGGCTTCGCCCACCGCAATAGCTTCCAGCTCCTGAAGTCAAGCGTCGCTTTTCGACGCTTCGTGATCGTGCGCTCGCTCCTGCTGGTCACAGCCCTGTCCACCTCATTTCTGGTGACACTCGCGCACTCCGCCAACCTCTCCGGCGTGGGCGTGTTCCTCCTCGCCACGGGTGCCGCCTCCATTCTCGGCGGCAAGTTCTCCGGCAGGCTTTCCGACGTTTCCTCACGGTTGACGATGGCCTGGGCATCCCTTTTCGCCTCCATCGTCTTGTTCGTCACCATCGCGTTCCCCGTCATCGCGCCGCTGTCATTCTTTCTCGTTACCCTGGCCCACACCGCGGTCAGGGTGGCGCGGAAGACCTACGTCGTGGACATGGCCGAAGGCGACGAGCGCACCCAGATCGTGGGCGCGGCCAACACGCTCATGGGCGTCGTCCTCCTCGTCGTCGGAGCCATCAGCGGCGCCATCTCGTTTTTCGGTGTCTCCGCCGCCATCACTTTCCTCGCCGTGCTGGGAGTCGTGGGCTTCCTCGGGGCGTTGCGGCTCGAGGAGGTTTCGGTTGGGCGTCGAAAAGCCTAAAACGCTAAGCTAGAGGGGAAATTTTCCCCGATAACAGGAGCGTCGTTACTCGTGAGTAGCTCTTCTTCCTGCGCCGTTGTGGTCCTCGCCGCTGGCGCCGGCACCCGGATGAAGTCCGATAAACAAAAGACCCTGCACGCCATCGGCGGCAGGAGTTTGCTTTCGCACTCCCTCCACGCCGCGGCTGGCGTCGACCCGGAGTTCATCGTCGCGGTCATCGGCCACCGCCGCGACCAGGTGGGCCCCGCCGTGGATGCGGTAGCCGCCGAGCTTCCGGGCACCACCGTTCGCACCGCGATCCAGGAGGAGCAGAACGGCACCGGGCATGCGGTGCAGTGCGCGATGGATCAGCTCGAGGGGTTCGAAGGCACCGTGCTCGTCACCAACGGCGACGTACCGCTGCTGCGCCCGGAGACGCTCACTGCGCTGGTAGCGGCACACACCGAGGTGCCCACCGCCGTCACCGTGCTCACCATGAGCCTGGACGATCCCACCGGCTACGGTCGCATTGTGCGCAATGAGGATGGCGAGGTCACCGCCATCGTCGAGCAGAAGGACGGCGACGCAGAGACACTGAAGATCAACGAGGTCAACTCCGGCGTCTTCGCCTTCGACGCCGCCATCCTCCGCGGCGCGCTCGGCCAGCTGCGCGCCGACAACGCCCAAGGCGAGCTCTACCTCACCGACGTGCTCGGCATCGCCCGCGCCGAGGGCCACCCCGTCCGCGCCTACCGTGCCGAGGACCCGAGCGAGCTCGCCGGCGTCAACGACCGCGTCCAGCTCGCCGAGGCCGGCCGCGAGCTCAACCGCCGCACCGTCGAGGCCGCCATGCGCGGCGGCGCCACCGTCATCGACCCCGCCTCCACGTGGATCGACGTCACCGTCACCGTCGGCCAGGACGTGACCATCTACCCCGGCACCCAGCTGCTCGGCACCACCTCCATCGCCGACCGCGCCGAGGTCGGCCCCGACACCACGCTGACCAACATGACCGTCGGCGAGGGCGCTAGCGTGGTCCGCACGCACGGCTTCGACTCCGTCATCGGCGCCGAGGCGACGGTGGGCCCGTTCACCTACATCCGCCCGGGCACCGTACTCGGCGAGAAGGGCAAGCTGGGCGGCTTCGTGGAGGCCAAGAACGCCCAGATCGGTCGCGCTTCCAAGGTCCCCCACCTTACCTACATCGGCGACGCCACCGTCGGCGAGGAGTCGAACATCGGCGCATCCAGCGTGTTCGTCAACTACGACGGCGTAAACAAGCACCACACCACCATCGGCTCCCACGTGCGCACCGGCTCCGACACGATGTTCATCGCCCCAGTCACCGTCGGCGACGGCGCCTACTCCGGCGCGGGCACCGTCATCCGCGAGGACGTCCCCGCCGGCGCCCTCGTGGTTTCGGGCGGAAAGCAGCGCAACATCGAGGGCTGGGTGGAGAAGAAGCGCCCCGGCACCCCCGCGGCCCAAGCAGCGGAGGCAGCGCGCACCGAAGAAACGGACGCTTAAAGCACCCTCCCCCGCTCCACCTATTAAGCTAATCATTGGTTTGTTTTCCATTCATTCCGAGTTAACTTTGGACTCACCCCAGGAAGGTATGCCCCACCTATGACCTCCAAACACCTCACCGAGAGCCGCAAGAATCTCATGTTGTTCTCGGGTCGTGCCCACCCCGAGCTCGGTGAAGCCGTCGCCAAGGAGCTTGGCATCGAGCTCACCCCGATGACCGCCCGCGACTTCGCCAACGGCGAGATCTTCGTCCGCTTCGAGGAGTCCGTCCGCGGCTCCGATGCTTTCGTGATCCAGTCCCACACCCAGCCGCTCAACAAGTGGCTGATGGAGCAGCTCATCATGATCGATGCGCTCAAGCGTGGTTCCGCCAAGCGCATCACCGCAATCCTGCCTTTCTACCCCTACGCCCGCCAGGACAAGAAGCACCGCGGCCGCGAGCCCATCTCCGCCCGCCTCGTCGCCGACCTGCTCAAGGCCGCTGGCGCCGACCGCATCGTGTCCGTCGATCTGCACACCGATCAGATCCAGGGCTTCTTCGACGGCCCGGTCGACCACATGCACGCCATGCCGATCCTCACCGACTACATCAAGGAGAACTACTCCCTCGATAACATCGTGGTGGTCTCCCCCGATGCTGGCCGCGTGAAGGTTGCCGAGAAGTGGGCCAACGTATTGGGCGATGCCCCGATGGCCTTCGTCCACAAGACCCGCTCCGTGGACGTTGCCAACCAGGTCGTGGCCAACCGCGTCGTCGGCGACGTTTCCGGCAAGACCGCGATCCTGCTCGACGACATGATTGATACCGGCGGCACCATCGCCGGTGCCGTCGGTGTGCTCCGCGACGCGGGCGCCGAGGACGTCATCATCGGCTGCACCCACGGCGTGTTCTCCGATCCCGCTCGCGAGCGCCTGTCGCAGTGTGGTGCCAAGGAGGTCATCACCACCGACACGCTCCCGCAGAGCACCGAGGGCTGGGACAACCTCACCGTCCTGCCGATCGCCCCGCTTCTGGCCAAGACCATTCACGAGATCTTCGAGAACGGTTCCGTGACCGACCTGTTCGAGGGTCAGGCCTAAACTCCTTTCTTAAAAGTGCCCCTCCGGGGGCACTTTTTGCTTTCCCTAGAATGGTGGCGGAAGCTCTGGGACGAGGCGGCCTTGTCGCCTTTCCTGTTGCTTCCTCCTTCTCAGGTGATAGGTCCGAGCGAACATTCGACCAACCCCCGCCGGGTAGCTGGTAACCACCTTTCCGTCCGGCGTCCTCCACTTCACGACCCCATCCTCCACCTCGTAGTCCACGAGGCCGGAGCTTTTCATGTTGTGGCAGGAACGACACAGCAGCACGCCGTTCGACGGGCTGGTCTTGCCTCCGTCCGCGTAGTTGACCTGGTGGTCGTGATCGCAGACGGTGTGGGTGCAGCCGGGGCTGCGGCAGCCGTCGTCCCTAAACTTCATGTACACCTGCATGCGCTCGCTGAACGAGTAGTGATTCACCTCCTCGATCTCTGCCGCGCTCAGGTCACGCGCCTTGGCGGCGATGGCCCGCCACTTGGCGGACTCTTCCTTGCTGAGGAAGCCGACCGTGGGCATGTAGAGCCCCTCCATGTCCGGGCTTGTGAACAGGTTGAGGGTCACCGAATACTTGGTGACGCGGTCTCGGATGAATTCCTCGAAGACCTCGGCGGAGTATGGTGTGAACTTCTGCGGCTCCTCGGACTCTTCTTGGTCCGCCTCCTCCTGCAATTCGGCGGCCTTCTGCTCGAGGCACTGCTGGAGCACATCCGCCGCGGCACCGGATACGACGGCCTCGAGGTGTGTGTTTCCCTCGCCGTCGTCGTGCATCTGGAGGAAGCGCCCCTCCTCCGGATCCTTGACCAGTTCGCCGAAGTGCATGGCAACGATGTCCGTGACTTGCCTCCCAAGCTTCCGTTTCAGGGGAAGCTCTTGGCCTTTCACCGTGGGAGTGATGAGAAACGCCACCTCCTCGTCGATAGCGGCCAGCTCTTCCGGCGTGAGCCCCGCGAGCGGGGCGCAGATGCTCAAGATCCGCTCTAGATCGAGCGGGTACCCATCCAACTGACGCCCAAGGGTGACAGGCATGTGGTGAAAGAACCGCATGGCATCGAGGAGGCGTCCTGCGCGATAGTTGGACACTCCAAACTGGCGGGCAACGACGGACTCATGGACTATGGCGTCCACGTCCTCGGCGTCCTCGTCGCGGATGCAGAGGACGAACCACTGATGGAACTGCCTCCGCGCAGACTCTTGATCATTCATACTCAACGGAGAATCGGGATCGCGATGCTCGAAGAATGCCCCGTCCTCGATCGTTATTTCCCGCATGTAGCGGCCCCTTAAAGTGTTGGCTTGTATCGAAGTCAATCCTTTACCCACCACCCATCCTAGAACACCTGTTCGACAAATTCAATACCCTTCTGCTAGGGTTGGGGCATGACCGCAGCGACCGTGCGCGCCGCACTCGAGCCACTGGCCAATCCGGCAGACGCCCAGGCCATGAGCACATACATGAGAAACCACTTCCCATTCTTAGGCATCAAAACCCCTGGTCGTCGTGAAGCGACGAAGGAGCTGATAAGGAGCTGGAGGGGCCGCGAACCCGCGGAAGTCTGCAACCTGGCCGAGGAGCTGTGGGCGCAGGAGGAACGCGAGTTCCACTACGTGGCCTGCGACCTGCTGCGCGCCTACAAGGGGGAGCTGGGGGTGAGCTGGCTGGCCGCGCTCGTGACCACCAACTCCTGGTGGGACACCGTGGATGCGCTGGCCAAGGTGGTCGGGAAGCGGGCTTCCCCGCGAGACATGCGGGCGTGGTCGCGCACGGACAACCTCTGGCTGCGGCGGGTCAGCGTCATTCATCAGCTGGGTTTCAAGGAAAAGACCGACCCCCTCCTGCTCGCGGAGATGATAGACGCGGCCAACGGTACCGGCGAGTTCTTCCTCAATAAGGCGATCGGCTGGGCGCTGCGGGACTACGCGCGCACCGAGCCCGAGTGGGTGCAGCGATTCGTGGAGCAGCACGACCTCGCCCCGCTGGCCAGGAGGGAGGCGCTCAAGGGTTTGGCCGGAAACCGCAAGGCGTGATAGGATTTTTCAGTCTCGGCGAGGGCGCGCAAGCGCCGTTATCGACGCGATGTAATTCTCAAGCTTTTTTGAAACGCCTGCGAAGACTCGACCAAGACATTCGAGTCGGCCGCGGGCCTTTTGTCATTTCGCGGCCGAAACCCCATGACAAAAGGAGAAATAGGAATGGCTTCCTACCCCACCATTGCTGCTCAGCCGCGTAACGAGTTCGGCAAGGGCGCTGCCCGCCGCACCCGCCGCGCAGGCCTCGTCCCGGGCGTCATCTACGGCCTGGACCTCGAGGCTCCGGTCCACTTCGCCGTCTCCCGCCTCGAGCTGCACTCCCTGCTGCGTAACCACGGCTCCAACGCCGTTCTCGAGCTGGACATCGAGGGCGACAAGCACCTGACCATGGTCAAGCACGTCGACCAGAACGTCCTGACCCTGGACGCAGACCACGTCGACCTCCTCGCCATCAAGCGCGGCGAGAAGGTTGAGGTCGAGGTTCCGGTCGTGCTCGAGGGCGCCCCGATCTCCGGCATGCTCGTCCAGGATCTCGACCACGTCCTGGTCGAGGCCGACGTTCTGTCCATCCCGGAGAACATCACCTTCTCCATCGAGGGCTTCGAGGAAGAGGCTCGCGTCCACGCTGGCGACCTGGCTATGCCGGAGAACACCACCCTGGTCACCGACCCCGAGGCAGTTGTCGCCACCATCGAGCGCATCGAGGAGGTCGCCGAGGAGACCGAGACCTCCGAGGAGGAGGCACCTGCAGCCGAGGCTGAGGGCGACGCTGAGTAGTCAGTAACGCCGCAAACCGCGGGAGTGCCGTGCGCACCTTCCCGCGGTTTTTTCTATGATGAGACAGGTGACTGACGCACCTTTCCTCATCGTGGGGCTGGGAAACCCCGGCCCCCAGTACGAACGCACCCGGCACAACGCGGGATACATGGCGCTCCACGAGCTCCTCGGGCACGACTCGCTGCGCCCGCACAAGAAGTCGAACACGCTGATCGCGGAGACCCGCCTCGGCGGCAAGAAGGCGATCCTCGCCCAGCCACGCTGCTTCATGAACCTCTCCGGCACGCCCGTGCGCGCGCTCGCAGACTTCTTCAAGGTCCCACCCGCCCAGGTTGTCGTGCTTTTCGACGACCTGGAGCTGGAATTCGGCCAGGTCAAGGTGTCGCTCTCGGGCGGGGATCACGGCCACAACGGCCTGCGGTCCATCACCAAGTCGCTGGGCACGAAGGACTACGTGCGCGTGGGCATCGGGATCGGGCGCCCGCCGGGGAGGATGGATGTGGCCAGCTTCGTGCTCAAGCCGTTTAGCAAGGCGGAGATGAAGGAGCTGCCCATCGCCCTCGCCGACGCCGCCGACGAGGTCGCGCGGTTTGTCACCACTTCCTAGCCTTGATGAGCGCCAGCCGAAGGCCTTCGTCGTCAAGCGTAAGCGCGGACTCCTTCTTCAACCGATGAACCACGGTCGGGCAGTTCACGCAGCGGGGACGATCCTGGCAGCACTTCCCCTTCTTGGGGCCCTTTTCGAGGGCGCGGCGCACCTTCTTGAGCTTCGAGTCCTTGACGTGCGAGGGCTTCGACACCTGGGCGCACAACTCTTCCCAGGTCACCTCGCCTCGGGCATAGGCCCACGAATCAACTCTTCCCATACCATCTAAGTTAGCACAGCCTAAGCAAAGGAGCATCCGATGAAACTCGCCACCCTCAGGACCGCAACTGGCTACCGCGCCATCGAAGTGACGGGAGAGAATAGAGGAAGGGTGCTGGCCGAGACCGATGCGGGGACGTTCCTGCGGGATGGGCTGGTGGGGCAGGGTGAGGAAATCACCTTCGACCCGAAGGACCTAGGACCGGTCATCCCCCGACCGGGGAAGATCATCTGCGTGGGGCTCAACTACGCCCGCCACATCCTCGAGATGGGGCGCGAGCTGCCGGAGTTTCCCACGCTTTTCATCAAGTTCCCCGAGGCGCTCACCGGCCCCTACGACGACATCCACGTCCGCGAGTCCGACGCGGGCGCCCTCGATGCGGAGGCCGAGCTCGCGGTCGTCATCGGCAAACGGGCGCACCGGGTGAGCGTCGAGGAGGCGACGGATCACATCCTCGGGTATTCCATCATCAATGACTACACGCAGCGCGACTGGCAGACCCGCACCCTGCAGTTCCATCAGGGAAAGAGCTACTACCGCTCGGCCGGCTTCGGCCCCTGGATCGTGACCGCGGACGAGTGGCAGCCGGGGCCGCGCATCACCGCAACCTGGGGCGAGGAGGTCTTCCAGGACGGGACCACCGACGACCTCATCTTCGACTGCCCCACCCTCGTCTCCTTCATCTCGCAGATCTACCCGCTGGAGCCGGGCGACGTCATCGCCACCGGCACCCCAGACGGCGTGGGCCACGCCCGCACCCCGAAGCGCTACATCCGAGACGGCGAGACCGTCACCGTCGCGATCGAGGGCATCGGCGCGATCGCCAACACCACCTACATCGACAGCGAGTAGACGATGTCCTCGGCGCTGCCGGTGGGGATGCCACGGGTGTCGCCGGTCAGGCAGTAGGCCCCCGCCTCGGTGCCGCGCAGCGACTTGGTCAGGGGGGAGAGGTAGGGGTAGATCGGCGGCAGGTCGCCGAGCGCGTCGGTGAGCTCGGTGCGCAGCCCCCGCGCGTAGCGGCCGGAGAACGCGCGGGAGGAGACGGTCGCGCCGCCCTTGAGAAGAAGGGATCGGTTGAACTCGCTGGTGCCCGCCTCGTCGGAGAGCAGGAACACCGAGCCGCACGAGACCGCCGCGGCCCCAGCGGCCACCAAGCGCTTGACGTCCTCGGCCGTGCGCACGCCGCCCGCGGCGATGAGCGGCACGCTGACCCGCTCGGCGACCTGCGGCAGGAGCTCCTCGACGGACAGGTGGTTGGGCTCGGCGGCGGCATCCCAGGTCAGCCGGTGGCCGCCGGCCTCGTATCCCTGCACGATGAGCGCGTCCGCGCCACGCGCGGCCTCGGCCTCCTCGACGCTGGTCACACTCACCCACGCCTCGATGCCAGCAGCGTGCGCCTCGTCGATCTGCTCCGGGGTGAAACACCCGAAGCTGGTGGAGACCACCTTCGGCGGGTTGGCCAGCACGACCTCCCACTTCTCCTCGAACTGGTTGGAGAAGTCCGGCGTGACCGCCTCGGGCACCTCGTCGAGGAAGGGCTCGAGCCTGCCGCGCACCGCCTCGACGTCCCCCACGGCGGGATGGAAGGGCTGCGGGAAGAAGAAGTTGACGCCGTACTCGACGTCGCCGACGTCCGCCATGTCGCGGGCAAGCTGGTCGGCGCTGATGTTTCCGGAGGGCAGGAAGCCGAGGCCCCCGGCGCGGGCGACGGCTCTGACGAGGGCGGGGGTGGACGGGCCGCCCGCCATGGGCGCTGCGATGATCGTGGGGAAGGTCATGTCCACATCCTATGCAATGATGAGGACATGCCTTTGTTTTCACGCCTCCGCACGCTTTTCGCCCGCGATCTCGACGAGCCCGTGGAGTGGCTCGTCGTAGGGCTCGGGAACCCCGGCGGGAAGTACGCCTCAACGAGGCATAACGTCGGCTACCTTGGCGTCGACAAGCTGCTAGAAGGCGAAAAGCTGAGCAAGCTGAGCAGGTTCCCGGCGCTGGGGGCGCGGAGGGGCGGGATGCTGGTTCTGCGCTCGACCACCTACATGAATAATTCCGGCGAGGCAGTGGCGTCGGCGGCGCGGAGGTTCGGCGTCCCGGCCGAGCGCATCATCGTCCTGCACGACGAGCTCGATCTGCCCGAGGGGACGGTGCGGCTGAAGCAGGGCGGCAACGAGAACGGGCACAACGGTCTGAAGTCGATCAGCGAGCTGCTCGGGACCCGCGACTACCTGCGCGTGCGCATGGGGATCTCCCGCCCGCCGAAGGGCATGGCCGTGCCCGACTACGTGCTGTCCTCCTTCGACGCGGGCGACATGCCGGAACGCGCGGCGGAGGCGGTGCGGCTGATCGTCTCGGAGGGGCTCGCGAAGGCCCAGAACGTCGTGCACTCTCGCTAGACTGGGAAAACATGAAGACGATCGTGATCACAGGCGCGAGCGACGGCATCGGCGCGGCCGCGGCGCGCATCATCCACGAGGCGCACCCCGACTGGCGCCTGCTGCTGACCGGCCGCAATCCGAATAAGACTAAGAACGTCGCCGAGGCGCTGGGGGCCGAATACTTCCTCGCCGACTTCGCCGAGCTCGAGCAGGTGCGCGCGCTCGCCGCGTGGATCCGGGAGCGGACCGACCGCATCGACGTGCTCGCCAACAACGCCGGAGGCATGTTCGACGGCCCCGTCACCACCGTCGACGGGTTCGAGAAGACGTTCCAGGTCAACCACCTTGCGCCCACCCTCCTCACGCACGAGCTTTTCGACGTCCTGACGGCGTCGAGGGCCTCGATCGTGGCCACCTCCTCGCTGGCGAACCTGCTGTACGGCCGCCTCGACTTCGAGAGCTTCGGCCAATCCAAGGTCTTCGACCGCGACCGCGCCTACGGCACGGCGAAGCTGGCCAACATCCTGTTTACCCAGGAGCTGCATCACCGCTATCACAGCCGCGGGATCTCGGCCGTCGCCTATCACCCCGGCATCGTGGCCACGAACTTCTCCCAGGACACGCACTCGTGGATGCGCTGGTTCTACTCCTCGCCGCTCATCGGCCGGGTGCTCGGCATCGGCGCCGACCAGGGCGGGGCGAACCTCGCCTTCTTCATCGACGGCACCCCGGGGATCACGTGGAAGTCGGGCGTGTACTACAACGACAAGCGCCGCCCGGGGATCGTCAACCCGTTCGCGCGCAACGCGGGGCCGCGGCACTGGGACCTGACCAACCAGTGGCTGGGGACGACCTGGGATTAGCGCCTTAAGCTGGGGGCACACTATCCTTATTCCCTATGAGTTCACCCGCCACCATCGCCGAAGCCAGCCGCCGCCGTACCTTTGCCGTCATCGCCCACCCGGACGCCGGTAAGTCCACGCTGACCGAGGCGCTGGCGCTGCACGCGCACGTCATCGCGGAGGCGGGCGCGGTCCACGGCAAGGCGGGCCGCAAGGCCACGGTCTCCGACTGGATGGAGATGGAAAAGGACCGCGGCATCTCGATCGCGTCCTCGGCCCTGCAGTTCGAGTACGCCCCCGAGGGGCACACGGGCGAGCCGTACATGATCAACCTCGTGGACACCCCCGGCCACGCCGACTTCTCTGAGGACACCTACCGCGTGCTCACCGCCGTCGACGCCGCGGTCATGCTTATCGACGCCGCCAAAGGCCTCGAGCCCCAGACCCTCAAGCTCTTCCGCGTGTGCAAGGCGCGCGGGCTGCCGATCGTCACGGTGATCAACAAGTGGGACCGCCCGGGCCGCACCCCGCTGGAGCTGGTGGACGAGATCGTCACCGAGATCGGCCTGCAGCCCACCCCGCTCTACTGGCCGGTCGGCGACGCCGGCGACTTCCGCGGGCTGGCCCGCATCAACGAGGACGGCGAGGCGGAGGAGTACATCCACTTCCTGCGCACCGCGGGCGGCTCCACCATCGCCCCGGAGGAGCACTTCGCGGCGGACAAGGCCGCCGAAAAGGAAGGGGGCGCCTGGGAGACCGCCGCCGAGGAGGTCGAGCTGCTCGCCGCCGACGGTGCGCTCCACGACCAGGAGCTCTTCCTCGAGTGCACCACCTCTCCGCTCATCTTCGCCTCCGCGATGCTCAACTTCGGCGTCCACCAGATCCTAGACACCCTGTGCGCGCTCGCGCCCTCGCCGGCGCCGCGCCGCTCGGACGAGAAGGCGCTCGAGGCCTCGACCACCGCCATGGATGAGGTGCGAGAGGTGGGCGACGACTTCTCCGGCGTGGTGTTCAAGGTGCAGGCGGGCATGGACAAGAACCACCGCGACTCGCTCGCGTTCATGCGCGTGGTCTCCGGCGAGTTCGACCGCGGCATGCAGGTCACCCACGCCCAGTCGGGCCGCAGCTTCTCCACCAAGTACGCGCTCACCGTGTTCGGCCGCACCCGCTCAACCGTGGAGACCGCCTTCCCCGGCGACATCGTGGGACTGGTCAACGCGGGCTCCCTGGCGCCCGGCGACACCATCTACGCCGGCCGGAAGGTGCAGTACCCGCCGATGCCGCAGTTCGCCCCGGAGCACTTCCGCACCCTGCGCGCGAAGAGCCTGGGCAAGTACAAGCAGTTCCGCAAGGCGCTCGACCAGCTGGCCGCGGAGGGCGTGGTCCAGATCCTGCGCAACGACGCCCGCGGCGACGCCGCCCCGGTCATGGCCGCGGTCGGCCCCATGCAGTTCGAGGTCATGATGGCGCGCATGGAAAACGAGTACAACGTCGAGACCACCGCGGACCCGATCCCCTACTCCGTCGCGCGACGCACCACGGCCGAGACCGCGCCCGAGCTGGCCAAGCAGCGCGGCGTGGAGATCTTCACCCGCACCGACGGCGAGCTCGTGGCCCTGTTCGGCGACAAGTGGAAGCTGGCGTTCATCGAGAAGGAGCACCCGGAGTTCGAGCTCTTCCCGATGGTGGCGGACTAGTTTTCCCCGAAAACCACAGCGGGTGACGCGGGTCTTAATTAGGATGGGGTGAATTCCAGTCCACGTCCTGAGGGGGACCCATGCTCCATCCGTCGAAGTGGGAAGCGGACGTCGTGCTCAACGACGGCGGCATCGCCACGCTGCGCCAGGTGCGCCCGGAGGACCGCGAGGCGATCGTCGACTTCTACGACCGCGTCTCGCCGAAGTCCAAGTACCTGCGGTTTTTTAGCGCCCACCCCGACCTGAGCGAGGCCGAGCTCGACGCCTGGACCACCTCCGACGAGCGCGACACCGTCACCATCGTGCTCGTCGAGCGCGAGAACATCGTGGCCACCGCGCGCTTCGCCATCGCCGAGCAGTTCGCCCCGGCGCGGGTGGCGGATGTCTCCTTCCTCGTCCAGGACTCCCACCACGGCCGCGGGGTGGGCAACATCCTCCTGGAGCACCTGGCCCAGATCGGCCGCGAGTGCGGCATCCAGCGCTTCTTCGCCGAGGTGCTCACCGAGAACCGCTCGATGGTACAGGTCTTCGTCCGTGCTGGCTACCAGGTCAAGCCGGAGCTGGAGGACGGCTTCATCGTCGTGGACTTCTCGCTCGACCCCACCAAGCAGTCCCGCGAGGTGATGGAGCGCCGCGAGCTGCAGGCCGAGGCGAGCTCCATCCGCAGGCTGCTCAACCCGGGCTCGGTCGCGGTGGTGGGCGAGGTCGGCTCGGTCTCCCGGATCACCTCGTCGATCGTCTCCGGCGGGTACCAGGGCCAGCTACACGTGCTCACGCACAAGGGCGCGGACAAGGCGCCCGACCTTCTGCGTTCGATCCCCGGCACGGTCGACCTCGTCGTCGTCGACCACGACTCGGAGACCTTCGACGAGCTGGTCCAGGTCGCAGCGGAGAAGAACGCCTCGGGCATCCTGGTCCTCGCGCAGGGGCATAACCCGTCGATCTCCCAGGAGGAATCGCAGCGGTTCCTCGAGCGCGCCCGCTCGCTGGGGATGCGGGTGCTGGGCCCCGCGGCGCTCGGCGTGATCAACACCGCGGAGGGGCTCAACGCCTCCCCGGCGAGCATGCCCCGGGCCGGCAAGGTGGGGCTGTACACGCAGACCGCGGGCGTGGCCACGCTCGTGCTCTCCCACGCGATCAAGCGCGGCTGCGGGATCTCCTCCTTCATCGCCTCGGGCTCCTACGCCGACGTGACCGGCAACGACGTCATCCAGTTCTGGGCGCAGGACCCGGCAACCGACATCTGCTTGCTCTCGCTCGACACCATCGGCAACCCGCGCAAGTTCTTCCGGGTGCTGCGACGGCTCGCCCTCGAGAAGAACGTGGTGGTGTTCCTCCCCTCGCGCGCCCTGCAGTCCGCGCAGCACCACGACCTGGAATCGCTCCCCCACGCCCCGGCGAACGCGATCGACGAGGTGATCCGCCAGACCGGCGCCATCGTGGTCACCCGCCGCGACACCATGTACGATATCGCGGCGCTTTTGTCCATGCAGCCCATCCCCGCGGGCAAGCGCGTGGCCATCATCAGCAACTCCGCGGGACTGTCCGGGCAGATGGCCCAGTCGGCGGTCCGCTTCGGGTTCGAGCCCACGATCATCCCCATCGGGGAGGACCCGGTGCACAGCATCGTCGAGGAGAGCGCGCGGGCGCGAGGCGATTTTGACCTCGTCTTCTCCGGCGTGGTGGAGATCAACGAGCCGATCGGCCGCGAGGTCATCGAGGCCCTCGACGCGCTGGCCGGCGAGGAGGGTGCCACGATGATGGCCACCTGCGTGAGCATCTCGGACTGCAACTCCTTAGAGACCACGCACCTGCCGGTGTTCGAGACCTACGCGGACGCACTCGAGGCCTACGCCCTCATCATGGACAACGAGGAGCGCCGCGGCAGGGCCCGGCCGCACCCGGACGATGAGGTGGCCACTATAGACGTCGACAAGGCAAAGCGCCTGGTAGAGGCCATTCTTGAAAGTTCGGCCGAGGGGCGGGCGGCCACCGACGAGGAGACGGCGGAGATTCTCGCGTGCGCGGGGATCACCATCGTGCCGTGGAAGCCGGTGGCTTCCTTCGAGGAGGCCGTCGCGGCGGCGGAGGAGTTCGGCTGGAACGTCGTGCTCAAGTCGACCCACCCGGTCGTGCGCGGGCGCCCCGAGCTCAACGCGGTCATCCGCCACGTCGCGGATCGCTCGATGATGCAGCAGGCGTGGGAGGCGCTCGGCAGGCTCTCGGAGTCGCTGGGCGTGGCCGAGCGCGGCGAGGACTCGGTGCTCGCGTTGCTTCCAGTGGTGCAGCCGACGATGGACCCCGGCGCGACGCTGTCCGTGCGCGCGATCGAGGACGCCGTGCTCGGCCCCATGATCTCCTGCGGCGTCACCGGCATCGCTTCCGATTTGCTTCACGACGCTGCGTGGCGCACGCCCCCGCTGCGGCGCATCGACGCCCGCTCCATGATCGAGTCCCTGCGCGCCGCGCCGCTGCTGCGCGGCTACCGCGGTACGGCGCCCGCGCGCCTAGACACCGTCGAGGACGCGCTCATGCGGCTGGCCCAGCTCAAGGACGAGCTGCCGCAGCTGGTGGAGATCGAGCTGACCCAGGTCATCGCGGGGATGAATTCGACGTCGATCGTGGGCGCGCGGATCACCGTGGCGCCGTTGTCTTCCTCGCGCGACCGACTGGCCAGGAGGCTCTAAAATGACCAAGCCGATGCTGTTCCACACCGCCGAGTTGCTCGAGTACAGCTTCGGCGACATGCACCCCATGGGGCCCGACCGCGTGCGCCTGGCGATGGAACTGTCCGAGCACTTCGGGCTGCTCGACTCCTTCGACGTGGTCGAGCCGCCGCCCACCGACATGGACCTGGTGCGCCGGATCCACGGGGATAGCTACATCGAGGCGCTGAAAAAGCCGGTTCCAGACATCGACTTCGGCATCGGCGACCATGACCACCCCATCGCGCCGAAGGCCGCGGTGGTCGCCGGGCGCATCGCCACCGCCACCACCTCGGCGGCCCAGGCGGTGTGGGAGGGCAAAACCAAGCGCGCGATCAACCTCTCGGGCGGGCTGCACCACGCGCTCTCCCACCGGCAGAGCGGCTTTTGCACCTACAACGACGCCGCCATCGCCATCTCCTGGCTGCTCGACCAGGGCGCCCAGCGCGTCGTCTACCTCGACCTCGACGCCCACCACGGCGACGGGGTGGAGACCGCCTTCTGGGACGACCCGCGGGTGCTGACGATCTCCATCCACGAATCTGGGCTCTACCTGTTCCCCTACACCGGGTTCCCCAAGGACATCGGCGGCCCGGAGGCGCTGGGCACCGTGGTCAACGTGGCGCTCGACCGCAACTGCGGCGATCAGGCCTGGCTGCAGGCGGTCCACGCGGTCGTGGCCCCGCTGCTGCGGAAGTTCAAGCCGGAGATCCTCGTCTCCCAGCACGGCGCCGACCCGCACCGCGGCGACCCGCTGGCCGACTTCGAGCTGAGCATCGACGCCATGACCTTGGCCTACCGCTCCGTGGCCAAGTGGGCCGACCAGTACGCCGGGGGCAGATGGGTCTCCATCGGCGGCGGCGGGTACAACCGTGACTCGGTGGCCCGCGCGTGGACGCAGCTGGTGGCCACGGTCGCGGGCGCCGAGCTGGAGTCCGGGGCGCTGCTGCCCGACCGGTGGAGCAAGCGGGTGCGCATGGACGCCGGCCGCACGCTGGGAGACCTCGAGGCGCCCATCGATTTCCACCCGGAGCGGATCATCGAGAACAAGTCCTGCGCGCCGACGATCGCGACCTCCCGGGCGGTGTTCCCCTGCTGGGGGCTGCAGCCGTTTAGCTAGCGCGGCGGCATGCGCAGCGCGCCGTCGATGCGGATGGTCTCGCCGTTGAGGTAGTTGTTCTCGGCGATGGCCTGGACCAGCTGCGCGTACTCGGCGGGGGTCGCCATGCGCTTGGGGAACTGGACGAGGTTTTCCAGCTCGGTGCGGTACTCGTCGGAGATCGAAGCCATCATGGGCGTCTCCACGATGCCGGGGGCGATCGCGTTGACGCGGATGCCCAGGCCCGCGAGGTCGCGGGCGGCGGTGATCGCGAGCGAGTGGACCCCGCCCTTGGAGGCGGCGTAGGCCGCCTGTCCGATCTGCCCCTCGAAGGCCGCCACGGAGGCGGTGTTGACGATGACCCCGCGCTGGCCGTCGGCGTCGACCGGCTCGTGGGTGGCGATGACCGCCGCCGCGGCGGTGAGCACGTGGAAGGTGCCGGTGAGGTTGACCGCGATCGTCTTGGCGAACAGGCCCGGGTCGTGCGGGCCCTTGCGGCCGACGATGCGCTGGGACGGGCAGATGCCCGCGCAGTTAACCACCAGGCGCAGCGGCGCGATGGCGTCGGCCTGCGCAACGGCGGCAACAACCTGCTCGTAGTCGGTCACGTCGACCTGGGCGTAGGTCACGCCCGCGGTCTTCTCCGCAGGCTCGGCGAGGTCGAGGGCGAGGACATTGACGCCGAGGCCCGCGAGGTGGGCGGCGGTGGCCGCGCCGAGGCCGGAGGCGCCGCCGGTGACGACGGCGGAGATGCTGGAATCAAGAATCATGCTGGTTTTCCTTTTAGGCGAAGGCGGACTGGCCGGTGATGGCGCGGCCGACGATGAGCGAGTTGATGTCGTAGGTCCCCTCGTAGGTGAAGAGGATCTCGGCGTCCGACATGAGCTTGGACAGGTCGTACTGGGTGAGGATGCCGTTGCCGCCGCCAATGTTGCGGCCGGCCGCGGCGGACTCGCGGGCCAGGCGGGTGGTGGTGGCCTTGGCCAGCGCCGCGTACGGCATCTCGAGCTTGCCCTGCTCCTGCACCCACGCCACCTGCGCCATCATGGCCAGCGAGGCGGAGGCGTTGCCGAGGATGCGGGACAGCGCCTCCTGGATGAGCTGGAACTTCGCGATGGGCTTGCCGAACTGCTCGCGGGCGAGCGCGTACTCGCGGGCCTTGTCGAAGATGCCGAGCTGGATGCCGGCGCCCTGCCAGCCCACCCACGCGCGCGAGTTCTTCAGGTAGATGTTCACGGCCTTGAAGCTCGCCGCGCCCGGGATGAGGTTGCCCTCGGGGATCTCCACGTTGTCGAAGCTGAGGTCCGCGTTCTGCATGACGCGCAGGCCCATCTTTCGATCGATTTTTCGCTTGTCGACGCCCTCACGGTCGAGCTCCACGATGAACCCCTTGACCTCGTTGTCCGCGACATCGCGGGCGAACACGATGGCGAAGTCGGCGAAGGTGCCGCCGCCGATCCAACGCTTCTCGCCGTTGATGACCCAGCCGTTCTCGGTCTTGGTGGCGGTGGTGGCCAGGCCGCCCGCGATGTCGGAGCCGTGGTCGGGCTCGGTGAGCGCGAAGCAGCCGACTTTCTCGAACACGCGCAGGCCGTCGAGCCAGGTCGCGCGCTGCTCGTCGGAGCCGAGGTCGTTGATGAGCTGGAGGACCAGCTCGTTGTGGATGCCCACGAGGGCGGACAGGGACACGTCGGCGCGGGTGACCTCGGCGTAGACGAGGCCGCGGTAGAGGCGGGAGAAGCCGGAGAACTCCAGCTCGCCCAGGCCGTGGGCGGCGAGCTTGGGCAGAAGGTCGAAGGGGAACTCCTCGCGGTCCCAGTACTCGCCGACGACGGGGCGGACCTCCGTCTGGAGGAAGGTGTGGATCTCCTGCAGCTTCGCCTGCTCCTCATCGGTGAGGCGGTCGGCGACGCCGAGGATGTCCGCGTGCGGGAAGGGGACGTTCTCGAGCTGGACGAGGGTGGAATCTAGGATGGGTGGCATGGCTGTTACTCCTTTACAGAGCGGCAAACTGTACGATTTAATTGCATATCGTACAGGCAACTATGACACCCGTCACTACTTTTCCGGAAAATCCCCCCATGACTACCTCATCCACATTGAGCCCCCGGCAGCGAACGCTCTTTAATCAGATCCTCTCCGACTTCCTCGCCCACGGCTTCGCCGACTTCACCATCGACAAGGCCACGAGGGACTATCACTGCTCCAAGTCGACCATTTATGCCCTCGGCCGGAGCAAGGAGGCCATCGTGCGGCGGATACTCGTGAGCTTCTTCAAGGAGGTCACCCGCCGCACGGAGCTGACGATCACCCCCGCCAAGACCCCGCAGGCCTGCATCCGGGACTACTTCGACGCCATCACCACCGCGCTCGAGCCCGCGTCACCTGCGTTTATGTCGGACCTGGCAAGCACCGCGATCGGCAGGGAGATCTACGAGACCAACACGAAGGCGGCGACGGAGAAGATCACCGAGCTCATCGCCCGCGGGATGGAGCGCGGGGATTTCCGCCCGCTCAACGCCCCGCTCGTGGCCGCGATCGTGGGACATAGCCTCGAGCACATCCAGCAGGGCGACTACGAATCGGTCTCCGACGCCCACCTGGCCTACAAGGAGCTGGGCTCGCTCATCCTCGGTGGGATCGTAGCCTAAGTTACCCCCGCCACATGGCCCAGATCACATTTTTTCCTCCAATCCCTCGCATTTATTTCAACTTGCAAGTATTGTAAGTGGGACGCAGGTCACATTTATTGGAAAACCTGAGCTACACCACCACATTTATCGGATTCTTGGAGGAAAAGATGTCCACCACCACGACTGTTGCTGAGCAGTTCGCCCAGGCGCGCGACTTCCTCGTGCGCAACCAGACCGACTACGAGGCGGCCCGCGCAGGCTTCGAGTGGCCCCGCTTCGAGCACTTCAACTTCGCCCTCGACTGGTTCGACCACCTGGCCACCGACGAGGCCTCCAAGGATCGCGAGGCGCTGGTCATCTGCGAGATCGACGGCACCAGCACCCGCCGCACCTTCGCCAAGCTCTCCCGCCGCTCCAACCAGCTGGCCAACTGGCTCATCGATAAGGGCGTGCAGCGCGGCGACCGCGTGATGCTCATGCTCAACAACCAGGTCGAGCTGTGGGAGTGCATGCTCGCCTGCATCAAGGCCGGCTTCGTCCTCAACCCCGCCACCGCGATGCTCGGCGGCGCCGACCTCCAGGACCGCACCGAGCGCGCGGGCATCTCCTGGGTCGTGGCCAACGCCGAGGACGCCGAGAAGTTCCAAGAGGTGACCGGCGAGTTCACCATGATCCAGGTCGGCGACGAGCCGGACGCGCAGACGGCGCACCCGACCCTGCGCTACAGCGACTCCTACTCCGCCTCCGAGGAGTTCACCCCGACCCAGGAGACCCCTGCGGACGAGACCCTGCTGCTCTACTTCACCTCCGGCACCACCTCCAAGGCGAAGCTGGTCGAGCACACCCACACCTCCTACCCCGTCGGCCACCTGACCACCATGTACTGGATCGGCCTCCAGCCGGGCGACGTGCACCTCAACGTGGCCGCCCCGGGCTGGGCCAAGCACGCGTGGTCGAACTTCTTCGCGCCGTGGATCGCGGGAGCGACCGTGTTCCTGTACAACTACACCCGCTTCGACGCCGCGGCGCTTATGGACAAGATGGACGAGGAGGCGGTCACCAGCTTCTGCGCCCCGCCGACCGTGTGGCGCATGCTCGTCCAGGCGGATCTCGGCCGGATGAAGAACCCGCCGAAGAAGCTCGTCGCCGCCGGCGAGCCGCTCAACCCAGAGCTCATCTCCACCATTGAGAAGGCCTGGAAGACCTCCGTCCGCGACGGCTTCGGCCAGACCGAGACCACCCTTCAGGTGGCCAACACCCCGGGCCAGCTGGTCAAGCCGGGCTCCATGGGCCGCCCGCTGCCGGGCATGGAGGTCGTGCTCATCGACCCGGCCACCGACGAGATCGGCGACCACGGCGAGATCTGCCTGAAGATCGACCCGCGCCCGGTGGGGCTCACCCCCGGCTACTTCGGCGACCCGGACAAGAACGCCGAGGTCTTCCGCGACGGCTACTACCACACCGGCGACACCGCCGAGCGCGACGCGGACGGCTACATCTTCTACATCGGCCGCGCCGACGACGTGTTCAAGGCCTCCGACTACCGCCTGTCCCCGTTCGAGCTCGAGTCCGTGGTCATCGAGCACGCGGCGGTCGCCGAGGTCGCCGTCGTGCCGTCGCCGGACCCCATCCGCCTGGCGGTGCCCAAGGCCTACGTCGCGCTGGCGCCGGGCTACGAGCCCAACGCCGAGGTCGCCGAGGCGATCCTCAAGCACTGCCGCGACGGCCTGGCCCCGTACAAGCGCATCCGCCGCCTGGAGTTCTACGAGCTCCCGAAGACGGTCTCGGGCAAGATCCGCCGCGTGGACCTGCGCAAGCGCGAGAAGGAGATCCACGCCGCCGACGAGGGCGCGACCACCGCGAGCACCGAGTACTCGGATGCGGACTTCCCGTCGCTCAAGGGCTAACTTGGAATAGTTCCCCCTTTAAGAAATTCCCGTGGAGACCCCTTGCCCTTGACCCGACTAACCATCGACACCACCGCCGAAGCCCGGCGCAATTGGGAGGCCTTCGGCTGGCCCGAGGCCGCGCCGGGCGTCGAGGCCCTGACCTCCGTCATCCGCAGCGCGCAGCTCATGCGGCAGCGGGCCGAGGAGTTCCTGAAGCCGTTTGGCATCAGCTTCCCGCGCTACGAGCTGCTGGCGGTGCTGATGTTCTCGCGCTCGGGGGCGATGCCCATGACCAAGGCCAGCGCGCGCCTGCACCTGCCCGCGGCCTCGGTCACGCACTCGGTGGCGCAGCTGGAGAAGTCCGGTCTGGTGGAGCGCCGCCCAGATCCCAAGGACGGGCGCGGCACGCTCGTCTCCATCACCGACCAGGGCATCGCGCTGGTGTCCGCCGCGACCCCGGAGCTCAACCGGTATTTCCAGGCGCTTGGCCTCGACGCGGCGGAGCTGGAGCAGCTGAAGGCGCTGCTCAACAAGGTGCGCCGAGTCCACGGGGACGTGGTCGAGGGCTCCTAGGGCAGGAACCGGGCCAGCGCCCGGCCCACCGCGGCCCGGTCCTGGCCCTCCAGGATGAGCCGCGCCGCGGAGTGGATGGCCGAGTCGAGCAGGCTCGAGTAGGGATCCGCCTCGCGCTCCGGGATGCCGGCGGCGACCAAGGCGTCGATAAGCGCGGGCCGCAAGGCCTCGTGGGCGGCAACCACCTGCTCGTCGCGGAATGCCTCCGGCTCCTGGGACGCCGCGTGCATGAGCGCGTCCTCCTGCCACTTGGCAAAGAGATCGAGGTTGGACTCCACGTAGGCCTCGAGCCTGGCGCGGGGGTCCTCGCCCGCCTGCGCCATCGCCTGCCCCACCCCGGCTTCCCACCTGCGCATGAAGCGCGTGAGCAGCTGCGCGACCAGCTCCGTCTTCGAAGACACGTACTGGTAGACGCTCGAGCGGGCGAGCCCCACGCGCTTGGCCACCTCGCCCACCGTGGGCACGCTTCCGTGGGATTCCACGATGGCCTCGAGCGCGGCGTCGAGGATCAGCTGGTGCTGATTCTCGCGGTGCTCGGCGACGGTGGGCGCGGTGATCTTGGGCATGGGGTCGATTCTAGCGGTAGGGGCGCAGCCGGCCGTCGACCATCTCGTAGACGCGGTCGCAGTGGCCTAGGATGTCGTGGTCGTGGGTGACCATGACGGTGCCCACCCCGCCCGCGTGCGTCTCCTCGGCGAGCAGCCGCACGATTTCTTGTGATTTCTGCTGGTCAAGCGCCGCGGTGGGCTCGTCGACGAGCAGCAGGTCGGGATCCCCGACCAGCGCGCGGGCGATGCCGACCCGCTGGCGCTCGCCGCCGGACAGGGTGCCCGGCCTGCTTCCGGCCTTGTGGCCCATGCCAACGGCGTCGAGAAGCTCCTCGGGCGACTTGCTGCCGGCCTTTCCGATGATCCTGGCCGCCAAGACGAGCTGCTCGCGGCTGGTCAGCGCCGAGGGCAGGTTGCCGGACTGGAACACGAAGCCGATGTGCTCCTTGCGCAGGGCGGTGAGCTCCTTGTCCTTCTTCCCGCCAAGCGGCTCGCCGCCGATGGTGACCTCGCCGTCATCCGGGGTGGTCAGCGCCCCCGCGATGGCAAGCAGGGTGGACTTGCCGCTGCCGGAGGGGCCGACGATGGCGACGAACTCTCCCCTGCCGACGGTGAGGTCGACGTGGTCGAGGGCGGTGACGGTCGAGTCGCCGTCGCCGTAGGACTTGCTCACGTTGGTGAGTTCGAGTGCGGTGGTCATCGGTTCTCCCCCAGTGCGGACAGCGGATCGGTGCGGGTAACTTGCAGGACGGCGACGGCGGCGCCGATCATGCCGAAGACGAACAGCAACGCCGTGCCGGTGGCCACGGGCCCGGCCTCGATCGCGAACGGCATCGCGGTGGTCTCGAGCCAGGAGGCCATGGCCAACGCGATGGCCACGCCGACGAGGATCGAGGCAACCAGGATCATGAAGGCCTGCCCGAGGCTATCGCGCAGGAGGAAGCCCTTGGTGGCGCCCATGGCCCGCATGACGGCGATGTCGCCCGCGCGCTGGATCGTCCACACGAGGAAGAAGGCGCCGGTGACCAGCGCCGCGATGGCGTAGAGGAACCACTGGATGAGCGACATCGTCATCGACTCGGCGAGGTAGCCGGGCGAGGACTCGTAGGCCGTCTTCATCGGGCGGGCGTCGGTGCCCGGGACGGCGGAAAGATCGAAGTTCTTGCCGCGGATCACGACCACGCTGGCCTCCGAGTACGCCTCGGGGCGGGCGGCCTCGCCGGCGCGGGCGCCCGCGTGGACCTCCTGCCAGACGTCGATGGGAAGGTAGGCCACGTCGACGTGCCCGAAGGTGCGCTGGTTGTCGGTGAACCCGACCACGGTGAGCGTGGTTCCCAGGCGATCGAGGGTGAGCGTGTCGCCGAGCTTCAGGCCCTCCTCCTTGAGGGTCTCGGAGACCACGACCTCGTGCGCGGTCGGGGTGGGCTGGCCGTCGGTGCGCGCGGCGAGGGCGGGGATTGACTCGCCCTCGGCCGGCGCGGGGTCGAGGAAGGACCCGGGCTGCACGCCGAAGAGGGTGAGGTCGACCGGGGTGCCGTCGGAATTCTTGGCATTCACGATGGACAGGCCCAGCGGCGCCGCGTCCTCGACGCCTGCGACCTCCTTCCACTTCTCCGTCGCCGAGAGATCGAGCACCGAGCGGGTGAAGGCGGAGTCCGACTTCGTCCCCTCCTCGAACGCGACCGCCTGGGCACCTGCCGCCTTCAGTGAGGAGACGCCGTCGTTGACCAAACCTGCGGACAGACCCGAGATGATGACGATGAGGATGGACATGAGCGCCAACACACCACCGACCATGAGGAATCGTGCCCGCGCGAACCATATTTCACGCAAAGCTAAGAACATGGCCCGGATGTTACCGACACCGTGTCGGTAAAGCCACCGGCTACCCCAAAACGGACGGCCCTAGCTGTGGGTGAACGTGGGGTCCCGCTTCTCGACGAAGGCCGCCATGCCCTCCGCCTGGTCGTTGGAGGCAAAGCCCGAGTGGAACAGGCGGCGCTCGAAGTTGATGCCCTGCGCGAGCGTCGTCTCGAAGGCGGCGTTGACGGCCTCCTTCACCATCTGGGAGGCGACCAGCGACTTCGACGCGATGAGCTCGGCGGTGGCTGCCACCTCCTCCAGCAGCGAATCCGCGGGCACGACGCGGGCCACGAGCCCCGCGCGCTCGGCTTCCTCGGCCCCCATCATGCGGCCGGTCAGGCACATCTCCATGGCCTTGGCCTTGCCCACCGCGCGGGTGAGCCGCTGGCTGCCGCCCATGCCCGGGATCACGCCCAGGTTGATCTCCGGCTGGCCGAACTTGGCGCGGTCGCCGGCGATGATGAAGTCGCACATCATGGCCAGCTCGCAGCCGCCGCCGAGGGCGTAGCCGTTGACCGCGGCGATGACCGGGGTACGCAGGCGGGTGAAGTCCTCCCAGCCGGCGAACCAGTTGCTCGTGTACATGTCGGTGGCGCCCATCGACGCCATCTCCTTGATGTCCGCGCCCGCGGCGAAGGCCTTCTCGGAGCCGGTGACGACGATGCAGCCGATGCCCGGGTCGACGTCGAGCTCGCGGCCCGCGGCGACGATCTCGCGCATGGTCGCGTCGTTGAGCGCGTTGAGCGCCTTCGGGCGGTTGAGGGTGATGGTGGCGACGCGCCCGCGCACGTCGACGAGGATGTTTTCGTAGGTCATGGTCTCCCCTAAGTGATGGTCAGTGGTTCGATGTCGGTCGCTTGCAGCTCGCCGAGGATGCCTTCTACCAGTTGCTTTTCGACGTCGGCCAAGGTTGGCGGCGTCCACTGCGGATTGCGGTCCTTGTGGATGATCTGGGCGCGGACCCCCTCGACGAAGTCCGGGTAGGAATGCATGTTGTTGGAGACGATGAACTCCTCCTCCAGCGCCTCCTTCAAGGTTTTGCCCTCGGCGTTGCGAATGTACTCGAGGGTGACCTTCACCGCCACGGGGCTGTTGCGCCGGATGCGCTTGGCTGCGTCGGCCGCGAACGCGGCGTCGGAGGCGTCGAGGGCAGCGAGGATTTCCTCGACGGTGTCGTGCGCGTAGGCCGCCTCGATTACCTCGACCTCCCCGCCGAAGGCCTCGCCGGGGTCCCCAGCGAACCCCTGGAGCGCGCCGATGCCGTCGGTGGCCAGCGCCTCGACGAGCTCCTCGATGCGCGCCTCCGGGACGTAGACGTCGGCCATGCCCGCGGCGATCGCCTCGGCGGCGCCGACGTGGACGCCGGTCAGCCCCAGGTGGATCCCGAGGTTGTGTGGCGCGTTGGCCAGTAGGAACGAGCCGCCGACGTCGGGATTGAAGCCGATGCCGGTCTCGGGCATGCCCACGCGGGTGGAGTCGGTGACGACGCGGTGGGAGCCGTGGGCGGACACGCCGATGCCGCCGCCCAGGACGATGCCGTGCATGATGGCCACGTACGGCTTGGGAAAGCTCGCGATGTCGTGGTTGAGCTGATACTCGTCCCGCCAGAACTGCGCGCCCTCGCGCCCGCCCTCCTTAGCGTCGCGGTAGAGCTCGGCGATGTCGCCGCCCGCGCACAGCGCGCGCTCGCCCGCCCCGCGGAGGATGACCAGCTCGACGCCGTCGTCCTCGCGGAAGCCCTTCAGCGCCCTGTCCATCTCGAGGACCATCGGGTAGTTGAGCGCGTTGAGCGCCCTGGGCCGATTGAGCGTGATGATTCCGGCCTTGCCGCGGCGTTCGACGAGGACCTCGGGTGCTGCTTCGTTCGTCATTCTTCTCCCCTCACGTTGTACACGTCACACCGTAATTACTTCAATATCAAAATACTATTACTCGGCCTCGAGCAGGAGCGCCTCGCCCTGGCCGCCGCCGCCACACAGGGCGATCCCGGCGCGGGAGGCCTTCCCGGCGGCAAGCTGGAGCGCCGCGTGACCCGCCAGGCGGGCACCGGAGGCGCCGATCGGGTGGCCGAGCGCCACGGCGCCGCCCTGGGGGTTGACGATGTCGGTATTGAGCCCCAGCACCCGCGCCGAGTGCACGGCCACGGCGGCGAAGGCCTCGTTGATCTCGACGAGGTCGAGGTCGGAGGCCAGCCAGCCCTCGCGGTCGAGGGCGACCTGCAGGGCCTGCGCGGGCTTTTGCTGCAGGGAGTGGTCGGGGCCCGCGATCTGGCCCGGCGCGCGCACGGCGGCGAGGATGGTCAGCCCCTTCTGCTCCGCGTGGGCGCGGGTGGTGAGCACGACGGCGGCGGCGCCGTCGGAGATCTGCGAGGAGTTTCCGGCGGTGATCGTGCCCTCCTTCTTGAAGGCCGGGCGCAGGGCGCCAAGGCTCTCGGCGGTGGCGTCGGGGCGCACGCCCTCGTCGCGGGTGACGGTGATCTCGCCCTTGCGGGTCTTGATGGTCACCGGGACGATCTCTTCGTCGAAGCCGCCGGCCTCGGCGGTGGCGTGGGCGCGCTGGTGGGACCAGGCGGACAGCTGATCCTGCTCCTCGCGCGTGACCGGGTGCAGCTCGGAGAAGTCCTCGCTGAGCGCGCCCATGGAGACGCCGTCGTAGGCGCTGCTCAGGCCGTCGTACTCCATGTGGTCGACCATGGTGGCGGGGCCGAACTTCACCCCGGCGCGCACGCTGGCCAGGTGCGGGGCATTGGTCATGGACTCCATGCCGCCCGCGACGACGACGGTGGCCTCGCCGGAGCGCAGCAGGCGCGCGCCATCGATGACGGCCGTGAGCCCGGACAGGCAGACCTTGTTGACGGTGAGCGTGTGGGCCTCCTCGCGCACGCCGCCCGCCAGGGCCGCCTGCTTGGTGGGGTTCTGGCCCACGCCCGCCTGCAGCACCTGGCCGAAGATCACGGCGTCCACCTCGTCGCCGGACACCCCGGCGCGCTCGAGCGCCCCGCGGATGGCGATCCCGCCCAGCTCGGTGGCCTTGAGCCCCGCGAGCGAGCCCAGGAGCCTGCCGAAGGGGGTGCGCGCGACACCTACGATTACAACGTCATCAGGAGACTTCATGTCCCACTCCTTCCGATTAGTACGATTTAACCGCATATCGTACAGCTAGAGTGTGACTCGCGCCACCTTAAGGTTCATTTCCTTCTCCCCCGATACCCCTTAGCCCACCCTGCGCTAGCCTTGACCCCACGACCACCGTTGAAGGAGAAAGAACGTGAACCCAGCCACCGACGTCACCACCGACGCCCCCACCGACCAGCTGTGCACCGCGCCGAGCGCCCCCATCAGCAATCCGACGATCGACCAGCAGCTGCGCCACCGCACCATCCGCCAATATCAGGACAAGCCGCTGCCCGCCGAGGTGCTCGACACCCTGCTCACGGTCGCCCGCCACGGCGCGACCTCCTCCTTCTTCCAGCACTTCAGCATCATCCACGTCACCGACCCGGCGGTGCGCGAGCAGATGTACCTCAGCTCCGGCCAGCCCTACGTCGGCGGCACCAAGGCAGACCTCTTCGTCTTCGTCATCGACCTACACCGCAACGCGGAGATCCGCCGGGCGGCGGGCAAGGACCTCGAGCCGCTCACGCGCACCGGCGTGTTCTTCCAGGGCTACCAGGACACGATGATCGCGGCGCAGAACATGGTGGTGGCGGCCGAGTCCATGGGGCTGGGCACCACCTACCTGGGTTCGCTCACCAACGACGTCGAGCGCGTCATCGAGGCGCTCAAGCTGCCCGACTACACCTTCCCGGCGGTCGGCATGCTGGTGGGCTACCCGGACCAGACCCCGCAGTTCAAGCCGCGCCTGCCGCGGGCGCTGACCGTGGGCGAGAACGCTTACCCGGAGCTCGGCGAGCACGCCGAGGAGCTCGCGGCCTACGACCAGACCGTGCAGGAGTACTACGACCTGCGCGACGCTAACAACCGCGTGGATTCCTTCTCCAACCAGGTGGCCAACAACCTGGGCAAGGGCCCGTTCGTCGAGAGCGACGTGCGGGCGGTCCTCCTCCGCCAGGGGCTGTGCCTGAAGTAGTCAGAGGTGGACGATGCCGAGGCCGATGAGCACCGCGGAGACGATGTAGCCCGCCCAGTTGTTCACGGCCTCGCCGTGGTTGCGCATCCACTCAAAGCCACGTCCCGCAGGCGATTCCGGGTAGTGGCGAACAAAACCCACCCCGACCGCCGTGAGCGCTGGCAGGCTGAGCGCCAGGCTGGCGTAGAAGAACATGCCTAGGTAGCGCACCGCCACGGAGAAGCCGCCCACGCTGAGCACCGCGATGCCGCCGAAGAAGGGCACCGAGGTCAGCGACTGGATCACGCCGAGGAAGAACCCGGCGAAGAAGGTCTTTGCCGTGGGCGTCTGCACCGGCGGCAGGAGCCGCTCCAAGAGCCCCGAGTTGTCGCCGCCGCGGAACGTCATGATCGCGCCGAGCACACCCACCGCGATGAGGATGATGCCGAAGACGGGCGAATCCAGCACCCGCCGGACCGTCTCCTGCACCCCGTCGAAGACGAACATGGTGGCCAGCGACAGGAGGAAGACCCCCATCCAGTCGCCGCCGACCAACAGCGCCATGATCCGGCCGTACTTGCCGCCGCGGGGAAGCAGGACGCCGATGGCGACGATGAGCCCGATGAGCAAGACGTTGACGGAATCCATCAACGCGAAACTAACGGCATGCCACATGAACTCTTCGTTCCCCTTTGCGCAGTCAAGTAAAGTCGAACGGCCAGTCTACCCCCTACCTGCTTATCCGAGAGATGGTGTCGATCTCGAGGCAATGCCGAAGGTCGAGGTGGAAGTCGCTGGCGCGCTGCCACGCGGTCGGGTCCACGACCGCGTCCTCGGAAAACGAGTAGTAGACCTGCGTGTCGAAACGCGCCCCGCACAGCTTGTGCGGCGGGAAGGCGTGCGCCTCGTGGACGAGGATGCGGCTGAACGGGAAGTAGAACTCCGTGAACAGCTTGTCCAGGCTGCCGTAGAACAGCTTGCAGTAGTAGGTCAGGGGCTTGCGGAACAGCAGCGTGATCTCGTGGAAAGTGAACTCGCTGCTCTCGAGGGCGTAGTAGAAGTTCTCAAATCCCTCCACGCGGCCCTCCGCCTCCACCGTGCGGTAGACGATCGAGCACAGGGCATCGAACGGCTCGTCGTCCACGTCGATGCAGTCCAGGACCTGGTGCTCGCCCAGCATCGACCCGAGCTCCGCCCGCGCCGAGCCCATGGGGGCCACGAGGTAGGTGAGCACCTCGTCCAGCTCGCACTCCGCGGACACGTCGACGATCCGCGCCAGCCTGCTCGCCGGGTTGTTGTCGATGTAGATCAGGTTGACGCCGGCGGAGACGAGGTCGACCACCGTGCCCGCGCCGAGCGGGTCGGCCTCGCGCATGGTCGAGGTGGGGTGCATGCTGATCCACATCCGGTCGCTCAGCGCGCCCAGCGCCCCCGACACGTCCGCGGAGACAAGCCCGAAGCGCTCCACCATGGTGGGCTCGTCGCGCATGAGGGTGCGCACGTCCTGCATCGGCCGCAGCGGGTCAAGGTGCATGGGAAGCTGCTCCCCCGTGATGGCCTTGGAAAGTCCCGCGAGGTACAGCGCCGGATTCAGGAAGGCGGAGCTGTTCTCCGCGCGCAGGCCGTCCTCCTCCTCGTAGACCGGAAGGAGGTAGAGCGGCGCCTCAAAGTCCCTGCCCGCCCAGCTGTAGCGCTTGGCGCCCAGCGTGAGGTAGAGCTGGACGGTGTCGCTCATCGGGAGGTGGACGTTGATGCCGCCCAAGTCGGCGTCGAAGACGCGGTTGGTTTCGTCGTCGAGCAGCCCCACAAAGAATTCGCTTTCCGACGCCACAGGTCCCACGACCGCATCCGGATGATCGAGGTTGAGGAGGACGTTGGCGGGGTGGCGGAACTCCATCCTCCGGGATTGCTCCACGTACGCCGCCCTCTCGGGGCGCGCCGTAGGCGCTTGCCGTCGATAAGCACCCGCCTGAACGACGAAACCGGGACGATTGAGGAACGCCCAGCCCCGTTCGAGCACCTCCTCGAAGAGCGAATTCTCGAGGTCCGAGACGGTGACGGGGAGCGCAAGCAGCCTTCCCTGCTGCAGCTGATCGCGGATCTGCGCGGCCGGGAGGGGAAGCGAATGGAACTCCTGCGGGGTGGTGAGCACGGCGGGCACGTCCGAATACGGCCCAGCCAGGCTGACGGTGTAGAACCCCAGGCGCGCGAGGAGGAAGCTGAACGCCTGGCGCAGCTCGGCGTCGCTGCACGACCGCCCCGCCAGAACCTGCGCGACGCTGCGGCCTGCGTGCGGCGCCCGGTCAAAGCCCAGCTCCGCGAGCTCGTCGAAAAGCGCCTCCGCGACCTCGAGGAGGAAGTCGTAGCCGCGCAGGTACACCTCGCAGTCGTCGAACGTGAGCCGTTCGCACACCCCGATGAGGATCGATTCGTAGGCGAGCTCCACCTCTACCGGCAACTCCCTGTCCTGCATCGCGCCACCTTCTTTCTTTTTCAGCCACACCTTAGGTCGTTTGTGCGACACCCGCCGTTAACGGCTTCGAACACCCATACGGGCGTCACGGTCTGTGACATGGGGCGTTTGGGGGCCCTCCCCTTATTTTTTACCCCCAAATTCCGCCCCCCGACGGCGGTCATGATTTACGATTACGGATATGCCCATTGTGGTGCATGTTTGTTTGTTCAACGACGTGCCGCGATGAGCCCACGCTGCGGCCGCCGTGGGGGTAATCCCCCGCCGGGCGCCGCAGTGCATCATCGGCATCGTCTCACCAACGCTTACCCCCAAAAGGAACTAAGAAGATCGTCATGGCCCAGGACTGGAACGACAAGCTCGAATCCGCACAGAAGATGCTTCCCCTGATCGGTAACCTCCACCGCCAAAGCAACGTGGTTGTCTCCGTTTTCGGTCGCCTGCTCATCGATGTCACCGACATCGACATCGTCAAGGCTCACCGCTACTCCCGCCTCGCAAACGACCGTGAGCTCACCCCGGCCGACACCCTCCCGATCCTCGAAGCCCTGACCAGCCTCAACCTGGGCACCGCCTCCATCGACCTAGGCCGCCTCGCCGCCAAGTTCGCGGAGCAGGGCGGCGACCTCGACGCCTTCCTCAAGGAGGAGCTGGCCGAGGTCATCGGCACCGCCACCGAGCGCCCGTCCAAGGACATCGTGCTCTACGGCTTCGGCCGCATCGGCCGCCTGCTCGCCCGCATCCTCATCTCCCGCGAGGCCACCTACGGCGGCGCCCGCCTGCGCGCCATCGTGGTCCGCAAGAAGTCCGCGGACGACATCATCAAGCGCGCCTCCCTGCTGCGCCGCGACTCCGTCCACGGCGCCTTCCGCGGCACCATCACCGTCGACGAGGAGAACGACGTCATCTGGGCCAACGGCACCAAGATCCAGATGATCTACGCCAACGACCCGGCCTCCATCGACTACACCGCCTACGGCATCAACGACGCCATCCTGGTAGACAACACCGGCGTGTGGCGCAACCGCGAGGGCCTGTCCCAGCACCTGCAGTCCAAGGGCATCGAGCGCGTTGTGCTCACCGCCCCGGGCAAGGGCGACCTGCGCAACGTCGTCTACGGCATCAACCACAACGACATCACCGACGAAGACACCATCGTCACCGCCGCCTCCTGCACCACTAACGGCATCACCCCGTCGCTGAAGGTCCTCAACGACCACTACGGCATCGTCTACGGCCACGTCGAGACGGTCCACTCCTTCACCAACGACCAGAACCTCATCGACAACTTCCACAAGGGCGCGCGCCGCGGCCGCGCCGCTGGCCTCAACATGGTGCTCACCGAGACCGGTGCCGCCAAGGCCGTGGCCAAGGCCCTTCCGGAGCTGGAGGGCAGGCTCACCGGCAACGCCATCCGCGTGCCCACCCCGGACGTGTCCATGGCCGTGCTCAACCTGACCCTGGAGAAGGAGGTCACCCGCGAGGAGGTCAACCACCTCATGGACCAGGTGGCGCTGCACTCCGACCTGCGCCAGCAGATCTCCTACATTGCCTCCCCGGAGGTCGTCTCCTCCGACTTCGTCGGCTCCACCCACGCGGGCATCGTCGACGGCCTGGCCACCATCGCCAACGGCAACCACCTCGTCCTCTACGTCTGGTACGACAACGAGTTCGGCTACTCCAACCAGGTCATCCGCATCGTCGAGCACCTGGCGGGCGCGCGCCCGAAGGTCCTCCCGGAGCGCATCCCCTCCGCTGAGCTCTAAGAACCAACGAAATTGCCGCCCGGTTGGGCGGCAATTTTGCTATTTGATGGGTGCTTCGGTAACGACGATGCCGTCGGCGTCGGCGTAGAGGAAGTGTCCAGGGACGAAGTCCACGCCGCCGAAGGTGAGGGTGACGTCGCGCTCCCCCTCCCCCGCCTTGGCGGACTTCCGCGGGTTGGTGCCCAAGGCCTTGACGCCGAAGGGCATCTCCTTGATCGCGGCGGAGTCGCGGATCGCTCCCAGGATGACCACGCCCGCCCATCCGTTGTCCACGCCCGCCTGGGCGATCATGTCGCCCATGAGCGCGGTGTGGACGGAGGCGTAGCCGTCGACGACGAGGACCGCCCCGTCACCGGGCGAATTGAGGATCTGCTTGACCAGTCCGTTGTCCTGGAAGCAGCGAACCGTGACGATGGGGCCGCAGAAGTCGGTCCTGCCGCCGCGGTTTTGGAACTGGGTGTCGCACGAGCGCACGTCGTCTCCGATGATGTCTACCAGGTCGGCGGTGGGGATCATCTCCATGGTTCTTCCTTTCCTATAAGAAAGAAGTGGTGTGCGCCGTCAGGTGGCGGCGCACACCACTTCTTTGTGGAGAGCGGGCCAGGGGTGGTGGCCCTATTCTATTCAGTTCTTAGTGGAACTGGCCTTCCTCGGTGGAACCCTTCAGCGCGGTGGTGGAGGAGTTCGGGTCGACGGTGGTGGCGATGCGGTCGAAGTAGCCCGCGCCAACCTCGCGCTGGTGCTTGACGGCGGTGAAGCCGCGCTCCTCGGCTGCCTTGAACTCGCGGTTCTGCAGGTCGACGAAGGCGGTCATGCCCTCGCGAGCGTAGCCGTGAGCCAGGTCGAACATGCCGTAGTTGAGGGCGTGGAAGCCTGCCAGGGTGATGAACTGGAAGGAGAAGCCCATGGCGCCGAGCTCGCGCTGGAACTTGGCGATCTCGTCCTCGTTGAGGTGAGCGGACCAGTTGAAGGACGGGGAGCAGTTGTAGGCCAGCAGCTGGTCCGGGAACTCAGCCTTGACGCCCTCAGCGAACTTCTTGGCGAGCTCGAGGTCCGGGGTGCCGGTCTCCATCCAGATCATGTCGGCGTACGGAGCGTAGGACTTCGCACGGGCGATGCAGGGCTCGAGGCCGTTCTGGACCTTGTAGAAGCCCTCGGAGGTGCGCTCGCCGGTGATGAACGGGCGGTCGCGCTCGTCCACGTCGGAGGTGATGAGGGTGGCGGCCTCGGCGTCGGTGCGGGCGATGATGACGGTCGGGGTGTTGGCGACGTCAGCGGCCAGGCGAGCGGAGGTCAGGGTGCGGATGTGCTGCTGGGTCGGGATGAGGACCTTGCCGCCCAGGTGGCCACACTTCTTCTCGGAGGCCAGCTGGTCCTCCCAGTGGGTGCCGGCGGCGCCAGCGGCGATCATGGCCTTCTGCAGCTCGTAGACGTTGAGGGCGCCACCGAAGCCGGCCTCGCCGTCAGCGACGATCGGGAGCAGCCAGTCCTCGACGGTGTCGTCGCCCTCGATGCGGGCGATCTCGTCGGCGCGGAGCAGAGCGTTGTTGATGCGACGAACGACGTTCGGGACAGAGTTGGCCGGGTACAGGGACTGGTCCGGGTAGGTGTGGCCGGAGAGGTTGGCGTCACCGGCGACCTGCCAGCCGGAGAGGTAGACGGCCTGGAGGCCAGCACGGGCCTGCTGGACGGCCATGTTGCCGGTCAGCGCGCCGAGGGAGTTGATGTAGGAGCCGTCGCGCTTGGAGACCTTCTCCCACAGAACCTCGGCGCCGCGGCGTGCGAGGGTGTGCTCCTCGACGACCTTGCCCTGAAGCTCTGCAACCTGCTCGGCGGTGTAGTCGCGGCGGATGCCCTGCCAGCGCGGGTTCTCGTCCCAATCCTTCTGGATCTCAGCTGCAGTGCGTGCCTGTCCGGTGGTGGTCATGGTGGCTCTCTTTCCTGGTCGTGTAGCCGGCCGCATGGGGCCATGAGCGAAATGCTGTGTGAGTTGCCACCGTGGGGGCTAGGCCGCTGCCGTGGTGGCGTGGCTCACACTTTGCCTCGAGTGCCCCGTCGGCGTCAACGGGTTCCGCGTGTAAATTCCGTGCGGGGGTAACGGGGGTTTTTGCTAAGATTGCAAATGCCACAGTGTTAACAAGATCACTGACCGTTTCTTCACAATCCACCCCCTCCTGCACAAACCCATGAGAAGCAAAGCGGCAGGTGCGTGCCCCTGAACGATTCCGAAGGCCGTTTCCCCCCGAGTGAGACGGGTGCCACAGCGGGGGTAGCGCCAAGCAAAAATTGTGAAAGGGTTCCCCCTGTGACGGCAGTCACTTAAGGTGGTACACATCGCAAGACGCGACCACCATCCGAACACGCACTTCCCAAGGAGCACCACGATGACCCAGACTGACACCACTGCCCGCACGTCCGTTGCTGGCCTTGAGGTCGCCACGGTTTTGTATGACTTCCTCAACACCGAGGTCCTCCCGACCGTCGGCCTCGAGGAGGACGCGTTCTGGGCAGGCTTCGCCGACATCGTCCGCGACTTCTCCCCGCGCAACGCCGAGCTGCTGGCCCGCCGCGACGAGCTGCAGAGCCAGCTCGACGAGTACTACCGCGCCAACCCCGGCCAGCCCGACCCCGCAGAGCACGAGGCCTTCCTCCGCAATATCGGCTACCTCGCCGACGCGCCTGAGGCCGGGCAGATCCGCACCCGCAACATCGACGAGGAAATCGCCACCATCGCTGGCCCACAGCTCGTGGTCCCGATCCTCAACGCGCGCTTCGCCCTCAACGCCGCCAACGCGCGCTGGGGCTCCCTCTACGACGCTCTTTACGGCACCAACGCCATCCCGGAGACCGACGGCGCAGAAAAGGGCAGCAAGTACAACCCGGTCCGCGGCCAGAAGGTCATCGCCTGGGGCCGAGACTTCCTCGACAAGGTCGTCCCGCTCGAGGGTGCGTCCCACGCCGACGTCGAGAGCTACAACGTCTTCTCCGGCCAGCTGACCGCGATGATCGGCGAGGAGAAGTTCAGCCTCGTCGACCGCTCCGCCTACCGCGGCTTCACCGGCGCCGTCCACGACCCCTCCTCCATCCTGCTGTGCAACAACGGCCTGCACATCGAGCTGCAGATCGACCCCTCCACCCCGATCGGCCGCGACGACAAGGCCAGCATCAAGGACATCATCCTGGAGGCCGCCGTCTCCACCATCATGGACTTCGAGGACTCCGTCGCCGCCGTCGACGCCGAGGACAAAGTCCTGGGCTACCGCAACTGGCTGGGGCTGAACACCGGCACGCTAAAGGAGGAGGTCACCAAGGGCGACAAGACCTTCACCCGCGAGCTCAACTCCGACCGCGAGTTCATCGGCCGCAACGGCACCCACATCCGCCTGCACGGCCGCTCCCTGCTGTTCGTCCGCAACGTCGGCCACCTCATGCGCAACCCCGCCATCCTGGTCGACGGCGAAGAGGTCTTCGAGGGCATCATGGACGCCGTCATCACCTCCCTGTGCGCCATCCCCGGCCTGGACATCCACAACGCGCTGCGCAACTCCCGCACCGGCTCGATCTACATCGTCAAGCCGAAGCAGCACGGCCCCGACGAGGTCGCCTTCACCAACGAGCTCTTCGCCCGCGTGGAGGACCTGCTCGGCCTCGAGCGCTTCACCCTCAAGGTCGGCGTCATGGACGAGGAGCGCCGCACCTCGGTCAACCTCGACGCCTGCATCATGGCCGTCGCCGACCGCCTCGCCTTCATCAACACCGGCTTCCTCGACCGCACCGGCGACGAGATCCACACCTCCATGCAGGCCGGCGCGATGGTGCGCAAGGCCACCATGCAGAAGGAGCTGTGGAAGCAGTCCTACGAGGACAACAACGTCGACGCCGGCCTCGAGCGCGGCCTGCCCGGCAAGGCGCAGATCGGCAAGGGCATGTGGGCGATGACCGAGCTCATGGCGGAGATGCTCGAGGCCAAGATCGGCCAGCCGCGCGAGGGCGCCAACACCGCCTGGGTCCCGTCGCCCACCGGCGCGGTCCTGCACGCCACCCACTACCACCAGGTCGACGTCCGCAAGGTGCAGGAAGAGCTCAAGGCCGCAGGCCGCCGCGACACCTTCCACGGCCTGCTCACCGTCCCGGTCGCCCCGAACACGGACTGGTCCGAGGCGGAAAAGAAGGAGGAGCTGGAGAACAACTGCCAGTCCATCCTGGGCTACGTCGTCCGCTGGGTCGAGCAGGGCATCGGCTGCTCCAAGGTGCCGGACATCCACGACATCGACCTCATGGAGGACCGCGCCACCCTGCGCATCTCCTCCCAGCTGCTGTGCAACTGGCTGGTCCACGGCGTGGTCACCGAGGAGCAGGTTGTCGACGCGCTCAAGCGCATGGCGGTGGTCGTCGACCGCCAGAACGAGGGCGATCCCGCCTACCGTCCGATGGCTGCCGACTACGACTACTCCATCGCCTTCCAGGCGGCAAAGGACCTCATCCTCAAGGGCACCGAGTCGCCTTCGGGCTACACCGAGCCCCTGCTGCACGCTCGTCGCCGCGAGTTCAAGGAGCGTGAGGGTATTAAGTAGAAGAAAATAAAGCCCACGGGCACTCATCGCATAAAGTACACGGAAAGGACGCTTCCCCTCGGGGAGGCGTCCTTTCCGGCTTCCTAAAAGAAGAGCGGCGCAAAGCTGGCCAGCAGGACGAGGACGATGGAGGCGACAAACGCCTTGCCCTGCCAGCGCGCGTAGTTGAAGTCGAATCCCACCCCAAAGCGCTTCTCGACGACCACGGCGGGGTCGTCCGGGTTGTAGTAAAACATCCCCCACTTGTAGAAGCGATCGTTGTCCGGGGCCTCGTACTCGGGGCCGAGGTCGAGGCGCCGAAGGTCGTCGTCAAGCGACAACTGCCCGCGCACGATCGCGACGACGAGGGCGAGCGACCCGCCGAGGCTCACGGCCATGATGAGCAGGAACGAAGGCTTGACCAGGGAGGGGAAGAAGGTAGCGACCTGCGCGAAGCTGAGGCTTAAGACGAGGGCTGCGACGAACCACCCGAGCGCGCGGTTGACGAGGTAAACCATCATCCGGGTGCGCAGGCGGCCGCGGATGCCGCTGCCGGAGCGGGTCTGCACCCGCAGCGTGGTGAGCAGCAGGGAGATGACGAAGAAGAGGACGAGCATTCCGGCGTTGACGAAGCTCAACGTGTAGACGCTGCCCACGGACTTCGGCGCCCACTGATCCGGCTCGAACCCGGTGCCCCAGTGCGTGGGGATGGTGTCGGGCAGCCTGTCGTAGATGCTGGCCACGGCGAGCACCGAGGCGACGATGGGGACCAGGCCCAGGGCGAAGGCGAGCCACGGCACGCGGGGCTCGGGGAGCCACCGCTCGAGGTCCTCGCTCACCTGCCCCACCACGCGCGTGGGCAGCCCGGTGAACCATCCCTCGCGCGCCTTGTGCCGCGCGATGCCGCGCCGGAGGTAGAGATAGCTTGCGAGCATGAAAGCGATCTGCGCGAGGATCGCCCACAGCACGACGGAGGCATCCGGGAGGAAGCAGGCGGCCGCGAGCAGGACCGCGGCCGCGAGGTTGACCGCCCGAAAACGGCGGACGGCGCCGCGCACGACTGGGTCGCCGAGGTGCGCCTCGGGCACGCGCACGCCCAAGACAACTCCCTTCGGCGAGAGCCGGGGGCTGAGGCCGAGCAGCACGCCGGTGACGAGCAAGGTCGTCGCGATGACCGCGCGGAAGGTGAGGTCGTCGTTCATGGAAGGTCGGTCCTTTCATTGGTGGCGCGGAGCTGCCGGTACATGGAGTCGACGTCGATGCCCTGGGCCACTCCCCTGGCGACGAGCGCGCGCAGCTCCTCGCTCAGGCGTTTTTCCCGTTCGGCGCTCGGGCGGGCTGGCCGCGGGGCCACCACGCTCTTGCGCTTCTCCGAGGTCCGGATGAGCCCGTCGAGGCGGAGCTGCTCGTAGGCCTTCTGCACGGTGGCCGGGTTGATGCCGAAGTCCGTGGCCAGCGCCCGCACGGAAGCGAGCTGGTCACCCGGGCGCAGTTCGCCGCGCGCTATGGCCAGCGTCACCGACCGAGTTATCTGCTCGAACAGGGGGACGTCGGAGTCCGGATCGAGGGAAATGTACATGGTCTTCCACCAGTGGAAATAATGGATCTGTCCTAGTTGTCATAATACAGTTTCCCTGTCCGGGCTGCCAGCGCGTTCCCATCAAGTTCCTTACAATTTTGCAGCCGCACGGCAACTTTGCATAAACTGTGCAATGTTGCGCGGGTGCGGCAATTTACGCATCCCGGCGCGCCACACGCATCGCACTCTCGAAAGGACAGTTCGAGTCCCCATGGCTCAATTCCTCTACAAGATAGGCAGCACCGCCTATCGCAAGAAATGGCCGTTCCTCGCCTTCTGGCTGGTCGTTCTCGTCGCCGTCGGGTCGCTGGCGGCCCTGTACTCCAAGCCGACCACCAACTCCATGACCATCCCCGGGCTCGAGTCCGTGGAGACGATGGACAAGATGCAGGAGCGCTTCCCCGACACCGGCGACGCGCTCAACGCGCCCACCGGCACCATCCTGGTCCAGACCACCGACGGCTCGAAGCTCAGCGACCCGCAGGTCCAGGAGCGCGTCGATCAGATGATCGCCGACCTCAAGGACACCGGCGCGCTCACCGGCACCGACTCGCTCGTCGACCCGGTCACCGCCAGCATGGGGCTCACCCAGCAGATGACCCAGGCCAAGGCGGCCCAGGGCATCCCGCAGGAGCAGATCGACGCCGACATCAAGGCCGTCACCCCCCTGTCGGAGGATCAGACCACCGGCACGATGAGCATCACCTTCGATGCCGACTCCGCAACCGACGTGCCCGCAGGCGAACTCGATGCCGTCAAGGACGTGATCAGCGAGTACGACACCGACGGGCTCAAGGTCGTCGCCAACGGTAACGCCTTCACCGCCGTCAGCGAGATGGAGATGACCTCCGAGGCCATCGGCCTGCTCGTCGCCGCCGTCGTGCTGCTCATCACCTTCGGCTCCTTCGTCGCCGCGGGCATGCCGCTCATCTCCGCCGTCATCGGCGTGGGCATCGGCATCGCGGGCATCCAGGCACTGACCGCAGTGTCCTCCGACATCACCTCGATGACCCCGACGCTGGCCTCCATGATCGGCCTGGCCGTGGGCATCGACTACGCGCTGTTCATCGTCAACCGCTTCCGCAACGAGCTGGTCAAGTCGGCGGGCGCGGCCGACATGGAGCCCAAGCAGCTCCGCGACGCGCTGCGGAACATGAACCTGGAGCAGCGCGCCCACGCGATGGGCATGGCCGTGGGCACCGCAGGCTCGGCGGTGGTCTTCGCGGGGCTCACCGTCCTCATCGCACTGACCGCGCTGAGCATCATCAACATCCCGTTCCTCACCGCGATGGCGCTGACCGCCGCGGCGACCGTGGCCATCGCCGTACTGGTCGCGCTCACCTTCCTCCCCGCGCTGCTGGGTGCCCTGGGCACCAAGATCTTCGCCGCCCGCGTGCCGGGCCCGAAGGTCCCCGACCCGGAGAACGAGACCCCCACGATGGGTCTGCGCTGGGTGCGCCGCGTCCGCAAGCACCCGGCCCTACACCTCATCGCCGGCGTCCTCGCGCTCGCCATCCTCGCGATCCCCGCGGCCAACATGCAGCTGGCCATGCCCACCGGAGGCTCGGAGCCGAAGGGCTCGGCCACCCGCGAGGCCTGGGACATCACGGCGGAGAAGTTCGGCGAGGGCCGCAACGCCCCGATGATCGCGCTCGTCGATCTGACCGACGTCAACCAGGATGAACGCCCGGCCGCCATGCAGGAGGCCGTGTCCGAGATCTCGCAGACCGAAGGCGTCGTCAATGCGCAATTAACCGCAACCACCGACAACATGGACACCGCCCAGGTGCTCATCACGCCCCAGTGGGGACCGACGGACCAGAACACCTCCGACACGCTGACCAGGCTGCGCGACAACATCTCTCACTATGAGAGCGAAACCGGCGGCACCTACGGCATCACCGGCTCGACCGCCATCTACGACGACGTCTCCGAGCGGCTGCAGTCCGTGCTCATCCCGTACATCGCCATCGTGCTCGTGCTCGCGTTCCTCGTGCTCATGCTCGTGTTCCGCTCCATCTGGGTGCCGCTCATCGCGGCGCTGGGCTTCGCGCTGTCGGTGATGGCCACCTTCGGCGTCACCGTCGCCATCTTCCAGGAGGGCACGCTCGGCATCATCGACGACCCGCAGCCGCTGCTGTCCTTCCTGCCGATCATGCTCATCGGCCTCGTCTTCGGCCTCGCGATGGACTACCAGGTCTTCCTGGTCACCCGCATGCGGGAGGGCTGGGCGCACGGCAAGACCGCGGGCAACGCGACGAGCAACGGCTTCAAGCACGGCGCCCGCGTGGTCACCGCGGCCGCGCTCATCATGATCTCCGTGTTCGCGGCCTTCATGATGCAGGACATGGCCTTCATCAAGACGATGGGCTTCGCGCTCGCCATCGCCGTCTTCTTCGACGCCTTCATCGTGCGCATGACCATCATCCCGGCGACCATGTTCCTGCTGGACGAGCGCGCTTGGTGGCTGCCCAAGTGGGTGGATAAGATTCTGCCCAAGGTGGACATCGAGGGCGAGGCCCTCACCCGTACCGCGCCCGCGCAGGCGGAACCCGCGCAGGCGCAGAGCTAAAGAAAGGACGTTGGGACAATGGCCGGATTGCGCGAACAGAAGAAGGCGCAAACCCGAGCGGCTATCGCGCGGGCGGCGGCGTCGGTGGCCCGCTACGAGGGGCCGGAGAAGCAGTCGATCGCCGAGATCTGTGCGCAGGCGGGCGTATCCCAACGCACCTTCCACAACTACTTCTCCTCCCGCGAGGAGGCGATCCTCGAGTTCGCGGCCTACGCGGTGCGCCAGCTCATGGAATCGGTGGAGCGCAGCGAGGGCCAGAAGGTCTTCGAGGTCGTCGAGCAGGTGGCCATCAGCGGCCTGCGCCGCAACGACGACGACCTGCTCTCCTTCTACTCGCTCGGCGTTCTCAGCGACCAGGTGGGGTTCCTGCCTGTGGGGCTCAACAACCACATCGAGCCCCACAACCAGCGCGAGGCCTTCGCGATCATCGCCGAGTTCTTCCCCAACGTGGACTACTTCGACCTCGCCGCACAGATCATCGCCGCGGCCTCGGTCGCGCAGTTCGCCGTCTCCCACTACTTCACCTTCTGGCCGGACGCGGACGCCGAGTTCGGCGTCAACATCCTGCGCCGGGCCTTCGACCAGTTCCGCGACGAGCCGCTCGCCGAGCCGGTCGAGCTGCCCGAGGAGGTGCGCGAGGACTTCCTCTCGATGGCCTGCGCGCCGGGCTTCGGCGTGACTCCCCGCCCCTCGAATCCCTAGCCCGCCTACACTAGGGTGCGTGAATGAAACGGGGCAGGGACTAACGCTGAGCGCACCCGCCAGCATCGAGGAGATCGCGGCCGACGGGGCCATCGCGCAGGCCGCGGTGGACGAGGCGATCCGGGTGGTGTGCGGTTCGCCACGCACCGTCGACTACCTCCCCGCGCCGGGCGGCTACTTGGCCGAGCTCAGCTCGCCGAAGGGCCGCTGGCGACTGCGGGGCACGACCGTCGCCACCATAGAGGGGGACCTGTGGACGTGGGTCGGCGAGCCCGCCTTCGACATCCCGGAGCTTGCCGGAAGCTGGCCGGTTTCGCCTTCGCTTGTCGACGCTGCGCGGTGCGTCAACGGGAACGGGCCGCTGTGGTTTGTTCGTAACTCCACCGGCGCCGACGCCGTCGTCTTCGACGCTCCCTTCACCCTCCCCGCGCCCCGGCACGCCATCGCCCTGGGCCTCGCGCGGCTGGCCCCCGACCGGGACGCCGCCCGCGCGGTGGCGGCCTACGCCGCCTGGGCGGGCCTCGGTCTGCGGCAGGAGGGATCGTCCCTGCTGCTGAGCTCCGGCGACGTGATCGACGGCGGCGCGCTGAGGCCGCTGGTCCCTACTGTCACCCGCAATCCCGCGCTCGCCCGCGAGCAGGACATGTTCTTCGACGCCGCCTTCCCCGACCGCACGGTCTCCTACGCGAACGGGACGCTGACCGTGGACAACCGCTTCGCCGCGCCCGGCGTCGTGGTGGCCGCGGTCGACTCCACGCACTGGCGCTGGAGCTACTCTTGCGAGGACCTGGCGGAGCTGCCGTGGGCCTTCCCGGCGCGGGGGCTCAAGCGCTACGGCATCGAGTCGGGCGAGCTCGATCTTTTGCGGGAATCGATCCCCCGCGACGAGGCGGCCCACCTCGACGCCACCGCCCGCGCGGTGCTCGGGCTCTGGCAGGCGGTGTGGGTGCCCGACGACGAGCGCCAACTGCTCGTGCTCTTCGGCGCCCTGGCGCTCCCGCCCCTGCGCTCGGACGTCGCCCGCGCCGTACTTTCCGGGCGCGCCTGGGAGGGTGACGAGGTGGAGGCCTATGCCCGCGCCCGCGGGGTGGCGCTTCATCCCACCGAGGCCGGGTTCTCGCTCGCGGGGCTGAGGCTGCGCCGCGAGGGCGAGCGGCTACTTGTTGAGGACTGAGGTCAAAAGCGCCCGGTAGATGGACTCGTCCACCGCATCGAAGGTGGCCGGGTGGAAGCTCGGGCTGCGGTCCTTGTCCACCAGCACGGCGCGCACCCCCTCGGCGAAGTTGGGCTCGCGGCGCATGTGCGCGCCCAGGACACGCTCCAGCTCGAGCTCCTCGCGGATGCTCGCGCACTTCGTGACGGCGTGCATGAGCTCGACCGCCGCGACCACGGAGGCGGGGTTCGCGGACTCGAGGTGCTTGTTGACGTCCGCCACGAACTCCTGATTGGGGTGCTTCTTCAGCGCGCGGTCGATGTGCTCCCACGACTCGTAGCCGAAGGTCGCCTCGATGTCGGCGGCGTACTCCTTGAGCTTCGAGTCGGTCGGCCCCTCCTCCGCGAAGCGCTCGAGCGCCTCGTCGAGGGACTCCGCGATGAGCATGTCCGTGAAGTCGCTCAGGTTCTCACTGGGCACGAAGTGGGTGGCCAACCCCGAGTAGAGCATGTCGGCGGGGCTTAGCCGCCAGCCGGTGACCACGAGGAAGACGGCGAGTGCGTAGGAGGGCTTGCCGGTCTCCCCCACCATGTGCTGGAACATCCACGGGATTCCCACGTCGGGCATGTAGCCGATGGCCATCTCGGGCATGGCCGCGAACGCGCGCTCGGTGATGACCCGGTGGGAGCCGTGGGCCGAGATGCCCAGGCCGCCGCCCATGACCACGCCGTCGATGAGCGAGACGTACGGCTTGGGGAACTCCGCGAGGTCGCCGTTCATGACGAACTCGGTGGCGAAGAAGCGGTCCGCCGGGTCGTGGTTGCCGCTCAGCGCCGCGTCGCGGGCAACGCGCACGTCGCCGCCCGCGCAGAAGCCCTTCTCCGACAGCGAGGTCAAAAGGACCCGGTGGACGGCGTCGTCGTCCTTCCACTCCTTGAGCGCCTCGTCGATGATGTCGATCATCTCCTGGTTGAGGGAGTTGAGCGCGCGCGGGCGGTTGAGCTCGAGCACTCCCGTGGAGTTGCGCACGTAGGCGTTGACCAGGGCACCGGATTCTTGCAATTGTGAGCGTCGCTTAACAGTCATGCCCCATAGTGTCGCACATCACTGGGGGCTTTGCACGGATTTCGCCCGCCCCCTATTCTGGGAAAAGTACTCCCATCTTGAACGATAAGGCAGACATGAGCTTTCGATTGGTCGTCACCGACATGGACGGCACCCTCCTCGACGACAACCACCGCATCCCGGACGAATTCTGGCCGCTGTTTGAGAAGATGCAGGAGCGCGGCATCGTGTTTGCCCCCGCGAGCGGGCGGCAACTGGCCACCCTGCAGCACCAGTTCGCCGCGGCCGGGCCGCACCTGTCGATCATCGCCGAGAACGGAAACGTGGTCTACCACGACGGCGAGATCGTCTCGCTCACCACGGTGGAGGAGGCCACCTGCCACGCCATCGTCGACGCCGTGCAATCACGCCCGGACATCGATTGGGGGCTGGTGATCTGCCGCGCCGACGGGGCCTTCATCTCGCGCCGCGACCAGCGCTTCCGCGACGAGTGCGACCTCTACTACCGCAAGCTCGACATCGTCGACGACCTCCACGAGGTGGTCAACGAGCAGGTGGTCAAGCTCGCGATCTTCTGCTTCGCCTCCGCCGAGGAGGTGGGCGCACCAGCGCTGGAGGGCAACTCCGGCGGGCTGCCGATCACCATCTCGGGCCAGCACTGGATCGACCTCATGCGCCCGGAGATGAACAAGGGCATCGCGTTGCGACGCCTCGCGGAGGCCATCGGCATCCCCGTCGAGGAGACCCTCGCCTTCGGCGACTTCCTCAACGACTACGAGCTGGTCAAGGAGGCAGGAGCCTCCTACGCCATGGCCAACGGCCACCCCAAAGTCAAGGCCATCGCCGACCACATCGCCCCCTCCAACGCCGAGCACGGCGTGATGAGGGTGCTCGAGGAGCTCCTAGGATAAGAAAATGGTCACCCGATGGGGTGACCATTCTTCTTACTTCTTGTGCTTCTTCTTCGACTTCTTGCCCTCGACGTTGGCCTTCTCCAGGTGGGAGGCGACGTCCGGCACGTAGCGGAAGTCGGAGCGCGGCGGACGCTCGTAGTCGCGGTCGGACTTCGGGCGCTCCGGGATGTCCGGGAGCTCGCGCTCGATCTTGCCGTAGGGGATCGTGGACAGAAGGTGGCTGATCACGTTGATGCGGGAGCGCTTCTTGTCCTCGGACTCGACGGTGTACCACGGCGCCGACGGGATGTCGGTGTGCACGAACATCTCGTCCTTCGCGCGGGAGTAGTCCTCCCAGCGGGTGATCGACTGCAGGTCCATGGGCGAGAGCTTCCAGCGGCGCAGCGGGTCGTTGCGGCGGGACCTGAATCGGGCGATCTGCTCCTCGTCGGAGACGGAGAACCAGTACTTGCGCAGCATGATGCCGTCCTCGACGAGCAGGCGCTCGAAGATCGGGGCCTGGTGGAGGAAGCGGCGGTACTCCTGCGAGGTGCAGAACCCCATGACGCGCTCGACGCCAGCGCGGTTGTACCAGGAGCGGTCGAAGATGACGATCTCGCCAGCGGTGGGCAGCTTCTCCACGTAGCGCTGGAAGTACCACTGCCCCTGCTCGCGGGAGTTGGGCGCCGGAAGGGCCTCGATGCGGCAGGTGCGCGGGTTGAGGTACTGGGTGATGCGCTTGATCGCGGAGCCCTTGCCCGCGGCGTCGCGGCCCTCCATGATCACGACGACGCGCGCGCCGGTCTCGACGACCCACTGCTGCATCTCGACGAGCTCGGCCTGTAGCCGCTTGAGCTCCTCCTCGTAGGCCTCCTTAGAGAGCTTCGGAGGCTTTACCACTGCGTCCTTCTTATCCTTCTTAGCCATAATTTATAAATCTACTGTGCGGGGTAGCCGAACTCGTAACCGATTCCGGCGAATGTGAGCAAAACGGGGGTGTTAGTTTGGGGGTGCGGGCCTAGTCGACCTGGAACTCCGCCATCTTGTCCCACTCGGTCTTGCCGGGAATGAGCGTGTTGATGATCGACGGGGTCTTCACGAGGTACTTCGGCATCTCCTCGCAGGCGCGCTGGAAGTGCTCGGACTTCACGTGCGGCTCGGCGGCATCGTCCTGGAAGGCCTCGATGAGGAGGAACTCGTCCTCGTAGACCGGGTCCTTGTACCAATCGAAGAAGATGTTGCCCTCCTCGGCGCGGGTGGCCTGGGTGAACCAGTCCACGTCCTCAAGGAATCTGTCGACGTATTCGGGCTTTACTTGGTACTTCACGTTGATGAGGATCATGCCGCCCAGCCTAGCAATTATCGACGGCCGAAGGCCCGCGGCCGCTCCTACTTGGGCCGATCCCCGCGCAGGGTGACCAGCTGCTGCTCGAGGGTCGACAGCGAAGCGTCGGAAAGCTGCATGCCCGCGATCGCGGCGAAGCCCGGCATGATCGAGGAGCCGTAGTTGTGGCCGAAGTTCATGGGGGCGTTGGCCGCGACGGGCAGGTCGGCGGAGACCTGGAGGAAGGAGATGATCGGCAGCCACGTCATCGCCCGGTCGTAACCGGCGGGGACGGGCTCGCGCAGCCAGTCGGGTTCGCTGAAGATCATCTTCGGCGACCACCACGCGACGGGGTCGGAGGGGTGCTGCACGTAGAGCACGCGGCGATCGCCCCAGTCTGGCTGGGCCGTGGTCACCCAGTTGCGCACGTCGCTTTCGCCGTTGGCGAAGCGGACTACCATGCCGTCGGAGTACACGGGAGCGGTCTCGGTCGAGCCGGGGTCGCGTCGGGTGACCAGCTGGGTGCGCAGCGTGTTGAAGTACGGCGGGCCGGTGAGCAGGATCCCGTCGACGGAGTTGACGATGTCGCGCAGGCCGGAGAACGCGGCCTCCACGCCCGTGGTGCCGAGCGACTCGCCGTAGAGGTACAGCTTGGGGCGGTGGTCGGCGGGAAGCCCGTTCCACCAGCTGATGATCGGGTCGAGCAGCTGCCGGCCGGCCTGGCGCACGGTCTCCCCGCCGCCGAGGAAGTTGAGCGCCGAGGGCATGGCCGAGTACTGCCCGGCCGCGATCGCGGTGTCGCCGTCGTAGAGCAGCTCGAAGCCCTGGGTGGCGTAGTCGGAGACCCAGCCGGTGCCGGTGGTCATGAGCAGGAGCATCGCCTTGCGGTCCTGGGCGTGGGTGCGCTCGAGCTCGTCGATGAGCAGCTGGGCGCGCTGGGAGACGTCGGGGGCGTTGCCCAGCCCCGCGTAGACGCGGATGGGCTCCTTCGACAAGCGGCCGGTGACCGCCTCCAGCTGGCTGGCCGTGGCGCCCTCGGAGACGAAGCGCGAGCCGTAGAAGCCCACGCCGTTAAAGTCCACTTCGGAGTCCGGGGAGCCGGAGCGCTCGGGCTGCGTCGGCGCCTGCATCTGCGGGTCGGGGTTGCGGTTCTGCGCGGTGTAGAACCGCTCCCCCGCCCCGACGATGGCGCCGGGCAGCGCGGTGTGGACGAACCAGACCGCGACGACGAGCACGAGCGCCCAGGCCATGACCCCGCGGGCGCGCGGCTTGAGCCGGTGGGTGGCGTGGGCGTCGACCCAGTTCGCCGACCAGCGCAGCGACCTCGCCACGAGCAGGACGAGCGAGAAGATGATCACCGAGACCGGCGCGATGAGCACGAACTCCCACACCCGAAGCGGGGTCGTGTTCGCCGCGGCCGCGAGCTTGTCCTGCCAGTGCTTGGAAAACCACAAGACGGCGAGCACCCAGGCCCCGCCGACGGCAAACACCGCCCGGCGCACCCACACCTGGACGATGGGCGGCCACGTCTCGGCGTTGAGCCGGGGGAAGCGGTCGCGGAGGTAGCGGACGAAGACCCAGTGGGCGCCAAGCCCCAGGAGGTAGCCGATGCCCGCGGCCCAGCCGGAGATGACGGCCTGGTAGAACCAGGTGCGCGGGAGCAGCGAGGGGGTCAGTGCCGAGATGTAGAAGACGAAGGCGCCGACCAGGCCCCACAGGTGCAGCTGCGCGAAGAGCCGGATGGGTTCTAGCTCTCGAGTCGCTCTCCCAATTCCAGCCATTCCATCTCCAGCTCCTCGCGCTCTGACTGCAGCGCCTTTAGTTGCTTGTCTAGGTCTGCCAGTTTAGCCGTATCGACGGCCACGGCGGCCTCCGCCATGTCCTCGTTGAGCTTCTCGATGCGCGGGTCGAGCTTGTTCATCTTGCGCTCGAGCGCACTCATCTGCTTGCTGATCTCGCGCTGCTGCTGCGAGGACAGCGCGCTCTTCTTGGGCGCCGCCGGCGCCTTGTTCGGCTCGCCCAGGTCGACCACGCCGGTGCCCTCGGCGGCCGCCAGCTGCGCGCGGCGAGAAAGGTACTCGTCGATGCCGCCGGGCAGGTTGGTGAGCTTGCCGTCGCCGAACAGCGCCCACGTGGAGTCCGCGATGCGCTCGATGAGGTAGCGGTCGTGCGAGATAACCACCATGGTGCCCGCCCAGCTGTCGAGCAGGGACTCGAGCTCCTGGAGGGTGGCGATGTCGAGGTCGTTGGTCGGCTCGTCGAGCAGCAGCAGGTTCGGCTCGGCCATGAGCACGCGCGTGAGCTGCAGGCGGCGGCGCTCGCCGCCGGAGAGGTCGCCCACGGGCGTGCGCTGGCGCTTCGCGCTAAAGCCCAGGCGCTCGGCCAGCTGCGAGGCGGACAGCTCCTTCTTGCCCAGCTGGACGTAGGTGGCCACCTCCTCGACCGCGTCGAGGAGCCGGAGGGAGGGGTCGAGGTCGTCGAGTTCCTGGCGCAGCCAGCCCAGGCGGACGGTACGGCCCTCGATGCGCTTTCCCGCGGCCAGCGGGTGCGCACCCGCGAGCGCGCGCAGCAGCGTGGTCTTGCCGGAGCCGTTGACGCCGACCAGGCCGATGCGCTCGCCGGGGGCGAGGCGCCAGGTGAGGTGGTCGACGAGCATGCGCCCGTCCGGGGTCTCGATGCGGGCGTCCTCGAGCTCGACGACGACCTTGCCCTGGCGCTGCTTGGCGAACGCGATGAGCTCGACCTTGTTGCGGGGCTCGGGCACGTCCGCGATGAGCGCCTCGGCGGCCTCGATGCGGTAGCGCGGCTTGGACGTGCGCGCGGGCGCGCCGCGGCGCAGCCAGGCCAGCTCCTTGCGGGCGAGGTTCTGGCGGCGCTGTTCCATGGCGTCGGCCTGGCGGGCGCGCTCGGCGCGGGCGAAGATCCAGTCGTTGTAGCCGCCCTCGTAGGCGTCGACGCGGCCGTCGTGGACCTCCCACGTGCGGGTGGCCACGGTGTCCAGGAACCAGCGGTCGTGGGTGACCACGATGATGGCGAGCTTCCGGCTGAGCAGATAGGAGGCCAGCCATTGGACGCCCTCGACGTCCAGGTGGTTGGTGGGCTCGTCGAGGACGATGAGGTCGAGGTCCTGGACGAGCGCCGCGGCGAGGTTGGTGCGCCGGCGCTCGCCGCCGGAGAGCTGGCCCACCTTGGTGTCCAGACCCAGGTCGACGATGCCGAGGCCGCCGAGGACCTCGCGCACCTTGGCGTTGGAGGCCCACTCGAAGGTCTCGAGCCCCAGCGGCGCGAGAACGACGTCGGCGACGGTGGCCTCGGGGTCGAGCTCGGCGCGCTGGGTCACCACCGCCATGCGCAGGTCGGAGTTGTGGCTGACGCGGCCGGAGTCCGGCGGCTCGATGCCGGTGATGACCTCGAGGAGGGTGGTCTTGCCGCCGCCGTTGAGGCCGACGACGCCGATGCGGTCGCCCGTCTGCACGCCGAGGCTGACGGAGTCGAGCAGGGTCTTGAGCCCGAAGGACTTGCTCACGGACTCCAGGTTGATGAGGTTTGCCACGAAACTACTTGCTTTCTTTCACGTACGCGCCGCGGGCCGGGCCCGTGGCGGTGGTCGCCTTACCGTAAAGCCCCAGCTCGCCCGCGACCTCGGCGGCGGTCTCGGCGTCCTCGCAGAGGAAGGCGCAGGTGGGGCCGGAGCCGGAGACGATGCCGCGCAGCGCCCCGGCGCGCTCGCCCGCCTCGATGGTCCGCCGGAGCTGGGGGCGCAGCGAGAGGGCGGCGGCCTGCATGTCGTTGGTGATAAGGCGCGCGACCTGGTGCACGTCGCCCGAGCGCAGCGCGGCGGCCAGCTCGGCGGTGTCGAGGTGCGGGGTGCGCTCCATCTGGTCGAGCTTGCCGAACACCGCCGGGGTGGACAGCCCCTCCTTGGCAAAGGCCAGGGCCCAGTGGTAGGTGCCGGTGGACAGCATCGGCGTGAGGTTCTCGCCGCGGCCGGTGCCCAGCTGGGTCTCCCCCACCAGGGTGAACGGGACGTCGGAGCCGAGCTCGGCGGCGATGCGCCAGAGCACCTCCTCCGGCGCCGCGACCGGCAGCAGCGCGTTGTAGGCGCGCAGGGTCGCGGCGGCATCCGCGGAGCCGCCCGCCATGCCCCCCGCGGTGGGGATGCCCTTCAGCAGATCGATGGCGACCGCGGGCAGCGCGTCCCCGCCGTTGTCGCGGTGCCAGGCAGAAAGCTTCTCGACGGCACGCCAGGCGAGGTTTCGGTCGTCCTCGGGGACCTCCGGGTTGCCGTGGGCGTCGAGCGAGGCGACCGGGCCTTCCCCATCGACCTCGGTGAGGGTGAGCTCGTCGTGCAGGCTCAGGGATTGGAAGACGGTAACCAGCTCGTGGTAGCCGTCCTCGCGGAGCGGTCCCACCCCGAGGTGCAGGTTGACCTTTGCGTGCGCGATCGCGCTGACCGAGCGCGCCATCAGATGCCCGCCAGCTTCACGAACTGGGCGATGTCCAGCTTCTCCCCGCGCAGGGTGGGGTCGATGCCCGCGGCGCGCAGGGCCTCCTCGGCCGCCTGGCCCGAGCCGTAGACCCCGGAAAGGGCCGCGCGGAGGGTCTTGCGACGCTGGGCGAATGCCGCGTCGATAAGCGGGAAAACCTTGGCGCGCGAGGCGTCCGTGATCGGCCACGGCTGGGCGTCGGGCGGGAAGCAGTCGATGCGCACGAGCCCCGACTCGATCTTCGGCGCCGGCCAGAACACGTTCTTGCCGATCGAGCCCGCGCGGCGGACGTCGCCGTAGAAGCTGGCCTTGACGCTGGGCACGCCGTAGACCTTGTTTCCCGGGACGGCCGCGAGCCGGTCGGCCACCTCTGCCTGGACCATGACGAGCACCCGGCGGATCGACGGGAAGATGGCGAGCAGGTGCAGCAGCACCGGCACGGAGACGTTGTAGGGCAGGTTGGCCACCAGCGCGGTGGGCCGGTCGATGTCCTCGGAGCGGATCTGCAGGGCGTCGCGCTGGATGAGGGTGAGGCGGCTCTTGTAGCCCCCGGCGCGCTCGGCGACGGTTATCGGCAGCTGCTCGGCGAGCCTCGGGTCGATCTCGACCGCCGTGACCTTGGCCGCGGTGTCCACCAGCGCGAGGGTGAGCGAGCCCAGACCGGGGCCCACCTCGATGACGTGGTCGGACGGGTCGAGCTCAGCCGCGTTGACGATCATCCGGACGGTGTTGGGGTCGTGGACGAAGTTCTGACCCAGCTTCTTCGTGGGCGAGACCCCCAGTTGCTCCGCGAGCGTCCGGATCTCCACCGGGCCGAGAAGCTGCGAGCGCTGTTGTTCCATAACCAATAAACCTACCAACCACGATGGGAAAGCCCCCAACCGCGCTCGCGGTCGGGGGCCATGCCGAATGTTCCAAGAATTAGCCGATGCCCAGCTTAGCGGTGCAGGCGGGCCATGCGCCCCAGCCCTGCGCGGCCTGGACCTTCTGCGCCACGGCGATCTGCTGCTCGCGGGTGGCCAGGTGCGCCTGGGAGGCGTACTGCCCACCGCCGAAGGCCTGCCAGGTGGAGTCGGTGAACTGCAGGCCGCCGGAGAAGCCGTTGCCGGTGTTGATGGCCCAGTTGCCGCCGGACTCGCACTGCGCGATGCTGTCCCAGACGGAGCCGCCGGCGACCGCCGGTGCGGTGTCCTTCTGCTTGGTGCCGCGGGAGATGGTGGCGGCGATGGCCGGGGTCTTGATGGTCTCGTTGACGATCTCGTTGGACTTCTCGACGCCGTTGACGGTGACGATCTTGCGGGTCACGTCGCGCTCGCCCGGGGTGGCCGGGGTGACGACGGTCTCCTCGCCCTCGTAGGCGTTGGGGTCGTCGACGTAGTTGACCGAGGCGTCGTAGGACTCGGTGCCGTCGACGTTCTTGGTCTCAACGCGGTCGACGTTGATCTTCATGTTCTTGGTGACCGCGGTGTCGAGCGCCGGGGTGACCACGTCGTCCTTGCCCAGGGTGATGCCGCGCTCCTTGAGGAGGTCGGCCACGGTGGCGGCGGCGATCTCGGTGAAGGCGGACTTGCCGCCGTCGGTGATCTGCACGATCTTCGGGGTGGTCACGTCGACGGTCATGCCGTCGTCCGGGATCTTCGCGTCGGAGTTCTGGCTCACGGACAGCGCGGAGATGGCGGCGCCCAGGCCGTCGAGCTGGTTGACGAGCTCGCCGACGGTGGCGGCGGTGGTGTCGACCGTCTTCTCCTTGCCGTCGATGACCACGGCGACCTGCTTGGCGGTGCGGACCGTGACGGTCTCGTTGTTGCTGAGGGACTCAGAAGGAGCCGGGTAGACGACGTCCTTGTCGCCGACCGTGACGCCAGCCCGGTCCAGGGCGCCCTGAACGTCGCTCGCCCAGGTGGCCAGGGTGACCTGGTCGCCGTTGACGTCGATGGTGACGTCCTTCTTCTGGGAAGCGACGGTCACTCCGCCGACGGCGACGGCGGCGAGGACGCCACCGGCGGCCAGGCGCTTGGGCACCGAGTAGGAGGAGTTGGTATCAATTCGGGACTTCTTGTGGATTCCCACGTGAGGTTTCACTTTTCTTTTCGACGACACAGGGCAGTCAGAGGGAGATCCCTCGACACAGGGGCTCGGGCTCTTCAACTCGGAAGAACCCGCCACCGGATTCAATTAAGTAACAATACGATAACAGGCCGACTTTTGCGAGTAGATTCTGTAACAAATCACAGAATTATTCTTATTTAGAGTCAGTTTCAGTCACATATCTCACACTGGCAACAATCTTGCACCACAGCCCCTCCTCGATGTCGAATTTTGTGGTGCAATTCATATTGTGTGCGGGATTACTTTATGCGTTAAGCCCGTAGATGCGTCGGAAGTTGCGGTGCAGCGCCTCCGCCAGCTCCTCCACCGCCATCCCGCGCACCTCCGCGATGCAGCGGGCGGTGTGCCCGATGAGGCTCGGCTCGTTGCGCGCCCCGCGGAACGGCTCCGGGGTCATGTACGGGGCGTCGGTCTCGATGAAGAGCGCGTCGAGCGGCGTCAGCCTCGCCGCCTCCCGCAGCTCCTCGTTGCGCTTGAAGGTCACGTTGCCCGCGAAGCTCAGCACGTAGCCGCGCTCGATCGCCTCCTTCGCCACGGGCAGCGGCGAGGAGAAGCAGTGCAGGATCGTCTCCCGCTGGGCCGGAACGCGGGCGAGCACCTCCATGAGTTCGGCGTCGGCCTCGCGGTTGTGGATCATGAGCGCCTTGCCGGAGCTCGCGGCGAGGTCGGCGTGCCACTCGAGCGCCTCGATCTGGGTGTCGAGGTCCGCGGTGGTCTCCGGCTCGTGCCGGATCCAGTAGGTGTCCAGGCCGGTCTCCCCGATCGCCACGCAGCGCGGGTCGGCGGCCATGTCCACCAGCCGGGCGCGGGCCGCGGCGTCGAGCTCGCGGGCGCGGGTGGGGTGGATGGCGCAGGCGGCGAAGACCCGCTCGTCTTCGTGCGCCGCGGCAAGCGCCAGCTCCGCCTCCTCGAGCCCGTCGCCGACGGTGCAGATGAGCTCGACACCGGCGTCCTGCGCGCGGTCGACGATCTCGCGGATGCCGGCCGCGTCCCTCGCGCCACACGAGGCGAGATGGGTATGGGCGTCGATAAGCAAAGGCGTATGCGGCGCGGGAACGGGAACGGGACGTGGCTTCTTCTTCGACATAATTACAAGAGTCTAGACTGAGACGCTATGTTGATACGTTCAGCGAGCGAGGACGACCTGCCAGGGATCGTCGAAATCTACAACGACGCGGTGGATAACACCGTGGCCATCTGGAACAACGACCACGTCGACGTGAACAACCGCCGCGCGTGGCTTACGGAGCACCAGGCCGACGGCCTCCCCATCCTCGTCGCCGTCGTCGACGATCGCGTCGCGGGCTACGCCAGCCTCAGCCATTTCCGCGACTTCCAGGGCTACGCGCACACCGCGGAGAATTCCATCTACGTTCACCCCGACTTCCAGGGCCGCGGCATCGCCTCCGCGCTCATGCGTTCGCTTATCGACGACGCCACAGGCGGCCACCTCCACGTCATCGTCGCCGCCATCGAGGGCGAAAACGCCGCCTCCATCGCCCTGCACCGCAAGCTCGGGTTCGTCTCCGCGGGCACGATCCCGGAATGCGGGACGAAGTTCGGGGAGTGGCTCGACATGCACCTCATGTACCTGCGGCTGCCTGCGGAGTAAGCCTCCAAGGAAGCCGAAAGCGTGACCGAATGACAAAAAGTGCGCCTCCGAATTGGGAGACGCACTTTTGTTATTTACCGGGCTTTACTTGCTCACCGGCGCCCACTCGGGCCCGGTCTCGCCGAGCTCCGGGTCGAGCTTGGCGATCAGCGGCTTCGGCTTGGCCAGCTCCGTGCCGGGGACAACCTCGACGCGGCCCCAGGTCGCCTGCTGGTTGGCGTAGTCGCCGGTGATGATGGGATAGGTCTGGCCGAGCTCCGGCAGGCCCACGCCGACCAGCTCGAGCGGCTCGTCGTCGACGACCTCGCGGATCTCCGGGGTGGCCGCCCAGACGCCCTCGCGGCCCAGGGTCTCGTGGACCTTCTGCGCGGTGTGCGGCAGGTACGGGGTGAGCATGACGTTGCAGTCGGAGATGACCTGCAGCGCGGTCCACAGGACGGTGGCCAGGCGCTCGCGCTGGGAATCGTCCTTGGCCAGCTTCCACGGCTCCATCTCCGCGATGTAGGCATTCGCCTCGCCGACCACGTGCATGACCGCGGTGATGCCCTGCTTGAAGTGCGAGTGCGCGAGCGCCTCGCCCACCTCCGCCATCGCCTTATCCGCCTGGGCGAGGATGGCCTCGTCCGCGGGCTCGAGGGCGGCGGGCGCGGGCACGGCGCCGAAGTTCTTGTACGCCATGGACACCGCGCGGTTGACCAGGTTGCCCCAGCCGTTGGCCAGCTCGTTGTTTACGCGGCGGACGAACTCCTCCCACGTGAAGTCGGTGTCGTTGGTCTCCGGGCCCGCGACGGCGATGAAGTAGCGCAAGGGATCGGGGCCGAACTCCTTGAGGAAGTCCTTGACGTAGATGACCACGCCCTTGGACGAGGAGAACTTCGAGCCGGACATGGTGAGGAACTCCGAGGAGACGACCTCGGTGGGCAGGTTCAGCTCGCCGAGCGCGTGCACGGAGCCGCCCTTGGCGCCCTTGCCCTGGTAGCCGAGCAGCTCGGCGGGCCAGATCTGGGAGTGGAAGGTGATGTTGTCCTTGCCCATGAAGTAGTAGGACTTCGCCTCCGGGTTGGTCCACCACTGGCGCCAGGCCTCCGGGTCGCCGGAGCGCTTGGCCCACTCGATGGAGGCGGACAGGTAGCCGACCACGGCGTCGAACCACACGTAGAGCTTCTTGGTGGGCTTGTTCTCCCAGCCCTCGACCGGGATCGGGATGCCCCAGTCGATGTCGCGGCTCATCGCGCGCGGGCGCAGGTCCTCGAGCAGGTTGAGGGAGAACTTGAGCACGTTCGGGCGCCAGTCCGTGCGGCCCTCCAGCCACGCGCCGAGCGCCTCGGCGAGCGCGGGCAGGTCGAGGAGGAAGTGCTCGGTCTCGATGAACTCCGGGGTCTCGCCGTTGATCTTGGACACCGGATTGATGAGGTCCGCCGGGTCCAGCTGGTTGCCGCAGGTGTCGCACTGGTCGCCGCGGGCGTCGGGGGCGCCGCAGATGGGGCAGGTTCCCTCGATGTAGCGGTCCGGCAGGGTGCGACCGGTCGACGGGGAGATCGCGCCCATCGTGGTCTGCTTGATCATGTAGCCGTTCTCGTACAGGCCCTTGAACAGCTCCTGGACCACCGCGTAGTGGTTGCGCGTGGTGGTGCGGGTGAACAGGTCGTAGGACAGGCCCAGGCCCGCGAGGTCCTCCACGATCTGGCGGTTGTAGCGGTCGGCGAGCTCCTTGACGGACACGCCCTCCTTGTCCGCCTGCACGAGAAGCGGGGTGCCGTGCTCGTCCGTGCCCGAGACCATAAGCACGTTGGCCCCGATCATTCGCTGGTAACGAGCGAAGACGTCGGAGGGAACACCGAAGCCCGCGACGTGTCCGATGTGGCGGGGGCCGTTGGCGTAGGGCCAGGCAACAGAGACGAGCACATTATTCATGGTTTCTTACCTTATCAGCGTGCTTCCAGCACGGCGTCATACAGTTCTTTCTTGCTCACGCCGTGCTCCTTGGCCAGCTGCGCGCAGGCGTCCTTGAGGCGCGCGCCTTCCGCGACGAGCTTCTCGACGCCTTCGGTCAGCTCGCGCACGTCCGTGACCTCCTTCTTCTGGACGCCCTCGATGACCACCGAGATCTCCCCGCGCAGCCCGTCCTTGGCCCACTCGGCCAGTTCCCCGAGCGTGCCGCGCTTGACCTCCTCGTAGGTCTTGGTCAGCTCGCGGGCCACCGCCGCGCGGCGGTCGGGCCCTAGGACCTCGGCGGCCGCGGCGAGGGTGTCGCCGATGCGGTGCGGGGATTCGAAGAAGCAGACCGCCCGGGTCTCCTGGGCGAGGGTCTCCAACCAGGCGCGGCGCTGGCCCGGTTTGCGCGGGGCGAAGCCGTCGAAGGCGAACTTGCCCACGTGCAGCCCCGACAGCGCTAGGGCGACGGGCACGGCCGAGGGGCCCGGGAAGCAGGTCAGCGGCACGCCCGCGTCGTGGGCGGCCTCGACCAGCGGGAAGCCCGGGTCGGAGACGATTGGCATGCCCGCGTCGGTGACCACGACCACGGTGCCGGTGCGCGCGTAGTCGATGAGCTGGGCGGCCCGGCCCTGCTCGTTGTGGTCGAAATTGCTCAAGACCTGACCGCGGATCTCCACGCCGAGCGCCTGGGCGAGCGCCCGGGTGCGGCGGGTGTCCTCGGAGGCGACGACGTCGGCCTCGGCGAGCGCCTGGGCGAGCCTCGGCGAGGCGTCGCCGACGTTGCCCAGCGGCGTGGCCGCCAGGATGATGCCGCGCGGGAGCAGCGGGAGGGGGTTGCCTGCCAGATCTGAGCTCATTCCTCTAGTCTGGCACACCTGTGATGGCCGGGAGCGAGAGGGTAAACGTCGCTCCCCTGCCCCGCCCCTCGGAGCTGGCGGTGAGGCTGCCGCCGTGGTGGAGCGCGATCTGCCGGGCGATCGTGAGCCCAATGCCGGACCCCGTGCCGGCGCCCGCTCGGTAGAAGCGCTCGAAGACCTTCTCGAGGTCGCCTTCGTCGATGCCCGCCCCGGTGTCGGCCACCGTTACCTCCACGGCGTCGTCCCTCTCCGCGCAGGTGATGGTGATCGTCCCGCCCTCCGGGGTGGCGCGGATCGCGTTGCCCACGAGGTTGGTGATCACCTGCCCGATCCGGTCGGGGTCGATGAGCGCGTGCGCGTGAGCGGTGGGCGCGCAGACGAGGTGGATCCCCGCGTCCTCGATCTGCGGGTGCAAGTGGCGCACGACCGTCTCGATGACCTCGCACACGTCGGCCTCGCGCAGCTCGAGGCCCATCCGCCCCTCCTCCGCCCGGGAGAGGGCGCTCAGGTCGTCGGCCAGTCGGCGCAGGCGGTGCGACTCGGCCAGCAGCGGCGCGAGGTTGTCCGGGTCGAGCGGGACGACTCCGTCGAGCATGGCCTCCACCTGGCCATCGATGACCGTCAGCGGGGTGCGCATCTCGTGGCTCACCTCGCTGATGAGGCGCGTGCGCCGGGCCTCGGTGTCGCGGACTGCCGAGGCCATGGTGCCGATGTCGCGGGAGAGCTCGTCGAGCTCGCGGGTGGTGGTCTGCGGCATGCGCGCGGCGTAGTCGCCCTGGGCCAGGCGCTTGGTGGAGTCCCGGATGAGCCGCACCGAGCGGGAGATGCTCCACGCGGCGATGAGCCCGAGTTCCACGGCCGCGAGCGCGCCCGCGAGCAGGCCCCAGACGAGGGCGTGGTGGACGGCGTCGATGAGCTGCTGCCCGTATCCGCTGCCGCGTGCGGGCGAGTGATCGGAGCGGGCGAAGAACCACGGCGCCAGCGCCCAGACGACGATTCCCGTGGTCACAAGCGAGACGAGCGCGACGGCCAGGTGCGAGGCGACGAGCTGGTACCCCAGCCTGCGGGTGGGTTTCGGCCTCATGGCGCCCCTAGGAACTTGTAGCCGACGCCGCGCACGGTGGCGATGAACTCGGGGCGTTCCGCGTCGTCGCCGAGCGCCCGGCGGATCGTGCGGATGTGGACGTCGATGACCCGCTCGTCGCCGTAGAAGTCGTAGCCCCAGACCCGCTCGAGCAACTGCTGGCGCGACCACACCCTGCCCGGACGCTCGGCGAGCGCGAGGAGCAGGTCGAAGTCCAGCTGGGAGAGCTCGACCGGCTCGCCGCGCAGCCGTACCTCCCGCGCGGTGGGGTCGATCGTGAGGCTTCCCAGCCGAAGGTGATCGTCGACAAGCGAAAGCGAACCATCCATCCGCCGGAAGACGGCCTTGATGCGGGCTGCGATCTCGCGGACGGAGAACGGCTTGATCACGTAATCGTCGGCCCCCACGCCGAGGCCCACGAGCTTGTCGGTCTCCTCCGCGCGGGCCGAGACCACCATGACGTAGATGGAGGAGGTGCGGCGCAGGCGGCTGAGCACCTCGAAGCCGTCGATGTCGGGCAGGCCGATGTCGAGCAGGACCATGTCGATCGGGACGCCGGAACCCAGAAGCTCGAGCGCCCGCGCCCCGGTGTCCGCCTCGAGAACCTCGTGGCCGTCGGCGGCGAGGTACTGCGCGAGCACACGCCGGATGGCGGGCTCGTCGTCGACGATGAGGACGGTTCTTCTCACCTTATATATTGTGGCGCGTTTTTCGGCCCCCGGCGCAGTCTTCACACAATCTTCACACTCCCGGAAGCCGTCGCCACACACGGGGCAGGTTGGCTGGAAGGTGTACCCAGGAAATCGACCCCTACATGAAGGAGGACGTCATCATGAAGAAACGGCTCATCGCCGGCGCCGCCGCCGTGGCGCTGGGGCTTGGCCTCGCCCCCGCCGCTACGGCCCAGGAGCAGCTCAGCACGGCGGAGGTGGCAACGCTTTCGCGGATGCGCGACGAGGAACGCATGGCGCGGGACCTCTACCAGGCGTTTATCGACGCCTACGGCAGCGTCCGCCCGTTTTCGAACATCGTCTACTCCGAGCAGCGCCACTACGACGCGATCGGCACGATGCTCGACAGGTTCGGCGTCGACGATCCGTCGGCCGGGCTGCCCACGGGCACCTATGCCGACGCAGAGATCCAAGCACTCTACGACTCCTGGTTGGCCCAAGGCAGCACCTCGCTGAGGGATGCCTACGCCGTGGGCGTCGAGCTGGAGACGGCGGACATCGCCGACCTGGAGGACGCGATCGACGAGTCCGGCAATGCGAGCTTGGATGCCACCTACCAGAACCTGCTCGACGCCTCGCGCAACCACCTCAGCGCCTTCCAACGGGCTAGCTCCGGCGGGGGCATGGGCGGTGGCGGCATGGGCGGTGGTTTTCGCTGGCGCGGCGGCTGGGGGTAGCGGCTAGGCGTGGTACGCCTTGGGGTGGCGCGGCTTTTTCTGCTTCTGCCTGTTGACGCGGTTGTTGATGCGGCGCTGCTTCGCCTGCTCCTTCTTCTCGTGCTCTAGGTGGATGCGGCGCTCGCGGGCAAGCCGGGCCGCGAACCGCTGCTGCTCGCGGTGGTCGAGGTAGATCTCGTCGTTGCGCAGGTCCTTGAGCAGGGCGAACATGAGCACGAAGATGACCACGAGGAACGGGCTGGCCGCGATGATCGTGATGTTCTGCAGGTTGGAGAGGATGTCGTCGCCGCCGGTGACCAGCATGGTCATGCCGATGAGCGCGACGAGCAGGCCCCAGCCGGCGGAGATGAACTTGTTGGCGTCGGTCTGGCCGCCCTGGCTCATCGAGCCCATCACCGTGGAGGCGGAGTCCGCCGAGGTGATGAAGAAGGTGGCCAGCAGAATCACCGCGAGCACGCCCGCGACCTTGCCGCCGGGGAACTGGTGGAGCAGGTCGAAGAGCTGGTACTCGGCGGAGCCGTCGCCCCAGATGGACTGGCCCTGCTGCTCGAGGTGGATGGCGGTGCCGCCGAAGATGGCGAACCACAGGACGGACACGCCGGACGGGACGAACATGACGCCGAAGATGAACTCGCGGATGGTCCGCCCGCGCGAGATGCGGGCTAGGAACATGCCCACGAAGGGGCTCCACGAGATCCACCACGCCCAGTAGAAGATGGTCCAGGAACTCAGCCACGTGCCCGCCGTGCCGTTGGCCGACTCGGCGGTGCGGCCGATCATCTCGAAGAAGTTGGACAGGTACGCACCGATCGATCCGGGGATCAGGTTGAGGATGCTCACGCTGGGGCCGACGATGAAGACGAAGATCGCCAGCAGAGCCGCGAGGATCATGTTCGCGTTGGAGATGTACTGGATGCCCTTGCCCACGCCCGACATGGCAGAGATGATGAAGGCGAGCGTCAGCACCGCCACGATGGCCACGATGGTGCTCATCCGCGGGTTTTCGATGAGCCCCGCGGCGGAAAGACCCGCCGAGATCTGCGTGGCGCCCACGCCCAGCGAGCAGGCGGTGCCGAAGATGGTGGCGATGATCGTGAGGATGTCGATGATGCGGCCGGGCCAGCCCTTCGCGGCGCGCTCGCCGAACAGCGGGACGAACGCGGAGCTGAGTAGCTGGCGGCGGCCGAGGCGGAAGGTCGAGTAGGCGATCGCCAGGCCGAAGATGCCGTAGATCGCCCACGGGTGCAGGGTCCAGTGCAGGAGCGTGGAGCTCATCGCCTTGCCCACGTTGTGCGGCTCGTAGCCGGGGACGCCCTGGCGGTAGAAGGTCAGGGGCTCGGAGGCGCCGTAGAACATGAGCCCGATGCCCATGCCCGCGGCGAACATCATCGCGATCCAGCTCGTCGTGGAGAACTCCGGGGCCTCGTCGTTGCGGCCGAGCTTGATCGAGCCGAACTTGCTGAGCGCGATGACGATCGCGAAGACGAGGAAGACGGACGTCAGGAGGATGAAGGCCCAGCCGAAGTTGTTGACCACCAGCGTCAGCGCCGCGGAGGAGAAGGAGGAGAAGCTCTCGGTGCCGAGCATGCCCCACGCCACGGTCGCGAGCACGATGACGAAGGCGGGGATGCTCACCTTCCAGTCGATGCCCACCGAGTCGTCCTCGCCCTCGAAGACGATCTCCTTCTCGGGGAGGCTGCTCTTCTCGCCGATGGCCTCGGCGCCCTCGAGCATCGCGACGAGCTCCTCGGTCGCGGAGACGGCGGGCGCATCGTTTGCCGAGTCGGAGGCCGCACCTGCTGCGCCCGGGCCGAGGGAGTCGCCGGGCGTGGGCGGGTTGGGGGTGTCTTTATCGGTAAAACTCATACCTTCCATGGTGGTGATAAGTTTTCCCAATTCAACTTTTTCACTTCGAAAAGGTTACTTTATAGGCGTTTCCGATGGTCGAACGCCCACTTTCGCGGCCAGTTAAACCCCAGTTCAGCCGCGTTAAGGCGCGCAACTACATAACGGATTGATAACAATTGAACCGCGACGTGCACAATTGGTGCCGGGGCGCGCCGGAGCGGTCGTTTTTCTTGGCGCCCCGAATGCCGCCGGGGACCGCCCCGCACGCTCGACTTGTCCTCTACAATGTTGCGGGTGAGTACCCTCGTTGAAGATGACCAGACCCCCCGCTTCCTCCGCAGGCGCGGCCGGTTCGCCCGGGCGGAGGTCCCGTCCGCGCCCAGGACCTACGCGTGGTCGCGCCAGGACAGCATCTTCACGGCAATCATCGCGCTAGCCGCCTTCGTCACCCGCTTCGTCGGGCTCACCTCGGCGACGGCGACCGGCACCCCGGTCTTCGACGAGAAGCACTACGTCCCCCAGGCATGGGACATGGTCGAGTCCTGGATGAACCCCATCCTGGGCGGCATCGAATCCAACCCCGGCTACGGCCTGGTGGTGCATCCGCCGCTGGCCAAGCAGATCGAGGCGCTCGGCGAGATGGTGTTCGGGTACACCCCGCTCGGCTGGCGCGTCATGGCCGCGCTCTTCGGCGTCGCCGTGGTGCTGCTGACCATGGACCTCGTCCGTCGGCTCACCCACTCCCCCTACGCCGCGCTCTTCGCCGGCGTGCTCGCCACCTGCGACGGCGTCCTGCTCGTCGGCTCCCGGTTTGGCATGCTCGACATCTTCCAGGTGTTGTTCATCGTCGCGGCCGCCTGGGCGCTGGTACTTGACCACCAGCAGATGCAGCGGCGGATGCACGAGGCTTATGTGAGCGGGCTTATTATGGGAGACCTCGGCCCCCGGCTGGGCTTTCGCTGGTGGCGCTTCGCGCTCGGGCTCTTCCTCGGCTGCGCGCTGTCGGTGAAGTGGTCGGGGCTGTACTACGTCGCGTTCTTCGGCCTGCTCTCCGTCGCGCTCGACGCCTGGCTGCGCCACCAATACCGCCTGCGGCGCCCGCTGCTGGGCGCCCTCCGCTTCGACGCCTTCCCCGCCTTCGCCTCCCTTGTGCTCCTGCCCGCCGCGCTGTACGTGTGGTCGTGGCGCGCGTGGTTCGCCTCGGAGACCTCCGTCTACCGCCACGCTGCGACCGACGGGACCATCCCCGAGGGCTCGGCGCTTCGGATCCTGCCGGACACCCTCGCCAGCTGGCTCTATTACCACCAGACGGTGCTGAAGTTCCACGAGTCTCTGACCACCTCCAGCGGGCACACCCACCCCTGGGACTCCAAGCCGTGGGCGTGGCTGGTCTCCGCGCGCCCGATCCTCTATTACTCCTCCACCGACATCTCCTGCGGCGAGACCACCTGCCGGAGGATGATCTTCCTCTTCGGTACCCCGGCCATCTGGTGGCTGACCGTCCCGGTCCTGCTCTGGGCCGCGTGGGCGATGGTCATCCGCCGCGAGGGCGCCTACCTCGTCCCCTTCGTCGCCTTCATGGCGGGCTTCGTGCCCTGGCTGGCCAGCTACGACCGCCAGATGTACTTCTTCTACGCCACCGCGCTCGTGCCGTTCACCATCGTCATGCTCTCGCTCGTGATGCACTCCCTGTGGGGGCGCGGCCGATTGGTCGGGAACGCGAAGATCCAGGAGCTCGCCCCCGGGTTCCGCGCCGGGCACCTCGCGGTGGTCTGCTACCTCGCCCTGGTCATCGCGATGTTCGCCTACTTCTCCCCGATCCTCTACGGGTACGAGATCCCGGACGCCTACTACAACTCGATCATGTGGTTCCGGAGCTGGCAGTAGGCAGTTGCTTTCCGACGCCTACGGCTTCCTAGCTGATCGGCTCCGCCTTGATCGAGCTCCAGGCGTTGCGCAGGACGGCCCACCCCTGGGTGGACACCCACGTCCAGGCCAAGGCGAGCACGGAGGCCAGCAGGAGAACGAGGTGGGCGACCTCTGGCGTCGACAAGCTGGCTAGGAACAGATCGCGCACGCTGAAACCGAAGCTAAACATCCACATCGCGCCGAAGACGGGCAGCGTGCCAGCGGACAGGCGCGGCATCCAGGCCGCGACGAAGAGCGCGAACCCCATCGCGCAGCGCGCGGCCGCCGCCTCCACCGCGAGCGACTGCGAGGCCGGGTCGATGTCGACGGCGCCGGTCGACTGCGCATCGCCGAGCGTGGCGACCGCGCCCACCACCCAAGCCACGCCCAGCACGGCGAGGAGCACCCGGGCGAAGGAGGCCGACAGCGCGCGGTTGGCCGCCTGCTTGCGGAACTCCGGCTCGACGCCGGCCAGGATCGCCTCGGAGAGGTCCGGAATACCCGGCATATCGCTGCCGATCCCGTTGAGGCTCAGCGTCCGGTTGAGCTGGGCGGCTCGCTCGAGGAAGGCCTGGCAGTCCGGGCAGGAGGCGACGTGCGCATCGAGGACGTCGTCATCGATGCCCGGGTCCTCGCCGTCGAGCCGCGCCGAGAGCGCCGCTTGGACTTGTTCACAGCTCAGCACGGCCAAAGACCCCATCGAGGCTCGCCCTGCCGGAACCGAAGACCACGATCATCAGCAGGGCCGCGATGAGCACCAACGGGTACTCGATGCCGTTCTCGGCGACGAAGAAGCCCTGGCCGAAGTGGACGAAGTACAAGGCGGCGAGCATCAAGAGCGCAAGCGCGCCCGCGACGAAGGTGGTGAGCAACCCCAGCACGAGGAAGCCCCCACCCAGCAGCTCCGCACTGGCGGTGATGAGCGCCGTCAGCTTCGGCTGCGGGATCCCGAAGCCCTGGAACTGGGTGGTGGTTTCGGCGATGCCGGTGCGGAAGAAATGCTCGAAGCCGTGCGCGATGAAGACTACACCGAGCACGGCCCGAAATATGAGCAGCGCAGCATCCCGGACAACAGGTTGATCCATGAAGGTTGCTTTCTAGGTTGTGGGCGCGGGCTAGCCCGCGCGGCGACCGTGGCGGAAGTCCACCTCGCGGACGGCACCGTATCCGTTGGTCCCGTCGGTGTTGCTGGTCGGCGCCACGTAGGTGTCGAGGTATTCGAAGTCCGGGCTGTCGTCGTCGATCTCCAGCACGACGGCGCCGGGGCGGCGCAGGCGCTCGGGGATGCCGAGGGCCTCGTCGTGTTTGTTGCGCACGCCGAGCTGCGCGCGGCGCAGCTGCTGGATGCGGCGGCGGCGCAGGCGCTCCTCGGCCGCGACCTGCTGGCGCAGGGCGTAGAGGTAGACGGCGGTGGCGACACCCGCGATGGCGGGCAGGATCCATGCCCAGCCCCCGATGACGAAGCCGAGCACGAGGGTGACCACCACGCCCGCACCCAAGCCGATGAGGGTGCGCTGGCGGCGCTGGTAGCGGCTGAGGCTGGCCTGCTTGTCGGCCTCGGGGTCCCAGCCGCCGCGGCCGCGGCGGCGCGCGGCGAAGGCCAGCTCGTCCTCGGTCAGCTCTCCGCTGTCCGCGGTGGCAGGCTCGGGCTGCTCGTCGCGGGGCTGCGCTACCTCCTCGTCGAGCTCGTCGACGGGCTCTGCCTGCCCGTCCTCGTCACCGAAGACCAGATCCTCAGGGCCGATGTAGGTCTCGTCGAGCTCGTAGGACGCCTCGTCCTCGTCGAACTCGTACTCGTCGTATCCTTCTTCGACCGCGGCCGCCTCGTCGTTCTCATCGACTTCTTCCACTTTTTCCGCCTTGGGGAGCTCCTGGACGACCTCGCCGTCGACGACGTCGGCGCGAACCTCCGCTTTCTCGCGATCCTGCCTGCCCAGCTTGCTGCGCACGCTCGCGAAGGCGGAGTCCAGCTTCTCCGAGGCCTCGTCCGCGATGAGCGGATCGTCGAGCTCGTCCTCGAGCTCGACGTCGACCATCTCGAAGCGCTCGTCCTCGTCGGAGGCGTGCACGTCGGAGGCGCTCAGGCGCGGGCGGCGACGGGGGCTGAGCTCGCCGCTACCGCCCTCGTAGACGACGCGGGTCTCGTCGAAGGCCTCGCCGGCCTTGCGGATCGGCTTCTGCCTGCGCAAAAGCCACGGGGTGAGGACGAAGATCCACACCACGATCAAGAGGCCGATTGCGATTGCACCTGGCATTGCGCACACCTTCCAATGGAGACTGCTGATTCACCGCGGGGTTCTGGCCAGAGCCACTGCCCCAGATTCCCCTTAAGGTTAGTCGCTCTCAGACCTCGTCCCCGGTGACACGCCGGGCGGCGCCGGAGGCGATGAGCCGGCCGGTGCAGGAGTCCACGAACTCGTCCTCGGTGAGCGCGACGAGGACGTGGTCGCGCCAGCGGCCGTTGATGTGCAGGTTGGACTTGAGGTAGCCCTCCTTACGGAATCCGCTGTGGGCTAGCACCTTCCCCGAGGCCTCGTTCTCGGGAAGATAGGTGGCGGTCACCCGGTGCAGGCCGATGCGGGAAAAGGCATGGTCGGTGCCCAGCGCGCAGGCCGCCGTCGCGATGCCGCGCCGGTGGTACTGGCTAAAGACCCAGTACCCGATCCAGCACTCGGAGACGATGCCGCGCTGGATGTTGCCTAAGGTCACCTGCCCGGCGAAGTCGCCGTTGACCTCGATGACGAGCGGCACGACGAAGCCCGCCTCGGCCGACTGCCTCAGCGTAAAGAAGTAGCCGCGCCACGCGGCGATCGAGTGCGCCTGCGCCCAGGTCTCCTCCACCGTGGGCTCGACCGGCTCGAGGAACTCCCGGTCGGCCTGACGCTGCAGGCACCAATCCTTCCCGTCGCGGAAGGTGAGCGGGCGCAGCCGCAGGCGGTCGCCGGAGGCGAGCTCGAGCGTGCCGGTGTACTCGCCCCAGCCGGGGTGGGTTGGGTGCACCGGCCCGAGCGCAGGCTGCGGCCCGGCCCCGAGGGCCTTTCTGAACTTGGCGAGCATGAAGGGGCGCTACCTGCCCTGGGACAGGAAGATGACCTCGACAATGTCGCCCGGGCGGACCTGGGTGACCTCCTCGGGGATCTTGATCATGGCGTTCGCCTCGGACAGGCCCGCCAGGAGGTGCGAGGGGGCGCCGTTGGCCCCGCCGAGGCCCTCGACGAGGTAATCCTGCGTCTCCGAGTCGCGCATGAGGCGGGCGCGGACGTAGCCGCGGCGGCCAGCCTTCGAGCCGACGTGGTTGAGCGCTCGGGCGCGCACGGTGCGGCGCAGCGGGGTGCGTTTGCCCAGGCTGAGCCGGATGACGGGGCGGACGAACATCTCGAAGATGACCAGCGCCGACACCGGGTTGCTGGGCAGCAGGAAGACCGGGGTCTGGTCGTCGCCGAGCAGGCCGAAGCCCTGCACGGAGCCCGGGTGCATGGCGACGCGGGTGGTGTCGATGGTGCCCAGCTCGGAGAGCACGGCGCGGATGGAGTCCGAGCCGGAACCGCCCACGGCGCCGGAGATGACGATGATCTCCGAGCGCAGCATCTGCGCCTCGATGATCTCCTTCAGCCGGCGCGGCTCGCCCGCGGCGATGCCCACGCGGTGGACGTCGGCGCCCGCCTCCTTGCCCGCGGCCGCGAGCGAGTACGAGTTAACGTCGAGGATCTGCCCGAGGCCCGGCTCGCGATCGATGTCGATGAGCTCGTGGCCGACGGAGATGACGGACAGGCGCGGGCGCGGGTAGACCAGCACCTTGCTGCGGCCGACGGCGGCGAGCAGGCCGATGTGCGCGGGCCCTAGGATGGCGCCCGAGCTCACCGCCACGTCGCCGGGGCGGATGTCGTCGCCGACCTTGCGGACGAACTCGCCGCTGCGCACCGGCTTGGAAGCCACCATGCGCTTGCGCCCCCGGTCGGTCCACTCCAGCGGGATGACGGCATCGGACAGCGTCGGCAGCGGCGCGCCGGTGTGGACGCGCACCGCCTGCTTGGGCTGCAGGCGCAGCGGGCGCTGAGAGCCCGCGGCCACCTCGCCGACCACGGGGAGGGAGGTCTCGGACAGATGCACCGGGGCGTCGGCGGGGCGCCCGAGGCCGCGCTCGCCGCCCACGTCGACGGCGCGGATGGCGTAGCCATCGATCGCGGCCTGGTCGAACCCCGGAAGCGGCCTGGTGGCCTGGACCTCTTCGGCGCACATGAGGCCGAGGGCATCAGCGATGGCGATACGGACCGGCTCCGGGGCGATCGCCGCCTCGGACACCAGGGCTAGTTGCTCCTCTACTGAGCGCACGTGCCATTCTCCTCACCTAGCATCGACGTTTGACGGGTGACCCGTCACACTCGAAGAATAACTTTAGCCGACACGCTCCGCGGCGAACGCATTTCCGCCCGGCGTGGAGCCCTCTTAGGCGCCGTGCTCCTCGAGGATCTGGCGCAGGGCCCGCTTGAGGTGCTTGCCGTAGACCGGGTGGGAGAGGCCGAAGTCGACGACGGCGGGGATGTAGCCGCCGGGGTTGCCCAGGTCGTGGCGCTTGCCGTCGTGAACGAGGATGTGAACCGGATGGCCTTCGTCGATAAGCAAATCGATGGCGTCGGTCAGCTGCAGCTCGCCGCCGGCGCCCGGGGTGATGCGGCGCAGGGCGTCGAAGATCTTGCGGTCGAGCAGGTAGCGGCCGGTGGCGACGAAGTTGGACGGCGCGTCCTCGACGGAGGGCTTTTCCACCATGCCCTTGACCTTCTTCACGGTGTAGGGGCCGTCGTAGTCCGCGTCCTCGATCTCGAAGACACCGTAGTTATAAACTTCGTCCTCTGGGACCTCGACCGCGCACAACACGCTGCCGCCGAGCTGCTCGCGCACCTCGACCATCTTCTCCACCACGCCCATCGGCAGGACGAGGTCGTCGGGCAGCATGATCGCGACGACATCCTCGTCGTCGTCGAGGACGGACTCCGCCAGGCTCACGGCGTGACCCAGGCCGAGCGGCTCCTCTTGGACGACCGACACCGGCTGGATGAGCTGGTTCGCGCGGCGCACCTTCTCCAGCTGCTCGGTCTTACCCCGGGACTCCAGGGTCGCCTCGAGCTCCGGGAAGCGCTTGAAGTGCTCGAGCACCTCCTGCTTCTTCGGCGCGGTGATGACGGCGAGGCGCGTCGCGCCCAGATGGGCCGCCTCCTCGGCGATCAGCTCGATGCCTGGCGTGTCCACGACCGGGAGCAGCTCCTTCGGCACGGTCTTCGTGGCCGGCAGGAAACGGGTGCCCATTCCGGCAGCGGGAACGATGACCGTCTTCACGGCATGGGCGGGGGCGTCTTGAGGCAAGGTCATGAAAGGAAACTTTACCTATTCCATTCATTTTGTTTGTCCGCAACGCCCCGTTTCGAGGCGCCGTTCGCCGCGTTCTCTCCCGCCTCCCGCTCGCCCCACGACGTACGAAAATAGCCAGCAAGGTGCACATATTCTTCCATGAGCTGCGTCTTTAGGGGCACGTTGGGCGGGACCTGGCTGTTAGAACTTTCACAATCCACCGCACCTATTCGCGGGCACCAGATTGGGCGGCACCGGGGCAAACCGGGCAGAATCGGAGGGAAAGAAGCGACGATAGTGAGGAAGAGCTACCCCACTAATGAGGAAGGACACCGAGCGATGAGCGACCCACAGGCGGCAAAAAAGGCAATGCGCGCGCAGCTGCAGGAGGCGCGACTCGCCCGCAGCGACGCCGATCGGGCCGCAGCCAACGAGGCGATCGTCTCCTCACTTGTCTCGCTCATCCAGTCCAAGGGCTTCCGCGCGGTGTCCGCCTACTGCGCCTTCGAGGAGGAGCCGGGCGGGCCGGGCCTCGTCGACGCGCTGCTCCCCCACGTCGACGAGCTGTGGGTGCCGCTGTCGCGACCGAAGGGGATCCTCGAGTGGGCTCGCTACACCGGCCCCGAGTGCCTGTGCTCAGGCGCCTACGGCATCCCGGAACCCACCGGCGAGGCCACGGGCAGCGAGATCCTCTCCTCGCTCGACCTCGTCATCGTCCCCGCGCTCGGCGCGACGCCGCAGGGGCAGCGCCTCGGCAAGGGGGCGGGCTACTACGATCGCGCGCTGGAGCCGCTCCCGCCGGTCACTCCGGTACAGGTTGCCGTGCTTTTCGACGCTGAAGTCCGCGCCGACATCCCGTTCGCGCCCCACGACGCGACCATCCCCTTCATCCTCACCGAGAAGGGCCTGCGCACGACGAGCTAGCCGGGAACCCGCCTCGCCGTGGGCCCGTCTACCGTGGCATGAGCGAGAACAAACGGTGGGAGGCGCTGGCGCGGCCCGGGTACCGCCGCAGCCAATTCATTCGGAGGTCGGTGGCGGTCGCGCTCGTGCTGGCTGCATTATTATTCACCGCGTGGGAGTCGCGCGGATCCACCGCGCCGGTGGTGGTCGCATCCCGCGACGTGTCGGCGGGCTCGCTGGTCGCGGAGACCGACCTCAAGGTCGCACGCTTTCCCGCAAACCTCGTCCCGGAAGGGGCGCTCACGGACCCAGGCGAGGCCAGCGGGCGGGTGGCGGCGAGCGCCATGTCCACGGGGATGCCGGTGCTGGCATCGAGCGTGGTCTCACTCGAGCTTTCCCACTCGGTTGTATCTAAGTCCACAGGCGACGAAGTTCGTGAGCCATACAACATGGTCCCCATCCGGCTCGCGGACCCCGCGCTGGCCCCGTTGCTCGTCCACGGCGACACGGTGACGGTGGTCGCGGGCGACGGCGCCGGCGACCACGGCGAGGTCATTGCCACAGGTGGGACCGTTATATTCACTTCCGTTGATGATTCACAGAAAACGGGAGTCCCCGCCGGGACCGTCATGATCGCCCTGCCCGAAAGTCAAGCTCAGAACGTTGCCACGGCCTCGCTTTCGCGCGGATTGGCCGTGGTTTTAAGTGGAACCAGGGCCAACCTGACATAAAATCACATTTTATTCTTTGACTTTTCTAAGCTTTTTCCACTACCCTCATTCGAAGTTGTAACACCTACCGAAAAGGAACTCTTCACATGCTTAAGGGCTTCAAGGACTTTATCCTCCGCGGCAACGTCATCGACCTGGCCGTCGCAGTCGTCATCGGTGGTGCTTTCACCGCCATCGTCACTGCCTTCTCCGATAGCCTCATCAACCCGCTCATCGCTGCCCTCGGTGGCGCCGACGTCTCCGGCCTGGGCTTCCACGTCCGCGCTGGCAACGAGGCCACCTTCATGGACTTCGGCGCGGTCATCACCGCGGCCATCAACTTCCTGCTGATCGCCGCGATCGTGTACTTCGTGCTCGTTGCTCCGATGAACAAGCTCAAGGAGATGCAGGCTAAGCGCAAGGGCGTCGAGGAGGACGAGGTCGCTCCGGCATCCGTCGAGGCCGAGCTCCTCGAGGAGATCCGCGACCTGCTCAAGACCCAGCAGAAGTAGTCGGTAGAGACTTCAAGCCCGGTTCCACAGGATCCTGTGGAACCGGGCTTTTGCTATGCGCCGTAATGCGGCGGGCGCTGCTCGAGGTAGAAGTCTCGGTCGCGCTCTCCCCCGCCGTCGTCCTCCTCGTCGATCAGGACGCGGCGCTCCTCGTCCGCGGAGGTCGGCGGCGCCTTCCGGTCGGCGAGGCGATCGTACTCGGCCTCGCTGCGCCGCACGACTCGGCGGCGCTTCTTGATGCTCACGACGACCTAGCCCAGCCTAGTCAACGGTCGACCGGCGCAGCTGGTCGACGAGGTGGTGCACCAACGGGGTCAGCGTGGCCATGCCGTCGCGGATGGCGGAACGCGAGGCCGCGAGGTTAACCACGACGGTTGACCCGGACACACCAGAGATGCCGCGCGAGGTGCAGGCGTCGACCGCGCCGCAGGCCAGGCCCGAGGAGCGCAGCGCCTGGGCGATTCCGGGGACGTGCTGATCGAGCACGTCGCGTGTGGCCTCCGGTGTGCGGTCGCGCGGGCCGACGCCGGTGCCGCCGACGGTGAGCACGAGATCCACGCCGCCGATGACGGCGGTCTCGATGGCCTTTCGGATCTGCGAGCGCTTGTTCCTCACGGTGAGCACGCCGTCCACGACGAAGCCGCCCTCCTCGAGCAGCTCCGTGCACAGGCGATCGGTGTCCTCGCCGGAGGAGATGACGTGGTCGGACACGAGCACCACGAGCGCGCGGCGCGGGGCGCCCATCGCCTCCTCCGCCTCGGTCGCTCGGAAGAACTCAGCATCGGGCTCGCCCACCTCGAGGAGCGCGGAAGCGCGCGCTCCCGAGCTCGTCTCTTCTTCAAACGTGTCCGTGCTGATGCCACTCATGTGCGTGTAAGTCCTTTTAAACTGCGGTCAGATGCGGGTATCCGCGGCAGGCCTGGGTGCCGGCCGCGGGGCGAAGCTGCCGTGGGTTCCGGCGTGCATCTAAAACTACTCGCTTGTGAGAGTAACCTCCACCTCACGCGGGTTGTCGCCGTTTTCGTCGCCGACCGTCAGCGTGATGGTGGACCCGAAGTCGCTGCTGCGCACCGCGGCGATGAGCGCGTCGGCGGAGTCGATGCGGCGGCCGTTCATGCCCGTGATGACCTCACCCGCCTTCAGCCCCGCCTGATCGCCGGGGCCACCGGCGGTCACGTCGGCGATCTTCGCGCCGGTGACCGTCGCGTTGGACTGCAGCTGGACGCCGATCATCGGCTGGGTTGCCTTGCCGCTCTCGATGAGCTGGGAGGCCACGCGGCGGGCGAAGTTGGCCGGGATGGCGAAGCCCAGGCCGATGGAGCCAGCCTCGCCGGTGCTGGAGGTGCTAGTCGAGGCGATGACGGAGTTCATGCCGATGAGGTTGCCGCTCATGTCCACTAGCGGGCCGCCGGAGTTGCCGGGGTTGATGGCCGCGTCGGTCTGGATGGCGTCGATGAGCGAGGACTGGCTGTTCTGGTCGCCGCCCGCGCGGACCGGCCTGTTCAGCGCCGAGACGATGCCGCTGGTCACGGTGGATGACAGGCCCAGCGGGGAGCCCACGGCCACGACCTCCTGGCCCACCTTGAGCGCAGAGGAGTCGCCGAAGTTCATCACCGGCAGGCCCGAGGCCCCCTGCAGCTTGATCACGGCGACATCGGTGTTCTGGTCGCCCGCCACAAGGTCGGCCTTGTATTCGGTGCCGTCATTGAGGTTCACGGTGATCTCGGCCTGGCCGGACTCCGCGTCGGCGATGACGTGGTTATTGGTCATGACATAACCGTCGGAGGAAATAATCGAGCCGGAGCCCTCAGCCACGCCGGTGCGGGTAGTCACCTGAATGGAGACCACGGACGGCAAGACGGTCGCGGCGACCTTCTCCACGGAACCGTCGGCGGCCTCGCTTCCCGTGCTGTTGGAGGCAGGTTGCTGGTTCAGGTTGTCGAGCACCTGGGTCTTCGAACCGCTGCCGCTGTTCTCCTTGGACACAACGACGCCGGTAATCGAGCCCGCGCCTATGGCGGCGACCAACGCGAGGGCCGCCGCGGACTTCATGCTCATCGTGCGCGGCTGTTTCTCCACGGTTGCGGTGTTTGCTCCCTGAGCCCAGGTTGGCTCCGACGCCGCACCCTGGCCAGCCTCAGCAGCCCCGGCGGACTGGGATTGGTAGTAGGAGCCCTGCGCCGAGGAGGGGTTCCCCGCAGCGTTGGTGGAGTACGGCGACTGCACCCTATCGAAAGAGGTGGTCTCCTCCGAGGCACCTTGCTGATTGGCCTGGGGATCCTGCGGGGTGTTATCGGAAGGCGTGGAACCAAAAGAGTTTTTCATGTGGGAAACTATGCTCCTGCTTGCTGGGGGGCCACTGCTACCTCTCTGGAGGTTTCATGTGAAAGTCTGGGAGAACTCTGTGAGCCCAGACTAGCCTATCCCCGGCCTTCTAGGAGCGGCGGTTCTTGCGCTTACGCCCGGCGCCGAGGCGGGATTTTTCGAGTTCACCCGGCATGGCGAAGCCCGGGAGGACCACCCGCATCTCGGCACCGCCGTCGGAGGACTCCCCCGCCGTAATGGTCCCACCGTGGCGCTCGATCGTCTGTTTGACGATGGCCAACCCCAGACCCGACCCAGGCGTGGAGCGGGCCTGCACCGAACGGAAGAATCGCTCAAAGACCTTCTCCCGGTCCTCCTCGGGGATGCCCGGCCCCGAGTCGGCCACGGTGATCTCCACCGTGCCGTCGAACAGCGGGGTCATGGCAAGGCGCACCACGCCGTCGTGCGGCGACCACTTCGCCGCGTTGTCGAGCAGGTTGAGGATCGCCCGGCCCAGGCCGTGGGTGTCGCCGTCGAGGTACCAGGGCGTGGTGTTCGTCTTGAACTGCACGTCGGGGCGGCGGCGCTTCACGCGCATGAGGGCGTCGTCGATCACCTCGAGGAGGTCGACCTGCTCGAGGGAGGTCTCCGGGACGTCGTCGCGCGCGAGGTCGACCAGGTCCCCGATGAGGGTGGACAGCTCCTCCATCTGGGCTATGACGTCGCGCTCGAGCGCCTGGCGGTCCTCCTCCGAGATCCCGACGCCACCGGAGCGTTGCATCATCATGAGCAGCTCGATGTTGGTGCGCATGGAGGTCAGCGGCGTCTTCAGCTCGTGGCCAGCGTCGGCGACGAGGTCGGCCTGGCGGCGGCGCGAGTTCTCCAGCGCCTCGAGCATCTCGTTGAAGCCGCACGTGAGATCGGCCAGCTCGTCGTTGCCGATCACCTCGATGGGACGCAGCTCGTCCGTGCGGCGGACGCGGTCGACGGCGGCATGGAGGCGACGGATCGGCCGCAGGCCCGCCTTGGCCACCATCATCCCGGCGGCGATGGCGAGGAAGATACCAAACAGGCCCACGAGCAGCAGCACGAGACCAAGGCTGGTGATGAGCTGGTTGAGACTAGTCATGTCGCGGGCCAAGAGCACCGTCGCCCCCGACTCGCTGCGCTTGGAGTAAATGCGCTCGCCGTCGACGGTGGCCATGACCGCGTCCGTGCCCGCCGACTCCGCGCTGGTCAGCTGCGGGATGTCGTCGCCGATGACGAAGCTGGAGGCGGGAAGCCGGATGGAGACTCGGGTGGCCGAGTTGTAGAGGCGGAAATTGTCCACCACCTTCTGCGCGTCCACCATGGTGGTGGGCTGGACCGCCTGCTGCAGCAGTGCGGAGGCCTCGGTGGCGAGGTCCTTGTCCACGGACTCACGCAGGGTCGAGGACACGGTCCAGTAGGCGACGATCGTCATCATTCCCACCGCGATGGCGACCATCGCGGCGGTGAGCATGGAGATCCTCCACCGCAGGGAGGCCTTATTGCTCCACGGACCCCGTGTGATTTCGAGGTCGCCAGAATCGGCCTGGAGCGACTCTTCATGGTCGCCCTCAGGCCGATTCGTAGGTTTGCGCAGGATCACGGAGCCGTGTCCCTCAGAACGTATCCGACGCCGCGCACCGTGTGGATGAGCCTCGGCTCACCCTCGGACTCGGTCTTGCGGCGCAGGTAGCCGATGTACACCTCGAGCGCGTTGCCGGAGGTGGGGAAATCGTAGCCCCAGACCTCCTCGAGGATGGTCGAGCGCGACAGCACGCGGCGCGCGTTGGTCATGAGCAGCTGGAGCAGCGCGAACTCGGTGCGGGTCAGGCTGATCTGGCGGCCGTTGCGGGTCACGTCCCGGGTGTCGGGATTAAGACGCAGATCCTCGAAGACCAGCTCGCCCTGTCCGCCGCTGTTGACGGAGTCGGCGGCGGCGCGGCGCAGCAGCGAGCGCACGCGGGCCAGTAGCTCCTCCAGAGCGAAGGGCTTGGGCAGGTAATCATCTGCGCCAGCATCGAGGCCGGCGACGCGGTCGGACACCCCGTCGCGAGCGGTGAGCACCAAAATCGGGCGGTCGTCTCCCCCGCTGCGCAGGGTGCGGCACACCTCCAGACCATCCATCTTGGGCATCATCACATCCAAGATGACCAGTTCGGGCTGTTCCTTCTCAATGACCTCCAACGCCTGCTGGCCATCCTCCGCGAGGTGTACCTCGTAGCCGTTGAAGGTGAGAGAACGACGCAGGGACTCGCGTACAGCCTGCTCGTCATCTACAACAACAATTTTCATTCTTTCAATCTTGCCTTGTCTACCTTTAGCGTTACTGAGCAAACGCTAGATTCGTTCTATGAACATACATACCGTGTTTACTTTCTTAGCACGGACCAGCCCCGCTGCCAGCAGTTTTCGCCGGGCACGTGAATTTCAGGTGTCGCTCAACGCGACCACAGCGTATTTTCATCTACTTCCATTATGTAAAAATCCGGCCCGCCACCCCGCAAACGGGGAGCGCACCGGATTTTCCTAGACAAGATCTAGATTCAAGACCGTTCTCTTAAGCTAGAACTGCTCGACCTCGACCAGGCCCAGCTGAGCGGCCTTCACCAGACGACGCGGAATGCGCACGGTCTGACCGTTGACCTTGACCTCCTGGAGGGCGACATTGTCGGCCTTCCACTGGGAACGACGGGAGTGCGTGTTCGCACGGGACATACGACGCTTCGGTACTGCCATGGTTTTTCCCTCCTAACCTTTAAGCCTGGGTCTTCTTCTTGCGACGAGCCATTGCACCGAAGCGCTGGTTGAACTTCTCAACGCGGCCAGCGGTGTCCATGACGCGCTGTGCACCAGTCCAGAACGGGTGGGACTCAGCGGTGACGTCGACGACGATCAATGGGTACTCATTGCCATCTTCCCACTCGACGGTGCGGTCGGAGGAGGCGGTGGAGCGAGTCAGGAACTGGTGACCAGTGCCCGCATCGCGGAAGACTACTGGGTGGTAGTCAGGATGGATATCCTTCTTCATAAATTCGATTCCCTCAGGATTGAAACTTCAGGTCGGTTCTTCGCATCCTCACGGGGTCCCCACATAAGGAAACCCACGGCAAAGATCGTGCCTGAGTTGGGCTCGGATGAACTGAAGACATCGCACGTCAGCGGGCAGATCTGCACGAGACAGCGATGACAACTTGAAATACGTTACACCATCGGCCCAGTTCAACGAAATTTCCCGCCCACGCTTTCCGACGCCTACGGCACCGCTCCCCCATCCGTATAAATACTTGCGTCACATCCGCCCCGGGAACCACTGGAAAAACACTGGCACGCTCGGCGTTGCCCGGGCCTCGGGCGGCCACCATTGGGCGTCGATAAGCGAATAACCAGCACTACCGCGCGATGAACGAAAACTGAACGGGAGGCGATTAGGAGATTTCAGCAAAAGCAGGTAAGCTTCTCCCTTGCTGTTGTCGAAATTGTTCGTTTATCGCCCCGTCAGCTGGCACAACCGCGCCCCGAGCCTTGCTTGGTGCGGCGCAACTTTGCAGGTTAAGACGTGGGCGGCTAGGAGAAAGAAACCCATGTCGGCTATTTGCCAGGTCACGGGACGCCAGCCGTCTTACGGCAAGTCTGTCTCGCACTCGCACCGACGCACGTCTCGCCGTTGGAACCCCAACGTGCAGCGTCGTAAGTTCTACCTGCCCTCCGAGGGCCGTACCATCACCCTGAATGTTTCCACCAAGGGCCTGAAGATCATCGACCGCGACGGCATCGAGTCCGTCGTCGCCAAGATCCGAGCACGTGGGGAGAAGATCTAACAGATGGCACGTAACGATATCCGTCCGATCATCAAGCTAAAGTCTACGGCTGGCACCGGTTACACCTACGTCACCCGTAAGAACAAGCGTAACAACCCCGATCGTATTACCTTGAAGAAGTACGATCCGGTAGCCCGCAAGCACGTCGAATTCCGCGAGGAGCGATAATCTATGGCTAAGAAGTCCAAGATCGCCAAGAACGAGCAGCGCAAGGAAATCGTCGCCCGCTTTGCGGAGCGCCGTAACGAGCTCAAGGCAATCATCAAGAACCCCAACACCCCCGACGAGGAGCGCCTCGACGCTCAGTTCGAGCTGAACCGTCAGCCTCGCGACGCCTCCCCAGTTCGTGTCCGCAACCGCGACTCTCGTGACGGCCGTCCGCGCGGCTTCCTCCGCAAGTTCGGCGTCTCCCGTGTCCGTATGCGCGAGATGGCTCACCGCGGTGAGCTGCCTGGCGTTCGTAAGTCCAGCTGGTAATTGTCGAGGAGTTTGCAAATGAAGCGCACCAACATGAAGAAGGCGCGGATGGAGCAGTCCCGCCGCCCCAAGAAGAACCCTCTCAAGGCAGCCGGTATCGAGAAGGTTGACTACAAGGACATCAACACCCTTCGTCTCTTCATCTCCGACCGCCACAAGATCCGTTCTCGTCGCGTCACCGGCCTGACCCCGCAGCAGCAGCGCCAGGTCGCCACCGCCGTGAAGAACGCTCGCGAGATGGCTCTCCTGCCGTTCACCAGCCGCTAAAGACTGGGTGAGCAAACGCTGCCGAGCAATCGGCAAGCGATAACAGCATGAAACGCTCGTTCCCCTCGTGGGGACGGGCGTTTTGTCGTATCCGGCATCGCTTCTGGGATACCCGTCCCCAAGGCCGCGCGTTTGCGCCTTCGCTCCCAACAAACGCGCAGGTGGCCGCTCCTATCGGGCCGGATATGCGCGGATATTGGCGAGGCGCCGGGGACCCCCTCCCCCGATTTAGTTGCGTGGCTCACACTCTTGGGTTAGTTTAGTTAATCATCATTAACTCAAATCTATTCAGGAAGCTGAGGAACTCCCATGCGCATTGTCGTGCTGGTGAAGGAAGTCCCCGACACCTTCGGGGAGCGCAAGGTCTCGCTGGAGACCGGCCTGACGGACCGCGAGGCCTGCGACCCGGTGCTCGACGAGATCTGCGAGCGCGCCGTCGAGGCCGCGCTGACGCTGGCAGGCACAGGTGAGCACTCCGTCCACCTGATGAGCATGTCCCCGGAGTCCGCGGCATCCAGCATCCGCAAGGGGCTGGCCATGGGCGCGGAGTCCGCCGTCCACATCTGCGACCCCGCCCTCCTAGGCGCCGACCTCTCGCTCACGGCCGAGGTGCTGGCCAAGGCGATCGAGAAGGAGGGATTCGACCTCGTCATCGCCGGGAACCTCTCCACCGACGGCAACGGCGGCATGGTGCCCGCCATGATCGCGGAGTGGCTCGACCGCCCGCACCTCACCCACCTGTCCGCCCTCGAGGCGACCGCGACAACCGTCAGCGGCACCCGCGCCGGCGACGACGGCGATTCGCAGGTCACCGCCGAGCTCCCGGCGGTCGTCTCCATCACCGAGGCTTTCCCGGACGCCCGCTTCCCCAACTTCAAGGGCATCATGGCGGCGAAGAAGAAGCCGTTTGGCACCCTCACCCTCGCCGACCTCGGCATCGACGCCCAGGATTTCTCCATTCCTCGCGCGATCATGACGGAGGTCGCCGAGCGGCCGCCGCGCGCCGCCGGGGTCAAGGTCACCGACGACGGCACCGCCGCCGCCCAGCTCGCCGACTACCTCGCCCAGAACAAGCTGATCTAGGAGCACACCATCATGCAGTACGCGAACGATTCCATTCTCACCGTCATCGCCGCGACCGCCGAGGGTGCGGTCCCCGCCTACGCCGCGGAGCTCCTCGGCGCGGCCAGCCAGCTGGGCACGCCGGTGGCGCTCTACCTCCACGGCGAAGGCGCCGACGCTAAAGCGGGAGCGTCCTGCCTCGGCGAGCTCGGCGCCTCGCAGGTGCTCACTGTCGCCGTCCCCGGCGACGTCCTCGTGGGCCCCGCGGTCGACGCGGTCGAGGCCGCCGAGCGCGCCTGCGCCCCGCAGGCGATCCTCCTGCCCCACAACGTCGACGGGCGCGACATCGCCGCCCGCTTCTCGGTCCGCGCGCGCCGCGCCCTCCTCGCGGACGTCGTGGGTGTGAGCCGCGACGACGAGGGCATCGTCGGCCACCACGCCGTCTTCGGCGGCAACTACACGCTCGTCTCCGCCGCCACCTTCGGCGCGCCCGTCGTCACGGTGCGCCTCGGCGCGGTCGACCACCGCGCGGCCGCCGCCAGCGGCGAGTCCGAGGCGCTCTCGGTCGAGGCCTCCGGCCGCCGCGCCGCAACCGTGGTGAGCACGAAGCCCGCCGTGGTCAACAGCGAGCGCCCCTCGCTGCTGGGGGCGAAGAAGGTCGTCTCCGGCGGCCGCGGCTTCGGCTCGCAGGAGGGGTTCGCGCAGGTCTACGACCTCGCCGACGCCCTGGGCGCCGCCGTCGGTGCCTCCCGCGCCGCCGTGGACGCGGGCTACATCGAGCACACCGCGCAGGTGGGCCAGACCGGCGTCTCGGTCACCCCGGACCTCTACGTGGCGCTCGGCATCTCCGGCGCCATCCAGCACATGGCGGGCATGCAGACTTCCAAGACCATCGTGGCCATCAACAAGGACCCGGAGGCGCCGATCTTCGACATCGCCGACTTCGGCATCGTGGGCGACGTCTTCGAGATCATCCCGAAGCTCGTCGACGAGATCAACGCGCGGAAGGGATAGCCCATGACCACCATCACCCTGCGGCGGGGGCTGCCGCGCACCCCGGGCGGCGGGCCGTGGCCGCCGGTCACCGAGGCGGAGACCACGCTGGCCGTTGCTACCCCCGCGCCCTCCATGACGGCGCCTGAGCCGGAACCCGCCCCGGCCGCCCCGGCCGCCGTTGCAGAGACGGTGGAGACGAGGCAGGTCGCCGTCGACCAGCGGCTTCGCCGCGGGCTCCCCCGCACCCCCGGCGGCGAGCCGTGGCCGCCGGCAACCGTCACCGTCCAGGTCGCGGTGCCTGCCGTGGCGCCCGCCGAGCCCGAGACTGCAGCGCCCGCCGCCCCTAAGCTGGAGACCGTCACCGAGGAGGTCGCACTGCGCCGGGGGCTTCCCCGCGTCCCGGGTGGCGCGCCCTGGCCGGAGGTCGCCTCCGCCCAGGTCACCTCGACGAGGCCCATCGCAGCCGCCCCTGAGCCTGCGCCCGAGCCCGAGCCGGTTGCCGAGCCAACCCCGACCCCGGTCGCGGCCTCCGCGCCTGCGCCCGCGGCGGAACCGGCCATGGCCGTCGACAAGCAGAAGCAAGAAGCAAAGGGCGACGGCAAGTGGATCGGCGGCGCGCTGGGGCTGGTCGCGCTCGGTGCGATCGCCATGGTCATCGCGCGCTGGTTCCTCGGCTCTGGCGCGGGCGAGAGTTTCCTCGAGCGCTACCCCGGACACGCGCCGATGCCGGACAGCGCGCCGGTGGGCGTGCCCGCGTGGCTGGCGTGGTCGCACTTCTTCAACGTCTTCCTGATGGTGCTCATCATCCGCTCCGGCCTGCAGATCCGCGGCGAGCGCCGCACGCCGGCGTACTTCACCCCGCGCAGCGGCAAGGGCAAGATCAGCCTGACCATCTGGTTCCACCAGTCGCTCGACCTGCTGTGGGTGGTAAACGGCGCGGTCTTCTTCGTGCTGCTGTTCGCCACCGGGCAGTGGATGCGCATCGTGCCGACGAGCTGGGAGGTCTTCCCCAACGCCGTCTCCGCCGCGATCCAGTACGCCTCCTTCGACTGGCCGACCGAGAACGGCTGGGTGCACTACAACGCGCTGCAGCAGCTCGCGTACTTCCTCACGGTGTTCGTGGCCGCGCCGCTGGCGATCGCGACGGGCGTGCGCATGAGCTCGCTGTGGCCGAAGGACAACCAGAGGCTCAACGCGGCCTACCCGGCGGAGCTGGCCCGCAAGGTCCACTTCCCCGTCATGCTGTACTTCGTCATGTTCATCGTGGTCCACGTGCTCTTGGTGTTCTTGACTGGCGCGCTGCGCAATCTCAACCACATGTTCGCCGCCCAGGGCTCGGTCGACCCCAGCGCCTACGCGGGCAACTGGACCGGGTTCCTCCTCCTACTCGTGGCGGTGGCCGTCACCGTGGGCGCCTGGTTCGCCGCGCGCCCGGTGGTGCTCTCCCCCGTCGCCAGCGCGTTCGGCGAGGTCACCACGCGTTAGCTTAGCGCTTTCCGACGCCCCTACGGTTCGTCCGTGGGGGCTTTGTGGCGTGCCAGGGGTTTGGCAGGCGCGCGGATTCCGGCAGGGACCTGCAAACATCCCCGCATCTGCGGGGCTGCAGATCTGACCACCTTGGGCTTTCCGCGTTGAGGTCGCACAGATGCGCGGATGCGGCGTTAGTGCCGAGCCCGGCCAAGATCCGCGCATCTGCTTTTCGACGCCTTCGGCGCCGCTTCACCAACCCTTATACAGAGACCTCGCTCTTGACCGTGACGCGCGCGCCTGGATCTTGCACAGGCGCGCGGATTCCGGCGGGGGCCTGCCAACATCCGCGCATCTGCGGGGCTGCAGATCTGACCACCTGGGATTTCCCACACCGGGATCGCACAGATGCGCGGATTCGGCGTTGCGGACGGGGCCGGTTGCAAGAAAGCGCTTGTTCGACAGAACCGCGCCCACAAACTCGCAGGTGGTCAGATCTGCAGCACGTCAAGAAACCGCTCGTTTGCCCGAGGCGCGGGCTCATGCGCGTGGGGCCGTAGGCGTCGACAAGCGGCATGCAAAAACCCCAATCTTTCGATTGGGGCATGCGGTGCGAGGACGGCCTAGGACTTGCGCAGGGTGAGGCTCTGCTCGGCGCGGCCGACAGGGCCGTGGACGTCGTGGAGCACGGAGCTGGTGAGCCCGATGCCGTCTGAACCCCACAGGACCGTCGTGTCGAGGCCGGTCCACTGGCCGTCCGGCTGGCGGTAGAGGTGGACGGTGAGGTCGACGTTGGGGAACGCCCACTCGAGCGGGCTTTGCTGCGGGTTGATGCCGTTGGCGACGTCGATGCGGGCGAAGAACTCGGCGACCTCGCTGCGCTCCTCGCCCTCGACGAGCTCGTTGGGCGAGGTCAGCCACGTGGCGCCGCGGCCGGGCTTGAGCTCCCGCGCCTGGCGGGACTGCATCTGGCCGATGAAGCCGCCGCCCCACAGATCGCTGAGGTTGCGCTCGGGGCAGTCCTCGGGCGCCGGCAGCGGCTCGGCGTCGACGGAGGCCACCGCGGAGGTGTCGGAGGCCGCGAGGTACCAGGCCCGCGCCGTGATCGCCGCGCGGCCGGCGATGGTCGCGGTGGCCTGGACCAGCTCGATGGTGCGGCCCGGGCGCAGGATCTCCACCTCGACCTCGACGTCCTTGTACGGCAGGCGGCCGAGGATGTCGAAGGAGACGCGGCTAAGCAGCAGCTCCTTGTGCGGGCGGGAGCGCTCGATCTCGTAGACCATCAGGCCAGCCAACGAGCTGAAGTGGTAGTCCTCCGGCGACCAGGCGCCCTCGGAGTGGCGGGTCGGCTCGAAGGTGGTCTCGCCGGTGCGGCGGAAGTAGTGGTTGGTCATTCGGAGTCTCCTTCCAGGTCGACGACGTAGTTGGCATCGGTGTTGTCCTCGATGTCGCGCAAGGTGATCCCCGGCGCGATCTGGCGCAGGACGAGGTGATCGCCGTCGACGTCGAAGCTACCCATGTCGGTGATGATCCGGTCGACCACGCCGATGCCGGTCAGCGGCAGCTCGCACTGCTTCTTCAGCTTCGGGCTCCCGTCGCGGGTCACGTGCTCGGTGAGCACGAGCACGCGCGGGGTGCCGGCGACGAGGTCCATCGCCCCGCCCATTCCCTTGACCATCTTGCCCGGCACCATCCAGTTGGCGAGGTCGCCGGACTGGGAGACCTCCATGGCGCCGAGGACGGCCATCTTCACCTTGCCGCCGCGGATCATGCCGAAGCTCGTGGCGGAGTCGAAGATCGCGGAGCCGGGGATGAGCGTGACGGTCTGCTTTCCGGCGTTGATGAGGTCGGCGTCCTCCTCCCCCTCGTAGGGGAACGGCCCCATGCCGAGGATGCCGTTCTCCGACTGCAGGATCACCTTCACCCCGTCGGGGAGGTTGTTGGCCACCAGCGTGGGGATGCCGATGCCCAGGTTGACGTAGTCGCCGTCGTTGAGCTCCTGGGCGGCCATCGCGGCCATCTCGTCGCGGGTCCAGCCCTTCTTCTCGGTCATGTCATTCACCTGCCTTTTCCGTGCTGCCAGTTGCCGGGCGCGGCCTGGTCGTGTGCTGCTCGATGGGCTTTATGCGGTCGAAGGCCTGGACGACGTGCTCGACGTGCACGCCCGCCGTGGTTACCTCCGCGGGGTCGATACCGCCGAGCGGGAGGATCTCCTCGCACTCGGCGATGGTGACCTGCCCGGACTCGGCGCACAGGGGGTTGAAGTTGCGGGCGGTCATGCGGTAGATCAGGTTGCCGCTGATGTCGCCGCGCCAGGCGTGGACGAGGCCGACGTCGGCGGCGATGCCGCGCTCCATCACGTAGGTTCGCCCATCGAACTCGGCGGTCGGCTTGCCCTCGGCGACGAGCGTACCCACGCCGATGGCCGTGTAGAACGCGGGGATGCCAGCCCCGCCTGCACGCAGCCGCTCGGCGAGGGTGCCCTGCGGGTTGAACTCCACCTCGAGCTCGCCGGCCAGGTACTGCCGGGCGAACTCCTTGTTCTCCCCCACGTAGGAGGCGAGCACCTTGGTGACCTGGTTGTTTTCCAGCAGGATGCCCAGCCCCTGGCCGTCCACGCCCATGTTGTTGCTGACGATTGTGAGGTTCTTGCGCCCCACGTCCCGCAGCGCCTCGATGAGGTCATAGGGCACGCCGCACAGGCCGAAGCCGCCGACGGCCAGCGTCATGCCGTCCTTGATGTTCTCCGCGATGAGCTCGCGCAGGTCGCTTCTTCGCTTATCGACGGCCATGGTTACACCCAGCCCAGGACCTTGGGTGCCATCTCGCGCAGCGCCACCTTGCGAACCTTGCCGGAGACCGTCATGGGGTACTCGTTGACCACCGCGACGTAGCGGGGCACCTTGTGCCGGGCGAGCTTGCCGTGGGCGAACTCGGCCACCTCGGCGGCGGTGAGGTCCTCCACGCCGTCGTTGAGGATGACCCACGCCATGATCTCCTCGCCGTACTTGTCGTCCGGCACGCCGATGACCTGCGCGTCGACGATGTCCGGGTGGGTGAAGAGGAACTCCTCGATCTCGCGCGGGTAGATGTTCTCGCCGCCGCGGATGAGCATGTCCTTCAGGCGTCCGGTGACGGCGAGGTAGCCGTCCTCGTCGATCTCGCCCAGGTCGCCGGTCTGCATCCAGCCGTCCGGGGTGATTGCCTCGGCGGTCTTCTCCTCGTGCTCCCAGTAGCCGTTCATGACGGAGTAGCCGCGGACGAGGATCTCGCCCTTCTCACCGATGGGCAGGGTCTCGCCGGTCTCTTCGCTGACGACCTTGCACTCGAGGTGCGGCATGATCTGGCCGACGGTGTTGACGCGCTTTTCCAGCGGGGCGTCCGTGGTGGTCTGGAAGGACACCGGGGAGGTCTCGGTCATGCCGTAGCAGATGGAGATGTCGTTCATGTTGAACTCGTTCATGACCTCGCGCATCGTCTTGGACGGGCAGGAGGTGCCCGACATGATGCCGGTGCGCAGCGAGGACAGGTCGTAGGGGCTGCCGTACTCGTGGAAGTCGTGGGCCTCCTCCAGCTCGTTGATGAACATGGTGGGCACGCCGTAGAGCGAGGTGGCCTTCGCGGAGTGGACGGCCTTGAGCGTCTCGCGGGACTTGAAGGTGGGCCCGGGGATGATGATGCAGGCGCCGTGGGAGAAGGCCGCGATGGTGCCCATCACCATGCCGAAGCAGTGGAAGAACGGGACCGGGATGCACACGCGGTCCTGCTCGGTGTAGCCCAGATTCTCGCCCACGAAGAAGCCGTTGTTGAGGATGTTGCGGTGGGACAGGGTCGCGCCCTTGGGGAATCCGGTGGTGCCGGAGGTGAACTGGATGTTGACCGGGTCGTCGGCGGTGAGGTCCTGGGTGTACTCGGTGAGGTCATCGATCTCGCCGTGGATGGCGTCGTACCAGTCCGAGGAGCCGAAGTAGATGATGTTCTTCAGCTGGACGCCGCGCTGCTTGCGGGCCTCGTTGAGCATGGAGCGGTACTCGGAGTCCTTGAAGCGCTGGGCGGCGAAGATCATCTTCACGCCCGCCTTGTTGAGCACGTAGTTGAGCTCGCTCTGGCGGTAGGCCGGGTTGATGTTGACCAGGATGAGGCCCAGGTGGTGGCAGGCCCACTGGACGATGACCCACTCCCAGCGGTTGGTGGACCAGATTCCCACGCGGTCGCCCTTGCGGTAGCCGTTGCGCACGAAGGCGGAGGCGAGGCGGAGCACCTTGTTGTAGAGCTTGTCGTAGGTGAAGGACTTGTCCGCGTAGACGTCGATGATGGCCTCGCGGGACGGGTACTTCTCGACCATCTGGCGCAGCATCTGGCCGAGGGTCTCCTGGCGCAGTGGCTTCGCGCCCTGCTCGACGGTGGCGCCGATGACGTGCGAGAGCAGGTTGCCCGCGTCGTCGACCTCGATGGAGCCGTAGGAGGTGCGCTTGGTGTTCATGGTGGTGGAGGTCATGGCTACTTCTTTCTCGTGAGGACTTGTTGTTCTGCCGGAGCTAGATCCCGGCGCGACGGACGATTGCCTTGGCGTGGCTGAACAGCGGGGCGTCAACCATGCGGCCTTCGAAGCTGAAGGCACCTTCGTTGTGTTCGGCCGCGGCGAGGAGCCGGCGGGCGAAGTCGATCTCTTCTTCGGTGGGCTTGTAGGCCTCACGAACGACGGCGACCTGGGAGGGGTGGATGCACACGGTGCCGATGAACCCGAGGGCGGCGGCGTCCTCGGCCTCGGCGCGCAGGCCGTCGATGTCGGCGATGTCGACGTGCACCGCGTCGAGCATGGCCTTGTCAAAGGACGCGGCGGCGAGCTGCACCCTGGCGCGGGCGAAGCGCACGACGTCGCGGTAGGTGTTGTCCGCGAAGCGGGAGGAGGTGCCGCCGAGGCCCGCGACGAGGTCCTCGCCGCCCCAGAACAACGCCCCGACGTTGTCGGCCGCCGCGATCTCCTCCGCGCGCAGCACGCCGCGCGGGGTCTCCAGCAGCGCGATGACGGTGGCGTCCGGGAGCACCCGGGCGATCGCCTCGAGGTCCTGGGAGCCCTCGGTCTTGGCCAGCATCACCTGCCGGAACGGGCTTGCGGCCACGGCCTTAAGGTCTGCGTCGTGCTCCGGGGTTGCGGCCGGGTTGACTCGAACGATGACGCGGCTGGGGTCGATGTCGCACTCCAGGATGGCGGCGCGGCCAGCTTCACGGTTGGCGGGGCGGCAGCCGTCCTCGAGGTCGATGATGAGCATGTCGGCGCGCTCGGCGGCCTTGGCGAAGAACTCGGGCCGGTCGGCGGGGGCGAACAGCGGGGCCGGGCCCGCGGGGATCCAGGAGCTCATGCCTGCTCCCCCTCCGGGCGGCAGGCGACCATCGTCGAGCGCACCGCGCGGCACACGATCGTGCCGTGCTGGTTGCGGCCGATGTGCTCGAGCTCCACGATGCCCTGCCCCGGGCGGGACTTGGACAGACGCTTGCCCGTGCAGATCGTCTCCGCGTAGAGCGTGTCGCCGTGGAACATGGGTGCGGGGAAGGCGACCTCGGTGAAGCCGAGGTTGGCCACGATGGTTCCCAGCGTCAGCTGGGACACCGACAGCCCCACCACTGTGGACAGGGTCCACATGGAGTTGACCAGGCGCTGGCCGTCGAAGCCCGGCTGCGTGGACGACCAGTGCGCGTCCAGGTGCAGCGGCTGGGTGTTCATGGTCAGGGTGGTGAACACGACGTCATCGGTCTCGGTGACGGTGCGACCCGGGCGGTGCAGGTAGCGCACGCCCTCCTCGTACTCCTCGAACCACAGGCCCCGCTGCTCGATCGTGCGGATGGCGGAATCGGTCATTCGGCGTCCCTTCCCCTAGAGCCCCAGCTGGCGGGCGATGAGCATGAGCTGCACCTCGGAGGTGCCCTCGCCGATCTCGAGGATCTTGGAGTCGCGGTAGTGGCGGGCGACGCGGTACTCGTTCATGAAGCCGTAGCCGCCGTGGATCTGGGTCGCGTCGCGGGCGTTGTCCATCGCGGCCTCGGAGGAGATGAGCTTGGCGATGTAGGCCTCCTTGCGGAAGTCGAGCCCCTTGACCATCTTCGCGGCGGCGGCCATCCAGGCCAGTCGCGCGGCGTGGACGCGGGCCTCCATGCGGGCGATCTTGAAGGAGATCGCCTGGTACTCGGCGATCGGCTTGCCCATGGAGGTGCGCTCCTTGGCGTACTTGACCGACTCGTCGACGCAGCCCTGGGCGGCACCGGTGGACAGAGCGGCGATGGCCACGCGGCCCTCGGCGAGGATGGAGAGGAAGTTGGCGAAGCCGCGGCCGCGCTCACCCAGCAGATTCTCGTTGGGCACGCGCACGTCGGAGAAGGTCAGCGGGTGGGTGTCGGAGGCGTTCCAGCCCACCTTGTCGTAGGCCGGCTCGACGGTGAAGCCCGGGGTGCCGTTGGGCACGATGATGGTGGAGATCTCCTTCTTGCCGTTGTTCTCGCCGGTCACGGCGGTGACGGTGCACAGGGAGGTGATGTCGGTGCCGGAGTTGGTGATGAACTGCTTGGAGCCGTTGATGACCCACTCGTCGCCCTCCTCGCGGGCGGTGGTGCGGGTGGCCCCAGCGTCGGAGCCCGCGCCCGGCTCGGTGAGGCCGAAGGAGGCCAGCTCGGTGCCCGCGGTGAGGTTGGGCAGGTACTTCTGCTTCTGCTCCTCGGTGCCGAAGTGGAAGATCGGCATGATGCCCAGGCCGACGCCGGCCTCGAGGGTGATCGCCACCGACTGGTCGACGCGAGCGATCTCCTCGAGGGCGATGCCGAAGGAGAGGTAGTCGCCGCCCATGCCGCCGTACTCCTCCGGGAACGGGAGGCCAAACAGTCCCATCTCGGCCATCTGGGAGACGACCTCGTAGGGGAAGGTGTGCTCGCGGTCGTGCTGGGCGGAGACGGGGTCGATGACCTCGTTGGAGAACTCGCGGACCACGTTCTGCAGCTCGCGGTACTCCTCGGGCAGGTCGGTGATGTTAATGTCAATCATGATCGGGGGTCCTTTCTAGGGGTGTGAACTGCAGGGGGTTAAGAGTTGTCGGTAGGGGTGACTGTGGCCAGGGGCTTGCCCGCCGGGACCTGGTCGCCGGCGCTCGCGTGGTAGGCGACGACGCCGTCGTGCGGAGCGCGCAGCACGTGCTCCATCTTCATGGCCTCCACCACGAGCACCGCGTCGCCCGCGGCGACCGTCGCGCCGGCCTGGGCGGACAGCGCGATGACGGTGCCCGGCATCGGCGAGGTGAGCGTGCCGTCGCCGCCGGTGTCCTCGTCGGCCGCCGAGCGGGCGACCTTCTCCTGACGCAGCACCCAGGTGCCTTCGTCGGAGGAGACGAGCTTCTCGGTCGCGGCGCCGGTGGCGCCGATCTGCCAGTGGCGGCTGAGACCGTCGGCGGTCACCCGCCAGGCCTCGCCGTCGCGGTGGATCGTGGCTCGGACTGTGCGCGGGGTGGCCTGCGCCTCCTCGTCGTCGCTCAGGCCCGCGACCACGTCGTGGACGGTGACCTCGGCCCCGGCCGGGGTGCCGCGAAGCGAGACGAGGCTCGAGCCGCCGTCCCAGGCCAGCCGCACCCGCTGGGAGGCCGAGCGGCCCAGGCGCCAGGCGTCCGGGACAGCCCATGCCGAGCCGGGCTTGTCCGGCCAGCGCTCGGCCAGCCACACCATCGCGGCGGCGACGAGGGCGTCGTCGGGGACGTCGGAGACCTGGTAGTCGCCGACCACCTCGTCCAGCAGCCCGGTGTGCAGGTCGCCCGCGACGACCTCGGGGACGTTGATCAGGAAGCGGCAGAAGTCGGTGTTGACGCCGACACCCGCCACGACGGTGTTGGCCAGCGCCCGGTCGAGGCGGCTAAGCGCCTCGGTGCGGTCGGCGCCGTGGACGATGACCTTCATGAGCATCGGGTCGTAGAGCGAGGAGATCTCTGAGCCGTCGGCGATACCGGAGTCGACGCGGACGCCCGGGCCCTGCGGCTCGACGACGCGGGCGATGCGGCCGCCGGTGGGCAGAAAGCCGTTGGCCGGGTCCTCGGCGTAGACGCGGGCCTCGATGGAATGCCCGGTGAGCGTCACGTCGTCCTGGGTGATCGGCAGCTTCTCGCCGCGGGCCACCGCCAGCTGGAGGGCGACCAGGTCGTAGCCGGTGGCCATCTCGGTGACGGGGTGCTCGACCTGCAGGCGGGTGTTCATCTCCATGAAGTAGAAGTCGCCGGGGCGAGCGGAGGGGACGATGAACTCGACGGTTCCGGCGCCGACGTAGCCGACCGAACGCGCCGCGTCGCAGGCGGCCTCGCCGATGGCCGTGCGGGTGTCCGCGTCCAGGAGCGGGCTCGGGGCCTCCTCGATCACCTTCTGGTGGCGACGCTGGAGCGAGCATTCGCGCTCGCCCAGGTGGACCACGTTGCCGTAGGCGTCGGCAAGCACCTGCACCTCGATGTGGCGCGGCGTGTCGACGAAGTGCTCGAGGAAGAGGGTGTCGTCGCCGAACGCGCCTTTCGCCTCGCGGCGGGCGGTGACCAGGGCCTCGGGCAGGGAGGCCGGGTCCTCGATGCGGTGCATGCCCTTGCCTCCGCCGCCCGCGGACGGCTTGATGAGGACCGGGAAGCCGATGCCCGGCGCGGCGGCGATGATCTCCTCGTCCGTGAGCCCGGGACGCGAGATGCCGGGCACCGTGGGGACGTTGCGCGCCTCGACGGCCGCGCGGGCGGAGATCTTGTCGCCCATGGTTTCGATGGCAGACGCCGGCGGGCCCATGAAGACGATGCCGTTGTCCGCGCAGGCGCCGGCGAAGGCCGCGTTCTCGGCGAGGAAGCCGTAGCCGGGGTGGATGGCGTCGGCGCCGGTGCGGCGGGCCGCGTCGATGATCTTGTCGATGACCAGGTAAGACTCGCGGGCGGGCGAAGGCCCGATGTGGACGGCGACGTCGGCCTCACGCACGTGCGGGGCGTCGGCGTCGGCGTCGGAGTAGACGGCGACGGAGCGGACTCCCTGGTCCTTGAGGGTGCGGATGATGCGGCACGCAATCTCACCGCGGTTGGCGACGAGCACCGTGTGGATGTTGTTGTGTGTCATGAGTTCTCGTTCTCCTACATGCGGAAGATGCCGAAGGCGGTGTCGCGGAGGGGGACGCCGGAGGCGGTTTCAAGGGCCAGGCCGAGCAGGCGGCGGGTGTCGGCGGGGTCGATGACGCCGTCGTCCCACAACCGGGCGGAGGAGTAGTACGGGTGCGACTCGGCGTCGAACTTCTCCCGGATCGGGGCCTCGAACTGCTCCTGCTCCTCTGCCGACCACTCGCCGCCGGATCGCTCGATCTGGTTGCGGCGGACGGTGGAAAGGGTCATGGCCGCCTGCGGCCCGCCCATGACGGCGATGCGGGCGTTGGGCCACATCCACAGGAAGTTGGGCGAGTAGGCGCGACCGCACATGGAGTAATTTCCTGCACCGAACGCGCCGCCGATGACGACGGTGAATTTGGGAACGCGGGTGGTAGCCACCGCGTTGACCATCTTGGCGCCGTGCTTGGCGATGCCGCCGGCCTCGTACTCCCGGCCGACCATGAAGCCGGTGGTGTTCTGCAGGAACACGAGTGAGATGCCGCGCTGGTCGCACAGCTCGATGAAGTGCGCGCCCTTCTGCGCGGACTCGGAGAACAGGATGCCGTTGTTGGCGATGATGCCGACCGGGTGCCCGTGAATGCGGGCGAAAGCGGTGACCAGGGTGGTGCCGTATTCCTTCTTAAACTCGGTGTATTCGCTGCCGTCGACGAGCACCTCGATGACCTCGCGCACGTCGTAGGGCACTTTGGCGTCCGCGGGGACGATGTCGTAGAGGTCGGTCTGCGGGCGCAGCGGCTCCTCTACCCCGCGCACCTCCCACACCGGCTCCGGGTCGAGCGGGAGGGTGTCCACGATGGCGCGCACGCGCTGGAGGGCGTCCGCGTCGTCGAGGGCGAGGTGGTCGGTGACGCCGGAGGTCTTGGAGTGCAGGTCGCCGCCGCCCAGGTCCTCCGGGGTGACGTCCTCGCCGGTGGCGGCCTTCACCAGCGGCGGGCCGGCGAGGAAGATGGTGCCCTGCTCCTTGACGATGATCGCCTCGTCGCTCATGGCCGGGACGTAGGCGCCGCCCGCGGTGCACGAACCGAGCACGGCCGCGATCTGCGGGATGCCCTGGGCGGACATGTTGGCCTGGTTGTAGAAGATGCGGCCGAAGTGGTCGCGGTCGGGGAAGACCTCGTCCTGGTTGAGCAGCATCGCTCCGCCGGAGTCGACCAGGTAGACACACGGCAGGCGGTTGGCTGCCGCGATCTCCTGGGCGCGCAGGTGCTTCTTCACCGTGATTGGGTAGTAGGTGCCACCGGAGACCGTCGCGTCGTTGGCCACCACCATGCAGCGGCGGCCGTGGACGAGGCCGATGCCCGCGACGACGCCCGCGGCGCTGATGCCGCCGCCGTACATGTCGTGCGCGGCGAGCGGGGCCACTTCGAGGAAGGGGCTGCCCGGGTCGAGGAGCTCGACGATGCGTTGGCGGGCAAGCAGCTTGCCACGGCTTATGTGTCGTTCGCGGGCCTTCTCGCTGCTGCCTTGGGCGGTGGCAGCAAGGACCTCGCGGAGATCGGCGACGAGTGCCTCGTGCCGGTCGCGATTGGTCTCTGGTGCTGTCATTGGATCTCCATTTCGGTTAATGGCGATTAACTGTTAGCCAGAGACTACCCGCGGTAAATGTGTCCCACAACACTTTTTGACGGAACTGTACGCTGGGGCACCCCCGCATACTCCGGCAACCCGCGCAGAAAAACCCCGCCACCAGCGGTGACGGGGCTCACAAACTTCCGGGGGCTCTCCCCCACCCGGGTTACTCCACGAGCATGGCCGCGCGGGCCATCTTGGTCAGCTCCTCCTTGAGCCAGTCGCGATCCGCCCAATGCAGGACGTAGCGCGCGGCGTTGAGCAGGGTCGCCGCCGCCTGCACGCGCACGCGCGCCGTAGGGCGGTCGAGATCCGGCCGCGCTCGGAGCAGCGCGTCCGTCCATTGCCCCAGGTAGGCGCGCTGCAGCGAACGGACCTTTGCCCGCACGCCCTCCTCCAGGTTGTCGATCTCCCTGCCCTGAACGCGCACGAGGTCGGCCTCGTCGACGGCCACGTCGACGTGCATCGCCAGCAGCTCCTCGAGCACCGCCCCGGGGTTGTCCGCGACGTCGTCGGTATGGCGCGCGAACGCCGCCCGCGCGCCGTCGACCAGTCGGATGGAGATCTCGATGAGGATGGCGCCGAGCAGGTCCTCCTTGTTCGCAAAGTGGCGGTACAGCGCCGGTCCGGAGATGCCCACCGCGGCGCCGACGTCGGCGAGGCGGGTCTGGTGAAAGCCCTTCTCCGCCATGATCGCGGCCGCCTGCTTGAGGAGCTCTTGTCGACGCTGCGCCTTGGCGCGCTCGCGTTCCGTGGTCACGTAGGCCTCCCACCACCGAAATCCTGCTGCCCGCCCTCGGCCCGGGGTTCGCCTGAGGGTGGAATCGCCGCATGGGGCGACCAATTGACAACTTACTGCACCTCATCCCCACAGCCGCGACCGAGCCGCCCCGAATCCGCCGGGGAACGCGAATCGAGCCCTTTGCAGCCTTCGCATCTCGTCAGGAACATATACGGAATAGGCAAGCGCCACGGAACCGTCCGCGCGCAAGGTTTTCGCCCCTCACCTGTCGTGCGGTAGGTTTAGAAAAGATAGTCCACCTTCGACTTTAGGGAAGACCAGACAATCGTGTTGCATTCATCACTGACAGAGCTTGCCGAGCAGGCGCCGCTGTGCTCGAGCACCCCGATGCTGCGCGGAGTCCTCGCCGAGGCCCAGGACCTCGTCCGCAACGCCGTCGACCACGACGAGGCCCCGCAGGACCTCGTCGTGTGGTTCTCCGCGCTGGTCACCGACGCGCTGCACTCCCCCGCCATCCCTGAGCTCACCGGGGGCGCCACCCTCGTGCTCACCGGCTCGGTCGGGCGCGGCGACGCGCTGCCCAACTCGCCCATCAAGTGGCTGGCGGTGGGCCCCGCGGACGCAGACACGCAGCCGCTTACCGACCTCATCACCGCGGTCGGGCTCAACACGGACGTCACCCCCCTTGGCGTCGGAACGCGAAGCAAGGAGGAGTGGAAGGCCGCCGTCGCCACCGCGACGAGCGCGGAGCTGGCCATCTTCGCAGACGCCGGCACCTGGCTGCTCGACGAGGTGCTGCGCCGCAACGAGCACCACTGCCTGCTCGTGGACGCCATCGCGCTGCGCCCGCCGGCGGTGCAGGTCTACGAGGGGCTGCCCGACCGCGACGTGAGCGTGGACGTGCGCCGCGACCTGCTCTACCCCATCATCGCCATCGCGCGCTGGGCCGGGGTCGCCGCGGGCTCGACCGCGCTGACCACGCTCGACCGCATCGCCGCCGGGCTGGCCGCGGGGGTCCTCAACCAGGCCCAGGCGGACTACCTGCGCGAGGCCTGGGACGCCGGGCTGCAGCTGCAGTTCCGCCGCTGGACCGACCGCATCGACAATCAGTCCTCTACTGCCGAGTACCTGCCCGCGCTCCAGCGCAGCATCTACGGTGCGTCCAGTAGGCTCGTCTCCGAGGTGGCGCACTCGCTCGCCGCGGAGCACGGGATAGCGCTCAATCAGTCCTAAGCGCCCGGCCTTATCGCAATTGCTGGCCAGCTCAATGCCGGGTTTCTATCGGTCATTGTATAAAATAGAAAGTCCTTGCGTTCACCACGAGGTGGGCGCCTAACGCACAAGGGAAAGGGGTGTGAAACCATCATGGCAGGAGCTGTTGGACGTCCTCGAAAGAAGAGCCCTCGTCGCCGTGGCAGCACCGCCCGCGAGGAGATCTTGGATGCTTCCGCGGAGCTGTTTACCACCCAGGGTTTCGCAACTACATCTACCCACCAGATCGCCGACGCCGTGGGCATCCGCCAGGCATCGCTGTACTATCACTTCCCTTCGAAGACGGAGATCTTCCTCAAGCTCCTGAACTCGACCGTGGAGCCGTCCACCGCACTTGCCGCAAGCCTCGGCGAGGCGGAGGCCAACGCGCCCCTGCGCCTGTGGGCGCTCACCGCCGCCGAGTGCCGCCTGCTCTTGTCCTCCCGGTGGAACGTCGGACGCCTCTACCAGCTGCCCGTCGCCGCCTCCGAGGAGTTCTCCGACTACCACGCCCAGCGCGCCCAGCTGGAGCAGATCTTCCGCGACATCGCGGGCGAGATCGTCGGCCCCGACGACCCCCGCGTCGATCTCCCCTTCCACATCGCGTTGTCGGTCATCGAAATGCGCAAGAACGACGGCGTGGTTCCGTTCCCCCTGGCAGAGGATTCGCTCCCGGATCTTGCAATTATGCTTGCCGACGCCGTGCTGGCGGTCCTCGGATGCGAGCTGCCCTCCAACCGCGTCGAGCGCACGCTCGAGCTCATCAAGCAGGCCAGCGAGGAGCTGGAGGAGGACTCGAAGTAGCCCTCGGCGTGACGCACAAAAGGCAGTGAGACGGATGCCCCGTCGCACTGCCTTTTTCTTATTCGCCCGCCCGGCCGAGCAGGATGCCTGCGAGCTTGATGAGCGGCGCGTCGACCATCTCCCCGTCGAGCTTGAACGCGCCCGGGTGCTTCTTCGTCTCCTCGGCGATCCGGCGCGCCCACTCGAGCTGCTCGTCGCTGGGGCGGAACGCGCGGCGGACCACCTCCACCTGGCGCGGGTGGATGCACGGGTAGAGGCTAAAGCCCATGCGCGCGGAGTCCAGCGCCTCGAGGTAGAGCCCCTCCTCGTCCTTGAAGTCCTGGTAGACGGCGTCCATCGCGAACTTGCCCACGGCGGCGGCGTGGATGAGGGTGAGCTGGCGGGCCAGCTGCATCGCCGGGCGGTAGGAGCCCGGGTTCGGCTCGTCCTCGCGGCGACGGGAGTACAAGCCGCCCAGCTCGATGGTGAGGTCGTCGGCGCCCCAGTAGAGGCCCACGACGTTGTCGTCCGCGGCGATCGCCGCGATGTTGATCACCGCGGCCGGGGTCTCGATGATCGGGACGATGTTAAGGCCGTCGAGGTTCGGCGGCAGGGTCGCGCCGACCTTGGGCACGATGACGTTGGTGTATTCCGTCATGCGCACGAAGGCGAGATCCTCGGCGTGGTGCGGGTCCTGCGGACCGACGATCCTCACGAAGGTGCGCGCGGGGTCGAGCTTCGCGTTGCGGATGTTCTCGTAGGCCACGTCGCGGTCGACGTCGCCCGCCCCGTCCTCGAGATCGAGGATGACCATGTCGGCGCGGGCCGCCGCCTTGGGGATGATCTCCGCGCGGTTGGAGGGGGCGAACAGGATCGCTGGGCCCGGGATGTGGAAGGTAGAAGTCATAGGGACACCCTACCGTGCGAGAATGCCCCGGGACGCGGAAAACCCCGCCTTTCCACAGGGGGAAAGGCGGGGCCGCACAGTTGTGCGTGATTAGTGCGCGAAGTGGCGGACGCCGGTGAGGTACATGGTCACGCCCGCGGCCTTGGCGGCCTCGATGACCTCGGCGTCACGGATGGAGCCTCCCGGCTGGACGACAGCGGTCACGCCAGCGTCGGCAAGCACCTGGAAGCCATCGGCGAACGGGAAGAAGGCGTCGGAGGCGGCGACGGAGCCGGCCGCGCGCTTCTCGTCACCCGCGAGCGAGTTGGCGCGCTCGACGGCCAGCTTGGCGGAGTCGACGCGGTTGACCTGACCCATGCCGACGCCGACGGTGGCGCCGTTCTTGGACAGCAGGATCGCGTTGGACTTCACGGCACGCACCGCGCGCCACGCGAACTCGAGCTCGGCGAGCAGCTCGGGGGAGGCGGCCTCGCCGGACGCGAGCGTCCAGTTGGCGGCGTCGTCGCCCTCGGCCTGGTAGGCGTCGTGCTCCTGCAACAGCTTGCCGCCGGAGATCTCCTTGCCCTCGAAGGCGTGGGTGGTCGGCTTCTTGGCCACGAGGATGCGGATGTTCTTCTTCTGGGAGAGCACCTCGACCGCGCCGTCCTCGTAGGACGGGGCGATGATGACCTCGGTGAAGATCTCGGCGACCTGCTTGGCCATCTCGACGGTGACCTTGCGGTTGGAGGCGATGACGCCGCCGAACGCGGAGACCGGGTCGCAGGCGTGCGCGTTGCGGTGGGCCTCGGCGATGGAGTTGTCGGACACGGCGATGCCACAGGGGTTGGCGTGCTTGATGATGGCCACGCACGGGCGCTCGTGGTCCCAGGCGGCGCGCCACGCGGCGTCGGAGTCGGTGTAGTTGTTGTAGCTCATCTCCTTGCCGTGGAGCTGGGTGGCCTGGGCCAGGCCCTCCTCGCCGGCGTGGGTGTAGAGCGCGGCCGCCTGGTGCGGGTTCTCGCCATAGCGCAGCACGTTGGAGCGGGTGTAGGTCTCGCCGATCCACTCCGGGAACTGCTCGTCCTCGGCCATGATCTGGCCGCCCATCCAGGTGGCGACGGCGACGTCGTAGGAGGCGGTGTGGCGGAAGGCGTCGACGGCCAGCGCGGTGCGCTGGGCGCGGGTGAAACCGCCGTTCTTCACGGCCTCGGCGACCTCGCCGTAGCGGGCCGGGTCGACGACCACGGCGACGGACGGGTGGTTCTTCGCGGCGGCGCGCACCATGGACGGGCCTCCGATGTCGATCTGCTCGACGCAAGCGTCGAAGTCGGCGCCGGAGGCGACGGTCTCGGTGAACGGGTAGAGGTTGACGACGACCAGCTGGAACGGCTCAACGCCCAGCTCGGCGAGCTGGTCGAGGTGGTCCTGCTTGCGGGTGTCGGCGAGGATGCCCGCGTGGACGCGCGGGTGCAGGGTCTTGACGCGGCCCTCGAGACACTCGGGGAAGCCCGTGAGCTCCTCGACCTTGGTGACGGGGACGCCAGATTCTGCGATCTTGGCAGCGGTAGAGCCGGTGGAGACAATCTCCACGCCAGCATCGTTGAGGGCGCGTGCGAGGCCTTCCAGACCCGTCTTGTCGTAGACGCTGATCAGCGCGCGCTTGATTACCTTAAGGTCATCACTCATTAGTGAAGGACACCTCTCCTGAATTTTTCTCCGCGCCCATGACCACGACCGCGGAGTTGAGTACGGACACGATGAGCTTTCGCTCTACTTGCTTGATCCTCTCGTGCAGATCCTCTTCCCGCTCCCCCGGCATGATCTCGACCGGCTTCTGGGCGATGATCTTCCCGGTGTCCACGCCCTCGTCGACGAAGTGGACGGTGGAACCGGTGACCTTGACGCCGTAGGCGAGCGCATCGCGCACCGCGTGCGCGCCCGGGAAGGACGGCAGCAGCGCGGGGTGGGTGTTGATGATCCGGCCGCCGAAGCGCTCGAGGAACGTGCTCCCCAGGATCTTCATGAAGCCCGCGGACACCACCAGGTGCGGATCGAAGCTGCCGACCGCCTCGGCCAACTGCTCGTTCCACACCTCGCGGTCGGCGCCCTTTTCCAAGGGAACCGTCACCGCGGGGATGCCCGCCTTCCGCGCGCGCTCGATCGCCGGGCAATCGACGTCAGTGACAACACCAATCACCGTGTACCCTGCCCCACCAACAGAAAAATCACCAGTTTCCTGGTGATCGATGATGGCCTGCAAGAGGGTACCAGAGCCGGATGCCATGACAACGATCGGCAGGCAAGCGGGTTTGTTTTCTGCAACGAGAGTTTCAGTGCTGGTCACTCGGATTATTCTAGCGTCTCCAACCCGAGTGTCCACCTACCGCACCCGGCTTAGCCCTCGTCGCCCTTTTCTTGCTTGTCGACGGCCTCCGGCTCGGTTTCCTCATCCGGCAGGGCGGGTTCCTCCGTTTCTTCCGACGCTGCTTCCTGCTCCGCCTCGGGCTCCTCCGGAACTTCTTCCTCTTTTATCTCTTCTACCGTGTCCGATTCGTCCTCTGGATCCACTAGTTCTTCTGCTTCTTCTGCTTCTTCTGCCTCTTGGGCGGTATCGGTGTCCTCGACAGCCTCGGAGTCCTCCGCTTCCTCCTCTTCCGTCTCGTCCTCGATGAGGACCTGCTCTTCCTCGATCTCGACCACGGACTTCTCGATCCCCCGCTGCATGAGCAGCGCGACCACGGCCGCAATGACGGAGATGCCGCCGATCCATGCCAGCGCGAGGCTGGCGCTCAGCCACGCCGAGGGTCCGACGTAACCGTACACGCCGAGCGTGCCAGCACTGAGGAACACGATGATGAGCGTGTACAGGCTGGCAAACAGCCCGCCGACCGCGGCCACCTTCACGGTCGGGACGTTGCGAACAATGGATGCGAGCACCCCGAGCGTGGGCACGACGAGCACGACCATCGCCCACGCGTGGGCGTTCTGGGGCACGGCGGCCAACGCCGGTAGCGGCGGCAGGGGCACGAGGTTCGCCCCGAAGAGCGAGACCGACCCCTGCCCCAGCGCCACCTCGGAGCCGAAGGTCAGCGCCGCGGTGGACACGACCACGTTGGGTAGGTACAGCAGGCTGACGAGGGTCACCGCGATCTTGCCGGCGGCCGATCCGTACTCGCCATAGACGGTGCCCAGCTCCGAGTAGTGCACCACAAGCGCTACAAGGTAGACGACGCCCGCGCCGATAGCCACGTACTTTAAGGCGCGAACCGCGTCGAGGGAGGAGTCGACGAGCCAATCGGGCAGCCTGAAGCGGCGGCACAGCGCGCGCCAGAGCCTGCGGCCCATCCCCCACCCCAGCGCTAGGCCGTGCAGGAGCAGGGTTCGGGCGATGGCGGTGCCCAGCGGCGGGGCCTCCACGTCGAAGACCGCGGAGGCGTCGAGGAGCATCGCGGATGCGGTGAGCGTGAGCAACAGCGGGATTCCCAGAACGCACAGGGCCAAGACCGCGAGGTCCGCGATGCTCACGCGGTCCTTGACCGTCCGGTATACCCGCCGCGAGACCGCCCACGCGAGCAGCATGGCGGGCGCCAAGGGCAGGAGCGAGATGGTCTCCCCTCGCCCGACCACCGGGCCGAGGTTCACCACGAGCCAGAACTGCGCGACGAAGCTGGGGAAGGCCACCATCGTGGACGAGGTCGCGATGAGCGCCACGAGCGCCACGACGATGGCGGTGATCACGCAGATGAGGTTGGGAAGTGCCGTCACCGGCAGGAAGGCCCGCACGCGCGAGAGGAAGGTCGGCTCGACGAAGGTGACCTCCGGGGCCGCCTTCTTGCGCCCGAACCGACGATTTCCCCCGCCGGGGCGATCCACGGACAGGGGCCCGGTGGCCCCGTCGATGCGGCGTGGGTAGCGCCGTGCCGCCGGTCGCCTACTGGGACCGGCGTGCTGCTGCGGGCTCGACTTCTTGCTCATTCCTCAACCTTGCCACGGTTTCGCCGCCAACGGGGACACACACGGCGGCGAAACGCCCGACGAGAGCGAAACTTCTTTCACTTATATATAAGGTATGCACTTAGACCCCATGAAAAACATTTTCACCGGAAAGAAGCCACAAAAGTCAAGGGCTTGAGATAATTCACACCCTCTTATCGTGTTTATTGATTTGAAAGATCAATGCTCGAGGCACCCCGTCGAGGGATCGTAAACCTAACCTCACCTACAAAGCTTCCTGAGGAAAATTTAAGAATTATATGTGGGCAAATCTGAGCTCGACCTGCGATAACCGGTGAATATTTCGCACGCTAGGGCAAGTTTTTACGTTCGCCATCAACAAAACTTTCGTCACTTTCGTCCCAAAATCGCCCTATCGCAAAAATTTCTCAAAATTTTTTTTCGGGCATTTTTCGCAGTTGTGTAACGTTTTTCGGCCAATCAAAGAAAGTGAGGGGTTCAAAATAGCTTGATTGGAATGTAACGAACCGCTATCGTTACGTCTCGGTAGATAACAAGTTGGTTACAAAGAGTTCCCTTCCTTAAGGAAAGAACGCAACCAACAAGAAATTTGGAATGACTTAGGGAAGTAGGCCTCCATGCAGCAGAAGCGACAGACCGTCGGAAAGCACCGCAAGCAGACCTCGCCGACCAAGGGTCGCGCTGCTTTCGTCGCCCTGGCCACGACTGCTGTTTCTTCCGCCGGCGCGAGCGGCGCAGCCCTCGCGCACGCTTCCAACAACGGCGCCGAGATTCAGCTCGCCGCCAACGAGTCCGCGGCTCTGCCCGACGGCAGCTCCTCCCCGCAGATCCTTTCCATCGCGGAGTTCAAGCCCACCGTCGACCTGTCCTCCCAGCTGACCAAGGCCACCGCCTACAGCGAAGAGGTCGCAGCAGCCGACAAGGCCGCCCGCACCCCGAAGGTCACCGTCGCCCTTCCGGCAGTCGGCACCCTGACCTCCCCGTTCGGCCCGCGCTGGGGCACCTTCCACTCCGGCATCGACATCGCCAACGCGATCGGCACCCCGATCCTGGCCGTCATGTCCGGCACCGTCATCGACTCCGGCCCGGCTTCCGGCTACGGCCAGTGGATCCGCATCCAGCACGACGACGGCTCCATCTCCGTCTACGGCCACATGGAGACCCTCGACGTCTCCGTCGGCCAGCACGTCGACGCCGGCCAGCAGATCGCAGGCATGGGTTCCCGCGGCTTCTCCACCGGCAGCCACCTGCACTTCGAGATCCACCCGGGCGGCGGCGCAGCGGTCGACCCGCAGGCGTGGCTCGCAGAGCGCGGCATCAACGTCTAACTACTTCCCTTTTTCAAGCGGTGGCTCTCCCCTCGCGGGGTGCTACCGCTTTTTCGTGCCCACACACCCTCATTGCCCTTCAGAAGGACCGCTTCCTACCCAGTGGGGCAAGCGGCGTTCCCTACCGGGCTTCTCTCGCCGCCGAGGAGCTCTCCTATGGCGGTTGGATAGGCGGCCAGGTCGCCCGGAGCTCGCGCTCATCGGCTCCCTTACGCCGCCTAGGGCTGGCACGTGCTCCCGCGAAGACTAGAGCTTCTCCATCGGAACCCCGCCGATCAGCATGAGGCGGACGGTTCCGCTGGAACCGAAGTCGATGGTCACCGAGGTGTGCGCCCCAATCCCGTCGACGGACTTCACGGTGCCTAGGCCGTACTTCTCGTGGTTGACGCGGTCGCCGACCTCCAGCTGGAGGTTCTTGTTCATCGTGCGCTGCGGGGCCCGCTTCGGCTTCCGCGGCCCGCCGAAGGACGACCGCTGCGCACCACCCCAGCTCGAGCCGCTCCACGCGTCGTGGAAGGTGTTCTCCGGCTCCTCCCGGCGCCAGTCGAGCAGCTCGTCGGGAATCTCTCCCAAGAAGCGCGAGGGCGGGTTGGTCTGCGGGTTGCCCCAGGAGCTGCGCATCATCGCCCGCGACAGGTACAGGCGCTTGCGGGCGCGGGTGATTCCCACATACGCCAGCCGGCGCTCCTCGGCCAGCTCCTTGGGGTCGCCCAGCGCCCGCATGTGCGGGAACTGCCCGTCCTCCCAGCCGGTGAGGAACACCACCGGGAACTCCAGGCCCTTGGCGGTGTGCAGCGTCATGAGCGTGACCACGCCCTGCTCGTCGTCTGGGATCTGGTCGGCGTCCGCCACGAGCGACACCCGCTCCAGGAACGCCTGCAGGCTGCCCGGCGCGGGCTCGCCCTCGTCGAGCAGCTCCGAGGGGTCCGAGCCGTCCATAGCGAGGTAGGCCATCTGGTTGGCCGCCTCCGAGCTGAACTCCCGGGCCACCGACACGAGCTCGTTGAGGTTGTCGAGGCGCGCGCCGTCTTGCGGGTCGCTGGACTTTTCTAGCTCCGCCTTGTAGCCGGTCATGTCGAGGATGTGGGTGACCATCTCCCCGATGTCGGGCATGCCCGTGACCTCGTTGACGGACTCGCTGGCCGCCTGCCGGAGGCCGTCGAGAAGCTCCATGAAGCCGCCGACCGCCTTCTTGCCGCGCGTGCCCAGCATGCCCACCTTGTCCGCGGCGCCATCGATGAGCGCCTGGTGGAAGCTGATGCGGTTGTTCTCCGCGTGTAGGTTGATGAAGGCGATCGCCTTGTCGCCGATGCCGCGGCGCGGGGTGTTGATGATCCGGCGCAGCGAGACCTCGTCGTCCGGGTTGTCGAGCAGGCGCAGGTAAGCGATGATGTCGCGGATCTCCTTGCGCTCGTAGAAGCGCGTGCCGCCGACGACCTTGTACGGGATGCCGGTGCGGATGAACACGTCCTCCACCGCGCGGGAGGAGTTGTTGGTGCGGTACATGACCGCGATGTCCGAGTAGTTCACGCCCCGGTCGGTGAGGTTGTCGATCTCCGTCGCGATGAAGCGGGCCTCGTCGTGCTCGTTGTCGGCGACGTAGCCGACGATCTTCTCGCCCTCCCCCAGCGCCGTCCACAGCCGCTTCTCGCGGCGGTTCTCGTTGCGCGCGATGACCGCGTTGGCCGCGTCCAGGATCGTCTGCGTGGAGCGGTAGTTCTGCTCCAACAGGATGGTGGTGGCCTGCGGGTAGTCGCGCTCGAACTCCTCGATGTTGCGGATGGTCGCGCCGCGGAAGGCGTAGATGGACTGGTCCGAGTCACCCACCACGCACAGCTCGCTTGCCCCCTCGCCCTGGCCGACGAGCTCGTGGATGAGCACGTACTGGGCGTGGTTGGTGTCCTGGTACTCGTCGATCAACACGTGGCGGAAGCGGCGACGGTAGTACTCGGTGACCTGCGGGTGCTCCTTGAAGATGCGCACGGTCTCCCCGATGAGGTCGTCAAAGTCGACGGCGTTGGCCCCGCGCAGGCGCCGCTGGTACTCGGCGAAGACCTTGGCCACCGTGGTCTCGTACGGGTTGTGGGTCTGGTTGGCCTGGGCCGCGGCCTGGTCCGGGTCGATGAGCTCGTTTTTCAGGTTGGAGATGGCGTTAGCCAGCGCGCGCGGGGTGAACTGCTTGACGTCGAGCAGCATGTCCTTCGCGATCATAGACAACAGCCGCTTGGAGTCATCCGAGTCATAGATGGTGAAGTTGGTGTTCAGCCCCGGCACCAGGCCTGCCTGCTCGCGCAAGATGCGCACGCAGGTGGAGTGGAAGGTGGCCACCCACATGCGTGCGGCCACCGGCCCCACCAGCTGGCCCACGCGCTCGCGCATCTCGGCCGCGGCCTTGTTGGTGAAGGTAATGGCCAGGATCTGGCCCGGGTGCACCCCGCGCATGCGCAGGAGGTAGGCGATGCGCTTGGTGAGCACCGCCGTCTTGCCGGAACCTGCGCCTGCGACGATAAGCAGCGGCGAGCCCACGTGCTCCACCGCCTGCTTTTGCTGCGGGTTAAGCCCCGCGGTGATCTCGGCCGCGGGGTCGAAGCGCTCCGGTGCGGCGGCGGGTTGACGGGAGCCGAAGGGGGACGAGGATGCCGGGGTGAAAGGTTGAACGTTCATCGCCTACCAACCTACAACGTCCCCGCGACACTGCCCCTACCCAGCGTCGATGCCGGCGCCAGAAATCTGGTGGGGTCACTTTCGACGCGAAAGGTTTCCGTGGCAAGATATGAGCATGACTTCTGCTGATAACAACTTCGAAATCCGCATGCCTACCGGCACTGATGATCCACTCTCGGACGCGGAGATTCAGCAGTACCGCAAGGAGATCGACCGCCTCGACAAGGAGATCCTCGCCGCCGTCAAGCGCCGCGCGCAGATCTCCAAGGCCATCGGCAAGACCCGCATGGGCTCCGGCGGCACCCGCCTCGTCCACACCCGCGAGGTGGCCATCATCAACCAGTTCCGCGAGGAGATCGGCGAGGAGGGCCCGGCGCTGGCCAACCTGCTGCTGCGCATGGGGCGCGGCAAGCTAGGGTGATCGCCCAGCAGGGTGATCGCCCAGCAGGGTGATCGCCCAGTAGGGTGATCGCCCAGTAGGGCGATCACGGTTATAAGGACGATCACGAGTAACTCGCGTTTCGACGCCGAAGGCACCCCGTCGACAAGCAAAAGCTAGAGCGGAATGCTAATGAGCTTCGGCTCGAGGTACTCGAAGATCCCCTCGAAGCCGCCCTCGCGGCCGAGGCCGGACTCCTTGACGCCGCCGAAGGGGGCCGCGGGGTCGGAGATGCCGCCCTTGTTCACCGCGACCATGCCCGCCTCGATGCGCTCGGCGACCTTAATCGCGCGGCCGAGATCGCGGCCGAAGACGTAGGCTGCCAGGCCGAACGGGGTGTCGTTGGCGATCGCGATGGCCTCCTCGACGGTCGAGAAGGACTGCACCGCGACGACGGGGCCGAAGATCTCGCTGTTTGCGATCGCCGCCGCGGCGGGCACGTTGTCGAGCACCGTCGCGGGATAGTAGGAGCCGCCCGCGGGAAGGCCCACCGGCAGCCCCGCCGGGAGCACGCTGGTCGCTCCCTTGGAGAGCGCGTCGTTGACCAGGTTCGTGACCGTTTCGACCTGGTCGTCGCCGGACAGCGCGCCGAAGGTGACGCCCGGATCGGTCGCGCGTCCGAGCGTGAACGAGCGCATGACGTCTGCGACCTTGGCCACGAACTCCTCCCGGATCGACTCGTGAACGAGGAAGCGGTTCGCCGCGATGCACACCTGCCCCGCGCCGCGCATCTTCGCCACGGCGATGGCGTTGGCTGCCAGCTCGATGTCGGCGTCGTCGAGGACCACGTAGGGAGCGTTGCCGCCGAGCTCGAGGGAGACCTTGAGGCTGTGCTTGGCCGCCTTCTCCGCCAGCATCTGGCCGACCTGCGTCGAGCCGGTGAAGGTGAGCTTGCGCAGGCGCGGGTCCTCGAGCAGGCCGGAGACGTTATTCGCGTGCGCGGTGGGCAGCACGGCGATGACCCCGTCGGGCAGCCCCGCCTCCTTGAGCACGCGCGCGAGGAACAGCATGGTCAGCGGGGTTTTCGAGGCGGGCTTGACGATGATCGTGCAGCCAGCCGCCAGGGCCGGTCCGATCTTGCGCGTGCCCATCGCCAGCGGGAAGTTCCACGGGGTGATCGCGAGCGTGGGCCCTACCGGCTGCTGCGTCACGATGATCCGCGCGTTGCCGGCCGGGCTCGGCCTAAAGTCGCCGCGAATGCGCACTGCCTCCTCGGCGAACCAGCGGAAAAACTCCGCGCCGTAGGCCACCTCCGCGAGCGAGTCCGGCAGCGCGCGCCCGAGCTCCATCGACTGCAGCCACGCGAGCTTGTCCGCGTTGGCCATGAGCAGCTCGTATGCGCGATAGAGAATTTCGCTGCGGGTGCGCGCGGGTGTCTGCGCCCACTGGAGCTGCGCGCCCCCCGCCAAGTCCAGTGCGCGCGTGGCGTCGCTTTCGCTTGCCGACGCTACGCTGGCGAGCACCGTGCCATCGCTGGGGTTGATCACATCGAAGGTCTCGCGATCGGAGGCGTCGACGAACTCGCCGCCGATGAACAGCCCGGTGTCGAAGGCCGTGATGTCAAAGTCTGTTGCCTGTGTCATACCTCCCACTATGCCCCTTTTTGGTTTCCGTGGTGTGACATATTCGCCAACGCGGTGGGCGAGCGTGCGGGGCGGGTTTTGACTACCGTAAAGGGTAGGCGTGACCATGAGAGCGGGCACAAGTCCACACAAACGGTCACAATCTCTTACTTGCAGCTAGTTAAAAGGAGCACGGCATGTCTTTCGACGTCACGTCGACCCCCCAGTGGACCACCCTCGCCAAGCGTTACGAGGAGACCAAGGATCAAACCCTGCGCGAGCTGTTCGCCGCCGACAGCGACCGTGCCCGCAAGCTGACCTTCGACGCGGCCGGCCTGCACGTCGACCTGTCCAAGAACCTGGTCGACGACGAGACGCTTGCCGCGCTCGTGGACCTGGCGGAGTCCTCGCACCTGGCCGAGCGCATCGAGGCGATGTTCACCGGCGAGCACATCAACAACACCGAGGACCGCGCGGTGCTGCACACGGCGCTGCGCATGCCGGTCGAGGGCGACCTCTCCGTCGACGGCCAGGACGTCGCGGCCGACGTGCACGAGGTCCTAGGCCGCATGCGCGACTTCGCCACTGCGCTGCGCTCGGGCGCGTGGCGCGGCTACACCGACCACACGATCAAGACGGTGGTCAACATCGGCATCGGCGGCTCCGACCTGGGCCCCGCGATGGCGACCAAGGCGCTGCGCACCTACGCCACCGCGGGCATTAACGCCAAGTTCGTCTCCAACGTCGATCCCGCCGACATGAGCGCCGTGCTCGACGAGTGCGACCCGGCATCGACGCTGTTCATCGTCGCCTCCAAGACGTTTACCACCCAGGAGACGCTGGCCAACGCGCACGCCGCCAAGCGCTGGCTGCTGTCGCACTTCAACGACGAGGCGGCCGTGGCCAAGCACTTCGTCGCGGTGTCCACCAACGCGGAGAAGGTCGCCGAGTTCGGCATCGACACGAAGAACATGTTCGGGTTCTGGAACTGGGTCGGCGGGCGCTACTCCGTCGACTCCGCCATCGGCCTGTCCCTCATGGCGGTCATCGGCCCGCAGGACTTCATGCGCTTCCTCGCTGGCTTCAACGCGATGGACGAACACTTCCGCCGCACCGAGTTTTCCAAGAACGTGCCCGTGCTCATGGCGCTGCTCGCCATCTGGTACAACGACTTCTTCGGCGCGCAGACCCACGCTGTGCTCCCCTACTCCGAGGACCTGGGCCGCTTCCCGGCCTACCTCCAGCAGCTGACGATGGAGTCCAACGGCAAGTCCGTGCGCCGCGACGGCACCGCCGTGACCACCTCCACCGGCGAGATCTTCTGGGGCGAGCCGGGCACCAACGGCCAGCACGCCTTCTTCCAGCTCATCCACCAGGGCACCAAGCTCATCCCCGCCGACTTCATCGGCTTCGCCCGCCCGAAGCAGGACCTGCCCACCGCCAGCGGCGAGGGCAGCATGCACGACCTGCTCATGAGCAACTTCTTCGCCCAGACCAAGGTGCTGGCCTTCGGCAAGACCGCCGAGGAGATCGCCGCCGAGGGCGTCGACCCGGCCGTGGTCCCGCACAAGGTCATGCCGGGCAACCGCCCGACCACGACGATCCTCGCCGAGGAGCTCACCCCGGCGGCCCTGGGCGCGCTCATCGCGCTTTACGAGCACATCGTGTTCGTCCAGGGCATCCTGTGGGACATCAACTCCTTCGACCAGTGGGGCGTGGAGCTGGGCAAGCAGCAGGCCAACGACCTCGCTCCCGCCGTGTCCGGCGAGGTTGCGGTCGACTCCGGCGACGGCTCCACCGACGAGCTGATCCGCTGGTACCGCGCAAACCGCTAATACCGGCCTAACGCCGGGTGCGCAACTCTTTATGCGTGAAACCGCCGAAATCTGTGGATAACTTTTCCCTGCGTGGGTTTATCCACAGAAATCGGCGTGTTGAGATTTCGGGGGTTGCCGGGTGTTGGGTGGGTTGTTAGCTTTCGGGGCATGAATCCGCTTGACACCCTCGCCGCGCTTTTGAAAGCCCCCATGGGGCTCATCCGCGCAGCCACCGGGAAAAGCCGCGCAGAACTTTTTCACCTCCTCCCCCACGACACCGCCGCCACCTTGTATGCCCTCACCGCGGTCTACGGGTCCACCACCGACCCCGCAGCAGTCATCTGCGCGAAGGCCATCGAGGACAACCACCACAGCCTCGACACGCTTATCGTCATCGAGAAACTAGCCAAAAGAGTCAAAAGCAGCCGCAAGAAATGGCAGCTGCGCCGCCTTCTATGCCACACAAAGGGTAATCCGAAGCAGATCAAAAAACGCGGCCTTACCCTGCTCGTAGAACTTGCCACACCCCGCACCAGGAAACTAGGGGTGTCGGTGAGCCGGTACAGTGACCAACTCTGGTCGATGCGGATCACCGGACCCGCAGCCATGATCGCCAGCTTGTACGACCCGGTCAAAAACGCCGACGACCCCGTCGATGCGCTGCACCAAGCAATCACCGGCGGAAGGTCGGTGGAGACGATCCTGCGTCCGATTGTCACCATCCCCCTAGACAAGGCCGACACGGTGTTAGACGGTACTGGGGATGAGACGGTGTTTTCCTGCTCCGACGGGGTGACACGTACTAGTTGTGAGATCGTCGGCGCCAGGCTGGATGACAACTGGGGGTTCGCGTTGATCCACCCGGTCGAAGGACCAGTGGACTTGGTGCGGTCGAAGCGGTTTGCCAACACCAAGCAGCGGGTGTTGGCGGCGGTGGAAAACCCGACCTGTGCGTGGGAAGGGTGCAACAAGCCTGCTGATGAGTGCCAGGTTCATCACCTCCTGCCGTGGCAGTACGGTGGGCACACCACCAGCTCGAACCTCACAACCTGCTGCGCGTACCACAACGGGGTCAACGACGATGACCCGGCAGGTCCTAGTACCCGCGGCCGGTTAGAACGCGTCGACGGCACAGTCCGCCGCGTGTACCACTAACACCCCCAACAACGCCGAAAAGGCGCGCTGGCACACGCCAACGCGCCCCACAACCATGCCCTTTTCCTACATGGTCACCATCGGGCGGTACCCGAAGGGGATGGCGTCGCTGTCGACGATTGTCTTGCCGAACGGGAAGCAGGTCACCGGGATGAGCTTCAGGTTCGCGATCGCCAGCGGGATGCCGACGATGGTCACCGCCTGGGCGATCGCGGTGCTCACGTGCCCAAGCGCCAGCCACATGCCCGCGACCACGAACCAGATCACGTTGCTCACCCCGCTCATGGCGCCGGAGCCGTTGACCGGCTGGACGACGGTGCGCCCGAACGGCCACAGCGCGTAGCTGGCCATGCGGAAGCTGGCCACCCCCGCCGGGATCGTCACGATAAACAGGCAGGCGATGAGCCCGAACAGCCAGTACCCGAGCGCGAGCCAGATCCCGCCGGTAATCAGCCACAGGATATTCAACAGGAGTTTCATAACCCCAAGGATAACGAACGGTTACCCTTGGCGTCGGAAAGCAAAAAGCAAAGACTAGGCTAAGCAAGAGTGAGAAACCCCACCCCGCTTGCGCTCCTGTCCATCGTTTTAACCGCGTTTAATCTGCGCACCATGGTGACCGCCGTGTCGCCGCTGGTGCCGGAGATCCAAAAGTCGCTCGGGGTCGGCTCGAGCATCGTGGGCATCCTGGGTACGATTCCGACGATCATGTTCGCGCTCTCGGCGTTCGTCGCCCCGCGGCTCATGCGGCGGCTGACGGTGTCGCAGGCGCTCGCGATCGCGATGGCGTTCACGGGGCTGGGGCAGCTCGGCCGCGTGCTCGGGCCGTCGGTGCCGGCGCTGCTTATCGGCTCGGCGGTGGCGCTATTCGCGATCGGCATCACGAACGCCGTGTTGCCGCTCGCGGTGCGCGCGTTCTTCCCCGAGCGCGTCTCGGCGGTGACGATGACCTACCTGTGCGCCTCGCAGCTGTTCCAGGCGATCGCGCCGGTGGTCGTGGCCCTGGACTCCGCGCCCGGCTGGCAGGTCTCGCTCGGCGGGTGGGGGCTTTTGGGGCTCGTGGCCTCGCTCGCGTGGCTGCCGTTCTTGCGCCGCCCGCGCGCGGCGGTCACGGAGGAGTATTCCAGCGCCGCGACGAAGCAAAAGGTGCCCGTGTGGCGGGCCAAGGTGGGCATCGGCATCGCGATCATGTTTGGCACGACGAGTTTTACCACCTACATCCTCATGGCGTTCATCCCGCAGATGTACGTCGCCGCCGGGCTGTCGAAGCAGTTCGCGGCGACGATGCTGGCGGTGTGGTCGATCCTCGCGGTGGTGCTCAACGTCGCCGGGCCGTGGATCGTGGCGCGCTTCGAGCGGCCGTTCCCGTGGCTGGTGGGGTTCGGCGCGATGTTCATCGTCGCCCACATCGGGCTCGCGTACGCGCCGGCTTCGGCGCCGTGGGTCTGGATCGTTCTATCCGGGCTCGGGCCGATCACGTTCCCGATCGGGCTCACCCTGGTCAACGTGCGCGCGAAGACGATGGCGGGCGCGACGGCGCTGTCGTCGTTCGGGCAGGGCATGGGCTACTCGATCGCCGCCTTCGGCCCCGTCGCGGCGGGTTTCATCCACGAGCACACGGGCAGCTTTCACGGCGTGGGCCTCATGATGGTCGCGACGTCTTTGCTCACGATCGCCGGCGCCTACTTCGCCACGCGCCCCGTCTTCGTCGAGGACCAGCTGGTGGCACAATCGTAGGCTATGACCATCATTGCTTACTCCGCCGAAAACGCCGCCCTGCCCGGCGGCCCCGCCCCGCGCCCGCTGTACGCCGGCACGCCAGAATCCCGCGCGCTGCGCGAGGAGTTCCTCGACCAGGCGGGCCGGATCAACGAGCGCATCGCGGTCGACGCGGGCATCGACCCGTTCGCGGTGCAGCCGTTCATGAACCAGCTCGGCCGCTCGCTGACCCGCTATGACTTCCCCGGCGATCGCGTTCCCGACGATGCCGCGTCGTGGGCGGCAGGCACGTCGGTGCTGTTCGTTGACGCCTCCGGCGAGCTTTTCGACGCCTTCGGCAACCGCGTTTTGTACACGCCGGGTTTGGTCCCCGCGTTCAACGCCCGGGCGGTCGAGCGGGCTAGGCGGGTGCGCACGGCGCTAGTGCGCCAGGGCTACCGCGTCGACGTGGACGCGGTCCCCGTGCCGGAGGTGTCCGAGCTCGTGCTGCCGGAGGTCGGCGAGGTCGTCGATAGGATCGTGTGCCTGGCCGTGCTCATCGAGGTCGCGCGCGCCGTGTGGCGCGGCAAGACGCCGGACGTTGCCGGGTTGTCCGACCGCTTCGACCTGGCGCTGGTCACGCTCACCGACCAGGAGCAGCGGCTGTTTGATGCGTTCTCCCGCGGGGAGGGCGCACCCGCCGTGGGCGCCGTGCTCGACCAGGTCGCGGCGCTGGAGACGCTCGCGTGGTGCGTGGGGCTCGTCGACGTCCCCGGCGATCGGATCGGCACGGCACACCCGCACCCGCAGAACCTCGTCAATCCCCGGGGCATCCTGAGCGCGAAGAAGCTCCTCGATTTCGGCGCCGAGGAGCTCTACGAGGCGGCGGGTTTCCGCACGCTGGAGGAGATCTGCGACGCGCACGAGTACGCCGCGACGCTCGATCGCCTGGCGCTTTCCCAGCGCGAGGCGTTGGCAGACGGCCTTTCCGTAGAAGGCGCGCTTCTCGACGAGCCTCAGGTGGCCACCCTCCGGCTGCGCAACTTGGCGTTTACGTGGTTGACGCTGCCGTTCGCGTCGTGGGACGGGCTCGTCGAGCGCATGAATCGCCTCAGCGACTAGAGCGGCTGGCAGTGCGGGCAGTACCAGATGATGCGCTCGAGCTCTCCTTCGTCGCCGCCGAGGTCGACCCCGCCGAGCACGCCCTTTTCGATGAGCGTGCCGCACCGCCTGCAGCGGCGGTGGTTGCGGCCGAACACGTAGCCGTTCTCGCCCGCGCGCTTGATGCCGGTGGTCACCCGCACCGGCGAGAGCCGATTGGCCCACATGACCTTTCGGGTTACCTCCACGACGTGCGCGAGATCCACCTCGCCCGCAGGCTTGGCCGGGTGGAGGCCGCAGATGAAGCAGATCTCCGCCCGGTACTCGTTGCCGACACCCGACAGGTTGGACTGATCCAACAGCGCCGCCCCGATCGGCCGAGTTGGACGAAGAGCGAGCCGCCGGATGGCCTCGTCGCGGCCGCGGGTGGGCCAGTCGTCGCCAAGCACGTCGGGTCCAAAACCGGAAACCTGCTCGTTGTAGGCGCTCGCGGGGAAGATGCGAACGAACCCGAGGGAATGCCCGACCAGCTCGATCGCCCGCTCCCGCGGCGCGCCGTCGAGCCGAATCACGATGCGCGCCGTGTGGCCGGGGTACTTCCACCGATCGCCTTCGAGGTGGATGGCCCAATGCCCCTCCATCTTCAGGTGCGTGTGCACCACGTGCGGGCCCATCTGCATGAACAGGTGTTTGCCGTACGGCCAGACACGCTCGACGCGCTCGCCGGAGAAGTCGGCCAGCGCGTAGCGGTGAACGCGCACGTCCATGCCGACCACCTCCCGCCCGCGCATGAACTGCAGGCGCCGGGCGAGCTGGTAGACGGAATCCCCTTCTGGCATACCCTAACTATTACCAGCGCACGCTCACGCGCTCGCGCACGTGCCCGCCGTCCTCCGCGAGGTGGACGATCGCGGAGGCGAAGTCGGCGTAGCTCACCTGAGACTTGCCGTCCTCGTTAAAGGACAGCTCCTCGCCGGCAATCTCGTAGGAGCCGGTCTTCTCGCCGTCGGCCAGGAATTCGATCGCGGGGCTCACGAACGTCCAGGTGGCGTCGGTGCGGCCGCGGAGGTTGGCCAGCTGCTTGCGCTGGGCGTCGGCGAGCGGGCGGAACTCGGCCGGGAAGGCGTCGGTGTCGAGCAGCTGGGTGGTGTGCTCCGGGTCGACAAACAGCGAGCCCGCGCCGCCGACCACGTAGAAGTGCACGCCCGTGGCGGCGCTCAGGTCGGCTAGGTGCTGGGCGGAGGCGTCGTGCAGCGGCAGTTGGTCCTCGGCGTAGGCACCGAAGGCGTCGATAAGCGCATCGAAGCCGGAGATCTGCTCGGCGGTGATGTCGAGGATGTCTGTGATAATGGCCTCGGGCGCGTGGGAGCGGTTTTCGCCGCGCACGATGGCGGTGACTTCGTGTCCGCGGGCGATGGCCTCGTCGACAATCTTGCTACCGGCCTTGCCGTTGGCGGCGACGACTGCGATTTTCATGGTGGTTTCTCTCTTTCGTTTTCAGAACCGTTTTTGTTGACACTTCACACAATAACCAACATGGTGTACATTGGCGAGCAACAACAAAAAAGTTCTCTAGCAACCAATTGGAAACTATTAAGCTCAGGAGCGATAAACATGGCCGAAAAAAATCTTCTCGCACCCGAAAACCTGCCCGATTGCCCCGTGGAAACCACGCTGTTGATCCTCTCCAACAGGTGGCGCGCGCTCATCATGCGCGACCTGCTCGACGGCACCAAGCGTTTTACCGAGCTGCGCAGGTCCGTCACGGGGATCTCGCAGAAGGTGCTCACCACCAACCTCCGCGACCTCGAACAGGCGGGCGTCGTCCACCGCGCCGTCTACGCCGAGGTCCCGCCGCGCGTCGAATACAGCCTCACCGAGCTGGGGCTAAGCCTGGAGCCGGTGCTCGACGCGATGGCCGAGTGGGGCGCGCGCTTTAAGGAACAGGCCGCGCAATAACCCTTTGACATTCCCCACATTCTTTGCCCCCACCTTCTTAGGAATTCACTATAGATAGCGATCCCTTTACTGGGATCCGTTCTTTATAAAGGTTTTTCGAATCCAAAGATCAGGGCGAACCCGCATCAAAGTTAAGAAGAAGCAACTTCCTAATCGATAATCCCTTATAAATGGGGGCTGCAGAGCCACAGGTCGCGGGGGTAAATGGGAATAGAATGATCTTTTTCTGAGCATCCTGCTTCATATAATGAAATTGCTATCCACACCATCAGGCGCTCCCCCCTCAAAAGCGCCCTAATCTGCAGGAGCTCTCATGACGACCCCTCCCAACCCATATGGAAACTCCCAGCCTCCGGCCGACGGATCTGGGCAGCCCCAAGTCGTGTACGTTGAAAAGCCGAAGAAAAAGGGAGGCTGCCTCAAGTGGGGGGGGCATCGCCGCGGGCGTGTTGATCGTTGGTGGCATCCTGTCAAGCATGTTCGGCGGAGGAGACTCCACCTCGACCTCGACTAGCTCCACCCCCTCGAATGATGCCGCAGCGCAGCTCAGCGATGCAGCGGCCAGTGTGTCCTCGGCCATCGACGCCGCCACCTCCGGCGGTCAGGATTCTGCTTCCAACGCATCCTCGAAGGATTCCGATCTGGCAGTAGGCGAAACCTTTACCGGACGCAAGGGGCTCGCGATCACCGTGAACTCCTTCAACTCCATCACAGATGTCTTCGGAGACCCGAATGTTTGTGCCGAGGTCAACTACACCAATAACGGCACAGACCAGGCCGATTTCCAGGGATACTGGGATTGGAAGGTCCAGAATCCTAATGGCGTGATCACCGACCCGACTTTCGTCGCTAGCGCCAACATGCTCGAAAGCGGATCCCTCGCTCCCGGCGGTACTATCACCGGAGACGTTTGCTTCAAGGGCGCGGATCCCGGTGAGTACACCTTGAACTACGACCCCCAGCTCCAGATCTTCTCTGACAAGGCTTCCTGGAAGGCCACCATCTAGGTTTGAGCGATTCCCCACACTCGCGCCCTGCCGAGTGTGGGTTTTTCATCGCCTAAATCGCATTTCATTGGGCCTAAAAGGGCCGTTCACGCTCTTGCTCGTCCCATGGCCGGTCTCCTCGGCAATAGCCTGCGTGAGGCTTCTGCCCCGTCTTGGTGCATTTACGCTTGTCGACGGGCCTACGGCCGCCAGCCGCAACCCGCGCGGCGTGACCCCCACCCCGTGCTCGCGCGCGACCTGCACCAGCGGGTGCGTGAGGGCAGGCTCCCCGTCGATTTTCTCCACGACGATCCGCGGGAGCCGCTTCGCCGCGAGCTCCGCCAGCAGGGCGTCGATCACCCTCCCGAAAAACTCCTCATCGCTCACGCCGTCTGGTGGCGTGCCGAGGGTGAGGTTCTTCCCGCCGCGGGTGAGGTGCGCGGCCAAGAGGCCGTCGACAAGCACGACTAGGGCGCCGGCCGCGCGCGAGAGGTTGGGCACCAGCCACGGCAGGCTCGCGCCGTATGGGTTGGCGGGATCGCAGGCGGCGAGCACGTAGGCCTTGGGGTCCGTCGAACCGGACGGCCAGCCGCCGACGTCCTCGCTGTCGGCGACCCCGCGCAGCCGGTCGATGACCGCGGGCGTGGAAAACTGCGCCGCGCCCAGGCCCTCGACGAGGTAGCCGCGCATGGCCTTGCCCGCCTCCTCGAACTGTGTGAGCACCTTGTACACCAGCGCGAAGCCGCCGGTGACGCTCTCTGCGACGACCGCGCCGCGGGTGACCACGCCGTAGCGGTCCAGCCACGCCTCGCCATGGGCGACCGAACGGGCTGTGGCGTTGGTGTCCGCCGCGGGGGTCAGCGCCCAGCGGCCCAACATGTCCAGCGGCGCCTGCGAGCGCTGGGTCTGCGCGAAGCTCGTGCGCCCCATCCGCAGCCGGGAACGCTGCGGCGTGCGCTTGGCGCGGTGCGCCGACTTCGACCCGGTGCCCGCCGCCAGCCGGGCGCGCAGGGGCGCGAACCCGTCCGGGGAGACCAGGCCCAGCTCGAACAGGCCCCACAGGGCCGCGCGCAGCTCCGCCTCGGTTGCCTGGCCGGTGACAAGGCCCAAGTCCTCGCCGGAGACCTCGCGGTGGATGTCGGCGAAGAGGAAGCCGCCGCCGCGGCGCAGGAGGGCGAGCACCTGCTCCTGCAGTAAGGAGAGGGTGGGCTCGTCGGACAGATCGAGCAGCTCGGCGGCGTAGTCGACGGGCAGCAGGCACACCCAGGGGTCCGCGGAGCCCGCGCTGCCGGCGCCCACGACCACGATCTCGCCGTTGCTGCACAGCTCGTCGAGGTCGAGCGGCGAGTAGCCGCGCACCCGGCCAGGTAGCACGAGGCTCTCCCAGGCCGACGCCGGAAGCCGCACGCCCGCCAGCTGCTCGCACACGGCGAACACGCCGTCGGCGCCGTGGAGGGTCGGGCTCTCCCCCACCGCGGCGACCTGCTGCCACTCGGGCAGGAATCGGCCCAGCGTGGAGGCCGAGACCGGCTGGGTCTGCGAGCGCGCGAGCGCGAGGCTGCGGCGGCGCAGGATGGTGAGCACGTCCTTGGACACGTACTCCTGCTCGTCGACGCCCTGGCGGTAGCGGCCCTCGATGAGCGATCCGGACTCCACCAGCGCCGCAAGGCCCGTGAACGCCACGCCCGCGGCGAGCCCGAACGCGTCGGTCACATCCGAGAGCACGAACGGCCCGCGCGTGCGCGCCCAGCGAGAAAGCAGCTGGTGCAGCGCGTCGGTGATCGGCTCGACCTGCGCGGGCACCCCCGGCGGCACGGGGACGCCGAGCCCGTCGCGAAGCAGCGGGGCGTCGAGGACCTGGGCCAGGTGCTCGCGGCCGGCGATGCGCACCCGCATGACCCTCCCCGCCAGCTGCGCGCCCGCGGCGGCCGCAAGCTCTGAGGCCTCGGCGGGCTCGTCGGAGAAGCTCTGGACGAGCGTCGCCCGGTAGTCGTCGGCAAGGTGCTCCGCCAGCTCCGCTTCCGGGATGGGGCCGAGCAGCCGCAAGGCGTCGGCAAGCTCTTCCGCGTTGCGCGCGAGGCGATGAGCGGACACGCGGCGCAGGTTGCGATCGACCTCGTCGATGATCTCGGGGTCGAGTAGCTGGCGCAGCTCCACGGTCCCCAGGAGCTTGGCCAAAAGCGCCGGGTCGAGCGCGAGTGCTGCGGCGCGCTTCTCCGCGAGCGGGCTGTCGCCCTCGTACATGAACGCGCCGGTGTAGTTGAACATCACCGAGCTCGCAAACGGGCTCGGCTGGGTCGTGGTGACCTCCGCGATGCGTACGCGGCGCAGCTTCAGCTCCCCCATGAGCTCGACCAGCGCGGGCAGGTCGTAGACATCCTGGAGGCATTCGCGCACGGTCTCCAGGATGATGGGGAAGCTCGGGTACCGGCGCGCGACGTCGAGCAGCTGGGCCGCGCGCTGGCGCTGCTGCCACAGGGGCGCGCGTTTGCCGGGGTTCCGGCGTGGCAGCAGCAACCCACGGGCGGCGCACTCGCGGAAGCGAGAGGCGAACAGCGCCGAGTTGCCCACCTGCTCGGTGACCAGCTGCTCGATCGCGTCGGGGTCGATCATGAACAGCTCTGCCCCCGGCTCCCGGTCGGCCTCGGGCAGGCGCAAGACGATGCCGTCGTCGCTGGAGATGGGCTGGGCGTCGATGCCGGTCGCCTCCGAGATCTGCGCGCCCACCGCGAGCGCCCAGGCCGCGTTCACGCCGCGGCCGTACGGGGTGTGCAGGACGACCCGCCAGTCGCCCAGCTCGTCGCGGAAGCGCTCGAGCACCAGCGTTTGCTCGTCGGGGACGACGCCGGTGGCTTCCTTCTGCTCGTCGATGAAGCGCAGGAGGTTGTCGTGGGCGTAGGCGTCCAGCTCACAGCCGTCTAGGGCTTCGGCGCCGACGGTGGACACCTCGCGGCGAAACGCGCCCAACGCCTTGCCCAGCTCCGCGGGGCGCCCGGCGTTGTCGCCGGTCCAAAACGGCAGCCGCCCGGTGTGCCCCGGCGCCGGCGTCACCAGCACCTGGTCGCGCGTGATCTCCTCCACCCGCCAGCTGGTTGCGCCGAGGGTGAAGATGTCGCCCACGCGCGACTCGTAGACCATCTCCTCGTCCAGCTCGCCGACCCGGCGCGCGCCCTGCTCCCCGCCGACCAAGAACACGCCGAACATACCGCGATCGGGGATCGTCCCGCCGCTGGTCACCGCCACGCGCTGGGCCCCCGGGCGGGCGGAAAGCACGCCCGTCACGCGGTCGAAGTTCACCCGCGGCCGCAGCTCAGCAAAGTCGGTCGACGGGTAGACGCCGCTGGCCAGGTCGATGACCGCGTCGAAGACCTCGCGGGCCAGGTCCCGGTACGGGTAGGCGCGCCGCACGGTCGCGTACCACTCCTCCACGTCGAGGTCCTCCACGGCCACGGCCGCGATCGTCTGCTGCAGGAGCACGTCCAGCGGGTTCGCGGGCACGTGGAGCTCCTCGATAAGCCCTGCCTTCATGCGGGTGACCGTCACGGCGGTCTGCACGAGGTCCGCGCGGTGCTTGGGGTAGAAGGAACCCTGGGACACCGCGCCCACGACGTGGCCCGCGCGGCCCACGCGCTGCAGGCCGCTGGCCACCGACGGCGGGGATTCCACCTGCACCACCAGCTCGACCGCGCCCATGTCGATGCCCAGCTCCAGCGAGCTCGTGGCCACGACGGCGCGCAGCTGCCCCTCCTTGAGCATCGTCTCGGTCATGGCGCGCTCGTCCTTGCTCACCGACCCGTGGTGGGCGCGGGCGATGACGGGCGGGGCGGTGCCCGCGGCGTCGGCGGAGACCATTACCTGCGCGGGCGGGCGGCGCAGCGGCGGGGAGAGCGTCTCGGGCGCGTACTCCTTCGCGTAGAGCTCGTTGAGCCTGGAGGTGAGCCGCTCCGCGCTGCGGCGGGAGTTGACGAACACTAGCGTCGAGCGATGCTCCATGATCTCGGCGTAGAGCTTCTCCTCGATGAACGGCCAAATGGAGCCCTGCGTCGGCAGCGCCGACTCCTCGAATCCGGCGCCCGCCTCCTCCAGCGGGCTCGCCAGCCCGTACGGGTCCTCGTAGACGAACTCGCCGATCGGCGACGCCGCCTCGGGCGTGGGCAGGTCACTCATATCCGCGACCGGCACGTGCACGTCCAGCCGCCAGCGCTTTTCCTGTGCCGGGTTGATGATCTCCACCGGCCGGTCCCCGCCGAGGAAGCCCGCGACGGCCTTCAACGGCCGCACCGTCGCCGACAGCCCGATCCGCTGCACCGGGTGCCCGCACAGCCGCTCGAGCCGCTCCAGGGTCAGCGCCAGATGCACGCCGCGCTTGGAGCCCGCGATCGCGTGGATCTCGTCGATGATGACCGTGTCCACGTCCTTGAGGATCGCCCCCGCCTTGGAGGTGAGCATCAGGTAGGCGGACTCCGGGGTGGTGATGAGAATGTCCGGCGGCTTGCGCACCTGGCGGGCGCGCGCTGCGGCGGGTGTGTCGCCGGAGCGCACCGCGACGGAGATGTCGGTGTGGTCGAGCCCGAGCCGGGCGGCGGCCTGGTTGATGCCGATCAGCGGGGCGCGCAGGTTGCGCTCCACGTCGACGCCGAGGGCCTTGAGCGGCGAGATGTAGAGCACCTTCACGCCCTGGCCATTTCGGTCGCGCCCGCTTGTCTTTACTCGGGCATCAAAATCGCCGATGTTGAGTGTGGTTTGCCCTACAGATTGCACGAGCCGATCCAGCGACCAGAGGAAGGCCGCCAGCGTCTTGCCCGAGCCGGTCGGCGCCACCACAAGAGCGTTCTCACCTGCGGAAATCGCCCGCCACGCACCCTCTTGCACCGGCGTGGGCGCGGCAAACACGTCCGAAAACCACTGCGCCACCTGCGGGCTGAACCGGGTGAGAATGCTCTCGTTGGGGAATTCGGACATGTCCTTATTCAATCAAACAACTAGACTCTGGTGTTATGACTGCACAGTTTGACGATGCAACTTTGTCCAAGCGCCTGGCCCAGGGTACCGGTGAGATCCTCAAGGGCGTCCGTAACGTGGGTGTGTTGCGCGGGCGTGCCCTGGGCGACGCCGGCGACGACCTCGCCCAGAACTGGATCGCCCGCGTGCTTGAGCAGCACCGCCCGGATGACGGCTTCCTCTCGGAGGAGGCCGCCGACAACCCGGAGCGCCTCGGCAAGGAGCGCGTGTGGATCATCGATCCGCTCGACGGCACGAAGGAGTTCGCCACCGGCCGCCAGGACTGGGCTGTGCACATCGCACTGGTCGAGAACGGCACCCCCACCCACGCCTCCGTCGGACTGCCGGACCTCGGCGTCGTCTTCCACTCCTCCGACGCCCGCGCCGTGACCGGCCCGCTGGCGAAGAAGATCGCAGTCTCCCACAACCGTCCCCCGGCGGTCGCCCTCCACATCGCCGAGCAGCTCGGCTTTAGCACCGGTTCGCTGGGTTCCGCGGGCGCGAAGGCCATGCACGTCCTGCTCGGCGACTACGACGCCTACATCCACGCTGGCGGGCAGTACGAGTGGGACTCCGCCGCACCGGTCGGCGTGTGCCTGGCCGCGGGCCTGCACTGCTCCCGCCTCGACGGCACGCCGCTGCAGTACAACAACAAGGACACCTACCTCCCGGACATCCTCATCTGCCGCAAGGAGCTCGCCGATGAGATCCTAGAGCTCGCGGCGAAGTTCCGCGAGGAAAACGGTTCCTACTAAGGCGCTTTCGCTTATCGACGCCTTCGGCACCTAGACTGAGTCGCATGACTGCACCGCCCATCCCCACCCCGTACGAGGACCTGCTGCGCAAGATCCTGGCCGAAGGCACCCACAAGGACGACCGAACCGGCACCGGCACCACCAGCCTGTTCGGCGCCCAGATGCGGTTCAACCTGGCCGAGTACTTCCCGCTGATCACCACGAAGAAGGTGCACTTCAAGTCGATCGTCGGCGAGCTTCTGTGGTTCTTGCGCGGCGACTCGAACGTGGCGTTCCTCCACGAAAACGGGGTCACGATCTGGGACGAGTGGGCGGACGAGAACGGCGACCTGGGCCCCGTCTACGGCGTGCAGTGGCGCAGCTGGCCCACCCCGGACGGCCGGCACATCGACCAGATCGCGCAGGCGATCGAGACCCTCAAGCACAACCCGGACTCCCGCCGCAACATCGTCAGCGCGTGGAACGTCTCAGAGATCTCCAACATGGCGCTGCCGCCGTGCCACCTGCTCTTCCAGCTCTACGTCGCGGACGGCAAGCTGTCCTGCCAGCTCTACCAGCGCTCGGCGGACATGTTCTTGGGCGTGCCATTTAACATCGCCTCCTACGCGCTTCTGACCCACATGCTCGCCCAGCAGGCGGGCCTTGAGGTCGGCGAGTTCATCTGGACCGGCGGCGACTGCCACATCTACGACAACCACCGCGAGCAGGTTGAGCTGCAGCTGACCCGCGAGCCGCGACCGTACCCGCAGCTCAAGCTGGCCAAGGCGGACAGCATCGACGCCTACACCTTCGCGGACATCGAGGTCGTAAGCTACGACCCGCATCCGCTCATCCGCGGCGCGGTGGCCGTCTAGTGCGCGCGATCTGGGCCCAGTCACTCGACGGGATCATCGGCGACGGCGCGACCATGCCCTGGCACCTGCCGGAGGACCTCGCCCACTTCAAGGAGACCACCCTCGGCCAGCCGGTCCTCATGGGCCGGGCCACGTGGGAGTCGATCCCCGAGCGCTTCCGCCCGCTTCCCGGCCGGGACAACGTGGTTCTTTCCTCGCGCGCGCCCGGGGAATGGTCGCGCGGCGCCTTGGTCGTCGACAAGCTTCCTGCAACGTTTGAGGGCTGGGTGATCGGCGGCGGCAGCGTCTACGCGGCGACGTTACCGCAGGTGGAGGAGGTCGTTGTCACGCTTATCGACGCTACGCTGGCAGGCGAGCTGGGTGACAAGGCGGTGAAGGCTCCCCCGCTGACGGGATTCGCGCTCGAGCGGGAGACCGAGTGGAGGACCTCGAGGAACGGGGGGCTGCGCTACCGCTTTCAGTGGTACCGGTTGCGCGAGGCCGCGGAAAGCGACCACAATGAGTCGCATGTCTGACAAACACGTAACTATTTATGCTGCAAGCTGGTGCCCGTTCTGCCAGCGACTTATCAAGGGCCTCGATCGCACGCAGACCCCCTATGAGCTCATCGACGTCGACAACGACCCCAACGCCAAGGAGGCCTCGGAGTGGGTCATGTCGGTCAACGACGGCAACCGCATCGTGCCCACCGTCCGCTACTCGGACGGCACCACGATGACCAACCCGCCGGCCTCCGCGGTGCGCGCCAAGCTCGCCGAGCTTGAGGCCTAGCTAGTCCAGCTCGCGGAGCAGGTAGGTGTCCATGATCCAGCCGTGCTCCGCGCGAAGCTGCTTCTTCAGCTCGGCGACCTCCTCGCCGATGTCCTTGACATAGCCCTTGCGCAGGACCTGCTGCGGCGTCCCCAGAAACGCCCCCCACCACATGAAGGTGTGCTCGGTAAAGTCCTGCGTCCACCCGGCCCCGCCGTCGAGCATGACCACGCAGTTGCGGCGGTCGCTCGCGGAGGTCTCCGGGAGCTTGCGGGCGGTGGTGATGTGGATGGCCTCGCTGATGCGGTTGAGCAGGATGCCGTGGGCGGCGGTGAGCACCTGGATTGCGGTAATGCCCGGGGTGACCACGACCTCGCACTCGAGGTTCTCGAGGTTTTTCATGTGCTCGATGATCCGCAGGGTCGAATCATAGAGCGAGGGATCGCCCCACACCAGAAACGCCACGTGACCGTCGTCGGCGGAGTTGGACCGTATGGCGTCGGCAAGCAAACGCGCACGCTCGGCGTGCCAGCGGCGCACCTCGGCGTCGTAGTCGTGCGGGTTGCGGTCGCGCGGCGGGTCGACGACGGCGACGATCGGCGTGCCCGGCGCGTGGGTGTCCACGATGTGCTGGCGCAGCGCCAAGAGATCCGCCTTCGCGTCGCCCTTGTCGAGCGCGACCACGCAGTCGGCAGCAGAAAGCCCCGAGATTGCCTGAAGGGTCAAAAACTCGGGGCTTCCGGCACCGATTCCAATGACATGGAGGGTGCGCACGTTTTTATTCGTCGTCCTCATCGCCCAAGAGCTCGACGCGGTCGACCTCCGTCAGCAGGGTGTTGACGTTTGCGTAGTCGATGGACTGCTGCTGGTGGACGTAGCGGTCGCACGCAGCGGACAGCTGCTTGGAGTCGAACTTGTTGAGGGTGAGCAGGCGGGTGGTGGTGCCATCCTCTGCCAGAAGCTCGAGGGCGAGGACGTTGGTGCCCTCGCGATCAATAACCTTGGCGACAACCGGGCGACGCTCGACATCGTAGAAGATTGGCTGCAGTTCGGACATATTATTCTCCTTTTAAAAAAGCCTCTAGCAAGACTGAAGCAAAGCGAAGTACTCCTATCCAGCATAGGCGCGAATGAAAGAGTTTGCGGGTGAAAAGAAAGAATCACATTCCCCCGCGACCCCCTTTCAGCCCCCATTGGCACGGCCACTTCGCGGTGGGGTAATCTAACTTACGCATTCAGCGCGGGGCAAGCCCCTGCGCGCCTGCGTTGCCCTAGTAGCTCAGTGGATAGAGCACGGCTCTCCTAAAGCCGGTGTCGGAGGTTCGATTCCTCTCTGGGGCACTTTTTCATCAGTCGGGACATAGTTGACACTATCCGTCGCGACATGGTTGACAGTGACGCCGTGAGGCAGGAACAGTGTTCTTGCCTTGCGGCGTTGCTGTTTATTTCGGCCGTTTGTTCTTTAGAAGATTTGGTTGGTATCGGCGCCCAGTGTCGATGTCGTGCTCGGCGATGATCTCCCCGGTTTGAGCGTTAGTGGTTGTTGCGTGTGTTCCGCTGATGATGGTGAGGGTGGGGGTTGCTTGGTGGGCGCGCCCGATTCCTAGGTAGCGCATTTCTCCGGCGAAGCGCAGGGTGATTCTGCCAGCTTTGTCGACTTTGTCGTGGCGCACGCGGTTGTCTTCGGTGACGAGAGGTTGGGGCTTGCTTTTGGCAGGTCGAAGTATGCGTCGGAGGGTGTGCGGCGGCCTATGGCACGGTGTGGTCGGTTGTTGTTGTACCAGTTTCGGAATTCGTCGAGTAGTTTCTGCAGTTCGGGGATGGCGGTCGCTGGGGGTTGTGCCTTCAGCCATTTCTTGAGGGTCTGGTGGAAGCGTTCGATTTTTCCTTGGGTTTGTGGGTGGGCCACCCGGCCGTTTTTCTGTTTGATGCTGTGTTGTTCAAGGAACTTCTCGAAGCCATTTTTGCCGCCTTTTGCTCCAGCTAGGCGGGCGGTGAATACCAGCCCGTTGTCGGTGAGCGTGGATTGTGGGAGGCCGTATTCTGCGGCGGTTGCTTCTATAGCTTTGACGACGGTGGGGCCATAGACGCGCGTGTGTGCGCCCAGGTAAAGCAGGTAGCGGGAGTGGTCGTCGAGGAAGTCAAGGACTTCTACTTCGCGTCCATCGGCCAAGCGGATAAGTGTGACGTCTGATTGCCAGCACTCGTTGGGAAGACTGGCTTGGAATCGTTTGGTGGCGCTTTTCGGGCGCTTGGCTGGGTGCGGAGTGATCAGGCCTTGCTTGCGTAGGATTCTGCGGATCGTGGATTCAGCAGGCGCATACAAAGAGAGTGTCTGATGGTTTGTGTGTGGGTGCCCGACCCGCATAAGGAGATAGACCAGAATGATGACTGTGGCACGACGAGACCCAGCCGATAAGGCCAAGATTGATGCAATCGAGCAGAAGCTGCTTGCTAACCCAGAAATCGCGAAGTTGATTGATGAGCTCGGTACCTCTACCACTGATGCGAACGACCTAGTTCGAGGCATGTTACAGGCCTCGATTACAAGGGGTTTGAACGCTGAAATGGATGCCTACCTGGGGTATCAGGCTGGTGATCGAGACGGTAAAGCCGCTGTCGGTACGGATAATCACCGAAACGGCAGCTACCCGAAGACCATTGACTCGAACTACGGGCCGGTCACCGTGGACGTCCCAAGAGACAGAGCTGGCACGTTTGTCCCCACGATGGTGCCGAAAGGCTCGAGGCGTTTAACCGATATCGATGATCTGATCATCAGCTTGTACGCAGGTGGCATGACAATCCGTGATATCCAGCATCATCTCGCCACCACGATGGGTGTGGATATCTCCCACGAGACAATCTCGGCGATTACCGACGCCGTACTTGATGAAGTCATGGTGTGGCAAAACCGCCAGTTGGATGAGTTCTACCCAGTCATCTTCCTTGACGCGTTGCGAATCAAGGTCCGTGATGGGGGCCGTGTGATCAACAAGTCTGCGTACATGGCCATCGGAGTGGATCTCGAAGGAATCAAGCACATCCTGGGCTTGTGGATCGCCAAGGAGGAAGGAGCATCGTTGTGGGCCCAGGTGTGTTCCAACCTCGCTAACCGCGGTGTCAAAGATGTCTTCATCGTCTGCTGCGACGGGCTTACAGGCCTACCAGAAGCCGTGGAATCCACCTGGCCTGGGTCCATGGTTCAAACGTGTATCGTGCACCTGATCAGGGCGGCAAATAGGTGGGTTTCCTACGGGGATCGTAGGGCCGTATCTGCAGCGTTGAAAAAGGTCTACACCGCATGTCAGCGGCGGTTGAAATGTAGCCCAGTTTCGACGGTTGAAATGTAGCCCAGTTTTTGTGTGTGGTTAGTTTATCTGGTGTTCTCGCTCGGCGGCGATCGAGGGGAGTATGTCTTCATGTCCTGTGATGCGGTAGCTGTTTCCTTTGTGGGTGAAGATTTCCGCGTGGTGGACTATTCGGTCAATCATTGCCGCTGCGATAGTCGCGTCACCGAAGCATTCACCCCACCTGGAAAACGGCAGGTTAGATGTCATGATGAGCGAGGCTTTCTCGTATCTGGTCGACACTAGCTGGAAGAACAGGTTGGCGGCTTCGGCTTCTATGGGGATGTAGCCCACCTCGTCGACGATGATGAGGTCATAACGGCCCAGCTTGGCTAAGAGTTTCGGCAGACTACCTGTGGAGTGGGCGTGGGTGAGTTGCTGCACCCAGCCGGCTGCGGTATCGAACAGGACTCGGTGGCCGTGCCGTGCAGCGATGACCCCTAGCCCGATGGCCAGGTGGGTTTTCCCTGTCCCGGGTGGGCCGAGGAAGATGACATTGCAGCCTTGAGCAATCCACGCAGATGTCTCCAACCGGGCGATTTTGGCCCGGTCGATGGCTGGCTGAACCATAAAGTCAAAGTCTTCAATAGTCTTGATGTGGGGAAAGCCTGCACGCTTAATCCGTGCCTGCGCCCCTGATGCCTGACGGGCTGAAGCCTCAACAGACAAGACAGCGGCTAGGTACTCTTCATAGGTCCACCCACCGTCACGGGCTTGTTCGGCCGTGTCATGGTAGGTGCTGCGGATGCGTGGGGCTTTGAGCACTGTGGCGATGTGGGCTAGCTCGGCATCGATTTGCTTGTAATTGATGGCGCTCATGCCGAGTACTCCTGCCAGCCGGTCAGTCGGTCATAGACGTTTAAGTCCGCCGTTTCTACGACAATGTCTCCTAGACGCGGTGTGGGTTGTGCAAGCTGTTGGCGCATCTGTTTCGCCAACCTCTGATGCTGCGGGTCGGTGACCGTGTGGTTTTTGCCCCACACCCTTTCGTGGTCGGCAACAATCAACCCGGTGCCATCGGTAACTAGTACCCGATCGAGTTGTACAAAGATGGTGACAATCTTGCCGATGGCTGAAGGCGATACCGAGTACCGATTAGCGTCCACAGACACGTAGTAGTTCCTGGGTAACCGTACCTGCCTGGTCAAACCGGTCTGCGGTGGATACGGGGGAAGCGGATTCATAGCAGCCTTGTCGACTACCCATCGGTCTACCGGGCGTTGCGCCAAGCTGGCGTGCACACGAGTGTTCGCAATCGTGTCAATCCACCCATCAAGCTGTGCTTGCGCGTCCTGATGATCGGCAAAGTGCCGGCCGGGGAAAAACGATGTTTTCAGGTACTCGTTGTGGCGTTCGACAATGCCTTTCGTTTCCGGATCCCTCGGCGGGGCTTGTTTGATGCGCACACCCAACGTGCCGGAAAACCCGACGACCTGATCGACGAGGCGTTTCTGGCCGATGCCGGATTCGTGATCCCACAACAGTTGCTTGGGTACTACGCCAAAACGTTGCTGAAGCAACAGCCACATCCCAGACACCAGATCACCGGTTGTCCTAGTGGGAAGAACACACGCGGCCATGAACCTGGAATACGATGCCACCATCACCAACACCGGGAACACCCCCGCGTGACCGTGCGTATCGGGGATACCGTCATCGGGGAACATGAGGTCACATTGAATCTGCACACCTGGCTTATGGTCGAGGGTATCGACTGGGTCGTGGGGGAGATACTCGGGGCGGATTCGTCGGATGTTTTCCCTAAACCACGACATCGAGCCCTGCCAGGCGACGCGCTGTGCGATAACCGTGGCTTTCATATCAGGGACCTCGTCGAGCAAGGCCCTAACGTCCAGTTCCACCTCGTCAAACGCGGTCTTTTGTGGAGCTCGTTTCGAATACGACGCAGGTGTGTTGCTGGCTAAGGCCCGCTCTACCGTCTTTTTCGCGCAGCCGACTGTTGCTGCGATCTTGCGAATCGACATGCCATCTTTGCGCAAAATCCTGATCTGCGCCCAATCATCCATGGAAATCACCCATCCAATTCTTCTCGGATGGGCTACTTTTCCACCGTCATTCTTGGGCTACTTTTCCACCGTCACTGACACCATTGTTTCAAGATATCTGGAATATCCTTACGGATTGGTGATTGTGCCCACGCACCTGGTTTCACCTTCAGTAGCGGAAGAAGTGATGCGGGTGAGTACACCAATTCAGGATGCGTGCCAAAGCGCCTAGGAAGGGACAGGATCGGATGGTGTTTCTCATCTAGTACGGTCACAAGGTCCGCAGATACTTCGGCCAGCAGTTTCCGCCTAGCAAACGATGGGCCTACTAGGTAGCGATTGTTATCAATGGTGATGACACCGGTCTTGTCGGGGACACAGTTGCGGTAGGTTACAGCCATAAACGGGTGGGTTGGCAGCGAAAGTAGGGCCTGCTTGTCGGCATCAAATAGGTCCTTGATCGCGACTTTGTGCCGGTAGTGGATTTCGTCACCGAACCTGATTGATCCGGTGAAGAAGGCATCGTTGAGCTCTTTCAGACTTGTTCCTTGCGGCACAGGTACTAGGAGATTGCGGCGTAGGAAGCCAACAGCGTTTTCTACGTTGCCTTTTTCATGTCCTGATGCAGGATTGCAGAACCTAGCTTTGGTGCGGTAGTGCACACGAAACCTGGAAAACAGTTCACTGGTGATGACTTTGTCGCAGATCCTTCTGCCGATGCCGGTGGCGTTATCAAAGACCATCTCATGCGGTACACCACCGATCAGGTCACAGATGTTCATCAAGCCTGTGACAACACACTCAGCGGTTTCACCGTAAAATAGCTGTCCAAACCGCATATTGGAATACGGAAACGATACTGCCAACATATGAGCGGTGACAGGTTCACCAGCAATAATGACTTCCGCTTGGCCGAAATCTACTTCCGCAGTTCCAGCAATAGGTACACGAGGGGCAAAACCTTTAGATGGTGCGCGGTGTTCATCTTTCCATGTTTTAACAAAACGGTGCACTGGATTATAGGAATGCTGATACCCGTATTCGTCTACGAGGCGATCAAAGATTCTTTTCGCGGTATGGCGTTGTTTACGAGGGCGAGCAAGATCTTGTTCCAGCCATGCTTCAATCACTGCTTGCAGATGCGCTCCTAGTACTTTCGCACCTGGTTGGTGTTTAGCCGGTGGGCGCTGTGGTGAGAAATCATCCGCATCAAGGTACTTCTTCACCGTGTCACGTGAAATTCCCAACTCGCGCGCGATTGCGCGTTGGGACATCTCGTGATCATCTGCCAATATTCTGATACGTTCGACCTGGGTCATAGTCAACGTCATGGACCTTTCCGTTCCTTCCCAGAAGCGTTTTGGTAAGAGAGAGTGCTTCTAGAAAAGAACCTAACAACCAGCGACGTTAAGCTATGGCCCTTTCATGTGCCCACAATGATCACAGATATTGGCCATCGGATTCCGCCGTCGCTGGAAACGAGCAAAAGAAAAACAGTCACCGAAAACAATCAGCAACTACCTACAAAAATGAGGTGGCCTAATTCTCGGAGCCAAAATGGCCTAAAACCAGCCGCTAAAATGGCCTTCTTTGCTGGGTGCGGCTTGTTGGTAGGGGTGTTACGGGCCGTTGGTAGGGCCGGTTTCCGGCGAAGTGGTAGGGCTCGGCAACCAGTCCCTTTAGGTGCTAGTTGCCGAGTCGTTCGTGTGATCGGTTATTCGGCTGTACCGCGTACGGTGCTTGCGAGGTGCTGGCGCATGTCATAGTCACCGAGTTCGATGCGTTGTCCGGCGTTGAGTCTGCTAACCAGCGAGTCCGCGCCGACGGGGTCGGGCAGCTTTTTGATCCAGTAGGCGGCGGTTGTCTGGGAAACGATGATGGTCGGTAGTCTGCCATCGCGGTCGAATATGATCTTGGTTAGGTCTTCTTGTCCGCGCTGGTTGATTCCTATGGTCAGGAAATCATCGAGGATGAGCACATCAATGTTTTGTAGTCGGCGCATTTTGGCTACATAACGATCATCTGCTGGCGAGAAGGCCGCTAATTCATCGACGAGCTGATCCAGTCGATAGTAAGCGACGCTGTAGTCAGCCTGACAGGCGGCAACGCCAATGGCACAGGCAATGTAGGTTTTGCCGGCACCTGTCGGGGCAAGTACATGCACGTTGGATGGTTGATCGCGCCACGGAGTTGCGGCCATCCGCTTGAGCTGGCGTAAGTTCAGTCCTCGTTCATCAGGGTTGATGAGTTCGGTCAGCGTAGCACCGGGGTACCGGAACTTTGCCTGGGCAATGGCTTTGGTGATGTTGTTCTGCCGACGCTTGGTCGCGGTTTCTTCTACAGCCTTGAGGAAGATCTCCTCAGGTAGTGCGGTGTTGGTTTCATCGGCGGCGGCAAGGTTAAAGAAGATGTCAGCGAAGGTCGAAAGCCTCAGTTTGCGCAGTGTTGCACGAATATCATCGTCAAGGGTGATGGTGGTCATGATGGCTTAGTCCTCCTTCTTCTTCGGGGTCTTCTTTGGTGTGTCGTAGTGGCTTGCCGGGCGCAGGTACACCGCATCCGGGATGGCTGTGATATCAACAGTGCGCGAGTGAGCTGCTTGATCGGTCGGGGCTGCTGATGTGTTGTCGAAGGTGCGATCGTTGCGGGCTATATCGCTTTGAATACGGGCGATAACCTGCATGTTTGGTGCGAGGTTATGGTCAAGAACTTGCTGGCAGGCAGGCTCTAAGGTGGTCTTGTTGTGCTTGTTGCCCAGCTTGACGAGTACGTTACGAGCCATGTGCAGTCCGCGAGGTACGGCTTTGGCATTGCGTTCCAAGATCATGGCGATGACCTTCATCGTCGCCGGCCCAAACGAGGAAGCCCGGGTAGAAAGCTCATCGCGGGTCAGCGGTTTCACCCCAGTAATCTCCTTGTCTGGGGTGTGCGCTGGGTCCGTGGAATAGCGGTACTTAAAGCCATGCATGCGGCTGTGTTCTGCAATCAGTTCGTCACCGTCGAAGATACTGACCAGGCTGTTGGTCAACCGTGCCCGCAGAGTCTTACCGATGTACTGGAAAGGTACGGAATAGTACTGGTAGTCGCAGCAAATGTGCCAGTTGCGATCGACTTTGACGTGGCGCCAGGATACTTCCGCAAATGGGGTGTCAGGAAGGTCGCGCATCATGGGCGCTTCATCGGCATCAAAAAGCTCACGCCGGGTCAGCCCATCTGGCCTGGGCATGTGCATGTTGATGTCGTCGAGCCGCTCGGCGACAGCCTCATTAAGCTCATCGAGACTATAGAAGGTTACGCCGTCGAAGTAGCCAAGGATGCGCGTGTAGACGAGTTGGACGGCGCGTTCTACCGCTGATTTATCCCTAGGCTTCGCCGGTCGTGCTGGGACAATCAGGATGTCGTAGTAGTCAGCGAAGTCAGCGTAGCGCTGCTGAATACGCCGGGCGGCTTTGCTCTTCACCGGCCGATAAGTAGCAGTCGGCGCGTTATCAGGCACGATAATGCCAGGGCGTTTGCCGAGGTACTCCAAGGCTTTCACATGACAGGCAATCCAGTTGTCCATCCTCTCATTAGCCGTTGCGGTCACAAACAACAGTGAAGAATACGGGCAGATGGCTACGAAGATGCTGGCTCTCATCCCGACGGTATCGGTGGCCTGATCGATGATGGAGACTTTGTCGCCTGCCCAGTCGACGTAGAGTTCTTGACCAGGATCATGTTCGATAACCGAAGTCATGCCGGTGGTGCGAATGTAGTCACGCAGGCGCTCGCAGAATTGGGAGTACTGGTATTTGGACTCGCCTTGGGTGGCCGGGGTGGCAATGTAGTCCATCCAGAGCTTATGACGAGTCAGGTGCTTGTTGTTCGCTAGGCGTTTGGCGATCTTTTCGAAATCCGGCTGGTCGTAGCGCTCACGTCGAGCCCCGCGATGATCGCTGAAGTGCCGGTCGAAGAACCCTGGATCCAGCTGAGCGAACGACTCTTTGGTGATTGCGAGGTCAGCAATCAGTGACTTGGCTTTGGCAATGTCTCGATTCGAGCATCCTAATGCTGCGGAGATGACAGCATAACTTGCCCCGTCCAAACACATTGCCATGATGTCCTTGAAGTTGGCCATGAAGGCCCTCCTTGAGGTCATAAAGAGGTGATGACACGTCGGCACAGATTGTGCCAACGCCACCTATACAATGACCGGAAAAGAAGGCCCCTACCACCTAGTCGGAAACTCCCTACCAACTACGCGGAATACCCCTACCAACTACACCGAAACGGCATTCTTCGCGAGCTAATCTGACCTACTTAAATCAGACCACAAACACCGCCGTGTACCCGCCGTTTGCGACACCCGAGCGAGACTAATAGTCTCGGCACGGTCATTCATGTCGCGGGCAGACTCGTGCCCATGCGTGAATTCGATGCACTTCACCTAGAGGAGTACCGAAGTAACAACAAGAATGATTATGTGCTGCGTCCGAAGGTCAAGGATCGCTCGACCGATGGTGTAGCGCTCAAGACGCTGCGAGGATACTCAGGCGGACGTTTGCGCCCCACGCAGCGTAGGCTTCGCGTGACCTGGATCGTCGGGCTGCTGAACGATTTCATTCCCGATACGGCGATCTGCGCTGCGGCTGGTATTCAGGAGCTCCGCAGCTTTGAGAAGTATCGTCCGAAGCCCGATGGGGCGTGGCTGATGACGTTTCGTCGGCAGTTTCACGAGGATGTTGGGTGGGCTGGGTAGTAGGATTCTTACTCCTCAAGGGTGATCGTTCCTTTGGGCTTAATCTGCACGATTCGTCCGTACACTTTTCCTGCCTGATTTGCCCACGTCAGCGAGGAGTTGGGATCTGAATTCATGTCTGGCGCGTAATGGAAAGTCAGTGAATCCCCCGGCTTCATGGACTCGCTTGTGACCGAATTTGAACTTGCAAGGGCTTTAGAGCTAAAAGTGACTTCTTTTGCCTCCCGTTTCGATTTGTTTGTCAGGCGGTAGAGAGCCGCCGTGTCCCACGAAATCTCCCATTTGAATAGGTTTGCTTCATCTTGCTGCAGCGCGGCTATCTGCTTTGTGGCTTCCGCTAGTTCACTATTCACCGCGACAAGTCGCTCCGAAAGTTCGTCGGCTCTTTTCGAAGCTCTCCGTTCAAAGATCCAGCCGACTCCAGCGAAGACCCAGCCGACCATCGATGGAGCCCAAACCGCCAGCGATCCAATATCCATGCTCTAAATATTACAAAGTGGCCAACGGCCCGATGGAGCTCGTTATCACGAGGCCCACTTGGGTTTCGGTTCTCTCGACCGCAGGTTGCGCCAACCCCAGTCGATTACGATGGCAAGAATGCACCGAAGATCAATGCTGTCAGTGACGGTGGAAAAGTAGTCCAAGAATGACGGTGGAAAAGTAGCCCATCCGAGAAGAATTGGATGGGTGATTTCCATGGATGATTGGGCGCAGATCAGGATTTTGCGCAAAGATGGCATGTCGATTCGCAAGATCGCAGCAACAGTCGGCTGCGCGAAAAAGACGGTAGAGCGGGCCTTAGCCAGCAACACACCTGCGTCGTATTCGAAACGAGCTCCACAAAAGACCGCGTTTGACGAGGTGGAACTGGACGTTAGGGCCTTGCTCGACGAGGTCCCTGATATGAAAGCCACGGTTATCGCACAGCGCGTCGCCTGGCAGGGCTCGATGTCGTGGTTTAGGGAAAACATCCGGCGAATTCGCCCCGAGTATCTCCCCCACGACCCAGTCGATACCCTCGACCATAAGCCAGGTGTGCAGATTCAATGTGACCTCATGTTCCCCGATGACGGTATCCCCGATACGCACGGTCACGCGGGGGTGTTCCCGGTGTTGGTGATGGTGGCATCGTATTCCAGGTTCATGGCCGCGTGTGTTCTTCCCACTAGGACAACCGGTGATCTGGTGTCTGGGATGTGGCTGTTGCTTCAGCAACGTTTTGGCGTAGTACCCAAGCAACTGTTGTGGGATCACGAATCCGGCATCGGCCAGAAACGCCTCGTCGATCAGGTCGTCGGGTTTTCCGGCACGTTGGGTGTGCGCATCAAACAAGCCCCGCCGAGGGATCCGGAAACGAAAGGCATTGTCGAACGCCACAACGAGTACCTGAAAACATCGTTTTTCCCCGGCCGGCACTTTGCCGATCATCAGGACGCGCAAGCACAGCTTGATGGGTGGATTGACACGATTGCGAACACTCGTGTGCACGCCAGCTTGGCGCAACGCCCGGTAGACCGATGGGTAGTCGACAAGGCTGCTATGAATCCGCTTCCCCCGTATCCACCGCAGACCGGTTTGACCAGGCAGGTACGGTTACCGAGGAACTACTACGTGTCTGTGGATGCTAATCGGTACTCGGTATCGCCTTCAGCCATCGGCAAGATTGTCACCATCTTTGTACAACTGGATCGGGTACTAGTTACCGATGGCACCGGGTTGATTGTTGCCGACCACGAAAGGGTGTGGGGCAAAAACCACACGGTCACCGACCCGCAGCATCAGAGGTTGGCGAAACAGATGCGCCAACAGCTTGCACAACCCACACCGCGTCTAGGAGACATTGTCGTAGAAACGGCGGACTTAAACGTCTATGACCGACTGACCGGCTGGCAGGAGTACTCGGCATGAGCGCCATCAATTACAAGCAAATCGATGCCGAGCTAGCCCACATCGCCACAGTGCTCAAAGCCCCACGCATCCGCAGCACCTACCATGACACGGCCGAACAAGCCCGTGACGGTGGGTGGACCTATGAAGAGTACCTAGCCGCTGTCTTGTCTGTTGAGGCTTCAGCCCGTCAGGCATCAGGGGCGCAGGCACGGATTAAGCGTGCAGGCTTTCCCCACATCAAGACTATTGAAGACTTTGACTTTATGGTTCAGCCAGCCATCGACCGGGCCAAAATCGCCCGGTTGGAGACATCTGCGTGGATTGCTCAAGGCTGCAATGTCATCTTCCTCGGCCCACCCGGGACAGGGAAAACCCACCTGGCCATCGGGCTAGGGGTCATCGCTGCACGGCACGGCCACCGAGTCCTGTTCGATACCGCAGCCGGCTGGGTGCAGCAACTCACCCACGCCCACTCCACAGGTAGTCTGCCGAAACTCTTAGCCAAGCTGGGCCGTTATGACCTCATCATCGTCGACGAGGTGGGCTACATCCCCATAGAAGCCGAAGCCGCCAACCTGTTCTTCCAGCTAGTGTCGACCAGATACGAGAAAGCCTCGCTCATCATGACATCTAACCTGCCGTTTTCCAGGTGGGGTGAATGCTTCGGTGACGCGACTATCGCAGCGGCAATGATTGACCGAATAGTCCACCACGCGGAAATCTTCACCCACAAAGGAAACAGCTTCCGCATCACAGGACATGAAGACATACTCCCCTCGATCGCCGCCGAGCGAGAACACCAGATAAACTAACCACACACAAAAACTGGGCTACATTTCAACCGTCGAAACTGGGCTACATTTCAACCGCCGCTGACACAATGCACCCTCCACTGTTCAGAAGGAGACAAAGTATCTAAAAGGGGCAGACCATGGAGCTCTCCCGGTGAGTCTCCAAAATAAAATGACACCAATTAACTGCAGAACGAAGGGCAAATTCGGCGTCAGCATCAGAAACGAACTTGAGATTGGCCATTCCATGTCCCTCGTTTGTGTCATCACGGCGCATTTCGCCAATACCTTCCACGACTTTGTTCAGACCCTTTCTTACGAAGCCGATTCCCAGAGCGACCGCGCCTTTTCCTGCTGACTGTTCGGTGATCCCAAGTTCTTTCATCACGGCACTGCACCTGTCCTGATACTTCAGACCACGAACCTCGTCCTCCTGCCACCCTCGTTCCCGCGGCACCGCGTCCGCCATCGCCTCCATGAGATTCTTGGAGAACCCGATTACCTCGGCATTGTCTTTGTCACGAGTAGTCGCCCTATTGATCTTCTTCATAAGATCAAGGATTCCTTCAATCGTGGTGACGCCGCTGAGGTCAAATTCATCCAAGGCGACACCACGGTTAACCACAATGTGCCCCGTACTCGAATCCCATGTAAATCCGTCTTCAACGCACGCCACCTTCAGTTCGCGGTGTAGTCTTTCTAGGATTTCAGCGTCGGTCGGACAATCGCAGTAGGTTGCCCGAATAAAAGCGGACAAGGCGCGAAGACCACGCTGCGATTGGGACGGGTCCGACCAATCAATATGATTGTCGAAGGCTTCAAAAATGCCATACGTGGTAAAGACCCCAGGATTATTCTGTACGTCGCCAGCCATCACTCCGTCTGGGTGATCAAATTCGTATCGGTAAAAGCATCCAAAAGCATCAACTTGCGAGACGTAAGGGTTAAATCGAGAGATCGCATAGCGAATATTGCGGCTAACTAGTGCCGTAGACATGACCTCAGTTCTTTCTTTCTCAGTCGCAGCTATCAGTTGCCGCCTTCCATTCTCAACGTAGCGCACAAGGTTACCAGGCAGCCCCGAAGAACTTTCAAGGTTCGGTTAGGGCCTCTAGCGTACGTGCCTCACGTTTGAGGAAGTTCTCTGTCCTCAGACTCATGGGTGCAGCTGTCGCACTGATTCTCGCAGGGCTTGTAACCTTCGCGCTGCGTCGCAAGGAGGACTAACGTCGCTCACAGCTAGCCACATTTTTCGCCCCTCGGACCGTATGGTTCGAGGGGCGGTGGTTTGGTGGTGAGGGGAGTCTTGAAAGGGAGAAAGTTGAAGCACCCCTATCAACGAACAGGACAAACGTGGTCTAAGAAGACGTTGCCGCTAGCATCATTCGTGACAACGCTTTTCTACTGCTCAGCGGTGATGAGGTTATTTACTAGTGAGTCAAGTGGTTGTGCGCTCGACCGTGGAAAACTCGGGACGCAGCGACTCTTTCACTCATCGTGTGGCCTACGTCGAACCCTTGCGGTCAAGAATCTTTGAAAGTAGCTTCAATGGGCTCTCACAAAGCCGAGTACATTTTTCTCGACGTCATCAATGGGCAAGTGACCTGCCCAAAATGTGGCCGAGTGGTTCGAGTCAACGTCAAGCGCCGCGTTATGAATTCGCACACGGCTAAAGGCAGTCGATCTCTATGCAATAATCACTTTTACTATGACTTCAACGTCATTAGTCTCAGCGCAGATCAGATCGAGCCGAAGAAAAAGAAGAAGGCGCGCCCTGCCCCCAATGAGAAGAAGTCCGACGCAGCAAAGAAGAGCACAACGAGCCCAGCCCGGATCAACAAGAAGCTGGAACGGGATTATCCAGTTGGTTGGAGTGGGAGAAGTATTCGAACGGTTTCAGGCGGACTCCCGGGTAGCGGCAAGAACAGAAAGCACTAACTAGCTGCAATGCAAGGGCTGCTGGTGCGCGGTACGAGCGGATCAAGAGGAAAGCTGGGGCGGAGGGCGAGGAAAGGCTGGTGTAGCGCGGCTGCGAATGGGGTGGTTGGGGAGTTTTGAAAGAGTGGTCTTTGTCATCAGTCGGGACATAGTTGACACTATCCGTCGCGACATGGTTGACCGTGACGCCGTGAGGCAGGAACAGTGTTCTTGCCTTGCGGCGTTGCTGTTTGATTGTTTGCCTCTAGGCTCCAGTTCCCACCGGATGCTAGCGAAGATGTCTTTTGGAGAACCCTTGCCGAGGCTAGTTCTACTTTCTGTGCTGGTTTTGTCGACTTCGCACGGGCCATATCTTCATGCGCTGGACGTGGGTTGGGATGAAGAAGGGGACAAGAAACGTACCAAGCAGCCGGGATATTGAGCGCGGAATGGCTCCCTTCTTCCTGCTCAGGCGCTAATCATTTAGCACCTGTTGAGTCGTCTTTCTCGCACAAAACTGCAGCGTAGATGCGCCTGCTACACCCTGACGCATGAGATCTAATTGTCGGTGAGGAGCGGGATTGCGAGGCGCCTTGTTCCTTTACTGCCAATGACATCGACTCGACTCCCGCACCGAGAACATGACGGGATCTACGCCCCAACGAGCCTAAACATCCTCCAAAACCCCAGGTCATTCTAAAAGCTTGACCTTTACGCTAACGTAAAGGTATAGCATCATGGCCATGACAAGAAATGAGAAACCTGATCTACTTGGCCGAGCCGGTCTGAGCATGGAGAACCATCCGGCTCTAGCCCGGGCCTACCAGACCGATGGCATGACGCTGGGCGCGATAGCGCCACTGGAGGGCTTCGCCGGCCCTGTCCCCACGATGGCGGGACATACTGGACTCGTCCACACTCTGGAGCAGGCTGGCTTCAGCCAGTACTGGGTGCGCGACGTGCCCTTGCTGGACCCGTCGTTTGGAGACACTGGCCAGGTATTCGATACCTTCACTTTACCTCGGCTACTTGGCCGCCGTCACCGACCACATCGCATTGGGCACAGCAAGCTCCGTCCTACCACTTCGTCACCCGCTGGATATCGCTAAGGCGGCCTCAAGCGTCGACCAACTTTCCGGCGGCCGATTCACCTTAGGCGTGGCTAGCGGCGACCGTCCTGTGGAATTCCCCGCATACGGCCGCCGTCATGATCAGCGTGGCGAGTTGTTCCGCGAGTCATTGGATTATCTCACCACTGCCCTAGGGGAGAACTTCCCGGAAATCCGGTCACCCTTCGGTACTCTGCATGGCGCCGACCTACTGCCAAAGCCGACCCACCAGCGCGTTCCAGTCTTCATCACTGGCACCTCGCGGCAGAGCGTCGAGTGGATCGCAGAGAACGGAGACGGGTGGCTGTTTTACACCCTGCCGCTCGAACAGCAGCAGCTGAACATCAAGCGTTGGCGCCGACTCACCGCAGACAAAGGCGAACCCGGCTGGAAGCCGTTCAACCAGGCTACCTATCTCGATCTGTCCGAAGACCCGCATGAGGCGGCGAGCCCCATCCATCAGGGTTTCCGCGTAGGGCGTGAAGCGCTAGTGGAGCTCATGAACGGCTGGCAAGATGCCGGTGTCGACCAACTGATGATCAACTTCAAACAGTCGACCCGTCCCATCGCCGAGGTACTCGACGAACTCGCCGAATACGTAGTGCCTCTTTTCCCAGCTGGCGCCGACCCGATCAACCACTAACCGCCCATAGCCCCAAGGAGAATACCGATGCATCAGCGCATCGTTTTTATCACCAAGAAACCCGACGTCAGCTACGAGAACTTTCACCTCGACTGGAATATGGTCCACTCGCACTTGCTAGTCCCGACGGTGAACCTCGAGGGATACCGCCAGAACCGCCCAGTGCCCGCCCAGTGGGGGCATGGCCGCTATGACGGGATCGCTGAACTGTTCTACGAAACGGCCGAACTGGAACAGGAGGCCTTCGACTCGCACCAATCCAAGGTGATCCGGCAGCACGAGCACTCATTCATGGTGGAGCAGGCCACCTTCTCGGCATTGGTCGATGAACAGGTCGAGCTCGACGGTCCCCGCACCGCGTCGCGCGTCATGTCGCTCACTGGACGCCTCGAGAACGTGCCTCGGGAGCTGGCCTCTCGGATCAGCGTCTTGCACCTTGACCAGCCAGAGCCACAAAGCGGGTCGCGTCACGTGTTGAGCGTGTGGACCACCAGCGAGATAGACGCGATCGCCGTCAAGGACGCTCTCGGAGGAGAGGCTGAGGGCGCTGACACCTACCTCGTTACCCCAGTCAACATCGTCACTCCACCCGACGAGCGACTCACCCACTAACAATCTTGATAGGAGTAAGCCATGTCCCTTCGCCATCGAATTGCATTCCTTAAGCCCCGTACCGGGGCCTTCGAGTCAACCGAGGCCTTCCAAGAACACTGGGCCAACCAGCACGGCGAGTTGGTGATGCCGATCAAAGGCATCGTCGGATATCGCCAAAACCGTCCCGTGGATCCCGACTTCGTGTGGGACGACGTCCGTGGCTTCGCCGAGCTATTCTTCACCGATGAACAGGGCGAAGAAGCCGCTTGGAGAGAAGAAACCGCCAAGCCCCTCGCCGAGGATGAGAAGTTCATGTTCGACGTTGAAAACGGATTCTCCGTTTTGGTCACATCCGTCGACCACGCGCGCCCTGGCATTCGCGGCAGGACTCGTCTTCTCGTCTTAGGCGGCGATCCGAACAAGGTCCCAGATGACTGGCGCATCGGCGCCGTCGACATCCTGCACTTAGACGGGGTTCCCCAGGTCAGCGGGGCAACTGACACACTTCTCAGTGTCTTCACCCGGGGGCGCGATGTCGCAGACCAGGTGGCGAAAGCGGTAGGAGGCCGAAGCGTGGTCGTCGAGTGCGTGCCTATGATTATCCCTGAGGACGCCTCCCTCGACGATTGATGTAGGCGGGGACGGAGCCGCCGCGCTTGTGTCCGGTCCCACGACCGAAAGGAAACACCATGAAGATAGGTGAACTGGCCCGCAGGACCGGCACTACGACCCGCCAGCTGCGCTACTACGAGGAACAGGGCCTCCTCGAACCAAGCCGCACGGTCAGCAACTACCGCGACTATGACGAGTCGACCATCCAGACGGTCCGTCAGATCCGCGTGCTCGTCGAGAGCGGCATCCCGACTCGGGTAGTGCGCTCGATGCTGCCTTACGTGCACGGCCCCGACGCGCAGATGCCCCATCACGACGATCCTGAGATAGCTGGCCTGCTAGTGACCGAGCGAGATCGTCTCGATGAGACCATCGAGCGGCTGGTGCGCAGCAGGTCGCAGGTGGAGTGCTACCTCGACCGAGTAGCACCCGAACTTACGTCTCCAGAGTTCCGCGCCATCCACCCCGTGCCAGGCCAAGCTTACCTCGACCTACACTCCGGCGACTAGGGGCAGGGGCGGTCCGATAGACCCGCCCCTTCGCCCCGTCAGCCTCACCACACTCTATGTCTCCAATCAGCTCGCCTTCACCCTCCTGCGCCGGCCCCAACAGGGTATCCAATGAACCCGTAATCGCACATTTCCGTCAACGAGCACCCTTGAGGTTCAGTGTCACTGAGAGCACCCAGCTCAGGCGCGCGAAGCCGGACATCGAGACGCGTCAATAGGTGGGCGGCCGGATGTGTGGGGCACCAGCGACGTACTCACCGGTGCAGCCGGATAGCCGGTACAGGTCATGCGCTCCGACCGAGTCTCCCATGACAAGATCAGCGGCATCGGTCGGGCCTTTTCTACAGCTCTGGGCTCTGGGTTGCTGGCCACCTTCAAGGCCGATTCCCTAGTCTTCAATCCGCGATCGGGTGCTGAGGAATCGACGTATACCGACCCAGTAGCAGACGTTTGATAGCCTCTAGCCAAACCTCGGCAAAGGGGAAAGCTGACCGCAGTTAGATCCCGTCTTCGATAGCAAAACCTCCATGAGCTGGTCATAGCCAACGATCTATCTTATGGAAACAAAACGCGGGCTGCGAGAAGCCTCTTCCGCAACCTCCTTGGCCCAATTAAATGCAGGCGAGATCTGACCCCACACACCTCGGCCGCATCCTTGCGTGTTCCCTCGAAAACACCCCTTGCACAATCACGGCGTTGATTCCGAGTCTTAAAAGAGTCGCGCGTAACGGTACAGCAGGTACGGGTCGGCCGTTTGCACTTTGGGCGCCTATTCTCTGCTTTCCGGCTTGCGGCGTCAGATGCTATCCGGCGGCTTTCCACGCTCTCCCGCGTTGCGTCCTCGGCCGCCGACCGACTCATGCCACTAACCTGGAAATCATGACCAAATCGCGCCTGATACTGTCGAGCGGCATCCTGCTCTGCCTCGCCGCGTGTTCCACCGGCGCTCAGGAAGACAACGCGCCAGCCTCGACCCAGCCCAGCCAAGCCACGATCGCTACGAGCATAGCCCCTTCCTCCCCTGCTACGCCTGCGACAATCTCCCCCACCGAGTCGACCGCCTCGAACAGCCTTCCCGCGGGCGCCTGCGCCACCTCGCAGCTGAAGGTCGAGCTCGCAAACGAGCAAGGTGCGGCCGGATCGAGACTCGCCGACCTCGTGTTCACCAATATCTCCGGCGAGGGCTGCACGCTTGCCGGTTTCCCCGGCGTCTCCGCCGTTACGGGCAATGACGGCACCCAGCTCGGCCCCGCGGCAACGCGCGAGACCGGCATCGAGGCAGCGACAGTAACGCTGCAGCCCGGCGCGCAGGCCCGTGCCTCCATGAAGATCACCAACGTCGGACTGTTCGACCAAGCACAGTGCCAGCCGCAGTCCGCCGATGGCCTGCGCGTCTACCCGCCGGAGAACACCGACAGCCTCTTTGTCGCGGTCCCCGGCCTGCAGGGGTGCGCGGGCGAGGTCGACTACCTCTCGGTTCAGCCGATCACCCCGGCGTCCTAGACTGCTATTCTTTCAGCCCTCGCATGAGCCGGTGGGTCTGCTCGGTGTCAATGGGTCCGTGGGCCGGACTCGCTGCTTTGAGCCCCGCCAGCGCCATCTCCGCGTAGCGCGTGTACAGGCCCGGGTATTCGGGCTCGGTGATCTCGGCGATGGCGAGGATGCCGACCTGGATAAAGATAAGGTCGGTACCCACCACGTGGGGCGGGACGGCGCCCACGTCGACGGCCTTTTGTGCGAGATCGTTGACCAGCGGTGCGACGCGGTCGCGGCTGGCGTCAAGGAAGGCCTGGGAAGCGTACTTCCCGGCGAACATCTGCGCCATCGCTTTGTCACGAACCTGGAGCTTGAGGTTTTCTTCCAGATAGTGGCGCAGAGCTTCGTCAGCATCGGGGATGGCGATGGCATCGCGAAGGATGGTCTCGACCTCGTCAACCTGGTCGTCAAGGATCGCGTCGAAAAGCTCCTGCTTGTTGGCAAATCGCCGGTAGGCGGTTCCCACCCCCACGCCCGCGTGTTTGGCAACATCGTTAAGGGTTGCACCGAGCCCGCGTTCGGCGAAGATTTCTTTGCCCGCTTGCAGCAGCCGTTGGCGGTTTTCCTCGGCATCTTTTCGCAGTCCCATGGCCCCCACCCTAGCAAAACGGAAATTACATATCCGGTTTGGGGTACCGTGCCGTAGGCGTCGACAAGCGAATGCAACGGACAACCTACCGCTGACCTTCAGCCCTGCGAAAGCCCCGCCACAAAACCAGGTTAAACCTGTTACATTCTTATTGAATGAGGTTGTCCATTCACAATGTCCAAGGTTCCGGACGGGACAAGGATAGCCTCCTCGCGCCCCATCGCCCCGACACCAGGCAAGGTCGTGACCGCTATGGCACCCCACTCCCCGCGTCGCTCATTGGCAATTCTTCGTAACCGGCGTCTGCTCCCCCTCATCCTGGGTATTTCGGCCGTGGCAATACTCGCCGGGACGATGATCGTGGCGGCGGCCATTCGGCACAACGAGTCAGACTACATCGATTGTTCTGGGCTAGGGCTCGACGCGAACGACGAGCGAGTCCGCGTCACCTCGATCTACACCGACCCCTCCGACCCCACCTCAGAACCGGTCGCCGGCGTAAGTTTGAGGCAGCAGGCGGGAACGGGCAGGTCCGCCAGCTATTACAACGTCTATGCGCGCGGCATCGACACCTCGCGCCCAGTCGGCATCGTTTATCGGCTCCACGGGGATGGCGCCGAGGAATACTACGAGCCGGGCGGGGTGATCGCCTGCTCCGCGGCGCTCGCCGCCGCAGAGAACAAGATCCTCGTCGTCCCCCTCTCCCCGGACCATCGCGGCGAGGTGACTTGGTGGGAAAACATCCCGCGTAGCATCAGCTTTCTCAAATCCGTCGACCAAGCAATCAACTACTCATTTGACCTCGACCCGAGCGACAAGTGGTGGACGGGCTACTCGGGTGGTGCCGAGCTTCTTTCCTACGGCCTCATCCCAGAAGAGCCCACCCTCGCCGGGCGAGGAGCGCTGATGATGGGCGGCGGAGGGGCTAACAGCGACCAGGAAACCTCCGCCACCGACGAGCAAAAGGAGAACCTGAAGCTCGTGTGGGCCACGGGCATCGAGGACGACGGCACCGACCCCGAATCCACCTTTGATGCGAAATCCGCCGCCACCAAGGGCTCATATAAATTTAAGGAACTTGGATTCAAGCAAGTGGACCTACAGCTCATCGAAGGCAAGAATCACTTTGATTTGCCCGAGCTGTCACTGCTCGATCAGTTTCTGAATTGATTGGCATTCGGACACATCCAAACCCGCTCCCACATCAAGAAGGCTGCTTTTAACGCCTAGTTAAACTAATGTTCACCCCCCATGGACCCCCATTTTCCGTTCCTAAATTAGATATGCACGCCTCCTAAAATTACCCCCGTACGCCCCCATTTTCCTGCACACTTCCGCCGCCAAGGGGATATCTACACGAAAAGAGTTTCCATATTCGATTGATTACCAATAGTCTTCTCATGAGAAGCCACTGAGAAAAGGCTTGTCTCTTCATTTGTAAGACGAGTAGGAAATCTCGAATGGAATCCCTCCCGGATGCCCCGCACGATCACGAATCTTTAGCAATTTTTGGAACCCAACCAGCCCCTGCCACCCGCACGCTGGTTGATATCTTCGAGTCCACCGCGGCAGCGTACCCGCATGATGCCGCTCTCGTGGACAGCAGGGAAGCGCTGACCTACCGCGAGGCAGCGCTCCGGGTTTCCGCACTGTCGGAGCGTTTGGGAGAGCTGGGCGTCGGCCACGGAAGCAGGATCGGAATTCGGGTGCCCTCCGGCACCACCGACCTCTACATCGCCATCCTCGCCACCATCGTCTCCGGTGCCGCCTATGTCCCGGTGGACTGGGACGATCCCGACTCGCGCGCGACTACCGTCTGGGAGGAGGCGTCCGTCGACGCAGTCATCGGCGAGGGCCTGGCCATTACCGTCTTGAACGAAAGCGCCCATGCCACTCCTGCTCGCCCCACCCCGGATGATGACGCATGGATCATCTTCACGTCCGGTTCCACCGGCAAGCCCAAGGGAGTGGCCATCACTCACCGAAGCGCCGCAGCGCTGGTCGATGTGGAGGCCCGGCTCTATTTGTCACAGGCTCCTCTCGGTCCCGGCGATCGCGTACTCGCCGGGCTCTCGGTTTCCTTCGACGCCTCCTGCGAGGAAATGTGGCTGGCATGGCGTCACGGTGCCGCGCTCGTGGCCGCACCGCGCGACGTCGTGCGCTCCGGCGAGGAGCTCGGTCAGTGGATCGTCGACAACGCCATCACTGCCGTATCTACCGTGCCTACGCTGGCATCCTTCTGGCCAGTGGAGTCGCTGACGAAGGTGCGCCTGCTCATCATGGGCGGCGAGGCCTGCCCCCTCGATCTCGTGGAGAAGTACGAGCTCGAGGGACGCGAGGTCTGGAACACCTACGGTCCGACCGAGGCCACGGTCATCGCGACCGCCTACCTTGCCACGGCCACTCCCCCGATGCGCATCGGCCGCCCCATAGACGGCTGGTCGCTCGCCGTCATCGACGAAAACGAGCAACCGGTCAAGTGGGGCGAGACCGGCGAGCTGGTCATCGGGGGAATTGGACTGGGCCGCTACCTCGACCCTGAGAAGGACGCAGAGAAGTACGCCCCCCTCGAAAGCCTCGGCTGGCAGCGCGCCTACCGTACCGGTGATCTCGTTCGGGCCGAGCGCGAAGGACTCATCTTTGCTGGCCGCGCCGACGACCAGATCAAGATCAACGGCGTACGCCTTGAACTGGGAGAGGTCGATGCCCACCTCACTGCGCTGCCACACGTTCAGGTGGGTGCGGCGGCCGTGCATCAGACCGACGCAGGAACCAAGCTGCTGATCGGCTATCTCCTCCCAGAACCGGGCCACACCATCGATCTGTCCGCGGCCCGGGAGCGCCTCACACACAACCTGCGTGGCGGGGCGCCGTTGCTGCATGTGGTCGAGGACATGCCGATGAAGACCTCGGGCAAGGTCGACCGCAAGGCATTGCCGTGGCCTCTGCCCGCAGGAGGCGACGGCGAGCACGACCTCCCCGACGAGCTGGGCTGGCTGGCGGAGCTGTGGGTCTCACTCCTTGGCCCCGTCCCGCTGACGATGGACAGCCACTTCGTGGATTTGGGCGGCACCTCCGTCGCCGTGGCCAGGCTCGTTTCCTCGCTTCGTCAGAGGTACCCCGGCGTCGAGATCGCACGCATCTACGAGGATCCAACTATCGGCGGGATCGCGGCCTACCTAGACGAACTGTCGCCAGCTGAGACTTCCCATAAGATGCCGAAGCCTCAGCCCTTCCGCAAGCAGCCCCTGTGGGCACGGGCGTTCCAATTCCTTAGCATCATCGGGTTCTACGCCTACAACTCGCTTCGCTACGTTGTCGGCACGGTCTCTGTCGTCTGGGCTCTGGTGACATTCTTTAACACCCACTGGATGGACACACCCCCATTCTGGCCCGTCGCCATCGCGTGGCTGTTGGTGTTCTCCACCAGGGGGCGGTGTCTGCTCATCGTCATCGTGGCCCGCATCCTCTGCTTCCGGGTCAAGCCGGGGGTGTATCGCCGAGGTGGGTTCAATCACGTTCGCGTGTGGGCTGCGGAGCGTTTTCTCGAGATCCAGCGCGTCGACTACGTCTTCGGCTCACCGCAGGCGGTCCTGCTCCACCGGTTGTTGGGCAACAAGATCGGCAAGAACACCACGCTGTTCCACACCCCATGCGTGACCGGCCTCGTCACGATCGGCGACAACACGAGCACTGGGCACGAAGCCGACCTCCAAGGCCACATCATCGAAGGCGACCGCTTTATCGTGGGCGAAATAATTGTCGAAGAAAACGTGCGCGTGGGAACCCGTGTCTTTGTTCACCCCGGCACCCACATCGGCGCGGGAGCAGAGATCATGCCCGGTGCGAGTGCGCAGGGAATGGTCGGCGGCGACGTCGTCTGGGCTGGCTCTCCGCTGGTTGCCATCGACGCAGCTGGCGGGTCGTGGCCGGTGCAGGACCCATACGAGTCCGCAGAGGTAAAGCACCTGTCCAGGTTTGGCAATTGGCTAGGCCACGCCATCGCACAACTATGGCTGCCTTTGCTATCGGTGCTTGCGGTCACCCCAGTGCTCATCTTCATCCTGCCCCAGGTGCACCGGATGCAGCGGTTCGAGCGCGTCTTCCCGATCTTCGCGATGTGGGTACCGGTCTTCGTCATCGTCACCATGATCACCTGGATCTCGCTGGTCGCGCTCACCCTCCGCGTGCTCTCCATCTACGTTCGGCCCGGCTATTACCCGCAACGCAGCGCAGTGGGCGTGATGATGTATCTCGCCCATATCCTCATGCAGCGCTCGATCACGTCCACTTATATCGTCTACGCTTCTTCCATCACTCCCTACGTGCTGCGGCTGTTCGGTGCCCGCGTAGAGAAGAACGTGGAGATCTCCACAGTCGAGACGATCCCCCACCTCACCAGCTTCGAGGAGGGTTCGTTCATGGCGGACCACTCGATGATCTCCGCGACGCGGTACCGCTGCGGATGGCTGCACATCGGCAGCTCGGTCATCGGTAAGCGAAGCTTTGTCGGCAACTCCGGCATCGTCGGACCCGACCGCGACATGGCCTCGGATTCGCTCGTCGCCGTCTTGTCTTCTCTCCCCTCGCGATCCGAGCCGGGTTCGAGCTGGATCGGTCGTCCGCCGCGGGAGATCCCGCGCCAGCGCGTCGACGCCTCGGCGGAGGCCACCTACCAACCGCCGATGCGGCTCAAGGTGGCCCGCGCGTTCGTGGAGTTCTGTCGGCTTATCCCGTTCATGATCACGGCGTGGCTCGACCTCGCCATTGTGTACAGCCTTGCCGTGGCCTACTTAGTCTATGGGCGTGGCCTGAGCGGCCTGCTCGGTGCACTGTTGTGGTCCGGACCGGTAGTGCTGGCGGCAGGCATCGTCGCAGCCTCCATCCCGATCGTCGTGAAGTGGCTCCTCGTTGGCCGGTTCAAGGCCAGCCAGCACCCGCTGTTTTCCAAGTTCGTCTGGCTCGGCGAGCTTTCCGACGCCTTCGCCGAGATGCTCGCCGTGCCGAGTCTCATCCGCATGAGCCTGGGCACCCCGATGTTCAACCTGTGGCTCCGGCTCATGGGCACGAAGGTCGGCAAGAACGTCTGGTGCGAGACCTGGTGGCTGCCGGAGTTCGACCTCATCCAGCTCGATGACAACGTCACCGTCAACCGCGGCACCGTGCTCCAGACGCACCTGTTCCATGACCGCGTCATGAGCCTCGAGCACGTGCGTCTCGAGGAGGGCTCCACCCTGGGTGCCAACAGCTTCATCCTCCCCGGCGCGACGATCGGCGCCCGCACCGTTGTGGGCCCGGGCTCGCTCATCATGCGCCAAGAAACCCTCCCCTCCGATACCCGCTGGTCGGGAAACCCCGTTCAACTCGTGAAGGATCCCTCTCATGTCTAACCCGCACGTCACGGATTCAACGTCCAACCTCACCGAGGGCTACCTCCCTCATGGAACCCATCCGCTGCCAGGCCCCCGCAGGGCGCGGCAGGTCTGGCGCGGGCACCCGTCCGAGCAGGAGGCCTCGGTGGTGGGCCGGGCCGCCCGCTCGCGAGTGCGGCCGCACGCCACCCCCGTCGCCAGCCACCTGGCTGGCGCCAACAAGCTGGGAAGGAACCGCGTCGAGGGCATCGATATCGCCCGCGGATTCGCCCTCATCGGCATGATCCTCGTGCACACCTTCCCCATGGACAATGAGGACGGCTCCCAGACGTGGTCGTGGCTGCTGTTCTCGGGCAAGTCCGCCCCGTTGTTCGCCGTCCTGGCCGGCGTGAGCCTGGCGTTCATGACCGGCGGCTCGAAGCCCTTCATCCGAAGTCGCCTGAGCTGGTCGAAGAAGTCGATCGTCGTCCGCTCGCTCTTGTTGCTGGTCATCGGGCTCGCGGTGAATACGCTGCTGGCTCCCGCCGCGGAGAACATCCTGCCTTACTACGCCCTCATGTTCCTCATGACGCTGCCGTTCATCGGGATGCGGATCCGCAGCCTGCTGTTCCTGTCTCTCGGCGTCGCGGTGTTCGCGCCCATGCTCAGCTTCGTCGTGCAGAAGTTCGGCGGCTTCACCGCGATGGAGAACGCGGGCTTCGTGGAGCTCGCGCACGATCCAGTGGGCACCTTGGTGAACTACCTCTTCGTAGGCACCTACCCCATGGCCGTGTGGCTCGCGTTCACGCTCCTCGGTATGGCGCTGGGCCGCATGGCGCTGCACACCAGCCGGGTGCAGTGGGGAATCCTCTTAAGCGGCGTCGTCGCCACCGTCTCCTCCTACGTTGTTGCGCAGCTGTTCATGCGCTGGCTGCCCACCCATAAGTTGCTTCTCGACGCCGTTGGCGGCGCGCCCGAGAACGGACGGGAAACCATCAACGAGTACCTGGTCTTCGGCGCCTCGGAGCAAGAGGTCTACACGAGCTCCCCGATCTGGCTCTTCTCCAACGGCCCGCACATGAACACCCCGGTGTCCACCATCCAGGCGGCGGGTCTAGCGTGCATCGCCATCGGCGCCCTGTCGCTTGCGACCCGCTTCCTGCTCCCGGTGCTCCGCCCGCTGGCGATGGTCGGATCGATGACGCTGACCCTGTACCTGGCCCACATCATCGGCCTGGGCTTCCTCGAGGACGCCGAGTCGACAAGCGAGAGGTACTGGCTGCAGGCCGCGATCCAGCTGGGCATCGCCTTCGGCTTCGCCTACCTGTGGCGCGTCTGGTTCGCCTCCGGCCCTCTGGAGAAGGTCGTCACCGTGGCATCCAAGGGCGGCGCGACCGCGCTGAGCGACGGCGCCCCTCCGAAGGGAAACGCGCAGCGCCGTATCTACTTCAGCCACAGCTACCGCTTCGACCCCACGAAGGGCGAGGTCTAGGGCGCGCTACGCCGATGAGCGGCCCGCCTATCCGGCAGTTATATCATTAAGCCCATGCCTTCATCCTCCGACTCCGTTCAGGTCCTCGCCGCGGCCACGACCGACGCGGACCTTCTCGCCTCGTTCGCGTGGATCATGTGCGCGGCGCTGATCTCGCCGATCATCTCCTATGCGACGGGCAAGCGGATCCCCGCGGTGGTCCTGCTCATCGCGTTCGGCGTGCTCATCGGGCCGCACGCGCTCGGGCTGGCCACCCAGGAGGGCGGCGTGGCCCTCGTCAAGGAGCTGGGGCTGGGCATGCTCTTCCTGCTCGCGGGCTACGAGATCGATCCGGATACGCTGCGCGGTCGCCAGGGCCGCCTGGGCGTGTCCACCTGGCTCATCTGCATGGTCCTGAGCTTCGTCGGCGCCTTCGCCCTGCTCGGCTTCGAGGACACCCCCACCGCGATCGTGCTCGCCATCGCGGTCACCTCCACCGCCGTGGGAACACTCATGCCCATCATGAAGCAGCAGGGCATGCTGGAGACGAAGGTGGGCACCTCGCTCATGATCCACGGCGCCATCGGCGAGATCGCTCCGATCCTGGCCATGGCGCTGCTGCTGTCCACCCGCGCCACCTGGCTGACCGCCGCCGTCCTACTCGCCTTCGCCGTCATCGCGCTCGTCGTGGCGGTGCTGCCGAAGACGGTGCGCTACCTCGTGCCGTGGATGGGCAAGGCCATGATCGACGGGGCGGGATCCACCAACCAGACCATCCTGCGCATGGTCCTCACCATGCTGTCCATCCTCATGGCGGTGGCCGCGGTGTTCGAGCTCGACGTCGTCCTCGGCGCCTTCGCCGCGGGCTTCATCCTCCGCCAGCTCATCCCGGTCAAGTACCGCACCGCGATGGAGCAGCGCCTCGACGTGGTCGGCTACGGCCTGCTCATCCCCGTGTTCTTCGTGTGCTCGGGCATGGGCATCAACCCGGCCTCGGTCTCCGAGCACCCGTGGCTGCTGGTCCTGCTTGTCCCGCTCATCTACGTCACCCGGGGGCTTCCGATCTTCCTGCGCGAGCAGCTCATGGACACCGGCTCCGGCCTCGGTGACTGGCGCGAGCGCGCCCAGCTGAGCCTGTACTCGGCCACCGCGCTGCCGATCATCGTGGCGGTCACCGAGGTGGCCACGACGTCCAAGATCCTCAGCAGCGACTACGCCTCCGTACTCGTCGCGGCGGGCGCTGCCACCGTTCTGCTCTTCCCGCTTTTGGCGAGCCTGCTCAAGCCCGCCGCGGCGGTCTCGACCGCGAAGGCGGTCGACGAGCAGGAGCCGGAGGCCCAGTCCCCCGCCACGTCCGAGTCCTGATCGCATTCGTCTCACGCCCGCGAGCACCCGCTCCGGGCGTTTTCTTGTGCACGCTTCTTGCGAAGGGGTCGAAAAACCAGGTTCAAGGTGTTACGCTTGGTTCAACTGTGACCTTAGTGAAAATTGTTAACAGTGACCGTGATTTCGCATAAGCGGGTGCGGGTGAGCCGTTGACAAGCGCTCGAGCGTCGCATGTGTCCTCGTACCCTAAAGAATGGTTTGGTAAGACACTTGACTACCCTCAATCGACGCCGCTTCCTGCAGGCATCCGCGCTGGCACTGGGCGGCGGCGCACTGATGTCCACCGTGGCCATCCCTCGCGCCCAGGCACTCGGTGCCATCCTCGGCACCGTCATCGACTTCTCCGCCGGAGTCCCGTCCGCCTCCGCTATCAAGGCCGCCGGCCACATGGGCGCCGTGCGCTACGTGTCCAAGGCTCGCGCCTCCTGGATGCTCGGCAAGCCGGTCACCCTGGCGGAGACCACCGCCGACGCCGCCGCCGGGCTGTCGGTCGCCTCCATCTACCAGTACGGCAAGGAGGACACCGCCGACTGGAAGGGCGGCGCCGCGGGCGCCGCGGCCCACGCTGCCGAGGCCATCGCCCTCCACGTCGCGGCGGGTGGCCCCACCGGCCGTCCGATCTACGTCGCCATCGACGACGACCCGACCAAGGAGCAGTACACCCGCCTCATCAAGCCCTACCTCCAGGGCTTCAACGTCGCGCTGTCCGCCGCCGGCTACAGCATGGGCGTCTACGGCAACTACAACACCATCGACTGGTGCATCCAGGACGGCCTCGGCTCCTTCTTCTGGCAGCACGACTGGGGCTCCAACGGCCAGATCCACCCGAGCACCACCATCCACCAGAAGGCGGGCCTGCAGGAGATTATCGACGGCGTCACCGTCGACGTCAACCACGTCTACGCCTCCGACTGGGGCCAGTGGACCCCGGGCCAGGCCGCACCGGCTGCCTCCGCGCCCGCGGCGTCCGCCACGGTCCCCACCAGCCAGGCCGCGACGGGCGGCGTGGACGCGTCCCAGCTCCAGCAGATCTCTTCCTACCTCCCGAGCGAAGTCTCGAGCATCCCGATGCCGAGCCAGGAGCAGATCAACGCTGCCGTGCGCATCGCACAGGCGCTGACCTAATCAGCACAAAAAATCAGCCCTCGGGTCCAGTTCATAACCCCGGCGGGCTGATTTTTTTATGCCTCTATTGGCCCATCACCTTGAAGAACGGCAGCTTCCTCGACGAGGCCATCCCCACCACGTCGCCGAGCTGGGTCTTCGTGTACTCCGTCAGCTCGGTGTCCGACCCGGTGATCATTGCCGCGGCCACGAAGGTGTTGCCGTCACCGTCGGTGCCGAAACTCACCGAGGAGTGCAGGGTGTTGTCGTCGGACCAGCCCCACTTCGAGCCCTCCACCCCGGCCAGGCGGTCGGTGCCGAAGTCCTGCTTCGTCCCGTCCTCGGCGGTGCTGGCGGCGTCCTTCATCGCCTCCAGGATCTCGGAATTGGGGTCCGCGCGCAGAAGCTGCGTGAGGAAGCTGACGATGTCGAAGGTCGAGGTGTAGGAGTAGCCCCAGCGCCCGTAGGTGAAGGTGGACTGGAGGTTGTACTTCTCCGCCGTGTCCGTGATGCAGTCCGGGAAGTCGTCGAAGAGCTCGTCGGCCTGCCGGTCCGAGGATTCCTCGATCATCTCGATGGCCGCGTTCTTCTGCGACTGGTTGCCGTGGTCGAAGACGTAGTCGGCGATGTAGAGCTTGGCCAGGCTGAGCGCCGGCCGGGAGAAGCGCTCAGAGACCGTGCCGATGTGATCGCCGGTGCCCAGGTTGACGTAGGTGAGCTGGTTGGGCGCGGGGTTGATCGTCTGCTTTTCGAGCTCGGGTGCGGTGTCGGTGATGAGCTGGATTTCCTCCGCGTCGGAGGTATCGGCCTGAGCCGTAGGCGTCGACAAGCGGGAAGCGGAAGTGTTGCTGTCGCCAGCGACGACTGGCAGCGCGATGAGCGCCACCAGGGGCAGAAAAATAGCCACGACCTTCAGGGGCGCCTCGAAACGGCGCGGGCCGTGGACAGTGGGTCGGAAACCACCATCAGTCATGCGGATAATAGTAACGCCCGATGCTGATTACTCAACATCGGGCTACCGGTTAGGCGGCGGCTGGGCCACCGCGGTGAGCGGACTTACTAGTGGTCGACCGGAGCCTCGACTCCGACGCCGGTGAGGGAGCGGACCTCCATCTCGGCCTGCAGGTCATCCAGGTTGTCCGGCTTGCCGAAGACGGTGCCGAGGTAGCCTGCGATGAAGGCCAGCGGGATGGAGACGATGCCCGGGCTGGACAGCGGGAACCAGGCGAAGTCGGCGCCAGGGATCATCGAGGTGGCGGTGCCAGACACGGCCGGGGAGAAGAAGATGAGCACCAGGGCGGCGATCAGGCCGGTGTACATGGAGGCGACGGCACCGGTGGTGTTGAAGCGCTTCCAGTACAGGGAGTAGAGGATGGTCGGCAGGTTGGCGGACGCAGCGATCGCGAAGGCCAGGGAGACCAGGAAGGCGACGTTCTGGTCCATTGCCAGGATGCCGAGGATGATGGCCACGACGCCGATGACGATAACCGTGATGCGGGAGACGCGAACCTGCTCCTCCTCGGTGGACTTGCCGTCGCGGAGGACCGCGTCGTAAATGTCGTGGGCGACAGAGGCAGAAGCGGTAATCGCGAGGCCCGCGACCACGGCGAGGACGGTGGCGAAGGCGACTGCGGAGATGGCGGCCATGAAGATGGAGCCACCTAGCTCGAGGGCGAGTAGCGGAGCAGCGGCGTTAGCCTTACCCGGTGCGGCGTTGATGCGGTCCGGGCCGACCAGGGCTGCGGCGCCGAAGCCGAGGACCAGGGTCATGAGGTAGAAGGAACCGATGAGGACGATGGCCCAGGTGACGGAGCGACGTGCTTCCTTGGCGGTCGGAACCGTGTAGAAGCGCATGAGCACGTGCGGCAGACCAGCGGTACCGAGAACCAGGGCGATACCCAGGGAGATGAAGTCGAGCTTGCTGGTGGCGTCCTTGCCGTACTTCAGGCCCGGCTCGAGGATCTGAGAGGCCTCGTAGTGCTTGGAGGCCAAGTACTGAGACGCCGCGTGGGTGTCAACCGCCTTGTCGAAGAGGGTGGTGAGACCGCCCTTGACCATGACGAACACGAGGATGGTCATGATGACCACGCCGCCGACCAGAAGGACGGCCTTGATCATCTGGACGTAGGTGGTGCCCTTCATGCCGCCGACTAGGACGTAGATGATCATGATGACACCGACGACCGCGACGACGATCGACTGCGAGGTCTTGTCGTGCAGGTCGAGCAGCACGGAGACCAGGGAGCCAGCGCCAGCCATCTGGGCGATGAGGTAGAACAGCGTCACGAAGATGGTGCCGAAGGCGGCGGCCACGCGGACCGGCTTCTGCTTCAGGCGGAAGGAGAGCACGTCCGCCATGGTGAAGCGGCCGACGTTACGCAGCGGCTCGGCGACCAGCAGCAGGGCCACGAGCCACGCCACGAAGAAGCCGATGGAGTAGAGGAATCCGTCGTAGCCGGACAGCGCGATGGCGCCGACGATGCCGAGGAAGGATGCGGCCGACAGGTAGTCACCTGCGATGGCTAGGCCGTTCTGACGGCCGGAGAAGGTACCGCCACCGGTGTAGAAGTCGGAGGCTTCCTTGCTGGTCTTGCCTGCACGGAGCACCACGGTCATGGTGGCCACGATGAAGATGGCGAAGACCGAGATGTTGAGAATCGGGTTGCCGGTGTTTCCGGCGCCCTCTGCGAGGTACGAAAGCGACATGGGGTTCCCTCCTTAGCCTTCCATCTTCTGGCGAATCGCGGCGGCGCGCGGCTCGATGTTCTTGTTGGCGTACTTGATGTAGATCCAGGTGATCAGGAAGGTAGTCACGAACTGCGCGATACCGAAGATCACTCCGACGTTGACGGAGCCGAAGACCGGCTTGCCCATCAGGTCCGGCATGTAGGTGGCCATGAGCACGTAGACCAAGTACCACACGAAGAATGCGACGGACATGGGGAAGGTAAAGGAGCGGAACGTCTTCTTGAGGTCGACGAACTCAGGGCTTACCTGCATCTCGCGGAACTCTTGAGCGGTGGGCTCACGACGTTGCTGCTGTTGCACGCTACTAGTCATTTCAGATCCTCCCTTTCTTTTAAAAGATCTGTCGTGGCCAGGCTTTCCCGGGGTGATAGCCCCGGCGGCGAAAGCTGCAGCCGATTGCGTTACTCAAAACAAACTTGCGTGGGGGGAAGCGACCAGGTGCATCGCTGGGGTTAGACTTTTCGCAACCAGGCACCACCGTTGCAATGTGGGTCACTTCCTCCGCCTGGGAAGAAAGTTACCTGTCTCACATTGCAATAGAGAAGTGATTGGGAACTAAATTTGCTCAACATTCGTTGGTTCACCCCCACAGCCTCCCTCCAGCAGCGCTTTTATAGGCGTCTCCTTCACCCCCGATAGTCACGATGCGAACCATTTGCAAAGTTTGCCAACTATCCCCTAACAAACTTGGTTGTCTTTACAACCCTGCAAATAAAAGAACCAATCCTCCCGACACCTGCGATATCAGGAGGATTGGTTTCTATTTACAAACCTTTTAGACACACGTTCTCTGTCTAAGTTTCGGCGCTTTTCGCTTATCGACGGCTAAAGCTCGGGGCCCGCTTTTCCCGGCGCGCGAGCTTGGCCTCGGCGGAGTCCTCGCTGGCCCAGCAGGCGTCATACTCCTGCTCCTGGACCGGGGTGAGCTCGTAGGTGGAGTCCTTCGCGTTGAGGACGGACTTCAGCTGCGCCACGGACATCGGCGCGAGCCCAGCCAGCCCCTCAATGACGGCGTCGGCCTCCTCGCCGCTCGCCTTGGCGATGGCGAACCCGCTGGCCACGGCCTGATCCGCGGTGGCGCGCTGCGCGCCGATGAGCACGTTGCGCGCGAGCGCCCCGCCGAGGAGGTCCTTGGCGCGGTTGATCGTCCACGCGTCGAGGGCGAAGCCCAGCGACGCGGCGGGGACGCCGAACCAGGCGCGCTCGCCGACGATGCGCAGGTCGCAGGCCAGCGAGAGCTGGCTTCCCGCGCCCACGGCCGGGCCCTGGACGTTGGCGACCACCAGCAGGGGCGCGTTGACGCAGGCGCGCAGCATCGACCACAGCGCCTCGTGGAAGTTGCCGCCGTAGACGCCGCCGGCGCTCTCCCCCGCCGCCGGCTTCGACGACCCAAGATCCGCACCGGCGCAGAACGCCTTGCCCTCGCCGCGGATGACGATGACGCGCACCTCGTCCGAGGTCAACGCGAGCTCCGAGGCCTCGGCGATGGTGGCCGCGATCTGCTCGCACATGGCGGAGTTGAGCGCATTGCGCTGCTCATCGCGGTCGAGCACGATGGTCCACACCTTGCCCGAGACCTCCACCCGCACGTTGTCGTACTGCGCCCTTACTTCGGTCATTAATCCTTCAACTCCCCAGGAAATTCGAGGGGGCTCTTGAAAAGCCGCCCGCCAGTTGCATCGAGCGCGGTGATGGCGTCCATCTGCTTCTCGGAGAGCTCGAAGGAGAAGATGTCGAGGTTCTCCTCCTGGCGGCTCCTCGAGGCGGACTTCGGCACCACCGAGCACCCCAACTGAGTCAACCAGCGCAGCGCAATCTGCGCCGGGGTTTTGCCCAATTCCTTGGCAACGGAGGTGATCGCGGGGGCATCCAGCGCCTCGCCGCGGCCGAGCGGGGACCACGCCTCGGTAACGATTCCGTGGGCGCGGTGGTAGGCGCGCAGCTCCGCCTGGGAGAAGCCCGGGTGCAGCTCGACCTGGTTGATCACCGGCGTGATCCCGGTGGCCGCGATGATCTCGTCCAAGACCTCGGGGTAGAAGTTGGCCACGGCCACCGAACGCACCTGCCCCAGCCCCTGAAGCTTGGCCAGCGCCTGGAAGCTTTCGACGTACAGCCCCCGCTGCGGCCACGGCCAGTGGACCATGTAACAGTCGACGAACTCGAGGCCAAGGTCGGCCAGCGATGCCTGGAAGGCCTCCTGGACCTTGCCCTCTCCCTGGGAGTTGTTCCACACCTTGGTGGTGACGAACAGCTCCTCGCGGGTGACGTCGCCGGCGGCGATCGCGTCGGCGATGGCGCAACCGACCTCCTGCTCGTTGCGGTAGATGGTCGCGGTGTCGAAGTGGCGGTAGCCGACCTCGATGGCGGAACGCACGGCGGAATAGGCTTCCTCGCCGTTCAGGTTCCACGTACCGAAGCCGACGGCGGGCATCTCGACGCCGTCGTTGAGCGTGACTGTGGGAACGTAGTGATCTGGTGATGAAGTCATACCCACCATTGAACACTCAAACGTGGAAAAACGGGGGTAATTAGATTCAAAAATGCCCACATGAGGGGCAAAGCTCCCGCTAAGGTGTTCCCCATGACTCGCACCAGCGCACACGATTTGATCGACCAGGTCCTCGATCCCGGCACCTTCATAAGCTGGGACACTCCCCCTCACTACGGCGACATCTCCCAAGACTATAAGGATGCCCTCGCGCGCGCCCGCGAGAAGTCCGGGGTCGACGAGGCCGTCATCACCGGCGAGGGCGAGGTCTTCGGTCACCGTGTCGCTTTTGTGCTCTCCGAGTTCGGGTTCCTGGGCGGATCGATCGGTGCCGCCACCGCCCGCCGCATCATCGACGCCATCCACAAGGCCACCGAGCTGCGGCTTCCGCTGCTGATCTCCCCGAGCTCCGGCGGCACCCGTATGCAGGAGGGCAGCCCGGCGTTCGCGCTCATGGTGTCGATCACCACCGCGGTCTACCGCCACAAGGACGCCCACCTGCCGTTCCTCGTGTACCTGCGCAACCCCACCACCGGCGGCGTGATGGCCTCCTGGGGCTCGGCTGGCCACTTCACCTACGCCGAGCCGGGCTCGCTTTTGGGATTCCTCGGCCCCCGCGTTGTCGAGCTGACCACCGGCAAGCCGATCCCGGAGGGCGTGCAGTCGGGCGAGAACCTCGCCGACAAGGGCATCATCGACGGCGTCATCTCCCCCACCGGCCTGCGCAAGGCAGTGCAGAAGATCGTCAACGTCGTGCTCAGCCCGCGCTGCGACGAGGAGCCCGCGGCCATCGATCCGGCCGCGGCCGAGGCCGTCACGCCCGAGTCGGCGTGGGCCGCCATCGAGGCCACCCGCCGCATGGACCGCCCCGGCCTGCAGAACCTGCTCGCCGCGCTCGGCCCCGACAACGTCATCGCGCTGTCCGGCACCGGCGACGGGCGCAAGTCCCCCGCCATCGCCGTGGTGATCGCCCGCCTGGGTGGCCGCCCGGTGGTCATCATCGGCCAGGACCGCCACAACCAGCCGCCGCACACCGACACCGAGATGGGCACCTCCGCGCTGCGCTTCGCCCGCCGCGGCATCATGCTCGCCCACTCGCTCCAACTGCCGCTCGTGTCCATCATCGACACCACCGGCGCCGAGCTCTCCCAGGAGGCCGAGGAGTCGGCGATGGCCGGATCCATCGCCCGCACCCTGGGCGAGCTGGTCGACGTCGACGTCCCCACGGTCTCGGTCATCCTGGGCCAGGGCTGCGGCGGCGGCGCGCTCGCGATGCTTCCCGCGGACAAGGTGCTCGCCTCCAGCAACGGCTGGCTCTCCCCGCTCCCGCCCGAGGGCGCCTCCGCCATCATCTACCGCGACACCGAGCACGCCCCGCAGATGATGGAGGAGCAGTCGGTCGCCGCCCAGGCGCTGCTCAAGGCGGGCATCATCGACGAGATCATCCCGGAGACCGTGGACGCAGCGGACGCGCCCGAGGCGTTCGTCGACACGGTCCTGAACCACATCACCTGCTCGCTGTGGGAGCTGGAGAACAACCCGCGCCGCGTCGGCCGCGAGCAGCGCTTCCGCCACTACGAGAAGCTGGCCGATCACCTCACCGCTTAAGCCGCTTGTCGACGCCAAAGGCCCGGAACCTATCGTTGGTTCCGGGCCTTGATTCGTAGTGGCCTAGCCGACGTTGAGCAGGTCGATGACGAAGACTAGCGTGCGGCCGGACAGCGGGTGCCCGCCGCCTGCCGGGCCGTAGGCGGCCTCCGGCGGGATGGTGAGCTGGCGACGGCCGCCCACCTTCATGCCCGGAATGCCCTCCTGCCAGCCGGCGATGAGGCCAGCCAGCGGGAACTCGATGCTCTGGCCGCGGTCCCAGGAGGAGTCGAACTCCTGGCCGGTCTCGAAGTCGACGCCGACGTAGTGGACCTCGACGAGGCCGCCAGGCTGCGCCTCGGCGCCGTCGCCCTCGATGATGTCCTGAATGACGATGTCCTCAGGCGCCGGGCCCTGTGGGAGGTCAATCTGTGGCTTTTCCCTGTTTGCCATGGGTCACAAACTCCTTGGGGTTGATGGATGAAAACGTGCTCGCGCTCCAAACGACGTCGAGCACACGGGCCCCCATTCTATCGGGTTAGCGTGTGCTCAACGAATTGAGGAAGGGTTCTTCCTTAGACCGGAACGGGCCGGTTGGCGCTTTTTAGCGCTCCTCGCGGGGGGTCACCTTGCGCAGGGTCTCGCCGGTGTAGATCTGGCGCGGGCGGTTGATCTTGGTGTTCATGGCCAGCTGCTCGCGGTACTGAGCGATCCAGCCCGGCAGGCGGCCGATGGCGAACAGGACGGTGAAGAAGTCCGTCGGGAAGCCCATGGCGCGATAGATGAGGCCGGTGTAGAAGTCGACGTTCGGGTACAGCTTGCGGGAGACGAAGTAGTCGTCCTCGAGGGCGATCTTCTCCAGGTCCATGGCCAAGTCGAGCATCGGGTCGCCACCCAGGTGCTCGAGGATCTCGTGAGCGGTCTTCTTGACGATGGCTGCGCGCGGGTCGTAGTTCTTGTACACGCGGTGACCGAAGCCCATCAGACGGACGCCCTTTTCCTTGTTCTTCACGCGGTTCATGAAGTCGGTTGCGTCGCCGCCGTTGTTCTTCTGGATGGAGTCCAGCATCTCCAGAACGGCCTGGTTGGCGCCACCGTGCAGCGGGCCGGACAGGGCGTTGATGCCGCCGGCGATGGCGACGAACATGTTGGCCTGTGCGGAACCAATCATGCGGACGGTGGAGGTGGAGCAGTTCTGCTCGTGGTCAGCGTGCAGGATGAGCAGCTTGTCGAGCGCCTTGGCGACGATCGGGTCGACCTCGTACGGCTCGGTCGGGTAGCCGAACATCATGCGCAGGAAGTTCTCGCGGGCGTTGAGGGCGTTGTCCGGGTACATGTACGGAGCGCCCTTGGATGCGCGGTAGGCGTAAGCGGCGAGCATCGGCACCTTAGCCAGCAGGCGGACGGTGGCCTTGTCCAGCTGATCCTCATCCAGCGGATCGAGCTGATCCTGGTAGTAGGTGGAGAGAATGTTGACGGAGGAGGCGAGCACGGCCATCGGGTGCGCGTCACGCGGGAAGATGGAGAACTGGCTCTTGAAGTCCTCGTCCAGCAGGGTGTGGTGGCGGATCTCAGCGTTGAAAGCGTGCAGCTCGTCCTGGGTGGGCAGGTGGCCCTTGATCAGAAGGTAGGAAACCTCGTTGAAGGTTGCGTTCTCAGCCAGGTCTGCGATGTCGTAGCCGCGGTGGCGGAGGATGCCCTGGTCACCGTCGATGTAGGTGATCTTGGACTCGGTGGAACCGGTGCTCACATAGCCCGGATCGAAGGTGACCAGACCGGTCTGGCCGAGCATGTTGCCCAGCACGACGCCGTCGTAGCCCTCGGTTGCGTGCATGATGTCCATCTCATACTCGCCACCGGGGTAGTGAAGTACAGCCTTATCCTTGTTATCAGTAGCCACAGCTTCCCTTTCAATCTGTCTTTACTTAATTAGAAGTCTTGGTTTCAACTTCCAACATCGCCCCATCATTCGGCTGCCCGCAATCAAATCTCCGTGCATGTGGCCCATGAAAGCGCACGTGCGCGAGGAATTCGAGTTCGAACCCGAAGCCATTCGAGAGTGTGCGATCCCTTGATGAGGTGCACCACCCCGAAAGGCCCGAAGCTGAAGGTTTCGGGACGAAAACGTGGGGTATGTCCCCTCATTCTCGCACCTGCACCCTCCAGCTGCTACTTCCCTCGACCCTGAATCGGTACGCGGGGAAGCGGCGATGCCGTTTTATGAAGTTTTCCCGCTAGTTATGCGGGTGCTTAACACGCCCAGTTCCAGCTCAGTCACGCGTTCTCGTGGGCAATGACCTTGTCTTTCACAGGCCACTTCTCAAAACTTAGCGTGGGGCACTACACATTGTAGCAAACTATGTGATTCACACGACAGAATCTTGTGACCTGATACCTTTTCACGAAAAATACCCGCATTTCACACCCCCAGTTCACCCCCACAACGAACGCCGCGCTCTCCTCGCAGTGCCATTTTCAGGCCGGATATTGCGAACATCTACGCAACAACGAGGAGATCTCCGCGACCCCACACTCTTTTCAGGGGAGAATATGTGCTCCCCCGATAGTAAATTGACCCCTCTAGGCGGTAACATTCCAACGTGACTAAGTAAGAGTTTGTCGCCGTTTGCGAAGCCACTTGTTCCCCGTGCGCTCCACGAACCCGCAGCCGCACAGCCCGCCGCGGCGGGGGAACCGGCACCCGCGCGCGTGTCCACAAAACCTGTCTTAGCCCCACCGACTGGAATTCAACTTCCGCATAATATTCCGAAGAGAAAGCGCAAATATGAGCGAGCAGTTCCCAGCATTGCCCTCCGACCTCATCCCAGTTGACCCCCGCTTCGGCTGCGGCCCCTCCAAGGTCCGCCCCGAGCAGATCCAGGCGATCGTCGCCGGCGGCGAGAAGGTCATCGGCACCTCTCACCGCCAGGCTGCCGTCAAGGACGTCGTCGGCAGCATTCGCGAGGGGCTGTCCTCCTTCTTCAGCCTCCCCGACGGCTACGAGATCGTCCTTTCCCTGGGTGGCGCCACCGCGTTCTGGGATGCGGCCACCTTCGGCCTGATCGAGAAGAAGTCCGGGCACCTCGCTTTCGGCGAGTTCTCCTCCAAGTTCGCCAAGTCCTCCAAGCAGGCTCCGTGGCTGGACGAGCCCACCATCATCGAGGCCACCCCGGGCGACGCCCCGGAGCCGGTCGCGATGGAGGGCTGCGACGTCATCGGTTGGGCCCACAACGAGACCTCCACCGGCGCGATGGTTCCGGTCGTGCGCCCCGAGGGTTCCGAGGGTTCGCTCGTCGTCATCGACGCAACCTCCGGCTCCGGCGGCCTGCCGGTCGAGATGGACCAGGCGGACGTCTACTACTTCTCCCCGCAGAAGTGCTTCGCCTCCGACGGCGGCCTGTGGCTGGCAGCCATGAGCCCGGCGGCCATCGAGCGCATCGAGAAGATCAACTCCTCTGACCGCTTCATTCCGGCCTTCCTCAACCTGCAGACCGCGGTGGACAACTCCCGCAAGAACCAGACCTACAACACCCCGGCCGTGGGCACCCTGCTCATGCTGGAGAACCAGGTCAAGTGGATGAACGAGAACGGCGGCCTGGCTGGCATGGTCGAGCGCACCACCGCCAACTCCTCCGCCCTGTACAACTGGGCCGAGAACCGCGCCGAGACCACCCCGTTCGTCGCCGATCCGGCCAAGCGCTCGCTGGTCGTGGGCACCATCGACTTCGATGACTCCATCGACGCCGCCAAGCTCGCCAAGATCCTGCGCGCCAACGGCATCCTGGACGTCGAGCCGTACCGCAAGCTGGGCCGCAACCAGCTGCGCATCGGCATGTTCCCGGCCATCGACACCACCGATGTCGAGACCCTGACCAAGGCGATCGACTTCGTTCTCGACGGCGGCTACGCAGCCAAGTAAGAATCCTTTTCTTCCGGCGGCCGCGGCTCCCACCACGTGGGGGGCCGCGGCCGCTTTTGCGTGCGGGTGGAGGGCCGAAGGCGTCGACAAGCGAAAACGACATGGCAGTTCTAAAGCTAAAACGCACTTATCTTGCGTTAAAGTGGAGCCAAGTGTATTTCGCCACATGTTGACCTGAAGGAGCATCGGCTATGCGAGAACTCATTCTCATCCCTGCTGAATCGACGAGGAGCTCCCTCGTCTTCAGCGCCGCGGACGGCGATGAGCAGTTCTTCCTCGCCGTCGATGACAACCTGCGGGCTACGCTGCTGGGGCAGGAACCGGAGCCGGACGCAGTCCCCGAGCAGGAGGAGCGCGCCGAGGAGCCGCCAGCCGATTCCGCGCAGGCCCCGGCGGAGGCCGACCTCGCTGACGAGCAGGACCAGCCCGAGGCAGCAGAGGAGGCCCCGGCCGCGCCCATCCACCGCGAGCCTCGCCCCCAGCGCGAGGTCGACCCGCGGCTGTCGGTGCCGCTCAAGATGCGCCCCCGCGAGATCCAGGACCGCATCCGCGGCGGCGCCTCCATCGCGGAGGTGGCCGAGGAAAACGGCGTTACCGAGTCCCGCATCGAGCCCTACGCCCACCCCGTGCTGCTCGAGCGCGCCCGCATCGCCGAGATGGCCAAGTCCGCGCACCCGGTCCGCGACGATGGTCCGGCCAAGCTCAGCCTCTGGGAGGTGCTCGCCACCGCCTTCGCCGCCCGCGGCCTCGACCTCGGCACGACCGAGTGGGACGCCTACCGCGACCCGGCCAACCAATGGGTGGTCAAGGTGACGTGGAAGGCCGGGCTGTCCGAGAACGAGGCCGAGTGGAGCTACCTGCGCCACGGCATGAGCAACGCCACCGCCGTCGCCCGCAACGGCATCGCCGCCGACCTCATCGACCCCGACTTCGCGCAGCCGGTGCGCTCGCTCAGCGCGGTCGGTCACCGGGGCGAGGCGAGCGGGCTCGACGCGCTCATCGGCGACGAGGAAGAGGACGTGGCAAAGACCCGGGACGACATCCCCCGCGTCGAGGTCGACGAGCCGGAGGACAGCGCCGAGCAGCACGAGGAGAAGGTCGACGAGGTCGCGGGCGAGGAGTTTCTCCAGCACCCCGAGTCCAAGCCCGCCGCCAAGCGCCGCCGCAAGGCGGTCACCCCGCACTGGGAGGACGTCCTGCTCGGGGTTCGCGCGAACACGAAGCGCCCGCGGAACTAGCCCCACTTACCTCCTCAGCATCCTCCCCTCGTGCGAGAAAGGCGCCACCCAATGACCTTCGATGACCGCGACTACTTCCGCGCCACGCCCCACGACGCCGTGCTCACCCTTTGGTTTGTCTCTGCGGCCCACCCGGAGAAGGTCATCGCCGCCTCCTACAAGGCCGACCGCGGCTTCGGACGCAAGTACCTCGCCCAGCTCAACCCGTCGTGGCCGATCACGCTCATCGGGCAGTTCTCGCTCAACCGCTCGGCGCAGGCCTCCAGCGGGGAGTTCTACATCGTCGGCTTGCCCGGGGTGTCCATCGTCCAGACGGTGATCGAGGACGCCTCCGAGCTGTCGCTTATCGACGACAAGCTGCGCACCTCGCTTCCCGCGGCGGACGTCTACGCCTTCGCCTCCAACGCCGACACCGGTCTGGGCGGGTTCGCCCACTGGCGCGGCGGGAAGCTCCGGCGCAGCTTCTCGGCCCGGCGCGAGCGCGTCTACGAGGACGTGGGCCTGCCCGAGCCCTTCGAGGCCCCCTACTGGGCGGGTGAGAAGGCCGAGCCCATCGGCGGCATCGCGCTCCCCTTCGAGCCCATCGACCTCATGGAGGAGGCACAGCGCTACTGGCTGGGCTTCGACATGGCCACCTCGCAGGACATCAACGTGGTCGCCTACGCCATCGACGGCCGCCCCGAGCCGAAGCTGCTCGACCACCCGGAGTCGAAGAAGGACGTCAGCGCCCTAGCGGCGCTCGCCACCTCCAAGCTGGGGCTGGGCTCCAAGCGCGAGTACGACGACTACGAGGACGTCGACGAGGGCGAGCCCACCGGCGAGGAGCTCACCAGGTTCGCCGAGGCCACCGGCGCGGCGGCGCGCCGCTTCGGCAAGGACCTTACCCGCCGGCTGCGCTCCGCGGTGGACGCGGTCAAGTACCGCATCCGCCACGCCGACCGCCAAGCCCCACCCGCCGAGGGGCGCGAGGACACCGGCCAGGTGCCGGGCGAGTACCTCCTCGACGACGGCGAAACGGACGAAAAGACAAAGAAGAACGACGCCAACCGCGACCTCTACGACGACTAGCGCAGGGAGCGATCGCGCTCGTAGAAGGCGATGGCCGCGGCGGTTGCCAGGTTGAGCGAGTCCGTTCCCGGCGCCATGGGGATCCGTGCGCGCACGTGCGTCGCGCGCATCGCGTGTTCCGTGAGCCCCGGCCCCTCCGCGCCGACGAGCAGCGCCACCTTCTCGTACGGCGCGCCGTCCTCGTCCACCATGGCGTCGGCGAGGTGCACCGCCTTCTCGTCCGGGGTGAGCGAGACCAGGTGGTAGCCGGCATCCACGAGCTGGGCAAGCCCGCGCTGCCACGTGGTGTACTTGCCCTCGAAGTGGGCGAACGGCGTGCGCAGGACGTGCCCCATGGACACGCGCACCACGCGCCGGTAGAGCGGGTCGGCGCAGCCGTTGCCGAATAAGATCGCGTCGACGCCCATGCCCGCGGCGTTGCGGAACATCGAGCCGATGTTCTCGTGGTCGCCCACCCCCTCGAGCACGGCCACCGTCTTCGCCCCCTCGATGGCCTGGGCGATGGTCATCTCCGCCACCCGATCGGCGGCCGCCAGCAGCCCGCGGTGCATGTCGAAGCCCGCGACCTGGGCCAGCACCTCGCGGTCGATCGAGTAGACCGGGATGTCCGCCACGAGCTCCGCGACCGCGGGGTCGGAGAGGAAGCTTTCCAGCTTGGCCGGGAAGCCGATGAGGCTGCGCACCGGGAAGCGGGACTTTAGGAGCCTGCCGATCACCAGCGGCCCCTCGGCGATGACCAGCCCCTTGCCGCCGGGCAGGTCCGGGCGGTTGTCGGAGTGGTTCAAGTCCCGGTAGTCGTCGAGGCGCGGGTCGGCTGGGTCGGAGAGGTGCGTAATATCCACGCCCATAACTGTAGGCCATGAGGTGGGCCCCACCCGCCTGCGGCCGCCCGCCGAAGGCTTAAGCGTCGAAAAGCGAAAGCCCGGCACCACCAAGAAGGCGGAACCGGGCCTGACCACGGCGAGCGGGGCTAACCGATGGCGTTCATGAGGGGTTCTGCGGCGAAGTAGACCACGAACAGCAGACTCACGAGCCACATGATCCAGTGGATCTGCTTGATCTTGCCCGCGGCGACCTGCATGAACACGTAGGCGATGAAGCCGACGCCGATGCCGTTGGCGATCGAGTAGGTAAACGGCATGATGACGATGGTGAGGAAGGCGGGCAGGGCGATGTCGAAGCGCGAGAAGTCGATATCGCGGATCTGGCCGATCATGAGCGCGCCGACCACGACGAGGACCGGTGCCGCGGCCTCGACCGGGACGACCTCGTAGAGAGGGGTGAGGAACATCGCGGCGAGGAACAACAGGCCGGTGATCACGTTGGCCAGGCCGGTGCGCGCGCCGTCGGCGATGCCCGCGGAGGAGTCGACGTAGACGGTGTTGGACGACGAGGAGACCGCGCCGCCGACGATGGCGCCGCAACCCTCGACGACCAGAGCGGTCTTCATGTCGGGCAGCACGCCCTTCTCGTCGGTCAGCCCTGCTTGCTTGCCCAGCGCGGTCATGGTGCCCATGGCGTCGAAGAAGTTGGCGAGCACGAGCGTGAACAGCAGCAGCGTCGCGGCGAGGGCGCCCACGTGGCTGAACGCGCCAAACAGCGAGATGTCGCCCACGAGGCTTAAGTCCGGCAGCCCGCCGAAGGAGCTCGGCAGGGCGGGGACGGCGAGGTTCCAGCCGCCGGTGGGGTTGTCCGAGCTGGAGCCCGCGCCGGTGATCGCCTCGACGATCATGGCGATGATGGTGTTGGCGACGATGCCGATGAACAGCCCGCCCTTGACGTTGCGGACGACCATGACGCCGCAGATGATGAGCCCCAGGACGAAGACGAAGGTCGGCCAGGAGGCGATCGAGCCGTTGGTGCCCAGGCCCACCGGCACGGTGGTGTGGGCGGCGTCCGGCAGGCGGCGGACGAAGCCGGCGTCGACGAGGCCGATCATGGCGATGAACATGCCGATGCCCACGCCCATCGCGGCGATGAGCGACTGCGGGATGGCCTCGAACACGGCGGTACGGAAGCCGGAGATAGCGAGGAGCACGATGACGATGCCGTCCAGGACCACCAGTCCCATGGCCTCCTCCCAGCTCAGCCCCTGAGAGGCCACCATCGTGACGGCGACGAGGGTGTTAATGCCCAGGCCTGTGGCGATGCCGAAGGGGTAGCGGGCGATGAGGCCGAAGCCGATGGTCATGACACCGGCGGCGAGCGCGGTCACGGCCGCGACCTGCGGGATGCCGAGCACCTTGCCGTTGAGGTCGGCACCCGTGCCCAGGATGAGGGGGTTGAGGATAATGATGTAGGCCATCGCGAAGAACGTGACCACACCCGCGCGGATCTCCGACCCGACGGTCGATCCTCGCTCGGTTATCTTGAAGTATCGATCTAGGCCGCCGCGAGGGGCCGCGATTGGCGTCGTCGCCATAGGTTCTCCCGTGTGAAGTGAATGTGAAGATGCATGGAAACAGTCAAGTTTCTGCACCTAGATTCCCATTCAAACAGGGGGACAATCAAACCCACAAACGGCGCAATTACTTATCTCACAAAATAACTAATCTGCGACAGATTTCGCATTTTGCTTGTCGCCGCCTATCGGCGTCGACCTAGAAGTCCACCGGCTTCTCATCGTCGAAGGCGACTCCCCCAACCTGCCCCAGCGGCTCCTCCGGTGGGGTGTCGGAGTGGGCGCCGCAGCCGTAGCTGTCCGCCACGACCTGGCCGTCGGCCGAGTACTCGTTGACGCAGGCCCCGAAGCCCTCCCCCAGGGGCTTAGCGAAGGGCACGAAGAAGGCGCAGGTGCGGCAGTGGTTCGGGGCGTGCTCGGCGAACTCGGAGCGCGGGCCGAACTCCCCGTGCAGCCACCGGTCCTTGGCCTGATCGAGCCCGGCCTGGGTGAGCTTGCGGGAGGTGCCGCGGTCGAGGACGGCGTGCTCCGCGTCGTCGGTGAGCCGCGGGTCGCCCTTGCGCGGCGGCAGGAAGTCCGTGGGGCCGAGGTCGCCGGGCAGCACGCGCTCCTGGTAGGGCACCCACTCGGGCGCCTGGAGGGCCTGCCCGCCGGGGACGAGCGCCAGCTCGCTGACGGTGATGTAGCGCGAGCCCTGGGCGCAGGCCACGACCGCGTTCCACTCCCAGCCGGTGTATCCGGGGACCTCCGCGGCGAAGCGGTGCGTGGCGACGTTGCGTCCGAGGTGACCGACGCCGATGTGGTGGCCGACACCGCCCTCCCCCAGCTCCTCGAGTGCGGCGCGGGCGACGCTGACTGCCCGCGACCCGAGGAGCGGGCTTTGGGCGGTGTTCTTCGAATTTCGCTTGCTGTGCACCTTTTCATTATTGCCCATCGGGTGCGAGGGCGTTCCTTGGGGCATGATGGAGTCCATGCGCGCCCCACTCAGTATTGTTTCCGCCGTCGCTACCTCGCTCTTCCTCGCGGTGCCGGTGCTCGCCGCCTGCTCGGGCGGCTCGCTCGCGGGATCGTCCTCGGGTTCCTCGACGGTGCCTGCGTCGGGGGTGGAAAGCCTCGGCGTCGAGATCGTGGCCACCCATCCCTTCGACGACACCTCCTTCGTGGAGGGCCTCGAGGTCGAACCCGACGGCCAGCACCTGCTGGTCTCCACCGGCTGGGAGGGCGAGGGGCGCATCTACCGCAGCACCATCGATGGCGTCGAGTCCGACAGCCAAGCGATCGATCCCACCTTCTTCGGCGAGGGGATCACCCGCACCAGCGACCACGTGTGGCAGGTGACGTGGAAGGACGGCGTGGCCATGAAGCGCGACGCCGCCACCCTCGAGGAGATCGGCCGAGTCAACTACCAGGGGCAAGGCTGGGGCATGTGCCACTTCGACGACCGGATGGTCATGTCGGACGGCACCAACCAGCTGCGCGTGCTCGACCCGGACAGCTTCCAGGAGCGTTCGCGTATCGACGTCACCAAGGCCGGTGCCCCCATTTCCCAGATCAACGAGCTCGACTGCGTGCCCGCCGCGGAAAGCTCGAGCGGCAAGGACGAGATCTACGCTAACGTCTTCACCACCACCTCCATCCTGCGGATCGACGCCGCCACGGGAACCGTCACCGGCGTCATCGACGCCTCGACCGTTCCGAACAACGCCGCCGTCGACCCAGAGAACGTCCTCAACGGCATCGCCCACATCCCCGGCACCGACCGATTCTTCATCACGGGCAAGCGCTGGCCGGACCTCTACGAGGTTCGCTTCGTCCCTGCGGGTTAGCTCCCGGGGGTTCGGTGCGGCCGCCTGCGGGGTGAGACAGTAGGATATGCGACTATGGCGAGCCGGAAGACCAAGCGCAAGAACCTCATTCAACTCCTCTCACTCATCGTCGCCGTGGCCGTAGTCGTGGCCGCGAGCGTGGCGTTCCAGACGTGGTGGAAGAACCGCCCGGGCCCAGAGCCCAAGGACATCAAGGTCACCGCGCAGGTCGGCGACACCAAGCTCGACGTCACCCCCTACGCGATCTGCGAGCCGGGCGTCGACTGCCCCGAGGGCGAGGTGCCCACCATCGCCGTGGGCGAGGACGACACCCTCACGGTCTCCGTGCCGAGCGACATCTCGGACCACGACTGGTCGCTGCTGAAGATCTACGACGATCCCGCGGCCAACGACGAGATGTACTACAAGGCCAACGAGCAGACCTCCGTCGACGTCCCCGGCTCCGTCGACCCGACGACGGAGGGCTCGACCACCCGCCCGCGGCTGGTGGTCGTGGAGATCAACTCCGTCCTCATCGGGCACAACGACGCCGGCGAGGAGACCCCCTACTCCGTAACCTGGTCGATCAGCACCGAGTACGCCAAGACCGCCGACCTGTCCCAGGAGGCGGCGGATCCCTCCGAGTCCGCCGCGGCGACCACGAGCGAGACCGCGCAGTAAGCAACACATAGAACAAGGGAGCGGCCAGCGATTGCTGGCCGCCCCCTTGTTTTTTGTTATTCGATTAGGCGTCGAGTTCGTTGGCTACCGCGCGCAGGATCTCCGCGATCTGGTGGCCCTCCTTGCGCTCCGGGTAGTGCCCGGACAGCAGGCCCGGCTGGACCTTGGTCTCCAGCAGGGTAGCCAGATCGGAGATCATGCTGTGCAGCTCCTCCGGCTTGTACTTGTGGATCGGCTTGCGGGGCTTGGGCCCCTCCAGCAGGCGCACGCGCAGGGCCTGCGGTCCGCGGCGGCCCGCCGCGAAGTCAAACTCGATGCGCTGGCCCGGGTGCAGCTCGGTGACCCCCTTGGGGAGCACCTGCTTTCCCACGTAGCAGTCCTCGTCGCCAGGATTCGAAACGAACCCGAATCCGCGCTCTGCGTCGAACCACTTCACTTTACCGATGGGCACTTGTCCGTCCTTTCCATAGTGACTTGTTGTGTACGGCCTCGCTCGCACCCGGATGGTCGGGTGCTCCCCTTATATAAGGAGTCTCGCCGCCGGGGTATTCCCGGCAGGCTCGGCGCCGTGGGCACGAAAGATCTAACTATACAACATTTTCAATTTATCGTTAACGGATCCGGCGCGGATCGTAACCAAACCTAAACATTGCTTCGTTGACGGGCTGAGATGCCACTTTCGTCACGCCAGTAACATGTCCGGAAAATTTTTTAATTTTTTTCTTAAGGTTCTGACCTGCAATTTTATTCAGAATCGACCCAAGATAACGATAAGATCACAAAAGGAAACGTGACACATTCGTTATAAACCGTTACCCTCTATAGCAAGGCATCGCCCACTAGCCGAGAAATCACGCTTCGCCGGTCCCCTGCCTGTGCGTGACTCCGGTGGGCAACACGATGCAACTTGAGTACTTACCGTTCGAGATGGAAGCACCCGCTTCCATCAACTACCAAACACTCACTTCACAGGCAGGGGCCTTCCGTACCCGGAGAGGAATCCTCCTCCTCCAGTTCGGTCGCCTCGGGCGAGGAATGAGAGGAATTTGATTCATGGCACGTCACGCAAAGCCCAACCGCACCTTCGCGAAGTTCGCCGCTTCCACCGTCGTCCTCGGTACCGCCACCGCCCTTCTGGCCCCGCAGGCATCCGCCGCACCCGACTCCGACTGGGACCGCCTCGCACAGTGCGAGTCCGGCGGAAACTGGGCCATCAACACCGGCAACGGCTACTACGGCGGCCTGCAGTTCTCCCCGAGCACCTGGAGCGCCTACGGCGGACAGCAGTACGCGGCCTCCGCCAGCCAGGCCTCCCGCGAGCAGCAGATCGCCGTCGCCGAGAACGTTCTCGCCGCACAGGGCTGGGGCGCATGGCCGTCCTGCTCCGCCCGCCTCGGCCTGAACTCCGCCTCCACCCCGCGCTCCGTGGTCGGCTCCGCCCCGGCCCAGGTCCAGGCCATCGTCGCCTCCGCCGGCGACAGCTCCGAGGCCGCCTCCGATGCCGTCTACAACGCGCTCAAGGGCCGCTTCTCCGCCATGGGCATGCCGATGCCCGCACAGGTCGACAGCTTCTACAACGCCTACCGCGGCGACTTCAACACCTTCTACACCGCGAACCGCGAGACCATCGACACCGTTCTCGGCATGTAGTTTTCGCTTCGCATCTCGCGCCTTAAAGGCCGGGCCCGCTCACCGCAGCGGGCCCGGCCTTTTTCGCATTCACGCTGGACTTTCACCCCTTTGACGCCGCAGACCACCCACCCGAACGGGGGTGCCCACAACCCATAACTACGGATTGAATCTTCACAAAGTTCACTTATTGCCGCCCGAAAACAATGCCTTGTTGCAGGCCAGCTACCAGTAAAAACAACAGGTTTTCCCACACGGGCCCGATTATCCCCCGAAATTGCCGAAATGAAACTTAGCAGTATTGCCAATGATCATTTGCAAAGATTTTTCACCTCACAACCAGCAAAGATGTGACAGCGCTTCCCAATTCGTGTGTAATAACCCACATCACCAAAGTTGAGTGATGCAATTCGCAGGATGCACACTCCTTCGTACCGAACACCACGGGCACGACGAGGCGGTGGCCCAGGCGCAACAACTTGGGATTCCTCGCCACCGCTTAGGTCATCACTGCGCTAACACGACTACCGAAAAGGCAGCCATGTCACAGAAAGAAAGCGTATCTAACGCTCCGACCCCCGAAGAATTCCTGGCCATGAGCCAGACCGAAGAGTTCTCCTCCCTGCGCCGCACCTTCCGCGGCTTCGCGTTCCCGGTTACCGTGGGCTTCCTCGCCTGGTACCTGTTCTACATCGTCACCGCGACCTTCGCGGTCGATTTCGTCGAGACCCGCGTCTTCGGCGCCATCAACGTTGGAATGGTCCTGGGCCTCGCCCAGTTCGCCACCGCTGGCCTGATCACCTGGGCCTACGTCAGCTTCGCCGACAACAAGATCGACCCCGCCACCGAGTCCATCCGCTCCAAGATGGAAGACCCGCGCCGCAACATGGAGGTGACCCGCTAAATGAACACTGCACTCCTCGCAGCCGAGAAGGTTGATACGGGCAACCCGATCCTCAACATCTCCATCTTCGTCCTCTTCATCATCGCGACGCTGACCATCGTGGTCCGCGCGACCCGCCAGACCTCCCAGAAGGGCTCCGACTTCTACACCGGCGGCGCCTCCTTCTCCGGCTGGCAGAACGGCCTGGCCATCTCCGGCGACTACCTGTCCGCCGCGGCCTTCCTCGGCGTCACCGGCGCCATCGCCATCTCCGGCTACGACGGTTTCCTCTACTCCGTCGGCTTCCTCATCGCCCTGCTCGTGGCGCTCGTCCTCGTCGCCGAGCCGCTGCGCAACACCGGCCGCTTCACCATGGCCGACGTGCTCTCCTTCCGCCTCAACCAGCGCCCGGTGCGCACCGCGGCGGCCATCTCCACCCTGACGATCTCCCTGTTCTACCTCATCTCCCAGATGGCCGGCGCCGGCGGACTCGTCGCGCTCCTGCTGGGCATCGAGGGCAAGATGGCCCAGAACATCGTCGTCGCTATCGTGGGCGTGCTCATGATCATCTACGTGCTGCTCGGCGGTATGAAGGGCACCACCTACGTCCAGATGATCAAGGCCGTCCTCCTGGTCGGTGGATCCATCGTCATCGCGCTGCTGACCTTCTTCGCCCTCAAGGGCGGCTTCAACGCCGTGCTCGAGGCTGCCGTCGCCAACCACCCGAAGGGCGAGGCCATCCTGGGCCCCGGCCTGAAGTACGGCAAGAACACCCTCACCAAGCTCGACTTCATCTCGCTCGGCATGGCGCTCGTCTTCGGCACCTCCGGCCTGCCGCACGTGCTCATGCGCTTCTACACCGTGCCCACCGCCCGCGAGGCTCGCCGCTCGGTGACCTGGACCATCGGCATCGTCGCGCTCTTCTTCCTGCTCACCGTGGTCATGGGTTACGGCGCCGCCGCGCTCGTCGGCCCGGACACCATCACGGCCGCCCCGGGCGGCGTGAACTCCGCGGTCCTCCTGCTCGCGGCCGAGGTCGGCGGCACCATCTTCATGGCCATCATCTCCGCCATCGCGTTCGCCACCATCCTCGCCGTCGTCGCGGGCCTGGCGATCACCGCCTCCGCGTCCGTCGCCCACGACCTCTACAACTCGGTGCTGCGCAACGGCCAGGCCACCGAGGAGGAGCAGGTCCGCGTCTCCCGCATGACCGTGGTCGTCATCGGCATCCTCGCCATCGTCCTCGGCATCGGCGCCATGGGCCAGAACATCGCCTTCCTCGTTGCTCTCGCCTTCGGCATCGCGGCCGCCGCCAACCTGCCGACCATCCTGTACTCCCTGTACTGGAAGCGCTTCAACACCACCGGCGCCCTGTTCTCCATCTACGGCGGACTGCTGACCTCGATCGTGCTCATCATCTTCTCCCCCGCCGTCTCCGGCGCAGAGACCTCGATGATCCCGTCCGCGGACTTCGCTTGGTTCCCGCTGACCAACCCGTCCATCATCGCGATCCCGGCAGGCTTCCTGCTCGGCATCATCGGCACCTACATCGGCAAGCCCGACAACCTGCCGCTGAAGGCCGCCGAGATGGAGGTTCGCTCCCTCACCGGTGTCGGTGTCGAAAAGGCCGTCCAGCACTAGCATCTCGCTTTCCGACGCCTACGGCGACGAACGAAAGGAGGCGCCCAGCTTTCGCTGGGCGCCTCCTTTATGTTTTAAGCGAACCTACTTGTTGATGCGCGTGTAGGGGTGCACGTAGCCGAGCTCCTCGGCCGGGACGGGGAACTCGATGTCGCCGTACGGGCTGTTTGCGCCAGCAACCTTAGCGATCAACTCGGTAACGGCGTGGCCATCGCCTGGGACGTGAGTCGGCCAGCCCGGATCAACATAACCTTTTTTCTCGATGTTCGACATAAGCCCTATTCTTTCATTTCTCGGCACCAAAAGTCACCTGAACTAGCACTAATATTAGATGCCATCATGACAAACGCCCCCACCCTGACAAATCGGCCGGAACTCTTCCGCCGCTGGCTCGCCGGTCTCGACGATGACGCCCTGCGGGAAGTGCTAGAAAACAGGTGGGACGCGCTGCACCCCCTCCCGCCCGGAATTAGGCCCCTAGCTGTGCGTTTACAGCTCAAGGGTTCGCTGTTCGAGGCCGCACGCCAGCTCAACGCGCTCGAGGTCGCCATCGTCGAGCTGCTCGAGTCCCGCGGGGGTGGCCTCGAACCTCTGGATTCCCCCGAAATCGTGCGCGAACTGCGGCGGATCGCCAAGGCCCACGGCTACCCCACGGCGGGGCTCAAGACGCAGGTCGACGAGGCGCTCGCGCACCTTCAAGCGCTTGCCCTCGCGTTTCCCGTCGAGGGTGGCTACGCGTGCGTGGAACACCTCGTCGACCTCTTCCCGCAGGGGCTGCGGGTGCTTCCCGACGAGCCCGCCTACACCCCGGACCAGGCCCGCGCGCTCGTGGACGGCCTCGACGAGCGCTCCCGGAGGATCGTCGAGACGCTCATGCGCTCCGGCGGGCACGGCATCACCAAGGACGCCGCGCTCGACGCCGACCCCACCCGGCCCATCCCCCGGCTCATCGCCGAGGGCGTGCTCATCCGCACCGGCGAGAACTCCGTCCGGCTGCCCGCCGGCGTCCGCGACGCCCTCTCCGGCCGCCACCCTGCGCCGCTTCCGCTGCTCCCGCCGCACCGCGAGGCGCCCGAGTCCGCACCGTCCGGGCTCGCCGAGGCCGCGGCGGGCACGGGCCTGGAGATGGTGCGGCTCATGCGCGGGCTCATCGAGCGCCTCGAGGCCGCCCCGGCGGCGCTGCTCAAGGACCGGGTCCTGGGCGTTCGCACGACCACGAACCTCGCCCGCGACCTGGGCTGCACCGAGGCGGAGCTCGCGCGGCTCGTCGGCCTCGGGCTGGCCGCCGGGCTGCTGTCCACGGGCGTGCCCGATCCGCTCCCCGAAGCCGACGACTACGACGACTACCTGTGCCCCACCACGCTCGTGGACGAGTGGTCCGCGGCGCCCCTGTCCGCGCAGTGGGCGTGGCTGCTCCACTTCTGGATGGCCAAGGCCACCATGCGCCCGTGGCTGGTCGGCGAGCCCGACGACAAGGGCAAGGCCATGCACGTCCTGCACCCGGGCACCTTCAGCGAGGGCTTGCCGGGCGTGCGCCGGCTCCTGCTCTCCCGCCTCGCGGCGCTCACCTCCGCCGACGCCGGGATCCTTCGCCAGCAGGTCGGCTTCGACGCGCCGCTGCAGGCCTCCCGGCTGGGCGCTGCCACCTACGAGCAGCTCATCGACGAGGCCAGATTCGTCGGCGCGATCGTGGGCGTCCACTCCACCCCGATCCTCGAGGCGGCGCTGGCCTCCGCCGACGGCGCCCAGCCCTCCCCAGAGCTGCTCGCGCTCACCGAGGGCCTCACCCCGCCCACGGTCGACCAGCTCATCTTCCAGGCCGACCTCACCGTGCTCGCGCCCGGCCCCCTGCCGCGCGACATGCAGGTCATGATGGGGCTGGCCGCCGAGGTCGAGTCCGCGGGCTTGGCCTCCGTCTTCCGGCTCACCGACGCCTCCATCTCCCGGGCGCTCGACGCCGGCCGCAGCGAGAAGGACCTCCTCGACTTCTTCGGCTCCCACGTGCTCGGCGAGCTGCCCCAGACGGTGCGCTACCTCATCGCGGACGCTTCCCGACGCCACGGGACCCTGCGCGGTGGGCCAGCCATGAGCTACATCCGCTGCGAGGACGAGGCCCTGCTCGCCGAGGCCTGCTCCACGCCCCAGGCCGCCTCGGTCGCGCTGCGCGCCATCGCACCGACCGTCGCGATCGCCCAGGCCCCGCTCGGGCGCGTGCTCGATGCGCTTCGCGAGGCGGGCTTCCACCCCAGCGCCGAGGACGCAACCGGCGCGAGCATCGACGTCCGCCCGCCCGCGGCCCGGCTTTCCTACAAGGCCCCCGCCGCCCCGACCCAGCGCAGCACCCCGCAGCTGGTGGCGTCCGCGCTCGCGGCGATCAGGCGCGCCGACGGTGACGCGTCGACAAGCGAAGAAGCAACCGACTACCGGCACGTGTTTACCGACGCCATCCGCAAGCGGCGCTCGCTGAAGGTGGGCTACGTCGACCGCGAGGGGCTCCGGCACTACGCGCGGATCACGCCCATCGCAGTGACCGGCGGGCAGGTCTCGGCCGCGGACCTGGAAACCGGCGCGCCCGTGGTGTTCCAGCTGCACTCCGTGACCGAGTGCGCCGTGATCTAGAATGGCTCTTTTGGAACTGTTTTAGGGAGAGACCAATGGCAGCCTTCGGCGGACCGCTCATCGTGCAATCGGACAAGACCGTGCTTCTTGAGACCGACCACGAGCAGGCGGCCGAGGCGCGCGCGGCGCTGGCACCGTTCGCGGAGCTCGAGCGCGCCCCGGAGCACGTGCACACCTACCGCATTACCCCGCTGGCGCTGTGGAACGCGCGGGCAGCGGGCCACGATGCGGAACAGGTCGTCGACGTGCTCGAGCGCTACTCCCGCTTCCCCGTGCCGCAGCCGCTGCTCATCGACGTCGCCGAGACCATGTCCCGCTACGGTCGCGTGCGGCTGCACAGGCACCCGGCCCACGGGCTGATCCTGGAGAGCCAGGAGCCGGCGATCCTGGAGGAGCTCAAGCGGCACAAGAAGATCGCCCCCATGCTCGGCGCGCAGATCGACGCCGAAACCATCGTGGTCCACCCCTCCGAGCGCGGCCGGCTCAAGCAGGAGCTGCTCAAGGTCGGCTGGCCCGCCGAGGACCTCGCGGGCTACGTCGACGGCGAGGCGCATCCCATCGCGTTGTCCACCGAGCACGAGCAGTGGAGCCTGCGCGACTACCAGGAGCTGGCCGCCGAGTCCTTCTGGGAGGGTGGCTCGGGCGTGGTCGTGCTCCCGTGCGGCGCGGGCAAGACCATGGTGGGCGCGGCGGCGATGGCCAAGGCACAGGCCACCACGCTGATACTGGTCACCAACACGGTCGCCGGGCGGCAGTGGCGCGACGAGCTGCTGCGGCGCACCACGCTGACCGAGGGCGAGATCGGCGAGTACTCCGGCGAGAAGAAGGAGATCCGCCCGGTGACCATCGCCACCTACCAGGTGGTCACGCGCAAGACCAAGGGCGAGTACCGCGCGCTCGAGCTATTCGACTCCCGCGACTGGGGGCTGATCATCTACGACGAGGTGCACCTGCTGCCCGCGCCGGTGTTCCGCATGACCTCCGACCTGCAGTCCCGGCGCCGGCTGGGGCTGACGGCCACGCTCGTGCGCGAGGACGGCCGCGAGGGCGACGTCTTCTCCCTCATCGGCCCGAAGCGCTACGACGCCCCGTGGAAGGACCTGGAGCTGGCGGGCTTCATCGCCACCGCCGAGTGCATCGAGGTGCGCACCACGATGGACGAGACCGAGCGCATGATCTACGCCACCGCGGAGTCGAAGGAGCGCTACCGGATCGCCGCCTGCGCCCAGACGAAGCTGGCACCGCTGCGCAGGATCCTGTCCCACCACGCGGGCCAGCCCACGCTGGTCATCGGCGCGTACCTCGAGCAGCTCGAGGAGATCGGCCGCGAGCTCGACGTCCCCATTGTCGACGGCAAGACGTCGACGAAGAAGCGCGAGCAGCTTTTCGACGCCTTTCGGCGCGGCGAGCTATCGACCCTCGTGGTCTCCAAGGTCGCGAACTTCTCCATCGACCTGCCGGAGGCGGCGGTGGCGATCCAGGTCTCGGGCACCTTCGGCTCCCGCCAGGAGGAAGCCCAGCGCCTAGGGCGCCTGCTGCGCCCCAAGGCCGACGGGAACACCGCCTACTTCTACTCGATCGTGAGCAGGGACAGCATCGACGCCGAGTTCGCCGCCCACCGCCAGCGCTTCCTCGCGGAGCAGGGCTACGCCTACCGAATCCTCGACGCGGACGACCTCGCCCTCATGCTTCCGACGATCACCGGCTAGATATACTGTGAGGGCTAGAATCGCCCGTTACTAGAGATTGTCGAGCACCCCATGCCAGTATTTAACTTCTCGGTCGATGAGGAGTACGCCAAGAAGCACAACGAGCTGCTCAAGGACACCCGCCGCCTGCAGCTGTCCGCGCTGCTCTTCGCGCTCGTCCAGCTCGCGATCGGCGTGAGCGTCTACCTCTTCGTGGGCGGTGGCCTCGGCTGGATCGTGCTGGCGGTCTTCGGCGTCATGGCGCTGGTCAGCCTCGCGCTGATCTTTGTCATCCCCCAGCAGGTCGGCGACGCCGCGAAGCTGTACGGCACCTACGAGCTGGTCCCTGCCGTCATCGCCAAGGTCAACCCGCGCGACCTCACCGTCATGGCGCTGGTGAACATGAACGTCGACCCGACCGCGGCACCCAGCTACGGGCTGGCCACGCGCACCATCACCCGGCTCGAGGGCCACGAGCGAAAGGTCGGCGAGCGCGTCCCGGCCGTCGCCGTGACCGGGCGCCGCTCCACCCACGCGCAAACCACGTGGGACCAGATCTCCCCCATGCCGATCGCCTGGGGCACCCCGGACAAGGCCACCGTGGCGCGCGCCGAGAAGGAGATCCCCGCGGACCTCTGGGCGCTGCTGGAGAAGAACATCGACAAGGTCGACGACGTCGCGACGACCCGCTACGACCTCCTCCCCCTCTAAGCGAGAAACCGGCCCCAGGGCCGGTTTTTTCATACCCGCTTCTGCCACACCGTCTCGATCGCGGTGAGCGTGGCACCCAGCTTCGCGTTGATGGCGCGCATGGCGGCGTTGTCGTCGGAGACGAACGTGCACACGCGCTTCACCTCCGGGTGGCGGGCTCGAAGCTCCCGCCACAGGATCGCCTTGATCGCGGTGCCCAGCCCCTGGCGGCGGGCGCGGGGGTGGATGACCGTGAGATCCTGCTCCGCGACCGCTGGGTTGGACCCGGGGTGGCGCGAGGCGTAGGAGAAGCCGACGGGGCCGTAGGCGTCGAAAAGCACGACATTGACTAGCTGCGAGCCGAGACGGGCGGAGTGCGCCGCGACCTCCGCGAGCCGCTCGCGCGACCAGTTGGCGGGTTCCGCGCGCAGGCTGCCGTGCGGGACGTCCGTGGAGGCGATCCGCAGGAGCTCGAGGAAGCCGTCGACGAGCGGTTCCGGCGGCGAGACGCCCTCGAAGGCGGTCGCCGCGATCCCCTCCGGGAGCGGCGCCGCGGGAAGCTCGCCCAGCTCGACGAGGTACTCTCCACCCTGGTAGGCCAGCTCGAAGCCGAGCTCGCGCATGAGCCGCACCCGCGGATCGCCGTCCACGCCGATGCTCGGCGAGGTCATAAGCCCCGCCTGCAGGGTGCCGCGCCCGTGCTCGCGGGCGACGTCGGCGGCAAGCTGGTAGAGCCGCCTAAGTGCCTTGACCGCCTCGGGCGAAAGCTCCTCCCCCGGCAGCGGCGCGAGGCCGGCGTCGAGGGTGACCGCGACCTCCGCGGTGTCGGTGTTCTCCCGCAGCGGCAGCGTCACCGTGAGGTAGCCCAGGTAGTCGAAGTTGCGGTCGTCGCTCTGGGCGGGGACATCGAGGTAGTCCTCCGTCTCCCCCGGCTCGCGGGCGATGAGCGCAAACATGTGCGGCTCCGACTGGGGGCCGGGGCGCAGGCCGTGCAGCGTCCGCTCGACGGAGACGGCGGCATCCGCCGTGCCGGAAGCCTCCTGGGAGGCGAGGTTGGCGTTGAAGACCTGGCTGAGGACCACGTCCGAAGGGTCGGTGTTGGCGGGCAGGTGCGGCGGGGTCACCCGGATGATCTGCGTCGACTTCATACCCTCAAGACTAGCCGCGCTAGGACCGGGCGGGCGAGGGCCTGCGACTACCATGGATCGGGTGAACAACTTAGGCGTTAGCCGCATGCAGGAATACGGGGAGACTATCTTCGCCACGATGTCCGCGCGGGCCGCGGAGCTCGGCGCGATCAACCTGGGCCAGGGGTTCCCCGACACGGACGGGCCCGCCTCGATGCTGGCGCGCGCCCAGCGAGAGATCGCGGGCGGCAACAACCAGTACCCGCCGGGCAAGGGCATGAAGGTCCTGCGCGACGCGGTCGCCCGCCACCAGGCGATCTACGGCATGGACATCGACCCGGACCGGGAGGTGCTCATCACCGTCGGCGCGACGGAGGCGATCACGGCGGCGGTGCAGGCCTTCGTCGAGCCCGGCGACGAGGTGATCTTGTTCGAGCCCTACTTCGACTCCTACGCGGCGGCCGTCTCGCTCGCCGGCGGGGTGCGCCGCCCGGTGTCGCTGGCGCCGACGGGCAACACGTGGACGCTCGATCTCGCCGCGTTCGAGGCGGCCATCGGCCCGCGCACGAAACTTGTCATTCTCAACTCCCCGCACAACCCCACCGGCGCGGTCTTCGCGCGCGAGGTGGTCGAGGAGTTCGCCCGCATCGCAATCGCGCACGACCTGCTAGTCGTCTCCGACGAGGTGTACGAGCACCTCACCTTCCCGCCCGCCGCGCACACGCACGTGGCCTCGCTTCCCGGCATGTGGGAACGCACCGTCTCGGTCTCCAGCGCCGCGAAGAGCTTCAACGCCACCGGATGGAAGACGGGCTGGGCCGTGGGATCATCGGCACTCATCGACGAGGTCCAGCGCGTCAAGCAGTTCATGAGCTACGTCGGCGCCGCGCCCTTCCAGCCCGCCGTGGCCGATGCCCTGGACACCGAGCTGCCGTGGGTTCGCGACATGGCCGCGGGGCTTGCCGCCAAGAAGGAGCTGCTGGCCTCGACGCTGCGCGCGGCCGGCCTGCACGTGTACGACAGCGACGGCACCTACTATCTCGTCGCCGACATCCCCGCCGGTTTCGAGGACGACATCGCCTTTTGTAATTACCTCATCGAGCACGTCGGAGTCGCCGCGATCCCCCTGTCGGTCTTCTGCGACCACAAGGAGTACTGGCGCACGAAGGTGCGCTTCGCGTTCTGCAAGAAGGATGCGACGTTGCAGGAGGCTTGTCGACGTCTACAGCGGCTGGCCGACTGACTCCCGTCTAGCTGGCGGCCCTTGCCTTTAAACGCGTTGAAGGCCCCTGGACTGTTGTGTCTAGGGGCCTTGGTTTTTTTGAGTTTTTGGTCGGCGGTGTCTTACTCTCCCACACCCTCCCGGGTGCAGTACCATCAGCGCTGTTGGGCTTAGCTTCCGGGTTCGGAATGGGACCGGGCGTGTCCCCAATGCTATAACCACCGACACGATTAATTTGTGGTGTTTGTGTTATGCGGGATACTGCATAGTGAACGCGATACGTTGTGTTGTTTTTGTTTTGTTTTTGTTTTGTTTGATTATGTGTGTTGGTTGTTTGTCGGTAAATTAGTACCAGTCGCCTTCACACCTTACGGTGCTTCCAGGTCTGGCCTATCAACCCCATAGTCTGTGGGGTACCTCAAGTGAAACCTCATCTTAAAACAGGCTTCCCGCTTAGATGCTTTCAGCGGTTATCCCTTCCGTACGTAGCTAACCAGCCCTGCCACTGGCGTGACAACTGGCACACTAGAGGTACGTCCGTCCCGGTCCTCTCGTACTAGGGACAGCTTTCTTCAAGTTTCAACGCGCGCGGCGGATAGAGACCGAACTGTCTCACGACGTTCTAAACCCAGCTCGCGTGCCGCTTTAATGGGCGAACAGCCCAACCCTTGGGACCTACTCCAGCCCCAGGATGCGACGAGCCGACATCGAGGTGCCAAACCATCCCGTCGATATGGACTCTTGGGGAAGATCAGCCTGTTATCCCCGGGGTACCTTTTATCCGTTGAGCGACACCACTTCCACACGTAGGTGCCGGATCACTAGTCCCTACTTTCGTACCTGCTTGAGCCGTCACTCTCACAGTCAAGCTCCCTTGTGCACTTACACTCAACACCTGATTGCCAACCAGGCTGAGGGAACCTTTGGGCGCCTCCGTTACATTTTGGGAGGCAACCGCCCCAGTTAAACTACCCACCAGGCACTGTCCCCAACCCAGATCATGGGCCAAGGTTAAGGTGCTCAATCCGATCAGAGTGGTATTTCAACTTGCGACTCCACCCCACCTAGCGATGAGGTTTCATAGTCTCCCACCTATCCTACACAAACCGAACCAAACACCAATACCAAGCTATAGTGAAGGTCCCGGGGTCTTTTCGTCCTGCCGCGCGTAACGAGCATCTTTACTCGTACTGCAATTTCACCGGGCCTGTGGTTGAGACAGCAGGGAAGTCGTTACGCCATTCGTGCAGGTCGGAACTTACCCGACAAGGAATTTCGCTACCTTAGGATGGTTATAGTTACCACCGCCGTTTACTGGGGCTTAAATTCTCCGCTTCGCCCACACAAGGTGGGCTAACAGGTCCTCTTAACCTTCCAGCACCGGGCAGGCGTCAGTCCGTATACATCAACTTCCACGTTTTCGCACGGACCTGTGTTTTTAATAAACAGTCGCTTCCCTCTATTCTCTGCGACCACCACCAGCTCAACCAGTCTGTCACCAGCAGTGGTCCCCCTTCTCCCGAAGTTACGGGGGCATTTTGCCGAGTTCCTTAACCACAGTTCACCCGAACGCCTTAGTATTCTCTACCTGACTACCTGTGTCGGTTATGGGTACGGGCCATGTACACACATCGCTAGAGGCTTTTCTTGACAGTACAGGATCACCAACATCCCCAAAAAATGGGTACGCATCACGCCTGACCCTTTATATGCAACGCGGATTTACCTCTCGTTGCGGGCTGCACGCTTACACCACAATCCAGTAAGTGGCTTGGCTACCAACCTGTGTCACCCCATCGCTTGGCTACTACCACGTCAGGTCCCACGCAGCCCCACACAGATAACACAAGTGCTAAACGTGTGGTTTTGGGTGGTTAGTATCCATGATTCACCAGTGGGCGCATATACACGGGTACGGGAATATCAACCCGTTGTCCATCGACTACGCCTGTCGGCCTCGCCTTAGGTCCCGACTCACCCTGGGAAGATTAGCTTAACCCAGGAACCCTTAGTCATCCGGCGGATATGTTTTCCACATATCAGTCGTTACTCATGCCTGCATTCTCACTCGCACACACTCCACACCATCAGTTACCCGGGCGCTTCACAGCGTGCACGACGCTCCCCTACCCAACCAGAAAAACTGATTGCCGCGGCTTCGGCGGTGTACTTGAGCCCCACTACATTGTCGGCGCAGAACCACTCGACCAGTGAGCTATTACGCACTCTTTCAAGGGTGGCTGCTTCTAAGCCAACCTCCTGGCTGTCTTCGCGATCCCACATCCTTTCCCACTTAGTACACGCTTAGGGGCCTTAACCGGCGATCTGGGCTGTTTCCCTCTCGACCAACGGAGCTTATCCCCCGCAGTCTCACTGCCGTACTCTGACTTCACTGGCATTCGGAGTTTGGCTGACATTGCTAAGATTGTGGTCCCGCTCAACCAACCAGTAGCTCTACCTCCAGGAAGAAACACACGACGCTGCACCTAAATGCATTTCGGGGAGAACCAGCTATCACGGAGTTTGATTGGCCTTTCACCCCTACCCACAGCTCATCCCCTCAGTTTTCAACCTAAGTGGGTTCGCGCCTCCACAGCATCTTACTGCTGCTTCACACTGGCCATGGGTAGATCACCCCGCTTCGGGTCCAGAACATGCCACTACAAACACCCTGGTTAGGATTCGCTTTCGCTACGACTACCCCACACGGGTTAACCTCGCGACATGCCGCTGACTCGCAGGCTCATTCTTCAAAAGGCACGCCATCACCCCACAAAGAGGCTCTGACGGATTGTAAGCACACGGTTTCAGGTACTATTTCACTCCCCTCCCGGGGTACTTTTCACCATTCCCTCACGGTACTTGATCCGCTATCGGTCAACTTAAGTATTTAGGCTTACCGGGTGGTCCCGGCAGATTCACAGCAGATTCCACGAGCCCGCTGCTACTCGGGGACAACAACAACCACCACCATCACACATCAACGTACGGGACTGTCACCCTCTACGGCAGGTCATTCCAAACCACTTCCGCTCGCGCAATGATAAAAATGGCTTCTAGCTGGCAGACTAAAAACATCGAAACCCCACAACACCACACACACAACCCCTGCCAGGTATCACATGCGCATGGTTTAGCCTCATCCACGTTCGCTCGCCACTACTAGCAGAATCATTACATTTATTTTCTTCTCCTACGGGTACTGAGATGTTTCACTTCCCCGCGTAACCCCCACACCGACTATGAATTCATCGGCAGGTAACCGCACATAACCACGGCCAGGTTTCCCCATTCGGACATCCTCGGATCAACGCTCTATTGGCAACTCCCCGAGGCTTAACGCAGCCTTACACGTCCTTCATCGGCTTAAGCTGCCAAGGCATCCACCGTGTGCCCTTAACCAAACAACACAACAACAGATACTTACAAACAAAAAACACTAAGAACAAAGAATAAAAAACAACAAACCCCCACCCCCAACACCACACAACAAAGTGCAGCGACATAAAAGGGGGTGGAAACAAATTGCATCGCGTCCACTATACAGTTCTCACACAACACACCCACACCACACAACAACAACCCACCACACAAACGTGGAAACGATCATCACCGCATCATGCAGGCCACCAGAAACACACAATCATGCATGTTCCAGACACCCAACAGCATGCCAACCACAACGCACTTTCTTTGCCACCCTTACAGGTGCGACTTGTTTAACGTGTACTCCCACGATCAACGATGCCCCCCTTTACGCACCCACAACACTTGCAGGCACCAACAACACGATGTTGTAAGGAAACATCCTTTAGTGGTGTGATCCACCTGGATAAAAACAAAATAAACAATTTGGTGGCAAACCTGCCACCACAAAATAAAACTCCATAGAAAGGAGGTGATCCAGCCGCACCTTCCGGTACGGCTACCTTGTTACGACTTCGTCCCAATCGCCGATCCCACCTTCGACCACTCCCTCCCAAACGGGTTGGGCCATGGGCTTCGGGTGTTACCAACTTTCATGACGTGACGGGCGGTGTGTACAAGGCCCGGGAACGTATTCACCGCAGCGTTGCTGATCTGCGATTACTAGCGACTCCGACTTCATGGGGTCGAGTTGCAGACCCCAATCCGAACTGAGGCCGGCTTTCAGCGATTCGCTCACCCTCACAGGCTCGCAGCGCGTTGTACCGACCATTGTAGCATGTGTGAAGCCCTGGACATAAGGGGCATGATGATTTGACGTCATCCCCACCTTCCTCCGAGTTAACCCCGGCAGTCTCTCATGAGTCCCCACCATCACGTGCTGGCAACATAAGACAAGGGTTGCGCTCGTTGCGGGACTTAACCCAACATCTCACGACACGAGCTGACGACAACCATGCACCACCTGTATACAGACCACAAGGGAAAACGTATCTCTACGCCGATCCTGCATATGTCAAGCCCAGGTAAGGTTCTTCGCGTTGCATCGAATTAATCCACATGCTCCGCCGCTTGTGCGGGCCCCCGTCAATTCCTTTGAGTTTTAGCCTTGCGGCCGTACTCCCCAGGCGGGGCGCTTAATGCGTTAGCTACGGCACAGAAGTCGTGGAAGACCCCTACACCTAGCGCCCACCGTTTACGGCATGGACTACCAGGGTATCTAATCCTGTTCGCTCCCCATGCTTTCGCTCCTCAGCGTCAGTTACTGCCCAGAGACCTGCCTTCGCCATCGGTGTTCCTCCTGATATCTGCGCATTCCACCGCTACACCAGGAATTCCAGTCTCCCCTACAGCACTCAAGTTATGCCCGTATCGCCTGCACGCCCGAAGTTAAGCCCCGGAATTTCACAGACGACGCGACAAACCACCTACGAGCTCTTTACGCCCAGTAATTCCGGACAACGCTCGCACCCTACGTATTACCGCGGCTGCTGGCACGTAGTTAGCCGGTGCTTCTTATACAGGTACCGTCACAAAAGCTTCGTCCCTGTCGAAAGAGGTTTACAACCCGAAGGCCGTCATCCCCCACGCGGCGTCGCTGCATCAGGCTTGCGCCCATTGTGCAATATTCCCCACTGCTGCCTCCCGTAGGAGTCTGGGCCGTATCTCAGTCCCAATGTGGCCGTCCACCCTCTCAGGCCGGCTACCCGTCGACGCCTTGGTAGGCCATTACCCCACCAACAAGCTGATAGGCCGCGGGCTCATCCCTAACCGAAAAAACTTTCCACAACCGACACTAAACGATTGTCCTATCCGGTATTAGACCCAGTTTCCCAAGCTTATCCCGAAGTCAGGGGCAGATCACCCACGTGTTACTCACCCGTTCGCCACTCGAGCACCCAGCAAGCTGGGCCTTTCCGTTCGACTTGCATGTGTTAAGCACGCCGCCAGCGTTCGTCCTGAGCCAGGATCAAACTCTCCACAAAAAACAAGAAAAAAACCTTGTCCAACATTCTGGGAAAGCCCAAAACCAAGCAAAAAAAACAAACAACCAGCACACCACCACAAAAAATGGCAGCGCAAAAATGATTGTCCAAAAAAAATAGATGATACATGTGCACCCACCCGACGGGGCAAAAAGGCACACACAAAAAGCCACTCACCAGTACCAGTAAGCACCCACCATCACAGCACAGTCTTTAACAAGCAAGCCACACTTGCCAGCCACACCACACCATAACAGCACACACAAACCACACCAACAAGCAACAAAAAAAGTACAAAATTGGCACACTATTGAGTTCTCAAACAACACAACCACACCAGCAACCACACACAAACAACAAGGATGGTCAACCGATGAGAAAAAATATGTTTCGTCCCGCTAGTTTTCCTCCCGCCACACACTCTCCAAAAGAGGGGGCGCTGTCGGTCGCGGCGACTCACATAAAGCTACACACCCCCACCCCACAACACAAATCCCCAGCTCACACACACCAAACCAACGGCGTCGACAAGCAAAAACTAGTAGCAAGCGATGCGACCGTGGGGGCCGTCGATGACGGTGATGGGCGTATCGAAGACGGCCGAGAGCGTCTCATCGTTCATGATCTCCTCCGGAGTGCCGAAGGCTACGACCTGGCCGTCTTTGACGGCACAGATGCAGTCGGAGTAGCGGGCGGCGAAGTTGATGTCGTGGAGGACCACGATGATCGTGCGGCCGAACGCGCTGGCGGCGCGGCCGATGTGCCGCATCATCTCGATGGAATGGGCGAGGTCCAGGTTGTTGAGCGGCTCGTCGAGGAGGACGTAGTCGGTCTCCTGGCACAGCACCATCGCGACGTAGGCCCGCTGGCGCTGGCCGCCGGAGAGCTGGTCGAGGAAGCGCCCCTGCAGGTCGGTGAGCCCGAGGAAGTCGATGTAGCGGGTGATGATGCGATCGTCCTCGCGCGTCAGACGCCCCTTCGAATACGGGAAGCGGCCGAAGCCTACGAGCTGGCGGACGGTCAGCCGGGTGACGAAGTGGTTGTCCTGCCGCAGGATCGAGATGACCCGCGCCAGCTCCCCGCTCTTGGCGGTGGTCACGTCGAGGCCGGCGACGCGGATCTCGCCGGCGTCCAGGCTGAGCAGCCGGCCGATCATCGTCAGCAGCGTCGATTTGCCCGCCCCGTTCGGCCCCACGAGCGCGGTGACCCCGCCGCGGGGCAGCTCGAGGTCGACCGGACCGATTCGGACCTGCTGGTTGTCGGAGGTGTAGGTCTTGGTGACCTTCTCGAGGGTGATCACAAGCGGCCTTTCTTGAGCAAAACGATGAGGAACACCGAGCCGCCGACGAGCTCGATGATGATGGACACCACGCCCTGGGCGTAGAAGACGTGGTTCATGAGGAAGTACGCGCCGGTGAGCACGAGGAAGGCCAGCGCGAACGCCAGCGGGAAGAGGAACCGGTGGTCGAAAGTGCTGGCCAGCTGGTGCGCGAGGGTGGCTGCGAGGAAGCCGAGGAAGGTCATCGGCCCCACGAGCGCGGTGGAGGTGGCCATGAGCACCGACACCAAGACGAGCACGATCACCGACAGCCGGCGGTGATTGAGCCCGAGGTTGACGCTCACGTCGCGGCCCAGCTGCATGACGTTGAGCCGGTGGGACTGCGAAAGGATTGCGATCCCCGCGGCCAGGCACAGTGGGATGGCGATGGGATAGTACTCGGGGTCGGCGTTGTTGACCGAGCCGAACAGCCGGGCGGTGAGCACGTCGAACTCGCTCGGGGTGAGGAGGCGCTGCATGAACGTGGTCAAGGACCCCAGTCCCCCGCCGATGACGATGCCGATGAGCAGCATGGCGTGCAGGTTGGCGCTCCTCGAGGTCAGCAGCCACGAGTAGAGGACGAGCGAGAGCCCCACCATGAGCACCAGCTGCAGCACGAACATGTCGAGCGTGCGGGCGTTCGTCAGGCCCACGGCGCCGAAGAAGAACACCGTCGAGGTGTGGATGAGCCGGTAGAGCGACTCGAAGCCCAGAATCGACGGGGTGATGATCCGGTTGTTCGCCACCGTCTGAAACGCGACCGTCGCCAGCGCCTGGCACCACGCCACCACGGCCATCGCGATGACGGAATCGAGCCGGCGCTGCGCGATGAGCCAGAAGCCCCTGCTGCCCATCGGCATCGGGTTCCCGTACGCGAGCAGGCCGAAGGCGCAGGCCACGCCGGTTGCAGAGATCAGCCCGAGCGCTATCCAGTATCGCTTGTCGACGCCTACGGTTTTCAACGCATTAGCCACGGCGGGTCCCCCTGACGATGAGCGCCACGAAGACAACCGCGCCGACGATGCCGAGGATCACCGAGACGGGGATCTCAAACGGGGCGATGATAATCCGCGCCAGCAGGTCGCAGGCGGCGACCAGCCCAATGCCGAGCGCGCACACCCAGGGGAGGTTGGAGCGCAGGTCGTCGCCGCGCCACATGCTCACCAGGTTGGGGACGATGAGCCCGACGAACGGCAGGTTGCCCACCACGACCGTGACCACCCCGGTCGCGATCGCGATGAGCGCGGTGCCCAGCAGCATCATGCGCTGGTAGTTGACGCCGACGTTGGTCGCCAGCTCCTCGCCGAGGCCCGCGATGGTCAGCCGGTCGGCGAAGAAGAAGACGGCGACGACGACGGCGAGCACGATCCACAGCACCTCGTACTGCCCCTTGTAGACGGAGGTGAAGCTGCCCTGGAACCAGGTGCCCAGGGTCTGGAGGGTGTCCGTCTTGAGCGCGAGGAAGCTCGAGACGGAGCTGACCACCGCGCCCAGCATGATGCCGACGATGGGGACGATGAGCGAGGAACGCAGGGACACGCGCCGGAGGAACAGGAAGAAAACCATGGTTCCGATGAAGGAGAAGACCACGGCGAAGGCCATGCGCTCGAGCACGCTGGCGGTGGGCACGAGGATCATGGCGAAAAGCAGGCCGAGCCCCGCCCACTCGGTGGTGCCGGTGGTCGTGGGCTCGACGAAGCGGTTCTGCGTGAGCAGCTGCATGACCAGGCCGCTCATGGCCATCGCGGCGCCAGCGAGGACGAGCGCGATGGTGCGCGGCACGCGGACGTTGTTTAACATCGCGAGCCCGTCGTCGCCGGAGAGGACGTCGTACTGGCCGGTGGCCAGCGACGCCGCGAGCAGCGCCGCCACCGCGGCGAAGGCGAGAAGCAGCCTTGCTCTGGTGGAGGTCATGGGCTACTTGCCCTCGAAGGCGTCGGCGATGGAGTTCAGGATCTCCGTGTAGGTGATGATGGACTCGTTGGTGTAGGTATCTGCCGGGGCGACAAGCGTCTTGCCGTCCTTGACGGCGGCGACGTTGGCGAGCGCGGCGTTGTTCTTGATCACGTCGAGCGCCGGGGAGTAGCCGGGCTCGGAGGCGGCGGAGATGGCGGCGTCGCGGTCGAGGGCGAAGATCCAGGTGGGGTTGGCGGCGGCGATGGCCTCGACGGAGATGTCGTCGCCCTCGTGGTTGGAGGAGGCGTCGGCGACCTCGAGCGCGGGCTTGAGCCCCAGCAGGTCGAAAATTGGTCCCCAGACGCGGCCGATGGTGGGGGCAACGTAGCCGATCTCGCCGCCGGAGACGTTGACGGCCATGACGGTGTCGGTGCCGTTGTAGGCCTTCTTCGCGCGCTCGAGGGCGGCGTCAAAGTCGTCGACGAGCTGCTGCGCCTCGGCCTGCTTGCCGAAGACCTCGCCCAGGTCGGTGACCTGGCGCTTGAGCTCCTGGTCGAGCGGCTCGCCGTCGCGGGGATCGAGCTCGATGATCGGGGTGTCCGGGTTCAGCTTCTTGATGTCTTCGTAGTACTGCTGGAAGCGCTGGCCGTTGATGATGAGGTCCGGCTCGGCGGCGACGAGCGCCTCGAGGTTGGGCTCGCGGTGGCTGCCGAGGTCGACGATGTCGTCGTTGTCCTTGTAGTCCGGGATCGTCGTCGGGATGAGCTGCTTGGGGGCCGCGACGAGCTGGATGCCCCACTGGTCGAGTACCTCGAAGGTGCGGTTGTCGGTGGATGCGGCGCGCTGGACAGGGGTTTTCACCTCGACGGTGCCGTAGTTGTCCTCGATGCTCACGGTGCTGGTGGAAGCGCTGGTCGACGAGGCGGATTCGGTCGCCCCGGATGAGCAGGCGGCGAGGGCGATGGCGGAGGCGGCAATGACCGCGGCGAGCGTCGAGCGAGACATGGTTCCCTTTCAAGTTAGCTAAGGCTAAGTTTTCCTACGCCCGTAAAGGTACACAGGGGACCCTAAGTTGGACAACCCCGCTCCCCCGCCCGTCGCGCTGCCCTGCCCGTTTCGAGGGGTATCGAAACGTCTTTCATTACCCCCGGGGCGCGAAAGACCCGGCACGCGGAGGGGATGCGTGCCGGGTCTTCTCGCTATGAATTTGTGTTCCGGGAGGTGATGGCTCCCGGGTCTTATCGGTCGTGCAGGTCGCGGGTGTCGGTGACCTCCCTGCCCAGGGCCCGGGAGACCAGCGGCGCCCACGGCACCTCGAGCCCCGCGCGCTCCATGAGGACATGGTCGGCGAGGATGTCGCGGGTCGGGCCGGACACGAGCGAGCCGTCGACAAGGATCGCCGCCGTGCGGGAAACGGCGTACGCGAAGTTGACGTCGTGGGTGCACAGCACCACCGCGGTGCCTGCGTTCGTCAGCTTTTCGATGGAGGCGGCCACCTCCCTCGTGCCGGTCGGGTCGAGACCCGCCGTAGGCTCGTCGAGAAGCAACACCTCGGGGCGCATGGCGAGCGCGCCGGCGAGGACGACCCGCTTGCGCTGCCCGAAGGAGAGGTGGTGCGGGACGCGCTCGGCGAGGTGCGTGATGCCGGTGGCGGCAAGCGCCGCCTCGACTCGCTCGCTCACCTCGGCCTCGGTGAGGCCCTGGTTGACCGGGCCGTAGGAGACGTCGGCGCGGACGGTGGTGGCGAAGATCTGGTCGTCGGGCTCCTGCAAGACCAGCTGCACCGCGCGGCGCACCCGATCGCGCCCCTTGCGGTTGTAGGCGTAGGGCTCGCCATGCAGGGTCACCGACCCCGCCCCCGGACGCCACGACGCGGCGAGCAGGCGAAACAGGGTGGACTTTCCGGCGCCGTTGCGGCCTAGGAGGGCGATGGTCTCGCCCGAGCACACGTCGAGGTCCACGCCCTTGAGCACGGCTGTGGTCTCGTGGGAAAACTCGAGGCCTCGTGCGGATAGCACGGTTGTCAACGTGGTTTCTCCTTCTACTTAATCAACAGCCGGCTTGCCGCCAGCAGGCACAGCAGGACGATGATTCCCGCGAAGCGCTGCCGGGAAAGCGGCCGGTGGGGGTTCGCGACGGCCATCGCGCTCGGGTCCGCGCGCAGCTCGAGCCCCTCGCCGAGGCGACGGGCGCGCTCGAGCGACAGGACGAACAGGGTCGCGGCCTGCGCGGCGATCGACGAGATCCACTTCTTGCGGTTGGAGTGCCCCAGCCGCATCGCCTGCGCCTCCCACATGGTGCGAGAGGTGACCAAGAGCGTGGAGATCATGCGATACATGAGCACCACCACGTAGGTGAGGGCTTCTGGCACGCCGATGCGGCTCGCCCACGAGATGAACTCCGACATGGGCGTGGTGAGCGTGAGCACCATCATCGAGGCCGTGGCAACGAAGCTGCGCACCATGACCACCAGCGCCGGGGCGACGCCCGCCGGGTTGATGCTCACACCGTGGGAGTTGACGGTGAGCATGAGCGGGATGATGCCCAGCGCGATGAACACCGCCGGGGCCAGCACCAGCCCCACGTACAGCCGCAGCGGCACGCGCGCCGCGAAGGCGAGCGCGATAACCGTCACCGCCACGAGCGGGACGCCCACCTTAGGCGGCAGGACGAGGACCTCGATGATGAGCCCGATGAACAGCAGCAGCTTCTCGCCGACGTTGACGTGCGCCCACGCGCTCTTGGCTGCCGCCCTTTCCAGGGGGTTCATGCGGCTACGCCACGGTGGACTGCGGGGCGCCCGCCGCCTCGAGCAGCTCCTTGTCGCGCTTGTTGCGACCGCGGTAGTTGCCCAGCGCGAAGCCGAGCACACCCGCGCCGAGCGCGGCCTGGAGCGCGAAGAGTCCGGACTCCACCTCGCCGGGCAGCTCGCCGGCGAGCGGGTGGAACCACTGCTCGTAGCCCGGGTCGTGCTCCTCGACGATGGTCTCGGCGCCGGCGTCGGTCCCGCCGAAGGGCTCCTCGGAGTCGGAGGAGCCGAAGTGGAAGAACATCGGGAAGGCCGCGATGACGACCGCGAGCGCGATGAGGGTGATGGTAACCAGGCGTGAATTCTTCTTCATGACGTGCTCCCCCTATGCCTTGACCTGCGGCTGGTCGGAATCTGCGGTGACTTCTTCGGGCGTCGACTCGGGCACGGCCCCCACCTCGGAGGGCATTGCCACGCCGAGCGTGATGAGCTCCTTCGGCGCCAGCGCGCGAAGGGAGCGGATGATGAGCACGGTGACGATCGCCTCAACGACGGCCAGCGGGAGCTGGGTCGGCGCGTAGAGCGCGAGGAAGGACACCGCCGCGCCCCCGACCGAGTCGGTGTGGTGCGCCAGCGCCAGCTGCAAGGCGGTGACCACGTAGGTGGACAGGTCGGCGGTGAACGCCGCGAAGAAGATGCCCACCTCCAAGCTGGCGCCCCACTTGCGCGCCAGCTTCCACGTGGCGTAGCCCACCCACGGGCCAACGATGGCCATGGAGGTGACGTTCGCCCCCAGCGTGGTGATGCCGCCGTGCGCCAGCAGGATCGCCTGGAACAATAGGACAATCGTGCCGATGAACGCCATGACGGGAGGTTTGAAAAGGACCGCACCAAGCCCCGTGCCGGTGGGGTGCGAGGAGGAACCCGTCACGGACGGGATCTTGAGCGCGGAGAGCACAAAGGTGAAGGCGCCCGCCGCGCCGAGCAACAGGCCGGTGTCGGGCTTTTCCTTGATCTGCTTATTGACCTGCATCGCGCCGTGAATCACGAATGGTGCCGCGACAACGGTCCAGCCGATGGCGTGGGAAACGGGGAGGAACCCCTCTGCGATATGCATTTGTTTTCCTTCTTACTGCACCCGGGTCCCCGCGGGTGGAAACGTACAGTCGTCGCAGCCGGTCTCCTGGCTTGTGGCCTCGGCAAAAATCCGACCGCCCCTTCCCATCCGAAGACAGTGGGGCACACGTGGTCGAAGCCTTGGTCAGCCACATACAGTGGCGGGGTCCGCTGCCGGATTCTCACCGGCATTCCCGTTCACTGCGACACACGTAGTATAAACCACCACCTAGGTCACTTCCCCTATCTGAGGGACTTTTCCACTAACGCATTTCGCTTGTCGACGCCTACGGCGCGGTCACCAGCGAAGCGTCGACAAGCAATGCAATAGCATGGGGTAATGGAAAAGCGCGCCTCCACCGCCTGGATCTACCTCGCCTCCGCGGCGCTTTCGATGTTCGGCAACGCCGTGGCGGGCATCGTGTGGCCGTGGCTGGTGCTCGAGCGCACGGGCAGCCCGCAGGCGGCGAGCATCGTCGCGGCCTCGATCGCCGTGCCCTCGCTGCTGTTCGCGTACTTCGGCGGCAACCTCATCGACTCGGTGGGGCGAAAGCCGATGTCGATCGTCTCCGACATCATCTCCGGGCTCTCGGTCATCGGGCTGATCGTGGTGGACTCGACCACCGACCTCACGCTGGGCTGGTTCATCGCGATCGGCATCATCGGCGCGGTGGGTGATATCCCGGGCATGTCGGCGCGCGCGGCGCTGGTGGGCGACGTGGCGGTGGCCAGCGGCAAAGACGTGCCGTTCCTGTCCGGCCTCAACCAGGGGCTCGGCGGCATCAGCTTCCTCCTCGGCCCGGCCGTGGCCGGATTCCTCATGTCGGCGCTGCCGATCCAGAACGTCCTGTGGATCACCGCAGGCTGCTCGCTGGGCGCGGCCGGGCTCACGGCGCTGCTGCGGCTGGGCGCGCCGGTCGCCGCGGACGAGGCGGAGGAGGCGGACTTCGCGGGCTGGCGCGGCTGGCGGGCGGCGCTCGGCTTCCCCGTCGTGCGGATGCTCGCGGTCAACACACTGCTGGCGATGGCGCTGGTCACCCCGTACCTCTCCGTGCTGCTGCCCGCCCGCTTCCAGGCCTCCGGGCAGCCCCACCTGCTGGGCGTGTCGATGTCCGCCTACGCGGTGGGCATGCTGCTCGCGGGGCTGGTGGCGACGAAGCTGGCCAGCCGCGAGCGGCTCACGTGGGCGCTGGGCATGTCGCTGTACATCGCGGGCTTCGGGCTCATGGGGTTCCTGCACTTACCGTGGCTGGTCATCGCCGGCATGGCCGTGTCCGGGCTCGGCGGCGGCGTGCTCAACCCCCTGCAGATGGTGGTGGTCACCGAGTCCGTCCCGGAGCAGATCCGCGGGCGCACGTTCTCGATCTTCATGGCGATCTCGCAGGTGGCTGGCCCGATCGGGCTGGCGGTGACCTCGGTCGTGCTGGGTTTTACCACCATCTACGCGATCGCGGCGGCGCTGGCCGCGTTGTGGGCGGTCTTCGCCGTGGTGCTCATCGCGTGGGGCCTGCGCCTGCTTAAGGTATAGCCATGACGCTTTCGTTTAGCCCCGCGCCGCAGCCTACCGCCACCGTGCTGGTCTCCCACGGCTACGCGGAGCATTCCGGCCGCTTCCGCCCGCTCATCGACGCCCTCAACGCCGCAGGCCTCGACGTCTTCTTCTACGATCACCGCGGGCACGGGGTCAACCTTGCCACTCCCCTCGCGGTCGATGTCGCATTGCTTATCGACGATCACCTCACGGCGCGCGCCGAAGTGGCCGGGGACAAGCGCACGGAAAAGGTCTTCTGCTTCGGCCACTCGATGGGAGGGCTGGTCACGGCCGCGTCCGTCCTGCGCGACCCGGAGGGGGTCGCCGGCGTGGTGCTCACCGGCCCGGCGTTCCTGCCGCTGCCGCACGTGTCCCCGCTGGCGGCGCGGGCGGGGCTGGCGCTCGCGCGCCTTGTGCCCCGGCTGCCGACGGTGGCACTCGACGCCTCGCTGCTCTCCCACGACCCCAAGGTGGTGGCGGCCTACCAGGCGGACCCGATGGTCTACACCGGCCGGGTCCCGCTTCTGACCGGGGCCAGCATGGCCGCGGAGGGGTACCGCTTCCTCTCCCGCGTGAACGAGTGGCCGGACGTCCCGGCGCTGGTCATCCACGGCGAGGCGGACGGGCTGGCCGACATCTCGGGCTCGCGCCGGTTCGCCGCCGCCGCGCGAGGTTGCACCTTCAACCCGATTCCCGGCGCCTACCACGAGGTGCTCAACGAGCCGGAGGGGCCGCATCTCATCGACGAGATCTGCGGGTGGATCGTTGGGCATTGACCAACTAACGGGGGCGGGAGTATGGTTATCTCACCGCGAATTAGTTGGCACAACCCCATGATTCGCGGGGTGCAACGGGGTCGATGTGGTTTCGACTGCGTGCATTAAGCCAGGGGAAGCGTGCCGGTGCAGGCTAGAGACCACCGTATAAGCGTCGTAGCGATCAATAAACGCAGAGAACAACTCTCAGCGTGACTACGCCCTCGCTGCCTAATTTCAGCGACGCGTGTCTGTCAGCCTAGGCTCCGTTCCTGGCCTAGATCCTGGCATCGACTAGGGAACTTGCTCTTTGATCGAGTCATCAGGGTCAAAGGGGACTCCCACTGCTGACTGGGCCCATCATCCGGAGGTGTTTGCCCCATCCGGAGGGTCGAGCAGAGATTCCGCGCGAACTGCGCACGGAGAAGCCCTGGCAAGGTGACGTAGGACCCGGGTTCAATTCCCGGCGGCTCCACGGATAAGCCCCAGCTCACGCCCGTGAGCTGGGGCTTTGTCGTATCGGGTAGGCTTTCGGCATGGAACAGTTATGGGAAGATTTCATCAATGCGATGGACGCCGGGGACACGGCCACCCTGCGAAGCCTGCACACCCCGGATGCCACGCTCACCCACATGACCGGGCACATTGCCACGCTTGACGAGTGGATGAGGGGCATCGATCGCGGCGACTTCGTCTATCACCGCATCGACGTGCGCGGGGTGGAGTTCGGCGACGGCCGCATCGTCGGCCGGATCACCACGGGGATCACCGACGACGGGTCGGGGCAGGCCTGGCCGCTGCGCGTGGAGATCGACGTGGCAGAAGTCGGCGGGCAGCCGAAGGTGGCGGCCTCCCGGGTGAGCTTGGACCGCTCGCCTTGGCGTCGATAAGCGAAAAACTACCCCCGCGCGAATGGCATGCGGGGATCGGTTGCCATTATCGTGAGAAGGATTTCACGACTCTTGGCCAAGGAACCTCATGACTAACACCGTGCGCACGCTGAGCTTTTTCAACAACAAGGGTGGGGTCGGCAAGACGACGCTGTCGACGAACGTGGCCCACTACTTCGCGCTGCAGGGCCTGCGCGTGCTCTACGTCGACTGCGACCCGCAATGCAACGCCACCCAGCTCATGCTCAGCGAGGACCAGACGGCGGACATCTACGGCTACCACGACGAGGCCGACGACGACGTGGCGTTTCGGCGCTCCCTGTCCCGCTCGGTGGTGTCGCTGTTCCTGCCGCTCATGGAGGGCGAGCCGAGCATCGACCACGAGTTCCTAGCCGTGCGCTCGAAGCGGTTCAAGGTGGACGTCCTGCCCGGGCACCCCGCGCTGTCGCAGATCGAGGACGTGATGAGCGACGCGTGGTCGGCCGCGAAGGGCGGAAAGACCGGCGACTTCCGGCGCATCCACTGGGCTGGGCAGCTGGCCGCGGCGGTGGAGTCCCGCGACGACTACGACGTGATCTTTTTCGACGTCGGCCCCAGCCTGGGGCCGTTTAACCGCACGGTGTTGCTGGGCTGCGACGCGTTCGTGACGCCGACTTCGACGGACCTGTTCAGCTTCCACGCCTTCGGCAACCTCTCGCGCTGGTTCGACGCGTGGGTCGCCGAGTACAGCGAGATCTCCGAGCGGTGCATCGCCGCGTGGGGCGCGCACGCCTTCGACCTAGAGCGGAAGCTCTCCCCGCTGCGGCTGCCCGGGCGCGACGGCCGCGCGCTGCGCTACCTCGGTTACACCACCTTGGAGTACGTCAAGCGCAAGGCCAACGGGCAGGAGCAGCTTGTGGGCGCGTTCGAGCGCTTCCGCGGCCGCTTCGCCGACGAGGCCGCGCGGATCGGGCGCAGCCTGGGCTTCGAGCAGGACGACTACATGATCGGCTACGTCCCGCAGATGCACTCGATGCCCGCCACCGCCCAGGACGTGCACTCCCCCATCGCGGGGCTGGAGTCCTCGGACGGGGTGCGCGGCGCGCAGCTCAACCAGCGCGACAACTACGTGGCCAACATCCACCAGCTGGCCGGCGAGGTGCTCGGGCGCTTCCAGGAAGCTACGCGCCGTACAGCTGTGCCTGCGTCTGCGCAATGACCGGTCGCATGTCGCGGCCGCGCAACTGCGAGATCTTGTCCAGCGTGGCGTGAAGGGCCGCGGTGACCGCCTCAGGGTCCGGCGCGGAGCCGGGGCCCTCGGGCAGGTCGGTCTCGAGCAGGAGGCGCCCGGCCGGGACCTGGCGGACAAACGCCCGCCCGCGCTTGGATTCCAACATGCGGGGGTTGATGGAGACGTAGCCGCCGCGGCGGACCAGCCGGGTGAGCTCGTCGCTCGTGCCCGAGAACCAGTGGAAGACCGGCGTCGCCTGGGTGCCGGAGGCGTCGAGGGCGTCGAGGACGTCGGTGGCCGCGCGCACGGCGTGGATGGACATGACGTGGTGCTCACCTAGGCGGGAGAGGATGCCGTCGAGGACGCGGCGCTGCAGGGGGGCGTTGGCGGCGCGCCGGGGGCCAAGGTCGAGGCCGATCTCGCCGATGAAGCGGGTGCGCGGCAGCGCTTCGGCGAAGACGGCGAGCTCGCCTTCCACCTGGCGTTCATCGGTGATCCACCAGGGGTGGAAGCCCAGCGCGTAGCGGGCCGGGGTCGCCCCCTCCTGGGCCAGGAAGGCCGAGGGCAGGAGGGTCTGTGCGACGACGGCCACCTTGGCGTCGGAAAGCGAAGCGACGATGCGAGCGGGATCGGTGACGAAGTCGAGGTGGAAGTGGGTGTCGAGCAGGACCGTCATTGGGCTGCGAGCGCCTCCTCGCGGGAGCGGTACAGGCGCGGCGGGCGCGGCATGGGCTCGAGGCCGGACAGGCGGCGGATGACCTTGCCCGCGATCATCTGCCCCATGATCGGCGGCATGTAGCTCATGGAGCCGAGGCTCTCGCCCTTAGTGCGGGCGCCGGGCGCGCCGGGTTTTTGCGGCGGCTCGGTGGAATAGAGCACCTCGACGCCCTTGATGCGGCGCTTCTTGCACTCCAGCCGGATCACCTTGGTCAGCGGGCACACGGCGGTCTTGCGCAGGTTGGAAAACTGCAACTGGGCCGGGTCGAGGCGGTTGGCCGCGCCCATGGAGGACAAAAGCGGCACGGCGTGGCTCGCGCACCAGTGGGCGATGGCGAGCTTCTGCGAGACGGTGTCGATGCAGTCGAGCACGTAGTCGGGCCGAGGCAGCGCGTCGAGGGTGTCCGCGACGTTGTCCGGGGTGAGAAAGACCCGGCGCGCGTGGGTGACGCAGGCGGGGTTGATCTCGTGGACCATCCGGGCCATGACCTCGGTCTTGACCTGGCCGAGCGTGGAGGTAAACGCCAGCGCCTGCCGGTTGATGTTGCTTTCCTCGACGACGTCGCGATCGAGCAGGATGAGCGTGCCGACGCCGCTGCGGGCGAGCGCCTCGGCGCAGGCGGACCCCACGCCGCCGAGCCCGATCACCATGACCGTCGCGTCCTTGAGGCGTCCGAGCCCCTCTTCTCCCAACAGCAGCCGAAGCCGTGCGTGACGCTCCACCGCGCCTCCTTCTTTGTTCGTTAGCTCGCGCTAGCCCGCGCTAGCCCGCGTTACGCAGCGCGGTGGCAAGACCGTTCATTGTAACCTGAATCGTCTTGGACACGAGGAAGGAGTCGTCGCCAGCGCGGTAGCGGCGCAGCAGCTCCAGCTGGATGGCGTTGAGCGGCAGAAGGTACGGGTAGCGGCGCTTGAGCGAGCGGGCCTGGCGCTGGTTCTCCGCGGTGAGGTCCTTGTTGCCGGTGACCTCGAGGTAGACCTTCTTGGTCAGCTCGAACTCCTCGGCGATGAGGGTGTAGATGCGGTCGGCGATCTGCTTGTCGTCGACCAGGTTGGCGTAGAGGCGGGCCAGCGAGATCTCGGCCTTGGCCATGACCTGAGCCATGTTGGACATGACCGAGCGGAAGAACGGCCAGTCGCGGTGCAGGGCGCGCAGCTCCTCCCAGCGGGAGGCGTCCTCGCCCGCCCAGCGGGTCACGGCGCTGCCCACGCCGAACCAGCCGGGGACGTTGGTGCGCGACTGCGACCAGGACAGCACCCACGGGATGGCGCGCAGGTCGGAGATGGCGGTGGTCTGCTTGCGGGCGGCCGGGCGCGAGCCCAGGTTGAGGTCACCGATCTCGTGCAGCGGGGTGGACTGGGTGAAGTATTCGATGAAGCCCGGGTCGCCGACGAGCTCCTGGTACTTCTGCCCCGACAGGTCGGACAGCTCGCGCATGATGGCGTAGGCGCGGTCCGGGTCGGCGATCGGCTCGGTGTCGGTGAGCGACGCCACCAGCGCGCCGGAGACGAAGGCCTCCAGGTGGCGGCGGGCGGTTTCGGGTGCGCCGTACTTGGCGGAGATGACCTCGCCCTGCTCGGTGATGCGCACGGAGCCGGACACCGCGCCCTTGGGCTGGGCGAGGATGGCGTCGTAGGTCGGTCCGCCGCCGCGACCGACGGCGCCGCCGCGACCGTGTGCCAGGCGCAGCTCGATGCCGTGGGCGTTGCACAGCTCGACGAGGGCCAGCTCGGCGTCGTAGAGCGCCCAGTTGGCCTGGAGGTAGCCGCCGTCCTTGTTGGAGTCCGAGTAGCCGAGCATGACCTCCTGCACGTCGCCGCGGGCGCGCAGGTGCTCGCGGTAGAAGGGCACCGACCACAGCTTCTCCAGGATCCCGGCGCCGGCCTTGAGGTCGTCGATGGTCTCGAACAGCGGGACCACGTCCACCTCGCGCAGGCCGACCTCCTTGAGCAGCACCATCGGCTCGAGGATGTCCGAGACGGTGCCGGTCATGGAGATGATGCAGTGCGAGACCGACTGCGGGCCGAAGTTGCGCACAGCCTGGGCCGCGGCGCGGAAGATGCCCAGCTCCTTCTCGGTGACCTCGCTCATGGGCGCGGCATCCGGGAACAGCAGCGGGCGCGGGGTCTTGAGCTCCTCGACGAGCAGCGCGATCTTCTCCTCCTCGCCGAGCGCGCGGTAGTCGTCCGAGCGACCAGCTGCGGCGAAGACCTCGGTAAGCACGTTCTCGAAGGACTCGGAGTTCTGGCGCAGGTCGAGCGTGTAGAGGTGGAAGCCGAAGGTGGTCACCGCCGAGCGGATGCGGGCCAGCCGGTCGTCGGCGATGACGTCGTCGTTGAACTGGCGCAGCGAGCGGTCGATGGTGTCGAGGTCGCGCTTGAACTCCTCCGGCGAGGCGTAGGCGGCGGCGTCGACCTGGGCGACCTTCTTGTCGCCGATCTCGTGAAGGTTGGCGCGCACGCGGTTGCGGATGCCGTAGATGGCCCGGCGGTAGGGCTCGTCGACGCGGGACTCCCAGTCGTTGTGGGCGGCGTCGGCCAGCGCCAGGAGCTCCTTGGAGCAGGAGGAGTAGCGGTCCGAGAGCGACAGCTCGCGTTCCAGCTCGCCGAGCTGCTCCTCGTAGAAACGCAGCACGGTCTTAGCGGCGTTGCGGGTGGCGTACGTCAGCGTGCGCGCGTTGACGTAGGGGTTACCGTCGTGGTCGCCGCCGATCCACGAGCCGGGCCGCACCACCGGCACGTCCGGGACCTGCATGCCGAAGGTGTCGCGCATGTTGTGGCGGATCGCGCGGTTGAGCGCCGGGACCTGCTCGAGCAGGGAGAGCTTGTAGTAGCGCAGCCCCACGTCCACCTCGTCCTCCAGGGTGGGGCGGGCGATGCGAATGAGCGCGGTCTGCCACAGCAGCGTGATGCGCAGGTACATCTCGCGCTCGATGCGTGCCATGTCGCCACCGTGGTGGGACTCCTTGAGCAGCTGCTTGATGCGGTTTTGGGTGTCGAAGACGGTGCGGCGGCGGGTCTCGGTCGGGTGCGCGGTGAGCACCGGGGCGACCTTGGCGTTGCGGACGACGGCGGCGGCGTCGGCGCCGGTCACGCCCGCGTCCTTGAGCTTCGCGAACGTCTTGCGCAAAGACACCGGCGCCTCGACGGACTCGTCGGCCAGGTCCTCGGCGAGGTTGGCGATCAGCGCGAAGTAGCAAAACGAGCGCGCGACCAGGTTGGTCTTGGTGATGTCCAGGTCGCGGAAGATACCCATCAAGTCCGTGGGCTTGGCGTCGCCGTGGGCGATGTCGAAGGCCATCCGGCGGGTGGCCTCGACCAGCTCGAATACGTCCTCGCCCTCCTGCTGCGCGATCACCCGCCCCAGCACCCGGCCGAGCAGGCGGATGTCTTCGCGGACTTGATCTGTAGTTGTCACGGGAGGGGCCTTTCTAGCGAAAAATCGAGCGTATAGCGGACATCACTTTAGCAAGCCCCTCCCGCTTCGGGGGTGAAGTTTCTAGAACTCGGGCTCGAGCAGCTTCATCGCCTGCTCGTAGGCCGACTTCGCCTCCTGCTCGCTCATCGGCCCCACGCACTCGCCCGCCTCGGCCGGCATGCCGTCCGAATAGGGCGAGGAATTGCAGAAGTAAAAGTCCTTGCCATCGCTGAAGATGCCGGTCCCGTTCGAGGCGTCTACCGCTTTCATTTCGCCTGTCGACGCTTCGCTGGTGGCCTCCGCGCCGGACGTCTGCTGCGCAGACGCCTCCGACGACGAGGGCACCGCGGCGCTGCTCGACTGAGCCGTGGTCGTGGCGGAGGCGGCGGTCGTCTCGGTCGAGCTGGACTCCTCGTTGGTCGAAGAACAGCCCGCGAGGACAAGCGCCGCGGTGGCAAGAACCAGTAGTCGTTTCATGTACCCCAGAGTAGGGCATGGGCACCGTTGACGCCGATTGATCACGTGCATAGCATTTGAAGTATGCGTACGGGTTCCGACCTTACAGCCCGGGCGCGCATCCGCGACGTGACCGTCGCATCGTTCGCTGACGAGGGCTTTTCCGCCTCCTTCCGCGCCATCGCCGCCCGCGCCGGGGCTTTCGCGGGCCTTGCCACCCCCCACTTCGGGCCCGAGGACGCTTTGCGCACGATCTCGACCTCCTCGCGGCGGCCCACACTCGAATTGTTCACCGAAGGCGTCCTCGCCGACCGTTCGCTGCTCGACGACCACGTCTCCTACCTCGAACGGAGAACTCATGTCCACGGCGATCAAGATTGAGGGCCTTAGGAAGCGCTTCGGAAAGATTGAGGTGCTGCGCGGGCTCGACCTGGAGGTGCCCACCGGCCAGGTGACCGGCTTCCTCGGGCCAAACGGATCGGGCAAGACCACGACGATCCGCATCCTGCTGGGGCTGCTGCGCGCCGACGGCGGCCGCGTCTCGCTGCTCGGCGGGGACCCGTGGGCTGACGCCGTGCGGCTGCACCGCGACATCGCCTACGTGCCCGGCGACGTGACCCTGTGGCCGAATCTCACCGGCGGCGAGGCGATCGACATCCTTACCCGCCTCACCGGCTCCTACAGCGCCACCCGGCGCGAGGCGATGCTGGAGCGCTTCGACCTCGACCCGACCAAGAAGGCGCGCGCCTACTCCAAGGGCAACCGGCAGAAGGTCGCACTGGTCGCGGCGCTGGCCTCGGACGCGAAGCTGTTCATCCTCGACGAGCCGACCAGCGGGCTGGACCCGCTCATGGAGGCGGCGTTCGCGGAGTCGATCCGGGAGATCCGCGCGGACGGGCGCTCGGTGCTGCTGTCGAGCCACCTGTTCGGCGAGGTGGAGAAGCTGGCGGACACGGTCGCGATCATCCGCGACGGCGCGACCGTCGAGGCGGGCACCATGTCCCAGCTGCGCCACCTCGCGCGCACGCAGGTCGCGGTGGTCCTCGACGGCGGGCCGGGGCGGCTCGACCAGGTGCCGGGCGTGCACGACTTAGGCGTCGACGGCGATCGGGTAACGTTCGCGGTCGACGAGGCTGACCTGCCCGGCGTGCTGGCGGCAGTCTCGGCGTTGGGCCCGCGCTCGATCGTGGCCAACCCGACCTCCTTGGAGGAGCTGTTCCTGCGCCACTACGGCGACGAGCTCGCCGCCTTGTCCAAGGGGGCACGGTCATGACCGGGCTATCGACGATGATCCGGCTGGTGCTGCGGCGCAACCGGGTCCGGCTCGTGGTGTGGCTGGTCGTCCTCGTGGGGATGTACCAGTACATCGTTTCCTACTACAAGCAGACCTTCACCACGCAGGCCTCGCTCGATGAGTTCGCGGCGCTGTCCGCCAGCCCCGGCATGCGGGCCATCACCGGCCTGTCGCCGGCGGCGAACACCATGGGTGGCGCCGTGTGGACGAAGGGCTGGATGACGGTGGCGCTCGCGATCGCGATCGGGATGGTCTTCCTGGTCACCCGCTCCGGGCGGGCCGACGAAGAGACCGGGCGCACCGAGCTGCTGCGCTCCAAGGCACTCGGCGTGCACGCCTACTCGGCGGCGGCCTGGCTCGTCTACGGGACGCTTAGCCTGCTCGTCGGCGCGGGGCTGACCGCGGTGTCGTGGGCGGGCGGCTTCGGGGCGTCGGGCTCGCTGGTGCTTGGCGGGGCGACGTTCGGCGCGGGCCTGGTGGGCCTGGGCGTGGGCGCGCTGGCCGGGCAGCTGGCGGCGACCTCGCGCGGGGCAAACTCGCTCGGCTCGGCGGTGATCGTGGTGTTCTACATGCTGCGCATGAGCGGCGACATGGGCGACGGCACGCTCACCTGGGCCTCCCCCATCGGGTGGGCGCAGCAGATGCAGCCCTACGCGGCCAACCGCTGGTGGCCATTCGCGCTCCTCGTGCTGCTCGCGGCCGCACTCCTCGGCGTGGCCTGGGTGCTGGAGGCCCGGCGCGACTTCGGCGCGGGGCTGCTCCCCCAGCGCCACGGGGCCTCGCACGCGCCCGCCCGCTGGGCCACCCCGCTCGGGCTCGAGCTGCACCTGCAGCGCAACCCGATCATGGGCTGGACGCTGGCGGTGGCGCTGTCCGGGCTCATGTTCGGCTCGGTGGTCACGGCCATGACCGACCTGTTGGATGACACGAACGTCGCCGCCCTCCTGCGCGGCGAGGGGGTCAAGGCGCTGGTGAGCCTGTTGGTGTCGATGATGGCGCTGCTCACGCTGGTGTTCGCGATCCAGATCACGGTCTCGCTGCGCAAGGACGAGGCGACGGGGCTCGTCGACGCGCAGATCACCCGCGCGGTCTCCCGCGCGCGCTGGGCGCTCGAGCGGCTGCTCATCCCGGCCGTGTGGTCGGCGGTACTCCTGCCGCTGGGCGGCGCGGTCATCGCCGCCAGCTACGACCGCTCGCAGGTGGGCCGCCTCGCGCTCGCGGCGCTCGCGTACTGGCCGGCGGTCATGGTGCTGGTCGGGCTCAGCGTTTTCCTGTGGGGCTTTGCACCCCGCTTGTCGACGCCTACGGCCTGGGGGCTCATGGCCGCGATGTGGTTTCTCACGATGTTCGGCGAGGTCTTCCGCCTGCCGGAGTGGTTCCTCAACGCCATGCCGCTGGCGGCGACCCCCTACATGCCCTTCGAGGAGATGAGCTGGACCCCGCTGGTGGTGATGACGGCGATCGCCTGCGCGCTCACGGCCGCCGGCGTGTGGCGGTTTACCACCCGCGACATCCAGACCAACTAGTGGGTCCAGGTCTGGACCGCGCCCTCGTGGCCGGTCATGACGGTGGTGACAATGACGGCGATCGCGGCGATGGCCGCGAGCACCTTCAGTATCGTCGCCGCCGTCTTCGACTTGCCCAGCCAAAGCAGGACAACCAGCACGACGACGAGGGCGGCGAAGGCAAAGACGGAGGCCGTCATGTAGTTGGCGAACTGGGCGTGGTCGGCGAGCTTGCCGGGGTCCTCCTCGGAAAAACCCATCGCCTTGAGCAGGCCCTCTCCGGTGGAGCGGGCGAGGATCGTCGAGGCCACCGCGAGGACGGCGAAGCAGCCGTTGGTCACGCGCCAGGCCTTCGTGTCGGGGCGGACGAGGGAGACTAGGAAAACGAGGGCCGCGACGGGGACGGCGACGACGGCGAGGTGGACGAAGAGCGGGTGGGCGGGGATGCCGCCGATATTTTCAAGCATGGTGCGAAACTAAACCCGCGCCGGGGACTTCGCAACTTTTTAGCCCATGAGTGCCAAAACGTGGGTGATGAGGATCTTGGCGATCATCGCCGCCGGGTACACCATGGCGTAGCCGAGCTCGACCCGCTGGTCGGTGTGGGTGCGGTTGTTGGCGAACGCCAGGATCGCGGGCTGGGTCTGCGCACCGCCCAAGATGCCAGCGGTCTTCGTCGCGCCGATGTGCAGGACCCGGCGCATGACGATGGCCAACCCCGCGGCCACGATCGTGGTGATCACGGCGCCTAGGAGCAGCAGCTTCCACCACGCGTCGGACTCGAAGGCGCCCAGGATCTGCCCGCCCGCGTTCGTGCCCGCCTGGGCGAGGAAGAGCAAAAGGCCCAGCTCGGCGAGCACGGTGTTCGCCGAGTGCGGCAGCGCCGTGATGAGGCTGCCCACGCGCCCGATCCGGCCCATGACCAGCGCCACGATGAGCACGCCCGCCGCCGCGCCGAGGCTTAAGGAAAAGCCGCCCGGCAGCGGGATGGCGAGGTGGCCGACGTACATGCCCGCGGCCAGCCCCAGCCCGAGCGAGACGGGGTTGATGTCGGTGAGCCCCTGGGAGGAGTCGCCCAGGTACTCCGAGATCTCGCGCATGTGCTCGACTGGGGCCACGACGCGCACGCGGTCGCCCAGCTCGACGACGAACTCCGGGACGGCCACGCGGTCGTGGTCGGCGCGGCGCACGCGCGAGATTCGCGCGCCCCAGCGGGAGGTGAGCTCCCGGTTGAGGTCGTCGATGGTGTGCCCGGCCAGCTGGTGCTGGGAGATGGTGATCCGCCTGAAGTCGAGGTCGTGGCGGTCCTCGGTGAGTGCTTGCGGGGACTCCCGGCCCGCCGTCTTCAGCACCGCCTCCAGGTGCGCGGGCTCACCCACCAAGGTGATGACGTCGCCCGGGAAGAGGATGTCGAACATGCCGGGCAGCTCCACGTCGTTACTGCCCACCCGCCGCAGCCTGGTCACCTGCACGCTGTTGCCGCCGATGTCGACCACCTCCGCCACGCTCATGCCGCCCTTGCGGGTGACCTGCAGGTTGACCTGCACCACCGGCACCGCGGTGTCGTCGTCGTTTCCGGCACCGCGCAGCACGAGCACCGTGGCCACCATCATGCCGACGACGCCGAACAGGTAGGCCACCGCATAGCCGACCGTGGCCTGGGCGTCGTCGCCGGTGGCCTCCGTCGCCGCCGCGAGCGCCGGCGTGTTGGTGATGGCGCCTGCGAACGCGCCGGAGACCATCGCGATGTCGAGGTGGAAGGCGTAGATACCCAGCCCCCACGCCGCGACCGCCGCGGCGGCGAACACCCCGATCATGCTGAGCACGGGCGCGGTCGCGGTGCGCAGCGACTTGAAAAACGTCACGCCGGAGTTGTTGCCGATCCCAAACGCGAAAAGCACCAGCCCCAGCGTTCCCACCAAGGGCGGGACGCTCACCCCGGAAACGACCGCGGAAAACGCGATGCCGAGGAACAACACCGCGGCCGCGCCGAGGCTGATGCCGCGGACCTTGAAGCTGCCGAGCGCCATGCCGACGCCGATGAGCACGAAGACGAGCAGGAGGGGCTGCTCAGCCAAGTAGTGAAGCACGTTTCCATCATGGCACTAGCCCGCCATGGCCGTCGACAAGCGACAAGTAAACTGGTCGCATGATTGACGTATTCGACACCCATCTGCACATCATCGACCCCGCCCACCCGCTCATCGAAAACCAGGGCTACCTGCCGGAACCGTTCACGGCGGCCGACTACCTTGCCTACCCGCTGGGCGAGTTTCGGATCACCGCCGGCGCGGTCGTGTCCGGCTCCTTCCAGGGCTTCGACCAGGGCTACCTCGCCGACGCGCTGGCCGAGCTGGGGCCGACGTTCAAGGGGGTGACCCAGATCCCCGCCGACACCCCGGACGAGGAGATCCTGCGGCTTGACGGGCTCGGCGTGCGCGCGGTGCGGTTCAACCTCAAGCGTGGCGGCTCGGCAGAGGTCGCCGACCTCGACCGGCTGGCCCGGCGCGTCAACGAGGTGGCCGGCTGGCACACCGAGCTCTACGTCGACGCCCGCGAGGCCGGGCCGCTGAAGGACACGCTTAAAAGCCTGCCCGCGGTGAGCATCGACCACCTCGGCATGCACGAGGACGGCCTGCCGCTGCTGCTCGAGCTCGTCGAGGCGGGCGTGAAGGTCAAGGCCACCGGCTTCGGGCGCATCGAGATGGACCCGGCGCGTGCGATGCGCGCGATCCTCGACGTCAACCCCGGCGCGCTCATGGTGGGCACCGACCTGCCGTCGACGCGCGCCAAGCGCCCGTTCGAAGTCCACGACTTCGAGATCATCGCCGAGGTCGCCGGCGAGCACGCGCCCGCCGTGTTCTACGACAACGCCGCGGCCTTCTACGCCTAGGACTCGCATGCAGACGCTGTTTTCCTTCGGCCCCCTGCTCGACCCCGCGCTCCAGGAGGAGGTGTTCGGCGAGGCGCTCGGCTACGTGCCGGCCTCCACCCGCCACGGGGAGGGCGGCCTGGTCGCGCTGGAGGACGGCCAGCTCTCGCTCGCCGACGGCCGCTTCGGCGTGCGCCGCCGGGTGGCGCTCGCGGACGGCAGGCTCGCCTGGGCTTACCTGGATCCGAGGCCGTTCGCGGCGGCGAAGAAGGTTGCGGTCTTAGGCGACTCGATCGCGTTTGGGATGTCCGACCCGTCCGGGGGCTGGGCGGCGCGGCTGGCCAGCCACGTCCCGCGCCTGTGGAACCTGGCGATCCCCGGCGAGACGATGGCTCGCCTGGCCACCTACGGCCCAGGTGAGGCCACGCGCCGCGACGTGGACACCGCAGTCGTCTCCGCGGGCGGCAACGACATCGCGGGCGGGGCGGAGCCCGAGCAGGTGCTGGCCGACCTCGAGGCGATCGTCGCCCCGCTAGAGGCCGCCTGCGTGCGCGTGGTCGCCCTGGGCCCGACGTGGATGGACGCGGACCGCGCCGAGGCGGAGTTCGGGCTGCCCGTGCGCACCGACGCGCTGGAGCGCCTGCGCACGCTCATGGTGCGCTGGGGCGATCGGACCCACCGCGACGTCATCGACCTGTGGGAGCCGCTGCGCGGGCGCACCGCCCTGCTCGCCGACGGGGTCCACCCCACCCGCGAGGGCCACGCCGTGCTGTTTAGCGAGCTTTTTCGTTAGCCCAGTCGCGCAGGATCTCGGCGTGGTTGATGGCGCGGTCCTTCGCGGCGTACAGCAGCGTCGCGTCCCCCAGTTGCAGGAGCTTTTTGACGTCTTCGTTTCCGGCCGCGAACGCCTCGTCGAGCTCCGCTCGGTACCTGGCCGCAAACTCCTCGAAGCGGTCCGGGTCGTGCCCGAACCACTTCCGCAGCCCCGGCGAGGGGGCGATGCCCTTCAGCCACAAGAAGCCCTCCGTGTCGGCCTTGGACACCCCGCGCGGCCACAGGCGATCGCAGATGACCCCCGTGCCGGTGACCGAGTCGGTGCCACGGAGGACGTCGTGGATCTTCGCCGCCGTGATCACGCCTTGATCCCCTTCACGCGGCGGCCCAGCTCGCGGACGACCTCGCGCTCCTCGGTGCGGCGCTTGATGTCCTGGCGCTTGTCGTAGTCCTGCTTGCCCTGGGCCAGCCCCAGCTCCAGCTTGAGGCGACCGTCCTTGAAGTAGAGCTTGAGCGGGATAAGCGTCTTGTTGCCGTCGCGGACCTTGCCCATGAGCGAGTCGATCTCGCGGCGGTGGAGCAGGAGCTTGCGGGTGCGCTTGGGCGAGTGGTTGGTCCAGTGCCCCATCGAGTACTCGGGGATGTGGAGGTTGCGCAGCCACACCTCGCCGTCGTCGATGGTGGCGAAGGCGTCGGTGAGCGAGGCCTTGCCCTCGCGCAGGCTTTTCACCTCGGTGCCGACCAGCACGACCCCGCACTCGTACGTCTCGAGGATCTTGTACTCGTGCCGCGCCCTGCGGTTGGTGGCCACGACCGGATTGTTACCCGCCGTTTGCTTCTTGTTCTTCTTCGCCATGATGCCCCCATACTACTTGGCCGCCGAATAATCCATACTGTTGAATGTCTCTTCGTGACTCGACTGGCAAACCTGGGTCCCGTGGAGCAGATCCGCGCGGGACGATTCCCCCGGCGCTTCGCTCAGCTCATGGTGGGGCTGAGCCTTTTCGGCCTGGGGCTGGCGCTCATCATCGTCTCCGGCCTGGGCGCCCCGCCGTGGAGCGTGCTGGAGGTCGCGGTCGCGCACCGGGCGGGTCTTTCGGTGGGCTCGGCGAACATCATCATCTCCTTCCTCGTGCTCGCCGCCTGGGTGCCGCTGCGCATCGTGCCGGGGCTGGGCACCGTGCTCAACGCGATCTGGATCGGGGTGAGCATCGACGCCAGCATGCGCTTCCTCGCCGCCCCCGACCCCTGGTGGGCGAAGGCGCTCATGATGGCGGTCGGGATCGTCGTGGTGGGTTTCGCCAGCTCCTTGTACATCGGCGCCCAGTTCGGCCCCGGCCCGCGCGACGGGCTCATGACGGGGTTGCACTCCCGCTTCGGGTGGTCGATCGCGCGCGTGCGCATCGGGTTGGAGGTCGCGGTGCTGGCCGCGGGCTGGCTGCTCGGCGGCCCGGTGGGGATCGGCACGGTCGCCTACGCGGCGTTCCTCGGCCCGATCATCGGCGCGACGCTCGCGCCGTGCATCGTCCCGCTCGGGGACCTCGAGGACTCGGAGGTAACCGACTGATGTTTCGCCAGCGCAACACCCTCGCCCTGTTCGCCGCCATGCTCGTCGCCGCGATCGGCAAGGGCGTCTACCTGTCCGTCTCGGTGATCTTCCTGCTCACCGTCGTGGGGCTCAGCCCCGCGCAGGTGGGCGCGGGCACCTCCGCCGCGGCCGTGTGCGGGCTGGTGTTCAGCTTCCCCATCGGCGTGCTCGCCGACCGCATCGGCCAGAAGCCCACCCTGTTCGCGCTCATGGCCGTCGAGGCGGCGGCGATGGGGTCGTTCGCGCTCACGCACAGCTTCTGGCACTTCGTCGTGAGCGTGTGCCTGTTCTCCGCTGCCTTCACCGCGTCGTTCCCGGTCACGCAGTCGATCGTCGCGGTCATCACCACCGAGCGCGTCAAGGCGATGGCGGTCATCCTCGCGCTGCGCAACCTGGGCATCGGGGCGGGCTCGATCATCGCGGTGCCCTTCCTCAACTCCGGCTCCGAACACACCGGCCGCCTCGTGCTGGCGCTGGTCTCGGCGAGCATGGCGGTGGCGCTCATCGGCATCGGGCTGATCCGCGTGCCGCGCGAGGTGCGCTCGGCCCCGCTCGGTCAGGCGTTCGCGGCGCTGCGCGACGTGCGCTTTGCCACGCTCGCGCTCTTGGTCAACGTGCCCACCTTCGTCATCCACATCATGCTCATCGGCATGCCACTGTGGATCACCGCCAACGGCGTGCTCTTCCACCGCTTCGTCGCCATCGGGCTCGTGGTGAACACGCTGGTCATCGTGGTCGCGCAGCTGCCGATCACGGGGCTGGTCACGGGGCTTCGCCGCGCCCAAGTCGCGCTCTACTTCGCGGGCTTCGGCCTGCTCTTAAGCTGCAGCCTGCTCGCTTACGGTTTGCTTTCCGACGCCTACGGCTTGCTGGTCGCGATCGTCATCGTGGTGGTTACGCTCTTGGCGGTGACCGAGTGCGCGCAGACCAGCGCCTCGTGGACGATCTCCTACGCGCTGGCCCCGGCCGAGCAGCGCACCACCTACCTAGCGCTGTTCAACATGGCGTTCTCGGTGGTGGAAATCATCGCGCCCCTGGTCATCTCCACGTGGGTGATGGACCAGGGGCGAGTGGGCTGGCTGACGCTCGGCGTGGTGCTTTCCGTGGTGAGCGTTATTTCCGGACGTAGAAGCGCAGCGTCGCCTGCGCGGTGACGGCGGCAAACAGGATGCCGACCACCGCGATGACCGGCAGGACCGCCCAGATGTCGGCGGTGGTCACCGGCGCGATGAGCTGCGCCTGGTAGAGCGAGCGCAGGGTCTTGTCCACCACCCACGCCTTGCCGAGGAACAGCGCGCCGCCGGCGAGCACCGAGCCGATGACGGCGCCGATGACGGCCTCGATGACGAACGGAGCCTGCGTGTACCAGCGCGAGGCGCCGACCATGCGCATGATCGAGATCTCCTCGCGGCGGTTGAACGCCGCGATCTGGACCATGTTGGCGATGAGGAAGATCGCCGCCAGCGCCTGCACGCCCGCGAACAGGAAGGTGGCGTTGCGGATGGAGTCGAGGTTGTCGGTGGCGCCGCGCAGGTCGTCGGCCTGGTCGACGACGTCGGTCACCTGAGACATGTCCTTGATGCCCTCCAGCGGCTTGGTGTCGAGCGGGTCTGCCAGGCGCACGTGCAGTGCGGCGGGCAGGGCGTCGGGGCTGGTCTCCTGGACGAGGACCGGGTCGGAGTCCTTGAAGACCTCCACGAAGCGCTGGTAGGACTGCTCGCGCGAGTAGTACTCGATGGAGGTGATCCCGTCGCGGCTCTCCAGGGTGTCCTTGACCTCCTTGCAGGCGTCCGATGAGCAGTCGGGGTCGTTGGCGGAGATGTCGTCGTCGAGCTGAACCATGACCTCCACGCGCCCGAGGTAGATCTCCTTGGTCTTCTCCGTCATGTGGGTGACGAGGAAGCCCGTGGCCAGAAGCGCCAGCGAGATCGCGGTGGTGATGATGAGCGCGACGGTCATCGTGATGTTGCGGCCAAGGCCGGTAAATGCCTGGCGGAAGACGTATCCCATGTTTTCCCCTTCCTACTGGGCCTCGCCGTAGACGCCATGGGCGTCGTCACGCACAAGCTTGCCGAGGTTCAGCTCGACGACTCTGCGTCGCATGTCGTTGACGGCGCGGGCGTTGTGGGTGGACATGACCACGGTCGTGCCGGTCCGGTTGATCTGGTTGAGCAGGACCATGATGTCGTTCGACGTGTCCGGGTCGAGGTTGCCGGTCGGCTCGTCGGCGAGCAGCAGCATGGGGCGGTTGACGCTCGCGCGCGCGATGGCCACGCGCTGCTGCTCGCCGCCGGACAGCTCCTGCGGCATGCGGGTGGCCTTGGCGGCCAGCCCCACCATCTCGAGGGTCTCGGGCACCAGCCTTGCGATCTTGTCCTTCTTCGTGCCGATCACCTCGAGCGCGAAGGCGACGTTGTCGTAGACGTTCTTCTGCTGGAGCAGGCGGAAGTCCTGGAAGACGTAGCCGATGCGCTGGCGCAACTGGTTGATCTGCTTGCCGCGCAGCTTGTTGACGTGGAAGTCGGCCATGCGGATGTCGCCGCTGGAGACGTTGGTCTCGCGGATGAGCAGCTGCAGGAAGGTGGACTTGCCGGAGCCGGACGGGCCGATGAGGAAGACGAACTCGCCCTCGTCGATGGTCAGCGAGATGTTGTCCAGCGCGGGGCGCGTGGAGGTCTTGTACAGCTTGGTGACGCGGTCGAAGGTGATCATGAGGCCTCCTTGTTCAGCTCGGCCATCCGCCAGCGGATGCCCTCCTCGAGGAACTTGTCGATGTCGCCGTCAAGAACCTTGGTGGGGTCGTTGACCTCGTAACCGGTGCGCAGGTCCTTGACCATCTGGTACGGGTGCAGGACGTAGGAGCGCATCTGGTTGCCCCAGGAGGCGTTGCCGCCAGCGCCCAAGGCGTCGAGCTCGGCACGCTCCTCCTGGCGCTTGCGCTCGAGCAGCTTCGCCTGGAGCACCCGCATGGCGGACGCCTTGTTCTGGATCTGCGACTTCTCGTTCTGGCAGGTGACCACGATGCCAGTGGGGATGTGGGTCAGCCGCACGGCGGAGTCGGTGGTGTTGACCGACTGCCCGCCCGGGCCGGAAGAGCGGTAGACGTCGACGCGGACCTCGGAGTCGGGGATGTCGATGTGGTCGGTCTGCTCGACGACGGGCAGCACCTCGACCTCGGCGAAGGAGGTCTGGCGGCGGCCCTGGTTGTCGAACGGGCTGATGCGCACTAGGCGGTGCGCGCCCTGCTCGACGGAGAGCTGGCCGTACATGTACTCGCCGTGGACGACGAAGGTGGCGGACTTGATGCCCGCTTCCTCGGCGCAGGAGATGTCGTAGACGTCGACCTTGTGGCCGTTCTTCTCCGCCCAGCGGGTGTACATGCGCATGAGCATCTCGGCCCAGTCGGCGGCGTCGACCCCGCCCGCGCCGGAGCGGATGTTGATGACGGCTTCGCGGGCGTCGTACTCGCCGGACAGCATGGTCTTGACCTCGAGGGACTCGATCTCCTCGGTGAGCTCGGCTAGCTCCTCGTCGGCCAGCTCCGTTCCCTCGCCTTCCTCCTCGGCCAGCTCGTACATGACCGGGACATCACCCAGGCGCTGGCGCAGGCCGCTTAGCTTCTTGAGCTGGGACTGGACGCTGGACAGCTCGGAGGTGACCTTCTGCGCGTGGTCGGGGTCGTCCCACAGGCTCGGGTCGGCCGCCTGCGCCTCCAGCTCGCGAACCCGCGTCGCCATCTCTTCGGGATCCATCACCTTTTCGATGGAGGTTAAGGTGGCGTCGAGCCTGGCTAGTGCAGCTTGGGTATCCGGTCGCATGAACATACATCTTACTGAAGGGCGCAAACCGGCACGCGAGGTGGCCGTGTTGCACAATAGAGGGCATGAGTTCACTCAGCGACATGATTGCCACGATCACCAAGACCTTTGCCATCGCCCACGACAAGGACTCGGACGAGCACCTCGCCCAGGCGCTGGTCTACAACGCGGGGCGGCTGGCGTGGCGCATGCGCGAACAAGGTGTCACGGTGGACCAGAAGACCTCGATCAGCGACGTGGTCACCGACGCCGACCGCGCGGCTGAGCGCTTCGTCGCCGGCGTGCTGGAGATCCTGCGCCCCGAGGACGGCCTGCTCGGCGAGGAGGGCGCCTCCCGCGAGGCGAAAAGCGGGCGCACCTGGGTGGTCGACCCGGTCGACGGCACCTTCAACTTCACCTCCGGCTCCGACTACTGGTGCTCCGCCCTCGCGCTTGCCGAGGGCGATCCGGACAACCCGGAGCGCCTGCTGTTCGGCGCCGTCCACCGCCCCGCCATGGGCTACACCTGGTTCGGCGGCCCGGAGATCCCCACCACCCGCGACGGCAAGCAGGTGAAGGTCTCCGGCGCCGACGCCGCCCACCTGTGCCTGGGCACCTACCTGCACCCCACCTACCTGGCCAACGACGAGCTGCGTTCGGCGTGGCTGAAGGTTCCCGGCCAGTTCGCTTCCTGGCGCATGCTGGGGGCGGGATCGGTGGACCTGGGCTCGGTCGCCGACGGCACTCTCGGCGCCTGGATGCAGCACACCGTGGCCGCCTGGGACTGGCTGCCCGGCCGCGCGCTCGTGGAGGGCGCGGGCGGCGCCGCCACAAGGATCGAGTCCGGCGGCGTGACCTGGTCCGTGGCCGGAACGAAGCCCGCCGTCGACGCCATCACCGCCGCACTCGCCTAAATAGAAGGAGACCCCATGACCTACTCCGACGACCTCGCCTTCGCCCTCACACTCGCCGATCTCGCCGACGAGCTGACCCTGTCCCGCTTCGAGGCCAGCGACCTGCACGTCGACTCCAAGCCCGACATGACGCCGGTCTCCGACGCGGATATCGCCACCGAGAAGCTCCTGCGCGCCCGTATCGAAAAGGACCGCCCGACCGACGCGATCCTCGGCGAGGAGTTCGGCGGCGACGTCGCGCTCGAGGGCCGTCAGTGGATCATCGACCCCATCGACGGCACCAAGAACTACGTCCGCGGCGTTCCCGTGTGGGCCACGCTCATTGCGTTGCTTGTCGACGGCCGTCCGGTCGTCGGCGTCGTATCCGCACCCGCCCTGGCCCGGCGCTGGTGGGCGGCCGAGGGTGAGGGCGCCTTCCGCACCTTCGCGGGCGGTGAGCCGAAGCGGCTGCACGTCTCGGGGGTTTCGACCATCGAGGACGCCTCGGTGTCGTTTTCCTCCCTCGACGGCTGGCGCGACCGCGAGCTCCTGCCTGGTTTCCTGGGGCTGTCCGACGACACCTGGCGGCTGCGCGGCTTCGGCGACTTCTTCTCCTACTGCCTAGTCGCCGAGGGCGCGGTGGACATCGCCGCGGAGCCGGAGGTGTCGCTGTGGGACCTGGCCCCGCTCGCGATCCTCGTCGAGGAGGCCGGCGGCCGGTTCACCTCGCTCGCAGGCGTCGACGGCCCGCACGGCGGCGACGCGCTGGCCACCAACGGGCTGCTGCACGAGGCCGTGCGGGCACGCCTGAGCTAGCGGTACACGCGTTTAACGCGCCCGCCTCGCCGCTCCAGTCGCCCGCGCCGAGGCGGGGCGTTGGGGTTATCGTCGTTGACGCCGTTGTGGTAGGCGCAGCAGGTGGTGAGGTTTTTGCTTACGGTGTGCCCGCCCAGCTGCCAGGGCCGAAGGTGGTGGACCTGGCACTCGTCGGCGGGCTTGTTGCACCCGTCCCACGGGCAGGTGGGGTTCTCGGCGGTGGCGAGCATCCGCTGCTTCCGGTTCGCGACGCGCTCCGAGCGCACCAGGTCCACCGGGCCCTCCACCGGGTGCATGAGCGCGAAGTGCCAGCGCTTTTCCATCGCCATCTGAGCCACCTGGGTGCTCGTGCGTTCCACCCCGTCCGAGCAGCGCAGGACGGTCTCGTCGCCCGTTCCGTCGAGCACGGTGTCTAGCTCGTCGAGCGGGATCACCACCATCGGCCGCAGGACGGTGGCCACGCCCCCTCCCCCGCTCATGGCCGCCCGCGCCGCCTCGACGGGGTCGTCCTCGTGCTTGATGGGCTCGTAGATCTCCGCGATTTTCTCCGCGGGGCCGGTAAAGGTCACCGACCACACCTGGGAGGGGCGGCGCTTGATCCGCGCGCCCGGCTCGGGGTCCTTGCGCTCGGGCTTGAGCTCCGCCAGCAGCATCGCCCCGTGGGCCTCGAGCTCGCCCGCGCTGCCCGGCGTCCGGCACAGCTCGACCCGCAGCTGCCACTTGAGGTGCTGCTGCGGCAGGGCCCGCGCGAGCCGCTCGACGACCTCGAGCGCGGCCATCGAGTGCCCGTTGGCCTCGATGGCGGCCACCGCGTCCTTTTGGCGGCGGCTAAATGACGTCTCGCCCACGTAGACGTCGGCAAGCTGGCAAAGCAGAGCGGCGTCAGCGTCCTCGACGCCCTCCGCGGCAATCTCCGCCGCGCTCCTGCCGCGGGCCTCACGAAGCAGCGCCAGGGGATTGCCCCTGGCCGCGCCGTAAGCCCGCAGTGCGTTCATGCCCCACAAACTAGCGGGAGGGTAAGCCACCCGCTAGCGTCCGGTGACCACTTAACTGCACACCCGCAGCGTCAGCAGCTGCTTCGTGCCGCAGGAGTTGGCCACCGCGCAGCTCGAGCAGTGTCCGTCCGTGCTGCACCCGGTTTCCTCGGCCGCGAGCGTGCCGTCGCGCTTGAAGTGCTCGAGCAGCGCGCGCACCATCGACTCGCGCAGCCCCGTGGCCGCGGCGATGTCGATCGCGTTGGTCTTACCCTCCGAGATCGCTTTGAGCACCATGCTCGCCGGGCGCATCAGAACCACACCCTCAGCACGTTGAAGACGGCCACGGCCAGGACCCACGCCGTCGTCAGCTCGACGCCGACGGCGAAGAAAGTCCACTTCCAGCCGATCTCCCGCTTGAGCGCCGCCATCGTGGCCACGCACGGAGTGTAGGCGAGTAGGAACACCATGAAGGCCCAGATCGCAGCGATGGAGTGCCCGCCCGAGGCGGTGTCGAAGTCCTCGCGGATCGCGCCCGCCAGCGCGGAGCTGCCCTGGTCGGCGGCGCTCTCGTCGGAGGGGTCCTCCAGCGCGTAGGTCTGCGCCCACGTGGAAATGACCGCCTCCTTGGCGATGAAGCCCGTCACCAGCGTGCCCGAGATCGACCAGCTGTCGAAGCCGGCCGGCTTGAACACCGGCGCGACCGCCGAGGCGATCTCGCCGTAGGCGCTCTCGGCGACCGGCAGGTCCTCGTCGGCGAAGGAGTAGCCGGAGGTCACCGGCGTGGACTGCAGCGCGAACACCGCCGCCACGCAGATGACGATGATCCCGCCCGCGGTCTGCAGGAAGCCCTTCACGCGGGTCCACGTCACCGACGCCGCCAGCCGAAGCCCCGGGATCTGGTACACGGGCAGGTCGATGACCAGCGCCTCGGTGCCCAGCGTGCGCCACAGCAGGCGCCGGAACACCCAGCCCATGCACACGATGAGCGCGATCGAGATGACGTACATCGCGAACACGACGGTGCCCGAGTGGCCGGGGAAGAACGTCGCCCCCAGCATCGCGTACACAGTCAGCCGGGCGCTGCACGAGGCGAACGGCACTAGGAGCGCCGTCATGATGCGGTGGTCGCGCTGGCTGAGCACGCGCGTGGACGAGATCGCCGGCACGTTGCAGCCGAAGCCCACCACGATCGGGATGAACGCCTTGCCGGGCAGGCCGATGGCCTTCATCACCCGGTCGGTGACCACGGCCGCTCGCGCCATGTAGCCGGAGTCCTCCAGCACCGCCAGGCACAAGAACATGAGCGCCATGAGCGGCGCGAAGCTTAAGACCGTGCCCACGCCGACGATGAGCCCGTCGATCAGCAGGCCCCTGACCAGCGAGGAATCGATGTGCAAGAGCCCCAGCAGGCCGCTCGTCCAGTCGGACAGCGGCCCCTCGAAGAAGCCGCTGACGGCGTCCTGAATCGGCGCGGCGACCGTCGTGGTGATCTGGAAGACCACCCACATCACCGCGAGGAAGAGCAGCGGCCCGGCAACCGGGTGCAGCGCGAAGCGGTCGATCTTCTCCGTGAGCGTCGACTTCGGGGCCTCGCCCACGGTCATCGCCTTCGCGGTGGCGTTTTCGATCCACGCGTAGCGGTCGTCGATAAGCTCGAGCTCGTCGACGCAGCAGCTTGCAGGCGCTTCACGACGCCAAGGCTCGCGCGCCAGGGCCACCGCGATCGCGTTTTCCACCTGGTCCAGCCCGCGCCGGTGGCGGGGGTCGACGGCGACCACGGGGCAGCCGGTCGCGGCGGACAGCGCGGCCACGTCGAGGCTCTGTCCGGCATCGGCGGCGACGTCGGACTTGGTGACCACCACCACGACGCGGTGCGGGGACTCCAAGAGCTGGGCGACCATGTAGAGGCCGCGCTCCAGGCTGGCGGCGTCGACGGCGACCATGACCACGTCGGGGCGGTCCTCGGGGGCGGCCTCGACGATCATGGCGCGGGTGAACGCCTCGTCCGGGCTGTGCGCGTCGAGCGAATAGGCGCCGGGGAAGTCGATGAGGTCGTAGGTGCCCCACGCGCCGCGGGAGATCTCCACGGAGGTGCCGGGCCAGTTGCCCATCTGCACCCGGGCGCCGGTCAGGCCGTTAAAGAGCGTGGACTTGCCGGAGTTCGGCGCGCCGATGAGCGCGATGATGGGCGCGCCCTCGGGGGCGGTCTTCAGCCCCGTGTCCGAGCACTTGCAGGCGGAAAAGTCGGGGGTGGTCATGAAAGGACTTCGACCTCGATGCGGGACGCGGTGCGCTTGTCGATCGCGTAGCGGGTGGACAGCTTCTTGATGATGAGCCCTCCCCCGGAGATCCGCTGGGTCACGGTGAAGGTGGAGCCCGGACGGATGCCCAGCTCGGCGAGGCGACGACGCTGCTTATGCTCGACGTTCTCGTCGATTCCCACCACGCGGCAGGCGTTACCCAGGCCGACCGTCGCCATAGAATCAGCAAGCAGCGCGGTTGTCATCGATTCACACTTCTTTCCTCGTGCCCCAAAAGAAAGGCAAGCCAAACTTTGTTTACCCTTGGTAGGCTACCCTTTGAGGGCTACCTAAGTAAAGGTAGCCTACAGTGGCCTTCGACATAGGATTCCTCGTTTTCAGCGATAGGCGTAACGAAAAAGCGCCCGCGCAACGCGCGGGCGCTTCGAGCTTCGTGGCTAGGAGGCCGGGGTGAACCCCGTCCCCACGGCGTCGCGGGAGTTGAGGTCCGCCAGGATGGAGTCCACCGGCACGGAGACCGTGGGCATGAACAGCGGGCCCTGCAACGGGGTGCGGCAGCTGGCCGAGGCGATCGGCAGCATGCCGCCGTTGACCATGCCCACCACGCGGTCGCCGAGCAGGACCGGAGCCCCCGAGTCGCCCTGGCTCGCGCAGATCTGGGTGAACTGGGTGTTCGGCTGGCTCGACCAGGTCATGCCGCAGGTGTTGCCCGTGGCCACGCCCGACTTGCAGGCCACCTGGCCGGGGGCGAGGCTGCCCTGGCCGAGCTGGTTGACGGTCACGCCGTTGTAGGTGTTGGTGATCTTGGCGTTCGAGCCCAGCTCGATGACGGAGTAGTCGAGGTTCGGGTTGGTGGCGGCGACCGTGCCGCTGGGCCCCACGCGCCAGGAGTCGGCCGAGGTGACCTGCGAGCCCACGCCGCCGCAGTGGCCAGCGGTGACGGCGAGCTTGCGGCCCGCGGCGTCGGTGCCGGTGAACGCCACGGTGCACAGGTCGTTGTCCCCGACGTAGATCGGCGTGCCCGGCCCGTAGAGCGACTCGCCCTGCTTCTCGGCTTCGATGGACTCGGCCGGCACGTCGGGCGCGTTAAACCAGCTGCCCTGCACGCGGTGCAGCACCGGGCCCGGGGTGGCCGCCATCACCTGGGAGGAGAGGTCGTTGGTCCAGTGGTAGTTGGGGCCGTCGACGATGGGCTGGAAGCCCTGGTCCGCGTACTCCTGCTGGGCGGGCTGCACGGCCTGCTGCACCTGCTGGACCGCCTGATCCACCTGTTCCTGCGCCGAGGAGACGGCGGCGTTGACCTGGTCCACCGTTTCCTTGGGCAGCAGCGAGGAGATCTGCTCCGGCAGCACCTCCTGCGCCCCCGCATTCGGCGCGACACTCGCGACCGCCGCCATCGACATGAGCGCCACCGCGACGCGAGACGACTTCCTCAACAACTTCTGCATGGTCCCCTTACGTACCCTTTCTCCTTGAAGACTCCAACCATCATGCCACCCCAACCTGTGAATGCCACCCCCCACACCCTAAGGAGCTAATAAAAGATAAAACCCCAGCTCAAGGGGCTGGGGTTGGGTGCCGATAGGCGTCGGAAAGCGAAGGCTAGAGGTAGCGGGCGAGGAACTCGCGGGTGCGTTCGCGGGTGGGGTGCTCGAAGAACTCCTGCGGGGTTCCCTGCTCCTCGATCTTGCCGTCGGACATGAACACGACGTTCTTCGCGACGGTGCGGGCAAAGCCCATCTCGTGGGTGACCACGAGCATGGTCATGCCCTCCTCGGCGAGCCCCTTCATGACGGCGATGACCTCGCCGACCATCTCGGGGTCGAGCGCGGAGGTCGGCTCGTCGAAGAGCAGCACCTCGGGGTCCATGGCGAGCGCGCGGGAGATGGCCACGCGCTGCTTCTGGCCGCCGGAGATCTGCCGTGGCTTGGCGTTGATGTACGGCAGCATGCCTACCTTCTCCAGGTAGTAGCGCGCCTTCTCCTCCGCCTCCTCCTTGGAGCGGCCGAGCACCGTCTGCTGGCCCACCATGCAGTTCTTCAGGATCGACATGTTGTTGAAGAGGTTGAAGCTCTGGAACACCATGCCCACCTTGGAGCGGTACTTGTTGGGGTCGACCGAGCGGGCGCGGATGTTCTCCCCGTGGAAGAGGATCTCGCCGCCGGTGGCGGTCTCCAGCATGTTGATGCAGCGAAGCAGCGTGGACTTGCCGGAGCCGGACGCCCCCAGAATGCAGGTCACGTCGCCGGGGTGGACCTCGAAGTCCACGCCCTTTAAGACCTCGTTCTTGCCGAAGCTCTTGCGCAGGTCCTTGACCTCAATGATCGGGGTGCTCATCACTTGCCCTTTCGCTCGGCCTTGTCGGGGAACGTGTAGTTGCCCGCGGCCATGACCAGCTTGTCGTCGTTCATCAGCTCGTACTCGCTCTTCGCGCCCGGCGCGTTATGCAGCTCGTAGGCGTCCTTGCCGTCCAGGCGGCGCTCGAACCAGCGCAGGAGGATGGAGGAGACCAGCGTGAGCGTCAGGTAGCCCAGCATCTCGATCGTCGCCGACGGGAAGTACTTGAACACGGCGCCGGAGACCATGCGGTGGACGGAGAAGAACTCGGAGAAGCCGATGATGAACATCACCGAAGAGTCCTTGATGTTGATGATGAAGTTGTTGCCGATCTGCGGGAGGATGTTGCGCAGCGCCTGCGGCAGCACGACCTGGCGCATCGCCTGGACGTGCGTCATGCCGATCGCGCGGGCGCCCTCCATCTGGCCCGGGTCGACGGAGAAGATGCCGCCGCGGACCGACTCCGCGATGTAGGCGCCGGTGTTGATGGACACCACGGCGATGGACACGGCCCAGAGGTTGGTGAACTGGAACGCGTTGTTGGAGAAGTACGGCAGGCCGTAGAAGATGAACACGGCCTGCAGGATCATCGGCGTGCCGCGGAAGAGCTCGACGTAGACGCGGATGATCGCGCGCACGATCCACAGGATGACGCGCTTCCACACCGGGTCGGTCTTCTCGTGCGGGATCGTCTGCAGCATGCCGCAGACGAACCCGATCACGCAGCCGAAGAACGTGGCCACGATCGCCAGCACCAGCGTGCTGAGGATGCCCTTGCCGTAGGTGGGGCCGTAGTCCTCCAACAGGGTGAGGATGTCTTGCCAGAGTTGTGCCAGCATGTAATTAGCTCACTTCTTTCGCGTTCCAGCTCGTGCCAGGCCGCACTAGTTGTGCTCGAGCGGCTGGATCTTCACGGCCTCGGCCATTTGCGCGTTGAAGTCGTCCTTCGTCTGCGTCTTGAGGTAGGCGTCGATCTTGTCCTTGAGCTCGGTGTTGCCCTTGCGCACGGACACGCCGATGTTGACGTCCTCGTCGGAGACCTGGAAGTTGTCGCCGCCAGAGAGGTCGACGATCTGCATGTCCGGGTAGGCGACGATGGCGCCCTCGGCGGTGGGCATGTCGGTGACCACGTAGTCGACCTGGCCCGTCTCGAGCGCCATGAGCATGGCCGGCGCGCTCTCGGCGGCGGACTGACGGTTGGCGTTCGGGATCTGCGGGATGAGGGTGTCGTACCAGATGGTGCCGGTCTGGCTGGTCACCTTGCCGCCGGAGAGGTCGGATAGCCCCTTGGCGCTGGCGTACTTGCTGTCCTTCTTGGTGAGCACGACGATGTCGGCGTACAGGTACGGGCCCGCGAAGTCGACCTCCTGCTCGCGCTCGGCGGTCATGGACTGGCCGGCGATGACGGCGTCGACGGTGCCCGACTGGACGGCAGGGATGAGGGAATCCCAGTCCAGCTGCTTGATCTCGAGCTTCCAGTTGTTGGCCTCGGCGATCTTCTTGGCGGTCATGACGTCGTAGCCGTTGGCGTAGAGCTCCGAGTCCTTCATCTTCACCGCGCCGTTGGCATCGGTCGGCTGGGCCCAGTTGTACGGGGCGTAGGCGGCCTCCATGGCGACGGTGAGCACGCCGTCCTCCACGCCGGAGCCGGTCGCGCCCGCGTTGCTCGAGCTGGAGGAGCTGTCGGTGGCGCTGCAGGCCGCGAGGCTCACCGCCATGCCGACGGCCAGGACGCTGGTCAGAAACTTCTTCATGAGGACTTCCTTCTTCTATTTCGGTGATGCATGTGGGTGCTGCATGGACAATAGATCCCATAAGCCTGAAGCCGGTAGCCCCAAAAAATAAGGAGCCATGAGATTCATGACTCCACACGATTTCCGCACGTGTCATGACAGCTCTCCGCTTCACAGCGACAGTCCAGCAGATGTTGTCCACTGGCCCGGAAGCCCGCAGCCTAGGTCGCCCCGGCGCCTCCTCGGCGGCCTCCCCTTTCGCTTCCCCGTGCTCCCTAGCGCACCATATATAACGGAAAGCTACTGATGTTGGCCGCGCCTCTATCATGCTTATGATGGCTCTAACCATAGGCAGCGCGCCCGGTGAACGCAACCAGTTGCGACTCATTTCCCCTTTTAAGCACGAGGTTTCGTTGGCGAAAGTGAAACCCGCCGTTCAGCCCGCCGTAGGCGTCGTAAAGCAGCGTGCTTGCCGACGCCTACGGTGACGCTACAGCTGTTCGAGCAGCGCGTGCGCGTGCAGCTTTTCGGGGCTTTTCGCCTTGCGCACCTGCAGCTGCCAGGAGCCGTCCGGCGTGCGGGTTGCCCAGCAGCTGATCCGCGCGGGAACCACCACGGGGCGGGCGAAGTCCACGGTGTGGCGCACGTGCCCGGATACGCGGCCCTCGAGGAGGGTGAGCATCTTCGCGGCGGTGAACATGCCGTGGGCGATGACGCCGGGGAAGCCGAAGGCCTTCGCCCCGATCACGCTGGTGTGCACGGGGTTCTTGTCGCCGCTGGCCGTGGCGTAGGCGTCGACGTCGCCCCGGGTCACCTCCCACTGTGCGGTGTGCGCCTGACTCTTCGGCAGCTCGGGCGCCTCGAGGCGGGTGCCGCGCTGCTCGCCGCGGTCCTTCACGGCCAGGTCGGCGTCCGAGGAGAGCCGGGCGCCGAGGCCGAGGAAGGTGGAGGTCTGCGTCCACACGGCCTCGCCGTCGACGAGGAGCTCGGTGATCATGTCGACGAGCAGGCCCTTGCGGTGCGCGCGGAGGTTGGTGGCGTGGGCGCGGAGGGTGAACTCCTCGTCGATGCCGACTCCGCGGCGCTGCTCGATCTCGTTGGAGACGTGCACCGCTCCCATCGCGGCGAAGGGGAACCCGGGCGCCGCCATGGTGTGGATGACCAGGGGGAAGCCGAGGACGAACGGGTAGGTCAGGGGCAGCTCGTTGGTCGTGCGGAAGCCGACGGCGCGGTTGTAGGCGGCCAGGTGGTCGGGGTCGACCCGCACGCCCTCGACGGCGAAACCGCGTTCGTGGTCGGTCTTCCCCGATCGCTTCGTGCCGAGGCCGGGGACCCGGTCGAGGGCGACCGTGCGGTACTCCTTGGACAGGGCCGGGATCGCGGGAAGGGTGGTGTACTCCATGACTAGGCCCCCATGATCGACTGGCCGCAGACGCGGATGACGTTGCCGGTAACGGCGCGGGACGAGGGCGCGGCGAGGTAGGCGACCGTCTCGGCGACATCGATGGTCTGCCCGCCCTGCTTCAGCGAGCAGGACTTCCGGCCGACCTCCCTAGGTAGGGTGGGCATGGCCGCGGTCATGGCGGTCTCGATGAAGCCGGGGGCCACGGCATTGATGGTGCCGCCGCGCTCGGCGAAGGCGTCCTTCAGCGAGTCCACCAGCCCGATCATGCCCGCCTTGGTGGTGGCGTAGTTGGTCTGGCCGCGGTTGCCCGCGATGCCGGCGATGGAGGATACGCCGATGATCGCGGGGTTCTCCGCCAGCTGGCCGGACTCGATCAGCCCCTCGGTGATGCGCACGGGGGCGACGAGGTTGATGTTTTGGACCATCGCCCACATCTTTTCGTCCATGTTGACCAGCAGCTTGTCGCGGGTGACACCGGCGTTGTGGACGAGGACGTCGATCTTGCGCCCGTAGCGTGCCTTCGCGTGCTCGGCGATGACGGTGGCGGCCCGGGGGTCGGTGACGTCGAGGGTGAGGGCGGTTCCCTTCACGGAGTTGGCCGTCTGGGTGAGCGCCTCGCCGGCGGCGGGCACGTCGACGCAGATCACGCTCGCGCCGTCGCGAGCGAGCACCTCCGCCATGGTCTTTCCGATGCCGCGCGCGGACCCGGTGACCACGGCGAGCCTGCCCACCAGCGGCTTGTCCCAGCTCTCGGGGGCGGGGGCCGCTGCCCCGCCGACCCGGATGACCTGACCGTCGACGAAGGCGGACTTGCCGGACAGGAGGAAGCGCAGCGTCGACTCGGCCTGGGAAAGCTCAGTGCCCGGCGCGAGGTAGACCAGCTGGGCGGTGGCGCCGCGGCGCAGCTCCTTGGCCAGCGAGCGCGTGAACCCCTCGAGGGCGCGCTGGCAGATCCGCGCGTCCGTGTTCTCGGGCCCGGTGAGCAGCTCAGGGGTGATACCTAGGACCACCACGCGGGCGCACGGGCGCAGCTTGCGCATCTGGGGGTTAAGCGCGTCGAAGAGCTCGTGGAGGTCCTCGGGCCTGCCGATGCCGGTGGCGTCGAGGACGATGGCGGCGCGCGGGGTGTCAGCGTTGGCCGAGATGAACTCGTAGTCCTGGGCGAGCAGGCCCTCAAGGTCCGCCGCGTAGCGGCCGGAGCCGCAGATCACCGCGGGGCCGTCGAGGGCGGGCTGGCCCGGGGCGTAGCGGCGCAGCTCCTCGCCCTGGGGCACGCCGAGCTTGCCAGCGACGGGGGAGTTGATGAGGTTCTCCAGCATTCCTGCCTTTGCCATGGTGGCTGGTCCTTTCTTGATTCCTTGCCGCGGCCCTGGTGCGGGTTTCGGCTCGGCGTGCATTATCACACCGCGCCCCGCTCGCGCCGCGGAAAAAGAGTATGTACATGATGACCGATCGTGATGTAGACTACACTATCAAGAAAACGTGATCTGCGCCATAGTCTTTTTGTAGGCAAAAGGAGTTTCCCATGAACACCACGTCTCGTAGAGTCGCCATCCTCGGCGGCAACCGCACCCCCTTCGCGCGCTCCAACCGCGAGTACGCCAACGCGTCCAACCAGGACCTGCTCACCTCCGCCATCGACGGGCTCGTCGCCCGCTACGGCCTCCAGGACCTCGAGCTCGGCATGGTCGCCGCGGGTGCCGTGATCAAGCACTCCCGTGACTTCAACCTCACCCGCGAGTCCGTGCTCGGCTCCGCGCTGGCCCCCACCACCCCGGCGATCGACGTCCAGCAGGCCTGCGGCACGGGGCTGGCCGCCACCGTCCTCGTGGCCGACGGCATCGCCGCTGGCCGCTACGACTCCGCCCTCGCGGGCGGCACCGACACCATCTCCGACGCCCCGCTCGCCGTCGGCGACCAGCTGCGCCGCACGCTCATCAAGCTCTCCAACGCCCGCAGCGCCACCGCGCGCCTGAAGCTCGTGGGCAGCATCCGCCCCGGCCAGCTCGCCCCCGAGCAGCCCGCCAACTCGGAGCCGCGGACGGGGCTATCCATGGGCGAGCACGCCGCCATCACCGCGCGCGAGTTCGGCATCACCCGCGAGGCGCAGGACGAGCTCGCGCTCGCCTCCCACCGCAACCTCGCCGCCGCCTACGAGGCCGGGTTCTTCACCGACCTCATCACCCCCTTCCTCGGCGTCACCAGGGACACCAACCTCCGCGCCGACGCGACGATGGAATCCCTGGGTAAGCTGAAGCCGGTCTTCGGCAAGCAGGACGCCATCGACCACGGCGCGCAGGCCACGATGACCGCCGGCAACTCCACCCCGCTGACCGACGGCGCCTCCGTGGCGCTGCTCGGCACCGAGGAGTTCGCCGCGGCCCACGGGCTTACGCCGCTGGCCTACCTCGTCGACTCCGAGACCGCCGCGGTGGACTACATCCACGGCCCCGACGGGCTGCTCATGGCCCCGACCTACGCGGTCCCCCGCCTCCTGGCCCGCAACGGGCTCACCCTCCAGGACTTCGACTTCTACGAGATCCACGAGGCCTTCGCCTCCCAGGTCCTGGCCACCACCAGCGCGTGGGAGTCCGACGAGTACTGCCGCACCCGCCTCGGCCTCGACGCCGCGCTCGGCCCCATCGACACGGCCAAGCTCAACGTGAAGGGCTCCTCGCTGGCCGCCGGGCACCCGTTCGCCGCCACCGGCGCGCGCATCCTTGCCACCGCTGCGAAGACACTTGCCGAAAACGGCGGCGGCCGCACCCTCATCTCCATCTGCGCCGCGGGCGGCCAGGGCATCACCGCCATCCTCGAGGCCTAGAACTTCATACCCCTACCCCGAAACTCTAAGGAGAACACCATGACTAGCACCATCAGGTCCCGGGCAACCTCCAAGGCCCAGGCACAACCCAAGGCTCCGGCCCCCTCCAAGGACATCCACATCCCGAGCCCTCTTCCCACCACCCCGGACGCGCAGGCCGCCGAGGACCTCCGCAAGATCCTGGACGGGCAGTTCGGCGAGCTGCGCGAGGACATCCGCGAGATGCTCGACGATTCCTTCTTCCTGCCCAAGCTCGACGGCACCATCGACGACATGCGCGACGCGCTCCTGCCCGTGCTCGAGCGCTTCCGCGACGCGGGCTACTCCTACGACTCCTTCTCCCGCGCGAACGGCGGCTCCGGCAAGCCGGACCGCGCGGTCATCGGGCTCGAGACCCTGGGCCACGCCGACCTCTCGGCGATGGTCAAGGCTGGTGTCCAGTGGGGCCTGTGGGGCGGTGCCATCGATAACCTCGGCACCGAGCGCCACCGCCACTACATCAAGCCGACGATGGACCTCGAGCTCATGGGCGTCTACGCCATGACCGAAATCGGCCACGGCTCCAACGTCGCCCAGCTGCAGACCACGGCGACCTACGACCCGGAGACCCAGGAGTTCATCATCAACAGCCCGACCCCGTCGGCAATGAAGGTCTTCCTAGGCAACGCCGCCCGCCACGGCCAGATCGCGGCCGTGTTCGCGCAGCTCTACACGCCGGGCGTGGCGGAGTCCCACGGCGTGCACTGCCTCGTCGTCCCGATCCGCGACGAGAACCACAACCCGATGCCGGGCGTGACCATCGGCGATCACGGCCGTAAGGGCGGCCTGCTCGGCGTGGACAACGGCACCCTGTCCTTCGACAACGTGCGCATCCCGCGCGAGAACCTGCTCAACCGCTTCGGCGACGTCGACGAGGCCGGCAACTACACCTCCCCCATCGAGTCGAAGAACCGCCGCTTCTTCACCATGCTCTCCACGCTCATCCGCGGGCGCATCGCGGTGGGCGGCGCGGCGAACGCGGCGACCCGCACCTCCCTGGACATCGCGGTGCGCTACGCCACGCAGCGCAGGCAGTTCTCCCCCGGCGGCGACGCGCCGGAGAAGCGCCTCATCGAGCACCGCTCGCACCGCCTGCGGCTGCTCATCCCGCTGGCGAAGTCCTACGCGCTCATGCTGCTGCAAAACGAGGTGACCGCGCGGCTCTACGAGCAGCAGCGCCAGATCGCCGAGGGCATCCTGGACCTGGCCAACCCCACCGAGGAGCAGCTCCTCGCCTCCCGCGAGCTGGAGAGCTGGGCGGCGGGGCTCAAGGCCATCTCCACTAGGCACGCCACCCGCACCATCCAGGAGTGCCGCGAGGCCTGCGGCGGCGCCGGCTACATGGCGGAGAACCTGCTGACCACCTTCAAGGCCGACTCGGACGTGTTCACCACCTTCGAGGGCGACAACACCGTGCTCATCCAAATGGTGGGCAAGGAGATGCTCACCGCCTACGCCCGCGACATGGGCGATCTCTCCACCATCGACATGGTTCGCTACGGCTTCGACGAGGTCTCCGACCTCATCCGCCGCCGTTCCGGGCTGCACAAGACGGTCCAGTCGGCGCTCGACGCCGCGCGCCGCAGCAACGACAACTCGCTCTTCCACGCCGGCTACCAGGTCTCGCTCCTCGAGGACCGCTCGCAGTCGATCCTCAAGTCGCTGGCAGGGCGCATGCGTGCCGCCCGCAAGCTGGACCTGGAGGACGCCGCCATCGAGGTGGACAAGGCCCAGGATCACCTCATCGCGGCCGGTTGGGCCCGCATGGAGTCGCTGGCGCTGCAGTCGCTCGTCGAGGCCGAGGGCAAGCTCCCCAAGAACTCGCCTGCCCGCCAGGTGCTCGAGCAGGTCCGCGACCTCTACGCGCTGTCCACCATCGTGGAGAACGCCGGCTGGTACGAGGAGCACAACGTCCTGTCCAGCATGCGCATCCGCATGGCGCGCGCGGCGGTTCGCGACCTCGTCGACTCGCTCGCACCGTGGGCGGAGGTGCTCGTGGACGCCTTCGGCATCCCGAAGTCGATCTGGAACGTGCCCATGCTCAACCAGGCAGGCGTCGACGGTCCTCGCTACTAACCGTAGGCGTCGACAAGCGTGCTTGCTTTTCGACGCCTACGGTAACGGGCGCTAACGCCGCCGGCGAAGGAGGAAGAACGCGCCCGCCACAACGACGACCACCGCGGCGGCCGCGCCAACCAGCGCCCCGGCGTTCATGCCGCTCTCCTCCGACTCCGCCTCAGCGGTGTTCGCCGCCGTCGCGTCCGTCGGGGCGGCCGAGGTCGAGCCCGAGGCCAACGCGCCGTCGACCCGCGTGAGGATCGGCTCGTCCGAGGGCTCCGGCCCGTTTTCCTCCGTGGGGCGCCAGCTCGGCCCCGAGCTTGTCTCCCCGTCGCGGCGCACGACGAGCTCGTAGGGCTGCTCGACGCCCAGCGTCGCCCCGTCGTTCCCGACGTCGAAGGTGACCGCGACGTAGTAGTTGCCCGCCTGGGCCATGGGTTCTGAGGTGCCGCCAAGGAAGCGGTTGTTGTACTCGATGGTCAGCTCGGAGGCGGCAGAATCCTCCTCGGCGTCGTGGAAGACGTTGAGCTCGAGGTTGTCCAGCGGGACGTACTGGGGGCTGGTGAGGAAGCCGTTGATCTCGTCGACCGAGTCGCGTTCCGACGGCTTCGTCCGCAACCCCACGACCGGGCGCTCGCCCCACTCGATGGGGATCTTGTAGAACTTCATCTCGCCCGGGACCATCGCGTCCGAGTACGTGACGCCGCTTTCGACCTCCGCGGCGTGAGCGTAGGAGTTTCCGCCCTGGATGGGCTCAGCCTTCGGACCGAACTCCGGCTGCGGGATGCCGCCGTTGTTGAGGCTCCCCTTCTCCCCCTCCTTGAGCTTGTTCGCCTCGTCGTTGCTGAGGAACGGCTCGAACTGCACCTCGACCTCAACCCGAACCGGGTCGAGGTTCACACCGTCGTTCGTGCCCGCGTAGCTGCTATTTTCGTCGACGAAGACGCCCACACCCACGACCCACTTGGTCTGGTCGCAGGCCGGGTCGAAGGTGTCTTGCCTATCTGCCGTGGAGTAAGGCTCGATCCGTGCGATGGAGGCGTAGGCGGGTGTGGCGGAGTCCTTGCTTGCCGTGGAGATGCTGTCCACGAGCGCCTCGAACCGCTGGCACTTGTTGTTCGACTCGTTGGTCGCCTCGACGACCTGGGCGTGCACGGTCTGCTCGGCAAGCCCGTTGGCCGCCTTGTTGCCCAACACCTTCGCCGTGATGATGGCGTTGGTGTTCTCCGGGATCGCAAGCCGGAAGAACTGCGGCGTCGGCTTCTGCGAGGAGGGCTTAGCCTCGGGGACCACGGTGGTCTGGTAGCGCCCCTGGCCTAGCCATTTGGCCTGGGTCTTCTCCTTTTCGAGGGAGAACTTCGTGCCCGTGGCCTCGTAGTCGTTGATCGAGCGCTGGGCCAAGAACTTCATGGAGTTGGAGAGCTGACCTGCATCGTCGGCGGGAAGATACTGGCCGCCGGTGGCGTTGGCGATGCACTCGAGCTCGGCGCGGGCGGCCTCGTCCACCTTGAAGCCCACGGTGTGGATGGCAATGTCATAGCCCTGGCCCGCGAGCTCGTTGGCGACCTCGCAGGCGGGCGGCGCAGCGCAGGTATCGATGCCGTCGGAGACAAGGATGATCGACCGCTCTCCCTCCTTGCCCAGCTCGTCGGCCGCCTTCCTCAGCGACTTGCCGATCGGCGTGTAGCCCTTCGCGTCCACCCCCGCGATCTTGGACTTCAGCCCTTCCTTGTCGATTGCCTCAACCGGCGCTAACACCTCGATGTCCTCGCAGCCGCGGGCCTGATTGTCCGGGTCGCTCGACTCGCGCGCGCCGTAGACCATCATGCCGAGGTTGGCGGTGTCCGGAAGCGCGTCGATAAGCTCGGTCGAGGCCTTCTTGGCCGCGTCTAGGCGGGTCCCGCCCACGTCGTCGGCCAGCATCGATCCCGAGAGGTCGAGGATCAGCTCGGCCTTGGCCGCCGTCGCATCATCGGCGCGCGCCGAGCTCGGCACGAACCCGCCCCACAGGACCATGACCGCAGCCACGATCAAGGCGGCGACGAGCCGGGACGCCGACGACCCCGTCGACGGTTTCACGGAAAAGTATGCAGATCTCACAACCTCTCACCACATCCCACTAGCCACTAGGAAGCACTTTCATGTTCAGTAGCCAATAGTGACACAGATGGCGAAATCTTTCTAGGTCCGAAACTAAATCGTTCAGGACGTGGGGGTGATGGGCTAGCCAGACAGGTTCAGGTCGCCATCACCCCAGGCGATGACCTGTCCCCGGCCCACCGCGGGTGGACCCGTGCCTCCGCGACCGCACCTTCCGTCACTTCATTTGGGATTTGGCTGGGGGCCGAAGCCGACGAACGGGATCTCGAACCCTAGGCAAGCGCTCGATTGGGCTCGTTCACGGCCTCTCCCACGGGGTTAGTGATGGACCTCGATGTTGAGCTCGAAGGTACCCAAAAGCTCTGCCAGTTGGAAGTACAGCCGCATGTACATCTCGGAGCCGCGGGCACCGGTGATCCCGCCTAGGTCGATGACGCGATCGGCGGGCCAGCCGAAGGATTCGACAACACCCATGGCCACGTCCTTGGCCCCGGCGTCGTCACCGGCGATGAACAGCGTGTGCTCGCCCGGCACGCGGGCGGGATCCACCATGACCTGACAAAAGACCGTGTTGAGGGTTTTGACCACCTTCGACCGCGGGAAGGCGCGCTGGACCTGCTCGCCCAGGCTGTCGGTGTTGGCCACGGTGAGCGTGGGCGGGAGCCCCTGGGAGAGGTCGAGCGGGAGCGCCACGTCGATGACGACCTTGCCCGCAAGGTTCTCCTCGCCGACCGCCTGCAGGGCAGCCAGGGTATTGGCGCCGTTGCTCGCGTTGACCACGAGCTCGGCGAAGAAACCGGCGTCCGCGAGGGAAAGCAGCGAAACGTCCTCGTGCTCGGCCTGTCACTGCGCGTACGGCGGGGTTCCCATGCCGTCCGGCTCGGTGCGGGCCATCGTCGCCTGCGGGTCGCGGGTGCCGACGGCCACCTCATGGCCCAGCCCGGACAGGCGCTCGGCCAGGGTGCGTCCCACCATGCCGGTTCCGATCACTGCGATCTTCATTGTGTGTCTCCTTCTGTGAGCTCAGGAATCACCCTCGGCAATTCCAACGGTTGCGTTGGAACCTACGCTAGTCCGAGTGTGCAATAATTGCAACGGTATCGTTGGAATTGGAGGGAACATGAGCTGGGACACCGAAAAGACCAAGACAAAGATCCTGGTAGCCGCCACGAACGAGTTCGTCGCGCGCGGGCCAAACGGCACGACGATCGAGCGCATCGCGCGCGAGGCCGGCGTCAACAAGGAACGGATTTACAACTACTTCGGCGGCAAGGATGCGCTCTTTCGCACGGTGCTCCACCGGGAGATGACCACCGCCTTCGCCGCGGCCCCGGTCCCCAACGCCGGGCCGGAGGCGATCGCGGAGTACGCCGGGCAGCTCTTCGACTACATGCAGGAGCACCCGCAGTTCGTCCGGCTCCTCCAATGGGAGGCGCTGACCGTGACGGGGCCCGTCGTCGACGAGGAGGCCCGCGCCGACGGCTACGCCGCCCGTACGGCCGAGATCGGGGCCGCCCAGGGGGCGGGGAGGATCACCGGCACAATCGGCGCCGACCTCATCAACATCCTGCTGCTGGGCATAGCCGGATACTGGGCGGTGCTGCCGCAGGTCACCCGGATGGTCACCCGCGCCGACGCAAACAACGACGCCGAAACCGCCCGCCGCCGGGCGGCCGTGGTCGAGGCCGCCTACCGCCTCGCCTCCCCCACCGGCTAGCGGCGAACCCGCCTTCGGCCGTCGGCAAGCAAAAGCAAAACGCCCCGCCGAAGCGGGGCGTGTGGCACAGGCGGGCTAGTCGATGACGATGAGCGCCTGACCACCCTGGACGGACTCGCCGACCTCCACGCGGATCTGGCCGACGGTGCCTGCAGTCGGAGCGGTGATCTCGGTCTCCATCTTCATGGCCTCGAGGACCAGCAGGACCTGGCCGGCCTCGATCTCGTCGCCCTCCTCCACGAGAATCTTGAACACGGAGCCTGCCAGCGGCGCGACGACCGCGTTGGCGGACACACCCTGGACGGACGCGGTGGCGGGCTCGGAGTGCGTCTGCGGCGCGCCGCCGCCGAAGACGATGGTGCCCAGCTGGCGCTGCTCCTCCTCGACCTCGACCTCGACAGAGTAGGCGATGCCATTTACTGTCACATTGAGTTTCATAGTAATTAACCCTTCCTACAGCTGACTTGGGATGTGGTGTTGAACGTTCTGGCGGCCCTGGGCTGCCCACGTGCGGTGACGCTGGTAGCGGACTGCCTTGACCTTGCCCTTGTTACCGAGGAAGGCGGACACGGCCGCGGAGATGGCGATGACCACGTCCTCCGGGATGGAGGCGTCGGAGCGCTTGCGCAGCTCGGCGATCTCGGCCTCGGCGGCGTCGAGTCGCTTGGTCAGATGCCCGATGAGCTCCAGCAGTTGCTCGTTGTTTTCACTCATGGTGATTACTCCTTACACCGGTCCCAGGCCGTGCTTCTTGGCGGGTCGGGTCTCGCGCTTGTTGGCGAGGACCTCCAAGGCATCGGCGATGTGCAGGCGGGTCTCCGCGGGGTCGATGATGTCGTCGACCAGCCCGCGGGAGGCGGCCATGAACGGGGTGGAGAAGGTGTCCTTGTAGAGCTGGATGAGCTCCTCGCGCTTGGTCTCCTTGTCCTCGGCCGCCTCGATCTCCTTGCGGAAGACCACGTTGACGGCACCCTCGGCGCCCATGACGGCGATCTCGGCGGTGGGCCACGCGAACACGCGGTCGGCGCCCAGGTCCTTGGAGCACATGGCCAGGTGGGCTCCGCCGTAGGACTTGCGCAGCTCGATGGTGATCTTCGGGACGGTGGCCGCGGAGTAGGCGTAGAGCATCTTCGCGCCGTGGCGGATGATGCCGCCGTGCTCCTGGGCGACACCCGGCATGAAGCCCGGCACGTCGACGAAGGTGACCAGCGGGATGTTGAACGCGTTGCAGAAGCGGATGAACTCCGAGCCCTTGTCGGAGGAGTTGATGTCCAGCACGCCGGACATGACGTTCGGCTGGTTGGCGATCACGCCGACGGTGCGGCCGACGATGCGGCCGAAGCCCACCACGAGGTTCGGGGCGAAGCCCGCCTTGACCTCGAGGAAGTCGCCGCGGTCGACGACGCGGGTGATGATCTCGCGGACGTCGTAGCCCTTCTTGCCCTCCACCGGGACGATGTCACGCAGGAACTCGTCCGGCTCGACGATCGGGTCGGGGTCGACCACCGGCGGCTCCTCGGTGTTGTTCTGCGGCAGGAAGCTTAGGAGCTTCTGGGCGATGAGGATGGCCTGGTCGTCGTCATCGGCGACGAAGTGGATGTTGCCCGCCTTGGTCATGTGGGCGTCGGGGCCACCGAGCGCCTCGGCGGTGACGTCCTCGCCGGTCACGGACTTGATCACGCCCGGGCCGGTGATGAACATGTTGGCCTTGCGGGTCTGGATGATGAAGTCGGTCAGCGCAGGCGAGTAGGCAGCACCTCCGGCGCAGGGGCCGGCGATGATGGAGATCTGCGGGACTAGGCCGGACAGCAGGACGTTCTTGTAGAAGACCTTGCCGTAGCCGGACAGGGAGTCGATGCCCTCCTGGACGCGGGCTCCGCCGGAGTCGTTGATGAACACGAACGGGGTGCCGGTGGTGGCCGACGCCTGCATCATGGCCGCAACCTTGTTCGACTGGGTCTCGCCCGCGGAACCGCCCATGACGGTGAAATCCTGGGAGGCGATGTGCAGCGGGCGGCCGAACACGGCGGCCGAGCCGGTGACCACGCCATCGGCGGGGGCGACCGCCTTGTCCATCCCGAAGTGGGTGGTGCGGTGCTTGGCGAACATGCCGGTCTCGTGGAAGGTGCCCTCGTCGACGAAGGCCTCGATGCGCTCGCGGGCGGTCTTCTTGCCCTTCGCGTGCTGCTTCTCGATCTTTGCCTCGCCGCCGCCGAGCATGACCTCTTCGCGGGCCTTGGCCAGCTGCTCAAGGCGTTGCGCCATGGACTTTTCTTCAGCCATTGTTCTAACTCCTTACTCAGCTGGTTCGACGTGAACGGTCTGGCTACGGCCACCGACGGTGACCTTGTAGGTGATCGGCTCGAGGACCGGCTCGTTCTCGCGCTTCTTGATGAGCGCCGGGTCCTTGCCCACGTTCTTCGGGCCCTCCGGGCGGGTCTTGAAGAAGCCGGGGGCCACGCCCGGGAACAGGGCGTTGGTGAGCACGTCCTCGTCGGTGCCGTTGAAGCCCTCGAGCTCGCCAGCCTGGGCGACCAGGCCGTCCCACTCGGGCTCGAGCAGGTCGGCCGGGCGAACCGTGATCTGCTCCTTCTTGGTCTGCGCCGCGGCCTGGGCGATGAGCTCCGGGTTGCGCTCGCCGATGCACTCGCCGTAGTAGCCGAGCATGAGGTCGGCGAACTCGGCGGTCATGACCTTGTAGCGGCCCATGAGCACGTTGAACACGGCCTGGGTGCCCACGATCTGGGAGGACGGCGTGACCAGCGGCGGGTAGCCGGCGTCCTTGCGCACGCGCGGCACCTCGGCCATGACCTCGTCGATGCGGTCGCCGGCGCCCTGCGCGGTGAGCTGAGACTCCATGTTCGACAGCATGCCGCCCGGGATCTGGGAGAGGAAGATGTTGGTATCCACCAAGGTCTTCGACTCGAACTCCTTGTACTTCGGGCGGATCTTCTTGAAGTGATCGCGGATCTTGATGAGGCGATCCATGTCGAGGCCCGTGGTGTAATCCATGCCCTCGAGCATCTCCACGAAGGACTCGGTCGGGTTGTGACCCGGACCCAGCGAGAGCGAGGAGATGGCGGTGTCGACGACGTCGGCGCCGGCCTCGATGGCCTTCATCAGAGTGACCATGGTAACGCCCGTGGTCGAGTGGCAGTGGACGTTGATCTGGGTGTCCTCGCCGTAGGTTTCCTTAATGCCCTGGATGATGTCGTAGGCGGCCTGCGGCTTGAGCAGCGCGGCCATGTCCTTCAGCGCGATGGAATCCGCACCCATGTCCAGCAGCTGGCCGGCGAGCTTGATGTAACCCTCGGTGTCATGCAGCGGGGAGACGGTGTAGCAGATGGTGCCCTGCGCGTGGCCGTCCACCTTCTTCACTGCCTGCATCGCGTGCTCGAGGTTGCGGGGGTCGTTGAGCGCGTCGAAAACGCGGAAGACGTCCATGCCGTTTTCCTTGCTCTTCTCGACGAACTTGTCGACCACCATGTCCTCGTAGTGGCGGTAGCCCAGAAGGTTCTGCCCACGCAGCAGCATCTGCAGCCGGGAATTGGGCATCAGCTTGCGGAAGGTGCGCAGGCGCTCCCACGGATCCTCGTTGAGGAATCGGATGCACGAGTCGAAGGTGGCGCCGCCCCAGCACTCCACCGACCAGTAACCAGCGTTGTCAATGTCCTCGCACGCTGCGACCATGTCCTCCATCGCCATGCGGGTAGCAAACAGGCTCTGGTGCGCGTCGCGCAGTGCGACCTCAGTCACTCCAATTGTTCTTTGGCTCATAACCCACAATCTATGCGCACTTTCGGGCTTTTGCAGAACCAAATCCACTTGGCAAAAATCACATCATAAAAGCAACATAATCCAACATCAACCAACAAAATCGTTTCCCCAGCACAGGACGGTATTGCATGCCGGGCACCACTGTTGTCTGACCACTGTGACTTTTGTCTCTACCCGTATTTTTCTGCAAATTTTCCCCAGCTTCCGGTCGCGCGAGCTGCGGATTCCTTTGCTTTCGCTTGTCGACGCGTACCGCACCGAGCCTTCCGATCGGGCGCGCCGCTACCCCACCGCGACGAGACGCTCGGCGACGAAATCCCGGAACTGGGCCAACAGATCCGGCAGCGGGGTGGCCATCTCCCGCGACATGAGGAGCGCCCCACCGTCGCGCAGGAGCGAGCCGACCCGGTCGCCCGTATCGCCGAGGAGCACCACCGGCATGTTCGGATAGGTATCAAAAGCGTAGGCGGCGTCGACGACGAGCCCGTCACACTCGCAGGCGCGGTCGAGGCTGCCCACCCAGCGCGCCTCCGCCCCGTCCGGCAGGTAGCTCGCGACGTCGCGCGCCAGCTTTTCGTTCATGATGAGACCAATGGTGATGATCATTGCGATCGTTCCCCTTCCGCACGCTTGACGTGCTGTTTTACGTTCTCCTTCGTGGACAGACACCAGAATAGGGATGGTTTCGACCATCGTAAATGATTCATCATGATCGAACTTGGCGCGCTATGATCATCCCCATGGAGCAGCAGGAACGCCACCGCGCCATCATCCGCGCGGTCGACAACGGGGCCAAAACGATCACGCAGCTGCGCGAGCTGACCGGCGCCTCGGCCATCACCATCCGCCGCGACCTAGCCACGCTGGAGGAGATCGGCGCGGTCGAGCGCTTCCGCGGCGGGGCGCGGCCGGCCACCCGGCGCGGGGCGAAGTACCCGCTCGCCGTGCGCCAGACAGAGGACCCGGCCGGCAAGCGCGCCATCGCCGCCGAGGCCGCCGCCTTTGTGGAGCCGGGCATGAGCGTGCTCATCGACGCGGGCACCACACCTTTGGCCGTCGCAAAGCATATTGCGGGAGCCAAGATCACCGCCTTGGCCATGTCGCTCTACGCGGGTGCGGCGCTGGCAAAGGACACGGACACCGAGGTGGTCATCCCGGGCGGCTCCATCAACAGCGACGACCTCGCCGTCTGGGGCCCCGCCGCGGTGGAAACCGTGCTGTCGATGCGCTTCGACCTGGCGTTCATCGGCGTCTGCGCCTGCGACCCGAGCGTGGGCGTCATGTCGCCGAATCTCAACGAGGCCACGCTCAAGCGCGCCTACTTCCAGGCAGCCCGGCGGGTGATCGTGGTGGCAACACCTGAGAAGTTCACGCGCATGTCGACCCACCGGGTGGCCACGATGGATCAGGTGGACACCGTCATCACCAACGAGCTTTCCGACGACCTTGCCACGCAGCTCACCGAGGCCGGAACGAATCTCATAGTGATTCCTAAGGAATAGGCGAGAATTGGGCATGCGTTTCCATTAATCTTGGGGGCACACCTTACATTCACCCGACCCCAAGGTTTACTCATGAAGAAGACCGTGCTTGCGGCGACCACCCTTTTTGTCGCCGCGCTGAGCCTGACTGCCTGCACTGATGGCAAAAACAGTTTCCCCATGCCCGCCCCCGACGCGGAGACCAGCCCCCGGCCCGCCCCGGCCACGACGGTCCCCGCGGAGATCAACACCCCGTTCAAGGTCGCACAGTACGAGGGCGACGACGTGACGATGACCGTCCGCGAGATCACCGTCGGGCAGGAATGCCGCTACGGCACCCTGGGCGAGGAATACGGCCCGGACATCGACACCAACTCGCAGGTGCTCCTCCAGGTCTGGGCGGAGGTCGAGGCCACCACCGTGAAGCAGGACTTTCCCGAGTACATCCTCGCGATCCCGAAGACGCTCGACGCCGACGGCTTCACCACCAACGCCTGGTCGGCGAACCGCTGCAAGGACCCCACCGACAACTACGGCCAGTGGTTCGACGCCACCGCGCAGGGTACGAAGACCCGCCGCTACGGCGCGTTCGCCATCCCGAAGGGCTCCACCCAGCTCAAGCTCGAGAGCGGAACCTTTACACTTCCCGCCAGCTAGGAAGGCGACGCTAACAATTTGCTTGCGGCCCTAAAACCGTCGTGTTTTACTCGAATCAGCTGATAAAACACGACATTTCCTACAGAAAGGGTAAGCATGAAGATCGGAATCATCGTCGGGTCCATCCGCGAGGGCCGCAAGGGTCTGCTCGTTGGACGTTGGGTGGAAGCTGTCGCGCGTGGCCACCTCGACCACGACGTCGCGCTGCTCGACCTCAAGGAATTCGACGTCCCGCTGCTCACTACGTCGATCCTGCCCGCGACCGCGGAGAAGAAGTACGACTCGGAGAACACCCAGAGCTGGAGCACCGCCGTCGATGGCTGCGACGCCTTCGTGTTTGTCACCCCGGAGTACAACCACGGTGTGCCCGGCGCGTTCAAGAACGCCGTGGACTCCCTCGGTCCCGAGTGGACGGGAAAGGCGGTCGGGTTCGTGTCCTACGGCGCCAATGACGGCGTGCGCGCAGTCGAGCAGTGGCGGCAGATCGTGGCTAACTTCCACATGACCGACATCCGCGCCCAGGTTGCGCTCTCCGTCTTCTTCGAGTTCGCTGAGGACGGATCCTTCACCCCGAACGAGCGCCGCGAGGGCGAGCTGAAGGCGATGCTCGACCAGCTCGCCGCCACCGCCGCGCGCGGGTGCTAGGTACTCCCCCACCGCAAGGTTGTCGCGGGCCCCTGCGGGTGGCCTAAACGACAGAATGTGTTGCTGAGATTGTGTATTTAGCCGGTGTGACCTGTTGATATTAGTAAAGTTTCACTTATCTGGAGTGATATCCATTCATTGGGCCGGAAATCCGACCTTGTGTTCACCGATGTGCTCGTGCTCTAGATTCACGATGGTGGGATGAGCAAAAATCATCCTCGATGCTCCGTCTGCGACGGGGACTGCACCAAACACGGAACAACCAGCGCCGGGCGGCAACGGTGGCGATGCTGCACCTGCAAAAGCCACCTTCACCCGCACCAACAACGACGCCAACCAAGCAAAATGGTTCCGCATCTTCATCACGTGGCTCATTTCCGGCCATAGCCTCGCTAATACTGCTGCTACCTGCGGCGTTTCCACAAGAACTTTGCAACGGCACTTCACACCGTTCTGGCTTATCCAACCACCCCGCAACGTGGACAAGCAGCGCATCTACGACCAGGTTTTTATCGACGGAACGTACTTCAACACCAAATGCCTAGTCGTGGTCGCAGACATCTCACATGTCATCAACTGGTTCTGGTGCACACGCGAATCATCCTGGTCCTACATGCGTTTGCTGGACCCGCTGGCTCCCCCACAGCTGGTGACCTGCGACGGGGATTCTGGAGGGCTTAAAGCAATCAAACGTCTCTGGCCACACACGCCCGTGCAACGCTGCATCGTCCACGTCAAACGCAACATTCAACGAGCAACCGGCCTTCATCCCACCTCACCGATGGGCAAAGCATTACGACGCCTGTCGTTTGAACTACTGGCCGTTGACAACCTCGACGATGCAGCCCGATGGGTAGTCAAACTGCAGCGCTTCGGTGATGTCTTTGCCACCCAGCTCAAAGCAAGGACCTACGTCAAAGATGTCCCCTTTGACCAAATTCCCAAGTCAAAGCGCAAAAACAAGCTCTGGTGGTACACCCACGAAGTCCACCGTGGCGTCTACCGACAGTTGGTGACAATGAGTCAGCAAGGCCACCTTTTTGCCTACCTATCCGAAGCAGCACCAGGTCAGAGGCTGGAACGGACCACCAACAGTCTGGAAGGTGGCATCAATGCGCAAATCAAAAAGCTCATGTATGACCATCGTGGGCTACGCGATGAACAGCAACGCATCGCCTGCGACTGGTGGCTCTACATGCATACGCAGCTGCCTGACGATCCGATTGAGATCGCCAGGCAGCAAAACTGGGGTCAGGACGCACTCGCCAAAGTTAAAGTCCTCACCAACCAGGAAACACAAGCCACCAGCGGACACGAAGACGGCCGCCCAGCAGCCTTCGACAGTGCCATCGACACTGCCTACAACCACTCTATGGGAATACGCAAAGGTCACATACGCTAAACCCCCAACCCCACCAACACAAAATGTCGTTCACTACGACACGCCGTAAAACAACACATTCTGTCGTTTAAGCCGCGGGTGGCCCCCAGCCAAGAAGGGCCCTGAACGCCAGAAGGCGAGGCCACAGACCTGTTTCAAGCCTGTGACCTCGCATTTTGTGGAGCATAGGGGAATCGAACCCCTGACCTTCGCATTGCGAACGCGACGCTCTACCAACTGAGCTAATGCCCCAATGCCTGATACCTTACTCCTTCTCGTCTGAGAACCTAATTCCGGGTCCATCATGCCCTGACCCGCCTCCGAATGCTTTCGAGAAAGTGCCCCTTCACCTGGCCCGTTGCATCTATAGAGCTATAGGTTTATCGTTTTTCTATACATCGACAGTTAAAGCTCGAATTGGAGGAACGATGCAACCGATCATGGACAAGTACGAGGCAGGAAAGCTCGTGGACGCCCAGCGCATCCGCAAGGGCAAGACGTGGGCCGAGCTAGCCGCGCTCATCGACCGCCCGCTGGTGTGGTCCACCTCTGCCCTGCTCGGCAGCTTCCCTGTCCCGGAAGAGCTGGCCGACAAGGTCTGTGCGGAGCTCGAGCTCGGCGAGGACGTTCGCGAGGCGCTCATGCAGCAGCCGACCCGCGCCTTCGACGCTGCGCTACTCGACGACCCGACCATCTACCGCTTCATGGAGGCCATCAAGGTCCACGGTCCCGCCCTCAAGGCGCTCGTGCACGAGGAGTTCGGCGACGGCATCATGTCAGCCATCAACTTCCAGATGGACTTCGACCGCCGTGAGGATCCGGCAGGTGATCGTGTGGTGGTCACCTTCGACGGCAAGTTCCTCGACTACCACTGGTAAAGATCGCTAGACACCCTGCGGGTTCGCCTCGGCCTGAATGGTCGCGGCCACCCGCGGCGCCAGCATCGCCACCGCGCCGATCGTAATCACGGCGCTCAAGAGGAACGCCGGATCCTCCCACACCTCCAGCATCCCGTGCGCCTGCCCCAGGGCCACGGCGCCGATCGGAATGCCCAGCTGGCCTGCGGTGACCGCGGCCATCGCCCACGGCTGCTTGGCGACGGCGGGCAGCAGGTGCAGCCCGATTCCTACCACCGCGAGCGCGATGCCGAGCCCGATGGAGCGCGGCTCCTCCGCGAGCGCGCGCAGGTCGATCGAGGAGCCCAGCCACACGAAAAACAGCGGGGCGAAAAAGCCTTCGGTCAGGGCGAACATCTGACGCTTGAGCCGCTTCGGCTCGCCATTGACGGATACCGCGATGCCGAGCGCGAAGCCCGCGAGCATGACGGACACGCCCATCGACACCGCCACCGCGGCGAGCACGAACAATGCCAGCAGTACTATGCGCATCTCCAAGGCGAGCCGGTGGCTCCTGGAGACCGCCCGCATGCGGCTTTGATACCTCGAGTGAGTGACGAAGCCGTAGATGGCGGCTAGCACGATCACTGCCGCCGTCCCCGCCACCGCCTTGAGTACTCGGTCGGGCGCCATGACCACGGGGAGCGCGACGATGGCGGCGGCATCGGCCACCGCGATCTGCATGATCATCGCCGTCGGCTGCCGCCCCGCGATCTTCACCCCGCCTAGGGCCGGGACCACCAGCGAGGCCGAGGAGCTGGCCATGATGACGGCGTAGACGAGACCGTGCGAGGTGCCGAAGTAGCGGGCGATCGCAAGGCCAGCGGGCACGCACAGCGCCCCCACGACCGCGGCGCGGATGAGCCCCAGCCCGAGCCCCCGGCGCAGGTTGGGGTCGTGAAAGGGCACGTGGGTGCCGGCGATGAACATGACCAAGGCGAAGCCCACCTGTGCCATGAAGCTAAACGTCGGGTCGGAGGCGTCGAACAGCCGCAGTCCCGTGGCCCCGAAGACGATGCCGACCATCAGTTCGCCCACGACCACCGGCATCGACAGCCGACGCGGGAGATTCAGGAGGGGACCGACCAGCGCCACAAGGCCCAAGAGAGCCAAAAGGTAGAAGCTCATTCGTCAAGCGTACCGCCCGCGGGTGCGACGCCGAGGCGCATCAGACCGGCGGGGTTCGGCCGCCGACCCCGTTTACCGCCTCGTGTCGTGAAGGTGAATTCTCGGCGAACCTGTGTCACACCCGTCACTGGCGCACGACGAAAACTGAAGCGGAGGCCTAGCATCCTCCGGCATGGACGCCCCTCGCACTCCCCTGCTGTGTAGCCGCCGACGCTTCCTTGCGGGCGCCGCCGCCGGTGCGGCAACGCTCCCCTTCTTCACCCACGCCGCGGCCCGAGGGCAGGAAAGCCGCGAGGCGTCGACAAGCGAAAGCGGAAGCACTGACCTCGTCTTTCGGCACTCGGTGGCCTCCGGCGACCCGCTACCCAACGCGGTGGTGCTGTGGACGCGCGTGACGCCGGTTCCCGAGGCGACCCCGGGCTCGGGCGCGGGGGAGCCGACCACCGTGCGCTGGGAGGTGGCAACAACCCCCGACTTCGCCGCGATCGCCGCCAGCGGCGAGGTGCTCACCGACGCCGCGCGCGACCACACGGTTACCGTCGACGCGCGGGGGCTTGCGCCCGCGACCAGCTACTTCTACCGCTTCACGGTGCTCGACGGCCCCGCCCAGGGGGCCACCTCGCGCACCGGGCGCACCCGCACCGCGCCCGCGGCGAACGCCAGCCCCGACAACCTGCGCTTTGCGGTGTGCGCCTGCTCCAACTACGAGGCCGGGTTCTTTAACGCCTACCGCGAGATCGCCAGCCGCGAGGACCTCGAATTCGTCCTCCACCTGGGCGATTTCACCTACGAGTACGCCTCCGGAAGGTACGGCGCGGCCTTCGGCCACATCGTGCGCGAGGTGGCACCCGCGCACCGCACGACGAGCCTCACCGACTTCCGCGTCCGCCAGGGCCACTTCCATGAGGACCCCGACCTTGCCGACATGCTCGCCGCGAAGCCGCTCGTGGCCATGTGGGACGACCACGAGTTCACCGACAACGCGTGGGGCAACGGCGCGACCGGCAACTCCTTCGCGCCCGGCGAGGACTTCCCCGCGCTGAAGGCGGCGGCGATGCAGGCCTATTTCGAGTGGATGCCGGTGCGCGCGGGCGTGGGGCAAGGCGCCGACCAGCCGTCCGAAGCGGCGGAGTCGGGACAAGACACCCGCCACGTCTACCGCCACCTCGCCTACGGCCAGCTCGCGGAGATCATCCTGCCCGACCTGCGCAGCTACCGCGACTACCAGGTTCTTTATGCGAGTGCCGGCGGGATCGCCGCCGACCCCGATTACCTGCGCGCCGTCGGCCGCGACGATCGCACCATGATGGGGCGGACCCAGTTCGACTGGTTCGCCGACGTTCTCACCACCTCGGCTACTCGGTGGCAGCTCGTGGGAAACGAGGTCATGTTTGCCCCGCTTACGCTGCCCGCTACCCTCGATCCGCAAATCCAGGACTGGCTGGTCAGCCAGACCGGATTCCCCGCCGACGGCATCGCACTCAACTCAGACCAGTGGGACGGTTACATGGCCGAGCGCCAGCGCGTCATCGACCTCATCGCCGAGCACGACCTCGGCGGGGTCGTCTTCCTGACCGGCGACATTCACTCTTCGTGGGCCTCGGACATCCCGCAGTCGGCGGGCGACTACCGCCTTGGCCGCAACGGAAAGGTCGTGGCCACGGAGTTCGTCACTCCGTCCGTGACGGCCGCCAGCCTCTTCGACACCCTCGCGCGCAGCCCTCAGCTTTCCGACGCCATTCGGCAGCTCATCGCACACTCGGAGGAGGCGCTGCGCCAGTTCGCACCCTGGCACAAGTACGTCGAGCTCTCCGAGCACGGCTACCTGGCCGTCGACGTCACCGCCGAGCGCGTGCGCGCCGACTTCCACCACGGCCCCGTCACCGCCCCGAACGCCCCGCTCGCGCTCGCCGCGAGCTACCAGGCGATCCACGGCTCCCCCGGCGCCACCCCACTCGTCTCCTAGCCACCACCGCCTCCCGAAAGGCACTGCCCGTGCACGTTTTCTCCCCCTACCCGCTCGCCCGCGCTATCGCCCCGGCGCTCGCTGCCGCCCTCGTTCCGGCCCTGGCCGCCGGCCACGCCGTCGCCGCCACCCCGCAGGAGCTGCAGGCACAGTACGCGCCCTCCTCGCTTCCCGCCACCTCGCACCCCGGCGCGCCGGTGCCCGCGCCCTTCAGCCCGGAGTACCTCGCGGGCTACGTCTCGGACTTAAGCTCCTACCCGGGCGGGACCTACTACCAGGTCGTCGAGGGGTTTAGTGACCTGCGCGCGAACCACCCGGAGACGATGCGGGAGAACCTGGACGCGGTGGTCGCGATGAACACCTCCGCCTCCCCCACACGGATCGCGGCGGCCCAGGCCGACGCGCGCGTCGACGACGGCGAGCTCCTCGCCGCCTTTTCAGACGCCTTCGGCGTCACGCTCGGCGGCTACCTGCGCGCCGCCATCGCCGAGAACCGCTTGCCCAAGACCCGAGCCCTGCTAGACTCGGGCTACCTCTCTCGCGCGCAGGGGCTGGCGGCCTCGACGCTCATCGAGAAGTCCGTCTTCAACAACCCGCGCCCCTTCGTCGCCGCGCCGGAGAAGATCGCCCGCCACAACGCCCCGGGCGAGGACTTCTACGATCTCGGCGGGCAGGGTTCCTTCCCCTCCGGCCACGCCAACCAGGCCGCGCTGGTGACCACGCTGCTATCCGCCGTGCTTTCGGAGCTCGCCCCGCAGCTGCTCGCGCGCGGGTCGCAGGCCGGCGAGTCGCGGGTGGTCATGGGCGTGCACTACCCACTCGACGTCATCGGCGGGCGGATGACCGGCGTGGCGGCAGCCGCCGATCGCTGGAACGACCCGCACATGCGCGACGCGCTCACCCAGGCGGGCGCGGAGCTGCGCGCGGAGCTCGAGTGGCGCGCGGGCGTGCCCCTGGCGCAGGCGGTGGCCTCGCAGGACGCCGCAGGCGAGGGATTCCTTGACACGGATGAGGCGGTTGCCACCTACGCCGCCCAGGGCACCTACGGGCTCGCGCCGGTCGCGGCGGACAACGCGCCTATGGTGGTCCCCCAGGCCGCCCCGGACCTGCTCCTCAACCGCTTCCCTGCGCTCGACTGGGGCCAGCGCGCCCGTGTCATCGCGGCGACCGCCCTGCCCTCCGGTTCGCCCCTCGACGACCAGGGCCCGCGCGGCTCCTGGCAGCGCGTCAACCTCGCCGCCGCCTTCGCCGCCGACGTGCAGGTGGGCGCGGGCGGGACGCTTATCGTCAATGGGGTCGCCTCCTAACTTACTCGGGCCGGTTCTGAGAGTTCTCTCTCAGATTGGATTTTCGGACATGGCTAAGGTTAGCCTTACATTATGTCCTCAATCGTTTCAGCGGCCCCCACCACGGCCTCGCCCACGCCCCGGCGCGCGCCGCGGGGCGGGCGTCGGCTCGCCGGGCTGCTCGCCTCGCGGGGGCGCTCGCCCTCCTGGCGGCGGCGAGCCTCGTGCTCGGTGCGAAGGCCACCTCGCCGAAAGAGGTCCTGCGCGCCCTGCCCCAGGCCTGGGAGATCCTGCGCGGAAACGTCGACGCGGGCAGTACCGGCGAGGTCGCCGGGATACTTGCCACCATGCGCATCCCCCGTACCGTGCTCGCGATCGCGGCGGGCGCGGCGCTCGGCATGGCGGGCTCGCTCGTGCAGGGGCTTACACGCAACCCGCTCGCCGATCCCGGCACGCTCGGCATCAACGCCGGGGCGGCGCTCGCCGTGGCGGCCGGGATCTACCTGTTCGGCATCACCTCCATGCAGGCCCACCTCTTCCTGGCCTTCGCGGGCGCGGGGCTCGCGGCGCTTCTGGTCTTCGGCCTGAGCGCCTCGGGCATGGGCTCGGGCGACACAATCCGGCTGGTCTTGGCGGGTGCGGCGCTCGCGGCCGTGCTCGCCTCGGGCACCGCGGCGATCGTCTACGTCGACCCCAACGCGCTCGACGCCCTGCGGTTCTGGCAGGCGGGCTCCGTCGCGGGCCGCGGCTTCGACGTGATCCTCCCGGCCCTCGTGCCGATGGCCGTCGGCACGCTTCTAGCGCTGGCGCTGGGCCCCACGCTCAACGTCCTCGGCCTCGGCGCCGAGGCGGCGCAGGGCCTAGGCGTGCACGTCCTGCGCGCGAACGCCGTGGGGCTGGTCGCCACCGCGCTGCTCGCCGGCGCCGCCACCGCCGCCGCGGGTCCCATTGGCTTCGTGGGGCTGGTCGTGCCGCACGTGGTGCGCGCGCTCACCGGGCCCGACTACCGCTGGGTGACCCCGTACGCCGGGCTCGCGGGCGCCTGCCTGCTGCTTTCCGCCGACGTCTTCGGCCGCGTGGTCATGCGGCCGGGCGAGCTGCAGGCGGGCATCGTCATCGCGCTCGTCGGCGCGCCCGCCTTCGTGTGGCTCGTGCGCCACCGGGAGGCGGTGAGGCTGTCATGACAAGCATGACGAGCACGACGAGCATGACTAGCACAGCCGAGACCCGCGAGAGAGGACTTCTCGTCCTCGGTTCCGCACGGATCCGCTACCAGCCGCGCGCGGTGCGCGCCGTTACGGTGTTGCTCGCCGCCTGCGCGCTGGTGTGGGTGCTCAGCCTCGGCATCGGGCAGTTTCCCATGAGCCCCGTCGAGGTCGTGCGTGTCCTCGCGGGCGGGGGCACGAAGCTCCAGCGCACAGTGGTCATCGACTGGCGGCTGGCCCGCAGCCTCGTCGGCCTCGCCGTCGGCGCGGCGCTCGGGCTCTCGGGGGCGATCACGCAGCGCATCGCGCGCAACGGCCTGGCCAGCCCCGACATCCTCGGCATCAACCAGGGGGCGACCGTCGCCGCGGTGGCCTGCATGGTCTTCGGCGCCTCCGGGGGCGCTCGGTGCGCTCGTCGCCGTCCCCGTCGCTGCGGTCGCCGGCGGGCTTGCCACCGGCGCGGTCATCTGGGCGCTCGCCCGGCGCCAGGGCGTGGACACCTACCGGCTCGTGCTGGTCGGCATCGGCGTCAACGCCTTCCTCCACGCGCTGGTCACCTACATGCTCGCGGCGACCGACCTCAACACCGCGGCCGCCGCCAAGGTGTGGATGGTGGGCTCAGTCAATGGACGCACCTTCGACCAGCTGTGGCCCACGCTCGCGGTGCTCGCCGCCTGCTCGCTGGTGCTGGCGCGTATCGCCTACCACCTGCCGGTTCTCGAGTTGGGCGACGACCTCGCCAGCTCACTCGGCGTCCCGCTGAAGAAGGTCAACGCGACGGTGCTGGTGGTCTCCATCGTGCTGGCGGCGGTGGCCGTCTCCGCGGTGGGGCCGGTCGGCTTCGTGGCCTTCGTCGCCCCGCAGCTCGCACTCCGGCTGACCCGGGCGTCCGCTCCCCCGCTGGCCGCCTCGGCCGTCGTCGGTGCCCTCTTGACCTGCGCCTCCGACCTGGTGGCGCGCAGCGCCTTCCCGTGGGAGGTCCCCGTGGGCATCGTCACCGTCGTCATCGGCGGGCCGTTCCTCATCTGGCTGCTGTGGCAGCAGTCGAAAACCCGCACCCGCTAAACACTTATAACGAAAGGATCCACACATGTCCCTGATCAACCGCCGCGACTTCCTCCGCCTCGCCGCAGGCTTCACGCTCGCCGGCGCCGCGGCCGGGGCGCTGGCCGCCTGTGGCAACTCGTCGACAAGCGAAAGCTCGAGCAGCGAGACCGCCGGAGCCACCGACATGCGCGTCGTGGCGCTGAACACCGGGCAGCTCGACAACCTCCTCGAGCTGGGGATCCTCCCCGTGGGCGCGGCGAAGGCGAAGGACGCGGACGTCATCCCGCAGTTCATCCGCGACCGCTACGGCAAGGACTTCGACCTCGATTCCATCGCCGACTGCGGCCTCCGACAGAATCCGGACCTCGAGGCGATCGCGGCGCTAGAACCCACCCTCATCTGCGCGAACTCGCGCACCGACGAGGCGATACTTACCCAGCTGCGCGCCATCGCCGAGGTCGTCACCGGCGAGGGCGGCGGCGAGAACTGGAAGCAGGACCTGGCCACCATCGCGCAGGCCGTGGGCAAGGGCGACGAGGCTAACGCCAAGCTCAAGGAGTACGAGGACGACGCCAAGGCCTGGGGCGCCACGCTGGCGAGCGTGCCCACCGTCAGCTTCCTGCGCTCGAAGGACCAGCAGTACCAGCTCTACGGCGTGAACTCGATGGCGGGCTCCGTCGCCGCCGACGCCGGGCTCAAGCGCCCGGAGAACCAGCAGAACATCGAGAAGGCCGGCCTCGACCTGTCCCCCGAGCAGCTCTCCGAGGCCGACGCCGACTGGATCTTCTACGGCGTCCAGGACGGCGACGCCGACCCCTCCTCCGCCTCCACCTGGCCCTCGCTCAACGCGGTGAAGAACAACCACGCCGTCAAGGTCGACTACGAGGCCTGGTACATGAACGCCTCGCTGCTCTCGGCCACCATCATCCTCGACGGGCTGAAGGGAGCTCTGAGCTAGCCATGAACGCCATGGACGCCGTCAACACCCCGGCCGCGCGCCTCGTGGCCCGGGGCCTAAGCCTCGGCTACGGCACGACCCGCGGCGCAGACGCGCTGGTCAACCGCGACGTTAACCTCGCCATCCCCGACCGACAGGTCACCACCATCATCGGCGCGAACGGCTGCGGCAAGTCGACGCTGCTGCGCGGGCTGGCCCGGCTCATGGCGCCCGCGGCGGGCGCGGTCACCCTCGACGGGGTGGACATCGCGGGTCTTCCCGCCAAGCGCCTGGCCACAAAAGTGTCCATGCTGCCCCAGTCCCCCATCGCGCCCGCGGGCGTCAGCGTGCGCGAGCTGGTCAGCCGCGGCCGCCACCCGCACCAGAGCTGGCTTAGGCAGTGGTCGGCCTCGCACTCGGCGGCGGTCGATCGCGCGCTTGCGCTCACCGGGCTGAGCGAGCTCGCCGACCGCCCCGTCGACACGCTCTCCGGCGGGCAGCGCCAGCGCGCGTGGATCTCGCTGGTGCTCGCCCAAGACACCGACATCGTCTTCCTCGACGAGCCGACCACCTACCTCGACCTCGCATACTCCGTGGAGGTCCTCGAGCTGGTGCGCAGGCTCAATCGCGAGCAAGACAAGACCGTGGTCATGGTGCTCCACGACCTCAACCTCGCCGCCCGCTACTCCGACAACCTCGTGCTCATGCGCGAGGGCGCGATCGTCGCCCAGGGGCCGCCCGCGGACGTCATCAGCGAGCACACCCTGCGGGAGGTCTTCGGCCTGCACGCGCGCGTCGTCGACGATCCGGTCACCGGCGGCCCGCTCATCGTGCCCGAGGCGGGCGTGCGCGTCTAGGTTTTCGCTTGTCGACGGCCAAGGCTGGCAGGCCGTAGGCGTCGAGAAGCAATGGCGCATGGGTTAGGCTTGCCCCCATGCCCCACTTCCCCGCCCGCCTCCGTCTGCTCGCCGCCTGCCTCGTCGCGTGGGGCGCGCGGATGGCGGTGGCGGCCGCGGGCTGGTTCTACTGGGACGACCTCACGCTTCAAACACAGGCGCCGTCGGTGTCGCCGTTTTCGCTGCACGACGGCCACCTCATGCCCGCCGCCTGGCTCGTGGAAAAGGCGCTGGCCAGCCACGCGCGCCTCGACTGGGCCGCCGCGCTTATCGTGCTCGGCGTCCTGCAGCTTCTCGCCGTCGCCGCCGTGGCATGGGCGGCGGCGGGGCTGTCCAAGCGCCCCGCGCTGCCGGTTGTCGTCTACGGCCTCTTCCCGCTCGCGCTGCCCACGGCGTGGCTCGCGGTGGGGATCAACTCGCTTCCCGCGCACGCCGGCCTGGCGCTCGCGATCGGACTCGTCGCGCGGCGCAGGCTGTGGCCGATCCCGCCGGTCATCCTCCTTGCCTGCCTGTTCAGCGAGCGTGCCCTAGTCATCGGCCCCGCATTGCTGCTGGCCGCGGCCTGCCTGCCGGGCGCGCGCATCACGCGCCGCCTGCTGGGCGTCGCGCTGGTGCCCACGGCCGCGTGGGGCGCGCTGTATTTCTTGCTTGCCGACGGCGCAAGCGCCGCCCACCACAACTCCCTGTGGGAGGTCCTGTGGACCGGCTACGCCAAGGCCGTGGCCCCAACCTTCGCGGGCGGCCCCTGGGCCTTCGACCGCTGGCACCCCGGCCCGCCGTTCGCGCACGTCTCGTGGTGGCAACCGGTGCTCGGGCTTGCCGCCGCCGCCCTCGTGGTGTGGTGGTCGCCGGTGAGGAAGGCCTGGTGGCCGGTGCTGGTCTACCCGGCGGCACCCCTGGTGGCGATCTACCTGGCCAGGGAGAGCGCCGACACCCCGCTCACGCTCGTGCTCACGCTGCGGCACCTCAGCGAGCTGGCGGTGCTCATCGCAGTGGTGCTCGCGGTGCAGCTGGATCGCAGGCCCGCGCCGCTTTTTCCGGCCGCGGCGCTGGTGGCATCCTGCGCGGTGACCGTGACGAGCTTCGCCATAAGCTGGCACGACCAGCCCGCGCGCGCCTACTTCGCCCACCTTCGGGCCTTCGACGGCAAGGTGCTCGACCAGGAGGCGAGCTGGGACGTCCTAAGCCCCCTGGTCTTCCCCTACAACCGGCTGGGCGCCCTGCTCCCAGAGAAGGTCTCCCCCGCCATCAACACCCCGCGCATCGTCGGCCCCGACGGGACGGTGATCGACGCGGACTTCTTCCCCGCGCGCTCGACCGGCGAGGGGCCAGAGGAAGGATGCGGGTGGCGTGCCGAAGGCGTCGAGAAGCTAGCGCTTGACGGGCCGCTTCTCGACCGCGAGTGGGTCGTGCAGCTCAACTACTTCGCGCCCGAGGCCGCGACCGCGACGCTGGCGCTCGACGGCGAGGCCGCGCGCTTCGGCCTGGAACCCGGCCTGCACCAGGTGTACGTGCAGGTCACCGGCGGCGGCAGCGCGCTCACCATCGACGCGCCCGGGGCGTGCGTGGGCAACAGCCACGTGGGCACGCTCATCGCGCGCTAACTTCCCGGCGGCGCGATCGCTACCTCGCGGCCCTACGGTCGCGAGGCCAGCTCCAGCAGCTCAAGCACGTGCTGGTAGGGCTCGCCGGTTGCGCGCGAAAGCCCCAGCTCGCAGGTGCGGTTGAGGCTGGCGTGGTACTGCGATCCGACCCGGCGCGCCTCGGCCGCCTCCTCCTGCGTGGCGGAGTGCGTGAGCTCCGGGTGGAGCATGCCGCGGTCGCCCGCGTAGCCGCAGCAGTTCCAGTTCACCGGGATGGTGACCTCCTTCGCCGCGGCCTTGGCCACGGCCTCGAGGTCACCGATGATGCCCAGGTGCGTCGAGCTGCAGGTCGGGTGCAGGGTCACCGACTCGAGCGGGTGGGTCACGGTGATCGCGGGCAGGACGTGCTCGCGGACGAAGGTGACCGCGTCGATGACAGTCAGCCCCGCGGCCTCGGCCATCGCCTTAAAGCCCTCGCTGCACGAGGAGGCGTCGGAGATGATCGGCAGCTCGCCGCCCCTTGAAGCCCTGGTCAGCGACTCCTGGACGCGCTTTTCCATGATCGCGTGTCCCTTGGCCACGCCCTTCGAGGTCCAGGGGGTGCCGCAGCAGAGCGAGTCGATGTCGTCCGGAACGCTCAGCGCGAGCCCCGCGCGCTCGACGAGGCGGACGAAGGCGTCGGTGGCACCCACGCCGGTGCCGCCCTCGACGGGGCCGAACATGGTGTTCACGCAGGCCGGAACGTAGACGGCGATGGGGCTGGCCCCCGGCGCGCCCACGCGGGTGCCCAGGCGCGAGCGCTGCTTGCCGCCCTTGCCCAGCTCCGGCTGGTACTCCGGCATGACGTCCTCGCCGACGAGCTTGCGGGCGACGTCGGTGACGGCCTTGGTCAGGGACGTGGGCAGGTAGGACACGCCGGTCAGCGCCGCCGAGGCCACCGGCGGGACGGCCTTCCAGCCCTTCGCGGCGGCGGTCCACGCGGCCGCCGTGGCCTGGTTGGCCTTGCTCCCGCCCTCGTTGCGCTCGCGGCGCAGGCGCTTGATGAACTTTCCGGTGTCGATGCCCACCGGGCAGGCGGTCACGCACATGGAGTCCACCGCGCAGGTGTCGATGCCCTGGTACTCGTACTCGCGCTGCAGCTCTTCGGCCTCGGCGGTGCGCCCCTCGGCGAGCGCCTTCGCCCGGGCGCGGCGGACGACGATGCGCTGGCGCGGGGTGAGCGTGAGGTTGCGCGAGGGGCAGACCGGCTCGCAGTAGCCGCACTCCACGCAGCGGTCGATCTCCTGCTCGACCTGCGCGTTGAGCTTGATATTTTTCAGGTGTGCCTCGGGGTCGTCGTCGATGATCACGCCCGGGTTCATGATCCCGCGCGGGTCGCAGGCGCGTTTCAGCTCCTTGTGCACCTCGTAGAGCTCGTCGCCGTACTGGCGGCGCACATAGGGCGCCATCGCGCGGCCGGTGCCGTGCTCTGCCTTGAGGTTGCCCTCGGCGGCCAGGATGAGGCTGACCATCTCCTCGTTGAAGTCGGTGTAGCGCCCGAGCGCCTCCTCGCCCTCGAAGCGGTCGGTGAGCAGGAAGTGAATATTGCCGTCCTTGGCGTGGCCGAAGATGACGGCGTCGTCGTAGCCGTAGCGACCAAACAGCTCCTGCAGCGACTCGCAAGTGGGCGCGAGGTCCGCGACGGGGACGACGACGTCCTCGAGCAGCGCGGTCGTGCCCGAGCGGCGCGCGCCCGCGACCGAGGCGTAAAGCCCGTTGCGGAAGGCCCAGGCCACGGCGCGGTCGTTCGCGTCCTCCGAGAACGCCGCCGCGGCCCGCAGCTTGAGCGTGCCCAGCAGGTCCGAGCCCGCCTTCTCCAGCGCCTTGAGCTCCTCGTGCTCGTTCGCGTGGTACTCGATCAGCAGGGCAGCTTGCTTGTCGACGCTAAAGCCGGTGATCGCCTGGGGCACGCCGGTCAGGATCTGGCCCACGACGATGGACGACGAGTCCATGAGCTCCAGCGTCGCCGCGCCGGTGTCCAGCAGCGCGGGCAGCGCGCGGGTGGCCTCGTCGAGGTCGTCGAAAACCGCCACGGTGGTGGTGGCGAACTTCGAGATCGGCACCGTGCGGAAGACCGCCTCCGCGACGAAGGCGAGCGTCCCCTCCGAGCCGATGATGAGGTGCTCGAGCAACTTCGCCGGGCTCTCGAAGTCGAGGAAGGAGTTGAGCCCGTAGCCCATGGTGTTCTTCAGGGCGAAGTGGCGGCGGATCTTCTCCACCGACTCCGCGTTGCCGCGCACGCGGCGCTGCAGGCGGGTGAGCGCCTCCGTCAGCTCCGGCTCCAGCTGGGCGAGCTTGCGGTCGGCGTCCGCGTCGGCGGTGTCGATGAGCGTGCCGGAGGGAAGGATGAAGGTCATCGACTCGAGCGTCTGGTACGTGTTGAACTCGGTGCCGCAGGCCATGCCGGAGGAGTTGTTGGCGATGACGCCGCCGATGGTGGCGGCCGAGGAGCTGGCCGGGTCCGGGCCCAGCTTGTAGCCGTAGAGGCTAAGCCTGGCGTTGACCTGGCGAACCGTCACGCCGGGCTGGACGCGGACCCGCTTGCCGCCGTCGAGGACCTCCACGTCCTTGAAGTGGCGGCGCACGTCGACCAGGATCCCGTCGCCGGAGGCCTGACCCGCAAGCGACGTGCCGCCGGAGCGCAGCGTGACCGGCACTCCCTTTTCGGCGCCCGCGCGAAAGGCGGCGGCGACCTCGGAGGCGTCCTTGGCCACGACGATCGCCTGCGGCGTGTAGCGGTAGTGGGAGGCGTCCGAGGCGTACTTGGTTCGCTCGATGAGCGAGGTGCGAACGTCCTCGGCCGCGATGGCATTCTCAAGTTGGGTGATCATGGACACAATCCTAGTGGTACGACCACGATCGTGTCTGGGGTTTTGTGCTCGAACCCACTGTTGGAAGCGATCCAGACCTCCTAGTCGTGGCGCTGCGGCGGGTTGTGCCAAGATTGAGGGCATGATGAAGTCTTGGATGGATCGCCTCCAGCGCGACGTGCCCTACCCCGTCATCGTGGCGGCGGTCTGGTCGCTCTGCCTCATCCTCATTGCAGGCGGCCTCATGGTAGCTGGCCGAGTGATCGGCAAGATCTCCATGGTGCTCATCCCGCTGGCCGTCGCGCTGCTCATCTGCGCGATGCTCGAGCCGATCAACCGCTTCCTGCTGCGCAAGGCCCACTTCCCCGCCACCCTCGCGGCGATCGTCACCGAGGCCGCGTTCTTCTCGCTGGTCGCGGCCGCCTTCACCCTCGCCATCGAGCGGCTCACCTCCGGGTTTAGGGACCTCCTCTCCGGCGCCACCCAGGGCATCAACCAGATCACCGACTGGCTGCAAAACGGACCGCTGCACCTCACGCTCCCGCACAACTCCGTGCTGTTGGACAAGCTCAACTCGATGGCCTCCGGCGGCACCGAGTCGCCGCTGTTTTCCGGCGCGGTGAAGCTGGGCACCACCACCGCCGACGTCATCGCGGGCCTGCTGATCTGCATCATCGCGACCTTCTTCTTCCTCCACCAGGGCAAGCGGATCTGGCGCTTCCTGCTCCTGTTCATCCCCGCCCACTCCCGTCCTTCGACGCATGAGGCCGCCCGCCGCGGCTGGGTGAGCCTCGGGTCCTATGCCCGCGCGCAGCTGGCCGTCGCCGCCATCAACGCCTGCGGCATCGGCGTGGGCGCCTGGGCGCTCGGCCTGCCGCTCATCATCCCGATCACCGTCATCGTCTTCCTCATGTCGTTTATCCCGATCGTCGGCGCGTTCCTCTCCGGCTTCGTCGCCGTGCTCATCGCCTTTGTGGACAAGGGCTTCTGGATGGCGCTGGCGATGCTCGCGGTCGTGCTCGTCGTGCACTTCATCGAGGCCAACGTGCTCCACCCCTTCCTCATGGGGCACGCGGTTAGCGTCCACCCGCTCGGCGTCATCGTCGCCGTGGCGGCCGGCACCTACCTGTTCGGACTGCCCGGGGCGCTGTTCGCGGTGCCGGTCGTGGCCACGCTCAACAGCGCGATCCGCTACCTAGTCGGGCACGATCCGTTCCCAGAGCTGGGGACCGAGGCGCCGGTGCCTCCCAAGGAAGTGGCTTAGAGGGTGAGGGGCGGAAGCCGTAGGCGTCGACAAGCAAAGCAACGGGCGTGATGGTAGATGGGCGGCTTTTCACACGCACTGCAGATGGTTCGCAGTAGCCCAAAGCGAGGACCTTGGGTCCAGTCGTCCGGCTGGGGTCCCAAGGTCCTCTTCCTCTCCTGTCGTAACAGGCTGTTCTGGCCTCAGGCTATCACGCGTGGACATTAGGCACTTTGGATGCCGTTTAGCAAAAACGTGGGCGCTCATTGAAGCACTGCTTCACGGATTTGCAAGCTTTCATTTTCAAAGGCAGCAAGGCCTTGCACAACTGCTCTGCAGTCGGCGAGTCCGGGGAATACCCACGGACCTGACCCCTTGGGAGTGGACACGTTGAAGCCAGCATCTGGCTGGCGGAAAGGTATCGTCCACTCCCAAGGGGTCAGGTCCCCCCGTGTCCACAATCCGGGGTGAGGGTCCCCTGTCCGTGGCGATCACCGCGGTGCGGGGTTTGGCCATCTCTCGCGCAGTGTTTCGCTACATCGACCGGATCGTCGCTCACCAGCTGGCGCTCGGTGCGCTGAGCGAGCTGCGCGCGAAAGTCTACGACGCGCTGGCCTCGTCCGCTGCGACATTGCGCGGACAGGGCCACGTCTATGTGGTCGACGACACCGAGCGGGTCACGGACTTTCTGGTGCGCAGCCACATCCCCCGCCTCGTTGCGGTGGTGGTCTCCCTCGCCGCGCTGGGGCTTGCGGCGTGGCTGAGCCCGCCGGCCGCGTTGGTGATGGCGGCAGCTCTCGCCGTGACCGGTTTCGTGGTGCCGCGCATCGCCGCACGCTCGAATCGCCGCGCCCGCGAGGTGGAGGAGTCCACCGAGTTCGCCGTCGGCCTCGATCAGGTGCTGCAGCACCGCATGGAGTTCGCCGCGGCCGGTCGGGCCGAGGCTTTGATCGGCGAGGTCGCGGAAGCGTCGCAACGCGTCACGCGCGAGAAGCTCGCCGCGCAGCGCTCAACCGTTGCGGCCGAGGCGATCCAGACCGTGGCCACGGGCGCTGCGGCGCTCGGCGTGGCGGCGATCGCGGTGGCCACCTACAGCGGGAATCCGACCTGGTTGGGCATGTTGCTGATGCTGTCGCTGGCGGCGTTCGAGTCCCACGGTCCCCTGCCTGCCGCCGCGCGCCACGCCGACGACGTCGCGCGCGCCGCATCGCGCCTGAGCAACCTGCTGAACACGCAACGCGCCGATGTCGCTGGACCCGCGGTGTCCGACACCGTCGAGGCGCGCGACCTGCGCACCATCTACGGCGATACGGTGTGGAATCTCCGCGTGAAGCCCGGCGAGCGCCTGCTCGTGCGCGGGCCCTCGGGCTCAGGCAAGACCACGATGCTGGAAACGCTCGCGGGGTTGGTGCCCGCCGCCTCGGGCGAAGCGACCGCCCCGGCAAGCACTAGGTTCTACGCGGAGGACGCGTGGGTGTTTTCAACCTCGGTGCGCGAGAACCTGCGCGTGGGCACGCCCGAGCTTGACGACACCCTCGCCACGCGCGTCCTCTCCGCCGTCGGCTTCCCCTTCGACTTGGACTTTGTCCTCGACAACGGCGCCGACTCGCTCTCGGCTGGGCAGCGCCGCCGCCTGCTGCTCGCCCGCGCGCTGTGCAGCGACGCCGACGTGCTGCTTCTCGACGAACCCACAGCGCACCTGACCCCCGACGACTCAGCCGATCTAATGCACATGCTGCTCAACTCGCCGCTGCCCGGGCCGAAACCGCAACGCACCGTGATCGTCGTGACCGACGAGAACTAGCCGGGCTGGTCGATCGGGTCAAGCTCGCCGGACGGCCACACCACGTTCTTCGCCAGCGGGATCTGGTGCGAGGCCGACTCCAGGATGTGCATGAAGTACCCGGCGGTGTTGGGGATTGCGATGATGTCGCCGGCTGAGACCCCCTGGGGGAAGCGGATCCTGCGGCGCAGAATCACCTCGTCCTCGATGCAGTAGGCGCCGACGAGGAAGGCCTCGACAGCCGCGGACGGCGGCGTGCGCTTGACCAGGATCGGGTCGACGAGGTAGTCGTCGGAGGTGGTGCGGCACTGGGTGCGATTCATGTGCAACCCGACCAGGGGAACTCCGTCGCTACGCGTTTTTACGAACGCGACCTGGGCGAGGATGAGCCCGCAGCCGTCGAGAAGTGAACGTCCCGGCTCAAGGTGCAGCCTTAAGCCCCGCTCGCGCAGCTCCCCTGCGACACCGCCGCCTAAGACCTCTTCGAGCCACGCGCCGCGGGTCGGACGCTGGTGGTAGGGGTAGGTCGTGGTCAGCGGGTCCGCCTTCCAGGTGAACGGCTCGGCGTAGCCGGCGCGCTGCACCTCGATCGCCTCGAGGTAGTCCTTCCACTGCTCGGCGTCGTCGATGTAGCTCATGGGCACCCCGCCGCCGATGTCGATGAACTCTGGTGCGTGGCCTGCGGCGCGCAGGGCGTCGATAAGCTGCATGCACTCGCGGATGGTTGCGGAGCGATCCGCAGCGGCGTAACCGTGCAGGTGAGCGTGCACGCCGACGACACGCACGTTGCGCTCGACCGTACTTAAGTGCTCGGCCCAGGCCGTGAGTCGCTCGCCGAAGCGCGTCGGGGCCATGGTGGAGGGGTCCGGGGCGAGCCTTGGCGCGACAAGCGCGGTGTTCTCGCCGGCGAGAGCCACGATGCGATCGTATTCGTCACGGTTGTCCACGGAGATCACCGCCGAGCCCTCGATGGCCAGGCGCAGCAGATGGTTGGTCTTGATCGCCGCCGAGACGATGATGCGCTCACCGGCCACGCCACGGCCGAGCACCTGGCGCAGCTCGTCGTAGCTGGCCACATCCACGCCGTGGCCGGCGTCGAGCACAGTGTCGACGAAGACGAGTCCCTTGTTCGCCTTGCGCGCGAAAAACACCTTCACCTCCACCCCGCAGCGTTTGCCGGCCTCAACGAGCTCGTCGATGTTGGACTCCATCGGGCCGGGCTCGAGCACGTTGACCGGGCTAGCGTAGGTATCCAGCAGGTCCTGGCAGGCATCCGGTCTGGCAACTAAGTCAGCGGCCCACTTTTCTGTGCGTGCGGTCAGCGGCGGGGCGCCGTGGACGCGCCCGGGGTGCGCCATCGCGGCCGCGGAGACCCGGTCGGCCCACGCGGGGATGACCTCATGCTTGTCGCGGCGCAGCGTGTCGTGGCCGAGGATCCAGCCCTCGTTCATCCGCCCCGCCGCGGCAAGGTGGGACTGGCCCTCGACCGTGCCGTCGCGCGCGACTTTCAGGCTCACGCCGTCGTAGGTGCCGGCGAGGCCCGCGGCCACGAGGTCGCCCACGAGCGTGCCCTCGACGACGCCCGGCGCGGCGGTGACCGAGTCGACTGTCACGCTCGCCCCGACTTCCTGCGCCAACGCCGAGAGCTCCTCTTCCCCGCGGCCGAGGACGTCGGGACGCACGCGCCCGGCATCGATGGCGTCGACGAGATCGCTCGCTGTCTCGGGCGGAGGGCCGAACGCGACGCGCTCGAGAACACGGGTGAGCCGGTAGAAGCGCTGCCCGCCGAGCGTGTCGCGCCCGCCGAAGGAGGCGCGCTGAATGATCGCGGGGTAAAGCGCCCGCCACGCGTAGCCCACTGCCAGGGCTGGCGTCCACGGCCGCTCACCCGTGGCGGCGGCGAGAGAGGCGCGCAGCTCGGCTACGGCGTCGCCGGTGAAATCCTCGCCCGCGATGACCGCGCTCACGTCCCCGCTGCCGCCTTGGGCGTCGAGGACGACCTGTGCCGCTTCGGAGAGCGCTGAGACGAACTCCTCGTAGGAGGCGCTGGTGGTGATGGCCTCGCTGAAGCGGCCCAGGTCCGGTTCACACGCGGGATAGGCCTTGACCTCCATGAACCGCCCCGAGCGGGTCACGGGGAAAAACGCCCGCGCCGGCGCGTAGCGCACAACGTCCATAAACGACAGTGCCGCCCCGCGCACGAGGACCACGTCCTCGGGCGCGATCGCGTCGAGGTTGCTGTGGGGGTAGGCCGCGATCGCCCCGGCAACGGGTATCGCCTTGGCGTGTCCGGTGCACAGCAGGACTTCGTCGAAAAGCGAGCCGTGGACGTTGAAGCTGGTACCGGCGGGAGAAAGCTCGGTGACCTCGAGCTCACGCACCTCAACCGTGCACCCGCGCGGGACGTGTTGGAACAGCGCCTGCCACGACTGCGCCAGGAACCGCCCGACCTCGCGCCGAGGGACGAACGCCTCGGACGCGCCGCGCCACTGGTTGAAGGATCCAAGCTGGGTTTCAATGACGTGAGCTGGGACGTTGAGCAGCCACTGCGGCGGAACGCTCGGCTGAAACGCCCCAATACCGCTCGCCGAATCCAGCGGCCCGTCGTTGAACACAGTCAGATCGATACGCGCGCCGCGCTGGCGGGCGCGCTCCATCAGCTCCTCGGCCGCCCACAGCCCGCGCGGGCCTGCGCCGATGATCGCTACCTTCACTTTTGCCACTACCTTCCTCGGTTGATGTTGTGCGTCGTCTCGCAGATAGCTTAGTCATGCACTCTGGCGCATACCCGGGAAGTCGTGGTAGCGTCTGGACCTAGCTCATCCGCCGCGCCTGAAGGCGGCGTCAATGGGCAGCAAGATACTTTCGGGACACAGCTACACGATTGGAGAGGACGACATGCGCGCATACCAGCAGCACCGGTCGCGATTTTACCTGCTCCAACAGCAGGCTGTGTCTCACGGCCCCGGCCTTGTGCGCGTAAAGAGTTAAAGAACCACCGCGCCCGGCATCGTGAGACTCACACACCCACGGTGCCGGTTTCTCATTCCCCCTTGTGGCGGCACTGTGGGTACGACGTACCCGAAGGTGCACCAGAATGTCACGCCACGAGTGAAGGAGATTTCCATGGCACGCAACACGCGGGGCAGACCCGGTAGTAAAAACCGGTTCTCCTCGCGGCCCGTTAATACCAACCACCACGTCGAGGTTTTCGCCTCGCATGTCGACGACAACGTCACCGAGCAGGCCAACCAGCTTGCGCGTCTGCCCTTTGTCCACCCGCACGTCGCGCTGATGCCAGACGCACACTACGGCATGGGCTCCGCCGTCGGCACCGTCTTCGGCACCATCGGGGCAGTGATCCCCGCGCCGTCGGCGTCGACATCGGCTGCGGCATGATCGGCGTGCGCACCGGATTCACCGCCAGCGACCTGGCTGGAGGCGATCTCACCCGCCTACGCGACACCATCGAGGCGGCGATCCCGCTGTCCCCCGGCAACTACAACGAATGGATCCTCGGCGGCAGCGCCGAGGCACGCACCCGGGAACTCGCCGCGCTGGCCGAAGACACAGGCGTTGACTTGTCGCACTCCCCGAAGTGGCGCCAGCAGCTCGGCTCGCTCGGCGGCGGCAACCACTTTATCGAGCTGTGCCTCGACGAGGAGGACCGGGTGTGGATGTTCCTGCATTCCGGCTCGCGCGGGGTGGGCAACAAGATTGCTCAGAAGCACATCGCCGCGGCCCAGGAGCAGTGCGATAAGCACTGGGTGCTGCTGGAGAACCGCGACCTTGCGTACCTCGTGGAGGACACGGCCGAGTTCGACTCCTACATCGCCGATCTCGCCTGGGCGCAGCGCTTCGCATGGCTCAACCGCGAGGAGATGATGGACCGCTTCGCTCGCGTGCTGGGAGAGTTCGTCGGTGCCGAGGTGGCAGAGGCCGAGCGGATCAACTGCCACCACAACTACACCCAGGTGGAGGAGCATTGCGGGCGCGAGGTGTGGTTGACCCGCAAGGGCGCGATCCGCGCCGACGAGGGCGTCAAGGCGCTCATCCCTGGCTCGATGGGAACCTCGAGCTACGTTGTGTCGGGCAAAGGCTTCGCCCCGGCGCTGCGCTCGGCACCGCACGGCGCGGGCCGACGCTTCTCGCGCACCGAGGCCCGCAAACGGTTCACCGCCGCGGACCTAGACGAGCGCATGGGCGGGATTGTCTACCGCCCCGGCGACGCGTGGGTGGATGAGATCCCAGACGCCTACAAGGACATCGACCAGGTCATAGTGGACGTTGAGAAGCTGGTCAGCGTCGATCACAAGCTGCACCAGATCCTCAACGTCAAGGGCACCTAGGGGTCAGTGACGTTGTCCGCGACCCACTCGTCGTTGTAGATGGTGTCCAAGTAAGCACGGCCGTCGTCGTGGAAAATGGCGACGATCTCGGCTCCCGGATTGTCACGCGCGAGCTTATCGACGCCCCACGCCACCGCCCCGCCCGACGCTCCGGGCAAAAACCCGGTGGCGCGTGCCGTTGTTCGCGCGGCGTTTACCGCATCGCGGGCATGTACCCGGATCACCTCATGGGGCTCGGTGAGCGTGGAGAGTTCGGTGACCACTCCCGCGCCGTAGCCGGGCAGGACGCGAGCTCCGCGAGCGCCGTCAAAAAGCACAGAGCCCTGCGCATCGATCGCCACGACGCGGGTGGGTAGCTTGTGCTTGGCAACGTAGCGCAGGCAGCCGCCGACCGTGCCCGTGGTGCTCACCGCGACGGCGAGGATGTCGGGGGCGTGGCCGAGCTGCTCGACGATCTCGCGCATCGTCCCTTCCTCGTGGGCGCTGAACGCGGCCCGGTTGGAATACTGGTCGAGGTTGATCGCACCGAGCTCATCGACGAGCGTGGCCACGAGCGCGCGCCTGGCCACGAGCCAGTCCCCCGTTTCCAAGTCGGGCCGCTCAACCTCGTGGATCGTGGCACCGAGGGCGCGGATGTGCGCCAGCGTTGAGGCGTTGGTGCGCCTGTCGACCACGCAGTGGAACTCCCATCCGCCGAGCACCGCCTCGCGGGCGAGGGCGACCCCGAGGTTGCCGGAGCTTGATTCGACGACCACGCTGTCTTTCGTGAGCACGCCGCGGCGCTGCGCGTCACGGACGAGGGCGCGCGCGGTGCGGTCCTTCGCGCTGCCGCCGGGGTTGAACGACTCGAGTTTGCCCCACAGCGGCCCGGCCCCAGGCGGTCGCAGTTGATCGAGGGCCACGAGCGGGGTATTTCCGATGGCGGAAAGCACGCCGGGCAGGGGTTCCAATGACATAATTACAACCTTATGCGTTTTCCGTCTGTGTCGAGTGCACGGCGTGTAACTTTACTCGCTAATGGTGAGGAAGTCTCCCGTAAAGATGCCGGAGGAGATGTAGTAGGTCTCCATCGTCCCATCGAGCATGACCAGATTCTCCGACAGCGCATCGGGCGTGCCCGCGCCGACCTGCTTGAGCTTACCCGCGAGCTCCTCGCCCACCATGTCGGCGTGGAGCTCAATCGGAACCGGCAGGGCAATGCCGGCGATCTGCGGGGTCACCTTCATCGACTGCACAAAGATGTGGAAGTTACCCGTCAGGGTCGTTCTCACCCCCGGCCCGGAGCGCTGCCACTGGTCCGGAATGCCCTCGAAGCTGCTCGGGAAGCGCACTCGCAGGTTGTCGAGCACCACCTTGTCCGCATCGATCCGGATCGCCGCGCGCGGGCCTTGGGCGGTGTCGATGGTGACGTACGACAGTTTCACGTTTCCCGTCAGTGCTGTCGAGTCCGACTGGACCGTATAGGTGGTGCCCGAGGGCAAACGGGCCCGACCTCTGGAAAGTGGACACAGGGAATTGAACTTATGCGGTTAAGGTGAGTTTACCGCAGGTGCGGTTTTCGAACTCGAGGGGCGACAGATAATCGCACCATGAGTGTCTGCGCTTCCGGTTGTAGCGCACACACCACGCGAAGACGTCCCGTCTGGCGTGCAGCAGTGAGTCGAAGCATTTCCAGTTTTGCAGCACCTCGCGTTTCAATGTCGCGTTGAACGACTCCGCTAGCGCGTTGTCTGCGCTGGTTCCCACCGCTGCCATCGATTGGGTCACCCCTAGCATCGTGCATCGTGAGCTAAAGAGAGTGCCTGATGGTTTGTGTGTGGGTGCCCGACCCGCATAAGGAGATAGACCAGAATGATGACTGTGCCACGACGAGACCCAGACGATAAGGCCAAGATTGACGCAATCGAGCAGAAGCTGCTTTCTAACCCTGAGATCGCCAAGCTAATTGATGAGCTCCGTACCTCTACCACTGATGCGAACGACCTAGTTCGAGGCATGTTACAGGCCTCGATTACAAGGGGTTTGAACGCTGAAATGGATGCCCACCTGGGGTATCAGGCTGGTGATCGAGACGGTAAAGCCGCTGTCGGTACGGATAATCACCGAAACGGCAGCTACCCGAAGACCATTGACTCGAACTACGGGCCGGTCACCGTGGACGTCCCAAGAGACAGAGCTGGCACGTTTGTCCCCACGATGGTGCCGAAAGGCTCGAGGCGTTTAACCGATATCGATGATCTGATCATCAGCTTGTACGCCGGTGGCATGACAATCCGTGATATCCAGCATCATCTCGCCACCACGATGGGTGTGGATATCTCCCACGAGACAATCTCGGCGATTACCGACGCCGTACTTGATGAAGTCATGGTGTGGCAAAACCGCCAGCTGGATGAGTTCTACCCAGTCATCTTCCTTGACGCGTTGCGAATCAAGGTCCGTGATGGGGGCCGTGTGATCAACAAGTCTGCGTACATGGCCATCGGAGTGGATCTCGAAGGAATCAAGCACATCCTGGGCTTGTGGATCGCCAAAGAGGAAGGAGCATCGTTGTGGGCGCAGGTGTGTTCCAACCTCGCTAACCGCGGTGTCAAAGATGTCTTCATCGTCTGCTGCGACGGGCTCAAAGGCCTACCAGAAGCCGTGGAAGCAACCTGGCCTGGGTCCATGGTCCAAACCTGTATCGTGCACCTGATCAGGGCGGCAAATAGGTGGGTTTCCTACGGGGATCGTAGGGCCGTATCGGCAGCGTTGAAAAAGGTCTACACCGCACCAGATGAGCCAACCGCTGCCGCAGCCTTGGATGAGTTCGAGGCGTCTGAACTAGGTGAGAAGTACCCGAGGTCGGTGAAGGTGTGGCGGGATGCGTGGGAGAGGTTTACCCCGTTTCTGCAGTTCCCACCGGCTGCGAGGAAGGTGATCTATACGACGAACTCGATTGAATCTTTCAATAATCAGCTGCGGAAAGCCACCCGGAACAGGGTGCAGTTCACCAATGATGAATCAGCAATCAAGACGCTGTGGCTGATGATCTGCCATATCGAAGACAAACGAGCAGCCAAGCGGGCCAAGGAAGGCAAACGAGTATCCGCCCAAGCTGGCCGGCTCGTCGAAGGCGGACGTGTTGCCGGATGGAAGCACGCCATCAACCAGATGGCCGTGGCCTACCCCGACCGATTCGACAAGTACATGTAAAAATCAGCCCCACACACAAACAACTTGACACACTCGATGTCGCATCAAAGAGGGCGTTTTCCTGAAACTCGGATGCTCACCTGCAGGTTCGTGGTGAATTTTGATTTGCATTGACATACCAGCAACGCAGTAAAAGTCTGAACATTCACCGCAGGACAACTCTCCCCATTTTTCATTTACAGGGTGACAGCAGAGACTTTAGAAGTACTGAAGAACCTAAAAGCATTCTCAAAACATGGATCTACTTGCTGAATAAAAAATCCTTGACGACTTACGTTGTCAAGGATTTTGAACAGTAGGACAACCGCAATAAAGGCCAATTACCGAACCAGTCACCTAAACATCACGGACTGTCCAAAATCAGATAGACAATTGTTTTAGTCATGTACCTATTGATCCACTGCAGGGTCAGGAGTGCTATCGAGAACAACTAGGCCGCACGCAGCTATTGCGACATAACGTATTGCCAATTTGGCAATTTTCTTCACGTCCGAATCTGCCGCATCAGGGGCCGTGAGAGCGCCAACTTGATTCAACATTGTGATTGCGGCTTGCATTTCTTTTCCCATTCCAACACTCCAGTTGTTGTCATTTGTTGTGATTAGTTGCAGACTATCTTCCTGCAATACCTCTGTCAACAATTCGCAACAACTGAGTTGTTGGTGTAGTATTTTCCGCATGGATGAAGTGGATAAAACTAGTCAGGAAAGGCCACAAAGTGAGGACCCTAGGCCAGAGTTTGTCGATTTATTTGTTGGCCCCGGTCAAGATAAGGACAACCGTATATTTGGCGAGTTGTTGGCCAAGATACGGCAACATGCAGGCCGCACACGCGCTGAAACTGCAGCAGAGCTCGGATTATCTGCCGAGTATTTGCGCCTCATCGAGCTTGGCAGGCGCACTCCAGCACTTGGCCAGATGGAAAAGTTCCTTGAGGCATACCGGGCGGACGGTGAAGTAGGGAGGCTTCAGCCTGGTGGAGATCGACCGGATCTTTTAATTTTCGATATGTACAACAAGGAGCCAGTAGTTGTTGAATTTAAGAGCCGTATTCGTGAGGCTCGGCGAAGTGAAGCCAGATCAGCGGAAATGGAAGCAAGCTTAAGTGGCCAGTGGGACTATCCCGAGCCGATGGAAGATGCTTACTCCAAGGATCTTAGGGCTGCAATTAACCTATTGCTGACGGCAGAGCATGCGGCCGTCATTAAGGTACGCAATTTTCTCCAGTCCGAAGTGAGGAGAAAGTCCACAGGTTCCCGCCCTTCAGAGTGAGTTGATCGCAATGGAATATCGATTGCCATACTGTCAATGTGTGTTCTGATAGGGCATACCCTAAATGGACAGCTTTGAATTACAACTTCTCCCTGTTCGGTAGGGTTGGATCATGTCTAACGGAACAGAACCGTCACTGCCTCTAGAGCTTGACGAACATCAGGACGTTGTTGTGGGGCAGAAAGTCGGTTACGCCCGGGTGAGTTCCCTGGAGCAGAACCTGGATCGCCAACTCGACCAACTCCGTGCGGCGGGGGCGTCGCAGATATATAAGGAGAAGATCAGCGGCTCCACCCGGCACCGCCCCCAGCTGGAGGAGGTGCTGCGGTATCTGCGAAAGGGGGATCAGCTCATTGTCACGAGCATGGATCGCCTTGCGCGCTCACTGGTGGATCTGCACACGATTGTCGAGGACCTGGTGGGCCGCGGGGTTTCGGTGAGGTTTCTGCGCGAGGGGCAGACTTATTCGGCGAAGGCGGACCCGATCGCCAAACTCATGCTGGGGCTCATGGGCAGTGTCGCCGAGTTCGAGCGTTCCATCATCAAGGAGCGCCAGGCCGAGGGGATCGCCCGCGCCAAGGCGCGCGGGGTGTACAAGGGCCGGGCCAAGGTTCTCACCGATACCCAGGTCGCCCAGGCCCGGGGGTGGGTAGCTGATGGTGTGCCCAAGGCTGAGGTGGCCCGCCGGCTCGGTATCGGGCGGACCACCTTGTATAAGTACTTCGAAAACAGTTCCGAGTTTTAGCTGAGGGCAGCTTTTTTCGGGGGGTTGTTTCAACTACTTCCCATAGGTTTCCGAAATGGACGCGACATCACAGTCAGGGCTACCGCAAGCGGACCGTTCCACATCCACGCTAAAAAGAACCGCGTCTGGATCATTCCATTTCCGGACTTCGATTTTCCCCGCCCGCCGTAAACCAAATTTCGGCTCTCTACCCGGAGTCTTCATTCTGATGAAGTTATCCGCAGAAAACCCTTCAATATGCCCTACTTGCTCCGGTTCGCTTAAATCGCGTCTATTGATATAAACATTCCCAGATTTGTCTATGACTCCATTCTCCCCGTTTGGCAGTGTGCGGGTAATAGCGAAGTCTTCGCTAAGCGTCATGGTGAGGGGGTGAATATTGTGGACGTCGAGCTGCTTCTTCGCGCTATCTACCGACACCTCGAACGAAGTTAGATGGGTCTTCCGTCCCTCTGAATGCCCCTGCAGAACCTCGAACTTTCCATCACCTAAATAATTGGCGTAAGGATATTTGAAATCGGTTTCTACGTCGTACCCGGGCGGAAACGGGATCTTGGTGAGATTGCCATCAGTGTCAAGCAGATACAATTCGTTTTCGTTGGCATTTCCTTCACCTTCCCGCGGATTCCCGACAATTAGGGCTTCTGAGTCCCCTACCGCTAGGGAGTGCGGGATTGAGGGGAAGTCCCGCTCAATAATCTCCCCGTCATCTTTCAGTAACATCACTGAGTGGGAAAATGCGGCAGATTGAGACGTATTGAGGATAGCGATGGAGAAACTTCCATTAGGGGACCCATCAAAATTTACAATAGGACTTCGATAGGGCACGGAAATCTCACTCCCGTTTCCCCCTGATTGGCGTATTTTGTCGGCGAAATACAGATAGCTTCCTCCCCGTGTGGGAAGGGCTATGGGGGACCAGCTCCCCGGCCCTTTTTCGCGTCCGATCTCTTCACCGGATGGAGAATAGAGGTAGTAAGTATTATCCGTTGTGGATGGATATGGCTCCTTCACTGGCCCGTAAGAAACGATGTAATTACCTGACGTGGCCCATCCCAGCTCGGCACCCTTGCTTCGATCCGGGAGGATACGAAATATAAGGAGGGGGGCGATAATGAGGGACAGTGCTAGGGCCACCATTACGGTGCCGCGCGATCTACTCCGCATTAGTTCATCCACATTCGAAGTCCTAGTAAGAGACTACTTGGTCATCATCCCTTACGTCAGACGGATACACACCTGGCCCTCCGTTAGCATCCAAGTTGACTATCCCACTTGTAGCGGCCATGTACGAAGCCCAAACTAGAGATGAGCAATTGAAAGCGTCTGCATCCAAATCCTTGTTAAAAGCAAAGTTGTATCTGTAGCCAGCACCGGGCGTGTCGTAACCGGGGCCTGTTTTGCTAAGTGCCCAACTTGCCGCTGCATCGCGGGAAGCTTGGCTGGTAACGACGGACTGTTTGCGAACATTCCTTAAACGAGGTGCGTGCTCTCGCCTGGCGTCGTCATTGGACCAATTTCGGCGTCTTTTTACTCCGGCCTTAGGGTCATCTTCGCCAGACGAAGAGCCGAATTCTATTACCCCAGAGGCCTCAACCGTGTCGTTCTTGGTGGTATCTCCAGGGTTGCCCACGAAGATTCCGTTATGCCCATGATTGACGCGAGCGGTGACCGCGTCGGAGTAAAAAATGTCTCCACGATTACGTGGATCTATCGGGTCTGAATCTCCCCCCTCGGGAAGCCCTGCTCGCATCGAGATCCTGTCTGGATTACTAGGGGCAACTGTCTCGAGGGCATATTGTGCGTTATATCGCAAAAGTTCTTGCAGCGCTTCGATGAAGACAGCTCTTAAATCCTCGCGCTGAATGGACTTAGCAAAGGCCACCCCATCCTCGTACACCTGCCGGGCATTAACTGCCCCCACTGGCCCAGGCATTTCATTGACGATCTCCTGGATTACAGATATATATCCGTCCAGCGTGCCCCGCTCAAACCGCTGACTTATCCCGACCCCATCGGGGGCGGTTACAGCATCACTGATTGGGAAACCATATGCCCCCTTTTCGTAGCCAGATTTTGCCCAATCCACCATGATCGTGCCTGTCACTGCATGCGCTCCATGTTGCGGGGTCCAGTAGATGGCGCCGTGTTCGAAGAAGTTGTAGCGTCCGATCCCGTCTGGGGTTGGCAGCTCGTCGCTGATGGGGAATCCGAGGTCGCTGTTTTGTGCGCCCATGGATTGCCATTTGTCGTAGATGGCACCCTGGATGCTGGCCTGGCTGACGGGAAGAGCGTTGTGGGTGTAGACGTGACCGCCCTGGAAGTCCTGTCCGTACCAGCCATTTCCCTGCGGGATGTCGCTGGTGATGGGGTAGCCGAGGAATCCTCGTTCCCAGCCGTGGCGTTGCCACACTTTGGAGACGGGGATGCTTACGGTGTGTGCCCCGGTGGAGGGGTGCCAGTAGATGAATCCGTTGACGAATTCGGTGCGTTTGCCCACCCCGTCGGGGTTGGTCAGCTCATTCGATTTCGGCAGGCTTAAGAAGCTTGTGGGCCCGCCCACCTTGTCGTAGACTTCTTTGATTGCCCCGCAGACCTCGAACGGTGTCGGCCAGTAGACCTTGCAGCCTGCGCGTGCACTCAGGTTTCGGGTGGCGGTCTCCGCCAGACGGGCTTCTTTCACCTCGGCCTGGTCGGCTTCAGCCTTGTCGATGCCTTCGGGGATTTCTTCCTCGTCGGAGCGCATCTGTCCGGGAATGATGTCGCGCTTAGGGTCTTCTGTCGGGTGCCATTCGTCGAGGCCCTGCGGGTTGAGCTCCTCGTCGGAGACCTGGTTGACTTCGTAGCTTTCCGCCCCCGGAGGGGTGGGAAAACCCCACGGGGCGAAGGGGCCGTCCTCTGCGTAGTCCCCGGGAAATTCTTCTTCTGCCTCGAGGGGGGATAGCTCCCTGTCAGGGGTTACGGCAGAAGTTGCCTCAGGTGAGGTCTGGGCATGGGCGAAGGGGAGGGATCCTAGTGTCAGTGTGAGTGCAAACGCGGTGGCGCACACTGGGCGGAGAGCTCGTTTCATGGGACGCTCCTGGGGGGGAGGGAGGATGAACCTGGATGATTCCCTTCTGAGACTAACGGGAAAGTTGGGTATCCGTATAGGTTTTGGAAACTAATTTAAAACCGGGGTAAGGATCTTCTTCTCCAGTGCTTGCTGTCCAACTCCGCGCGACGGGGGCGTCGCAGATATATAAGGAGAAGATCAGCGGGTCGACGCGTTATCGCCCCCAGTTGGAGGAGGTGCTGCGGTATCTGAGGAAAGGCGATCGGCTCATTGTCACGATCATGGATCGTCTCGCCCGCTCACTGGTGGATCTCCACACGATTGTTGACGATCTCGTGAGTCGCGGTGTCTCGGTGACGTTTCTGCGTGAGGGGCAGACCTATTCGGCGAAGGCTGACCCGATCGCCAAATTCATGTTGGGGCTTATGGGCAGCGTGGCCGAGTTTGAGCGCTCCATTATCAAGGAGCGCCAGGCCGAGGGGATCGCCCGCGCCAAGGCGCGCGGGGTGTACAAGGGCCGGGCCAAGGTGCTCACCGACGCCCAGGTCGCCCAGGCCCGGAAGTGGGTGGCTGACGGTGTGCCCAAGGCTGAGGTGGCCCGCCGGCTCGGGATCGGGCGGACCACCCTGTATAAATACCTTTCCCGGACATAGACACCCAGGCTGCCTACCATATTCACATGATTCTGCCCTTGGATGCACCTATCTAGACGAATCTAGAGAGATAGTCGCAGTTCGCCACCGGTGCGATTGCGAAGATGCGCCGCCTTAGTTTTCGCGGAGGCGGGCGAAAACCTGGTCGATGTAGTTTTCGTCCAGGATGAAGCCGTTCTCGGTTTCCTTCAGGACGCCTTCTTCGACTCGACGATTCCACCACATGATGATGGAGGCGAGTGTATGGCCTAGACCATACTTTTGGCCGGGAACTTTGAAAGACTCACCTATCAGCTCCACGAATGTTATCTCCTGGCCGTTTCGACCTCCCCTGTCATACGTTCGGGGATCGTGCTGGGGTTCGACATGCTGGACAATCCAATACACTACGTCGTAGAAGAGGCGGCTTTCCGGGGTATCTCCGTTGATATTCGGGTTGAAATCATTCGTGATTGGTTCGGTGGCTTTCCGGAGCAGCTTTTCAATGTCAGGCGTGGGGTTAACGGATATTGCTCTTTGAAGTGGCTCGGAAAGCACGCCGTATCGCACGCCTTTGATACCGATCCCATCCTGACTGACTTCTTCGGGCGGGTGCTGTTGCAAAGTTGGGCCAGGGTCGAAAAGCCCAACCTCAAGACATTAGTTGTCCTTGCTCCGGGGTGCTTAAGCTGTCTCGAATATCCGGCTGACGATCACCGCGTCTGGGTTCGGGTGCCCGTAGGCAAACATCGTGCCCTGTGAAGTGCCTTTCCGTAATGAATGCATCGCCTCCATCCCTTTCAACGTCCGGTAGGCGGAAATTCGGTTTTTGAACGCTCCCTTCGGCCCCAGGATTCTTTTAAGTCGGCCATGATCTCCCTCGATAACGTTGTTCAGGTATTTCACCTGCCGGTGCTCCACCGTCTGAGGGCAGATTCCCTCCGCCTTCAGCTCGGATATTGCCTTGGCCAGAGCTGGTGCCTTGTCGGTGTTGATGACCCGCGGGGACCCGGCTGTCGTATTCGATCGCAGCGTCTTGGCCAGGAAACGCTTCGCTGCGGCCACGTTCCGCTTCGGAGAGAGATAAAAATCCAGGGTCTGGCCACCGGCGGTAATAGCCCGGTAGAGATAGCACCACGTGCCGCCGACCCGAATATAGGTCTCATCCACCCGCCAGGACCGGGCCTGCCAGTCAGGAACCTGCCGGCACCAGCGAGTCTGCTTATCCAGCTCAGGGCCGTATTTCTGGACCCAGCGGTAGATGGTGGTGTGATCGACCGGCACGCCACGTTCAGTCATCATCTCTTCGAGATCGCGGTAGCTCACCCCGTAGCGGCAGTACCACCGCACAGCCCACAGGATGATTTCACGGGGGAAATGACGACCGGAGAAGATGCCCATGGCTCTGATTATTTCACGCAGGTCTTCCTGTCGCCCGAACTTTGCAACAGCACCCTCCAGGGTCTACTTCTTCCTCGTTCTCATGGTGGTAGACATCCGCCACTGACGGGCCTGTGACGCATTCTCCTCGGGTGTCCGCTCCTCGGGCGGTGACCCTAATTACGGCTAGAGTGAAAGTTGATTGGGTTACGCTCCCAGCTTGTTAGGCTAGTGGGATCTCCAAGGGAATAGGTCGTAAAGAAATCTGCAGCAGCTACAAAGTTGGGTCAATGCACCTAGCTGCTGAGTCCATCTACTCGGTAGCGGTCGTTAGATCTTAGGCGATGCTTCTCGGCGGAGAAGGAAATTGTCCCACACCATGTCTTTTGCGTCGGTCAAGGTCTAGATTCCGAAAGCAACCCCTTGCAAAGGCTCCAAACTGTTGTAAAGAGCAAGGATCGTCTTCTATGGACGGATATTTTACAAAAAGTTAGGGAAGTAAGATGAAGCAGGATGAAGTTCTATGGGAACCAATATGGGATTTTTCGAGCCCGATCCAGCCACTAGTGCCTGGCAGGCTTCCTTACAGCTTGGATGATGTCGAATACCTCAACTTCCTCAAAGCTAACTTCACTTACGTAGCTCAGTTATGCTTCCCTCCTTTCTCTCCTGTGGGAGATGTGAGGTTGCGTTGGCGGGATCTCGCGCATGAACTCGGCAATAACTTCACATTGGGTGTTAGCTTCTGGAATGCGATTGGAGTTTTGGACGAATCCATCAAGAAGGACTTGTCCTCTTCGTTTTCGGAGCCCTACTTCGGCATGATCGATATAGGAACATGGCAGTCCCTCCGGCAGATTTTCGGACTACCAGACGCGGGAATCTGCTACGCAGACTTCCTCATGTACTCACCCGGACAAGCTGGCCCCATACCTAACGAAAAAGATCACATCCGTACGTCCCCGCAGGGATTCCGGTATTTTATGGGCCGTTGTCTTGGGGAAACGACTGAGGAAATCTTCGTTACAGAATCTGGAGCAAGCTCCTGTTGGGTTGACGGTGAGTGGTTTATTTCCGTCGATAGTGATCTAACTAGGGGCACCATCTGTTTTAATTCTGCAAGATACTTGAAAAAGTTAGCTGAGGATAATTCCATAGAATGTTATCTGCTTCAGCCGCGCGGGTAATTACGAGTCTTCGAGCTTATTCATTAAGACAATAGCGGCCGCAGCCTTGCCTGGTTGGGGTGTAGCACCGTGGCGCTAAGTGTAGAGCGATGAGCCGGGTACCTCGACCAGATTGTACAGTCGCTTCATTGGATAGGCTCTCAGGCGTTCTGGAAGCAACTCGCCTACCCGGCGAAATATCGGACCGGTTGACGGAGGCTTTCATGCTCGGTGGTCAGCTTTTCTCGGCCTTGAGTGCCTGGTTTCCCATCCAGGCGTGCAATTTTCGCCTCAAGTCTACTTTCCCTCCGGCATTGTCGTCGTCAGGCTTGGAGTTGGGGCGGCGGCCTCAACAGAGTGTGGGTCAATGTTCCATACGTGCTCGTCTTCTCGCCCGTACCGTACTTGTCGAGACAGGGGCGAAAGGTTCGGCGCTCAATACCGGGATCATCGGTGATCGGGCGGGCCCTGCCAGCAGAGGCGGACTCGTGCAAATGTGGCCGCCGAATGCTTTCTAACGATGACTATCGATATTACGCGGCCCCAGCATGAGCTGGAATTAGCTTTCACAACTCAGCGGAAGAATCTCCTGAAAATCTACGTTATAGGAGCCAGGTGGATTGCTGGGGCGGAGGGTCCCCAGCTCTATTTTCAACTACGACTTGTAGAGTGGCATATGAAGGGGATGGTAACTCAACAGTGACCAGGATCTCATCCCCTTCTCGCGTTAGCATGCAACCTTGGCGATCGGAAGGTTCGAACTTGCAAGTGACTGTATCTACTGAGCGTGGCCTCCCATCTTCTTCTACCTGAAAACTGGATAAAATAATCTCATTAACATCACCAGATGAAACAGAAAGTTCAAGTTCCCTCTCTTTCTGGTAACTACCCAGGTTAATTATTTCAGGGGCATCGTTCCAGTAAGAAAACTCAACACTTCCATCACTTTGAATTTCACCCAGGTCAATCAGTAAAGGATCATGAGATTCAGTGCGTATGGAGACGTCAGCTGATTGTGACGATCCTCGATCCTCGTCGAGGAAGAAGGTGTCGGTAGTCGCACTTCCGCCGCAAGCGACTGCGAAAGCGCTGAAAAATATAAGACTCACGCCACACGTTTCCACTCGCGGGAAGCCATATCGCATTCACATTCCCCTTTTAGTTAGATCCACATCTAATTTCATCCTCAGTCTCCATCTGCATAATAGGATTCAGATTAGCCGCAGGCTTACCGTTAATATTCGCGCTGCTGCCTATCCTGGCTCGCCATCGGTACCAGGTTTCTGGTTCGCAGTCAGCGACAAGAACAAATTTATTTGCGATCCTTCTACTTGTTTTGTCGGAGCCAATAGTGGGGTTAGCGTAGTTTCGGTCAAGTCCGTTAGCGTGGTGTATCTGTAACTGCCGGTGACGACCCCCAATCATCTTTTGCCATGTGATAAACATCGAGGACGAAATCAGGGCAAATTGAAGACCGTCCGCATCTGCTGCCTGGAAGGCAGAGTCACTGGAGATTACGTCTGGGCTCAGTCGGTCGGCTGTGAAATACCACCGTGCCCCACTGACAACACGTGGAATGCACAAGTATTCGACCTCCATTTTCGCGCGTTGCCTGAACAGCGCAGGATATTGGGCGAAATCACGAGTACTTTCTGCTTTTGATTTCGCACGGAATTCTCGCACAGCTTCTACCCGTTGCTTCAGGATGGGCGATCTGCTGATGTCGGCTGGGTTTGCGCCATCGAGCCATAGGCACCAGCGTTCTTCCCCGTGCAACAGTTCACGCGCACCAACATATGGATGGACATACTTTGCTGCGATCGGGTCAGCCATAACTGACTCGTAATCCTCGGGTTCAACGATGAGATGACCGCCATCGGTAGGCTTCGATCCGTAGGCCGTCTTCTCTACATCGGGAGAGATAGGCTGGGATGCTTTTTCAACGAGGACGTTTGGACCATCGACGAGATAGGCGTTGATTGCTCGCTCGACTGGTATTTCCTTTGGGGACCCATTGATTTTCGGGTAGTCCCAGAGTCGTGCTCGTGGTTGGTGCACTCGGTCGAATCCTACGATGACACAGTGAACCGCAGCTTTTCCAGGCGCTTCGGAGTCCCAAGCGAATGTGCGGTGTGCAAACCTAATCCGCCAGCCAGCATCAAAGATCGGCCCGAACAGGCGAGGCGCCTGATCGCCTTGGACGATGGAATTGGTTGTTACGAAAGCGAATGAGCCGTGACGGTGGGATAGGAGATCCAGGCTTTTTGCATGCCATGCGGTTACAAAGTCTAAACGGGAAATCTTGTCAGTTTTTCCTCCCCACGCTCGGTCGAGATCAGCCTGCTGTTCCTTGTCGCGGCTGTCTCCACGGAATGGTGGGTTGCCAAACACGTAAGTCATGCCAGCCACCTTTGGAATGAGGTCAGCCCATTCCAGATGCAGTGCGTTGCCGTGGTGAATGTGTGCGGTGACTGAAATCGGCAGACGTTCGGGGGCCATGCCGACGCGGTCGGCGAGCTCTCGGTTGGCCTGGTGGTCAACGAGGAACATTGCAGTCTCAGCGATCTTTGCGGGCCACCAGTTGAGCTCGAAGCCGTAGAACTGGCCGATGGATAGCTTCTGTTCCCAGCTAATGTCGAGTGCCCAGTTTATGTTTTCCTCGCGCTCGCGGATCGCGACGATTACGTCTGTTTCGATGCGTCGAAGTTCTCGGTAGGCGACGATGAGGAAGTTTCCGCTGCCGCAGGCGGGGTCGCACAAGCGAGCGGATTGGATACAACGCCATGTAGGGCGTGGATGAGGCAGATGGGGCGAAACCAGCGCGTGACTTGGGGGAAACGCGCGGTCGTGAGAGGTGCCGGGTGGCCTACCCGGACGGTGCGGTTCCAGTATCTACTATGGCCGCGTGGCGTAGTCGGGCACCGTGAACCACGGCTGGTCCGGATTGCCGTGAAGCGCCAAAAGGTTCGGTAATCGCCAAAAGGTAGTGCCGGTTACGACTTGCTATTAGCCCTGATCAGAGCGTGTATGTACGTGACGCAAAGACAGGAGCCCCCACCATGCATTACCCCGAACTCGCAACAGTTCAAGCTCGCCTGACCTACCGGCTGGCCAGCTTCCTCCTTGAAAATCTCGCCGCCGGGTACACCGTCGAGTGGATGGACGCATTCCGCGCTCAACGCCACGCAGCAGGAGTCCTCATGATCACCGAGAGGGAGTTGCCGTGGCTGGGCACCCGCGTCGACCCACGCGGCTACAAGTCCTTCGGCAAGCGCCTGTCCCGCAAGATCGTCTGCGGCGACTGCGGACGCACGTTCGGCCACAAGACCTGGCACTCCGGTACCCCGAACCGCGTCGATGTGTGGGAGTGCCCCACGAACTACGTCAAGCGCGGCACCTGCGCCACCAGCCACCTCTACCAGGAAGTGCTGCTGGTGAAAATGGGCGAAGCGTTGCAAGTGCTCGCCGGGCGCAACAGCACCGCAGTCGACCAGGCCTTGGACAGCCTGAGGACGGTGGGTGTGCGGCGACGCCCATCGACGCTCCACACGGCGATCGACAAGCTCCTGACCGCGCCGCCAACACAGATCACCCTCCCCCTCCCGGACTTCCTTGCCGTGCTGGAGGGCGGGTGCATGCTCACCGACGGCAGGCTTGGATTTGTGTTCATCACCGGCGAGGCCGTCACCCTCGACCTGCCACACCGCTGGAGCCCCCTGCTCCGCGCGGACAACCTCGCAGCTACAGGGCGTTGCTGACCGGGCTGGCGAAGGCTTTCAGGTCTTCCCACGAGTCGGCACGGGCGGTGTCTTGCTCGTAGGCGATCAGGTAGCCCCAGTGCTGACCGGCGTAGGCATCCTCAGCAACCAACCGGCGCACCAACGCCTCGGCAGCCTTACGCTTGGCCTGCACCCTGGCGTCATCGCGGCCGCGCTCGTCCTTGCCTTCGATGATCCAATGCACCCCGTTGGTGTCCAAGGCTACGAAGTCGGGGAAGTAGCGGTCTTTCGCGTTGTAGTACACGAACGCCTGGTCTTGCGGATGCAGGCGGTGCCACCACACGATCCCCGGCGACGTGTTGAGCAGGCGAGCAAGCTGGTATTCGCCGGTGAATGAGTCGAAGGATTCCTCTGCGAATAGCGACTTGAACCAGCCGCCGTAGACCCGGCCTCGCACGAACTGGTCACGACTCTCGATCTGGTCATGCACCTTCTCACCCAACGGGAGCGTGTAGCCGGTGCCTGGCATCGACTTGGGGTGTATGGTCGGCACCTCGCGGGTGGCTCGCAGTGTCTCGGTTGTGTAGTTCTTGATCAGCGCTAGGAGTTCGGCGCGGGCGGAGTCGAGGGATTTGACGGTCCAGCCGGTGAACGTCACGGTGCGCATGAACTTCGGCACCAGGAACGTGGCGACGTAGCGGGCGGTCTGTTCGGTTTTGGGCACCAGCGACATGTTGATCACTAGTTTGACCAGCGCCTCCTCGGCGTCGGCGTCGTCGACGTGGACGGAGTCGACTTCGGCGCTTTCTCGATCCTCTGCCCGGAGTTTCTTGCCTAGGGCGGCGATGATCTCTTTGCGCAGCAGCACGTCCCCAGCAGAGGTGACCCGACGCGCCGCTTGCTCGATCACGGCGTCACTGATTTCTGACAGGTCGATGGGTGGCTGCTGCACAGTCATCGTCGTCACCGGGAACTGGTACGACACTTCTGCGAAAGTGGGGTTGCGTCCGATCGACACCAACTCCCAGGCGGGCTGATCCTCCTGCTCGGTGATGGTACGAACCCCGACACCGGGCAAACCCGCACCCTGGGAATCACTGCCGCCGACGGGAACGGCGCCCGGCTGCGGAGCCACACCACCTGTGTCCTCGCTACTGAAACCAGCACTTGATTTAGAACCGGTTGTCGTCGTTGGTTGGTCACCGCCGGTCGTGGGCGTACCTGTATCCGTGCCGGACTCTTCGGCGGCTTTGCGGATCGCCTCTTCTACCTTGGCTTTGTCGGGTTCGGGGACGGCTTCGTCCAGGCCGAACTGCTGCAGCACGTTCTCGTCGTTGAGCAGCTCGGTGAAGGATTGGTGGGCGATGATGTCGAGTTGGTCGATCTGCCACACACCCGTATACCGGCCGAACGGCAGCCGCAGCCCGCGCCCCATGGTCTGCTGGGTAAGCACTTCGGAGGCCATCGCCCGTAATGTCACGACGACCGCGATGTTTTTGACATCCCAGCCCTCCTTGAGTTTGTTGACACTGACCACTGCCAGCACCGGCGATTCGGGCCGATCCAATTCGTCGAGGCGACGCTGGGTCAACTCATCCTCGTGCTTGGAGTCCACCTGCAGCACAGCCTCATCTCGGCCGAGGTACTCCGGGGTGCGCAGCAGCTCGGCGACCTGGGTGGCGTGCTCCACATCGGAGCAGACCACGAAAGCGACCGCGTTCACATGATCACGGCCCTGTGAGGAGGCATAGGAGTCGTAGTAGGCCTGCTTGAGCGCACGCAATTGCAGCGCGTCACGCAACTGCTGCTCTTCGGAGGCTTCATCGGTGCCATATCCGCTCTTGCGGAACGCCAACACGGGGGCCTTCACATACTTGTCCTGGATGGCGCGGTAGAGCGGGTACTCGAAAATGACGTGATCGGTGGCCTTGTCCACCGACGCGGTCAAACCGATCGCCGCTACTGGGTCGAGTTCCTTCAACGCGGCGTTGAACGCCACCGCGCTGGCCCCGTAGAGGTGGGATTCGTCGGCGATCACAACCAAATCATCGAGACCCTTGAGGTAGTCGAAGAGCACGCCGGCGTTCTCATCGAACCTGCGGGGCTTACGGCGCATCGCATCCTGCGTGGCCCCGTGGGTGTCACCCTCAGCGTCCTTCGGCGCGATGAGCTGCTGGATGTTGAAGATAAACGCCAGCATTGGCACTTCACGGCCGAACGCGAGTCGGGCCGGGCCGTTCTGCCGGGCAACCCACGCCGAGTAGTCCTGTGGGGTCACCACCTCGGGCGGCACCGCCGCGCCGGTGATGTAACGGGGCGAGCCGGGCGTGAAGTTCTGCACCGTTTTGGCCTGCACCGTTTTGCCTGGGGTGACGATGACGACGTTGCCAACTCCTTGGCGACGCAGATACTCCACGAAGGCGGCCATCAGATAGGTCTTGCCCACGCCCGTGGCGAGATTCAGCACCTGCATCACGGTCGGGTCATAGTCACCGTCGAGAGTGAAGACCAGCTGGCGCAGTGCTTCCTTGTTCGGAGCACGCAGGTCGAACTCGGCACTGATCGACTCCAGCATGTCGGAGTCAAAACTGATGTTGAGCCTGTTCGCCATCACTGGTCACCACCTTCGCTGTACCGAAACACATCATCGGGTAATGCGACCACCCGCGACCCCTTCACCAGTTTGCGTAGATGCTGGCGGACGCCGTCCATCACCGTGGTGGCGGCCAGCACGATTGTCTCGCCGGGCTGGATTTGGGAAGCAAGCCAGTCAACGATCTCGGTCGTGGCGACACCCTCCACCACCTTCAACAAGGCATTGCCACGGCGGGCATCAAAAATATAGTCATCATCCGGGTGCAACAGTGTGAACCCGAGGTTGGCAGCCACCGACGCGATCAAAGTCTCGCCGGTCGCAGCCGCTGTCAGCATCACCCGATCCAGGGCAGGGTCGTAGTCGAAACACGCAGGCGACAGATGGGCGACCTGGAAGCCACCGCCACCACGCCAGTTCAGCACTTCCTTCGTGCGCCTGGTCTTCGAGGCAGCCTTCAGTGTCTTCACCTCGACGCTCTTCTTTAATTCCGGGTCGTCCTTGATCAGCTTGTTGAGCACGCTCGTGAATTTCGCGGCGTCCTCCGGCGAGACACCATCAGGCAGCCCGTCTTCCGTCGCGTCGACTCGTTCGCCCTTCGTCCGAGTGATCCCGCCCGGGTCTTGATCGTTGAGCACCTTCTCCAGACGCGGACGTGTGAACGTCGTGAACGTCGACTCCAACAACTCACACGTCACCCAACGCCGCCCCATCTTCTGGGCTACCGCTGCAGTCGTCCCCGACCCAGCAAACACATCCAGCACAATGTCACCTGGGTGAGTAGATGAGGCCATGATGAAGCCCAGCAATTCTTCTGGCTTTGGCGTATCGAAAAGCTCGGGGGTTGGCATTCCGGGAAATAGAACCTTGAGGTGATTCTTAGCTCCTCGAGTACTTCCAGTTTTTCCAACAGAATGCCACGAATCGCTCGGCGGAAGACCTGCTTGCTCCCACAGGTAGGTCTTCCTCTTCAAGGCCGTCTCATCGTCGTTGAAATAGACTTCTCCCGTTGCCATTTTGGAGGCCATCGTGGTTTGATCCCAGCGCCAGCCATTTGTTGGCGGTTCTAATAAACCGCCAGAGGGCTTTGCGATTGGATACTTTAGGGCAGGACGGTCTTTGGGGTTCTGTACGTCGCGACCGTCATACCAAGGGCCTCTAGGGTCTTTGTCTGGATTCCGATAATGTGACTGCTTCTCCGGATCAGGGAGGTGGCGAGGCCTCCATCCCGGACTTTTTCCGTAGACACAAATTTGATTCTTGTCCTTGGAAAAGGATCCCGCATTGTTGCTGGAGCTATCTGACGCAAGCCACGAGACATCAGCAACAAAACATTGCGGCCCGAATACTTCGTCTAGGAGAAGGCGCATTCTGTGGCTCTCCACGTCGTCAAGGTGTACCCAGATGGAGCCGTCATCGGCAAGCAGCTTCTTCATGTGGAGCAGCCGGTCGCGCATCATCGTCAGCCAGATGGAGTGCTCTAGGTTGTCCTCGTAACTGGCGAATGTTTGAGCGGTGTTAAACGGCGGATCAATGTAGATCAGCTTCACCTGACCCACGTATTTCTCGGCCAGTTCGGGAACGCGGGTAAGCGCTTCGAGGACGTCGCCGGATTCGCCGAGGATGAGCAGGTTGTCGTCCTGGGGCTCCAGGTCTGCGCGCTCGGAGTATTCGAACTCGTCCGACTTCGGTGTCTGCGCACCTTGCACGTAGTCGTCTAGCACGAGGGTGTGGGTTTCACAGTAACGCGGATCCGATGGGTCAACCCACGTGTAGCCGTACTTGCCGGTCTCAGTGGGGATGAGAGCCTTGTCCTTGTTGTACCAGGTGAGCTGCAGGCGTTGAGCGGTCATCTACTTGGTCTCTCCCTTCAGGTCGGTGGGGACGACTTCGCAGATGTCAGCGATGTCGCAGTTGAGTGCTTCGCAGATCTTCACCAGGACGGTGGTGGTGACGTTCTCGTCTCGACCGAGTTTGGCGATGGTCGTCCCTGAGAGCCCAGTCATTTTCCGGAGGTCTTGTTTTTGAAGCTCTCTATCGATGAGCAGTTTCCACAGCGGTTTGTAGCTCACCGTGAAGCTGTGGGGGTTCGTCATGCCTGTTCCTCTTCTGCAACGTCGTACACATCGTTCAGGTAGCCGTAGCGTCCCTGTGTCTTGCTCTTGGAAAACTCGATCACGCACGTCTGGTCTGTGAATTTGAGTCCTTCGGTTCGGTCGGTGTTTTCCAGGATGATGATTTGCTGGTCTTTGGCTTGTTCGGCGAAGTACTCGAACAGCCCGGCCCGCATTGAGGTGTTGGGGGTGTTCTTGCCCTCGTCGAAACCATGCAGTGGGGTGTCGATCAGGACGAAACCGGGTGCGTGGGGCGAGCGGCGGTTCATGAACGCATGGAACGCGAGAACAACGACGGTGTTGAAGAAGGCGCAGTACCCCTTGCCTTGTTCTTCGGCTTTGGCGTAGCCGGCGATTTTAATGTCGAAGACTTGACGATCGAAGGATGCGCTTTGGGCTCCCGGGAAGTGTGCCTGCTCCAGGATATCTTGCACGGATCTGGTCATCGAGTAGTAGAAATCTCCGTCGAAGTATTCTCGCGGTTTGAACTTTTCAGCATCCGGGTCGCTGGTTTCGTCGTCTCCATCCAGCGTCTTCTGGAAGCGACGCTCAAGCTCGGCAAGCTGCTCATACTCCGCTTTGATTCGCTGTGCGGCGGCGAGTTGATCAATCTGGGTTTGGATTGCACGCGTGGCCGGGTCGAGGCTGCCGGTGAGCTGATTCAACAACTGGTCATGTGCCTGCTTGTTGCGCCTCAGGTCAGCGGCAAGCTCGGCTGCGATCTGCCGTAGCGGGTCGAGGTCATCCGTAGCCTCCTGCTTGAGGCGCTGGATACGAGCGATCTCAACTTCAAAGGCTGCGATGTCTTCATCAGTTGGTGGCGGGGTCTCGATCCTGCTGTGGCAGAACTGGCAGGTGTCGGGATGCGGGTGGGTTCGATCGTGCCTCATGCCCTGGACCTGTAGATCGAGCCGGGCGAGGTCCGCATCGTATTGCGTGATCAGGGTGCCGCGTTGCTCGACGGCTACTTCAAGTCCTTCGAGCTCTTGCGTCTGGTGACTAATTGTGGCGATCAACTCGCCGTCTTGGGCGAGGATGTGTTCCCGCTGGTTTTGCAGGTCTTCCAACTGTGCCCGTAGCCCCGCCAGGTATGCCTCGATGGTTGCGCCCTCGGCTGCGGCCTGCTGTTCAGCGCGTTCCAGTTCGATTTTGCGTGCCTGGATGATGTCGAGCTGCTGGTAGATGTAGCGTTCAACAGCCCGGCGGCGGGCGCGCCTGTCAGAAGCGCTCTCGCGGGAGGTTGCCTCATCGAAGTTTTCGTCTTGTGCCAGGACAAGCAGTGCCGACAGGTTTTGGGTCAGCGACTGGGCGCTAGAAGACCTCGGGAGAAGGATGGAAGGGTCAGGACGGCCGATTTCGCTCTCGGGTACCAGGAGAATGTGTTCAATCGCGTGCCAGGTGAAGCGCACTTTGTTGAACGCCTCGTTGGTGATGACCTGACGTCCAGGATTGATACCCAGCAGGCCGATCAAGAGATTGTTGACTGGCTGCTTGCTCTTGTTGTTGAGGGAGTACGTTCCCGACTCCACGTTGGGATCAGTCGAGGCCACCTCGATGCTTGATCCTCGCTTCGTGGAGCGCGACAGTGTCACCTCACCACGGCCTGTCACGAAGGTAACGGCTGCGGTCGTGTACCCAGTCTTATCGGTGAACGGACGGTCCTTACCGCCACACGCGAAGGCGATCGTCTTCGCGATTCTGGTCTTGCCGGTGTTGGACGGGCCGACAACGCAGTTCAGACCGGGAGCCAGATCGATGATCGAAGCGGTGCCGTCATCTCTGGTGGCCTTGACCTGGCGAATCCAAAGCTTACCCATGCTGCAACACCTTCTTCTGAACCTGCCCGACGACAACGTCGAGTCCGAGTGCCAGGAGTTGAACCACGGCCTGCCCGTATGCATCCGCGTACGCACCGTCAAGGGATTGCGCGAAACTCTGACCGGCCAGGGTGGAGCCGAACGTGATGCCGTTGTCGCCGGTGGACGCCATCCCGGTACGTACGAGTCGGGCGAGCCCTGCATGGATGCGTCTGCGGCGGGCATCATATTCGGCCGCCGCGTACGGGGTGTCGCCGTGAAGGCTCTCGTTCCCGAACCCGAGCTGCTTCATGTAGGTCGCTGCGAGATCGAGCGCCGTGGTCTCGTCGAGGCTCAATGGACGCGGCGCCCGCGAAAGGCACATGGTCAGCCGGGTCGCTGTCTCTGCGGGTGTGTTGAAAAGGCTAGTCGTCACGGCAGACCACCCAGTGCAGTTGGTCATCGTTGACGAGCATGTGGCACATGCCCTTCTTGTGGGTTGCCCGCACCATCGACGGAAACTTCACAATGACCGAACCGTTCAACGCGAAGTCGGCTGCCTTGCTCAGGGTCGCGTTCATCCGCAGGTAGCCGTCGTCGTAGTCCGCCTCGCAGATTTCGACAACCCCGTCGAACAGGTCTTCCTTCATCGCTGAGAACTCCTGCTCTCCAGCGGGGATGAGATCCCGAAGGTTACGGCGAACCCCTTCAGCATCCCAGAAATGTCCACGCTGCCTGGTGAACGCCTTCTGATATCGATCGGGCAGGTCGCTGATATCGGTGACCTGGGTTCCCAGGTGTTCGGCGAGAGCGGCGAGCATCTGTGTGGTGTAGCCGGATTCGAGCGCAGGATCGGGCGACTGAGGAACTTTCGGGGTGGTCTTCCAAGGCAGTGAAGAAGCCCCCAAATGAAGCTTGCCGCCGCTGATCCTGCCTTCGGCTAACGGCAGGTTGGTGAACAAATCTGGTTGCGTCTGCGGGGCGGCACCGTCGGCGAGCAGATCCCGGTCGTTGCTGTTTGCCCACAGGATCGCTTTCAGCCATTGCCCCACGGCCGAGGGCACTTGCCCCACATCGTGCACATTGATGTTGGCCATCGTGAGTTGCTCTTGGAACGTGGCGAGCGCGTCGACACCTATGGGGTCACAGAGTTCTTCAACCTTGCTCGTGTCCAGATGATTATGGAAGTCTCGCGCTTTCCAATCGGGTAGCTTCCTCTCCCCGTTGAAAAACCGGACGAGGTCGGTCTGGTTGATCCCAGCCCACACTCCAACGGTGATCGACGTCTTTCCCGGCTTCCGCTTCTTCTCGTGCGCGGACGTTTCGACAAAGACGGTTTCCTTATCCATCACCGCGTCGAAGAAGTCCTTCATGAAGCCAGCTTTTGTCCGGGCGACACCTGACATGAAGGGTTGAACGGTTCGGCAGAAAACGCCCAGCGCATAGCGGGGGTCTGGAGATGTGCCCATCTCGTCTCCTCTCCGTCTTCTGCCGTCTTGTCTCGTCTCGGGTGTCAGCGACTCGTTTTCCTACCGTGAAAACAGGTTCAGAAACCGAGTGCAGTCCTTCGGACGAACATATGCCGATTCTACCTCGAAGTGCACGTTTCTGAACATCAAGTACACGAACGTGTTGCGAGGAGGTGAGAAGAGACATGGGAACCCGTAACACGAAGCAGACGTCTCGACCGGTCGCCAAGAAGGCGTCCGCACTGCTGCGCGACGGTCGCACCTCGGCCAAGACGAAGTCGGTCGCAGCCTCGGCGCTGGCTCAGGCCAAGCTGCGTAAGGGCAAGTAGCCCTCACGGCTGTCCTGCTGGCCAGACGTCAACCGGCAGGATAGCCCGACCACTGTGGCGGTCAAAGCCGTACCGGTCACCGGCCGGCCGCCTTCCTCCTACACCCGCATGCGTTTTTCAACCGTATTCGGGAGACCTCCGTTGAGCGCTTGACGGGCACCACCTGTATCCGGGTTCACCCCCGGGTCGGGTTGGTGCCCGTCACTGTTTCCGCTCAACACCACGGTCTCTCGTCGGTTGCCCTCAACGGGGTCTCCCTTCGCAAGAAGGGAAGCCCTCACGTGGCATTCAACAACCAATTCACTGTCCCGTACCTGACCCCCCGGGGCAACACCATCGACCTACCCGTCCCTGACCTGCCCGACAGCGAAGAACTGCGTGCCCAGCTGCGCGACCCGGCTTCGCGTCCGAAGTGGGCTCGCGCCTACCTCGACGACGTGTACGCCGAGTACCGCGAGCTGGACAATCGCCGCCGCTCCGACATCTCCGTCGACCAACCCGGCCACGGTGATGACGACGAGCGTGGCGGGCTGGGCGCGGATTACTTCGCCTCGGACGATCCGGACTTCACCGAGCAGGTCGAGGCCAACCTCGCGGTGGTCGAACTGCTGAGTCCGCTGACTGCGACGCAGCGCGAGTACATCGAGCTGCATGTGCTCCACGGCGACCGGTTCACCGAGATCTCCGCCGACAAGACCGCCGCAGGCCAGCCGACCAGTGCCGATGCCGTGCGGAAAGCCGTCTCGCGCGGCCTGGCCCAACTACGCAAAACACTCACCGAGTCGTAGGCCGTCCGGTTTCGGTGCGCCCCACGCCTGACAGATGCAAGGCACTCCCTTCACCAGCCCGGTGATGGGGCGCACCACTTCAACGGAAGGAAACCTGGATGTCCACCAAGCTCAAGATCAAGATCGCCAAGCATCCCAGCCCGGCCGCCGCACTTGCTACAAAAGAACTCCGCCCCAGCAGGCGGATGCTGCGCGCCATCTTCGGCACCAGCCGACCCCAGCACCGCATGGCCGTGCTCCTGCCTGGCTCCGAAGCCTCCACCGTCGAGGTGCGTGTAGCCGACACCGACAACGACCTGATGGCGCTGGCCGATGCGGTCGGAGTCACCCGCAAGGGCGGTGATGCGGCATGAACGTCACCGACGCGAACAAGCACATCGCCGCGCTGAACCGGATCGCCGAAGGCGTCACCATGCTCGCCGCCGCAATTGAGGAGACCGCGTGGGAATCGTTTGAGGATCACGCCGGGATGCCCGGCGCGCGCCCGATCGCCGCCGCACAGTTGGTACAGCCCGACCTGGAGGAGGCCGCCGCCGAGTACGAGACCACCCACCAGCAGGAACCCGAACCGGCACCTGAGCCGGAGCCGGTGTCGTTGGCGCAGGTGCGTGGCGTCCTCGCCGAGCTCTCCAGCCAGGGCATGACCGAGCAGGTGCGCGAACTGATTGTCGCCACCGGCGCAGACAAGCTCTCGGCGGTCGACCCGGCGAAGTACGGCTGGCTGCTCGCCAAGGCGAAGGAGCTGTCCGATGCCTGACCAGCACGCGCTGCTCAGCGCCTCGGGTGCGCACCGATGGCTGAACTGCCCACCCAGCGCCGTATTGGAGTCCCGTGAGCCGGACTCGTCGTCGGCGGCTGCCGAGCAGGGCACCGTCGCACACGCCCTCGCCGAGTGGAAGCTCCGGCGCGCCCTCCACCAGGCACCGGGCTTCAAACCCGAATCGACCTGGATCGATGACGAGATGGAGCATCTGACCGACGACTACGTGTCGTTCGTGCAGGAGCACGTCTCGCTGGCTCGGGAGACCTGTGGTGATCCGCAGGTGCTCATCGAGCAGCGCCTCGACTTCTCCCACGTCGTGCCGGGAGGGTTCGGCACCGGCGATTGCGTAATCATCGCCGAACCGAAGTTGCAGATCATCGACCTGAAGTATGGGCAAGGCGTGTTGGTCGAGGCCGCACACAACCCGCAGTTGATGCTCTACGCCCTCGGGGCCATCCACGCTTTCGGTGACTTGTATGACATCGAGACCGTGGCGGTGACTATCTATCAGCCTCGGCGGGGCAACGTTGACACCTGGGAAACCTCCGTTGCCGACCTCGAAGCGTGGGCCGAGACGGAGGTGGAGCCGAAAGCCGAGCTGGCTGCGGCGGGTGGGGGCGAGTTCTGTCCCGGCTCGTGGTGCCAGTTCTGCCGCATCGCACCGACCTGCCGAGCACGCGCCGAAGCCAACCTCGCGCTCGCTCAACACGAGTTTGTGTCGCCGGCCGAGCTGACGGATGCGGAGATCGCGGACGTGCTGACAAGGATTCCCCAGCTCAAAACGTGGGCTGCGGATGTGGAGGCATACGCGCTCTCGCAGGCGGTGAACCAGGGCAAGCACTGGGACGGGTTCAAGCTCGTCGCCGGCAGGTCGATCCGCAAATACACCAACGAAACCGCTGTCGCGGAGGCGGCTCAGGCGGCCGGCTACGCCGACATCTACGACCGCAAGCTCATCACGCTCACGGCGATGGAACACCTCATGGGCAAGAAGACCTTCACCGAGGTGCTAGGCGACCTCGTGGTCAAGCCGGCGGGTAAGCCGACGCTCGTGCCCGAGAGCGATAAACGACCCGCGTTGGACATCCACAGCGCCGAATCCGAATTCACGAAAACAGAAAGCAGGTAACCATCATGTCAACCAAGAATCCGACCCGCGTCGTCACCGGCGAAGTCCGCCTCTCCTATGCGCACGTGTGGGAGCCGAACTCTATCCAGGGCGGCAAGCCCAAGTACTCGGTGTCGCTGATCATCCCGAAGACGGACACTGCCACCATCACCGCCATCGAGCGCGCTATCGACGCTGCGATCGATGCCGGTACGGCCAAGTTCGGGGGCAAGCGACCGAACAAGGCCGCGTTGAAGCTGCCGCTGCGTGACGGGGATACCGAGCGTGACGACGAGGCCTACGCAAACAGCTTCTTCGTCAACGCGAACTCGCTGACGCCGCCGCAGGTTGTGGATGAGAACGTCGCTCCGATCCTCGACCGTTCCGAGGTGTATTCGGGCTGCTACGCCCGCGTGTCCCTGTCGTTCTACGCGTTCAACACGAACGGGAACAAGGGTGTGGCGTGCGGGCTGGGCAACATTCAGAAGCTCCGCGACGGTGAACCCCTCGGCGCAGGACGCATCTCCGCCGAGTCCGACTTTGGCAGCCCTGCCGCCAGCGACGACTTCCTCAACTAAGGAGACTGAATCATGAGTGACTGTTTCAACGCCATCACCCTCGCCGTGTGGGTCTACGTCCTGATCCCGTTCTGGATGGTCTGGGGCTACTACTGGATTAAGGACAAGCGGGCCCAACGCCGCGAACGTCAGCGCATCGATGAGCTGATCGCCAAGGAGAAGACCGAGCTCGACAGGATGAACGCCACCTACAACCTCGACCCGAAGTAACACCCCAGCAGTGAGGGAGCCACCAAACACCGGTTGGCTCCCTCACCTTCGCCTACCCGACTGCCCAGGATCCCTGATGCGCCAGATCTCTATCGATATTGAAACTTTCAGCCCAGCACCCCTAGCGAAAACCGGCGTCTACCCGTATGCCGAACCCCCCGACTTCCGCCTCCTCATCTTCGGCTACTCCGTTGACGGCGGCCCGGTGGAGGTCGTCGATCTCGCCAGCGGCCAGCAGCTGCCCGATGAGGTGCTCGCAGCATTGGTGGACCCGGGCGTGGTCAAGTGGGCGCATAATGCGGCGTTTGAGAGGGTCGTGCTCTCGGCGTGGCTGCGCCGCCACCACCCCGACCTCCTCACTGAGGAGTTTCTTGATCCGGCGCAGTGGCGCTGCACGATGGTGTGGTCGGCCTACCTCGGCCTGCCGATGAGCTTGGATGCGGTCGGTACGGCTCTTGACCTTGACGTTCAGAAGGACACGGCGGGTAAGCGGCTGATCAAACAGTTCTGCACCCCGGCAATGGCCAGCGTGTTGAACGGTGGCGGCACCCGCAACCTGCCCGGCAGCGACCCAGATGGTTGGCAAGCGTTTGTGGAATACAACCGGCGCGATGTCGAGGTCGAGCTCGCGATCCACGACCGGCTCTCCCTGTTTCCGATGCCCGAGGTCGAGTGGGATGCCTACGTGCTAGATCAGCGCATCAATGACACGGGCATCCTGCTCGACCACACCCTTGCATATGCTGCCGTCGCGCTCGACGACCAGCATCGTGCGGTGACGTTGGCGAGGGCGCGGGAGTTGACCGGGTTGGAGACCCCGAACTCACCGATCCAGTTGAAGGGCTGGCTCACCACCCACGGTTGCGAGTTGGCGTCCTTGGCGAAGGCAGAAGTCGCAGCTGCGCTAGAGACTGCCACCGGCGTGGTGCGTGAGGTGCTGGAGCTGCGCGGCGACCTCGCGAAATCTTCGGTGAAGAAGTACCATGCGATGCACAACGTCGCAGGCGCGGACGGGCGGGCACGCGGGCTGATCCAGTTCTACGGCGCGGGGCGTACCGGTAGGTTCGCCGGACGCCTCGTCCAAGTGCAGAACCTGCCGCGCAACTACCTGCCCGACCTCGACCAAGCCCGGACCCTCACCCGACAAGGCAACCTCGACGCGCTCGAACTTCTCTACGACTCTGTCCCGGACACGCTGTCCCAGTTGATCCGTACCGCGTTCATCCCCAGTGCTGGGTGCCGATTCATCGTGGCCGACTACTCCGCGATCGAAGCCCGAGTCATCGCCTGGCTCGCCGGAGAAGCATCCACCCTCCAAGCATTCCGCGACGGCAAAGACCTCTATTGCGAGACCGCGTCGCGTATGTTCGGCGTGCCCGTCGAAAAACACGGTGTCAACGCCGAGCTTCGCCAGAAGGGGAAGATCGCCACGCTGGCCTGCGGTTACAACGGCTCCGTCGGAGCGCTCAAGGCGATGGGTGCGCTGCGGATGGGGCTGGCCGAGCACGAGCTCAAACCGATCGTCGACGCCTGGCGGGCAGCGAACCCCAACATCGTGCAACTGTGGGCGGACGTCGAGCAGGCCGCGCTGGACGCGATCACCACCCGCAGTACCGTCCGGCTGCGCAACTTGTGTTTCTCGGTCGAGTCGGGCATCTTGTTCATCACCCTGCCCTCGGGCAGACGGCTGGCGTATGTGCAGCCGTGCCTGGGTGAGAACCGGTGGGGCGGCACCTCCATCACCTACAGCGGTGTCACGACCGGGCGCAAATGGGGTCGGCTGGAAACCTATGGCGGGAAACTCGTCGAGAACATAGTCCAAGCAGTCGCCCGCGACCTCCTCGTCCACGCCATGGGGCTCGTCGCAGGGGCCGGGCATCGGATCGTCATGCACGTCCACGACGAAATCGTCATCGACGAACCCATGGGCTCCGGGTTCACCGTCGCCGACGCCTGCGCTCTCATGACCACCCCACCCGACTGGGCAGACGGGCTTCCGCTCGATGCCGACGGATATGAGTGCGACTACTACCGCAAGGACTGACCGGGCGGTGTAGAGCTAGTGGTCGGCGGTGAGCAGCTGCTTCTGCATTTCGCCGTAGCGGGCTGGGGTTGCGATGCCTGCGGCGAGAAGGGCATTCGTGGCAAGGATCGGCTCGACGCGGTTGGCGAGCCAATCCTGCTGGAGACCGGTCTTGGTGGCGACTTGGTCAAGCGCTACGAAGATCTTGTAGATCGAATGATCGCTGAACTGACGGTGGTCTCGTTTGGCTCGTCGGGCGATGTTGGAGAGGAGTCCTGGGCGGTCGAGAACAGCGTGGTTCCATAGCTTCGCACAGTGGGCGTTACGGTTGCGTAGGTAGACGAATGATCGGACTTGGCTTGGCAGTGTAGTTGGAGAAACGTTCATCGACGCTGCCATGTCGTGCAGCACTCCGGACTTGCTTGAAGCCTCAATAAGCCTGGACAGGCTGCCAAACGAGAATGCCTCAACCGCTACCCAGACGGGCATGCGTGCGTAGGCTTCGATGCTGTAAGCGTTGCCCGTCTTGATCTCATCACGGTAGTGAGACACAAAGGTCTCCTTGCTGCGATCCAGATTCGACAGCGCATGTTCTTCGACACGTTCGTCATTAGGATCAGGCGATTGCGTGAACCCGTCACCACGGGCGAACGTTCCGATCGCTCCGACATGCTGTGCGTAGTAGTAGGCGAACCGAGTTCGGAGTAGAACCTCGATCGGGTGGAGAACTTCGTCACAGACTGCAACCAGGTCTTGTTCGGCTTCGTAGAGCCGCTGAATCACTTCAAAGGATGAACCGTCGAGGAAGCGATTGTTGCCCGCCATTGGGTCAACTTGCCAGTAACGGAAATATCCCGAGAGCCGGTAGTAGTTCACGCGAGATAGGAACTCAGCTGCTGATGCGGCGTCAGTGACGGTCAAACCGCGTTCTTGAAGCAGTTTGACTTGTTCGTCGTAACTGAGCCAGCGCTTGACCATGAGCTCCCTAGAAAGTGAAAGGCCCCGGTCATTTGTGCATTGTCCCTTGCGGGACTAGAGGCCTGACCGGGGATCTATCGTCTTCTACGATACGTCAACGTGGACGCCTGGTCAACGTCACGTGCCGAAGTTGGCGTCTCCACACTAGAGATCCAGCCCACTCCCGACAGGGGTCGAGTCGAGCTGAACGGTTACCCACAACCTAGCCGGGTTCATACCGGCACTCCAGCGACGCGGGATGTGTCAAGGCTGCCGCAGCGATTCTCCGGTGACCCGTCCGGATTCGCCGGTCCTCGGGGGCGTATGGGCGAGAGCCTTCCTCACACCGTGTCCGGTTTCGGTGCCTGCCGTGCCTGACAGGTGAGAGCCTGGCGCAACCCGCGCCCACGATTGTCTACCCGGCTCTCAGAAAAGGAGCCGGTCATGGCTACCGCGCTACAAGCGTTCACCAACCACGAGTTCGGCACGATCCGAACCCTCACCTCCAGCGGGCAGATCCTGTTCTGTGGCAAGGACGTGGCGACCGCCCTCGGCTACGCCAACACGAAAGATGCCCTGGCGCGTCACTGCAAGGGGGTCGTGAATCACTACCCCCTTGAAACTGCTGGTGGCATCCAGCAGGTCAGGTTCATCAGCGAGGGCGACCTGTACCGGCTGATCGTCTCGTCCAAGCTGCCGGCCGCCCAGAAGTTTGAGGCGTGGGTGTTCGACGAGGTACTTCCATCCATCCGCCGCCACGGCCTCTACGCGATCGACGAACTACTGGCTGACGACGAGTTCCTGGAGCAGGCCATCGTCACCCTGCGGGCTGAACGCACCAAGCGGCTCGCCGCCGAGCAAGCACTGTTGGAGGCGGCACCGAAAGTGTCGTACTACGACGTGGTGCTGGCCTCGCCGTCGCTGATCACCACCACCGAGATCGCCAAGGACTACGGCCTGTCGGCGAAGAAGCTCAACCAGATTCTGCGCGAGGAGCAGGTGCAGTTCCACCAGTCCGGCCGCTGGTTCCTCTACGCCCGCTTCGCCGAGCAGGGCTACACCCAGTCCAAGACGCACGAGTACGACGAGGGCAAGACCCGCACCCACATGTACTGGACACAGAAAGGACGCCTGTTCATCTACGACCTATTGAAGAACGAGCGTGGCCTGCTGCCGGTGATCGAGCGTGAAAGCGAGGACGCCCGATGAGCACCACTGTGCTTCTCGACATCGGTATCCCGAGGAAGAACATCGAAGGATACCCCGACCCGACCTGCTACAAGGCGCTGAAAGAGATTCAGCGCGCCGAGTACGGGTACCGGCCGCTGGTGTACATCTGCTCCCCGTACTCCGGCGATGTGGAGGCGAACGTGGAACTCGCTCGCCGGTTCTGCAGCTTTGCTGTCGCGGCTCGCCAGATCCCGCTCGCCCCGCATCTGCATTATCCGCAGTTCATGGACGACACCGACCCGGACGGCCGTGAGCTGGCCATGTTCATGGGCCGCATCCTGCTGTCGAAATGCGAACAGCTATGGGCCTACATCGGCCGGGTCAGTGCGGGGATGCGTGCCGAGATCGACTGGGCCCACCAGATGGACATCCCGATCCGCTTCTTCGACGCCGACTTCCAGGAGGTGCACCCCGCATGACCCCGTTCACTTTGTGCGCCGCGACCAGTAGCGGCAACCCGCACAACAACCACTACCCGAACCACCACCACATCACCGACCAGGCTGACCTGCAGCTGGTGGCCAGGTTGGATCACGTCGCAGCCACCTACACCAGCGATCGGCGCTCGTCGGCGAGTTTTGTCTCCTCAGACTGTGTGGTGATGGACATCGACAACGACCACACCGAAGAGTCATCCGACTGGGTGACACCGGAGAAGCTCGGCGAGTTGATAGCGGGTGTGGTGTTCCTGACCGCCACTTCCCGGAACCACCAGAAGCCGAAGGGAGCCTTATCGGCTAGGCCGCGTTTCCACGTCTACTTCCCGATCACCGAAGTGACGGACGCCGACACCTATGCGGGGTTGAAGCGTCGCCTGGCGGCCAGGTTCGGTTTCTTTGATCAGCAGGCGTTGGATGCCGGACGGTTCATCTACGGCACCCCCAACCCCGAGATCACCGTCCACGACGGCGCGAAGCTGCTGAATACCTGGCTGGACGAGGCCGATGAGATCGACGTGTTCGCGGCGTTCGACGCCTCGACCCAGGTGATCGGGGAAGGCTCCCGCAACGCCACCCTGTCCCGCTTCGCCGGGCGCGTCCTGATCCGCTACGGGCAGACCGCACAGGCCCGTAACCTGTTCAACCGCAAAGCATCCCTGTGTGAACCGCCACTGTCGGATCACGAGTTGGAGTCGATCTGGAACAGCGCGTGCCGGTTCGGCGCCAAGGTTGAGGCGCAGCCTGGTTATCTGTCGCCGGAAGCCTACGCGCAGTTGACGAGCCTGCGGCCGGATGATTTCACCGATGTGGGGCAGGCATCCATGCTGACCGCAGAATACTCCTCGCGCCTGGCGTTCACGGAGGCCACGGACTGGCTCGTCTACGAAGGCGGCGTGTGGTCTGAGTCTGCGCCTGCTGCGCAAGGAATCGCCCAGGAGCTCACCGACCGGCAACTCGCCGAGGCCGGGCATCTGCTGGAGAAAGCCCGCGACGAGCTCGCGGTGACGGGCGCGGACGCGGTGCTTGCAGCCGCATCGTCGAAAGCGAAAGCACTCGCCGGTTTCACTTCACCGCAGCGGGCCGCATACCGGGCATTTGAGGATGCGAAGACCTACGAGGCGTTCGTGTTGAAACGCCGCGAGTCCAGGGCGATCACCTCGTGCCTGCGGGAAGCGCACCCGATGTTGCTGACCACCCCAGACCGGCTGGACGCTGACCCGTATCTCCTCAACACGCCTGGTGGCACGTGGGATCTGCGTGACGGCACCCGACGCGACCACAACCCAACGGATCTGATCACGAAACAAACCGCGCTCGACCCCACCGACACGGGCACAGACATCTGGAACCAGGCGCTCAACGTGTTCTTCCAATCCGACCTGGAGCTGATCGGATATGTGCAGCGGATCGTTGGCCTGGCGGCGATCGGGAAGGTCATGGTCGAAGCCCTCGTGATCGCCTACGGGGATGGCCGCAACGGCAAGTCCACGTTCTGGAACACGATCGCGAGAGTGCTCGGCACGTATGCGGGCAACATGTCCGCCGACGTGCTCACCATTGGCGGGAACCGGAACGTCAAACCTGAACTTGCCGAAGCGAAAGGCAAACGGCTCATCATCGCCGCCGAGTCCGAGGAAGGCGTGCGCCTGTCCACCTCTACGGTCAAGCAGCTCGCCTCCACCGACCAGATCTACGCGGAGAAGAAGTACAAGGCACCGTTCGCGTTCACCCCGTCCCACACGCTCATCCTCTACACGAATCACCTGCCCAGGGTGGGCGCGATGGATGCGGGCATCTGGCGCAGGCTCATCGTGATCCCGTTCAACGCGGTCATCGAGGGCAGCTCCGATGTGAAGAACTACGCCGACCACATCTACGAGACCGCTGGCGGAGCGGTACTGGCATGGATCATGGACGGCGCGCGGCTCATCCACGCCGAGGACTTCCAGCTCACCCCGCCCGCCCAAGTAGTAGCTGCCTCAAGCGCATATCGGGAAGAGAACAACTGGTTCGCCCATTTCCTCGACGCCCGCTGCGAGGTGGACCCGTCCCTATCCGAACGTGCCGGTGACCTGTACCAGGAGTATCGGGCGTGGGCGCAATCCACCAGCGGGTGGGCGCGGCCGATGGTCGACTTCAACGCCACTCTCGAACAATGCGGGTTTGAACGACGCAAATCCAAGCACGGCATGTACGTCTACGGACTGGCTCTGACCAGCGAGTTCAACAGCTAAACCCGATGAGGGTGACGACCGGTGACGACCGGTATTGAACTATTACTAAGGCCATAGAAATATCGCCTTTAGAAAAGTTCAGATCCACCTGTCACCAGTCGTCACCCCGTGGGAAACCACTCAAGGAGTGACCATGAATGAACACCACATCGAAGCCCAGCTCAAGAAGGCCATTGAAGCCTCCGGGGGCTTGTGCTGGAAGCTTGTCTGCCCTGGAACCACGGGCGTACCTGACCGACTATGCCTGATGGGAGGCCAGGTCGTCTTCGTCGAAGTCAAAGCCCCGGGCAAGAAGCCTCGGCCGATCCAACGCCGCCGGATGAACCAACTACAGGCGCAGGGCTTCACCGCGCTGGTCGTTGACTCGATCGACGGCATCCAGGAGGTGCTTGATGCGCTACCGGCCGCATAACTACCAGACCCAGGCCACCGGGTTCATCCTCGACCACCACGAGGCGGCCATCCTCCTGGGCATGGGACTCGGCAAGAGTGTCATCACCCTGACGGCGATCTGGGAGCTGCTGCTCGACTACTTCACTGTCTCCCGCGTCTTGATCGTCGCGCCGTTGCGTGTTGCCCGAGACACCTGGCCGACCGAAGCCGCCAAGTGGGATCACCTCGAGGGGCTGTCGGTGGCGGTGGCTGTCGGCACCAAGCAAGACCGGCTCGACGCGCTGGCCAAGTCGGCGATGGTGACCGTCATCAACCGGGAAAACATCCCCTGGCTGGTCAGCTATTACGGCGATAGCTGGCCGTTCGACATGGTCGTCATCGACGAACTGAGCTCGTTTAAGAATCATCGGGCGAAGCGGTTTACGGCGTTGGTGAAGATGCGACCGCACGTGAAGCGCTGGGTCGGCCTGACCGGCACCCCCGCCTCCAACGGTCTGATGGATATCTGGGCGCAGTTCCGGCTCCTCGACGGCGGCGAGCGTCTCGGCAGGTTCATCACCCGCTACCGCGACCGCTGGTTTCTGCCCGATAAGCGCAACGGAATGCAGGTGTTCACCTACAAGCCCCGCGAGGGTGCGGAGGACGTGATCTACGACGCCATCGCCGACATGACGTTGTCGATGCGCACCATCGACCACCTCACGCTGCCTGATCTGACGGTGACGACCACACCGGTGGTGCTCGGAGACAAAGAGCGCGCCGTCTACGAGCAGCTCAAGGCCGACCTGGTTGTTGATCTGGATGGGCAGGTGGTCGATGCGGCGAACGCTGCCGCGCTGTCGGGGAAACTGCTGCAGCTCGCCTCCGGTGCGATCTACGACGAGCACGGGAACACGGTCGAGGTGCATGGGGCGAAACTCGATGCCCTCGAAGACATCCTCGAGGCCGCCAACGGGCAGAGCGTGCTCGTCGCCTACTGGTTCAAGCACGACCTCGCCAGAATCCACCAGCGTTTCCCGGACGCCCGCGAACTCAAGACGTCGGCGGACATCGAGGCGTGGAACCTGGGCAACATCCCGCTTGGCCTGATCCACCCCGCTTCCGCTGGGCACGGCCTGAATCTGCAGGCCGGCGGGCACCTGCTTGTGTGGTTCTCGCTGACCTGGAGCTTGGAATTGTATCAGCAGACCAACGCCCGGCTGTATCGACAAGGACAGGCCGAGCCGGTCACCATCACCCACCTCGCCGCCACCGGCACCCTCGACCAAGCCGTCCTGGGTGCCTTGGAGGCGAAGGACATGACTCAGGCCGCGTTGATCGACGCGGTCACAACCGAACTGTCAACCACCCTCAGGAAGGAGTCGTCATGCATGTGATGACCAAATACCTCGACACCCGCAAAGCCGCCATATCCGCGTTGCAGGACTTCGCCGTGATGGAGCAGATCATCGACACCACCGACGATGCAATTAAGACCGCCTACGACGACGTCACCACCCCGGCCTCACCGAAACTCGACGGGATGCCACGTCACACTGACCTGCACGCTGGGGAGATGCGAGTGGCGGCGACATTGGATCGGATCGACATCTACCGTGCCCGCTACGGGCAGGCTCGTGAGTACATGGCGTGGTTCCTGCCTGCCTGGCAGCTGCTCACCGACGACGACAGGTTCGTGCTCGAAGCGTTCTTCCTCGGCGACAGCACCCAGGATGATGCGGTGCAGACGGTGTGTGACCACTTCTATGTGGAGCGCACCAGCGCCTACCAGAAGAAGTCACGGGCGCTCGCCCGGCTGGCGTCGGCGCTGTATGGGCAGGCTGCGTGAATCCAGCCGCCAAAAGGTGTCAAGAACAGCGGATGCATTTACCGTTTCCGGCCTGCAATGATGTAGGTGGTTGAAAAGTAGGAAAAGCCCTCGGGGATCAGGAACGGTCTCCGGGGGCTTCGCCATGTCCGGGAAGGAGCACGGTATGCCTTCGAAGCCTGCGCGTCCGTGTTCCCAGCCCGGCTGCCCGAACCTCACCCACGACCGCTACTGCCCGGAGCATGCCAAGGCTGAGGACGAGCGGTACCGCAAGTGGCAGCGTGACCCGAAGATCAACCGGCGTTACGGTGCCCGGTGGCGCAAGATCCGCACCGCCTACATCGCCGCCCACCCGCTGTGCGAGAACTGCCTCGCGACCAGCCGGTACACGCCCGCGCAGGAAGTCCACCACGTCATCCCGCTGGAGCACGGCGGCACCCACGACCCCGGCAACCTCCGGAGCCTGTGTAAGCCGTGCCACTCCCGACAGTCGGCGCTCGACGGCGACCGATGGAGGCAAGCCCCGAGGGTCTACACCTACTGAAATCTTCGCCACGTCGCCCGCTGTCGCGCCGAGACCATGGAACCTCAGATTGCCGACCTCGACGCTGTTCGGCGGACATTGGGCAACGTCGCGGTGCTGGCGAGGGGGTCGGGGCCTCTCGATCTCTACGGACTTCGGACAGGTCAGCGGGCGGGGCCAACCGCGCACAAAGTCCCCGAATCAAACAGGGTATTGACCCGAGGCTGCCGATTCAGACTTGTCGGGGCCCCACGGAGTCAAGGAGAGCGAGGATATGAGAGGGATTTTGGATGAGATCAACCAGCCCGTCGAGGAGATCCGGATTGAGGTGGTCGGTATTGCTTGCGCTAACGGTCCTGAAAGCACCTGCTAAACGGGGCCGTACCCGGTCAGGTACGCTCGCTTCCTTGACCTTCAGCTGAACGTCCTGCCATGTAGCCAGGCGTTGTTTCTTCCTAGCTGGCGTTTTGGTCGCTACGGGTATCTGAATTCCAGATACCGACTCGATCGCGTCTGCGGTAAGTGCCAACGAAATGCTGCCTTCGTCCTCGTGTTCGTTGATGTAGCGGTAGACGGAATGTCCGGGGTTCAGGAACTTCTCTGGTTGTGCATCGCCGACCCAGTTCGTTGGTTCGCGATGAACTCCCGGCTCGATGCCCACAGCGTCGTCGAGCACTACTCGGTACAGGTAGAACGGGGCGTCGCCCTCGGGCTGGTCATCCATTCGCCTGAGCATGTTCTCGATTGCTGCCTCGTAGGTGCCGACGTGAAGGGCTTTGGATTTCTGTTGTTCAGCCCATCGGTCGACAGCGCCTGCACCGCACATCCTCGTCATGCGCTGAACGGTCTCTGGAGTCAGCTTCTCCCGTGGATCGAACTCCTTCTGGGGCCAGTCCGGGATCGTGCTGGTGTGGTACCAGAACATCCGAAGAACCTGATGATCGACTATTGCTGGATCATCAGGGTCGTACGTGGGGCGAGCCCGGTCTTCTTCGGTGCAGTCGATCCCGCATTCGGGGCAGAGCTCGTTGCCCTGCTCCCAGCTTTCCATCCAGTCGTGGCTGACGAGTTCTTCGTGTCCACAACGTCCGCAGCGCATCCGTCGCGGCCGCCCGAAATCGATGTCACGCTCAATACGCATATCCCCATTATCGAACGGTTACGACCGATAGCGGGGTTCCCACTCCTGGCCTCCATACCCGGGCCACTGGCCTAGAGAAGGAGGTAATCCATGGCCAAGGACGGCACCAACCGGGGCGGCCGCCGCGTCAGAGCAGGAGCGAAACCTGATCCGCTGAACGAGAAGCTCGCCGCCGGACGGCCCGCCACCCGCCTGGAGGACCCACTGAACGAACCGTTCGACTTTGAGGGCGGCGACATCGGTGCCGGTGCGGTGCTCGCCGGGGAGACCATGCCCGAACCGTCCGACTACCTATCCGAGGTTCAGCGCGACGGCAAACCGCTGGGCGCTGACATCGTCTACCGGGAAACCTGGCAGTGGCTTGATCAGCGCGGCTGTTCGCAGTTCGTGGCACCAAGGTTGATTGAGTCGTACGCGCAGGCCTTCGCCCGCTATGTGCAGTGCGAGCAGGCGATCTCCAAGTTCGGCCTGCTCGGCAAACACCCCACCACCGGTGCCGCCATCGCGTCCCCGTTCGTCGCCATGTCGCAGTCGTTCGGGAAGCAGGCGAATGTGTATTGGTACGAGATTTACGAGATCGTGCGCGCCACCTGCACGAGCGACTATGCGGGTGCCACGCCCGGTGACGAGGTGATGGAGCAGCTGCTGAAGGCCCGCTCCTAACCAGCCCAGCCCCTGTTCGTTGCGCCTGCCCCCCAATTCGGGGTGGGCGCTGTTCTTTCCCCCTGTGTTTCGTGGAAGCGAGTTCACCCATGTCTACTGTCCGTACTGCCGAGTCCGTGTGTGCTGGTCATCCGGACAAGCTGTGCGACCAGATCGCCGACCAGATCCTCGACGACATCCTCTGGGAGGACAAGGCTGCCCGGGTGGCGGTGGAGGTGATGGCCGCAGGCAGGCGGATCATTGTCACCGGCGAGATTACCACCGACCACCGCCCGCGTATTCGGGAGTCGGTGCGCACCGCCCTCGCGAAAGCCGGTTACAGTCCGCTCGGGTTTCTGATCTACGTGTGGACGCGCCGACAATCCGGCGACATCAACGCGGGAGTGTCCACCTCCCTGGAGGCACGCGCAGGCGACAGCTCGGCGTTCGCGCTGCAGGGGGCGGGTGATCAGGGCACCGTCTACGGCTACGCCACTGTCGAGACTCCCGAACGGCTTCCGCTGCCGCTCGTCTTGGCACACCACATCTGCAAGCGTCTCGACACCGCCCGCACCGACGGCACTATCACGGGGATCAAACCGGACGGCAAGGCACAGGTCTCGGTGCGCTACGACGACACCGGCACACCCGTAGCCATCGCCACCGTGATTGTGTCTGTCCAGCACGAGGCGGGCAAGGATCTGGAAGCGCTCACCCGCGAGGTCGAGTCGCTGATTGTGGCTCCGGCCTGCCAGCCCTATCTGCCTGTGGACGGTAACACGGAGGTGTTTGTGAATCCGTCGGGCAGGTTCGTCGAGGGAGGTCCTCGCGCGGACACCGGGTTGACGGGGCGGAAGCTCATGGTCGACACCTACGGCGGTCTCGCACCCCATGGTGGGGGCGCGTTCTCCGGGAAAGACCCCTCCAAGGTCGACCGGTCTGCGGCCTACATGGCGCGCCTGATCGCTCGCACGATCGTCGACGCCGGGCTGGCTGCTGAATGCCAAGTCGCGATCAGCTATGCGATTGGGAAGGCTGATCCGGTCGCCTTCGAGGTGGACACGCTCGGCACCGGCGAATACGCCGACCACATCTTGACCGCAGCTGCACGCGATGTGTTCGAGCTGCGTCCGGCCGGGATCATCGACACCCTCAACCTGCGCACACCCCGCTACAGGGATCTGGCGTTCTACGGGCACATGGGCAGGGACTGGACGCGCTGGGAACAAACCTGGCGCTACGAGCGCGAGCTGGGGAAGGCGGTGGAAACGCATGCGCATCGAACAGCTACCCATCGCTGACCTCACGCCCGCTGTCTACAACCCCCGCAAGGATCTGAAGCCCGGCGACCCCGACTACGAGAAACTCAAGCGGTCGCTGACGGAGTTCGGATACGTCGAACCTGTCATCTGGAACAAGACCACCGGGCATGTCGTCGGCGGCCACCAGCGCCTCAAAATCCTCGAAGACCTCGGCCACACCACTGTCGACTGTGTCGTTGTCGAGCTGGACGAGACGCGGGAGAAAGCGCTCAACGTTGCGCTCAACAAGATCAGTGGTGACTGGGACCAGGACAAGCTCGCACTCTTGATTGCTGACCTGGACGCCAGTGATTTCGACGCGGAGCTAACGGGGTTCGATGACGATGAGATCGCCCAGCTCATCGGTTCCCTTGACGAGGACGAGGTTGAGGATGACGACTTTGATCTGACAGCCGCCCTGGAGGCCGCCGCGTTCGTTCAGCGCGGGGATGTGTGGACAGTCGGTCGGCACCGGCTCGTCTGCGGTGACGCCACCAACCCCGACGACATCGCGGTGTTGATGGACGACAAGCGCGCCAACCTGGTGCTCACGGACCCGCCGTACAACGTCGCATTCGAATCGTCTGACGGCTTGTCGATCAAGAACGACACGATGAAGGATGCCGACTTCTACGAGTTCCTCCTCGCATCCTTCAGGAACATGGCGGGCGTGTGCGAGAAGGGCGCCTCGGCTTATGTGTTCCACGCCGACACCGAGGGGCTGAATTTCCGGCGGGCTTTCCAAGATGCCGGTTTCAAACTCTCCGGCTGCTGCATCTGGGTCAAAGACTCCCTCGTGCTGGGACGCTCCCCGTACCAGTGGCAACACGAGCCCGTGCTCTACGGCTGGGTGAAGAACGGCAAGCACAAGTGGTATTCGGACCGGAAACAAACCACTATCTGGCGGTTTGATAAGCCTCGCAGAAATGCCGACCACCCGACCAGCAAGCCGCTGGATCTGTTGGCGTATCCGATCGGGAACTCCACCCAATCCAACGCGATCGTGCTCGACACATTCGCCGGATCCGGCTCCACGCTCATGGCGTGCGAGGCGACCGACCGGATCGCTTACTGCATGGAGCTCGATGAGAAATACGCCTCCGTGATCTTGCGCCGCTACGCCGACGCCACCGGCGACGCCGCCGGAATCACCTGCCTACGCGACGGCCAACAGTTCGCCTACCTGGATGTGGTGAAAGAGGTGGATCGAGACAAGAAATAGGTGGCTGTCACGGCTTGCTATTCAGGCGGAATAGAGCGTGTATGTACATGACCAAAAACCACCCCAACCAGGGGAAACAAGTAAAGGAGATGGTCATGACAACAATCCAGTTCGCCAAACAGAAGAAAGGCCGCAAACAGCTCGCCGCGCTCATCGCCACTCATCTCGGCGCGCATGCCGAGTACTTGGGTACCCCGTCGTTCGCCTACCAGATGGGCGAGGCCACATTGGATCGTGACTGGCTGCTGCATCTGCCCGGCACCATCGACACCGCCGTCCTAGCTGAAGCCGCCGCGCAGGCCGGATTTCCAGCAGACGCGCCGGTGGCCGAGGAGTTGGGGTTGACGTTGGTGTTCCCAACCACCGACTGGGACGAGGCAACCGCCGGGAAGGTGGAGGCAATGTTGGCGGCGAAAGGACGGCTCATCGCCAAAGCACTCCAAATCCCAGCAACCCCAATTCACCTCGACGAGCAGGCGGGCAAGGCCGAGTTCGACTGGTTCGACGAGGTTCCAGACCGGGAGGTGGTGGAGGCTGCCACTGTGCTGATCGCCCGGATCTTCGAGCACGCCAAGGTCGCCATGAGAGTCTCAGCGAAGCCTGCCGAGACGGGCGGGAACGACAAGTATGCAATGCACTGCTGGCTGCTGCGCCTCGGCATGATCGGCGACAGCTACAAGAACGTGCGCCGAGCCCTACTAGCGAATCTGGAAGGCAACGCGGCATGGAAAACTCCGCCCACAACAAAGAACGTGCAATGAGGATGAATGCGGATGGGCAGCGAATCCGGCTGGTGTCAACCAGCGATCTATACACGCGCCTGGCTCCCGGTGACGAGGGGGCCATCATGTTTGTCGATGACGCTGGCACGGTGCATGTGGACTGGGACTGCGGCTCCACCCTCGGCCGCATCCCCGGCGAAGACGCGAGGGAAACTCTCCCCGAATCCGGCCACTGATTCTCTTGCGGAGAACCGGCGAAAAGCGACTGGATAAGCACCGACACCCATGGCTGTATGTGTCATACGCCAACCGGATTAGGAGCCAGGGATGAACACAATTGACGCCCTCGACCAGCAGATCGCGACCCGCACCCAAACCTCGTCCACGAGCCTGCTCACCGCCTACATGAACACTCAGCGGGCGGGCAATGAGCTGCGCGACTTCGCCGAAGGTCTCTACGACTCAGACGTGCCCAGCATCCTCGACGAACTCAAGGAGCATGGCATCGGCGAGTTCACGATCAGCGCGAACCAGACCGGCCTCACCGAGATCATCTGGAACCTCACCCAAGCCGGAGCCACCTTGATCGGGATGACCGAAGTTAACGCACACTACACCGACCCGTTCACCGAGGAACGCCAACTCATTCCCGCCTGGCACCTCACCAGCAGCTGACCCCAAATCAGCATGGAACGCCACCTGCCGCGAGCGGATCGACAATGACGGATTCCATGTTCAACTGGCCACTCGAGGATTCCTTAAAAATAGTGCCTGACTAGGGCTTTTACGACTGGATAGCCGCGCACACCTATGGCTGTATGTACATGACCGAACAAGAGGACAAGGAGAAGGTCATGAACAACGAAAAGACCACGATGGAGCAGCTGCAGATGGCGACCGACAGCTACGGCACGGTGATCGCCTACGGGGATTTCGTCCTCGCCTCGGCATACCGGCACCTGGGCAAAGGCCGGATCGGAAACGACGCTCGCGTCTACAAGCTCGCCCAGCAGCCCATCCCTGGCTGGGGACCGGATGCCCGAGGCTTCATTGAATGCGAACTCGACCTGATCGCCGAGGCTGACGAACTGTTCGCCGACGCAGGCCACGCCATCGCCTGGGCCTTCGCCCACACCAACTAACCCAGCCAGTGCAGGAAGGAGCCTGACGGGCGTGATACGCACTCTCGACATCTACACGCCGACCCGGTTCATGGCCGCAGGCTCCACCTACGACAAACGGAAGGCCGACTTCGCAGTCGCGTTCATCCAAGCCCTCAAGCACACCAAAGGGCGCTGGGCGGGCAAGCCGTTCCATCTCATCGACTGGCAGGAACAGATCATCCGTGACCTGTTCGGCACCGTCAAAGCCGACGGCTACCGCCAGTTCACCACCGCCTACGTCGAGATACCCAAGAAACAGGGCAAATCAGAGCTCGCCGCCGCTGTCGCTCTGCTACTGACGTGCGGGGACGGTGAGGAGCGTGCCGAAGTGTACGGGTGCGCTGCAGACCGTCAGCAAGCCTCGATCGTGTTCGAAGTGGCCGCCGATATGGTCGCCATGAGCCCAGCCCTGTCGAAGCGGGTGAAGATCCTGCGCTCCCAGAAACGCATCGTCTACAAACCCACCAACTCCTTCTACCAAGTCCTCTCAGCGGAGGCATATTCGAAGCACGGATTCAACATTTCCGGGGTCGTGTTCGACGAGCTGCACACCCAACCCAACCGGGCACTCTTCGACGTCATGACCAAAGGGTCGGGCGACGCCCGCACCCAGCCGCTGTACTTCCTCATCACGACGGCCGGTACCGACACGCACAGCATTTGCTACGAACAGCACGAGAAAGCCCTGGACGTCATCGCGGGCAAGAAGCACGATCCGACGTTCTACCCGGTCATCTACGGTGCCGACCGCGAAGATGACTGGACCGACGAGGCGGTGTGGGCGAAAGCGAACCCCAGCTTGGGGATCACGGTGCCGATCGAGAAGGTTCGCCAAGCCTGCAACTCGGCGAGGCAGAATCCGGCTGAGGAGAACACGTTCCGTCAGCTGCGCTTGAACCAGTGGGTGAAGCAGTCGGTGCGGTGGATGCCCATGCACGTGTGGAACAACAGCTCAGCTCCCGTCGACCTCGCTGATCTGGAAGGTCGGGTCTGCTACGGCGGCCTCGACCTCGCCTCCACGACGGACATCACCGCGTTCGTCCTCGTATTCCCACCCGAGTCTGGCGACGAGCCATATGTGATCGCGCCCTGGTTCTGGATACCCCAAGACAACCTCAAGCTCCGTGTCGTGCGTGACCACGTGCCCTACGACCTCTGGCAGCAGCAAGGCTTCCTGGAGACGACCGAAGGGAACGTTGTCCACTATGGCGCGATTGAGGCGTTCATCGAAGAACTCGGCACCCGGTTCGATATCCGGGAGATCGCGTTCGACCGGTGGGGTGCCGTGCAAATGTCACAGAACCTGGACGATGCCGGATTCACGGTCGTGCCGTTCGGACAGGGCTTCAAAGACATGTCCCCACCGAGCAAGGAGCTAATGAAGCTGGCGTTGGAGGGCCGCCTGGCTCACGGTGGGCATCCGGTGCTCGCCTGGATGGTCGACAACATCCACGTGCGCACCGACCCGGCCGGCAACATCAAACCCGACAAACAAAAGTCCACGGAGAAGATCGACGGCGTCGTCGCCACCATCATGGCACTCGACCGCGCCATCCGACGCGGCAACGACCACCACGCCGGTTCCGTCTACGACGAGCGCGGGCTACTCGTGCTCTGAGGTGGATTACTTGAACAGATCCCAGAAGCTGAATGTGGTGCGCTTGTAGACGGCGTTCTTCACTGACCGGCTCGGGTTCTTCACGAATCCCATGCCTTTCTTCCCGTATCCGGGAATGACAGCCTTCTTGATCGCACGCTTCGCACGCCCAGTCGTGCGCGCCTTCAGCGAACGCGTCAGCGACGGCTTCCTCATCCCGAACTTCATGTTCCAACTCTACGTCTGCGAGGAGCACACGCATGGGTTTTCTTGACTGGCTACGCGGCGGCAACAACCGGCCCGCTGAGGATCATGCGATCAGCGCCGGGTACAGCTTCTTCTTTGGTGGTACTACGTCGGGGCGTCCGGTGACGGAGCGCTCGGCGATGCAGATGACTGCTGTCTACTCGTGTGTGCGCATCCTCGCTGAAGCGATCGCCGGGCTGCCGTTGCATGTCTACCGGCAGGGCACGGACGGGTCGAATGTGAAGGCTCTCGACCATCCGCTCTACCGGCTGCTCCATGACGAGCCGAACCCGGAGATGACCAGCTTCGTGTTCCGCGAAACACTCATGACGCACCTGCTGTTGTGGGGCAACGCCTTCGCCCAAGTACTCCGCAACGGGCTGGATGAGGTGATCGGCCTGTATCCGTTGATGCCCAACCGCATGACCGTCGGACGCGACGAACAGGGCCGCCTCTACTACGAGTATCAGCGCACCTGGGACGAACCGGCAGGCCGCTTCGAAACCGTGCGCCTGTCCCCGCATGAGGTGTTGCATATTCCCGGCCTGGGCTTCGATGGCCTGGTCGGCTACAGCCCGATCGCGATGGCGAAGAACGCCATCGGGCTGGCGCAGGCCACCGAAGAATACGGCGCGTCGTTCTTCGCCAACGGTGCAGCTCCGGGTGGGGTGTTGGAGCATCCGGGCACGATCAAAGACCCCGCCAGGGTTCGTGAGTCATGGCAGGCGACCTTCGGGGGTGCGAGGAACGGCAACAAGATTGCGGTGTTGGAGGAGGGCATGAAGTACACGCCAATCTCCGTGTCCCCGGAGCAGGCGCAGTTCTTGGAGACCCGCAAGTTTCAGATCAACGAGATTGCCCGCATCTTCCGCATCCCACCCCACATGATCGGCGACTTGGAAAAGTCCTCGTTCAGCAATATTGAGCAGCAGTCGTTGGAGTTCGTGAAGTACACGCTTGACCCGTGGGTGATCCGCTTCGAACAAGCCATCACCAAAACCCTGCTCAACCCCCGCGAGAAGCCGACGTTGTTCGTGAAGTTCAACCTGGAGGGGCTGTTGCGCGGCGACTACGTGTCGCGCATGAACGGCTACGCGGTAGCCCGCCAGAACGGGTGGATGTCCGCCAACGACATCCGCGAGCTCGAAAATCTCGACCGCATCGACCCGGAGGCCGGTGGCGACCTCTACCTGGTCAACGGGAACATGCTGCCCCTGAACCTGGCTGGAGCCTACGCCAACACCCAACCCACCGACGACGGCGAGCCCCAGACCGATGAGACCGAGCCGACTTCTGAGCCTGACGGGCAGCAGCTGACTGATTCTGAGTCCATGTCTGATGAGCGATTTTTGAGGAGGACACGATTGTGAGACGTTTCTGGAATTGGCTCGACCCCGAGCCGAACGGTGACCCGGATGCGACAAGCGTCCGGGTTTTGCGTATCAACGGGCAGATCGCCGACGAATCCTGGTTCGACGACGACATCACCCCCGCCATCTTCGCTCGCGAACTTAACGCCGGTTCTGGGCCGGTGACGATCTGGCTCAATTCGCCTGGCGGGGATGTGGTGGCGGCTGCCCAGATCTACAACATGCTGCTGGACTATCCCGGCCCGGTCACGGTAAACATCGACGGGATCGCCGCCTCCGCTGCGAGCGTGATTGCGATGGCTGCCGGGACGGTGGCGATGACCCCGGTGAGCATGTTGATGATCCACAACCCCGCCACCCTGGCTGTGGGCGACAAAGACGAGCTCGCGAAAGCCATGTCGATGTTGGAGTCGGTCAAGGACGCGATCCTCAACGCCTACCAACTCAAAACCGGCCTGTCGCGGGCGAAGCTGTCGAAGTTGATGGATGCCGAAACGTGGATGGACGCCCGTGCTGCGATCGACCTTGGCTTTGCCGACCTGCTGCTCACCGGCAGCCGCGACCCGATCTTCGATGCGGAGCCGGACAAGAAGAAGCCTGACGAGGACGAGCCCGAGTCTGATTGGCCAGACGAGGACGGCACCGAGCCTGAGCCTGACGAGCCGGATGAGGACGACGACGGCAAGCCGTCCAAGAAGGGGTCGCCGTTCCCGCCCAAGAAGAACCACGAGGACGGCGTGGTGTTTGCCCGGCGCACCTGGGAGCAGCAGCTCGTCGCCGCCTGCACCCACCACCAGCTGGATGTCCCGCACGGTGTGCCCGTTCCTGTTTCTGTTCAGCCCGCTGGCTCTCGTGGTCGGCGGGTTGTTGATTTGTACGCCCAACTGACCAACCGAGCCCACTAAATGAAGGAGGACTTCTCATGTCCACGATGACTATTTCCGACCTGCGCACCAAGCGCGCCCACATTTGGGATCAGGCCAAGGCATTCCTTGACGAACGCCGCGACACCGCCACTGGCTGTCTGTCCGCTGAGGACGACCAGGCCTACGCCCGGATGGAGGCTGATATTGACAAGCTGACCGCCGAGATCGCCCGCTCCGAACGCGCGATGCGCCGTGACGCCGACCTCGCCAAGGCCACCAACATGCCGCTGACTTCGATGCCCGGCATCACCATCGACAACGACGACGCTAACCCCAAGGTTTCGCCGCGTGCGACTGCCTCGTATCAGCGTGCGTTCTGGGACGCGATGCGGCTGAACTCCTCGCCGATGGAGGTGCGTAACGCACTGAGTGAGGGAGTGGATACCGAGGGCGGCTATCTGGTACCCGACGAGTTCGAACACACCCTCGTCCAGGCACTCGCGGACCAGAACGTGATGCGCACGCTGGCGAAGGTCATCCAAACCACCAGCGGGGACCGCAAGATCCCGGTCGTCTCCACTCACGGCACGGCCGGTTGGCTCGATGAGGGCAAGCCGTACACCGAGTCGGACGAGAACTTCACCCAGGTCACCCTGTCGGCGTTCAAGCTCGGCACCTTCCTCAAGATCAGCGAGGAGCTGCTCAACGACAGTGCGTTCAACGTCGAGCAGTATCTCGCCTCGGAGTTCGCCCGCCGGATCGGTGCCGCCGAAGAAGAAGCCTTCCTCGTCGGTGACGGTGCGGGCAAGCCCACCGGCATCTTCGCTGCAACCGGTGGTGGGGAGAAGGCGGTCACCACCGCGAAGGTCACCGACATCAGCGCTGATGAGCTGATCGATCTGCACTACAGCTTGCGTGCCCCGTACCGGAAGAACGCGGTGTGGCTGATGAACGACGCCACCGTCAAAACCGTGCGCAAGCTCAAGGACGGCAACGGCCAGTACCTGTGGCAGCCCGCCCTCACCGCCGGTAGCCCGGATCTAATCCTTGGTCGTCCGGCGCATACGTCGGCATTCGTCCCGGAGATCAAGGCGGGCGCATCCACGGTGGCATTCGGGGATCTGGCCTACTACTGGATCGCCGACCGGCAGGGACGCTCCTTCAAGCGGCTCAACGAGTTGTTCGCCACCACCGGGCAGGTGGGGTTCCTCGCCTCCCAGCGCCTCGACGGGAAACTCATCCTGCCCGAAGCCGTCAAACTGCTCACCCAAAAGACCAGCGCCTAACGCTGGCCTGACTCACGGATAGGAGGTGGCCGCCATGGACACGACCGAACTGGTCGAGCAGGTCAAGCAGAATCTGCTCATCACGTTTGATGACGACGACACGCTGATTACGGCGCTGGTCAATGCGGCCACCTCCTACGCGTGCAGCTTCCAACACCTCGAAGAAGGCCACTACGAGCAGGCGGCAATGTCGGGGGCGACTCGGCAAGGCATCGTCATGCTCGCCTCCCACTTCTACGAATCCCGCGACGGCGCGACCGCAGGGTTTTGGGCGGACAAACCCGAAGCCGCCCGGGCGGTGTGGGACGCGGTGAACAACCTGCTCCGCCTCGATCGCGACTGGAAAATCTAAGGAGCAAGCTGATGGCTTCGATTGGTTCGATGCGCACCATCATCGACCTCATCCAACCCGTGGTCGAGCGCGACAAGGCCGGGTTCACGTCGACGCGTGACGCGATACGTGCGACCGTGCGCGCCTATATCGAGACCCGACACGCCTCGGCGGCGTGGGTGAACCGTGCCGCCTACACGAAAGCCGATCTGCTGTTCCGTATCCGCGCCATCCCAGGACTGCCGGTCACGGCCGACATGGAGATCACCGGCCCGGACGGCCGCTACCTGATCGACAGTGTGGAGCAGATTGGCCGGTATGTGGAAATCCTCGCCCACCAGACCACGCCAGAAGGGGGCTAACTATGGCGCGTGTGCAAATCAGGCTCCCCAACGCCTTCATCGACTCCCTCAACGCCGCATCCAACGTGCTGGAAGCCTCCGCCGATGAGGTGCTCGGTGCCGGGGCCGCCGTGGTCGAGCCACGGATGCGTTCCAACCTTGCCGCAGCCATCGGTGCTGGCACTAAGGAGCCGTCGCGGTCGACCGGCCAGCTGCTCGGCGCGCTCGGCACCACGAGCGTGAAGGTGAACTCCCGTGGAGATCACAACGTCAAGGTCGGGTTTGCCGAAAACCGGCGTGACGGGCGCTCGAGCGCGCTCATCGCCAACGTCCTCGAACACGGCAGAAGTAGTCAGCCCGCCCGGCCGTTCCTGGCACCCACCAGGAACCAGACCAGGAGTGGCGCGGTCGAAGCCATGAAACAGGCGTTGGCAGCCAAGTTCGGGCAGGTGAAACCATGACCGCCCCGCTCTTGGAACAACTAACGGCGATCGCCGATCAGGAGGGTCTGCCGATCGCCGTCGGCCTGTTCACCGACAGTCCTGCACCGGCCACCTACCTCGTCGCCACGCCATTGAGCGACGTGTTCGACGTGTTCGCCGACAACCGGCCTGGCGTCGAGATCGAGGAAGTCCGGCTCGCGGTGTTCACCACCGGCAACTACCTCACCACTCGTGACCGGCTCACTAGGGGGCTCCTTGACGCCGACCTGACCGTCACCGCCCGCCGCTACGTCGGGTTTGAGGCTGACACCGGCTACCACCACTACGCGATCGATGTCGCATCCCACCACCAGTACTAGAAAGGAACACACTCATGGCCACGATTGGTTTGGACAAGCTCTACTACGCCACGATCATCGAAGACCCGGACACGGGTGAGGAAACCTATGCCGCCCCGAAGCCGCTCGCGAAAGCCATCTCCGCCGAACTGTCGGTCGAGGTAGCTGAGGCCATCTTGTATGCCGATGACGGCGCATCGGAGATCGTGAAGGAATTCAAGTCCGGCACGCTCACGCTTGGCGTCGACGACCTCGGCGGTGAGGCGGCAGCGGCGCTGACGGGGGCGACCCTGGATGCCAACGGGGTGCTTATCTCCACCTCGGAGGATGGCGGCACGCCGGTGGCAATCGGCTTCCGCGCCGCACGCTCCAACGGCAAATACCAGTACTTCTGGCTCTACCGGGTGAAGTTCGCCCTGCCGACCACGACGCTCGCCACCAAAGCCGACTCCATCACGTTCTCCACCCCGTCGATTGAGGGCACGATCCTGCGGCGCAACAAGCCCGACAGCAAGGGACGGCATCCGTGGAAGGCCGAAGTCACCGAAGGCGGCCCCGGGGTCAAGCCCGAGACAATCACCGGCTGGTACGCGGCAGTGTACGAGCCCGCAACCGACGCAGTAGCCGCAGGCTAAAGGGAAGGGAGCAGCCAACAATGTCGAAGACCACGATTCCGGCGACTGACCCCGCCCGGTCAGCGACGGTGGTGATTGGTGGGGAGGAGTTCGAGCTGGTGCTCACCACCCGCGCCACCCGCGTGATCGCGGAGCGCTACGGCGGCCTGGAACACCTCGGCGAAGCATTGGAGTCCTCGAGTGATCTGGGTGCGACGTTGGGTGAGGTGATCTGGCTGATCACCCTGCTCGCGAACCAGTCCGTCGCCATCCACAATCTGCGCCACCCCGACAACCTGCGCCCGGAACTCACCGAAGAAGCGGTGGAGCTGCTGACCGTGCCCGCTGATCTGTCCGACTATCGGGGTGCGATCGCCGAAGCCCTGCAGCGCGGCACCCGCCGAGTCATCGCCACCGAGCCAGACCCAAAAGCCACCAAGGCCAAGGCCGAATAGTCGACAGCCCGGAGGCGATCTTCACCCGGCTCACCTACATCGGCATCGCCCACCTTCACCTGAGCCGGGTGGAGGTGGGCCTGATGGTGTTCGGGGAACTCCTCGACCTCATCGACTGCTGGCGACTCGAAACCGGCCGGGCCAAGCCACTGCGTCAGTGGTTCATCGACGACGTGATTCCATCTCGGATTTAGCAAGGCCAGCGATCATGTCCCAGGGCAAGTGCTGGCGAACGAATTTGCTGCGACTGCGGCGATTGATGGCAAGGGCATCGTTGGCGACCTGTTGTACGAGTTGTGTGTCCACCCCCAGCGCTTCGGCAATCCACACGAGGCCCTCCGGGTGTTGAAGCATGTTGTACGTGGTGCGGGCAGACATGTTGGGCTTTTGTCTTGTGAACGAGCCACTCCCAGTGGTTGCTTGCGAGTCGAACCAGCTACTCATGTGCTCGCGTTGTGAGGACCACCAACGGCCTTTCTTTTGAGGATCGGCCTGTTCCATCGCATCGGAGATGGGTAGATGGGCAGGCAACGTCGACAGCAGCCGCGCGAACTCGCGAACATCGAAATCGATACCGCTCAACTCCAGCCCCCCTTTCCTTGTCATCCACATCTTCCCATAGGAGCTGAATCCCCATGGCTGACTCATCGTTTGGTTTGAAGATTGGTTTGGAGGGTGAGCGGGAGTTCAAGCGGGCGATCACGGATATCAACCGTGAGATGCGGGTGCTCGGCAGCGAGATGAAGCTGGTCGCCTCCCAGTTCGACAAGAACGACCAGTCCGCCGAAGCGTTGACGGCCCGAAACCAGGTGTTGGGTAAGGAGATCGAGGCGCAGAAAGCCAAGATCGAAACCCTCCGAGCCGCGTTGCAGAACAGTGCCACGTCGTTTGGTGAGAACGATTCGCGGACGAAGAACTGGCAGATCCAGCTCAACAATGCCGGAGCTGAACTGAACAAGCTCGAATCCGAGCTGAAGTCGAATAACGACGCGCTCACCGAGTTCGGTGACGAGGCCGATGGTGCCGGTGACGATGCCAAAGACGCCGCGAAGGACGCGGGCAAGCTCGAAGTTGCTGTGGATGATCTCGGTGACGAGATGGACTCCACCGGGGGTAAGACCCGCATCTTCGGCGACGTGCTGAAAGCCAACCTGGCATCCGAAGCCATCGTCGCAGGGGTCAAGGGCATCGGCCACGCCATCGCCAGTATCGGACGCGGCATGGCCGGGGCACTCAAGGAGGGTGTTGAGTACAACGCCCGCATGGAGCAATACACCACCAGCTTCACCACCATGCTCGGCGACCAAGCCAAAGCCCAGCAGCTGGTCAACGACTTGAAGGTGGAGGCCGCCAAGACCCCGTTCGGCATGGAAGATTTGGCCTCCAACATGCAGACCCTCCTCAGCTTCGGCATGTCGTTGGAGGACGCACAGAAGCACCTGCACGAGATCGGCGACATCTCTCAAGGTGACGCCGTCAAAATGGAGTCCCTTACCCTCGCGTTCGCGCAAATGAGCAGCACCGGCAAGTTGACTGGCCAGGATTTGCTGCAGATGATCAACGCCGGCTTCAACCCGCTCGAAGAGATCAGCCGCAAGACCGGCAAGAGCATTGGTGAGTTGAAGGAGGAAATGGCCCAGGGAGCTATCTCTGCGGACATGGTTGCGGACGCGTTTGCTTCTGCCACGGCCGAGGGTGGCCGGTTCTATGGGGCGATGGACGCCCAATCCCAAACCTTTAGCGGCCAGTTGGCGACCATGCAGGACGGGATCGCGAACCTGAAAGGCCTGCTTGCCACTGGTGTTACCGATGCCTTGGCGGGGACGGTCATGCCGATGGCCAACGGCTGGATCGACGACCTGACTGCCGCGATTGAAGAAGGCGGTGTCCCGGCGTTCATCGACACTCTCGGCACCGTCTTGCAGGAAGCGTTGGCGTTTATCGCCGAACAGTTGCCCGCCGTGGTTGAGGCTGGCATGACGATCCTCACCTCGTTGTTGGAGGGGATCATTGAGGTGCTGCCACAGCTCGCGGAAACTGCCGTCACCCTGGTGGTGGCGCTGGTCGAGGCGATCATCGAAGCCCTCCCGGCTCTGTTGGAGGCGGCGATTCAGATTATTGCCACCCTCGTCACTGGCATCGCCGAAGCGCTGCCGGAGCTGATTCCGGCCGCAGTGGAGATGCTGATGGCGCTGGTGCAGGAACTGGTGGACAACCTGCCGCTCCTGCTGGACGCTGCACTCCAGTTGATTCTCGGCCTAGCTGAGGGACTGCTCGCGGCGATCCCAGTGCTCATCGAAGCCCTCCCGGCGATCATCGAGGGCATCATCAGCTTCCTGGTCGGCGCGATCCCACAAATCATCCAAGCAGGCATCCAGCTCTTGACCGCCCTAATTGGTGCGCTCCCGCAGATCATCACCTCGATCGTGGAAGCACTCCCGCAGATCATCACCGCCATCATCGGCGGCATCGTGTCAGCAGTTCCGCAGTTGATCAACGCCGGTATTCAACTGTTGACCGCGTTGATTGGTGCTCTGCCGCAGATCATTACGACAATTGTGGCGGCGTTGCCGCAGATCATTTCGGCGCTCATCAACGGGATTGCAGGAGCCATCCCGCAACTCGTCCAAGCCGGTATCCAGCTGCTCACGGCATTGGTGGGCAACATGCCGCAGATTGTCTCCACGATTGTCGCGGCGATCCCGCAGATCATCACGGGCATCGTGTCAGCGGTCGGTCAGGGTGTGGGGCAGATGGCGGAGGCCGGTTCGAACCTCGTGCGCGGCCTGTGGAACGGTATCCAGTCGTTGGCGGGCTGGTTGTGGGATCAGGTCTCCGGCTGGATCAGCAGCATTTGGGACGGCATTACCGACTTCTTCGGCATTCACTCGCCCTCCACGGAAATGGCGTGGGTCGGCTCGATGCTCGTCGAAGGCCTCGCCGACTCCATCCGCACCGATGGGCGCAAAGCCACAGACGCCGCCACCACGCTGGCCGCCGACACGTTGGACGCGTTCAGCGAGCTGGCTGACGGGGTGGACGTGCCCATCGACGCCACCGCCAACCTCACCATGCCCACAGTTGACCTCACCCCGGCCGCAGCCGTCAGCGCCGCGATGTCCGCACAAGCGGCTCGTGACCAGACGGTGGATGTGGAGGGGATCGTCGATACGACCGCGCGCAGGTTGCTCAGCTCGCTGGATATTCAGGTGGTGCTCAACGACGGCACGCTGGTCGGCAAACTCGCCCCGGCCATGAATACCCGGCTCGCCAAGCTGTCGCGCCGTGACCTCGCCCTGACAGGAGGAACCTAATGTTCGCCTTCACCCTCAACCACACCATCTCCTCCCGCACGTTGGGGTTGCGGCTGACTGCCCCGGTGGAGATACCAGTGGCGTCGCGTGTGGTCGACGATATTGATGTCGCTGGCCGGGCTGGCACCTTGACCCGGCTGGGTGGCTGGGACGACACGATCCTCACCCTCCAACTCGCTATCCCCACCGGCGACGGCATGGCAGGCTACCGGCACGCAGCACAGGCACTGATGGACGCGACGACAATCAGCCTGTCCGGCGAGCCCGGCCTGTTCCGACGGGTGAAGCACGCCGCCGTCGGTCCGCTCAGCCGTGAGTTGGCGTCGCTGGGTGTGTTCGAGGCTGAACTGATCTGCCAACCCTTCACCTACCTCACCGAAGGACTCACCCCAGTCACGCTGACGAGTTCAGGGACGCTGACGAATCCGGGTCTCCTGGAGACCGCTCCTGTCATCACCGTCTATGGCACCGGCCAACTCACGCTCAGCATCAACGGCCGGCAGTGTCGAGTCAACAGCCCGGCCGGGCAGGTGACCCTCGATGCGGATCGGCTCGTCGCCCACGTCGCAGGAAACGTCCAAACCGACGCACTCACCGGGAGCTTCCCGACACTGACACCGGGAGCCAACCGGATCACTCTCGGCACCGGCATCAGCAAGGTCGTCGTCGTGCCGAATTGGCGCAACCTCTAACCACCCCGTTCGCTCAATTGTTCCTGGCCGTCCTGTGGTGGGCGGCCTTCATGCTGTTTGGAGGCATTTTGATGATCACGGTTCACGACCGCATCGCCACCGACTTCACCACCACCGGGCTGGCCGTTTTGGATCGGGAGGTGATCGACCCGGTCGTCACCGAAGAACTCTGCGGCGAATACTCGCTTACCTTCTCGTATCCGGCTGACGCGCCCGCCGCTTTACTGCTCACCCTGGAGGCGATCATCGCGTGCCCGGTGCCGGGGATGAGCCTGCGTCAAGGGTTCCGTATCCACGAGGTCACCACCACCCTCGACGGCCTGCTCGAAGTCACCGCGTTCCACCTGTTCTACGATCTGGCAGCGAATCTGATCGCCGACACGTTCGTGGTGAACAAAACCGCCAAGCCCGCACTCGACCAGCTCCTCGCAGCCGCCAACACGCCGCACAGGTTCACCGCCACCAGCTCCGACACCACGACTCGGGCGAGTGCTCGGGTGGTGCGGATGCCCCTCGCTCAAGCTGTCATGGACACCGGGGAGGACAATACGTTCGCCTCCCGCTGGGGTGGTGAGATAACCCGGGACAACTGGCACATCCACCACGCCACACAGCGTGGCCAGGATCGGGGTGTGGTGATCCGGGATCGGAAAAACCTCACCGGCTACCAAGCCTCCATCGACTTCTCCACGGTCGTCACGAGGATTCTGCCGGTCGGCTACGACGGCCTCCTCCTGCCCGAACTCTACGTCGACTCCCCAAAGCTCGGTGCGTATGCGACTCCGCGTATCCGCGTGATGCGCTACGGCGACGTGAAGGAAATCAAAGACCCCGAGCAGCCCCGCGAGGACGAACTCCCACTCGATCAGGCGTATACGGAGCTGCGCCGCCTCGCCGCCCTCGAATACTCCGCCCGGCATGTGGATGAGCCATCCGCCTCGTACAAGGTGTCGTTCGTCGACCTGGCTACCACCGTCGAGTACGCGGATTTGGCCGAGTTAGAGACAGTGCTGCTCGGAGACACAGTCACCGTCCGCCACACCGACCTCGGCGTGGCGCTGTCAGCGCGGGTGGTGGGCTACGACTACGACCCCCTCCGCCAGGCATACCTGTCCGTAGAGCTTGGCAGTGTTGCTGGGAAGTTCACCACCGTCACCCGCCAAGTCAAAACCGCCGTCAACACGGCTCGGCAGGCAGAAGATGTGGCGGGGTTTGCCCTCGCGTCGGCGGATGGGAAGAACACCAACCACTACGGCACCACCCAGCCCGCCAACGCCAGGCTGGGTGACACGTGGTTCCGGCAAAACGGCGAACAGGTTGAGATCTGGATCTACCAGCTCACCGACACCGGCACCCCCGGCTGGATAGCACTCGCCACCGATCTGAATCATGCCCAGGTCCAGGCCGAACTCGACGCCGCCCGCACGCAAGTCGACCACGCCCTCGCCGCTGCCCACGACGCGCAGACCGCCGCCGACCAGGTGCATGAACGTCTCGCCACCGCGCAGGTCGAGATTGACCAGGCCAAGGCTGCTGCCGCAAGCGCGACGGAGCTGGCGCAAGACGCCCATGACATCGCGGTGACTTCGGATGGACAGCTCACGGTTGCTCTTGTCGATCCGACTGCGGCGGACGCCGCCGACCGGCCAGAGGGTGCGCTGTGGCAAGTGCGCGCCGATGGCGTGATCGCCCGCCAATATATCCTCACCAACAACCAATGGGAACAAACACCGGTCGGTGCCGCGATGATCGGGCCGAAAGCGATCAGCCAAGCACACATCGGAGACACTGCCATCGGCACCGCACACATCGCAGACGCCGCCATCACCGACGCGAAAATCAGTTCACTGTCGGCAGCCAAGATCTCCAGCGGCTATCTCGCTGCTGGACGGATTGCTGCCGGCTCGATCACCTCCGACAAGCTGACCATCGCGAGTGGGTTCATCACCACCGCAATGATTGCCAACGCCGCGATCACTGATGCGAAAATCGGGTCGCTGTCTGCAGCGAAGATCACCTCGGGCTATTTGGCTGCTGGGCGGATTGCAGCGGGATCGATCACGAGCGACAAGTTGACGATCGCCAACGGGTTCATCACGACTGCGATGATCAAGGACGCGGCGATCACCAGCGCGAAGATCGCTGCGCTGGATGCGGGCAAGATCACCACCGGCTATCTCTCGGCGAATCGGATTGCGGCGAAGTCGATCACGGCCGACAAGCTCGCAGCCAACGCGATCCAAGTGGGCTTGGCCGGATGGAACCAGTCGATCCGTATTTCGCCGACGCAGATCGCCTGGTACAACGGCTCCACCTTGGAAGGGACAATCTCCAGTTCCGGGATGAAATTCTGGTACGGCACCCGCTACATCGGGGAGATGGCACGCCGTGCCCACAAGGACAAGCCCGACGTGCAGGGCATCGTCAACCAGGTCGCCTATCAAGGCGACTATGTGGCCTGGACATACCAGACGGCATCGGGCGGTGACTACTTCACCTGCCTCACCCTGGATCCGAAGGGACGCTTCTACGGCAAGGCCGGCATTCATCTCGGTGCTGACTTGCGCACCAACGGCTACAAGTTCTACACCACCGGCTCGCGCTACGTGACCTTGCAGGATGCGACGCTCACCGGGAAAGGCACCTACGCCGGGTGGGCGTCGAGCAATGGGCTGGCGAAGGTCGTGTTTCACACCTATGACCTGATGGTCGTCACCAATGGGTCGTATTACAACATGACCCGCCTGTTCGACCGTGTCGGGGACTTGATGAGCCGGATGAACTCGCTCATCGGGCTGTTCAACCGTGGCTGGATCACCTCGATCTCCGGATCAGGGTCGAACATCACCTGGCAGTACTACTCGAACACCGGACTGTCCACCATGCCCACCACCCTCAGCTAAGGAGAACACCTATGCGCATCATGCTCGCCAACCAGTATCTGCAGCCGGTCGCCGAGCTGCTCACCGAAATGCCTCTGAAAGCCTCGCAGTCCAGGGCGCGGTCGAAACTGCTCACCCTCGTCACACAAGCCCTCGCCAGGTTCGGGGAAGACGAATACGAGCTGGTGGCTGAATACGCCGCCCGCGATGACAACGGTGCGCCGCTGCTGGACTCTGATGGGACGTTCCGGCTCGCCAACCCAGACCAAGCAGCAGAGTTCATGACCGCCCGCACCCGGCTCCTCGAATCCCTCGCCGAGGTATCCGGGCCGACCTACGACACCCACCTGACCGACCTCAAGACTCTCTTGGACAGCTACGACGGTGAACTCTCCGGCCAGACGGCGGAGGCGTATGACGTGCTCTACGACGCCATCGAAGCCGCCAGCGGGAAGGAACACCAATGACCACCCGCGAGACTGACATCGCCGTCGAGCCAGTCGGGACGGTGGAGCCGGTGGGGACGGTGGTGGAACATCCGATCACCCCGATCGTCTCCGACACCACACCAACACCCGCCGCAGCCGTGCTGCCTGAGAAGCCGGTGCTGATGGCCCCGGTCGTGGAAAGCCTGGATTTGACGATGCCGATCCTGGAAGTCCTGACCAGCCCCAACATCTAACCCGCGCCGCTCGTCGCATCCACGTCTGCCTTCACCCGTGTCGGGTGGGGGCGTTTTTTATGCCCACCCACCCCTCGGAAGGAAACACTCCATGTCTTTGAACGCTCTCTGGCACACCATCCAAGCCGGCATCGCCAGCCTCGGCGCGTGGCTCTCCGCCTACCTCGGCGGACTCGACGGCCTGATCTACGCCCTGGTCATCTTCGTTGCCGCCGACTACATCACCGGAGTCCTCGCGGCCATCAACGAACGCCGCGTCAGCTCAGCAGTCGGGTTTCGGGGCATCTCCCGCAAGATTCTCATCTTCACCCTGGTTGGTCTCGCGCACCTGATCGACACCCAAGTCATCGGCACACCCGGCGTGCTACGGGCAGCGGTCATCTTCTTCTACCTGTCCAACGAAGGCATCTCCCTGATCGAAAACGCCACCCGCCTCGGCCTGCCCATCCCCGCACAGATGCGTGAGGCCCTCGACCTGATCGCCAACCGCGCCGACAAACGACCACCCCTCACCAACACCGACCCAACTGAAACCCATACCGATAAGGAGCAGCGCTGATGAAGAACTGGAACACCCTCGAGGCCGATGTCGACCTCATCATGAACAAGCACTACACCGCCGGACGAGGCGGTCGGCGTATCGACAAGGTCATCATCCACCACAACGCCGGAAACCTCACGATCCGAGGCTGCTACGACGTGTGGCAAAACCGCCAGGCCTCTGCCCACTACCAGGTGCAGTCCGACGGGAAGATCGGCCAGCTCGTGTGGGACCGCGACACCGCCTGGCACGCCGGGAACTGGAACGCCAACACCACCAGCATCGGCATCGAACACGCCGACGTGAGTTCCAGCCCGTGGCGGGTGTCCGACGCTTGCCTCGACAACGGAACCCACCTCGTCGCCGCGATCTGCCGCTACTACAAGCTCGGCCGCCCGGCCTGGGGCAAGAACGTGTTCGGACACAAGAACTTCTCTGCAACCGAATGCCCGGCCTCGCTGGCAGGCTCCCAGCATGCCGCCTACATGGCCCGTGCACAGTACTGGTACGACCACATGACCGGCAGCAAGCCAGCGCCCGCGAAGCCGAAGCCCGCCCCCACGCCCGCTGTCAACATTGATGCACTGTCTGATGCGGTCATCCGTGGCGATTACGGAAACGGTGAGGAGCGCAAGCGTCGCCTCGGAGCCAACTATGCCGCTGTCCAGCGCCGGGTCAACGAGAAACTCGCCGGACGTACACCTGCTAAGCCGTCCGGGCCGAATATTGACGCGCTTGCTGACGCGGTCATTCGCGGCGACTACGGCAACGGCGAGGAACGCAAACGTCGCCTCGGCAACCTCTACAGCCAGGTGCAGAAGCGGGTGAATCAGAAGCTCGGCTACTAACCACTCCGCGCCATCTCCGTCTGAGAGTACGAATCCGGCCCCGTCACTGCCCGTCCTGGGTGGTGGCGGGGCTTTTCGTCGTCTCTGCGGCTTGTACCCGTCCGGATTCGGCCGGTGTCGGGGCGTACGGGTGAGCAGGTATTCGCGGCCCGTCCGGTTTCACGGCCGCTGGTGCCTGACAGATGAGACCGCCCGCTTCCGGGGTGGTGCAGATGGAAAGGAGCCAACCGGTGACGGCAGTGACATCAACCCAGCAGGAGCAGATAACAGTGATGCGTCGAGCCGGGGTGACCTACGCGGCGATCGCCGCCCAGCTGGAACTCAACGCCAACACTGTCAAAACGTGGTGCCGCCGCGCCCGTATCACCCCCGATCCGACCATCCCGCCGGTCGATAACCCGCTCGGGGTGTGGTGCTTGCACTGCGGCGCACCCATCACCGGTACCCGGCCAGCGAAGTTCTGCAGTCAGCAGTGCCGCCGCACCTGGTGGCATGCCCGCCCCGAGAAGATCAACCGCCGCGCGTTCTACCAGTTCACCTGCCCACACTGCGGTGCCGTGTTCAGCGCATACGGCAACAAGCACCGCGTGTATTGCAGCCACGCCTGCTACATCCGCCACCGCTTCGGCACCAAAGGCGGACGCCCATGACACCGGCCCAACTGCACGCCGAGACGACCACCGCACTCGCGCTCGCCCGACTCAACCACCTCACACAATCCGGCATCCTCACGCAGGCCCAGTCGGCTCGTGCCGCCTCCCGGATCGCCGCCGCCACGGGTGCGGAAATCGGGGCGTTGAAAGCACAGATCTTGGTTGACTTCACGGCCGATCAGAGTGATGTATAGACGTGCAAACGGTACAAAACCCCTAGTCAGACAAGGAAAAGCAGCCGATGGCGACGATGGAGCGGGTGACCCCGCCGCCCCAAAGTGCGCGGGCCAAGAAGGTCGCGGCGTATGCCCGCATCTCGATGGAAAACGACCGCACCCCGAAATCATTGTCGGCACAGATCTCGCGCTACTCTGACCTGATCCAATCGACCCCCGGCTGGGAGTATGCGGGCGTCTACGCCGACTCGGGTATCTCGGGCACCACCACCAACCGTCCCCAGTTCCAAGCCATGCTCGCTCAAGCCCGCGCCGGTGGCATCGACCTGATCTTGACCAAGTCGATCTCCCGGTTCGCCCGCAACACCGTCGACCTGCTGGAAACAATCCGCGAATTGAAAACCCTCGGCGTCGAGGTTCGCTTCGAAAAAGAGAACATCTCCACGTTCTCCGCTGATGGGGAGCTGGTGCTCACCCTGCTCGCCTCCTTCGCGCAGGCCGAGTCGGAGCAGATCAGCCAGAACGTGAAATGGCGGGTGAGGAAAGGCTTCGAGCAAGGCAAAGCCAACGGCTTCCACCTCTACGGCTACACAGACTCCCCGGATGCGACCGACGTCGAGATCGTTGAAGCCGAAGCGGAGGTGGTGCGGTGGATGTTCGCCCACTACATGCTGCCCACCTCGTGCGAGGCCATGGCCGCACAACTTATCACCGATGGGCGCGTCCCGCACCTTGCCGACAACCAGCTGCCGGGCGAGTGGGTGCGTCACATCCTGAAAAACCCCTCCTACACCGGCGACTTGTTGCTCGGTCAGTGGGCGACCCCGGACGGGAAACCGGGCCGGGCGTTGCGCAACACCGGCGAGCATCCTATGTACCTGGTCGAAGGGGCGATCCCCGCGATCATCGACCGTGACACCTTCACCGCCGTCCAGGCCGAGATCGCCCGCCGCCGCGACCTGGGGGCACGAGCCAACTGGTCAATCGAGACCGTGGCGATGACCTCGAAAATCAAGTGCGCCACCTGCGGCTGCTCCTTCGTCCGTAATCGTCGCAACCCCAAGACCCAAAACCAGATCACCACCGAACACTGGATCTGCACCGAACGCAAGAAAGGCCGCACCACCAGTTGCCGCACCATTGAAATCTCCGACACCGCCCTCAAAACCTTCATCGCCGACGTCCTGGGCATCGACGAGTTCGACGACGACGTGTTCACCGCCCGTATCGACCACATCGACGTGACAGGCAAAGACCACTACACATTCCACTACACCGACGACACCACCAGCAGCCACACGTGGCGGCCGAACCTGAAGAAGTCCTCCTGGACCCCGGCGAAGAAAGCAGCCTGGGCAGAACTCGTCAAAGCCCGCTGGGACAACGCTCGCAAACTCGGCATCGACGGCCGCAGCGCACCAGCACCCCCGGAAGCCCTCGCCAAGTACCGGGCGGTGGCGAAAGCCGAAGCCGAACGGCTCCGCGCTAAGCGAGGTGAACGCTGATGGCTCGCACCGTCACCGCGATCCCAGCCACCCGCCGCCTGCACACAGGCACACCCCTGGGGCAGGCCACGATCCGTAAAGTCGCAGGCTACGCCCGAGTCTCCACCGACCACGAGGACCAAGTCACCTCGTATCAGGCGCAGGTCGACTACTACACCCGCTACATCACCGACCATGCCGGATGGCAGCTCGCAGGCATCTACACCGACGAAGGCATCACCGGCACCTCCACCAAACACCGCGCCGGATTCCAAACGATGGTCGCCGACGCCCTGGCCGGCAAGATCGACCTGATCATCACCAAGTCCGTGTCCAGGTTCGCCCGCAACACCGTCGACTCGCTCACCACCGTGCGCCAGTTGAAGGATGCCGGGGTGGAGGTGTTCTTCGAAAAAGAGAACATCTGGACGTTCGACTCAAAAGGCGAGTTGCTGATTACGATCATGAGCTCGCTCGCGCAGGAGGAAGCCCGTTCCATCTCCGAAAACGTCACCTGGGGGCACCGGAAACGGTTCGCCGACGGGAAAGTCACCATCCCGTACGGACGGTTCCTCGGCTACGACAAAGGCCCCGACGGCAACCTCGTCATCAACCAAGCCCAAGCCGTCACCGTCCGCTACATCTACTCCCTCTACCTCGACGGTCAGTCCCTGACCGGCATCGCCCGTACCCTCCAGAAAGAGGGCTACCAGACCGCGACAGGAAATAAACACTGGTCGGCGTCCCAGGTGCGCAACATCCTCACCAACGAGAAATACAAGGGCGACGCGCTACTCCAGAAGTCCTACATCACCGACTTCCTCACCAAGAAGCAGGTCAAGAACGAAGGCGAAGTGCCCCAGTACTACGTCACCGGCAACCACGAGCCGATCATCACCCCAGCCGTGTGGGACTTCGTCCAAGCAGAACTCGTCGCTCCCGCCACGGGCAGGCGTTCCTCCTCCCGGCAGCGGACATTCTCCGGGAAAATCAGGTGCGGGCAGTGCGGGGCTTGGTACGGGTCGAAAACTTGGCATGCCGGCTCCAAATATGAGAAACGCATCTGGCGGTGCAACCACAAATACTCAGGTGGAACCCCGTGTGCGACCCCGCACGTCAGCGACGAACAGATCACCGCCGCGTTCCTCGACGCCGTCCACCACCTCCTCGCCAACCGGGACCAGGTCGACGAGCTGCTCGACAAGGCCGTGCGTGCCGAACTCGACACCACCGACATACACATCGAAGCCGACCAGATCTTCGCCTGCGTGGGTGCTGTCGCCGAGGCGATCGACCAGCTGATCGCCCGCAACGCCCGCGTCGCCCAAGACCAAACCGAATACCAGCGCCGGTTCGACAAACTCACCAGCGAACACGCCACACTCGTGGAGGAGTACCACCGGCTCCTCGACCAGATCAGCGATCTCGACAACCGGCAGGCCGCCTACCGCCACTACCGGGAAGAACTCGGCAAACTCGACATCGACCACATTGAGTTCACCCCATATCTATGGCACACCCTCGTCGACCACGCTGAAGTTGCGGTCGACGACACCATCACGTTCACGTTCAGGGATGGCGCGAAGCTAACACAGCCGATCGGCAAGTAGCGCCCGGCTAGAGTTGCCACTCCTTGACCAGCAGACCCACCAGCTCCTCTTGGCGGCGCTCAACGACCTCGGGAGTCCACACTGGTTCCGCCAGTACCTGGGTCGTCAAAGCGAACACGGCCACGCCTTTACCCGAGGTGAAGTACTTGTCCTTCTTCACGTCGAAATCGAAGTTCTGCGCCCGTGAGTTCGAAATTCGATTCAACAGCAGCAGGTTACCCAGCCTATGCGTCCACGTCGCTGTTTCATCCTCGGTGAAGTCACGCACCCACTGGCTGTCTTGAGCAGGGCTTTGCGGCAGAACGTGCTCAACGGTGATGATGCGGTGGTCATAGGACGCGCCCGGGTCCTTCGCCAGGATCGAATCCAGCCGTAGCAGCACATAGCGACGCACACGAGTAGCGAGATAGATCTCCCCGTCAATACGGTCTCGCGTCTCGGCTCGTTCGCTCTCGGTCAGTTCGAAGGCCGGAGCCTCGAGTCCCAAGCCATCAGCAAGCTGCTTGAGTAGCTCCATATATCGCAACTGGCGAGGCGTCGCGTAGACCCGGCGAACCAACATGCTCGCAGCCAAGCGCTCCAACTTGGCAAAGAAATCGACGAGAAACTCTGGGTCCTCACCATGTTCGGTCAAAGCCCACAATGCCGGAGGACGCCAGTCATCGTTGTCGAGCTGATCGAGTCGCTTGAGCCAGTGGTTCACCTGCTCCCAGTGCGGGTCCTCGCCCTGAAAATCCTGCGCCAGCAACCGGATGTCGGCGCGAGCATACGGTTCGAGTACCTCCCGAATGAAGCCACTTCCGTTGTCCGGCAGGTAAGTATTGAGAACCTGCTCTGGGAACTCTTGCAGGAGGCTCTTCACGCCACGGGTGCGAGCCTTAATTGCTCGGATATACAGAAAGAGATCACCGAACTCATCCCGACCCAGGCTTTCCTCTAAGTGCTCCCAGCGATCCGCATAGTGCTGCTTTTCATGCTCGTCGATCGCACCAATCACCTGGGACTTAAAAATGTCCTGCGGAGAAAGCGGCAGACCCCGAGCATTCATCACCGAGAAGATCCGGTAAGCGCTGTTCAAATCTGGTGTCGAAACCGTCACCAGGAAGGCCCGCCCGGCGATGAGCCGGAACAAATCCTTCAACCGCTCTGCACTGAGCTGCACCAACTCGGCGTGAAGCGCCTTCGCGTTGTCTCGTAGACCCCGCTGAGAGTCAGTCTCGGGAATGTTGTCGCTGAGCTCGATGAGCCTTGCCGTGTTGCCCACGGTCTGCACGTAGTCGTAGAAGAACTGGTTGTCGCGCGGACGAAGCTTCAAACGTGGCCTTGCGGGCTGGTTATCCCACTCCACCGCAGGCTTCTCGATCAGATCGTGAATGGAACGGCGCAGGTCCTCGTTGGCGACGAGGTCTCGAAGCAGCGACAGCAACAACGTCAATGTCGTGATGCGCTGCTGCCCGTCGATGACCTCGGATCGAGCTACGTTCGGAGACTTCACGAGAACAATCGACCCGAGGAAATACGGCTCATCGGTGTCCCGCTCCAGCGCGCCGAGCAGATCCGATAGCAGCTGGAGCGATTCCTCAGCACCCCACGCATACGGACGCTGGTATTCCGGAATGACGAACTCGAAGTCGCCGCTGGTCAGCAGTCTCCCGACGCTGATCTCCGCAGCCTCTAACCTTCTTGTTTCTCCTGCCACCAAGTGTCCCTTCATCGATTATGTCTTGTACTTGGGTTGAACCACTGACCCCGGTTTTGAACCACTCACGCCGCGAGCGCGACTGTGCCGCCATTTTGTATCCAAGTAGGGTTGAAAGCTTCGAGGAAAACGTGGTGGGAAAGCTGGTCGCGGAATCGCTTGAGATCGTCGAGCTGTTTCTTCTTGCTGCCGGTTGTCTTTGCAATCAGTTGGTCTGCTTCGGCGCGCAGTTCGTCCAGGAACAGCGGGCCGAGGGTTTTCATGATGTTGGTCTCGGAAGTGTAGTGCTCGCCATCTCCTCGTCGTGCTTCTTTCGACTTCACGAGCTGGAAAAGGCTACCGAAGATCGCCGGGGAAATGTCAGTCCACCGGAATCGGCACGCATCAATGAGGGCGTGGCGCATCTCAGGGCTAAAGAACGTCGTTGTGCGTGTCTCGCCTGCTCTATCGAACAATGAACCGTTGACGTAGGGGAACGCGGCCATCGAGTCGGGAACGCGCTTGCGTTTGTTCTCGGGAGTGTTGAGAACGTCGAACAGCGCGTCGATCTGGCTGCCGAGGTTTTCGCTTGTGGTGTGGTCGAGGATGAACCGGTAGAACAAGTCTTGCTCCCAGAGGCCAGCGTCGTCGCCAAACAGGAGGAACAGTAGGCGGGTGAGGAATACGGATGCGCGTTGGACTTCTTCGTCTTCGTCCTCGGGGTTGATGGGGGCTTGATCGGCCACGCCGTCGTCTACGTCGTCGCCTGCCATTGCGGTGAAAAGGTTGGCCATGACTTTGGATGCTTTAAGCGAGGCGGCTTCTTCTTCCTCACGACTCATGGAGTCGTCATAACCGGCGAGGAAGCGCAAGAGGTCAACGTTGTCGGAGACTTCGTCGAGTGTGAAGGTTACGTCGAATCGGTGTTCTGGGGAGCCGAGGCGGAGCAGGCGGAAGTTTTCGAAGTCGCTGGCGAGGATGTAGCGCGGCTGCTCGGTGTCGGAGACGGAGCCACCTTGGAGGTAGTCGCGCGCTTGGGCGACTGCATCGTCGAGGTTTACGCCGGGGGATTTGGCTTCGCCAATGACGACGGATGGCCAGAACAAGTCGATGTAGCCGGTGTTACCCGTGGATCCGCGACGAGCGTCTTGCTCGAATAGATCCATTCGTGTCGCGGAGATGCCGAAGCAGGCGAGGAAGTCGGCCCAGAATGATTGAGCGTATTTCTTCTCGATGGCCCCCTCGTTGTTGGCTTTCCAGGTGTCGAGTCGTTGTCGCCAGTGGACGCGGAAGCCGTCGAGATTGTGCTTAATTTCGTAGCGGTCGAGGCGGATGGGGGTCGAGGAAATCATGTTCTCACCATACCGGGAAGTGGGTGTGTGATCCGCGAGTTAGCGGCGGTTCAATGAATGGTGGCCGCCTCGCTGGTGTGCGAGGCGGCCACGGGTGGGCGGTGGATCTGGGGAGGGTGAGCCGGCCTAGTTCTTGTCGTGCTTGTCGCGGCGGTCGTCGTTGTCGGGGGCGGTGGAGTTTTCGCCATCGTGTTCCTGGTCGTCTCGGTTGCCCTCCCCTTCCGCATTCTCGTGGGTGGCGGAGGTGGTGGTGTCCTCGTCGCCGTCGAGCTGGTCTTCGTCGTCGTCCTCGTCGTGGATGCCGTCGGTGTCGAGGGCGAGTAGCTGGCGCAGTTCGGAGGCGGTGAGGCCGAAGGACTCACGTAGCCAGGTGTGTGCTTCGCCGAGTTGGTCGAGTTCCTGGAGAGCGGCTGCGAATCGGGCGCGCACGGCTTCGAGCTCGGTTTGTGCGAGGAACGCGCGCTGGGTGGCGGCTTTAACTTTTTCCTGATTTGCCAGTCGTTCTGCAAGCGCAATCATTGCTAGTTCTCGTGCTTGTTGACGTTTCGTTGTTCTCTTTGCCATACCCCAAACCTAAATGCCTCAGGCCTAGCTCCACTAGGCCCTCATCGCGCCTGCGGCGCTCAAACTGCCACACACAGTAGGCACTCTTAGTGATAGTGGGGATTCGCTGCGCTAGAATCTGGAATCATGATGTCGTTTCGCGCCGTTCACGCTGGCAGTGGGTACCAGTACCTGCTGCGGTCTGTGGCGACGAACGATGCCTATGACGAGTCCACGGAGGCCGGAAAGCTGGCCAATTATTACCAGGCGAAGGGCACCCCTCCTGGCCGTTGGATCGGCGCGGGCCTCGAAGGGCTTAACTCATTTGTGATCGAAGTTGGAGCCCATATCGAGGCCGAGCAGATGGAAGCTCTCTACGGTTTGGGCTACCATCCCGACACCCACGCGCTCCTGGAAGCAGGCAAGAGCCTCGACGAATGCAAGCTAGGCGGGAAGTTTCCGGTCCACACCAATAAGATCCCTGTGCTTATTGCACTGCGTGATGCCGAGCAGGAATTGCTGAAATCAACCGGTCGTTTGTTGACCGAGGACGAGCGCATGGAGCTGGCCATTTCGGTTGGTCGCCCGCACTACGTCGCAAAGACTGGCTACGAAAATGCGCCCGACCGCGACGTAATTGATTGGGTCAATAAGCAGCGCGCCGAGGTCACGCAGGCGGTCGCTGGCTTCGACATGACCTTCTCCCCCACCAAGAGTGTGTCGGTGCTGTGGGCTTTAAGTGACGAGCACACCGCGAGCAAGATTGCAGCGTGTCACCACGAGGCTGTGGCCGAAGTGCTGGCATGGGCGGAGGAAAATGTGGTGCGCACTCGCCTGGGTGCTGGTGGTCTTGCCCAGGTAAAGACCAACGGTCTAGTGGCCGCAGAGTTCACCCACTTTGACACCCGAGCTGGTGACCCTGATCTACATTCGCATGTGCTTGTGGCGAATAAGGTGCAGGGACCAGATGGCAAGTGGCGCACCCTGGACTCGCGCGCAATGTTCAAAAACAACCAGACGTTATCGGCTCGGTATGACGTGGTTTTGCAAGAGATTTTGACGCGGAAGATGGGCCTGTCTTTCGTTCCGAGCGCGCGCGAAGCAGGCAAGGAGCCGGTGTGGGAGGTCGCTGGAATCCCCCAAAAGCTGCTGGATTCTTTCTCGAAGCGGCGAGCAATGGCCCGCCCGGTCTTTGACAAGTTGCGCAATGACTACGTGGAAAAGCACGGTCGCCAGCCCGATAAGCGCGCACAGAATGCGCTATGGCAGGCAGCCATTTTGGACACTCGTGACGCTAAGAAGCCCGCTGAGTCTTTGGAAACGCTGCGCGAGAACTGGCTGAATGATGTTCTCCAACTTGATGATGCAAACGAACTGTTGACTGCTGTCCACCAGGCTGCCCAGGGCAAAGTAACAGACGAGCGCCCGGCCTTTTTCACCGATGGAAACATCGACGACAAGGCACTCGATGAGCACTGCCTGGCGGTGATTGATCGCATGGTGCAGAAGCGTTCCTACTTCGCTAGGCATCATGTCACCGCAGCCGTGAACACGTTGTTGAAGGGTTTTGTGTTCGCCGATACCGCCGAAACTGCGCGCGCAATTGAGCTGCTGACTGAGCGAATTATCGACAAACACCTGGTTGATTTGACCGCATTTGAGCCGCAGGAATTGTCCCAGGCGCTGCGCCAGGAAGACGGTGTGGCGGTTGATCGCCACCTGGACTACGCCCAGTACACCACGGAGACGATCCTCGCCCAGGAAGACGACGTGCTGCACGCGGTCGAGGAACCGGTTGCACTTTTTGCGGACTCGTCGGCGGTGTTTGATGCGGTCGCTAAGTTCGAGGAGGCCAATGGTTTTAGCCTAAATGCAGGCCAGGTTGCGCTTGCTCGTCACCTGGTTCAGTCCGGCACGTTGGTCGCGTGTGGCGTTGGTCCGGCAGGAACTGGCAAGACCACGTCCATGCAGATTGTTACCGATGTGTGGACACGTTTGGGCCGTAACGTGATTGGTCTTGCGCCGTCTGCGGCTGCCGCTTCGGTGCTGTCGGAGGAGCTTTCTATTCCTGCGCACACCATTGATACGTTGACGTATTCGTGGCGCGGCAGGGGCGATCAAGCAACTGCGGGTGATGTGTCCGCTCTCCCGTTGGAGATCAACCCTGGCGACATGTTGTTGGTCGATGAGGCGGGCATGGCCACCACCGATAACCTTGCTGCCCTGGTCGAAATTGCGGAAGCAACCGGCGCAATCGTGCGCGTGATTGGTGACCCGCAGCAGCTGGATGCTGTGGGAACTGGTGGACTTTTCGACACGATGTGCCGCTACAACAACGCGGTTGAATTGACCGATGTGATGCGCTTTTCTCACGGCAAAGACACCGAGCAGGCCGAGGCCTCCATCGGGTTGCGTTCTGGTGATACCTCCGCTGTGGACTTCTACGAGGCCCGTGGTTGGTTGCAAGGTGGCACGCGCGAGCAGATGCTTGTGGAGGCCATCAACGCCTATCTCGCAGACACTGCGCGCGGTCGTCGCTCGCTGGTTGTCGCGTCGACGAATGCTGACGTTGATGCGATGAATGAGATGATCCGCGAGCACCGAATCGAGGCGGGCGAGGTTGACGACACCATCCAGGCCCGACTCTCGCGCGGGGACATGTGTGGTGTGGGTGATCTGATCATTGCCCGCAAGAACCAGCGTTTCCCGAACGAGTTTGACCCGTCGATGCCTGGTCACCGAGTGATTAACGGGCAGTTGTTCCACGTTGCTCAGATCAACGAGGACGGCAGCTTGCTGGTGGCCGATGCGAGCAGTGGTGAGATGTTGACCTTGCCTGCCGAGTACGTGCAGCAGGAAACGCACCTGGGATACGCGGCCACCGTCTACCGTGCCCAGGGAGCCACGGTGGATACCACGCACGCGGTGATTGATTCCTCGACTGATCGAGCAAGTCTGTATGTGGCGCTAACGCGCGGTAAGAAAGAAAACCGGGTGTACGCGGTCACCGATGGTCGCCTGGACGAGATGGCGGAACTTAGCCACGAGCACTCAGCTGGCAACGAGGCCGGTTTGACGGCACGGGACGTGCTCGAGCACGCGGTTACGCGGGATAACCGGCAGCGTTCGGCGACCGATATTCACACCGAGGCCGAGGAGTACGCCGATAGTTTCGAGCGCGTAGCTGATCTGTTCCGCTACGGCAGGGATCAGGCTATTTCGTCGTTTGTCGACCGGAACTTGGACGGTTGGTGGGATCGTCTCGATGTCGACGCGGCCGCAACACTGACCGACGAGGGTAGGAATAAGGTTCGCTCCGCGTGGATGGAGTGCATAGACTATGGTCTCGATCCGCGTGATCTGATGGCCACTGCGTGCTTTAACCTCGGTGAGGTTGACGAGGCGGGGGCTGTGATTGCCTGGCGTATCCGTGACCAGATTAAGCAGGCGGATCTGGTGAAGCAGGAGATTGTCATTGCTGCGAACGATGATGAAGCCGAGGACGAGTCTGAGGTGAGGATTCCTACTGCGTTGCCTCCAGTGACCCGTGGTAGTGATCTAGAGCTTGCGCAGTGGCTGAAAGATGCCCGTGCGCGTCTGGTGGACTGGGGTAAGCAGGCCACTGTCCAGGAAGAAGAATTTGCGGCCGTCCAGGAGCAGGTTGTCGAGGGACTGGATACGAGCCTGCTGGATGTTGCTGGTGTGTCTCGTGACATTCGAGAAGACCTTGCTGCTGCCGCCAATCAGCCCAGCCAGAACGAGGCTATGCCGGAGAATGACTGGTTTGCGCAGTTCGAGCAGGACGCTTACGGTGGTGGCCACGAGCTGTAACCGTAGGCCGGCTACAGGTGGTGGCCACCCGTTGCCAGGGCGCACGAGAACCAATAAAAAAACTCCCCGGACCGTTGTGGTCTGGGGAGTTAGAAGCTTGTGAAGCAGCCAACGCCTGCCGTAGCATAGCAACCCTAAGTGGATCACGAGCGAGAGCCAAGCTCCTATTGGTCGTGCATTCACGAACATTCGGTGCCCTTGCTTCGGTGATAGTATGACATGCCAGTATTTGAATGTCAACTCCAAGGATTACTCTTGCCCCAAAACCACCGTCGACCAGCTGATGTTCAAGCTGATCAGCACAATGAGTTTCTTTCCACCGTCGGCCCCAGCAGAATCGTGGCGTACCTCGACGAGACCTTTCAGCGGCCGACCAAGCAGTTTCCCGATGGGTTCTATTCCATCTCTGCGGTTCTGATCCAGGGCCAGCATATTCGCCCCATGCAGGAGAATCTCAGACACATAGTCGACGGGGACTACTGGCACGCCACGGAAGCGCTGCGAGACGGCAAGACTCCCACGTTCCTCGACATTCTTGACCACATGCAGTCGCATCCAACCTTGAACTTGTTTGTCACAACCAAGGAAGTCAACGACCCCAGCGATCAAGCGCTCCATGATGCCCGTGCGGAAGTTCTTTCTCACTTGATGATTGATCTGTCCCGTTCCCATCCAGCTTTTTATGCTGTAATCGCAGAGCAGCAAAACACGAGGGCAAAGTCGAATGCCGATGAAAAACTGATACGCGACCTCCGCAACAGTGGCCAGATTCGCCCGAACATTGCCTACAGGGCTGCCTCGCCAGCAGTTGACCGTAATTTGTGGCTGGCTGATACAGCCGCCATGACGCACCGTCGCACACTGACCCACTCACCTAAGAACGAGACCTCGCACTGGTTCGGTGACTACCTCGCGAAGTTCTCGCATGTGACCACTATCGGCGAGGACAACAACCACGATCCTCGGGTTCTGCCCCGTCTTACTGAGCGGATGATGGGTATTCAGAACAACCCCGATGCCCCTGAGCGTTTCTCGGAACCAGTAGTTGACCAAGGCCCCTTGGCGTTTCTCATGCAGCAAAACGCTGCAATCCCCCTGGCCCAGCAGATCGAACGCCAGCTTCAACGTGAGGCAGCAGGCCCTGCTGCCAATGTCTCTGACGGTGACGCATGCGAGCCCCCCAGCCTCGATGATTCACCGACTCTGTAGAGGCTAGGGGGCACCGCTGGGCATCGACGACTACAAGGACAGTCCCTGTTCGTCGGTCGCCTCGTACACCAAGGCAGCATCTTCTTCCTGCACCAGGCCGAGGGCTGTTTGAGCGTCGATCTCGTCGGTTGGAGAGATTGTCGAGGTTCCCACGCCCTCCTCGAACGCGGCGATGGCTTCACCATCCATGCCCGCCAGGTGCATGTCCTCGATGGTCTCCGCAGGCGACAATGCGGTGGGAATGCGCCCGTCGCCACCGAGGATAACTTCGTCAACGGCACCGGCGAGGTTGTCGAGTCCGTTGCTAGTCAGGATGGTGATTCGGCTGGCCAGCTGGTCGAAACGTGGAGTCTCTACCGCTGTTTCACCGTCGATTACCTCAGCTGGGTCGTTGCCCTTCCAGGTCGCCAAAGCCTGGTCGAAGCCGCGTGATAAGAGCTCATCCTCGAAGAATTGCTGCTCCTGCTGGGACCAGTGGTAAATGGCTGCACCTGCCAGGGCGGCCATAGCCAGCTGTCCGGTACTCATACGCGCGTAGGTCAGTGGCCCTGGAACGCGGGTGCGCGGATGCGCGCTCACAGTGATGCGTTGGGTGGCCACGCGCGCTTCGAGCTCGCGGACCTTCTTCAATGTGCGTGCCAAGGTCAGGTCGATCTCACGCATAGTGGTGTGGCGAGGACTCATTATCGTGTCTCCTTCTTCTTGATGGGGTCAGACGGCAGTGGCAGTGTGGGCTCATCTTCTCGTCGGCAGTCAGCAAAGACACTCGACTCGGACATGAGCTGGCGCATGTGGTAGTCCGCGTGCACGCGCAGGAACGTTTCCAGGAACGTCGCGGGCTCATTCACGCGCAGGTATTCGTAGCGTCGCCAGAGGCTGTCGAGGCGGGCTACAGCTTCGGGATGTGCCCACCAGCGCGCCGACCAGTTCACTGAGCGGATACGCGAGCCGGTGGCCCCGTACATCGGCAGGATCAGCCGGTCCACGAACTCATAGACGGTTGGGAACTGTGGTTCGCTCATTTCTTCGCTCCTAGTAGTGCCTTGGTTTGTGCTGGCCATGGTCGTTTCCACCAGGGCTCCATCTGGGCGATCATCGGGCGACGCTTCGAGGCGAGCACCAGGGCGCGGCCTTGCTCCATCGCGGCGAGCTCCGCGACGGTGAGGATCTTGCGTTCCCTGCGGTTGCGCGAGACCGTGCGCGCGGACTCCCCTGTCCTAGAGGTGGAGGTCTCAAAAACTTCTACGTCACCAACCAGGGCTTCGAGTTTTTGCAGCATTTTCTCGTCTCGCACGCCACCGCCGTAGAGCACCAGGGCGGCCGCCGACCACATCAGCTCCATGCCGTTTTCACCCCAGACTTCTGCACCCTGGGCATAGGACTGCAAGATCGTCATAAGGATGATCCCGCGCGAGCCGTAATGCGAGTACAGGCTGGGAAGTTCAGGCCAGCGCACCACGTTGGCTGCCTCGTCGAGCGCGGCTACTAGAGGCACGGGCAGGCGGCCACCGCTTTGTTCGCCGTAGGCCTCAGCTGCCGTCATGATCGCAGCGGTCAATGCGGTCGTGAGCGCGGCCGCATTGTCTGCACCTTCCTTGGACAGCAAGTACATCGTGTCTTGCCCAGGGCCTCGCACGAAGGCCTCCGCGTCGAAACGTCGAGCACCAGCACTGGGGGTCACCCACTTCAATGCTTCACGTCGGCCCAGTGCCGTGGCCATCTGGGCGGCCTGGGAGAACAGACCGGAACGGGTTTTCTCGGTGATCTGGTAGGTCGCCTCAAGTGCTGCTGCCTGCTGTTTCCACTCCGGGAATGCGTTGAGGATGCGCACCGGCGTGCGATCAGAGTCGTCATTGACCCACAGATACACATCCCCAATCGGGCGATGCTCGAGCGCGGCCGCGAGGAAGAACCGCGAGAGCAACTCCTTACCACCCTCAGAGAAGAACGCATCGCCGCCGTTGTCGGCACCGCGCGCAGCGGTTTTGAAGATGTCAGCTAGGCGCAGCGCAGCGGAGTCCATCGTCTCCGGCTGGCGACGGACCATATCCAATGGATCGAAAAACCACGGTTCTTGCTCGAAACCGGCAGCAATGCGCTGCGGGTCAAACACCCACACTTGGCCACGAGCCGAGGTCACGCCCACTGTTTCGTCAACAATGTCTCGTTTGTTCGAGGTGGTCACCACGTGTCCTGGGGCATCGACGATGGCCGGAATGACCTGGGAGGTGGTCTTACCCATACGCGGGCCGAAGATCACGAGGTAGAGGTCCTCCCACGTGGAGTACAAGCCCGTGGACTTTCCCGGAACACGGCCAAACATCAGCCCTGGGTACTTTTCGGCCATGGCTGGGGTCGGCAGCCACTTTTCCGCCAACTGCTGGGCTTCTTCCCTGCTAAAGCTGGCGATCTCTTTCTTGCTCGCCAGGTATTTTGAGGCGGTATCCGTGCGAGTGGCAGGTGTGCGCAGCTGCTTGATCAGCACGGTAGCCATGGCCGCGAGGATAGCCACCACGAGCCAGAACGCGACCACAGCAATCGTGGCCGTTGCAGACCAGGAGCGTGACCCACCGATCAGTTGTCCCAAGGTGGTAAACGGGTTTTTCGACACTGCTGGACCAGACCCGAAGTGCGCGGCCGCAAGCTGGCCGATCTGAATGCTGGCCACCGCAGCGATGGCCACACCGAGGACGGTAAAGCCGAGGACGGTTTGCACGTCCCACCCGATTGAGCCCGCCGCGCGTGGGTTGTCGCACCCTTGATTTTTCATTGCTATTCTCCGAATTTCGCCGGTCGATTATCCACTGTCATTTCGTCACTGTGACGTGGCTACCTGTTGCCACGCGCTGACTAGCCACTGCCCGTTTTCTTCCTCCACCTCGACGGTGACCTGGATGCTGTCCATCGGTGTTTTCTCCCCCGAGGAGTGCCAGACTTCCTGCGTGACGGTCAGTGGAACTTCGGCTTGAGTGTCTTGGACGACGAGCTTGCGCGAGTCGTCGAGGACGGCTACGCCATGCACCCGATCCCCCGAGGCTGCCCATGAGGCCCACGCCTTCGGTAGCACTGGATCCGGTTGACCGGATTCTGCGTACTGGCGCATGGTGCCGGTCAGTCGATCAGTAATCAGCGCTGCTGCGGCCTGGGGGCTGTCCATGGTGGCCGGTTCCCACGTCATGAGCTCGCCCATGACAAAGGAGGCAGCGACCACGGGATCATTCATGGTGGGATCTGCGATTGCGTGGGTATCGTCGTGGCCGTCGTTGCCTGCGGTTAAGGCGCGCACGGCCACGGCCACGATGATGGCCAGGGCCACCACAATCACCGCGATGATGAAGGCCTTGATTCTTCTGGTCATTGTCTTTGTCCTTCTCGTGGGTTAGAGCTTCTGGTATTTCGGCATCTTCGAGGGAATGGAGGTCACGTAGTTCTGTGTCTCCGCATACGGTGGAACCCCGCCGTATTGCTGCACCGCACCCTCACCAGCGTTGTAACCGGCCAGCATGAGCTGCACGCGGTCGCCCTTGATGGCACCGGAGGCGATCAATGGTGCTTGATTGGCTGCGATCTGGCACAGATACCGGCCAGCAGCGGGAATCGCGTCCTTTGGGTCTGTGATGTCACCGGAACCTGGCGGGCCAATGACTTCGCCGTCCTCGCTCATTTCCGCACCAATCGTCGCCCACGTCGCGGGCATGAACTGCGCGGGTCCTTGGGCACCAGCACCGCTGGCAGCCCCTGTCTGGAAGCCGGACTCTTGCTCGAGCAGAGCAGCGATCAGTGGGGCATTGACCGCATCGCAGGTCCCGCCTGCAATCTGAATCGGGCGTACCCAGTCTGCGGGGATGTTCTCGGCATTTAGCGCGGTATCCTCCAGGCCGGTGTTAACCACACAGTCGGTCGAGGTCGTTCCGCTTACGTCGGCCTTGGTGGCCGATCCACCCAGGGGCGCGGAGCCAATGTCTTGGCCAGGGGTGGCCTTATCGGAGGGGTTGAACGACACGTGAACGTGATCGTAGTGGTTGGCGGTCACACCTCCCCTGTCTTCCATCTGGCTGGTTTGGCCGGGATAGATCAGCTGTTGTCGCCAGATGATGTAATCCACATCCATCTCGTCGTAGTGCGCTAGGAAGTACGAGACGATGGAATCGCCAAGCGCGATGCCCTCGGAAGTCTGGTAGTTGTCGATCATCACGTCAATCGCCCTGCCTTGCGGGTGATCGTCAGCTACTGCGTCAGATGGTCGCCAGCCGCCGATCAGCGTGATCTGTGGGAAGTTGGCTGCCACGGCACGTCCTCCTCGCACAGCATTGACCTGCATATTCGTCTCAGAGAAATAACTGACTGGCTGCAACTGCGTCGAGCCCGTTGCCGGGGTGGACTTCTGCGGCGTTGTCGAATCCGTCTTGGTGTCTGCTTGAGTGCCTGGCTCGACTGCCTTATCCAGCCACGCCTGCGGGTCCACCGGGTTGCGGTAGCCGGGAACGTGCACCTCGAAGTGCAGGTGTGAGCCACCTGGACCAGGTGGGGAGACCCCGCCGTTGTATCCCTCATCCGCGATGTGTTGACCAGCATAGACTTTGTCGCCGACATTGACGTAGACATGATCGTCGAACATGTGTCCGTACAGGGTGGAAAACGTCTGGCCGTCAGCCTCGTGGTCAATGATGATGTAGTGGCCGTAGCCGCCTGGATCAGCAGCAGACAAGGAGACGACACCGTCCGCGTAGGCGTAAATCGGTGTCCCCTCGCCCTGGGCAATGTCGATGCCCTCGTGCATGCTGCCGCCACGCTGGCCGAAGCCAGAGGTCTCGTGCTCGGTTGCACCCCGCTCAGGCAGAGAGAATGAGCCTGCGGGAACGCGCCCATCCTGGCTTGAGGAAGAACTGCTGCGACCGTCCAAGCACAGGTTGTCGTCGTTGTCGCCACCGAGAATGACGACGACCAGGATCACTAGGAACAGCAAGATCACCAGCACGCCGCAGCCGAGGCGTTTCATGGCTCCTCACTTCCGGTTAGTTCCAGGATCTTCTGGCGTAGTTGCTTGTTTTCTGCTGCTAGGCGCAGGTTTTCGGCCACGCGGGTGTGCGGCCATTGGCCGTCTGCTTGCAGCCACTCAAACAGAGTGGTGCGTCCTACCCCCCAGCGTGCGCCGATGGCAGCTGCTGCCGCTGACGGCGAGGTGTAGTCATGCCAGGTTTGAATAAATTCCTCCATTGCGCCCTGGCGGATGTGGTCTGGGTGAAAATGCCGACGATAGGGACTTGTCATCGCAGTTCACCAGCTTTGAAGAAGTCGTCGAAGCGGACGTTGGTGTCATGCAGGCGGAATTGGACCTCAGTCGGGAACAATACGGTTTGCACCGGAATGCCCGGCGAGCCGTCCTTGGATGGCTTAATCATGAACCGGCCACGACCAGGCGGAGTCGCCCGCGCACCGCGCGTGCGCGAGCGCTTAGGTGGCGCACCGGTCGACCAGCTGGTAATCATCTGACCCTCGGCATCGGTAAACGACAGCCTGCTGGAGAGAATGTCGAGCTCGGAGTTCGGCAGGCCTCCGCAGATCACCATGCCCGCGCGCTCGATAAAGCCCATGGCCGTTTTTCGGTCCTCCTCGGTAGGCAGTGCCTCCAAGTCCTGGAAGGTGTGGGTAATCATCGACAGCGCGGTCGCGTCCGTGCGGTTCAGACGGGTTAGCGCGTCGACCTGGCCGACCATGCCCGGTGCAGATGAGAGCACCTGCCACATCTCGTCGAGGACGACCGAGAACAACCGCTGCGGTCCCAGGCCCGCATCGGCGAGCAGGTGGGAGGCCTCAATAGCACCAAAGGCGTTCGACCAGCACGCCATCATCACGGCTGCTTTCATAGCAGAATCACCCCGGTCAATCGCCGACACGTCAATGCAGACGGCAGTGGAGTCCACATCAATCGGAGTGGTGGTCTGCCCGTCGAAAATCTGGCCGGTCTGGCCGTCCAGCAGGGCGTTGAGCGACAAGACGAGATCATCCACGCGGCGATCCCAGGCTTCGTCGGTGCGCGCGCGTGCTTTCTTGCGCAGCTCCGGTGTGCCCTCCTCAAGAAGATCAATCAGATCCGCGAGCACCGGAGGGTGTGCCCAATCCACGTCCTGCTGGTTGTAGAGCTCACGTAGCGCAGCAGAGATCAGCATGACCTCGAAGTCCGCTGGTTGGGAGCCACGCCCGAGGCTAATCAGGGTTTGCACCATAGTGACCTGGCGGCCGTGCACCTGTTCCTTGGCACGCTGGACGACCTCGTCCTGGCCGGAGGCCTCCAGCTGGGGAATCACGCGCCCGAGCGCGCCCACATCCAGTGGGTTAATGTGGCCGAGACCGTGGCCAATCGTGATCACCTGGCCGCCGACCTGGTGAACGAAGCCGACGTACTCGCCCTTGATGTCACCGGCGATAATCGGGACTTGCTTTTGGGCGACAGCGCCCATCTGCATCTTGCGGATCAGCGTGGACTTCCCCAAGCCCGGCAGCGAGAGCACGAAAGCCGAGGGGTTAGCGATAATGCCTTCGCGAAACCAGGCCAGCGGGTCGCAGCCGATTTCCGCGCCCGTGGTCACATGCCGACCCAAGGGTGTGCCGATCATGGGTGCTGGGGCACCAATGACGTTGGGGTTAAAGCCCGCGCCAAAGTTGGTGGTGGTCTGCCATTCCTGCGGGCCGGAGATCACCCTCTGAGTGCCAGCGGACGCGCCCCTGAATCCGCGCGCACCTGGCCGCGAGAACGCGCGCTCACCGCGCACCTTGACCGCACCAGCGGCTTGTTGTTCCCACTGCTGCTCGTCGCGTTCTGCGCGCTTAAGCTCCTTAAGCCAGCGCCGGTAGGCGCGACCATCGGCAGACAACCGCGAGGGAATCTCCTCGATGCCTGCCTCAATATCGGCGTGCAAGCGCTCGAAGTCCATCATGTCCTGGCTCATGCTGCCACCTCCAAGTGCTGCCATGCGAGAACCCCACACCCGAGCGATGCGAGCGCCGCGATGGCTTGCCGGCCCCACAGCCGGCGCACGCGCAGACGCTGCTTCGGGGAAAACTGGGAAATCATTGCTTCGGAAAGATCATCAACGGTTGGCCCATCCAGGGCGCTAATAGAAACCACGCCCACCACGCGCGGGGAATCAGCTTCGTTGGCAGCCGTGCGCGACCACAGCCCCACCCTGACCGTGGCCAAGTCTTGCGCAGCATCCGCCAATCCCAGGCCAGTGTCGATCACCGTGGTGAAAAAGTCAGGCTCGGCGGCAATCTCGCCGATCTCGAAACTAGCCGTGAACTGCATATCTGTGGCCACCGCACCAGCATGTTCTGACAATTGTCGGATCAACGGTGGGAAAACATCGTCGTCGCCAGATCCCACCGCGAGAGCGATCATTTTGGTCAGCTGGTCGGCATCCAGCGGAGTCGCCGCCAGGGCGAGAGTGTCGGCAGCGTCATAGGCGGCAGGCAACGCCCTAGCGATGCGGGTGAGGAATTCGCCGCTGTCCTTGCGCTCGGTCTTGCCGGTGGACTCGAACGTCACCCACAACAGCACCTCGGAAGCGCTGACGCTTAGGCACGTGGCGATTACTGTCTCGTCCTCGGCCACGTCGTGTTCCCACTGTCGCCAGGCACCGACCGTGGCAGCTGCTGGGTTGTCAACGCGCAAGGCCACGCTAGCCTCATTATGTGTTGGTGAGATGAGGACTCCCACTGGGAAGCCACGCAGGTCACGCACCGTTTCCAGGGTCATTTTCCGCACCAGCGGGTACACGATAACGTCGCGCCCGGAGGTGGACTTGACCTTAAGCCGCTTAACCATTGTGTTCGCTCCTTTCTAGATCAGTTCGGTGGTTTGTTCTTTGTCCCACGGCACCTGGCCGAGCCCGCAGGTGGTGATGAATCCGGTGTCTTGCTGGCGGGTCATTTTCGCCAGGCGAATGCTTGCCCCTGCTGCCAGCTGCTGAATGTCTTGGCTCACCCGGTCCAATTGCGCCTTGTCGGAGACCGTGGCCGTCACGAACAGCGAGTAACGACCCAGTTGCGCGCCGCGCGCCTGGGCGCGGCGGGCCGCTTCGGTGTGTTCCAGGCGCAGCTCAGCATTGGCCGAGCGGATCGACTTCGAGGAGTTCGCGGCCACCATCGCGTCGCGGTGCTCACCTTCGACCTTGGAGACACCCTTGCCTGCCTCATAGGGGCGGTAGATCAGCGCGACCCTATGTCGTTCGATACGCTCGTGCGGGCTCAGCAGGCCTGTAAGCAGGGTGTCCTCGAAGGTGGAGCGTGGTGCATCTTTCATTTCCCAGCTCACCGAGGAGCACCCCTTATGCTCATACGCGCTCGTGGTGGTGCGCGCGTATCCAGGGCCAGCATCCTCCCACGCCAGCCCGTGCGAGGTACCCAGGACTTGGAGTTCTTCTAAGTCTGCCTCAGCAGCAGGGTTAACGAAGGAGTGCGCGCGAGCAACAACCTCGTCGCCATTCATGGGAGTTGCGATCATCCCCGCCCAGGCCAGCTGGCGGTACATGCCCGGCAAGCGCGTAGCGAGCTGGCCTAAGAAAGAATTATCTTTCAACGATTCACCGTCAATGTGGAAAGTCACCGCAATATGCGAGACGATCTCAGGAACCCCAATCGAGAGATACTGGCCAGCCTCCCGCATGATCTGGGCAGCTACTGGTGGCACATCATCTTCGAGGATCGAATCGACTTCTTGTGCAACAAGCTGGCCGGTTCCTGGACGATGGCCTACGACGATGGCCACGTGGTTAATGTCCCCAGACAGTGACAGCAAAGCCAGCCAGCGCGACCACTCAGCGGTCTTTTGGTTGCGCTCCTCCTGGGTCATTGGGGTCTGGCCGGTCAGCTGGCAGTCGAAAAGCACAGTGGCCGTGCGCGCGGGCGCATCGACGATGGCTGCAAACGGCTGGTTGTCGGTGTCCACTGCATCGACTACATACGTGCGTGCCAGCGTTCCTGGCAGGCGATGAAAGCCGCCAGGAACCTTGGAGAGCACGCCCGAGAGGTACACGTCCTCGCCTGCCCGGCGGCGGGAGAAGTCCTGGCCGAGCATCCGCAGCATGGTGGCAATCGAGCGGTTGCCCCACTGCACACTAATCAGCGCGGCCGCAAGCGCGGTCAGCAGCAAGACGATAAAGCCCACACCGAATCCCAGCCCGGAGAACTGGACGAGCAGGAAGATCATGAATCCGGCAGCGATAACTGCCGTGGTGGCCATGGACAACCCACCGAGGCCAGTTCGGCGCGGGGGTTGGCCCAGGGAGTACTGGGGGACGATTACCTCGTCGTGTGACTTTGCCATGATCTGTTCCTATCGGTGAACCTGCCCGGCGTAACCGCCCGGCGTTCCAATCGAGTCATCGAAGATGCCCTGAACGTGACGGCCTGCCTGCCCAGATGCGGAGGCTACTTTGGCAGTCCCCTGAGAGAGCTTTCCTGCACCCGTCAGCGTTGCGCCAGCCCCGCGACGGACACCACGCGCCGCCGCGCCCGCGCCTGCGGCCATCCTGCTGCGCATCGAGGGGGAACCACTTGCACCCGAGGGCTGGGAGGCCGTGCTCGTCGACGCTGCCCCACCGCCACCGGTCGCACGTGCTGCGACCCCGCCACCCGTCGTGGTGCTTGTTCCTGTTGCTGCACTCGTGGTGGTTTGTGCGCCCGTTCCGGTAGCACTCTTGCCCGTGCCAGCCACCGCCCGGCCAGCGGTGCTCAGCACGCCACCGGCTGCCCCGGCAAGCCCGCCGACGACACCCGCTGCCCCTGCCAGCATCGGGGCGCTCCCGCCGCCTCCTGCCTGTGCAACGACCGGGACAATCGCGCGCACCAGGGCGGGGGCAGCAAAGCCTGCCAGCCCAATCATGAGAGCATTCACCACGCCACCGGATACACCAATGTCGCCGCCCTGGCCAACATTCCACAGCACAACCGCATACAGCAGTGCTGAGACAGGCTTGAACGCCAGCGCTGCAATCAGGAAGCTGACCAAGTGATTCAGCCCCTGCTTGCCTGCCTCCGTAAACGACAACGCAGCAAAAAGCGGAGTAAGGCCAGCAGCAATCGGTGCGATCAGAACACGGGTGACCAGGGCGAGGATCTGCACGACGCTGCCAATGAGCATGACACCAGCCAGAATCAGCATGGCGATGGGTCCAAACTCGGTATCTTCGAGCCCGCCGAGATTGACGATGTTGTCTACCCCGCCGCCGAATTGCTCCATGATGGCATCCGCGAGTGCGTCACTGGCCACCATCGCACCAGGAAACATCGCGGGCACCGCGATGGAGAAGACCAACCATCGCAGCATGTTGTCGTTAATATCAGTCATGCCCTCTTGGAGCCCGCCCCGCCTGGATGAAACTAGTCGCCAACCGCCGATGATGAATGAGGCCATCAGTGCGAATCCCGACAGGCCCATGACGATGTTTTTCACGCCCTGGGTGTTGGCAGAAACGTCCACGCTGGAGGTTGAGTAGTCCATCCAGAACGTCATGGCCGTCTCGAGTGCTTGTGTGTTGCCCTCCAGGACGGACTTCACGAACTTACCAATCGGGTCATTCCAAAACGCGGACTCATTGAACGCAACCGCTGCACCATTAAGTGGCGAACTAATGACACAAGCTGTCTTTAGTCCGAAACGTCCCAGTGACGCACCGAGACCACGATTTTCCTGGTGGTGGGCGAGGATCTCATCCCATCGCTCCTGATGGGCTTCTCGGATCTTTGCAACCTTGTCGGCATCGTACCTATACAGGCCAGCGGCCTCATCCTTTTCGGCTTCGGTAATGAGCCCATCCTCGACAAGCTGGCTTAGAACGCCACGTTCATCTTCAATGGAGACGCACTCGTCATAGCCACGCTCCAGAATGTTCTTGTCGGTGTCTGTGGAATCCTGCGCGAGCGCGGGCGTGGCCACCAGAACGAGAGTTACTAGTGCAACGACAGCTGCCGTCACCCACCGCGAGGCTGCTGTTCGAAATACGGCGATCACTGGTAATGCACCTCATTCAGCGGTGCTGGGTTGTCGGGGTCAAAAGTTCCACCGCGATCAAAGGTGACTCCAGCTTGGCCGGACAAGTCCGGCACCCAATCGCCATTGCGCCAGTACACAGGAATCGCGACCTTGATGCCGCCATCGCCGGTCATTCTGAAATCATGTCCGACCTCGACAACGACGACATTCTCGTTGCACTGCGTTACCTCGTAATAGCCAGGTGCTGGAAGCAGTCGGGGGCGATTCTTGGTGTGGTCGTAGGTTGGCTTATTCAGGCCTCGAAATTCACGATCTTCTTGCAGGGTCTCGTAGGTTGACCACCAGGCCTTGTCGATCTCCTCGCCAATGCCATCTCCAAGGCCGCCAACGCCGTATGCTGCTGCGTTCAGGGCAAGGGCGATGGCACCTTGTGGTGAGTGTGCGAAGCCTGCTGGGACTCCGTTGTTCATTCGCGATGGCCCTGCCTCAGAGTTCACGACGAGGTAGCGTCCATTCACGTACTGCTGTGTAGTGGATCCGCCAAGCACCACGTTTCCCGTCGAGCACTGCTCGAATCCCCCATCGACGAGGTCGCCTTTGCTCGGCAGGTCTCCGTCATGGTTAATGGGTGTCCACACAGGCCGCTGAAAAGCGAAATCAACTGACCACGTGCCCGGTGTCGCGTGAGCGGAGTCGTCAATCAAACCGGAAGGGTCTGGCCACGTGCGTTGGGTATTACCGACCATCGCACCTGGATAATTCGTCTCCGATGCGGCGGATGTACCCGACGTGGCAGGCGCACTCGTCGAGGGCGACTGCGCCTGGGGATTATCGCTGTTATCACCAGAGCGAGTCAGTACGACAACTGCAACAATGGCGACGACAACCAGGGCTGCGACGGCTGCGATCAGCCACGTGCGCGAGCTTTGATTCTTGCTCATTTCTTCTTAGGCCTCCTTCGGGCCATAGGCCACGAAATCCGTCGCCAACTGGGTATCGGTAATTGCTGTGAGATCGACCGCCTCATCCTGGGTGGGCAAAACCACCTTCCAGTCACCACTGCTGTGCGATAGCTGCACTGGCATCGCTGCCAAGGTGTTTCCCGGATACTCGACTGCCAAGGTCACCACCGCTTCATTCGGGTCATAGGAGGCGATCTTGAATCCCCGAAACACAGGTGGGTTATCCAGTGTGCCGTTGACGCTGACCAGGGCGCGGGCTTGAGCCCACTGGTCACGGCCAGCGCCTGGCTCAAGCAGAGTTTGGGAGACTTCTGGCCACGTCTCGTCGTCGGCACCGGCGACAAAAACCTGCGTCGTAATCGCTGCCACGACCGCACCTTGCGGTGAGGCCTCAAAGCCACTGGGCACCGAGTCGTGGTTAAACGGCCCCGAGGTCGTCGAGACCGGATATTGCAAGCCAGCAGGCCCCACCGTCCACGTGGTGCGCCCAGGGGCAGTGGTCAGGTCGTAAGCATCCTGCACCTGCGAGGACAACGTGTCACTGCCGTTGTCGGACGAGCAGCCGACCAGCAGTGCACCCGCTGCCAGGACGCTGGCGATTAGAGAGAGGGGGCGATTCATGAGGGGATATTTCCTTGTTTGAGGTTTGGATTAGGACGCCAGCCAGGCAGCCAGACTGCTAGCACTCGAAATGACCATCACGCCCAGGGCGATCTGGAACGCTCGCACGGCAGGGGCTATGGCGCTGACCGGCTCACCACGATCACGGTCGAGGACCATAATTGCGCCGAAGATAATCACCGCCAGGATGGAAAGGCCTAACACGATGTAACTGGCAAAAGACAGCCATTCACCGATGGCGGAGACCACCGAGTCCGGTGGTACCCAGGTCGAGGTAGGCGGCCCCTGAGCCGTGATGAACGCGCTCATAGCATGGCTGCCACAATCGTTCCCGCGGCTCCGATGATCATGGAGCCAATGCCGATGCGCAGTGCCATCGAGGTGGCCTCCTCACTTGAGCCCTGCTGGCGCGAGATCACCATAGACGCACCGGCGACGATCACGCCGATAATCGCAATGGCAATGCCGATATACATAGCCAGGTTCAAGATGTTGTCGAACTTCGAGGCAAACTCGCCTGGTGCTTGCGGCTGGATGTTTTGTCCAGGCATCTGTGCCAGGAAGTAAACAGGGTTGAGGTTCATGTCAGGAGTCCTTTTCGTTCTTGGTGTGAGCCGCAAACGCGGCTTGGAAGATTTCGTGACCCAGCTCTGCGATGGCTGCTGCGACTTCGTCGGTCGCTGGTGCTTTTCTCAGGCCACGCTTGCGCTCATGATCTGTCGTTGCTGCGGGAGTCCATACTGCGAGCTTGTCGGGGGCAGTCACCCGGAAGTCTGGCAGGTAGGGCACTCGCCATACGTGGGTGAGATCCTCAAGCACCTTTTCTCGCTGCACCAACGGCTTCGGGGTGCGCCCAGGAGCGTCCGCGATGATCACCACACCTAAGACCTCGCAACCACCGGTATCACCTGCTTGCGACTGCAAGACGGCCGAGTGTGCGGCATCCAGGCCCGTCCAGGTCGAGCGGCACACGACCACGCAATAGCGGTGTTGGTCATAGGCCGGCCACTGCCCACCAGCATCAGCCATCGGCGCAACCACACTCGCAAGTGTGCTTGCCCCTGCCCCACCGTGGGCTCCGACTGCCCACGCAATCGGCGCGCGCTCTGCTGGGTCTGCCAGCTGCTGGTGAGCAACCGGGAGGAAGCCCTTCGCCGTGGCTGAGATCTTCCGTGGCGGGAATAGGAGCGACTCGTCCATCTCCCATGGCGGGGAAAGATGGGACTCGTCGTCTGGCCTCGGAGGACGCAACGGGATCTTCTCGGTGTCGCGGTCTACCGTGCTCATGCCAAGTCCTTCATTGCGGCTGCAATCGCATTCGAATCAAACGTGCTGGCCTGCTGCACAGTGCCCGTCGACAGGTTCTTGCCGAGCTCAGCGCCGACCACGTCGGCCAGCCAGGAGGTGGTTGCTTCTGCCGCCGACTGGCCCGAGGCCGTCATGCCTGCGGAGTCATAGGCACCTGCGGACTTCGAGACCTGCGAACCCACCGCCGCCTGGACGGCAGCCTGGGCAAGCCCGTCGTCGTCAATGCCGACTGCTTGCGCCTCCGAGGCCAGGCGACGAGCACCCGTGGTCAGCGTGCGCTCGTTGACTAGATCCGTGGCAGCACTCGACGCAATCAGCAAGGCAGCGCCAGCACCAGCGGCAGGCGAAATAGCACTCGCTGCTGCGATCTGGGCGATGTTCTCGGGCTTGACGACTTCCTTAGCGACCGTGACGCCGGCAGCCAAGGCCATGCCACCAATCTGCATACCAGCGCTGACGAGACGCTGCTGCATCTCTGTTTGATCCACCGGGGCCGCCGACTCGGTGGCAATGCGTCCAATGAGGGTTTGGCTCGGGCTGCTAGCCGCCTTGAAACTAAACCCACCATCGCCGAACTGCACATCTTCGGCCAGAGTCTCAACACTCGCCAGTACGACGGCTGGGCCAAGGGTATCGGTGACATAAGCCAGTTGAGCCTCCGGGGCCTTGCCTGCGGTTGCCTCCATGCCGTTGGACACCAGTCGGCCCAGTGGGGTATCGCTTGCCAGCGAGCACGCCACATCTCCGGTCGCACACCAGGACACCGCGCGATCAGCCAGCTTTCCGTAAGTGCCCGAATCAGCGCCAACCGTCTGCCCGGTCACCGTTGCCACACCAGCACCGCTTGCTGGGGTCACATCCCAATTCTGGGAGGCACCAGCAGGAGCAGACGCACCGTTAGCCACCACCGGCTGGTCGGCAGCGCGCGAGGGATCAGCGAACATGGCCACGCCAATAACCTTGGAGGAATCAATCAGATCCCCTGCGCCAATTTTCTTCGAGACAATCGAGACGGCCTGCGCGCCCTGGCCCACACCCAACAGGCTGACCTTGGTATCAGGGCACTGCTCGGAAATCTCAGCCAACACCGACTCGGTATCATCGACGGCCTGCTGGATCGACTCCTCATAAGCGGGAGTGGTATCCGGGCCGGTCACCCCAGGGATATAGGCGCGGGTGTCTTTGGTCGAGGCCACCGAAATCACCGTGCGCCCCACATTCACGCTGCTATCGTCTGAGTCAGTCTCGGTTGCTGGAGCCTGCGAGGTGGGGGTCGCAACCGTTGAGGTTGCCGACGTAGTGGCAGACTGCGTGCCCCACACATCCGGCTTCCAGGAACCAGAACCCGCGTCGGCAGTGGCCGTCGCGGTCGGTGTGGGCGCGGTAAAGCCTGCGTCCACTGCTGCCGTGGTGTCGTCGTTGGCAGCCTCCAAAATGGGGTCAGTGACCTCGGCGAGGAAACCCGCATCAACATTGCCCAAAGTGGAGTCGCTGGCATCGTTGACAATCACCAGCTGCACACCAGGGCAGGCACGCTCTGGGGCATCCTCGGCAGCTGCTGAGGGGACAACGACGATGGTCGAGGCCATCGCTGTCAAAGCTGCCAGTCCAATGAGATTCTTCATCGAGGACCGTCCTTATCGAGTTGTAATATCAACGATCTGCCATTCCCCGGACTCGTTTTGAGCCCCGGAAACGGTTTGTTGGTACGTCTGTGAGGAGCCATCGGCGAAGGTGACCATGAGATCCACATCCACCGAATCGTCCTTAACCGGGGCCATCACCGCGCACCAGGACGAGCCCTCGGGTGCGGCATCGGGCAAAATCGTTGCCCAGTCCTGGTCTTGCATCCAGGAATCAGGGGCAAGCAGTTGCTTGACGGTCTCCGCATCTTCGCTGTAATAGGCGGTTTGCCACTTCGAGATGGTCCCGCGCAAGGTCGTATCAGCCACCGAGAGGCGCACTTCGCCTTCTTCTGGTTCGCACTGCCCGGCCACAGCGATCTGCCCGGCAGGGTCCACCGTCATGGTTGAGGTGGCACCCGTGGCCGAGTCCGCATCATCGCCACCGGTCGCACGCATGAGCACCAGCGAGGCTGCAATCACAACCAACAGCAGTGCTCCCAGCAATCCCATCACCTGCAAGGCAGATGCGGAGATGCCAGTGGAAGTCTTGACCTTGGTGGAGGTGGCCTTTTCACGCTTGGGCTTTTCCGCCTTGGGCGCGGCAGGCTCCTCCGCCTGGTTTTGTTCTGCTTCGTCAAACCACGAGTCCATGTTCAACCCCTTTGGTGCTTAGTGAGCTTCAAACCAGGTCGTGACCTGGCCAAGCGGCGTATCGGTTGCGTTCTGTCCATCCGGGGTCTGTGCCAGGGTGTCCTGCACCGCCTGGTTGAAGTCCGCGTTGGCCTGGTTGACTGCCGCATTCACGGAATCAAGCACATCTGCCGGGACGACAGACTCCACAGCCTGGTTGACAGCGTCGGTGACCTCGACCGGGATCACCGGAGCAACGAAGCTGGTCTCCACGCCACCGTTGTTGACGGTGACGTTCTGGCCTGCGACAGTCACGCTCAGCTCAGCAGCGGGAGCATCCCCGACCGGCTGGCCGGAAACGTTGACGACCGTCTGCTCAAGGGTGGACTCGAACGAGATCGCACCCGTGCCCTGCGCGGTATCAATCGACGCACCGGTGGACACCGAGGTGATCCCCGGAGCAGCGGCAGGATCAGTGCCCGGATCAGGATCAGGGCCATCGCCGTCCACGTCAGGGACATCGGCCAACGTCAAGTCGGAATCATCACCACGAACGGCATCCGGGGTGTGCTTGTCCTGGACTTCCTGGCGCACGTCGCCGTCCTGGTCGATGACCGTCGCCAACTCGTAAGCAGCAACCTCGTCGGCATGCTCAGTGCGCACAGACGGAGTCTCGACCTCCACAGACGGGGAGGCGACCTCATCGCGTACCGAGGTGGTCGTCTCAGAAACCGTCGCCTTGTCCGCCTGCATCGGAGTCTTAGTGGTCGACTGCGAAGCCGTCGCCGGAGACGACGCAACAGCCGGAGTCACATTCGTCGCTGGCTTGGTAGCCGGAGCCCCTGCCTGCTCGGAGTCCTTCTCCGCAACAGCAGGCTTCGTGTCCTTGGTGGACTCCTTGTCCTCGGTTGGCTCCTTCGTCGCCTCAGAGTCCTTCTCAGCCGTGGTACCCGTGGTCACAGTCTTGGTCGTGCCCGGCTGTGCCACCGCCTGCTTGTCAGGGCGCACCGTGCCCGGCTGCGCCGGGGCTTCGGCTGCCCACGCCATCGCAGGTGACAGCAGCGAGGACGCGAGAGTAGCCAGCAAAACGCCAGCCCTAACGCCTCGATTGTTCATGTCTTTCTCTCCTTCGGAGGGGTTTTAATGGCCATGGATGATCTGACAGATGTCAACGCATCCATGGCACAGTTTCGCTTTGTCGAAAAACACAGTCAATGCCCTGTTATGCAGGGATAACAATGGGTTTATGCACTTGCTTTTCGTCGAGCTAACCCACTGGTTAGACTGTTAGGTGGCGCGCCGACACCGCGCCCGTCGCTCCTCACCTTCGGGTGGGGAGCGGTCGTGTTTGTTGGGCGGAAAAGCCTGCCACCCCAAATGCCAATCTCGCCGGAATCCTCGGCAAAACTCGCGCACAATGCACGAACCGGGCAAGCCTGACAAACGCTCATCGCCTCCGCGCGTCGCTGGTCACGCTCGCCAGGAGTCTCCCCATGCACGGAAAGATCCCACAGTTCGGGATACCAAATTTCGAACGTGCACAAACCCTCAACAAGCAAACGCACAGGTAGACGGTTAAACGATTGCAGGCTGTAGGGGCCTGGCCCGTGGTGGTTGGTGGAGTCATGACCGACACTCATGACGCATCCTTTCGTTGTGACTTTCGGCTCGATCAGCACCGACCGAGCCCTGGAATCGGCGCGCAGCCCACCCGAGCTACACGCCACCTACACCCAGCGAGGGAAGCTGGGTCAGGCAAGCAGGTAGCGCTCGATGCCGACAGCCGCCGCGAATTCCCAGCGGTTATCGCCGTGCCAGCTGCCCTCAGCGCGGGCATGGTGGAAATCCGCAGCCAAAGCCCCACAGTCGAGGTCCTTGCGGGTGACCACCCGACCGTTGGCAAGCTCATGTGACCACTCAGCGACCTCGTGGGTCTCTGACTCGGGCGCAAACGTCGTTCCCGCTGGTGGAGCAGCATCCACAGGGGTGTCGTCGCGCAACCTGGCCTTGACCAAGGCCACCAGCGAGCGCACGTGCTTCGGCAGCTCACGAGACCGCAAAACCGCAGCGAGCTGAGGGCGCGTCCAGCCAGCATCCAGCCGCTCAGCGATCATCTCGCCAACCTGGGCCAGCGCCGTGGGAGCCATCGCCTGCATCGGCTCTGGAAGCACCTCGCGCGCCAGGCCGACGAGCTCGTCCTGCGACCACGAAGAATCCTCCACCGCAGGCGCAGGGGCTTGCACGGGAGCTACGGGCATCGCCTGGGGCTCAGGTTGCGTGCTGGGCACCACACCCTCGCCCACTCCGAGAGCCACGAGCAAGGCCGAGCGTTGGGCGGGCGACAGCCCCGCCACAACGTCTCCGAGATCGAGAGAGTCTTCCCCCTCCCCCGGTGCGCCGTCAGGTGCACCGCCCAGCGGCGCAGCCGCCCACTCCGCCTCGCCCGACTCCACGGGGGGTTGGGGGGAAGGGACTGGTGGTTCTATAACTGGTGGTTCATTAAGTGCAACAGGATGCACTTTCGAAAGGGGTAAATTTGCACTTTCGAAATTCGAAGGTGCAAATCTTGCACTTTCATTGTGACCTGCGCTTTCTTTCGAAGGTGCAGATTTTGCATCTTCGAGGCTGTAGGTCTTCCCAACGTGCAAAATGTAGCGATTGGACGTGCGTCGAACCCCCGAGTGGCCGTTGCTATAAACGCGGCGTTCGACCGAAATCAGCCCCAGCGATTGAAGCTCTTTGAGATACGCGACGACAGAACGCTTGGAGCAGCGCGCCCTCTTAGCGATCTTGTCCTGGCCGGGAAAACAACTGTTGCGCTCATCGGCAAAATCGGCGAGAGCAATCATGACAAGTGATGGCCCCGGCTTGAGCCCTTGCAGGTCGTCTAGAACCCAGGCAACTGCTTTAGTACTCACTGTGCGCCGCCTCTACCGTTGCGCGAGGGCAGGTACCCCCGTAGACTGGGCTTAGATTTGTTGCGCGAGTCAACACGCGAATCTTTTCGACCGTCCCCGGTGCAACGGGGACGGTCCTTTTGTTTCTAGTCACTGTTGACCTCCCGCTCCTTGGGAAGTTCGAATGATTCCATTAGATGGTCAAGACCTGATTGGGGTATTTGCCACCGATTGCCGGGGCTCCTTCGTGCTCCGGGGACCTTCCCACTGCGAATCCAATTGCGCACCGTCTCAGGGGTGGGATTACCCGGCAATAGCCCAGCAACCACCGGAGGCGAATACCACTTTTCCTCGCCTTCACAACTTTTTGTTTCACCCATAAACAGAAGGTTAACTACTGTGGTGTAATTTTGCAATCTTTTGTTGTTTTTGATTCTTTTGAGTGCTAAATTTCATCTCATGGCAACAATGAAACAGCTACCCAGGAATAGCTACTCTGCTGATGAGGCAATCGGAATCACGATCAACGATCTAATGTTTCGCAACAAGGTCACGCGCAAGCGCCTCGCGGAGGTTCTCGGAATCACATCCCAGGCAGTTAGCCGCAAGGTTCTCGGCCAAGTTGGCTGGAGTGTTCAAGACCTCTTTACAGTTGCGGACTTCTTCGGCCTTGAAGTTGCAGACCTACTCCCCCGAAAGGTCAATGCAACAAAAGAAACCCCCGATTCGTTTTCACGAACCGAGGGTTCCGGATTAGTAGCGGGGGCAGGATTCGAACCTACGACCTCTGGGTTATGAGCCCAGCGAGCTACCGAGCTGCTCCACCCCGCGACGCGAAGCAAGTGTTCCTTGCGACGAATGAAACTATAACGTGCTTTGCGCAAAAAAGCCAAATCCCCAGCCCACGGCGGCGCGGGGCCGCCCGTGGCGCTGGGGACTCAGGCTTTCTAGGACTTCGGCTCCTCCGAGGTCGCGGCGGCGTCCGAGGCGGGCGCCGCGGCCGTCGTGGAGGCGGCCGAGGTGTCGGTGGACTTGGTCAGGTTCTGGTAGTCCTGCACCGCCTTGTCTAGGTTGTCGAGCGCCTTGCCGTACTCCTCGTTCGTGCCGGAGCGGGCCTTGGTCAGCGCGTCGAGGGCGTCGTTGATGGCCTTGATCGCCTCACCCTCGCTGCCGGTGCCGCTGGCGGGCTGAGAGGCCTGCTGTTGCTGGGTGGTGTCGGTCGGGGTGACGTTGCCGGCCTCGCCGAGGTCCTGGGCGGCCTTCGGGTCGATGCCCACCTGGGCGAGCGCCTCAGAGATCGTGGGCGCGTAGCCGACCTGACCGCGGTAGCTGACGAGCACGCGCAGCAGCTTCGGGAAGGCCGAGGCCTGGTTGAGGCGCTTGGAGTAGATCGGCTCGACGTAGAGGATCTCGTTCTTGCCCACGGGCAGGGTGAGCAGGTTGCCGGTGATGATCTCGTTGGAGCCCTTCCACAGCGTGTAGTCCGAGGCGAACTGGTCGGAGGACGTCATGGTGTCCTGGACCTGCTTCGGGCCCTGCGTCTGGGTGTCGGTGGGTAGGACGCGGACGGTGATCTTGCCGTAGTTGTCCGGGTCGGAGGAGGCGGTCATGTGGGCGGCCAGGAACTCGCGGTTGAGGCCACGGAAGGCGGTGATCAGCTGGAAGCTCGACTTACCGGTCTCCGGGTCGGCGGCGACGACGTAGTACGGCGGCTGGTTGGCCTTGTTCTTCTCGTCGGCGGTCGGGTCCTGCGGCACCGACCAGAAGCGGTCGTTGGTGAAGAACTCGCGGGCGTCGTCGACGTGGTAGCGCGAGAGCATCTCACGCTGGACCTTGAAGATGTCCTCCGGGTAGCGCAGGTGGTTCATGAGCTCGTCGGAGATGTCAGACTTCGGCTTGACGGTGCCTGGGAAGACCCCCTCCCACGCCTTGAGCACGGGGTCGGACTCGTCGAACTCGTAGAGATCCACCGAGCCGTCGTAGGCGTCGACGACGGCCTTGACGGAGTTGCGGATGTAGCCGACCTGGTCGAAGGCCGCCAGCTGCCCGTCGGCGCCGACGCTGCCGGAGGTGTCCACGGTGGCGTTCGACAGGCTGGTGCGCTGCGCGTACGGCAGGGAGCTTAAGGTGGTGTAGCCGTCGACGATCCACTTGATGCGGCCGTCGATGACCGCCGGGTAGGTGGTCGAGTCGGTGGTCAGCCACGGGGCGACCTTGTGCACGCGCTCGCGCGGGTCGCGGTCGTAGAGGATCTTCGACTGGGAGTTGACGCGCTCGGAGAGGATGAGGTTCATCTCCTGGTAGCGCAGGGCGTAGGCCGCGCGGTTGACCACGTTGCCGATGCTCACGCCGCCCTTGCCGTCGTAGGTGTAGGTCGAGGAGTCGGTGTCGTACTCGACGTTGTTGCCGTCGGCGGATCCCACCACGGCGTAGTCGGCGCCGTCCTGGGCCGAGGCGATGACCGGGCCGTAGTAGATGCGCGGCTCGGTGACGTGGATGCCCGCCGCCTGCGCCTCTTGGTCGGTCGACTGCAGGTCGGAGACGGTGTAGACCGGGTAGCCGCCGCGGGCGGAGCCCACGTCGCGGGCGACCTCGTCGACCTGGTTGGCCTGGGCCGCGACGAAGCCGTTGCCGTGGGTGTAGACGGTGTGGCGGTTGATCCAGTCCTTCTGGTTGTCCTGCAGGGAGTTCGGGTTGATCTCACGGGCGGCGACGACGAAGTCGCGCAGCTGGCCGTCGATCTCGTAGCGGTCCATGGACAAAGCGTCCGGGAAGCCGTAGAAGTTCTTCAGCTGCTGTTGCTGGGTGAACGTCGGCGAGAGGACCTCGGGGTCGAGCAGGCGGATGTTGTTGATCGTCGCGGTGTCCTGGGAGACCTCGGAGGTGCGCTGCTGCGACTCCGCGGTGGTCGAGGTGGACGAGCCCCAGTTGTCGATGTAGGTGACCTTGTCGTTGCCGATGCCGTAGGCGAAGCGGGTCGCCTCGATGTTGCGGGAGATGTATTCGGACTCCTTCTCCGCGCGGTTCGGCTGGACCGATAAGCGCTCCATCATGAGCGGCCACACGGAGCCGATGGCGATGCCCGAGAGCAGCATGAGCACGGTGGCCACCGCCGGGATGCGCAGGTCCTTGATGACGATCGCGGAGAAGAAGCTCAAGGCCACCACGATGGCGATGACCATGAGGATGATCTTCGCGGGCAGCACCGCGTTGATGTCCGTGTAGCTGCCGCCGGTGAACGTGGAGTGCGCCCGGTTGAGCAGGTCGTAGCGGTCGAACCAGTAGCCGGCCACCTTCAGCAGCATCCACACGCCCGCCCAGGTGGCCAGCTGGATGCGCGCGGACGAGGACACAGAGCCGCGCACGCCGGCGGCCTGGTTGCCGATGCGGATGCTGCCCAGCAGGTAGTGGCCCACGAGGGTGATGAAGAACGCCAGCGCCACGAGCACCGCAAAGGTGCCCAGGATGAGCCGCAGGAACGGCAGGTCGAAGGCGTAGAAGCCGTAGTCCATGTGGAACTGCGGGTCGGAGACCCCGAAGCTTTGGCGGTTGAGGAACAGCTGCACCGTTTGCCAGTTGCGCTGGCCCAGCACGCCCGCGAGCAGGCCGGTGAAGAACGGCAGGCCCACGAGGAAGCGGCGCACGGAGCGCTCGACGGCCTGGCGGTAGCCCACGACCGGGCTGTCGAGCTCGAAGGCGTCCATCGAGTCCGGGCGCCCGCGGTAGGTCAGCCACCCGGCCAGCCAGGCGATGAACCCGCCGACCAGCGCGAAGGCGATGAACAGTCCCACGCGAGAGAGGATTACTTTGTTAAACACCCCGCGGAAGTCCAGCTCGCCGAACCACAGCCAGTCGGTATAAAAGCCGACGATGGTGGGCACGAGCCCGGCGAGGATGACCAGCACGACGATGATCGTGGTGATAACCTTCGGCGGTCGCCGAAGCTGGGGGGACGGAGGGGTCATGGGCGAAGCCACCTTTGGGCTCTCCTTTTTGTGCATCCTGTGCGCCCCGAACCCGGGGACCGCACGTTTTCGAGCAGGACGGGTATTGTCCTACTCTACGACAGTTGTAGCTACTACGAGACTATAAGGATTTACGGATGAACGCTCCCGAGCTCTCCCCCCAAGCACTCAACAAAGCCATGCTTGAGGCGGTCGACTTCGTTCACGCCGAGGGCTGGGACGCCTCCCCCACCCTGTTCGCCCTCGTTCCTTCCTTCTTGCTTGCCGACGCCATGCCCGACGGCCTCGACGGCGATGACGCGCCGCTCGCCCTCGTCGTCCAGGACACCCTGCCGGACACCATCCTCCCCGGCTCCGAGGAGCTCGGCGACTACATCTCGCGGATCAGCTGGCCCGAGCAGGTCGTCGGCGCGATCCTCGCCCAGGAGATCACCTTCCGCGACACCTCCTCCGAGGACCCCACCCCCCGCCCCGCGCGGCTGTACTCGGGCGTGCTGCGCGGCGAGGCCGAGCTCACCCTGCTGCAGCTGCGCCCGAGCGAGGAGGAGTTGGCCGAAATGGGGCCCTTCGGCGAGGACAAGGTCGAGCTGCGCGGCGGCCCGGGCGTGGCGCCGGGCGTCATCCTCGCGCTGCGCGCGACGTTCGAGCAATAACCTGCGATAACAAAACTAAAAACAGTTATGTCGACGAGGACACCAGCGTTTAGTATGAGGGTGTTTACTCCCCTAGTTCGCGAAGGATCCCACCGTGCTTTCTCCTAAGCCCCGCATCCTCCTGCTCTGCACAGCGTGCGCGCTGACCTTAAGCGCCTGCGGCGGGGGAAGCGACGAGCAGCCGAGCCAGCCGGAACAGACCCCGGCGTCGTCGGAGGCCGCGACGCCTTCCTCGGAGACGCAGACCAGCGAGCCGAAGGCGTCGACAAGCGAAACGAAAACCACCGGCAGCCGCACCTCGGCGAGCAGCTCCAAGCAAAAGGAGATCGACGACGCGCGGGAGAAGTTCTCCTCGCTGGCGCCGGCGAGCCTGTTCGACCAGTTCGACTCGTGCGCGCCCAACGGGGTGCAGGACTCGGTCGCCTGCTCGGGCGACGAGGTGGGACAGTTCCAGTTCTTCGCCTCGGACGCGAAGGCGGCGTCGACCACGCAGCTGCTCACCGAGCTGCGCTCCTCGCGCGTGGTGGAGGACACTGGCAACAAGGTGGTCGGCTGGTCCACGCTCGGCAGCATCGCCGTGATCACCGTCGTGGACAACGACAAGGGCGTGCTCTTGCAGCACATGGTCTCCTCCGACGACATCGATCCGGCCGAGCGGATCTACCAGCTGGGGCTGGCCGAGCGCCCGTCGACCTCGGCCGCCCCGACCACCTCCGAGGGCGAGAAGGCCTAAGTTTCCCGCCTAGGTTTCCCGCCTAGCTGCAGGTGGCGGCGTCCTCGCCGTTGTTGTACTTGGTCAGCTGGTCGATCGCGTCGGAGACCGTGGAGACCTTGAGGATCGTGATCCCCTTCGCCTCGCTCGCCGCCTCCGCGCAGTTGTCGGCAGGCGCCAGGAAGACCTCCGCGCCCGCGTCGCGCGCGGCCTGGATCTTGTGCGTGATGCCGCCGATGGGGCCGACGGTTCCCTCGTCGTCGACGGTGCCGGTGCCGGCGACGAACTTCCCGCCGGTCAGCTCGCCGGGCGAGAGCTTGTCGATGACCGCGAGGCTAAACATCATGCCCGCGCTCGGGCCGCCGACGTCCTCCAGGTTGTAGTCCACCGAGATGCCGCCGCCGGGCACGGCCTCCATGGAGGCGCCGAGGAAGGCGGTCTTGTCGTCGTGCGGGTTGGAGGCAAGCGTGACCTTCTCCTCCAGCTGCTGGCCGTCGCGCTCGACGCCGAGGGTGATCTCGTCGCCCGGCTTCTTCGACTGGACCGCCTCGACGACCTGCGCCGGGGTCGCCTTCGAGTCGCCGTCGATGGCGGTGATGAGGTCGCCTTCCTGCAGCGCGTCGGCCGCGGGCGAGCCGTCGACGGTCTGGGCCACCTTCGTGCTCACGGGCAGATGGAGGTAGTTCATCGCGGCGATCGTCGCCGACGCCTCCGAAGTGGAGAAGGCCTCCTGGTTGGCCTGGGTGACCTGCTCCTCGGTCTGGTCCTGCGGGAAAACCTGCTCGATGGGCACGAGCGTGTCCTTATTAAACAGCCAGCGCCCCATCGCCTGCATGAGCGTCATGTTCGAGCGCACGCTCACCGTGGTCATGTTGAGGTTGCCGGTGGTGGGGTCGAGCTCCGTTCCCTGGATGTCCACGACCTGCTTGCCGTCGTACTCGCCCAGCGTGTTGAACGTAGGCCCCGGCCCCTCGGCGGCGTACGGCACCGTCAGGCTCACGCTCGTGCCCGGGATGTGGTCGAAGGTGACCAAGCCGGTGAGCAGCAGCAGGGGGATGGCGCCGAAGGAGATTGTGCGCAAACGTCGATTCACGAATAACAAGGGTACATCGCCTTCCGCTTTCGCTTCTCGACGCCTACGGTTTCCCGCCTCTGGCCGTCGAGAAGCGCTGTTCGCTGACAGCGTTGCTTTTTGATGGCTAAGAACCCTCCGACACAGGTAGGTTAAGGGCATGAACTCTAACGGCTTTGGCTTTTCCTTTAACTTCGGCGGCAACGACGACGATGACGATCGCGACGGCCGCAACTCGAATAACCCCTTCGGCGCGGGCGGGCTGGGCGACATGCTCAACCAGTTCGGCCAGATGCTCTCGGGCATGGGATCGAGTATGAACTCCCCCGACGGCCAAGGCCCCGTTAATTACGCACTCGCCGAGCGCATCGCGCGCCAGCAGATAGGCAAGCCCACGGCGATGAGCGCCTCGGATAGCTCGGCGGTGGAAAACGCCGTCCGCATGGTCGAGATGTGGTTAGACGACGCGACGATCCTGCCCGCCTCCGGCAACAAGGTCGAGGCATGGAACGAGGAGGAGTGGCTGACCAAGACGCTGCCGATGTGGAAGCGCATGGTCACCCCCGTCGCGGAGAACATGAACAACGCCCAGATGGAGTCGCTGCCTGAGGAGGCGCGCGAGATGGTCGGGCCGATGATCCACATGATGAGCCAGATGTCGGGCATGAACTTCGGCATGCAGCTGGGTAACGCGCTGGGTGATCTGGCCTCCCAGGCGCTCACGGGTTCTGACTTCGGCCTGCCCATCGCGCCGGCCGGTGTGACGGCCATCCTGCCGAAGAACCTCGCGCACGTCTCCGGCTCGCTCGGGGTCTCCGAGCAGGAGGCGCTGGTCTACCTCGCCGCCCGCGAGGCCGCCCGCCAGCGCCTGTTCAAGCACGTGCCGTGGCTCATCGAGCGGCTGGTGTCCTCCGTCGAGGAGTACGCCTCCGGCTTGGTCATCGACACCTCGCACGTGGAGGAGGCCATGCGTGAGCTCAACCTCGAGTCCGGCGACCCGAGCGCGATCCAGGACGCCATGCAGCGCCTGCAGGGCATGGACATGTCCCCGCGCATCAGCTCCCGCAACGCCGGCGCGGTCTCCCGCCTGGAGACGCTGCTCGCGCTCATCGAGGGCTGGGTCGAGTACGTGGTCACCGAGGCCATGGGCGAGCGCGTGCCCGCCACCCAGGCGCTCAACGAGGCGTGGCGCCGCCGCCGCGCTACCGGCGGCTCGGCCGAGAAGGCCTTCTCCTCCGTGGTGGGCATCGAGTTCGCGGCCCCGAAGGTCGCCGAGGCCCAGGAGCTGTGGCGCCGCGTGACGGTGGCGGTGGGGGCCTCCCGCCGCGACCGGGTCTGGGATCACCCGGACTTCCTGCCGGTTGCCGAGGACCTGGACAACTCCGCCGAGTTCATCGACGGCCTGCTCGACTCCGCCTCCACCGACGACTTCGACCCGATCGCCGAGATCACGGCGCTCGAGGAGATGCTGGCCAACGAGGCGAAGGAGGAGGATCCGGAGTCGAAGGAGAATCCCACCGACCCGGAGTCTGATTCTGACTCCTAGTTGGTCGTGTGCATGGGCCGGGCGCGCTGCGTCCGGCTTTTTCGACTTCAGTCGGAAGACTTCACCCAAAATTGATACCCTGTGGGGGTATTTTTGGGACTGAAGTCTTCCGTGTGAAGTCGACCTTTTGCCGCCCGGTCGAACTCATTCGGTCGAACTCACGGATTTTTGATACCCCCCTGGGGTATTTTCTTCCGTGAGCTCGACTGATTCAGTTCGACCCAGCCGATTCCTGTGGCCCGAATCGCTGGTACGCCTCGAGGTAGCCCTTGGCCCGCTCGGCCTGCGGGGCGCGGTCGGCGAATGCCCAGAAGGTGGCGCTGTGGCCGTCGGCGACGAAGGTGTGCACCAGCTCGTGGACGATGACCGAGTCGAGGACGTAGTCGGGCACCTGCTGAAGCCGGTGGGAGATGCGGATGTCGCCGGTGGCGGTGGTGCAGCTGCCCCACCGGCGGTTCTGGTTGGTCACCCAGCGGATGCTGCCGATGCGGGCTCGGCCGTCCAGCACATCGCGGTTGAGGCGCTCGGCGCGGGCCTGGAGCTCCTCGTCGGTGTAGCTCGACGCGGTGTGCTTGGCCATGACCTTGGCCACCAGCTCGGCCACCACTTTTTGCTCGTCGGCACGGCTCATGCGCGCGGGGACGCGGACTTGGATGCGATCGTCGACCAGCCTGGCGGAGACAGTCTTGGAGCGCCGCGCGGAGCGGATCACCTCGACCTGTGGGGGAACCTGCATGACTAGGCATTGTAACCTCCCCGCACCTGTGGTGAAATGAGGGCGCACGGGGTTTCAAAAGGGGGGAAAGCCGTGGGGGATCTGGATATCACGACCAGGCTGGTGCTGAGCAGGAACGCGCGCATATTGCTGCGCCCGCCGCACGGGATTCAGTTCGGCACCGACTCCACGCGCTCGGGCATCGCGCTGCTGCCCAAGCACGCCATCGCCCCGGTCGCGGCGGCGCTCGCCGCCTGCCGGATGCCCGCCACGGGGCTGCACGGGAAGCTCGAGCGGGCGGGGCTCGACGAGGTGGCCGCGGCCACCCTCATCGACGACCTCCTCGCCCACGGCATCCTGCGGGTCCACCAGCCGCCGCGCCCCGTCGCGGTCGTGGGGGCGTCGGCGTCCTCCTCGATCCTGCGCACCGTCCTCGCCGAGACCGGAATCTGGGTGCGCAGCCCCTCGCGCGGCGAGCCCGACGGCAACTTCCTCAACCGCCTCGAGTCGGACGTGCCCGTGGTGGTCATCGGCTTCCACGCGCTGTTCGCCGGGCGCTCGGTGTTCCTCGCCGACCGACCCACCATCATCCCGGCCCGCGTGGAGGACGGCATGGTGGAGGTCGGCCCCCTGCGCATCGACGGCGAGGGGCCATGCCCGTACTGCACCGACCTCGCCGAGCTCCGGCGGGACCCCGAGGCGCGCGTGTTGCGGGCGCAGCTGGGGCCGTCGATGCGTTTCGACCCGCTGTGCGAGCACCTGCTCGCCGTCAAGGTCGCGGCCGTCATCCACGGGCTCTACTCGCAGACGCCAGCGCCGGGCATGCACGTCGAACGCCCGCGCCCGGGGCTGCTCCTTAGGCTCAGCCCCTACGACGGTGCCGTGGAGGAGCGGATCGTCGAGCCGCTCGCGCTGTGTCCGCTGTGCTCCTCGCAGGACCTGCTGCCCATCGAGGACGCCCCCTAGCGGAACTGCTCGAGCACCTCGAGGACCTCCTCGCCGAAGTTCTGCACCTTTACCGGCCCGATCCCGGACACGCTGAGCATCTCCTCGAGCGACTCCGGCATGGCCTCGGCGAGCGCCATGAGCGTGGCGTCGGTGAAGACGATGTAGGCCGGGACCTGGTTCTCCGTGGCCGTGGCGAGCCGCCACTGGCGCAGCGCCTCGAAGACGCCCTCGCCCGCGTCCGAGGGGCAGTCCTCGCAGCGGCCGAGCACCTTGGCGGTGGGCGTCTCGAGCGGCTTGCCGCACACGCGGCAGCGCTGGGTGCGCGGCCTGCGGCTGGTGGTGACGGCGTCCGGGTCGGCGACGATGCCGTCGAGGAAGCGCGAGCGCTTGCGGTTGGCGCGCCCGCCCTCCTGGCGCGCCTTCGCGTAGGAATGGTAGAGGTACTCGCGCGCGCGGGTGACGCCGACGTAGAACAGGCGGCGCTCCTCCTCGATCTGCTCCTGACCTGCCTTGATGGCGTGGGTGATCGGCAGCATGCCGTCGGTGAGCCCGACCAGGAACACCGCGTCCCACTCCAGGCCCTTGGCCGCGTGCAGCGAGGCTAAGGTCACGCCCTCCATCGTCGGCGGGTGCTTGGCTGCGGCGCGCTCCTGGAGCTTGCGCAGCAGCCCGTTGAGGTCGAGGTCCGGGGTGGCCACCACGAGTTCCTCGCTGAGCTCGGCCAGCGCCTTGAGGGACTGCCAGCGCTCGCGCGCCTGGGCGCCCTCCGGCTCGGTGTCGGTAAGCCCCAGCGGCGCGAGGGCGGCCGCGACGACCTTGGTCAGGCGCTCGCCGCCCGCGAGCCCATCGATCTGGGCGACGCGCACGAGCTGGCTGATGGCCTGGCGGATCTCGGCGCGCTGGAAGAACTCCTCGCCGCCGCGGACCTGGTAGACGATGCCCGCGTCGGCCAGCGCCTGCTCGAAGGTCGCGGACTGGGCGTTGATGCGGTAGAGCACGGCGATCTCGTGCGCGGGCACGCCCTTGTCCAGCAGCGATCGGATCCGGCCCGCCACGGCACGGGCCTCGCTCGGCTCGTCCTCGTAGGAGTCGAACTCCGGGTCGGGACCGGCTGGCCGCATGCCTTGGAGCTTGAGGCGGGTGCCCGCCACGCGCCCGGTGGCCTTGCCGATGACCTCGTTGGCGAGGTTGGTCACCTGCGGCGTGGATCGGTAGTCGCGCTGCAGCTTGACGACGGTCGCGTGCGGGTACTTCCGGGAGAAGTTGAGCAGGTAGTCCGGGGTAGCGCCGGTGAACGAGTAGATGGTCTGGTTGGCGTCGCCGACGACGGTGAGGTCGTCACGTTCGCCCAGCCAGGCGTCGAGCACCCGCTGCTGGAGCGGGGTGACGTCCTGGTACTCGTCGACGACGAAGGTGCGGTACTGCTCGCGGAACTCCTCCGCGATGGCCGAGGAGTTCTCGAGCGCGCCCGCGGTGTGCAGGAGGAGGTCGTCGAAGTCGAGGCCGATGCCCTCGGGCGTGGTCTTGAGCTCCTCGTAGCGGCGGTAGACCTCGGCGACCTTATCAGGCGGCTCCGGCGTCTTGCGGTTTTGGGCGCGCTCGGCGTAGCCGTCGGGGGCGATGAGCGTGGCCTTGGCCCACTCGATCTCGCCGAGCAGGTCGCGGATGTTTTCGGTGTCGGTGGCGATCCCCAGCGAGCGGGCGGCTCGACCGACCAGCGAGAACTTGTTATCGATGAGTCGCCACGGGAGATCGCCTGCGACCTGCGGCCAGAAGTAGCGCAGCTGGCGCAGCGCGGCGGCGTGGAAGGTGCGCGCCTGCACCCCACCGATGCCCATGAGGCCCAGACGGTGGCGCATCTCGCCCGCCGCTCGGTTGGTGAAGGTCACCGCGAGGACGCGGCCGGGGCTGGCGAAGCCCTGGTCAATGAGGTGGGCGATGCGATAGGTGATCGTGCGGGTCTTGCCGGTGCCGGCGCCCGCGAGGATGGCGACGGGCCCGCGCGGCGCGGTGGCCGCCTGAAGTTGGTCGGAGTCGAGGTCTCGAAGGTCGACGCTCACTCGTTCATCCACTCCCCAATGAGTCGTAGCGCGATGGATCCCTTCCGCGGAAGGGGGTACTTGTTCTGCTCGATGTCGTCGCGGCTGGCCCACACGACGTCGGCCAGCTCTCCGTCGGTCTCGGCGACGGGGTGCTCGTCCTCGGTGGTCGCCGACATGCCCACCATGAGCGAGCCCGAGTAGGGCCACGGCTGGCTGGCCTTGTACTCGATGTCCTCGATCCTGCGGCCCGCCTCCTCCATGGCCTCCCGGGACATGGCCTCCTCGAAGGTCTCGCCGAGGTCGACGTAGCCAGCGATGAGCGAGTAGAAGTCCGGGCGCAGCGTGTTGCGGCCAAGCAGGATGCGTTCCTCGTCCTTGAGCTCGATGCGCCCGATGACGGCCGGGTCGATGCGGGGGAAGACCATCGCGCCCTCGCTGGTGCGTCCGACGGTGGGCTGCTCAAAGTTGAGGGCGCCGCCGCTCACGGGGTCCACGAGGGTGCGCTCGCGGAAGCCGAGGACTCCCAACGCGTAGACCGCGAGCCGGTCGGTCGGCCGGTGCCACTCGGGTTCGGTGCGGGTCTCCTTCAAGCGCTGGACGACCAGCCCATCGCCGATGGGGTACGCGGGGAGATCGTCGCGCTCAGGGCTGAGCACCGGCGCGAGGCCCTGGTGTGCGATCTGGCCGGAGGCATCGAAAAGCAAGCAAGTATTGCTCATGGAGGCGATTCTACTTCTCCTCGTCCTCGCCGAAGACGCGGCGGACGTACAGGAGGCGATCGCCGGGCTCGACGGTCTCGGCCTCGGGGGAGTCGATGCGGTAGAGCTCGCCGGAGCGGACGACACCCAGCACGATGTCGGCGAGGTGACGCGGATTGGCGCCGACCTCGTCCTCGGCGACGAGGCGCTCGGCGACGGAGAAGCCTTCGTCCGGGGAGAGCAGGTCCTCCATCATCTCCACGACACTCGGCGTGACGGTGGCAAGGCCCAGCATGCGGCCCGCGGTCTCTGAGGAGATGACCACCGAGTCGGCGCCGGACTGCTCGAGCAGGTGCTGGTTCTCCGACTCGCGCACGCTCGCCACGATCCACGCGGCGGGCGCCAGCTCGCGCACGGATAGGGTGACCAGCACCGCGGTGTCGTCGAGGTTCGGGGCCACGACCACGGCTTTCGCCTTGGGCACTCCGGCCAGGCGCAGGACGTCGGACTTCGTGGCCGAGCCGGTCACTGTGACCAGCCCGGCATTGTTCGCGATCTCCAGGGCGGTCTGATCCGTATCCACGACCACGATGTCCTTGGGCAGGACTCCGTCGGCAAGCAAAGCAGCGACCGCCGAGCGGCCCTTCGTGCCGTAACCGATGACGACGGTGTGATTACGCATGCGTTTCCTCCAGCGCTGAATCTGCCACGCTTTCCGCGACTCCTCCGTGAGCACCGACAGCGTCGTGCCGACCAAGAGGACGACGAACAGCAGGCGCAACGGGGTAATGATGATGATGTTGAGCAAGCGCGCCTGCTGCGTGATGGGTGTGATGTCGCCGTAGCCGGTGGTCGACAGCGACACGGCCGAGTAGTACAGGGCGTCGATGAAGGTCAGCGGCTCCGTGTAGCCCCCCTTGTCGAAGTACACGATGAGCGCCACCGCGATGACCAGCCCCAACGCGTAGGCGAAGCGCTGCGCAATGAGCTTGACCGGGCTGGCCACTCCCCTGCTGGGCAGGCCGATGACGTGCAGGAGCGAGTGCTCCGGCAGGTCGTTGAGCTCGTCGACCCGGTTGAATCGCTGCAGGTAGCGGTTGGCCATGGGAAATCACATTTCGAGGTTGAGGGGCAGGGCGTGCACGAGGCAGCCAGCTGGGCGCCGACGCCAGACGTATTCTGTCATACTACTGCCCCGACGGCTCGGAGCTCGACTCCTTCAGAAGCCTGGCCAGCTCCTCCTCACCCGGCAGGTCGGGCGGAGACACCAGCTCGCCGTCCATCACGTAGTAGAAGGCCGCGTCGATATCCGCCTCCGCGACGCCCTTCAGGCGCGACCAGGCGAGCCGGTAGACGGCCAGCTGGATCCGGGTCGCGAGCATCTGCGCGGCGGTGGGACGGTGGCCGGTCTTCCAGTCGATGATCTGCCAGCGCCCCTCCTCCGACTGGAAGACGGCGTCCATGCGGCCGCGCACGATGATCCCGCCGATGGACACCTCGAAGGGGTGCTCGACGAACTTCGGCGCCCTGTCCGCCCACTCCGAGGCGAGGAAGGCCTCCTTGAGCGCTGCGAGGTCGGCGTCGCCCAGCTCCTCGTCGATGCCCGGGAGCTCGTCGACGTCCAGCAGCGCCGTGGCGCCCGCGCGGTCCTCCAGCCACTGGTGGAAGGCGGTGCCGCGCTTGGCGTAGGTGTTCGGCTTGAACGGGACGGGGCGCCGCTGGCGCCTGGCAAACTGCTCCGGGTTGTCCTTGAGCGCGACCATGTCCGTTGCCGTCAACTCCCTGGACAGCTCCACCTCCACGACCGGGGCCTGGGCCGCGGAGTACTCCTCGATCAATGCCGCGACCTCCTTTTCCCAGGTGGTGTAGATCTCCTTCTCCCGGCTGAGCTCCGGCAGGTCGGCCATGGCGGCGCGGACCTCCTCCATACCGCGCGGGTTCCAGCCGGACTGGAAGATCCCCTCGGGCGGGGCGGAGGCGTCCGAACCGTCGGAGCCGACCTCCCCCTCGTACCACTCCACGACCCGCTCGGGGGCGGTGTCGCGCAGGAGCGCGAGGTTCTCGTAGGGCTGCACGCCCTTCTTGGTTCCGGTCTTGCCGTGCGCTGTGACCATGAGCCGACGCTCGGAGCGGGTGAGCGCCACGTAGAAAAGCCGCGTGGACTCCTCGGCGGAGGCGTTGCGGTGGTCGTCGAGGTGCTCCTTGATGGCCTTGGTGAGCTCGGTGCGGTTTTCCACCTCCGTGAGGTCGAGCACCGGAGCGCCCGTCTCCGTGGGTGATTCCGCCGCGTCCCCGCGCAGGGTGGAGGGGATCTTGTCGGGCATGGTCAGCCAGGTCTCCGCCTTGGCCTTGTAGGTGTTGGAGTCCGTTCCGAGAACCGAGACGATATCCCACTCGAGGCCCTTGGCCTTGTGGATGGTGAGCACCTGCACCCGGTCGGAACGAACCTGCACCTCGGCGGGGGCGAGCCCGTCCTCCTGATCGCGGGAGAGCGCGAGGTAGTCGAGGAACGCGGGCAGCGTCGCCCCGGGCACCGCGGCGAACTCGGCCACGACGTCGAAGAAGCGCATGAGCTGGCTCGTGCCCACCGCGCCGTCGGCGTGGGGGTCCTGGCGGGTGAGCACCTCGGTGCGGAGGCCCAGCTGGTTCTCGATGTCGGCGAAGAGATCCGGCAGCGACTGCCCCAGGCAGTAAGTGCGCAGGTAGCGCAGGATGGAGGCGAACTCCTTCAGCCGCGCGTATCCCTCCTCCGAGTAACGCTCGGGCTCGCCCAGGTCGGCGAGGGCGTCCGCGAGCCCCACGACGGTCTCCGGCTCCTGGGCCTGCTGCTCGGCGATGATCTGCTCGAGGCGCTCTAAGGGGTCGTTCGAGTACACGACCCGCTCGGTGCTGCGGCCGGAGAGGTTGGCGGCGCGGGCGGCAAGCGCCTTGAGGTCGTTGACGCCCAGCCCCACGCGAGGGCCCATGAGCAGGCGCATCGCGGCCGCGGAGTCCCAGGGGCGCACGAGCATGGTGGCGGCGGCGATGAGGTCCTGGATCTCAGGCACGTCGACCAGCCCCGACGTACCCACCACCTCGACCGGCACGCCGCGCGCGGCAAGGGCCTCGGCGATCGGCTGCGCCTGGCTGTTCTTGCGCACGAGCACCGCCGCCGTGAAGGGTTTCTCCTTCTCCCCGCGGCGGGAGTATTCCTCGGCCATCTGCTCGGCGACGAACCCCAGCTCATCGTCCTCGGTCTCGAAGAAGGCCAGCTCAACCGTGCCCTCGCCTGCCCCCGGGCGGGGCGAGAGCGGGGCGACGGTGCGCGGGCCGTGGCCCGGCTTTTCTAGGACGGTGGCCGAGACCCGGTTGGCGAGGTCGAGGACCTCCGGCGGGTTGCGGAAGCTCACGGTGAGCTCCTTCTTCGGCGCTGGCTCTTCCCCCGCCGCGAAGTCGGTGACGAAGCGCTCGAGGTTGGCCGCGGTCGCTCCGCGCCAGCCGTAGATGGACTGCATCGGGTCGCCCACGGCGGTCACGGCGCTCCCGGCGAACAGGCTGCGCAGGAGCACGCGCTGGGCGTGGCTGGTGTCTTGGTACTCGTCGAGCATGACCACCTTGAAGCGGCGGCGCAGCTGCTCGCCCACGGCCGGGTTGCTCTCCGCGAGCCTGGCCGCCAGCGACATCTGCTCGCCGAAGGTGATGAGCTTGTTCTCCGCCAGGTCCTCCTTGAGCAGGCGCACGAGGTCGAGCAGCTCGACGCGCAGCAGCTGGGCATCGCGCCATTTATTTTGGTCCCTGGTTAACGCGGCCGCTTTACCGTTGGCGGTGGGCAGCTCGTCGAAGAGCCGGACGAAGGGGTAGGTCTCCTCGGCGATGTCCGCGGGCGAGACCATGTGGTTGTCCATCTCGGAGGACAGCGCCAAGACCTTCTTGATGACATCATCTAGGCCGTTGGTGGTGGAGACGGTGCCCGAGTAGGTGGACACGATGCGGTGCGCCCGCTGGTAGAGCTCGGTGGCGTTGATCATGCGGGAGGTGGGCTCCATCGGCAGGAGCAGCCCGAACTCGCGCATAAGGGTGCCCGCAAAGGAGTCGTAGGTGGCCACCTGCGGGGTGATCGCCTGCAGCGAGTGGGCCAGCTCGCCGGTGGGGTCGAGGTCGGGGAGCTCCTCGATGCCCGCCAGCCGCTCGAGGCGGTCTCGGATGCGCTGGCCCAGCTGCTGGGCTGCCTTCCTGGTGAAGGTCAGGCCAAGCACCTGGTCGGGGCGGATCAGCCCGTTGGCCACGAGCCACACCACTCGGGCGGCCATGGTCTCGGTCTTGCCCGCGCCCGCGCCCGCCACCACGAGCATCGGGCCGAGCTCGGCGCTGATGACGGCGGCCTGCTGCGGCGTGGGCGGGAACTTCTGGCCCAGGAGCTTCGAGAGCTCGATCGGGTCCACGACTGGCTTGGTGGTCACTGTGGGGTCATCCTTCCGGTGGTCCGGGCTGGGCAGATGTTCTGGTAGTCGCAGTGCTTGCAGTTCGGGTTCACGCGGGCCACGAAATGCGGGCCGCGCAGCTCCTTCAAAAGCAGCGGGAGCCGGGCGTTGAGCTCTGCCAGCTCCTCCGGGGTCTTCCTCGCCTGCTCCCTGGTCGTCAGAGACTTGGAGTCCGTTCCGGGGTAGACGAGCTGCCCCTGATCGACCTCGAGCCCGGATCCGCTCACGATGGCGGCGCGGCCGTCCTCGCCTGTGACGACCTCACCCTTGCTCAGCGCCAGCTGGTAGGTCGCCAGCTGCATGTGTCGGCTTGCGTCCTCGAAGCTCATCGCCTTCCCCGCGGTCTTGATATCGAGGATCCGCAGCCCCTCCTTATCGCGCTCGAGGCGGTCGATGCGCCCGGAGATGGTGACGCCGTCGCCGACATCCACGCGAACCGGGACCTCGGTTCCCACCAGCTCGTAGCGGGCGGCATTGACCTCCAGCCAGTGCTCCAGCTTGGCGATCATCGCGTCCCAGGCCTCGAGCGCCGTGCCGATCATCCAGGAGGGCAAGCCCAGGATGGACTCGTAGGCGGAGCGCACGAGCGGCCGCCCCGCCTCCACGGGCACGCCCGAGGCCACAGCCTCGGCGTAGGCGTGCACGAGGGTGCCGCGCATCATCGCCAGCGTGTTCTCGGAGTCGAGGCGCACGCGCGAGAGCGAGGCCCGCATCGGGCACTCCAGGCCCGTCTCCACCAGCGACGGGGAGATCGCGCGCACGTCGAGTTCCTCGTTTTCGCTGGTCCCGCGGGTACCCCACCAGCTGCTCGGGTCCGCACCCGGCACGCCCGCCTCTGCGAGCTTGGCCAGTTGGCGCGCAGCCTGCTCGCGGTCCTTCTCGTCCCCGGCGCCCGCCAGCACGCGGCGCAGCTCGGCGACGATGCTGGGAACGGAGAGCAGGCGCACGTAGCTCGCTTCCTCCACAGGCGTCTCGCCCACCGCATCCGACGACGGCCCCTCGACATCCTCGTCGAGGAGGTAGTTGAGGTTGGGCACCTCCTTCATGAACCGCGAGGGCTCCCTGATCGTGTCACCCTCGGGCGTGTCCACCGCCGTGACCACCAGCCGCTTCGTGGCGCGCGTGCACGCGAGGTGGAACAGGCGCTTCTCCTCCGCCAGGCGCGCGGCGGAGTGCGAGACCGGAATGCCGGGCTCGATGCCCTCGTCGAGGAGATCGACCAACTCCTCCTGCCCGAACAGCGAGCCGGTCTCCCCCAGCGACGGCCACGCGCCCTCCTGCACGCCCGCGACGATGACCACCTGCCACTGCTTCGCCGCGGTCCCGTGCGCGCTTAGGACCTGCACCGCGTCGGGCGCCGCCAGGCGCCTGTCGCGCACGCCCGTGGGCAGTTCCTGCTCGTTGATGTGCTGCATGAAGGCGCTTATCGACGCCTTCGGCCGGCGCTCCACGAAGTCGCCTGCGGCGTCGAACAGGGCCATGACCGAGTCGAGATCCCTATCTGCCTGCGAGCCGGAGGCCCCGCCGCGCAGGCTGACAGCCAGCAGGTGGGCGGACAGCCCCGTGGCGTCCCACAGCGCCCACAGGATCTCCTCCACGCTCCCGCCCCGGCGCGTGGCGGCGTACCCGGCGTCCAGCACCGCGCGGATGCGGGCCAAGATAGCCAGCTCGCGGTCGGTGAGCACCTGCCGGGCGTCCGCCTCGAGCTCCTCGCGCTCGTCGGCGAAGCGGGGATCGTCGACCACGAGCCGCTCGAGCATCTCCGCCGCCCGGCGCGTGCCGCCGCGGCGCAGCTCGGCGAGCCGGAGGCCGCGGTAGAGCCTGCGCAGGGTGACCGGATCGGCGCCGCCGATGGGGCCGAGCGCCAGCTCCTCGATCTCCGCCGGGGTGAGCCGCTCGTGCAGCGCGCGCACCGCCAGGAGCAGCGAGGAGACGATGCGCTGGTTCGCCAGCACCACGTCGGTCGGGTCCACGTGGACCGGCACACCCGAGGCGAGCAGCGCGCGGCGCACCGAGGAGATGGCGGACTGGGATCGGACCACCACCGCCATGTCCTTCCACGGCACGCCCTCGAGCAGGTGCTCGCGGCGCAGGATGTCCGCGGCGAACTCCCACTGGGCGGTCTCGGTGGACAGGATGTAGCCCGCGGCCTCCGGCGCGCGGAAGCTCTTGTCCAAACGCAGCTTGTGCTCGACGGGGTGGTGCAGCAGGAACTCCGGGTCGGCGCCGCGGAAGTGGAACACGCTCTGATCGGGGTCGCCCGCGATGACGGAGAAGTCCGCCCGCTCGATGAGCGAGGCCACCAGCTGCGCCGACTTGGGGTCGAGGTTCTGGGCGTCGTCGACGATGACCGTGCGGTAGCCCAGGTCCGGCACCTCGCCGAGCAACACCTCGGAGACGAGCTCGGAGGCGGACAGGCTGCGGCGGTCCGAGAGCGACATGACCGACTCGTACTCGCGCAGGAAGGCCCCGGCGGCACCCCACATCGGGCGCGAGTACTCCACCCCCAGCCGCTCGAGGTCGTCCGGGCCGAGGCCGCGCTCGGCGGCGCGCAGGAGGAAGTCGCGCAGACCCCGGGCGAAGCCCACCAGCTCGAGCGCCTCGCGGGTATCCGCGGGCCACTGACCAGTGTGCTCTGCGGCGTTGCCCTCGAGCAGCTCCCTGATCACCGCGTCCTGCTCGGCACCGGTGATGAGCCGCAGCTGCTCGTCGAGGGTGAGCCGGAGGATGGAAAAGGCCACCGCGTGCACCGAGCGCACCATCGTGGACGCCGAGGTGTAGTCCACGTCCGCGATGCGGTCCGCGATCCCCCGGCGCAACCCCGCCGCCGCGGCCTTTGATGAGGCGATGACGAGGATCTCGGAGGGGTCCTGCCCCTCGCGGATCCTGCGTGCGACCACGTCGCACACGAGGCTGGTGACGCCGCTGCCCGCGGTGCCGATCAGCCGCCAGTGCCCCGCCGGGTTGCGGTAGAGCTCGTTGTCCCACTCGCGCTGCGCATCGCGGCGAGAGGGTGAGACCAGATGGACCTTGGGAATGGGCGCCGGTTGAACCATGCCTACAGTGTGACAGACACCCGCGACATGACCGCCCCCGCTACCCAATTGAGGTTGGTGCCGGTGTTCGCGGTCGCCTCCGGGTGCAGCGCGTGGACGCACACGCGGTAGGCCAGCGCGCGCAGAAGCAGCTGGTCAATGTGGGGAATGTGGGAGAAGCGGTCGATGATCGCCTCGTCCGTGGCCTCCATCGTCAACGCGTCGACGATGGTGAGCGCGGCGGTGTATCCGAACGGGTGTGCCACCCCCACGAGGTCGGTGACGGTGGGCGCCTGGGTGCCCGCGTAGATGGTCGTGCCGAACATGTCGGCGTGGGTCACCTGGACGGGGGCGTCGATGGGCTTGAGCAGCCGCGAGGTCTTCTCCAGCAGCTCGGCGGAGGTTTCCTGCGCGGGGATCGAGCAGTCGAACTCGACGCGCTCGTAGGGGTTGTCCGACCAGGCCCAGTGATCGGCGATGGAGAAGAGGTCGGACTCGTCGACCTCGTAGAAGGAGTCCGGGATCTCGACCTCTGCTAGGGCCTCGTCGAGCCGCAGCGCCGCCGCGACCGTCTCGTCGACCCGCTTGGTCACGATGCCCGCCACGTAGCTGTTGACCCGCCACCCGGCGTTGGTGAACCGCCCGTCCGCGCTGCGCACCGGGCGCACCACGCGCAGGCCCTGGGGCTTGAGCGTTTCGCGCACCCGCGCGGACCAGGCGCAGCGGTCGTGGTGGGCGACCTGGGAGAAGACCATGGGGCCCACGCGCCAGCCGTAGTCCCAGGCGATGCCGAGCTGCTTGGCCTCGTTGTCGGAGGCGTGGAAGGCGTCGCGGACGTGATCGGGAAGGGCGGTAAATTCCATGTCTCGAGATTCTAGTCTCCAGAGGGCTAACCCTTAGCGTCCCCCGCCGTCGTGTCCGCGCAGCAGGTCGGCAAACGGGCTGGTCGACTTGAGAAGCGGCGAGCCGGTCTCCACCTCCTCGCGGTCCGGGGTGAAGTCGGGCCCGAAGCCCACCACGGCGGCGGTGTCAACGAGGTAGCCCGCCAGCTCGCCCGCCGCGCGCACGATGCGGGTATTCAGGTCGGTCTCCTCCCCGAAGTCGGCGGTCGCGGCGAAGACGGCGGTGGGCATGACCACCGCGCGCAGGTAGGCGAACAGCGGCCGCAGCGCGTGCTCGAGGACGAGGCTGTGGCGGGGCGTGCCCGCGGTGGCGGCGATGATGACGGGCTTTCCCACCAGCGCCTTCGGGTCGAGCGTGTCGAAGAACATCTTGAACATGCCCGAGTAACTGGCGGAGAAGACCGGGGTGGCGGCCACCATGGCGTCGGAAAGCGAAATCTTTTCGTGCAGCGCGGCGAGCCTGGAGGTGAGCACGCCGGTGGCGAAGTAGGTGGTGACGTCCTGGAGGTAGTCGAGGATGGCGACGTGCTCCACCTCGAGCCCCTCGCCGCGCTTGCTCACCTGGGCCACGACCGCATCGGCGATGTCACGGGCGACGGCCTCGGTGCTCGACGGGCGCGAGAGGCCCGCGTGGATGACCAAAAGCTTCTTCATGATGAACCTACTTTCCGCTCGCGGCCAGCGCGGACGCCGGCTGGATCTCGAAGTGATAGTGCTCGGAGCCCGCGGCGACGAGCGAGGCGTGCGTCGGCGGGTCGCTGGGCACGTGCGCGGGCCGGCGCGCCTCGAACTCGCGGCGCAGGACCGGGACGACCTCGGTGCCCAGGATCTCGATCTGCTCGAGCACCACCTCCTGTGGCAGGCCCGCGTGGTCGACGAGGAAGAGCTGGCGCTGGTAGTCGCCCACGGCGTCCGCGTAGCCCAGGTAGCGCTCGATGACCCGGTCGACGGTGCCCACGGTCAGCGGGGTGATCCGCTCGAACTCCTCCAGGCTCGGGCCGTGCCCGTAGACCGGCGCGTTGTCGAAGTAGGGCCGGAAGAAGTCCTTGGCCTTCTTCTCCGTCTCGCCGATGAACACCTGCCCGCCGAGCCCGACGATCGCCTGATCGGCCGAGCCGTGGCCGTAGTACTCGAAGCGCTGGCGGTAGAGGTTGACCATCGCCTGGGTGTGCTCGATGTTCCAGAAGATGTGGTTGTGGAAGAAGCCGTCGCCGTAGAAGGCGGCCTGCTCGGCGATTTCGGTGGAGCGGATCGAGCCGTGCCAGACGAACGGTGGGGTGTCGTCCAGCGGGCGCGGCGTGGAGGTAAAGGACTGCAGCGGGGTGCGGAACTCCCCCGACCACGTCACGTTCTTCTTGCGCCACAAGGTGCGCAGCAGGTGGTAATTCTCGATCGCGAGCGGGATGCCCTTCCTGATGTCCTTGCCGAACCACGGGTAGACCGGCCCGGTGTTGCCGCGGCCAAGCATGAGGTCGATGCGCCCGCCGGCGAGGTGCTGCGCGTAGGCGTAGTCCTCGGCCAGCCGCACGGGGTCGGTGGTGGTAATGAGCGTCGTGGCCGTGGAGAACTGGAGCTTCTCCGTCTGTGCCGCGAGATAAGAAAGGAGGATCGGCGGGTTCGCCGGCGCCGCGAACGGCGGGTTGTGGTGCTGCCCGGTGGCGAACACGTCGAGCCCCACCTCCTCGGCCTTCTTCGCCATCTCGATGGTGTTAAGGATGCGCTGGTGTTCGGTGGGGGTGGTTCCGTTGGTGGGGTCGGTGGTGACATCGCCGATGCTAAAAATTCCGAATTGCATGGGGCCATCATATACCGGTTTTGTTGACGCTTCAACAAGTTTGCTTGCCGACGTCTAAAGCACCGCACCCCAATGAAAAAGGGCAAGGCCCGACCGGTGTGATCGAACCTTGCCCGATAAGCCGCCCGCCTTGGCGTCGACAAGCGAAGGCGAAAGACTACGCGCGCGGATACGGCCAGGGGTTGGCTAGGCAGGTGGCGTTGTAGTCTGGGTAGACCTCGTTCGGGTCAATGCGGAACAGCTCCGAGTTGGACAGGCTGAGCGTCTGCTGCATCATGATCGGCGCGAGCTCGCCGTCCTTGCCGCAGGGCTCGTGGGCGGCATACCCGATGCCGTGGCCGACCTCGTGGTTGATGAGGTACTGGCGGTAGCCGCCGACGTCGCCGTTGAAGGGGGTCGCGCCGCGCACCCAGCGGGACTCGTTGAGCACCACGCGGCCGCCGTCGTTGTAGAAGCAGCTGGTCTCCATGGAGATGTTGCTGCCGCACAGCTCGTGGGTGGTGCCCACCGAGGTGAGCTGGATGTGGAGGTCGGCGTCGTCGCCGTTGGCCACGTGCTCGAAGCGGAACTTCGGATCGGCGACCCAGCTCTTCGGGTTGGTGAGGGTGGCGTCCACCATGGACGAAAACGCGTCGTCGCCGCCGTAGCCGGAGGTGTCCACGCCGTTTTCGACCTCGACGACGTACTTGTAGGTCTTCTCCGTGCCCTGGCCCGCATTCGCGCCCTCGTGGCCGACCTGGCGGTAGGTGGTGTCCCCCTTCTCCGTGTAGGAGCCGCCCGCGGGCAGCTCCTCGGAGGCGGTGCTCATCGAGGTCATGTCGGCCGGGTTGGGCCCGGTGGCACCCTCCCCTCCGTGCGAGGAGGAGGCCGTAGTCCCCACTGTCGGGGAGACGGGCTCAGGGGTCGGCGAAATGAAAACGTCGTACAGCACCCAGATGGTGATGACGCTCAGCACCGGAATCGCGTAGGCACGCCACCCGTATTCCTTGGCAAAGCGGACAAAGAAGCTTTCTTTCGCCGAGGGCATGGGCGCTTACGCTCCCGCGAATCCGACGGTGCGGGCGTTCTGGGTGCCCACCTCGACGTAGGCGATGCGGGAGTTGCGCACGATGTAGCGGTTGCCCTTGTCATCGCTCAGGTCGAGGACGCCGGAGTCGTTGGCGAGCGCCTCGCTCACGCGACCAGCGATCTCTTCCTGGGAGGCGGTGGAGCTGATAACGAGCTCGCGCGGGGAGTCGGCGAAACCAATCTTGATATCCATGAAACGGGATACTCCTTACAGATGTTCGAGTTAAGAAAGTCGTTCTTCGTACCTCTACGTAACGCCTAAGGAGCGAAGAATTGTTCCACCCGGACCGCCAACTTGGGGCCAATTGGCGACAGAACGTGACTAATCGTAGACGGTTACAGATAGTATCAAGGTTGTGTCAGCACCAAATACGCATCCTTCCTTCAAAGAGCTCGGCGTCGCCGTCGAACTGACGCGCGCCATGGCAAAAGAGGGCATCACCCACACCTTTGCCATCCAGGAGCTCACCCTGCCCATCGCCCTCGATGGCCGCGACCTCATCGGCCAGGCTCGCACCGGCATGGGCAAGACCTTGGGCTTCGGCGTCCCGCTCCTGGACCGCGTGTTTGACTCCGCCGACGTCGAGGAGCTCGACGGCACCCCGCGCGCGCTCGTCGTGGTTCCCACCCGCGAGCTCGCCCAGCAGGTCGGCGACGACCTCATCCGCACCGCCGCCGAGACCCCGGTGCGCGTGACCACGATCTACGGCGGACACCCCTTCGAGGACCAGGTCCAGGCGCTCGCCCGCGGCGTCGACGTGGTCGTGGGCACCCCGGGCCGCCTGCTCGATCTTTACCAGCGCGGCAACCTGAAGCTCGACCGCGTGGCCATCCTCGTGCTCGACGAGGCCGACGAGATGCTCGACCTGGGTTTCTTCCCGGACATCGAGAAGATCCTCGAGGCGCTCACGCACTCGCACCAGACCATGCTGTTCTCTGCGACCATGCCGGGACCGGTGCTCACCCTCGCGCGCACCTTCATGACTCAGCCGGTGCACATCCGCGCCGAGGACGTCGGCGCCTCGCAGACCCACGCCACCACCAAGCAGGTCATCTTCCAGGCCCACCGCATGGACAAGCCGGCCGTCACGGCCCGCATCCTGCAGGCCACCGGGCGCGGCAAGACCATCATCTTCTCCCGCACCAAGCGCACCGCCGCCGAGCTCGCCGACGACCTGGCCGCCCGCGGCTTCAGCGTCGCGGCCGTCCACGGCGACCTGGGCCAGGGCGCTCGCGAGACCTCGCTCAACGCCTTCCGCTCCGGCAAGGTGGACATCCTCGTGGCCACCGACGTCGCCGCCCGCGGCATCGACATCGACGACGTCACCCACGTCATCAACTACCAGACCCCGGACGACCCCATGACCTACGTCCACCGCATCGGCCGCACCGGCCGCGCGGGGCACTCCGGTACCGCGGTCACCCTGGTCGGCTACGACGAGATCAACAAGTGGAAGCTCATCAACGACGAGATCGGGCTGGACACGCCCGAGCCGCCGCAGTGGTTTAGCACCTCGCCCGAGCTGTTCGAGGCCCTCGACATCCCGGAGGGCGCCCAGGAGCAGGTCGGCCCCGCGCGCAAGGTCATCGGCGGCGCCCGGGATCGCGCGCGCAGCCCGCGTTCGGGCGGCCGCGGCGAGGGGCGCTCGCGGGGGCGGCGCCGGCACTAGCCACCCGCCCTTCTCTCCGTGCGGGGTGCTAGGCACCCCGCGCGCTGACGCCCCTTTAACATCACCCAAGCAATCCGCCCCAGGTTGCCCTCTCCGCGCGCCGTGAGCGACAATAGGAAACCATGCCCCCACGCACACCAACCGTCGTCCTTGGCCGCAGCCGCAAGAACTGGATCGCGGCCGGGACCATCGGCGCCGTGAGCATCGTGGCGGTGGCCGGGGCGTGGGCGACGGCGCCCATCCGCCAGGCGCAGCTGAACGAGGCCCAGACGCCCTACTCGGCGCCGCAGCAGCCCCCCGCGGTGGCGGCCCAGTACGCGATCGGCTGGCAGGCGCCGGCCGACTCCTTCAATTCCAAGCCCGTCATCGCCGACGGGCTGGTCATCTCCGCCGACACCACCGGCGACACTGGCGCGCGGACCACCATCACCGCGATCGACCCCACCACCGGCGAGGCCGTGTGGAGCTACGACCGCAACGCCGAGCTGTGCTCGCTGGGACAGGCGTGGTCGAAGGTCGTCGCAGACTTCCGCACCGGCGAGGGCTGCGGCGACGTCGTGGCCATCAACGCCGCCACCGGCCAGTACGCGGGCACCCGCAGCGCGATCGCCAGCGAGAACCCCGTCCCGATCTCCTCCAACGACCGCGTCGGCATCGTCTCCGACCAGCGCGTCGAGCTGTGGCGCTCCGACCTCGTGCGCACCGTCGAGTACGGCGACGTCTACGCCAAGCAGGAGGCGAACATGCAGCCGCACGAGGACTGCACGATCCACTCCGCGCTCACCCGCAAGGAGCTGCTCGGGCTCGTCGAGGAGTGCGAGGGCACCGGCTGGCTGCGCTTCCAGAAGGCCACCCCGGAGGATTCCCGCGAGCCGCAGATCACCGCCGACGTCCAGCTGCCCTCCGCCGACGCGCAGATCGTCGCGATCGGCCAGAAGGGCGCGGCGGTCTACGTCTCCTCCCCCAGCCCGCAGATCATTAGCTTCGACAGTTCCGGCCACCAGACCGCGGCGCAGCCGGTCGAGGCGGCGCCGATCCTCCAGGGCCACGAGGGGGTCTTCGCGCCCGCGACGGCGGACCTCCCCCATCACATGACCTGGTTCGACGGCACCCGCATCTACCTGTTTAACCCCGACACGATGGCGATCGAGCGCATCTTCACCGACGCCATCGGCACCGGCACGGCGCTCGGCGACCGGCTTGTCATCCCCACCGTCGCGGGCATGTCCGTGGCCAACTGGGACACCGGCGACATCGAGCGTTCCTTCTCCTACGACCGCGCTGGCTACAGCGGTTCCGTGGGGCTTGTCACCGCCAGCGGCGTCATCGTGGAAAAGCGCGGCACCACGCTCGTTGCGGTTCAGCCGCAATAGGCATTCGCTTGTCGACGCCTACGGCTAGCGGCCGTACTGCGCCGCGGCCCACTCGACGGCCCGGGGGCTAAACGACAGCCCCAGCGCCGCCAGCGCGCTGATCGCGCACACCGCGCCAGCAAGGGCCTGCCCGCCAGCGAACATGTAGTAGCTGATCGGGAGCAGCAGGATCTCCAGCATGATGACGGGGCCGCGCCCCCAGCGCTTGCCGCGCATCATGAGCAGGGCTCCCGCCACGACCGCGCCAAAGACGATGAGCAGGAAGGCCGCGGTACCGAAACCGACCGCCGTGTTGGCATTGTCCGACTCGTAGACGATCGAGGGGTCCGACTTACCCATGAACCCGCGGACGATGAGGATGATGGCGTAGACGATGCCGATCAGCGACTGGCAGATGGCGATGACGCCAGCGTAGATCATGGGCGACGGCGGCTTCAGCCCTTGTGCATTCACGGGGTTTTCGGTACTCACGTCGAACAAGCCTACCGAGCGCCTTCGCGCGGCACGAGCTTTTACCTGCCGTTCACCGCCGCTCCAGCCCCCGTTGGGGTGCCCCGGGCGACATTTCCTTAGAAACCTGTGGCGGGTTGCATTCGCCGCGATTTGACCGCGGCGGCGAATCGATACTCACGCGACCGGAAACAAAACCGCTGGTTACGGAAGAACCGATGCCTGAACGGGCACCAAACCCTCGGTTTCGGGCAGGGAGATGCGGCTCAAATTCGCCCCTCATTTGTGATACTGGCAACAATTTGATACTTAGGTCTAGCGCAGAATCGGCGGACATGTCATTATTTTGAAGTACTTCACGGCAAGCAATGAGAAAACGTTTGCCGAACCTTGGGAAACCGCACAGTAAACGACGCGTAAACCACACAGGTTCAGGACCCGCCTTCTGCGACTGAACTTCGAAAGCCCCGCGCCCCTTCTTTGAGTCCCCTTGACCGGGGGGCTTGGTTTGCGCGCGCCCAACCAAGGAGAAACACACACGTTAGAGATTATTTAAGGAGTAAAGATGGATTGGCGCCACGAAGCCGTTTGCCGCGACGAAGATCCTGAGCTGTTCTTCCCAGTTGGCAACTCCGGTCCCGCCCTCGCCCAGATCGCCGCGGCAAAGGTTGTGTGCAACCGTTGCCCCGTTACCTCTCAGTGCCTCGCATGGGCCCTCGAGACCGGCCAGGACGCCGGCGTCTGGGGCGGCATGAGCGAGGATGAGCGCCGCGCGCTCAAGCGCCGCAAGAACCGCGGCCGCGGCCGCGCCCGCGCAACCATTTAATCCTCCCCCAATTTCTTTCAGGCTTCTACGCTCCACTAAAGTGGGAAGCTGTTATTTTGCCCCAATAAGTGAGGAGTGCCCCCATGAGCCAGCGTGGCCGTAAGCGCAAGGACCGCCGCAAGAAGAAGGCGAACCACGGCAAGCGCCCTAACGCTTAAGTCGTTAGAACAATAAGGAAAGCAGTCAGCATTGTGCTGGCTGCTTTTTTATTTTGCCCAACCTTTCCCAAGCCCCTCGTCGCCCCTCATCACAGCCGCAATTTCAGCCACCCTTCAGGAAGTGACCCATGCCCGGATAAGCACACGATTGTGAATTGCGACATAGCCTCCTTGAAACCTACGCACCCGTAACTTACGCTTGCGTAGGTATTTTATTTTCCCGTTCGAAAGTAGGCTTCATGTCGCTTCCTCGTCTCCCCATCGACGTCCTCAACGGCTCCTCGCTCGGCATCCTGCTGGGCGGCCAGGCCTCCGGCTGGTTCGAGGACCTGCGCGGCTACCGCGACGACGCCGCCACCGCGGCGCGCATCGACAAGGCGCTTGCCGCTGCCCGCCAGCGCCTCGCCCCCATCGCCCGCGAGCTGGGTCAGATCGTCCCGGGCGCCGCCGAGCGCGTGCACGAGATCCTCTCCGGCGCGGACGCCTCTCCCATCGACGCGGAGCCGGCGGTCTCCGTCCCGGCGATCACGGTCGGGCACCTCGCCGCGCTGCGCGCGCTCGCCGACGAGGGGCTGGCATTCGATCGGGTGACCCTCTACCCGCACTCGCAGGCCGTCATCACCTGCGCCATCGCCGACCTCGCCGCCGGTGAGTGGGACGAGCCGCGCGTCATCGACCACCTCGCCTTCACCATCGTGCTCGGCGCCGCCACCTCCCAGGCGCACTTCGGTCGGATGCTGGCCGTGCGCGGGGTGCCGGTGGCGGCGTTGCGCGAGGCGGGCATCCCGCTCGGCGTGATCAACTCCCCCACCCGCGCTGTCGTGAGCGGCACCGGGCAGGAGCTGCGCGAGGTCCGGCAGGCGGTGACGAAGCTCGTCGACAAGCACAATGCGCGCATCGAGGCCCGCGAAGTTGGCGGCGAGCCGATCGAGCTGGTGATGGAGGACCTGGGCATCGACGCCGCCTTCCATCACGAGGGCCTGCGCGACGCCGCCGACCTGGCCGTGGAGTGGTCGACGCGCTGCGGGCTTGCAGTCGACGCGCGCGGGCTCGCCGACGCCATCCTGGTCGAGCCCTTCGAGTGGGCGGTCGGCCGCCACGACTACCTCTTGAGCCTCGACAAGGCGCTCGGCGCCATCACCGCGCCGCACACCGACGCCGTCGTCGTCGACGCCTCCACCCCCGCCCGCCGCGACCGGCTCGCGACCTTCGGCACGCAGCTGCCCGCCCCGCGCGATTACGCGCGCTTTATGCCTCAGCTGGTTTCGCTTCCCGACGGCCTGACGGTGCTGACCACCCGATTCAGCGAGCTCACCGGCTATTCCCCCATCCTGCTCGCCGGGATGACCCCGACCACCGTCGACGCGGGCATCGTCGCCGCGGCCGCCAACGCCGGGCACTGGGCGGAGCTGGCCGGCGGCGGCCAGTACTCGGAGGAGGTCTTCGAGCACAACCAGACCAACCTCCAAAACCTCCTCAAGCCGGGCCGCGCCGCCCAGTTCAACTCCATGTTCTTCGACCGCTACATGTGGAACCTGCAGTTCGGGCAGCAGAAGATCGTGTCCAAGGCCCGCGCGGGCGGGGCCAGCATCAACGGCGTGACCATCTCCGCCGGCATCCCCGAGCTCGACGAGGCGACCGAGCTCATTACCACCCTGCACGCCGAGGGCTTCCCCTACGTCGCGTTCAAGCCGGGCACCGTGGGCCAGATCCGCCAGGTCCTCGCCATCGCCGACGCCAACCCGGGCTTCGACATCATCATGCAGGCCGAGGACGGGCACGCGGGCGGCCACCACTCCTGGGTCGACCTCGAGGAGCTGCTGCTTGCCACCTACGCCGAGATCCGCGACCGCGGCAACGTGGTCGTCGTGGTCGGCGGCGGCATCGGCACGCCCGCCCGCGCCGCGGAGTTCGTCACCGGCTCGTGGGCCGTAAAGCACGGGCGCCAGCCCCTGCCGGTCGACGGCGTGCTGGTCGGCACCGCCGCCATGGCCGCCAAGGAGGCCACCACCTCCCCGCAGGTCAAGGAGCTGCTGAAGGAAACCCCCGGCATCGAGCAGGGCTGGGTCGGGCGGCTCAAGAGCGACGGCGGGATGACCTCCGGCCAGTCGCACCTCCTGGCCGACATGTACGAGATCGACAACGACTTCGCCCGCGCCTCCCGGCTCATCACCAGCCTCGACATCGAGGACTACGCGGCGCACAAGGCCGAGATCATCGAGGCCATCAACAAGACGGCCAAGCCCTACTTCGGCGAGGTCGAGGACATGACCTACGCGCAGTGGGTGCGCCGCTTCGTGGAGCTTGCCTACCCGTTTACCGACCCCACCTGGTCGGACCGCTTCTTCGACCTCCTCCGCCGCGTCGAGGCGCGCCTCGCGGAAGCCGACCACGGCGAGATCCCCACCCTGTTCGCCTCGATCGAGGATGTGGAGGACGCGCCTTGGGCCGTCGACAAGCTCCTGCAAAACTACCCGCAGGCCGACTCTATCCGGGTGCTCCCGCAGGACGCAGCCTGGTTCATCGCGCTCAACCGCAAGCACCACAAGCCGATGCCGTGGGTGCCGATCATCGACGGCGACCTCAAGCGCTGGCTCGGGCTCGACTCGCTGTGGCAGGCCCAGGACGCCTCCTACCCCGCCTCCGCCGTGCGCATCATCCCGGGGCCGATCTCCGTGGGCGGCATCACCGAGATCGACGAGCCCGTCGCCTCCATCCTCGGCCGCTTCGAGAGCGCCTGCATCGAGGCGACAGGCGGCGACGTAAAGCCGCGCTTCTCCCGGCGCGCCGCCACCGCCGAGGAGCTCATCCGCACCGCGCCAACCATCTTCTGGCACGGGCACCTGATCGACAACCCGCTCATCCACCTCGACGACTCCGCCTGCGAGCTCATCGGGGACGACCCCACCCACTTCACGCTGCGCGTTCACGCCGACAGCTACTGGGACGACCTGCCGGAGGGCGAGCGGCCGTTCTACGTCGAGCACGTGGACATCCCGCTGGAATTAACCTCGGCCGCCTACACCGGCGGATCCCCCGTCGTCGACGAGGCGCGCCTGTCCGAGTCCGTTTTCGCGCTGCTCGCGGGCGTGGCGGGCGTGGGCTCCGTCAACGCCGCGGGCCAGGCGGTCACCGACCTCGCGCGCGTGGACCACGACGGCACCGTCAGCGACGAGATCGTCCTGCCGGGATCCCTGCTGCGCACCCACGCGGGCGTCGCGGGCGGCGACCCCGACGAGGTGACCCCGGACGCGCTGGTCGGCCTGTGCTGGCCCGCCATCTACACCGCGCTCGGCACCGGCCGACTCGCCGACGGCTTCCCCGTCATCGAGGGCCTGCTCAACGCGGTGCACCTCGACCACGTCCTGCACCTTTACACCCCGCTCGCCTCGCTGGCAGACGGCCTGCCCATCGCCGTGGAGGGACGCTGCGAGTCCATCGCCGAGTCCGCCTCGGGGCGCGTGGTCACGGTTGTGCTCGCGCTGCGCCGCGACGACGACGTCGTGGCAGAACTCGTGGAGCGCTTCGCCATCCGCGGCCGCGCGCACGGCAAGGAGGCCCCGGTCCCCGCGCCGTCCTACGGCGGCGCCCTGCCCGCCGCGGGGCTGACGGGCACCCCGCGCTCCTTCGTCGCCTCCGCCACGGTCACCGCCCCGCGCGACATGACCGCCTTCGCCACCGTCACCGGCGACTACAACCCGATCCACACCTCCACCGCCGCGGCCCAGCTCGTGGGCCTTTCCGCCCCGCTGGTCCACGGCATGTGGCTGTCCGCCACCGCCCAGCAGCTCGCCGGGCGCGCGGGCGAGGTGGTCGGCTGGACCTACTCCATGTACGGCATGGTGAACCTGGGTGATACGGTCGACATCCAGGTCGAGCGTGTCGGCCGCGTCGGCGTTCAGGCCGCGCTCGAGGTCAGCTGCAAGATCGACGGGGCCGTGGTCTCCCGCGGCCAGGCCCTGCTCGCCGAGCCCGCCATCGCCTACGTCTTCCCCGGCCAAGGCATCCAGGCCGTGGGCATGGGCGCGGGCGACCGCCAGGCCTCCCCCGCGGCGCGCGCCGCCTGGGAGCGCGCCGACGCGCACACCCGCAAGAACCTCGGGTTCTCCATCGTGTCGGTCATCGACGAGAACCCCACCGAGCTCGTCGTGGGCCAGACCCGCTACGCGCACCCGAAGGGCGTGCTCAACCTCACCCAGTTCACGCAGGTCGCGCTCGCCGTGGTCGCCTACGGGCAGACCGCCCGCCTAGGCGAGGCCGACGCGATCAGCGCGCGGCGGATGTTCGCCGGGCACTCGCTCGGCGAGTACACCGCGCTGGCCTGCATGGGCAACCTCTTCGACCTCGAGGCCGTCATCGACATCGTCTTCGCCCGCGGCCAGGCCATGCACAACCTGGTCCCGCGCGACGAGGCGGGTCGATCCAACTACGGGCTGGCCGCACTGCGCCCGAACCTGATCGGGCTGGAGGCCGCCGAGGTCGCGGGCTTCGTGGAGCGCGTGGCCGCCGACAGCGGCGAGTTCCTTGAGATCGTCAACCACAACATCGCGGGCCAGCAGTACGCTGTGGCAGGCACCCTCGCCGGGCTCGCGGCGCTCAAGACCGCCTGTTCGCACCCGAAGGCCTTCGTGCAGATCCCGGGCATCGACGTGCCCTTCCACTCCGCGGTCCTGCGCCCCGGTGTCGAGGCCTTCGCGGCCAAGCTGGACGAGCTCCTGCCCGAGCACATCGACTTAGACGCCCTCGTGGGGCGCTACGTCCCCAACCTGGTCGCCCGCCCCTTCGCGCTCACCGACGAGTTCATCGACTCCATCCGCGAGGTGGTCCCCTCGACCCGCCTCGACGGCGTGCGCGCAGGCGACTTGGAGCCCGAGGCGCTCGCCCGCCTGCTGCTCGTGGAGCTGCTCAGCTGGCAGTTCGCCTCCCCGGTGCGCTGGATCGAGACCCAGGAGCTGCTCTTCGATAGCGTCGACCGCGTCGTCGAGGTGGGGCTCGCCGCCTCCCCGACGCTGACCAACCTGGCTCAGCGCAGCCTGAAGGTCCTAGGCCGCGAGCTCGAGGTGCTCAACGTCGAGCGCGACCAGGAAAAGGTCCAGCTCGAGGACGCGGTGAGCGCGCCCGAGGCGCCCGCACCGGAGCCTGCCGAGGAGGCCGCCGCGCCTTCGCCGGAACCGACACCCGAGCCTCAGCCGGCACCTACCGCCGAGGCCCCGGCACCGGCTCCCGCCCCCGCAGCGGCGGCGAGCGGCCCCCTGCCCGAGCTGCCCTTCGACGCGGCATCGGCCACCTACGCGCTGTTCGCCTACGAGAACAAGCTGCGCACCGACCAGATCGGCGACGCCGACACCCTCGAGCTGCTCACCGGCGGCGTCTCCTCGCGCCGAAACCAGCTGCTCATGGACCTGCCCGCCGAGCTGGGCGTGGCCGCCATCGACGGTGCCGCCGACGCCGAGATGAAGGTGCTGCGCGCCAAGGTCACCGCCGCCGCGCCCACCTACCAGGCGTTCGGCCCCGTCCTCGGCGAGGCCATCTCCGCCCGCCTACGCCAGCTGCTCGGCGCCTCCGGCCGCAAGCCCGCCTTCGTCCGCGAGCACGCCGCCACCTGGGGCATCCCGGAGAGCTGGCTGCCGCACGTCGAACTCGCGCTCCTCCTGGACACCCGCGAGGGGCAGTCCCTGCGCGGCGGCGAGCTCGGCAGCCTGCCCGCGTCGGCGTCGTCCGTCGCCGAGGTCAAGTCGCTTATCGACGCCGCCGTTGGCGCCGTAGCCGCAGCCCACGGGGCGACCCTGGCACCAGCCGGGGCGGCGAGTGCGGGCGGGGTGACCGTCGACAGCGCCGCCCTCGACGCGTTTGCCGAAACCATCACCGGCCCGGAGGGGATCCTGGCCACCACCGCCCGCGGCATCCTCGCCCAGCTGGGCATTTCCGAGGCCACACCCGCCCAGGAGGACAATGACCAGGCCGTCTACGAGGCGATGGACGCCGAGCTCGGCCCCGACTGGCTGGGGCTGGTCGCCCCGGTCTTCGACCCCCGCAAGGCCGTGCTCTTCGACGACCTGTGGGCGTCCGGCCGCGAGCTCCTCGCGCGCGTGGCCACCGGCCAGGCCGACCTGCCCGCCGAGCGCTTCGCCGGCCTCGGCGAGACGCTGGCCGGCCAGGCGGAGTGGTGGGCCGAGCGCACCCCGGTACGCGCGGACCGCCTACGCGCCATCGCGGACGCCGCGCGCGGTGCGGCCGACGAGCCCATGGCCCGGGACGTGGCCATCGTGACCGGCGCCTCGCCCCACTCGATCGCGGCATCGCTCGTCGAAAAGCTGCTGGCGCAGGGCGCGACCGTGATCATGACCGCCTCGCGCATCGACCAGGCGCGCAAGGAATTCGCGCGGCTTCTCTTCGCCGAGCACGCCACCCCGCACGCGAAGCTGTGGCTCATCCCCGCGAACCTGTCCAGCTACCGCGACACCGACGCGCTGGCAGAGTGGGTGGGAACCGAGCAGGTCGAGTCCAAGGGCGGCAAGGCCGTGGTGCTCAAGCCCGCGCTCGAGCCGACCCTCGTCTTCCCGTTCGCCGCGCCGAAGGTCCACGGGCTCATGACCGACGCCGGGCCGGTGCAGGAAAACCAGGCGCGCCTTCTACTGTGGAGCGTCGAGCGGCTCATCGCCGCCGCGGCCCGCTTCAACCTAACTTCCACGGTCCACGCCGTGCTGCCCGGCTCCCCGAACCGCGGCACCTTCGGCGGCGACGGCGCCTACGGCGAGGTCAAGGCGGGCTTCGACGCGCTGATCAACAAGTGGCACGTGGAAAGCGGCTGGCCGGAGAAGATCACCCTGGCCCACGCCCAGATCGGCTGGGTGGCCGGCACCAACTTGATGGGCGGCAACGACCTGCTCGTGCCCAAGGCGCAGGCCGCGGGCATCACCGTCTACACCCCGGACACCATCGCCACCAAGCTCGTGGGGCTTGCCAGCCACGAGTCCCGCGTGCGCGCCTCGGTCTCCCCGCTGGAGGCCGACTTCACCGGCGGGCTGGCCACCACCCCGCTGAGCCTGGCGGACCTGGCCCCCGAGTCCCCCGCCGAGCCCGCGCCGGAGGAAGCGCCGCAGGTGTCCATCCCGGCGCTGCCCACCCCGGTCCTGCGCGAGCAGCCCGGCGCGATCGACACCGGCGAGGTCACGCAGTCGCTCGACGACATGGTCGTCATCGTCGGCCTCGGCGAGGTCAGCTCTTGGGGCTCCGGCCGCACCCGCTTCGAGGCCGAGATGGGCCTGCGCCGCGACGGCTCGGTCGACTTAAGCGCGGCTGGCGTGCTCGAGCTCGCGTGGATGATGCAGCTCATCCAGTGGAAGGAGGACCCAGTACCCGGCTGGTACGACGCCGACGACCACCAGGTCGCCGAGGAGGACATCTACGACCGCTTCCGCGACGAGGTCGTAGCCCACTGCGGCATCCGCGAGCTGTCGGACAAGTTCTTCCTCAACGACAAGGGCTCCATCGACGCCTCGGAGGTGTTCCTCGACAAGGAGATCACCTTCACCGTCGCAAGCGAGCAGGCGGCCCGCGAGTACCTCGAGGCCGACCCGCAGTTCACCGCCATCGCCCCGGCCGAGGACGGCGAGTGGGCCGTGACCAGGGCGAAGGGCGCGACTGCGCGCGTGCCGCGCAAGGCCACGCTCACCCGCTTCGTGGCGGGCCAGATGCCCGACAACTTCGACCCGACCCGCTGGGGGATCCCCGCCTCCATGGTCTCCTCCATCGACCGGATCGCCGCGTGGAACCTGGTCACCGCCGTCGACGCCTTCCTCTCGGCGGGCTTTAGCCCCGCGGAGCTGCTCCAGGCCGTGCACCCCGGCGCGATCTCCTCCACGCAGGGCACCGGCATCGGCGGCATGGAGTCGCTGCACAAGGTGTTCGTCAGCCGCTTCATCGGCGAGGATCGCCCGAGCGACATCCTCCAGGAGGCGCTGCCGAACGTCGTCGCCGCGCACGTCATGCAGTCCTACATCGGAGGGTACGGCCAGATGATCCACCCGGTCGCCGCGTGCGCCACCGCGGCGGTCTCCGTCGAGGAGGCCGTGGACAAGATCAAGCTGGGCAAGTCGGACGTGGTGGTCGCCGGCGGCATCGACGACGTCCAGGTCGAGTCGCTGACGGGCTTCGGCGACATGAACGCCACCGCGGACACCCAGGAGATGCTCGACAAGGGCATCGACGCCCGCTTCATCTCCCGGGCCAACGACACCCGGCGCGGCGGCTTCCTCGAGGCCGAGGGCGGCGGCACGGTCATCCTCGCCCGCGGCAGCGTCGCAGCACAGCTGGGGCTGCCTGTGCTCGCCGTGGTCGCCCACGCCCAGTCCTACGGCGACGGCGTGCACACCTCGATCCCGGCGCCCGGGCTCGGCGCGCTCGGCGCGGCCCGCGGCGGCGAGAACTCCCCGCTCGCCCGCTCGCTGCGCGCACTCGGGCTTAGACCCGACGACGTGCAGGTGGTGAGCAAGCACGACACCTCCACCAACGCCAACGATCCCAACGAGTCGCTACTGCACGCGCGGCTGTGGGCGCACCTGGGCCGCAGCGCCGACAACCCGCTGTTCGTGGTCTCGCAGAAGTCGCTCACCGGCCACGCGAAGGGCGGCGCCGCTCTGTTCCAGATGGGCGGGCTCGTGGACATCTTCGCCCACGGTCGCCTACCCGGCAACGTCAGCCTCGACAACGTCGACCGCGAGCTCGAGGCCAAGTCCGGCCCGCTGGTGTGGCTGAAGTCGCCGTTCGAGGTCGGCCAGGTCAAGGCGGGCGTGCTCACCTCGCTCGGCTTCGGCCACGTCTCCGCCGTCGTTGTCCTCGCCCACCCGGGCGTTTTCGCCAAGGTCGCGGGCGAGGCCTGGCGCGAGCAGGCGACCCGCCGCCTCAACGAGGGCCGCGCCCGCGTGGAGAAGGGCATGCTCGGCCGCGCGCCGTTGTTCGAGCTGCCCGAGCACCGCCGCCTGCCCGAGCAGGATACGGAGGCCGCCGAGATTGCCATGCTGCTTTCCGACGCCTCGCGGCTGGGAAGCGACGGGTTCTACCCCGGCGCCTAGCAGGTAAAAAAGGGCTGGCCGGACGCACCTTCAACGGGGTGTCGTCCGGCCAGCCTTGGCGTCGATAAGCGAAAAGCGACTAGCGCTCGGTGATGGTAAACCGCTCCACGCGGATGGAATAGGTGATTTTCTCCCGCAGCGTCTTGGGAGCTGGGCCGCAGCAGCACTTGCGCAGGAGTTTGCGCAGGTCGGCCTCGGCCTCGAAGCGGGCGCGGCACTCGGGGCAGGTCTCGAGGTGGCGCTCAAGCCGCGCGCACTCGTCGGGGGTGAGCTCGCGGTCGAGGAGCGCGTACATCTGCAGGTGCAGCTCTTCGCAGTTGCAGCCGCACTTTTTTGCTCCGTCGTTACTCATGAGTGCTCGCTTTCTCCGCTTTCTTCTTCGGCGCCGCCGCGTCGAGCCCGATGCCGTGTTCGTGGGCTACGTCCTTCAACGCATCACGCAGCTGTTTTCTTCCACGATGCAGGCGTGACATGACAGTTCCCAGGGGCGTGCCCATGATCTCGGCGATCTCCTTGTAGGGAAGGCCCTCGACGTCGGCGTAGTAGACCACCATGCGGTAGTCGTCGGACAGCGCGTTCATCGCATCCGCGATCTTCTTGTCCGGGAGGTTCTTCAACGCCTCGACCTCAGCGGATTCAAGGCCGGTGGACTCGTGCGAGGAGGTCTCCAGCAGCTGGTAGTCGGTGACGTCCTCGGTGGAGGACTGGTACGGCTGGCGCTGCTTTTTGCGGTAGGTGTTGATGTACGCGTTGGTCATGATGCGGTACAGCCACGCCTTGAGGTTGGTTCCCTCCTTGAAGGAGTCGAAGGCCTGGAACGCCTTGACGTAGGTCTCCTGGACCAGGTCCTCGGCGTCGGCGGGGTTGCGGGTCATGCGCAGCGCGCCGCCGTAGAGCTGGTCCAGGAGCGGAAGGGCTTCTTCCTCAAACCGCTTGCCCAGGGCGGACCCGGGCGCGGGCGGAGTTTTCGATGCCAATGGTCAGGACTCTTTTCTTTGACTTCAGGGCGTAGGGCGTGCCCGCGCGGGGCTTTTCGACGCCCCGGGGCACTACCCCACCATCTTACGTGGCATCTGCGCGATTCCCGCCACGACCGCCGCGCGGTGTAAGCATGTATCTATGAGCAAGAAGAAGCAGCCGCATGCCGCCACCCCAGCGCTCAAGGTCCTGGAGGAGGCGGGCATCGCCCACACCGTGAGCACCTTCGAGGGCGGCACCGACCACTTCGGCGACCAGGCCGCGGCGGCGCTCGACGTGGAGGCCGACCGCATCTTCAAGACGCTGGTCATCGACCTCACCGCGGGCAAGGGCCCCAAGCGGGAGCTGGCAGTGTGCTGCCTGCCGGTGACCAGCCAGCTGAGCCTGAAGAAGGCCGCGGCCGCCTTCGGCGCATCCAAGGCCACGATGGCCGACCAGCACGACGCCGCGAAGTCCTCCGGCTACATCCCCGGCGGCATCTCGCCGATCGGGCAGAAGAACCCGCTGCCCACCGTCGTCGACGAGACCGCGATCCTGTGGGAGACCATCTTCGTCTCCGGCGGGCGCCGCGGGCTCGACGTGGAGCTTTCCCCCGACGACCTCGTCTCGGTCGTGGGCGGGTCGTTCGCCGACCTGCTCGCCGAGTAGTTCTACGCCTGCTCCGCGATGAGCTCGGGGTAGTCGTTGCGCACGCTGCCCACAGCCCGATCCGCGGGCCGCACGGTAAACCTCGAGATCAGCTCGTCGGGGGCCGGGTGCAGGAGCTCGGCCGCCTCCTCGGGCGTGCCGAAAAGCCACGTAGCGTATTCGTCGGCAAGCAAAAAGCGCGGCATGCGGTCGTGCACCCAGTCAAGGGGCGGGCGGGATGCGGTGGTGATCATGGTGGCGGACAGGCGGTCGAGGCCGGTGGCCCACAGCCCCGCGACCCAGACGACCTCGCCGGTGGTGATCCACTGCGGGGTCTTGGTGGGCTTCGTGCCCTTGCCCGCGGGCTCGTCCACGTGCCACTCGTAGTAGCCGTCCATGGGGATGAGGCAGCGGCCGTGCTTGAAGGCGTCCCGGAAGCTCGGCTTGGAGGTCACGGTCTCGCAACGGGCGTTGAACAGCGGCGGGCCGGACTCGTCCTTCTTCCAGTGCGGCAGCAGCCCCCAGCGGGCCGGCTCGATGGTGGCCTCCTTCGGCGAGGAGCCGGGGCGCAGGATCGGGATGATCTGGGTGGGCGCGATGTTGTAGCGCGCGGGAGGCAGGCCCGCGGGTGCGTGGACCTCGGAAAATCCGGGGACTTTGAGGAGGGTGGCCTCGGAGCTGAACAATACGAATCTGCCGCACATGCCTCTATTATGTAGTACATGAGCAACCAGAGCGCAGCATTGTGGAAGGCACCTACCGTCAGCGGGCCGGTGGTGGCAACTGTCCAGATCCCCGGGTCCAAGTCGATCACCAACCGCGCCTACGTTCTGGCCGCCATCGCCTCCACGCCGTCGACCATCGAGGGTGCGCTGCGCTCGCGCGACACTGACCTCATGATGAAGGCCCTCCAGGCGCTCGGCGTCATCTTCTACGAGGACTCCACCACCCACGGCACCGACTCCATCACCATCCGCGTGGAGCCGTCCGAGCTGCACGGCGGCGTGGTCGACTGCGGCCTGGCGGGCACGGTCATGCGGTTCGTACCCCCGGTGGCCGCGCTGGTGGAGGGCTCGGTCTTCTTCGACGGCGACCTGCAGGCCCGCAAGCGCCCGATGGGTCAGATCCTCGAGGGCCTGCGCGCGGCGGGGGTCAAGGTCAAGGGCAACGCGCTGCCCTTCGAGGTCGACGGCGACGGCCGCCCGGAGGGCGGCGTGGTCGAGATCGACGCCTCCGGCTCCTCCCAGTTCGTCTCCGGCCTGCTGCTGTCCGCGCCGCGCTACGCCAAGGGCATCACGCTCAAGCACTCCGGCGGCAGGCTGCCGAGCATGCCGCACATCGAGATGACCGTGCAGATGCTGCGCCAGGCGGGCATCACCGTGGACACCTCCGTGGAAAACCAGTGGAAGGTGCGCCCCGGCGAGGTGCGCGGCCGCACGTGGTTCGTCGAGCCGGACCTGTCCAACGCCACCCCGTTCCTCGCCGCCGCGGCCGTCACCGGCGGGCGCGTCACCATCCCGAACTGGCCGATCCAGACCACCCAGCCGGGCGACGTCATCCGTGACATCCTCGCGCGCATGGGCTGCACCGTCGAGCTGTCCGCGCGCGGCGCCACCCACGACCTCATCGTCGAGGGCCCGGCGAGCGGCAGGCTGAAGGGCATCATCATCGACATGTCCGACATCGGCGAGCTCGCCCCCACCGTCGCCGCCCTGGCCGCGCTCGCATCCACCCCGTCGGAGATCACGGGCATCGCGCACCTGCGCGGGCACGAGACCGATCGCCTCGCCGCCCTCTGCGCCGAGATCACCGGCATCGGCGGCACGTGCATTGAGCTTTCCGACGGCCTTCGGATCGAACCCGCAACCCTCCACGGGGGCCAGTGGCACTCCTACGCCGACCACCGCATGGCCACCGCCGGCGCCATCATCGGCCTGAAGGTCCCCGGCGTGGAGGTGGAAAACATCCAGACCACGGCGAAGACCCTCCCCGGCTTCGAGACCAAGTGGGCGGCCATGCTGGACGGCGCCTGCTGATGGCTCGCAGCTCGAGGTTCCGCGGCGACAGGAGCTACGACGAGTCGGACGTGCGGATCCGGCCCGGCAAGGGCTCGCGCCCGCGCACCAAGGATCGCCCGACCCACGACGACGCCGAGTTCGGCATGGTCGTGACCAAGGACCGCGGCCGCTGGGGCGTGGTCTTGGACGGCCAGGACGACCCGGTCGTGTGCATGCGCGCCCGGGAGATGGGCCGCACGCCGGTCGAGGTCGGCGACCGCGTCGGCGTGGTCGGCGACACCTCGGGCCGCCCGGGCAGCCTCGCGCGCATCGTCAAGCTCGCCGAGCGCACCTCGGTGCTGCGCCGCACCGCCGACGACACCGACCCCTACGAGCGCATCGTCGTGGCCAACGCCTCGCAGCTGCTCATCGTCTGCGCGGTGGCCGATCCCCCGCCGCGCTCCGGTTTCGTCGAGCGCGCCCTCGTCGCCGCCTTCGTCGGACACCTGCAGCCGATCATCTGCCTGACCAAGTCGGACCTCGCCGACCCCTCCGAGTTCGCCGCCGAGTTCGACGCGCTCGACGTGCCCGTCGTCGTCTGCGGCGTCGAGGACGACCTCACCCCGGTCAGCGAGATCGTCGACGGCTCGCTCACCGCGCTCATCGGGCACTCGGGCGTGGGCAAGTCGACGCTGGTCAACCGCCTGGTCCCCGACGCCTTCCGCGAGACCGGCGAGGTCTCCGGCGTGGGCAAGGGCCGCCACACCTCCACGCAGGCGGTGGCGCTACGACTTCCCGCGGGCGGCTGGATCATCGACACCCCCGGCATCCGCTCCTTCGGGCTGGCCCACGTCGACGCGGACACCGTCGTCGGCGTCTTCGAGGACCTAGCGCGCGCCGTCGAGGACTGCCCGCGCGGCTGCACGCACATGGGACCTCCCGCCGACCCGGAGTGCATGCTCGACGACTTCGACCCTGACTCCGCGACTGGGCGGCGCGTCCAGGCGGTGCGCAAGCTTTTGGGCGCGCTGCGGACGAACGTCGAGTGGGAGAGCTAGGCCCCCATAAGAAACCACCGTCCGGAGCCACAGATGTAGGGCCGGACGGTGGTTTTTTACGCGCGAGATATGCGCTTTTCGTATACATGGGCTGATCCATACGCAGAGTGCATATGTTCGCCGCCCTTGCGGGTGTGTTTTCGCTGGTCGAAGCTACTCGGCAAACGGGTAGTCGGTGTAGCCGCTCGCGCCACCCGTGTAGAAGGTCTTCGGGTTTGGCACGTTGAGAGCGAGGCCTTCCTTCCAGCGGCGGACCAGGTCGGGGTTGGCGATGAGCTCGCGCCCGACCGCGACGGCGTCGGCGTGGCCGCCCTCGACGATCTCGCGGGCCTCGTCGAGCTCGGTGACCTTGCCAAAGCCGGAGTTGAGGATGACGAAGCCGCCGAAGCGCTCCTTCAGGTGCGCGACGAACTCGCCCGCGTAGTCGGCGTGCAGGATGGACAGGTAGGCAAGGCCGAGGTCCTTGATGCCGTCGAGAAGCGCGTCGTAGGTGGCCACGACGTCCGCGTGGTCGTCCTCGATGACGCCCTGGACGTTGTGCTCCGGCGAGATGCGCAGGCCCACGCGCTCGGCGCCGACCTCCGCGACGACCGCGCGCACGACCTCGATGACGAAGCGGGCGCGGGCCTCGGGCGAGCCGCCGTAGGCGTCGGTACGCGTGTTAGAACTCGGGGCGAGGAACTCGTGGAGGAGGTAGCCGTTCGCGCCGTGCAGCTCCACCCCGTCGAGGCCGGCGTCGATGGCGCGGCGCGCGGCGGCCACGAACTCGTCACGGATGCGCGGCAGCTCGTTGGTCTCGAGCGCGCGCGGCACCGGCAGCGGCACCTTGCCCGCTGGCGTGTGCGTGATGGTGCCGGACGCGATCGCAGACGGCGCCTCCGGCTCCTGGCCGCGGTTCATCGACGGGTGCGTCATGCGACCGGCGTGCATGATCTGCATGACCAGCGTGCCGCCCTTGGCGTGCACCGCCTCGGCCACCTGCCGCCACCCAGCCTGCTGATCGGCGTTGGCGATGCCCGCCTGCCCCTCGAAGCCGCGGCTGACGAAGGTCGGGAACGTGCCCTCCGTGACCACGATGCCAGCGCCCGCGCGCTGGGAGTAGTACTCGGCGTGCAGCGCGCTGGGGATGCCGTCCTCGTCGGCACGCATGCGGGTCAGGGCCGCCATCGTGACCCGGTTATTCAGCTGAAGTGCGCCCGCGGTCGCGGGATCAAACAAAGAAACCATACGTTGTACAACGCATGGTTCCTTCTTAATTATTCCCCGTCGATGGCTTTTGCTTATCGACGTCTATAGTCGGTTGTCTAACGGCGACCCGAGTAGTGCTTGACCACGTCGACCACGGTCGGGCGCAGCTTCTTCAGCAGCTTCAGGCCGGTGCGCAGGCCGGAGCGGCCCTTGTCGGTCTCGCCGACCCACAGCTGGCTCTCGACCTCCGGGTACTTGGTGAAAGCCGCGTTGGAGCGCACCTCGGGCGCGTTGTCGCGGTCGGCGACCAGGTACTTGTTCGGCAGGGTGAGCTTGAGGATGGTCTTTTCCACCTTGAACAGCTGCACCGGGAAGGAGGCGACGTTGTACGGCAGGTCGTACTCTTCGCACAGCGCCTTGACCTTCGTGCCCACCTCGGCGAGCCGGTTGGACGGCATGTCGGGGAACAGGTGGTGCTCAATCTGGTAGTTCAGGTTGCCGGAGAGGATCGTCAGCAGCTTGCCGCCGCTGAAGTTCGCCGAACCGAGCATCTGGCGCAGGTACCACTGGTTGTGGTCCTCGGTCTTGAACTGCTCCTTGGTGAAGGTCTCCGTCTCGTCCGGGAAGTGGCCGCAGAAGATGACGGCGTAGGCCCACAGGGAGCGCACCAGGTTGGCGGTGAGGTTCGCGGTGAGCGAGTGGCCGAAGTTCTTGCCCGACAGCGCCGGGTAGAACACGAAGTCACGCGCGGTCTGGCGACCGGCCTTGCGGGTGGTCTCCCAGAACTTCTCCTTGGTGTCCTCCCAGGTCGCACGCCCCACGAAGTAGCGGCCCAGCTCCACATCGTAGTAGCCCACGGCCCACTCGAACAGGGTGGCCAGCACGGTGTTGATCACCGGCTGGAAGGCGTGCATCGGGGTCCACTTGCGGTCGCGGGTCACGCGCAGGATGCCATATCCCACGTCGTTGTCCATGCCGAGCACGTTGGTGTAGGTGTGGTGGATGTAGTTGTGGGAGTGCATCCACTGCGAGGACGGGCAGACGATGTCCCACTCCCAGGTCGTGGAGTGGATCGTGGGGTCGTTCATCCAGTCCCACTGGCCGTGGAGGACGTTGTGCCCGATCTCCAGGTTCTCCAGGATCTTGGAGGTGGACAGCAGGGTGGTGCCCAGCCACCACATTTTCTTGTTGCCGCTAAACAGCAGCGCGATGCGGGAAGCGACCTCGATGCCGCGCTGCGTGCGGATGAGGTTCTTGATGTAGGCGACGTCCTTGGGGCCGAGGGAGTCGGTGACTTCCTTCTTGATCTCGTCGAGGCGGGCGCCGATGGCCGCGATGTCCTCGTCGGTGAGGTGCGAATAGGCTTTGATGTTATCGATTGCCATAGTGTTCCTTTGGTCTTATGCGTTCGGGGGCGGCGTGTGGGCGGTTAGGCCTCGACGATCAGGTCACCGTTGGCCACGCACACGCAGGTGCGCACGCGCGAGCCCGCCTCGTGGGTCTCGCCGGTGACGAGGTTGTGGGCGTGCCCCTCCACGAGCGGGCGCACGCAGGTGTGACACACCCCCATGCGGCAGCCGAAGGGCAGGTTAACACCCGCCTTCTCCCCCGCCTCGAGGATCGTGGTGGCGCCGTCGACCTCGATGCTGGCGCGCCCGGGGAAGGTGATGGTGCCACCCTGGGCGTCGGAAATGCGATCGAGGGTGAAGCGCTCCGTCTTGAGCTCGACGCCAGCGTCCTTGGCCCAGGCCTCCATCTCGTCGAGCATCTCGGCGGGGCCGCAGGCATAGACAACGCGGTCGGTGATGTCGGGGACGATCTGGTCGATGTTCTCCGGGGTGACGCGGCCCTCCTCGCTGGTGATGCGAGTGTGAACCTTAAACTGCGGGTGCTCCTTCTGCAGGCGCGCGAGCTCGTCGGCGAAGAGCACGTCCTCGCGGGTGCGGCTGGAGTGAACGAGCACGACATCGCTGCCCTCGAACTGCCTGCGCTCGGCCATGGTGCGCAGCATGGAGATGACCGGGGTGATGCCGGTGCCCGCGGTGACGAACGCGAGCTTTGCCGGCACGGGGTCGGTGAGGTGGAAGTCGCCCGACGGCGCCAGCAGGCGGATGGTGGTGCCGGGCTGCACGTTGCCGACGAGGTGGTTGGACAGCTTGCCCTTCTCCACCGCGCGGACGGTGATGCTCAGAGTTCCCGCCACGTGGCCGGGGGCGTTGGTCAGTGAGTAGGAGCGCCACGTGTAGCGGCCGTCGACGAGCACGCCGATGCCGATGTACTGGCCCGCATGGAAGGAGGTGGGCACGCCCCAGCCGGGCGTGATGTCGAGGTGGACGACGTCGCCTTCTCGGCGGACGCGTTCGATCTTGCCGCGCAGCTCGCGCGTGGACCACAGCGGGTTGATCAGCGCTGAATAGTCGTCTGGAAGCAGCGGCGTGGTGAATCGCTGGAGGATGCCACGCACTTTTGCCAGCTTGTCAGAGGGCACAGGTTCCCCTTAGAAGGTTTCGGTGCAAAAAGTTACGGATTCGTAGCCTACGCTACCGTAAGGTTCTTGTCTACCTACTTGCTTGTTGCTTTTCGACGCCTAACTATTACATCGCCCACCCCCAGCAGGAAGGCGACCTCGCATCCTCCTCTACCGAATAAGACTGCTTGACCAGCCCCTTCCCCGCATGCCTCGGGTCGAGGATTCCACCGCCCGCCACCCCCGGCTTTATCGCCGGTCACAATGGGCCGTGCACACTGACTCCACCACTATGGGGACGCCTGCCAACAAGAAAACCCCTGCACAAAGGCAGGGGCAAGGTGTCAGGGCACTCGGCTAGAGCAGCTGAACGAGCACTCCCAGCTCGCTCGGGTCGTACCAGGCCATGAAGTTGTCGAGGGCGTCGCCGACGGCCAGCTCGGCCTCCTCGTCGCCCAGATCGGCGGCGTCGACCGACGCGATGGCCTTGGCGGTCGCGCCCTCGCTGGCCTCCACGTCGACGTGGATGGCGGCGACAGCGTCGAAGCCCACCTGGGCGGGCTTGAGGCTCACCACTGCCTCGCCGAGGTTGGGCTCGAGGGTGACGTTCTCGTCGGGCACGTCGACGGAGACCACGACGCGGCGGTGCGGGAAGCGCTCCTCGTCACCGATCGCGAGCAGGCGCAGGGAGGCACGGGAGGCGTCGTCGAAGGCGATCTCGGAGAAGTCCTCCTCGTCGCCCTCCGTGAACCACTCGCGCAGCGCCGGGGTGACCGCGAAGCCGTAGCCGGAGCGCGCGGTGATGGCGCCGTTCTCGCTCAGTTCCTGGAGCAGCGCGAAGGTGGCCGGGATGTAGACGCGCACTAGAATTCACCGTCCAGGCCGAACAGGCCGGTGATCTCGACGACCGCGCGATCGAACTGCTGGTAGTAAACGCCCACCAGGCCCGCCTCCACGGCGGCGCGGACGTTGAGGATGGAATCGTCGACAAGCACGCAATCGCGCATGGGTAGGTCGAGCGCGTCGGCGGCGGCCTCGAACGCGGCGACGTCGGGCTTCTCCGCGCCGATCTCGCCGGAGAGCAGCACCGCGTCGACGATGCCCTGGGTCTGCAGCACGCGGATGGGATCGGCGCCGGCGCCGCCCGGATCGTTGGACAGCACGGCTAGCCCCACGCCGTTGGCGCGCGCCGCGGCGAAGAGATTCCGCCATCGACGCTGTTCCTCATCGGTCCCGTCAAGGACGCCCACATAATCCACGATTAAGCCACGCACGGCTCGTTTACACCTCACGATTTGTTATTTGCTGGCATAGTAGTAAGTGCCTACGCCTGCTCGATTGTTTTCTATTGTGCCCCATGCTTATGCATTCCTGCAGCACAAGGGGCGCGGTATCCCCGCAGTAATGTCGCCTGCCTTGGATTTTGCAACTCCAAGGAGTAGATACAGTTGTCCATTTCACGCTTAGAACCGCTCCCGGGGACGGCGTCCCTGTTCGTCCTCGTGGACGCCAGGGTTCCCCAGGAGGTCACGGAGATCCCCTGGCATCGCCGTCGAAAAGCGCTGGCGGTGATCAGCATCGGGCTATGCGCCGCCTTCGGCACCAGGCCGGTGAGCACGCTTCCACCCAAGGTCTTCCACCCCATGGCCGTCGGCGCCATCGCCGAGCGCCTGCGAAAGCCCGCGCTAAGGGGGCCAATAAGAATCGACTCCACGCACTTTCGCGCGGGAGCCGATGGGTTGATGGTCTTGGGCACCGTCGCCTGCGCGGGACGCCACTTCGCCTACTCGGCGCAGGTGGCGTTCGATCCCCGCACCGAGGCCGCCCGGGTCATGACCCTGCGGGTGGCCTAGGCGTCCGCGGTCTCCGGGGCCGGGGCCTGCTGGAACTGCTTGCGCAGCATGAACAGCTGGCGGACAGTCTCCTCCTTGATGCCGTCCTTCATCGCGTTGAACATGTCGCCGCCCTCCTTCTGGTACTCCACCAGCGGGTCGCGCTGCGCCATGGCGCGCAGGCCGATGCCCTCCTTGAGGTAGTCCATCTCGTAGAGGTGCTCGCGCCACTTCGTGTCGATGATAGGAAGGATGACCATGCGCTCGATGTTGCGCATCTGGGCCTCGCCGCCGATGGCGGTGACGTTGGCCTCCAGCTCCTCGTACTGCTTGTGGGCGTCGTCGAGGAGGGCCTCGCGCAGCTGATCAGCGGTGAGCTCTCCGGATGCGCCGTACTCGGTGCCGTCGATAAGCTCCTGCGCGCTAAAGGACGGGCCATAAAGCGAGTCCAGCGCGTTCCACAGCGACTCCGTGTCCCAGTCCTCGACGTAGCCCGCGGCCGTCGCGCCATCGACGTAGGCGCCGATGGTCTCGTCGATCATGTTCTGGATGTCGTCCTTGATGTCGGCGGACTCGAGGATCTCGCGGCGCTCGCCGTAGATGACCTTGCGCTGCTCGTTCATGACCTCGTCGTACTTGAGGACGTTCTTGCGCATCTCGAAGTTCTGGTTCTCGACGCTGGCCTGCGCGCCCTTGATGGAGTTGGTGACCATCTTGGCCTCGATCGGCACGTCGTCCGGGACGTTGAGGCGGTTCATCATGTTCTCCATGGTCGGGCCCACGAAGCGAACCATGAGGTCGTCGCGCATGGAGAGGTAGAAGCGGGTGGTGCCCGGGTCGCCCTGGCGGCCGGCGCGGCCGCGCAGCTGGTTATCGATGCGGCGGGACTCGTGGCGCTCCGTTCCGAGCACGTAGAGGCCGCCCGCCTCGCGGACCTTCTCCGCGTCCTTCTCACCCTGGGCCTTCACCTTGGCAATCTCGTCGTCCCAGGCCGCCTCGTACTCGTCCGGGGTCTCGACTGGGTCGAGGCCGCGCGCACGCAGGTTGATGTCGGCGATGATGTCCGGGTTGCCGCCGAGGACGATGTCGGTGCCGCGGCCGGCCATGTTGGTGGCCACGGTGACCGCGCCCGGCAGGCCCGCCTTGGCCACGATCTGTGCTTCCTGCTCGTGGAACTTGGCGTTGAGCACGTTGTGCTTGATGCCGCGGCGCTGGAGCAGCTTGGACAGGTACTCGGAGCGCTCGACGGAGGTGGTGCCCACCAGGACCGGCTGGCCCTTCTCCACGCGCTCGGCGATGTCGTCGACGACGGCGGCGAACTTCGCCTCCTGGGTCTTGTACACCAGGTCGGTCATGTCCTCGCGCTGCGGCGGGACGTTGGTCGGGATCGGGATGACGTCGAGCTTGTAGATCTGGTGCAGCTCGGCGGCCTCGGTCTCGGCAGTACCGGTCATGCCCGCCAGCTTCTCGTAGAGGCGAAAATAGTTCTGCAGGGTGATGGTGGCCAGCGTCTGGTTCTCGTTCTTGATCTCGACGCTTTCCTTGGCCTCGATCGCCTGGTGCATGCCCTCGTTGTAGCGGCGGCCGGCGAGCACGCGGCCGGTGAAGTCGTCGACGATGAGCACCTCGCCGTTGCGGACGATGTAGTCCTTGTCGCGGGTGAACAGCTCCTTGGCCTTGATGGCGTTGTTGAGGTAGCTGACCAGCTGGGAGTGCTCCGGCGCGTAGAGGTTTTCGATGCCGAGCTGATCCTCGACGAACTCCACGCCCGCCTCCTTGATGCCGACGGTGCGCTTGCGGTCGTCCACCTCGTAGTGGACGTCGCGCTTCATGCGCGGCGCCAGCTGGGAGAACACGGAGTACCACTGGGAGGAACCGTCCACCGGGCCCGAAATGATGAGCGGGGTACGGGCCTCGTCGATGAGGATGGAGTCCACCTCGTCGACGATGGCGTAGTGGTGGCCGCGCTGGACGAGGTCGTTGATGGAGCGGACCATGTTGTCGCGCAGGTAGTCGAAGCCCAGCTCGTTGTTGGTGCCGTAGGTGATGTCGGCGTTGTAGGCCTTGCGGCGCTGCTCCGGGGTCATGTTGGACAGGATGACGCCCACCTCGAGCCCGAGGAAGCGGTGCACGCGGCCCATCCACTCGGCGTCGCGCTTGGCCAGGTAGTCGTTGACCGTGACCACGTGCACGCCCTTGCCCTCGAGCGCGTTGAGGTAGGCCGGAAGGACACAGGTCAGGGTCTTGCCCTCACCGGTGCGCATCTCGGCGACGTTGCCGAAGTGCAGCGCGGCGCCGCCCATGACCTGGACGAGGTAGTGCTTCTGTCCGAGGACGCGCCAGGATGCCTCGCGGGCGACGGCGAAGGCCTCGAAAACGAGGTCGTCGACGGACTCCCCCTTCTCGATGCGCTCCTTGAACTCTGAGGTCTTTGCCTTGAGCTCCTCATCGCTAAGGTCGGCGTACTGCGGCTCGAGTGCAATTACTTCTTCGGCGATCTTCTTCAATCGCTTGACCGCGCGCCCCTCGCCCATGCGGAGCATCTTGGAAAGTCCAAACACCTGCGCTAATCCTTTTCGTGTTTCCAGCAAATAATGGCAATACTAAACCGCCATTGTACGCACAACTGCGGGAAATAGCTGAACCCGGCACCTGTTGAAAACAGGTGTCGGGTAAAGCGCTGCTCACGTCATCGACGCGGGAGGAGGGCTACTTCTCCTCGTCCGCGAGGGTGATCAGGCCGTAGTCAAAGGCGTGGCGACGGTAGACCACGGACGGGCGGCCGTTCTCGGAGTTAACGAAGAGGAAGAAGTCGTGTCCGACCAGCTCCATCTCGCTGAGCGCCTCGTCCACGGAGATCGGGGTGGACGGGTGCTCCTTGGTACGAACGATCTGGCCCGGGACGACGTCCTCGACCTTGTCCGCGTACGGATCCTCGTCGTAGCTGTTGGCGGCCTTGGCGTCCTCCGCCTCCTGGACCAGGGTTGCGGCGGCCTCGCCGGTGCCCAGCGGGGCGCGGTGGCCGGAGAGGGAAATCGAGCGACGTGCCTTCACCTTGCGCAGGGAGCGCTCCATGCGAGCTAGGGCGGTCTCCAGAGCGGCGTAGAAGCTGTCCTCCTTGGCCTCCGCGCGGGCGATGTGACCCTTGCCGGTCGCGGTGATCTGGATGCGATCGCTCTGGTCGGCGCGGCGCGGGTTGGGCTCGTGCTGGAGCTCAACGTGGAAGAAAGTCAGGGTCGGGTCGAGGCGAGCAATCTTTCCGAGCTTGGTGTTCACTCGCTCGGCGAAGTGCTCGGGGACCTCGACGTTGCGTCCGGTGATGGTCACCTTGACGTCGGGGCTCAGGGAATCGTTGCTAGCAGCAGGCGTGGTCATAATCACGTACCTTCCTGTGTCGGCCGCCGGGAAGATTGTGAGTGGGATTACTCTGCTCTTCCCCCTGTGGCGGGATCAACTTCCACTGCAAGGATACCTCTGGTCATAACCTTTGCGCCACATTGTTTTATCGCTCAGGCGTTACTCCACCCCAGGCCACCCCTGAGGCTCAAACCGGCGCTGGTCAGGACGGCGGTCGACGCGGCCAGCGTTGCCCCCGTCGTGATCACGTCGTCGAGCAGGAGAAGCCGTCGCCCGCACAGCTCGCGCCAGTCTCCCGCGAGCCGGACCCCGCCCGCCATGTTCGCGCGGCGCCCCGCCACGTCGAGCCCCACCGACTCCCGCACGCTGCGGGAATGCTCGAGTACCTCGGCGGTGTCGAATCCGGTTCTTCGCGCCACGCGGGCCACCGGGTCTCCCCCGCGGCGGCGCGCCGAGGCCCGTGAGGTGGGCGCGGGGACGAGCACGATGTCCTCGTCGACCTCGCCGCGCGCGATGAGGTGGCGGACGGCTGCCCTGGTCATCGCCGCGAGCGGCGCCACGGCGTCGCGGCGGCCGCGCTCCTTGAGACCGATGATCATCCGCCTCCGCGGCCCGCCGTAGGGCCCCAGCGTCCACAGCGGCATGTGCGGGTCCACGCGCGCGGTCATCGGCTGCGGCGGGGTGCGCAGGTGCGCGAGGCATCCCTGACACAGGCGGACGCCGGGCCTGCCGCAGCCCATGCACTCGACCGGTAAGAGGAGCTCAAACGCACCGTTCACGCCCCGGTTCGACGCGTCCTCTCGCCGCGCGGTTCCCCCCGCGCGGCGAGAGGAGTATCAGTGCGGCACGATCGCGATGCTGCGCACGCCCTCGAGGCCTTGGACCTCGCGCCAGAAGGTCGAGCCGCTGCCGGAGGTGGACAGCTCCAGCGCCGCGCGGGTGTCGGTCGCGTACACCACCGAGTTGGTCGAGGCGACGTTCACCACCGGCGCCTGGATGTTGGAGGCGGGCAGCGCCTGCGCCGAGGAGCCGTCCTGCTCCACGCGCCACACGGGAGTGTCCTGGCTGGCGGTTCCCACGACCAGCGAGCCGTCGGCCTGCCAGTCGAGGCTCACCGCCTGGAGGTTGTTGGACGCCAGGTACTCCTGGACGTTGGTGAGCTTGCGCTCGCCCGCGTTGGGCCGGGACACGGTGGCGACATAGACGTGGCCGTCGATGATGAAGGCCGCGCGCACGCCGGTGTAGGACAGCCTAAGCACCGAGATGGCGCCCACGTTGTCGCCCAGCGAGGAGGTGTCCACGGTGGTCTGCGCGATCTCCCCGCTGCCGGCCGAGCGGGAGATCCGCGCGATGGTCTTGCCGTCCAGCACGGTCCACATGCTGTTGGCGCCGTACTCGAAGGTGGGGCGGGTCAGCGTCTTCGCCTTGAGGATCTCCGCCACGGCGCCGTCCTGCCCGGCCAAGACCAGCCGCGACTCCTTCGAATCCCCCTCGCCGGTCGCGGTCACCGCGGCGAACGTCGAGGTCTGCGTTGCCATGTCGGCGCTCTCGACGTTGGTGAGCTGGCCCAGCTGGCCGGTCACCGGGTTTAGGCGGTCATTGGAGACCTGCACCAGCTGGCCGTTGCGGATCGCGTAGAGCGAGCTGACCGTGCCGTTGGTGGCCTGCGGGTTGTACTCGGCGAAGTCCTCGACCGTGAGCTCGGTCGAACCGCTCTTGGAGGCAACGTTGACCCCGTCGAAGGCGAAGTGATACGGCCCGGGGATGTCCGCCAGCGCGAGGGTCCACACGAGTTGTGCGGCCAACCGGCGCTGGGCGTCGTCGTTAAGCTTGGCAACGCCGGTGAGCTGGTAGACGCCGTCCGTGACACCCGCGAAGCTCGCACCCGATGGAATCTCGTTGAGCACGCCCGGCGCGATCGTGTCGGAGGGGCCTTCGATGATGAGCGAGATGAGGGCGGTGTCCAGCGAGGAGCTGCCGGAGAACATCCACCTGCGGTCCCCAACCAGCGTGTTGCCGCTCGGCTCGAAGAAGTAGACGTTGTGCGAGGAGTAGCGGTTACGCAGCTCCGAGCGCTCCACGACGATCGAGTTGGGCAGGGAGCTGATCCGCCACTGCCCGTCGACCTTCTCCAGCTCGAGGGTCTCGTTGAGCTCCTGGTTTTTGGGCGTGTAGCCGCCGCCGACCTCGATCTGCCCCACCACGAGGCCGCTGACCTTGTAGGAGGCGGACTTCGCGTTGTCCACCGACGAGGACGCGGGGTCCTCGGTCAGCACGGTGGAGTTGTCCTGCCCCTGGGCGAGGTTGACGTCGAGGCGGTCGACCACGGTGATCGTCGAGTCCGGGTTCCAGCTCGACGACGCGTCCGAGGTCAGGTAGCTGCGGGCGAGCTGATACTGCTGCGTCGGCTGCGCGCTGGCGGCGAAGAAGTCGCGGATGAGCAGGTCGGGCGCGCGGTCGGGCTGCGGCCCCTGGGCCTGCGAAGAGGCGGAGCCCTCGAAGGAGCGCAGCGCCTGCGGGTCGGACTTCGACGGCAGGGTCGAGCACCCGGCGGCGAGGCACGCGCAGGACAATACGGCCACGACGGTGGTTCCGCGGGGATTCAGTTTCATGCTTGCGTCCCTTCCTCGGTGCCTGGGTCGCGTTCCTCGATCGGTGTGGAGGTGTCGTCGAAGTCGGGGTCGTAGAAGGCCTCGAGCTCCGCCTCGTCGACTAGGTCCTCCTGCCCGATTTCGGTTTGCTTGTCGACGTCCGAAGGCGCCGCACCCTCATCCGAGGACGAGGCCGGATCCACCCACGGCGCCGGGACCTCCAGCGGCAGCGGGTCGACGGAGTAGCGCCCGTGCGGGATCTTGGGCAGGATGAGCCGGAACATCGTTCCCACGCCTTCCGCGCCGAGGGCGTCGAGGGTGCCGCCGTGGAGCCGGGCGTCCTCGTGGCTGATCGCGAGCCCCAGGCCCGTGCCGCCGGAGTGGCGCACGCGCGACGGGTCCGCCCGCCAGAACCGGTTAAACACCAGCTCCTCCTGGCCCGGCTTGAGCCCCACGCCGTGGTCGACGACGGTGATGGCGGCGGCTTGGCTGGTCTCCGCCAGCTGGACCACGACGGGCTTGCCCTCCGAGTGGTCGATGGCGTTGGCCAGCAGGTTGCGCAGGATGCGCTCGATGCGGCGGGAGTCGCCGACGATGGTGACCGGGGTGTCCGGCTTGATGAACTCCACCTGCACCCCCAGCGACTCGGCGAGGTGTTCCGTCTGCTGCCACGCGGCGGCGATGGTGGTGCGCAGGTCGAGATTGCTCTCGGCGAGGTCGGCGACGCCCGCGTCGTGGCGGGAGATCTCGAGCAGGTCGGCCAGCAGCGACTCGAAGCGGTCGAGCTCGCGGACCATGAGCTCGGTCGCGCGTCGGGTGGGCGGCGCGAGGTTGTCGGCGTCGTCGGCGATCATGTCGGCGGCCATGCGCACGGTGGTCAGCGGGGTGCGCAGCTCGTGGCTGACGTCGGAGGTGAACTGGCGCTGCAGGTTGCCGTACTCCTCCAGGGTGCGGATCTGCTTGGACAGCGACTCCGCCATGGTGTTAAAGCTCATGGCCAGGCGCGCCATCTCGTCCTCGCCGTCGACGACCATGCGCTCGCGCAGGTGGCCGTTGGCGAAGCGCTCGGCGATCCGGGAGGCCGAGCGCACCGGGGTGATCACCTGCTGGGTGAGCAGCCACGCAATACCGACGAGCAGCACCACCAACACGATGGCCGCGCCGGAGAACAGCCCGCGCAGGAGCGCCAGGGTGGCCTCCTCGCTCTCCATGCTCATGACCAGGTAGACCTGCAGATTCGGGATGTCCGACTCCGTGGGCGTGCCGATGATCATCGCCTTGTACGTCGAGCCGTCGCTGCGGTCGATGGTGGCGAACTGATAGGAGATCTGCCCCTGCGAGACGAAGCTGCGCAGGCGCTCGGGGATGCGGTACCCCTCCGGCGAGGCGACCACCGAGCCGTCGGGGTTGTTGACCAGGATGACGGCCTCGTAGACCGCCTGGCCGTCGCCGAAGCTGCGGTTGGTCAGCGCCGCGCGGGCGGCGTTGAGCCTGGTCTGGAGGGTGGCCGTGGTTCCCGTCGCCTCGACCTGCCCTTCCACCGCCACGCGCGCCCGGTCGATCTCCGAGTTGGCGATGTCCAGCTTGGAGGCGATGAGGTTCTGCGTGACGAAGCTGACCAGCACGAAGGCGAGCAGGATCATCACCACTGCCGAGGCGATGAAGATCGACCCCAACACGCGGGTCTGCAGGGAGGTGCGCCAGCGGTTCTTAAGCCTGTGCTGGAGCCTGGTGAGTCGCTGAAGAATTGTGAACTACTCCTGGCCGGTCTTGTACCCCACTCCGCGGACGGTGAGGACGATGTGCGGGTTTTCGGGGTCCTTCTCGATCTTCGCGCGAAGGCGCTGCACGTGGACGTTGACGAGTCGGGTGTCGGAGGCGTTGCGGTAGCCCCACACCTTCTGCAGCAGTTCCTCGCGGGTGAACACCTGGCCCGGCTTAGAGGCCAGCTCGTGCAGGAGGTCGAACTCCAGCGGGGTCAGTTGGATCTCCTCGTCGCCGCGGCGGACCGTGTGGCCGGGCACGTCGATGCTCAGGCCGCCGATGAAGATCGTTTCGGAGGAGTCGGTGTCGGTCCGGCGCAGGCGCGCGCGGATGCGGGCGACGAGCTCCTTCGGCTTGAACGGCTTGTTCACGTAGTCGTCCGCGCCCGACTCGAGGCCGAGCACGACGTCGACCGTGTCCGTCTTCGCCGTGAGCATGACGATCGGCACCGACGACTCTTGGCGGATCAGCCGGCAGATGTCGATGCCGTTCATGCCGGGCAACATGAGGTCGAGAAGGACCAAGTCCGGGTCTTCGCGGTGGAAGACATCCACCGCGACGGCGCCGTCGGTGACGGCGACGGTGTCGAAGCCTTCCGCCTCCAAAACGATGGTGAGCATCTCGGAGATTGCGGGGTCGTCATCAACGACGAGAATCTTCTGGGCCATGGAGCGTCGACTGCCCTTTCCTTGAGAAACGTGAGGCGGGGAACCCGCGGATACCTCTACCCTAGTGGGTTTGATTTCGGCGCGGGCCGATTCCACCCGCGAAGCGGCCGCATCATCAGGCCTCAGGAGACCTCAGCGCGCCGCGCCAGCTCCTCGCAGACGGCGTCGAGGTCGTAGCCGGGGTCGAGCACGATCCACGGCGACTGCCACTCCCGCTCCGCGAGCCGGGCGTAGGCCGCCGCGGTGCGCTGCTGCAGCGAGTCGTCGGACTCGTAGCGGTCCCGCGCCCGCGACGCGTCCTGCGCCTCGCGGTTCTTGGCCCGCTCCCGGGCCAACTCCGGGGAGGTGGCCAGCAGGATCTGCAGGTCCGGCCGGGGGATTCCCAGGGTCTCGAACTCGAGGGTCTCCACCCACTCGACCACGGACTCGTCCTCCAGCCTCGCTGCCGAGTAGGCCGCGTTGGAGGCGACGTAGCGGTCCAGGAGGACCACCTTCCCCGCCCGGCTCGCCTCGCTGATCTGCGCCGACGCCTCGCGGCGGTCGAGCGCGAAGAGGGTGGCCATCGCGTAGGCGGAGTCGGTGAGGTCCCCCATCTTCCCATAGAGCGCGGCCTGCGCCAGCTGGGCGTGGATGGAGTCCTTGTAGCGCGGGAAGCTTATGACCTCCGCGCCAAGCCGCTCGACGAGCGCGGTGACCAGGGTGTTCTTGCCCGCGCCGTCGATCCCTTCGATCGCGATGATCATGTCTAGTAGCGGTAGTGCTCGGGCTTGTAGGGGCCCGCGACGTCGACGCCGATGTACTCCGCCTGTTCCTTGGTCAGCTCGGTGATCTGCCCGCCGAGCGCCTCGACGTGGATGCGGGCGACCTTCTCGTCCAGGATCTTCGGCAGGCGGTAGACCTCGTTGCCGTAGCGGCCGTCGTTCTGGAACAGCTCGATCTGGGCGATGGTCTGGTCCGCGAAGGAGTTGGACATGACGAAGCTCGGGTGCCCGGTGGCGTTGCCCAGGTTGAGCAGGCGCCCCTCGGAGAGCACGACGATGGAGATGCCGTTGGGCAGGGTGAACTCGTCGACCTGCGGCTTGATGTTCACGCGGCTGACGTCGTCGCGGTGGAGCAAGGAGGCCATGTCGATCTCGTTGTCGAAGTGGCCGATGTTGCCCAGCACGGCGTGGTCCTTCATCTTGAGCATCTGGTCGAAGGAGATGATTCCCATGTTGCCGGTCGCGGTGATGACGATGTCCGCCTCGCCGATGGCCTCGTCGACAAGCACGACGGGGAAGCCGTCCATGAGCGCCTGGAGGGCGTTAATCGGGTCGGCCTCGGTGACCTTCACTCGCGCGCCCTGGCCCGCCATCGCCTCGGCGCAGCCCTTGCCCACGTCGCCGTAGCCGCAGATGAGGACGTTCTTTCCGCCCATGAGCATGTCGGTGGCGCGGTTGATGCCGTCGATGAGCGAGTGGCGGGTGCCGTACTTGTTGTCGAACTTGGACTTGGTCACGGCGTCGTTGACGTTCATGGCAGGGAAGGGCAGCACGCCCTCGTCGGCGAAGTGGTAGAGGCGGTGGACGCCGGTGGTGGTCTCCTCGGTAACGCCCTTGACGGACTCCGCGATGGCGGTCCACTTCGGGCCCTCCTCGGCGAGCACGCCGCGCAGCATGTTGAGGAAGGCCTGGTACTCGTCCGAGTCGCCCTCCTCGACCGGCGGGACGAGCCCCGCGGCCTCGAACTCCTTGCCGCGGATGACGGCCATGGTCGCGTCGCCGCCGTCATCAAGGATCATGTTGGGCAGCCGGTCGCCCCAGCTGAAGATCTGGTTGATGCACCACCAGTACTCGTCGAGGGTCTCGCCCTTCCACGCGAACACCGGCACGCCCTGCGGGTTTTCCGGGGTTCCCTCCTTGCCCACGACGACGGCCGCGGCGGCCTCGTCCTGGGTGGAGAAGATGTTGCAGGAGGCCCAGCGAACCTCGGCGCCGAGCGCCACGAGGGTCTCGATGAGGACCGCGGTCTGCACGGTCATGTGGATGGAGCCGGCGATGCGCGCGCCCTTGAGCGGCTGCTCGTCCTTGTATTCCTCGCGCAGCTGCATGAGGCCCGGCATCTCGTACTCGGCCAGTCGGATCTGGTGGCGGCCGGCCTCGGCCAGTGAGAGGTCGGCTACTTTGAACTCAAACGCGGCGGTGGCGCTCATGGTCTGTGGGTGCTCCTTTAGGTAGCGGGGTCGGTGCGACGCACTTTTTATCGTCTACCACCATACATGCCGCCGCGACACCCCCAGCGCCCGGAGCGTAAAGGTGCGTTAGGACAGCGCCTCTAGGTAGACGTCGAGGTCGTCGTCGGTGTCGGCATTCTCGAGCACCGTGGTCGCCGCCTCGTTGAGGGCCTCGTCGCCGCTGCCGATGAGGTTGCGAATGAAGGGGTAGTTCTCCACGACGTCGCCGTTCGAGTACGGCGCGCCCGCCCAGATCGCGGCGATCGTGGCCGCGGCCTGCCCGTTGAGCCGCTCGTCGTCGGTCACGCGCCCGTCGCTCGCGGCGAGCACGCACGCGTCGTGCACCGCTTCGACGATGTCGCCGTCGTCGAGGTCGGCTAGCTCGTCGAGGAAGTCGACGTTGACGTCTTCGGCAAGAATTCGCATGTCCCACGCGCTCATGATTTCTCCTCCTGGAACGCACTTGGTTTCTCAAGCCTTGAGGCGCTGGGGGCGGCCTGTGGTACCGCTTTTGCTTATCGACGCCCTGTGCTAGGTGTTCGGGTTATATCTTCCTTATACCCTGTGTTCGGGAAAATTGTTGGGTAGTTTTGTTCACAGAAGTTTTGTTGGACAATCTCTCGCCGCCCCTTCAGCCTGAGCTGGGTTTTTTAAGGGGCCCTTCCCCGTCGCGTGCGCCGTAGTTTATACGTCACCTACCGCGACGCGGCGTTTTCGAAGTTCACACCGCCCGATTGTGTGTGATACGGTTCATTTGTTATCAAAACGTGATTAACGTGATGTGAAAAATCACCACGAACTACACGCAGAAGAAGCCCCGATGCGCCCGCAACGATCCCCGAAGGAGGAAGCGACGTGACATCACTTTCTCCTGCCCGTCGATTCATGGTCTTCGTCGCCACCGGCTTCGTCGCAGCCCTCGCCATTGGTTTCATGGTGTGGCGCTACGGCGTCTCCGTCACGCCCACCCCTACCTCCGACGCCGGCCCGCAGCAGGTTGAAAGCTCGGCCAGCGCGCCGGTGTCCCCTTCCGCGACGGCGGAGGCGGCCACGACCCCCCTGCCCGCTGACAACAGCTCCGAGACGCTCAGCCCGGCGCGCCCCGAGGTGGGCCCGGCCGCGCTATCCAACGATCCGCTGGTGCCGCCGCACGCGTCCATCGGCTCCCCGTCCAGGCCCGGAGTGAGCGCACCGATGACCGGCATCACGGAGACCGCTGCTGCGGCCACGATCCCGCATCCGGGCCACGAGGGGTCCTCCGGGAAGCTGCCCACCCGGCCGGACGCCGGCACCGACACCGAGGCCAACCTGCCGCCGAGCGCTCCGACCACCTCTGCGGTCTCCCCCGAGGTCGCCCCGACGCCCGCCGCCTCGGAGCCTCAGGTCAAGTCGGAGGAGGCGGGCACCTCCGAGCCGAGCCACGAGTCCTCGCCCACCGGGGTCATCGACGAGCCGACCGCTCCCCTGCTGGGCAACGCGCCGGACTTCCTCAAGCTGCCGGACAACCTGCTCCCGCCGCTGGGATTCGCCCACTAGACAATGACAAAGACCACGCAGATCGGCTGCGTGGTCTTTGTGCTTTTACACGGTGGCGATGAACGCCGTGCCCTTGCCGTCCAGCGTGACGGCCGGCTCGTCGGCGGACACCCACACCGCCTGCGTGGGGCCTAGCTCCTGGCTCCCGGCGCTGATCGCACCCTCGGTGACAAGCACGATGACCGGGCCATCGTGGTCGATGCTCCGGGGCCCGTCGATGTCCACCCGGCGCAGGTCGAACTCGTTGATCGGCACCTCGTAGTGGCCATCATTGACCTTGACCACCGGGTTGGCCAGCGAGCGGAACTTCAGCACCCTCACCAGCTCCGCGACGTCGACATACTTGGACGTCAGCCCGCCGCGGAGCACGTTGTCGGAGTTGGCCATGATCTCCACGCCCAACCCCTTGACGTAGGCGTGCAGGTTGCCCGCGTCGAGGTAGATCGCCTGCCCCGGCTGGAGCACGATGTAGTTGAGAAGCAGGGCGCCGAGTACGCCGACATCACCCGGGTAGCGATCGTTGAGGTCGAGGATGTTCGCCAACGGCCCGTACATCCACGTGCCCTCGAGCTTCGGCAGACGCTTGCGGATGGCGGCGTCGACGGCGTCGATGAGGCTGTGGCGCGCAGTCGACGGGATGGTGATCCAGGTCGTGAACAGCGCCCGCAGGTTGTCTTCCTCGGCGCCCTCCTCGTCGAGCATGCCGAGGTAACGGTCGAGCTCGGCACAGTCGATGGCGCGCAGCATCTCAAGCGTCTTGTCGAGGGGACGGAAACCCGCCATCGCGTGGAACTCCGTGAGCGCGACTAGGAGCTCGGGCTTGTGGTTGTCGTCCTTGTAGTTTCGGTTGCTGGCGCTAAGCGCGATACCCAGGTCGTTCTCGCGGGCGTAGCCCTCCTCCGCCTGCGACTTCGACGGGTGCGCCTGCAGGGAAAGCGGCGCCCCAGCGGCGAGGATCTTCAGCAGGAACGGCAGCGAGTCCCCAAACTCGTTCCGGCAGCGCCGCCCCAGTTGCCCTTCTGGGTCCTCCTCGATGTACTCGGCAAGGGTTGCCGAACCGTCGGCGAGGTGGGTGGCGGCACCGGGGTGCGCGCCGTACCAGAGCTCAGCCTCGGGGTGTGCGGAGGGTTCCTCCCCGCGGAGCCCGGAGATGAGCTCTCGGGACCCCCAGGCGTAGTTCTGGGTGCTCGGTTGGAGCAGCTGCATAGGTATAGTCTGACTTTCTGTTGTACTTTTATCGCCGCGCTAGAGAAACGCGGTAGCCGCCCACGCGCGGGCGACGAGGCGGAACGGCAAAGCCGCGCCGTGGGAGAAGTCGGTCCCGGGGACCGACTGAACGATGGCGTCGAGGCTTGGTTCCGCTTCGGGGTCCATGCCCGGATCCCACACAATGAGCTTCAACGGTAGCAGTTCCTCGCCGCCGTCGATAAGTGGGTCGTGGAAGATGTCCGCCGACATCTGGCGGTAGTTGCGCGCCGCCAGCGCCCAGTCGTCGGCGTTGAGCGCGGCGCTGACCTGCCCCTTCGACGCCCACAAGTCGGCGACCAGGCGGGCGATCGCGTCGCCCACCGGGCCACGCCCGATGTGGACCAGCCGGCCGGAGATGTTAGCCAACTCATGCGCGGGATTGACCACCTCGTCGCGTTCGGGCGAGGCGGACTCGAGCTCGCGGTCGACCTCGTCGGCCCAGTCGGACAGCGTCTGCGCCACCAGCAGCGGGTCGCCCTGGAGGCTGTCGAGCACGGCCACGACGGCTGCCACGGCACGCAGCGGCGACGGCCCCTCCGCGGTGGGCAGGTGCGGGACCACCAGCGCCTGCTCGGCGGCGTCCTCCGCCAGCGGCCCCTCGTTGAGGCCTGCGAAGACCGTCGTGCACCCGCGGCCCAGGCAGGTCTGCAGGTCGCTGGCGAGCTGCGGATCGTCCTCGCGCTCGGTGAGGATGACGACGACGTCGAGCGGGCCGACGTAGCGCGGGAGCCTGCGGGCCACCACGACCGGGTACTCCAGCGGCGTGCGCAGCTCGATGGCCAGGCGCGCCGCCGACTCGGCGATGCCGTCGGAAACGAGCACGACCACGCTCCGGGGGCGCTGCCCCCGAAGGCCGTCGAGAAGCCCCGCGGAAACCGCGCCGGACACCGCTCGTACCTGCGCGCCCTCGAAGGCTACGTCGTAGAAGGCATACGCCATCTCTTCGGACGATCGCTTGACCATGGAACCCTCAGAATCCTCGTTGCTCACGCCCGCCATTGTAGGTAGCCCGCGGGCGCGGCGCAGATTACTTCTGGCGGATGACGCCCAGGATCTCCTCGACGAGGGCGTCGACCTCTTCCTTGGTCGGCGCCTCGACGTTGAGGCGCAACAGCGGCTCGGTGTTGGAGGCGCGGACGTTGAACCACGCCTTCGTGCCCTTGAGCTCCACGGTCACGCCGTCGAGGCGATCGACGGACTCGATGCGGTCGGCGAAGGCGTCGAGCACGGCCTGGGTGCGCTCGGCCTGCTCCTCGGCGGAAGCCAGGCGGGAGTTGATCTCGCCGGAGGCCGCGTAGCGGTTGTACTTGGCCATCATCTCCGACAGCGGCAGGTCCTGGGAGCCCAGCGCCGCGAGCACGTGCATGGCGGCCAGGATGCCGGAGTCGGCGTTGAAGAACTCGGAGAAGTAGTAGTGCGCGGAGTGCTCGCCGCCGAAGACGGCGCCGTGCTCGGCCATCTGGGCCTTGATGAAGGAGTGACCCACGCGGGTGCGCACCGGGGTGCCGCCGTTCTCGGTAATGATCTCCGGAACCGTCTTGGAGGTGATGAGGTTGTGGATGATCGGCGCGCCCGGGTGCTCGGCGAGGTAGCGCTCGGCGACGATCGCGCAGATTGCCGAGGGCGAGACCGGGTCGCCCTTCTCGTCGACGACGAAGCAGCGGTCGGCGTCGCCGTCGAAGGCGAGCCCGATGTCGGCGCCGACCTCCGGGGTGAACTTCTGCAGGTCGACGAGGTTCTTCGGGTCGAGCGGGTTGGCCTCGTGGTTGGGGAAGGTGCCGTCGAGCTCGAAGTAGAGCGGCTTGACATCCAGCGGGAGGCCGGCGAAGACGGAGGGCACCGTGTGCCCGGCCATGCCGTTGGCAGCATCGACGGCCACGGTCAGGGGGCGGATGCCGGAGAGATCGACGAGGTTGCGCAGGTATTCGCCGTAGCCGGCCAGGGTGTCCTTCTCGGAGATGGAGCCCTTCTCCCCCTCGTAGGCGGGGATGCCCTCGACGAGCATGTCGATGATGGTGGCGAGGCCGGTCTCCTGGCCCACCGGGCGTGCGCCCGCGCGGCACATCTTGATGCCGTTGTACTTGGCCGGGTTGTGGGAGGCGGTGAACATCGCGCCCGGGCAGTTCAGCGCGCCGGAGGCGTAGTAGAGCTGGTCGGTGGAGGTCAGCCCGAGCAGGACGACGTCGGTGCCCTGGGAGGTCGCGCCCTCGGCGAAGGCGCGGGAGAGCTCCGGGGAGGACGGGCGCATGTCGTGACCCACGGCGATGGACGCGGCACCTTCTTCGCGCATGAGCGCGCCGAACGCCGCGCCCACCTCACGGATGAAGTCGGCGTCGATGTCCTCACCGACGACGCCACGGACGTCATAAGCCTTGATCACCTTGGTGACCGATTCACGGGTACGCATTGGGCTGCGGCCCACCTTTCACTTTGTTTAACGCCGCGATCGATCCTCGAATGAGCGAACAGATCGAATCGGGCAGAAATAAAAACGAACAGTCTGGGGACATCTTACCCACCCCAAGCTGTCTGATCGCTGCGCGAACGTCGGAAATCGTGTGCAATTCCATGTGTATTGGCTGTGAGCTTTGCCCCGGATAGACGAAAACCGCCACCGTGTTGGGTGGCGGCCGTAGGCGTCGGCAAGCGACGTGCTACTCCTCGTCCGGCTCCGGGACGACGCTCAAGTGCCCGCGGCGAGTGCCCTGCTTCTTCGCGCGGTACACGGGGTGGTTGGCCCCGAACTCCTGGGAGGGATCCATGAGCCCCGAGGAGGTGCGGCCGGCCTCGCGGACGGCCTCGGCCAGCGCGGTGAGGTCCTCGTCGTCCTCCTCCACCGTGTCCACGTGCAGAAGCTCCCAGCCCAGCGGCGCGGTGATCCGCGAGGCGTGGTACTCGCACAGGTCCCAGCTGTGCGGGTCGCTGTTGGGCAGGAGCGGGCCGACCACGGCGGTCGACTGCGCGTAGGCGTACGTCAGCGTGGCCACGGCGGGCTTACCGCAACCGGGTCGGGAGCAACGGCGAAACTGATTCACGGTTACAAAGTCTAGACCCACACTTGAGGGTTTGGGTAGTGGGGAGACGAATCGGCGCGCCCTCCCCCGTTTCCCGCACGGTGCAATACCCTAAAAGGCTATGCACACTCGACCTTTCCGCAACCGCCACGGTCGAGGGATCCGCGGCCCCATCCTGCCCGCCTCCACCCCGCGGCACCGCTCCAGGCGGCAGCTTTTCGACGCCGCCGTCCTCGAGGCCTACGCACCCATCCAGCAGGCGTTCGCCAACGAGCTTCGCCACCTCGACATCGCGGTGGACACCATCCCGCGCATGCGCCTGACCGGCGACGGCACCACGCTGCCCGACGAGGTCACCGCGGACGGCCCCGTACCGCTCGGCCGCGTCCTGCCCGCGGGCGTGGACCCGGCAGGAAACCCCACCCGCGCCCGCATCGTCTTGTTCCGCATGCCCATCGAGCAGCGCAGCAGCACCCCGCAGGAACGCCAGGACTTGCTCGCGCAGGTACTCACCTCGCTGGTTGCTACCTACCTCAACGTAGCGCCCGAAGACATCGACCCGAATTTTCAGTGGTGAGAGGCGAGCTACTTCGTACTTCTACCGTTCGACTACTAACCCAGCCGGACCTTCCGTCGCCAGCCACATGATGGATTCGCACGTCACCCCTAGAAAGTCCGGGATGCGCGGCAGGGTGCCGTCCTTGGCGGCGTGACCGCCGACCACGACCACGCGCATGCCCGCGGCCAGCCCCGACTCGATGCCGGCGGCCGAGTCCTCCAGCACGATGCAGTCCTCGGGGCGCACCCCCAGCTTCTTCGCGCCGAGCAGGTAGGGCTCGGGGTCCGGCTTGCCGTTGGTGATGTCCTCGGCGAAAACACACTGGCTCGGCACAGCCACGCCGGCGGCTGCCATGCGGGCAGTTGCTAGCTTCTTGTCAGCGGAGGTCACCAGCGCCCACTCGTGCGGGTCGAGCCCCGAAACAAACTCGGACGCACCTGCGATCTCCACGATGCCGGACGTGGTCTTGGCTTCATATTCGTTAATGTCGCACGCCTCACGCTCGGCGAGCTCAGGATCATCCAAGAAACGATGAGTGGTCGCCCCAGTAGGACGCCCGTGGGAGAACGCGATGAGCTCGTCGAAGTCGAGGCCATGGCGCTCGCAGAACTCACCCCAAACGCGCTCGACTAAGGCAGTGGAATCGACGAGGGTACCGTCCATGTCAATGAGCAGACGGAGCACTTTGGAGCCAAGGGCGTTGCGAACGGACATGACTTAACGGTAGATGAGTTCGCCACGATCTGCCCGCGGTCCCCGCTGTGGTGTGCGCCCCACAACATGCTTGCACCACCCCGCCAAGAATCGGGAGCATACCCGAAGCTGACTTTATGGACAGCCCACTTTCGCGACAGCAGCCCAGTTTGCGCTCCGAAATGAAACGCGCAAATCCCGAGGGGCACACACTGCTCCTCGGGAGAATAAAGTCCAATCCCTAGACGATGTCTCGCTTCAGGCGCCGACGCTCGCGCTCGGAGAGACCACCCCAGATGCCAAATCGTTCATCATGCTCGAGCGCAAACTCCAAGCACTCGTCACGCACCGAACACGCCTGACAAATCCTCTTCGCCTCCCGGGTCGATCCGCCCTTTTCAGGAAAAAACGCCTCTGGGTCGGTCTGCGCGCACAGCGCCTGCTCTTGCCACTCCTGCTCAACGGCCCCAAACAGCTCGTCTAGGGTGAGCTCAAGAGTTGTTCGAGTCCGAGGCGCGGCGTTACTCGCCATATCTTCCACGCCACACTCCTCTCCTCGCGGAAACCTCAGGCCCAACGGGGCCCTGCAGTTCAGTCTCATCACCTGCGCGCCCCCACGCTCGATCGAGCCGGCACCGCAGTCGCGCGAGCTTCCATCCCCTTCGCCGCCGCGACCGCCCGAGGCGATCACACGGAGAAGTTGGGAACTCCGCGAATTACATACCTGAAATTCAACACGCAACCACTAGATATCGTCAACCCGAATGCGCCGATTCTCCAAGGATTTCCTTATTTTCCCAGTTCGCAAACTTCATTAGTCACACAAGTAACAGCGAATCGGAACAGGGGGTAAATGCAAGGGGTAGCACATATTGTGGTGGGAATATTTTATCTTCCCAAGCGAGGGTGAAGCCGCGTGTCTTAACGTGCGCAAACCCGTTTTCATGCTAGCAATGGACACCAATGCAACCAGCGCGGTAGCTACATGAAAATCTGCACAGAAAAAGCGGCGTCTCCCCTCCCGCAGGGGTGACGCCGCTTTCCGATTCTATCGGCTAGGCATCCGAGCTGAAGCGAACGCCGTTGTCCGGGATCTCCACTCCCGGCCACACGCGCATGCCGTCGAGAAGCTCGCAACGGGCACCGATGTGCGCGCCCTCGCCGATGACGCAGCCCTTGATGCGGGCGTTGGCGCCGATGTGCGCGCCGGAGGCGATGATGGAGTCCTCGATGCGGGCGCCGGGCTCGATGGTGACGCCGTCGAAGACCACGGTGTCATCCAGGCGGCAACCAGCGCCGACCTCGGTGCCGCGGCCGATGACGGTGCCGCCGAGCAGCAGCGCGCCGTCCTTCACGCCAGCGGTCTCGTCGACGAGCGACTCGCCGGTGCGGCCCTCCAGCAGCGGCGACGGGGCGATTCCGCGGACGAGGTCCGAGGAGCCGCGCACGAAGTCGCGCGGGGTGCCCATGTCGCGCCAGTAGGCGGTGTCCACGAAGCCGTAGACGCGGCGTCCCTCCTCGAGGAACTTGGGGAAGGTCTCGCGCTCGACGGAGACCACGCGGTCGGCGGGTATCTCGGCGATGAGCTCGCGGCGGAAGACGTAGCAGCCCGCGTTGATCTGGTCCGTCGGCGGGTCCTCGGTCTTCTCCAAGAACGCGGAGACGCGACCATCGGCGTCGGTAGGCACGCAGCCGAAAGCGCGCGGGTCCGGAACGCGAACCAGGTGCATGGTCAGGTCGGCGTCCTTATCGTGGTGCGCCTTCAGGATGCCCGTGAGGTCGGTGCCGCCGAGCACGTCACCGTTGAACACCATGACGGTGTCGGCGCGCAACTTCTCGTAGACGTTGCGGATGCCGCCGCCGGTGCCCAGCGGCTTGTCCTCGACCACGTACTCGATCTCGAGTCCCATGTCCTCGCCGTCACCGAAGTACTCCTCGAAGACCTCCGCCTTGAAGGAGGTTCCCAGAACCACGTGGGTGATGCCCGCGGCCTTGATGCGGGCGAGCAGGTGGGAGAGGAACGGCACGCCGGCGGTCGGCAGCATCGGCTTCGGCGTCGCAACCGTCAGCGGGCGCAGTCGGGTTCCTTTTCCTCCAACCAGGATCACCGCGTCGGTGTCTGTATTAGTAACAGGCAAAGACATGAAAATTTTCCTTTGAACACTTCGTACACGGTCGAAAGGGCGGTCTCTTACGGACAACAATCCGCGTTCCGCCCTCGCTTAAGAATGAAACTAGCCGATTCACCTTGCGCTTTGCTGGATACGCGCTAGGAAATCGCCGATCAATGCGTGGGAGATTGGCTGGCTTTTCGACGCTAAAGCCCCTCTGCCCGGGCTAGCGTGCGACCTTGGCCCTAGCCACCATAAGCGCCGCGCGGGCTTTCAGCCCCAGCCACAGCACCCAGCGGATCGGAGCCTGCCAGGTGCCCGGGTGCCGGTCCGCCTGGAAGCGGTAGGCCGAGTCGTGGTGCGCGGGCAGCATCTTCTCCGGGTGCTTGCCCGCGGCGTGCCCCACCGCGTGGGTGATCTGTGCCGTGGGGCAATAGACGTTGTCGTACCCGGCGCGCCCGAAGCGGTCGCCTAGGTCCACGTCCTCCATATACATGAAGTAGCGCTCGTCGAAGCCGCCGATCTTCTCGAAGGCCTCCCAGCGCACCAAGAGGCAGGAGCCGGACAGCCAGCCCGCCGTGCGCTCGCGGGTCATGTCGGCGTGGTCCCGGTAGGCCCGCGACCACGGGTTGTTCTTCCAGATCCCGCCGAGCAGCGCGTGGCCGATGCCGTTGCTCAGGTTCGGGACGGCGCGCGCCGACGGGTAGGCGGAGCCGTCGGACTGGCGGATGTAGGGCCCCACGCAGGCGACTGCGTGCCCCTTATCCATCCAGCGCCGGGCGCAGGCGATCATCTCGTCGATCGAGCCTTTGTCGAAGACGACGTCGGGGTTGGAGAAGACGAAGAACTCCTCGTCGATCTCGCCCTCCTCCTTCATCTCGCGCAGCCTGCGGGCGGCGAAGTTGATCGCGGAGCCGTAGCCGACGTTGCCGCCGGTCGGCCAGAACTCCACCCCATCGCGCTCGGCGGCGGCCTTCTCGGGCGCGCCGTCGGTGGAGCCGTTGTCCGCCAGGATGCTCAGGGTCGGGGAGGCCGTGGCCTCCGGCACCGAGTCGAGGAAGGCGTCGAGGTACTCGCCCGGCGAATAGGTCACCGTGATCACTGCGATGGGCTTGTTCATTGGGCCTACTTTAGTGGGAGCCACCGCCGACCCCGCGGACAACACATGTATTCCTTTTCACTTCCGGCGCCCAACCCGGCGGTTTCGGCCTCGCCCAACTGCACTTCAACCGGCGCGTGCTCTAGACTGCATAGTGATTTTCTATCTTCCGGGGGCCCAGGCTCACACTACGACCGCCCAGGCCCTCAGCCGCACACGCTGTGGCACCACGAAGGAAAGCACCCACATTCAGATATGACTGACAAGTTCCGACGCACCCGAGACATCCAGGCGCCGCCCGCCCGCGGCCCGGAGCTGACCCAGATGGGTACGCGCTCGCTCAAGGTGTTTGTCGCACTTCTTTCCGCCATCGTCTTGGTGATCAGCGCGATGGGCTACTTCACCGTGGGCAAGATCGGCCACACGGTGGCATCGGGCAACCTCGTGCTCGGCGGCGCAAAGGGCAACTCGCCGGACGGCGCAACCGACATCCTGCTCGTGGGCTCGGACTCGCGCACCGACGCGCAGGGCAACCCGCTCACGCAGGACGAGATCGACATGCTCCACTCCGGCGACGAGGAGTCGGGCAACACCGACACCATCATGGTCATCCGCGTCCCCAACGACGGCTCCTCGGCCACCGCCATCTCCATCCCGCGCGACACCTACATTCACGATTCCGAGTACGGGAACATGAAGATCAACGGCGTCTACGGCGCATATAAGGACGAGGAGACGAACAAGCTCACCGAGCAGGGCGTCACCGACCAGAAGAAGATCGCCGAGCAGTCCAGCGACGCCGGCCGCAAGGGGCTCATCAAGGCGGTCTCCGACCTCACCGGCATCACCGTCGACCACTACGCCGAGATCGGCCTGCTCGGTTTCGTCCTGCTTACCGACGCCGTGGGCGGCGTGGACGTCTGCCTCAACCAAGCCGTGGACGACGAGTATTCGGGCGCCAACTTCCCCGCCGGCGAGCAAACGCTCAACGGCCCGCAGGGCCTGGCCTTCGTGCGCCAGCGCCACGGCCTGCCCCGCGGCGACCTCGACCGCATCGTGCGCCAGCAGGCGTTCATGGCCTCGCTGGTGAACAAGGTGCTCTCCTCCGGTACGCTCACCAACCCGTCGACGCTGGCGGACTTGGGTGACGCCGTGACCCGCTCGGTCATCATCGACAAGGGCTGGGACGTCATGAGCTTCGCCACCCAGCTGCAAAACCTCGCAGGCGGCAACGTCTCCTTCAACACGATCCCGGTGACCTCCATCGACGGCACCGGCGACTACGGCGAGTCGATCGTCACGGTCAACGTCGACGAGGTGCACAAGTTCTTCGACGACCTGCTCCACGGCCGCGACACCAGCGAGACCTCGACCGCCACCAGCGAGGCCGGCTCGGATACCGCCACCGCCTCGCCGAGCAACGTCGACCTCCAGGTCCTCAACGCCACCACCACCTCCGGCCTGGCCGCGAACGTGGCCTCCTACCTCAAGGGCCAGGGGTACACCGTCTCGCAGACGGCGAACGCCTCCGAGGGCGTCTACTCCACCTCGCAGATCGTGGCCGCGGATCCCTCCAGCGCCGAGGCTATCGATATCTCCAACAAGCTCGGCGGGCTCCCGATCACGGGCAACGACACCCTCGACCCGGGCACGATCATCGTGGTCACGGCCAGCGACTACAACGGCCCGAGCTCGTCCTCGGGAACCGAGACGAGTACCGCCACTTCGGTCGTCGGTCAGCCCGGCGCCGACGAGGGCGAGGCCATCGTCTCCCCGAAGATCGACGCCGGCGGCGACGGCCCCCGCTGCGTCAACTAGCACCTGCCCACGCGGGGCGCGCATCGACTGTGATGTGCGCCCCGCTTCTTGCTTGTCGACGCCTCACGGCGCCGCACGCCACGGGCGAATTGCCTACCATCGGAAGGTATGAACCTCCTCAAGTCGGTCCTTTCCGCCGATCCCGCAGCCCCTCGGCTGACCATCTACGACGAAACCGCAGGCTTCAGACTCGACTTCTCCGCCCAGACCCTCGACAACTGGGCCGCCAAGGTCGCCAACATGCTGCGCGAGGAGCTCGACCTAGAGGAGGGCGCGACCGTCTCCTGCGCGCTGCCGGTGAGCTGGCAGGCGGCAACCATCGTCCTGGGAGCCTATGCCGCGGGCGTCGACGTGAGCTTCGACCCGAGCGCGGGCGAGGTCCTCTTCATCTCCCACGACGCGGCTGGCGACGGCGACCTCGTCGCCTACGCCCGGTCGCTGGGGGCCACCGGGGACGTCGTCGCGGTCACCAGCGACCCCATGGGCCGCGGCGTGGCGGAGACCGGCGGCGAGCTCGGCACGGGCGTCATCGACTTCGCGCCCACCGTCCGCTTCTACGGCGATCAGTTCTTCGAGCCCGGGCCGGAGCTTGCCGACGTGGTGCCCGCGGGCGCCACCTCCCCCGGCGCGCGCGTTTTGAGCTGCGGCTGGGATTCCCTCGAGGGGCTCATCGCCGCGGTCCTCGACCCGATCGCGCGGGGCGGCTCAGCCGTGGTGGTCAGGGGGCTCGCCGGGCCCGAGCGCGTGGACAAGATCGCGGAGGCGGAGAAGGTCACGGAGCGGATCTAGGGTGCGGCGCCGACAGGCGTCGATAAGCAAAAGCACCCCCACGGGTGTAGTGAGTTTGCTCAATATCCGCCACGGGAGTCGTCCGCGTCACTAAATTCGGTGGAAACCCCTAAAGGAAAGGTTGAAACTCGATGTCTTCTCGACTCACCCGTAAGCCCGCCGTCGTCCTCGCCGCGCTGGGCATCGCCGGTACCGTCGCGCTCGCGGGCTGCTCCTCCGATTCCGGTTCCTCGTCGACCTCCGCGTCCGACTCGAGCACCACCAGCCGCGGCCCGATCACCTTCGCCATGGGCAAGAACGACACGGACAAGATCACCCCGATCATCGACAAGTGGAACGAGGCCCACCCGGACGAGAAGGTGACCCTGAAGGAGCTGGCCGGTGAGGCCGACGACCAGCGCGACACCCTCGTGCAGTCGCTGCAGGCGGGCAACTCCGACTACGACGTCATGGCGCTCGACGTGGTCTGGACCGCGGACTTCGCCGCCAACCAGTGGCTCGCGCCGCTGACCGGCGACCTCGCCGTGGACACCTCCGGCCTGCTGAAGTCGACCGTCGAGTCCGCCACCTACAACGGCACCCTCTACGCGCTGCCGCAGAACACCAACGGCCAGCTGCTCTTCCGCAACACCGAGCTCGCCCCGACCGCGCCTAACACCTTCAGCGACCTGGCTAATAGCTGCGCCTCGGTCAAGGAGGCTGGCAAGGACTGCCTGCTCCTGCAGCTGAAGCAGTACGAGGGGCTCACCGTCAACACCGCCGGCTTCATCGAGGGCTGGGGCGGCCACATCCTCGACGACTCCGGCGCACCGGCCGTCGACTCCACCGAGGCCAAGGCCGGCCTGCAGGCCATGGTCGACGCCTACAAGGACGGCACCATCGCCCAGACCGCCACCTCCGCCACCGAGGAGGAGACCAACCTCGCCTTCGTCGGCGGCGAGGTCGCCTACGCGATCAACTGGCCGTACATGTACACCAACGCCGGTGAGGACACCTCCGCAGTCAAGGGCAAGTTCGAGGTCCAGCCGCTCGTGGGCAAGGACGGCGTCGGCGTGTCCACCCTCGGCGGTTACAACAACGGCATCAACATCAACTCCAAGAACAAGGCCACCGCGCTGGACTTCATGAAGTTCATCGACAACGAGGAGAACCAGACCTACTTCGCGGACCACTCCTTCCCGCCGGTGCTGGCCTCCATCTACGATGACGCCACCCTCGTCGAGAAGTACCCGTACCTCCCGGCCCTGAAGACCTCCCTGGAGAACGCTGCTCCCCGCCCGGTCAGCCCGTACTACCCGGCCATCACCAAGGCCATCCAGGACAACGCCTACGCCGCCCTGACCTCCGGCAAGAGCGTCGACGACGCCACCAAGGACATGAAGGCCGCCATCGAGAACGCCGCCAAGTAGCGCCAGGCCCTTCCTTCCTTTCACCGGCACCGCCCACGCGGACGCCAGCATCGGACCTGCCCCACTCGGGCAGGTCCGATGTGTTTTCGCCCCGATTTCTGGAAAGCTAGTAACCGTGACCACACTGACACGAAGCGCGGAGACCCGCGCGCCCAAGAAACCCCCGTGGAAGGCCATAGCGCTCATATCGCCTGCGCTCGCGGTGCTGGCGGTGGTGATCGGCTACCCAATCATCCGCGCCATCTACCTGTCCTTCCAATCGGACAAGCACCTCGACCCGGCGACCGGCGTGTTCGTCAAGGGCGGATTCGCCGGCTTCGACCACTACATCTACTGGCTCACCCAGCGCTGCATGTCGGCCAACGGCACCATCGGCACCTGCCCGCCGGGCGTCATCTCCACCGACTTCTGGCCCGCGGTGGGCAACACGTTCTTCTTCACCGTCGTCACCGTCGCGCTCGAGACAATCCTCGGCATGTCGATGGCGCTGGTGATGAACCGCGACTTCCGCGGCCGCGCCCTCCTGCGCGCCGCCGTGCTCATCCCGTGGGCCATCCCGACGGCCGTGACGGCGAAGCTGTGGCAGTTCATCTTCGCTGACAAGGGCATCATCAACGCGCTGCTGCCCACCGCCGTGCACTGGACCACCGACCCCGTCGCCGCCCGCGCCGCGGTCATCATCGCCGACGTGTGGAAGACCACCCCGTTCATGGCGCTGCTCATCCTCGCGGGCCTGCAGATGATCCCACGGGACGCCTACGAGGCGGCGCGGGTCGACGGCGCGAGCACCTGGCAGCAGTTCAAGTGGATCACCCTGCCTTTGGTCAAGCCCGCGCTCATGGTCGCGATCCTGTTCCGCACCCTCGACGCCCTACGAATGTACGACCTGCCGGTCATCATGATCTCCCCGTCCGCCAACTCGCCCACGGCCACCGTCTCCCAGCTGGTGGTCGAGGACCTGCGCCAGAACAACTTCAACTCCGCCTCCGCGCTGTCCACGCTCATCTTCCTCATGATCTTCGCCGTGGCGTTCGTCATGATCCGCTTCCTCGGCGCGGACGTGTCTGGCAACGCGGAAAAGCGCGCGATGGCGAAGGCCGAGAAGAAGGCGGGGCGAGCGGGGCGGGCGGGGCGGGCGGGGCGCAAGGCCCCGCTCGCGGACAAGGAGACCGCCACCGTAGGCGTCGATAAGCAAGGAGCAACGAAGCGATGAATCACAAGCTACGCGCCGCCATCGGCAACTACATCGGCGTCGTCTTCATCCTGCTGTGGGGGCTCGCGCCGTTCTACTGGATGGTTGTCACCGCCCTGCGCGACAAGGCGTACACGTTTGACACGACGCCGTGGCCCACCCACGTCACGCTGCAGAACTTCAAGGACGCGCTGGCGACCGACAAGGGCAACGACTTCCTCCACGCGATCTACAACTCGCTGCTCATCGGCTTTTTCACCACGCTCATCGCGGTCGCGGTCGGCGTGTTCACCGCGTACGCGCTCGCCCGCCTCGACTTCCCCGGCAAGGGTTTTGTCACGGGCATCGTGCTCGCCGCGTCGATGTTCCCCGGCATCGCGCTGGTCACACCGTTGTTCCAGCTGTTCGGCGGCCTGGGCTGGTTTGGCACCTACCGCGCGCTCATCATCCCGAATATCTCGTTCGCGCTGCCGCTGACGATCTACACGCTGGTCAGCTTCTTTAGGCAGCTGCCGTGGGAGCTCGAGGAGGCCGCCCGCGTCGACGGCGCCACCCCCGGCCAGGCCTTCAGGCTCGTGCTCCTGCCGCTGGCCGCACCCGCGCTGTTTACCACGGCGATCCTGTCGTTCATCACCACGTGGAACGAGTTCATGCTCGCCCGCCAGCTGTCCACCAACGCCACCGAGCCGGTCACCGTCGCCATCGCGCGCTTCTCCGGCCCCTCGGCGTTCGAGTTCCCCTACGCCTCCATCATGGCGGCGGGCGCGCTCGTGACGATCCCGCTCATCGTCATGGTGCTGGTCTTCCAGCGTCGCATCGTCTCCGGCCTCACGTCGGGCTCGCTCAAGTAGGCGTTTCCCGCTTGTCGACGGCTACGCCGCGTCTCGCACGGAGCCGAGCAGCCAGAAGCCCCGGCGCGTGCTGATGCGGGCGGTGAGACTTCCCGCCTTCTGCCGGGCGCCTTCTGTGTGACGAGAAAAGGCGACGCACCCCGGTGGGAGACGGTCCGCGCGCGTGCACGCTCGGGGCTAGTCGAGCTACGCAATTGGATAACGTGAGGTTCATTAAAGGCGCCGAAGCTGTGAACCGCCTCCGAAACCGCTCCCAGGAAACGTACAGTTGGCGAGGCATTTCCAATATACCCCCCGGGGTATGTTGACACGTTATACCCTGGGGGGTATATTTCTGCGTGGAAGTTGTTCCGGCTTCTTGCACCCAATTCGTCTTTTCTTCCCCTGTAGGAGGGTTATCCTTATGTGTCGTCCAGTTAAGTGCTCCAATTGCGGCAAGACCACATGGGCCGGTTGCGGCCAGCACATCGACCAGGTCAAGGCCAGCGTCAAGCCCGGCGATTGGTGCACCTGTGAGCGCCCCAAGAAACAGTCCATGTTCGGCTCCCTGTTCGGCCGCTAAAACCTAATACCCTGCCCTAATCACGAGGAGAAACTTCATGGCAACTACCGTCATCGTCGGTGGCGTCGCCGGCGGCATGTCCACCGCCGCGCGCCTTCGCCGCAACGACGAGAACCGCGAGATCATCGTCTTCGAGGCCTCCGGCTACGTATCCTTCGCCAACTGCGGTCTTCCCTACCACGTCGGTGGCGTTATCCCTGAGCGCTCCTCCCTGCTGCTGCAGACGCCGGAGTCGCTCGGCGCCCGGTTCCGCATCGACGTGCGCACCCGCCATCTCGTCACCGAGATCGACACCGTGAACAACACGGTCACCGTGGAAAACCTCGAATCCGGCGAGACCTTCACCCAGGCCTACGACGAGCTGGTCCTATCCCCCGGCGCCCGCCCCTTCGTCCCGCCGATCCCCGGCATCGAGCGCGCGCTGACCCTGCGCACCGTCGAGGACGTGGACCGGATCATCGCCGCGCTTGACGACTCCGTGAAGAACGTCGCGCTCATCGGCGGCGGCTTCATCGGCCTCGAGCTCGCGGAGAACCTCATCCACCGCGGCCTGGGCGTTACCGTCATCGAGCGCGGCCCGCAGATCCTCGCCCCCTTCGACGAGGAGATGGCCGCCATCGTGGCTGGCCACCTTGAGAAGAACAAGGTCGTCATCCACACCAACGCGGACACCACCGAGATCGGCGAGGACTCGCTCACTCTGGCCGACGGCACGGTCATCCCCGCCGACGTGGTCATCGCCGCCATCGGCGTGCGCCCGGACACCCGCCTGGCCGAGGCCGCGGGCCTCGAGATCGGCCCGCGCGGCGGCATCAAGGTCGACGAGCAGCAGCGTACCAGCGTCCCCAACGTCTTCGCACTCGGCGACGCCGCGGAGAAGACCGACATCAACTCCGGCGCCGCGGCGCTCATCCCGCTGGCGCAGACCGCCAACCGCCACGGCCGCCTCGTCGCAGACATCATCACCGGCCGCGATACCAAGGCGCTCCCGGTTCTCGGCACCGCCATCGTGGGCCTGTTCGGCCTGGCGGCCTCCGCCACCGGCTGGAACGAGCGCAACGCGCGCCGCGCGGGCCGCAACGTCCGGGTCATCCACATCCACCCGGTCAACCACGCGGGCTACTACCCGGGCGCCACCCAGCTCAACCTGAAGCTGGTCATCGACGCGGACACCGACGCCATCCTCGGCGCCCAGGCCGTGGGCTTCGAGGGCGCCGACAAGCGCATCGACGTCATCGCCACCGCCATGCGCGGCGGGCTCACCGCCTCCGACCTCGCCGACCTCGAGCTGGCCTACTCCCCGCAGTACGGCTCCGCCAAGGACCCGATCAACCTGGCTGGCATGGTTGCCGACAACCTCGCCCAGGGCGAGAAGTCGGTCCAGTGGCACGAGCTTTCCGACGACATGCAGCTCATCGACGTCCGCACCGTCGGCGAGTACGAGCGCGGCCACATCCCGGGCGCGGTCAACATCCCGGTCGACGACCTGCGCGAGAACCTCGACAAGATCGACGCCTCCCGCCCGGTCGTGGTTAGCTGCCAGGTCGGCCTCCGCGGCCACGTGGCCACCAGGATTCTTTCCGGTTTGGGGATGGATGTTGCTAATCTCGATGGTGGATACCTGACCTACACCCACGGTCAGGCGGCAAGGAAATTCGCCCATGCCGACCAATGACGAAAAGGACGCAGTCATGCAGCTCGAACCAGCATCTGTGAAGAAGTCGATCACCCGGCTCAAGCGCGCCAACGGACAGCTGGCCGCCGTCATCCGGATGCTGGAAGAGGGCCAGGACTGCGAGGCCACGGTCACCCAGCTGGCCGCGGTGTCCAAGGCCATCGACAAGGCGGGCTACTCCATCATCGCCGCGGGCATGCGGCAGTGCTTCAGCCAGGAGGGCCCCGACGCCATGGACGCGGAGAAGATGGAGAAGCTCTTCCTCTCCTTGAGCTAGTCACGGGGGTAGAATCTCCCGTTATGAAGGACCAGACCCCAGGCGAGTCGCAGCGCAGGAAGCTGCAGCGCGACTCGATCCTGGGGTTTTTGGCTACCCTGGCGTTCCTCGCGGTGGCGCAGGCGGTGGTCAATCTCTTTCTTCCCGAGCCGAGGGTGTGGCCGGCGCTGCTCGCGCTCGTCCTGGTCGTCGCGACGGTGGCGTTCTGGCGCTGGAGCAGGCGGCAATAGCAGCTAGGCCAAGCTGTGCTTTAGCCGTCGATAAGCAATGCGCAAAAGCGAGTGCGGCAGCGCGAAGACCTCGCGGAGGAAGGCGCGCTGGCGAAACGGCGAGGGGGTCAAAGCGCTCACGACCGTGACCGGAATGCCTAGGTGCCACGCCCAGGCCAGCGTGCGCAGCTTGTGAAAGTCGCTGGTCACCACCGTCAGGTGCGCGCCGGGAACGAGCCGGGCGGCGTTTTCGAGGTTCTCGTTCGTCGAGGTGGCGTCGTATTCGAGCAGGATGCGCGCGGGGTCGAGCCCGTGAGAAAACAGCCACCACGCCATCGCGCGGGCCTCTCCCCTGCCCGAGACCACCACGGTCGCGTCGGTGCCGCGCGCGAGCTCGAGGGCCTTCTCGCAGCGGGAGGCCAGGACCGCACCCGGCAGCGGGCCCCGGTAGTCTGCGATCCCCGTCTCCTCCTCGTGGGCGCGGCGTGCTGCCTGCGAGGGGGGCTTGATCCGCGCGCCGAGGACGAGGATGGCCTCGTGCACGCTATTCGCCCATGAGGCTCTGGCGCAGCTTCTCGTCCTTAGCCTCAACCTCGCGGCGCATATTGTCTTGATACGCGACCATCTTGTCCACGAGGGCCGGGTCACCGGCGCTCAGGATGCGCACGGCGAGCAGCCCGGCGTTCTTCGCGCCGCCGATGGACACGGTCGCCACCGGCACGCCGCCGGGCATCTGCACGATGGACAGCAGCGAGTCCATGCCGTCGAGCTCCTTCAGCGCGCGGGGGATGCCGATGACCGGCAGCGGGGTCGCCGCGGCGACCATGCCCGGCAGGTGGGCGGCGCCGCCAGCGCAGGCGATGATCGCCTTGAGCCCGCGGGTGTGCGCGCCCTTGGCGTAGCTCAGCATCTTCTCCGGCGTGCGGTGCGCGGACACCACGCCGACCTCGAACGGCACGCCGAACTCCGCGAGCACCTCGGCGGCCGGCTTGACGGTGGGCCAGTCCGAGTCTGATCCCATGATGAGTCCAACCAGTGGCTGCATTTTCTACCCTTTCTCCCTACAGTGCGTTTGGCACCAGATTACCTTTGCGTTTCGCTTGTCGACGCCTCACGGCGCCGCGCCCCCGCCTTCGAGTTTCCCCGCCGCGATCGAACTCATTCGGTCGAGGTCAAGGAAAATTATACCCCTAGGGGGTATTCAAAATCCGTGAGCTCGACCGATTGGGTTCGACCGAACGCGAAAGGCCGACTTCACTCACTAGACTTCACTCCGAAAAATACCCCGCCAGGGTATCGAAAAAGGCTGAAGTCTTCTGAGTGAAGTCGAAGATGACGGCCGGGCGGCTTAAGGCCACTGCGCATGGACGATGAAGTAGGCCGCGTCCAGCGCCGCCTTCTTCGTCGCCTCGACGTCCGTGCCGGAGACGTTGACGTGCCCGAGCTTGCGGCCGGGGCGGTGCCCCTTGCCGTAGAGGTGAATCTTGGCCTCCGGGTAGCGCTTCCACACCTCCTGCATGCGCTGCGGCATCGGCATCGCCGGATCCTCGTCGGCGCCGAGGGTGTTGGCCATGACGGTGACCGGCGCGGTCAGCTCGGTCGAGCCCAGCGGGTAGTCGAGAACCGCGCGCAGGTGCTGCTCGAACTGGCTGGTCACGCAGCCGTCCTGGGTCCAGTGGCCGGTGTTGTGCGGGCGCATGGCCAGCTCGTTGACGTAGATTTCCGGCTGGCCCGCGACGTCGACGGTCTCGAAGAGCTCAACGGCCAGAGCGCCGGTCACACCCAGCTCGGTGGCGATGGTCTTCGCCAGCGCGCGCACCTCCTGCTGGAGGGCGTCGCCAAGCCCCGGGGCGGGCGCGATCGCCTGGGTGCAGATGCCGTCGGTCTGGACCGACTCGACCACCGGCCAGGCCTTCGTCTCCCCCGACGGGGTGCGGGCGACCATGGCGGACAGCTCGCGAACGAGCGCGACCTTCTTCTCCGCCATGAGCGGGGTGCCGGCGCCCAGAAGCTTCTCCACCAGCGAGACGAGCTCCACCTCGGAATCGGGGAACCACACGCCGTGGCCGTCGTAGCCGCCGCGGCGGGCCTTGAGGCACACGGCACCGCCGACGGCCTGCCAGAAGGCGCGGGCGTCCTCGACGCTCTCGATCGCGGCGAACGGCGGCACCGGGGCGCCGAGCTCGCGCAGGCGCTTGCGCATGACCAGCTTGTCCTGGGCGTTGACGAGGGCGTCGGGGCCCGGCTGAACGTTGACGCCCTCCGCAATGAGGGTGCGCAGGTGCTCGGTGGGCACGTGCTCGTGGTCGAAGGTCATGGCCGCGGCGCCGGAGACGGCGCGACGCAGGTCGTCGAGGCTGGTGTAGTCGCCGATCTGGACGTCCTTGGTCACCTGCGCGGCGGAGGCGTCGTGGCTTCCGGCGAGCACGCGCAGCGAGAGCCCGAGCTCGATGGCCTCGGTGTGCATCATGCGCGCGAGCTGGCCGTCGCCGATGACGGCGACGATCGGCATGCCGGGGGCGTGGGCCGCGTCGTGGAAGGCTGCGTGCGCCGAGGCGACGGCATCGGCGCTGGTGGTCAAGGATTCATCCGCGTTATTCACGGATATAACTATAACCCGCGCCCCCTGCCACCTCGGATTAGCGGTAAATCGGGCGGCGCAGGCTCGACTCGATGAGGTCGGCGACCCGCCGCGAGCGGGGGACGTCGGGGATGGAGACGTAGCGGTCGTAGCCCTGGACGGACAGCAGGATCGTCTTGCCGCGCCGCCCCACGTGGCGCACGGCACCCAGCGGGATAGACTCGGAGTAACCGGACAGCCCCGGCGCGCGCAGGATGAGGCGCCGGTCGGTGAGGATGAGGCGGCGCCTGCGCGCAGACAGCACGGGCACGACGAACCGCCACAGCACCATGATCGCCCACAGGCCGACGATGATGTTGCGCATGCCGGTGTCGATCACGACGGCCGGCTGCGGGGCGTCGACGAAGCCGATGCCCATCCAGAACAGGCCGGTGATGAGCGTCAGCTCCACCACGGGGTACGTGAGCGAGGTGAGCGAGCTCGTGACGTCGACGATCACTTCCTCGTCGGGGGCTAGTTTCACAGACATATCTCGCCTAAGGATAGTCGCAGTTCCTAGTACTTCCACTGATCCTTCTGGCGCAGGTGGATGATATCCCCCACGGCCATCTCGTGATCCTTGCCCGCCTCGTCGGTGATGATGAGGTGGCCCTCGTCGTTGACGGCGGTGGCGGTGCCGAGCAGCTCCTTGTCACCCGGCAGGATCGCGCGCACCTCCTGGCCGAGCGTCACACACACCTCTAAGTAGTCGCGCATGAGCTCCGGCGAGTCCTGCTCCCACTGGGTCAGGCGCTGGTGGAGGGAGAGGAGCACGCGCACGGCCAGCTCGTTGCGCTCGTAGGGGATGCCCTCGAGCTCGAGGGAGGAGGCGTGCGCGACCGGCAGCTCGCCCTCGCGCAGCGAGGTATTAAGCCCCAGCCCGATGACCACCGCCGGGTTCTGCCCGAGGTCGACGGCCTCGGCGAGGATGCCGCACAGCTTGCGCCCGTCGTGGACCAGGTCGTTCGGCCACTTCATGCCCACGCCGGTCTCCCTGCCAACGGCGTCGACAAGCGCCAAGCCGGTGGCGAGCGACATCGTCCCCAGGCGCGCGACCGAGCTCGCCGGCGGGCGGATAAGCACCGAGAGGGTCAGCTGCGAGCCCGCGGGCGCTTCGAACCTGCGCCCCATGCGGCCGCGACCGGAGACCTGGTGCTCGGTGAGGAACACCGTCCACGCGGGCGCCCCCTCGTGCCCCGCGGCGACGAGGTCGGTGTTGGTCGATCCGGTCTCCTCGGAGTGCTGCAGCTGGTTGTACGGGCCGCGCTCGACGAGCTCGCGGCGAAGGAACGCGACATCGAGCGGTGTGCGCGGGTCAAGGTGGTCGGTCATGAAGGACAATGCTAGTCCCTTTGGGGCGTTTTGGCAGCTAGCACAGCTTATCGACGCCTTCGGCACCCGCCCCCATCCCCACCCAACCGGAAGTGAATAAATGACGCGCGCCATACTTTCACTTATTAACGCCCGACACGACACACCAGTGTGACGTAAATTATTTTTTGCCACAAAACTATGCCATGACCTGCAGGTTTTGGTTTCAAAAACAAACGGGCAGCGAAAACCCACTAGCAAAACCGCGCGCCGCCAGTCTAGGATTCCAAAACATGACCATTTCCTCACCTTTGATTGATGTCGCTTCCCTTCCGGACGTGAACACCACCGCTGGCAAGATCGCCGATCTCAAGGCGCGCCGCGCCGAGGCAACCTTCCCGATGGGTCGCACGCCTGTGAAGAAGGTCCAGGATGCCGGCCGCCTTACCGCCCGTGATCGCCTGGATTACCTCCTCGACGAGGGCTCCTTCATCGAGACCGACCAGTTCGCCCGCCACCGCACCCACGCCTTCGGCATGCAGAACAAGCGTCCTGCCACCGACGGCATCATCACCGGCTGGGGAACCATCGACGGCCGCGAGGTCTGCATCTTCTCCCAGGACGGCACCGTCTTCGGCGGAGCGCTCGGCGAGGTCTACGGCGAGAAGATGTGCAAGATCATGGAGCTGGCCGTGACCACCGGCCGCCCGCTCATCGGCCTGTACGAGGGCGCCGGCGCCCGCATCCAGGACGGCGCGGTCTCGCTCGACCTCATCGCGCAGACCTTCTACCACAACATCAACGCCTCCGGCGTCGTCCCGCAGATCTCCGTCATCATGGGCGCCTGCGCGGGCGGCAACGCCTACTCCCCCGCGCTGACCGACTTCGTCGTCATGGTGGACAAGACCTCGCGCATGTTCGTCACCGGCCCGGAGGTCATCAAGACCGTCACGGGCGAGGAGATCACCCAGGAGGAGCTCGGCGGCGCCTCCATCCACATGGCCACCGCGGGCAACTCCCACTACACCGCCTCCTCCGACGAGGACGCGCTTGACTTCGTCGCGGACCTGGTCGGCTTCCTGCCCTCCAACAACCGTAGCTACGCCCCAATGACGGAGTTCGATCAGGAGGACGGCGGCATCGAGGCCAACCTCACCGCCGACGACCTCAAGCTCGACGAGCTCATCCCGGACTCCCCCACCATCCCTTACGACGTCCGCGAGGTCATCGAGTCGCTCACCGACGACGGCGAGTACCTGGAGATCCAGGCCGACCGCGCCGAGAACGTGGTCATCGCCTTCGGCCGTATCGAGGGCCAGTCCATCGGCTTCGTCGCCAACCAGCCCACCCAGCTGGCAGGCTGCCTCGACATCGACGCCTCCGAGAAGGCCGCTCGCTTCATCCGCACCTGCGACTCCTTCAACATCCCGATCGTCCTGCTCGTCGACGTCCCCGGCTTCCTGCCCGGCGCCGGCCAGGAGTACGGCGGCATCCTCCGCCGCGGCGCCAAGCTGCTCTACGCCTACGGCGAGGCCACCGTCCCGAAGATCACCGTCACCATGCGCAAGGCCTACGGCGGAGCGTACTGCGTCATGGGCTCCAAGGGCCTGGGCGCCGACGTCAACCTGGCGTGGCCGACCGCCCAGATCGCCGTCATGGGTGCCGCGGGCGCCGTCGGCTTCCTGCACCGCAAGGAGCTCAAGGCCGCCCACGAGAAGGGCATGAGCCACGACGACCTGGTCGAGCTGGCCAAGAGCTTCGAGCGCGAGTACGAGGACCACATGCTCAACCCGTACCTCGCGGCCGAGCGAGGCCTCATCGACGCAGTCATCCTGCCGAGCGAGACCCGCGGCCAGATCGCGCGCAACCTGCGCCTCCTGCGCAATAAGCACGTCAACCGCCCGGCCCGCAAGCACGGTAACATCCCGCTCTAAGCCACTCAGGCCCAGCGAGCGGCAGGCACCCCCTTCCTTTTTGAGGTCGCCTGCCGCTCGTTTTTTGCTTTTCGACGGCCATGGTTTGAGCCCTTATATATAGGTGCGAGACCGTAGGCGTCGACAAGCGAAATGCAAATCATGCACCACCCCATGTTCGCACCGGCGAGTGAACGGAGAAAGCGCTCGGGCGCTACCCCCACTTCTCCATAAACCCGGAGGTGAGGGCGCTTGTTGCGAAATCGCTTCACCCCCGGGGTCAAAGATTTTCGCAACAAATATCTCTAAATTGTCAAACAGTTCACATGATTTTGAGTTAGCCCCTACACTTAGGAGTCATGACTGCCGCAACGATCACTGATGCAGGTGCTCAGGCACCTGATCTCACCACCACCGCTGGAAAGCTCGCCGACCTTCGCGCACGCCTCGCAGAGACCAAGACCCCGATGGGTCCGGCCGCCGTCGAGCGCGTCCACTCCGCCAACAAGAAGACCGCCCGCGAGCGCATCGAGTACCTGCTCGACGAGGGCTCCTTCGTCGAGGTCGACGCCCTCGCGCGTCACCGCTCCAAGAACTTCGGCCTGGACGCCAAGCGCCCCGTCACCGACGGTGTCGTCACCGGCTACGGCACTATCGACGGCCGCAAGGTCTGCGTGTTCTCCCAGGACGGCGCCATCTTCGGCGGCGCCCTCGGCGAGGTCTACGGCGAGAAGATCGTCAAGATCATGGACCTGGCCATCAAGACCGGCGTGCCGCTGATCGGCATCAACGAGGGCGCTGGCGCCCGCATCCAGGAGGGCGTCGTCTCGCTCGGCCTGTACTCCAAGATCTTCTACCGCAACACCCTGGCTTCGGGTGTCATCCCGCAGATCTCCCTCATCATGGGCGCCTGCGCCGGCGGCCACGTCTACTCCCCGGCGCTGACCGACTTCATCATCATGGTCGACAAGACCTCCAAGATGTTCATCACCGGCCCGGACGTCATCAGGACCGTCACCGGCGAGGAGGTCACCCAGGAAGAGCTCGGTGGCGCGTTCACCCACATGGCCACCTCCGGTACCTCTCACTACACCGCCGGCGATGACGCCGACGCCCTCGACTGGGTCCGCGAGCTGGTCGGCTACCTGCCTTCCAACAACCGCGCCGAGGCTCCTCGCGAGGAGGCCGACATCATGGTCGGCTCCATCCAGGACAACATCACCGACACCGACCTCGAGCTGGACACCATCATCCCGGATTCCCCGAACCAGCCGTACGACATGAAGGACGTCATCACCCGCGTCCTCGACGACGGCGACTTCTTCGAGATCCAGGAGGGCTACGCTGGCAACATCATCGTCGGCTTCGGCCGCGTGGAGGGCCGCTCCGTCGGCATCGTCGCCAACCAACCGACCGAGTTCGCTGGCTGCCTCGACATCAAGGCCGCCGAGAAGGCAGCCCGCTTCGTGCGCACCTGTGACGCCTTCAACGTCCCGATCATCGAGTTCGTCGACGTCCCGGGCTTCCTTCCGGGCACCAACCAGGAGTACGACGGCATCATCCGCCGCGGCGCCAAGCTGCTGTACGCCTACTCCGAGGCCACCGTCGGCAAGATCACCGTCATCACCCGCAAGTCCTACGGCGGAGCGTACTGCGTCATGGGCTCCAAGGACATGGGCGCCGACCTCGTCTTCGCATGGCCGACCGCTCAGATCGCCGTCATGGGTGCCGCCGGCGCCGTCGGCTTCATCTACCGCAAGGAGCTCAAGGCTGCTGCGGCCGAGGGGAAGGACGTCATGGCCGTGGCCAAGGAGTACGAGCGCGAGTACGAGGAGACCCTGGTCAACCCGTACATGGCTGCCGAGCGCGGCTTCGTCGACGCCGTCATCCCGCCGAGCGAGACCCGCGGCCAGATCATCGAGGGCCTGCGCCTGCTCGACCGCAAGGTCGTCAACGTCCCGGCCAAGAAGCACGGCAACATCCCGCTGTAAATCGCTACTTGCTGGCACTCATAGGTTGGGCGCCTATAATGGGTGCCCAACAATCCTTTTCCACTCCAAAGCAAAGTAGGTACGCACATGTCTGATGCGCCGGTTAACGCAGCAGAGGGCACCGAGGCTCCCGCAGAGAAGAAGCCCTTCCTCACTGTGGTCAAGGGCAACCCGGATGACGTCCAGGTGGCTACCCTCACCGCTCTGTTCGCGACCATGGCCAACAACGCCGCCAACGCGGCCGAGGCCGAGCGCGAGCGCAACATGTGGGGCAACGTGAACGAGCGCCTCTCGCGCCCGACCACCTACAACCCCACCGCTTTCCAGAACGTCTCGTTCTTCTAAGCGCACTCTTTGTCGCGGCGCGCCCGCTCGGCGCGCCGCTTCTCAACGCCCCTTCGGGGGCGTTTTTGTATTGTGCGAGAAATTTATTTCACAAATCTTCAATTTAGGGAACTTAGTTTCCAATTAATGCGTTGTTTATGCGTAACACCCCTCTCACGCACAGTAGGAGCGTACAACCGTCATGAACGACACTCCACGGTCTAACGACAACCCCGACGACCAGGCGCCCAAGCAACCCGGCGAGGGCTCCGGTTCCCAGGGATTTCCCCAGGACCCGTACACCGACTACTTCCAGCAGCAGTCCGGCGGGTTCCGCCCGTACCCCGGCGTCAACCACCCGGAGGACGCCCCCGGCTTCGGCGCCCAGGACCCCACGGGCAGCGCAAACGCCTACGGTGCGCCCAATTACGGCCTGGGTCCGGGGGCCGGCGGGTTCGCCACCGAGGCCCTGCACCCGCGCCTGCAGTGGCCGCTGCGCCGCGACAACGGCCGCTTCTCCTTCGGCGAGGCCTTCAGCTACGGTTTCAAGGCGGTCTTCCTCGACCCGTGGCTGTGGATCCTCGGCGCCCTCATCTACTTCGTCCTGAGCTTCGGCATCAGCTACGGCGCCAACAGCGGAAACAGCGATACCGGGCTCAGCGACTTCACGGTGAGCGTCATCAGCATGTTCTTCACTCCGTTCATCTATCATCTGGCGCTGCGCTCCATCGACGGCGTGAAGCTGAGCGTCGGCGTCGCCTTCGACGGCATCCGCTACCTGCCCATCCTGGGTGCCACGATCGTCACCGGCATCATCAGCGCGCTCGCCATGGCCCCGATGTGGCTCGGCTTCCTCGCCACCGGCTTTGCCAACATGGACTCCGGCGTCACGGAGGACGAGGCGATCAGCCTGCTGCTGCAGTTCCTGCTGTGGGCGGCCGTGGGTCTCCTAGTCGCGCTGTTCGTCACGCCGTTCACGGTGCTCTTCCCCTTCTACCTCGCCGATGGTCACGGCTTCGGCGAGTCGTGGCGGGCAAACTTCGCCGACGTCAAGCGCAACTACGGCACGCTGCTTGGCTTCGTGGTGGTCTCCGGCATCTTTATTGCGATCGGCGGCCTCATCACCATCGGCATCGGTCTGATTGTTCTGGTGCCGTTCTACTACAACGCGCTGGCCTACATCTACCGCAGCATCAGCGGCCAGACCTACCCCACCCGGGAGATCGTCCGCTAGCTGTCCCCCACCACGGTCGCCGCGCGCGGCCGTGGTTTTTTCGTACCGTTTTTCGGTCATTGAGGTAATCCTTGGCTAGGCTGTAGAGCATGCACGAAGAGCTTCTTCCCCCGCCTACCTTGCTGCCCGCAGAGCAGCTTGTCGACGCCTCCGGCGCCGTAGCCACCGCCCTCGCCAACCCCGCCTCCCCGCTCGCGTGGGCGGCGCTCGCCGAGGAGCGGCTCGACGCGGCCGCAACCGAGGAGGAAAAGGCCATCGCCTACGCCTTCGCCCGCACGGGCTACCACCGCAGCCTTGACCGCCTGCGCGGCAACGGCTGGCGCGGCCGGGGGCTTGTCCCCTTCGATCACGAGCCCAACCAGGGCGTGCTGCGCGCCATCGCCGCGCTCGCGCGGGCCTCACGGCTCATCGGGGACGAGGCCGAGTACGAGCGCTGCGCGCAGCTGCTGAAGGACTCCGACCCGCGTAGCGTCGAAAAGCTGCTGGGGGACGCATAATGCGGATCGTCTTGGCTTCTTCCTCCCCGTCGAGGAAGGCCATCTTGGAGTCCGGCGGCGTCGAGCCGATCATCGCGCCCGCTGACGTGGACGAGTACGCCATCATCGAGGCGATGGCAGGCAAACCCGAGGCGAAGATTGTGGAGAAGCTCGCCAGCGCGAAGGCCGACGCCATCGCCGCGCAGTACCCGGCGGACGTTGTCATCGGAGCCGACTCCATGCTGCTCCTCGGCGGCGAGCTCCAGGGCAAGCCGCACACGGTCGAGGCCACCATCGAGCGGTGGAAGCAGCAGCGCGGCAGGCGCGCGGAGCTCATCACGGGCCACTGCGTGATCACGCCGAAGGGCAGGTTCATCGACACCGCGCGCACGGCGGTGTACTTCGCCGACGCCACCGACGAGGACATCGTCGCCTACGCGGAGACCGGCGAGCCCCTCGAGTGCGCGGGCGCGTTCACGCTCGAGGCGATCGGCGGCTGGTTCATCGACCGCATCGAGGGCGATCCCTCGTCGGTCATCGGTTTGTCGCTCCCGCTCGTGCGCCGCGCGCTGTACGTGTTCGGCTACAACGCGCACGAATTCTGGGCGTAGCTTCGCCCAAAAGCGCCGGCCTCCTAGAGCAGGGGGCCGGCGTTTTCTGCGTACCTGGGCTGTTTGCTTAGGGCTCGCGTGCGCCCTCGAGCCCTCGCCGCAGGACTCCGACCTCGCGCCGCACCGCACGCAGGAAGAATCCTTCACGCTCTTCCTGAGGAACCGAGCCCTCGAGGTGGCCAAAGAGCTCGAAGCTGACGAGCCCGTAGATGGCCGACCACAAGGCGATGCCTTCCTCCGGGATCGGTCCGCCGGGCCATACGAACCCGAAGCTGCGCAGCAGGAGGCGGCCTACTCCAGACGCGGCATCGATGGTCTCCTCCGGCGCGCGGTAGCCCGGAATGGGAGAGCCGTACACGAGCGCGTAGCGGTGCGGGTTGGCAAGCGCCCACGCGCGCACAGCCCTAGCGATGTCCAGCACCACCGACGTGGCCGCATCCCAGTCTGCGGGATCCTCGAAGTCGCCCACTTGGCTTGTGACGAATTCCGTCTGGTCGCGGTAGCTGCGGACGATCAGCGCGGTGATGAGCTGGTCGAGGCCGTTGAAATAGCGGTAGATCGCCGAGGGCACGATCCCCGCGTCGGAGGCTACGGCGCGGAGGCTCAGCGCGGCGGCGCCCTTCGTGGCGAGGTGGCCTTCTGCGACCTCGATGATCTTTCGTTCCATCTCCTCGCGATGCTGCGCCCGCTTGCCCATTCTCCAATCCTCCTTGCGTCGGGGTCCATTGTCTCACAGTCACACAAAAAGAGAGAACATTGTTCTTGTTTTTTCTCGGGCTGCGGCTTACCCTCAAAGTGAGAACAGTGTTCACGTTTTGGAAGGAGTGAGCGATGAGCACCTACCTCATCCTCGGCGCGGGACCTATCGGCCGGGCTACTATCTCCTCGCTACTGGGGCGAGGCCACAAGGTAAGGGTGGGCACGCGCAGCGGCACCGCCGCCGAGGGCGCACAGGCACTCGCCTTGGACGCCTCCGATACCGCGGCACTCACGGCCGCCGCGACCGGCTGCGACGCCGTGGTGATCTGCACCAATCCGCCCTACCACCGCTGGGAGACCGACTGGCCGCCGGTGATCGAATCGGCCATCGCGGCGGCGAAGGCGACCGGCGCCCGCCTCGTCCTCATGGGCAACCTCTACCCCTTCGGGAAACCGACGGGACCGATGTCCGCCGCGACCCCGGAGGCGCCGACCGAGGCGAAGGGGCGCGTGAGGCAGCAGCTGTGGCGGATGCTCCAAGCCTCCGGGGTCCCAGCAGCAGAGCTCCGCGCGTCCGACTACTTCGGCCCGCACGCTGGCCCGGGCACCCAGGCCGGAGATAGGCTCTTCTTCCCCCTGCTCAGCGGCAAGACCGCGTGGGTGGTGGGACGACCCGACGCACTGCACTCGTGGTCGTTTGCCCCCGACATCGGCGAGTGCCTCGCCATCCTCGCCACCCGCCCCGAGCTTTCGGGAAGGATCTGGGTCGGCCCCAAAAGCGGCGACGCGACCCTGAGGAAGCTCTCCCAGATGATCTCTCCTACCGCCGCGGTTCGCCGGATTCCGAACCTCGCAGTCGCCGCCCTGGGGCTCTTCCTCCCCCTCATTCGCGAGATCCATCGCATCCTCTACCAGCACACCGAAACCTACGTACTCGACGACTCCGAGCTTCGCGCCGCTTTCGAGTTCACGCCCACCCCGCTCGAGGAAGCCATCCGCATGACGGTGGACGCGGCCCGGGCGGACCTGGCGGCAGGCTAGCTCCCAAGGCAACCAAGACAAAGGCGCCGCCCGGCACGCAATCGTCACCGGGCGGCGCCCTCTTAGCCGCGAGCACGCGAGCCCCCGAGGCCACACGGCTACACGGCTACACGGCTTAACGGACAGGTTTAGGCGAACTTCTTCTCCACGCGGGAAATGGCCTCCTTGGCCACGAGCTCCTGAATGCCCATGTCAAGCTCGGAGGTGAAGCCCACGCAGGAGCAGTTGATCTCGCCGAGAACGTAGGTGTCCTCGCCGTTAGGGCCGTCGGCAAGCATGAAATCGGCGGTCCAGATGAGCGGGATGTTGTCGCCACCGAGCTTCTCGGCGATGACCGGGCGCACCTCGGCGAACATGTCGACGAGCTCCTGCCACGCCTCCGGCTTGTCGTAGGTGTACTTCGCGCCGGAGAAGAGGGTGGCGGAGAAGTTGTCGCCGCCGGCGGCTGGCTTCTTGTGGACGACGAAGACCGGGGTCGGGCCGACGAGCAGGATGCGGATCTCGCCCTCGACGATGCGCGGCATGAAGCGCATGTCCACGAGCATGCCGTTGTCGCCGATGATGTACTGGTCGCAGAAGTCCATGAACTCGCCCAGCTCGCGGATCTCGGTGTGGTTGTCCACAGCCTCGGTGCAACGCAGCTTGGTGTCCAGCGGCAGTGCGGTGCCCGGCTCGACGGAGGCGGCCAGCTCCTTGTCCTCGAGCTGGACGCGCCAGATGCCCTCACCGGTGGAGCCGCGGTTCTGCTTGAGGACGCGCTCGCCGAAGGAGATGGAGGTTGGGAAGGTGTTGTGGAAGGTCTCCACGTCGTAGTAAGCGGCGGTATCTGCCGGAACCAGGTCGGTGGTGTTGAGCTTGACCAGCGCGTCCTTGGCGCCGTAGGCCATCATCTCGTACGGGGTGGACATGCCCACGAGTCCAGCCTCGGACAGCTTGGTGAGCAGGTCGAAGTAGCCCTTCTCGCCGCCGGGGATGTTGCCGGGGTTCACGCGGGAGATGTAGGCATCGAAGTTGTTGGAGACGTACTCGAAAAGCTCGTCGGACCACTGGGGGCGGTAGTAGACAACCTCGGAGTGGTAGCCGGCATCCTTGATGGCGTTGACGATCGGCATGGTGTCCTTGCGGTGCCCGTCAAACTTCTTGTCGGAACCACCCTCGACCTCGAAAACGACAATTGCCTTATGCACGCTGTATACCTTTCATTACTGAGCCCCTGACCTCGTCGCAACAGGGCCCGGCTCGGCTGGAAGATGAACTCTTGAACAAATTAGCTGGCACTTAAGCTGATGCACGCCTGAGATAACCATCATCGGCATTAAGCAGCCGCGAAGCACCACGGCGCTCCCCGGAAACACCCGCCTTACTGCGCGCGCCCACGAGAACTTCAACGCATCCCGCCTACCCAGTGCGTCACACACAGGTGCGGGATGGCGCATGTTTTAAATGATATTTAAGACAGTGAGACGTGTCCGTCCCAGAAGGCATGAAGTAATCAACCACACACCTCGTCGCTTTTCGCTTTCCGACGCCAAGGTGCCGAGGCCCAGTTCACAGGCTTCTCCCGCAGATTTCCATCGCCGCAGCTGAGACCACCTCGACCCCCACCCCAAAGGAGGTCAGCCGCGGCCCTTAACGGTCATCGGACCGAAGGAACTAGACCATCGGGCTAACCCCACGGATGCCCCCGGAGGCCCGCCCACAGGGGCGTTCCCGCCCCAGCTCGTATGCCCGCCGCGCCGCGTCGAGGCGTGTCTCGGTGCTCACGAATGGTTGCCCCACGACGCATCGCCGTGCAATTGTGAGTTATTGCACGCATTACTAACGTTGGTTCGGGAACCACTTTCCAGCCCCGAAAGTTATTTCTTCGTAGATTGGAGTGAGGAGCCGGCCCGCCGACAGGCAAAAGGCATCCCCGCTCCGACTTTTCGTGCATGCCCCGGAGTCCGTTCGCCGCACCACTGTGCACGATTTCCTAAAGCAACCAGAAAGGCTTACCCATGGTCGCGCCTCTCGACCCGCATCCGCTTCTTCAGGAATACGCCGATCCCAGCAGCCTCGTCTCAGCCCAGTGGCTGAGCGCTAGGCTCGGCACCCCAGGCCTCCGCGTCGTCGAGAGCGACGAGGATTCCCTGCTTTACGACATCGGACACATCCCCGGCGCCGTGCGCATCGACTGGCACAAGGACCTCAACGACCCCGTCCTTCGCGACTTCATCAGCGGCGAGGCTTTTGCCGCCCTCATGGACTCGAAGGGCATCGCGCGGGATGACACCGTGGTCATCTACGGTGACAAGTCCAACTGGTGGGCCGCGTTCACCTTCTGGGTGTTCAAGCTCTTCGGGCACGAGGACGTCCGCCTGCTCAACGGCGGCCGCGACGCGTGGATGGCCGAGGAGCGCGACACCTCCTTCGCTGTGCCCGAGTACCCCTCCAAGAACTACCCCGTCGTGGAGCGCGAGGAGGCCGAGCTGCGCGCCTTCGTCGCCGAGGTCTTGGCCGCCACCGACGAGGTCGGGCTGCTAGATGTCCGCACCGAGCAGGAGTACGCGGGCACCAGCGATCCGGATTCCCCCAGTACGGGGGTGCTTCGCCGCGGGCATATCCCCGGTGCGGTGAATATCCCATGGGAGCAGTCGGTACACCCGAACAGCCGCTTCCGCTCGCTCGCCGAGCTCAAGAAGGCCTACGCACCGGTGCTGGACAAGGAGCAGGTCATCACCTACTGCCAGATCGGCGAGCGCGGTGCGCACACCTGGTTTGTCCTAAAGTACCTGCTAGGACATAAGAACGTCCGCAACTACGACGGCGCGTGGGCCGAGTGGGGAAACATGATCCGCATGCCCATCGCGCAGGGCAGCGAGCCGGGGGCGGCGCTAAACTAGCCCGTATTGTTTCACTGCCAAAAAGATGGGGAGAAAAACCTCCCCGCTTTTTGCTTTAACGGGACGAAATATGTGTAACAATGTTTCATGCCTATAGCGGAGTGTGCGTAATCGCTAAACACCTCAGTTATTGTCATGGCTCACACGCGCGCGATATCTCACGGACGTCGCCGGTGCATGAAATGAACTAGAACCAGGAGAGCAACAAGTGTCTGTGGAAACCAGGAAGATCACAAAGGTCCTCGTCGCCAACCGCGGCGAGATCGCCGTTCGCGTCATTCGTGCCGCGCGCGATGCGGGTATCGCCAGCGTCGCTGTCTACGCAGAGCCGGATGCGGACGCACCTTTCGTCTCCATGGCCGATGAGGCCTTCGCCCTCGGCGGTCAGAACTCCGCTGAGTCCTACCTTGTTATTGACAAGATCATCGATGCCGCCAAGAAGTCCGGCGCAAACGCCATCCACCCGGGCTACGGCTTCCTGTCCGAGAACGCTGAGTTCGCTCAGGCCGTCATCGACGCCGACCTGATCTGGATCGGCCCGTCCCCGGAGTCCATCCGCGACCTGGGCGACAAGGTCACCGCACGCCACATCGCACTCCGCGCCAACGCCCCGATGGCCCCCGGCACCAAGGAGCCGGTCAAGGACGCAGCCGAGGTCGTCGCCTTCGCCGAGGAGCACGGCCTGCCCATCGCCATCAAGGCTGCCTTCGGTGGCGGCGGACGCGGCATGAAGGTCGCGTACAAGATGGAAGAGGTCGCCGAGCTGTACGAATCCGCTACCCGTGAGGCAGTCGCTGCCTTCGGCCGCGGAGAGTGCTTCGTCGAGCGCTACCTCGACAAGGCCCGCCACGTCGAGTGCCAGGTCATCGCCGACCAGCACGGCAACGTCGTCGTCGCCGGTACCCGTGACTGCTCCCTGCAGCGCCGCTTCCAGAAGCTGGTTGAGGAGGCTCCGGCCCCGTTCCTGACCGACGAGCAGCGTGAGCGCCTGCACTCCTCCGCAAAGGCCATCTGCCGCGAGGCTCACTACTACGGCGCAGGTACCGTCGAGTACCTCGTTGGCTCCGACGGACTCATCTCCTTCCTCGAGGTCAACACCCGTCTGCAGGTTGAGCACCCGGTCACCGAGATGACCACCGGCCTGGACCTGGTCCGCGAGCAGTTCCGCATCGCCGAGGGCAAGGAGCTCCACATCAAGGAGGATCCGACCCCGCGTGGCCACGCTTTCGAGTTCCGTATCAACGGCGAGGACGCTGGCTCCAACTTCATGCCGGCTCCGGGCAAGGTCACCAAGTACGTCGAGCCGGCCGGCCCGGGTGTGCGCATGGACTCCGGCATCGTCGAGGGCTCCGTCATCGGCGGCCAGTTCGACTCCATGCTCGCCAAGCTGATCGTGTACGGAGAGACCCGTGACGAGGCCCTGCAGCGCGCACGCCGCGCCCTGGCCGAGTACGTCGTCGAGGGCATGCCCACCGTCATCCCGTTCCACCGCCACATCGTCGAGAACCCGGCATTCGTCGGCGACGGCGAGAAGTTTGAGGTCTACACCAAGTGGATCGAAGAGGTCTGGGACAACCCGATCCCGGCTTACGTCGACCCGTCGGACGTCGAAGAGGACGAGGCTCCGACCCCGGCTCAGAAGGTTGTCGTCGAGATCGACGGCCGCCGCGTCGAGATCGCCCTCCCGGGCGACCTGGCTCTGGGTGGTGGCGCAGGCGCTGCCAAGAAGAAGGCCAAGAAGCGCCGCGCAGGTGGCAAGAAGGCTGCCGTCTCCGGTGACTCCGTCCCGGCTCCGATGCAGGGCACCGTCATCAAGGTCAACGTCGAGGAGGGCGCCGAGGTTGCCGAGGGCGACGTCGTCGTGGTTCTCGAGGCCATGAAGATGGAGAACCCGGTCAAGGCTCACAAGTCCGGTAAGGTCGAGGGTCTTGCCGTCGCAGCCGGCGAGGGTGTGACCAAGGGACAGGTTCTGCTCGAGATCAAGTAATTCTTGAGGGGGATTCAACGGCCCAGATCGCGTATGGCGGTCTGGGCCGTTTCCTTTTGCTTGTCGACGCCTTCGGCCGTACAATCCCACGGGTTGTTGGCTCACCTTCCCACCAAAGAAAGCAGGCCCCCTCCGTGACGAAGTCGCCCAAGGTCCCCTACCTTCTCGGCACGCTCGTCGTCGCCGCGACGATCATGATCCTCAACGAGACCGTGCTCTCGGTGGCCTTGCCCGCGATCATGGCGGACTTTGGAGTGACCGCGGACGTCGTGCAGTGGCTGACCACGGGCTTCCTGCTGACGATGTCGGTCGTCATCCCGACCACCGGCTTCCTGCTCCAGCGCTTTAGCGCCCGCGCCAACTTCCTCGGCGCCGTGGGGCTGTTTACGCTCGGCACGGTGCTGTGCGCGCTCGCTCCGCAGTTTTGGGTGCTCCTCGCCGGGCGCGTCCTCCAGGCCTCAGGCACCGCGATCGTGCTGCCGCTGCTCATGACCGCCACGCTCACCCTCGTGGAGCCCGCCAAGCAGGGGCGCATGATGGGCATCAACTCCGTGGTGATCTCCGTCGCCCCGGCGATCGGCCCCACGCTCTCCGGCATCATCCTCAACCGCCTCACGTGGCACTGGCTGTTTTGGACGGTGGTCCCCATCGCCGCCATTGCCCTCGTCGTCCGCGCGGCTCTCATGACCAACTTCAACGAGACCGCCAAGGCGCCCTTCGACGCCGTCTCCGTCTTCCTATCTGCCCTCGCCTTCGGCGGCGTGGTCTACGGCCTCTCCACGCTGCGACACCTCGTCGACGGCGCGATCGTGCCGCTCGTAGCCCTCGCCGTGGGGCTCGTTGTCCTTGCGATTTTCACGCGCCGTCAGCTGCGGCTCGCCCCGCGCCACCACGCGCTTCTCGACCTCTCCCCCTTTGCCACCCGCAACTTCACGATCTCCACGATCATGCTCATGCTGGGTCTCGCAGCGCTCTTGGGCATGGTCAACGTGCTGCCCATCTACCTGCAGCGATCCCTTTTGGTCTCCGCCCTGGTGACGGGCCTCGCGCTGCTGCCCGGCGGCCTGCTTCAAGGCGCGGTGTCGCCGTTTGTCGGTCGCGCCTACGACTCGCTCGGCCCGCGCCCCCTCATCATCCCCGGCGCCCTCCTCATGCTCACCTCGATGGTTGCGGCGCACTTTTGTTTCACTGCCGACGCCCGCGTTGCGGTGGTCATCGCCGTCCACACGGCGTTCTGCATCGGCCTCGCGCTCGTCATGACGCCGCTGATGACGGTGTCGCTGGCGTCGCTGCCCCAGCGGCTCTACGGTCACGGCTCGGCGATTGTCAACACGCTGCAGCAGCTCGGCGGCGCGCTGGGCACGGCGACGATGATCGGCGTGCTCACCATCACCGCCTCCTCCCCCGCTCCCGCCGACCAGGCGCGCGGCACGACCGCGGCGTTCGTCGTCGGCTGCGCCATCGCGCTCGCCATTGCGGTGCTCAGCTTCTTCGTCACGCCCGCCAGGGAAAGCTCCTCGGTCGCCACCAAGGCTTAACGACGAAAGCCCCACGCTTCCGCGTGGGGCCCAAAGCCTTCGGTGCCGAAGGCGTCGTTAAGCGATGACGACGAGGAGGTCGCCGCCTTCGACCTTGGTGGGCTGGGTGAGCACGACGCGGTCGATCGTGCCGTCGCAGGTGGCGGTGATCGTCGCCTCCATCTTCATCGCCTCGATGATCGCGACCGGATCACCCGCCTTGACCGCCTCGCCTGCCTTCGCGGTCACGGTGACCACGCCCGCAAACGGTGCCGCCACATGCCCCTGGTTGTGCGCGTCGGCCTTCTCCGTCGTCGCCGTCACCGACTCCACGCTGCGATCGCGCACGAGGATCGGTCGGATCTGGCCATTGACGTTGCACACCACATTCCGCATGCCCTTCTCATCCGGCTCGCCAACGGCGTCGAGACGCACGATCATCGGGACCGTGCGATCCGCGGTGCGGATGACGGTCTCCTTACCCTCGGCCAGGCCGTAGAGGAACTCCGCATCCTCCAACGCTGTGGTGTCGCCGAAGTGGCGGCGGTGCTCCGCGAACTCCTGCGCGGGCTTCGGGAAGAGCAGCGAGTCGAGCGTCGAACGCACGACTCCGCGATCGCCGTCCTGCAAGGCCTGCGCGGTCGCCTCGGGAAGAGGCGCGAGGGTGTCGCGGGACTCCTTGCGCCCGGCGAGTGCCTTCGAACGCAAAGGCTCCGGCCACCCACCAGGCGGGGTGCCCAGCTCGCCGCGCAGGAACGCGATCACCGAATCCGGAATATCATACTTCTGCGGATCCGCGGCAAAATCCGCCGGATCAACACCCGCACCCACCAGATACAACGCGAGGTCACCGACGACCTTCGACGAGGGCGTTACCTTCGTCGGGCGCCCCAGCATCTCATTGACCGCCGCATAATTATCCTCGATCAACTCAAACCGATCCGCCAACCCCAACGCGGTCGCCTGCGCCCGAAGATTCGACAACTGACCACCCGGAATCTCATGCGCATACACCCGACCCGTCGGCCCAGGAGTGCCCGACTCAAACGGGGCATACATCTTGCGCACCGCCTCCCAATACGGCTCCAACGACCCCACCGCCGACAAATCCAGACCAGTATCACGGTAGGTGTTCGCAAACGCCGCCACGATCGCCGACAACGACGGCTGCGACGTCGTCCCCGACAGCGGCGCCGACGCCCCATCGACCGCGTCCGCACCCGCTAGCGCAGCAGCCCAATACGTCGCCAACTGCCCACCGGCGGTGTCATGGGTATGCACATGCACCGGAAGATCAAAGTTCTTCCGCAACGCCGACACCAACTTCGACGCCGCAGCCGGCTTCAACAAACCAGCCATGTCCTTGATCGCCAGCACGTGCGCGCCGGTGTTAACGATCTGCTCGGCCAGCTTCAGGTAGTAATCCAGGGTGTACAGGTTTTCTGCCGGGTTGGTCAGATCCCCGGAATACGCCATCCCGACCTCAGCGACGGTCGTGTTGGTCTCCAGAACCGCCTCGATCGCCGGACGCATCTGAGAGACATCATTAAGCGCATCAAAAATACGGAAAATATCCACCCCGCTTCGTGCCGCCTCGGTCACGAACGCCCGACACACCGAATCCGGGTACGGGGTATACCCCACAGTGTTGCGCCCACGCAGAAGCATCTGAATGTTGATGTTCGGCATCGCCTCACGCAACTGATCCAGGCGCTCCCACGGATCCTCGTGCAAAAACCGCATCGCCACATCGTAGGTCGCACCACCCCACGCCTCCACCGACAACAACCCCGGCGTCAAGCGCGCGACGTGCTCGGCGACGGCCACGAGGGTATTGGAACGAATGCGGGTGGCCAACAGCGACTGGTGCGCGTCACGGAAGGTCGTGTCCGTTACCGCCAGCCGGTCCTGCGCGCGCAGCTTCTCGGCGAACTTCGCCGGCCCCAGCTGCAACAGCTCGTCACGAGAGCCCCGCGGCAGCGGTTCGTTGCTCTTTTGCTTGTCGACGACAGGCAGCTTCGCCTTGGGATCCGCCACGACCGGGCGCGGGCCGTGGGGCTTATTCACCGTTGTATCGGCGAGGTAGTCGAGGATGCGACCCTGCTCGTCGTCCGCCGGCGGGGCCTGCAGCAGCCACGGGTGCAGGGAAATGAAGTCAGTGGCGATGCGCTTGTGCTGGAAGTCCTCCTCGCGCAAAAGCGCCCGCAGGAAGCCGATGTTCGTGGCCACACCAGAAACGTGGAACTCGGCGAGTGCGCGCTGGGCGCGCGCCACCGCGGTCGCGAAATCCGCACCCCGACAGGTCATCTTCACCAACATCGAATCGAAATTCGGGGTGATCTCCCCACCCAACATCGCCGCACCATCCAAGCGCACACCCGCACCACCCGGGGAACGATACGCAGAAATCGTACCCGTATCCGGACGGAAACCATTCGACGGATCCTCGGTGGTAATACGACACTGCAACGCAGCACCAATCGTCGAAATACCCTCCTGCGACAACCCCAAATCCTCAAGCGTCGCCCCCGCAGCAATAAGAATCTGCGACTTCACCAGATCCACCTGCGTGACCTCCTCGGTCACCGTATGCTCCACCTGGATACGCGGATTCATCTCAATGAACACATGATTGCCCTGCTCATCAACCAAAAACTCCACCGTACCGGCACCCACATACCCAATGTGCTCACAAAAACGCACCGCATCCGCACAGATCACCTCCCGCAACGAAGGATCCAAATGCTGCGCCGGGGCGATCTCCACCACCTTCTGATGACGACGCTGCAACGAACAATCACGCTCAAACAAATGAATCACATGGCCCTGAGCATCCGCCAAGATCTGCACCTCAATATGCTGCGGCTTGATCACCGCCCGCTCCACATAGATACGACCATCGCCAAACGCCGCGGCCGCCTCACGCGACGCCTCCGCCGCCAACGCCTTCAAATCCTCCAACTGGGGCACAAACCGCATGCCACGCCCGCCGCCACCGGCCACGGCCTTGACAAACAACGGAAACTTTTGCCCCTGCGCGTACTCGTAGAGCACATCCACGTCGTCAGTGGCCTCCGACTCCTGCAGCGTCGGCAACCCCGCCTCACGCGCCGCCGCCACAGCGGCCGCCTTATCACCGGTGAGCTCCAAAACCTCCGGCGGCGGGCCGATAAACGTCAACCCGTTTTCCGCGCACTCCCTAGCCAACTGGGCATTCTCCGACAAAAACCCATAGCCCGGATACACCGCCGACGCACCGGTGAGCTTCGCCGCCCGGATGATCTCATCAATATCCAAATACGCCTTGACCGCCGAACCCCCCTCACCGATCAACACCGCCTCCGAGGCAAACGAACGATGGAAAGAATTACGATCATCCCGCGGATACACCGCAACCGTCGCGGCACCGGTCTCAAACGCGGCACGAAACGCACGAACAGCAATCTCACCACGATTAGCGACGAGAATCTTCTTGAATGACTGAGTGTGGGTGGGCACGTCATACCTCACTTCGTTGGCTAGGCTCCAGCATCTCTTGTTTGTGATGCAGGTAACTAATATAAGCGGAATCGTCCCCCAATAGCCACCCCTGTGGTCGCACCACACCCGTTAATTTTGCAACCGCCTGTAATGTTTGCGCATTTCCCCAGCTAGAAACGATGAGAAATTTGCTAATTTATCCCTTGCCAAGATTCACAAATATAACCTGCATCACCCCCATTTGGCGATGCACACAAAAAAAGGGGCGCCACCGAAAATTCGGTGGCGCCTCCTGTCGAAGCGACGCGGGCTAGCCGAGGTCGTCGTGCTGCACGAGCTGGCGCGCGGCCTCCGTGATGGAGCCGGACAGCGACGGGTACACGGCGAACGTCTCGGCGAGATCCGCCACCGTCAGGCGGTTGGTCACGGCCACCGCGATGGGCAGGATGAGCTCCGAGGCGGTCGGTGCCACGACGACGCCGCCGATGATGATGCCCGAGTGCTTGCGGCAGAACAGCTTCACAAAGCCGTGGCGCAGCGAGCGCATCTTCGCGCGCGGGTTGGTCGCCAGCGGCAGCAGGATGGAGCGCGCGGTGACCTCGCCGGCCTCCACCTGCGCCTGGGTGACACCCACGGCGGCGATCTCGGGGCGGGTAAACACGGCCGTGGCAACGGTCTTCAGGCGCAGCGGGGACACACCCTCGCCGAGCGCGTGGTACATGGCGATGCGGCCCTGCATCGCGGCGACCGACGCCAGCGGGAACAGGTCGGAGCAGTCGCCCGCTGCGTAGACGCCCGGGATGTTCGTGCGCGAGACACGGTCGACCTTGATGTGGCCGGACGGGGCCGTCTCGATGCCGAGCCTCTCCAACCCCAGATCCTTCGTGTTCGGGATGGAGCCGACCGTCATGAGGGCGTGGGAGCCGAAAATCTCGCGGCCGTCGGCGGTGCGCACGCACACGCCGCCGTCCTCGGTGCGGACGACGGAATCCACGCGGGCGTGCTTCTCCAGCGCCACGCCGCGCTCGGCGAGCACGGTCTCCAGGGTGTCGGCCGCGTCGGCGTCGTCGTGCGGCAGGATGCGGTCGCGCGAGGCGACCATGGTCACCTTCACGCCCAGCTCCGCGAAGGCGGAGACGAACTCGGCGCCGGTGACACCCGAGCCGACGACGATGAGGTGCTCGGGGAGCTCATTGAGGTCGTAGACCTGGCGCCACGTGAGGATGCGCTCGCCGTCCGGCTGCGCCGCGGGGAGGATGCGCGGGCTCGCGCCGGTGGCGATGAGGACGAGGTCGCACTCGATGGTCTCAACCTGGCCGTCCTTCGTCTCCGCCTTGATGTAGTGGAGGGTCTGCTTCGGGTTGTAGTCGTCGAAGGAGCCGCGGCCGTCGATCATGCGGATCCCGGCGCGCTCCATCGAGCGGTGAATGTCGCCGGACTGCTCGGCGGCGAGGCTGCGCACGCGATCGTTGAGGGCGTGCACGTCGAGGAAGGAGCCGCCGATGCCCTTGTTAAGGCCCATATCGTCGGCGCGGCGAAGGTCGGTCTTGATGTTCGCGCCGGCGATGAACGACTTGGAGGGCACGCAGTCATCGATGACGGCGGAACCGCCGAGCCCCTTGTCCTCGATGAGCGTGATCTCAGCGCCGTACTTGGCACCTGCCAGGGCGGCCTCGTAGCCAGCTGGGCCGCCGCCGATGATGACAATACGGGTAGGACGTTGGGACAAGGTTCCTCCAAGTGTGGGTATGCCTAGAAAGCGAAGGGACAACCCGCGACCCGCCGCCCTGGTGAGGCGAAAAGCGCAGGAAGCTACGACTGGGAAGTCTAGCCGAAAACCCCTTGTGAGGCCACCTAATTGGCCCCCAGTGAAAACGCGCCGGGGGCCAGAAGTTTGTTACTTGAGGAACACATTCTCGGTGGAGCCGTGGAAGTCACGGCTGTAGCGGTCGGCTACGGCGCCGAAGAGCTTCACGCCCACCTCCAGGCAGCGCTCGTCGGCACGCATGTTCGCCTGGTGCAGGTCGCCCGGCTCCCCCACGCCGTCCCAGCAACCAAGGCGCGCCATGGAGCCTGGGATGTGCTCGAGGTACCAGGAGAAGTCCTCCCCGCCGGAGGACTGCGGCGCCTGCACCACGGTCTGCGGGCCGATCGTGCGCGCGGCGTCGGCGAGCACCGCCGTGGCCACGTCGTCGTTGATCACGGGGGGCACGCCCTTGGTGTAGATGATCTCGTAGTCGCAGGCCGTCGGCGCGAGCACCTGACCCACCAGCTCCTCGAGGAGCGGCTGGATCGTGCGCCAAACCTTGATGTCACCGGTGCGGATCGTGCCGGACACGCTGCCGTCCTCCGGGATCGCGTTCGGCGCATATCCCGCGTTGACCGTACCGAAGACCAGCACCGTCGCCGTGCGCGGGTCGACCCGGCGCGACAGGAGCGTCGGGAGCTCGGTGACGAGCTTGCCAAGGCCGTAGACGACGTCTGCCGTCAGGTGCGGGCGCGAGCTGTGCCCGCCCGGGCCGATGACCTTGATCTCGATGACATCACCCGCCGAGGTGATCGCGCCGGTGCGCACGCCCACCTTGCCCACCTTGAGCTTGGGCTCGGCGTGGACGGCGAAGATGTTGACCACCCCGTCGAGAGCGCCCGCGGCGATGACCTCCGGGGCGCCGCCCTCCATGACTTCCTCGGCGGGCTGGAAGATCACCCGGACACCGATGTTGAGGTCGGCGCTGGCCAAGGCGCAGGCCAGCGCCAGCGAGACGGTGATGTGGACGTCGTGGCCGCAGGCGTGCATGACGCCGGTGTTCGTGGAGACGAAGTCCTTGGTCGTCTCATCGGGGTGCTCGGTGATCGGCAGGGCGTCGATGTCGGCGCGGAAGGCGATCTTCTCCTCGGTGTCGGGGCCGATGTCTACCATGAGCCCCGTCACCGGGAAGCGGACCGGGTTGAGGCCGTACTCGCGCAGCGTCGACTCGATGAAGTCCGTCGTCCGGTACTCCATGTGGGAGAGCTCGGGGTGGGCGTGGATGTGTCGTCGCCACCCCACTACCTCATCGTGGTGCGATTCAATCCACGAGTGGACATGTTCCAAGACGCTTTGCGGCACCTCGCCAACCCCTTTCCTTGCGCTTAACTCAAATCCTAGTAACTCCCCCGCCCTGATCCCGAACCGGCCTCGGGGAGTCCGTCACAGCGAAGGCACAAGCGTCGACAAGCAAGCAAGGACCACAACGAACCGCACGGAAACCGAGTAGTTTCAATAGGAAAGAACAGCTTTAGGGCGAGGTACGAAATGAGCTTGAGTTTTGGCACCGCGGGCATGCGCGCGCCGGTAGGACCGGCGGATAACCAGATGAACGTGCGCCAGGTCACCCGCATCAGCGCCGGCGTTGCCGCCTGGCTCGCGGAACAGGCAGCGCAGTCGCCCCACGCGGTCGAGTCCGTCTACCCGGGCGACTCCGCGCCCAGCATCGGGCTAGCATTCCACGAGGACGACGCGGCGCTACGCATCGTCGTCGGGTACGACGCACGATATGGTTCGCACGCGTTTGCCACGGCCACCGCCGAGGTCTTCGCGGGCGCGGGCTTCGAGGTCTTCCTCATGCCCACTACCACCCCGACGCCGATCGTGCCCTGGCTCATCAAGCAGTGGCACCTCGACGGCGGCGTGCAGATCACGGCCTCGCACAACCCCGCCCCCGACAACGGGTACAAGGTCTACACCAGCCTGGGTCGGCAGATCAGCTCCGCGGCCGCCAGCGAGATCGAGGGCTGCATCGACGCCGTCGGCCCCGCGGTTGACGTCCCGCGCGTCTTCGTCCGGCCTGCCTCCGACCAGCTGCGACGCTACGTCGACGACGTCGTGGGGCTCGTGGCCCCCAAGCAAGCCGACCTGCTGCGCGTGAACAACGAGCGCGCCTCGCTGCGCATCGCCTTTACCGCCATGCACGGCGTCGGCGGGCGCGCGCTCATGCAGGGGCTGCAGGCCGCCGGGTTCGTGCACATCTTCCCCGTCGCCGAGCAGCACTACCCCGACCCCACCTTTCCCACCGTCGAGTTCCCCAACCCGGAGGAGCCCGCCGCGGTCGAGCGACTGCTGGCCCACGGCGAGAAGGTCGACGCCGACGTGCTGATAGCGCTCGACCCCGACGCGGACCGCTGCGCGGTGGGCGTGCGCTGCAAGGACGGTACGCTGCGGATGCTGCGCGGCGACGAGACGGGTCCGCTGCTTGCGACGCGGCTCATCCCGCGCTGGGACGGGTCTGACACCGGCAAGCGGCCGATCGTCGCCAGCACCATCGTCTCCTCGCAGCTGCTTCCCGCCATCGCCGCCGACCGCGGCTGGGATCTGCGGCAGACGCTCACCGGATTCAAGAACCTCATGGCCGCCGCTGGCACCGAGCAGATCGCGTACGGCTGCGAGGAGGCCGTCGGCATCGCCCCGGCACCGGCGCTTGTCGACGACAAGGACGGCATCGCCACCGCCCTGCTCATCTGCGCGTGGGCGGCCGAGCTCAAGGCCCGACGCCTGACCCTCCTCGACGAGCTCGACGAGCTGTATCGCGCCTACGGGGTCCACGTCGGGCACCAGATCAGCGCGAGGACCGTCAACCCCACCGCGCTGATCACCTCGCTGTCGAGGGTCCCCTGGGAAGAGCTGCTCGGGTTCCCCGGCGAGGTGCGCTCCCTCGCGGAGGTCAGCGGCCTGCCCGCGATGAACGGGATGCAGTTCCTGGGGCAGCACGAGGCCGGACGGGTGCGGATCATCGCGCGCGCCTCGGGCACGGAGTCCAAGGCGAAGATCTACATCGAGATCACCCAAGACCCGGGCGATCTCTCCCGGCGCCACGAGGCCGCCGAGCTCTTGGAGTCGGTGTCACGAACAGTGAGCGCGCTGGTGGCAAGGCTCTAGCCTTCCTGCAGCCGGAGGGCTGCTACTCCGCCTCTCCGGCATCGTCTCCGGCGGGAAGGGGCAGCTCGCCGCGCCCCGAGTCCTCGAGGAGCAGGCGCTGGGTGGAGTCGAAGCGCGGGTTGTCCGTGATGTGGCCTGCGATGCGATAGCGCGACTCAAAGGCCATGAAGTCGGTGGGGTCGTTCGGCCACCTGAAATCGATGGGGAGATCCTTCGGGTTGCCGACGTAGCGATCGCCGACCTGTTCGCCTACCCCGGGCAGCAGCGCCGCCGGTGGGACGTGAAGGGCCCGCGCGATCGAGTAGATGGTCTGGATCGTCGGCGAGGCGAACTTGCCATCGTTGGTTTCGTTGCGCTCGATGTTGGAGATCGTGGTGCGCGAGACCCCGGCCAGATCGGCCAGACGCATCTGGGACAGCCCCCGTTGGTTGCGGATTTCGCGGATGCGCACGCCCAGCCCGTGCCCATAACTGGCCCATTGAGGATCCGCGATTGCCATGCTTTTCAGCATGCCCACTGGCAGACGGGCCGTGTGTCCACTAAAGTGGTCACGTTCTTTCGCCCGCGCGGCGGGTGCGGTATGTATGTGCGGCCTCCGTCTGCCTCAGGCTCGCAGCTTTAGACGTCGAAAAGCGAAAAAGCAGCCACCCCGTGACGAGATGGCTGCTACCTGCGCCCAACGTGGCGGCGTGGACGCTAGAAGTCGATGTTGCGCGGACCGTACAGGCGATCGCCCGCATCGCCGAGGCCCGGGACGATGTAGGCGTCCTCGTTGAGCTCCGGGTCCACGGTGGCCGTGACCAGCTTGACCGGCAGACCGGAGTTCGCCAGCGCGTCCACACCCTGCTGGGCGCTCACCATGCACACGGCGGTGATGTCGGTGGCCCCGCGATCGGCGAGCAGGCGAATCGCGTGCAGCAGGGAGCCGCCGGTGGCCAGCATCGGGTCGACGACGAAGACGGTGCGGCCGGTCAGGTCGTGCGGCAGCGCCTCGAGGTAGGGCACCGGCTCGTGGGTTTCCTCGTTGCGGGCCAGGCCGATGAAGCCGACCTGCGCGTCGGGGATCATCGACAGCGCCGGATCGACCATGCCCAGGCCCGCGCGGATGACGGGCACGATGATCGGCGGATCCTGCAGACGGGTTCCCTCGGTAGTAGCGACCGGTGTGGTCAGCGGGAACTTCTCGACTTCGAGGTCGCGGGATGCCTCGTAGATGAGCATGGTGCCGAGGTCGGCGAGCGCCGCGCGGAATCCCGCGTTATCCGTGCGCTCGTCGCGCATGATGCTCAAGCGAGAGGCCGCGAGCGGGTGATCAATGATTCGGGTCTGCATGGCCTCCATGGTAGCCCCCAATAGACGACGGTTCCCGCTCACAGGGTCCGGCTGCCAAGGAACCTGCGGCGCGGCGCGCAGGTCAAATGAGGGTATGAGCCACCACATGGACGTCGATCTTGACCACGCAAGCCGCCTCATAGAGGGCATGCTCGCCGAATCCGCGGCGATTCCCCAGCCTTCGCCCATGCCCGGCGCGGAGCTGCCCGGGGTGGGTCCGGTGATCACCGCCCTCAACGCGTGCTACTCGTCGCTGTGCGAGCGCGCCTCCCGCCAGGCAAGCAGGGCGCAGCAGCACGCGCGCCACACGTCGATGGCACTGCGCAACGCCGAGGCGGTTGACGCGGGCACCGCGGGCACGCTGGAAAGGCTCGCACCATGACCCCGCTGACGGACGTCATCACGAGCATTCGCACGCTGTCGATGCTGCTGCCGCCCAGCCTCTTCCCGCCCGTCCCGGCGTTTCCTTCCTACGAGGTCGCAGAGGAGCTCGCGAGGCAGTTTGGTGCGCACGCGTCGCTTGTCGACGACGCAGCTTCGCTCAACGGCGACGCGAGCAAGGCACGCGACCTCCTCCCCCGCATCGAGTCGGAGTTCGAGAACGTGAGGGCGCAACTGACCGCGCTCGCCGAGGCGATGCTCGCCGAGGCCATATCCCTCCTGCCGCCGCTCTTCGTCCCCGGGCCGTCCTCCCTCGCCGCCGCCGCGCAGCTCCAGGCGCTGCCGGAGAAGTACATGTTCGAGGCCATGACCTGCCTCGAGGAGGCCGAGGCGCGCCTTCACCCCTCGACGCAGCAGCTCACGGCCATCGCCGCCACCACGGACCCGGATTCACCCACGCCGGAATTCGAGGCGGAACCGGCACCCGTTACCGCGCCACCCAACGCCGCCCAAGGCGAGCGGGCCGTCGCCGCCGCCAAGACCATGCTGGGAACCCCCTACGTCTGGGGCGGGACCTCCCCGGACGGCTTCGACTGCTCGGGGCTGACGCAATGGTCGTGGCGCCAGGCCGGCGTCGAACTCCCGAGGCTCGCCGAGGAACAAAACGTCGGAAGGCAAATCGAGCGCAGCGAGCTCATCCCCGGCGACCTGCTCGTGTGGGACGGGCATGTGGCCATGTACGCGGGCGGCGGCGAGATCATCGAGGCGGGCGATCCGGTCTCGCTCAACCCGCTGCGGGAGACCAACATGGGCATGGCTTTTAAGGGATATTTCCGGCCCACCGGATAGGGCCTGAAAGGTGACGGTGCGCGGGGGTTCCGGCTATCATGTATCCCCATGGCAAATAAAGGCATCGTCCCCGTCAAACTTTCCCTCACCGAGGGTGATTTCTACACCCTGTGGGCTCCGCAGTGGCGCGAGCACGGCGCCGAGTGGCAGGCGTTCTTGGGTGCCGGGGAGGACCTTTACGTCTTTTCGAGCCCCGCCGAGGTGCTGCTGTTCCTCGAGTCCGGCGCCAAGCACGACCTCGAGGCGCACCCGCAGTGGGAGGCCTTCAACTCCAAGGACGCCGCGCGCGTCGTCCCCGACGAGCTCGACTACTTCGACCTGGTCGGCACCCCGTCGCTGCTCGCGGAGAAGCCCAACCGCCGCAACGTCAAGGACGTGGCAGCCAACTTCCGCATGGCCCGCGCGCTGGGCGAGGTCTGCGGCAACACCGACATCCAGGTGTTCTTCTCCTCCCACTCGATCCTGAGCAACCCCGAGCGCGGCTTCGATCACTTCGCCGGCGACAACGGCCTCGGCGAATGGACCGCCATCGGACGTGTCGTGCTCACCAACTGGGCCAAGGTGCTTGACGCCCTCGACTCCTGCGTGACCGTCAAGAAGGTCGACGGCGAGGCCGCGACCGCGCAGACGAAGATCTCCAACGCCCAGGCCGCCGCGAAGAAGGCCGCCGAGGAGGAGAAGGCGCGCAAGGAGGAAGAGGCCAAGAAGGTCGATCCGTACGACACCACCCTGTGGTCGGCCGCGGGCATCGACCCGATCAAGGTCTCCATCGACGGCCGCACCCTCTACACGCTGCGCACCTACATCAAGGCGCAGCCGGTGTTCCTGGGTAAGTACGGCGAGATCTTCACCTTCAACTCCGCCAAGGCACTCGTGCGCTGGATCATCGAGCACGAGGATCACGACCTCGCGCGCGTGGCCACCTGGGAGGACGTCATGACGGCGGCGAACGCTGGCGACCTCGAGGTCACCGTGCACCCCGACAACGTCTACAGCTTCAACGGCATCGTCCGCGATATTTCCACCGGCCTCGACGCCGTCGACACCGACCAGATGTCCCGCGCATACGAGCTGCTTGCCGACGCCGCCGACTGGGCCGCCGACGACTCCCTCAACTCCTACTTCCTCTCGCACCCGCGCCTGCAGGACTACATCTCCTACATGCTCGGCTCGACGAACACCGCCGGCTACACGCCGACCCCGCCGTTCGACGAGCACGCAGAGAACTGGAAGGAACTCGAGGAGATGCTCACCAAGCGCTTCAGCAAGTTCTGATCCCCCTAGGTCGCCCGCATCGCGTGGGCGGCCTTATTTCTTGAGGTCGTCGGGGTCGATGCCAAACTGCTCGAGCATGATCGGGTCGATGCCCGACAGGTCGACGTCCTCGGACTCTTCCGGTTCCTTCTCTTCCTCCGTCGTCGCCTCGCCGATGGTGTACGGCTCGAAGGCGGGCAGGAGCTGCTCGGCAAACAGCTTCTCGCGCAGCGGCTTGGCGAGGAAGGCGGCGTCGAGCGCGGCGGCCGTCAGCTCGAAGATGTCCTCGAGCGTGAGCCCCAGCTGATCGACGAGCTGGGACAGCAGCGCCGTGTCGAGCCCCGTCGCGACCGCGTTGAACCCCAGCGAGCGCAGCAGCTCGAGCGGGTAGTCGGCGAGCGTGTCGACGTCACCAGAGGCGAGGTCGCCCAACAGGTCGCACACGAGCGCGGTGTCGCGATCGCGGATCCAGGACCCGAGGCGGCCGAGCAGGATCTCGCCGTCCTCGTTGATCCGGAAGTCGTCGAAGAGCTCGAGCGCGTTGACCAGCCGCGGGGCGCCCGTTGCTACCTGGGCGGCGAGGCTTTCCTCCACGACGAACGGCAGGTAGAGCTCGCGCGCCGCGTTCGCCGCCGCCAGGTCGTCGACAAGCACGCCAACGACGATCGCCGACGAATCCGAAACGAGCCTGCGCACCTGTGACTCGTCGCGGCAGCGGACGAGAAGCGCGACGGTGAACGGCGCCTGCGATGCCTGTTCGATGGCCGCGTCAAGCTCAGAGAAGTCGACAACGTGCTCGACGTAGACGGCGTTTTCGTGCGCGAGCGAGGAAAGCGGCGCGGTCGAGCGCAGCAGCACCTTCGGAAGGGAATCGATGAGCGCGGGGGTTAAGTTCTTGAACTCGAGGCGGAATTCGGGAGTGTCGTGCATGGCCACCATCCTAGCGAGGGGCACCATCTTCCTTATGAACTACCTTTCCCGGCGGGCGGCAGCGCTCACCTGCGCCGTCCTCATGTCCGTCGCCCCGGCCGCGATCGCCGACCCCGCGCCGCGCAGCGAGGCCCCGAACACGGATAGCTGCCCGAACGCGACGCAGCCGCCGCAGGCCGAGGACACCTCCGAGGCGCTGCAGCCGGGGCAGGTAGCGCCCACTCCCCCGCCGGTCGTGGCCAACGAGTTCGGGTCGTGCGGCGTCACGGCGGCCGCGGGCTTCGTCGAGCCGGAGAACACCGCGAGCGCGTGGATGGTGTTCGACCTCGACTCGGGCGACGTCATCGCCACGAAGGACCCGCACGGCCGCTACCGGCCGGCGAGCATCATCAAGGTCCTGCTCGCGCTCGTCGCGCTGCAAGAGCTCGACCTCTCGCGCACCTACGTCGCCACCGCAGAGGATCAGAACCAGGAGGGATCGGCGGTCGGTATCCGCGAGGGGCTGACCTACACCAACGAGCAGCTCATGCTGGGGCTCTTGCTTAACTCCGGCAACGACGCCGCGCACGCGATCGCCACGCAGCTCGGCGGGGACGCGGCAACGCTGGAGAAGGTGCGTGCGAAGGCGCGCGAGCTTGGCGCGGTGGACACGTACGTCGCCAGCTACAACGGGCTCGACGCGCCGGGCATGATGACCTCCGCCCGCGACCTCGCCGTCTTCTACAAGGCTGCGTGGCAGAACCCGACGTTCGCGCGCATGGTCGCGACCGAGAAGGTCACCTTCCCCGACAAGGATCCGGGCACGACGTTCGAGGTGTGGAACGACAACGGCCTGTTCATGAACGACGAGAACGGCATCGGCGGCAAGACGGGCTACACCGACGACGCGCACCACACCTTCGTCGGCGCGAAGACGGTCGGCACGCGCCGCCTCGCCGCGGTGGTGTTGGACACCACCATCGACAAGGGCCGCGCGTGGGAACAGGCGCAGAAGCTTATCGACGCTTCGTCGGTGGCCACAGGCAGCATCGGCAACCTCGGGCAGGCGCAGACGACGACCGTCGCGCCGACACCTCTTCCCCAGCCAAGCGCGCCGTCGTCACGGTCGCACTCGGGTCTGTACTTCGCGGTCGCGGGTCTGCTGGCGGTGTGCGCCGTCGTGATGGCGTACTTCTCAGGACGCCGAAAGGAATAGGAAACGGCCGGGACGAATCCCGGCCGTCGTGCCTTGGTCGTCGAAAAGCTATTTGCGGCGAAGAACCGACCACAACCCCGCGGCGAGCGCGCCGGCCGCGACGCCAGCGCCGACGAAGGAACGCGTCGCCTCGGGGCGCACCTCCTCGCGGACCCGGATGACGGCGGGCGCCGGCGCGGGGCTGGGCGCCACGGCAAGAGACTCGGGCGTGGTCGCCGCCCACGCGGAGCAGTAGAGCATGATGCGCCAGACGAAGTAGAACAGGACCATCACGCCGATGATGGGGCCGAAGGTCGCGCCGGCCGGGTTCTTCAGCGCGTTGGAGAAGAACATCGAGCCGAGCTGCTTGAACACCTCGAACGCGACCGCGCCGATGAGCGCGGCCTGCGCGCCGGACTTGACCGGGACCTTGCCGCGCGGCAGCGAGGTGAGCATCCAGAAGAACATGACGAAGTTCGCCAGCAGGCCGACCAGGAGCGACACGGCGAAGGCCATGTAGGAAATCCCCGGCACCTGGTCGAGGTGGACGAGCTCGATGAGCCGCCACGTCAGCCCCGAGCTGCCGATCGCGGTGACGGCGATGGCGAGGATGAGCACGACGAGCAGGCCGATGAGCGCGAGCAGGTCCTTGAGCTTCACGATGAGGAAGTTCCCGCCCGTGACCGGGTACATCCACATCTTGGACACGCCGTAGCGCAGGTTGTTCATCCAACCGAGCCCGGACCACAGGGCGGTCACTCCACCGATGCCGGCGATCGCGCCGCGCTGGGAGATCGCCGTGTCGATGATCGTGTTGAGCGTGTCCGCCATCGACCCCGACACGGAGCTGGTGATCTTGTCCTGGATCTGGGTGATGAGGTCGGGGCGCGAGGCGAGCACCGTCGCGACGGCCGCGAACACGAGCATGAGCAACGGGAACATCGACAGCACCGAGAAGTAGGTGATGCCCGCGGCGTACTGGTCGCCGCCGCGCTCGCCGTAGCGCTCCTTCATTCGCATGACGTGATCGAGCCACGCGTGCTGCTGGCGGAGCTTGCCCACCATCCCCGGGTCGTCGGGGTTGGCACGCTCGATGCCGTATTCGTCCATGTGCTCCGGGCGGGGGGTCGTGCTGGTTGCCACGGTGAGCCTCCTTCGGTGTCGTGCGCCAGCGCGCCGAGCTGTGAGATTCTTAACAGATTCTTACATTGTGCCAGTTCTTGCGCGTTCGCGGAGATCTTTTCCGCCCCAGAATAGGGCGAAGGGCCCGTCACCGCACGTGACGAGCCCGTTTTCGCTTCTCGACGCCTATCGGCACCGCACCATCATCTAGCGCTTGGCCGGGAGGAAGCCGACGCGGTCGTAGACGTCCGCGAGCGTGCGCGAGGCGATCTCGCGGGCGCGCTCCGCGCCGCGCGCTAGGACGCTTTCGAGCTCCGCGCGGTCGGACATGTACATGTCGTACTTCTCCTTGAGCGGCGTGACGAAGGCCTCGAGGGCGTCGGCGGTGTCGGTCTTGAGCGCGCCGTAGCCTTGCCCGGCGTAGCCGTCGACAAGCGAGTCAATGCTCTTGCCGGTCAGCGCCGACTGGATGACCAGCAGGTTGGACACGCCGGGCTTGTTCTCCTTGTCGTAGCGGATCTCGCCGTCGTTGTCGGTGACGGCGGACTTGATGCGCTTAGCGGAGACCTTCGGGTCGTCGAGCAGGTTGATGATGCCCTTCGGGTTCTCGCCCGACTTGCTCATCTTGGAGGTCGGGTCCTGGAGGTCGTAGATCTTGGCCGCGCCCTCGGGGATGAAGCCCTCGGGCACGACGAAGGTCTTCTTGTAGCGGTTGTTGAAGCGCTCGGCGAGCGTGCGCGTGAGCTCCAGGTGCTGGCGCTGGTCCTCGCCGACCGGCACGAGCTGTGGGCGGTAGAGCAGGATGTCGGCGGCCATGAGCATCGGGTAGGTGAACAGGCCCGCCGAGGTGCGGTCCGCGCCGCGCTTGGCCGACTTGTCCTTGAACTGCGTCATGCGGCTGGCCTCGCCGAAGCCGGTAAGGCAGGTCAGCACCCAGCTGAGCTCCGCGTGCTCCGGGACGTGCGACTGCACGAACAGCGTCGAGCGCTCCGGGTCGATGCCGAGAGCGAGCAGCTGGGCGGCGCCGCCGATCGTGCGCGCGCGCAGCTCCTTCGGGTCCTGGTCGACGGTGATGGCGTGGAGGTCGGGGATGAAATAGAACGCCTCGTAGTTGTCCTGAAGGTCGATCCACTGCTTGAGCGCGCCCAGGAAGTTGCCGAGGTGGTAGGAGTCGGCGGTCGGTTGAATTCCGGATAGTACGCGTTGCTTCTTGGCAGGTGCTTCAGTCATAGCTAACTAGTGTAGACGCTCGCTTTTCGACGCCTACGGTTTAGCAGCCTTTGGACGTCGAAAAGCAAAAAGCAGGCACCCATGACGGGCACCTGCCTTTGTGTATGTCGCCGCTACTGCATGCGCGGCTTGTGGCCGAACAGGTAGTTCAGGCTGGCGACGACGGAAGCGCCGCCGATGCCCATCACCAGCGCGCCGATGATCGCGGCGACGTCGTGGTTGCCGAGCATGAGGAAGGACACGGCGATGAGGACAATACCGAGGATGAGATAGACGAGACCCTTTGCGCGCATGCGAGCTCCTTAAATAAAGAATGTGGGGGTGGCTTCTATCCCCAGCGTAGAACAGTCGTGACCAATATACCCGAATGGGGACGAATCCACGAAGGGTTTTTCCTGCGTGGGGGTAGGCGTTTGCGTCTAGGAGTAGACAACAGTCATCGGCGCGTGGTCGCTCCAGCGCATGTCGTGGCCCGTTGCCTTGTCCACCCACGAGCGCTCGGCGCGGGCGAGCAGCGGCGCGGTGACGGCCTGGTAGTCGATGCGCCACCCGGCGTTGTTGTCGAAGGCCTGGCCGCGGTAGGTCCACCACGTGTAGATGTCCTCGTCGGGGGCGAGCCGACGCGCGGCGTCGAACCAGACGGGGTCGGTCGCGGCGGCGCGACGGCGATCGCTTTCGTAGTCGACCGCGCCCGCCCACGCGCCGCCGGGCTTTGCCTGGGGCGCCTCATCGGGGAAGGCGCCGAAGACGGAGTCCATGAACTCGCGCTCGTCGGGCAGGAAGCCGGACTTGTTGCGGTTGGTCTTGAAGTTCTTCAGGTCCTGCTCGCGGTGGCAGATGTTCCAGTCGCCGCCGATGACCATCTGCTGGTCGAGCGCGCCTTGGTCCGCGAGGTAGCCCTCGAAGGAGTCGAGGAAGCGGTACTTCTCGTCCTGCTTGTCGGTGCCCGCCGAGCCCGACGGCAGGTACAGCGACGCGACGGTGACGGCCTGGCCGCCGTCGTCGAAGGTGCCGGCGATGTAGCGGCCGGACTCCTCGAAGCCGTCGATGCCGATCGTGACGTCGGTAAGCGGCGTGCGCGACAGGATGCCCACGCCCGCGCGGCCCTTCGCCGCCGCGGGTGCGCCGACGTAGTGCCAGCCCGCATCGATCGCTGGGGCCAGGGCGGTGAGCGAGTCCTTCTCGCTCGCGCGGACCTCCTGCAGCAGCACGACGTCCGAGCCCGAGGCCTCAAGCCACGGCAGGAAGCCGGTGTTTGCCTCGCTGCGTTGCTTGACCGCCGCACGGATGCCATTGACGTTGACAGTTGTGATTTGCATGTGGCCCATAATAAAGGTGCGGCGCGGAATGACGTGTGTCGCGGCTTACTTTCTTGCGTGCGGCGTTAGCTCTCCCAAAGCCACCCGCCCCGAATAGATATTTACATCTGTCGCTGACTATGGTTTTCACACGTGCCTGAACTAGTGACTGGATTCAAACGACGCCCCCTACCCCGCCAGACGGAGATCTCCGAGACCCGCCGCATCGTGACGATGATCGCCCTCGCGCTCGGCGGTTTCGGCATCGGCGTGACCGAATTCGTCTCCATGGGCCTGCTCAGCCAGATCGCGGACGACTTTCACGTCACCGAGGACACCGCGGGGCACGTCATCACCTCCTATGCGTTGGGCGTGGTCATCGGCGCCCCGCTCATCGCGGCGCTGACCGGGCACATCCCGCGTCGTCGGCTGCTGCTCGTGCTCATGCTCGCCTTCGCCCTCGGTAATGGGTTGAGCGTCTTCGCCGGCTCCTACAACCTGCTGCTCGCCGCGCGCTTCCTGGCTGGCATCCCGCACGGCGCGTACTTCTCGGTCTCGGGCCTCGCGGTCGCGTCGATGGCGCCCGAGGGGCAGCGCGGCCGGGCGATGGCGTTCGTCGGCATGGGGCTTCCCCTGGCGACGGTCATCGGCGTGCCCGCGGCCCAGGCGCTCGGCCACGCGCTGGGCTGGCACGCGGCGTACGTCGTCGTGGCGGCGATCGGCGTCGTCACGCTCGTCGCGCTGTGGTTCCTCATGCCGCACATGTCGAAGATGCAGCCCACCTCCCCGCTGACGGAGCTCGGCGCGCTCGCCCGCGGCCAGGTGTGGCTCTCGCTCGCTATCGGCGCGGTCGGCTTCGGCGGCATGTTCGCGGTCTACACGTACATCTCGTGGACGATGACGCAGCGCGCGGGGCTGAGCGCCGACCTCATGTGGCTCGTACTGATGGCGTACGGCGTTGGCATGGTGTTCGGCAACTGGGTCGGCGGCAGGCTGTCTGACTGGAACCTCGAGTACGGGATCCTTTCGGCGCTCGTCGCGATCGTCGTCACGCTCGTGTCGTTCTACTTCACGTCGCAGTGGGCGGTCCCGGCGCTCATCAACTTCGGGCTCATCGGCGCGTCGGGGTCGACGCTCATCCCGTCGCTACAGATCCGCCTCATGGACGTCGCCGGTCGCGCGCAGACGCTCGCCGCCGCGCTCAACCACTCGGCGCTCAACATCGCCAACGCGTCCGGCGCGGCGTTCGGCGGCGCCGTCATCGCGGCGGGCTTCGGTTACTCCGCGCCGGCGCTGGCGGGTGCGGCGCTCGGGTGCGCGTCGATCGCGGTGTGGGCTTTCGCCTTTGCTTTACGACGAAAAGCCCTCACGGCGAAGTGACCTAGGCGCGCGTGCGAACGGCGGTGCTTGCCGAGAGGCAAACGTCGATAAGCAAAAAATAGGACAAGCGTACTGTTTTACCCCTGTTACCCACGCTAGCAATCAGCAGCTAACAGGGGCTTTTTGCATGATAATGCGGCTTTCACCCCGGTTTGACGGTATTCTGTTTAGTTGTACTTTAAGCGCTTTTGTTGAGGAGACTCATGGCAAAGATTATTTGGACCCGCACCGACGAGGCCCCGCTTCTCGCGACCTATTCCCTGAAGCCGGTCGTCGAGGCGTTCGCTTCCACCGCCGGTATCGAGGTCGAGACCCGCGACATCTCTCTGGCAGGCCGCATCCTGTCCCAGTTCCCGGATTACCTATCCGACGAGCAGAAGGTCGACGACGCTCTCGCCGAGCTGGGCCAGCTGGCCAAGACGCCGGAGGCTAACATCATCAAGCTGCCGAACATCTCGGCCTCCGTGCCGCAGCTGAAGGCCGCCATCGCCGAGCTCCAGGCCCAGGGCTTCGCGCTGCCGGAGTACCCGGACGCACCGTCCACCGACGAGGAGAAGGACGTTCGCGCCCGCTACGACTCCGTCAAGGGCTCCGCAGTGAACCCGGTCCTGCGCGAGGGCAACTCCGACCGCCGCGCCCCGATCGCCGTGAAGAACTTCGCTAAGAAGAACCCGCACCGCATGGGCGCCTGGTCCGCCGACTCCAAGACGAACGTCGCCACCATGACCGCCGGCGACTTCCGCCACAACGAGAAGTCCGTCATCATGCCGGCCGCCGACACCCTGACCTTCAAGCTGGTCAAGGCCGACGGCTCCGAGGAGATCCTCAAAGACGGCCTGAAGGTCCTCGAGGGCGAGGTCATCGACGGCACCTACATGTCCGCCAAGGCCCTCGACGCCTTCCTCGCGGAGCAGGTCAAGCGCGCGGCCGACGAGGGCGTGCTCTTCTCCGCCCACCTCAAGGCCACCATGATGAAGGTCTCCGACCCGATCATGTTTGGCCACGTGGTGCGCGCCTTCTTCGACGAGACCTTTGCCAAGTACGGCGAGGAGCTGCTGGCCGCAGGCCTCAACGGCGAGAACGGCCTCGGCGCCATCCTCGCGGGCCTCGGCTCGCTTGCCAACGGCGAGGAGATCAAGGCTTCCTTCGAGAAGGAGCTCGCTGACGGCCCGGCCGTCGCCATGGTCAACTCCGACAAGGGCATCACCAACCTGCACGTGCCTTCCGACGTCATCGTCGACGCCTCCATGCCGGCCATGATCCGCACCTCCGGCCACATGTGGAACGCCGCTGGCGAGGAGCAGGACACCCTCGCGGTGCTTCCGGACTCCTCCTACGCCGGCATCTACCAGGTCGTCATCGACGACTGCAAGGCCAACGGCGCCTTCGACCCGGCCACCATGGGCACCGTCCCGAACGTCGGCCTCATGGCGCAGAAGGCCGAGGAGTACGGCTCCCACGACAAGACCTTCAAGATCCCGGCCGATGGCACCGTTCAGGTCGTGAACTCCGCAGGCGAGGTGCTCATCGAGCACAACGTCGAGGCTGGCGACATCTGGCGCGCCTGCCAGACCAAGGATGCCCCGATCCAGGACTGGGTCAAGTTGGCCGTCAACCGCGCGCGTCTCTCCGGCATGAAGGCCATCTTCTGGCTCGACCCGGAGCGCGGCCACGACCGCAACATCAAGTCGCTCGTCGAGAAGTACCTCGCCGACCACGACACCACCGGCCTGGACATCGAGATCATGAGCCCGGTCGAGGCCACCAAGGTCTCCATCGAGCGCATCCGCCGCGGCGAGGACACCATCTCCGTGACCGGCAACGTGCTGCGCGACTACAACACCGACCTGTTCCCGATCCTTGAGCTGGGCACCTCCGCGAAGATGCTCTCCATCGTCCCGCTCATGGCGGGCGGCGGCCTGTTCGAGACCGGTGCTGGCGGATCCGCCCCGAAGCACGTCCAGCAGGTTCAGGCAGAAAACCACCTGCGTTGGGACTCCCTCGGTGAGTTCCTCGCGCTGGCCGAGTCCCTGCGCCACATCGCCAACACCGAGGACGCCCCGTCCGCAGCCGTGCTGGCCGACGCCCTCGACGCCGCCACCGAGCGCCTGCTCGACGAGAACCTCTCCCCGTCCCGCAAGGTCGGCGAGATCGACAACCGCGGCTCGCACTTCTTCCTGACCAAGTTCTGGGCCGAGGAGCTTGCGAAGCAGACCACCGACGCCGCTCTCGCAGAGGTCTTCGCGCCGGTCGCCGCAGCTCTCGAGGAGAAGTCCGACGAGATCGCCGCTGGCCTCATCTCCAACCAGGGTGCGCCCGCCGACCTCGGCGGCTACTACGCCCCGAACGAGGAGAAGGTCACCGCGATCATGCGTCCGGTCGCAGCCTTCAACGAGATCATTGACGAGCTGAAGAAGTAACGTCACCCTCGCATAACCGGCGCCTTCGGGCGCCGGTTTTTTGTTGCTTTCCGACGCGTACCGCCCCGAAGCTGGATCGCGAAACAGACCACTCAGACCAGTCGGTGAATAAAATTCTTTAGGCCTATGACCTTTACTTATACCAATCATACAGACAGCTCGGTTTACAAGTTTTCATTCATCGGACTAACCTCGCTCTTATCGCAATTCACAATGAAAGGGACGACATTATGACCACCAAGTACGACAACTCTGGCGCAGCAGATTGGGCGCTGGCCACCCGCTCGATTCACGCCGGACAGCCCGTCGACGGAACCGTATCCGCGCGCAACCTGCCGATCTACCAGACTTCCTCGTACGTCTTCGACTCCGCCGAGCACGCCAAGCAGCGCTTCGCCCTCGAGGACCTGGGCCCGGTCTACTCCCGCCTGACCAACCCGACCACCGAGGTGCTCGAGAACCGCGTCGCGTCGCTGGAGGGCGGCGTGCACGCCGTTGCCTTCGCGTCCGGGCAGGCCGCCGAGACCGCCGCGATCTTGAATCTTGCTGGCGCAGGCGACCACATCGTCACCTCCCCGCGCCTCTACGGCGGCACCGAGACCCTCTTCCAGGTCACTCTGGCACGCCTCGGCATCGACGTGACCTTCGTCGAGAATCCGGACGACCCGGAGTCCTGGCAGGCGGCCGTGAAGCCGAACACCAAGGCCTTCTACGGCGAGACCTTCGCTAACCCGCAGGCCGACGTCCTCGACATCCCCACCATCGCCGAGGTCGCTCACCGCAACAACGTGCCGCTGATCGTCGACAACACCATCGCGACCGCCGCACTGGTCCGCCCGATCGAGCTGGGCGCCGACATTGTCGTCGCCTCGCTGACGAAGTTCTACACCGGCAACGGCTCCGGCGTGGGCGGCATTCTCGTCGACGGCGGCAAGTTCGACTGGACCGTCGAGCGCGACGGCGAGCCGCTCTTCCCCTACTTCGTCACTCCGGACCCGGCCTACCACGGACTGAAGTACGCCGACCTTGGTGCTGCCGCCTTCGGCCTCAAGGCCCGCGTCGGCCTCCTGCGCGACACCGGAGCGACCCTGTCCCCATTCAACGCATGGGTTACGGTCCAGGGGCTCGACACCCTGAGCCTGCGCGTCGAGAAGCACAACGAGAACGCGGCGAAGGTCGCCGAGTTCCTCGCGGCGAGCGACAAGGTCGCCAAGGTCAACTACGCAGGCCTCGAGTCCTCGCCATGGTACGAGACCAAGCAGAAGCTCGGACTTAAGTACACCGGCTCCGTCCTCTCCTTCGACGTCGTCGGGGGCCAGGACGAGGCCTGGGCGTTCATCGATGCCCTGAAGCTGCACTCCAACCTCGCCAACATCGGCGACGTCCGCTCGCTCGTCGTCCACCCGGCGACCACCACCCACTCGCAGTCCGACGAGCACGGTCTAGAGCGCGCCGGCATCTCCCCCGCCACCGTCCGCCTGTCCGTGGGCATCGAGGACATCAACGACATCCTCGCCGACCTGCAGCGCGGCCTCGACGCCATCTAGAAAGTTCCGACCCCGCCCCGCGACGCTCTGCGCGCGGGGCTTCGTCGCGCTTCGGGGCCATGGCCGTCGACAAGCGTGAATAAAACCCCATGCCGTACTCACGGGACAAATAGACTAGACCGAGCGGTACAGGTAAGATGTGCACAATTCGGACAACTGGGAGGTTAGAGGCCACATGGATACCACCGGAGCGCTCTCCACGGTCAACATCGGGGACTTCACGACGGAGGCCGGCGCGACGATCGAGAATGTCGTCATCGCCTACCAGGCGTGGGGTGAGTTCCGCGGCGACAACGTCATCCTCATCGAGCACGCGCTCACCGGCGACTCGGACGCGGCCGACTGGTGGTGCGGGGTGCTCGGCCCGGGACTCGCGCTCGACACCGATCGCTTCTGCGTCGTGTGCACGAACGTCCTCGGCGGATGCAAGGGAAGCACGGGACCCAGCACTCCCGATCGCAACGGTGTCGCGCTCGGCTCACGCTTCCCCGCGATCTCGATTCGCGACCAGGTTGCCGCCGAGCGCATCTTCATCGAGAAGCTCGGGATCGAGCGGGTCCACGCCGTCATCGGCGGGTCGATGGGCGGGGCCCGCACGCTCGAGTGGGCGCTCATGTTCCCCGAGCTTGTCGACGCCATCCTGGTGCTCGCCGTGTCCGCCCGCGCGTCGGCGTGGCAGATCGGCATCCAGACGGCGCAGATCTCGGCCATCGAGCGCGATCCGAACTGGAACAACGGCGACTACTATGGCGCGACGCCGCCGACCGACGGCCTCGCCGCCGCCCGCCGCATCGCGCACCTGACCTACCGCGGCGAGCTCGAGATCGACGAGCGCTTCGGCACGCAGGCACAGGCCGGGGAGAACCCGCTGGGACCGTACCGCGACTCCCACCAGCGCTTCGCCGTGCAAAGCTACCTGGACTATCAGGGCGTCAAGCTCACCGAGCGCTTCGACGCGGGGTCGTACGTGGCGCTGACGGAGGCTCTCAACCGCCACGACATCGGTCGTGGCAGGGGTGGACTCAACAAGGCGCTGGCGTCGTGCATGGTGCCGGCGATGGTGGCGGGCGTCGACACGGATATTCTCTACCCCTATCACCAGCAGGAGCACCTGTCGCGTAACCTCGGCAATCTGCTCGCGATGGCCAAGATCTCCTCCCCCGTCGGCCACGACGCCTTCCTCACCGAGGTGCGACAAATGGACCGCATTATACGTCATTTCCTCTCGCTTGCCCAGGGAGGGCCGGACGAGGCTGTGGAAATCGTCTTGTAAGTGACGGGTGGGACGAGTTATCCACAGATTTGGCCGATTTTTGAGCTATAGGTAGCGCGCCAGCCTTCTTGCCCCTACGTTCAGGCTTAAAACCATCGATGCAGGTCAACTGCAGTAGGGACTAGCCGTGAACGTCGCCCAAGACTCCTTCGTACACCTCGACCCCACCAATCCGTTTTCGTCGAGCAGGATGGACGAAAACGCCGCCTACGTCGACCTGTGGATGGGCTACGAGCCGCCGCCCGAGCGGCCGATGCGAGAGGTGGTCGCCCAGGTCGCGGCCTGGCGAGGTGAATCGACGGCCGAGGTCAAGAAGCATCTGCGCGTCGGCGCGATGCTGCGCCGGATGCCGAAGCTCGCGGAGTCGGCCAAGAGGCTGCGCCACCTGTGCGCCAGGCGCCTGCAGGCCATAGAACGGCAGGTCTGCGCCGTCACCGACCCCGGCGCGCTCGCCGAGCTCGACCAACGGATCACGGACTACCTTGAGCCCGCGGCACCCAACGAGGCACTCGTCCAAGCGCCGACCATTACGAAAAACGTCCGCGCCATGGTCATTGAGGTGGACGAGGCGGCGGCCACTAGGCCTGCCGACCTCAGGCAGCGCACGGGCAGCATCAGGCGTGGCGCGGAAGGATTCACGCGGATCAGCTTCAACCTGCCCGATGATGAGGGGTTGGAAGTCCGGAAATACTTCGAGAAGCTGATCCACAGGCTGCGCGCGAAGCGTCGACAAGCAGGCGAAATAACGCTTGCCGACGCCTTGCTGGACACGGTGAGGGAAAATACGCAGGTCACGGTCTTGCACAACCTCATCGAACGCGACGACGTCACCCATCTCAACGGGGCGGGCCCGCTCACGAGCGAGCAGGCCGCGCGCTGGCAGTACGGGGCCACACCGCGCGTGCTGAACCTTCACGCCTCCGCGCCCGGCTATGAGATCCCCGAGGCGATCCGCACGACGGTCGAGCTTCTCGACGGCCACTGCCGCTTCCCCGGCTGCGACGTCGAGGCCGATCTGTGCGAGAAGGACCACTGCGAGGAGTTCAGTCAGGGCGGCGAAACCAGCGTCGACAACCTGTTTTGCCTGTGCAAGTTCCACCACACGATGAAGACGGAGCGCCAGGTTTTCTACCGTGACTTAGGCGACCGCGAGCTCGAGTGGCACTTCCGCAACGGGCACACGATGGTGACGAGGCCGCACGGCCCCGCCGCATCGCGGAGGTTCAGCGGCCGCAGCCTTGCCGACGCTGAAGCGGCGCGCGTCAGGCGCAGGCGGGCCTAGCTGCCTAGCGGGTCGACGGAGGTCGCAAGAAAGACGATCGCGGCCCCCACCGCGCCGGTGAAGGTGGCGTCGAACCTGCGCGAGCGCACGGAAAGGACGCCGAGGACCTTCGAATCACAGGTCAGCCTCACGACGGACAGCCACAGAAGCGACGCGCCGAGGACAAAGGAGGCACGACGCCAGTGCTCCGTCAGCGCGAATAGAGTGGACAGACACAACGCCACGAGAAAGCCCGCGAGGAAGAGGTACTGGACCTTCCTCGACAGGCGCGACGGCGCAAGTCCGCGGTCGTGCGGGTTTTCTAGGGCAACGTGGGGCGTCATGCGTTTACTTGGCCTGAGCCTCTGCGCGCTCGACGACGTTGCGAACGAGGAAGGCACGGGTCAGCGGGCCGACGCCACCTGGGTTCGGGGAAACGTAGCCAGCCACGTCCCACACGTCGGGGTGGACGTCGCCAAGGAGCTTGCCGTCTACGCGGGAGACGCCGACATCGAGCACGGCAGCACCCGGCTTAACCATGTCTGCTGTGAGCATGTGGCCCTTACCAGCAGCGGCGACGATCACGTCTGCTTGGAGGGTCTCTGCCTTGAGATCGACGGTGCCGGTGTGGCAGAGGGTGACGGTGGCGTTTTCGGAGCGTCGGGTGAGCATGAGGCCGATGGGACGGCCAACAGTGACGCCGCGACCGATGACGACGACCTTCTTCCCCGCCAGTTCAACACCAAAACGGCGGAGAAGGTGGATCGCACCGTTTGGGGTGCACGGGAGTGGCGCGGGCTCGTTGAGAACCAGCTTGCCGAGGTTCACCGGGTGCAGTCCATCGGCGTCCTTGGTGGGATCGATGCGCTCAAGCACCGCGTTCTCGTCGAGGTGCTTGGGAAGTGGGAGTTGAACGATGTAACCGGTGCACTCTGGATCGGCGTTGAGCTCGTCGATGACCTTGTGCAGCTCTTCCTGCGTGATGTCGGCAGGAAGGTCCTTGCGGATGGAGCGCACGCCGATCTGCTCGCAGTCCTTGTGCTTCATCTTCACGTACGAGTGGCTCGCCGGATCGTCGCCGACCAAGACGGTGGCCAGTCCGGGAACGATGTCTTTTTCCTTTAGCGTCGAAACGCGCTTTGCGAGATCGGCGAAGATCTCATCCCTGTATAGCTTTCCGTCCAGTTTGATCGCAGTCATGCTAGACATTATTCCACCTTCGCGTGCGGTTTCTCGCATACCGGTGGGATTTTGCTCCAGTCCACGGACCTACAATGAGCCGTATGTCGACGCTCCACGTTATCTTTGACCAGCCCGTAATCCCGCCGAACACGGGCAATGCCATCCGCATGTGTGCGGGGACGGGAGCGCATCTCCATCTCGCCGGACCCCTAGGGTTCAACTTCGAGGACAAGAACCTTCGACGCGCGGGGCTCGACTATCACGACCTCGCCGAGGTGACGGTGCACGAGAACCTCGACGCGTGTCTCGAGGCGATTCCCGGTCGTGTCTTCGCCTTCACCGCTCATGCCACTGCGTTTTACACGGACATCAAATATCAGGAGGGCGACGCGCTTCTCTTCGGCACCGAACCGACCGGCCTCGACGAGCACGCACTCACCCACCCTCGGATCACCCAGCAGCTTCGGATTCCCATGCTCGCGGGGCGTCGGTCGATGAACTTGTCCAATGCCGCCGCCGTCGCGACGTACGAGGCGTGGCGCCAGCTGGGCTTCCCCGGCGCGGTCTAACCGCCCCTAACGGAAGTCTCGTGATCCTTGGCTGGTCCCCTCGGCAAGCCACTGAGCTACCGGCAGCGGACTCAACCGGTCGGCCTCAATCTGCGCGACCCCGTTCGCGTTGCGGAGGATTCCGCGCACGAGCAGCGTCTTCGCCGTGCGGGCGAGCTTCTTCTGCCGCTTCCATAGCCCCGTCGAGACCACGATGTTGATCAGCCCCGTCTCGTCCTCCATGCCGAAGAAGGTCACTCCGCTCGCGGTCGCGGGGCGCTGCCGGTGCGTGACGACACCGGCGATCTGCACGCGGCTGCCGTCGTCAAGCGACAGGAGGTCGGCGCTGCGCACGATGCCCCGTCCGGAAAGCGCGCCGCGCAGCCGCGCCATCGGGTGGGCGTCGTGGGTGACGCCTGTGGTCGCGATGTCGGCGACCATGAGCTCGAAGGCATTCATTCCCGGCAGGGCTGGCGCGTCGACGACGGAGAGTCCTGGCAACATGTCGGCACGCTCCGTCGCGGCCACACCCGCTTGCCAGAGCGCTTGTCGACGATCACCGCCGAAGCACCCCAGCGCGCCAGCGCGCGCGAGTGCCTCGACGTGCGCCACGGACAGCCCCGCGCGACGCGACAAGTCGCCGATGTCCGCATACGGCTGCCCCGCTGCGATCTCGTCGAGGCGACCGAGCCCCTTGACTAGGTTCAGCCCGAGTCTGATCGCGCCGTCCTCAATCGTCGCCTCGACGCCGGAGGCATTGACGTCGATGGGAAGGATGCCGACTCCGTGCCTTCGGGCGTCGGAAAGCAACGACTGCGGGGAGTAGAACCCCATCGGCTGTGCCCGCAGCAACCCCACGCAAAACTGCGCCGGGTAGTGCAGCTTGAACCACGCGGAGAAGAACACCAACGACGCGAACGACTGCGAGTGTGATTCGGGGAAACCGTACGCGGCGAACGCGACGACCTTGTTCCACAGCGCGTCGGCGACCGTGCCCTCGATGTCGTTGGTCGCGAGCCCCTCGTAGAACCGTGCGCGCATCGCCGCCATCTTGCGCGCCGAGCGGTTCGAACCCATCGCGCGACGCAGCTCGTCGGCCTCGCCGCCGGTAAAGCCCGCCGCGTCGACGGCGATCTGCATGAGCTGCTCCTGGAACAGCGGGACGCCGAGCGTCTTCGCCAGCGGCTTCTCCAAGACGGGGTGTTCGAAGGTGACCTCCTCCTTGCCGTCGCGACGCCGCAGGTACGGGTGCACCGACCCGCCCTGAATGGGGCCGGGGCGGATGAGCGCGACCTCGACGACCAAGTCGTAGAAGCACGTCGGCTTCATGCGCGGCAGCGTGTTGAGCTGCGCGCGCGACTCCACCTGGAAGACCCCCACGGCGTCGCCCTTGCTAAGCATCTCGTAGACCGCCGGCTCCGTGACGTCGAGCTCCCACAGACGCACCGTCTCGCCGGCCTCCCCCACGAGGTCGATCATGTGGTGCAGCGCCTCGAGCATGCCGAGCCCCAGGAGGTCGAACTTCACCAGCCCCGCCGAGGCGCACCCCTCCTTGTCCCACTGCACGACGCTGCGGTTGTCCATGCGCGCCCACTCGGTGGGAACGACGTCGGCGATTGGCCGGTCGCAGATGACCATGCCGCCGGAGTGGATGCCCAGGTGGCGCGGCTGGCCGAGGAACTGCGCGGCGAGCTCGGTGACCTGCTCGGGCGGGTCCTCGAGCCCCTTCGACCAGGCGTCGGCGGCGCCCTGCGGGTAGTCGAGCGCGCGTGCGGCGTCGCGAAGCGCTCCCTTGGTGCGGTAGGTGATCACGTTGGCGACCTGCGCGGCGTTGTCGCGCCCATACTTTTCGTAGACGTACTGGATGACCTCCTCGCGCCTGCCGGACTCGATGTCGAGGTCGATGTCGGGTGCGCCCTCGCGCTCGGGCGACAGGAAGCGCTCGAACAGCAACCCGGCGGAGATCGGCTCGGCGTTGGTGATGCCGAGGACGAAACAGACCACCGAGTTCGCCGCCGAGCCCCTACCTTGACACAGGATGTTCGAGTCCTTGGCAAAGCGCACGATGTCCTCGACGACGAGGAAGTAGCCGGGAAAGCCCAGCTGCTCGATGACGTCGAGCTCGTGGCGCGCCTGCTTCTTCGCCCGTGCCGCGACCTTCGCCGAGCGCGTGCGGTAGCGCTCGCCAAAGCGCGAGTCGACGAGGTGCTCGAGCCAGGTCTGCTCCGTGTGCCCGTCGGGCACGTCCCAGCGAGGCAGCTCGGGGGCCACGAGGCGAAGCTCGAAGGCGCACTCCTCGGCGAGCGAGGCCGCGGCGTCGAGCAGGTAGGCGCGGTGCCCGAGCGCGCGCGAAAGGAGGTCGTAGGGGCGCAGCCAGGTGGTCATGGGCGGCAGCTCGGGGGTCGCGTCGGCGAGGCTTTGCTTGAGCGCGAGCGCCTGCTTGGCGGCGGCGAGGTGGCGCCCGTCGCGGGTGGCGCTTGCGGCGCGCGTCGTCGCGACCGCTCGCAGTCCGTGCTCTTGGCGCGCCGCGTCCAGCGCGTCGAAGCGGTCGGCGTCGAGCGGGTCCTGTGCGACGACGTATTCGAGTATGACGTGGTCACCGAAGGCGTCGACAAGCGAGGCGATGCGGGGCAGCCACCCGTGATCGGCGAGGACGAACCAGTGCCCGCCGGCGATCCGCGAAAGCTCGCCCAGCGAGGGGTAGATCGCGCGGTCTTTTGTGCCGCTGGCCATGCGCGCGTTCGTGATCGCGTGCGAGAGCCGCCGATATCCTTCCGGCCCGCGGCACAGCACCGGCAAGATGCCGTCGTCGAGCGTCAGCTCCGCCCCGAATACCGTTTTGAATTCGCTTTCCGACGCCTTCGGCCCCCGCGCCGCGGCCTCCGCGAAGGCGACCGCCCCATAAAAGCCGTCTCGGTCGAGCAGCGCAAGACCGGTGTGCCCGCACGCGCGGGCGGCCGCGACCATCTCCTCCGGTTCCGACGCACCGCGCAGGAAGTTATAGCTGCTATACCCGTGAAGCTCACAGAAAGGCGGTTGTGAATAATTTCGAACATAGTCGCCTTCTTTGCCGCGCTGGGGAAGGTGATCGACCGGCACGAGCGGCGCCGTGGGCCTGCCGGAGAGCACCTTTTCCAGCTGCGACCAGCTGAGGGGTTTTCCTCGCGCGCCGCCCGCGCGTCCATCATTCCAGTCCATACATACCCATATTAGTACATATGTTCTAGTCTATTTTGGCCAATTCATAGACTAAGCTGTACATGGAAAACAGACTCGGCTAATGTTGCCAGGTAATTGCAGATAACGCCCGTCGCGCGATTCCGCGTCGACAAGCGCCAGCGCGGCAGCGCACGGCAAGCGACGCACAACGCCGCCGAGCCGCCGAGCAACGCCGCACAGCAAACGAAAGGAAAACCTCCATGAATCTTCGCCGCACGGTGGCCACCGGCCTCGCCGTCCTGCTCAGCGCCACCACCCTCGTGGCTTGCTCCTCCGACAGCTCCTCGAGCTCCTCCGGGGACGTCACCATCCGCATCGGCACCACCGACTCCACCAAGAAGGCCTGGTCCGCCATGGAGGACGCCGCCAAGGAGAACGGCATCAACCTTGAGATCACCAACTTCTCCGACTACTCCACCCCGAACCTGGCGCTGTCGCAGGACCAGATCGACGTCAACCAGTTCCAGCACCTGAAGTTCCTCGCCGAGTACAACACCGGCAACAACGACGACCTCACCCCGGTCGGCGCCACCGAGATCGTGCCGCTGGCACTGTTCTGGAAGGACCACAGCGACCTCAACGGCATCGAGGGCAAGTCCGTCGCCATCCCGAACGACCCCTCCAACCAGGGCCGCGCCATCAACGTGCTCGTCCAGGCGGGACTGATCACGCTCAAGGAAGAGGCCAAGGGCCTAGTCACCCCGGCACCCGCCGACATCGATGAGGGCGCCTCCAAGGTGTCCGTCACCCCGGTCGACGCCGCACAGACCACCGCCGCCTACGGCGAGGGCACCCCGGCGATCATCAACAACTCCTTCCTCGACCGCGCCGGCATCGACCCGAACCTGGCCGTCTTCCAGGACAACCCGGATTCCACCGAGGCCGAGCCCTACATCAACGTCTTCGTGACCAAGCAGGATAAGAAGGACGACCCGAACATCGCGAAGCTGGTCGAGCTGTGGCACACCCAGCCGGTCCAGGACGCCATCGCCGAGGACTCCAAGGGAACCTCCGTCGAGGTCCAGCGCACCCCTGAGGAGCTGCAGTCCATCCTCGACCGCCTCGAGCAGCAGGCTCAGTAGTTCGCTTTTCGACGCTACGCTGCCGCCCACATTCTCACGCCCCAGGCTCCTTTCAGACTTTTGTCGACGGCCTGGGGCGTTTAGGCTGTGAGAGCGTTGTTTTGCTTCCCCGCCCGGTGCGGGCACCCACGGGCTCAAGCCCCCGACAGATAGAGAACCATGACCGGAACCAGAATCGAGTTCGAAGACGTCACCAAGGTCTTCGACTCCGGCAAGAAGAAAGTCACCGCGCTCGACGGCGTCACCCTGACCGTCGAGCCCGGCGAGATCCTCGGCGTGATCGGCTACTCCGGCGCGGGCAAGTCGACGCTCGTGCGCATGATCAACGGCCTCGACACGCCGACCAGCGGCCACCTGCGCCTCGACGGCACCGACGTCGTCGGCATGCCCGAGCGCCAGCTGCGCGCGCTGCGCCGCAACATCGGCATGATCTTCCAGCAGTTCAACCTGTTCGGCTCGCGCACGGCCGCTGGCAACATCGAGTACCCGCTAACCCTCGCGGGCATGCCCAAGGCGGAGCGGACCAAGCGCGTGGCGGAGCTGCTCGAGTTCGTCGGACTTGGCGACCGCGGCAAGAACTACCCCGAGCAGCTCTCGGGCGGGCAGAAGCAGCGCGTCGGCATCGCCCGCGCGCTAGCCACCAACCCGGACCTCCTGCTTGCCGACGAGGCCACCTCCGCCCTCGACCCCGAGACCACCCACGAGGTCTTGAACCTCCTACGTAAGGTCAACAAGGAACTGGGCATCACCATCGTGGTCATCACCCACGAGATGGAGGTCGTGCGCGCGATCGCCGACAAGGTCGCCGTCATGGAAGAGGGCAAGGTCGTCGAGTACGGCAGCACCTACGAGGTCTTCTCCAACCCGCGCACCCGCGTCGCGCAGCGTTTCGTCGCGACGGCGCTTCGCAACACCCCCGACGCCATCGAGTCCGAGGACCTCCTCGCCCACGATGGCCGGCTGTTCACCATCAACCTGACCGAGGAATCCGGCTTCTTCGCGGCGGCGGCCGCCGCACGCGAGGCCGGGGCCTCCATCGGCATCGTTCACGGCGGCATCACGACGCTGCAGCGCCACAGCTTCGGCAAGGTGACCGTGCGCCTGACGGGCCCCGACGCCGCGATCAACGCCTTCTACGACCACCTTCGCCAGACCACCGAGATTAAGGAGATCGCCCGATGACCACCCAGATCCTCGCGGCCGACTGGTCGCGGCTCGGCCCCACCTTCTCTAACGCCATCGTCGACACCCTCGTCATGGTCTGCGTGACCCTGATCGTGGGCGGCTTCTTCGGCCTCATCCTCGGCGTCCTGCTGTACACCACCCGCCCGGGCGGCGTTCTGCAGAACAAGGCCGTCTACTTCCTCATCAACTTCCTGGTTAACCTCGTCCGGCCGATCCCGTTCATCATCCTGATCTCCGCCATCGGCCCGATCACAGTCGCCGTCATCGGCACACAGATCGGCCGCGAGGCGGCGATGTTCGGCATGTCGATCGCCGCGACCTTCGGCGTCGCGCGCATCGTTGAGCAGAACCTCGTCACGATCGATCCCGGCGTCATTGAGGCCGCCCGCGCGATGGGTGCCTCGCCCTGGAAGATCATCACCTCCGTCATCGTTCGCGAGGCTCTCGGCCCGCTGATCCTCGGCTTCACCTTCGTCTTCATCGCCATCGTCGACATGTCCGCGATGGCCGGTTACATCGGTGGCGGCGGACTCGGTGACTTCGCCATCACCTACGGCTACCGGGCCTACGACTGGCAGGTCACGCTGGTTTCGACCGTCGTCATCGTCATCATCGTCCAGTTCGCGCAGAACTTTGGCAACTGGCTCGCGAAGAAGGTCATGCGCCGCTAGCATGCGCGTAGCGCATACAAAGCGGCTTACCGCGCACAAAACGCATACATCCCGCACCGTCGCCCCTGTGGTTGACGGTGCGGTTTCGCTATCCACGACTAGCCATCAGGGAGACGGCTCGGTTCTAGCGCTTCTCCGTCCCCGCCCCGGCACCAGAGGCATCCAGCTCGACCAGCCGTAGGCGTCGTTACGCCTGCTGACGAACGCCAACCGCCACCCACGACGCGGCTTGCTTCGGCTCATCGCCGCAGGAAGACAGCACGCCGCCGGTGGTCTTTTTTGCAAGCTCCACCTCGAAGCGGCGGCCGTCGGCGTGCGTCACCGTCGTGCCGTCGACGCGCAGCGCCCCCATCCGCACAGTCTCGCCAGCCTCCGCGAGCGCCGACGCGACAGCCAGCTCCGCCACCTGCCCGCGCGCGTCGTAGATCCCCCGACCGCGAGCTCCCGCGAGGAACATCTCACCCCGTCGCGACGCCGCATACATGTCGACCGCCGCCTGGTGGTTGAGCCGGCCGAAGGAGTAGCTGTGCGGCATGAGCACGAGCGACGGCGCAAACCGGTGCCCCTTCGTGTGCGAGCACTCCCAGATCGGCGCGTCGGGATACGCCTCGACGAGCGCCTGCGCCATCGGCCGCCCCTTGATCGCACAGCACACGTCGCGCTTAGAATGCGTGCACACGAGCAGGAGCGGCTCCGTCACGACGACGGCGCCCGGGTTGCGACCGGGGCCGGCCAGATCGAGGTCGAAGAGGTCCTCGACGTCGCCCACCTCGAGGCGCTCAGTGATTGCCTCCTCGCAAAAGACGAGGTAGACGACGTGGCTGTCCTTCTTCACATGCCCCTCGCGGCCGTGCTTGCGGATGAGGTAGAGCCCGCCCGGCAGCGCCCGCAGCCGCTCGGAAAGCTCGGGGCTGAAGGTGCCGCCATCGAGGATGTCGTGGCTCCACGCCCCCGGCTTCTCGAAGACGATGTACATCTTCCCCGGCTTGGACGTCCCGGGCAGCGGTTCGCCGACCACATCTGAACAACGCACGTTAGTCATACCCCAAGATTAGCGCCCTTTAGGATCCCCTTATCAATTTCCCTGCGCTTTTTGCTTGTCGACGACGTGCCTTCGGCCGCGCACGCGATGGTTAAGGTTTGACAACGATTTCACGAGAGCCCCGCTTTAGCCTTCCGTGACGGGCGAGAAGGAAGTTACGGTTGGTGTTATGAGTATCCACCCTGCGGCCACCCGTCGTCTTCTCCTTGCCGTCCTCGCCACCGGCGCGCTTGCGCTCGCCTCCTGCGGCTCCGGCGCTGGGACCTCGCCGAGCACTCAGGGCACCTCGAGCTCTGGGGCCGCTGGCGCTTCCAGCTCGACCGACGCCTCCGGCTCCGACTCCGCGCAGGCCGCCGCCTCGCTCACCTCGGACACCGCTGGCCTCGCCCCGCTCGGCGACGCCAGCACCGACAACAAGACCCAGCACCAGTCGAGTGACGCGCAGCTGGTCGTCACCGGCATGCGCTACGGCAGCCACGACGGCTTCGACCGCGTCGTCTTCGACCTCACCGGCACCGGCACACCCGGCTGGTTCACCGAGCTGACCCCCAACCCGACACAGCAGGGCAGCGGTAACGCCGTCGAGTACAAGGGCAACACCGCGCTCGTCGTCAACATCGACGGCGTGACCTACCCCTTCGAGCTCGGCATCGAGGACCCCAACCTCGCTCCTATCGATGCCTCCGGCGGCGTCGTCACCGGCGTGCAGTCGCTGGGCACCTTCGAGGGCCGCGCCCAGTTCGTCATCGGGCTCAACGGCAGCCACGCCTACTCGGTGCAAACCCTCGACAACCCGTCGCGGCTTGTCGTCGACATCCGCCGCGACTAGCTACTCGAAGCGCGCCTCCACCCGCCACGCCCCCGTCCACACCAGAAGCCAGGCGCGCGGGTGCCCGCGCCCGTCGACGCCCACCACCTGCAGCCGCGCCTCAGGGGCCTTCCCCCGCCACCAGCCGTCGTCGACCGGCCAGGGGCCGGCCCAGCCGGTGACCTCGAAGGATTCCTTCCCCACGCGCAGCGTCGCAGGCTCCGTGCTCAGCACCGCCTCACCCGTCACGTAGACCTCTCCCCCGGCCCCGACCAGCGTCGCGGCCTCGCCGGACATGCACGCCGGAAGCGGCGGCGGGATGCGCCCCGGCCAACTCCCTTTCGCCGCCAGCGCCTTCTCCTCGGCCGAGTCCCCGTAGGCGACCATCCCGATCCGCTCGCTCACCCCGCGCCCGCCGACATCCACGGGGGTGAGCACCGCGTCCGTGCCGAGCGTCGACTGCAGTCGGGCGATGACGCGCTGGGCTTCGTCGCTAGAGTCCGCGCCCCACAAGCTTCTAGCCGTCGGCACGCTGCATTCAACGGGGCGAAGACCCAGCTCGCAGATGACGTCCCCGCCGCCGGCGGCCAGCCACGCGTCGAGCTGCCAGCGCACGCGGTCGGCCATGGCGCGTTCCGACAGCTGCGCGCGGGTGTGCCAGGTGCGCTCGAGCGTCGTCGAGTGCGTCACCGCCTGAACGCTGAGCCGCTGGCAGACGAGCCCGCGTCGGCTCAGCGCCTCGTGCAGCCGCGCCGCCAGCGCCCTCGCGAGAAACGCCGCCTCGTCGACGCGCGTGATCGGGTCCTCGGGACGCACCCACACGCTCAGGTCCTCGCCGTCGATGGCGGGCGCCACGAGGCGATCGTCCTCGGCAGCGGCGATCGCGTGGCAGCGCAGCCCGGCGCGCCCGAAGCGCGTGGACACCGTCGTTGTCGGCAGCGCGGCGAGCTCCCCGAGCAGGCGCAGCCCGAGGTTTTCGAGCGTGTCGACGACCTCCGGCTCGCACCCCAAGGACTCCTCCACGCCCAGCACCCGCACCGGCTGCCCGGCGAGGAACGCCCGCGAGGCGCCGGGCTCGACGACGCGCTGCGCACGCGCCGCGATGACGGCGGTGGGGATCTCGTCGGCAATGCCTGCGAGGCAGTCGATGCCCGCTCGCGCCGCGGCGTTGATGATCTTCTCCGCCGCGCGCGCCTCGCTCCCGTAGAATCGCCCGGCCGCGCCCGCGTTGATGACGACCATCCCCGGGCGAAGGATCTCGATGCTCGGCACGACCTCGGCGAGGTCCTCGACCATTCCGGCGAAAGCGCGTGCGTCGCGCTCGGGGTCGGCGTCGACGACGCTCGCCGCGGGACACAGCGCCTGCGCCTGGCGCACCCGCATCCCGCGTCGCACCCCGGCCGCCCGCGCGGCGCCGTCGCACACCGCAACCCGGTAGCGGGAGGCGATGACCACGGGCCCTGCGCCCGCCTTGTCCTCGTAGCGCGCGGCCTGGACGGGCCAGTCCGGGAACCACAGCGCCAGCGTGCGCATCCTAGACCGCCCGCAGGCGCGGCTGCGGCGCCTGCCCGATGACAAACTCCCCGCGCCGGTGGTGCCCCTTCGCGTGCACCTCGACGTCGAGGGTCAGCCCGCGGATGCGCCCCGTTCCCGCGCCGATGCCCTCGACGGCGGCGAGCTCGGCGTCGATCCGTGCCGCGGGCGAGGGCACCTGCGTGCCGACCATGAGCAGCGACGCCCTCCCCCCGCGCAGCTTGGCCAGCAGCGGGCGCGCGGCCACCGGCGACAGCGTACGCGCCGCGCCCTTGTACACGACGAGATCGAGCCCCTCGACGAGCACGGCCACCGCCATGAGCGGCTCCAGGCCCGGGTCGGGGACCACCACGATCCGATCCAGCTGGCCGCCCGACTCGACAACCCCGCCCAGGCCCAGCTCCGGCCAGCCGATCACGCCCACAACCCCGCCGCGGGCGCTCGCGTGCGCCACGAGCTCGACGGTGAGCAGCGCGCTGGGGGCGAGCGAGTAGGCCGCCCCGCGCGCGAGCCCGCCGCCGGGCAGCAGGCGCGCCAGCGCGTCCGGGACCGACACGGGCTCGGCGACCGGCAGCGGCGCCTTGACGGTTTCGAAGCTCTCGAGCTTCTTGCGCAGCGCGGCGATCTGTTCGTCCCGGCCGGGACGCGGACCATCCACTTCCCGACCTTTTCGAACAAATGTTTGATTCACTCCCCCATCCTATGCGCCCCCAACCCATGGGGTCAATCTCCCTGCAGGGGGCGTGTTAGCGTAAAGGGCATGAACGCGATCCTCGATTCCCACCAGCGAAAGACACCGATCCCCACCCCCACCGTCGTTCGCCTAGGGACGTCGTTCTTCTTCGCCGTCGCCGTCGCCGTGCTCACCACCGCGCTCGGCCGCGGCGTGCAGGTCGCGGTCATGGTCGGCTGCGTCGCCGCGGGCACGCTTCTCATCTTCAGCCACCCCTACCGCCGCGAGATCCGCGCCTTCCTCGAGGAGCGCAACCTCTACTACAGGCCGAAGCTCGGCCAGATCGTCCCGCTGTTTCTCGTGTGGCTCGCGCTCATGCTCGCCCCGCTGCTCGCGCCCGCGTCGGTCGGCGTCACTCTCGTGGTGTTCGTCGCCGTCTTCGCGTGGGTGTGGCTCGTGTTCCCCCACGTCGACGGCACGCGTGCGCTCGCCTTCCTCGATTAGCTTGTCGACGAGCCGAAGGCGTCGATAAGCACATTAATCAAGATCGCGCGAGTGCGCCCAGCGCGTCAGCGCGTGCCGATTCGACTGCTGCGTCTTGCGCAGAATGTTCGAGGCGTGCGTCTCGACGGTCTTGACCGAGATGAACAGCTCCTGGCCGATCTCCTTGTACGTGTAGCCGCGCGCGAGCAGCTTGAGCACCTCGAGCTCGCGGCGGGTGAGCGCGTCGACGATCGGATCGTCGACGACCGCGCCGTGCTCGACGGCGGCATCGCGCTCGGGTGCATCGACGACGCCGGAACCCGCCGCCTTGTCGGGGCGCGCGAACGCGTCGAGGACGAAGCCGGCGAGCCTAGGGCTGAACACGGCGTCGCCGGAGTTCACGCGCTCGATCGCGTCGACCAGCTCCGGGCCGCTGATCGACTTGGTCACGTACCCGCGAGCGCCCGCGCGGATGACGGAGATGACGTCCTCGGCGGCGTCGGACACCGACAGCGCGAGGAAGCGCGGCGAGGCGCTCACGCCCCGCTGCACCGCGACCCCGCCGCCGTCGGGCATGTGAACGTCGAGCAGCACGACGTCCGGCGAGGTCGCGTCGATGCCCGCGATCGCCTCGGCGACGCTGCCCGCCTCGCCGACGATGCGCACGCGGTCCCCGATCTCGGCCTTGACGCCGGAGCGGAAGACGGAGTGGTCGTCGACGAGGAAGACGGAAATGGGAGCGCTCATGAAAACTATTGTGGCATGGAGATCGCCACTTCGACACCTTCGCCCGGCGCGGTCTTGATCGTCACAGTGCCGCCGTTGCGCTCGACGCGGCCCAGGATCGAGTCGCGCACCCCGTGCCGGTCGGACGGGACGTCGTCGAGGTTGAAGCCAGGGCCGCGGTCGCGCACGTAGAGCTCGAGCCCGCCGAAGCTTTCGGCGTAGACGTCGACGCTATCCACTCCCGCATGCTTGGCGGCGTTAACCATCGCCTCGCGCGCGGCGAGCACCGCGGCCTGCAGCGACTCGGTGAGCGCGAGGTCCTCGCCGACGGTCACCGGCGCGATGCGCACGCCGAAGGTGTCCTCCACCTCGCCGCACGCGCGCTGCAGCGCGGCGAACACCGTGGTGTCCTCCGTCGGCGCGAACAGCCACTGGCGCAGCTCGCGCTCCTGGCCGCGGGCGATCCTGCGCACCTCGGCGGGGTCGTCGGCGCGCTTTTGGATGATGGCGAGCGTCTGCAGGACGGAGTCGTGAAGCCGGTTGGCGATCTCGGCGCGCTCGTCGGCGATGAGCTTCTCCTCGCGCTGGGTGTTAAACCGCGTCCACATCCGCAGCCCGAAGGGAACGCCGAGCGCGGCGACGCCGAGCAGCGTGAGCGAGACCGCGGCGAGCGCCAGCCCGAAGCTCTCGCGGCTGCTCCACTGCACGATCGTGAGCACCACGCCGCCGAGCACGAGCACCGCGCCGAACGCGATGGGCACCACCGCGCGCACCCCGGGCTCCCCGTCCGCGCGATCGAACGACAGCCACGCCAGCCCCGCGCCGACGGCGATGATCGTCAGGGCCGCGAGCACGCCGCCCGACATCCCCGAGGCCATGCCGCCCACCGCGCCCGCGCCGAAGCAGGCCACGACCACAAGCAGGTAGTTGAGCCCGCGGCTAAATCCCGTCTCCGGCGGGGTTTCGAGGTCGCGGGCGGAGGTGAAGATCCACAGACCTATATAAATGAGCAGTCCGAGCCCGCCGCACAGCGCGAGCCCGACGAGCGCCAGCCGCACGTGATCGACGCGCAGCCCGAGGTGCGCCGCGAGCCCCGTCGCGACGCCGGCCAGCACCGCGCCGTCCTTGCGCCGGACGTACTGGGGGTATGCCGCTTCTTGCATCATGCCCCCTATCTTCGCACCCGTCCGCAGGCCCCCGCATCAGGGGTGACCCTGATTTGTTCGCGCTTTTGCTTGTCGACGCCTACCGCCACCCCGACAACCGGCAATGGGGGAAAAGATCGGGGCCTTCCCCGATGCGCTAGGGCGGGCGGCCCCGCGACAATGAAGACATGGACAACACAGGAACTCTCAAGAGCATGTGGGCCACGCGCCCCGTTCGACTGCCCTCCTCTCAGGGCAGCAACGCGAAGGTGGCTGGCGTTGCCGAGGGCATCGGCGTGCGCTACCGCATCGACCCGACGCTCGTGCGCATCGTCTTCGTCGCGGCCGCGCTGTTCGGCGGGGGCATCCTCGCCTACCTGCTGTGCTGGATTCTCATGCCGCGCTACTCGGTGCCCAAGTCGCCGGGCGAGCTGCTGCTAGCCAACATCGACGGCGCAGCACCCGGGGGTGCGACGCTCAAGAAGGAGCAGCGCACCGGCTGGTGGCTCGTGGCCGGCATCGCGATCACCTCGGGGTCCGTGGGACTGCTCAGCGAGGGGATCGTCGACACCTCGCTGTGGATCGTGCTGGCGCTCATGGCCGCCGCCTGGTTCGGGCTGCACGCGCGCACGCCCCAGCCGCCGCAGGGGCTCATCACCGAGACCCCAAAGGATGCCCCGAGCGTCGATCTTGGCGCATACACCCCTGCCGAGGGGTTCGCGGCGCCGTATACCGCGCCGACCCCGCCGGAGTGGGATCCCCTCGGCGCCGCGCCTTCGCTGTGGCACCTGCCGGAGCCGCCGAAGGTGAGCGTCGAAAAGCAAAAAAGCCCCTGGCGATGGATTCTTATTGGGGCCGCGGCGCTGATGGTTGTGGCGGCCTCCGTCGCGCTCACGCAGGCCTCGAAGACGCACCCGGACTTCGGCGACGTGAACACGACCGTGACCGACGAGTCGCAGCTCGCCGCGACCTACGAGACCGAGGCGGGCGACATCACGCTCGACCTCTCCGGGCTGCAGCGCCTGGACGCCGACCGCGAGATCGCCGTGAACAACTCGCTGGGCGACATCACGATCACCCTGCCGACGAAGGTGCCGGTGGTGCTTAATTGCTCCTCTGACCTGGGCGACGTCAACTGCCAGCCCGGCAAGGCGAGCGGCGCGGACTCAGCGCACACGCTGACGATCACCGCGCACAACGACCTAGGCGACGTGCGCGCAACCCCTTAATTGGGGGTAGACCCTCCACTTCGCCCCCTCCTCACGAGGGGGCGTTTTCCATGCTCACGGCGCTAGCCGCCGCGCAGCGGGCAGAGCGGCGTCGAATCTCATACCACGGAATGAATCGATTCCCGACCGCCCACCCTAAGCTTGAAAAACGCTACCAATGATAGACCTTTTCACTAAGGTCGTCCCGACACAGAACGAGGAGACCCCATGGCCATCACCGCCGCTGGCACGAAACGCTTCAGCAAGAAGGCGAAGATCGGCATCGCCACCGGCACCGCCGACTTCACGATCGTCGGCGTGTACAAGAACGCGAACGGGGGCGCGCTGCTCGGCAGCGACTCCACCTCTTATGTTTATGTCCCCTACCCCGCCGAGGCACGGCTGTCGACGGAGGCGAGCGCCGGCGTTGCCTCGTCGTCGATCAGCGTGCGTGCCGACGCCCATCAGGACCAGGCGCAGTTCAAGCAGGACCTGCAGGACTTCCTCGACACGATGTACGCCGACGACCCCGACTACCGCGCGAAGGTCGGCGACTTCAAGAAGGAGCTGGAAAGCTTCAACAAGATCATCTCCACCATGTCGCTGGCGATCTCGGCGATCGGCGGCATCTCGCTGCTCGTCGGCGGCATCGGCGTCATGAACATCATGCTCATCACCGTCACCGAGCGCACCCGCGAGATCGGCGTTCGCAAGGCGCTCGGCGCCACGCGTCGCGACATCCGCGTGCAGTTCGTCGTCGAGGCGATCATCGTGTGCATGATCGGCGGGCTCATCGGGATCGCGCTCGGCGCCGCGCTCGGCATGATCGGCTCGACGCTTTTGGGTACGTTCGTGTTCCCACCCCTGGGAGGCATCGTCTTGTCGCTACTGTTCTCGCTGATCATCGGCCTCTTCTTCGGCTACTACCCCGCCGGTAAGGCCGCGCGCCTGAACCCGATTGAGGCGTTGCGGTACGAATAGAGGCTTGTCGACGCCTACGGTTGGTGGCCGTAGGCGTCGACAATCGTGCTAATCAAAGAAGGCGCGAGTGAATACAAATTTTTGTTTCTGTCGGTCGATAGATATAAATTAGGTCGTATCGTCAAACTGCTCATCGAAGGAAGTGCGACCATGGCCATTTTGACCTCCCACGAAACGTCAACTGCAAGCACAGTGACCGAAAGCAAGCTCAAGCAAGGCACCCTAGGCTGGCTGCTCATCACGAGCTTGGGTGTTTCATTCGTTATCTCAGGCGACTTCGCCGGTTGGCAGTTCGGTCTCGCCGACGGCGGGTGGGGCGGCATGGCCATCGCCCTCGTCATCGTCACCGTCTTATACCTGACCATGTGCATGTCGCTGGCCGAGCTCTCGGCGGCCCTGCCCAGCGCAGGTGGCGGGCACCGCTTCGCCACGGCGGCCTTCGGTCCCCTCGGCGGATTCATCACGGCGGCTGCCATCGTGATCGAGTACGTCGTCGCCCCCGCCGCGATCTCCACTTTCATCGGTTCCTACGTCGAGTCGCTCCACCTGTTCGGACTCACCAGCGGCTGGCCGATCTATCTCGCTTGCTACGTCGTCTTCGTCGGCGTCCACCTCGCGGGTGCCGGTGAAGCATTAAAGCTGATGCTCGGGATCACCGCCGTCGCGGCGGTCGCGCTCATCGCGTACACCGTCGTCATGCTTCCCCATTTCGACGGGGCGGCGCTCACTCAGGGCATCGAGCTATTCCCGCACGGCGCCACAAGCGTCTGGGCAGCCATCCCCTTCGCCATCTGGTTCTACCTCGCAGTCGAGGGCGTGCCGATGGCAGCCGAGGAGGCACGCGAGCCCCACCGCACCATCCCCCGAGCTATCTTGAGCTCCATGGCGATCCTCACGATCTCCGCCATTGCAATGCTCGTCGTGGGCCCAGGTGCCGCTGGCACCGACGTCTTCGCAGAGTCCGGGAACCCCTTGGTCAGCGGTCTCGAGGCCGTCGGGGCGAATCCGACCTTCGTGACGACGATCAATGCAGCCGCACTCATCGGGCTGATCGCTTCCTTCTTCTCCATCACGTACGGCTACTCGCGCCTTATCTACTCCCTCGCAAACGAGCAGGTATTGCCGTCATTCCTTAGTAAGGTCAACGGCCGAGGGGTACCCACCTACGCGCTCATCATTCCGGCGGTTCTTGGCTTCGCCCTCACGCTGTTTGTCGAGGGCGACACTCTCATGAGCGTCGCGGTGTTCGGCGCGGTCATCTCCTACGCGCTCATGATGGCCAGCCACTTCGTCCTGCGCCGGACAAACCCGACCCTGCCGCGCCCCTACAAGACGCCGGGCGGCCAGGCCACCTCGGGCATCGCTTTCCTCCTCGCGTGCGGGGCGATCGTGTCTGCCTTCGTGTCCAACTTCGCGGTAGGGGCGGTATCGACCGCGGTTCTCGCCCTCATGGTCGGTGTCTACCTTCTCTCGCAGCGATCCGGCCAACCGACAAGGGATGCGAAGCCGAGCGAGGTCGAGGCATGATCTATTCGCAGTCCCTCGGCGGGCATACCTATCAGTTCGCCTCGCTGAACGACGTCCTTGCCAAGGCCTCTCCCCATCGCTCCGGCGACGTGCTCTCAGGGGCCGCGGCCTCCTCGGCGCAAGAGCGGGCAGCCGCGCGCTGGGTGCTCGCCGACATCCCCCTCCGGGACCTCCTTGACCAACCAGCGCTCCCCTACGAATCGGATTCGGTCACCCGCGTCGTTCTCGACGGCCTCGACCTCGAGTGCTTCGGGATCGTCGCGTCGCTTACCGTCGGCGAGTTTCGCGAATGGCTCTTGGCCGCCTGCTATCGAGAAGAAGGCGGCATGGATCTCGCGGCCCTCGCCAAGGGGCTCACGCCGGAAATGGTCGCCGCCGTGTCAAAGCTCATGAGCAATGGTGAGCTCATCGCCGTTGCGGGCGCGATCGAGAACGTCACGGCTTTCCGCAGCACGATTGGACGGAAGGGCACGCTTGCTACGCGCCTGCAGCCTAACCACCCCACCGACGACCCCGTCGGGGTGGCCGCCTCCATCGCGGATGGGCTGCTCATGGGCTCGGGCGATGCAGTGATCGGCATCAACCCTGCGACCGACATCCCTTCGCGCGTGGACACCCTGCTCCGTCTCATCGACGAGGTGCGCGAGCGCTACGAGGTGCCCACCCAATCCTGCGTCCTTACGCATGTCACCACGACGATTGATCTGATCGACAAAGGCTCGCCTGTCGATCTCGTCTTCCAATCAATCGCGGGCACCGAGGGCACCAATGACAGCTTCGGGGTCACCCCAGAGATCCTCGACGAGGCCTACTCCGCCGCGCTGTCGCTCGGCCGCGGTTCGGTGGGCAACAACTGCATGTACTTCGAAACGGGCCAGGGCTCCGCGCTTTCCGCGGCGGCGCATCGCGACGCCGACGGTCGCCCCATCGACCAGCAAACGCTCGAGGCGCGCGCCTATGGCCTTGCGCGTCGCTACAATCCGCTGCTCGTGAACACCGTGGTGGGGTTCATCGGCCCCGAGTACCTCTACGACGGCAAGCAGATTATCCGGGCGGGGCTCGAGGACCTCTTCTGCGGCAAACTGCTGGGCCTGCCGATGGGCGTCGACGTCTGCTACACCAACCACGCCGAGGCCGACTCAGACGACATGGACACGCTCCTCCACTTGCTCATCCAAGCCGGAACCGCGTTCGTCATTTGTGTGCCTGGCGCCGATGACATCATGCTCGGCTACCAGTCGCTGAGCTACCACGACGTCGCCCTCGCCCGCGCGGTCACGGGGCGAGGGTTTGCTCCCGAGTTCGGTTCGTGGCTGCGCGGGATGCAGCTTGTCGACGACCACGGTGCGCTGAGCGCCCATCCTGCGCTCGAGATCGGGCAGCTTCTTCAGATCGGAGGACGTACTCATGTCTAGTCTCAGCCCCACCGAGCAGCTGCGCTCCCTCACCCCCGCGCGCGTGGGCCTGGGCCGAACAGGCGCCGCGATCCCCACGCGCGCCCGGCTCGAGTTCCTCAGCGCGCACGCATCCGCGCGCGACGCCGTCCACACCCCGCTGGACTCGGCTGCCCTTGAGGAGGAGCTGCGTAGCCTTGGCGTCGACAAGCCAGTGCACGTGCACTCGAAGGCCGAAAGCCGCGAGCTTTACCTCATGCGCCCCGACCTTGGCAGGCTTCCCGGCACGCTTCCGTCGCTGGACGAGTGCTCGGGACAGGTGGGCGTCGTACTTGCCGACGGGCTATCCCCCATCGCCGTCGCCGAACACGGCCCGAGAATGTACGACGCCATCAGGCGGGCGCTGCCCTCGTACGACGTCGCGACGCCGGTCATCGCGCACCAGGCGCGAGTCGCGCTTGGCGACCACATCGGGCACGCAGCGGGGTGGGACGTCACCCTTGTCCTCATCGGCGAACGACCGGGGCTTTCTGTGCCCAGTTCGTTAGGGATCTATTCGACGTGGCGGACAAGGCCCGGGACCACCGACGAGTCGCGCAATTGTGTGTCCAACATCCACCCGCCGGAGGGGATGGGATACGCGGAGGCGGCGAATCTCGTGGCCTTCTACGTCGACCAATACTTCGCCCAAGGGCGGTCGGGGTTCATGATCAAGGCCGCTGAGCAGACGCCGGCTGTGCGCTAGAAGCCGTAGGCGTCGACAAGCGTGCTAATCGAGCGAGGCGCGAATCTCCTCGCAGAGGTTGCCGATCTCGTACCAATCGTCCTCGTCGAACTGCTCCGCGATGGCGTGCTCCTCCGGCATGAGCGCGAAGTACTTCAGCGCCGTGGTGATCTGCGTGTTCTCCTTGGGGCCGGCGTCGACACGCATGTTGCGGTCCTTCGCGCCGCCGATGCGCGCGAGGTTGAAGCGGCGGGTCGTTTTCGACTCGAGCAGCAGCACCGACAGGTCCATGATCACCGGGAAGACCTGGTCGAAGTGGTAGTCGACGCCGTCGACCGTGGCATCGAGGCGCGCGTCGGTGTAGTTGCCCGCGAGCTTGTCGATGCCTAGGTCGGCGAAGATCTCGGAGACCTCGAGGATCTCCTTGTCCTTCGCGTCGAGGTAGGCGACGAGGGTGGCGCTGTCAGCGCTGTCACCGAAGAACCGTCCCCAGTACTTGTCGATGATCATGGCAGGTCCCTTCCCTCGTCGTTCGTCGAAAAAGCATACTACGCTTTCCGACGCCTACGGCCTCGAACCCGCACCCGCTACTTCGCCGCAAACACCGGGAAGAAGCTGTGCTCGCCGTAGTCCGGCTCGTCCTTGATCTCGTCGAGGGCGGCCATGTCGTCGTCGGCGATCTCGAAGTCGATGTCGAGGTTCGCGCGCAGCCGCTCCGGGCTGGTGGTCTTCGGCAGCGGCACGAGCCCCTTCTGCACGAGGTAGCGGATCGACAGCTGGGCCACGCTCACGCCGTACTTCTCCGCTAGGGCCGCAATCTTCGGGTTCTTGAAGTTCGCGCCGTGGCCGAGCGGCGAGTAGGCCTCCACGAGCACGTCGTTGTCCTTGCAGAAGCCGATGAGCTCGGTCGGCATATTCGACAGGTGCGCCAGGATCTGGTTGACCGCGGGCTTCACACGCCCGTTGTCGAGGATGTTCTGCAGATCGTCGACGAGGAAGTTCGACACGCCGATCGCGCGGATCTTGCCCGCGGCCTGCGCGTCCTCGAGCGCACGCCACGCCTCGAGGTTCTCGGCGAAGAAGCGGTTGTCCACCTCGCGGAACTCCGCCCACGGCTGCGGGCTGTGGATGATCATGAGGTCGACGTAGTCGAGGCCGAGCTTGCGCAGCGACTCGTCGATCGACGCCGCAGCGGAGTCGTAGTCCTTCGCCTCCGCGGCGACCTTCGTGGTGATAAACAGCTCCTCACGCGCGACGCCGGAGTCCTTGATGCCGCGCCCCACGCCCGCCTCGTTGCCGTAGGCCTGCGCGGTGTCGATGTGGCGGTAGCCCGCCTTGATGGCGTCGGCCACGAGCGGGGCGACCGCGTCGTCGTCGATGAGCCAGGTGCCGAATCCAACGGCCGGGATGTCGGCCCCAGTGTTCAGGGTAAAGCTAGGGATGGTCATTGTTGCTCCTTAAAGTGCGTTGTACTCGTCATCGGACACCGGCTCGAGCCATTCGTTGCTGGTCTCGGTGCCGGACACGGCGATGGCGAGGTGGCTAAACCAGCTGTCCTTCGCAGCACCGTGCCAATGCTTAACGTTAGCGGGGATGTTGACGACGTCGCCCGGCTTGAGCGCCTGGGCCGGCTTGCCCCACTCCTGGTACCAGCCGTTGCCGCCGACGCAGATGAGCTGCTGCCCGCCGCCGGTCGCGGCGTGGTGGATGTGCCAGTTGTTGCGGCAGCCCGGCTCGAAGGTGACGTTGTGTAGCACGACCTGCTCGCTCGAGACCTCGGCAAGGTAGCTCTGCCCGATGAAGTACTCGGCGAACGCGTCGTTCGGCTCGCCGACGGGGAACATCGAGGTCTGCTCGTACTGTTCCTTCGTCATTTCGCTTGTCGACGTCCCTTCGGCGTCGCTCCACACGCCCTTCGCGAGGCGGAACGCCGCCCACGCCTTCGGCCAGCCAGCGTAGAAGGCCACGTGCGTAATAAGGGCTGCGATCTCCTCCTTCGAGACGCCGTTCTTCTTCGCGGTCTGGAGGTGGTAGCCGAAGGAGTCGTCGACAAGCCCCTGCGCAAGAAGCGCGGTGACGGTGATGATGCTGCGCTGCTTGAGCGGCAGCGCCTCGTTCGACCAGACCTGGCCAAAGAGGACGTCGTCGTTGAGCGCGGCGAAGGCGGGGGCGAAGTCGCCGAGCTGATCGCGACCCGCGGTTTGCTTGATTGCCATGGTGGGTGCCTTTTCTGTGTTGTCTTAAGCGTTGAGTTGGGCAATGACGGTGTCGAGGGAGAGCAGCTGGCGGTGGCACCTGCGTGAGGCGTCCACCAGCGCAAACCTCTGCGTGGCGAACAGGGCCTTCGCCTCGCCCGCGTGGCCTGCACTAATGAGCATGGCCACCCTGCGCGCGAGCTCCCCCGACAGGCCCGCATCCAACAGCAGGCCGGTGGTGTCGAGGTCGCTTCGCTCCGTTTTTCCTTGCACGTTTCCCACCCTAGGCACGCGCGTGATGTATGTAAAATGTAAATATTTCATTGGTTATATACGCATATTGCATACAAGAAGGGCCCGCGCGTGGAGCTTCGCAACCTCGAAACCTTCCTCACCATCGTCCACGAGGGCAGCATCTCAGGTGCCGCCGACGAGCTCATGCTCACCCAGCCAACCGTGTCGCGCCAACTGGCGGAGCTCGAAAAACAACTGGGCACGCAGCTCCTCGAGCGCACGCGCAACGGCGTCACGATGACTCACGACGGGATGCTGCTCGCGCGCCGCGCGGGCGAGATCCTCGACCTCGTGCGCACCACCGAGACCGAGATCTACGCCAGCCGCGGCGAAGTCGCGGGCGTCGTGCGTATCGGGGCCGCCGAGACGACGGCGTTCGACTACATCGCCCGCACGATCCGAAAGCTGCGCGACCTCTACCCCGACCTGCGCTTCCACATCGTGTCGACAACCGCCGACGACGCCATCGAACGCATGGAAAACGGCCGCCTCGACTGCGCACTCATCCTCGGCAAGACGCCGCGGGGCTTCGAGGACATCCCGCTGCCGACCAACGAGGTCCCAGGCTTGCTCATGCGAAAGAAGCACCCTTTGGCGTCGAAGCGCGTCATCAGCGTCGATGACTTGCGCGGCATCCCGTTGCTCGTCTCGCAGCGCTACGCCGACAACAAGCTGCCGCTGCTGCCTGGCGTCGACCCGTCGACGCTCGACATCGTCGGCACGCACAACCTCCATTACAACTCCGGTCGCCTCGTGCGCGCTGGCGTCGGCTGCGCGATCACGCTCCAAGGCCTGAGCAACGACCCCGGTCTTACCTTCCGCCCGATCGACATCAAGGCCGAGATCCCCGCGCAGGTGGTTTGGAAATCGCGCCAATCGCAGTCGCGCGCCTACGAGGCATTCCTGTTGCAGCTTGCACAGATGCTTGTCGACGCGGAGCGTACCGTCGGCAAGCAAAAGAACAAAAAGCGCATGAAACGGTAGTTGTATGCAGCTTGCGTATGGCCGACATGCGAAAAGTCGGCCTTTAAACTCGGGCAATTCGGTGGCAGTCTGGGAGATAACCGATTAGAAGGAGCAGCAATGCGCTACACCACGCTTGGACGAACCGACATCACGGTCCCCCGGCTGTGCATCGGCGGCATGAGCTTCGGCAAGGTGTTCCCCGATTTCCACCAGTGGGTCATCGATCAGGAAGGCACCCAGGTCGTCATCGCTCGCGCGCTGGAGCTCGGCGTCAACTTCATCGACACCGCCAACACCTACGCACACGGCACGAGCGAGGAGTTTATCGGCCAGTCGCTGAAAAACCTCGGCGTCAAGCGTGAAGACGTCGTGCTCGCCAGCAAGGTGTTCTTCAACGAAGGCGCGCTTTCCCGTACGGCCATCGAGCGCGAGATCGACGGCACGCTCGCCCGCCTGCAGACCGATTACCTGGATCTTTACATCATCCACCGCTTCGACTACTCGACCCCCATCGAGGAGACGATGGAGGCGCTCGACTCGCTCGTGCGCGCTGGCAAGGTCCGCGCGCTCGGCGCCAGCGCGATGTACGGCTACCAGTTCCACAACATGCAGCTTTCCGCCGACGCCAACGGCTGGACCAGGTTCTCCAGCATGCAAAACCACTACAACCTGCTCTACCGCGAGGACGAGCGCGAGCTCATCCCCGTCTGCCAGCAATACGGCGTGTCCCTGACGCCGTACAGCCCGCTCGCCTCCGGGCACCTGACGCGCCCCACCTGGGACTCCGACAGCACGCGCTCGACCACCGACGGCACGATGCGCAACAAGTACGACCGCGGCCGCGAGATCGACATGCCTATCGTCACGCGCGTCGCCGAGCTTGCGTCGCGTTACGACGTTCCCATGGCGGATGTCGCACTCGCTTGGCACTGGGCCAAGGGCGTGGCCGCCCCCATCGTCGGCTGCTCGCGCCCGAGCCGCGTCGACGATGCCGTGCGCGCCCTCGACCTCACGCTCACCGACGAGGACATCGCCTACCTCGAGGAACCCTACCTCCCCCACGAGCTGGTCGGCCCCATCGCGCGCCCCGGCGACAAGCCGCTGGCGGGCACGGACGTCCAACGAAAGTCCTAACCCCGTTACTTTCCCCGTCGAAAGCGCCTAGTGTGGGGACATGAACACCGTCCTCATCACTGGCGCCAACTCGGGCCTCGGATTCGAGACCGCACGCCGTCTCGCCGCCGCCGGTCGCCCCGTCATTTTGGCGTGCCGCAACCACGATCGGGCCGAGGCCGCCCTCGAGAAGATCCTCGACGAGTCGCCCAACGCGCAGGTCACGACGCTCGCGCTCGACACCTCCTCGCTCAAGTCGGTCCGCGCCGCCGTCGATTCGCTCTCGGGCGTGAAGCTCGCGGGCCTCATCAACAACGCAGGCATTTCGCCGCTTCACGACGGAAAGACGCCTGACGGTTTCGAGCTCGTCTTCGCGACGAATTACCTCGGCCACTTCCTACTCACCCTGCTGCTCCTACCCCAGCTGACGCCGACCGCGCGCATCGTCAACGTCACCAGCGACATGCACAACCCGCCCGGCGGGATCACCTGGCCCGGCGTCGAGCACCTCGCCCACCCCAGTAAGGTCGATCGCCGCAAGTACGCCTACTCGAAACTCGCGAACCTGTATTTTACCTACGCGCTCGCGCGCAGGCTCAAGGCGCAGGGCAGCAAGATCACGGTCAACGCCTTCAACCCGGGCATGATGCAGACGAACTTCGCGCCCGCCACGCGCACGAAGGAGGAGGTCGACGAGATCAAGCGGCGCATGCCAGATCGCATCGGCGACCTCGATACCTCCGCCGACACGCTCGCCGAGATGATGACCAAGCCGTCGCTTTCCAAGCGCAGCGGGGCTTACGTCGACCGCGATCGCGGAGTGGCGCGTTCCTCGGAGCTGTCCTACGACGAACGAAACCAAGAGGAGCTGTGGGAGGCGAGCCTGAGGTTTACCGGGATGGAAACACTCGACGAATAATCCCGCGTGGTGTCCGCGCCGCCGAAGGCCGTCGACAAGCGAAAAGGCAAAAGCCCCGGATCCGTATCGGATCACGGGGCCTTGTGCGCTACTCCCACTCGATGGTTCCCGGCGGCTTGGACGTGCAGTCCAGCACGACGCGGTTGACGTCGGGCACCTCGTTGGTGATGCGCGTGGAGATCTTCTCCAGCACGTCGTACGGCAGGCGGGTCCAGTCGGCGGTCATGGCGTCCTCGGAGGAAACCGGGCGCAGCACGATCGGGTGGCCGTAGGTGCGGCCGTCGCCCTGGACGCCCACGGAGCGGACGTCGGCGAGCAAAACCACCGGGCACTGCCAGATCTCGCCGTCGAGACCCGCGGCGGTGAGCTCGGTGCGCGCGATGAGGTCGGCGGCGCGCAGCGTCTCGAGGCGCTCCTCGGTGACCTCGCCGATGATGCGGATGCCCAGTCCCGGGCCCGGGAAGGGCTGGCGGTTGACGATCTCCTCAGGAAGGCCGAGCTCGCGGCCCACGGCGCGGACCTCGTCCTTGAACAGCAAACGAAGCGGCTCGACGAGCGAGAACTCGACGTCGTCGGGCAGGCCACCGACGTTGTGGTGGCTCTTGATGGTGGCGGTGCCGGAGCCGCCGCCGGACTCGACCACGTCCGGGTACAAGGTGCCCTGGACGAGGAAGTCGACCTGCTCGCCCTCCAGCACGGAGGCAACAGAGCGCTCGAAGGAGCGGATGAACTCCGCGCCGATGGCCTTGCGCTTGGCCTCGGGGTCGGTAACACCCGCGAGCCTGTCGAGGAACGCGGCGCGCTCGTCGGCGACGACGAGCTTCGCGCCGGTGGAGGCGACGAAGTCCTTCTCCACCTGCTCGCGCTCGCCCGCGCGCAACAGGCCGTGGTCGACGAGGATGCAGGTCAGGCGGTCGCCGATGGCGCGCTGCACGATGGCGCCCGCCACCGCGGAGTCCACGCCGCCGGACAGGCCGCAGATCGCATGGCCGTCGGGGCCGATCTGCTCGCGGACGGCCTCGATGAGCTCCTCGGCGATGTTGGCCGGGGTCCAGTTCTGCTCAAGGCCCGCGATCTCGGTGAGGAAGCGCTCCAGCACCTCCTGGCCGTGCGGGGAGTGCAACACCTCCGGGTGGTACTGCACGCCCGCCATGCGCTTGTCGACGCACTCGAAGGCGGCGACCGGCGCGCCCGCGGACGACGCGGTCACGGTGAAGCCCTCCGGCGCCTCGGAGACGGCGTCGCCGTGGCTCATCCACACCTTGTGGGTGGTCTCCAGGCCGGCGTGGAGGACGCCGCCGGACACCGTCATGTCGGTGCGGCCGTACTCGCGGTCGCCGGTGGAGGCGACGGTGCCGCCCAGGGTCTTGGTCATGAACTGGAAGCCGTAGCAGATGCCGAACACCGGCAGCCCCAGGTTGATGATCTCCGGGTCCAGCTGCGGGGCGCCGTCCTCGTACACCGAGCTGGGACCGCCCGACAGGACGAGCGCGGCGGGGTTTTTCGCCTTGACTTCTTCGACGGTCACGGTGTGCGGGACAACCTCGGAGTAGATGTTGGCCTCGCGCACGCGGCGCGCAATGAGCTGCGCATACTGGGCGCCAAAATCGACGACCAGCACCGGATTGTGCTTTTGGGAGGTTTGCTGTGTCACGGAATAAAAGTCTACCTTGTGCCCCATAAAACCCTGAATCCGGGGACGGCGGCTAAAGGCGGGACCTAACCCACGTGCACGTGCGGCCGCGACTGCCAGTCCGGGTAGGCCCGGCGCAGGATCTCGTGGACCACGACGGCGTTTTGCCCCTTGCCGATCGTCAAGAAGCGCAGCATGTCGCGCACCGGCGATCCCGGCGACCAGGAGAAGTAGAGGTCCACCGGGCTGCGGTGGTGCAGGTCGACGGCGATGGCGGCGATCGCGTTGGGAACGGAGGCCGCCGTCGTGCGCAGCACCGAGGCGTCGCCCACGCGGCAGCCCGTGACCGACAGCGGCGTGAGGAACTCGCTGGCGTCGCGCACGCCCACCTCGAGGAAGATGATCGGCTGGTTCTCGGGGATGAGGTGGCGGCGGCGCATCTCGTGCTCCTTGCGCTCGTAGTCCTGCACGCTCGTGGCGTCGGAACGGTGCGCGATGATCGACAGCTTGCCCACGCGGGCGGCGTCGATAAGCTTCAGCGCCGTGGTGTCGTAGTCGATGGTGAAGCTGCGCAGCTCGAAGGAGCGGGACGTGCGCGAGATCGCGGAGACGACCACGATGCCGACGATGAAGAAGCTGGCCACGTGCAGGCCCTCGGGGCGCTCGATCATGTTCGCCACGGCGGTGTAGGCGAAGGCGACGGTCACGAGCCCGAAGAAGACCGGCATGAGATACTGCCGCCACCTGATCGCGACGGGGCCCTGGCCTACGGGGTGGCGCGCGCGCACCCGGTCGATGGCGGTGAACTCCTCCGTGATTGCCAAGCCATCGGCGTCGACAAGCGTTCTATCGCTAGAGGTGTCCTCGACTGTTTCTGCGAGCAGCTTGTTTGCTTTTCGACGCTTCTGAAGCGACTGATACACGGCCAGAGTGGAAGCGAGCGCGCCGGAGAACAGCAGCACGAGGACGCCGGTCGCGTACGCGCCGGACTGGGCATCCACGTTGGCCTTGAACAGGAAGGTGACGACGAGCGCGATGGCGAGGACGACGAGCACGAGCGGGCGCTGGCGCGCGACCCACGCCGGGGCCATGCCGAACTTCGGCAGGAACTTCGGGATGAGGTTGAGAAGCCCGGCCATGGCGGACGCGCCCGCGAACCACAGGATGAACACGGTCACCCAGTCGTAGAGGCCGCCGACGACGGGGCCGAGCTGCTCGTGGGCGAGGTAAGCCAGCGCGCGGCCGTTCGCGGAGCCGCCCGCCTCGAGCTCGGCGGCGGGCACCATGATGGTCACGACCATCGACGAGGCCGCGAGCATGACGCACATGATCGCCGCGGAGGTGGTCAGGAGCTTCTTTGCTCCCCGCAGCTGGGCTTCCTTGTCCTTGCCCTCGATCTGCGGGATGACCGACACGCCGGTCTCGAAGCCGGAGAGGCCGAGCGCGATCTTGGGGAAGACGAGCGCAGCGATGAGCACCATGCCTACCGGATCGGGGTGGACCGCGCGCAGGTTGTGCCACCAGTCGGTCACGAGCGACGGGTCGGCTGCCAAGTGGAAGACGCCGTTGCCCACGACGACGATGTTGAGCAGCAGGTAGGCGGTCACGAGCACGAAGGAGATGCCGATGGCCTCGTTGAACCCGCGCAGGAAGATGGCGGCGAGCCCGAGGATGAGCAGGAAGGTCACCGGCATGTTCCACGCCCCGCCGGAGGTGTGCAGCAGGTGGGCGGTGGCGTCCGCCGCGGACAAGGTGATCGTGATGATGAAGTCGGTGCACACGAAGCCGAGCAGCACGAGGATGAGCAGCTTGCCCTTCCAGCCGGAAACCTGCCGCGCGAGCACGGCGATGCTGCCCTGCCCGCCGGGCGCCTCCTTGGCGATGTGCCGGTAGACGGGGACCGCGCCGAGCAGCGTGAGGAGGATAAGGAAGACCGTGGCGATGGGCGCCAGCGCGCCGGCCGCGAGCACCGCGATGCCGGGCTGATAACCAAGGGTGGAGTAGTAATCGACGCCCGAGAGGCACATTACCTTCCACCAGGGATGGCGGTTGCTCTTCACGGTTTTCGCCGAAGAACTCCGCATCTGATTCGAAGTCACAAGGAATTTCTACTCTAAAACAAGGCGATCACAAACATGATTGGGCAAAAATCAACCTTCGCGTTTGCCGAGTCCCCGCTCGACCGAGGCTTTGCGCACGTTAAGAGGCCTATCAATCACCACTCATTGATGCTGACAGAAAAGTCACATTTTCATTTCGCTTGTCGACGCCTATCGGCGCCGCACCCCTAGGTCTCCGCCTGTAGCCTCTTGGTCACCTCGGCCAGCGCGTCGCAGAACGCGACGATCGCGGGATGGTTCTCCCGGCCCGGTCTCGTCGCGGTGAACAGGACGCGCCCGGGGTCGCCGGGCAGCGCGCGCACGGCCACGCGCTCGGGGAAGCGCCCGACGATGAGCGAGGGCAGGATCGCGATGGCGCGCCCCTGCCCCACGATCTGCAGCGCCAGGAGCGGGTCGGGAGACTCGATGAAGGTCCTCGGCTCGAAGCCCGCCGACTGGCACACGCTCCACGTGAACTGGCCAGCCGCGGACCCCTTGGGATCGATGATCCACGGGAAGCCCGCCATCTGCGCCAGCGGCAGCGGCGCCGAGAACTCCCCTTTCGTGGGCTGGACGAGCAGCAGGGGCTCGGTGTGGAAGTCCCGGCGGACGAGCCCCCTGCCGCCGATGGGCCGGGTGCCGGGGAACTGCTCGCCGATGCACACGTCGACCTCGTGGTCGAGAAGCGACTCGATGCCGTCGAGCACCTCGCGCTGGATGAACTCGACGTGGAGGTCCGGGTAGCGCTCGGCGAGCACGGCGACGGTCTCGGGGATGAGCGCCACGAGCACCGTCTGAAAGCTCGCGACCTTGATGGTGCCGACCACCGGGCCGGTTCGCGCGAGCGCGGACTCCGCCTCGTCGGCGAGCGTGAGGATCCGCTCGGCGTAGCCCGCCAGCGTCCTGCCCGCGTCGGTGAGGACCACTCCTCTGCCCGCCTTCTCGAGCAGCGCGTGGCCGGTTTCCTTCTCCAGCTGGCTGAGCTGCTGGCTCACGGCCGAGTGCGTGTAGTGGAGGACGTCGGCGACCGCGCCGACGGTGCCGAGCCGTTCCAGCTCGTAGAGCATGCGCAGCCGGGAGAGGTTGAGCGCCATGGGGTTCCTTCCGCCCGGAAAATGATTAAGTACTTCTACATAATATCGGAAATAAAGGGTTGCTAGACTTAACTATCAATTTGCTCCACTATGAGAACTATGAGTTTCACCCCGAAGGCGTCGGCAAGCAACGTGCCAACGACCGGCGTCCTCCTTGTCATCGGCTCCTGCGTCTCCTTGCAGATCGGCGCGGCGTTCGCGACCCAGCTGTTCCCGCACGCCGGTTCGTTTGGCACCACCTTCTTTCGGCTGTTCATCGCTGGCCTCATCATGATCGCCGCGGCGCGGCCCAACGTGCGCGCCTGGGACGCCACCCAGTGGCGCGCGGTCGTCCTATTCGGGCTCAGCCTCGGGTTCATGAACAGCTTCTTTTACGCCGGCATCGCCCGCATCCCGCTGGGCACGGCCGTGACCATCGAGTTCATCGGCCCGCTCCTGCTCTCGGCGTTCCTGTCACGCTCCGCCCGCGACCTTGTGTGGGTCGCGCTCGCCGCGGTCGGCCTCGCTCTTTTGGGCTACCAGTCGCTGACTGAGACCGCGCTCGACCCGATGGGCGTGCTCTTCGTTCTGTGCGCGGGGGCGTTCTGGGCGTGCTACATCCTCACCTCGGCGCGCGCGGGCAAGGCGGTCGAGGGCACGGGCGGGTTGGCCGTCGCGATCTTCATCGGCTCGTTCGTCCCCATGCCGTTCGGCATCGCCAAGGCGCACGTCGTGCTCGCCGATCACCGGCTGTTGCTCCTCGCGGTCGGCACCGGCATCCTCGCCTCGGTGCTGCCGTACCTGTTCGAGTTCCTCGCGTTGCGACGCATGCCGTCGAACGTCTTCAGCATCCTGCTCTCCCTCGAGCCCGCCATCGCCGCCATCGCCGGGTGGATCCTGCTCGGCCAGCCCATCGGGTTGTTCGGCGGGATCGCGGCGGTGCTCGTCATCAGCGCGAGCATCGGGATCACCACGTCCTCGAACCGCCGCGCGAGGCTCGAGGCGCAACCGGCGTTGCAGCCGGTCACGGCGTAGGACTCGACCTAGGGAAACGCGAAGCCCCGAGGCTCCTTCGAGCCTCGGGGCTTCCTGCGCGCGGGAACACCACACGCACTTGCGCGGGTTAGTACGCGATCGTCAGCTCCACCTTCTGGAAGCTCTTGAGGTCGGTGTAGCCGCACTTGGCCAGCGCGCGGCGCAGGCCGCCGACGAAGTTCTCCTCGCCGAAGACGTTGGCCGAGGGTCCGTGGAGGATGACCTCGAGGCTGGAGCGCTCGTCGCCGGCGATGCCGGTGGTGCCCACGATGCCGCGCGGGAAGCGCGGGTGGGCGGCAGAGGCCTGCCAGTAGATGCCGCCAGCCGCGGCCTCGGTGGCCCGCGCCAGCGGCTCGCCGAGCACGACGGCGTCCGCGCCGCACGCGATCGCCTTGACCGCATCGCCGGAGTTCTCGATGGAGCCGTCGGCGATGACGTGGACGTAGCGACCGCCGGTCTCGTCAAGGTAGTCGCGGCGCGCGGCGGCGACGTCGGCGATCGCCGAGGCCATCGGGGTGTCGATGCCGAGCGCGATGTCGTTGGTGTTCGAGCCGCCGCCGACGATGATGCCCACCGCGCCGGAGCGCATGAGGTGCAGCGCGGTGTTGTAGGTGGTCACGCCGCCCGCGATGACGGGCACGTCGAGGGAGCCGATGAACTCCTTGAGGTTGAGCGGCTCCCCGCCGGTCTCCACGTGCTCGGCGGAGACGATGGTGCCCTGGATGACGAGGATCTCCACGCCCGCCTTGATGATGGCCGGGGCCAGCTCGCGGACGTTCTGCGGCGAGACGCGGGCCGCCACGGTCGCGCCCGCCGCGCGGACCTGCGCGATGCGCTCGGTGAGCAGCTCCATGTCGATCGGCGCCGCGTGCAGCTCCTGCAGCTTGCGGGTGGCGCGGGTGTTCGCCGCCGGGTCGAGGTCGTCGGTGCCGTAGGCCTCCACCACGCTCGCGATGGCCGCCTCGAGGTCCGCGTGGCGTCCCCACAGGCCCTCGGCGTTGATGACGCCGAGCCCGCCCTGCTTGTCCATCTCGATGATGAACTCCGGCGTGGCCAGTGCGTCGGTCGGGTGCGACATGAACGGGGTGTCGAAGGTGTAGGCATCGATGTGCCAGGTAGTGTCCACGTCCTTGGAAGAGCGGGTGCGGCGAGCCGGCAGCACCGAAATGGCGTCCAAGTCATAGGTGCGGCGGGCTTCACGCCCAATTCCAATTTCTACGTAGTCACGCATGACAAACTCATTTCCTTCAGGGAAGAGGTGTTAAGACAACAGCCATTAAGTCTACTCAGCCCCGCCCGCGCGGGCCTAGTCACAGTGACTAATTTGGCTGTGCATACAAGCATTTTCGCTTGTCGACGCCTTCGGCTTCGCAGCTTCTAGCCGTCGACACGCGAAAAAACCCAGGCCCCAACGCTGGGGACCCGGGTTTTGGCGTTTGAGCCCTTAGTGGTAGTTGGGGGCCTTGACCGTCTGCTGAATGTGGTGCGGGTGCGACTCGCGCAGGCCCGCGGAGGTGATCTGGACGAAGTGGGCCTGCTGCAGGTCGGCGATCGTGGCCGAACCGGTGTAGCCCATCGCCGCGCGCAGGCCGCCGACGATCTGGTGGGTGATCGAGCCGATCGGGCCGCGGAACGGCACCTGGCCCTCGATGCCCTCGGGCACCAGCTTGTCCTCGCTCTTGACGTCGGCCTGGAAGTAGCGGTCCTTGGAGTAGGACTTGCGCTCGCCGGAAAGACCGCGGCCCTGCATGGCGCCCATGGAGCCCATGCCGCGGTAGCGCTTGTACTGCTTGCCGTCGACCACGACGATCTCGCCTGGGGCCTCGGCGGTGCCGGCCAGCATGGAGCCGAGCATGACGGAGGAGGCGCCGGCGGCCAGCGCCTTGGCGACGTCGCCGGAGAACTGCATGCCGCCGTCGGCGATGATCGGCACGCCCGCGGCGTGTGCCGGGACGGAGGCCTCCATGATGGCGGTGATCTGCGGGGCGCCGACGCCCGCGACGACGCGGGTGGTGCAGATGGAGCCCGGGCCGATGCCGACCTTGATCGCGTCCGCGCCGGCCTCGATCATGGCCTTGGCCGCGGTGCGGGTGGCCAGGTTGCCGCCGATGACGTCGACCTTTTCGCCCCACTCCTTCTTGACCTTGGAGACCATCTCGAGCACGCCGCGGGAGTGCGCGTGCGCGGAGTCGACGACGAGGACGTCCACGCCCGCGTCAACCAGCGCGCCCGCGCGGGTCCACGACTCCTCGCCCACGCCGATGCCGGCGCCGACGAGCAGGCGGCCCTGGGCGTCCTTGGAGGCGTTCGGGTGCTGCTCGGTCTTGACGAAGTCCTTGACCGTGATGAGGCCGGTGAGCTTGCCCTGGGCGTCGACGATCGGCAGCTTCTCCACCTTGTTGGCGGACAGCAGGGACAGCGCCTCCTCCTTGGACACGCCCTCGTTGGCCACGACCAGCGGCATGGTGGTCATGATCTCGGAGACCTTGCGGTTGAAGTCCGGCTCGAAGCGCATGTCGCGGTTGGTGCAGATGCCCAGCAGCTTGCCGTCCTCGTCGACGACCGGCAGGCCGGAGATGCGGAAGCGGGCGCACAGGGCGTCGACCTCGGCGATGGTCATGTCGGGGCGGGCGGTGACCGGGTCGGTGACCATGCCGGACTCGGAGCGCTTGACGGTCTCGACGTGGCTGGCCTGCTCCTCGATGGACAGGTTGCGGTGCAGGATGCCGAGCCCACCCTCGCGCGCCATCGCGATGGCCATGCGGGACTCGGTCACGGTGTCCATGGCCGCAGAAATAATAGGAATGTTTAGGCTGATGTTGCGGGTGAGCTGAGTCTTGGTGGACACCTCGGACGGGATCACGTCGGAGGCGTCCGGCAGAAGCAGGACGTCATCAAAGGTCAGGCCCACGAGGGCTACCTTGTTCGAATCATCGCCACCAGTAGAAACTCGCTGCTGCGTCATCTATTTCCTCCTCGAAAAGGGCACCCCGTGCTCGCTTCAGGCAAGCGCGACGCACCCTTGCCTGCATCAATGTTTGATACAAGAGTAGTACTTCGCGCCCGTTACGGTGAATCCCGCCGCAAAAATGGGGGTCACGGCCCATTGCCGTGCTTGTCGACGGCCACAGGCGGGCAACCCGACCCTCATCGCGAGGGCCTCGCCCCGCTTGAAACTTCCAACTTCGGCCCTCTAGGGTAAGGAACGTGAACTTCGACTGGCAGATGCCCCGTGACCCCTTTGCAGACGACCCGAACGATCCCGCGTCGTTTCTCGAGGACGAAGAACCGTTGCCGCCGCTGACCGACGAGGAACGCGTCCAGATCGAACAGGACCTCAAGCTGGTGGCCGAGTTCAAGCGCGTGCTCTACCCGCGCGGAATCATGGGCGTCTTCTTCTACTGCGAGGACTGCCAAGAAAACCACTACTACGACTGGGATATCATGGCGGCCAACATGCGCTCGACGCTGGCCGGTGAGCTGAGCCCCGTCCACGAGCCCAGCGCCGAGCCCCGGCCCGAGGCCTACGTTCCCTGGGACTACTGCTTGGGCTACCTCGACGGGCTCGAGGCCCCTCGCTTCTAAGCAAAATCGGCGGCACCTCCTCTTTCGAGGCGGTGCCGCCGATTTTTTAGTTGAAGATCTCCGGCGGGTCGAGCGGAAGCTCGGGGTTGGTCGGGGTCACGCCCGGATCTGGGGTGTCCGTCGGCGCGGGCTGGACCGGGGTCGGGGTCTGCACCGGCGCGACCGGCGGGACGGGCGCGGGCTGGGTCTCGACCGGGGCGGGCTGCGGAGTGGCCGGATTCTGCGGGCTCGCCTCCGGCTCGGCGGTGGCCGTCACGGTGACCGCGGACGGGTCGCTCGGCGCGGGCTCGGTGACGGTGGTGGTCACCGTCTGCTTCTCGATGTTGTCTTGGCTGCGCTGGATGTCGCTTTCCGCCTGGGGGCGGTCCTTCGGCTTCATGCCCTTGACGATGTTGCGGGCCTCGTCCAGGAGCTGGCGCGCGCCTTCCTGGTCGCCCGCCTCGCTCTTCTTGTTGGCCTCCTCCAGCGTGGAGGCGAGCTCGATGACCGCCTGCTGAGAGGCGCCGCCGAAAAGCTTTTGGTTGAGGCCGTACAGCGGCGAATCGGTGCCCGCGGAAGAGATCGCCGTTCCCGCGCCCGCGATCACCAGCGTGGCGGCGGCCGCGCCGATGAGGCCCGAAGCCCAGTTGCTCAGGAGGCGGGTCTTGCGCTTTTCATCGAGGGAGGCCACGCCCGCTGCGGCGACAGGGAACTCGTCGGTGGCGGGGCCGGCGTCGATCCCGAGCTCGGCCAGCGAGGGCGGAGCGGGGACGTCGGCGGACAAAGACTCGTTGAAGTCGAGGAACAGATCGGCCAGCGGCTCGCTACCGCGCAAGGACTCATCTCCGGCTGCCAAAGCAGACAGAAACTCATCGTCCGCGTTCATCGGAGCGAGGAACTCCGTGACGGGGAGCTGCTCGGGGCTATCCTCCCCGAAACCACGATTCGTCATTGCGTGCTGGTCTCCTGCTTGAGTGCCTTGCGTAGCGTCGCAAGCGCGCGGTGCTGTGCCACACGGACTGCACCGGGCGTGCTGCCTACGATCTGTGCTGTTTCTTCTGCGCTAAGTCCCACGAACACTCGAAGGGTCAGTATTTCGCGTGACTTGTCACTTAATAAATCGAGCAGCTCCCGAACTTTGTTACTACCGTCACTGACCAGCGCATATTCTTCCGGAGTACGACTATCAACTTCAATATCGGGAACCTCGTCGGTGGGGTTCGACCGATCCCTAGCGAAGCTTCGGTGGGCGTCGGCCACCTTGTTGGAGGCGATGCCGTAGACGAAGGCCATGAAGGGGCGCCCCTGGTCCACGAAGTGGCCGATGCTCGTTGCCACGGCCAGGCAGATCTCCTGGGCGACGTCCTCCGCCGTGGGGTGCTTGCCGCCGGAGATGCGCGCACGCGCGTAGCGGAGGACGAGGGGGGTGGATGATGTTGATCACCCGTTGCAGCGCCCGACGATCGCCAGCGCTAGCCAGCGGCACGAGTTCCGCCAGCTCCTGCTCTCGATCGTTCACAACTTTATTCCTTAACGCTGATTGCCGGGGCCGCCATGATGAGCGCTCCCAGCAACGTCCCTGCATCGCCCTGCACTGGTGAGCCAAGGCGTTTTTGTACTCACACCAATATACCCGTCACGTGCGACATTCCTTCTTCGTGCACGTCGAGCACATCAAGCCCCTAACAGTAAACCAGCCGAATGCCGATCGCAGGCGGTTATTGAACTACGTTTTAATAACGACTCAGACGGGGGCAACGGAGGAAAAGTTAACCCAGACTTCACTTATTCAGAAAAGGCCTGTTCAGGGACGCGGGCGGCGGAGAGGTCGCGGGTAGAATCGTGATGTTTTTGCCTGCGCAACTGTGGCGAAAGCGGGGAGAAACCAGCTGTTTACTTTCCTTGTTCACACTGGTCAGCGCATTCACAAAGCGATGCGCACAGCACCTGCCCGAATCGGCGGGAGAAAAACTGCAGCACGGCACACCCTCAGGCGCCGGTGCACCATCAAGGAGAACTTAGGACTATGACCCAGCCAAACCTGCTTCCAGGACCGAATGCAGATTTTTGGGATTGGCAGCTTCGCGGCGCCTGCCGCGGAAAGAACTCAGAGGTCTTCTACCACCCGGACGGCGAGCGCGGCCGCGCGCGCATGCAGCGCGAGCTGCGGGCCAAGGCCATCTGCGACGCCTGCCCGGTCCTCCTCGCCTGCCGCGAGCACGCACTCAAGGTCGCCGAGCCCTACGGGATCTGGGGTGGGTTGTCCGAGTCGGAGCGCCAGCTCGTCCTGCGCAACCGCACCCGCAGCCGCCAGAAGGTCAGCGTCTAAGCACCAAAAACTGCCCGCCGGGGTCTTTGGCTCCCGGCGGGCAGTTTTTAGCGCTCTATTAGTGGTGGTGGTGACCAGCGGCGGCAGGCGGTGCTGCCTCCACCGGCTTCTCAACAACCGATGCCTCGGTCGTGAGCACCATGCGCGCCACGGAGGTGGCGTTGACGACTGCGGAGTGGGTGACCTTCACCGGATCGATGATGCCCTGCTCCAGCAGGTTGCCGTACTCCAAGGTCGCGGCGTTGAAGCCGGAGCCGTTGTCCATCTCGGAGATGCGGTTGACCACGACGGCGCCGTCGAGGCCAGCGTTGGCGGCGATCCAGAACGCCGGCTTTACCAGCGCGCGGGCCAGGGCCTCGACGCCCACCTTCGCATCGCCCTCGAAGCCCTCGGCGAACTCGTCGAGGCCAGCGGCGATCTGCACGAGTGCGGAGCCACCGCCAGCGATGACGCCCTCCTGCGCCGCTGCACGCGCGGCGTTGATGGCGTCCTCGACGCGCAGCTTGCGCTCGGAGACCTCGGTCTCGGTCGCGGCACCCACGCGGATGACGGCGACGCCGCCGGACAGCTTGGCGAGGCGCTCCTCGGCCTTCTCGCGGTCCCAGGTGGAGTCGGTGGAGGCGATCTCGCGGCGGATCTGCTCGCGGCGGGCCTCGATGGCCTCGGCCGTGCCAGCGCCGTCGACGATGATGGTCTCGTCCTTGGTCACGGTGACGCGGCGGGCGGTACCGAATACCTCCATGCCCGCCTCGTTCATGGTGACGCCAACCTCGGGGTCGATGACCGTGGCCGCGGTAACCACGGCGAGGTCATCCATGAACGCCTTGCGGCGCTCGCCGAAGTACGGGGACTTCACGGCGACGGCCTTGATCGTCTTGCGGATGGAGTTGACCACGAGCGTCTGAAGCGGCTCGCCCTCGACGTCCTCGGCGATGATGACGACCGGCTTGGAGGCCTCGACGACCTTCTCCAGCAGCGGGAGGAAGTCCGGCAGGGAGGAGATCTTGTTGCGCACGAGCAGGATCAGCGGGTCGTCGAAGACGGCCTGCTGGGAGTCCAGGTCGGTGATGAAGTACGGGGACAGGTAGCCCTTGTCAAAGGACACGCCCTCGGTAACGTCGAGGTAGGACTCGATCGACTGGGACTCCTCGACGGTGACGACGCCGTCCTTGCCCACCTTGTCCATCGCGGCGGCGACCATCTCGCCCACGACCTCGTCGCGGGAAGAAACAGTGGCGACGTTGGCGATGTCGGCGCTGGAGGAGACCTCGGTGGCGCGGGCCTTGAGCTCCTCGATGACCTTCTCGGCTGCGGCGGCGATGCCGCGGTTGAGCTCGATCGGGTTAGCGCCAGCTGCGACGTTGCGCAGGCCCTCGGTGATGAGCGCCTGGGCGAGCAGGGTCGCGGTGGTGGTGCCGTCGCCTGCGAGGTCGTTGGTCTTGACGGCGACGGACTTCACCAGCTGCGCGCCGAGGTTCTCGAACGGATCCTCGACGTCGATCTCGCGGGCGATGGTCACGCCATCGTTGGTCACGGTCGGAGAGCCGAAAGCCTTCTCCAAGACCACGTTGCGGCCGCGGGGGCCGAGGGTGACCTTGACGGCGTCAGCCAGCGTGTCCACACCCTTCAGGATTCCCTCGCGGGCCTCCTGGTTGAATGCAATCAGCTTTGCCATGGATGAATTACCGGCCTTTTACTTCTCGATGATCGCGAGCACGTCGCGGGAGTTGAGCAGCAGGTACTCCTGGCCGTTGTACTTCAGCTCGGTTCCGCCGTACTTGGAGAACACGACGGTGTCGCCGACCTTGATGTCCATGGGCACGCGGTCGTCGCCGTCGAAACGGCCCGGGCCTGCAGCGACGACGACGCCCTCCTGCGGCTTCTCCTTCGCGGAATCCGGGATGACCAGGCCGGAGGCGGTGGTGGTCTCAGCCTCGCTGATCTGGATGAGGATGCGATCCTCCAGGGGCTTGATGTTGACGTTAGCCACGATGTTCCTTTCGTGAATAAGAGGTTTCTTATTATGTGCCGGTTGCGTGCGTAGTCCAGCACAGCCGTCGTCGCGGGTGAACAACTGTGTGATTGACAACCTACTGGCACTCTACCCTCGCGAGTGCCAGCTCTCAACATTTTCCTCTCTGAGCGAACAATTGCGGCGGGCACCTTGGCGTCGATAAGCAAAAACCCGACGCGAACGCCGGGCTACACGTGGGGAACCTGCTAGTCGAAATTCAAACGGCCGAGGTTCTTCACCGCGCCGCGCCACAGCGCGTACTCCTCGGGGAGATCCTCCATGTAGTTGCGCACGGCGCGCATGCCGTCCTTGATGCGGTGGATATCGTTCTCGGTGATGTCGCCGCCCTCGGCGCCGACGAAGATGACCGGGCCGCACACGGCGCGCACGGGATCCGTAAAGAAGGCGGAGTCGCCGGTCTCGGCCTCGGAACGACCCAGCGACGCGACCGGGTTGGGCTCCGCGCCCTCCTTCTTCGCCGAGGCGGAGTACATCGCGGCGTAGGTGGTGCCGTCCTCCTGGAAGGCCACCGACAGGCGCCCGTCGGTCACCCCGCCCAGGAACTGCTGGGCGTGCGCGAGCTCGAAATCGATCAAACGGTGGGTGAGATCTGGGTTCACCAGAAAGCCTCGGGTCATGATGTCCTCCACGGAAACGGCGCGGCCGATCCTTCGTCGGCCACAGTTCATCTGGGAGCTAACCGCACAAAGACGCCGCCCGCCACCGGAGCACCAAGAGTTCACGCGGGAGTCACCTGGGCGCAACCTGGCGCCACCCCCGGCGCGGCCGGACCGCTGTGGTGGGGCTAGACCGCGGGCGCCGGGACCAGCGGAACCTCGACCTCCAGCGAGGTGTCGGTGCCGATGCGCAGCCCGGACGGCGCCGCGCCCTCGTGGATGAGCTGCGCGCCGACGGCCGCAATCATGACGCCGTTGTCCGTGCACAGCTTGAACCGCGGCACGCGCAGCTCGATGCCCTTGGACTCGCAGCGGCGGCGGGCCAGCTCGCGCAGGCGGGAGTTCGCGGCCACGCCACCGCCGAGCAGCAGCACCTTCGCGCCGGTGTCCTCGCAGGCGCGCACGGCCTTGGCGGTGAGCACGTCGCACACGGCCTCCTGGAAGGACGCGCACACGTCCTCGACGCTGATGACCTTGCCCGCGCGCTCGGCCGCCTCGACGTAGCGGGCGACCGCGGTCTTGAGCCCCGAGAAGGAGAAGTCGTAGCGGTGCGGGCCGCGCAGGTCGTCCTTCTTGGACAGCCCGCGGGGGAAGGCGATGGCCTTCTTGTTGCCGCGTGCGGCCAGCTTGTCGATGACCGGGCCGCCCGGGTAGCCGAGGCCCAAAAGGCGCGCGACCTTGTCGTAGGCCTCGCCCGCCGCGTCGTCGAGGGTGGAGCCGAGCTCCTTCATCGGCTTGCCCACGGCCTGGACCTCAAGGATCTGGGTGTGCCCGCCGGAGACGAGCAGCGCGACCGAGTGCGGCAGCTCCTCGCCCTCCAGCGTGGCGACGGCGACGTGCCCGCCCAGGTGATTGACGCCGTAAAAGGGGACGTCCCACGCCGCGGCGTAGGCCTTCGCGGCAGAGGCGCCGACGAGCAGCGCGCCCGCCAGCCCTGGGCCGACGGTGGCGGCGACGGCGTCGGGCTTGTCGATGCCCGCCTCGTCGAGCGCCGCGCGCATGACCGGCTGCATCGCCTCGAGGTGGGCGCGGGAGGCGATCTCCGGGACGACGCCGCCGAAGCGGGCGTGCTGCTCCATGGAGCTGGCCACGGAGTCGGCGAGGATGGTCATGGTGCCGTCGTCGGCGAGCTCGATGATGCCCACGCCGGTCTCGTCGCAGGAGGACTCGATTCCCAGGATAATCATGGGAATACAGTCTACTCACGCCCGCAAATTGGGTTCGCTTGTCCGCTTGTCGACGCCTACGGCGCCGAAACCGCGGGCACGAGCCTACTGCGGGTCAGGCTTTCCCGCCGGGCGCACCATCGTGAACGCGTCCGCGCCCGAGGGCTGATAGTAGCGCTTGCGCACGCCCATCTTCTGAAACCCGTAGGCCTCGTACAAGGCGATCGCCGGGTCGTTGTCGGTGCGCACCTCGAGGAACACCGGCCCGCCCATGAGGTCGGCCACGTGCATGAGGTTGTCCATGAGCAGTCGCGCGAGCCCGCGTCGCTGGTGGGCGGGGTCGACGCCGATGGTGTGGATCTCGAACTCCGGGTTCGTCTTGGGTCCCAGCATCGCCAGGCCCGCGTAGCCCGCCAGCACCGGCGCCTCCCCTTCCCCGCCGGGCAGCTCGACGCCGATGTAGAAGGAGTGCGGCTGAGCGAACTCGGAGCGGAAATCGGCGGCCGTCCACGGGTTGTCGCCGGGGAAGAGGATGCGCTCGAGCTCCTCGAGGCGGGCGGCGTCGGCGTCGTGAAGCTCCCGCAGGATCGCGTAGTCGGGGCTGGACATCAGTCGAGCTTCACGTCGGGGATCGCGGCCGAGCGCGGCTTCGCGGCTGGTTCCTTGGCGTCGGGACGCCGCAGGTACAGGGGCACGAGCGGGCCGGGGGTCTCCTCGAGGTCGGCGACGGCCACGAGCTTGAGCGGCAGCGGCTGGCTGTGCACGACCTCGGCGGCGCGGAGGCCTTCCGGCAGGCGGTCTACAAGCGCCGGGGTGATCGAGACGACGTCGTAGCCCACCTCGGTGGGCAGCTGCTCCGGCCGGACGACGTCGGGGCCTTCGACCCGCTCGCCCTTCTCGTAGCGCGCCCAGTAGACCTCCTTGCGGCGGGCATCGCTGGCCACGAGCGCCGAGCCCTCGAGGCCGTGGGCCGCGGCGTCGAGCGAGCAGACCCCGTGCACCGGGATGCCGAGGGCGTCGCCGAAGGCGGCGGCGGTGGCCATGCCCACGCGCAGGCCGGTGAACGGCCCCGGCCCGCAGCCGACGACGATGTGATCGACATCGGCCAGCTTTAGCTTTTCGTCGGCAAGCAAAGAAAGCGTCGTGGGGGTGAGCAGCTCATTGTGCTGGCGGCAGTCGGCGAGCACCGTCTCCCCGACCAGCTCCGTCGCGGCGCCAACCCGGACGAGCCCGACGATGAGGTCGGCGGTGGAGGTATCAATAGCAAGAACAAGCACGCTTACCCAGCCTAGTCCAGGCGGGCAAGCGTGCTTGTTTTGGAGTGGTGCGGGCTTAGGCGGCGAGCACCCAGGCGCCGGTGGCCGGGTCCTTCACGAACGGCACGATGTCGTACGCACGGTAGGTGCCCTGGCCCTGGCCAGCGCAGAGGTTGATGTCGCTCATCGCCATGCGGTCGTAGGTCAGGTCGCCGTTCTGATCGGCGAGAATCAGGTAGTTGTAGCCGTCCGGGACGCCGCTGTCGGCGAGGTTCATGCCGGAGACGTCGACGCCGAGGCGCGAGGAGAGCTCGTCGGTGGTCTCGCCCGGGCAGGCGACGGCGGCCGCGGTCTTATCCTCGCCGTAGATGTCGGCGAAGGCGACGCCGGTGGCGTTGAGGTTGTTGGCCGAGATGGCGTGCAGGGTCTTCTCCAGTGCGCCTTCCTGCGCGCTGACGGCGGTGCCGCTGTGCGCGACGCCGATCATGCCGGCGACGGCCAGCGCGAACAGGACGATGAGGGTGGTGAGAAGCTTCTTGGCAGTGGATCCGAGCTGCATTGTGGTGGTGACTCCTATTAGGGCTGTGGTTTCGCCATGACTTTCCAATACTCTAGCCGCACGCGTCCGGCACCGGCCGGTGAACCTGCCTAAACCGAGCTGTGCAGTTCCTGGCAAGTTGCTGTGGTGCTTGCTTTGCTTGTCGACGCCTAGCTCGCGGCCGGGTCATCGCAACTAGAGGAGCAGGAGCAGGAGGACCTGGCAGGCGATGATCTTGCCGATCATCGCGGTCGGGTACACGGTGGCGTATCCCCTCATGGCGAGATCCGTGCCGGTCTGGCCGTTGATGTAGGAGATCATGGCGGGGTTGGTGGTCGCCCCCGCCGCAACGCCCATGGCCTCGTCCCAGCGCAGCTTGAACAGCGGCATGCACACCGTCGCGCACACGAGCGCGGAGACGACGGTGACGACAAAACCCGCGGCCATGACCTTCAGCGAGTTGGGGTCGGTGAGCGCCGAGCGGAAGCCCACGCCCGCCGACGTGCCGACACCCGCGAGGAAGATGGCCAGGCCGAAGGTGGAGATAGTGCGGTTGGCGTGGTAGGGCAGCTGCCACTGCACGCGCCCGGAGCGGTTGAGCCAGCCCAGGATGAGGCCGGCGACGATCGGGCCGCCGCCGAAGCCGAGGGAGAGGGTGTTGCCTCCCGGCAGCGGGATCGGGATGAGCCCGATGAGCAGGCCGCCGAGCAGGCCGAGGAAGAACGGGAGCAGGTCGACGTCCGCGAGCGACTTCTCGCTGTCGCCTAAGAACTTCTTGACCTCGTCCATGCGGTTGGGCGGGGCGATGACGCGCACGCGGTCGGAGTACTGGAGGATGTCGTCCGCATCGGGGACGACGTCGGTGTCGCCGCGGCGCAGTCGGGCGATGATGAACCCGGAGCGCACGGTGTCGAGGTCGCCGATGCGGTGGCCGACGATGTTCTTGTTGGACACGGTCAGCCTGCGGTACTCGAGGTCGGTGTTTGCGAGCTCGACCTGGGCCAGCTCGCCGAGGGCGGCGACGGCGGTCTGCAGCGCCTCCGGGGTGCCGTTGATGATGAGCACCTGGCCCTCGTGGACGCGGTCGGTGGGGGCGGCGAGCACGTGGTGAGAGGCGCTGTGCACGACGCGGGTGGCGATGATGTCCGCGCCCGCGATGTCCGGCAGCTGCGCGACGGTGCCCGAGATGCCCGCGCCGATGCGCACGGCCGCCCACTCGAGCGGCTCGGAGATCATGCCCTCGTCGGCGGCGTCCTTGACGTGGTCGACCTTGAGCACCTTGGCGCCGATGGCGGCGACCAGAATGGTGCCGATGACCGCGCCCGGGTAGGCCAGCGAGTAGCTCACGACCGGCTCCGAGGCGACCGAGGGGTCCATGTCGTTGAGCATGGCGACGACCGCAGCCATACCCGGCGTGGAGGTCAGCGCGCCGGCGAACATGCCCGTGCCGAGCGGGGCGGAGAGCCCGAGCACCTTGGCGAACACCGCCGACAGCCCCACCATCGCCGCAAGCAGCGCGACCATGAACAGGGACAGGCGCCAGCCGCGGTGGCGGAACTCGGAAAAAAATTCCGAGCCGGCCGTCAGCCCGATGGCGTAGACGAACATCGCCAGACCCAGCTGGTAGAGCAGCGGCGGGAGCTGGAGGTCGGGCTCGATGGTGGACAGGGCCAGCGCCACGAAGAGCACGGCCGCGGCCCCCAGCGAGATGCCGAGGACGCGCACCTTGCCCAGCGCGAGCCCCACGGCGAGGATGAGGATGATTGTCAGCAGAGGTTGGCCCACGAGGAAGCTAATCATGCGGGAAACGATTCCTTCTGGTAGTGGTGGAGGAGGATTCGATCGCGCGAAGGCGACGTATCCCCGTCGAGCCTGCGTCAGGAGCACCCTCGTACCTGTGCTGAAGCGTGAAAGAACCCCTTGAAGCAAATGTTGCTTTAAGCCCGATTGTTTCCGCTTAATTGTCGCCCTGCTGGGAGAAAACGTCAACTTCCAAACGCAAACGCAAGAAATATCACATTTTTCGCGGCGGTTCTAGCCCGGCCGCGGCTGGGCACGAAAAAACGGGCGAGGCATCGCCCCGCCCGATCACCGCCGCGCCTACGACCTGCCGACCCACTTCCACTCCACGATGCGGGCCTCCGACTCCGGATCCTCCTCCACCGCCGTCGTGCGGTCGAAGGAGATGAGCAGGTAGCGATCGGCGATCTGTTCGACGAGCCCCCCGCCCCACTCGGCCACGACGACGGCCTCGTCGAGCTCGGTGTCGAGGTCGAGGGAGTCGAGCGCGCCCGAGGGGTCCTCGCTGCCCGCGTCGACGAGCCGATAGGCGTCGACATGCACGAGCGAAGGGCCGCCAACTAGGCTGCGGTGCTCGCGCGCGATGACGAACGTCGGCGACGTCACGCGACCCTTGACCTGCATGCCGCGCGCCAGCCCCTGCGTGAACGTGGTCTTGCCCGCCCCGAGCGGACCGTCGAGGATGAGCACGTCGCCCGCCTCAACCGCCCGGCCGATCCGCTCGCCGAGCGCTTGTGTGTCCTCGGCGCGCTCGAGGCGTTCGCGCCCTTCACGGGGAAAGGTGTCCTTCATCGCGTGCTCCTTTTCGCTTTCCGACGCCTACGGCTTTGTGACCCGGCGGGTGCGCCCCGTCGGGCGGCAGATGACTTCGTAGTTGATGGTACCGATGCCCTGGGCGAGCTCGGTGGCGCTCATGCCGTCCGGGCCGAAGATGACGGCCTCGTCGCCGGGTGCGACCGCGTGGGGGTTCTCACCGAGATCGATGACGAACTGGTCCATGCACACGCGGCCGACCTGTGGGTACTGGCGCCCGCCGATCGTGACGCGGATGTGGCCCTGCGCGGCGCGCGGGACGCCGTCGGCGTAGCCCGCGGGCACGACGGCGAGATAGCCGTCGCGTTCGGCGTGCCAGGTCATCGAGTAGCTCGTCCCCTCGCTGGCCTTCACCGGCTTGACGACGGTCACTTTCCCCACCCAGCTCATCGCCTCGCGCAGGCCGTGATCCTGCTCGGGGATCGGCTCGAGCCCGTAGAGCGCGATGCCGGGGCGGACCATGTCGAAGCGCAGGTCGGGTCGGGTCAGCGTCGCGGGAGAGTTGGACAGGTGGTTGACGGGCAGTGCGAGGCCGAGGGAGCGGCCCAGCTCGATGGCGCGGCGGAAGTTGTCGGCCTGGAAGTCGGTGTAGGGGTTGCCGGGCTCGTCGGCGCAGGCTAGGTGGCTGAAGATGCCCGTGACCTCGATGCCTTGGGCGTCGCGAAGCAATGCAAAAACCTCGGCCCACGATGCCTCGTCGACGCCGGAGCGGTGCAGGCCCGTGTCCACCTTGACGGTCACGCGCACGGGGTGCTCCTTGCCGAGCTCCGCCAGGAAGTCGGCGTGTGCCGTCGAGACGACGGCGAGATCGACGCCCGCGGCAACAGCCTTGCGCGCGAGCTCCTTCTGCTCGGGCGACCAGATCCAGCACAGAATGGGAAGCGTGATGCCTGCCTCGCGCAGCTCGAGGGCCTCCGCGAGCGTCGCGACGCCGAACTGGTCCGCGCCGTTTTCCGACATGACCCGGGCCGCCTGCGCCGCGCCGTGGTTGTAGGCATCCGCTTTGACCACGCACATGAGCTGCGCGGGGGCCACCAACTCCTTGATCTTTCGGGTGTTGAAGGCGATGGCGTCCAGATCAATGCGGGTTTCGAGCAGGTTCATGACTAATCATTGTGCCACTCGCCCACCACCTCGCCCGCACGCCACCCGCGAACTGGGTCCCGGCCAGCACCGCATGCTGCATGTATGACGTCTAGGTTTCCACTATCCTAAGTAATTGTGGCTGAGAACTTGAACAAGCACCTGTCGAAACTATCCAAGCGCGGTCCGCACCGAGTCATGGTCGGCGACCTCGACTACGCTGGCCTGCCCGGCAAGATCTACACCCCCGCCGAGGGCACCGGGCTTCCCGCGATCGCGTTTGGCCACGACTGGATGAAGGACATCTCCAAGTACCACGGCACCCTGCGCCACCTCGCAAGCTGGGGCATCGTGGTTGCCGCGCCGAACTCGGAAAAGCGCATCAGCCCCGATCACCGCGGGTTCGCCGCCGATCTTGAAAGCTCGCTGCAGATCCTCGCGGGCGTTCGCCTCGGCACCGGCAACATCACGGTCTCCCCGCACCGCCTGGGACTCGTCGGCCACGGCATGGGCGCCAGCGCCGCTATCCTCGCAGCGGCGGGCCGCCCCAACCTCGCAGCCGTGGCGGCGCTGTATCCTGCGCAGTCCACTCCCCCGGCCGACGCGGCGGCGAGCTCCGTCACCGCGCCCGGCCTCGTCATCGGCTCCGAAGAGAGCCCGCTGTTCGACTTCGGCAACGCACCGAAGATCGCCTCGCAGTGGGCGGGCGAGTGCACCTACCTCGAGATCGACGGCGCCAACCACCAGAGCCTGAGCGAGGACACCTTCTTCAAGTTGGCAACCGGGCTCGGCGGCGTCAAGGCTGCACCCCGCGAGCTGATCCGCGGCGTCCTCACCGGCTTCCTGCTGCACCGCCTAGCCGGCGAGCGCCAGTACTCCGCTTTCAGCGACCGCGAGGCCTATGCAAAGAAGGTCCACTCCTTTACCGGCGAGGAGCTCGCCGAGAAGGCAAACGTCGCGGGCAACCCGAAGGTGCCGTTCTTCGGCAAGTAGTCTTTCTGCCACGAGGGCGGCGAGGAAAATCTTTGCCGCCCTTATTGCTCTTTCAGAATGCCGCGGACCTTGCGCGCCCGGTAGACCCGGCGGATAGGGGCTCGCTCCTGCGGCATGGCCTGTGCGCGCCGCTCTGCGTCGGTGCGCCGTTCGGTGGCCTTATCCACCGACCTGTCGAACTCGGCCATTCGCTTCTCGGCGCGCTCACGGAAGATGCGCACGAACTCGTCGTAGTCCATTTACCACCCTCCTGCCTTGCGAACCGTCAGCGCGGGCTCCGGCACCGGTTGCTGCTGGACCGCGGGGATCGGCTTGGGCGGCGGCTCGGCGGCCGCCATCGGGATCGGCTTCGGCGGCGGTTCCACGCCTGCGGGAACCGGCTCGGGGACGACCTCGGGGACCGGCTTGGGCTCGGGCTGCGAGACCGCCTGTTGCTCGGACTGAGGTGCCGCTAGCTCGGGGCAGTCCTTTGCCGCGGGCTCCTCTGCGGGCTCGGGCTGAGGCACCTCGGGCTCGCACGACTCGAGGCAGTGCGCCACCTCCTCGACGATGAACCCCACCGCCGCGACCACGATGCCCAGCCCCACCAATCCTAGGACGCCGCAGCTGGACGCTCCCGCCGAACCCGCAGGAGTCCCAGCCGGTGCTGCCTGCGGGAGGTTTACCGTGGCGGCCGGTGTGGTCAGGGGCTCCACTCCGCTCTCGGACGAGGCCGCAGCCACTGAAGATGCCGCGGCCACCGAAGACTCCGCACTCGCCGAGGAGGCGGCACCTACCGAGGACGAGGCCGGAGCGGTCAGGCAGGCCTCGGGTACCGGCGCCTGCGGCGCGGCGCATTCGGTGCCACCGGCGTCGACAAGCGAACTCAAGCACGAGCTGATCGCCTCGTCCCTGTCGTCGCAGAGCCCCTCGATGGCGGAGGTCGCGTCGTCGATGAGGCAGGCACCGGCCTCGACTGCGCTGGCGAACTCGGCGGGGTGCTCGCTCGGGTCGCAGGACTCGAGGAACGCGCAGATGTCGGCGATGGTCGCCTCGAGCCTGCGGGCGACCTCCTCGCAGGCCTGGTTCGCCTCCTCGTTGACGGTGTCGACGGCGTCGGCGGCCTTGCCCGTCTCCTCCTCCACCTTCTCCGCGCCCCGGATGCGATCGACGAGCTCATCGACCAACTCGATGAGGCCGGTCGCCACCAGCGAGTATCCGATCTCCTTGACCAGCGTGAACGCGACCTCGGCGAGGTCGGGCAGCTTGGACGCCGCCCCGCGCGCCGCATCGGTTACCTCACCCGCCTTGCGGATCGCCGCGGTGTCGAGACCGTCGGTAGCCCCCAAGGCCTTCTCCAGCCCCTCTTCGACGGCCTTGCCCGCGTAGCTTCCGCGCGAGGCGGACTTCAGCGAGGACACGCACTTGGACACCGTCTGCACGATGATCCGGATCAGCGGCGCCGCCATCAGCTACGCCCCCAGATCGCACGGGTGCTCGCCGCGTGCGCCTCGTCGGTGGCACGCAGCTCCTCTACCTGCTGCAACGCCGCGGTGACGCCGCGAGATAGAACGTCGAACGCGGCTGCGGTGCGCTCGTGCAGCCCCGCGTAGACCTCCCCCAGCGCCTTCTCGTACGCTGCAAATCCCCTGCCCGCCGCCCCTTTTGGGAGGGTGGGAGGAAGTCCTTGGTGGGCGCGCGCCAGCTCCGCGGCCAGCTCCCCCATCCGCGTCAGCGCCTCGTTTGAGGCCACGGGGTCGAAGGCAAGGGTCGCAGAACTGGTATCGGTGGAAGTGGGTGGGTCTAGCGGTGGCATGGTCCGTCCTTTTCGCGTCTGGTCTGTGTCGCTACCCCACAAAGACGCCCGACCTCGCCCCGCGGTTCCTCCCACGCGAAAAAGCCCCGAAGTCTCCTCCGAGGCCCTTTGGGTTGTGCCGTCGCTTTCCGACGCCTACGACGCCGAAGCGCTAGACCTTCGCCACCACCGCGGCCAGGTCGGCCGCGATGCTGCGCGCCTGCTCCTCGTCGGCGGCCTCGACCATGACGCGGAACAACTCCTCCGTGCCCGAGGCGCGCAGCAGCACGCGACCGGTGCTGCCGAGCACGCCCTCCGCCTGCGCGATGGCCTCGACCACGCTCGGGTGGGACTCGATGATCGTCTTGTCGGAAACCGGGACGTTGATGAGCACCTGCGGAAGCACCGTCATCGCCTGGGCCAGCTCCTTGAGCGGCTTGCCGGTCTCGGCCATGCGGCTCATGAGCGCGAGACCCGTGAGCGTGCCGTCGCCGGTCGTGCCGTGATCCGGCATGACGATGTGTCCGGACTGCTCGCCGCCCAGGCTAAAGCCGCCCGCGTTGAGGTCCTCGAGGACGTAGCGGTCGCCGACCTTGGTAGTGCGCAGGGTGATGCCCGCGGCATCCATGGCCAGGCGCAGGCCGAGGTTGCTCATGACTGTGGCCACGAGGGTGGACTTGCGCAGCTCACCGTTTTCCTTCATCGCCAACGCGAGGATCGCCATGATCTGGTCGCCGTCAACGATATTTCCCTCCGCATCGACCGCAAGGCAGCGGTCGGCGTCGCCGTCGTGGGCAAGCCCCAGGTCGGCCCCGTGCTCGACCACGGCCTGCTGGACCTGCTCGATGTGGGTGGAGCCGCAGTTGTCGTTGATGTTGTAGGCGTTGGGCTCGTTGTAAATGGCGATGACCTCGGCGCCGGCGGCCGCATAGGCGCGCGGGGTGACCTCGCTGGCCGCGCCGTTGGCGCAGTCCACAACCACCTTGATGCCGTCCAGCCGACGGGGCATCGCCTGGGCGAGGTGCTCGAGGTAGTGCTTCTGCGCGTCGGTGGCCTCCTCGATGACGCGGCCAATGCCGTGCCCGGTGGGGCCGGTCTCGGGCAGCTGCCCCATGGTGTGCTCGATCTCGTCCTCGACGGAGTCGGGCAGCTTGTGCCCGCCCTTAGAGAAGAACTTGATGCCGTTGTCGGGCATCGGGTTGTGGGACGCGGAGATGACCACGCCCATGTCCGCACCGTAGAAGTCGGTCAGGTAGGCCACCGCGGGGGTGGGCAGGACGCCGACGCGCAGCACGTCCACGCCGCGGCTGGCCATGCCCGCGGCCAGCGCCGCGGCGAGCATCTCACCGGACACGCGCGGGTCGCGGCCGATGACGGCCAGCGGGCGGCGCTTCGACGAGGAGTGGTCGGAGGTGAGCACGTGTGCCGCCGCAGATCCCAGCCGCAGCGCCAAAGGTGCAGTGAGATTCTTGTTGGCAAGGCCACGGACACCGTCGGTTCCAAAGAGTCGAGTCATAGGTTCCATTATGCATGGCGTCTCCTCCCCAACCTGCATCAGCGTCTCGCGAAGCCCCGACGCACGCGAGCGTTCTCAGCGGAACCCACGGCTGGCCCAGAAACGGCAAAAGCCGCCCCCACCGGAGACGGTGAGAAGCGGCTTTGCGAAGCGAAAAGGAGTATTAACGCTTGGAGTACTGCGGTGCACGACGTGCCTTGTGCAGACCGGCCTTCTTGCGCTCGACGGCACGAGCGTCTCGGGTAAGGAAGCCAGCCTTCTTCAGGGCAGCGCGGTCTGCGGAGTTGTAGACGTTCAGCGCACGGGCGATGGCGAGGCGGAAAGCGCCAGCCTGGCCGGTCGGGCCGCCACCACGCAGGTTAGCGTGGATGTCGAACTGACCGTCGCGGTCGATGAGGACCAGCGGAGCCTTGATCAGCTGCTGGTGCAGCTTGTTCGGGAAGTACTCCTCCAGCGGGCGACCGTTGCAGACGATCTCGCCGGAACCCTCGACGAGGCGAACGCGGACGATGGCGCGCTTACGGCGACCAACGGTCTGGATCGGGCCCTCGTGGTACACCGGCGCAGCGGCCTCGACCTCGGTGGAGGTCTCAGCGGCGATTGCGTCGCCGATGGTGTTGGTGAACTCTTCGGTCGCAGCAGCGACGTCGGCTGCCTCTGCCTCGAAGTTGTCGTTTACATTCTGCTCGGTCACTGTGCCACCTGCTTAATCTCGAAGGTCTCTGGCTTCTGAGCAGCGTACGGGTGCTCGGAACCAGCGTAAACGTGCAGCTTCCGCACGGATGCACGGCTCAGCTTGTTGTGCGGCATCATTCCGCGGACGGACTCCTCGATGACGCGCTCTGGGTGGATTTCCAGGGAGCGACCCAGAGTCAGGGACTTCAGACCACCCGGGTAACCGGAGTGGCGGTAGCGCATCTCGCGATCGCGCTTGTTGGAAGAAACGTGAACCTTGTCGGCGTTGATCACGATCACGTGGTCACCGCAGTCGACGTTCGGTGCGAACTGCGGCTTGCCCTTGCCGCGAAGCAGGTCTGCAACCTGGGAAGCCAGGCGACCCAGCACCACGTCAGTGGCGTCGATGACGTACCACTTACGGGTAATGTCACCGCTCTTTGGGTGGTAAGTAGACACTTTGACTCCTTATTTAAGTCTGTCTAGTAGAACTGCCAGCCATGGCGAGTACGAGCGCAAAGTAAGCGGCGGCCGGTGGTGACCCGTCTACTCGCATCTGCGCGCCCACCTGCGGATTTCCGCACGACGGCGCGCCTCATACACACAAGTTGACGATTTTACGCCATGACATGCGCTTCCCCCAAATTTTTTCTTTTTGCTTCTCGACGTTCACCTTCGGCGGCTTACCCAACGCATGACGCAGCGCCCCGCGGCCTCGTCCCATTCGATGGGAAACCCGGGCGCGGGGCGCAGCGTGCCTGCCTACTGCTCTTCTGTTTGCTCGCCGGCGGCCGGGGCGTGCCTGCCTTGAACCCGTGATGAATCCCCGGATGCCGGCCCTAGTGTGTTATCCCCAGGAAGCGGCCGCCTTCCGGTTGACTTCCGCCATCCGGTCGTTGCCGTCGCGGACAGTGTTGGAGATGGTAGCGAGGATGGTGTTGAGCTCGGCTGCCGCGCGATCCCACTTCTGCTGGGCTTCCTGATAGGCCGTGGAGCTCTGTCCCTCCCAACTGGACACCATGGGCTGGATCTGTGCTTTGAGCCCGTCGAGGAGGGAGTTGATGCGGCCGGAGGTGGCCTGGATGTCGCTTGCCGCGGCGTCGATCTCGCCGAAGCCGTACTTGATCATGCTCATGAGCGTTCCTTTTCTTCCTTATTTAGAGGGCCAGACCCTGGCCGCCGACGGTGCTGAACTGCGCCGCGTTGTCCGCCTCGACGGTGTCGAAGGAGGATGCGTTGGCGCGGATGTTCTCGCTGATGCTGGTGAGCGCCTCCTGGAGGTCGGTGGCCGACGCGTTCCAGCGCTGCATGAGATTGTCGAAGGAAACCTGGGCGGAACCCACCCAGGAGCCGCGCACGGAATCCACGACTCCGCGCAGGCGGCCCAGCTCGCTTTGTACCTCGTTGTTGGTGTCATCGACGCGGGCGGCGGTGGCCACCATGACGTCGGCTTCGGTTCTAAACATTCCGGACATTCCTCGTCCCTTTCTGATGAGTAAAGATCGCGGCCGGAGGCGGCCTGCGTGGTGTGAGGGGTAGCGCGCCGATTGCCGTGACCAGTGTTCCCCCAAGCGGCCACGGCATCGGACGCGCTCACCCATGTTTGACCGCGCTGCAGCGGGAACGGTTCCCTCCTCGTCAGGCTTGTGCCGCCACGGTCACCGTGGCGGCGGCCATGCGGCAGGCGGCCTTCTGGGAGAGCCCGAGCTCAGTGCGGGAATGACAGCCCACCGAGTAGAGGTTTCCCTGCTCAACCCACACCGACCAGCCCACGGTCGAGCCGTCGCCGGGGTCCTCGACGTAGGCGGTCTCAAGGTCGCCGCGGTTGATGCCGCTCGGCGTCGCGAGCGTGAGCGCGGGATCCTCCTCGATCATGCGATCGATCTCCGCGCGCACGTGTTCGGCGGGCAGGTCGCCGACGAACTCGGTGGCCATGATGATCCGGAGATCCGGGTCGTAACCGGTCGCCATGATCATGCCGTCGTCGCGGGTCTGGAGCTGGTACCCGCTGGGAAGCTGCACCCTAAGCCCCGCGTGCTCCAACAGCGCGGGCGGTGGCTCAGTGGAGGTGGAGGGCGCAGCCGAGCGCGGAGCGGGCGCGCTGGTCGTGGCCTGCTCGGTGGTGGCATGCGCGACCCGGGCCACGTCGAAAGCGGGCTCGCGAGTGATCGCCCACCAGCTGATAAGGCCGGTCGCGATGACCACCACCGCGAGCGCGGCGTGAAGCGGGTGCCAGCGTCTTCGGTCCTGAACTGGCTCGGTCTTTGCGGAAGGCTGGTCGACGGCATCGTCGCGGTGCACCTCGGCCGAGTAGGCGCCAATGCCTTTGGCCAGCAAGGCATTGACCAGCGCCGCGGCCACCTCGGGGCGCGCGTCGACCGCCACCTCGACGTCGGGCCAGCTTTCCGCGAGCATCTGCCTGACTTGGTCGAGGGCCGGTTGGATCGCCCAGCCTTCGAGCATGCCGCTGGCGGTGAGGTCGTAGCGGTAGACCTCTTCCTCCCCCTCGAAAACCGTGGCGTTCTCGACCACGGTGATGACGAGGTCCGGAGTCACCTCGACAAGCTCGGTGATGTCGGTTGATTGCCTGGTCATGGCCGGGTTCCTTCCGCCTGAGCAATGTGGATAAGGCCGCGGTGGGTCCCCTTTTCGACGAGCGCCGCCCTACCGGGCGGCTTCGGCCCGGTCCGCACGCCAAAGAGCGGTCCGTCGTCCTTTTCCGCGTCGAGAAGAACCGCCGTGGGCGCCTGGTCCTTAAGCTCTGCGAGAAAGGGGCGGAACAGGGCCCGCTGGACCCCGCCCGACTTCCGCGCGAGCACGATGTGGAGCCCGATGTCACGGGCGTGCGGAAGCACGCCGAGCAGGGGGTTGAGGCAGCCGTCGGGAAGCAGGTCGTAGTCGTCGATGACAAGGAAGATCTCGGGCCCCGACCACCAGCTGCGCGCCGCCAGCTCGGTGGCGGTGACCTCCGGGCCGGGCAGCCGGGCGGAAAGCGTGTGTACGGTGTCCGCCACGAGCTTTTCCGTCTGCGCAGTGCCGCCCGAATACCCAGCCACCATGTCCTCCGGCAACGCTCCTAGGTGGGAGCGGCGGTGGTCGATGAGAACGATCCGCGCCGCCTCGCGACCGAGCCCACAGATCTCCTCCGCGATCGTTCGCAGGAGGGTGGACTTTCCGCTGCCCTGGCCGCCGAAGCACACCAGGTGCTGGCTCTGCGAGAAGTCCCAGGCCACGGGTTCGAGGCGCGGTCCGCCCATGCCAAGAAGCAGTCCGTGTCGCGGGGCCGGGGCGCGGTCGCGTAGCGTCGACAAGCAAAGCGTGCTGGGGAGCTGCTTGAGCGGCGGCACTGGTGTCTGGCCGCTGGTCACGGCGCAGGCGTGGGCGATGTCTTGCCCGCTGGAGAGGGCGAACAGCGCGCGCTCCCCGCCCGGCAGCAACGCCGACCCCGGCGCGGCGGGCAGCTTCTGCTGGAGCTTGCGATCGATGAGCGAATCGAGAGACTCGCCGAGCTTGAGCTCGATGCGCTGGGTAACCAGATCGCGCACCGCCGGGCGTACCGCGGTCCACCTCGGGGTGCTCAGCACCAGGTGGACCCGGGCGGCGAGGCCGTCGGCGGCGATCCTCGCGAGCGGGTCGAGCAGGTCTTCGAAGTCGCTGGCTAGGACGTGCCAGCCGTCGACGATGAGGAACGTGTGGCGGGTCTCGGGCTCCTCGATGAGCCCCAGGACCTCGTCGATCACGCGTCGCACCTTCTCGCCCTCCGGCTTGGTGGCCACCCCCGCGACGTGCAGAAGCTGCTCGAGCTGCCGCAGGCTGCTCCCCGAGAGGTCGAGGACATAGAACCGGATCGCCTCGGTCGAGTGGGTGACCGCGAGCGAGACGACGAGGCTGCGCAGCGCGTTCGTCTTTCCCGTCTGCGGCCCGCCACACACCGCAGCGTGTCCTCCCTGACCGCGGAAGTCGAGGAGCAGGACGTCTTGGCGCTGTTGGTACGGCCGGTCGATGATCCCGACCGGCGCGAGGAGCTCGCCGTGATCCTCCACCACGCCCGACAGGGGCAGCTGCTCGGGCAGCGGTGGCAGCCAGATGGGGTGCGCGCGCTGCTTCCTGCGCTCGGCCACCTGACTCGTGGCCTCCACGACGGCGTCGACCAGCGTTCGGCCGCGGGGATCGACGGTCACGCCGGCTTCGCCCGCGGGGACGATCTCCTCCACATCCTCCCAGGAGTGAAACTCTCGGACCGCGAGGCTTGCGGCCACCGGCCGGTTCTCCCGGGTCAGCGGGCCCGAGATGTAGGAGGCACGAAACCGCGTGATGCTCTCCGAAGAGGTCCTGAAATAGCCGCTGCCCGGCTGGTTGGGCAGGTGGTAGGCGTCCGGCACACCCAGCACCTGCCTGGACTCCGCTGCGGAGAAGGTCTTGAGTCCCAGCCGGTAGCTCAGGTGGGAGTCGAGCCCGCGCAGGCGCCCCTCCTCCAGCCGCTGCGAGGCGAGCAGCAGGTGGATGTGCAGGCTGCGCCCCAGGCGGCCGACGGCCACGAAAAGGTCGGCGAAGTCGGGGTGCTGGCCCAGCAGCTCGGAGAACTCGTCGATGACGATGAACAACGCCGGAAGCGGCGCCAGCTCCGCGTTGTGCTCGCGCGCGGCCGTGTACTCGGTGACGTTGGCAAAGTTCCCCGCCTTGCGCAGGAGCTCCTGGCGTCGGTTCATCTCGCCCGCGATCGCGTCGTGCATGCGCTCCACCAGCAGCGACTCGTCCTCGAGGTTGGTGATCACCGCCGAGGTGTGCGGCAGTCCGTCCAAGCCCAGGAAGGTCGCGCCGCCCTTGAAGTCGACGAGCACGAAGTTGATATCCTCCGGGCTGTGCGTCGCGGCCATCGCCGCCACCAGCGTGCGCAGGAGCTCGCTCTTGCCGGACCCGGTCGCGCCGATGCACAGCCCGTGCGGTCCCATGCCGCCGTGGGCGGACTCCTTGATGTCCACGATGAGCGGCGCGCCGTGGTGGTTCAGGCCGATCGGCACAGCCAGGCGGCGGTTTCCTCGCGGTTGCCAGAGCTTGTCGACGGCTGCCGCATCCAATTCCTCCACGCCGAGCAGCCGGCGCAGGTCAGAGGAGTCTCCGGCCGCGGTATCCGGGCGGCGAAACCTCGTGAGCGAGCGCGCAAGCTGGGTGGCGGCGTCAAGGCTCAGGCCGTCGGGGGCTCCCAGTTCCTCGGTTCCCGCCTCGGTGGAGGTGCTCAACGCCTCGTCGGCGTCGAGGATGAGGCCTTCGTTCTCCGCCCACTGGGCCAAGACGGTCCCCTCCCGCATTCCCACGCTGAGGATGCAGGTGTGCTCCCCCTCGACGAGGGCTTGGTCGGCGTCGATGGTGTCGTCGACGACGAGAACCTGGAAGGCCGCGCGACCGGGGTTGCGCGTGTGCGGCAGCCACTTGCACCAGTCAAACCCCAGCCCGAGGGTCTTGATCCCCACCGCTTCCGGCCCATGATGCACCGCCAGCTGCGCCAGGATCGCCCGGGCCAGCTCCGGCGCTCGGGGGCCGGTAAGCCCGACCACGGGGAAGGCCTGCAGCTGCACTACCAGCGGAAGCCCCGGCACCGCGCCCACCGAGCGCACGACGTGGCGCAGGCTGATGGCGCACACCGGGTCGAGGTCCTCGGGCGCCCCCGAGTCCTCGACCGCGATGGGCGTGCACAGCGCGGCGTTGCCCGACCCCACCCTCACAGCCAGGGCGTCGGGGGATTCCGCGCCGCGCTCCCACATCCGTGGCGTGCCCACGAGCGACCACAGCTCGCCCGGGGCGGGATTCTTGTATTCCTCGTGGCGGCGCTGGGCCTGGGCGTTGCGCAGCGCCTGCTCGCGCAGGGAGTTGAGGTGGCGCAGGTACACCCGCCGGGTCTCGTCGACGTCTTCGCCGGGGGTGGGGCTGAGCATCATGAGCAGGCTGGTGAGCATCATGAGCGGGAAGATGAGCACCGTCGGGTTCAGCGGGCCACCGGAGAAGGCCATGAGCCCCACCATCGCCACCACCATGAGCACCATGACCAGCGGCATGAGCGCTCGGATGAGCGGCACGGGCTGGGGCTTGCTCGCCTCAGGGATCCGCTCGGGGCGAAGCTCGCCCGCGGGAAGCGGCGGGGCCGCCTCGCGGTTGGTCGCGGCCAGCATGGGCACCTCGTCGCTGGGCGCGTCGAGCAGACACGGGGCCGCCGCGATGGCGGCCGGAGCTTCGGCCCGCGCCTCGGCGGCCACAACGGTCACCCGCCGCCGAGCGCTCCCGGCTGGTGCTACCTGCTGACGGGCCCCGCCTCCTAGCGCGGAAACCCTCGCGAGCAGCCGATTTATGGAATTCATCGATTCCCCCTACCGATCAAGGACCGCGCCAAAAGGCCAGCCCAAGGGTGTCCTCCGCCCGTCATACCCTTAGAACGAGCGTCGTGCCCCACAGGATAGGCCATCGCCTCGACACGCGCTCGTCGAGCGCAGTATTCGTCGACAAGCGAAAGAAGTTTCGATCGGAGCGGAACCGTGCCAGCGACCGCGCAGTCCAATGCGCCTAGAGCCCCGAGCATCCCGATGATGCCACGGGCATACCCCGAACCACCCACCTCGAGAAACAGGGAGGACGCATGCCCCTCGTCGACCACCTTCTGCGTGTTCACGTGCGCCTGGCCTTGGGCGGCGACGTGGCGCGGGTGCGCAGCGGCGCGGACCTGTGCCTGCCGGCTGCCTCCACGATGGAGGAGGTCCTGCCGGAGGTGCTGGCGCTCATGAAGGCGCCGCAGATCTCGCTGCCGTGGGAGGCCCGCACCCCCGCCGGACAGCTGCTGGATCTGCACGAACCGCTGTGCTCGCTGGGAATAGGCCACGGATCCGTCATCGTGCTCGGACCCAAACGAGAATCCCCCGCGCCGCTCGTCAAGGACGCGGCCGAGGCCCTCGTGGATGGTCCGAGGCCGACCGCCAACCCGGCGGTGACCGCGGTGTTCAGCGCACTAGCCGGGGTGGTCGCGCTGGGGGCGGTCGTGTCCTCGCCGGCGCTGGGAATTCCCCTCGCGGCGCGACCCGCGATCCTGGCGTTGGCGTGTTTCGCGTTGCTGCGCTGGCCGCACGCCTCCGCGCTCGTGGTTCCCGGCGCGCTTGCGTGCGCGGCGGCGGCCACGTGGGCGATAGGCGGGCCTCGGTTCTACGAGCTCGCGCCGGATCAGGCGGCGCTAGCGGTCATCGGTGGGGCGCTCTTCGCGTTCATGTACGTGGTCGGAACCCTGTTTATCGCCCGGGTTTCCGCCCTGGTGCGGGCCGCCGTGGCCACCGCCTCCATCGCTGCCGCTCTCGCATGTCCTGCGGCGTGGCTCTTCCGCCCCGAGTTCGGCCTCTCGCACGAGCGCTGGTGGCTAGGGTATTCGGCGCTGCTCGTGGTCGTAGGCATCGCGGGCATGTTGTTTTCCCCTGGCGTTGCCGGTTCGCTGGCAGGGCTGAAGGTGCCACGGATCCCCAGCGCTGGCCACGACCTCGCGGAGAGCGACCGAGGGCTCGAGGATCCGGACGCCGTAGCTGGCCTCGCGATCGCGATCAACGACGGTATCCACGTCGGCTGCGGGGTGGCGATCCTCGCCGGGGCGGTGGGGCTCGCGCAGGGAGAAGGCGTGTTCGCCCAGGCCCTGGCTCTGAGCGCGTTCGTTGCGCTCGCGCTCCACGCTCACCGGCAGGCCTCGGCCGTGTGCGTGTGGTCGTCGTGGGTTCCCGCGGCCGTGTGCGTCGTTGCGGTCGCGCTCGCGGCGGGGCCAGGGGCGTGGGGAATCGTCCTTGCGCTTCCGCCCGCGTTGATTCTCGTCACCGCCCCGGCTTGGTCGGCAAGGGTGCCGGAGCTCGAACCCACCACCATCAGCTGGTTCGAGCGCGTCGAGTCCCTCGCGGTCGCCGCGACCCTGCCGCTCGCGCTTCACCTCGCCGGGTTCTTCGCCATGGTGAGGGCGCTCGGATGAGGTGGTGGCGGGTGCTCGCGGCCTGCGCGTTCCTGCACGTCGCCGTGCCGCTTCCGGCGTCGGCGCAGCCCGCCTGCGCGATTCCCCTCCCCGCGACGTCCCACGACATCGCGTTGCAGGCCGACGTCGGCGACCGTTTGCGAAAGGTGCATTCGCTTGCCGACGGCCATGGCGTGAAGGTCGCGGTCATCGACACCGGCGTCGAGCCGGTGCCGCGCCTCGGGGAGATCATCGACGGAGGGGATCTGCTCGCGGAGGGTTCGACGGCTCTTGCGGACTGCGACGCGCACGGGACCGTGGTCGCCGGCATCATCCGGGCCGTGGACACCGGCGACGGGGTGGTGGGCGTGGCCCCCGGCACGCAGCTCATCGCCGTCCGGCAGACCTCCTCCCGCAACCAGCGGCCGGAGGAGGAGCTCGGAGGCACCCTCGCCTCGCTTGCCGAGGCGATCCACCGCTCGATCGACCTAGGCGCGCAGGTGATCAACGTGTCCGTGGTCAGCTGCCTGCCTCCTGCGGTCGCGCCCGACCTCGCGCCCCTCGACGCCGCGCTTGCTCGGGCGGAGGATTCCGGGGTCGTGGTGGTCGCGGCGGCAGGAAACGAGTCACCGCGCTGCCCGCGGGGGTCTACTGTGCTGCCCGCGGCGCGCCCCAGCGTCGTGGCGGTCGCCGCCCACGACTCCCCCGATTCACTGAGTTCTTACTCGCTCGATGCCCCCGGCGCGTTGAGCGCCGCGGGGTTGGTCGAGGCCGGGGTCACCGGCGCGGGGTTGAGCGCGGGGCTGGAATCCGGCGGCGGCGTCGCGGGCTTCGAGGGCACGAGCTTCGCGGCACCGGTCGTCTCGGGGGTTGTGGCGCTCCTGCGCCAGCGCCACCCCGAGGCGAGCCCGGCGCAGCTCCGAGAGATGCTTTCCGCCAGCGTGGATCCGACGACGGGCGCGGTCGCCCCAGAGAGGATCGTCGGGATGCTCGCACCGACCGACGGCAACAAACGCGGGCTCACGGTGGCGCGGGCGCAGGTGGAGGGCGCTCCCGTCGGCGAGAGGCTGGGGTACGGGCTGGCGATCGCCGCGGGAGTCGCCGTGCTGGCGCTGGCCGCCCGCGGCGCGCGGCGCTAGCTGTTCGCCATGGCCTCCATGACTGGGTCGAGCGCGGGGATCGCCCCCATCTGCCAGGCGATATAGGTCGAGGCACCGACCGCTACCCAGGCCACGGCGCAGGTACCCGCGACGATCCCGTAGCGGTTGGTCTTGGGCTGGCGGCGGAACCAAGAAAAGAAGCACTCGTATTGGTGCACGCCCCACTCGAGCAGGCGGTGCGCCCAGTGGACCTCCAGCGAGAGGATTCCCACGCCCACGAAGACGGTGAGCCAGCCGGGGCCGGGGAACGGGATGGTGATGATCCCGATGATGACGATGAGCCAGCCGATGGCAAGCGTCGCGGGGCGGACGAGGAAGCCCAGCTTCTTCGTCTTGAGCGCCTCGTGGTGGGCTGAGATCTTTCCGACCTTCTCCGCCACCGTCTCGCGCATCGAACCCATAGGTGCCACGCTTTCCGTGCCGAATTACAACGATTTGGCACGAGTCTACACTCAGCCACCGTGGTTGCCTATGTGCTCTCGAGATTTAGAGAACAAACCCACAGCGTCTTTACAGGGGCCGGGCTAGGACTCGTCAGCGTCGATGGGGCGCGCCGCCTCGTCGAAGGTGAGCGGGGTGCCCTCCGGCAGGAGCCTCAGCAGCAGCCAGTCGACCTGCTGCGGCGTGCCCGCCCCCACCATCGCGGTCTCCGCGTCGCCAGCGCCTGCGCCGAGCGCGTGCCTGCGCCCCGACTCGGACACCACGTGCAGGCCCGAGCCGGTATCCACGAGCATGGCCGCGCCGCCTCCGAGGAAGTGCGTGGCCACCGACTCCCCCGCCAGCGCCTGCGCCTCGCGCTCCGTCTTCTGCACGCCGAGCGTGCCGTCGGCGTCCACGCACAGTGGCTTGTCGCTCGGGTCGATAAACCCCGAGGAGGTGTCCGGCACGGATACCGGCGCGGGTGAGTCTGGCTCGCCGCCCAGCCGCGCCTCGGTGACCTCGACCCGGCTGACCCCCGCCGCAACCAGCGCCTCTGCCTGCCCGTGCGTCAGCGCCGCCACCCCGTCGGGGCGCTTGAGCCACGTCCTCTCCCCCGCCACCCACACGGCGGCGTCGGCGGGAGGGGCTTCCAGCGGGTGCTCGTTGAGTAGGGAAAGGACGTCCGCGGGCGGCGTCCACACCGGGGTCTGCGGGGTAATTCCCAGCCCCCGGCGCCACGTCCTTCCCTCCGGGGTGTCGGCAAGGGGAAGTTGGTAGCGACCATCTGCCGTGACCACGAACTCGCGACCGCCAGCGCGGGCGAAGACCGCGCCAGAAGGATCCTCCTTAAACTCCTCCGCGGCGGCGACCACCGTGACCTTGTCCTCCGCCGGCGTCGCCCGGGAAGAGGACACCCCGCTCGTGTGGCAGGCCAGCCACGCGCGCGGGGCATCGCTAGAGGGCTGCTCGTAGACACCGGGGGCGTCGACAATGCCCACGGGATGGCCCTTCGGCAGAGCCGCGAGCTGGGTATCGGAGATGGACTTCGCCTCGGCCGCCTCGCCCGCGAGCAGCCGGGCGGAGGTGAGGTTGGGCACGGGGTGGTAGCGGCCGTCGAGGCGCGCGTACAGCTGGCCGCCGCTGGCGCGGAGGATGGGGACGTCGCCGGGGTTGGCGTCGGGGGCGAAAAGCGCCATCGCCCCCGCGGCCACCGCGATGAGCACGCTGGCCGCTCCGCCGAAGAGCATCGCTCGGCGCCGGCGCCCCAGGGGATCGTGGATCATGCGGATGTCGCCGAAGACCAGCCCGTGGGCCACCCGTCGCTTGAGAAACTTGTGCCCGCTGATCTGGACCTTCGTGGTTGGGTTGAGCCGCGCCATGATTCCCCCGATACGCAAACCACCGCGGGCAGACCCCCTCCCCGCGCGGGCGGTGGCTCCCCCTTTTGAAGCCCCGCTGTGTCGGGAACAACCCTAGTAGTCGAACGGGTCGGGCGCGACCTGAGTGATGTCCACTCCCCCCTCGTCCTTGAGGGTCGGGCGGTGGTAGTAGGGCACGTCGGAGGGGTCCTCGTCGCGCGGGGTGGTGGTGTCGCCGTAGAGGTAGGGGTTTCCGTCGGCGTCGTGGGCGACGGCGGGCGCCTGGGAGGTGTCGCCGCGGTCCACCGTGGCGTCGGAAAGCATGTCCTCGGTAGCGAGCAGGTTCACCCCGAGCTCGCCATAGGTGGCCTGGTGCGGCAGCGGGTCCGGGGAGCCGCTGCCGCGCATCCGGTCGAGCTGCTCGTCGGTGAAGTGGGAGTTGACCGCGAAGATCGCCACGGGGCCGTCCTTGTACACGAGCGTGAGCCCCGGCGAGGTGTAGAGCCACTCGGCGAGCGCGCGGTCCTCCTTCTGGAAGGCCCAGAAGTTTGGCAGCGAGGTGACGAAGTAGTTCACCTTGAGGTCGTCGATCGCCTCGTCGACGGAGTTGCGCGTGTGCGACTCGCCGTGGTTTCCGGCGCCAGCGAGGTTGCCGTGCCAATAGAGCGTGTTGACGCTACCCGGCACCGGGTTGGTGGACATGAGGTAGTGGCGCTCGATGGAGGGAAGGCCGTTGTAGGCGTACATCCAGCCGTGCCCGTCGGCGGGATCGCCCATGATCGTGCCCTCGTAGGCCTTGGGCTGCTTCGCCAACCAGTCGAAGGCCTTGGTGTCGGAGTCGTTGGTCATGCGGCCGTCGTGGACCGAGGCGACGGCGAAGTCGCTGCCGTCCTCGACGAGGCTTTGCTCAGCCGGGATCGCGATGACGGCGACGGCCACCGCGAGGACGGCGGAGACGCCCCAGGAGATGCGCCGCACGATCGGCTGGGTCAAGAATCCCACGGTGACAAGCCGGATGACGGTGGCGATGCCCACGCCCGCCGCGGCGAACAGGAACATGGTCACCGGCATGATGAGGCGGTGCGCCGAGTTGTAGTGCAGCGCGCCGACGAACTCGAGCAGACCGCCCCAGGGGTCGGCGAACGGGACGATCGAGTTGGCCGTGATCCAGGCGCTCAGTCCGAAGGTGAGCGGCGCCCAGAGGTTGAGCCGCCACAGCGCCGTCGCGGCGCCGATGCCCGCGAGGACGAACAGCCAGGTCCAGTTGATGTCGCCGAACTCCTCGTGGTGGCGGGTGGCCATGGTGAACACCTCGCCCCAGCTCTCGGCGCGGGAGACGTCGCCGAGGTCGGTAAAGGAGCTGACCTCCTCGGTGGACGCGGAGCCGGACAGCAGCTGCGGGAGCAGGATCGCGGTGGCGATGCCGCCCGTCAGCGCCAGCACCGCGAGGTCCTTGAGCCGCACCAACGCCCCGGCCGTGAACCCGGAGGTCTTTCGGCTCGGGGCCCAGATGAGCCGGGTCAGCCACCACAGCGCCAGTGCCATGACGGGGACGGTCACGGCCGAGGGGTGGACCATCGCCAGCCCCATGAAGCCGAGGCCCGCGGCCAGCGCCCTGCGGGGCACCGCGGCGATCGACATGAACAGCGCGAGCACGATGCCGGTCATGCACATCGCGGCGACGTACGGCCAGGCGCCGACGTAGCTGCCGATCCAGAACACCGTCGGCGCGCAGAAGATGAGCACCGCGGACAGCCCCGCGCCGATCTGCGCGAGCATTCCGCGCCGGTTGACGATCCGCCACGCGATGAGCCCGACGCTGAGCGGCAGCACGATGCCGGGCAGCACGAAGCCGGTGAGATTGGTGGCCTCGATGGGGGTCAGGTGCGCGATCTCGCCGAGGATGCCCGCGCCCGCGTGCCAGCCCGAGGGGTAGTACATCTGGGCCTGGCCCTCGTAGTTGCGCAGCTCGCCCATCCGGGTCGGGTCGGCGATCCCGGAATCCATGACCCAGCGGACCTCGCTCGCGTGCCACTGCACGTCCCACCCCTGCGGGATGTCCGCCAGCCGGTGAGGCAGGTCGTCGAAAAGCGAAATGCATCGCTGCAGAAAGAGAAACGAGCCGGTAATGGCGCCCGCCGCGGGCAGGATCCAGTTGGGGTCGGCGAGCCCTCCGCCGTACCGCTTCCACCACGGGGCCTTGTGCAAGACCGCTTCACGACGCCTACGGCCGGCGAAGTAGAAGGCGAGGCTCCACGCGAGGGCTATGAGGCAGGCGATCGCCCAGACGACCGAGACGGTGCCCACGTCGTAGCGGATCCCGAGCTGGCTAAGAAGCCACCCGGAGAAGCCGAAGAGCGCGAACGTGGTGGGCGTGGCCGCGGCGACCGCCCACGGCACCCTGATGCCGCTGAGCAGGTTGATGACGAAGCCCGGCACCATGAACACCGCGACGGCGATGAGCGCTGCGTGCGCAATGTTCACGTCGGCGAGTTGATCCATTGGGTCCTGCACCTTCCTCAGAGAGCCTATTCGGTTGAAGATTCTAGCCGGTCGGGGTGCATAAAACGCCCCTCGGCTCGCGATTTCAGGAGTGCCTCAGGTCCCCTGCCGTGCGCGTGGCGCGGGTCGCCTCCGCGCGGGCCGCCAGCTGATCGGCCGCCGGATAGTCGACGCGCACGAGGCTGAGCCCGTTGGCGGGTGCCACCGGAACCCACGAGGAGCGCGACGTCTCGCGCAAGAGCTCGCCTGCAAAGCCCGTTTCGCGCCGCCCCTCGCCCGCGACGAGGCAGGCGCCGACGAGCGAGCGCACCATCGACCAGCAGAAGGCGTCGGCGACGACGTGGGCCTCGTAGACCTGCGGCTCGAGCTCGGTGGAGACGTCCCGCCACTCGAATCGCTGGAGGTCGCGGATGGTGGTGGCCCCCTCGCGGTGCTTGCAGAAGGCGGCAAAGTCGTGCAGGCCGATGAGCACGTCGGCCGTGGCCTGCATGACCTCGAGGTCGACCGGGCGGTTCCACGTCGCGGTGTCGACGGTCCGGGTGGGAAGCGCGCCTCGCGGATGCGTGGTGATCCGGTACAGGTAGTGGCGGCGCAGCGCCGAGAAGCGCGCGTCGAAGCCGTCGGGTGCGAACTCGCAGCGGTGGATGCGGACGTCCTGCGGCATGAGCCTCGCTAGCCTGCGCACGAGGCGGGCGAGGTCGCCGTCGATGCTGCGGGTACCCAGCGCGCCCCGGGGGGATGTCGAAGTGCGCGACCTGGCCCGCCGCGTGGACGCCTGCGTCCGTGCGCCCGGCGACGGTGAGCTCCACCGGCACGCGCAGCACGAGCGAGAGCGCCTTTTCCACCTCGCCCTGCACCGTGCGCAGCGGCGAATCGCCCTGCTTCGCCCAGCCGTGGAAGCCGGTCCCGTCGTAGGCGAGGTCGATGCGGATCCTTGCTAGGTCTTCGCCTTGCTTGTCGACGCCCATGGCGACTTCTCCCCTTCCCCGCGCTGCGGCCTGCGTTGTCTAACCCACCCAACCTAGCGCATCGGCTTGCCGCGGTGCACCTTCGCGCACGCGAACGCCGAGGCGGCGGCGCTTAAAGGGGAAGGGCCACCGCCCCGGCGGGCGGAAGAAAAAGGAGCTACTTCTTGGTGCTGAAGTTGAACAAGCGGTAGAGCGGGCAGAACCCGACTACGGCGGTGAACCCAGCGATCAGCGCTAGGATCAGCAAGATGATGCCGCCAACCTTCGACATACCCACCATGTAGGAGGCCACGAGGAGGACGATGGCAAGCACACCGCGGATCCAGCGATCGGTGGAGGACTCGTTGACGTTCATGATGTCACCTTTCTAGGAAGGCCCATGGCTCACACATCCACGCCACGAGGCCGCTTTGTCATACAGGCCAATTATACCCCCGCGAGTATGACCGCCCGCAACGCGAGAGCTCCCGAAATGGCGAAAAGGCGCCCCGAATGGGACGCCTTTCACATCACGCTAGAGGGAATTAGTTCTCCTCGGAAGCGGTCTCCTCAGCCTTGGTCTCCTCGGCGGGAGCCTCCTCAGCCTTCGGAGCCTCAGCCTGCTTGGAAGCAGCGGCGCGCGCGGCGCGGCTAGCCTCGGCGGAGACGGTCTCCTCCAGAACCAGGGAGATCTGGCTCATCGGAGCGTTGTCACCCTTGCGGTTCTCGAGCTTGATGATGCGGGTGTAGCCACCCTCGCGGTTCTCGAACTTCGGAGCGAGCTCGTTGAACAGGTAGTTGACAACATCCTTGTTCGGGATGAGCTTTGCAACGTTGCGGCGATCGGCAACGGAGCCACCCTTAGCCTTGGTGATCAGCTTCTCTGCGTAAGGACGCAGCAGCTTGGCCTTGGCGTCGGTAGTCTTGATGGCACCGTGCTCGAACAGCTGTGCCGCGAGGTTAGACAGAATGTGCTTCTGGTGGCTCGCGGAACCGCCGAGACGGGCGCCCTTCTTAGGTGTAGGCATTGTGTACTCCTCGTGTACAGGTTAAGTGAGCGCGTGGAAGCGGATCGGGTGCGATCCGGCCTCCGGAACTTGATTACTCGGAATCTTCCGCATCCAGGTCCACGTAGTCGCCGGTTTCGGCGTCGTAGCCCTCCAGCTGGGTCGGGTCGAAGTCCTCAGGGGCCTCCTTGAGGGTCAGGCCCAGGCCAGCCAGCTTAATCTTGACCTCGTTGATCGACTTCTGGCCGAAGTTGCGGATGTCCAGCAGGTCCGACTCGGTGCACTCTGCGAGCTCACCGACGGTGTGGATCTCCTGACGCTTCAGGCAGTTGTAGGAACGAACGGAGAAGTTCAGGTCCTCAATCGGCATGCCGTAGGCAGCGATGTACTCCGTCTCCTGCGGGGACGGGCCGATCTCGATGCCCTCGGCGGCGGTGTTCAGCTCGCGTGCGAGGCCGAACAGCTCAACCAGGGTCTTGCCCGCAGAAGCCAAGGCGTCACGCGGGGCGATGGAGTTCTTGGTCTCGACGTCGATGATCAGCTTGTCAAAGTCGGTGCGCTGCTCGACACGAGTAGCCTCGACCTTGTAGCTCACCTTGAGCACCGGGGAGTAAATCTGGTCGACCGGGATACGGCCGATCTCGCTCACACCCGAGTACATGGTGGCCGGAACGTAGCCGCGGCCACGCTCGACAACCATCTCGATCTCAAGACGGCCCTGCTCATTCAGGGTTGCCAGGTGCAGGTCGGGGTTGTGAATCTCCACGCCTGCCGGCGGCTCGATGTCACCAGCGATGACAACGCCCGGACCCTCAGCGCGCAGGTACATGACGACCGGCTCGTCGGAGTCGGAAGACAGAACCAGACCCTTAATGTTCAGGATGATGTCGGAGACATCCTCCTTCACACCGCTGATGGTGGTGAACTCGTGGAGAACACCATCGATCTTGACGCTGGTGACTGCAGCTCCAGGAATGGAGGACAGCAGCGTGCGGCGCAGCGAGTTACCCAGGGTGTAGCCAAAACCAGGCTCCAGCGGCTCGATGACGAACCGGGAACGGGCTGCGTCGACGACCTCTTCGCTAAGGGCGGGGCGCTGAGAAATGAGCATTGAACTCTCCTTGTGTGACGACCACTATTTGACGTCTGATGGGGCGGAAAGGATGGGGAAAAGTATTCGTGCGATGCGCGCAAGGCGCAGGGCAGCGATTACTTCGAGTAAAGCTCGACGATGAGCTGCTCCTGCAGCGGAACGTCGATCTGAGCGCGCTCGGGCAGCTGGTGCACGAGGATGCGCAGGGTTGCTGGGACGACCTGCAGCCATGCAGGCACGACTGCGTCAACGAGGTTCTCCTGAGCCTCTTCGAACCACACCATCTTCTGCGACTTCTCGCGAACGTCGATGATGTCGTACTGGGAGACGCGGTAGGAAGGAACGTTGACCTTCTTGCCGTTCACAGTGAAGTGGCCGTGGGAGACCAGCTGACGAGCCTGGCGGCGGGTGCGTGCCAGACCTGCACGGTAAACAACGTTGTCAAGGCGAGCCTCGAGCAGGACGACGAGGTTCTCACCGGTCTTGCCCGGCAGGCGGTTAGCCTCGGCGTAGTAGCGGCGGAACTGCTTCTCGAGAACACCGTAGGTGTACTTTGCCTTCTGCTTCTCCTGGAGCTGCAGCAGGTACTCGGACTCCTTGATGCGAGCGCGGCCGGCCTGTCCCGGGGGGTAAGGACGACGCTCGAATGCCATGTCTCCGCCGACGAGGTCGACGCGGAGGCGGCGGGACTTACGGGTTGCTGGGCCAGTGTAACGAGCCATAGTAAGTTACCTTTTCCTTTCCTTAAACGCGACGACGCTTGGGCGGGCGGCAGCCGTTGAACGGCTGGGGGGTGACATCGGAGATGGAGGTTACCTCGAGGCCAGCGGCCTGGAGGGAACGGATAGCGGTCTCACGTCCGGAGCCTGGGCCCTTGACGAAGACATCAACCTTCTTCATGCCGTGATCCATTGCCTTGCGAGCTGCGTTCTCAGCGGCCAGCTGTGCGGCGAACGGAGTGGACTTACGGGAACCCTTGAAGCCGACGTGGCCGGAGGATGCCCAGGAGATAACAGCACCGTTCGGGTCCGTGATGGACACGATGGTGTTGTTGAAGGTGGACTTGATGTAAGCGTGGCCTGCGGCCACGTTCTTCTTGACTACGCGACGGCCAGTGCGGCGTGCGCCAGTGCGTGCTTTAGGAGGCATGTATTACTTCTTCTTTCCGGCGATTGTCTTCTTAGGACCCTTGCGCGTACGTGCATTGGTCTTGGTGCGCTGGCCGCGAACCGGGAGGCCACGACGGTGGCGCAGACCCTGGTAGGAGCCAATCTCAATCTTGCGACGGATGTCAGCCTGGACCTGGCGGCGGAGGTCACCCTCGACCTTCCAGGTTGCCTCGATAACGTCACGCAGAGCAGCAACCTGCTCGTCGGTGAGGTTGTCGGTGCGCAGGTCTGGGGAGATGCCAGTCTCCTCGAGCAGCTTGGCGGCACGGGCGGGGCCGATGCCGTAGATGTAGGTGAGTGCAACCTCCATGCGCTTGTTGCGAGGGAGGTCCACACCAGCTAGACGTGCCATGTGGCAAAACCTTTCCGGTTGTTACGGTGGTTTTCTCCTTACTCGTCCTCGCCAGTCATCGCTTTGCCCGGGCGGACGCCGGACGATGGGATGAGATACACGAGGCTTCGGCCACCGTAGCCAAAGGTGAGGATGAAAAAGCGGTGAAAAGTCTTGATTCAGGCGGGCACAAGTCAGCCCGCCTGAAGAAAACGCCGCTTATTCAGTGAAGCAAGGAGGCTTCTTTAATTACTTGTAGCGGTAAACGATGCGGCCGCGGGTGAGGTCGTACGGAGACAACTCCACAACAACGCGATCTTCGGGGAGGATACGGATGTAGTGCTGACGCATCTTGCCACTGATGTGGGCAAGAACCTTGTGCCCGTTATCGAGTTCGACTCGGAACATTGCGTTGGGCAGGGGCTCGATGATCTTGCCCTCTACCTCGATTGCGCCTTCCTTAGCCATAGCCTCCACTTTTCCTCAAAGCCCAAAGGAGGATTTTTCCTGCTCAGGGCTTAAAAAATTTGAGTTGCTTACCTTGGATGCAGGGACATGCCCATACACCATTGGACTACGTTACAGCTTTGTTTAAGATTGCGCAACCTATTGGCTAAAATTCTTTGACTTCAAGGCGTGTCACTCCCACCATCGGCGCTCACACCCCTCCCCGAAAACCAAAAACCACCGGAGGAAAACCTCCGGTGGTGCCGCTGAAAAACCAGTCTTAGTAGATGAAGACGGTGTCGCCCGGCTGCAGGGTGTTGAAGAACACCTCGGAGTCGGCGTAGTTCAGGTGGACGCAGCCGTGGGACAGGACGCCGACAGCACCGGAGTGGAAGGCGTGGCCCTGGTTGGTGAAGTAAACCGAGTTCGGCATCGGCGCGTTGTTGAACTGGCGGGACACCTCGTCCTTAACCTTGTACTGCACGGTGAAGGTGCCGGTCGGGGTTGCGGTCTCCGGGGAGGGGGCGCCAGCGGAAGACGGAGCCACGTAGGTGACCTCGCCGTTGCTCTGCAGCCAGGAGCGGCCACCGTTGAGGTCAACGCAGGCGTCGGCCCAGGTCGGGCACGGGCCGCGGTCAAAGGAGGCGGCGGCCTGTGCGGCTGCGGCCTGGCGGTCAGCCTCGGCCTGCGCGGCGGCCTGGCGGGCGGCCTCGGCCTTGGCGGCGGCGATGGCGGTTTCGCGCTCCTGGATGAGACCCGGGAACAGAGCGTTCACGGTGCCGTCGATGGTCTCGGCTGCGGCAGCAGCCTGATCGGCGGGCAGGGAAGCCTTGGCCTGCGCGATGAGGTTGTTGCGAGTGTTCCAAGCATTCTCGCGGGACTGCTGGTTGAGGTTCTCGACTGCGGAGTCGATATCAAACCCCGACGAAGCGGCCTGCTGAGCGGAGGCGGTCGCCGGCTGGAGGGTCAGGAGGGACGCAATGGCCGCGGTGGTTCCGACCATTGCGGACATCCGACGGCGGGACACCGTCTGCTGAGCGTGACGTAGCTTGTTAGACATGCGGATGAGTATAGACCTAAACCCTGGAATATAAGAAGTCGATTACTGCTTTCGCCACCAGATGCTTGAATCTATTCAGCTTCTGTTTACCTTCTGGGGGTGAGGATGCGGGGCCCGTTAGCCGTCGCGGCGACCGTGTGCTCCCAGTGCGACGCCCACGAATCGTCCTCGGTGACCACGGTCCAGTCGTCCTCCAAGACGTAGGAATCGACAGAGCCGAGGGTGAGCATCGGCTCGATAGCCAGCACCGAACCTTCCTGGATAATCGGACCCTTGCCTGGGCGGCCCTCGTTGGCGAGGTAGGGATCCTCGTGCATAGTGTGCCCGATGCCGTGCCCGCCGTAGCCGTCGACGATGCCCAGCTTGACGCCGAACTTCTTCTCGGCGGCACGGGTGGCCAGCTCGAGGGCGTGGGAGACGTCGGTGAGCCGGTTGCCCGGGACCATGGCCTTGAGCCCCTCCATGAGCACATACTCGGTCGCCTCGTTGAGCGCCTGTGCGTTCTTGTCCAGCTCGCCGATGCCGAAGGTCCAGGCGGAATCGCCCACCCAGCCCTCGAAGGTTGCGCCGCAGTCGATGGAGACTAGGTCTCCCTCGAGAAGCACGGTCTCCTTGTCGGGGATGCCGTGCACGATGACCTCGTTGACGGAAGCGCAGATAGATCCCGGGAACCCCTGATAACCCTTGAACGTGGGCACGGCACCCGCCGAGCGGATAACTTCCTCGGCGATCTGGTCGAGGTCGAGCGTGCTCATGCCCGCCTTGGCCTCCGCCTTCACCGCCTGCAGCGCCTTGCCCACGATCTCGCCCGCGGCCTGCATGGCGTCGAGCTCGCCCGGGGTCTTGGCCGGGATCATCTTCTTCTTAGACCTAAAGCCCATGAGTTAATCAGCCTTCTTAAAGATACGTATCGTCTAGGTGCACAGGATAGACCAAAGGCCCAGCACCGACGAAAATCATTCGCCGGCCCTAGGCCTTTCATCGTGGCTCTTGTGAGGTCGGGGCTACTTACCCAGCGCGGCCAGCGTGCGGGCGCTGATCTCCTCGACGGTGCCCTCGGCGACGATCGTGATGATCTGGTCGCCGTAGTGCTCGATGAGCGGGGCGGTCTCGTCGCGGTAGACCTGCAGGCGGGTGCGGATGGTCTCCTCGTTGTCGTCGGCGCGACCGCGGGCGAGCATGCGCTCGACCACGACGTCCTCAGACACCTGGTAGTTGATGACGCCGTCGAGCTGGGTGCCGAACTCCTCGAGGAAGCCTGCGAGGATGTCAGCCTGCTCCACGGTGCGCGGGAAGCCGTCCAGCAGGAAGCCGTTCTTGGCGTCCTCCTCCTCGAGGCGGGCCTTCACCATGCGGGCGGTGACGTCGGTGGGCACGAGCTTGCCAGCGTCGATGTACTGCTTTGCCTCAACGCCCAGCGGGGTACCCTCGCCGATGTTGGCGCGGAACAGGTCACCGGTGGAGATGTGCGGGACGCCGAGCTTTTCGGAGAGGATGACAGCCTGGGTGCCCTTGCCAGCGCCGGGAGGGCCGAGGAGAACGAGTCGCATTATTTGAGAAGTCCTTCGTAGTTACTTTGCAGAAGCTGGGATTCGATTTGCTTCACGGTGGTCAAAGCCACCGAGACCATAATCAAGATTGCGGTGCCGCCGAACGGGGTTGCCTGCGAGGAGGAAGAGCTGACTCCCAGATCGAGCGCGATGTTCGGCAGAACTGCGATGATGCCCAGGTACAGGGCGCCGACGAACAGCAGTCGGTTCATCACATATCCAAGGTACTCCGCGGTGGGCTTGCCCGGGCGGATTCCGGGAATAAAGCCGCCGTACTTCTTCATGTTCTCCGCCTGCTCGTTCGGGTCGTACTGCACCGAGACGTAGAAGTAGGAGAAGAAGATGATGAGGACGAAGTACAGGATGATGTACTGGTAGGAGGACGGCGTCTGCAGGTGCGCGATGACGTTGCGCTGCCACCAGTTGTCCGGAACCGAGCTGGAGCCGGAGTTGATGATCTGGGTGATGAGCACCGGCATGTAGATGAGCGAGGACGCGAAGATCACCGGGATAACGCCGGCCTGGTTGACCTTGAGCGGCAGGTAGGTCGAGGACCCGCCGTACTGGCGGCGGCCCACCATGCGCTTGGCGTACTGCACCGGGATGCGGCGCTGGCCCTGCTCGATGAAGGTGATGCCCACGACCAGCGCGATGACGGCGATGACCACGATGGTGAACACGAGCCCGCCGGAGGAGGACAGGATGTTGGCACCGTCGTTGGGCAGTCGGGTGGCGATGCCGGCGAAGATGAGCAGCGACATGCCGTTGCCCACGCCGCGTTCGGTGATGATCTCACCCAGCCACATGACCAGAATCGCGCCCGCGGACATGACGCACACGAGCAGGATGAGGTCGAAGATGTTGCGGTCGGCCTTCAGCACGGACACGCCCTGGCCGAGCAGCTGCTCGCGGTCGGCCAGCGCCACGATGCCCGAGGACTGCAGCAACGCGAGGCCCAAGGTCAGGTAGCGGGTGTACTGGTCCATCTTGGCCTGACCGGACTGCCCCTCCTTCTTCAGCTCCTCGAAGCGAGGGATGACGACGGTGAGCAGCTGGACGATGATCGACGCCGTGATGTACGGCATCACGCCGATCGCGAACACCGACAGCTGCAGCAGCGCGCCGCCGGAGAACAGGTTGATCAGCGAGTAGACGCTGCCCGACTCCTGGGTGAGCTCGCGGATGCGGCCGGAGATGGCTGCGTAATCCACGCCGGGCGATGGGATCTGGGCGCCGATGCGGTACAAGATGATGAGCGCAAGCGTGATGAGAATCTTCTTGCGCAGATCCGCGTCCTTGAATGCCTGGATAATGGCGGACACATGGCCTCCTGAGGGGAACCGCCTCTCCGCGCGCGAAGGCCCGGAGAAAAGAAGCAATTCCTTGGTACGTTGACAGCCCGCCGCGGGCAGGCTTGAACATGATTGACCTTGCCACTCTACCACCATGGACAACCGGCTACCACTTAGGAGCTGCCCCAACCACGCTCCCGTTTAGCGCACACGGGCTAGAATCACCTGGGGCGCCCGCGACCGCGGCGCCATCCCGAGGCTATTGATAAGGTCGTACACAATCATGGGTCGTTTGTCCACCGCGACGCGAGTCCGCCACATCAGCGTCGGCGAGGGCGTCCGCAGCGCCTACCGCCCGGTCCGGCTCATCGAGGAAGCCACGCTCACGGTCAACGCTCACGGCGCCCGCATCTTTAGCACCTCACGGCTGCCGGGCCACGACGTCGAGCTGGTCAACGGCTTCCTGCTCGGCGAGGAGATCATCAAGGACAAGTCGGAGGTGAGAAAGGCGAGCTTCTGCGGCGGCGCCGACGCCAACGGCACCAACCCGTACAACACCCTCGACGTCGAGCTCTCCCCCACCGCGACGATCAGGCTCGCCGCCTACCAGGCCATTGCCACCGCGCAGTCGTGCGGCGTCAAGGCCCCCAGCACGCCGCACGCGCCGATGAGGACGGTTTCCCCGCTCACGCTCGCCGCCGACGCCCTCGTGGCGCTGCCCGGCCAAGTCAAGGCGAAGGCCGCCATGTGGAACAAGACGGGCGCGGGCGTCCAGGCGGCAGTCGTGCGCGGCGGCCAGCTTCACCTCGTGCGCGAGGACGTTACCACCCTTGGCGCCGTCGACAAGGTCATCGGGGCATTGCTTATCGACGATCAGCCTACGGCCGGTAGCCTCCTGTTCGTCGGGGGATCGCTTGCCGAAGGCGTCGTCAAGCATGCGCTACGGGCAGGTTTTTCTGCGATCGCTGCGACGGGCAGCCCCACCGCGAGCGTCGTGAAGCTGTGCAAGGAGGCGGGCGCGGCGCTGGTTACCGACCTCGATGAGGGCGGGTTTAATCTCTACAACGGCACCCTGGCGTAGAAAAGGCCCCGAACCTCTTAGAGATTCGGGGCCAAAGAAGCCTATGTATTTAGGCCTCGGTGGTGGTTCCGCCAGCAGCAGCGATCTTCTCGACTGCAGACTTGGAGAACTTGTCGGCGGTGACGTTCAGCTTGACGCTGATCTCGCCGTTGCCCAGCACCTTGACCGGCTGGTTCTTGCGAACGAGGCCAGCTGCGGCGATGTCGGCAACGGTGACGTCGCCACCGTTGGGGAAGGCCTTCTCGAGGTCGGCAACGTTGACGACCTGGAAGTAGACCTTGTTGTTGTTCTTGAAGCCCTTGAGCTTCGGCAGACGCATGTGGATCGGCATCTGGCCACCCTCGAAAGCAGCGGAAACCTGCTTACGAGCCTTGGTGCCCTTGGTACCGCGACCAGCGGTCTTACCCTTGGAGGCCTCACCGCGGCCGACGCGGGTCTTAGCCTTGTTTGCGCCCTTTGCCGGGCGCAGATCGTGGAGCTTAATAGGATCGCTCATTGTTTACTCCCCTGCCACTTCTTCGACGGTGACCATGTGGCGCACGATCTGGATCATGCCACGGGTAGCACCATTGTCTTGGCGGACGACGGAGTGGCCGATGCGCTTGAGGCCGAGAGCAGAGATGTTCTTACGCTGCTTCGGGTTTGCGCCAACCAATCCCTTGGTCTGGGTGATCTTGAGGGCCATGGTTTAAGCCTCCTGTCCTGCGCGAGCGCGCAGCATACGAGCCGGAGCAACTTCCTCCAGGGTCTTGCCACGACGGGCAGCGACCTCTTCCGGACGGACGAGCTGCTTCAGGCCTGCAACAGTTGCGTGGACCACGTTGATGGCGTTGTCGGAACCGAGGGACTTGCACAGGATGTCCTGGACACCCGCGCACTCGAGAACCGGACGGGCAGCGCCACCGGCAATGACACCGGTACCGGGAGCTGCCGGGCGCATCATAACGATGCCGGCTGCGGCCTCACCCTGAACCGGGTGGGTGATGGTGCCAGCGACCATCGGGACGCGGAAGAAGTTCTTGCGAGCCTCCTCGGCACCCTTCTGGATAGCGGCCGGAACTTCCTTGGCCTTGCCGTAGCCAACGCCCACGAGGCCCTGGCCGTCGCCCACGATCACGAGAGCGGTGAAGCTGAAGCGACGACCACCCTTCACGACCTTGGAGACGCGGTTGATGGTCACGACGCGCTCGATGTACTGGGAGCGCTCGTCCTGCTGCTGGTTGCGACGATCGTCGCGGCGGCCGCCGCGGCGCTCGTTCTTGTTCTGGTTGTCGTCGGCGGAGCGTCCGCCGTCACGCCGTTCACGTCCCGGCATTACGCGTTCCTTCCGTTGAGGTTCATGTTAACGGTGATCATTAGAACTGCAGACCGCCTTCGCGAGCTGCATCGGCCAGCGCAGCGACGCGGCCGTGGTACTTGTAGCCAGCACGGTCGAAGACGACCTTCTCGATGCCAGCTGCCTTGGCGCGCTCGGCGATCAGCTGACCGACCTTGGCGCCCTTGGCCTTCTTGTCACCCTCAACAGCACGGACGTCTGCTTCCATGGTGGAAGCAGCAGCCAGAGTGCGGCCAGCGAGGTCGTCGATGACCTGAACGTGCATGTGGCGAGAGGTGCGGTGCACGACGAGGCGCGGAGCCTCCGGGGTACCGCGCAGGTGCTTGCGGATACGGTCGTGACGACGTGCGCGAGCGATGCGACGGCGGGTGGAGATGTCCTTGCCAACCGGCAAACGCTTGGCGTTGTTGTTCTCGTTGTTGCTCATGCTTACTTACCCGTCTTTCCGACCTTGCGACGGATCTGCTCGCCCTCATAGCGGATGCCCTTGCCCTTGTAAGGATCGTCCTTACGCAGGCGGCGGATGATGGCAGCGACCTGTCCGACCTTCTGCTTGTCGATACCGGAGACAGACAGCTTGGTGTTGCCGTCAACGGCGAAAGCGATTCCCTCAGGCGCCTCGATGAGGACCGGGTGGGAGTAACCGAGAGAGAACTCCAGGTCCTTGCCCTTAGCCTGGACACGGTAACCAACACCGAAGATTTCCATCTTGATGGTGTAGCCCTCGGTGACGCCAACAACCATGTTGTTGATCAGAGAGCGGGAAAGACCGTGCAAGGAACGAGACTTGCGGTTGTCATCCGGGCGTGCGACGACGATCTGGCCGTCCTCAACAGCGACGGTGATCGGCTCGGGAACGACGATGTTCAGGGTGCCCTTCGGGCCCTTGACCTCGACGGCCTGGCCGTCGATCTTGGTCTCAACACCGGACGGGATAGCGATAGGTGCCTTACCTACACGTGACATGTTTTCGCTCCTCCCTTACCAGACGTAGGCGAGAACTTCTCCGCCTACACCCTTCTCGGTCGCCTGACGATCGGTCAGCAGGCCCTGGGAGGTGGAGATGATAGCCACACCCAGGCCGCCGAGAACCTTCGGCAGGTTGTTGGACTTTGCGTACACACGCAGACCCGGCTTGGACACGCGGCGGACACCAGAGATGGAGCGCTCGCGCGAAGGGCCGTACTTGAGGGTCAGGGTCAGCTGCTTGCCAACCTTGGCGTCCTCGACGGTGTAATCAGCGATGTAGCCCTCGGACTTCAAGATCTCGGCGATGTTCACCTTGAGCTTGGAGGAAGGCATCGACACGGCGTCGTGGTGCGCGTGGTTAGCGTTGCGCACGCGCGACAGCATGTCGGCAATAGGATCAGTCATGGTCATGAAAAGTGACCTTGCGCCTTTCTCGTTGCGGTTCCTCCCACCCTTTTACTCAAGGCGTTACCGCGTCTACTACGGGCAACTTCACGCTCGCGCCGGCTCAATAGCCGGAGAGCTCGCTACCTCTAAAAATTCAGCGGTCGCATCGGGCGGGGGGCCTACAACAAAGTAGGTTTGAAAAATGTACTCGTGGACGTGTTTTTGGGCGCACTGAGGCGCGCAAAAGTCCGAGGAGCCAATTTACTCGCTATTTACCCACAACACAAGTCTTTTCTTGAAGTTTTCGCAGTGGTCACCTTGGCGTCGATAAGCAACCAGCTCTAGCACGTTGCTTGCCGACGCCTATCGGCGGGTGAACCTCACCACAAAAAGGGGTCTTGCCAGCACTGATAGAATGAAGTCAGCTTCCGGGGCCTCCGAAAATGCGCAGTTGAGATGAGACCCATCAAGCCATAACAGCTGTTGTACCAGTCTTCGCTAGCGAAGGGATTCCGAATGTCAGCCCCACGCCACCTGGAGGGCACCGAGTCCAGTGCCGCCACCGACCCCGTCGAGGAGATAGGCGCCGAATACCGGGCGCTCACGCCCGAGCAGGAGCTCCTCCTCGTCGCCGAGATCAACGCGCTGCGCGCGCAGAAGCCGCTCGTGCAGTGCCTTACTAATACTGTCGTCTCCCAGATCACCGCCAACGCGCTGCTCGCCGCGGGCGCGGAGCCGGTCATGTGCGACACCCCGTACGAATCCTTCGACTTCGCCCGCATCGCCGACGGCGTGCTCGTCAACGCGGGAACCCCCACCGACGAGCAGTACTCCGGCATGCGCCAGGCCATCGCCGGCGCCGCCGAGGCCCAGACCCCCTGGGTCCTCGACCCGGTCGAGGCCGGCGGGCTCGCCGCTCGCACCCACTTCTACCGCCAGGCCGTCCACCTGGCCCCCACCATCATCCGCGGCAACGCCACCGAGATCGCCGTCCTGGCCAAGGTGCGCGACGGCTACGAGGAGGTCGACTCCAGCCAGACGCTTTCGGTCACCGTCCCCGCGGCGAAGTGGCTGAGCGAGTACGGCCAGGCGATCGTCGCGGCCTCCGGGCTCACCGACGTCGTGGTCTCACCCGCGGGCACCACGCTTATCACCGGCGGGCACCCGCTGCTCAATAAGGTCATCGGCACCGGCTGCTTCCTGGGCGCGCTGTGCGCCGCCTATGCGGGCGCGGCCCGCAAGGAGGGGCTCGACCCCCACTGGGCGATCGTCGCGGCGCACGCCCACACCGCCGCCGCCGGCGCCAAGGCCGGGGCCCAGTTCCCCGCCCAGCCGGGATCCTTCCACGTGGCGTGGATCGACGCCCTCTACTCGCTCACCCCACGGGAGATCCTCGACTCGGTCACCATCGCCCACTCCGACAGCGGGGCCCAGGCCACGACCTAGCGGGCCTCACTGGCCTAACGCTCGGGTACCCTCCTGGTAGGGAAGCTGCCCGGCCTCTGGCAGCGGCACCCAATCGAGCCAAGGAGACTTTCATGCGCGTGCCCAACGTCTTGTCCATCGCCGGTACCGACCCCACCGGCGGCGCGGGCGCCCAGGCGGACATCAAGTCGATCTCCGCCGCGGGCGGCTACGCGATGAGCGTGGTCACGGCGCTGGTGGCGCAGAACACCCAGGGCGTGCGCGAGGTCCACGTGCCGCCCATGAGGTTCCTCCGCGCGCAGCTCGACGCCGTCAGCGACGACGTGCGCATCGACGCCATCAAGGTGGGCATGCTCGGCTCCGCCGAGATCATCGAGACCGTGGCGGCCTGGCTGCGCGAGCAGCCTGCGGTCCCGGTGGTGGTGGACCCGGTGATGATCGCCACCTCCGGCCACCGGCTGCTCGACGCGAGCGCCGAGGAGGCGCTCAAGGTGTTCCTGCGGGTGGCGAGCGTGCTCACCCCCAACATCCCGGAGCTGGCGGCCATCGCGGGCACTGACGTGCCGCGCACCTGGGAGGAGGCCTGCGCGGTGGCCCAGGCCGTCGCCGCGGACTACGACGTCGCGGTGGTGGTCAAGGGCGGGCACCTCACCGACACCGACGCGGGCAACGCGCTGGTCACCGCCGCGGGCGTGCAGGAGCACTGGACGGTGCGCCGGATCGCCACGAAGAACACCCACGGCACCGGCTGCTCGCTGTCTGCCGCGCTGGCCACGCGCCTGGCAGCGGGCGACTCGCTCACCCAGGCCCTAGACTGGACCACCGCCTGGCTGGCCGACGCCATCGCCGCGGCCGCCGACAACTCGATGCTCGACGTGGGCCACGGGCACGGGCCGATCCATCACTTCCACCAGCTGTGGGCGAAGGCCGGACTCTTTTCGCAGCGGTAGGCCTCCCCTCTTTGGTGCACCATTCCCCCAGGCACACTATTTAACCCGACTTTTTTGGAATTATTTTTGGCGGCCGGCCCTTTTCAGCGCGCACCCTCGCTAGACTGGGCTTCGTTATGGACGTGAAGAGAAAGCCCCTCCCGCTCGTCGCCGTGTCCGGCGAGCGGCCCGAGCCCGCCGCCATGGAGTCGCTGCCCGACCCGCGCCCGGACGGCACGCGGCAGCTGGTCGACTCCTTCGGCCGGGTGGCCAAGGACCTGCGCGTCTCGCTAACGGATCGCTGCAACCTGCGCTGCACCTACTGCATGCCGGAGGAGGGCCTCGAGTGGATCCCCACCGAGTCCACCCTCACCGACGCGGAGACGATCCGGCTCATCCGGGTGGCCGTCACGCTGCTGGGCGTGGAGTCGGTGCGCTTTACCGGCGGCGAACCGCTGCTTCGGCGCAGCCTGGAGGAGATCATCGCCGCGACCTCCCCGCTGAAGACCGCAACCGGCCGCCCCGTCGGCATCGCCATGACCACCAACGGGCTGGGCCTGGACAAGCGCATCCGCGGGCTGGTCGACGCCGGGTTGGGCCGGATCAACATCTCCCTCGACACGCTCGACCCCGGCCGCTACGCGCTCCTCAGCCGCCGCGACCGCCTCGCGGACGTCCTGCGCGGCATCGAGGCCACCCGCGTTACGGGCATCGGCCCGATCAAGATCAACGCCGTAGTCATGCCCGGGGTCAACGAGGGCGACGTCGTCCCGCTGGCCCGCTTCTGCCTCGAGCGCAGGCTCCAGCTCCGGTTCATCGAGCAGATGCCGCTCGGCCCCCGCGGCGAGTGGCACCGGGCGGACATGGTCACCGCCGACCACATCCTTTCCCTCCTGCGCGAGGAGATCGACATGGAGGCCTCTGCCACCCCGCGCGGCAGCGCCCCGGCGGCGCTGTGGCACGCGCGCGTCGACGGGCACGAGGGCGAGATCGGGCTAATCGCCTCGGTCACGCACCCGTTCTGCGGCGACTGCGACCGTACGCGGCTGACCACCGACGGCGCCGTGCGCAACTGCCTGTTCTCCCACCGGGAGTTCTCGCTGCGCGACATGATGCGCGAGGGCGCCACCGACGCCGAGCTGGCGCGGGTGTGGGCGGGCGCGATGTGGGTGAAGGCCGCGGGCCACGGCATCAACGACCCCGGCTTCCTGCAGCCGCAGCGCACGATGTCCGCCATCGGCGGATAGCCGGCACCCCTGATTCATACGCATTTCTAGGCACCCGCCGCAGAGACAGAAACGGAGCAGCACAGTGCACCACGACCACGGCCCTTCCGATTGCTGCGTAAGCCCGCGCGCGGCGCGTAGCGTCGACACGCATCTGCAGGCATGCCTCGAGGTTGCAGCCAGCTTGCCGACGCCTACGGAGACCGTCCCCATCACCGAGGCCGCGGGCCGCATCCTCGCCGAAGACGTCGCCGCCGCGCTGCCCGTGCCGCCGTTTAGTAACTCCGCGATGGACGGCTTCCTCGTCCATCTCGCCGACCTCGAGGGCCAGGGGCCGTGGACGCTGCCGGTCGCGGGCGACGTCCCCGCGGGCGCGCAGGCCGTCGCCGTCCCAGCAGGCCAAGCGGTGCGCATCATGACGGGCGCACCCACCGGGGAGGACACCGGGGGCCTCACGGTCATCCCGGTCGAGGACACGACGCTGCCCGCGGGGCCGGTGCCGCTGCCCGCGGAGGTGACCATCACCGCCGCCCCCACGGCCCCCCGGCACATCCGGGCGCGCGGAGAAAACATCGCGATCGGCGAGGCCGCGGTCCCCGCGGGAGCCCGCGTCGACGCGGGAGCGCTCGCCGCGCTGGTGTCGGTCGGCGCGCTGGAGGTGCCGGTCTTTCGCCGGCCGCGGGTCACGGTGATCGCCACCGGCGACGAGCTCGTCGCCGCGGGCCGGCTTCCCGGCGCGGGACAGATCCCGGATTCCAACTCCCCCATGCTCGCCCGGCTCGTCGAGGAGACCGGTCTCGCCGGGGTCCGCGAGCTGCGCGTGGGCGACGCGCCGGGCGCCTTCACCCAGGCCATCGCCGAGGCGAGGGAGTCGAGCGAGCTGATCATCACCTCCGGCGGGGTGTCCGCGGGCGCCTTCGACGTGGTCAAGGAGGCCCTATCCGGCACGGACGTGTGGTTCGGCAAGGTGGCGATGCAGCCGGGCAAGCCGCAGGGCCTGGGGCGCGTGGGGGACGCAGCGATCCTCTGCCTGCCCGGCAACCCGGTCAGCTCCTTCGTCTCCTTCCACCTCTTCGCGCTTCCCGTGATTCAGGCGCTCGCGGGGCTAAAGGCGGAGCCGCGCCCCTGGCTTCGGGCCCGGCTCTCGGGCGAGCTCCCCGCCCCGCGCGGGCGCGACCTCTTCGTGCCGGCCAGGCTGAGCCTCGCGGGCTCGCCGGTGGTTGGCTCCGCCACCGGGGGCCGCTTCGGATCCCACTTTGTGGCATCATTGACCGGCGTCAATGCCCTCGTCCACCGCGGCGTGGACGAGGGCCCCGCCGCCGACGGGGACACCGTCCTCGTCACCCCGCTCTAGCGGGCCCACCCGCCCGAGCTTTCCCACAGCCACCCACGCGCAAAGGAGCTTCCCCGTGTCCACCCCTCGGTTTACCCACCTCAACGAGGCCGGTTCGGCCTACATGGTCGACGTCACCGAGAAGCAGCCGACCGTGCGCCGCGCCACCGCCCAGGGCGAGGTGTCCTGCTCTCCGGAGATCCTCGCCGCGCTGCGCGAGGGCACCGTCCCCAAGGGCGACGTGCTCGCGGTGGCGCGGATCGCGGGCATCTCCGCGGCGAAGAAGGTACCCGACCTGCTGCCGCTCGCGCACACGATCGGCGTGCACGGCTGCGAGGTGGGACTCGAGCTGCGCGAGGACCACGTGTTCATCGAGGCGACCGTGCGCACGGCCGACCGCACCGGCGTGGAGATGGAGGCGCTCACCGCGGTGTCGGTGGCGGCGCTGGCGCTCATCGACATGGTCAAGGGCGTCGACCGCAGCGCCTACATCCGCACCTGCGGCATCGTGGCCAAGTCGGGCGGCCGCTCCGGCGACTGGTCCCGCGAGCTTCCCCGCTAGCGAGGCGCCCATGCCCACTACGTACTCGGTGTACTCGGTGATCGTGCTGGCGGGCGGCCGCAGCAGCAGGATGGGGGCAGACAAGGCGCAGGTGCTTCTCGACGGCCGAAGGCTCATCGACCACGTCCTCTCCGGCGTCGCCGCGCTGCCCGATCCCCCGGCCGCGGTCGCGGTGGTCTCGCCCGTAGACCTCGGGCTTGACGCCCAGGATTTCCCCTTCGCCCTCGAGCTCGCCTGCGAGCAGCCGGCCTTCGGCGGCCCCGTCGCCGGCATCGACGCCGGGATAGGGACGCTGGCACGCCACGGCGCGGCGCGGGTGGCGATCCTCAGCGTCGACGCGCCGCGCTCACCCGCGTGCATCCCGCGGCTTTTGGGCGCGCTCGGCGCGCGGGCGGACGCCGCCCAGGCCGTCGTCGAGGGGCACCGCCAGCCGCTCTTGGTCGCGTGGGACGCCGCGGCCCTGGGTGAGGCCCTCGCCGCGCTCCCCCAAGTGCGCGACAGTGCGGCCAAACGGCTCTACTCCGATGCGCGAGTGGCGCTCGTTTCCTGCCCGGGTCTCGCCCGGGACTTCGACAGCCCCGGCGAGCTGGCCGCCCTCGGCGAGGTGTCCCTTCCCCCACATCCAGATTTTTAAACGGTATTTACCGGTTTTATTGTGCTAGGCTGGGGTCGTTAACAACGAACCACCAAGGGAGAACCACATGGTCACCCAGCTTCCCATCGCAGGCTCCGGCGCCGAGGCCGAGATCCCCACTCTCAACGCCGCGATCATCCCGCACGCCATCCGCCACGGCGCCATCCACGGCGCGCTCAACTCGCGCGGGCTCGGCGAGTCGATGATCCTCATCGCGCCCCACAACCCGATCCCGCTCCTGCGGGAGATCGAGGCGGGCGAGCACTCCTTCGACCTGACCTATCTCAAGGAGGGGCCGGACGACTGGCACCTCAAGTTCACGCGTGTCGGATAGTTTCCCAGTTTTCCGCCGACACCCCGCGCGGCGGCAGAGCCTTCTGCCGCCGCGTTTTCGCACCCTAGGCCCGCGAGAGCCCCTCGAGGATGTTGGGCACCACGGGGATGAGCACCGCCATCGTGTCCTTTACCCCGCCCTTGGAGCTTGGGGCGTTGGCCACGATCGCGGCGTTCGGATGCCTGCCGGTCACGCCGATGAGCCCGCGCGAGAGCCCCGCCTGCGGCGTGGATTGTAGCCCCTTGAACAGGACCTGGCTCTCGAGCCCCTCCAGCCTGGTCTCGAGGATCTGGGCGGTGGCCTCCGGGGTCATGTTGCGCGGGCCGATACCGGTGCCGCCCGCGGTGACGATGAGCCGGGCGCCCGCCGCCTTGGCATCGTTGATCGCCTGGAACACGGCGTCGTAGCCCTCCGCGACCACCACACTTAAGACGACCTCCTCGGCCACCTTCAGCAGCTCGGATTCGAGCACGGCCGTCACCGTGTTCTCGCGCTCGCCGCCGACGATGCGATCGGAAACGACGATCGCCGCCGCCTTCAGTCCCGCCACCTTCTCGCTCATGCCCTACCTACCCTTCTCAGCAAAAATTCACAAGGATTCTAGACCGCACTTAAGGCCGCCAGCGTAGCGTCGATAAGCAAGGGCAGCGAAAGCCACCCCCGAAAGAACTTACCCTGAAAGAACGCGAACCGTCGGCGCCACCCCGCCGAGGCGCGGCTACCTGCGCCGATTGCATTTAATTGCCATGACCACGAGTTTTACCCCAAAAATTAAGCACGATATTTCTAGGTTTAAATTGTCCGAGTATGGGACACTGGAACTGTTGAATATGTACTAGGGCATGGCCGAGGCCCCCTCGTTTTGTCACCTCACGCTGTGCCCTGTCTCCTCCATTGCGAGGAAGGGCCGCTATGACCACCCTGGATACCTCCGGCCGCGTGCTCAAGGGCTGGAACCCCGAGAACCCCGACCAGTGGGACTCGAAGATCGCCTGGCGCACGCTCGTTATCTCCACCTACTCCCTGTTCATCGGGTTCGTCACCTGGTATCTCGTCTCGGCGATCGCGCCGCAGCTCAACGAGATCGGCTTCCACTTCAGCAAGGGCCAGCTCTACTGGCTCTCCTCCGCGTCGGGCCTGTCCGCGGGCTGTAGCCGCCTCGTGTTCATGTTCCTGCCGCCGATGATCGGCACGCGCAAGATGGTCACCATCTCCTCGCTGATCCTCGTGCTCCCCATGGTGGGCTGGTTCTTCGCCGTGCTCAACACCGCGACCCCCTTCTGGTGGATGCTCGTGCTGTCCATCGCTGGCGGCGTCGGCGGCGGCATCTTCTCCGGCTACATGCCCTCGACCGGCTACTTCTTCCCCAAGGCCAAGTCCGGCACCGCGCTGGGGCTCCAGGCCGGCATCGGCAACTTCGGCGTCTCCTTCATCCAGCTCATCGCCCCGCTGCTCATGGGCGTGTCCCTGTGGGGCGTGAAGGCCAGCCCGCAGATCAAGTCCGACGGCAGCCAGATCTTCGTGCACACCCCGGCCATCGTCATGGTGCCCTGGACGCTGCTGGCCGCGGTGCTCGCCTGGGCCTTCCTCAAGGACGTGCCGGTCAAGGCCAATTTCCGCCAGCAGATGGACATCTTCGGCAACAAGAACACGTGGATCATGACGCTCATCTACCTGGCCACCTTCGGCGCCTTCTCGGGCTTCGCCGCGCAGTTCGCCCTCATGGTCAACAACATCTACGGCACGAGCTCCCCGCTCGCCGACTCGTTTGCCGCCTCCGACCTGCCCAAGGGCGCCACCTTCGCCTTCCTCGGCCCGCTCATCTCCGCCGGAGTCCGCGCCGCGTGGGGCCCGCTGTGCGACAAGTTCGGCGGCGCCATCTGGACGTTCATCGGGCTGGTCGGCATGGCCATCTCCACCGCGGTCGCGGCGCTGTTTCTGAACCCCACCGACCCGAAGCAGTTCTGGTGGTTCCTCGGGGCCATGCTGGTGATGTTCTTCTTCACCGGCCTCGGCAACGCGGGCACGTTCAAGCAGATGCCCATGATCTTCGACCGCCGCCAGGCCGGTGGCGTGATCGGCTGGACCGCCGCGATCGCGGCCTTCGGCCCGTTCGTCGTCGGCGTCCTCGTCTCCGCGCTGGGGCCGAGCGCCTTCTTCTGGGGCTGCGTCGTCTTCTTCGCCGTCTGCGCCGTACTCGCCTGGGTCTTCTACGCCCGTCCGAAGGCGCCGTTCCCCGGCTAGCTCGCTTGTCGACGCTACGCGCCTGACCTTCACCCTGTCACCCACCGAAAACTCCCCCTTCCCAGACCGAAAGGACTGAGATGAGCGCACCGACCAACCCCGCATCCACCTCCTCCGCCGCCGGGAGCCCAGGCTCCACCGGCGTCAACCCGCTGTTCAAGCTGGGCTCCTACGTCCGCAAGGGCGTGACCGGCAAGGAGGGCCAGCAGATCTTCTTGAAGGGCGGCCGCCAGGCGGACGTGTTTTACCGCAACCGCTGGGCCTTCGACAAGATGGTCCGCTCCACCCACGGCGTCAACTGCACGGGCTCGTGCTCGTGGAAGGTCTACGTCAAAGACGGCGTGATCACCTGGGAGTCCCAGGCAGTCGACTACCCCACCACCGGCCCGGAGATGCCCGACTACGAGCCCCGCGGCTGCCCGCGCGGCGCCTCGTTTTCCTGGTACACCTACTCGCCCACCCGCGTGCGCTACCCCTACGCCCGCGGCGTGCTGGTGGACATGTACCGCGATGCCAAGTCGAGGCTCGGCGACCCGGTGCTGGCCTGGCGCGAGATCCAGGAGGACCCGGCCAAGCGCGACGCCTACGTCTCGCAGCGCGGCAAGGGCGGGCTCATCCGCATCCCCTACGAGGAGGCCATCGAGATGGCCGCGGCGGCTCACGTGTACACGATCCGCCAGCACGGCCCCGACCGCATCGCGGGATTCACCGTCATCCCGGCGATGTCGCAGATCTCCTACGCCGCGGGCACCCGCTTCCTGCAGAACATCGGCGGCGTGGCGCTGTCGTTCTACGACTGGTACGCCGACCTGCCGCCCGCCTCCCCGCAGACCTTCGGCGACCAGACCGACGTGCCCGAGTCCGGCGACTGGTTCAACTCCGCCTACCTCATGATGTGGGGCTCGAACATCCCGGTCACCCGCACCCCGGACTCCCACTTCATGACGGAGGTGCGCTACAAGGGCACCAAGATCGTCACCGTCTCCCCCGACTTCGCCGACAACACAAAGTTCGCCGACGAGTGGCTGCGCATCGAGCCCGGCACGGACGCCGCCCTGGCGTTCGCCATGGGGCACGTGATCCTCAAGGAATTCCACGTGGGCAAGAAGGAGCCCTACTTCCTCGAGTACATGCGCAAGTACACCGACTCCGGCTTCCTCGTCACCCTAGACAGGCGCGAGGACGGCACCTACACCCCCGGCAAGTTCCTCACGGCCAACCACACCTCGGACGAGGCGCTGCGCTCCTCGGCGAACGCCACCCATCGCTACCTCATGATCGAGAAGGACGGCCGCGTGGTCGATCCGGGCGGCACCGTCGCCGACCACTGGGGCCCCGAGGGCGAGGGCAAGTGGAACCTCTCGCTAGACGGCGTCGACCCCGTGCTGTCGATGGCCGACACCGACGCCTTCGGCACCGCCGAGGTGTTATTCCCGCGCTTCGACCTCGACGCCGACCCGAACGACCTCACCAGCACCGGCCCCATCGGCGCGGGCATCGTCCACCGCGGCGTCCCGGTCCGCGAGATCGACGGCCAGCTGGCCACCACCGTGTACGACATCATGCTCGCCCACTACGGCGTGGCCCGCGAGGAGCTGGGCCTGCCCGGCAGCTGGCCCGCCTCCTACGAGGACGCCGCCGAGGTGGGAACCCCCGCCTGGCAGGAGGGCATCACCGGCGTGCCGATGGCCGCCGCCATCCGCGTCGGCCGCGAGTTCGCGCAGACCGCCGCCACCACCCGGGGCCGCTCCCAGATCATCATGGGCGCGGGCGTCAACCACTACTTCCACGCCGACAACATCTACCGCACCTTCCTGGCGCTGACCAGCATGTGCGGCACCCAGGGTGTCAACGGCGGCGGCTGGGCCCACTACGTGGGCCAGGAGAAGCTGCGCCCGGTCAACGGCTGGCAGCAGTACGCCATGGCCACCGACTGGGTCCGCCCGCCGCGGCAGATGATCTCCACCGGCTACTTCTACTTCGGCACCGAGCAGTGGCGCTACGACAACTCCTACGCCTCCCGGCTCGGATCGCCCCTGGCCAGCCACGACGTCATCGGCGACAAGATGCTCTCCGACACCATGCTCGAGGCGATGAAGCGCGGCTGGATGCCCTCCTACCCGCAGTTCGACCGCAACCCGCTGCTCATCGTCGACGAGGCGAAGGAGGCGGGCATGGAGGTGCCCGAGTACGTGGCCAGCCAGCTCAGTAGCGGCGAGATGAAGTTCGCCTACGAGGATCCCTCCGCGCCGGAGAACTGGCCGCGCATCCTGCTCAACTGGCGCACCAACCTCCTGGGCTCCTCGGCCAAGGGCACCGAGTTCTTCCTGCGCCACCTCCTCGGCGTCGACTCCGACGCCTCGGCCCCGGAGCTCAAGGAAGGCGAGCGCCCGAAGACCATCACCTGGCGGGATGCCCCGCACGGCAAGCTCGACCTCATGATGACCACGGACTTCCGCAACACTTCGACGACGCTCGTCTCGGACATCGTCCTGCCCGCGGCCACCTGGTACGAGAAGCACGACATGTCCTCCACCGACATGCACCCCTACCTGCACTCCTTCAACGCCGCGATCAACCCGCCGTGGGAGGCGCGCACCGACTTCGAGGTGTTCCGCGACCTGTCCAAGGCGCTCTCGGAGCTGTCCGCCACCTGGCTGGGCGTGCAGCAGGACGTGGTCATCAACCCCACCCACCACGACTCCCCCGACGAGATGAGCATGCCCAACGGCATCGTCCCCGACGTGGATGAGCTCGGCTACGTGCCCGGGGTGACCATGCCGAAGGTCGCTGTCGTCGAGCGCGACTACTCCAAGGTCTACGAGCGCTGGATGCACCTGGGGCCGCTTTCCGCCAAGGCCGGCACCGCCGTCCACGGCACAAGCTACGACGTGTCCAAGCAGGTCGAGGAGGTCGCCATCATGAACGGCGTGGAGCAAACCTCCTACGGCCCGCGCCCGAAGCTCGACACCGCGGTGAAGGCCATCGACGCCATCCTGCGCATGTCGGGCGTGTCCAACGGCGAGGTCGCGGCCAACGGCTTTGAGTTCCTCTCCAAGCGCACGGGCAAGGACCTCACGGTGCTGGCCGAGCCGGCGAAGAACCGCCGCATCGGCTGGGACGACATCAAGGAGCGCCCGACCGAGGTGATCACCTCGCCGGAGTGGACCGCCGACAAGCGCAACGGCCGCCGGTACACGGCGTTCTCGATCAACATCGAGCACGACAAGCCGTTCCACACGCTCACCGGCCGCATGCACTACTACATCGACCACGACTGGTTCATGGACTATGGCGAGGCGCTGCCGGTCTACCGGCCCCCGCTGGACCGCCTGCACTTGAACGGCGAGACGCTGCCCGGCGAGCTGGTCACCGGCGAGAGCGGCGACCCCGAGGTCACGGTGCGCTACCTCACCACCCACAACAAGTGGTCGATTCACTCCCAGTACTTCGACAACCTACACGTTCTCTCCGTCTCCCGCGGCGGCCAGGTCATCTGGATGTCCGACAAGGATGCCGCAAAGATCGGCGTGAAGGACAACGAGTGGATCGAGGCCTACAACCGCAACGGCGTCGTCTCCGCCCGCGCGATCGTCTCCCACCGCATCCCGGAGGGCACGGTCATCATGAACCACGCCCAGGAACGCACCGCGGGCACCCCGCTCAACGAGAAGACGGGCCGCCGCGGCGGCACGCACAACTCGCTGACCCGCATCACCATCAAGCCAGTCCACATCGCCGGCGGCTACGGCCAGTTGACCTACCACTTCAACTACATCGGCCCTACCGGTAACAACCGCGACGAGGTCACGCGCATCCGTCGCCGCTCCCAGGAGGTGCAGTACTAATGAAGGTCATGGCTCAGATCGCAATGATCATGAACCTGGACAAGTGCATCGGCTGCCACACGTGTTCGGTGACCTGCAAGCAGGCCTGGACCAACCGCGAGGGCACCGAGTACATCTGGTTCAACAACGTCGAAACCCGCCCGGGCGTGGGCTACCCCTACGGCTGGGAGGACCAGGGCAAGTGGGAAGGCGGCTGGGTGCTCGACAAAAAGGGCAGGCTCAAGCCGCGCGCGGGCGGGCGCCTGAAGAAGCTGGCCACGCTCTTCCACAACCCGAAGCTGCCCACGATCGACGACTACTACGAGCCCTGGACCTACGAGTACGAGAAGCTGCTGTCCACGCCCGCGGGTCAGAAGACGCAGCCGACCGCGCGCCCCATCTCGCAGTTGACCGGCGAGCCGATCGACAAGATCTCCTGGTCCTCGAACTGGGACGACAACCTCGGCGGTTCCGGCGAGACCCTCGACGACGACCCGGTGCTTCGTCAGATGAACCTCGAGGTGAAAAAGGAGATCGAGGATGCGTTCATGTTCTATCTCCCGCGCATCTGCGAGCATTGCCTGAACCCCACCTGCGTCTCCTCGTGCCCCTCGGGCGCCATGTATAAGCGCGCGGAGGACGGCATCGTCCTGGTCGACCAGGACCGCTGCCGCGGCTGGCGCATGTGCGTGTCGGGCTGCCCGTACAAGAAGGTCTACTTCAACCACAAGACCGGCAAGGCCGAAAAGTGCACGCTGTGCTACCCGCGCATCGAGGTCGGCCAGCCCACCGTCTGCTCCGAGACGTGCGTCGGCCGCCTGCGCTACCTCGGCGTTTTGCTTTACGACGCCGACAAGGTGGCTGAGGCGGCGGCCACCCCGGACGTCAAGGACCTCTACGAGGCGCAGAAGGGCGTCTTCTTGGACCCCCACGACCCGAAGGTCGTGGAGGCCGCCATCGCGGAAAACATCCCGCACTCGTGGATCGAGGCCGCGCAGAACTCGCCCATCTGGGACCTCATCTTCCGCTATGAGGTCGCCGTCCCGCTGCACCCGGAATACCGCACCCTGCCGATGGTCTGGTACATCCCGCCGCTGAGCCCCGTCGTCGACCGCGTGACCGCCACCGGCAACGACGGCGAGGACCACAAGGTGCTGCTCACCGCCATCTCGACCATGCGCATCCCGCTCGACTACCTCGCGGGCCTGTTCACCGCGGGCGACCCGGCACCGGTGGAGAAGGTGCTTCGCAGGCTGGCCGCGATGCGCTCCTACATGCGCGACATCAACCTCGGCCAGGCGCCGCAGGAGGAGATCGCCCGCGCCGTCGGCATGACCGGTGCGGACCTGGAGAGCATGTACCGGCTCCTGGGCATCGCCAAGTACGACGACCGCTACGTCATCCCCACCGCTTCCCCGGAGACCCCGCGCGGCATCGCGTCGCTGCCGGACTTCGGCGGGATGAGCCCCGCGAATACCGTCCAGGAGTTCCACGGGCTTGGCCCCGGCGCGCCGGAGGCCTGCCACCACGAGGCCGAAAACTCCCAGGGCGGCAAGGTCTCCCTGGCCACCTGGGACATCGGTGGCCGGCCGGACAGCATGTTCCCGGCGAGGAGGGGATAGCCCATGCGCACCCAGATCGGAACCGTGCCCGAGGCAACGGCACAGATCCCCATGGACGAGGAGCAGCGGCGCACGCTATTCATGGCCGCCTCCCTCCTGCTCGACTACCCCGACGATGCATGGGGCGACAAGTGCGCGGCCGTCGCCTCGGCCTGCGGGTCGCTTCCCGTAGGCGTCGACAAGCTGCTTGCAAGCTACCTGGATACCGCGCGCGAGTGGGGACGCCGCGAGATGGAGCAGCACTACGTGGACATTTTCGATCAACGCCGCAGGTGCTCGCTGTTTCTGTCCTACTACGCCGTGGGCGACACGCGGCAGCGCGGGGCAGCGATCCTGGCCTTCAAGGAGTCGCTGGAAACGCTCGGCTTCTTCCTCGACCGCGAGGAGCTGCCCGACCACCTCTGCGTGGTGCTCGAGGCCGCGGCCAAGGCCGACGGCGAGGCGCACGCGGTGGCCACGGACATGCTCGCCGCGCACCGCGACGGCATCGAGGTCCTCCGCCTCGCCCTCGAACAGGCGGGCTCGCCCTACGCCCCAGTGGTCACGGCCGTATGCGCGGCGCTGCCCGCCATCGACCAGGCCACCCGCGACAACTTCGTCGAGCTCATCCGGCAGGGCCCTCCCGCCGAGCTCGTCGGCATCGGCGCGCCGCTGCCGTTCCCGCATACCCATGCAGACCATACCGCTACGAACGACTGAAGGAACCTCCCATGCACAGCTATGACATGTTCTTGTGGGTCGCCTACCCCTGGCTGGCCGTCGCCGCGTTCGCGGTCGGCGTGTTCTGGCGCTACCGCACCGACCAGTTCGGCTGGACCACCCACTCCTCGCAGATCTACGAGTCCCGGCTCCTGCGGCTGTCCTCGCCGCTGTTCCACTACGGCATGCTCTTCGTCTTCCTCGGGCACATCATGGGCCTGGCGTTCCCGAAGTCGTGGACCCGCGCGGTGGGCATCCCGGACCACGCCTACCACCTCGTCGCGACGATCCCCGGCACGATCGCGGGCATCGCCGCGGTCGTCGGGCTCGTGGGGCTCATCTACCGCAGGCGTGTGAACCGCTCGGTGTTCCTGGCCACCTCCCGCCAGGACAAGGTGATGTACGTCCTGCTCGCGGCGGCGATCCTGCTCGGCTTCCTCGCCACCGTGTCCACGCAGGTCTTCGGCGGCCCGCACGGCTACGACTACCGCGAGACGATCAGCCCGTGGCTGCGCCAACTGTTCATCTTTAACCCGCACCCGGAGTGGATGCAGGACGTGCCGTGGCAGTTCAAGGCGCACGTCGTGGCCGGCTTCACGCTCATCGCCGTGTGGCCGTTCACCCGGCTCGTGCACGCGTTCTCCGCGCCGGTGGGCTACCTCACCCGCCCGTACGTGGTCTATCGCTCCCGCGACATCACCACCCAGCCCTCGCGCCAGCACGTGGCGTGGGAGCCCATCCAGCACAACAAGAAGCAGCCGAAGGACGAGGCCCGCTGGACCGGCGCCTAGCCCTCCGCCTCCCACGGTTTATGTACACTCGCTGTCAACAACGGAAAGGAAATGTCCTCGTGAAAGCCCCTCGTCGTCTCCTCGCCCTCGCAGCCTGCCTCACCGCCGCTCTCGGCGTGGCGGCCTGCAGCAGCTCCCAGTCCGACTCCACCGGCAGCTCGTCGGCGGCGAGCCCGACGAGCCTGACCGTGATGGGCGCGGCCTCGACGAGGGTCATCAACGATGACCTCTCGCAGCTTGCGGCGGGCCTCGACTCGCCGCTCGAGCTGAGCTACAACAACGCCGGCTCCTCCACGCTCGTGCAGCAGATGGCCTACGGCGCACCCGCGGACCTGTTCATCTCCGCCGACCAAGCCAACATGGACAAGGCCATCGCCAACGGCTCGGTCAAGGAGGGCGTCACCGTGGCGACCAACTCCATGGTCATGGTCGTGCCCAAGGGCAACCCGCCGGGGATCACCTCCGTCAACGACCTCGCGGGCAAGAACGTGGTGCTCTGCGACGAGCAGGTGCCCTGCGGCACGGTGAGCAAGAAGCTGGAGGAGGCCAACGGCATCACCATCCAGGCGGTCAGCCTCGAGCAGTCCGTCTCCGACGTCTTGGGCAAGGTCGTCTCCGGCGAGGCCGACGCGGGCTGGGTCTACCGCACCGACGCGGCCGCCGCGGGCGACGCCGTCGAGGTCATCGACATCCCGCACGCCGCGGAAAACGTCAACTCGCTGGTCGCGGGCGTGGTCACCAACTCCGAGCACCACGAGCAGGCGCAGGCCCTGCTCGACCTCCTGCGCTCCCAGGTGATGGCGGGGGTGTGGACCAAGCACGGTTTCACTCCCGCGACCTAGCCCGTTCCTACACTTGGGGTGTGAACCCACCCAAGGAGCCTGAATGATCTCGCCGCCCGCACCCGCACGCCAGCAGATGCCGGCGGCGATCGTCGTCGTAGCCGTCCTCGGCGCCACCCTCATCGTGGTGCCGCTTGTCGCGCTGTGGGGCCGCGTCGACCTCGCGCGCGTGCCCGCGTTGCTGCGCGAGCCCGACAGCGCGCAGCTTCTGTGGGTGAGCCTGTCCTCGGCGCTGTGGTCGACGGCGCTGTGCCTTATCCTCGGCGTCCCGCTCGCGCTGTGGCTGGGCTCGCTGCGTCGCGGCGCCACCCTCGCGCGCCTGCTGGTCTTGTTCCCCCTCGCCCTCCCGCCGGTGGTCGCGGGCCTCGCGCTCACCGCCGCGATCGGCCGCCGGGGGTTTCTCGCCCCGCTTCTCGACGCCTTCGGCTGGCAATTCGCCTTCGCCTTCCCCGGGGTCGTGGCCAGTCACGTCTTCATCGCCCTGCCCTTCGTGGTGATCACGGTCGAGGCGGCGCTGCGGCAGATGGACGGCGAGGTCTGGCACTCGAGCATCGGCATCGGGATGTCGCCTTCGGCCGTCGTGGCGAAGGTGCTTCTGCCGGCGCTCGCCCCCGCGATCGCGACCGGCGCGGGCCTGGCGTTCGCCCGCTCGCTCGGCGAGTTCGGCACGACCATCACCTTCGCCGGCTCCATGCCCGGGGTGACCCGCACGATGCCCATCGGCATCTACCTCGCCCGGGAGACCGACCCCGCCGACGCCTACGCGCTGGCGGCCATCCTCATGGTGCTCGCCCTCATCGTGCTGGGGCTTTCCTCGTGGGCGGGATTCCTCCTCAACGCCCCGAGCCGCCGCGGGCGCCCGGTTGCCACCGGGCCGCTCGACATCGCCCGGCTCCGCGAGCTCTCCGCACCGGCGTCCCCGGTCGACTCCCCGCTCGCCGTTCGCACCGATCGCGGCGAGGCGGTCTTTTCCCCGCGCGCGACGACGGCGGTGATCGGCCCCAACGGCGCCGGGAAGACCACCCTCCTCGGGCTCATCTCCGGGCGCCTGCGCGGCTGCGAGGCGCGCCTGGGCGGCCACGACCTCCACCGCACGCCCGCGCACCGGCGGGGGCTCGTCGTGCTCACCCAGCGCCCGGGGCTTCCCGCGCGCGCGAGCGTCCTCCGCGCGATCACCATGGCCACGCGCGACGCCGAGCGCTCGCGGGCGCTCCTGCGCGCAGCCGGTCTCGAGGCGTTGTCCGGGGTCTCCTGCTCCGCGCTCTCTGGCGGGCAGGCCGCGCAGGTGGCGCTGGTGCGCGCCTTCGCCGCTAGGCCCGCCATCGTGCTACTCGACGAGCCGCTGGCGGCCGTCGACGTCCAGGCCGCCCACGCCTGGCGATCCTTCCTCACCGCCGCCGCGGGCGACCGCACGACCATCATGGTCTCCCACGACCCCTTCGACGTCTCGGCGATCGCGGCGGAGGTCGTGGTCATGGAGGAGGGTGCGCCCGTGGCCCACGGGTTAACCCAGGAGGTGCTCTCCTCCCCGCCGACGCAGTTCATGGCGGAGTTCACCGGGCTCAACCGGCTGGGCGGGAGGGTGCTGGACGTGGACCGGGGGCTGGTGACCATGGCCGTCGGAAAGCAAACACTGCTGGGAACGCTGCGTGACGGCGCGCGACGGGCACCGGGCGAGGAGGCGACGGCCGTGTTCGCTCCCAACGCCGTGACCCTTGCCGCCGCGCCGCAGGAGGGCTCGGCCCGCAACGCCTGGCACGGAACGATCGAGGCGCTGGACGTGCACGGCGCGTCCACGACGGTGCGCGTCGCCCTCGACGAATCGAACGGGATCATCACCGTGCCCATCACGACGCGGTCGGCGCTGGCGCTCGGGCTCGAGGCGGGCGGCGGGGTCTGGGCGCAGGCCAAGGCCATGTCCATCGAGGTGATCTAGGCACGCAAAAGCGCCCAGCCGATCATTTCGATCGCGCTGGGCGCCTCACACGCTAGTTCGCTTCACAAACTAACTAGGCACTAGACCTGCTGCTTGTTGCCATCCTCGCCCTTGAACGGGAAGCCGAGGTGCAGAAGCAGCTCGCGGCCTTCCTCGTTGTTGGTGGCGGTGGTGACAACGGTGATGTCCATACCACGGGGACGGTCGACCTTGTCGACGTCGATCTCGTAGAACATGGTCTGCTCGGTCAGGCCGAAGGTGTAGTTGCCGTGGCCATCGAACTGCTGGTCGGACAGGCCGCGGAAGTCGCGAATACGGGGAAGCGCGACGGTCAGCAGACGGTCCAGGAACTCCCACATGCGGTCGCCGCGCAGGGTAACGCGCGCGCCGATCGGCATGCCCTCACGGAGCTTGAAGTTAGCGATGGACTTCTTGGCGCGGCGAAGCTCGGGCTTCTGGCCGGTGATCGCGGTGAGGTCCTCGAGAGCGCCGTTGATCAGCTTGGAGTCGCGAGCAGCCTCGCCGACACCCATGTTGACGACGACCTTGGTAACGCCCGGGATCTGCATGACATTGTCGTAGCCGAACTTCTCGTTCAGCGCGGTGCGGATCTCTTCGCGGTAGCGGGTCTTAAGGCGCGGAGTGTAGTTCTCGCTCATGATTAGATGTCCTTCCCGTTACGACGCGAGATACGGACCTTCTTGCCGTTCTCATCGAAGCGGTAGCCAACGCGGGTTGGGTTACCGTCGGAGTCCAGGATCATCACGTTGGACACGTGGATCGGGGCCTCCTGGGTGACGATTCCGCCGGACTCAGCGCCACGCTCCGGAGCGGAGTTAGCGACGTGCTTCTTCACGCGGTTAACACCCTCGACCAGGACCTTCTCGGTCTTCGGGAAGGCCTGGATGACCTTGCCCTTAGCACCCTTGTCCGGGCCAGAGATGACGATGACCATATCGCCCTTATGGATCTTCATAAGTTAGATCACCTCCGGTGCGAGAGAAACGATCTTCATGAACTTCTTGTCGCGCAACTCGCGAGCGACCGGGCCGAAGATACGGGTACCGCGGGGCTCGTTGTCGTTCTTGATGAGGACGGCGGCGTTCTCATCGAACTTGATGTAGGAGCCGTCCGGACGACGGGTCTCCTTCTTGGCGCGGACAACCACGGCCTTGACGACGTCGCCAGCCTTGACGTTGCCGCCGGGGGTTGCCTCCTTGACAGTGGCGACGATGACGTCGCCGATGCCAGCAAAGCGTCGGGTGGAGCCACCGAGAACGCGGATGCACAGAATCTCACGTGCACCAGTGTTGTCGGCGACCTTCAGACGCGATTCCTGCTGAATCACTAGGGTCTCCTTGACCTGGATTTAATGCGGGCCAGATTTCCGAACTGACTCGCGCGGTCGATGTACTCTTTGCCTTCACACTGCGGCGCAGGCCGCGGCAACGAACTGGGAACCAGTCGAGGGGTCTCGGCCCGGCCGCTCGGAAACTAGCAGGCTCGCGCCGACCTATGAAAGGCAACTTGAACATTCAACCACAACAGCGGAGATTTTTACAAGCTGCCATTCTTCATTGCTGCGAACAAGCGCGTTGTTCCCGCTGCGAAGCTACTGCGACGCAGCGCGGGCCCCTCCCCTGCCCTAGTTTCCCGTGCGACGAGTCGCGACGCACCCCTCCACCACTGCGTTCAGGGCCCCAGCCCCTCTCGAGCTTGGGTGAGGACTGGAGCACAGACGGCCGTGGCCCCCTCGGAAGAAGGAGTCCGAGGGGGCCGGTTTTCTTAAGTTGACGGGAAGCCGTGTCCCCACGCGACTAAATCAAGGGAGCGCGGGAACAACTCTAGGCGTCAACGGCGACCTTCGGGTCCACCGTCATGAACACCTCACCCGCGGTCACCGCCGTCGGCAGCGACACCGCCGGCAGGACGGGGCCTGTGCGCTTGGAGTTGGACACGACCACCGGCGTGGTCACCTCGTAGCCCGCCGCCTTGATGGCGTCGATGTCGAACTCGCAGAGCACGTCGCCGGCCTTGACCTCGTCGCCCTGCTGGGCCTTCGGCGTGAAGTGCTGCCCCTTCAGGTTCACGGTGTCGAAGCCGATGTGCATGAGCACGTCCACATTCTTGCCGTCCGCGCCCTGCGTGCGCACCGCGAAGGCGTGCCCGGACGGGAAGGCGACGACCACCTTGCCGGACACCGGGGCAACCAGCTTGCCCTCAGTAGGAGTGATCGCGATGCCCGCGCCGAGCTTGCCCTGGGCGAACATCGGGTCGGACACGCTCGCGAGCGCCGCGGCGTTGCCAGTCAGCGGCGCGACCACCTGCAGCGCGTCCTCGGCTGCCTGCGCGTCGCTTGCCGACGGGCCTTCGGCGGCTGCTGCGGCGGCCGCGGCCTCCGCCGCCGGATCCTCGGCATCGGGGTCGATGGTGCCGTTCTTGGCCACCAGCGTGCGGCCGTAAATGAACGCGGCAACGAAGGCGATGATGAAGGTGGTAAACGCGCAGATGAAGAACTGCCCGATGTCATTGGCACGCATGGAGACGAAGCCGATGAAGCCCGCCGCCCCCAGCGCCACGGCCTTGACGTCGAAGATCGCGATGAGCGTCGAGCCGATGGCCGCGGAGACGATGCCGATGTAGAACGGCCAGCGCAGGCGCAGGTTCACACCGAAGATGGCGGGCTCGGTGATGCCGAAGACGGCCGACATGCCGGACGCGCCAGCCAGGCCCTTGAGCTTCTCGTTCTTAGCCAGGAAGAAGACCGCGAGCGCCACGGCGCCCTGGGCGATGTTCGCCATGGAGGCGGTGGCGAAGATGAAGGATCCGCCCTGGTTCCACAGCATGGTCTCGATCGGCGGGAAGGACTGGTGCAGGCCGGTGATGACGATCGGCGAGTAGATGAGGCCGAAGACGAAGCCGCCGACGGGGCCGCCGAAGTCGTAGAGGTTGGCCAGGCCGTTGGCCAGCCAGTCGCCGAGGGTGCGCATGACCGGGCCGACGGCGATGAAGGTGAGGAAGCCGGTGATCAGCAGCGTCAGCACCGGGGTGACCAGGAAGTCGACCGTGCCCTTGAGGTGCTTGTGGAAGAACTTCTCGATCGTGGCCAGGATCCAGGAGACCAGGAGGATCGGCAGGACCGAGCCCTGGTAACCGGCCTGGGCGACGTTGAGGCCGAAGATGTCCCAGTAGGTCATCTGCCCGTTGGCGATGGTCTCCGCCACGTTGTAGCCGTTGACCAGCGAGGGCATGACCATCGCCATCGCGATGCCGGCGCCTAGGAACTCGTTGCCGCCGAAGCGCTTGGTCGCGGTGAAGCCCACGAGGATCGGCAGGAAGGCGAACGGCGCGGACGAGAGCAGGTTGATGAGCTCGGAGACGCCGGTGATGTTCGGGTACTTCTCCACCAGCGACTGCGGGCCGAACAGGTCCTGCGCGGTGAGCACGTTGTTGAGGGCCATCAACAAACCGCCGCCGACCAGGATCGGGATGAGCGGGACGAAGATGTCCGCCAGCGCCTTGATCGCGCGGGTGAACCAGTTGCCGCTCTGGGCGGCGACGTCCTTGAGCTCCTCGGTGGTCACCGCGATGTTCTTCGAGGTCATGCCGTCGAGCTCCTTGAACACATTGTTCACGTCACCCGGGCCGACGATGATCTGATACATGCCACCGGTCTCGAACGTGCCCTTGAGATCGGGGTCGTTGTCGAGGGCGGCCTGGTCGACGTTCTTGGTGTCCTTCAGGACCATGCGAAGGCGCGTGGCGCAGTGCGCGGCGGCGACGATGTTCTCCTCGCCACCGATCGCTTTGAGCACGCGAGTCGCAACTTCCTTGTGTTGCATGGGAACAAACTCCTACTGTGTGAGTGCCCTATCTCCGCTGGTCGGAGAACGGTTTCGCTATCTTTTATTCAATAGTGTTCGCTGCCGAAACTCAACGGCTTTACCGGTTAAATTCGATGCGCGACCATCGCGTACCGGGGGTAGGGAACGCGGCGATAGAAAATGCCCGTTCGCCGTCCTGCGCGGTGATCTCCACGGTCGCCCCGTCGACGAATATCTCCAGCTCACCGGGGGTGCAGGGCACCACGCGGGTATCCCCCTTATAGGTGAGACTGAGGCTTCCCTGCCCGAGCGGACTGTAGGTTGCGGAAACTACCACCGATTCGGACGTGTCGATGACCGAAAAAGTGACCTTTTCTTGTTTAAGCAGCTCAGAGGCGTGTAACACGTTACCCACATCGGGCATGGAGTGATCTTCGACACGATTGCAAACGATTTCAGGCAGCACGAGGCGTTGCCGCAGCGTGCGGCCGTGCAGGCTCACCCGGCGCGGGAGTGTGAGACTGTGCACCCACCCCTCGGATTCGACGCTCGGGGTGTCGTCCTGGGCGGGCAGCCCCATCCATCCGAACAGCAGGTAACTGTCGGGAACGAGCCCACCTTGCTCCGCCACCGCCTGCGGCGCGTAGAACTGGTGCCCGTAGTCGAGCTCGGTGAACCCGCGCACCACGCGGAAGGTGGTGCCCTCGAGGTGGCCCACGAGGTAGCCGCACTGATCGCTGGAGGCGTAGTGGGTGGTGCCCGCCTCGTCGACCTGCCGCTCAAGCCCCTGCGGGCAGATGATGAACAACTCGTAGCGCTCGCCGTCGGCCTCGTCACGGATGCTCAGCAGGTTCGGACACTCCCACATGTAGCCGCCCGGCACGAGGTCGGGCGAGGTCCCAGGTTCGGCCGAGGAGACGTCGAAGCCGAGCTCGCCCGCGAACTCCCAGCGCTCGAGGTCGTCCGAGCGGTAGAGCACCACGGCACCGGTCTCGTCCGCGCGTTGCGCGCCGATGACCATGCGGTAGGCCGCAGCACCCTCCGGGTCGCGGGTGATCATGGGGTCGCGGTAGTGCGCGGTATAGCCCTCCGCGGGGCCGTCGATGAGCGGGTTGTTGGGGTTGCGCCGGAAGACGCCGCCGAGGCCGCTGGACACCTCCTCCACGCTCACGCTGTTCTGCGTGGCCCGGCGCGCCATCTCGCCGGTGGCGGGGTCGGTCTCCTTCAGGTTTCCCGTGTAGAAGAGGTGGACGTTTCCCGCCTCGTCGCGGATGGCGCCGCCGGAGTAGCAGCCGTTGGCGTCGTAGGCCGCGTCGGGATAAAGCGCGTCGGGGTGGTGCGTCCACTCCCCCGCCCCCTCCCCCTGAAGCGGTGTGCTCGCGTGCCCCCAGCCGGTGCGCTTCGCACCGAACGGGTAGGCAGGGTCTTTTTGGAAGAAGACGTGAAGCACGCCGTCCTCGATGAATAGGCCGTTGGGGTCGTTGAGGCGGCCGGTCGGCGCGGTGATATGAAAGCGCGGGCGGTAACGATTTTCGGACATGCCTTCATCCTAGAAACGTTTCCGCCCGCGCGTTGCTTGTCGACGCCTACGGCTTGGTCACCACGTACCCCGTCATGGACAGCGAACCGCCGGTGCGCTGCTCGTTGAAGGAGCTAATCTCGCCGCCGCCGACCCCCGCGGCCACGCCCGCGACGTAGGCCAGCGGGAGGAAGTGGTCCGAGGTTGGTGCTGCGCGCTTGAAGTCCCGGTCGCTAAACAGCGAGGGAACCCGGTCGGGCTCGGTGAGCATGAGCTCGCGCGCCTTTTCGTCGAAGCGATCGGCCCAGTCGAAGCCGCGGTCACCCACCTGGGGCGCGTACATGTGCAGGTTGTGTACGACGTTGCCGCTGCCCATGATGAGCACGTTGTTTTCCTTGGCCAGTCGGGCAAGCCGCGCGCCGAGCTCGAAGTGCTCCTCGTAGGGCTTGGTGGCATCGATGGACAGCTGGATAACGGGGATGTCGGCATCCGGGAACATGTGCTTGAGCACCGACCAGGTGCCGTGGTCGAGGCCCCAGCTGTGGTCCTGCTGCACCAGTGTCGGCTTGGCCACGTCCTCGACGAGGCTGGCGATCTCCGGGTCACCGGGGGCGGAGTAGATAACCTGGTTCAGCTCCTCGGGGAAGCCGTAAAAGTCGTGGATCGTGCGCGGCTTGTCCATGGCCGTCACCCCGGTGCCGTGGGTGTACCAGTGCGCAGAGACGCTAAGAATCGCGCGCGGGGCAAGCTGCTCGCCCAGCTCGTTCCAGGACTTGGTAAAGGAGTTTTCTTCGATGGCGTTCATCGGCGAGCCGTGGCCGACGAAGAGCGCGGAAACGTTGGTGGAATTAGTTTTTGTTGTCATGTCACATAGTTTAGGGCATGGCTCCCCTTTTGTAAATAGGCGGGCGCCGAAGGCCGATCGTCGATAAGCGAAAAACGCCTAGACCAGCGCAGCAATGAGGAGCAATGCGGGGTAGAGCCACAGGAAACCCCAGTGCAGGCGCGCGTCCTTATCGAGCATCGGCGCGCGGTAGTGCAGCGCGATGACGCCGAGCGCCGGGGCGATGAGCATGGATGCGCCGAGCAGCCCCGCGGTGAGCATCATCGTGTTTTCGCGCGCGCGAAGGAACCAGAACACGAGGAAAAACGCGAAGATGAAAAGCCCCAGGTAGACGAGCCCGAAACGGACCCCCACCTGCAGCAACACCAGCCACAGCGCCACGCCGACGGCGATGACCGCCTTGAGGAGGCCCGCCTGGCCGCCGCGAGAATCCACGTACCCGAACAGCTTGGCGCCAAGGAAGCAGAAGACGAAGGCCCACAGCGGGTTCTGCGCGCTCACGTCGACCGCGCGCCCGGAGGCGGCGAGGTCGAAGGGCACCTCCGCGACCACGGCCGCAGCCAGCAGCGCGCCGCCGAAGCGCCAGGAACCGCCGCGCGCGGTGAACTCGGCGACGAACAGCCACGCGAAGATCGGCAGGCACGCCCAGCTCAAGACCTCGAAGAGGACCGCCACGGTGAGATCCGACAGCGGCGCCTCGCCCGGGTTGGCCACGCGCAGGTTCGTCCAGGCAAGCCCGATGATCGAGCATGCGAGGAAGGAATAGGCGATAAGTCCAAGGGAGGAAAGGCGAAGCCCCCTACCCACCGACGGGCGGGTCTCGGTTGTCATGGTGATTCCTTCGTTTCGTGTGTGCAAACAGGCGCGCGGGTGCGTTTACCAGGGCGAGACGCGCCATCCGCGCAAAAAGGCGGGGCCCGAGCAGCGCGCGGACCCCGCCAAACAATGTGATTTCTCGGCCCCTAGGCTACTAGCCCTTGACCGAGCCCGCCATGGACTCCTGGTAGTAGCGCTGCATCACGATGAACAGGATGACGATCGGGATGGAGACGCACACGGCGCCCGCGGCAAAGCGCGCGAACCAGTCGTGGATGTACTCCTTCTCCAGCATCTTCCACAGGCCAAGCGCGACGGTGTAGTTGTCCTGCGTGCGGGCGATCGCCTTGGCCAGGACGAAGTCGAGCCACGGGGTCAGGAACCCGACGATGGCCTGGTAGACGATCATCGGCTTGGCGATCGGGATGATGATCTTGGTGAACACCTGCCAGCGGGTGCAGCCGTCCAGGTAGGCGGCCTCGTCCAGCGAGGCCGGGATGGTGTCCATGAAGCCCTTCATGATGTAGAAGCCAGCACCCGTGCCCGCCGAGTAGACGATGATCAGCGCCACGATCGTGAGGCTGCCGTCGGTAAGCCCCATCGCCTTGAGGATGAAGTAGATGGCGACCACGGCCATGATGCCCGGGAACATGCCCAGGATGAGGGCGACGTTCATGTACACCTTGCGGAAGCGGAAGCGCATGCGGCTCAAGGCGAAGGAGACCATGAGCACGAAGGCCACGCTGATCAGGCAGGTGAACACGGCCACGATGAAGGTGTTCATGAACATCTTCGGGAAGTTGAGCACCTGGGTCTCGGTGAACAGCTTCTTGTAATTATCGAAGGTGTACTCCGTCGGGAAGAAGGTGGAGCTAAACGGAGCGGTGTTCTTGTTGAAGCTCTCCGCGACCACCCACACGATCGGGATGACCCAGACGATGGCCATGATGGCAAGGAACAGGTGCGTGGCCAGGTCCGCGATGCGCCGGGACCGGCGGATGTTGTGCATCTTCTCGCTCACTGGAATCCCTCCTCGTTCTTGTAGGATCCGCTTCGGCGGTAGGTAATGAGGGCGACGACGGACAAGACGATGAAGGTAAAGATGCCGATGACGGCACCGATGTTGTAGTCGCCCTTGTCCACGGTCAGCTTGTACAGCCAGGTGATCAGCAGGTCGGTCTTACCCGCGGACGCCCCGACCGGGGTCGGCGCGCCGCCGGAGAGCAGGTAGATGACGTTGAAGTTGTTCACGTTGGCGGTAAACGTGGTGATGAGGTACGGGGTCATCACGAACAGCATGTACGGCATGGTCACGCTGCGGAAGGTCTGCCACCAGCTCGCGCCGTCCAGGCGGGCGGCCTCGTAGAGCTCGCCCGGGATGTTCTGGAGGATGCCGGTGACCTGCATGATGGTGTACGGGATGCCGATCCACAGGTTGATCACGATGACCGTGACGCGCGCCCAGGTGGCGTCGGTGAAAAACGGCAGCGGCGAGTCGGTGAGGCCGGAGCTTTGCAGCAGGCGGTTGATCGCACCCTCAGGCTGCAGCATCGAGCGCAGGACCAGCAGGGAGACGAACTGCGGCACGGCCACCGACAGCGAGAAGATCGCGCGCCAGAAGCCCTTGCCCCAGGTGGTACGGCGGTTGATGAGCATGGCCATGAACATGCCCAAGAAGTAGTTGAGGAAGGTGGCGAAGAACGCCCAGACCAGCGTCCAGATGAGGACGGAGACGAACAGGTTGAGGTTGACCTCGCCGCCCTCGTTGGAGAGGACCTTGCCGAAGTTCTCGAACCCCACCCACGTGAACTGCTGCGGGTTCTTCGAGTCGAAGCTGGTAAACGCCATCGAGATCATGAAGATGAGCGGCAGGATCGTAAACAGCAGGATGCCCGCGGTGGGCAGGCTCATCATGAGGATCGGGGCGTCCTGATCGGTCAGCGCGCGCAGGTCCTCCCTGAGCGTGCGGGCCGCGCCGCGGTCCTCGACGAAGGTCTGCGCCTTGTAGGCGCTGCGCAGGGCGATGCCCGCGAACCACAGGAACACGAGAATGAAGAACACGGTGGCCACGCCGTTGAGCAGCACGACCGTCGAGGGGTCCGAGTTGGTGTAGACCCAGAAGCCGTTGATCTTCTCGCGGGCCTGTCCCCCGCCGCCGAGGTTCGGCAGCTCCTTCAAGTACTTCCAGCCCTTAGCGGCGAAGAAGTAGATGGCGAAGACCTCGATCGCGAGGAACGCCGCGCCCTTCGCGAACTGCTTGCGCACGAGATTTCCGAGGCCGAACACGATGAGCGACAGCCTTGTCACGGCGTCGCCGTAGACCCAGGCGTTGGCCAGGCTGTACTCCGAGCGGGAATCGTTGCTGGTCGTGGGTCGTCGTTTATTGTCCCCCGGCGGGTCCGCCTTGGGGAGGAGCCCCACCTTCATGGCTCCACTTCCTTTCTTTTTCCCGCTTGTCGACGCTTACCGCAGGCGGGCCGGTGAATACTTCCAGAGCAGTCAAAACGATGGCCCCACGCCCTCGTTGTTCATCGAAGAGCCTGGGGCCACGCGTGGCGGGTTGTTTTCCAGCTCGGGCGGGCCACGTCCGCGGGAGCCTTGAGCGCTGGTGTCCTACTTGTAGGAGGAGGCCCAAGCGGCGGTCTTGTCCGCGGCGTTGTCCGCGGTGACCTCACCGTTGGTGATGGCCTTGCCGAAGTTCTCGGCTGGATCCCAGAAGTCGGACATCGCATTGAAGGTCGGCTGGAGGATGGAGTCGCTGCCGACGACCTCGAACAGGGCGGTGGCGACCGGGTCGGCGGAGATCTCAGGATCGTCGGCCAGGGTCTGGTCTGCCGGGATCACGCCGGTCTTCTGGAAGTGGATCTTCTGCGAGTCGGTGGAGGCGAGGAACTCCGCGAACTGCGCCGCGACCTGCGGGTTGGAGGTGTTCGGGTTGTAGCCGATCGCCTTGGAACCGGAGAAGGCCTTCATCTGCACGTCCTGGCCATCGAGCTTGAAGGTCGGCAGCGCCGCAACGCCGTAGTTGGCGCCGAGGGCCTCCTGGGCGGCCTTGGAGTCCCAGGCGCCGGAGAAGACCACGTCGACCGCGCCGTTGGCGAGCCCGCCCATGCCGGAGCCGTCGGCGTCATTGACGAAGTTCGGGTTCTTGGACACGTCGACCAGGTACTTGGTCACGTCGGCCGCCTTGGAACCCAGGTCGATGCCCGCACTCTCGTCGAGGCCATCGGAGCCGAAGAAGGTGGCGCCAGCGCCGGCGTAGAACGCCGGGAGGTACCAAGAGTTGGACAGCGGGAAGGAGACCTTCGCCTTAGACAGCATGGTGTCGAAGCTCTTGACGTCCTCGGCAGACAGCTTGGACTTGTTGTAGTACATGAACCAGGTGTTCGGCTCGACCGGGAGGCCGTAGCTCTCGCCGTCGGTGCCCTTGACGGAGTCCGCCATCGTGGCGGAGTCCTGCTCCTTGAGCTGGGCAATGCCGGAGTCGGAGAGCTGGCCCACCGCGCCCGCGTCCAGTAGGGAGCCGAGCTGGTCGTTGGCGTAGTAGTAGACGTCGGCGGCGGCGGACGGATCCTGGTTGACGGTGGTACCCGCGTCGGCGGAGGACACCACGGAGTTCTTGAAGGTCACGTCGAGGTCCGGGTTGGCCTCCTTGAACTTCGCCTCCATGGTCTGCAGCCAGGCGTTGTCATCGGTCTGGTCCTCCTGGGAGGTCCAGACGGTCAGCGTCACCGGACCGGAGGCCGAGGCACTCCCGCCGGAGGAGGAAGAGGAGGAGTCGGAGCTGCAGGCCACGAGGCCCGCGGTGCTAAGCACGGCCGCCAGAACGGCGCCCGCTACCTTCCGCTTGTTGATCATCGCGAAAATCACCACTTCCAGTGAGAGGGGAAGGGCGCATTGAACTCACTGATCGCGGTCGCGGCGCGCCTCCCTGAGGGGGTTACACGAAGCCCGGTTTTCCCCGGATGGTCGCCCCGCAGCGCGGAGCGATGGTCCGAAACCCGAGGGCAAAACGCTTCACTAAAGCTCGATTTAAGCACAGTGACTCGGCCCGGAGCCAGACCCCTTAGTGAGGCAGATTACATTTCAATGCCGGCAAAAACCACACATTCAGTCACCGCTTACGGGCGAAAACCGGAAGCAAACGTTTGCACTGCCGGTTATCACCGCCGGTGCGGACTGACCTCAGACCGGTCATTACCGCCCCAAGCTCCGCTTTTGCCCCGCCATCTGGAGCGATTGCGAAATGTCCGTTTTTACATCGATTGCCGACACAACGGGCAGATCCGGACATTCAGGTCTAGAAATGTGCCACACATCCTACGTCTCCACCATCGGACTTTTACCCCCATTCAGGGCCAGATTCAGGCCAGCCTCCTCCCTTATCGCCAGCGGAGCCTCCGTCACCAGCCATCTCAACTCGGCCAGCAGTGCAAACGTTTTCACGCGTTTCCCCAGTTTACGCCCCACCCATGCAACCGATAGCCTTTCGTCCGGTTTCCTATTTCTTTCATCATCTTTCCCCTTGGTCCATCGGGAAAAGTTGATGCAAATCTCATTCATTTTTTGCATTGATAAGTTCACATTTCGGGTGTGATCGCTAGACTCAACACCATGTTTACATCCCACAACGGACTGCCCACCCCGCCGGAATGGCTGAAAGACGCGGTCTTCTACGAGATCTACCCCCAGAGCTTCTATGACTCGAACGGGGACGGCATCGGCGACCTCAAGGGCATCGTCGACAAGCTCGACTACGTCGCCGAGCTCGGGGCCAACGCGCTGTGGATCAACCCGTGCTTCGACTCCCCCTTCAAGGACGCCGGCTACGACGTGCGCGACTACTACACCGTGGCACCCCGCTACGGCACCAACGACGACCTCGTCGCCCTATTCCACGCCGCGCACGAGCGCGGCATCAAGGTCCTCCTCGACCTCGTCCCCGGCCACACGAGCGAGGAAAACGAGTGGTTCAAGCGCAGCTGCGAGGCGGATCCCAACGAGTACTCGGACCGCTACATCTGGACCTCCCACGCCTTCGACAACGGCGATGGCCTGCCGTTTATCGGCGGCGAGGCCCCGCGCGCGGCGACCTACATCCTCAACTTCTACAAGTGCCAGCCCGCGCTCAACTACGGCTTCAACGCCAAGACCCGACCCTGGCAGCAGGACCCCACCGCGCCCGGCCCGATGGCCAACCGCCAGGAGATGGTCAACGTCATGCGGCACTGGCTCGACCTCGGCGCGGACGGCTTCCGCGTGGACATGGCCGACTCGCTAGTGAAGTTCGACGGGGAGGACAAGCCGGAGACGATGAAGGTCTGGCAGGACATCTTCTCCCGCTTCCGCGCCGACTACCCCGAGGCAGCGTTCGTCTCAGAGTGGGGCACGCCCACCCAGGCGCTGCGCGCCGGATTCGACATGGATTTCTACCTCGACTGGCGCCACAATGGTTATAACCTTCTGGCCCGCGACACCGAGTCCCCCCGCGGCGGCGCGGAGGACAAGAGCTTCTTCAAGAAGGACTCCGGCACCTCCCCGCAGGCCTTCATCGAGCAGTACTGGCCCCGCTACGAGGGCTCGCGGGAGCTGGGCTACTTCTCGTTCATCTCCTGCAACCACGACACCCCGCGGTTCGCCCCGCGCCTCGACGAGGCGGAGCGGCGCCTGTTCTTCCTGTTCCTGCTCACCATGCCGGGCGTGCCGTTCATCTACTACGGCGACGAGATCGGCATGCGCTACCTCGACGTTCCCACCCACGAGGGCGGCTACCACCGCACCGGCAGCCGCACGCCCATGCAGTGGGACGCGGCCCAGCCCAACTTCGGCTTCTCCACCGCGGACCCGGAAAGCCTCTACCTTCCGGTCGACGACTCCGCAGGCGCCCCCGATGCGGCATCCCAGGCCAAGGACCCGGGCTCCCTCCGCAGCTTCGTGGCCGCGATCATCGCGCTGCGGAGGGCCACTGCGGAGCTGCAGGCGGATGCCCCGCTCGAGTTTGGTTGGGCCCACGACGACTCGCGCATCCTCGTCTACACCCGCGGCGGCGCCTACGCGATCGCCCTCAACGCGGGCGGGAGCGCCGACGAGCTGGTCATCGAGGGCGCGGCCGAGGTCGTCGCCGCCACCGGCGAGACCGCCCTCGACGGGCAGACCCTGCGCCTGGGGCCGGTCTCCGGAGCCGTCGTGCGCCTGTCTTAGAGCTTCTCCAGCACCACGACGCTCAAGGCCGCGACGGGGAACTCCTCCCCGAAGCGGACCTTCGCGGGGTCCTCGACCACGTGCTCGTCGCAGATGTGCACGCGGTACTCCCCCGCCGCGATCGGCGCCTGCCACAACCCGGAATCGGCGTTGATGAGCACCCAGGCGTCGTTGCCGTCGAAGGCCCGCTTGACCCGGTAGCTCAGGTGCAGGCCGCTGGCCTCCACGGGAACGGTCGTCACATCGATGGCCTCGTAGTCGGTCTCCGTGACCCACGACCATTGGCGTCGGAAAGCAACCAACGAGCGGAAGAAGGCGACCTGCGGGGCGAACTGCTCGGCGCGGTCGTAGTCGAATGCGTTGACGTGATCGGGCGACCTGTAGGAGTTCTCCTCGCCCTGCTTCGTGCGGAGCAGCTCCTGGCCCGCGTGGACGAAGGCGATGCCGCGCGAGAGCAGCTGGATCGTCGTGGCCAGCGTGTGCCGCCGCGCGATCTCCGCCAGCGAGGCGTGCTCCAGCCCCGCGGTGCCGCGCAGCTTGTCGAACATCGTGTAATTATCGTGCGACTCGTTGTACACCACCGACTGCGCGGCCGTGAGGTAGTCGCGCTGGGTGAGCGAGCCGCGCATCGCGTCGAAGAGCTCCTCCGCGGCGGGCGACGCCGTCCACGGGTCGGCGTCGTCAGGCAGGTAGCTGGGGTTTCCGGAGACGAACCCCGCGCCCTCGATGTGGAAGTTGGAGCCCTTGACCACGTCGCGGAAGGTGTCGTTGAACATGGCGATCCGCGGCATGAGCGCGCCCGCGCGCTGGTCGGCGGGAACCACCCCGGGTGCGTGGTTGCCCATCGCCCAGCCCTCCCCGAGCAGGATAATGCCGGGGTCGATCTCGTCGAGGGCGGCGCGCACGGCGTTCATCGTCTCCACGTCGTGGATGCCCATGAGGTCGAAGCGGAAGCCGTCGAGGCCGAAAGTCCGCGCCCAGTAGCGCACCGAGTCGACGATGAAGCGGCGCATCATAGGCCGCTCGGACGCGGTCTCGTTGCCGCAGACGGTGGCGTCGTAGAAGTCGCCCCAGGCGTCCTTGCGGAAGTAGTAGCCGGGTTCGATGAGCTCGAACGGGTTCGTCCGCGCGTCGTAGACGTGGTTGTAGACCACGTCCATGATCACGCGCAGGCCGCGCGCGTGGCAGGCGTCGACAAGCTGGCGCAGCTCCCTCAGGCGCGCGTAGGGGTCGCGGGGGTCGGTCGAGTAGCTGCCCTCGGGGACGTTGTAGTTGTTCGGGTCGTAGCCCCAGTTGTACTGCGCGTCGAACGCGAGGTCGCCCAGCTCGTCGACCGAACCGAAGTCGAAGATCGGCAGCAGCTGCAGGTGGGTTATCCCGAGCGAGGCGATGTAGTCGAGCCCGGACAGGTTGCCGCGCGCGGTGCGCCTCCCCTCTTCCGCGAGCCCGAGGAACTTCCCCTTGTGGGCGATGCCGTTGCCGGGCGCGATGGTCAGGTCGCGCACGTGCGCCTCGTAGATGATCGCGTTCCCCGGATCCCCAACGCTGTCTAGGCGCGTTGCGGTTCCTAGCAGCTTATCGACGTCTATAGCCACCGACCGCAGCCCGTTCGCGGTGACCGCCCGGGCATACGGGTCCACCGCCTCGCGGCCGTCGACGCGGTAGAGATACTCGAGTCCCTCGTGGTTGCCCGCCAGCTCGACGGACCACTCGCCTCGGTCTCCGCGCGTCATCCCGAGCGCTTCCTGGGTGCCGCCTTCCCCGTTGAAGACGAGCAGCTGCACCGATTCAGCGTTCGGTGCCCACACGTGAAAGCGCGTGACCTCGTCGGCGACCACTGCCCCGAGGGGCCCTTCGTAAACGAGTGCGGAGGGACGAGGGCTGAATCGAGCGGGTGGGTTGGCGCTCATGGGGGGCGGCCTTTCCTGAGGGGTCGTTTATCCCCTTTATTCTAGGCCTGCCCCCAGATACACTAGCTTCCCGCCGTGAGGATGACCCGGGTTTCTCCACAGGTGACGGACTCCCACTCGTTCGAGACTGCGGCCGGGTCGATGGCCGTCTCGACGATTCGCCCCTGGGTGTCCAGCGCGCGCACGACTAGCCTGCCGTCACGCTCGAGCGCCGCCAGCCCGTCGAGCCGGTAGTCCGCGAGGATCTGCTTCAGCTCCTCGGTGGTGTGCGCGCCCGACAGCGCGGCGATGAGGCGCTCATGGGAGGTGAGGTTGGTCGTCGGGTTCACGTAGGTGATGTTCGGCGGGGCCTGCGTGAACACCGGCAGGACCGCCGGAAGGTTGAGCTCGTAGGCCACGAGGCTCGCGCCGTCGATCTTCTCTCCCAGGCCGTTGTGGACGCAGGTGCCCAGTTCGACCAGGGCGTCGACCTGGGATCTGGCCTTCTGCGCCTCCTGGGCGTAGGAACTCAGCTCGGCCGTCGGGTGCTGGGCGGCGACGATGAGCGCGACCCCGCACGCCAGCGCGCCGACCGGCGGGAGCGGTCGGTGGCGGCTCACGCGGATCGCGCGCTCCGGGGCTCCCGCGCGAAGGCGGGCGGAGGCGAGCGCCTGGACGACCAGCGTGAACAGCTCCCACGCGAGCAGCACCACGATCATCATGACCAGCGGCGTCGAGCGGAAGGCCAGCAGGCTCCCGCCCACCGCGACGTTGCGCACCGCGCTCAGCGCGTACCAGGCGACGCACCCGCCGAGCACCGCGACGTGCGCCTCCAGGGCCCGCAGCGCGTGCCACTGCGCCGCGACCGACGCGACGGCGATGAGGCACAGCGCCGCCCACAGCGGGTCCTCCGGGAAGGCGAAGGCCACCGACTCCGCTGGCGCGTAGGAGGCTGCGACGTTGCCGGCCCCGCCTTCGCCCCGGTGCAAGAGGTAGCCTGCCCACCAGTAGGCGGCCAGCACCCCGGCCACGAGGATCGCGGGAGCGAAGAGCGCCGCCCACTTTTTCAGTCCCGCGCGCGGGCGCGCCACGGCCAAGAGGATGAGGGTGACCAGGCCCACCGGGATGGCGACCAGCGAGTAGGTAGAGGCCGCAAGCCCCAGGTAGAGGCCCAACCAGGCCCCGGTGACCGCGAGCCCGCGCACTGGGGTCGTCCCGAGATTTCGCAGCGCATCTAGGAAGAGGTAGGAGACGGGGACGATCGGGGCGAGCACAATCCACGAGTAGGGCTCGTAGGCGGCGAAGAACCACCCGGCCAGCGAGGCGGCCAGCCCCGCGACGGCGGTGGGCACGGCGGTCAGCTGCTTCCTCCGGCACTCCTCCCACAGCCAGCACACGATCGCGGTGGTGGCGGCCAAGGTCGCCAGCGCCACGACCGGGTAACCCCGCGGCGCCGACCAGCCAACCACCCTCATGAGTTTGCCGGACAGCCAGAACCACAGGCCCGGGTAGAAGCCCGGTGCCTGGGCGTCGTAGGCGTCGACGGGCGTGAAGAAGTAGGTGTACTTCTCCACCAGCGCGAGGCGGAATTGCTGGTCGCCGTTGACGCCGAAGAGGTAGGTTCCCGTGCCGCGCAGCAGGACCGCCAGCGGCACCACGGCCACGAGCTGCAGCGCCAGACCGCGGATGATGCCGTCGCGCAGCCGGTGCCCGAGGTAGGCCAGAGCCATGATCGCGACGCCGCCGAGCAACATGAGCGACGCCGTCTGCGTGGCGTTGGATCCCGACTCCGCGAAGCGCGCGTTGGCCACGAGCGCGATGTTGAGCACCCAACCGATCAACGGGCTAAGCAGTACGAGCGGCAGGTAGGTGGCGAGGATGACGGAGCGTTTCATGGGGGCCTTGCGTAGGTGGGGCGGAAAAGTGCTGCTCACAGTGTAGGACAGGTCAACCTCCCGCGCTGGGTTCCGCCCTCCATGTCTCCGGGGATCCCCCACCGTGGCTTCCGGGATCCCCCGTCTTGGCTTTGGGATCGCCCACCTTGGCCTTCCGGGAGCGCCCCCAATGGGGCGCTCCCCCGTCGTAAAGCGAAAAAACCCCCGCCCGATGCACAAACATCGGACGGGGATAATCGCCTTCAAGGCTGAGCGGACTTAGCGTGCCTTCTCGATGATCTCAACGAGACGGAAGTGCTTGTCCTTGCTCAGCGGGCGGGTTTCCTCGATGCGGACGAGGTCGCCGATGCCGGCGATGCCTTCCTCATCGTGGGCCTTGACCTTCGAGTTGGAACGAATGGTCTTGCCGTAGAGGGCGTGGGACTTGCGGTCCTCGAGCTCGACGACGATGGTCTTCTGCATCTTGTCAGAAACCACGTAGCCGGTGCGGACCTTACGTGCGCCCTTTTCCTTCTTGTTCACAGTTGCCTCACTCATGATTAAGCCTCAGCTCCCGGAACAACAGACAGGCCCAGCTCACGCTCGCGGATCACGGTGTAGATGCGGGCGATGTCGCGCTTGACGGTGCGCAGGCGACGGTTGTTGGTCAGCTGGCCGGTTGCAGCCTGGAAGCGCAGGTTGAACAGCTCTTCCTTAGCCTCGGTCAGGCGGGTCTTCAGCTCCTCGGCGTTAAGCTCGCGAAGCTCGTGTGCGGGGGTACCGGTAGCCATTAGAACTGGTCCTCCTTCTTAACGATACGAACCTTGCAAGGGAGCTTCTGGCCTGCACGACGCAGAGCCTCGAGTGCCGTCTCCTCGTTCGGGTAGGACATTTCGAAGAGGATGCGGCCAGGCTTGACGTTGGCGACCCACTTCTCAACAGGACCCTTACCGGAACCCATACGAACGCCGAGCGGCTTCTGGGTCAGAGGGCGATCTGGGAAGATGTTGATCCAGACCTTACCACCACGCTTGACGTGGCGGTTGATGGCAATACGTGCAGACTCGATCTGACGGTTGGTGATGTAGGCGGGCTCGAGAGCCTGGATGCCGTAGTCACCGAAGGTGATGCGGTTACCGCCCTTGGACACGCCACGGCGAACCGGACGGTGCTGGCGACGGTACTTGACGCGCTTAGGGATAAGCATTCTTAGCCCTCCTGCTTCTGCTCAGAGCGCTGACGACGCTGGCCACCGCGACGCGGACGCGAGTTGCGGTCGCCGCGGCCGCGGCGCTGCTCTGGGGCGTTGATCTCGCTCTCGCGACGACCACCGACGACGTCACCCTTGTAGATCCACACCTTGACGCCGATGCGGCCGAAGGTGGTGTGAGCCTCGTAGGTGCCGTAGTCGATCTCGGCGCGGAGGGTGTGCAGCGGAACGCGACCCTCGTGGTAGCGCTCGGTACGAGACATCTCGGCACCGCCCAGGCGACCGGACAGGGAGACCTTGATGCCCTTGACCTGTGGCTGGCGCATCGCAGACTGGATAGCCTTGCGCATTGCGCGACGGAATGCCACACGGTTAGCAAGCTGCTCGGCGATGGACTGAGCCACCAGCTGAGCATTTGCATCGATGTTCTTGACCTCGAGGATGTTGAGGGCGACCTGCTTGCCGGTGAGCTTCTCGAGCTCGCGGCGCAGACGGTCAGCCTCAGAGCCGCGGCGGCCGATCACGATGCCCGGGCGGGCGGTGTGAATGTCGACGCGAACGCGGTCGCGGGTGCGCTCGATGACGATGTCAGCGAGGCCGGCGCGATCGAGGGTCTTGACGAGGTACTCGCGGACGCGAATGTCCTCGGCAAGGTACTCAGCGTAGTTCTTCTCGGCGAACCAGTGGGACTTCCAGTCGGAAGTGATGCCCAGACGGAGGCCGTGAGGATGGATTTTCTGGCCCACTACTTGGCCCCTTCCTGGCTCTCGACAACCACGGTGATGTGGCTGGTGCGCTTACGGATCTGGAAAGCACGACCCTGAGCGCGCGGACGGAAACGACGCATGGTTGGTCCCTCGTCGGCGAAAGCCTCGGAGATGACCAGGGAGCGACGATCCAGGCCGAAGTTGTTCTCAGCGTTAGCGGCTGCGGAAGCAACGACCTTGGCAACTGGCTCGGAAGCAGCCTGCGGGGCGTACTTCAGGATGGCCAGGGCCTCCTCGACGGACTTGCCGCGAACCAGATCGATAACACGGCGTGCCTTCATCGGGGTAACGCGGACGAAACGCGCGGTAGCGCGTGCGGAAGTGATAGCTTCGCTCATCGCTTATCGACGTCCCTTCTTGTCCTGAATGTGACCCTTGAAGGTCTTGGTGGGAGCGAATTCACCCAGCTTGTGGCCGACCATGGAGTCGTCCACGAACACCGGCACGTGCTTGCGACCGTCGTGGACGGCGAAGGTGTGGCCAATGAAGTCCGGGAGAATGGTGGAACGGCGGGACCAGGTCTTGATGACCTGCTTGGTGCCCTTTTCGTTCTGAGCATCAACCTTGTTGAGGAGGTGCTCATCGACGAACGGGCCCTTCTTAAGGCTACGTGGCATCTTTCCTTACCTCCTCTTAGCGCTTCTTCGAGTTCTTCGTCTTGCGACGAGAAACAATCATGTTGTTGCTGTAACGGTTGGGGTTGCGGGTACGGCCTTCCTTCTTGCCCCATGGGGACACCGGGTGACGACCACCGGAGGTCTTACCTTCACCACCACCGTGCGGGTGGTCGACCGGGTTCATAACGACACCACGGACGGTCGGGCGAACGCCCTTCCAACGCATACGACCGGCCTTGCCCCAGCGGATGTTGATCTGGTCAGCGTTGCCGACCTCACCCACGGTGGCGCGGCAACGGATGTCGACGCGGCGGATTTCGGAAGACGGCATACGCAGGACTGCGTACTTGCCGGCCTTACCGAGCAGCTGGATGGAAGCACCAGCGGAACGAGCGAGCTTTGCGCCAGCGCCTGGCTTGAGCTCGACGTTGTGGATCACGGTACCTGCGGGGATGTTGCGCAGAGGCAGGTTGTTGCCAACCTTGATGTCGGCGGAAGCACCGGACTCGACCATCTGGCCCTGCTTCAGGCCCTTAGGAGCGATGATGTAGCGCTTCTCGCCATCGACGTAGTGCAGCAGCGCAATGTTGGCGGTGCGGTTCGGGTCGTACTCGATGTGAGCGACCTTTGCCGGGATGCCGTCCTTGTCGTTGCGACGGAAGTCGATGAGACGGTACTGGCGCTTGTGTCCGCCACCCTTGTGGCGAACAGTGATGTGGCCGTGAACGTTACGGCCGCCCTTCTTGGGGAGCGGGCGAACCAGAGACTTTTCTGGGGTCGAGCGAGTGATCTCCTCGAACATAGAAACGGAGCTCTGGCGGCGACCCGGGGTTGTCGGCTTGTACTTACGAATAGCCATAGTTTGTCCTTACCTCGACTCTCTTAGGCGTTTCCGCCGAAGACGTCGATAGCGTCGCTGCCCTCACGAAGCGTCACGTACGCGCGCTTGGTTGCCTTACGGGTACCGAAACCGGAGCGGGAGCGCTTGCGCTTGCCCTCGCGGTTAGCGGTGTTCACGGAGGCGACCTTAACGCCGAAGATCTGCTCGATGGCGATCTTGATCTGGGTCTTGTTGGCAGACGGAGCAACGAAGAACGCGTACTGGTTCTGCTCCATCAGGCCGTAAGACTTCTCAGACACGACCGGGGCGAGAATGATGTCACGTGGGTCTGCGATCTTAGCCATTAGTTCTCCTCCTTAGCCGCGCCGGTAGCGCGGGTGATGAAGGCGTTCAGAGCCTCGACGGAGAACACAACGTCGTCAGACTTCAGGACGTCGTAGGTGTTCAGCTGGTCGGCGAACAGGATGTGAACGCCGGGCAGGTTGCGAGCACTCTTCTGTGCGTTGATGTCCTCGCGACCGACGATGAACAGGACGTTCTTGCGGTCGGTCAGGCGCTCGATGAACGCGCGTGCGGACTTGGTGGAAGGAGTCTGACCAGGAACCAGCTCGGTGACGACGTGGATACGGTCGTGGCGAGCACGATCCGACAGGGCGCCGTACAGAGCAGCCTTGATCATCTTCTTCGGGGTACGCTGTGCGTAGTCGCGCGGCTTCGGGCCGTGCGAGATGCCACCACCGGTGAAGTGAGGAGCGCGGATCGAGCCCTGACGAGCGCGACCGGTGCCCTTCTGGCGGAACGGCTTGCGGCCACCGCCGCGAACCTCGCCACGAGTCTTGGTGGAGTGGGTACCCTGACGCTTAGCAGCAAGCTGAGCGTTAACGACCTGGTGCATGAGCGCGACAGAAACTTCGCGATCGAAGATCTCTGCAGGCAGCTCGACAGCGCCGTCGGTCTTTCCCTCAGCGGTGTGGACGTCCAACTTCAGATTGGTCATGCGTGTGCACCGCCCTTCACTGCGGTCTTAACGGTAACGATGCCACCGCGGATGCCGGGGATGGCACCCTTGATCAGGATGAGGTTGGCATCTGCGTCAATCTTCTGAACCTTGAGGTTCTGGGTGGTGACGCGGTCTTGACCCATACGGCCAGCCATACGCTTGCCCTTGAAGATGCGACCCGGGGTAGCGCAGGCGCCAATGCCACCGACGCGGCGGTGTGCAGCCTGGTTACCGTGGGAGGCACCCTGACCCTGGAAGCCGTGGCGCTTCATGCCGCCGGCGTAGCCCTTACCCTTGGTGGTACCGGTTACATCCACGAAGGTAACACCCTCGAAGATGGACGCGGTGACTTCCTGGCCGACCTCGTAAGCGGAGACATCGTCCATACGAATCTCAGCCACGTGGCGGCGGGGGGTAACGCCAGCCTTCTTGAAGTGCCCAGCTGCAGGCTTGTTTGCCTTGCGCGGGTCGATTTCGCCGTAGGCGATCTGAATGGCGGTGTAGCCATCAGTCTCTTCGGTGCGAATCTGGGTGACAACGCACGGCCCAGCCTCGACGACGGTCACCGGAACAACGCGGTTCTCCTCGTCGAAGATCTGGGTCATGCCGAGCTTGGTGCCCAGAATGCCCTTGATCTCAGTTTCACTCATTATTTATTCTCCGCTGCCAATTATTCCGTCGATCACTGAATGTTCACGTCGACGCTGGCCGGAAGGTCGATGCGCATGAGAGCGTCAACCGTCTTCGGCGTCGGGTCGAGGATGTCGATCAGGCGCTTGTGCGTGCGCATCTCGAAGTGCTCGCGAGAATCCTTGTACTTATGGGGAGAACGAATAACGGCGTATACGTTCTTTTCGGTGGGCAACGGCACCGGGCCAACAACACGAGCACCGGTACGGGTGACCGTCTCAACAATCTTCTTTGCAGAAGCGTCGATCGCCTCGTGATCGTAGGCCTTCAGCCGAATGCGGATCTTCTGTCCCGCCACGCTTATCCTCTTCCTCGCTTGTCCCACTTCCTATGGATTGGTGGGAATCGCTTCTTATTTCTCTATAACGTTGTCCGGACTGTCAGGGTCTGGGCGCAACGCCAGTTCTTAACTTGACTTGTCTTTTGAAATTCGACTTGCCGGTCCGCAGAGGGTGCCATGCACAAACAAACACCTTGCAACCTTGCTTCGGGGGTACAAGACCCCGGATGTCAAGCCGGAAGGGACCAGATACTCGTGATAAGCGTGGTCTCTAACGTATACTGCCGCTGTTTATTTGCCATGCCCCTTCGGTCCGGCCTCCAAGGGAACTGGGCGAAAAGCCTTTTCCTTGAAGATCCTTGACGCGCAGGTTCAGTTTCCATCCCCTGCCACCTCGAAGGTGTCATGTTTGCTATACCACAACCGTGACCTGCGGGAACCAGTCCCGCCGAACAGGCCGTGTTAAAGCAACCTGTCTATTAAAGCATGAATAAACCGAGAACACAACCCCTTTTCAGAAATTGTTGTTCTCGGTTTCGTGAGACTCAGGCAGGGTCCTCGCTGCCGCAACCCCGCACGCCGCCTACGGGTACAGCAGATCCACGCCCGCGACCCCGCGCAGCAGGTTCGGGTCGATCGGCTGCCCCTCCCGGAAGACGGAGAGGTCGCCGGTGGGCTCGAGAATGATGCACTGCACCTGCTCGAAGGAAGGAATCGAGGCGCGCCTAATAGCCAGCCGCACGTCCGACTTGGACAGGTGCGTCTTGCGCAGCTGCTCCTCGATGATCTTCCCGTGGACGAACACCACCTGCGGGCGGCTGTCGAACGCGCGGCGCACGCCGGCGATCTTGCGGACCTCGCCGAAGACCGCCTCGATGAGCATGAGCGTGAGCAGGCCGACGATGCCCGCGGCCAGCGTCGGCGGGTGCCCGATGATAACACGGCCAGCCACAGCGCCGTACATGACGATGACCACGGCGTCGAAGGCGGTCATCTTGGCCAGCACGCGCACGCCGAAGAGCTTGACCAGCAGCAGGAACCCGCAATAGGCGCCGATGCCGGATAGCACGACGACGGGGATCCGCCACGGTTCGATGTTGAGCTGCTCGATGAGCAGCCGGTGAAATTCGCTCACGGGCGGTCCCTTCACTCCCTCGCGTCGGGGCCCGGTTCTAGGCCGCACGCGAACACGCGGATGTCGTCCCCCAAGGGTACTCGCGTGCCTCCCGCGGTGAACCCACGCAGTCGCCCTTCCGCGTCCCAGTCGCAGTCGTTGCGGCGCAGCGTGGTTGCTTTTGCTTGTCGACGCCCAACCTCCCAGGCCGTGACCCGCCCCGAAAGGGACCAGGCCTTGTAGTCTGCGCCCTCGTAAAACACCGGCTGCTCTTCATGCGGGCGCTTAGGTGTACGGCGGGGCTCGATGCGCTCGATCACCCCGAGGCGGTGGGCGATCCCGAAGGCATCCTCGATGACCAGCGGGTAGCCCACCTGGGCGTTGCGGATGGCGCGGTAGTCCCACATGGAGGGGGTCCCCTCCCCCGGGACGACGAGGACCTTCTCCCCGTCGAGGAAGACCTGGGTGCGCGATTCCGCGATGACAATCCTGAAGAGTCCATCCGCCTTCCCCTGCCGCAAAGGCACCCTTCCAGGGTGCCGGCGAGCGATGCCCCGGCAGATGCGCAGCGCCTCCTCGTCCTCCGCGCCCCAGGTCACGCCGAAGTTCTCCAGCATGCCGATGAGCGCGCCGAGGCTCAAGTCTGGCTGCCCCTCCCAGACATCCTGCACCGCGCTGAGCATCCGGGGAATCCGCGTCACGTCTTGCATGACACCCAAGTCTAGGAGACGGTCCCTGCGCTACAGCACCCTGGCCTTGGCCTCGACCTCGAAGCCGTCCTCGCACCGGATGTGGATGGCGGCGATGCCGTGGGGATCAACGGTCACGGTCTCCTCTACCTCGCCACCGAAGTCCCCGCGCTCGACTGGCACCTTGGCCAGCTCCTCGGGGCTCAAATCCCGCAGCGAGGGATCGAAGGGTACCACAACCTCGGCGAGTAGGGTGAGGTCGCCCGGGTCCACCTCGTGGCTGGCCTGGGCGGAGTACTCGACGTAGCGGAACCAGCCCACGTTGTGGGCCGCGCGGTAGCGGCGGCTGATGGTGATCGGCGAGCCGTTCTCGGCCTTGGCCTCCGGGCCCACGAGCTCGTCGAAGCTCACCTGGGCGCCGGCGTCCATCTCGCGGAAGACGCCGATGCCGCGGGAGAGCCGGTCGCTGAGCAGGTAGCCGGACTCCGAATCGGCGGCGATCGCCAGTCCCACGGCGGTGGACGCAGTCGGCAGCGGCGAGCGGTGGATGCGGCGGCCGAACTTCTCGCGCAACAGGCGCGGCACCAGCGGCAGGGCGCTCGCGCCGCCCACGAGGTAGATGCCCGCGATGTCGGTGTCCGTCAGAGTCCCGGACGAGCCGATGAGCGGCGCCATGGCTTCGAGCGTCTGCTCCACCAGCGGTGTCGCGGCCTCGTAGAAGTCGGGAACCGGGACGATGACGTCGTCCTCGCCGAGCTCCAGGATGAGACGGCGCGACTGGGGCTTGAGCTGCTCCTTCGCGGTACGCGCTTCGTCGATAAGCTTCTGCCACGCGCGCTTGCCAAAGGCATCGTCGGCGCGGCCGGAGGACTCGAGCGCCAGCTTGACGAGCACCTCGTCGAAGTCGTCGCCGCCGAGGCGGGAGATGCCGAAGGAGGTCTCCACCTCGTGCCTGCGGCCGTCGATGTGCATGAGCGTGACGTCGAAGGTGCCGCCGCCCAGGTCGTAGACGATGACGCGCGAGCGCTGGCTGTTGAAGGTCTGCGAGTAGCGGTGGCTGTACTCGAAGGCCGCCGCGGAGGGCTCGTTGACCATGCCCACGACCGTGGCGCCGGCGCGGTTGAAGGCGTCGAGGGTGAGCAGGCGCTGCGCCGAGCGGGCGTTGGCCGGGACGCCGAGGACGACCTCAATCTCGTCGTCCGGGGCGAACTCGCGCAGCTCCTTGACCACGGCCGTTGCAAACGCCTCCATCACCTGGCCGATGGTGCGGGTCGCCTCCCCCATCCGCAGCGGGGTACCGGCGGTGACCTTGGAGGAGGTCAGAAGGCGCTTGAAGGAGCGCACGAGGGTGGGGCTTTCCAGCGCGAGAGCCTCCCAGCCAGCCACGATCTCATCGCCGTTGAGAGCGACCACGGATGGAATAAACTCGTGCGGATCCCCAAACTTGTCCGGGAAATTGACCACCGGGTAGTTGCCGCGATCAACCGCGGCCACGACGGTGCGGGTTGTTCCAAAGTCGATTCCAAAACGCATAGGAAGAACCTTAGTGGATTTAGGCGGGTTGTCTACCCAAGCGACGGGCCTCCCACCGCAGATTGGGCACAATCACACACATACCCACAAAAGTGAAAAAGGTCGCCCTGCACGAGGCAGAACGACCTTTTCAAGTGCGCCTAGGAAACTAGGCGGCGAAGATCATTACTTGATGATCTTGGTGACGCGGCCAGCGCCGACGGTGCGGGAGCCCTCGCGGATAGCGAAGCGCAGGCCCTCGTCCATAGCGACCGGCTGGATCAGGGTGACGGACATGTCGACGTTGTCGCCAGGCATAACCATCTCGGTGCCCTCAGGCAGCTTCACGACACCGGTAACGTCGGTGGTGCGGAAGTAGAACTGCGGACGGTAGTTGTCGAAGAACGGGGTGTGGCGGCCGCCCTCGTCCTTGGACAGGACGTAGACGGAGCCCTCGAACTCGGTGTGAGGAGTGTAAGCGCCCGGCTTGATGACAACCTGGCCGCGCTCGACGTCCTCGCGCTTGACACCACGGAGCAGCAGACCACAGTTGTCGCCAGCCTCGGTGTAGTCGAGCAGCTTGCGGAACATCTCGATACCGGTGACGGTGGTCTGGATAGCCTTCTCGCGGATACCGATGATCTCGACGTCCTCGTTGACCTTCAGGGAGCCACGCTCAACACGGCCGGTAACAACGGTACCGCGGCCGGTGATGGTGAAGATGTCCTCGATCGGCATCAGGAACGGCTTGTCGGTCTCGCGAACCGGATCCGGGATGGAGTCGTCGCAAGCCTGCATGAGGTCGAGGATGGACTGGGTCCACTTCGGGTCGCCCTCGAGAGCCTTCAGAGCGGAGATGTGGATGATCGGGGCATCCTCATCGTAGTCCTGCTCGGCCAGCAGCTCGCGGACCTCCATCTCGACGAGCTCGATGATCTCCTCGTCGTCAACCATGTCGCACTTGTTCAGGGCAACAAGGATGTACGGAACGCCAACCTGGCGAGCGAGCAGAACGTGCTCACGGGTCTGCGGCATCGGGCCGTCGGTGGCGGCAACCACGAGGATTGCGCCGTCCATCTGAGCAGCACCGGTGATCATGTTCTTGATGTAGTCAGCGTGACCAGGAGCGTCGACGTGTGCGTAATGGCGCTTCTCGGTCTGGTACTCGACGTGGGAGATGTTGATCGTGATGCCACGCTCCTTCTCCTCCGGTGCCTTGTCGATGGCATCGAAAGCGAAAGCCTGGTTCAGATCAGGGTAAGCATCGGCCAGCACCTTGGTGATAGCAGCGGTGGTGGTGGTCTTGCCGTGGTCGACGTGACCAATGGTGCCGATGTTAACGTGCGGCTTAGTACGCTCGAACTTAGCCTTTGCCACTGTGTGTCCTCCTGGACTTCGTGGTGGCTACGAGTTTCGCAGCCACAGATTTACTTCACTGCCCTGCTTGCCGCTAATTCGGCGGCGAACAAAACAGCACTTACAGATGTGCCAGTTACGTAATCCTAGAGCCACGCGCGTTCTATTTCAAACCGTTTGCGGATCTTTTTAGGATCACTGGAGGTAACGGCCGACTCATTACCCTCTCTCCAGAGGATAATCAGCAGGCCATTACCTCTTTTCCCCCTGCCCACCCGCGGCACTAGCGGGTGGGTTTTCGCGGGGAAACGTGAGGCGGTGGAACCTTACTTGGTGCCGTTGCGCTCAGCGATGATCTCGGCTGCGACGTTGGTCGGAACCTCGGCGTAGGAGTCAAAGATCATGGAGAAGTTAGCGCGGCCAGCGGTGCTGGAGCGCAGGTCGCCGATGTAGCCGAACATCTGGGACAGCGGGACCTTAGCCTTGACGACCTTCGCGCCGGAGCGATCCTCCATTGCGTAGACCTGGCCACGGCGGGAGTTGATGTCACCGTTGACGGTGCCCATGTACTCCTCAGGGGTGACAACCTCGACGGCCATGATCGGCTCGAGCAGGACCGGCTTTGCCTTGGCAACGCCTTCCTTCAGGGCCTGGGAGCCAGCGAGCTTGAAGGCCATTTCGGAGGAGTCGACCTCGTGGTAAGCACCATCGAGCAGGGTGGCCTTGATGTTGACCAGCGGGAAGCCGGCCAGGTAGCCGTACTGCATGGCGTCCTGGATACCAGCGTCGACGGACGGGATGTACTCCTTCGGGACGCGGCCACCGGTGACGGCGTTCTCGAACTTGTAGGTTGCAGACTCGCCTTCCTCGAGGGTGTCTGCCTCCGGGTTGTAGGGCTCGAACGCGACGATGACCTTTGCGAACTGGCCGGAACCACCGGTCTGCTTCTTGTGGGTGTACTCGATGCGGTCGACGGCCTTGCGGATGGTCTCGCGGTAAGCAACCTGCGGGTTACCGATGTTTGCCTCGACCTTGAACTCGCGCTTCATGCGGTCGACGAGGACGTCGAGGTGGAGCTCGCCCATGCCGCCGATGACGGTCTGGCCGGTCTCGTCGTCGAGCTCGACGGTGAAGGTCGGGTCCTCTTCGGCGAGCTTCTGGATAGCAACGCCCAGCTTCTCCTGGTCGGCCTTGGTCTTCGGCTCGATGGAGACCTTGATCACCGGGTCCGGGAAGTCCATGGACTCGAGGATGATCTGGTTGGCCTTGTCGCAGAGGGTGTCACCGGTGGTGGTGTCCTTCAGGCCGATGAACGCGTAGATGTTACCGGCGCGCGCCTCGTCAACAGGGTTCTCCTTGTTGGCGTGCATCTGGAAGAGCTTACCGATGCGCTCGTTCTTGCCCTTGGTGGAGTTGGCCACCTGAGCGCCCGGCTCGACGATGCCGGAGTAGACGCGGACGAAGGTCAGCTTGCCGAAGAACGGGTGAGCGGCGATCTTGAACGCGAGAGCGGAGAACGGGTCATCCACGGACGGGTGGCGGACGAGGTCCTTGGACTCGTCGCCGACAGCGTGGCCGTGAACCTCGCCGATGTCCAGCGGGGAAGGCAGGTAGTCAACGACTGCGTCGAGCAGCGGCTGAACACCCTTGTTGCGGTACGCGGTACCACACAGAACCGGGTAGATCTCGGAGTTGACGGTCATCTTGCGGATGGCGCCCTTGATCTCCTCGATGCTCAGCTCCTCGCCGCCGAAGTACTTCTCCATCAGGGCATCGTCGGACTCTGCGACGGCCTCGAGCAGCTTCTCGCGGTACTCCTCAGCCTTGTCCTGCAGGTCGGCCGGGATCTCCTCGATGACCGGCTCAGCACCGGTCTCGACCTTGCCGCGCCAGGTGATGGCGTTCATGTTGATGAGGTCGACGACACCGTCGAAGTCATCCTCAGCGCCGATCGGCAGCTGCAGAACCAGCGGCTTAGCGCCGAGGCGGTCGATGATGGTCTGGACGGTGTAGTAGAAGTCAGCGCCCAGCTTGTCCATCTTGTTGACGAAGCAGATACGCGGGACGTCGTACTTAGCGGCCTGGCGCCACACCTGCTCGGACTGCGGCTCGACGCCCTCCTTGCCGTCGAAGACGGCGACGGCGCCATCGAGGACGCGCAGGGAGCGCTCGACCTCGACGGTGAAGTCGACGTGGCCGGGGGTGTCGATGATGTTGATCTGGTTACCGTTCCAGAAACAGGTCACAGCAGCGGAGGTAATGGTGATACCGCGCTCCTTCTCCTGCTCCATCCAGTCGGTGGTGGAGGCACCGTCGTGGGTCTCGCCGACCTTGCGGTTGATGCCGGTGTAGAACAGGATGCGCTCGGTGGTCGTGGTCTTACCGGCGTCAATGTGGGCCATGATGCCGATGTTGCGGACCTTGTTGAGGTCCTTAAGCACTTCTTGAGGTGCCACGTTATTCCCTAACTTTTGTAGCTTCGGTCGAAGTCAAGCGCTGGTTGCGCTTTTCGACGGCCTGGAGGTACGGATAATGTCTGTTCAATCTTGCCAAACCTGCGCTGATTTAGCAGCACATAATGTAAATGCAAGACCGCTCTCGCGTCACGGGATGTGACGAAGAATGCTGTTCATCTGGGAAGAAAAAAGGACCCAACCACGACGAAGCGAACGATTAACGGACACGCGACGAACGCGCGGCGAAAAAGGTTCGGTTCAAAGGTTGGGTCTCTTTCTTCATGGGAATTACCAGCGGTAGTGAGCGAAGGCGCGGTTGGCCTCGGCCATCTTGTGGGTGTCCTCGCGACGCTTGACGGAAGCACCAAGGCCGTTGGCTGCATCGAGAATCTCGTTGGCGAGACGCTCAACCATGGTGTTCTCGCGGCGCTGACGGGTGAAGGTGACCAGCCAACGCAGGGCCAGGGTGTTGGCACGCTCGGCGCGAACCTCGACCGGCACCTGGTAGGTAGCGCCACCGACGCGGCGGGAGCGAACCTCGAGGTCGGGCTTGATGTTGCCCAGGGCCTTCTCCAGGGTCAGAACCGGGTCAGTGCCGGTCTTCTCCTTGCAGATGTCCAGTGCGCCGTAGACGATGCGCTCGGCGGTGGACTTCTTGCCGTCCAGCAGGACCTTGTTCACGAGCTGGGTGACGACCTGGGAACCGTAGACCGGATCCTTGACGACGGGGCGCTTCGGAGCTGCATTCTTACGCATTGATTACTTCTCCTTCTTTGCGCCGTAGCGGGAACGAGCCTGCTTGCGGTCCTTGACACCCTGGGTATCCAGAGCGCCACGGATGATCTTGTAGCGAACACCCGGGAGGTCCTTCACACGACCGCCACGGACGAGCACCATGGAGTGCTCCTGGAGGTTGTGGCCCTCGCCGGGGATGTAAGCGGAAACCTCGATGCCGGAGGTCAGGCGCACACGGGCAACCTTACGCAAAGCGGAGTTCGGCTTCTTCGGGGTGGTGGTGTACACACGGGTGCACACGCCACGACGCTGCGGGGAGCCCTTCAGAGCTGCGGTCTTCACCTTTGCAGTCTTGTCGTGGCGGCCCTTGCGGACCAGCTGCTGAATAGTTGGCATGAACCGTCTTTCTAAGTTGATCGGTATTTTCACCTCGAGCGAGCGGGCCCGCCACAAGGGGAAGTCTTTTGTTATGTGCCCTACTAGGAGTGAAAAAGTGCCTAGACAAACCAAAAAAGGGGCTCTTTCCGGGGCCGCTTCCGCACTTTCCTAGATCACCATCAACCACCATCGGGTAGTGAGATGTCAGGCTCCCACATATGCACATGGGACTAGGTCGAAGACTACACCTCGGCCCGGCGATTTTCCAAATCCCGCCTTCCGTATCCCCTTTCAATAAGATCAAGGGGTATGAGCACCGAACCCGCACCCGTGGACCGCGTGCGCGCATCCACCGCAGAGAAGAACGCCGCCGAGAAGATCCTGGGCGAGAGCCTCGCCGAGGGCATGCTCGATGTCCGCGAGTACGACGAGCGAGTCGCCGAGGTATGGAAGGCCACCTACCGCGATGAGGTGGGGCACAGCCTCCGCGAGCTGGCGGTGCCCGCCTCTAGGTGGACCGCGCCCCAGGCACAGCAGCCCAACCCCGCCCCCGCCGGCGTGGGGAGCACCACCTCGCTCGCCTTCTTCGGCGGGGTTAGCCGCAAGGGCGAGTGGGCGATCGCCTCAAACCACTCGGCGCTATCCGCCTTCGGCGGCATCGACCTCGACCTCCGCGACGCGGCCATTGGGAATTCGGTGACGATCAACGCGTACGCCATCTTCGGCGGCGTCGACATCATCGTTCCCCGCGACGCCACGGTCATCTGCGACGGCGTCGGAATCTTCGGCGGCTTCGACAACAAGGCGGCCGCCGCCAGCCCCTCGCCCAACGCCCCCACCATCCACATCCGCGGCCTGGCGCTCTTCGGCGGCGTGGACATTCGCCGCGCGCCTTTCTAATCCTCTCCGATGAGCACCGCCTCGTCACGCAAGACGGGGAGCACCTTTTCGTAGTAGGACCGCGCGGCCTCCTCGATCGGCACGAAGGACTGCCGCTTTTCGGTCATGTACCAGCGGTGATCGAGGATCTCGTGAAAGATCTGAGCAGGCTCTCGCTTGTCGACGAGTTCCTTCGGCATCGCAGCGATGGTCGGCTCATATTCCGCCAGCATCCACTGGTGCGCGGCCTGCGCCAGCCCCGCGTCGTGGGCATAGCTCGCGGCTCGAAATTCCCTGATCGCCGTCAGCAGGCGCCTGGCCTGCTGCTCCTCCACCTCAAGGCCCGTGAGGCGGAGCAGCTCCTTGTGATAGTGGCCAGCGTCGACCACGACGGGCCGGATCACCACGCTGTGGGAGCCATCGTCGGCGGTCACATTCATCTCGCCGACGTCGAAGCCCAACTCGCCCAACCGGTTGATCCGCTTGGACACCCGCCAGTACTCGTCCGCGTCCACCTCCTCCTCGGCCGTCAGCTCCTCCCACAGCTCGAGGTAGAGGGATTCAACCTGGCCGCCGAGCGCGATGACGTCGATCCCCTCGGACAGGTAGCCGCCCGCCTGGAGGTCCATGAGCTCGCCGATGATGTTCACCCGCGCCACGTCGACATCGTAGAGTCGGCGCGAATCGCTGAGCTGGTCCTGAAACTCCCCGGTTTCGGCGTCGACGAGATAGGCGGAGAAGGTGTCCGCATCACGGCGAAAGAGGGTGTTCGACAGCGAGACGTCGCCCCAGTAGAAGTTGAGCAAATGCAGTCGCACGAGGAGGATGGCCAGCGCTTTGATGAGCTTGACCGCCATGTCCTCAGGCAGGTCTCGAGAGAAGATCTCGCGGTACGGCAGCGAGAACTTCAGGTGCTCGGTGACCAGCGCCGCAGTGAGCTCGTCGCCCTCGCGGTCTTTGCGTCCGGTGATGACCGCGACCGGCACGACCGAGGGTGCGCCCACCCGCTGCAGCTCGCGCAGCATCCGGTACTCATGGTGGGCGACCCGGCGGCCGATCTCCTTGACCGCGCAGACCTTGCGGTCTTCGCCGATGCGCACAAAGCGCACGACGTGCCGGGAGATGCCCCGCGGCAGCGCCACGATGATCTCCTGCGGCCACTCGTCGAGCGGCTTCGTCCACGGCAGCGTCAGCAGCGCCGGGGCGTACGCGGACGTGCTGATGCTCATCGAGTTCGGCACGGCGACACCTCTTAGTCAGGCAGGCGGGTACTGGTGGCGACGGAGAAGTTGTGCTGGGAGCCGTCCTTGATGCGCACGTGCAGGACGGACCCGCGCTCGGGGGCGACGTTGGGCAGGGCGCGGATGACGATCTGCTCGATCGGGTTATTCTCGTCGCCGGAGCTCAGGTCGCCGCCGCCGACCAGGTGGCCGTACAGGAAGGAGTCGGAGCCGAGCTCCTCCACGAAGTCCAGCTGGACCGGGATGGCGCCCTGACTCTGCTCGCCCTCGGGCACGATCTCGAGGCCCTCGGGTCGGAAGCCGATGACGATCTTGCCGCCGTCGTCCGGGGTCACGGCCGCGCGGGCCGCCTCGCTGACCGGGATACGGGCTTGGCCGAGCGTGGCCACGCCGTCGGCACCCAGGGTGAAGGTGCCCAGGTTCATCGCGGGCGAGCCGATGAAGCCCGCGACGAAGACGTTGGCCGGGCGCTCGTAGAGCTCGCGCGGGGAGCCGACCTGCTGGAGGTAGCCGTCCTTGAGCACAGCGATGCGGTCACCCATGGTGAGCGCCTCCGTCTGGTCGTGGGTGACGTAGAGAGTGGTCACGCCAAGCTTGCGCTGCAGGGAGGCGATCTGCGTGCGGGTCTGAACGCGCAGCTTGGCGTCCAAGTTGGACAGCGGCTCGTCCATGAGGAAGACCTGCGGCTTGCGCACGATGGCGCGGCCCATGGCCACGCGCTGGCGCTGGCCGCCTGACAGAGCCTTCGGCTTGCGCTCGAGGTACTCGGTGAGGTCGAGGGTCTTGGCAGCCTCCTCGACGCGCTGGTTGATGACCTCCTTGCTCTCGCCGGCGATCTTCAGCGCGAAGCCCATGTTCTCGCGCACGGTCATGTGCGGGTAGAGGGCGTAGTTCTGGAACACCATGGCGATGTCGCGCTCCTTGGGAGCGGCGTTGGTGACGTCCTTGTCGCCGATGAGGATGCGGCCGCCGGTGACCTCCTCGAGGCCGGCGAGCATGCGCAGGGTGGTGGACTTACCGCAGCCCGAGGGACCAACGAGGACGAGGAATTCCCCGTCCGCGATCTCGAGATCGATTCCGTTGACGGTGGGGGACTTCGCTCCCGGGTAGGTCAGGGTGGCCTTGTCAAAAGTCACTGATGCCATGATGTTTCTCCTCCATCGGCAGGTACGTGCCGAACGATCCGTAGTGGAAGTGGACAGTTACAAGGCTCGATTGTACACATTTGCCAATTACCTCACAGGCGGGGGCCATTGTGTGCCCATCTTCACAATTGGGCCGTTATCACGCCGTAGCCTGCGAAGATAGATGAGGCAGCTCCGTAACCCCGCGAAAAACTCCCCCCGTTGCGCGGATCGGCACCTACCGAACCGCCCGATTCTCCCCCTCGTTTCCGAGAGCCATCCCCCCCCCACCAACGACCCGAATCACAATCGTGTAATTCCCGCCGGATGTGACGATGCGGACAGGAACTTTCACCCCACCCCAAATAGGGCCAGCCTTTTAACCACATAATCGGACCCTATATCTTGCCTCGACTTTCGCCCCACCCCAGCACCCACCCACGCTCCAGCCACTACATGTTGTATCCGTGACGAATTACATCACCCGTATCTAGCGCATCGCCGGGGTTTCACGCGGCTGCCCGCTCGGAAAAAGGGACTACCGTAAACCACAACGAGCCGAGGCAATCGGCCCACCAAGACTTCCCCACCGCCTACACCCGATGCGTTGTCGCCTTTGGCTTTTCGTCGACAAGCATCGCCTACAAGGAGCACTCTATGAGCACGATCGACGTCTCCTCCACCATCGACGAGTACATCCGCAAGGCCGACTGGCGCGTCAACGCCAACGCGAACCAGGACTACTCGCTCGGCGGCATGATCCTCAATACCTCCGGCAAGGTCGTGGCCAACTACTGGCTGGACAACGTCTTTTCTCCCGAGGCCGGCCGCGCCCACCGCGAGGGCGACATCCACATCCACGACCTCGACATGCTCTCCGGCTACTGCGCGGGCTGGTCGCTGCGCCAGCTGCTCGAGGAGGGGTTCGGGGGCGTACCCGGCGCGATCTCGTCCGCCCCGCCGCGCCACTTCTCCTCCGCTTGCGGGCAGATCGTGAACTTCCTCGGCACGCTGCAAAACGAGTGGGCGGGTGCGCAGGCGTTCTCCTCCTTCGACACCTACATGGCACCCTTCGTGCGCCTCGACGGGCTCGGCTACGAGCAGGTCAAGCAGTTCCTGCAGGAGATGGTCTACAACCTCAACGTGCCCAGCCGCTGGGGAACCCAGACGCCGTTTACCAACCTCACCTTCGACTGGACCTGCCCCGCCGACCTGCGCGACAACGTGCCGTTCATCGGCGAGGAGCCGGTCGACTTCACCTACGGCGATCTCCAAGAGGAGATGGACCTCATCAACCGCGCATTCATCGAGGTCATGAGCGAGGGCGACGCCGACGGCCGCCCGTTCACGTTCCCGATCCCCACCTACAACATCACCAAGGACTTCGACTGGGACTCCCCGAACTCCCAGGCGCTGTTCGCCATGACCGCGAAGTACGGCGTGCCCTACTTCCAGAACTTCATCAACTCCGACCTCGACCCCGGCATGATCCGCTCGATGTGCTGCCGCCTCCAGCTCGACCTGCGCGAGCTGCTCAAGCGCGGCAACGGGCTGTTCGGCTCCGCGGAGCTGACCGGCTCCATCGGGGTGGTCACGCTCAACTGCGCGCGCCTCGGCTACCTCTACGCGGGCGACGAGGAGGGGCTGCTCAAAAGGGTCGACGAGCTGGTCGCCGTAGGCGTCGACACGCTCGAGCGACGCCGCGCCTTTGTCGCCGAGCTGATGGACAAGGGGCTGTTCCCCTACAGCAAGCGCTGGCTGCCGAGCCTGGACAACCACTTTTCCACCATCGGCGTCAACGGCTGCAACGAGATGATCCGCAACTTCACCCACGACGCCTACGACCTCACCGACCCGCAGGGCCACGCCCAGGTCGCGCGCCTGCTCGACCACCTCAACGGGCTGCTCGTCGCCGCCCAGGAGGAGACCGGCCACCTCTATAACCTGGAGGCAACCCCCGCGGAGGGCGCCACCTACCGGCTCGCCCGCGAGGACATCAAGCGCCACCCCGGCATCCTCCACGCGGGCACGGAGCAGGAGCCGTACTACACCAACTCCTCGCAGCTGCCCGTCAGCCACACCCCGGATCCGTTCGCCGCGCTCATCGCGCAGGAGGACCTGCAGAGCAAGTACACCGGCGGCACCGTGCTGCACCTCTACATGGGCGCGGCGATGAGCGACGGCAAGGCCTGCGCGGAGCTCGTGCGCCGGTCGCTGTCGACCTTCCGCCTGCCGTACATCACGATCACCCCGACGTTTAGCATCTGCCCGGAGCACGGCTACATCTCAGGCGAGCACCCGCACTGCCCCACCTGCAACAGCGAGACCGAGATGTGGACCCGCGTCATGGGCTACTTCCGCCCGGTCTCCAGCTTCAACACGGGCAAGAAGGGAGAATTCCATGAGCGCGTCTACTTCGACGAGCACGCCGTGGAGCCCGCGCTCCAATAAGGCGCGTTTCGACGCCAAGGCGCCCCAAGCCCCGGCCACCGTCACCCCCATCACGGCACACGACCCGGCCAGCGCGGACGAGCTGCCGATCGCTGGCATCATGCCGTTTTCCGCCACCGACTGGCCGGGCAAGCTCACGGTCACGGTGTTTACCCAGGGCTGCCCGCTGGCCTGCGTCTACTGCCACAACGCCCAGCTGCAGGAGTTCCGGGCTGGTAGCGAGAAGTTCAGCGAGGCGCTCGCGCTCCTCCGGGAGCGCAAGGGGCTCTACGACGGGCTGGTCATCTCCGGCGGCGAGCCCACCGCGAGCCCGCACCTGCCCGCGGCGATCGCGGCCGCCCACGCAGAAGGGCTCGCCGTGGGCCTGCACACCTGCGGCTACCAGCCCCGACGGATCACGGCCCTGCTCCGGTCGCCTGAGACCACCCCGGACTGGGTCGGCTTCGACGCAAAGGCCCTGCCCGAGCACTTCCCCGCCGTCACCGGCGGCACCCTGCGCATGGCTGGCGGCAACTGGGAGTCGCTGCGGCTGCTTTCCGAGGCGGGCGTGGACATGCAGGTGCGCACCACCCTGTGGCCCGGCTCGGTCATCGAGCGCCACCTCGACGAGCTGCGCGAGCGGGTGGCGGATCTGGGGCACGAGCTGGTCGTGCAGTATGCCCGCGGGGTTGACCGGGAGGGACGCTACGCCAGCTAGGCGCGGGCGGACCCGACCCATCGGCTCGCCCGCGCGCCGCAACAATCGACAATGGTTTCCCCTACCTAACAATTCTTTGAGTCCGCTGTGAACTTGCTAGGAACTCCACACGAGCCTGTATGACCCCTGGGACGCAACTCCCAGGGGTTTGCCATGCGCTGCCCCTACGATCCTGAACGTGAATGAAGTAAGAGCACCGAAACTGGGCGCCGCGGCGGCGCCCCACGCGTCCGCGCCCGCGTCTGCCCCGCGCGGCGAAGCAAACAGGTGGGCGCACCCCGCGTTAGCAGCCATCATCGCCGTCGCGGGCGTCGTCTACGCCATCGGCATCCGTCTCGGCCTGGTCCACGACTACTACAGCCCCGCCGTGTACTCCATGTCCAAAAGCTGGAAGGCGTACCTGTGGGGTTCCTTCGACGGCACCTCGATCACCATCGACAAGCTCCCCGGCGAGATGTGGATCCAGGCGCTCGTCGTGCGCGCCTTCGGATTCAACGACTGGTCCGTGCTCATGCCGCAGGTCATCGAGTCGCTCATCGCCATCGCCGTGGTGTTCTTCACCGCGCGGCGCTGGGTGACCGCGTTCGAGCGGCGCACGACCGCCGGCGCCACAGCCACCGAAGCCACAGAAACCGAAGAAACCACCGGCTCCGCGCCTAAGCGCCCCACCAGCGCCGCCGCCAACCTCGCGGGCCTGCTAGCGGCGCTCGGACTTGCCACCACCCCGATCGTCGCCGCGCTCTCCCACGGCGAGATCTCCGACACCCTGCTCACCCTCATGCTGTGCCTGGCCGCCTACGCGTGGACCCGCGCCATGGACAAGGGCTCGTGGAAGTGGCTGGCGCTCACCGGCTTCTTCGTCGGCTGGGCGTTCAACGCCAAGATGGCCGAGGCCTGGGGCATCCTCCCCGCGTTTGCCCTCACCTACCTGGCGTTCGCCCCGGGCGGCTTCGGCCGCCGCGTCTGGCACACCCTCGTCGCGGGGGTGACCACCGCGGTATTCTCCCTGTGGTGGCTGGTACTGGTCACGCTCACCCCGGCCGATTCGCGCCCGTGGATCGACGGCTCCACGGACAACTCCGCGTGGTCGATGGTGTTTAAGTACAACCTCTCCGGCCGTTACGAGGGCACCAGCGACCGCGTCGGCGGCTGGTCCTACATATTCGGCGCGGACGTGGCCACGCAGGCGGGCTGGTTCTACCTCACCGCGTTGGTCGGCCTCGTCGCGCTCTTGTGGTACACCCGCAAGGCGCCGCGCACCGACCTCATGCGCGCCGCGGCCGTCATGGCGGGCATCTGGTTCGCCGTCTTCTTCATCGCCTTCTCCAAGGGCCAGGTCGCGCACAGCTACTACGTCATCGTGCTCGGCCCGCCGCTGGCCTGGCTCACCGCCGTCGGCGCGGTCGTCGCGTGGCGCCGAAATCGCGCATGGATCGCCGTCATGGCGCTCGCCGCGGTCGGCTGGGCGGTCTACCTGAGCAGCCATTACACGAGCTTCTACGCCTTCTCCATCCCCGTCATCATCGTCCTCGCGGTGGTCGGCCTCATCGCGCTTGCCGCTTCCCGACGCCTACGGTTCGCCGCCCCCATCGCGGCCGTGACCCTGGCGCTGTCCGGTCTGGTCACCCCGGCGGTGTGGGCCGCCTCGACGACCCAATCGGGTTATTCGGGCAGCGTGATCGGGCCGTCCGCCGGCCCGGCGCGCGGCATGGGCGGCCCCGGCGGGAACGGTGAGAACCGCGACGGTGGCCAGCCCAGCCAGGACGGTGGCCAGCCCGGCATGATGCCGGGTGGCGCCCCCACCGGCGAGGCACCCCAGGGCGCCCCGGCCAGCGGCCAGATGCAGATGCCCACCGACGGAGCCCAGTCCGGCTCCGCCGAGCAGACCGCCGCGGACGGGCAGATGATGGCCCCGCCAAGCGGCAACGCGCCGCAGATGGGCGAGATGCCTCAGGGCGCCCCGACCGACGGCAGCACCAATGGCACTACCACCGACGGCCAGCAGAAGATGGGCATGGGCGGCCCCGGCGGCATGCAGGGCACCGACGTCGACGGCGCCACCCTGCTCGACTACATCCGCAGCAACAACCCGGGCGGCACCTACGACGTGGTCGCCATCGGCTACCACTCCGCCTCTTCGTTCATCACCTCCGGCGGCAAGGTCATCTCCGTGGGCGGCTTCTCCGGCGGGATGAACAACCTCTCGCTGGACAAGCTCAAGGAGCTCATCAACAACGGCGAGGTCCACTACGTCTACACCTCCGGCGCGGGCCGCGGCCCCGGCGGCGGAGGCGGAATGGGCGGACTCACCACCGACACCGCCACCGATTCCTCGACGGAGATCACCAACTGGGTGCAGGCCAACTGCCAGGTGGCCAGCGACTCCGGGTCCTCCAACCTCTACGTGTGCACGGCCGCGTCCTAGCCCGCGACCGACAGCCAACCCGCTCGTTCCCCTCGGGACGGGCGGGTTTTGCTATAGACGTCGGCAAGCAACGGCAAAACCGTGAGTTTCCTGTGAGAAGGCCAGCAGCTCCACACGCAACTGTGGGGCGTTTTCAGCTTCCTTGCCAGTACGTTGCCATTTAGGTTTCTTAACCTACGAGCCATGAAGGAAAAACTAGCCACTACCCGTGCGTCGGGCGACAGGTGGGCGTATGGCGCGCTGGCGCTCATCGTCGCGGTCGCGGGCGTCGCGTATTCACTCGGAATCAAACTCGGATTAGTCCACGACTACTACAGCGCCGCCGTCTACTCGATGTCGAAGGACTGGAGCTCCTTCCTCTGGGGCTCCGTCGACGGGGGCTCCATCACGGTGGACAAGCTGCCCGGCGCGCTGTGGATCCAGGCGCTGTCGGTGCGCCTGTTCGGCTTCAACGACTGGGCGGTGCTCGGCCCGCAGATGGTCGAGTCGCTGCTGGCCGTCGTCGTCGTGTTCTTCACCGTCCGCCGCTGGCTGCGTGACGCCTACGGCGCGGGCGCGGCCAACGTCGCCGGCCTGCTCGCCGCCGCGGGCTTGGCCACCACCCCGATCGTCGCGGCGCTCGCGCACGCGGAGATCTCCGACACCCTGCTCATGCTCACGCTGAGCCTCGCGGCCTACACCTGGACGCGCGCGATGGAGAAGGGCTCGTGGAAGTGGCTGGCACTCACCGGCTTCTTCGTCGGCTGGGCCTTCCAGTCCAAGATGGCCGAGGCCTGGGGCATCCTGCCCTCGCTCGCGCTGACCTACCTCGCCTTCGCGCCGGGCGGCTTCGTCCGCCGCCTGTGGCACACGGTGGTCGCCGGCGTCTCGGCGGCCGTGTTCTCCCTGTGGTGGATCGTTCTGGTCTCCATCACCCCGGCCGATGCGCGCCCGTGGATCGACGGCTCCGCAGACAACTCCGCGTGGTCGATGGTCTTCGAGTACAACCTGTCCGGCCGCTACGAGGAGGCCGGCGCTGGCGGCGGCGAGTCGTGGTCGTACCTGTTCGGCTCGAACGTGGCCACCCAGGCGGGCTGGTTCTACCTCACCGCGGTCGTCGGCCTCATCGTCGCGCTCTGGTACACGCGCAAGTCCGCGCGCACCTCGATCGTTCGCTCCGCGGCGCTCATGACCGGCCTGTGGTTCGCGACCTTCTTCGTGGCCTTCTCCGTCGGCCGCGTCATGCACAGCTACTACGTGATCGCGTTCGCCCCGGCGGTGGTCATGCTCACCGCGCTCGGCGCGATCATCGCGTGGAAGCACAACCGCGTCTGGGTCGCCGTCATGGCGCTGGCGGGCATCGGCTGGGCGGCGTACCTGTCCAACCAGTTCTCCACCTTCTACACCGTCACCATCCCGATCATCGTCGTGCTCGGCATCGTGGGCCTGCTCGCGCTTGTCGCTTCCCGACGCCTACGGTTCGCCGCCCCCATCGCGGCGCTCATGCTGACGGTGGCCAGCCTCACCACCCCTGCCGTGTGGGCCGCGTCCACGGTCCAGAGCTCCTACTCCGGTAGCGCCCACGGGCCCGCCGCAGGCCCCGTGAGCAGCATGGGCGGCATGGGCGGCTCCGGTGGCGCGCCGAGCGGTTCCGGCGGGCCGGGTTCGGCTGACGGCTCTGGCCCTGGCTCCGGCTCCGGCTCCGGCTCCAGTGACGGGCAGATGCAGGCTCCCTCGGACGGCGGCCAGCCCCCGAGCGGCATGCAGGCTCCCTCCGACGGCAGCTCGGACGCCTCCACCTCGACCGCGTCGAGCACCTCCGGGCATTCCCACTCCGGCGGGATGACCCCGCCGTCCGGCTCTGGTTCTGGCTCTGGCTCCAGTGACGGCGCGACCCCGCCCTCCGGCGGCTCGATGGGTGGCTCACAGGGCGGCCCCGGCGGCGCCTCCAGCTTCGACGCCTCCTCGGTGCTCGACTACATCCGCAGCAACGACCCGGGCTCGACCTACGACGCCGTGGTCATCGGCTACTCGGCGGCCTCGAACTTCATCACCTCGGGCGGCAACGTCATCCTCGCCGGCGGCTACTCCGGCGACGTGAACAACCTGACGCTCGACCAGCTCAAGGAGCTCATCAACTCCGGCCAGGTCCACTACATCTACCTGGGCGGCGGCGGCCACAGCGCTGGCAGCATCGGCGGATCGGACGGCACGGACAGCTCAGACAGCTCCTCGGCGGTCGACGAGATCACCGCCTGGGTGGAGGCGAACTGCACCCAGGTCAGCGACTCCGGTACCTCGAACCTGTACGAGTGCACCTCGGCGTCCTAGACGAATAAATTAACGGCACCTACCTCGCGGTGGGTGCCGTTTTTCGTTGAGAACTCGTCTAGAACTCGACTAGAACTCGTCGATGACGATCTTGCCCATCTTCATGAGCTTCTCGTAGGCGTTCGGCCGGACCATGAGTTCGCCTAAGTTGTCGGGGACGATCTCCCACGCCACGCCGAACCGATCCTGCAGCCAGCCGCAGCGCTCCGCCTCGGGCGCGGCGCTCAAGGCCTGCCAGTAGCGGTCGATCTCGTCTTGGCCGTGGGCGTTGACCAGCATCGCCACGCCGCAGTTGAAGTCGAAGGGCTGTTTGACCGCGGAGTCCATCGCGCCGAAGGTCTGGCCCGCGAGCGTGAACGTGGAAAACACCACCGAGTCCTCCTCGATGACGCCGTTGGCAGGGGTTCCCATCTCCCCGTAGGTGACCACGCGCTCGACCGCGGAGTCCGGGAAGATGCCGGTGTAGGTCTCGATGGCTTCGGCCGCGCGGTTTTGGGAACGGCCGCAGAACATGAAGTTGGGATAGATGTAGGGTGCGGTGCCGGAGGCGTCGGTAAGCAGCTGCCAACTGACGCCGAACTTGTCCTCCACCCAGCCGTACAACGGGTTGAAGGGGTACTGCCCGAGCTCCATCATCACCGTGCCGCCCGCGACGAGCCTGTCCCACAGGGCGCGGGTGGCCTCCGGGGTGGGGCTGGTGACCATGAAGCTGATCGCCGGGTTGGGTGCGAAGGTGTCGTCGGCGTTGACCAGCGTGATCTTATAGCCCGCGATGGCGACGTCGACCGTCAGCGGCTGGCCCGCCATGGGCTTTTGGAAGTCGAGCAGGCCCTCGGTGGGATAGCGCACGATGCCGGTGATCTTCGACTTCGGGAACGCGTCGGCGTAGAACTGGCCGATCTCGAGCGCGTTGCCGTTGCACCAGATGTTGGGGACGATTGTCTGCATGGGGGTCTCCTTCGCTTAGTCGCCCCCATCATACGTGCCTCCTCCGTTCGCGGTGAGGGCACAGAAAACGCCCCCAGGCGCTGACTTGCAGCCTGAGGGCGTTTCGAGCCTAGCGTTCGACCTAGAGGTCGAAGGCCTCGTCCAGCGGGACGGAGGCGCCGGTGAACTCACCGTAGCCGTCGTCGCCGTAGATGGAGTCGCCGTAGGTCGGGATCGAGTAGGCCGCGTTGCGGGCCGCCTCGGTCGGCTTGACGGCGATGTTGCGGTAGCGGGAGATACCGGTACCGGCCGGGATCAGCTTACCGATGATCACGTTCTCCTTCAGGCCGATGAGCTTGTCGGAGCGCTTGTTGATCGCGGCGTCCGTGAGCACGCGGGTGGTCTCCTGGAAGGAGGCCGCCGACAGCCAGGACTCGGTAGCCAGCGAGGCCTTGGTGATACCCATGATCTCGCTGCGCAGCTCGGCGGGGCTGCCGCCGGCGGCAATGGCCTCGGCGTTGGCCGCCTTGGCCTCGGAGAGATCGACCAGGGTACCCGGCAGGAACTCGGTGGAACCGGACTCGATGACGGTGCCGCGACGCAGCATCTGGCGGATGATGATCTCGATGTGCTTGTCGTGGATGGCCACACCCTGTGCACGGTAGACGGCCTGGACCTCGTCGACGAGGTGCTGCTCCACACCGCGTCGGCCGAGAACCTCGAGCACGTCGTGCGGGTCAGCCGGGCCGCGCAGGAGTCGGTCGCCGACGCCCACGTGGTCGCCCTCGCGGAGGGTGCGCTCGATGAACGCGCCCGGGTTGGTCTCCATCGGCACGCGGACCGTAGCCAGGCCCTGGCGCTTGGACAGCTTCTCGTAGACCACGTTGTCCGAACCGTCGTCCGGGGTGATGGTCAGGGTGTAGAAGTTGCCCTCGTCGTCGAGGTGGACGGTGCCGGCGACGGAAGCGATCGGGGCGCGGTTCTTCGGAACGCGGGCCTCGAACAGCTCCTGGACACGCGGCAGACCACCGGTGATGTCGCCACCGACACCACCCTGGTGGAACGTACGCATGGTCAGCTGGGTACCAGGCTCACCAATGGACTGCGCGGCCACGATGCCGACGGCCTCGCCGATGTCGACGAGCTTGCCGGAGGCCATGGACTTGCCGTAGCACTTCGCGCAGACACCGGTCGGGGTCTGGCAGGTGAGCACGGAGCGGACCTTGATCTGCTCGACGCCGGCCTCGACCAGCTTGTCGATGAGCGCGTCGGTGAGGTTCTCACCGGCGGCGACCAGAACCTCGTCGCCCGACTTGACGTCGGTGGCGGCGACGCGGCCGGAGACGGTGGTCTCGATGAGCTCGTGCGCGCGGTAGCCGGTGACGTTGCCCTCGGCGTCCTTGACCGGCACGGCGACCGGAACGCGGATGCCCAGGCGGGTGCCACAGTCCTCCTCGCGGACGATGACGTCCTGCGCGACGTCGACCAGACGACGGGTGAGGTAGCCCGAGTCGGCGGTACGCAGAGCGGTATCGGCCAGGCCCTTACGGGAGCCGTGCGAGTTGTTGAAGTACTCGAGCACCGACAGGCCCTCGCGGAAGGAGGTCTTGATCGGGCGGGTGATGTAGTCACCCTTCGAGTTCACGACCATGCCCTTCATGCCGGCCAGGGTCCAGATCTGACGCATATTACCGGCGGCGCCGGACTTCACGATCATCGGGATCGGGTTGTCATCCGGGTACAGGGCCTCGACGGCCTTACCCACGGTGTCGGTGGCGTCCTTCCACAGCTCGACCAGGCGGTCGTAGCGCTCGCGCTCGGTGAGAGCACCCTGCTCCCAGAACTTGCGCTCGATCTTGCGCGCCTCGGACTCGTAGCGCTCGAGGATCTCTTCCTTGTTCGGAAGCACGAGCACGTCGGACATGGTGATGGTCACGCCGGAACGGGTTGCCCAGTAGAAGCCGGCGTCCTTCATCTTGTCCATGGTCTGAGCCACGGTGATCATCGGGTACTTCGCCGCGAGGTCGTTGATGACGTCGCCGAGCATGATCTTGTCGGAGCCGCCGCCCTTACGGACCATGACGCCCTCGAGGTACGGGTAGTTCCACGGCAGCAGCTCGTTGAACATCACGCGACCCAGAGAGGTAGTAGCAAGCCAGGTCTGGCCCTGCTCCCAGCCGTCCGGGAAGTACTCCGCCTCGATGTCTGCCGGCGGACGCAGGTGCGAGATGCGCACCTTGATCTGCGCCTGCAGGCCGAGCACGCCCCGGTCGTAGGCCATGATGGCCTCCGCGTAGGAGGAGTACACGCCCTTGGCCGGGCCGTTCTCGGTGGCCGGCTCGTAGGCGCCCTGGCCGCCGAACTCGTCGGCGCGCTTGTCCATGGTCAGGTAGTACAGGCCCGTGACCATGTCCAGACGCGGCATGGCCAGCGGCTTGCCGGAGGCCGGGGACAGGATGTTGTTCGAGGCGAGCATGAGAATGCGGGCCTCGGCCTGCGCCTCGGCGCTCAGCGGCAGGTGGACTGCCATCTGGTCACCGTCGAAGTCGGCGTTGAAGGCCTCGCACGCCAGCGGGTGCAGCTGGATTGCCTTGCCCTCGATGAGCTTCGGCTCGAAGGCCTGGATGCCCAGGCGGTGCAGGGTCGGTGCGCGGTTGAGCATCACCGGGTGCTCGGCGATGGCCTCTTCGAGCACGTCCCACACCTCGGGGCGCTGGCGCTCGACCATGCGCTTGGCGGACTTGATGTTCTGCGCGTAGTCGTTCTCGACCAGGCGCTTCATGACGAACGGCTTGAACAGCTCGAGCGCCATGAGCTTCGGCAGACCACACTCGTGCAGCTTGAGCTGCGGGCCGACGATAATAACCGAACGACCGGAGTAGTCGACGCGCTTACCCAGCAGGTTCTGGCGGAAACGACCCTGCTTGCCCTTGAGCAGGTCGCTCAGGGACTTCAGCGGGCGGTTACCAGGACCGGTGACCGGGCGGCCGCGGCGGCCGTTGTCGAACAGGGCGTCCACGGACTCCTGCAGCATGCGCTTCTCGTTGTTCACGATGATCTCGGGCGCGCCGAGGTCGATCATGCGCTTCAAGCGGTTGTTGCGGTTGATCACGCGACGGTAGAGGTCGTTCAGGTCACTGGTGGCGAAGCGGCCACCGTCGAGCTGAACCATCGGGCGCAGCTCCGGCGGGATGACCGGGATGCAGTCGAGCACCATGCCAGCCGGATCGTTGCCGGAGCGCTGGAAGGCCGCGACGACCTTCAGGCGCTTGAGGGCACGCATCTTCTTCTGGCCCTTGCCCTCGTTGATGATCTGGCGCAGCTCCTCGGCCTCGGCGTCGAGGTCGAAGTTGCGGATGAGGGTCTGGATGGCCTCTGCGCCCATGCCGCCGGTGAAGTAATCCTCGTAGCGGTCGACGAGCTCCTCGTAGATGGTCTCGTCGATGATCATCTGCTTCGGGGCGAGCTTGATGAAGGTCTGCCAGATCTCCTCTAGGCGCGCGACCTCGCGCTCGGCGCGCTCGCGGATGTGCTGCATCTCCTTGTCGGCAGCGTTCTGAACCTTGCGGCGTGCGTCGGCCTTGGCGCCGGCAGCCTCGAGCTCAGCCAGGTCCTCCTCCAGCTTCTGAGCGCGCTCGGCGATCTCAGACTCTGCGTCGGCCTCCACGTCCTTCTTCTCCAGAAGCATCTCTGCCTCCAGGGTGGACTGGTCGTTGTGGCGGGCCTCCTCATCAACGCTGGTGATGATGTTGGCGGCGAAGTAGATGATGCGCTCCAGGTCCTTCGGAGCCAGGTCCAGAAGGTAGCCCAGGCGGGAAGGAACGCCCTTGAAGTACCAGATGTGGGTGACCGGCGCGGCCAGCTCAATGTGGCCCATGCGCTCGCGGCGCACCTTGGACTTGGTCACCTCAACGCCACAGCGCTCACAGATGATGCCCTTGTAGCGCACGCGCTTGTACTTACCACACTGGCACTCCCAGTCGCGGGTGGGACCGAAGATGCGCTCGCAGAACAGGCCGTCCTTCTCAGGCTTGAGCGTGCGGTAGTTAATGGTCTCCGGCTTCTTGACCTCGCCCTTGGACCAACGGCGGATGTCGTCGGCGGTGGCCAGGCCGATGCGGAGCTCATCGAAGAAGTTGACGTCGAGCACGTAACTCCCTTTCCCCTCGGATTCTTCCGAGAAGTCGTAGTGAATCTTTCTTGCGATTTACGTTTTCCGCCTGCTTGTCGACGACCATAGGCGTCGAGCCTTCGGCCATCGAGAAGCAGACCTGGCGTGTTAGGCGATGTCGGCGTCGGAACGCTCGTCGCGCGACAGGTTGATGCCGAGAGAGGCACCGGCCTGGTCGAACTCATCGTCGTCGGAGCCGGACAGTTCCATCGGGGTGCCGTCCGCGGAGAGGACCTCCACGTTCAGGCACAGGGACTGCAGCTCCTTGAGGAGAACCTTGAAGGACTCCGGGATGCCCGGATCCGGGATGTTCTCGCCCTTGACGATCGCCTCGTAGACCTTCACGCGGCCGACCACGTCGTCAGACTTGATAGTCAGAAGCTCCTGCAGGGTGTAGGCAGCGCCGTATGCCTGCATTGCCCACACCTCCATCTCGCCGAAGCGCTGGCCACCGAACTGGGCCTTACCACCCAGCGGCTGCTGGGTAATCATGGAGTACGGGCCGGTGGAGCGGGCGTGGATCTTCTCGTCGACCAGGTGGTGCAGCTTCAGCATGTACATGTAGCCAACGGACACCGGGTACGGGAAGGGCTCGCCGGAGCGGCCGTCGAACAGGGTGGCCTTGCCGTTCTCGTCGACCATGACGTCGCCGTCGCGGTTCGGGTTCGAGTTGGCGAGCAGGCCAGCCAGCTCCTCGTTGGAGGCGCCGTCGAACACCGGGGTCGCGGTGAGCGTGCCAGCCGGGACGTCGTAGAGGTCCTCCGGCAGCACCTTAAGCAGCTCTGCGTTCTTCGGGTCGGCCGGGTCCACGTGCCAACCGGCGGCAGCCAGCCAGCCCAGGTGAACCTCGAGCACCTGGCCGATGTTCATACGACGCGGCACACCGTGGGTGTTGAGGATGATGTCAACCGGGGTGCCGTCCGGCAGGAACGGCATGTCCTCGGCCGGCAGGATCTTGCCCACGACGCCCTTGTTGCCGTGGCGGCCGGCGAGCTTGTCGCCGTCCTGGATCTTGCGCTTCTGAGCGACGTAGACGCGGATCATCTCGTTCACGCCCGGGGCCAGATCGTCGTCGTCCTCGCGGGAGAAGCGGCGGACGCCGATGACCTTGCCGGTCTCACCGTGCGGCACCTTCATGGAGGTGTCGCGGACCTCGCGGGCCTTCTCGCCGAAGATGGCGCGCAGCAGGCGCTCCTCCGGGGTCAGCTCGGTCTCGCCCTTCGGGGTGACCTTACCGACCAGGATGTCGCCGTCGCGGACGTCGGCGCCGATGCGGACGATGCCGCGCTCGTCGAGGTCCTTGAGCACGTCCTCGGACACGTTCGGGATCTCACGGGTGATCTCCTCGGCACCGAGCTTGGTGTCGCGGGCGTCGATCTCGTGCTCCTCGATGTGGATCGAGGTGAGGATGTCCTCCTCCACCACGCGCTGGTTGAGGATGATGGCGTCCTCGTAGTTGTGGCCCTCCCACGGCATGAACGCGACCAGCAGGTTGCGGCCGAGCGACATCTCGCCGTCCTTGGTGCCCGGGCCATCGGCCAGCACCTGGCCGTCTTCGACGCGGTCGCCGATGTTGACCAGCGGCTTCTGGTTGTAGCAGGTGCCCTGGTTGGTGCGCTCGAACTTACGCAGCAGGTAGGTCTCGCGCAGGCCGTCGTCCTGCATGACGGTGATGTAGTCGGCGCAGACGTTCTCGACGACGCCGGCGGCCTTGTTGATGATGAGGTCGCCCGCGTCGTAGGCGGCGCGCAGCTCCATGCCGGTACCGACCAGCGGAGCCTCGGAACGCACCAGCGGCACGGCCTGGCGCTGCATGTTCGCACCCATGAGGGCACGGTTGGCGTCGTCGTGCTCGAGGAACGGGATCATTGCGGTAGCCACGGAGACCATCTGGCGCGGCGAGACGTCCATGTAGTCGATCTCGTCGCCGGAGACGACGGCGATGTCGCCATTCTTCATGCGGACGGTGACGCGATCGTCGATGATGTTGCCCTCGGCGTCGACGGCGGTCTTGGCCTGGGCGACGCGGAAGCGGTCCTCCTCGTCGGCGGTCAGGTAGTCAATCTGGTCCGTCAGCTTGCCGTTTTCGACCTTGCGGTAGGGGGTCTCGATGAAGCCGAAGGGGTTCACGCGGGCGTAAGAGGCCAGGGCGCCGATCAGACCGATGTTCGGGCCCTCAGGAGTCTCAATCGGGCACATGCGGCCGTAGTGAGAGGCGTGAACGTCGCGGACCTCGATGCCGGCGCGCTCGCGGGACAGGCCGCCGGGGCCCAGGGCCGAGAGGCGGCGCTTGTTCGTCAGACCGGACAGGGAGTTGTTCTGGTCCATGAACTGCGACATCTGGGAGGTTCCGAAGAACTCACGGATGGCGGCGGAGACCGGGCGAACGTTGATCAGCGAGGTCGGCGTGATCGACTCGGCGTCCTGGGTGGTCATGCGCTCGCGCACGACGCGCTCCATGCGGGACAGGCCCACGCGGACCTGGTTCTGGATGAGCTCGCCGACGGTGCGCAGGCGGCGGTTGCCGAAGTGGTCGATGTCGTCGGTCTCGACCGGGATGACGGTGCCGGACGGCGAGGTCATCGAGGTCTCGCCCGCGTGCAGGCGCACGAGGTACTCGAGCGTGGTGGCGATGTCCTCTTCGGTCAGGGTCATGAGGCCGTCGTTGTCGCCGCCCAGGCCCAGCTTGCGGTTGACCTTGTAGCGGCCGACCTTGGCCAGGTCGTAGCGCTTGGCGCGGAAGAAGGAGTTGTCCAGCAGGGACTGCGCGAGGTCGCGGGTCGGCTGCTCGCCCGGGCGCTGCTTGCGGTAGATCTCCAGCAGGGCCTCGTCGGTGTTGGCCACGCCGTCCGCCTCGAGGGTGGACATCATGAGCTCGGAGAAGCCGAAGCGCTCCGTGATCTGCTCGGTGGTCCAGCCGAGGGCCTTCAGCAGGACGGTGACCGGCTGGCGGCGCTTGCGGTCGATGCGCACGCCCACGGTGTCGCGCTTGTCCACGTCGAACTCGAGCCACGCGCCGCGGGAGGGGATCACCTTCACGGAGTGCAGCGGGCGCTCGGTGGACTTGTCGATCGTCTGATCGAAGTAGACGCCCGGGGAACGAACCAGCTGGGAGACGACGACACGCTCGGTGCCGTTGACGATGAACGTGCCCTTGTCGGTCATCATCGGGAAGTCGCCGATGAAGACGGTCTGAGACTTGATCTCCTGGGTGTCATTGTTGATGAACTCTGCGGTCACGTACAGTGGCGCGGAGTAGTTGATGTCCTTGTCCTTGGCCTCTTCGATGGTGTTCTTCATGTCCTCGAAGCGCGGCTCTGACAGAGACAGAGACATGTTTCCAGAGTAATCCTGGATCGGCGAGAGCTCCTCGAGGATGTCCTCGAGTCCGCTTGTGACGCGGGCGCCCTCACCCAGCTCCTCCTGCTTGCGCGCACGCCACTCCGGCGTGCCGACGAGCCAAGCAAAGGAGTCGAGCTGAATATCAAGAAGTCCCGGGACCTCGATTGGTTCCGTAATCTTTGCAAACGACTTACGTTTTGGAGCCCCAGGGATGTCGGCCTTGGTCTGGCGGGAGACTGCCAAGATGGGTCCTTCCAGCACCTCACGCGGATGGTGGCCCCGCAATATTGACCACCAAAACCGCTGGTATTTGAGCATTTCGGTCTGCTTCGGAACACCTCATCCAGATAGCACAGAATGACCTTGTCAAATCCGAGTTTTTGCACCCGGTGATCAAGGTCAGCGAACTAGCAGGAAAAGCATTCCAGCGCAACGAATCAGCCTATACCAATTTCACGGCTTTGTAAAGGCCTCGCGTTTTGTCAAACCGATCACCCCCGTTTCCGATCGGTTTGACCCCGCGCTGGCGGGAACCCCTATGAAGTTCTCTTGCGCTTGAAGATACCGAAAGTACCCGCCAGACCCAAAATGGCGAGCAGAATGCCCACGGCGAGGACGACATAGTTGACGATACGTGCCACGTGCCCGTCGTGCACGGTGGCCGCCTGCGCGATGAGCGCATCGGTCTGCTCCTGCGAGCCTTGGCCGTCGAAAAGCAATGCCTGCTCGAGCTTGTTGCCATCCTTGTCGCCGTAGTAGTCGTCGATGTTCTCCTCGACGTTGACGATGAGCCCCGTGACCTGGTCGACGTAGTAGTCGCGAGTGCCCGAGTGGTAGAGGTAGGCCTGCGTGGACGTATCAGCGTCCGATTCGGCCGAGTCGGACGAGCCATCCGAGCTGCTCGTCACGTCGATCGTGTTGAACACCGAGGAGTAGCGCTCCGCGACGTTCGTGGGCGAGATCTCCTGGTGGTAGCGGTAGATCGTGCGGCCGTCTTGCTCGGACGAGTCCTGGAACACCGCCGGCGCCGAGTCGCGCAGGACCGGGTCGAAGACCTGGTAGGTGGTCTGCTCCGCGTCGGAGGGGAACTTCACCCACAGGCCGTTGACATCGACGGTCTCGTCCTCGCTCGCCAGCTGGTTGTTGACGGTGGCCTGCGAGGTGGCCTCGCCGGTGGTGCGGTCGAAGCTGTAGCTCCACACGCTCGCGGAGATGAGCCGGTTGAGGTCGTCCTGGTTGCTCACGCGCGAGTCGGTGAGCCCCACGCGCGCGGTGACGGTGTCGTCGTCGACCGGCGGCAGCAGCTCGGCGTGGAACTGGCGGTTAACACCCACAGTGAGCTGGCGGCCGTCGTTGATGAGCCGGGTGGTCGCCGAGCTGTCCGAGATCGTCAGCGTGGTGTTTTCCAGATCGACGGGCATGCGCGCGTCATAGTCGATGATCTGCGGCGCGAGCCCTCCCCACACGGCCATCGCAGCTCCCGCGCACACGGTGAGGATGGAGGCGATTCGTGAGGAAGGCAGCATGGGGCACATGTTACCTTCCCCGCTTCCCCAATGCTTATTCCCCCGCCCCGTCGCACCTTTTGCTTGTCGACGATTTGCCTTCGGCACCGAACCATCGGGCCTCCCCTAGCCAAAATCCGCGCTTCTCACCCCACGAACCCCGGTAGCAGATCTGACCACCTGCGCTTTTGCGGCGTGCCGTTTTACAGATGCGCGGATTCCCGCCGGGCCTTCGGAGCGGGACCCGCCACGCGGCGGGACTCCACCGCGCCCGCGACCCGCGCGACCCCCATCGCCGCGGCGGCCAGCAGCGCGGCCAGGCACGCCCACGGCAGGAAGGCCCACGGGTTGGTCACGGTGGCGAAGTCGAAAACCCGCCCCACCCCGATCGAGACCACCATGACCGCGAACCCGCCGAAGGAGTTGTAGACGCCGAAGTAGGTACCCAGGTTCTTTTCCCCCGCGATGATGCCCACGAGATCCTTGGAAGACGGGTAGGACACCATCTGCCCGAAATGCATGATGAGCAGCCACACCGCGATGGGCAAAAGCGCCCACGCGCCCGGCAGCGGGGGGCACACCGCCGCCACGGCCATGATCACGAACCCAATAGCCTGCACCCCGAAGCCCACCGCGAGGGCCTCCCGCACCGGGCGGCGCTCGGCCCAGGCGTTTATGGACATCTGCGCGGTGACGAAGTAGACGCTGATCCCCGCGAAGATCCAGCCCATGACCAGCTCCGGCAGGCCGGTGCGCTGGAGCTCGACCGGGATCGCTTGGTACTGCATGTGGTAGGCGACCTGGCCCATGCAGCTGGTCAGGGCGAAGGCGATGAACATGCGGTTGCGGACCACCGAAGACATGCCAGCCGTGAGCGACTCCGCGCGCTTGACCTCTCCCCCGCGCACGAGGAACGCGTGGCCTAGGAAGATACAGCCAAAGATGCCCGCGCCCAGGAGGCTGACCAGCCGGAACCCAAAGGGAATGAGTAAGGCGCCGAGCACCGGCCCCAAGAGCGAGCCGATGTTGAGGAAGAGCGTGTCTAGGCTAAACAGCTCCGGCCGGCTCAGGTCCCCCCGCTCCGCCCGTTCGAGCTGCGCCAGCCGCGACTCCACCGCGGGAGAAAACAGCGCCGCGCCGAAGCCGATGAGGACCACGCCCAGCATGAACCCGGCCACCGAGGTCATGAGGCCCGTGGCGAGGAAGCCTAGGATGCGGATGACGATGCCGGTGAGCAGGACGGGCTTAATCCCGAAGCGGTCGGCGAGCGCGCCTCCGACGAAGAACATGCCCTGCTGGCTGAACGTGCGCAGGCCGATGATGAATCCCACCAGCGCCCCGCCGAGCGCCAGATCCTCGGTCATGTAGGCGGCGAGGAACGGCACGACGAGGTAAAAACCCACGTTGAACAGGAGCTGGGTAGATAAGAGCAGCTTCGCCTCGAGCCCCAGTGAACCGAACCGGCGGATGGCGCTGACTTGGGACTTGCCGATGAGGTTCACTTCTTCCCTTCCTTCTCGCACCGCCTCGCCGCGGCAACCCTACTGATTATAGAAAACAGTTACCAATATACGGGAAACTCCCGCCCGGTTTGCACCGTGGCGGGAGTTATAAAGGAAGTAAGCGAGATTACTTGAGGGTAACCTTTGCGCCAGCCTCCTCGAGCTTAGCCTTAGCAGCCTCAGCGTCGTCCTTGTTAGCACCCTCGAGGATAGCCTTCGGAGCGGACTCGACCAGCTCCTTAGCCTCCTTCAGGCCCAGGCCGGAGACGATCTCGCGGACAGCCTTGATCACGCCGATCTTCTTGGCGCCTGCGTCCTCGAGGACGACGTCGAACTCGTCCTTCTCCTCAGCGGCAGCAGCCTCGCCGCCAGCAACGCCTGCAGCAGCAACGGCAACCGGAGCAGCAGCGGTGACCTCGAAGACCTCCTCGAACTCCTTCACGAACTCGGAGAGCTCGATCAGGGTCATCTCCTTGAAAGCCTCAATGAGCTCGTCCTTGGTGAGCTTAGCCATAATGGTATTCCTTTCGGTTGCGAACCCCCGCGCCATCGGGCCGGTTGTTCAAAGTATGTGTTTTTAAGGTGTGTAAAGAGCTTATGCCGCGTGCAGCAAGAACTCCTTAAGCTTCCTTCTTCTCCTGGAGCGCTGCCGCGAGGCGAGCGACCTGGGAAGCAGGAGCGTTGAACAGGCCTGCGGCCTTTGCCAAGTTGCCCTTCATGGCGCCAGCCAGCTTTGCGAGAGTGGTCTCGCGGTTGTCCAGCTCGGCGATGGCGTCGACCTGAGCGGGGGTCAGGGCGTTGCCATCCATGTAGCCACCCTTGACGACTAAAGCCTTGTTGTCAGAAGCGAACTTCTTCATCGCCTTCGCAGCGTCGACAGCCTCGCCCTTGATGAAGGCGACAGCGGTCGGGCCGGTAAGGAGATCATCAAGGCCCTCGAAGCCAGCTTCCTTTGCAGCAAGCTTCAGAAGGGTGTTCTTGGCGACGGAGTACTGGACGTCAGCGCCAAGAGCACGACGCAGCTCGGTGGTCTGTGCCACGGTCAGGCCGCGGTACTCGGTCAGCACGAGGGCGTTAGCCTCTGCGAAACGAGTCTTCAGCTCTGCGAGAGAAGCAGTGTTCTTCGGGTTTGCCATTACTTCGCCTCCTTCCTCATTCATGTCTATGTGTTGATCCGCCGAGGCCCTTGCCGCAAAGCAAAAGCCCCGTGCAAGAGCACAGGGCGCACATACTCCGAAAAGGAGGGGTGAACTCTAAGTGACTCCTGCGTGGGCCGTCCCAATTGCTTGGAATCCTTCGGGCCGCTTTCGCGGCCGACCGACGGTCTTCGGTGAAACTTGAGTGCGACCGCTTTCAGGCGGTCATTCAAACTTCGATAAGGTAGCCTACACAGGCGCGGCCCTTTGTCCAAATCGCCTGCTTATCGACGCTTCGCTGGCCATCTCAACCCCTAGGCGGCCGCCGCTGCCTCCTCGAGGGCGGCGATCTGCCCGGCGCTGAGCTCGAGCGCACCGGCGTCGATGTTCTCGTCTAGGTGGCCGATGCTCGAGGTGCCAGCGATGGCCAGCGACTGCGGGCTGTGCGCGAGCAGCCAGGCCAGCCCCACCTGGTTCGGGGTCGCGCCCAGCTCGCCCGCGAGTTCCACGACGCCGGGGAGCTCGGTGACCTTGGGCAGGCCCGCGAATCCGCCGCCTCCCAGCGGGAAGTATGGCGACCACGCGATGCCGTGCTCCTCCGCGACGGCGAACATGTCCTCCCACTTCCGATCCAGCAGGTTGTAGATGTTGGAGATCGCGGCGATGCCGTACGGCAGGGCCGTGGCCAGCTGCGCGGAGTCGACGTGGCTGAGCCCGATCGCCTTGATGAGCCCCTCCTCGCGCATGGCGGCGAGCGCCTCGAGCTGCTCCTCCAGCGCGACCGTCTGCTCCGGGTCGTCGATGACGAGCCCGGGCAGCATGTCCATCCGCCGCATGTAGACGAGGTCGAGGTAGTCGGTGCCGAAAGCCTCGAGGTTCTCCTCCACCGCCTGGCGCAGCTCGGCGGGCCTCTGCGCCGCGGTCATCGGCACGGGGCCGCCGACCAGCGGGCGCGCGCCGACCTTGCTGGCCAGGCACACGTCCTCGCGCCGGTCGGCGAAGGCGGCGCGCAGCAGCTCGTTGGCGCGGCCGTTGCCGTAGAACTGGGCGGTGTCGTAGAAGGTGACGCCGCGCCCGAGCGCGTGCCTAAGGAGCTCGACGCCGGAGTCGAAGCCCTCCTGCGTCTCGGCCTTGCGGGTGAGGCTTCCCATCCCGTATCCCACGCGGGAGACCTACTTATTTCCGATGACGAGCGTCATGGTGTGTTCCTTCCAAGAAGAAAAGGTAGTGCCACATCCTCGAACGGCGGAATTCGCCGTTCGGTTCCTTAGCCGTAGGCGTCGGAAAGCGAAAAAAGCACCCACTCAATGAGCGGGTGCCTCAAAAGCTAGAACTCTCGTTCTTTATGCCTCGGTGTAGTTCTTCTGCACGGAAGCGTCGACCGGGACGCCCGGGCCGAAGGTGGAGGTCATGGTGACCTTCTTGACGTAGATGCCCTTGGAGGAGGACGGCTTCAGGCGGTTGATCTCGTCGAGGAGAGCGCCGTAGTTCTCAGCCAGTGCCTTGGCGTCGAAGGAAGCCTTGCCGATGATGGCGTGCAGGTTGGAAGCCTTGTCCACGCGGAAGGAGATCTTGCCGCCCTTGACCTCGGTGATGGCCTTGGCAACGTCGGTGGTGACGGTGCCGGTCTTCGGGTTAGGCATGAGGCCACGCGGGCCGAGGACGCGGGCCACGCGACCGACCTTGGCCATCTGATCCGGGGTGGCGATGGCGACGTCGAAGTCGATGGTGCCAGCGGTGATCTGCTCGATCAGCTCGGCGGTGCCGACGATGTCAGCGCCAGCTGCCTCGGCCTCGGTGGCCTTCTCGCCCTCGGCGAAGACGGCGACGCGGACGGTCTTACCGGTGCCGTTCGGCAGGGAGACGGTGCCGCGGACCAGCTGGTCGGCCTTGCGCGGGTCAACGCCCAGGCGGATGGCAACGTCGACGGTGGCGTCGTGGTTCTTGGAGGAGGTCTTCTTGACCAGCTCAGCGGCGGCCAGCGGGCTGTAGAGGCGGGTCTTGTCGACCAGCTCGGCGTTAGCCTTGTAAGTCTTGGAGTTCTTGCTCATTGTGAATCCTTAAATTTCAGTAGAGGATGTGTGGTTCGGGCCGGAGCGGGCCCTCCCACGTGCGCCCCGCCTTCAGGCGGGGCTTGGGGTTCAAGCCGGGGCCTGGAATTAGCCCTCGACGACGATGCCCATGGAGCGGGCGGTGCCGGCGATGATGCGGGCAGCGTTGTCGATGTCGTTGGCGTTGAGGTCTTCCATCTTGGTCTGGGCAATCTCCTTGACCTGGTCAAGGGTGACGGTGCCGACCTTCTGGGTGTGCGGAACGCCGGAGCCCTTCTGGATGCCAGCGGCCTTCAGCAGCAGCTTGGCAGCCGGCGGGGTCTTCAGCTTGAAGTCGAAGGAGCGGTCCTCGTAGACGGTGATCTCAACCGGGATCACGTTGCCACGCTGGCCTTCCGTAGCGGCGTTGTACGCCTTACAGAACTCCATGATGTTGACGCCGTGGGCACCAAGGGCCGGACCGACCGGAGGAGCCGGGTTAGCGGCGCCAGCCTCGATCTGCAGCTTGATGAAGCCGGTGACCTTCTTCTTCTTGGGAGCCATCTTTTTTACCTACTTCCTTGTTAACGGCAACTCTCGGTCGAAATGATGGTCGACGACCGGGGCACCGTCCGGATGCCCAGTCCAGCTCAAAGTCACCGCCTGTTTAGAGGCGGGGCCTTCCTCTTTGCGTGACTGGGCCACCGGGAAAAATACGATTGAACAGCGCGAAAAACACGCGATTTACTAGCATACAGCAGACCCCGCCACCAGCCCAAACTCGGAGCCGGTGGCGGGGTCTGCGCTACAAGGCGCTTAGGAGATCTTCTCGATCTGGTCGAAGGTGAGCTCCATCGGGGTCTCGCGGCCGAAGATAGACACGAGCGCGCGGATCTTGGAGTTCTCGGCGTCGATCTCGGAGATGGTGGCGGACACACCGGCGAGCGCGCCGGAGAGAATGGTGACGGCCTCGCCCACCTCGTAGTCGACGGCGACCGCGGGCTTGGCGGCGGTGGTGGGCATGGCCACGACCTTCTCGCCCTCGGCAGTGGTGGCCGCGGTCTCTGCGTCGCCGGAGACGGTCTCCTGCGGCATGAGGAACTTGGCCACGTCGCGGTGCTTGACCGGGGTCGCGTTGCCCTCGTTGCCCACGAAGCTGGTCACACCCGGGGTGTCGCGGACGACGGACCAGGCGCGGTCATTGATGTCCATGCGGACCAGCACGTAGCCCGGCAGCAGCTTGCGCTTGACGATCTTGCGCTTGCCGTCGCGGATCTCCTCGACCTGCTCGATCGGGACGACGACGTCGAAGATGGAGTCCTCCACCTCGAGGGTCTGGGCGCGCATGTCCAGGTTGGTCTTCACCTTGTTCTCGTAGCCCGAGTAGCACTGGATGATGTACCACTGGCCCGGCAGCTTCTTCAGCTCGCGGATGTAGTTGCGCAGGCGCGCCTTGTACTCGGCGTCCGGCTCGGCCTCCTCGGCGGCCTCCGCGGGGGCTTCCTCGCCCGCCTCGGCGGTGTCACCGAGCGCTGCGGCGGCGGCCTCGACGGACTGCGCCTCCTCGCCCTCGGCCGGGGCCTCGGGAGCACCGGCGCCCGCATCCTCGGAAGCATCCGCGGAAATCGTAGCCTCTACGGCCTCGTCGAAGGCGTCAGCGATGGAGCCGCCCTCAGTTTCCTCTTCGAAGGCATCGGCGAAGGATGCGTCACTCATGTATCTCTCCTGTGTTTAGTGCGCCCGCGGCGGGAGAATCCCCGCCACCGTCGGCGGCGCTTGCTGGCTTACCAGTCTACCGCCATTGCTGGCGGCCCTGGCCTGCGAAACGGCGCCCCGCGGGCATCTGGTGCATAAGTTATCCCGCCGTTCCTTGGGATAAGAACTCGGCGGGATGACAAAAAGTATTTCTTTATCTTAGCTACGGAGTGAGGATCTTCTCAACTCCGAGGCCTGCGACGAAGTCGACGCCGGCGACCAAGGCCGTCATCACGATGAGGAAGCCGAAGGTGATCAAGGTGTAGCTGATCATCTGGCGCAGGGTCGGCCAGATGACCTTCTTCATCTCCTGGACCACCTCGGGCATGAAGCTGGCGACCTTGTTGCCCTTCTTCTCCTCGGAGTCCTTAGCGATGGACTTCTTGGCCTCGTCGGAGGAGACGGTGGTTGTGCTCACGCCCGCCAGCTGACGCTTGCCGGTGGGGCGCACTGCTGCCCCGACCTTCTCTGGCTGTTCTTCGGACACGGCGCTCCTCATGTCATCGATCGTGTTCTGCGGGAAGTTCCCTTTGGCGTTGCCGCCGCGGAGGGCTCCTCGGCAGGCGTTCAAGTGTACGAGTATACCAAACACTCGGCGACGAACCCCATCAGCGATGACGGGGAAGCAAAAAGGCCAGAAGCAAAAACTTCTGGCCTTGTTTTGCAGGGGCGACAGGACTCGAACCTGCAACCTACGGTTTTGGAGACCGTTGCTCTACCAATTGAACTACGCCCCTAGTGGCGATCCTCGAGGCCAGGCCCCGATTCTCGTGGCACGCAGCAAGCTTGGCGCCTGCACTCGTGCAACGAGTTGGTACTTTATCAGACGCCCCGCGCGTTAAACAAACTCGGCAGCGTGGGGGCACATACCGCACGAGGGGAACGGGCCGCGAGGCGTCGACAATGCAAAAATCCCCAACGATCAGTAACCGTTGGGGAAGATTGTAGCGGTGGAGGGACTCGATCCCTCGACCTCACGATTATGAGTCGTGCGCTCTAACCAGCTGAGCTACACCGCCAGACCCGTCGTTTTCCTAACCAGGCTAGAAAAACAACAGAGCCCCCTGACAGAATCGAACTGTCGACCTTTTCCTTACCATGGAAACGCTCTGCCGACTGAGCTAAGGGGGCACAGCTTCTTCTAAGTAGTGCGGTTTGTGTTCCGCCTTGCTCGCTGAAGCCTTCAAAAGATTAACCCGAACACCGCTACTTACACAAATCCGCAGGTCGTTACAGCTTTTCGCCGATTTTTAGCGCCTTTCAAGCACTCGCTTGTCGACGCCTACGGCGCACCAACGCAACGACCCCGGAGACGCACGAAACCCCAGCACGCTTCCGCGTACTGGGGTGTGAAAGTGTGCCAGGTAGAAGATTCGAACTTCTGTAGGCAATGCCGACGGATTTACAATCCGCTCCCTTTGGCCGCTCGGGCAACCTGGCGTGCACCGTGGTGCGGTACATACTGTACTACGAGGGATGGGTGGTTGCGCAAATCTGCACGCCAACCCGCGTTTTTGCGGGGTTAACCCACCCGCGAGGCGGCGAACTGAGCCAGGCTGCGCAGCGCCGCCGTGGTCGCGTTTTCGGGCAGCACCTCGAGGGCCTTCTCGGCCTCGGAGAGGTAGAAGGCGACGTCCGCCAGCGCGCGCTCGCGACCGGTGGATTCGCGCAGCAGGTCGATCACGTGTGCCACGGTCTCCTCGTCCTCCACAGGGCCGGTGAGCAGCCCGCGCAGCTCCTCGCCAATGGCGGAGTCCTCCTCCAGCGCGTAGAGCACGGGGAGGGTGAACACGCCCTCGCGCAGGTCCGTGCCGGGGGTCTTGCCGGAGTCCTTGGACTCGGAGAAGATGTCGATGAAGTCGTCGACGATCTGGAACACCATGCCGATGGCTGAGCCGTAGGCCTGCAGCGCCTTGATGTGCTCCTCGCTGGCGCCCGAGTGCATGCCGCCCAGGTAGCCCGCCGAGGAGATGAGGATGCCGGTCTTCTCGCTGATGACCTTCATGTAGTGGTCGACGGCGTTGGACTGGCCCGCGCCGATGGTCTCGCGCATCTGTCCGGTGACCAGCACGCCGAAGGTGTCGGCGAAGTGGAGGACGGTGGGAGCGCCCAGCTCGCCCATGAGGCGGGAGGCGTGGGACAACAGGATGTCGCCGGCCAGGATGGCCACGGAGTTGTTCCAGCGGGCGTTCGCGCTGGGCACGCCGCGGCGCTTGTCCGCCTCGTCCATCACGTCGTCGTGGTAGAGGGTGGCCAGGTGGGTCATCTCCACGACGACGGCGGCCTTGACCACGTCGTCGCTCAGCGGGGTCTGGCCATAGTTGGAGGCCAGGAGGGCGAACATCGGGCGGAAGCGCTTGCCGCCGGCCTCGGCGAGGTGCAGCACCTTGTCGGTGACGAAGTCCTCGCCCTTGTTGAGCTCGCCGAGCAGCAGGGTCTCGACCCTGGCCAGTCCGGTGCCGATGGCGGCGTTGAGCGCCTCGTCGCCAAGGTCCACCTGCGCCCCAACAGCCGCATCCCCGTGACTTGCCTGGGACACCTGTGCACCGTTGCTCATGCGTTCAAAGCCTCTTCAATCATCGCTGGCCAAATTACGATCAAGACTACTTGATTCGCGCCCTTTCAAGGCGGGCATCCCATTGGGTGAGGGAGCCTCAGGCCACACCAAACATATGTCTAACGCATTTACCGTAGTCGAAAGTCCGCGCGGAGACACACCCGGGGTGGCATGTCGAGATTTCCTGCTGCGACAATGGAGGGCGTGACTTTCCAGGCCTTCGACTCTCCTTCTTATTCCTCGGACCCCACGCGCGTGGACGTGCTCGTCGTGGGCGCGGGGCCGGCTGGCTCCGCGGCGGCGCTGCACTGCGCAGCCCGGGGGCTGGAAACCTTGGTCGTCGACACGCAATCGTTTCCGCGCGACAAGACCTGCGGCGATGGGCTCACCCCGCGCGCGATGCACCAGCTGCGGCTGCTCGGCCTCGACGGCGCGATCACCGCGCGGTACCGCTCGAACGGGCTGAAGCTGCACGGCTACGGCGGGTCGGTGGAGGTGCCGTGGCCGGACACCGAGTTCGGGCAGGTCAGCTCCGCGATGCCGCGCACCGAGCTCGATCACCTGCTTCTCCAGGCCGCCGCGGCGCGCCCGGAGGTGAGCGTCTGGCAGGGCGTGGGCGCGGCGTCCGCCGAGCACTCCGGCGCCCGGATCTCCGCGGTGACGCTCACGGACGGGCGCGTGGTGCGGCCGGGGACCGTCATCGTCGCCGACGGCGTGCGCTCCACCTTCGGCAAGACGCTCGGGCGCACGTGGCACAAGGGCGAGGTCTACGGCATCGCCGCCCGCTCCTACTGCGACACCCCGCGCTCGCGCGAGCCGTGGATCCATTCGCACGTCGAGCTTCGCGACGCCCAAGGTGAGATCCAGCCGGGCTACGGATGGATCTTCCCGCTCGGCAACGGCCAGGCGAACGTGGGCTGCGGCGCGCTGTCCACGGACAGGCGCCCGGCTAGGATCAACACGAAGAAGCTGCTCGGGCAGTACGCGGAGCTCACCCGCCCTGAGTGGGGCTTCGGGCAGCCGCAGAAGGTGGCCTCGGCGCTGCTTCCCATGGGCGGGGCCGTCAGCGGCGTGGCGGGCGCGAACTGGATGCTCGTCGGCGACGCCGCCGCCTGCGTCAACCCGCTCAACGGCGAGGGCATCGACTACGCGTTGGAGACCGCCCGGCTCGCGGCCGAGCTCGTCGATCCCCGGCGCGACCTCACGCTCGTGTGGCCGTTCGTCCTGCGCCGGGAGTACGGCGAGGCGTTCCTGCTGGCGCGGACGGCGGCCAGGCTGCTCACCTACCCCGCGTTCCTCCCCGCAGTGGGGCCGCTCGGCCTGCGCGGACCCCTGGCGCGGGTCCTCATGCCGGCCGCGGCGAGGCTCATGGGAAACCTCGTCACCGACGCCGACCGCGACCTCGTCGCCCGCGCCTGGCGCGGCGCGGGTGCGGTGCTGCACCGGGTACACCCCGGTGCCCCGCTGTGGTCCTAGTTACTTGGTGGCGACGTGGAGGGCGACCACGCCGAAGGTGAGGTTCACCCAGCCGCAGTTGTGCCAGCCGGACTCGTTGATGGCCTGGGCCAGCTCCTCCTGCTTGGGCCAGGCGCGGATGGAGTCGGCGAGGTACTCGTAGGACTCCGGGTCGGAGGCGACGGTGCGCGCCACGGCTGGCAGCGCGCGCAGGACGCCCTCCTTGTAGATGGTCTTGATCACGGGCACGGTCGGGGTGGAGAACTCCGCCACCACCAGCCGCCCGCCGGGCTTGGTCACGCGCGCCATCTCGCGCAGGCCCTGGCGGAAGTCGTGGATGTTGCGCAGCCCATAAGAGATGGTGACGGCGTCGAAGCTGTCGTCCGCGAACGGCAGGTGCATGCCGTCGCCGACGACCTTGGGCACCGAGCGATCCTTACCGGCCGCGAGCATGCCCTGGGAGAAGTCGCAGGCCACGCACCACGCGCCCGACTTGCCCAGCTCGACGGTGGACACCGCCGTGCCCGCCGCGAGATCGAGGACCTTGTCGCCCGCGCCGATGCCGAGTACCTCGCGGGTGCGCTTGCGCCACAGGCGATCGAGGCCGCCGGTCATGACGGTGTTGGTCAGGTCGTACTTCGCGCCGACCGCGTCAAACATGCGGGCGACTTCGAAGGGTTTCTTATCTAGTGATGCCTTAGCCACCTAGCCGATTCTATATGGGGGCCACCTAAATGCGGGCACCGAGCGCCTTCTGCGCCCAGCGCGGGAGGGCGGGGCGCTGCCCGATGATGGTCAGCGGCACCTCCTGCGCGGAGGAGATGACCGCCTCGTAGTGCCCGACGAGCTGCTCGCACAGCGCCTCCCACGTGCGGGTGCGCACGCCACGTCGGCAGGATTCCTTGAGCGCGGGCAGGAGGTCCGGGCGGGTGAGCTGGTCGACGGCCGGCCCCAGCTCGTCCTCGAAGCCGTCGACGTCCAGGAGCAGGCCGTTCTTGCCCGGGGTGATGAGGTCGACCGGGCCGCCCGCGCGCGGGGCGATGGTGGGCACGCCGGAGGCCTGCGCCTCCTGGACCACCTGGCAGAAGGTCTCGAACTCGCCGGTGTGGACCAGCACGTCGAGGCTGGCGTAGGCCTGCGCGAGCTTCTCCCCCGACAGCGCACCCATGAAGTGGGCGTTGGGCAGGAGCTGCTCGAGGTAGTCCTGCTCGGGGCCGCTGCCGATGATGACCAGCTGGACGTCCTCGCGCGGGTGGATGGCCTGCAGGCGGTGCACGCCCTTCTCGCTGGCAAGCCGGCCGACGAAGCCGACGAGCTTCTTCCTACCCGTGGGGTCCCAGGCGTGGCGCAGCCCCTCGGAGCGCTTGGACGGGTGGAAGCGGACCGAGTCCACTCCCCGACCCCAGCGGTGGATGTGGTTGATGCCGTGGACCTTGAGCGCGTCGATCGTGGGTGAGCTGGGAGCCAGCGTGCGCTGGCACATGTTGTGGATGGTGCGGGTCCACTCCCAGCTGGCGGCGGCCAGCGAGGCGAGGTGGTAGCGCTGGGAGAAGCCCGCGACGTCGGTCTGGTAGATGGCCACCGCGGGGATGCGCAGCTGCCGGGCGGCGAAGGCGCCCGCGGCGCCCAGCACGAACGGGGAGGCCAGGTGCACGACGTCCGGCTTGAACTCAGCCAGCGTCTCCAGCACCGTCGCCGACGGAACGCCCACCGGGAGCGAGTTGACCAGCGGCACCATGACGGTGGGTACGCGCACGATGCGGGCTCCGGCGTAGTGCGTGATCTCCTCCTCGTGGTCCCTGGCGCCCGGGGCGATGACGATGGCCTCGTGGCCGGTTCGCTCGAGGTGCTCGAGGACTCGAAGCACGGAGTTGGTGACTCCGTTGACGTTGGGGAGGAAGGCTTCCGCGACGATGGCTACACGCATGCGCCCGATACTCCCCTTCCTTTTCCAACGTCGGTCAACATCGATGCTAAGAGTTACTGACGGTTTTTGAAACTCGGCGTTAATCGCATCGGGCGACGGCCTATTTTTGGGCTCTCCCCATTAAATAAGGATTCTAATGATAGGCGGCACCTACTCTGAGCGCCTTTCAAGCAGATGAGGGCACCGGCGTAGCGTCGATAAGCTATTGCAGCTTGATGCGGATCTCGCTGTGGGACGCCGCCTGCTGGAGCTTGCCGCGGCGGGCGATGTAGGCGCGGGTGAGCTTGCTGGTGAGCCACCAGATGACGAGGAAGACGATCGTCGCCGCGGCCGCCGTGCTGCCGGCGGGGATGAGCGAGAGCGTCCACTTGCGACCTTCGACCTTGACCAGGTCCGGGTTCGACTTCGCGTAGGTGACCCACACGCGCTGCCCCTCGCCGAGGCCGGTGGGATAGAGCAGGCCGGTGGGCGGCGAGTGGTAGATGCCGTCCTCGTCCTGGAACTCGACCGTGGTGCGCAGGCGGGAGACGTCTGTGACCTTCGCGAGCGCGCGGCCGGGATCGGCGTCGATGGTGCGGTCGTTGAGCCCGGCTCCGACCACCATCCCGAGGCAGCCCACGAGCGCGCAGGCGTAGAGGAACAGCGCGAGCTGGTGGGCACGCCGCCTGATCCCCTCGGGGCGGTAGTCCGGGATCTGGTTCACATGGCCACCTTCTTCGCCAGCGCCTCGTGCATGGCGCGGCGGGTCTCGCGGGTGGTGCGGGCCTCGATGACGGTGAAGCCGCCGAGGTCGGTGGTGTCGATGAGCGCCTCGATGAGCTCCTGGAGGCCGCTGACCTCGCGGTGCTCGATGCCGTAGGCCTGGCACAGGGAGGCGATGTCGACGCCGTGCGGGGTGCCGAACGCGCGCTCGAAGGAAGGACGGTACTGCTCGCCGCCGACCTCGAGGGTCTCGAAGATCCCGCCGCCGTCGTCGTTGGCGACCACGATGGTGAGGTTCTCCGGGCGCGGCGAGTCGGGGCCGATGAGCAGGCCGCCCGCGTCGTGGAGGAAGGTCACGTCCCCCATGACCGCCACGGTGCGCGGGGCGCGGAGCTCGTCCGGGTGGGCGGCCTGCACGGCCAGCGCCACGCCTATGGCCTGGGAGTTCGTGCCGTCGATGCCCGCGGTGCCGCGCGCAGCGAAGGTGTCCACGCCGTCGAAGGGCATGCCGACGAAGGCAGCGTCGCGGACCGGGTTGGAGGAGCCCACGAACAGCGTGTCGCCGGTGGCCAGCGTGTCGCCGACCGCCGCCATGACGTGCAGGCCGGTGAAGCCGAACTCCTCCTCGTCGAGGACCTCGCGGACGGCCTCGGCGGCGAGGTCGCTGGCGGCCTCGCAGATCTTCAGCCACTGCTTCGCGGGCGCGCCCGTAGCCTTGACGCGGGTGCCCACTGCCGCGGCCCGGCGCGCGGGATCGGTGACCACGTCGCTGCGGGTGAGCACGTACAGGTCGATCGCGGGGTCCTCGAGGAGGGCGAGCACGCCGCGGTGCAGGGTCGGGTGGCCGACCACCACGACCTGGGCGGGCTTGGTGTCCACGACGAAGCCCTCCGCCGAGACCTGCTCGCGGGAGAAGACCCCGGCCGCCAGCGGGTGGACCGGGTTGAAGGGCGCGGGCGCGGTGGGCTCGGCGATGGTGGGAACGTCCTGGAGGCCGTCGACCTCCCAGGCCTCATCGCCCGCGATGACCAGGGTGTTCTTGGACCGGTCGAGGGCGATCTCGCCGTGGTCGATTCTTCCCGCGGCGGAGGGTCCGAGCCTGCGCGGGGTGCCGGTGACGGCCGGGAGGCCGTCGACAAGCGGCGTATCGAGCGCGACGTTGAGGTGGACCTGGGCGCTGGAGAAGGCCTCGTCGACGACGGCGCCGAGCTCGCCGAGGGGGCGACCGGCGGCGGCCTCCTGGGTGATCTGCACGGTACGGGCGGCATCGCCGAAGATGCCCTGCTGGGTGATCGTCTGGTTGGCGCCGGTGCCGTGCAGGCGCTCGGGGCGGTCGGCGGAGATCATCGCCAGCGGGGTGTGCGAGTGGTGCGCCTCGACCATCGCGGGCAGGCAGTTGGCCACGGCCGTGCCGGAGGTGGTGAGCACCGCGACGTGGCGGCGGGTGGCGCGCGCCATGCCGAGCGCGAGGAACGCCGCCGAGCGCTCGTCGATGCGGGTGTGCACGCGGACGTCCGCGCGGGCCAGCAGCGCCAGCGAGAGCGCCGAGTTCCGCGAGCCGGGGCACACGACCACGTCGGTTATGTGGCGGGCGAGTTCGGCGGCGACGAGGTGGGCTAGCTCGGGCGAAGAAATCATGCCCCACATTCTAGTTTGAGGTGCCGCCCGGTCAGCGTTTCGGAGGCCGCCAGCTGCGCCGGGGTCCCCTCGAAGACGATGCGCCCGCCGTGCGCGCCCGCGTCCGGGCCCATGTCGATCACCCAGTCGGCCGCGGCCATGCAGGCGACGTTGTGCTCGATGGCGACGACGGTCTTGCCCTGGTCCACCAGGTCGTTCATCATCGTGATGATGGTCTGGGTGTCCTTCAGGTGCAGGCCGGTGGTGGGCTCGTCGAGGACGATGATGTCGGCGCCGTCGTTCATCTGCGCCGCGAGCTTGAGGCGCTGTCGCTCGCCGCCGGACAGCGTGTTGAGCGGCTGGCCGATGCGCACGTACCCCAGCCCTACCGAGATCAGCCGGTCGAGGATCTTCTTCGCCTCGCCCGAGGTGAACACGGTACGCGCCTGCTCGACGGACATGTCGAGGACGTCCGCGATGGAGTACTCCGCGCCCGACTTGTCCGCGATCGTGTACGCGAGCACCTCCTCCTTGAAACGCTTGCCGCCGCAGAGCTCGCAGGTGCTGGCCACGCCCGCCATGATCGCCAGATCCATGTACGTCACGCCCAGCCCGTTGCAGTTGGGGCACGCGCCCTCGGAGTTCGCCGAGAACAGCGCGGGCTTGACCTTGTTGTCCTTGGCGAACTTCGCGCGGATCTTGTCCAGCAGGCCGGTGTAGGTGGCGGGGTTCGAGCGCCGCGAGCCGCGGATGGCGGACTGGTCGACCACCAGCACGCCGTCTTGGCTGTTGAGCCCCTCCTCGATGAGCGTGGACTTGCCCGAGCCCGCCACGCCCGTCACGATCGTCAGCACGCCCAGGGGGATCTCCGCTTCCACGCCGCGCACGTTGTTGCGGTTGACCGGTCCGATCTTTTTGCTTGTCGACGCCTGTCGGGGGCTTTCGTTGAGGGTAATGCCGCGCTCGAGGTACTCGGCGGTGATGGAATCGGTGGCCTTCAGCCCCTCGGGCGGGCCCGCGTAGACGAGCCGCCCGCCGCCTTCGCCGGAGCCCGGCCCGATGTCGACGATGTGGTCGGCGATGGCGATGACCTCGGGCTTGTGCTCGACGACGAGCACGGTGTTGCCCTTGTCCCGAATCTTGCGCAGAAGAGCGTTCATCTTGGTGATGTCTTGCGGGTGCAGACCGGCCGTGGGCTCGTCGAAGACGTAGGTGACGTCCGAGAGCGGCGAGCCCAGGTGCCGCACCATCTTCACGCGCTGGGCCTCGCCGCCGGACAGCGTCCCGGCTGGCCGGTCGAGGCTGAGGTAGCCAAGACCCACCTCGACCATGGCGCCCAGGATCCCGTTGAGGGAATCGAGCGCGGGCTTGACCCGGGGGTCGCCCAGGGCGTCGATGAACTCGGCCAGCTCGTCGACCTGCATGGCCTGGCACTCGGAGATGGTCTTGCCGCCTACGGTCGCGGTGCGCGAGGCCTCGTTGAGCCGGGTGCCCAGGCAGTCCGGGCAGGTGGACTTGGTGGACACGCGCGCGACGAAGTCGACGATCTGCTTGGCCTTCGGCGGTTCCGGCTTGTCGATCCACAGCCGGCGGATGCGGGTGACCAGGCCCTCGTAGGTAACGTTCTTGCCGCCGACCTTCACCTTCTGCTGGGGCGCGTGGAGGAACCACTCGCGCTCCTCGGGCGTGTAGTCGGCGATCTTCTTGTCGTTGTCGAGGGTGGGGTCGTTGCCGTAGGTGTTCCAGTACCACTGCTCCACCTCGAAGCCGGGGGCGGTGATCGCGCCCTCGTTGAGCGACTTGGATTCGTCGAGGAAGGCGGAATAGTCGAGGGTGGCGGCCTCGCCGGAGCCCTCGCAGGTGGGGCACATGCCCTCGGGCAGGTTGAAGGAGAAGTGCCCGGAGGTTCCCACGTAGGGCTCGGACAGGCGCGAGAAGACGAGCCGCAGCATGGAGTTGGCGTCGGTGGCGGTGCCCACCGTCGAGCGGCTGGACGCACCCATGCGCTCTTGGTCGATGATGATCGCGGGCGAGAGGTTCTCGAGCGTGTCCACGTCGGGGCGCGGGAGCGAGGGCATAAAGCCCTGGATGAACGAGGAGTAGGTCTCGTCGATGAGCCTGCGGGACTCGGAGGCGATCGTGCCGAAGACCAGCGAGGACTTGCCCGAGCCGGACACGCCGGTGAACACCGTCAGCCTGCGCTTGGGGATGTCGACGTCGAGGTTTTTGAGGTTGTTCACGCGCGCGCCGCGGACGCGAATGGTGTCGTGACCATCGGCCATTGTTGTCATGAGAACAATCTTAGAGTGCGAGGTGTTCCCAACACTCACGCACGCGGTTGAGCCAGAAGTCGCGGCGGGCGGCCGGGGCCGCGAGCGCGTCGAGGCGGTCGGGCTCGGGATCGAGCATCTCCACCGTGAGGTGGCCGTCGACAAGCAAGCGCGGGCACGTGACGTCCTCAACGAAGAGGCTCTGGGTGGCAAGGCCAGCGGCGGCGGGCGGGACGTCGATGTGCTCGTCATCGGCGTGGCGCGGCAGGGCGGCGACCGCGGCGAGCCCGGCGTTCATGCCCACTCCCGTGTCGAGAGCGCTGGCGACCGTGATGTCGAGGCCGCGGGCGCGCATGAAGCTGGCCAGCTCGAGCACCCGGCTCGGTCCGCCCAGCGGCGCGGCCTTGACCACGGCGACGTCCGCCGCGTGGCGCCGGGCGACCTCGTAGGGGTCCTGGGCGCGGCGGATGGATTCGTCGGCCGCGACGCGCACGAACAAACCATTGCGCACAAGCAGTTGCCGAAGCTCGGCGAGCTCGTCGACGCTCGCGCACGGCTGCTCCATGTAGTCCAGCGGCGCGAGCTTCTTCGCGGCCTCGAGCGCCTCGGGGACGGTCCAGCCGCGGTTGGCGTCGACGCGAATGATGGCCTGCGGGTTGAGCTCGCGGACGGCTTTGACGCGGGCAACGTCGTCGGCGAGGGTCTGCCCCTTCTCGGCGACCTTGACCTTCACCGTGCGCGCTCCCGGGAAGCGCGCCAGCACCTCGGCGACCTGACCTGCGGGCACGGCGGGGATGGTGGCGTTGACCTCGATGCGCTCGCGCAGCGAAGCGGGCGGGCCCTGGTAGGCCATCTCGAGCCCGCAGCGCAGCCACGCGGCGGACTCCTCGGGCCCGTACTCGAGGAAGGGCGAGAACTCGCCCCAGCCGGCGGGCCCCTCGATGAGCAGCGCCTCGCGGGTGGTCACGCCGCGGAACTTCACGCGCATAGGAAGTGCTACGACGCGGGCGCGTTCGAGGACCTCATCGAGTGTGGGTGCAAAATTAGACATGGTCTAAGCCTACTAAGCCAGCTGCGAGGCGATGAGCCGCTCGATCACCGCCTGCGCGTCGCGTCCGGGCATCTCGGCCATGGGGCCCACGCCCGCCACGTAGCGGGTGACGATCAGCCCGCCGCGCGCTGGGTGGCCCCGGCGCCATAGAGCCGGTAGAGCAGGCCGCGCAGCTCGGAGTAGATGCCCTGCTCGACGAACTCGCGGAAGAGGTTTTGCAGGTCGACGCTTCGCTGGAGGAAGACCTGATCGATGATCGGCATGGCCGTGCCGCGGAAGCGTGGATCCTCCCAGTAGCGGAAGATCGCGTGGGCGAGCAGGCCCGGAAGCAGGCGTGCTGCCTCTTGTTTGGTTCGGATTCGCTGGCGCATTCCGGCAAGCAGCTCCTTGGGGCTCAGCTCGAGCCCGAAGGCCTCGTTAAAGAGGCCGTCCTTGGAGCCGAAATAATAATTCACCATGGTGTGGTCGCACCCGGCGCGGCGCGCGATGCCGCGGGCGCTGGCCCGTCCGTAGCCCCGCCGGAGAAACTCCTCCATTGCTGCCTCGACGAGCAGGCGGCGGGTGTCGGTGCCGCCCTTCGGGCGCCCGGGTTGTTTATTCACCATGCTTGCCAGCCTAGCCCCGCTTTTCTAGCGTCGAAGGCATGACGACGCACACAACTACCGGGCCGTGGGCGGTCGAGGCGCGGGAGGCGCAGGCGCGCACGCTCACGCCGCTCACCTTCCGCATTCCCCGGGGCCAGATCGCGGGACTCATCGGCCCTTCGGGCGCGGGCAAGTCCACCCTCATGCGCATGATAGTGGGCACGCAGGCGAAGACCGTTGGATCGCTTTCCGTGCTGGGGCTGCCCGCGGGTTCCCCCGCACTGCGCTCCCGGGTCGGCTACGCCACCCAGCAGGCGAGCGTGTACGGCGACCTCACGGTGAAGGAGAACTTCGCCTACTGCGCGGGGCTGCTCAAGCAGCCGAAGGCACGGGTGGCGAAGATCATCGAAAAGGTCGACTTGCAGGACAAAATCAATACTATTGTCAACAATCTAAGTGGTGGCCAGCGCTCGCGGGTGAGCCTCGGCATGGCGCTCGTGGGCGACCCGGAGCTTCTCGTGCTCGACGAGCCGACCGTGGGCCTCGACCCAGTTCTCCGCATTCAATTGTGGGCAATGTTCAACGAGCTCAAGGAGGAGGGCAAGACGCTCATCATCTCCAGCCACGTCCTCGACGAGGCCGAGCACTGCGACGACCTGCTACTCATCCGCGAGGGCACCATCTACGCCACGACCCCTGCGGCCATGAAGCAGGAAACCCACACCGCCACCATCGAGGAAGCCTTCCTGGAGCTGATGAAATGAGCACCGCGACCCTGATCATCGCCCGCCGCGTCCTGCAGCAGATCCGCCGCGACCGCCGCACGCTCGCGCTCCTTGTCATCCTGCCCGCGACCCTCATGAGCCTGCTCGCGTGGATCTACTCGGACACGCAGATGTTCGACCGCATCGCGCCGTCTCTCTTCGCGCTCTTCCCGTTCACGGTTATGTTCCTGGTCACCTCGGTGGCCACGCTCCGCGAACGCACCTCCGGCACGCTGGAACGCACGCTGAGCATGCCGGTTCACCGCATCGACTTCATCGGCGGCTACTCGCTCGCCTTCGCCGTGCTGTCCATCGTGCAGACGATTGTCTCGGCCACGGTGGTGCTGTGGCTGCTCGGCCTCGCCATCGAGGGCTCGCTCTGGCAGTTCTTCGCGGTGTCGCTTATCGACGCCCTCGCGGGCACCGCCTTAGGGCTTCTCGCGTCCGCCTTCGCTCGCACGGAGTTCCAGGCGGTGCAGTTCATGCCCGCGGTGGTCTTCCCGCAGTTCATGCTGTGCGGCCTGCTCGTCCCCCGCGACCAGCTACCCACCGTGCTGGAGAAGATCTCCGACGTGCTGCCGCTAAGCTACGCCGTCGACGCCATCAAGAAGGTGAGCGCGGGCAGCGGATCGATCGGCACCGACATGCTCGTGCTGCTGGCCTTCCTCGTGGTATTCCTGGCGCTGGCCGCGGTGTCGATGCGCCGCCGCACCGCGTAGGCACCCCGGCGCGACGGATACAATGTGGCAATGAGCTATAGCACCGACAACCCGTTCAAGCCCGAGCTATGGAAGCCCGTCCCGGGCTTCGAGGATCTCACCGACATCACCTACCACCGCCTGCGCGGCGATACCCGCGCCGACGGCATCGTGCGCATCGCCTTCGACCGCCCCGAGGTCCGCAACGCCTTCCGCCCGCACACCGTCGACGAGCTCTACCGCGCCCTCGACCACGCCCGCCGCACCCCGGACGTGGGCACGGTGCTGCTCACCGGCAACGGCCCGTCCGTCAAGGACGGCGGCTGGGCGTTTTGCTCCGGCGGCGACCAGCGCATCCGCGGACGCTCCGGCTACCGGTACGCCATCGAGCACGCCCGCGACGACGCCACCGCGGACGCCTCCACCGTCGACGAGGCGCGCACCAAGGTCGAGGGCGGGCGCCTGCACATCCTCGAGGTCCAGCGCCTCATCCGCACCATGCCCAAGGTCGTCATCGCCGTGGTTAACGGCTGGGCCGCCGGCGGCGGGCACTCCCTTCATGTTGTGTGCGATATGACCATCGCCTCGCGTCAGGAGGCTCGCTTCAAGCAGACCGACGCCGACGTCGGCTCCTTCGACGCGGGCTACGGCTCCGCGTACCTGGCGAAGATGGTGGGCCAGAAGTACGCCCGCGAGATCTTCTTCCTAGGCCGCACCTACGACGCCCAGCGCATGTACGAGATGGGCGCGGTCAACGAGGTCGTCGACCACGCCGACCTCGAGGACGCCGCCATCCAGATGGGCCGCGAAATCAACGGCAAGTCCCCCACCGCCCAGCGCATGCTCAAGTTCGCCTTCAACCTGACCGACGACGGCCTCATGGGCCAGCAGGTCTTTGCGGGCGAGGCCACCCGCCTGGCATACATGACCGACGAGGCCGTCGAGGGCAAGAACTCCTTCCTCGAGAAGCGCGACCCGGACTGGTCCGAGTTCCCCTACTACTACTAGAGCTCGAAGTACGCCCACAGCGCCCGCGAGAGCGGGTGCCGGGCGCCGAGCACCCGGTTGGCCACCTCCCACAGCGCGCGCCCCACGAACTGCCCCGGCCCCAGCCGCTGCCCGGCGGGGACGGCGGCCACGCGCGCCTCGGGACGCCCCAGATGGGCGGCGATGTCCTCCGACATGCTGGCCACCAACCAATCGTCCACGCGCACCCCGTCGATCGTGGTGAAGTTCAGGGTCTCGCCGCGGTAGTTGAAGTGGCGATCGAACATGTGCAACGCCTGCGGGACGGAGTCCGCCACCTCGGGCGCGCTCGCGAGCTGCGCGAGGGCCAGGACGGCGTCGAGGTCCGTGCTTCCTGTCCCTGCGACGGGCGCCACCTGGGCGTACCCGCGGCCTGCGAGGTAGCCGAGCAGGTCCTCTACCTCGTGGGCGGTCAGCGTCATCGTGTTGCGCTGCGCCTCGCTCAGCCACGGGGTCGCCGCCGCCTGGCGCAACCCGTCCCCTACCCCGGCCACATCGCCCGCGCCGAGCGCGCGCACCAGCGCCGGGGCCACGGGCGCCACCGCCGCCACGAAGCTGCCGTCCTTGAGCATCGAGTCGAAGGCCACCACCGGGGTCACGTGGTAGGCCGAGCCGTCGGCCTGCATCGCCCACTGCCCCGCCGCCGCGAGCAGACCGTCGGTCGGGGTGTCGCACACCGGGTCCTCGTGGCTGCAGATGCTGCGCACCGCACCGCCGTAGCGGGCGAAGGTACCTTCCGCGCGCGGCCCGGCAAACCCGGCGGTCTCCGGCGGGATCGGACCCCAATTGGTCTCGATTAATTGCGCGCCATCATTATGTCCGCGCCGAGGATCCGACAGCAGGTACGCCGACAGCACCCGCGACGCGTTTTCCGGCGACAGCCCCGCCAGCACGTCGCCAACCACCTGCGCGCCCTGGGAGAACCCCGTGAGCACGAACGCCGCGTCCGGGCACGCGGACCGCACCTCCTTCACGTGGGCGTCGAGCCGCGCCACCCCGTCGGCCTCGGATTCGGCGTAGTTGGGGATCTCAGCCAAGCCCACCTTGTCGTTCGACCCGATGATCCCCACCGAACCCGAGTAGGGCAGCTGCCACGAGCGCACCCCCTCAAAGCGCTCCTCCATGATCCGCGCGTGGTTGGTGCCCGTGGTGAACCCCATCGGGTCGTTCGGGTCATCGGCCGGGTTGGCATCGCCGGAGCCCGCCGCCGTGATCACCTCGACCGCCGGGCACACCTCCTGCGCCTGCGCCGGTGCCGCCACCGTAAGCGAGCCGAGAAGCGAGACGATGACCAGCCGACGCACGATGCCCCCAATTTCATGGAAAATCCTTTTCGTTCCAACTGTAGTGCGGATGAGCGGCCATGGGCGTCGATAAGCGTAATATTTTGCGGGTGCACAAGCTGGAGCCTCACGTCGTCGACCCATCGAACCTCGCGCCCACTCTCGACGTCCTCGAAGAAGCCATCGCTGGCCAGCGCGCCATCGCCCCGCTGCCGATCGACGATCCCGGCCGCGCCCAGCTGCTGAGGCGTAGCCTGCGCGTCGGCGAGGAGATCGAACCCGAGGTCGCGCTCGTCGTGGCCACCTCCGGCTCGACCGGCACGCCGAAGGGCGCCATGCTCACCCCGCTCAACCTAGTCTCCAGCGCGGACGCCACCCACCAGTTCCTAGGCGGCGAGGGCGCGTGGCTTTTGGCAATGCCGCCGCACCACATCGCGGGCATCCAGGTGCTCGTGCGCTCGCTCATCGCGGGCATCGACCCGGCGAGCGTCGACGTCCGCGGCGGCTTCCACGTACCCACCTTCGCCACCGCCGCCGCGCGCCTAGCCGAGGAGGCCGATCGCCGCTACACCTCGCTCACGCCGATGCAGCTGCTCAAGGCGATGGACACCCTCGTCGGCATCGAGGCGCTGCGGCTGTTCGACGCCATCTTGGTTGGCGGCGCACCCCTGCGCGCCGACGATCGCCGCGCCGCCCGCGAGCTGGGCATCCGCGTGGTGAGCACCTACGGTTCCTCGGAGACCTCCGGCGGCTGCGTCTACGACGGCCGACCCATCCCCGGCGCCCGCGTGCGCATCGTCGACGAGCGCATCCACCTGGGCGGCCCCATGATCGCGCGCGGCTACCGCAACGTGCCAAGCGACGCCTTCCGCGACGGCTGGTTTGTCACCAGCGACACCGGCTACCTCGACGGCGGCGTGCTCACGGTCACCGGCCGGCTGGACACGATCATCGACTCCGGCGGGCTCAAGATCCACCCCGAGGTGCTCGAGCGCCGCATGACCGACCTCCCGAGCGTCAAGGCCGCGTGCGTGGTCGGCGTGCCCGACACGCGCCTCGGCCAGGCGATCTGCGCGGTCTACGTGGGCACGGCGCAGCCTACCGACATCATCGAGGCCCTCGACGACCTGCCGCGCTGGCAGCTGCCGAAGCAGATCCTGCGCGTCGATTCGCTCCCGCTCACCGGCCCTGGCAAGGTCGATCGCCGCGCGGTGATTTCGCTTTTCGACGCCACATAGCACCGAACCTACCCGCGCCTCGCGTACGCCTCTACGACTTCCTTTGCCTCGACGAGCCCGGCGCCGGTGTCCTCGCGGTGGGCTTTGATAGCGGCGACGAGCTTGCCCCGATCGGCGATCGCCTTAACGCGGTCGCTGAGGAGTTCCTCCGGCGCGGGCAGCCTGCCCCCGAGCGCGACGACGGCCGCCTCGAGGGCGGCGACGCGGTTTTCGAGGCGGCGGATCCTGGCGTTCGATTGCGAGTTGAACATGGTCGCCGATTATACCTGACTTAGGTCATTTTGGTGTGACATATTAGTCCTTGACGTGTTGACCTGGTGGTTTGTGTTGGTTGGTGGTGGTTTTTCGGCACTAAGGGTGCGGTCGTGGGGGTAGCTGTTAGTGTGATCTTTTATGAGTCCCTATGTCCGTACTGTGAAGACTGCTTCTGGGGCTACCGCTGTGCAAGTTGTTTTTGGTGAGCATGCGGGCAAAAAGACGCTGCGGCATGTCGGATCAGCTCACGATGAGCATGAATTGTCGTTGTTAAAGGCTCAAGCGCAGCGCATCATCGACGGGGACCAGCTGGTCTTAGATCTCCCCTTAGGGGGCTTGGGCACAGCCCTAGGCGGATCCGGTTCGAAGGACAATCCACTCCCGGTGACGGGGCAGAAGGCCGGGTATCTACTTGACTGTATTGACGCGTGTTACCAGCGGCTTGGTTTGGATGTTGCAACCGGTGACGATCAGGTGTTTTTGGATCTAGTCAGGGCTCGGATTATCCAACCCGGATCGAAATTGGACTCGATTGAAACTCTTGCGGAAGTAGGTGTTGCGTCGGCAAGCTACAAAACGATCCAACGCCGACTACCCGGGTACGCGACGGATGATTTCCGGGAAATCCTGTCCCAGTGCTTGGCTCGTCACGCAGGTGTTGGTCGGGGAAGTTTCATTCTCTACGATGTCACGACCTTGTATTTCGAAACTGACACCCCGGATGATCTTCGCAAATCTGGGTACTCCAAAGAACGGCGAGTCGAACCCCAAATCTTGGTCGGGTTGCTCGCCGACCAAACCGGTTTTCCACTGCATATTGGGGCGTTCGAAGGCAACAAAGCAGAAACGCACACGATGCTGCCGATGATTCGAGCTTTCCAGCAGGCCTACAACTTAAACGAGGTCACTGTCGTCGCTGATGCGGGCATGTTTTCTGCTGGTAACAAGCAAGCGATTATCGATGCTGGTCTGGACTATATTTTGTCCACCAAAGTGCCCAACGTGCCTGAGGTTATTGCCTCCTGGGTACGTCAACATCCCGGACTGGAGTACACCCACGGGCAGATCTGGTCACAGCCGTCGTTTTCCGACGGACGTCAAAGCGGTACCCCGAACTCGGTGACGCATTATCACTACTCGTTTGATCGAGCTAGGCGAACCGTCCGTGGGATCGACGAGCAGCTCGCCAAAGCCAAGCGTGCTGTCAACGGTGAGGTAGCCATCAAACGCAATCGCTACGTTGATTTGAAAGCCCCGAACAAACAAGTCAACTTCACACTCGCTGCCAAACACCGGCAGCTAGCAGGAATCAAAGGATACGAAACCACCCTGACCAGCATGTCTGCTTCTGATGTGTTGGGGATGTACCGTCGACTGCTCAACATTGAGCGGTCGTTTCGGATGGCAAAATCAGACCTCCAGGCCAGGCCGATATACGCGCGCAAGCACGACTCCATCAACGCTCACCTCAACATCGTGATGGCTGCACTCGCGATCAGCAAAATGATGGAAAACGCCACAGGGGAAACCATCAAACGACTCGTGAGAACCTTGAAAAAGTACCGGAGTTTCGAACTCACCGTCGCCGGCCGCGCCATCCACGCCGCGACACCGCTACCCGCTGACACCCAAGCCATCGTCACCAAAATCCTCCAACCCTAATTTCGGCACTAATCTGACCTAACTCGGGTTTCGAGGCGGCGGATCCTGGCGTTCGATTGCGAGTTGAACATGGTCGCCGATTATAGGCGCGCGCCTGTAGCCCGCGGGGCGTGATTCGCCTGCGGGTTTAGTGGTAGACGCGGGTGACTTTTCCGTTTTGTCTGGTCAGGTGCCCGTAGCGTGGTGGGGCGTTGGGGTTATCGTCGTTGACACCGTTGTGGTAGTTGCAGCAGGTGGCTAGGTTGCTGCTTGTGGTGTGTCCGCCGTGGTGCCAGGCAACCAGGTGGTGGATCTGGCATTCGTCGGCGGGGGTGGTGCATCCGTCCCAGGCGCAGGTGGGGTTGTCCACTGTGGCGAGGATGCGCTGCTTGGTGTTGGCAAACCGCTGGGTGCGTACGAGGTCGACGGGGCCAGCTACAGGGTGGGTGAGCGCAAACCCCCAGGTTTCGTCCAACTCCATGTTGGCTATTTGGGTGCTGGTGCGGATGACCCCGTCGCTGCAGCAGAAGGTGGTTTCGTCTTTGGTGCCGTCTAGCACTTTCGTGGTGTGGTCTAGGGGGATGACGACGATGGGGCGCAGCACGGTGCTCACCCCACCACGGGTGATGGTGTCGCGGAGGGCGGTTGCGGGGTCGCGGGTGTGTTTGAACGGGTCGTAAAGTTGCGCGATGGTGGCTGCGGGTCCGGTGAACGTCACGGACCAGACCTGGTTTTTGCGTCTGGTGATTCTAGCCCCGGTTTTCGGTGGTGGGGTGGCTGGTAGTAGGGCGCGGCCTGCTGCGTGAATGTGGTCGACGTCGCCTACCATGCGGGCAAGGGTGAGCCGAAAGGTGTGGCGTGCGCCGGTGGGGAGGCGGCGGGCGAGTTTTTCGATGACCTGGATGGTGGCTAGGCCGTGCCCGTTTTCTTCGAGGGCGGCCGCGAGGTGGCCGCGGGTGTAGATGGGGGCGAGGTCTGTGAGTTCGCGGGCGTAGGTGGCTGGTATTCCGCGGGCTGTCAGGCTGGCGACGCTGGCCCCGGTCACGGCGCGCAGGAGGGCGACGGGGTAGGTGAAGGCGGCGGCGAACGCGTCGATCGGATCCATGAGCCTCACGCTACAAACACTCGGCTGCGCGCGCGAGCGTAGCCGAGCACGCCTGTGGATAACCCCACTTTTCGTTGACACGTCACCCCGAGTTATCCACAGGCCAATTTTCGTCCGCGCCCGCGGTGGTGAAAGATGGAAGGCATGTCTTCACCCCTTAAGGATCAGCACACCTACCCCGGCGCCACCTTCGCCCAGTGGCTAGAAGGCGCCCGCCCGCACACGTGGGCCAACGCCTTCGCCCCGGTCATCGCGGGCACCGGCGCGGCGGCCTTCCATGGCGGGTTTAGCTGGTGGCGGGCGCTGCTCGCGGCCTGCGTCGCGTGGGCGCTGATCATCGGCGTGAACTTCGCCAACGACTACTCCGACGGCATCCGCGGCACCGACGAGGACCGCACCGGCCCCCTGCGCCTGACCGGCTCTCGGCTCGTGGAGCCCAAGAAGGTCAAGTACGCGGCCTTCGCCGCCTTCGGGGTCGCAGCGGTCGCGGGCATCGCGGTGTCGCTGGCCAGCTCCTGGTGGCTCATCCTCGTCGGTGCCGCCTGCATCCTCGGCGCGTGGTTCTATACCGGCGGCGAGAATCCCTACGGCTACCGGGGCCTCGGCGAGGTCGCCGTCTTCGTCTTCTTCGGGCTGGTCGCCGTCATGGGCACCCAGTTAACCCAGCTCGGCCGCGTCACGTGGGTGGGGCTGGTCACCGCCGTCGCGGTGGGCGCGATGTCGGCGGGCGTGAACCTCGTCAACAACCTCCGCGACATCCCCACCGACCGCGAGTCGGGCAAGATCACCCTCGCCGTGCGCCTCGGCGACAAGCGGACCCGCAACCTCTACTGCGTGCTCGTGTGCCTGCCGTTCGCCGTCACCGCGCTGCTGGCCACGCAGACGCTGTGGGCGCTGATGGCGCTCGTCGTCGCCCCGCTGCTCTGGCAGGCCGTTCGCCCCGTGGTCTCAGGTGCCCAGGGCCGCGCGCTCATCCCGGTCCTCGGCGGGACCGGCCGGGCGATGGCGCTGTGGTCGGTGGTGACCGCCCTCGCCCTCGCGTTCTAGCTTTCCGACGCCAAAGGCGCGCCACCTTTCGTAGATGAGAGATGGCGCGCCTTTGGCGTCGACAAGCTAGCGGCTAGCGAGCTCCCGCTTGACCCATTCCTTGTGTGCCTTGCGCTGGCTGTCCCACAGGGCGACGGCCTCCGTGGCGCGCAGGCGCAGGCCCTTGAACACGAACATGGACAGCGGCATCGCGACGAGCAGCGCGAGCGTCGCGGAGATGAGCAGCGGCACCGGCGCGTTGATGACCACCGCGATGAGGTGGATGACCGCGGTGAGCACGATGAACAGGCTCAGGCGGGCCAGCCCGTAGAGGGTGACGTTCTTGCGCGCGGCGGCGCGGACGGCCGGGTCGCGCACCGGCTCGGTCGAAGCAGCGTTTTCGTTCACGAAAGATACCCTACTCGCCCGCCACCCCCGTGCGCACTTTCGGCTTACCCCGGTATGCTGGTTCGGGCAATCGTTGTCAACACCATTGAAGGGGTCCTCACCGTGGGAAGGCTCATCCTCCTCCTCTTGCTCATCGCCGCGGCGTGGCTGGTCTGGAAGGCGTTCGGGCCGAGCACGTGGAAGCGTGAGGAGCCGCCGGCGATCAAGGGGGCGGACGACGACGAGGAGTTCCTCTGGGAGCTGAAGAAGCGCAACTTCAAGGAGCGCCGCGCCCAAGGCAACGAGGACACCGAGCGCAACCCGGAATAGCACCCCCGGCTTTCATTTAGCCTAGCCTTACCTATATAGTAGTCGACATGTGTGCGGCGAAACTTAGGCAACCCTTCGACAGCGACAAGGCCGCCGAGCTCTTCAAGGCCCTCGGCGACCCCACCCGCCTGAGTCTCCTCTATCTCGTCGCGGAGACCGACGAGGTCTGCTGCATCGACCTGACCCGCGCGCTGGGGATCTCCGCGCCGACGGTCACCCACCACATGAAGCGGCTCGCGGCGGCCTCGCTGGTCAGCCGCACGAAGAAGGGAAAGTGGGCCTTCTACTCCGTCAACCGGCCCGAATTCGACCGCGTCAACGAGCTCATCGAGGCGCTCTAGGCGCGAAAAAACGGCGGCACGCTTTCGCGTGCCGCCTTCTAGTTTCCGGGTTGGTGCTTTAGTTGAGCCCGGCGTAGGAGTGCAGGCCGGAGACCACCATGTTGATGAAGAACAGGTTGAACACCATCATGCCCATGGCGAGGATGTTGATCCACGCCGCGCGCGAGTCGCGCCAGCCCGCCGTCGCGCGGGCGTGCAGGTAGGCGGCGTAGAGGATCCACGTGATGAAGGAAACGGTCTCCTTCGGGTCCCAGCCCCAGAAGCGGCCCCACGCGGACTCCGCCCAGATGGCGCCCAGCACGATGCCCAGGCCCAGCACCGGCACGGTCACGATCGCGGTGCGGTAGGCGATGGTGTCCAGCGCCTTGGCGGTCGGCAGCGGCTTGGCGATCGCGCCCAGCGGCCCCTTCTCCTTGCCCACCGGCTGGAACATGCGCAGGATGTACAGCAGCGAGGCCACGCCCGAGATGAGCCCGATGGAGGCGCCGGTGGCAACGGTGGTGACGTGGATCGGCAGCCACATGGACTTCAGCGCTGGGACGACCGGGGCGGAGTCGGCGTACAGCTTGGTGCCGCCGAAGAACATGAGCGCGAGGATCGGAACGAGGATCCAGGTCCACATGATGCGAAGGTCTTTGCGCTGCAGGAAGCCCGCCGCGACGGCCATGCAGAACAGCGAGATGACCAACACGTACTCGTAGAGGTTGCCGAACGGAAAGCGTGAGACCGACAGGCCGCGGCTGACGGCGGCCACGAGGTGCACGATAACGCCCAGCCAGATGATGAGCTGAGTCATGTTGGCGAACTTCTCGCGGCTGGCCTCCTTCTCCTCGAGGCTGGCGCGCAGCGCGGACTCCTCGTGGGCCTCCGGCGCCTCGGTCGAGCCGCCGCCGACGGAGACGAGCTCGCCGGTCTTGACCATCTCGAGCTCGCGGGTGATGTCGATGATCGTGCGCGACTTGCTGTAGTAGACAATCGCCAGCACGAGGCCGATGAAGTAAATGACGAACGCCGAGCCGAAGGCGACGTCGGAAAGCGACGCTAGGGTGTTGTTGACATTCATATGCAGACCTAAGGGGAAACTAGAAAAAGAGCCCCCCGCATTTCAGGGGGAACACACGTGGCTTAACGATACTCCAGACTTTGCCCAGCTCCAAGGGCAATTGCCCGCTTATCGACGGCCATGGTTTCGAGCGCAAGGCCCAAAGACACCGCTGAGGGCGTTTTCGGGCCGCGAAATGGTGCACACCGGCTACCCCTTTAGGGAGTCAGCCGGTGCGTTCTTAATCGTCTTCGTCCTCGTCATCGGGATCGGGGAGGCCGAGGATTAGGCGGTGTATGCGCTCGTACTCCTCGCCCCAGCCCGCGCGGTCGGTGCGCGCGAGGCCGCCGGTCTCGACGTAGGTGACGGTGTCGGACACCGGGCGCAGGCGCACCCACACGCGGCGGCGCTTGATCACCAGCGAGCCGACGAGCGAGGCCAGCGCGAACAGCGTGAAGGCCAGCACCCAGTTCTGGGACGGGTTGTGGCTGATCTGGTAGTTCGCGTACTGCTCGGCGCCGTCGAAGGTGATCTTCGTGCCGTCGTCGAGGGTGATCGACTCCCCCGCCATGAGGTTGGTGCGCTCGAGCTTCTGCAGCTGTCCGGAGTGCATGAGCGAGGTGTCCAGCGAGAACAGGCTCTGGCCGATGCCGGTGTCGAGGCCGTTGTCGCCGCGGTAGATGTCGATGGCCACGGCCGGGTCGGTCAGCCCCGGGTAGCTAGAGCTTAGAAGCTCCTGGTTGTCACCGTTCCACTGCGCCGTCGGCGCGAACAGGCCTTGGAGCGCCAGCTGGTGCTGGCGGCGCTCGTAGAGGTCCGGGTACATTCCGGCCGGTGGGTCGAAGCGCATGGCGCCGGAGGAGAGAAAGAAGGTCGGGTCGTCGGGGCGGAACTGGACCGTCTGGGTCCGGGTCTCACCGTTGGGCCAGGTCACGGTGAAGGTGGGCGCGTAGCCGTGGCCCTGGAGGTAGACGCGGTCGCCCGCGATGCGCAGCGGGCTGTTGACCTTGAGCGTGAAGTCGGTCCAGGTGCTGGGGTCATTATTGATGTCGGAGCCCGCGGCGTAGGAGATGTCCGAGCTGAACATGTCCGCCTGGCCGTTGGGCAGGTAGTTGGCCTCGAAGTTGTGTACCTCGAAGCAGAAGGGGCTCAGCCCCGTGCCGTCGAACTTCACGCCGGCCTTGAAGGAGTCGTAGTTGGCGGTGGCGGTGTTGCAGAACTGCGTGTTCATGCCCTCCTTGTCGCTGGCCACGACGATGACCTGGCCCTCGTAGGAGTACATGTGGCCGATCGCGATGGCCACCAGCATGCCGACGAGCCCGAGGTGGAAGGTGAGGTTGAAGAACTCACGCAGGTAGCCGCGCTCCGCGGAGAACGAGCGCGCGCCCGCGCGGTCCTCCTCGGCGGAGTAGTCGGCCACGTGCCACTTCTTCAGCGCCTGGCGGATGTCGGCCTCGACCTCGGCCAGCGGCTTCTCGACGCTTCCCTCCCCGTGCAGCGGCAGGCGGGCGAGGTTCTTCGGCGCGCGCACCGGCTTGGCCTTCATGGCCTGGTAGTGCTCCCACGTGCGCGGGATGATGCAGCCGACGAGCGAGACGAACAGCAGCACGAAGATCGCGGTGAACCAGGTGGAGCTGAAGACGTCGAAGAGCTGGAGCTTGTCGTAGACCTCGGCGAGCTTGCCGTTGTTGGCGATGTACTCGTCGACCTTGGTCTCATTGAGCGAGCGCTGCGGGAGCAGCGCGCCCGGGATCGCTCCCAGGGCCAGGAGGAACAACAGCACCAGGGCCGTGCGCATCGAGGTGAGCCAGTGCCAGGCCTTCTTCACAGCGTTCAGAATAACTTTCACAACGAAACCTTAAAAAGTAGTGTGTGTCCCTAGATGAGGGTCGTCCCGTACTGGACCGTCCACTGGCGAACCCAGTTGATAAACTCCGCCCATAGGCCCGTGACCAGCGACAGGCCGACGAGAATGAGCAGCACCCCGCCGATGATCTGGATGGCGCGCGAGTGCCGGCCGAGGAAGCTCACGCCGCTCATGGCCCGCGCCGAGCCGAGCGCGACGATGAGAAAGGGTAGCCCCAGCCCCAGGCAGTAGCCGATGATGAGCACGACGCCGCGGGCGGCGGTCATGCCCTGCGTGCCCGCCGCGACCGAGATGATCGCCGCGAGCGTGGGGCCGAGGCACGGCGTCCAGCCGAGCGCGAAGACGCCGCCGAGCAGCGGCGCACCCAGCCACGTCGACCAGCGCTTGGGAGCGAAGCGCTTGGTCCCCTGCAGGAACGGCACGGCCCCCATGAACACGAGACCCATGACGATCGTGACCACGCCGCCGACCCGCATGAGCGTCTCCGCGTTGAGCGTCAACGCCGAGATCACCCCGAAGACCGACACGGTGGCCAGGAGGAACACGACCGTGAAGCCGAGGATGAACAGCGCCGCGGCGCCGGCCACCCGCCAGCGTCCCGAGCGGGTCACCTTGGGCCCTTGGTCGCCGTATTCGACCTCCGCGCCGACCACGCCCGCAAGATAGGAGATGTAGCCGGGCACGAGCGGGACGACGCAGGGGCTCGCGAAGGACACCAGCCCCGCCAGCGCCGCCGCGAGCACGCCCAGCAGCAGCGGGCCGGACGCGGCGACGTCGGCCACCTGCTGCCCGAACCCGCTGGCCAGGATCACCGTTTCGCTCATGCGTCGACCAAGGGACCGAGCACGTCGAGGAGGTCCTGCGCGGTGATCTCCCGCAGGAAGACCGCCGCCGGGCGGTGCTGCTTGTCCAGAACGATCGTCGTGGGCACGACCGAGGCCGGGATGCCGCCGAGCGAGGCCGCGGTCCTAAACGGCGGGTCGTAGATGCTCGGGTAGGTGATCCCGTTGTCCTTGACGAAGTCCTGCGAGATCTGCTGGCTGAAGTCGCGGACGTTGATGCCGAGCACGGTGCCGTTGTGCTGGGCGAGATACTCCTGGACCTGCTCGAGGTCGTCGGACTCGCTGCGGCACGGGGCGCACCACTGGCCCCAGGCGTTGAGCACGACAACCTGGTCCTTGTAGTCGTCCAGCGAGATCGTCTTGCCCTCCTCCATGAGCGAGTCGCCCGAGAGGTTGGAGATGGGCTTGCGGTCGGCCTCGTCGTAGAAGATCTCCTGCTTGCCGTCCGGCGAGTAGAACTCGAAGGTGCCGCCGACGGCGACGGCGTCCTTGCCGGCGGTGTTGCTCGAGCCACACGCCGCGAGTCCGAGGCTCACGGCGGCGGCGAGGACGATCGCGGCTCCCGCCTTCGCGGCGGGGCGGATGGAAGGCATGGGTCTAGATCTCCTGCGCGGGTTCTGAGTAGATGTAGTCGATGAGGTCGCGCCCGCGGAACACGAGCGAGCTGACGCTGGCCAGGTCGCACTGGCGCACGGCCGGGTTGTGGGCCAGCGGCTTTCCCTGCACGTGGCGCTGCACGCACACGATGGGAAGCTGGTGGCTGACCAGCACGGCCTCGTGTCCCTTCGCGTCGCGTCGGGCGCGCTCGATGGCCGCCATCATGCGCTCGACGATGTCGTCGTAGTGCTCGCCCCAGCTGGGCAGGGTCGGATTGTACATGAGCGGCCAGCGCACCGGGTTCCACAGCTGGGAGCGCACGCCCTTGACGTGGAGGCCCTCGTAGCGGTTGCCCGCCTCGAGGAGGTCCTCGTCGATGCCGTTGTCGAGCCCGGTCGCCTCGGCGATGGGTGCGGCCGTCTCCTGGGCGCGCTCGAGCGGGGAGCTGCGCAGGATGGCCACGTCGTGGCCCTCGAAGGACGCCGCGGTGGCCTGCGCCATGGCCTGGCCACGCTCGGAGAGGTGGTAGTCCGGCAGGCGCCCGTAGAGGATGCGCTCCGGGTTAAACACCTCGCCGTGGCGCACGAGGTGAACGATGGTGGTGCTCATGGTCCCTTTCTGGGGATCGTCGGTCAATGTGGGCGGGAAGCCGTAGGCGTCGACAAGCAAAGCCTGCTTTATTAAACACCCTCAACCTGTGAAGCGGCGGCTGCGGCCTTCGCGGCGGGCACGAGGGCCTGCTCGATGCGCTCGAAGTCGGCGTCGGTGAGCGCGGAGGAGACGAACCAGGTCTCGAACACGCTGGGCGCGGTGTAGACGCCGTTGTCCAGCAGCGCGTGGAAGAACGGCGGGTAGCGGAAGGTGTCGGCGGCCTTCATGTCCTCGAAGTTGTGCCCCTCGCCCTCGGCGAAACGCACGGAGAAGAAGGTCGCGGCGCGCTGGACGTGGTGGGCCACGCCCTCGCGGGAAAGCGCATCGGAGATGAGCCCGGAGACGCGGTCGGCGTTGGCGCGGATGACGTCGTAGACCTCGGGTGTGGCCAGCTCGAGCGACTTCTTGCCCGCGGCCATGGCGACCGGGTTACCGGACAGGGTGCCCGCCTGGTAGACCGGGCCGACGGGCGCGAGACAGTTCATGATCTCGCGGCGACCACCGAAGGCCGCGGCGGGCAGGCCGCCGGAGATGACCTTGCCGAAGGTGGTCAGGTCGCCCGCGACCTTGTCCACACCGAACCAGCCGTTGTAGGAGGTGCGGAAGCCGGTCATGACCTCGTCGAGGATGAGCAGGGCGCCGTCGGCGTGGGCGATCTCCTTCAGCTGTGCGTTGAAGTCGTTCACCGGGGCCACGGTGCCCATGTTGCCGGCCGCGGCCTCGGCGATGACGCAGGCGATCTGGCCCGGGTTGTCGGCGAACGCCTGGCGCACGGCCTCGATGTCGTTGTAGGGCACGACGATGGTGTCGGCCGCGGATGCGCCGGTCACGCCGGGGGAATCCGGCAGCGCGAAGGTGGCCACGCCGGAGCCAGCGGAGGCCAAAAGCGCGTCCACGTGGCCGTGGTAGCAGCCAGCGAACTTGATGATCTTCGCCCGGCCGGTGTAGCCGCGGGCCAGGCGCACGGCGGACATGGTGGCCTCGGTGCCGGAGTTGACCATGCGCACCTCGTCGACGCTGGTGCGGTCGATGATCATCTCGGCCAGCTCGAGCTCCGCCTCGGTGGGCGCGCCGTAGCTGAGCCCCTTCTCGGCGGCCTTGGCCACGGCCTCGATGATCTCGGGACGGGCGTTGCCCAGCAGCATCGGCCCCCAGGAGCAGACGAGGTCGACGTACTCGTTGCCGTCGACGTCGTAGAGCTTGGAGCCCTTGGCGGACTCGATGAAGCGCGCCTGGCCGCCCACGGAGCCGAACGCGCGCACCGGCGAGTTCACTCCGCCGGGGATGAGTTTCTGGGCGCGCTCGAAAAGCTCGTGGGAACGTTCGACATGGGAGGAGGTGGGCGAAGAAGTCATGCCGACCATTGTAGGGGAACGGCCGTCAAACTTAAGTTGGGCACCACCGATTGTGGGCGGTCGCTGTGTCGCTTGTCGACGGCTAAAGCAGGCGGCCTGTGGATAACTCGTGGTGACGTGTCAACGAAAAGTGGGGTTATCCACAGGCGTGCTCGGCTACGCTCGCGCGCGCAGCCGAGTGTTTGTAGCGTGAGGCTCATGGATCCGATCGACGCGTTCGCCGCCGCCTTCACCTACCCCGTCGCCCTCCTGCGCGCCGTGACCGGGGCCAGCGTCGCCAGCCTGACAGCCCGCGGAATACCAGCCACCTACGCCCGCGAACTCACAGACCTCGCCCCCATCTACACCCGCGGCCACCTCGCGGCCGCCCTCGAAGAAAACGGGCACGGCCTAGCCACCATCCAGGTCATCGAAAAACTCGCCCGCCGCCTCCCCACCGGCGCACGCCACACCTTTCGGCTCACCCTTGCCCGCATGGTAGGCGACGTCGACCACATTCACGCAGCAGGCCGCGCCCTACTACCAGCCACCCCACCACCGAAAACCGGGGCTAGAATCACCAGACGCAAAAACCAGGTCTGGTCCGTGACGTTCACCGGACCCGCAGCCACCATCGCGCAACTTTACGACCCGTTCAAACACACCCGCGACCCCGCAACCGCCCTCCGCGACACCATCACCCGTGGTGGGGTGAGCACCGTGCTGCGCCCCATCGTCGTCATCCCCCTAGACCACACCACGAAAGTGCTAGACGGCACCAAAGACGAAACCACCTTCTGCTGCAGCGACGGGGTCATCCGCACCAGCACCCAAATAGCCAACATGGAGTTGGACGAAACCTGGGGGTTTGCGCTCACCCACCCTGTAGCTGGCCCCGTCGACCTCGTACGCACCCAGCGGTTTGCCAACACCAAGCAGCGCATCCTCGCCACAGTGGACAACCCCACCTGCGCCTGGGACGGATGCACCACCCCCGCCGACGAATGCCAGATCCACCACCTGGTTGCCTGGCACCACGGCGGACACACCACAAGCAGCAACCTAGCCACCTGCTGCAACTACCACAACGGTGTCAACGACGATAACCCCAACGCCCCACCACGCTACGGGCACCTGACCAGACAAAACGGAAAAGTCACCCGCGTCTACCACTAAACCCGCAGGCGAATCACGCCCCGCGGGCTACAGGCGCGCTGCCGCCTTTCGGGCGTCGGCAATGATGGCGGGAACGCCCACCCCGTCGACCCAGGCACCGGCGACGTCGACGCTTTGCGCGTCGGAAAGCAACGAGCGGATCTCGGAGACCGCCGCGAGGTGCTGCGGGCCGTACACCGGGAGCCCCCCGAACCAGCGCTGCACGTAGATCTCGGACAGGCCCGCGGCGCGGCCGTCGAAGCCGGTGATCGCCTGCAAGTCGTCGAGGGCGTAGTCGACCAGATCGTCCTCATCGGCGCGGGTGATAGCGTCGTCGCCGAAGCGGCCGAACGACGCGCGCACGAGGGCCCCGCCGCGGGCGCCCAGGTGCGGCCACTTCTTCGAGCTGAACGTGAAGGCCTTCGCGTGGACGCCGGGCTCGTCGATCGCGACCAGGATGCCCGAGTTGTTAGGCAGCCCCTCGCCCGAGTCGAACTTCATGCCCACCACCACGGAGCTTGCCAGCTTGATGGTCTTCAGCGGAGCGACCGCCGCGGGCAGGATGTCCTTGAGGAGCATCGCCGTGGTCGGCGCGGGGGTGGCGAACAGCACCTTGTCGAACACCCCGTCGGCGCCCTTGAGCTGGTAGCCGCCCTTGGCGCGGCTCACGCCCGAGATGAACGCGTCGATGTGGATGGCGGCGCCCGACTGCTCGGCAAGCGCCTCGTACAGCTCCGCGTAGCCGCCGGTGAACGCCGCGAACACCTGCGGCTTGTAGCCGGGGACCTTCTCCGCGCGCGCGGCGTTGCGGGCGGCGCGCTGGTCGAGGATGCGGCGCACGGCGCCCGACAAAGTGAGCTTCTCCCCCTCCGCCTTCATCGCGTCGAGGGTGCGCGCGAGCTCCGGCAGCGTGGCGCGGATGCCCAGGTCGTCGGAGGAGGCGGAGTAGACCCCGCCCTGCAGCGCGGAGACCACGCGATCGACCACGTCGTCGCCGTAGCGCTCGCGCACGAGCCCGCCGAGCGAGACGTCGCCCTCTCCCCACTCGATGGGTTCGGCATCTGCTTCCGCGTCGATGCGCGCGAGCGTCTCCTTACTGATCAGCCCCTCGAGCCCCTCGCTCGAGCCGGGGATGCCCATGGCGGTGCCGGCGGGCATCGGGTGCAGCGCGCCGCCCGCGTAGAGCAGCGACGGCAGCCCGCTCGGCGCGTTGAGGTGCTCGCCGAGCCCCAGCTCGGTGAAGAAGTCGGTCGCGTCCTGGCGGAAGGCGAGGTAGGCCTCGGCGCCCATGTCGGTGGGGCCGGAGGCGAAGGGCACCGTGTACAGCTTGCCGCCGATGCGGTCGGCGGCCTCGAAGACCTCGACCTCGGCGTCCTTGTTGAGCTTGTGAATCTCGTACGCGGCGGTCAGGCCAGCCAGCCCGGCGCCGATGATTGCGATGCGCACGTTTCGTGCCCTTCTTTCCTTGGAAAACTAGTGCTCGTGGATGATTTCCACGGCGCGGGTGATCGCCTCCGGCGCGGTGTGCGGCAAGACGCCGTGGCCGAGGTTGAAGATGTGGCCGGTGGCCGTCCCCGCGGCGATCGCCGCGTCCGCCTCGGCGCAGATGCGCGCGACCTCCTTCGCCACGACCTCCTCGCCCGCGAACAGCATCGCCGGGTCGAGGTTGCCCTGCAGCGCGCGCGGCCCCGAGGCCGCGGCGATGCGCTCGGCCGCGCGGTCGAGCGGCACGCGCCAGTCCACGCCCATGACCTCGCTGCCCGCCTCGCTCATCGCGCCGAGCAGCTCGCCGGTGCCCACGCCGAAGTGGATGCGCGGGATGCCGTCCTCCGCCAGCGCGGCAAGGATCTCGGTCGAGTACGGCAGGACGTGGTCGCGGTAGTCGCGCTCGGTGAGGAAGCCCGCCCACGAGTCGAACAGCTGCATGGCGTCGATGCCCGCGGCGATCTGCGCCTTGAGGAAGGCGATAATGGTGGGCGTGAGCCGGCGCATGAGCGCGTGCCACGTCTCGGGCTCGGCGTGCATCATGGCCTTGGTCTTCTCGTGGTTCTTGCTCGGCCCGCCCTCGACGAGGTAGGAGGCCAGCGTGAACGGCGCGCCCGCGAAGCCGATGAGCGTCTGCGAATCGCTCAGCTCGCCCAGGATGATTTCGATGCCCGCCGCCACTTCCGGAACGTCTTCTTCGAGCATTGGCAGCTTGTCGACGTCCTGACGGCTTTCGATCGCCTTGTCCATCACCGGACCTCGGCCCGGGACGATCTCCACTGCGACGCCCGCGGCCTTGAGCGGGACCACGATGTCGGAAAACAGGATGGCCGCGTCGACGTCGTGGCGGCGCACCGGCTGCAGCGTGATCTCGGCGAGCAGCTCGGGCATGAAGCAGGACTCCAGCATGCCGATCCCCTCGCGGACCTCGCGGTACTCCGGCAGCGAGCGGCCCGCCTGGCGCATGAACCAGACGGGGCGGCGGGAGGGGGTGCGCCCCAGCGCAGCGTCGAGGATGGGGGCGTTGTGGAGAGTTCGGCGCTTGGCAGTCATGGATTACATCATGCCTTTTTCACCCGCCCAGAATCAACCGAATGGTTGACCGTTCGGGGCTAGTAGGTGCTGGCCATCTTCGAGCGCAGCTCGATGATGAGCGAGGAGGCGAGCATGGCCACGGTCGCGATCATCGGGTGCAAGAGCCCGGCGCAGGCCAGCGCCACGGCGATGCCGTTGTATGCCCAGGCGAAGGCCATGTTGTTGCGCACGAGACGCGAGAGCTTCCGGCCGAAGCGGAACAGCCACGGGATCGGCGCGACGTTGCCCTCGAGCAGGACGATGTCCCACTTCGGGTGGTCGAGCGCGCTGGGGTTCTCGATGCTTTGCATCGCCCCGATGAGGATGCCGAGATTGGCCACGCGGAAGCACTCGTTGACGGAGGTGTCGCCGACGAGGGCGACGTTGACGCCGTGGGAGCGCACCGAGCGCACGGTCTGCGGCTTGTCGCCGGGCTGGATGCCGGCCAGCACGTGGGACACGCCGACGTAGTCGCCGTAGCGGCGGGCCACGGGGTAGGTGTCGCGGGAGAGCATCATCGTCTCGATGCCCATCGACTCCAGCTCGTCGACGGCCTCGTTGGCGTCGTCCTTGGCGTGGTCGTACAGGGTGATGACGCCGCGGTCCTTGCCCTTCCAGCGCACGACGATCGGCGTGCCGCCCGAGACAGCGGCGGCCGCGAGTCGGCCGTCGAGCTGCGCCAGGTTGCGCGGGCGCCACAGCAGGGCCTCCACGCTGCGGACCTCCGTCTCGCCGTTGCCGTTGGTGATCGGCAGCTCCACCATGGCGTGGAAGTTGCCGTCCTCGTCGAAGCGGAAGTGGGAGGCCTCGATCCAGCTGGGGATGGACTTGTCGGCGGACTGGTCGCGGGACTCGCGCGCGGCCCTGATGAGCGCCCTGGACACGGGGTGGTCGCTTTCCAGCGCCACCGCGCCCGCCACGCGGATGACCAGTTCGGGGTTCTCCCCGCGGTCGGCGGTGACGGTCTCCACCGACATCTCGCCCTCGGAGAGCGTGCCCACGCGGTTGAAGATCACCGTCTCGATCTCGTCGAGCGCGCGCACGTCCTCGCCCTCGTTGATGAGCACGCCGCGCTTGGCGGCGGCCTCGATGCCCTGGCGGGTGGCCAGCGAGGCGGACATGGCCAGCGCGACCGGCGCCACGCAGCCGAGGACGGCGAGCGCGGTGGCAAACGCCTGGTTGGGGTTGTTGGTCAAGAGCGCCCACAGGGCGAAGTCGCAGGCGGCGACGATCATCGAGATGGGCACAAGCATGCTGGCCGTCTTCGTGGCCAGCGCGTCGGAGACGTTCTGGTGCACGGCCGCGGACTCGACCCAACGGTAGATGGCCGCAAGCCACGTGCGATGGCCGGTGTTGTGGACGCGGATCTTGAGCGTCTTGGTCTCGTTGATGCAGCCCGCGTAGACCTTAGAGTGCACCTTCGCGGTGTAGGGCGAGATGCCCAGCGCGGTGGCGTCGATCTGCGAGGAGCCGCCGATCACCGAACCATCCACGGGGATGATCTCGCCGGGGCCGACGATGACGTCGTCGCCGACGTTGAGCTTCTGGATCGCTTTGTCTTCCTTTTTCACCTCGCCGGTCTTGCGGTTTTTGCGCACCACGGTCACGAGCGAGGTGGGATCGAGGCGGTAGCGGTCGAGCACGTCGAGGTAGCTGGCCCTGGTCTTGCGGGAGAACAGCCGCCCGCCGACGAGCAGCACCGTCATGCCGCAGGCCACGTCGAAGAACAGCGCGCCGTCCTTGAAGCGGGTCGGGTCCACGAACACCCACTGCGGGTTGGCCCGGTAGGTGGGATCGCCCACCGAGGTGAACACGATCATCGCCACCGACCAGAACCACGCGAGCAGCACCGCCGCCGAGCTGGCCGAGTCGAGCGCCGACATCTTCCGCCGCAGCCCGCCGAGCGTCGCGCGGTGGAACGGCCACGCGCCGTAGAACACCACCGGCATGCTCACGAGCATGAGCACCCACTGCCAGTAGTCGAACTGCAGGCTCGGGTAGAAGCTGATCAGCAGCACCGGGATGCTCAGCAGGAAGCTCACGATAAACCGCGAGCGGGTGAGCAGGCTGCGCGCGGTAAACAGAACGTCGGAGGGGGCGGTCGGCGTCTTGTGCACGACCCTGCCCTTGTCCATGAACCCGGACTGCCTGGCCTGCTCGTTGGCGCGCTCGTCGTCCTCCAGCTGCTTGCGCAGGCGGGCGGAGATGCCGTGCGCGCGGCTGCGCCGGAAGTGGCGCCGCTCCGACCGGCCGTAGCGCCGCTCCTCGACGTCCGACCACGCCAGCCGCCGCCGCAGCGAGGAGTCGGTGAGCGTGGCCGTGATGCCAAACCGGGCGAACACGTCCTGGATGGTCGTCGGGTCGACCGAGCGCCCGGCCGTCACCCAGGCCAAGGCCGAGGGGTAGACGATGCGCACGTCGACGTCGTCGAGCTCGTTGACCGCGTTCTCGACCTCCTCGATGGAGGAGGCGCTCGGCAGGTTCTTCAGCTCGAAGGCGAAGGAGGTCTTGCCCTCGGGGGCGCTGGAGTCGTCCTCGTCCGCGGCGGGCTTGCGCCGGAACCCGGTGATCGCGCGCATCGTGCCGGTATCGATTCCGGCCTTGGCCGCGGCGTTCTTCGCGCTGACGATGACCTCGTCGAGCTCTTTTTGGTCCGATCCGTCGAGCGCGCGGGGGGCGGAGGGGAGGTCAGGGGTTTCCGGCATTGGTGCTAGGACCTCACTCGGTGGTCGATATAGGCGCTTACCGTCTGCTGGAAGTAGGCCATCGCACTCAGCGCCAGCATCAGGGCGATGATCATGAGCACCAACCCGCCCACGCGCAGCATGACGGCGATGAGGTTGAGCGCGATGAGCACCACGACAAGCCCCAGGTACACGCGCCTGGTCACCCTGCCCGCCTGGTGGAACTGCGAGGCCAGCGCCGCGATCATGAGCCCGCCGACGATGTTGACGATCGCCATGAACCGCTGGTTGCGCGACACCGCCTGCACCATCTCCGCATCTGCCCCGCCCGGCGCCTGCGTGGTAAACAGCACGAGGCCGGACAGGATCAGCACGATGGCCGAGGCCACCGCGAGGTAGTAGGCGACCAGGAGCGCCTTCGGCTTGGCGCTGGGGTCGGCGGGCGTGGGCGAGCCCGCGTCGCCGCGGAGGGGCGAGGGGAACATGCTGGGCATAGGAATCCTCGGGTTTTCTGACAACGGACGTCGAAGCAATGTACCAGCAACCATTTTCGCAGGCGAATTGTGCCGAATCAACGCCACCCGTTTAGGGCTTGGGCGCGGTCTTCAGCAGCCACTCCACGGCATCCTTGTTCATCGACAGATACGCCGCCACCGCGGCGGCCGCGCCGATGACGATCTGGATGCAGCCGTCCACGGCGTAAAGGGCGACCGGCAGGTTAGAATCGGGGCTGCTCACGAACAGGAACAGCGCCCGCAGCGCGAAGTACACCGCGAAGTAGATGAGCACCCGCTGGGCCATGCCCGCGGACTTCGTCCCCTCCCGCAGCGAGCGGACGAGGTAGTACACCCCGCCCAGGATCGCCAGGGCAATGAGCGCGGAGACCGCCGTCCCCAGCGTGATCGTGGCGTTGATGAACCCGTCGGAGTAGCTCTGGTCCCCGGTCAGCGCCTGCTTGATCTGCTCGCGGGCCACGGCCTTGTTCATGAGCGTCATCGCGACGTTGAGACCCTGGTGCACCACCTCGAGCCCGATGACGGCGTACCACAGCCACACCGCCTGCCGCAGCGACTCGGGAACGGACGTCTTCTCCATCCGCTACTTACCCTGCAGCTTCTTGGCGGCCTCGACCGCGAAGTAGGTGAGGATCTGATCCGCGCCCGCGCGCTTGATGGCGGTCAGCGACTCCATCATGACCGCGTCCAGGTCGAGCCAGCCCTGGGCGGCCGCGGCCTGAAGCATCGCGTACTCGCCGGAGACCTGGTAGGCCGCGACCGGCACCGGCGACTCGTGGGCGACCTCGCTGAGGACGTCGAGGTACGGCATGGCGGGCTTGACCATGACGAAGTCCGCTCCCTCCTCCACGTCGAGCTCCACCTCGAGCAGGGACTCGCGCAGGTTCGCCGGGTCCTGCTGGTAGGTGCGGCGATCTCCCTCGAGGGAGGAACCAACCGCGTCGCGGAAGGGTCCATAGAAGGCAGAGGCGTACTTCGCGGAGTAGGCCATGATGGCCACATCCTGGTAGCCGGCCTCGTCGAGGGCCTCGCGGATGGCCAGGATCTGGCCGTCCATCATGCCGGAGGGGCTCACGATGTGCGCACCCGCCGTGGCCTGGGACACGGCCATCTTCTGGTACAGCGGCAGGGTTGCGTCGTTGTCCACCACGGCCACGCCGCGGGAGTTGATGCTCACCACGCCGCAGTGGCCGTGGTCGGTGAACTCGTCCAGGCAGGTGTCCGCCATGATGAGCAGGCTGTCGCCGAACTCGGCGCGCAGGGCCGCCAGGCCCTTGTTGAGAATGCCCTCCGGGTCCCACGCCTGGGAGCCGGTGGCGTCCTTATTCTCATCCAGCGGGACGCCGAACAGGTCGATGCAGCGAATGCCCAGGTCGCGGGCCTCGCGGGCGGCCGCGATGAGCGAGGGAATGGTGTGCTGGAAAACTCCCGGCATGGAGGGGATCTCGCGCGGGGCGTCGATGCCCTCGGCAACAAACATCGGCAGGATGAAGTCCGCCGGGCGCAGGCTCGTCTCGGCGACGAAGTCGCGCATCACCGCGGACGTGCGCAGCCGACGCGGGCGGCGCAGGATACCAAAGTCATTGTTCGAAGCCATGGGGAGATCTTCCTTCACACAACGGGGATGAATTACTCATCCCAAGGTACTACGCTCGCCGCCGTCCGTGTGCTTGGCAGCCTCAGCCGCCGCAGTCGACTCAGCCAGCTTCTCGGCCGCCTTCCTCCTCGCGCGGCGCTTCTTGCGCGGCGGCGGGAGTTGCCCTGCCGCGCGGAGCTTCGCGACGTGCGCCGCGAGGGCGTCGACAAGCGAGGGCACATCGGCGACCTCCGGGACCACGTCGACGCGCAGCCCCAGCTCCTCCGCCGCGGCCTTCGTCATCGGCCCGATGCACGCGATGATCGTGCGGTTGTGCGGCTTGCCCGCGATGCCGACCAGGTTGCGCACCGTCGACGCGGACGTGAAGCACACAGCGTCGAAGCCGCCGGACTTGATCATGTCGCGGATCTCCGCGCTCGGCGGGGCCGCGCGCACGGTGCGGTAGGCAACCACGTCGTCGACCTCCCAGCCCAGCGCCTCGATGCCCTCGACCAGCACCTGGGTGGCGATGTCCGCGCGCGGCAGCAGCACGCGCCCGACCGGATCCAGCTCCTCAATGTACTCCGGGAACACCTCGACCAGCCCGGCCGCGTTCTGGCGGCTGCGCGGCGGCAAGAGCTCCGGGGTGATCCCCAGGTCGCGGATCGCGTTGGCGGTCTTGGTCCCCACCGCGGCGATGCGCACGCCCGCGAACGCGCGGGAGTCCAGCCCGAACTGGGTGATCTTGTCCCACACGGCGCGCACGGCGTTGACGCTGGTCAGGACGATCCACTGGTAGCGGCCCTCGACGATGCCCTTGATCGCCTTCTCCATCTGCGCCGGGTTGCGCGGCGGCTCGACGGAGATCGTCGGCACCTCCTGCGGGATGGCGCCGTGGGTGGCCAGCCGCGTCGACATGGGGCCCGCCTGGTCCTTCGCGCGCGGCACCAGCACGCGCCAGCCGAACAGCGGGCGCGACTCCCACCAGGAGTACTTCGAGCGCTCGTCCACCGACTTGCCCACGGTGATCACCAGCTTCCCGCTCAGGTCGGCGTCGAGCTTCGCCAGCGTGCGCAGGGTGACGTCGTAGGAGCGCTGCATCCGGGTGGTGCCGTGCGCGGTGACGGTCACCGGCGTAGTCGTCGGCAAGCCGCGCGAAACCAGCTCCGAGGAGATGAGCGCGAGCTTGTCCCGATTCGCCTCCAGCACCAGCGGCATGGGCGAGGCCGCGAGCTGGTCCCAGTCCACGTCCTCACCGTTGATGGCGTGCTCGGTGTAGTTGGAACCCAGCGCGATGCCCGCGAACGCCGGCACCGTCGCCGGCAGCGACATGCCCGGCACGATGTAGAACTCTAGGCCCTTTTCCTGCACCGCCGTGATCTCCTGCAGCGTGCGGTCGTCGGAGAGCGGGTTGCCTTGGACCAGGCGGATGACGTCCTCGCCCGACTCCAGCAGCGAGGAGAGGATCTCCACGACGCGCTCGACCGACTCGTCCTCGTCCACGTCGGTGATCTCCGCGGCGGTCGGCGGCTCCGGCTTGGCGGGCTTGCGCCGGGCGCCCGCCGCGCGCGCCTTCTCGCACAGCTCCTCGTAGGCGTCCTCGTACTCCTTGAGCTTGTCGGCAGGCACCGGCAGCTCGGAGGCGATGATGCCGCGCACGCCGGGGAGGATGTCCGCGTCGACCACGGCGAGCGCGTGCATGCTGAGCACCTCGCGGGCGCGGACGGTCAGCAGGTCGGGGTTACCCGGACCTGCGCCGACGAAAATCACCTTCGGGGAGGTGGTCTGATCGACCTGAGTAGAGCTCATAAATGGAAAAAACCCGTTTTCTAGCTCCCTCGGCACACGCCTATCCCTGCCCGGACGGGACCGGTTCACATGGAATATGCGCTACGCCGATGGGGCGTCGCATGTAAGTGGTTAAGTCGTATTCGGTTATCGCTTCCCCAGCCCACGCCGGGCGGGTAAACACAAAGTCGCGCCCGTGTGCGTACAGGCGGCCGCTCAACCGCGGACCCCGTGCACAGGGCGCTCAAAGGCATGTGGTATTACACGATAATTCAGTTGCGCTCTAATAAAAAACCGGGGGTCGTGGGTCCCCCTCGGAGGGCGAGTGGTATCGTCGTGGCGTTTTTCGCTTGTCGACGCCCACTAAAGCCGCAAACCGCATGGTCACCCGCCTGACGGCGGCCCCGATCCCCCGCGGGAAAGAGCCACGCGGCGGCCGGAGGCGGCGTGAATGGAATCCGCTATGCCCCCAAAAGGGTGGAGGCGCCATCGGCGATGAGCTGGGCGGCGACCTTCTCGCCCAGCTCGGCGGCCTGCCCGACCGGGCCGGCGACGGTGGCGCGCAGGACGGTGGTGCCGTCGAGGGCGGCCACGGCGCCGGTCACCTCGAGCTCGCCGGAGCCGGTGACGAACGAGTGCGCCGCGACCGGCGCGGTGCAGCCCGCCTCCAGCCGGTTGAGCACCACGCGCTCGGCCTGCGCCTCGGCGAAGGCGGTCTCGTCCGCTATGGAGTCCAGCGCCGCGCAGGCGCGCTCGTCATCGACGCGGCACTCGATGGCCAGCGCGCCCTGGGCGGGCGCGGGCAGGAAGTCGGCCGGGTCGAAGACGTCGGTGGCCTGCTCCCCGCGGCCCACGCGCTCGAGGCCGGCGAAGGCGAGCACCACCGCGTCGAGCTCGCCGCTGGTGACCTTGCCCATGCGGGTGTCGATGTTGCCGCGCAGTGGGAGGATCTCAAGATCCGGGCGAAGCGCCTTGAGCTGGGAGATCCGGCGCGGGGCGCCGGTGCCCACCTTCGCGCCCTGCGGGAGCTCGGACAGCGTCAGCCCGTCGCGGGCGATGAGGCAGTCGCGGGCGTCGGCGCGCACGGGGACGACCAGCTTGAAGCGCGGGTCAGGCTCGGTGGGCAGGTCCTTGAAGGAGTGCACGGCGATGTCGCACTCGCCCGCCTGCAGCGCCTCGCGCAGCGCCTGGGTGAACACGCCCACGCCGATGCGCTCGACCGGGGCCATGTTCACGTCGCCGTGGGTGGTGACGATGTGCAGCTTAGCCGGGAAGCCCCTCTCCCCCATCGCGTCGCGGACGTGGCCGGACTGCGTGGTGGCCAGCAGGCTTCCGCGGGTGCCGATCAGCAGGGTGGGGGTGGTCATCGAAAATCTCCTTGAAGCTCGGATGAAAAGGTGGGCGCTACTTGGTGCGCATCCCGGCGGTGGCGCGCTCGGCGTCGGTGATGCCCAGCGCCACGATCTCGGCGTCGGGAAGCTCGTCGACGTCGACCTTGACCGAGCGCTCCGGCATCGCCTCGCTCAGCCCGAAGAACTCCTGCAGCGCGGACTCGTAGGACAGCGTGCCGGAGGTGGCCGCCAGCTCTTTTACGCGCACGGTCGGGTGGTGGAGCAGCTTGTCCACGACCCGGCGCACGGTGCGCTGGATCTCCTCGTAGTCATCGCCGGAGACGTCGGGGATCTTCGACTTCAGGCGGCTAAGCTCCGAATCCACGAGCTCCGCCGCATGGCGTCGCAAAGCGGACACCGCGGGGGCGACGTCCTTGACGCGCTGCGCGGAGCTGTACGCGGCGAGCTCCTCGTTGACGATGCGCTGCGCCGCGCCGTCGGAGCCGGAGTCCTCGCGCTGGACGTTGTGCAGCTTCTCGATGTTGACCAGCCGCACGCCCTCGCGGGTCGCGGTCGCGTCGTCGATGTCGCGCGGCATGGACAGGTCGATGAGCATGAGCTCGTGGCCCGCGGGCAGCCCGTCGACGTCCTTGCCCTCGATGGTGAACGTGTTCGCGCCGGTGGCGGACACCCCGATGTCGACGCGGTGCAAGGTCTTGGCGCGGTCGTCGAAGTCCACGACCTCGGCGTTGACGCCCGCCTGGCGGGCATGGTCGGCCAGGCGCTCGGCGCGCTCGTGGGTGCGGTTGGCGATGATGAGCGTGGACACGCCCAGCTTGCCCAGGTGGGTGGCGGCCAGCGAGGCCATGGCACCCGCGCCGAGCACCAGCGCGGTCTTGCCCCGCAGCGGCTCGGGCGCGGCCGGGTCGAGGCCCATCTGCCCGAGCGCCTCCTCGACGGCGAAGGAGACCATGGAGGAGCCCGCGTCGTCGATGTTGGTCTCGGTGTGCACGCGCTTTCCGGTGTGCAGGGAGGCCTGCACCAGCCCGTGCAGCGCGGGACCGACCGTGCCGATCTCCGTGGCGTGCTGGTAGGCGGTGCGCACCTGGCCGATGATCTGCTGCTCGCCGACCACCATGGAGTCCATGCCGGCCGCGACCACCATCATGTGCTCGGCGGCGGCGTCGGCGTAGCGAACATAGAGGTATCCCCGCAGGGTGTCCATGTCCACGCCGGACATGTTGTGCAGCACCTGGACCACGTCGTTGACGCCCATGTGGAAGCTGGAGGTCATCGCGTAGACCTCCAGCCGGTTGCACGTGGACACGATCATGGCCTCGGTCAGCGACGGGCTTTCCACGAGCTCCCTGGCCGTGGAGTCGCGCACCGCATCGTCCATGCTCAGCTGCTCCAGAAGCGCCACCGGTGCGGACCGGTGGGACATTCCCACAACCAGCACACTCACGACTTACACCACCGCTTTCAATCCCGTAGAGGACGGATTCTGGGCCCCGCGCCGGGCGGGACCGATGTCGGCCACGCTGCGCGCGCGGCCGTGGCTTCAGGACACGCTACCACCGAGCACACCCCGGTGGACGAAATCATCAACCATAAGGTTGATTATGATACCGCCGGGAGTATCCTGCCCCACCACTTGGGGGTAGACAGATGGGGGTCTAATCGTCGGCGAGGGCGGCGGCGAGGTCCTCGTCGTCGACCTCCCAGCAGGCGAACTCCTCGCCGTCGATGACCACGACCGGCACGCGGTCGCCGTACTCCGCCGCCAGCTCCGGATCCGCGTCCACGTCCCGGCGGACAAGCCTCGACCCGCTTGCCGCAACGATCGGTTCGATCTGCGCCCCGACGCGCGCGCACGACCCGCAGGTCGCCCGCACCATGAGCTCCACGAGGTGCCCCATGCCCGTTCCCTTCTTTTCGCATGCCGACGCTTACGGCACCGCGACTCAAGCCAGCGAGAAAACCCGCACGGCATTAACATGGTGTGAGATTACCTGCCGCGCCGACAAAGTTGCACGAAGCCTCAACCGAAGTCCCGTCGACCCCGTCCACCCACGCAGGGGATCGACGTTCGATTGCTCGCGTTATGAGAAAGGCACGAGGCACCCAAGTGAGCTTCCAGCAGCCTGACCCCAACTGGCACCACACCCCCCAGGAGTTCCTAGCCAGCTGGTCGAGCACGCGCGGCAACCTGCGCCGATTTCTCGAGGAGATGGCGCTGCCGCCCATCGACGACCACTCCCAGCGCGAGGCCGGCGAGGCGGCCGCCGCCGCCGCGGTCTCCGAGCTGTTCGACCTCGAGCTCAGCGACTACACCAAGGGCTTGGACTCGGTCACCGGATCCATCGAGTCCGCGGGCGGGCTGCACCTGACCAGCCCCGACCCCGACATCCCGCAGGACGAGGGCGCGGCCGCCTTCTTCGACGTGGACAACACGCTCATCCAGGGCTCCTCGCTCATCGTGTTCGCGGTGGGGCTGGCCAAGAAGCGCTACTTCACGCTCTCGGAGATCCTCCCGGTGCTGTGGAAGCAGATCAAGTTCCGCGTCACCGGCTCGGAGAACGCCGAGGACGTCGCCGAGGGTCGCCAGCAGGCGCTGGAGTTCATCAAGGGCCGCAGCGTCGACGAGCTGGTCGCGCTGTGCGAGGAGATCGTGGACAACAACATGAGCGAGAAGCTCTGGCCCGGCACCAAGCAGCTGGCCGACACCCACCTGGCCGCGGGCCATCAGGTGTGGCTGGTCAGCGCCACCCCGGTGCAGCTCGCGCAGATCCTGGCCAAGCGCCTGGGCTTCACGGGCGCGCTGGGCACCGTCGCGGAGGTCGAGGACGGGAAGTTCACCGGCCGGCTCGTCGGCGACATCCTCCACGGCCCCGGCAAGAAGCACGCCGTGGCGGCGCTGGCCACCATCGAGCGGCTCGACCTTTCCCGCTGCACGGCCTATTCGGACTCCATCAACGACGTGCCCATGCTGTCCATGATGGGCAACGCGGTGGCGATCAACCCCGACGGACCGCTGCGCAAGGAGGCCAAGCTCCGCGGCTGGGAGATCCGCGACTACCGCTCGATCCGCAAGGCCCTGCGTACCTTCGGTGCCCCGGCGCTGGTCACGGCCGCCTGCAGCTTCGGCGGCTGGAAGCTGTTCAAGAAATAGACAAAACCGCCCCGGTACGGCGACCGGGGCGGTTCATGCTCGGATTACTTGCCGAGCTTACGACGCTGCACGCGGGTGCGGCGCAGAAGCTTGCGGTGCTTCTTCTTGGACATGCGCTTGCGGCGCTTCTTGATGACAGAACCCATAACGGTTTCCCTCGCTTTATCAGTAGGTGTACGTACTTCCCTGTCAGCCGCCCAACGGTCCAGTGGTTGCATAACGCAGCCGAAGTGCACATCCGCCCGCGTTGACCACGGCCGACACGAACCCCAACGGGGCCCCAAGGCCGTCCTGCTGGGCATGCTGCTGACACGAATGCTGAATATCTTACCTACTGACTAGGTCACGACCAAAAATCGCCCCTTGCTTTAGCGTCGAAAAGCGAAAGCGGCGATACCTCGAAGGAGATACCGCCGCCCTCATCGCGACAAGGCTTTCGCGAGCCCCTAGCCGGCCTCGTAGTAGGAGGAGTCCAGGTACTCGTTGACAGCCTTCTCGTGGACGCGGAAGCTGCGCCCGACGCGAACCGCCGGAAGGTCACCGGAGTGGACCAAACGGTAAACGGTCATCTTGGAGACTCGCATGATTTCTGCGACCTCGGCGACCGTCAAGAAGGTTCCGTTTTCTTCTCTTGCCATATTCATCTAACCCTTCAGCAGTGGCGCGCTGCAGGCTTCCCCTCCCGCAGAACGATCACGCACGTGCTTGCTAAAGTTTAGCGTGAATCGTGTGACTGTTGCGACTTAAGTTCGGCAAAAATATTCCAGTGACCTAAGAGTCACCCACAGTGGTGTTCCATTTCCACAGCTAGCGACACCTTTTTGCAGGCTTCACGCGCGCCACGGGGCTCAAGATTTTTCTCACTAACAACAGTGATTTACTACGATTTCGGCGTTTTTCTAGCGCTCGCCGTTACAGTTTTGTAATTCAGGCACGCAAAAAGGCGCCGGGCTTCCCGACGCCTCGCGGTGACGAACCGCCTACTTGCCCAGCTCCGCCGAGCGGTCCGCGCACGCCTGGGCGGCGCGGTAGAAGGCGCCGCGCAGCCCCGACTCCTCCAGCTCGCGGATGGCGGCGATGGTGGTGCCCGCCGGCGAGGAGACGTTCGCGCGCAGCTCGGTCGGCTCCGTGCCGGTCTCCTGCATCATCGCTGCCGAGCCGTACATCGCGCCGACCGCCAGGTCCTTGGCCACCTCGCGGGTAAGGCCGAGGCTCACGCCAGCGTCGATAAGCGCCTCGGCGACGAGGAAGACGTACGCGGGCGAGGAACCCGACAGCGCCGTGACGGCGTCCATGTCCGACTCCGCGACCACGCGCACGGTGCCGACCGACTCGAGCAGCCCCACGACCTCCTGGAGCTGCTCCTCGCCCACGAAGCGGCCCGGCGCGACGGCCGAGACGCCCTTGCCCACGAGCATCGGGGTGTTCGGCATGACGCGGACGACCGGCGCGCCCGCCGCGAGCGCCTCCTCGATGACCGCGTTGGACACGCCGGCGGCCATGGACACGACCGTGGTGGCGGTGTTGTTGTCCACCACGTCGGAGATCTCCTCGACGACGTTGGCGACGTCCTTCGGCTTCACGCACAGGAACACGACGCTGACCTCGTCCACCGCGGAGGGGTTCTCCGTAAACGGCACGACGCCGTAGGTCTCCTTGAGGTACTGGCCGCGCTCGGCGTTGCGGTTGGTGACGTTGATGTCCTTCGGGTTGACCCCGCTGGACACCAGGCCCGACACGAGGGCCTCGCCGATCTTGCCACCGCCAATGACTGCAATAGAACTCATGGCTAACACCATGCCATGAACGGCCAGGCTTTTCGAACCGCCCTCGCGAAAAAGGGGGCGAAAAAACCAACGCCCCTGGCGGTTGGCCAGGGGCGGCGGGGTTCTAGCGAGGCACCGTGAGCATCGGCCCGAACGTGAGGACCAGGCCCACGACGGCGCTGAGGAACAGCGACAGGCGCGGGCGGGCGGTGTTCATCTTGTACACCACGAACATCATGACGGCGGTGACGACAACCGCGAGCGCGGCGACGACCGGCGCCGACAGCGAGCCCCACAGGTAGGTGAACAGGACGAACGCGGCGATGCCCAGCACGATGCCCAGGATGGACAGCAGCACCACCGAGCCGGCGGAGACGTGGTCGTCTTCCTCCTCGTACTCGTCGTAGTCCTCCGCCTCTTCGGCATCCTCGTCGACCTCGTCGACCGCGTTGGCCTCGTCGACGCCATCGGTTGCGGCGACCGCAGGTTCCTGGGTTTCCTCAGCCTCCTCGGCCTCCGGCTCCTCGGGCTCGCCCACCTTGGCGTCGGCAAGCGCGGCAGCGGTGACGCCTGCGAGCGGATCGACCACTGGGGCCTCCTTCTCCGCGACCTCGGCCTTCTTGACCGCGGGGAACGTCCCGGTGGTCAGCCGCACGGGCTCGTTCTCGTCGACGACGGAGAGCACGATGGTCTCGTCGTTGGACGGCGTGCGCTTTACAGGCTTGTCGACGCCTTCGGCCTTCGTCTCCTCGGACTGTTCCGTGGCCTCTTTCTGAGCCTTTTCCTCGGCCGCTTCTTCCGGCTGCTCGGCGGGCTCGGGTTCCGCCTGCTCGGCAGGGGCCTCCGGCCGCTCGGGCGCTTCCGGCGCCTGCTCGGGCTCGGCCGCCTTTTCCGCGGCCGCCTTTTCAGCCTCGGCGGCTTCGGCAGCCTTCTGCGCGGCCACCTCGGCCACCCCGGCGCGGGTCTCGCCATCGATGGTCTCGGTGTTGTGCTTGCCTTCGACGGGCTTGGCGTCGACCTTCGGGATGTTGCCGGTCAGTTCGGCGACGGAGACGCCGCCCTCCTCAAGGCTGCGGCGGCGACGCCGACCCGAGGTCTTCTTGTCCTTGCCGGAGCGCGCCAGTAGCTCCGCAACCGTTAGTTGCTGCTCGCTCACGCTTTCTCACTCTCCTTTTGGTCATTGGCCACGATGGGCCCGTCCACGCCTTGCTCCAGTCGTCGCAGAATAACACCTTCGCGCAACGCCCATGGGCAAATCTCCAAAACCTCGATGCCGAGGGCGCGCATGGAGGCCTCTGCGACGAGCGCGCCGGCCACGATCTGGTGGGAACGGTTCTGGCTCACACCCTCGAGCTCCGCGCGGTCGGCGGCGGTCATGCGCGAGATGAACGCGATGAGCTGGCGCAGGCCGGGCGCGGTGAGCTGGCGGGTGACGAACGGCCCCTCCGCGCTCGGCGCGGCGCCGGTCAGGCGGGCCAGCGTGCGGAAGGTCTTCGAGGTTCCCACAGCGAGGCGCGCGGGACCGTGGGCGCGAATGCCACGGGCGGCCTCGGCGAGCTCGGCGTCGATGAAGTCGCGCAGGAGGTTGATCTTCTTGCGCTCCGGCGGGTCGGTATCGAACCAGTTGTGGGTCAGGCGGCCGGCGCCCAGGTCGAGCGAATAGGCGACGTCCGGCTCCTCGTCCATGCCGGTGGACATCTCCAGCGAACCGCCGCCGATGTCGAGGTTGGTGATGCGGCCAGCGGACCAGCCGTACCAGCGGCGCACCGCGAGGAAGGTGAGGCGGGCCTCGTCCTCGCCGGAGAGGATCTCCAGCCTAACGCCCGTTTCCTTTTCGACGTGGTCGAGCACCTCCTGGCCGTTGGTGGCCGAGCGCACCGCGGAGGTGGCAAAGGGCTTGAGCTCATCGCAGCCGAGCTGCGTGGCCAGCCCGCGAGCCTCGGCGACGGACTCGGTGAGCTTGTTCAAGCCCTTGTCGTCAATGGCACCGTCGGCATCGAGGTACTCAACCAGCTTCAGGGTCGTCTTCCAGTCGCTCATCGGGGTGGGGCGGCCGCCGCGCTTGGCGTCCACCGCAACCAGATGGACCGTGTTACTTCCCACGTCTAATACACCTAATCGCACATATTCAGGTTAGACGGTAGCGTGTCCAAGTGTGAACTATGATTCAAAAAAACTCGCTGCTACACCCGTGAACCTTGGATTCCCCGCCTCCACCCCGGCGGCGCGGTCCATCCGGGCGGGCGAGGAGCTGCCTCCGGATATGCGCAGGCAGTGGCTTGAATTTACGGATCCTGAGGATGCTGAGCACATCCTTACAATCGACCTCACGTGGCTTGAGTCTCACTACTCGTGCGCGTTCGGCACTCCCGCCTGCAAGGGCATCGACGCCGCGAGGCCGGACCTGGGCTGCTGCGTCCACGGCGCCTTCCTCACCGACGAGGCCGACCGCGACCAGCTCTACGACGCCGTGGCGGAGATGCCCGCGAAATATTGGCAGCTGCGCCCGGCGGGCACCGACCGCTTCCTCGCCGAGGCCAACCCGGCCGAGCTCGAGCCGTGGCTGGAATGGGACGAGCTAGACAACGACGAGGGCGAGGCGGAGCCCGCGCTCAAAACGCTCGTGGTCGACGGCGCCTGCATCTTCGCCAACCGCACGGGCTGGGCCACGGGGGCTGGCTGCGCCATCCACCAGTGGGGGCTCGCCGAGGGGCGCGACCTCACGGTGGTCAAGCCGGAGGTGTGCTGGCAGCTGCCGCTGCGCCGGCTCGAGGCCTACGAGGACCGCGGCGACGGCGTCGAGGTCCTGCGCACCACCATCGCCGAGTACCAGCGCCGCGGTTGGGGCGGCGGCGGCGAGGACTTCGACTGGTACTGCACCACCGCCCCCGCGTGCCACACCAACCCCCGGCCGCTGTGGCAGACCAGCGAGGCGGAGCTGCGCGCGCTCGTCGGCGACGCCTGCTACGAGATCATCGCCGAGCACTGCGCCAAGCGGCAGGCCGCGCGCGAGGCGGGCGTCGATGAGGAGATCCTGCTCCCCCACCCGGCCACCGTCGCCGCGCGTGCCGCGACCGACTAGTCCTCGAACTTGTAGCCGAGGCCGCGCACCGTCACCAGGTTGCGCGGGCTGGACGGCTCGAGCTCGATCTTGGAGCGCAGGCGCTTGACGTGCACGTCGAGGGTCTTGGTGTCGCCCACGTAGTCGGCGCCCCAGATGCGGTCGATGAGCTGACCGCGGGTGAGCACGCGCCCGGAGTTGCGCATCAAATACTCGAGCAGGTCGAACTCCTTGAGCGGCATCTGCACCTCCTCGCCGTCGACGGTGACCATGTGGCGCTCGACGTCCATGCGCACCCGCCCGCCGACCAGGATCTGCTCGTCCTCGGCCTCGTCGTTGCCGCCGGAGTCGCCGCCGCGGCGCAGAACCGCGCGGACGCGGGCGATGAGCTCGCGCGAGGAGTAGGGCTTGGTCACGTAGTCGTCGGCGCCCAGCTCGAGGCCGACCACCTTGTCGATCTCCGAGTCGCGGGCCGTGACCATGATGACCGGGACCGAGGAGACCGCCCGCAGGCGCTTGCACACGTCGGTGCCCGACATGCCGGGCAGCATGAGGTCGAGCAGCACGATGTCGATGTCGTTGTTCTCGAACTCCACGAGCGCGCTCGGACCGTCCGCCGCGTGAATGACCTCGAACCCCTCCTTACGCAGGAGGAACATCAACGGATCCGCCAACGACTCCTCGTCCTCGACCAACAGGATGGTCGTCATAACGTCTTGTCCTTTCTGCGCGAGCCCACCCGGTGAGTAGTTGGGCGAAGTGAAATGTCCGGCTCGATATCCGAGACCGGAATCTGACCCTGCGGGTCAGCGTGGTGAATGGGGAGCTCCAGGGTGAAGGTGGATCCCGTGCCCGGCCGCGACCAGAGCTTGATGTTGCCGCCGTGGTTGGCCACCACATGCTTAACAATAGCCAGCCCCAGGCCGGTTCCGCCGGTAGATCGCGAACGCGCCTTATCCACGCGGAAGAACCGCTCGAACACGCGCTTCTGATCCTCCGGCGCGATGCCGATGCCGCGGTCGGTGACCCGGATGAGCACCGTCTCCTCGTCCGCCTTCTTGGTGGACACGGTCACCGGCTGCGCCGAGGGCGAGTAGTTGATCGCGTTGCTCACGAGGTTGCTCACGGCGGTGACCAGGAGGTTCTTGTCGCCCATGACGCTGACCCCGGAGCGGCCGCCGCGCATGAGCTCGATGTCCGCGTTCTCCGCGGCCAGCTTGTTGCGCTCGATGGCCTCGTCGATGATCTCGTCGACGGCGACCAGCTCCATGTCCGGCAGCGCCTCGGCGCCCTGGAGCTTAGACAGCGAGATGAGCTCGTTGATCATGTCCGCCATGCGGTGGGCCTCCTTTTGGAGCTTCCCGCCGAAGTACTGCACGGAGTCCGGGTCATCAGAGGCCTCCATGAGCGCCTCCGCGAGCAGCGCCATGCCGCCCACCGGGGTCTTTAGCTCGTGGGAGACGTTGGCCACGAAGTCGCGTCGCGCGGACTCCATGCGGACGTTTTCCGACTCGTCCGTGCTGTAGATAATGACGAAGCGGTCATCGACCAGCGTGAGCGGCTTGACCACCGCGCGCACCGAGGTGATCCGCGAGCCGTGGCGGCGCTTGCTGGTGGCGAAGTCGAGGGTGTGGGTTTCCTTGTCCTCGAAGGCCTGGTCCACGAGCGGGAGGATCTCCTCCGTCAGCGCGCGCTCGTGCACGATCCCCATGTCGTGTGCGCGGCCGTTGGTGAGAATGACCGAGCCGGTGCGATCCACCACCGCCACCCCCGTCGGGGAGCCCTGAACCGTCAGGTGCAAGACCTGGCTGACGGTGGTGACCTGGTTGTCGGTCAGCGTGGCCGCGGAGCGGTAGCGCCGAAAGCGCGCGCGAAGCCACTGATATGCAGGTAGGGCGAGGCCCATGAGGACCACGCCCAACAAAAACGCTGCAAAGATATTCACCGACTACTTACTGTAGCCCGTTACTTGGCTCCCTGCGCGGCAACTGCGGCAGCGCCAGCTGCGGCTGCCTCCGGATCGAGGTAGGTACCGCCCGGGTTGAGGACCTTGCCGTTCTCATCCAGCTCGTAGACCAGCGGGATGCCGGTGGGGATGTTGAGGGCGGCGATGTCGTCGTCGGAGATGTTGTCGAGGTGCTTGACCAGCGCGCGCAGCGAGTTGCCGTGGGCGGCGATCAGCACGGTCTCGCCGCGCTTGGCGCGAGGAAGGATCTCCTCCTCGAAGTAGGGAACGAAGCGCTCGACGACGTCCTTCAGGCACTCGGTGCGCGGCACGCGCTCGAGGTTGGCGTAGCGCACGTCGTTGACCTGGGAGTACTTGGAGTTATCGTCCAGCTCCGGCGGCGGGGTGCCGTAGGAGCGGCGCCATGCCATGAACTGCTCGTCGCCGTACTTCTCCTTGGTCTCGGCCTTGTTCAGACCCTGCAGCGCGCCGTAGTGGCGCTCGTTGAGGCGCCAGTCGCGCACGACGGGGATCCAGTGGCGGTCGGCCGCATTCAGCGCGATGTTCGCGGTGCGGATGGCGCGACGCAGCAGGGAGGTGTAAACGACCTCCGGCAGGTTGCCGGTCTCCTTGAGCAGCTCGCCGCCGCGCTTGGCCTCGCCCTCGCCCTTCGCGGTGAGGTTGACGTCCACCCAGCCGGTGAACTGGTTTGATTCATTCCATTCGCTCTGTCCGTGGCGGAGCAGAATCAGCTTTCCGGTAGTCATATCACCAGTGTGCCACGGATTCCCCGTTTCGGCACCGGTTCTCGCCCCTCAGGGGCCAAATGTGGGATTGTTTACACTTTTGCCCGTATCTGTTTGCTTTTCGCTTTTCGGCGCCTACGGCTCCAAGCCCGCGGCCTCGCGCCCCCGGCAGGCGGGGACGCCCGCGGTGAGCACCTCGGAGTAGATCTCGGCCAGCTTCGACGCGGTGACCGACCACGAGAAGTTGGCCGCGTGGGCGACCGCGTCCTGGCCCATGCGGATGCGGGAATCGTCGTCGTCGAGCAGCTGGGCCAGCGCGTCGGCCCAGTCCTCCGGATCATGGCCGTCGACAAGCAAACCCGTCTCCCCCTCGGCGACCGCAACGGGAAGACCACCGACGCGCGCGGCGACGACCGGGGTGCCGGACGCCTGCGCCTCCATCGCGACGAGGCCGAAGGACTCGTTGTAGCTGGGAACCGCGACGATATCTGCGGCCTGATAGATGGTGACCAGCTCCTGCGGCGGGCGCGGATCGAGGAAGCGGACGCGGTGCGAGATGCCCAGCGAGCGCGCGAGGTCGAAGTACTGCTCGGCGGTGGCGGCGGCTCCGGAGGGACCGCCGCAGATGATGACGCGCAGGTTGCGATCCGGGTCGCGCTCGAGCAGCGCCGCGACCGCGCGCAGCAGCACCTGCGGCCCCTTGAACTGCTGCAGGCGACCGACGAACGCGACCACCTTGGAGTGCATGGGAAGGCCTAGGTCGCGGCGCGCCTGTTCCGTGTTGCGCGCGGTGCCGGGCGTGAACAAGTCGGTGTCGGTGCCCGGCGCGATGACGGCGACCTTGTCCGCCTCGGCGTCGTAGTGGCGCACGAGGTCGCGGGTCTCCTCGCTGGTGTTGACCACGAGCACGTCCGCGTTGTCCACGAGCTGCTGCTCGCAGATCCGCCGCGCCTCGGACTCGGGCGTGTCGGTCTCGCTGCGGTGGTGGTTCTTCACCGAGGCCAACGTGTGGGCGGTGTGCACGAGCGGCACCTCCCACAGGTCGCGCAGCAGCCAGCCGACCTGCCCGGACAGCCAATAGTGGCTGTGGATAAGGTCGTAGCCCTCGAAGCCCGAGCGAGCGCGCTCGCACTTGACGAACTGGACGATGCCGCCCGCGAACGCGGCCAGCTGCGTGGGCAGCTCCTCCTTGCTTAGGCCCTCGTAGGGGCCGGCGACGATGTTGATCACCCGGAGGTTGCGCTCCACCTCCACGATCTCGCCCTGGCTCGGGCGCGTGGCGCGGGTAAACACGTCCACCTCGATCCCCTGCCGGGCTAGGTGCCGGGCGGTGTTGAGGACATAGACGTTCATCCCGCCCGCGTCGCCGGAGCCGGGCTGGGACAGCGGGGAGGTGTGCATCGAGATCATCGCTACTCGCATGCCCTCTAGCTTAAAGGCCCGCCCCGACACGCGACATCAGGCCTGCCCAAGGGGCAGCAGAAAACCGTCCCCGATACCGGAAGGGCCGGTCATGCCCCCCTACCCTCGTCTCCCGCCCGCCTTTCGCGGGTGTTTTCTGTGAGGGTTCGCTCACGTTTGGGTGCTACCCTAGGGACAAGAAACTTACCCTCGCGTAAGAAATGATTCTCTGCCCCGGAACCGAAGGGACCTTTCATGTCGGCTTTTGAGACCAAGGCCTGGCTACAACACTACGGCGAGTGGACCCCCCACCACCTCGACTACGGCACCACCACCCTGCTGGATGTCTACGACAACAACCTCGCCCTCAACGCCGACAAGCTGGCGACCTACTTCTTCGGTCGCACGCTCACCTACGGCGAGCTCGACAAGCAGGTCCGCTCCGCCGCGGCCGGGCTGCGCGCCCTCGGCGTGCGCCCCGGCGACCGCGTGGCCATCGTGCTGCCCAACTGCCCGCAGCACATCATCTCCTACTTCGCCGTCCTCAAGCTGGGCGCGATCGTCGTCGAGCACAACCCGCTGTACACCGCCGCCGAGCTCGAGCACCCCTTCGACGACCACCAGGCCCGCGTGGCCATCGTGTGGGACAAGGCCTGCGCCACCCTGGAGAAGCTGCGCCGGACCACCCCGCTGGAGACCATCGTCAGCGTCAACATGATCAACGCGATGCCCACCATGCAGCGCTACGCCCTGCGCCTGCCGATCCCGGCGGTCAAGAAGAAGCGCGAGCAGCTGCACGTGTCGGCGCCGAACACCATCCCGTGGGAGATCCTCACCGGCCCGGCGCTCGGCGGCCAAGGCGACGACGTCGTCTCCGAGCCGACAGTGACCAAGGACTCCGTGGCGGTCATCCTCTACACCTCCGGCACCACCGGCGCCCCGAAGGGCGCCCAGCTCACCCACGGCGGGTTGTTCGCCAACATCCACCAGGGCAAGGCCTGGGTGCCGGGGCTGGGCGACCAGCCGGAGCGCCTGCTCGGCGCGCTGCCGTTCTTCCACGCCTACGGGCTCACGATCGTGCTCAACCTGGGCGTGTTCGTCGGCGGGCAGATCATCCTGCTCCCTGCGCCGCAGATCCCGCTCATCATGCAGATCATGAAGAAGAACAAGCCCACCTGGGTCCCCGGCGTGCCCACCCTGTACCAGCGCATCATCGAGGCCGCGAAGGAGAAGGGCATCTCGATCTCCGGCGTGCGTAACTCCTTCTCGGGCGCCTCGACCCTGCCCGTTTCCACCGTCGAGGACTGGGAAAACCTCACCGGCGGCCTGCTGGTGGAGGGCTACGGGCTCACCGAGACCTCTCCGATCATCGTGGGCAACCCGATGAACTCCTCCCGCCGCCCGGGCTACGTGGGCATCCCCTTCCCGGACACCGAGATCCGCATCGCCAACCCGGACAACCTGGACGAGACCCAGCCGGATGGCACCGAGGGCGAGGTGCTCGTCCGCGGCCCGCAGGTGTTCAAGGGCTACCTCAACCAGCCGGAGGCCACCGCCGCGAGCTTCCACGGCGACTGGTACCGCACCGGCGACGTGGGCGTGATGGAGGAGGACGGCTTCGTCAAGCTCGTGGCCCGCATCAAGGAGGTCATCATCACCGGCGGCTTCAACGTCTACCCGGCCGAGGTCGAGGAGGCGCTGCAGGCGCACCCCGACATCCTCGACTGCGCAGTCGTGGGCCTGCCCCGCGACGACGGCTCCGAGTCCGTGGTCGCCGCGATCACCATGTCCGAGGGCGCGGCGCTCGACCCGGAGGGGCTCAAGAACTACTGCCGCGAGCGCCTGACCCGCTACAAGGTCCCGCGCACCTTCTACCACTTCGAGGAGCTGCCGCGCGACCAGATGGGCAAGATCCGCCGCCGCGACGTGCAGGCGGAGCTCATCGAGAAGCTCCAGAAGTAAACTCCCATGGCGCGGTCCCCGATGGCGGGGCCGCGCCTTTTTCGCGCCCGCGTGTCGCGCGCTGAGCCTAGGCTTGAGGCTATGAAGCCCACACACAAGCGACTCATCATGGGGACCATGGGCCTGGGCGGCTCGTGGGAGTCCCCCGACTACGAACCGGCCGACATCGATCTCGCCCACGCGGTGCTGGAGAAGGCGAAGGAGATCGGCATCGACACCCTCGATACGGCGGACATCTACCGCCATGGGGCGTCGGAAAGCGTCATCGGCGAGGTGTTCAAGCGCGATCGGGAGCTGGAGCGCCACTTCAGGGTGCAGACCAAGTGCTCCATCCAGCTGCCCAACCTGCAGCACCCGTGGACGCGCTACAACTCCGCGGGCACGTACATCCGCGAGGCCATCGAGCTCAGCGCCCGCAAGCTCGGGCGCGCGCCGGAGATCATGCTCCTGCACCGCTTCGACCCGCTCATGGATCTCAAGGACACCGCGTTCGCGATCAAGTCGGCGCTCGACTCCGGCACCATCGGGGCGTGGGGCGTGTCCAACTACTCCGCCTGGCAGGTCGAGCGGCTTGCCGACGAGGTGGGCTCCTACCCCGTGGCCAACCAGCTCGAGCTCAGCCTCTCGGCGCGCGGCTTCGTCGAGCACGCCATGAACGCCCCGTTCACGGGCTCGCGCCCGGGCTCGGACTACCAACCCGGCACCGTCGAGTACTGCGCCGACCACGAGGTGCAGGTGCAGGCCTGGTCGCCGCTGGCCCGCGGGGCATTCTCCGCGCCGGAGGTCAGCTCCCCCACCGCCGACAAGGTCCGCGAGCTGGCCCAGACGCACGAGACCACGCCCGCGACCATCGTCCTGTGGTGGCTGACCATGCACCCGGCGGGCATCGTGCCGGTCATCGGCACCACCAACGCCGAGCGCATCGCCTCGTGCAGGGACGCCCTGGCCCCCAGCAAGCTCACCCGCCTGGAGTGGTACGAGCTGCTCACCACGGTCCGCGGCGGCAACTGCCCCTAGTAGAGGTTCTAGAGCCTTAGCTAGGACTGGGCTGGCTCGTCGATGCTCAGCCCCACCCACACCGGCTCCGGCTCAAGCGTGACGCCGAAGGCGCTGGCCACCCCGCCGCGGATGTCGCGGGCTAGGGCCACGAGGTCGTCGGCGCTGGCCTCGCCGCGGTTGGTGAGCGCGAGCGTGTGCTTGGTGGACAAGGTCGCCCGTCCGTGCCCCGGGTAGCCCTTGGCGTAGCCCGCGCGGTCGATGAGCCAGGCCGCCGAGAGCTTCACCTTGCCCTCGCCTGCCGGGAAGCACGGCATCTTCGCCGCCTCCTCGGCGCCTAGGCGCCCGGCGACGATGCCGCGCACCTTCTCGCCGACCTCCGCGTCGACGATGGGGTTGGTGAAGAAAGACCCGGCCGACCAGGTGTCGTTGTCGGCCTCGTCGTAGACCATGCCCTTGCCGCGGCGCAGGCCGAGGACGGCCTCGCGGACCTCGGCGATCGGCCAGCGGATCTCCTCGCCGCCGCGCGGGGCGTCGATGCCCAGCACCCGGGCGAGCTCGCCGAAGCGCAGCGGGGCGGACAGCCCGTCGGTGCGCAGCTGGAGCTCGATGGCCAGGACCACCGCGCGCGAGGTGAACTTCAGGTTGGAGTAGCGGTAGGCGAGCTCGAGGCTCGAGGCCTCCACCCACGCGCGCTCGTGGGTCTCGCGGTCGAGGAGCTCGACGCGGGTAAGCACGTCGGCGATTTCCGCCCCGTAGGCGCCCACGTTTTGCACCGGGGTGGCCCCCGCCGAGCCGGGGATGCCGGACAGGCACTCGATGCCGCCGAGCCCGGAGACCACGGCCATGTCGACCACCTCGTCCCACACGGCGCCCGCCTCGGCCACGAGCGTGCCGGTGCCCAGGTGCAGGTCCACCTCGTCGCACTCGAGGACCACCGCGACCAGCGGGACCTCGCCGTCGTTGATGAGCAGGTTGGAGCCTCCGCCGACGATGAGCAGCGGCACCTTGGCGTCGTCAAGCAGCGCAACAACCGCGCAGACCGCATCGCGCGAGGCGCAGCGCACGGTAGCCAGCGGCGTGCCGCCGACGTGCAGGGTGGTCAGCTCGGCGAAAGAGGTGGCGTCGACCACGACGTTGGGGAGGGCTTCGATCGCTTCGAGAACGGCAAACGGGAGCTTGGATTTTTCAGACACCCTTTTAAAGGTAGTCTGTAAGTCATGACTTCACGTAGTGAGAACACCGTCGTTATCAACCAGCCCGTGGACAAGGTCCACGCCGCTCTGACCAACGCCGATTACTGGGCATACGTCGCCCAGACCCTGAGCCCCGAGCCGGGCGAGGTCCACGAGTTCGCCGCCGCCGACGGCGGCGCCGTGGCCACCCTCTTCGAGGTGCTCCCACTCGAGATCCTCCCCGAGGCCGTCCGCGCCATGATCTCCCAGGCGCTGAAGGTCAAGCGCGTCTACACCGTCTCCGCGCTCAACGGCACCTCCGCCACCGCTAACTACACCGCCGACGTCAAGGGCACCCCGGTGGACTTCAAGGGCGACATCACCATCACCGGCGAGGGCGACACCACCACCCTGGCGTACGCCAACGAGATCACCGTCAACATCCCGTTCATGGGCCCGGCCATCGAGCCGAAGGTCGGCGAGGCGCTCGGCGAGCTGTTTAACAACGAGGGCAACCTCACCAACCAGTGGATCTCCGAGAACCTCTAAGTTCTCCACCTCTGCTAGGACCGCATTTTTCATGGCTGACCACGCCCACAATCTGCGCGCGAGCTTCGCGCAGGGGCGTGGTCTTTCGCGTTCGCGGTCCGCGAAACCGGTCGGCGTGATCACCCGCGGCACCACCGGCTTCAATAGGCTGCGCCGCTGCGACCGCTGGGTGGCCAACCACCCCGACATCCGCCGCGCGCTCCTGCGCAGCGAGGATCCGCTCGCCCTCGACGTGGGCTACGGCGCGAGCTTCACCACCACCGTCGAATGGGCGCGCTGGCTGCGCACGGTGCGAAGCGACGTCCGCGTCATCGGCCTCGAGATCGACCCCGAGCGCGTCCTAGCGCCCCGCGACGGCGTCTCCTTCGAGCTCGGCGGCTTCGAGCTGGCCGGCTACTCCCCCACGCTCGTGCGCGCGTTCAACGTGCTGCGGCAGTACGACGTCGACCAGGTCATCGACGCCTGGGAGCTGGTCTGCTCGCGGCTCGCACCCGGCGGCTTCTTCGTCGAGGGCACCTGCGACGAGATCGGTCGCCGCTCCAGCTGGGTGCTTCTCGACGCCTTCGGCCCGCGGTCCCTGACCCTCAGCTGGGATCCCTTCGACGTGGAGCGCCCCTCCGATGTGGCCGAGCGCCTGCCGAAAATCCTCATCCACCGCAACGTCCCCGGCGAGAAGATCCACGAGGTGCTTGCCCGCTGCGACGAGGCCTGGGACCGCGCCGCCCCGTGGGCGACCTACGGCCCGCGCGTGCGCTGGCGGGAGGCCCGGAAGATGCTGGCCGCCGAGGGACTGCCCCTGGCCCCGATCCGGCGCCCGGTGCGTGACAACCAGATCACGCTGCCGTGGGAGGTCGTCGCGCCGTAGGCGTCGGCAAGCGACGTGCAACTCCTAGCAAACCCGTATAAACGCAGTTCGACGGTATTTTTCTCGCAACGTGGGGGCCACCTGCGCGGTGCGGAAGTGGTCAAACCCGCCCCGATAGACCACTATGGAACCGATGCGTACTTCAAAACTGGGCAAGACCCTCCTCGGAATCATCGTCGGCGTCATCGTCCTCCTGCTCGTGGCGGAGTTCGGGCTGCGCTGGTACATCGGCAAGCAGCTGGGCGACCAGATGCAGGCCTCCAGCACGGGCGAGAAGGCCTCCGTCTCCTTCGGCGCCTCGCCGCTGATTCTGGGCATGGCCACGGGCAAGATCCCCGAGGTCACCGTCGATTCGCCGTCGACCGTGACCATCACCGCGGGCACCGCTGGTGAGGCCCCGACTATCACCGGCCAGCCCGAGTCGCACGTGACCATGAAGGACCTCGACTTCGCGGCGAACGACAACGCCACGGCCGGGTCGGTCGACATGGTCACCACCATGACCGACGAGTACCTGCTCGCCGTGGTGCAGCGCCAGATGGCCGATAACAACTCCGGTGCCACGGGCACCACCCTGAACGGGGCGACGGGCGACCAGCTCGACCTCGGCGCGCTCGCGGGCCAGCTCATCCAGCAGCTGGTTACGGTCACGGGCATCACCTCCGACCCTGCCAACGGCACCGTCGACGTGCAGATCACCAACGGCGCTGCCGCGCTGACGCTGCGCCCGCAGGCACAGGACGGCAAGCTCACCTTCACCGCGGAGAACGCCAGCATCTTCGGCGTCTCGCTGCCGACGGAGGTGTCCGACGCGCTCACGCAGGGCTTCTCGCAGAAGCTCCAGGAGATCGGCCCGGGATTGAGCCTCGCGGACGTCACCGTGGTCGACGGCGGCGTGAAGATCCACGTGGTGGGAACCAACGTGCCGCTCAGCTCGCTCGAGGACGCCGAGCAGGCGGCCAACAGCTAGAAAAACCGGTGCGGGAGCTCCCGCACCGGTACTTTTATGCCCTGACCCAGTAGCTGTCCGCTACGAAGGCGGTTGCCTCGTCCACCCCGCACACGACCGCGACGGGCAGTCCGCTGTGCCGCAGCGTGTCGACGCCTTCGGCGTCGCAGCGCGCGGTCCCCGCGACGATGAAGTCCATCCCGCACTTCACGGCCATCGCGGCGGCCTTCTCGAGCACCCCGGCGGCGAGCAACGTGGTCTCCAGCACGACCCCGAGGTTCGCGGGCCTGGGCACCGCCTCGCGCACCGAGATGAGCTCCGACATAAACGCCGAGGCATCCCCGACCGCGGCGAGGTCCGGCACCAGCGCCACGTGCGTCGCCCCGAACTGCACGGCCAGCCGCGCCTCCGAGGCCTTGACGAGCGTGTGGTGTTTGCCCGTGGGGTAGCCCGCCCACGTGGCCACCGTCATCTCCTGATCCCCCGCCCCCACCGCGTGCAGCAGCGAGGGCTCCACGCACAGGCCGGAGCCGGAGGCGAGCGCCTCTCTTACGGCCTCTCGCACCTCGCCCGCACCCGCCGCGGGGTCGTCGAGCAGCAGGACCGTGTCCACCGCGGCCATCTAACGCCAGCCGCCGTTGCCGCTGAGAAGGTCCTTGATCTGCGGGCGCACGTCGAACCAGTAGAGGCCGATGATCACCAGCCCGATCCAGGACAGGAACGGGAAGCGCAGCCACACCATGAGCGCGGACAGCGCGAGCATCGAGACCCAGATCCACTTGTTCTGGCGGTCGGCGGCCTCGAAGGCGTCGTCGCGGGTGATCCCGGCGAGCACCGCGGCCACCAGGCCCGAGAGCGCCAGGATGATGCTGCCGATCTGAAACAGGAGGGCCATCATGGTCGAAAATGTGAGAGTCATAGGTTCCTAACAGGCTAAGAAGGTGCGGGGCGCGGGGGTTAGACCCCGAAGAAGAGATAGGAGACAGTGTAGATGGCAAGACCCGCCAGCGCGCCCACGACGGTTCCGTTAAGGCGGATGTACTGGAGGTCCTTGCCCACCATGAGCTCGATCTTGTCGCTGGCCTCGTCGGCGTCCCAACGCTCGATCGTCTCGGAGATGATGCTGGTGACCTCGCCCGCGTAGTTGTCGGCGAGGAAGGCGGCGGTGCCGGTGATGCGGCGGTCCAGCGAGGCGCGCAGCTCGTCATCGTCGCGCAGCCGCTGGCCCCACTGCATGGTGAGCTCGACCAGCTTGGTGCGCAGGATCGACTCGGGGTCCTCGGCCGCCGCGATGATGGCCGCCGAGGTCTGGCTCCACACCGTCTTGGCCGCGTCCTGGACGGGTTTGGAGCCCATGACGTCGTGCTTGATGTCCTCGACCCGCTGGATCATCACCGGGTCGTACTGGAGGTCCTGGGAGAACTGGTAGATGAACCGGCGCACGGCCTGGCGGGCCTCGTGGTTGCGGTCGTTGGCGACCTGCTCCGTCCACGTGACGAGCTCGCGGTAGACCTTGTCGCCCACGATGTCGTTGATGAACTTCGGCGCCCACGTCGGCGCGCGCTCGTCGAGGATGCGCACGATGAGGTCCTCGCTGGACAGCGCCTTGCGGTGCATCCACTGGATGAGCTGCTCGACGATGGGCTCGGTCTGCCCCTCGTTGATGAGCTGGTCGAGGGTCCGCCCGAGCGGCGGGCCCCAGGCGGGCTCGGCGATGCGGTCGACCAGCGCTGTGCGGATGACCGCCTCGGCGTCCTGCGGGTCCAGCGCGCGGGTGGCGTTGGCCACCAGCTTGCCGGCCTCGCGGGAGACCTTCTGGGCGTTGCCCTCGACGACCATCCACTCGGCCACGCGCTCAGGAACCTTGGCCTTGGAGACCTTCTCGGTGATGAGCTCGGCGTTGAGGAAGTTCTCCCCCACGAAGCCGCTGAGCGCCTCGCCGACCTGGTCCTTCTTGCGCCGGATGATGGCCGTGTGCGGGATCTTCAGGCCCAGCGGGTAGCGGAAGAGCGCGGTCACGGCGAACCAGTCGGCGAGCCCGCCGACCATTCCGGCCTCGGCGCCCGCGCGCACGAAGCCGACCCAATCGCCCGCGTTGCCGGTGGACTCGTAAAAGCGGCACGCGAGGAATATGACCGCCGCGACGAGCAGCAGGCCCGTGGCGATCGCCTTGTGCACACGCAGCGCGCGCCGGCGCTCCGCCTCCACCTCGGGGCTAGGACCCGGCACGGCCAGCCGGTTGGTTTCCATGGTTGTCATGAGGGTGTCTTTGCTCTTCCTTTTCCTCGTGGGGCGAACGTTGCCACTAAGATCGCCCCGCCACACACTTCAACGCTCAAGCCGCCTAGGTAAGTTCCGCAAGCGACGGCTGTTCGCCGTAGGCGTCGACAAGCGAGCTAGGCAGGGACCACCTGCTCATGCGACGCGGGCGGCGGGCTGTCCCACAACTCGAGCGCCAGGCGGGCGAAGTTGAACGCCACCAGCAGCGTAATGAGGGCCGCCAAGACGACAATCAGTTTGCGCATGACTTCAAGGGTAATCCGGCGAACGAAAACGAGGGCCCCACACTCTGCGTGCGAAGCCCTCGTTCTTGGAGGTGTCTCGTGACCTTAGTTCACTCGACCGGTCTCTGCGCGGTACTGGCGGTAGAAGCGACGACCGTAGGTGATCAGGCCGAAGCCGCCGACGAGGCAAGCCGCGGCGATCAGCGCGCCGATGGTAGCAAAGGTTGCCCAGTGCTCCTGGGAGCCGAAGCCACCGGCCGCGAAGCCGAAGATCAGGATGCCGAAGCCAGCGAGAGAGGTCAGGACGAGGCCCATTCCCACCCAGGTGCTGGTGCGCTGCAGGGAAGAGTGCGGAGCGTAAAGGCTGGAGGGATCGTAACCGTCGATGTAGTGCGGACGGTCAGCGAACACTGGGTAGCCCTCAGTGGTGCTCACGTTGCTCTGAGACATGAGAGTTCACGTGCCTTTCTTAGAAGGAGTCGTGCGGATTCTTCGTTCAAAAACCGGGCTGGACTTTAGAGTCTAGCCTAGTGGTCCTTGTTGGAGAAGAATGCGCGAGCGCGCTCCTTGTTGATAGCTGCGACGGCGGTCAGCGGGATGCCTGCGGGGCAGACGTCGGCGCATTCGCCGTAGAGGGAGCAGTGTCCGAAGGTGGTCTCCAGCTGGTCGACCATGTCGCGGGCACGGCGTCCACGCTCCTCCTTGCCCAGCGGCATGAGGGAGAGGTGAACCAGCTTCGCACCGGTGAACAGGTGTGCAGCGCCGTTCGGGCAGGCTGCGACACAAGCACCACAGCCGATGCAGGCTGCGTGGTCCAGTGCGAACTCGGCGGTCTTGTGGTCCATGTGCAGGGTGTCCGCGTCAGGAGCGGTGCCTGCGTTGATGGAGACGTAGCCACCCTGCTGCATGACGCGGTCCAGAGCGGAGCGGTCGACGATCATGTCCTTGATGACCGGGAAGGCAGCGGAGCGGAACGGCTCGATCTTCAGGGTGGAGCCGTCGGCCACGTTCACCAGGCGCTGCTGGCAGGCAGGCTGGTTCTTCTCGAGGCCGTGCGGGCGGCCGTTGACCATGAGGCCACAGGTACCACAGATGCCCTCGCGGCAGTCGGAAGCGAACGCGAAGGGCTCCTTGCCCTCCTCGATCAGACCGTTGTTGACGTGGTCGAGCAGCTCCAGCACGGACATCTGCGAGACAGCGTCGTCGACGTTGATCGACTCGAAGTGGCCCTCAGAGTAGGGACCGGCCTGACGCCAGATTTCAAGATGCAGTTTCATTACTTGTAATTCCTTGTCATCAGCGGGATCGAATCGAAGACGAGAGGCTCAGCGTGGCGAATGAAGTCGCCCTCGTTCTGGCCTGGCTCCCATGCAGAAACGAAGCACCAGTTGTCGTCGTCGCGCTCTGCCTCGCCGTCCTCGGAGAGGTGATCGTCGCGGAAGTGTGCACCACAGGACTCGTCGCGGTCAAGTGCGTCGACGCACATGAGCTCGCCCAGGTCGATGTAGTCGGCAACGCGGTTGGCGTACTCCAGAACCTGGTTCAGCTCGTCCTTGTTGCCGGTGATGCGCATGTTGGCCCAGAAGTCCTTGCGCAGGGCGCGGATCTTCTCGATGCCGTCCTTGAGGTCCTCGATGTTACGAGCAACGCCGCAGGAGAAGTACAGGATCTCGCCGAGCTGGCGGTGGTAGTACTCCGGGCCGTGCGGGTTGTCGCCCTTGATGTTCATCAGCTTGTCGATGCGCGCCTGGGCACGTGCCAGCGCGGCCTGAGCCTCCGGGGCCTCCGGGGACAGGGCGTCCTCGCCGAGGTGGTTGGCCAGGTAGTTCGGGATGGTGAACGGCAGGGTGAACCAGCCGTCGACGGAAGCCGAGAGCAGGGAGTTTGCGCCGAGGCGGTTAGCGCCGTGGTAGGTCCAGGAGCACTCGCCGGCTGCGAACAGACCGGGGATGGAGGTCATCTCGTTGAAGTCGGTCCACAGGCCACCCATGGTGAAGTGGCAGGTCGGGGCGATACGCATCGGGGCCTTGTACGGGTCCTCGCCGATGGCCTCTTCGTACATCTGGAAGAGGTTGGAGTAACGCTCGCGGATGGTCGGCTCGCCGAGGCGCTGGATGGCGTCGCGGAAGTCGAGGTAAGCCGCGTTGTGCAGCGGTCCAACGCCCAGGCCCTTGTTGATCTGCTGGGAGATCGCGCGGGAAGCCACGTCGCGGGGGACGAGGTTACCGAATGCCGGGTAGCGGCGCTCGAGGAAGTAGTCGCGCTCCTCCTCGGGGATGGTGTTCGGGTCGCGGTCGTCGTTAGGAACGATCGGGGACCAGATGCGGCCATCGTTACGCAGGGACTCGGACATCAGAATGGTCTTGGACTGCCACTCCGAGTTGACCGGCAGGCCGGTCGGGTGGAACTGGATGAACGACGGGGATGCGAAGTAGGCACCCTGCTCGTACGCACGCATGATGGCGGAGGCGTTGGAGTTCTTCGCCAGCGTGGACATGTGGTACACGTTGCCGTAACCACCGGTAGCCAGGATCACGGCGTGTCCGGTGTGAGCGGTCAGCTCGCCGGTGATCAGGTTACGCATGATCAGGCCCTCGCAGCGCTTCTGGCCGTCCTTCTCGGTGACGATGAGGTCGACCATCTCGTTGTGAGTGAAGATCTCAACGGAGCCCAGGTGGATCTGGCGCTGGAGCGAGGAAGCGGTGGACAGCTGCAGCTGCTGGCCCGTCTGACCACGGGTGTAGTAGGTACGGGAGACCTGCACACCACCGAAGGAACGGGTGGCCAGGGTTCCGCCGTACTCGCGTGCGAACGGAGCGCCGATGGCGTTCATGTGGTCGATGACGCGGACGGACTCGTAGGCCAGGCGCCAGCAGTCGGACTCGCGGCAGCGGTAGTCGCCACCCTTGACGGTGTCCTTGACGTGGCGGTATGCGCCGTCGTTGTCGACCTTCTTGCCGCGGGCGGAGTTAACGCCACCCTGTGCGGCGATGGAGTGGGCACGGCGCGGCGCGTCGTGGTAGGTGAAGGACTTCACGTTGTAGCCGAGCTCGCCGAGGGCGGCTGCGGCGGCGCCGCCGGACAGGCCGGTACCGACGATGAGAACCTTGAACTTGCGACGGTTCAGGGGGGAGACCAGGTTCATGTGATCCTTCTGGTACTCCCACATGTCCTTCATGGGGACGCCGTGAGGCTCGTTGGACTCCAGCACGGTTCCGGGAACGACGCCCGGGACGATGGATGCTGGGTGGCTGAACTCAGGGCGAGTAGCGGTTTGAGAATGAGTGCTCATTAAGTGTTTACCTTTTCGTCCTATCGACTCTTAAGAAATCCAGCCCAGGGCAATGGAGAGAGGAATCGAAATGTTGCCGATCATGACGATGGCCGGGATCAGGTAGGCGCAGAAGAGCAGGACTGCACGCCAGCGCTTACCGGTAATGCCAAGGTCAGAGCAGGCCAGCCAGATACCGTGGGAAAGGTGCATGAACAGCACCAGCATGGCGATCACGTAGAAGATCGTGACCGGCCAACGGCTGAAGCCAGCGATCATGTTGTTGTAGATCTCGCCGTGGACGAACGAGCTCGATGCGGCAGGAGCGACGCCCATCGTCATATCCAGGATGTGGAAGAGGATGAAGGCCAGCAGGATGATACCGGTCACCAGCATGGTCGAGGTGGTGAACGAGTTCATGCCACCGATCAGGTTGGTGCGGCGGAACTTACCGCGGGACTGGTGAGAGCGGCCGGTCAGGACGAACGCACCGTAGATGTGCAGCGCGATGGCGATCAGCAGCACGATGCGGAAGATCCAGATGAACCAACCATGCGGAACCAGCGGGTAAAGGACGTCTTCCTTCAGCCAAGCGCCGTAGTGGTCGATAGGGGCGGTTCCGTCCTCGTAGAAAGGAAGGAAAACCTTCAGGTTACCCACCATGTGGACGACGACGAAGAGAGCGAAGATCAGGCCAGTGATGGCCATGGTCAGCTTCAGCGCCCAGGTTGGGTACTTGGGCCGCTCGCGTAGCGGCTTTTCAGTGATTTTGCCGTGAGCGATGGCGTCACGGTCGATGTTATTTGCAGTCATGGCACCTCCAGTGTCGGCTTTACTCTATTAGGTAAATTGCCCAGTAAACCACTTGGTACACACTCCAGTGATCCACCTCACACCCGTTCAAACAAGAAGGTCACAGGCAGTTTAGGTTAGCCTTAACTCGGTTTCGCCGTCCCGCGCGCGCGGGTCATAGCCCCCTACCGGCATATTTTCACCGAGCGTGAAGTGACAATCCCCTCCACCCGAATTAACGCAATATTTACCGTTTTTAATTATCATCCACCCTTTCGGGATCAATCGAAATGCGTAATTCAATGCAAGAGCCGGAAACGCGCCCGCAAATCACAGGAATTAACTCCAGTCACACTTCTCCGCGCCCATTAGCCCCCGTCCCGTCCGCCCCCTTTTTGCTTTCGCTTGTCGACGCCTACGGCGAGGAATCCGAGTCCGGTACCGAAGGCGTCGACAAGCGAGTACCCCCACCCCCACCGCACCTCCCCACAACGCCGCCCACCTCGGGCAATACGCAGGGCAACCGGGCAACTCTCCAACCTTGTTAAGAAGTTTTGCTAATTCCTCCACATTCGTGACTGGAATCACGTTAAGATCGTGCGCATGGGAAGAACGTACGTTGGATCACGCCTGCGACAACTGCGCCGCGAGCGCGACCTCAGCCAGGCGTCCTTGGCGGCCACGCTTGGGCTGTCCGCAAGCTATGTCAATCAGATCGAGCACGACGTGCGTCCGCTGACGCTCGCGGTGCTCAACAAGATCACCGAGACCTTCGGCGTCGACGCCACCTTCTTCTCCCGCGACGATGACTCCCGCCTGCTCGCAGAGATTCAGGACGTGGCGCTGGACAAGGAGCTGTGCCCCAGCCCGTTCGAGCTGCACGAGCTCAACGAGATGGTCCAGAACCACCCCGACATCGCCCGCGTCCTGGTAGACATGCACCGCCGCTACCGCAACGTCCGCGACAAGCTGTCCGTGGCCACCGATGTCCGCCACAGCGCGCCCAGCGCCACCGGCACGGTCGCCCAGGCCTTGTCCATGCCGCACGACGAGGTGCGCGACTTCTTCTACGCCCGCCAGAACTACCTCGACGAGATCGACCGCCGCGCCGAGGCCATCGCCGTCGAGATGGGCGTGAAGGTCTTCTCCGTCCGCGAGACCGAGCAGGCGCTCGCCGAGCGGCTCGAGTCCCGCCACGGGGTCACCGTCACCACCAGCGCGAACATCGGCAACCGGCTGCACTTCCTCGACCGCGCGTCCAAGACGCTCACGCTGTCCTCGCGGCTCATCGCCGGCCAGCGCGCCTTCCGCATGGCCGCCGAGCTCGGCTACCTCGAGGTCGGCCCGCTCATCGAGGAAGCCGTCGACGGCGGCCACTTCAACACCGAGGAGGCGCGCACGCTCGCGCTGCGCGGCGTGGCCAGCTACTTCGCCGCCGCCGTCATGCTCCCCTACGAGCTCTTCCACGCCGAGGCCGAGCGCAACGGCTACGACATCGAGTACCTCTGCCTCATGTTCGGCGTCGGCTACGAGACGCTATGTCACCGCCTGTCCACGCTGCAGCGCCCCAAGCTGCGCGGCATCCCGTTCACCTTCGTGCGCGTCGACCGCGCCGGCAACATGTCCAAGCGCCAGTCGGCCACCGGCTTCCACTTCACCCACTCCGGCGGCACGTGCCCGCTGTGGAACGTCTACGACACCTTCACCAACCCCGGCACCATCCAGCGCCAGCTCTCGCAGATGCCGGACGGGCGCAACTACCTCTGGGTCGCCCGCACGGTGCGCCACCACCAGGGGCGCTTCGGGGAGACCGGCAAGCTGTTCGCGATCGGGCTCGGTTGCGAGGCCCGCCACGCCGAGCGCACCGTCTACGCGGAGGGGCTCAACGTGGAGGACTTCTCCAACGCCACCCCCATCGGCCCGGGCTGCCGCGTGTGCTCGCGCGAGAACTGCGCCCAGCGCGCGTTTCCGTCGATCAACCGCACGATCACCATCGACGCCCACAGCTCCAGCGTCGCGCCGTACTAGGCCCGGCCAGGCCGCGTTTTTCGCGCTTGCCGACGCCTACGGCACCGGACCCACGTTTCTTGCCGAAGGCGTCGGAAAGCAGGAGCAAAGGGGGGCGCGCTACCCCGCGCTCTGAGCCTTCTCGGCCTTCTTCCGCGCGATCATCTCGGCGCGCAGCTCCGCTAGGTCCGGATCCTCGCGCACGAGCGCGACGAGCTGGCAATCCTGGGGGCCGTGGGCGCCGGGGACGCACAGGGAGCAGGGCTCCCCGAAGCGGATGGGACATTTCGCGTCGACGTGCATGACCTCATCCTAAACCCGGCGGTTAAACACGGCATAGTTCGAATTAATTTGCGTTGCAAAGGCCACACTTGCGGTGCGCTCGTCCCCGACTGCCCCTCCCCGACCGCCACGCACCCCGAAGACGCCGAAACCCGCGCCACGCCATGTTCGGCGCGCGCGGGTCGCGGTGCAAAAGCGGGGACGCTCTAGAGGTTGATCATGTGGCCCATGATGCCCTCGGCGGCTTCCTTCATCGCCTCGGACAGGGTCGGGTGGGTGTGGACGTTGCGCCCGATCTCCTCGCAGGTCAGGTCGAAGCGCTGAGCCAGCGTCAGCTCCGGCAGGAGCTCGGAGACGTTGGCGCCGACCATGTGGGCGCCAATGAGCTCGCCGAACTCGCCGTCGGCCACGATCTTGACGAAGCCAGCGGACTCGGCCAGGCCCTGCGCCTTGCCGTTCGCGGAGAACGGGAAGGTAGCGACCTTGATCTCGCGATCCGGGAACTTGGCCTTGGCCTGCTCCTCGGTGTAGCCGAAGGAGGCGACCTGCGGGTTGCAGAAGGTCGCGCGCGGCATGTTCATGTAGTCGCCCAGGATCTGGGTCTCGGCGCCGGCGATGACCTCGGCGGCCACGACGCCCTGCGCCTCGGCCACGTGGGCCAGCTGCAGCTTGGCGGTGACGTCGCCGATGGCGAAGATGTGCGGGACGTTGGTGCGCATCTCATCGTCGATGGCGATGGCGCCGCGCTCGGTGAGGGCAACGCCGGTGTTCTCCAAGCCGTAGCCCTCGGTGCGCGGGGCGAAGCCGATGGAGACCATGACGCGGTCGGCCTTGATGGTCTCGGACTTGGAGCCGTCCTTGGACTCGACGTCCACCTCGACGCCGGCGTCGCCGCCGAGGTCGCGGATGGCGGTGGTCTTGTGGCCGGTCAGGAGCTTCACGCCCAGCTTCTTGTACTGCTTGGCGATCTCCTTGGACACGTCGGCGTCCTCGTTCGGGAGCACGCGGTCCATGAACTCGACGATGGTGATGTCCACGCCGTAATTGGACAGCACGTAGGCGAACTCCATGCCGATGGCGCCCGCGCCCACGATGACCATGGACTTCGGAGCCTGGTTGTTGAGGATCTGCTCCTCGAAGGAGACGATGTTGCCGCCGATGGTCACGCCCGGCAGGGAGCGAACCACGGAGCCGGTGGCGATGATGCAGTTGTCGAAGGTGACGGTCTTGCCCGCGTCCTTGCCCTCGGAGATCTGCAGGGTGTTGGCGTCGGTGAAGGAGCCCAGACCATCGATCTCGGTGATCTTGTTCTTCTTCATCAGGTAGTGCACGCCCTTGACGATGCCCTCGGAAACCTTGCGGGAGCGAGCGTGGGCCACGCCGAAGTCGAAGGAGACCTCGCCGGTGATGCCGAAGGTCTTGGCCTCGTGGTTAAAGGTGTGGGCAACCTCGGCGTTCTTCAGCAGCGCCTTCGACGGGATGCAGCCGACGTTGAGGCAGACACCGCCCCAGTACTGCTTCTCGACGACGGCAACCTTCTTGCCAAGCTGGGCTGCACGGATGGCGGAGACGTAGCCGCCAGGGCCAGCTCCGAGTACTACTACGTCATAATGTTCAGTCACGCAACCAAGGATAGTTAAAGAGACACCCACTTGTCGCCTTTTGCCCCTATTCTCGGCAATTGGGGAAACCCGCAGCTCGCGGCGAGGGGTGAGGGTTGCGCTTCTCGCTTCTCGACGCCTGTCGGCGCCGAGCCTCCATCCCCTCCCCTAGAACCTCAGCCCGCCGTCGGCCTCGACCACGGCGACGAACTCGGGATCCCGGAATTCCCAGCCCTCCACGAGCTCCCCGAGCTGGCCCATGAGCTCGTCCTCGCCCAGGCCGCTGACCTTCTTCGCCACGGCGAACAGGGAGTGCTCCTCCCCCGGGTGCTGGGCGATCCAGCCCCACACGAGGTCGGCGGTGTTGACGAAGACTGTGGTGCGCTTGTCGGTCTTTTCCGAGTCGTCGAGAAGCGACATCGCGTGCCGCTCGGACTCGAAGGCACGGATGGAATCGAGGACCTCCGCCTTGGCGTCGAGAAGCGAGGCAAGAAGACCCGCGCCTGGCGCCTTCTCGTCGAGGAAGATGAGCTGCTTTCTCAGCTCCTCGTAGTGGCCCTGCAGCGCCGGGAAGTAGTCGTTGAAGTCGAGGGCGCGGGGATTACCGCCGGTCACGGCCGCGACGAAGCAGTCGAGGTAGTAATCCCAGCCCGGCCCGATTGAGTCGACCATTTCGGCGTCCTGCTTGGCGAGGTAGTGCACGAGGGTAACCACGGCATGACCCGCCTCGGTGCCTTCTTCGGCACCCGGCTCGATCTCGATGCCGAGGCGCCAGGCGTACTCCCCCAGCGCCTGGACCACGTAGCCCCGCGGCTTCTCGCAACTTAAAACGCGCATCGCCATCGTGGGCTGACCCTCTTCGGCGATCATGGTCACCGCGATCTCGCCGTGCGGATCCCCCGACCACGGCCCGTACCAGGTGGCCAGCTTCTCCGACTCCGTGAGCGCGGACCATGCCTCGTCGACGGTGAGCGGGACGGTGCGGGAGAAGGTGAGCTCGCAGTTGTTGCGAATGGCGCCGGTTGCGGTGGGCATGGGGACCTCTTTCTCGGGGTGTCGGCGGGTTTTGGGGTAAGGGTTTCCCGCGTCGAGCGTTCCCCCTGAGCTTAGGGCGGGCCGGGGTTTCGCGCGAACCTGCCCCTGCCAGGGGCGGGACACGGCAGGAACGGGCGCGGGCGCTGCGACACGAACGTACGCGACCTCGCCGAAAAGCCGAAGAAGCCGAAGTGCCGAAGAGCCGGAACACAAAACGCGCCTCCCAAGGCCCCAAGGCGGGGCACTTCGGGAGACGCGTCGGCGTCGGCGCGGAGCCGACCTTATGAAGTTAGAAGACGCCGAGTGCGGAGGACAGGAGGGCGATTCCGGAGGAGCCAGCGTGGATGCCAGCGCCGAGGGCGGTGTTGACGGCGAGAACGATCTGCTCGAAAATCTGATCCATTTTCAAATCCTTTTCTTACAAGTTTGCGAGTGTCTGATCTAAGACCTAAGTGAGGACTCTACTTGAGTTAAGCGCCGAATTCCTCCCGCTCGTTACATTTGTTTCCCGGACGGGCGCGGCAAATGACGCCCCGGGCCCCCAGCTGCGGGGCAGTAGGATGGGAAAAGTGAGTACGCCAGACGAGTTCCTGCTTGACATCGACGATCCCCGGGCGCTCGACTGGGCGGCGGCCTGGTCGAGCGAGACCGCCCGTTTCCGCGACGAGGCCCTGCGCGAACGCATCGAGGCCGGGCTCAACACCGATGCCCGCATCGCGTATGTCACCCGCCGCGGCGAGTACCTCTACAACTTCTGGCGCGACGAGGCCAACCCGCGCGGCCTGTGGCGGCGCACCACCCTCGACAACTACCGGCTCATCCAGTCCGGATCCCTCGCGGCCGCCGGGTGGCAGGTGCTCGTCGACGTCGACGCGCTCGCCCGCGAGGACGGCGAGAACTGGGTGTGGAAGGGCGCGCACGTGCGCCCCCACCACTTCGACCGGGCGCTCGTGAGACTCTCCCGCGGCGGCGCCGACGCGGTCGTCATCAAGGAGTTCGACCTCGAGCGCGGCGAGTTCGTGGCCGCCTTCCCCTTCGCCGTCGAGGAGGCGAAGACACAGGTCAGCTGGGTCGACCGCGACACGATCCTCGTGTGCACCGACTTCGGCGGCGGGAGCCTGACCACCTCCGGCTACCCGGCGCGCGCCCACCTGTGGCACCGCGGCGAGGACCTTCACGCATCCGCCGAGTTCTTCTCGGGCAACTCCGACGACCTGGTCATCTCCGCGTGGGCGCAGACCGACCCCGGCTACGAGCGCCTCTTCGCCAGGCGCACCCTCGACTTCTACCGCTCGCACACCTTCGTGCTCACCGACAACGGCCTGCAGATCCTCGAGCTTCCCGAGGACGCGCAGATCGTGGTGCACAAAAACTGGATGTTCCTCATCCCGCGCACCCCGTGGGCAGGCATCGCCGCGGGTGGGCTGGGGGTCATCGACTTCGACGCCTTCCTTGGCGGCGCGCGGGAGTTCACCGCGGTGTTCACGCCCAGCGCGACGACGAGCCTGCAGGACCTCTCCACCACCGCCGGGCACCTGGTGATCACGATCCTCGACAACGTGGCCTCCACGATCGTCACGGTCCCGCTCGACGACCTCGGCGGTAAGCACAGGCCGCTGCCGCTTCCGGAGCTCACCACCTGCCGCGTCGTCGCCGCCGACGACGACAGTGAGGAGCTGTGGCTGGGGGCAAGCTCGTTCACGCAGCCGGACACGCTCTACCGGCTCGAGCTCGGCGAGGAGCCCGGTTCGGACGCGGAGCCTTCCGAAGTCATGGCCACGGCCCCCGCGCTCTTCGACGCCACCGGTCTTAGCACCCGCCAGCACTGGGCCACCTCCGCCGACGGCACCAAGATCCCCTACTTCATCACCGGCCGCTTCGGAGGATCCAAGGAGGACGGCTACGCGGGCGAGCCCCGTCCGACCCTGGTCAACGCCTACGGCGGCTTCGAGGTCTCCCTCGTCCCCAGCTACTCCTTCGTCCGCGGCGTCTGGCTCGAGCGCGGCTTCTTCCACGTCCAGGCCAACCTGCGCGGCGGCGGCGAGTTCGGACCGGCCTGGCACGAGTCGGTGATCCTCGACAACCGCATGCGGATCTACGAGGACCACCAGGCGGTGCTTCGCGACCTCGTCGCCCGCGGCTACACCACCCCGCGTCAGCTGGCCGTGCGCGGGGGCTCGAACGGCGGCCTGCTCACCTCCGTGGCGCTGACCCGCTACCCCGAGCTCATCGGCGCGGCCGTCATCCAGGTCCCACTCACGGACATGCTCCGCTACCACACGTGGTCGGCCGGCGCGTCCTGGATGGCCGAGTACGGGGACCCCGAGGGGGCAGAGCGCGAGGCGCTGCTCGAGTATTCCCCGCTGCACAACATCGCGCTCAACCCGCAGGTCGTCGCCACGTCGCCCACGTCGCTTGTCGACGGCGTACCGCCGGCGCCCAGATCCGAAAGCTATCCCCCGGCGCTGGTGACCACCTCCACCCGCGACGACCGCGTCCACCCCGCCCACGCGCGCCTGTTCGCGCTCGCCCTCAAGCGCGCAGGCCAGCCGGTGGACTACTTCGAGAACTCCGAGGGCGGCCACGCGGGCGCGGCCGACAACGCCCAGACCGCCGCGATGGAGGCGCTCGTCTACGGGTGGCTCTTCGCCCACCTCGCCTAGCCAGCCGCGCGCCACAGCCCATGAAGTAAATTGAGAAAGCGATGATTAGAAGCAGGCTCCGCAAAACCCCCGTCCCAGGAACGCGCGACTCCTACACCGGGATCGACTTCAACCTGGGCTACCACATTCGGCACTACCGCCTCGAGCTCGACTACAAGGTGGCCCCCAACCACCTCAGGGCCGTGGCGACGCTGAGCCTGGACAACTACCAGGAGCTCAAGCAGCTCACGCTCGACCTAGCCTCGCACCTGCGCGTCACCGAGGTCTCCGCCCGCGGGATCGGCGCCGTCGAGGTCACCGTCGCGCGGTTTAGGCACGCCAACGCCAAGCTGCGCATCACCTTCGACGACCCGATCCCGGTGGACCAGGAGTTCGAGCTCACCATCCGCTACTCCGGCAACCCCCGCCCAGTGCGCTCCACATGGGGCACCATCGGCTGGGAGGAGCTGTCCAACGGCTCGCTCGTGGCCAGCCAGCCCTGCGGGGCGCACAGCTGGTTCCCCTGCGACGACACCCCGGACGAGAAGGCCACCTACGAGTTCCTCATCACCGCGGACAGCCCCTACACCGTCGTGGCCAACGGCGCCCTGGACTCCAAGTCCGTAAAGGGTTCGCGCACCACCTGGCGCTACCACACCAACCACCCCATGGCCTCCTACCTGGCCACGGTGCAGGTGGGTCAGTACAAGCTGATCGAGCTCGACGGCTCCAAGACCCCCATCCACGCCTACGTCCCGCCCGCGGTCATCCCCGGCTTCCGCAACGACTTCGCCGACCAGGGCGCCATGCTCGAGCTCTACTCGAAGCTCTACGGCCCCTACCCGTTCGCCTCCTACACCGTGGTCGTCACCGAGGACGAGCTGGAGATCCCGCTCGAGGCCCAGGGGCTTTCCATCTTCGGCGCCAACCACGCCAAGGGCGACAAGGACTGGGAGCGGCTCATCGCCCACGAGCTCTCCCACCAGTGGTTCGGCAACAGCCTGGGCCTTGCGCAGTGGGACGACATCTGGCTCAACGAGGGTTTCGCCTGCTACTCCGAGTGGCTGTGGTTCGAGCACTCGACGGGCAAGACCGCCGCCGAGTCCGCCCGCGAGCACTACGACGTGCTCGCCTCCAAGCCGCAAGACCTGCTGCTCGCCGCCCCCGGCGCCAAGGACATGTTCGACGACCGCGTCTACAAGCGCGGCGCGCTCACCGTCCACGCCCTGCGCGTGCTGCTCGGCGACGAGGCGTTCTTCGCCATGGTCCGCAGCTACGTCGCAGCCGGAAGGCACTCGGTCGTCGAGCCCATCGACCTGCTCCGGGAGGCGCGCCGGGCGGCCGAGGCGGCGGGCGTAGCCGTCGACAAGCTCGATGCGCTCTGGGACGCCTGGCTGAAAAAGACCGCCTTGCCGGAGTTCCCGCAGTGAAATACATGACCCTGGCCACGCTCATCGCGGGCGTCTCCGGCTTCGTGGTCATCATCGTGGCCGCGCGCGCCTTCGGCGCCGACCAAGCGATGGCCGAGGAATTCACCGCCTACTGGGGCCTGTTCTTCGCGGGCACCGGAATCCTCACCGGGCTCACGCAGGAGACCACCCGCGCCGTCGCCGCGCACGCGAGCGTCTCCGAGCCCCCGCGCCAGCACCGCTTCCCCGACAATGCCGCGCGCCCGTTCCGCATGAGCTTCGTCATCGGGCTCATCACGCTCGTGGTCTTCGCGCTGGCGGGGCCGGTGTGGGCGCCGCGGGTGATCACCGAGCACCAACTCTCCGGCATCGTCCTGCTCGCGGTGGGTCTGGGCAGCTACGCCATCCAGGCGGTCATCGCAGGCCTGCTGTCGGGCAACCAGCTCTGGCGGGAGTACGCGGGCATGATCAGCCTCGACTCGGCCTCGCGCATGGTGCTGTCCGTGATCGCCTGGCTGCTCGGCTGGAAGCTGCTCGCCTTCATCGTGGTCACGGTCATGGGCGCGGTGAGCTGGATGGTCATCGTCGCGCTCTCACCCGCGCTGCGAAAGGTGCTGTTCTCGCTCGCCGACGTCCCGGCGCGCCAGTTTTTAAGCCGCGCCGTCACCGCGATGGCCGCCTCGGGCGCGACCGCTATCCTCATCACGGGTTTCCCCACGATCGTGCACCTCACGCACCCGGATACCTCGGCGGAGCTGGTCACCGCGGCCTCGGTCATCTATGCCGTGACCCTCACCCGCGCGCCGATCCTCGTGCCGCTGCAGCAGTTCCAGTCCGCGCTCATCGTCCGCTTCGTCGAGCGCCGCACGGTGCGCTCGCTGCTCGGGCCGCTGGGCATCGTGTGGGGCGTGGGCATCGTCGGCGCGGGCCTTGCCGCGCTGCTCGGGCCGTGGCTCATGCCCGCTATCCTGGGTCCTGACTACCAGGCCCCCGGCTGGCTGCTGGGTCTTCTGACGCTCGGCGCGGCCTGCACCGCCTCGCTCATGGTCACCGGCGCTGCCACCGTGGCTATGGAGGCCCACGGGCTCTACCTGCTGGGCTGGGTCGTGGCCACCCTCGCCGCCATCGTGGCGCTGGCCTGCCCCCTACCGCTGTCGGTGTCCTCGTGGCTGGCGCTCACCGTCGGCCCCGCCCTGGGGCTCGTCGTGCACGGGGTGGGCATTCAGCTGGGCAGGGCCAAGGCGTAGCCCCCTTCTCCGAGCGGTTCGTACAAACCGCCGCATGTGACAGTGGCTGCCAATAAGGTTTAATGGATTATCGACGCGCGTTCTCTTTTGGAGTCTCGCCCTCCCGCCCCTTAAAGGAGCCACGATGTCCTTTTCCACTCATAATCACCAGCCGTCCCCGATCCCCTCGGCGCCTGGCTACACGGCACCCACCGCCCCGACCCGCACGAAGAAGGGGCTCGCGGCCGCCGGCATCGCCTGCGCGCTCATCGGCCTAGCCCTGTCCGTGATTAAGGGGCTGCTCTCCTTTGGCTGGGCCTTTCTCGCTCTGGGTCTCCTCCTCGGGATCCTCGCCGTGGTCTTGAAGGGGCAGGCGAGGCGGCTTGGCGCAGTATCCATCGTGATCGCCGTCATCGGCTTCCTCGTGGCGGGGGCGTTCTTCGCGCGAATCGCGAAGGAGGAGGGAATGTGGGCGGCGCTCGATGCCACGAACGTCATGACCTTCAGCCCCAAGGACGCGCGCACCGCGCTGGGCAAGACCAACCCCGGCGAGGCCTTCGACAACCCGCTTCCCGCCGGGTCGACGGTGAGCTCCGAGTATTGGGACGCGAAGATCAACGCGGTCAATCTCGACGCCACCGACCAGCTCATGAGTTACAACCCAGGGAGCACCCCGCCCTACGAGGGCGAGGTGCATGTCGCCCTCAACATCACGGTGACGTATAAGAAGGCCGTTCCGGAGCCGTTCACCCCCTTCGTCTGGTACGACTACTTCACCACCGGAGGGGAAGCCATGAACTATCCGGGGTACATCGTCGCCGTTCCAGAGGGATTCGATTCCCTCGTCCCGTGGGAGGTCGGAGATACCCGCACGGGCAACATCGCGCTCCCCGCGCCCGCCGAGCGCACCGGCGAGGGCACTGTGGGATTTCAGTTCAGCCCCGACCCGGACTACGTATACGTTCGCCTGCAGTAGGCCGGGCCTCTTCCGCTCCTCCCCGTGCCCCGTATAGTGGGCATACATGAGGATGCTTGTCACCGGCGGCGCCGGATTCATTGGGTCGAACTTCGTGCGCAGGACCGTTAAGACCCGGCCCGAGTACGAGATCACGGTGCTGGACAAGCTCACCTACGCGGGCAACCGCGCCAACCTCGCGGGCCTTGACGTGCCGCTCGTGGTGGGAGATATCGCCGATGCCGCGCTGGTCGACGGGCTCGTGGCCGAGGCGGACATCGTCGTCCACTTCGCCGCCGAGTCGCACAACGACAACTCGCTCGAGGACCCGTGGCCGTTCATGCACACCAACCTGATCGGCACCTACACCCTGCTGGAGGCGGTGCGCCGCCACGGGACCCGCTTCCACCACGTCTCCACCGACGAGGTCTTCGGCGACCTAGCGCTCGACGATCCCGCCCGCTTCAACGAGCACACCGCCTACAACCCCTCCTCGCCGTATTCGGCGACCAAGGCGGGCAGCGACCACCTCGTGCGCGCGTGGATCCGCTCCTTCGGGATCGAGGCCACGAGCTCCAACTGCTCGAACAACTACGGCCCCTACCAGCACATCGAGAAGTTCATCCCCCGCCAGATCACCAACATCCTCTCCGGCCTGCCCGCGAAGCTCTACGGCACGGGCGAGCAGGTGCGCGACTGGATCCACGTCGACGACCACAACGATGCCATCCACCTCATCCTTGACAGGGGGAAAACGGGCGAGACCTACATCATCGGCGCCGACAACGACCACGTGAACAACAAGCAGGTCATCGAGCTCATCTGCGAGCTCATGGGGCTGGGCAAGGACGCCTACGAGCACGTCGCCGACCGCCCCGGCCACGACATGCGCTACGCGATGGACTCCACCAAGCTGCGCACGGAGCTGGGCTGGCGCCCCCGGTTCACGGACAACGACACAGGCATGCGCCGGGGCTTGGAAGAGACCATAGCTTGGTACCGTGAGAACGAATCCTGGTGGCGCCCGCAGAAGGAGCAGGTCGAGGCCGACTACGCCCGCAAGGGGCACTAGCCCCGGGGTCAAAATGCCCGCACACCCTAGCCAGCCGAGAAGACAAGGTGACAAACTAGCCCCATGGAGTTTTCGCAGCCACTCGCCGTGCGCGAGTCCCCGATCGACGGTCTGAAGGTGTTCACCCTGCCCGTGCACGGGGACAGCCGCGGCTGGTTCAAGGAGAATTGGCAGCGCGACAAGCAGGTCGCGCTGGGCCTCGACGACTTCGGACCGGTGCAAAACAACATCTCCTTCAACGCCGAGGCTGGCGTCACCCGCGGCCTGCACGCCGAGCCGTGGGACAAGTACGTCTCCGTGGCCACCGGTTCCGTCTTCGGCGCGTGGTGCGACCTGCGGGCGGGCTCGCCCACCTTCGGCGCCGTGTTCACCTGCACGATCACGCCCGACGTGGCGGTCTACGTCCCGCGCGGGGTGGCCAACGGCTTCCAGGCGCTCGAGCCAACCGCCTACACCTACCTGGTCAACGACCACTGGTCCCCCACCGCCCACTACTCCTGCGTCAACCTCGCCGACCCCGCGCTCGGCATCGGCTGGCCCATCCCGCTCGATCAGGCCGAGCTCTCCGAGAAGGACCTCCACCACCCGATGCTGGATGCCGTCCAGCCGGTCCCGCCGAGGAAGGTCCTCATCACCGGCGCGGGCGGGCAGCTCGGCCGTGCGCTGGCCGCCCACTTCCCCGACGCGGAGCTGGCCACGCACCGGGACTTCGACCTCACCCGCGACATCACCAACGCCCGCAACTGGCACGACTACCACACCATCATCAACGCGGCCGCCTACACGCTCGTCGACCAGGCCGAGGGCGACCGGGCAACGGCCTGGGCGGTCAACGCCGTAGGCGTCGGAAAGCTGGCACGAGTAGCGGCGGCGAACCGCATCACCTTAGTGCACGTCTCCACCGACTACGTCTTCGACGGCACCGCCACCATGCACACCGAGGACGAGCGCCCGAGCCCGCTCAACGTCTACGGGCAGTCGAAGGCCGCGGGCGACATCGCCGCCGCGAGCGTCCCGCGCCACTACATCGTCCGCACCAGCTGGGTGGTCGGCGACGGCGGCAACTTCGTGCGCACCATGGCGGGCCTTGCCGCGGGCGGGGGCAGCCCCACCGTGGTCAACGACCAGTACGGCAGGCCCACCTTCGCCGACGACCTCGCCGCGGGCATCGCCCACCTGCTGTCCACCAAGGCACGGTTTGGCACCTACAACCTCTCCAACGAGGGCGAGGTCATAAGCTTCGCGCAGCTCGCGCGAGAAACCTTCGCCCTGCTCGGCCACGACCCGGCGCGGGTGAAGCAGACCACCACGGAGGACTTCTTCGCCACCCGCCGCCACGCCGCCCCGCGCCCGACTAACTCCACGTTTACCCTGGACAAGCTGCGCGCCACCGGCTTCATCCCGCGCAACTGGCGCGACGCGCTGGCCGACTACCTCGACACCTACGCCGCCGCCTACCGCGCACCCGGCCGAGGGGGCCAGCAGTGAAAGGCATCATCCTCGCCGGCGGGTCGGGCACGCGCCTGTACCCGATCACCAAGGGCATCTCGAAGCAGCTCATGCCCATCTACGACAAGCCGATGATCTACTACCCGCTCACCACGCTCATCCAGGCGGGCATCCGCGACATCCTGGTCATCACCACGCCCGAGGATCAGGCGGCGTTTCGGCGTTTGCTTGCCGACGGCTCGCAGTGGGGTATCTCCATCTCCTACGCGACCCAGCCCAGCCCGGACGGGCTCGCCCAGGCGTTCATCATCGGCGAGGAGTTCATCGGCGGCGACGACGTGGCCCTCGTCCTAGGCGACAACATCTTCGACGGCCAGGCGCTCGGCCAGTCCCTGCGCTCGTGCCGCCCGCCGCACGGCGGCACGGTGTTCGCCTACGAGGTCGCCGACCCCGAGCGATACGGCGTGGTCGAGTTCGACGAGGCGGGCACCGCCTTGTCCATCGAGGAAAAGCCTGAGCACCCGAAGTCGAAGTTCGCCGTGGTAGGGCTGTACTTCTACACCAACGACGTGGTGGAGATCGCCAAGTCGATCGCCCCGTCCGCGCGCGGCGAGCTGGAGATCACGGCCGTCAACGAGCGCTACCTCAGCGAGGGCCGGCTGACCGTGGAGAGACTGGCCTCCGGCGACGTGTGGCTCGACACCGGCACGGTCGACTCCATGAGCGAGGCCGCGGCCTACATCGAGGTGCTACAGAAGCGCACCGGAACGATCATCGGCTCGCCCGAGGTGGCGGCCTGGCGCCAGGGCTACATCGGCGACGCTCAGCTCGAGGCACTTGCGGCGGAGCTGGAGAAGTCCGGCTACGGCTCCTACCTGCGCCGGGCGCTGGGGCGATGAGGCTTTAGCCGTCGACAAGCAAAAACAAGAAAGAACGAAGGACACCCCGCATGACCGACCACCCGCTCACGCTGAGCGCGCTGATCACCGTCTACCATCGCATCGATCCGGCGGAGCTCCAGGCGGCGCTTGATTCGCTCGTGGAGCAGACGCGGGTGCCCGACGACCTCCTCATCGTCATCGACGGCCCCATCCCCGGCTCCCTCCGGGACACCATCGACGGCTTCGCCGCCGCCCACGAGGTCGCCCGCGTGCTCGCGCTGCCGAACAACCTCGGCGCGGGCCCCGCCTCTCAGGCGGGCGTGGAGGCGATTAACACCGACGTCATCGCCCGCCTCGACGCCGACGACATCGCCTGCCCCACGCGCTTCGAGGAGCAGCTCGCAGCCATCGAGCGTGGCTTCGACGTGGTGGGCTCGGCGATGCAGGAGTTCGACGCGGATCCCGACGCCCCCACCGGCGTGCGGCGCCTGCCGGAGGATCACGAGGCGATCGTGCGGTATGCGAAGATCAATTCCCCGGTCAACAACCCCTCCGTCATGATCCGTCGCTCGGCGCTCGTCGCGGCCGGCGGCTACCGCGACGTGCACTTCATGGAGGACTACGACCTCTACGCCCGGCTCATCGCGGCGGGCGCGCGCTTCATCAACCTCCCGGAGCCCCTGACCAAGTTCCGAGTCACGGCCTCCCAGTTCGGCCGCCGCAGCGGCAGGGAAATGCTGGCCGCGGAGTGGCAGATGCAGAAGAACTTGGTAGCCTATGGGCTTGTTGGTTACCCGAGGGCGGTGGCGAATTTCCTGCTCCGCAACGCCTACCGCGTGCTGCCCTTATCGGTAATGAAACGCATGTACTCCCTGTTGTTCCACAAAAACCCCGCGCAGGCCGGGTAGAATACGCCCATCATGTCAATCCAGGAACCCTCCTCGCAGCCTTCTCCCTCCGGCGCGAAGGACTTTAGCGATACGTGGCTCATCGTCCCGTGCTACAACGAGGGCACCGTCATCAAGGACGTGCTCTCGCACGCGCGCGCAACGTTCCCCAACATCGTCGCGGTCAACGACGGCTCGGCCGACGACTCGGCGCGCCAGATCCACTTGGGCGGCGCCCACCTGGTCAACCACCCGGTCAACCTGGGGCAGGGCGCGGCGATCCAGACCGGCATCGAGTACGCCCGCAAGCAGCCCGGCGCGCAGTACTTCTGCACCTTCGACGCCGACGGCCAGCACCAGGTCAAGGACGTGGTCCGCATGATCGAGCGCCTGCGCAGCGAGCCGCTCGACATCATCGTGGGCACCCGCTTCGGCCGACCGCGCGCGGCGGACGACCAGGTCCCGCTCATCAAGCGCATCGTGCTCAAGACCGTGGTTATGCTCTCGCCGACCACCCGCAAGCTGGGGCTTTCCGACGCCCACAACGGCCTGCGCGTGTTTAACGCAAAGGTCGCGAACGAGATGAACATCCGCATGAACGGCATGAGCCACGCCTCGGAGATCGTCTCCATGATCGCCGACCGCGGCTGGCGCGTGGCGGAGGAGCCCGTGGACATCCTCTACACCGAGTACTCGATGAGCAAGGGGCAGTCGCTCATCAACGGCATCAACATCCTGGCGGACGGCCTTCTGGCCAAGCGCATCTAGGACAGGCAAGGAACCACAATGGAAAAGATTCTCATCCAGTCCCTCCTGCTGCTGGCGACGCTCGCGCTGGTTTTGTACTTCGTTGCCAACCGCCGCAAGGCCCGGGCCAAGGCGGGGGTAAAGATCGGCTTCGTCCTCTTCGTCGTCGTCTGCGTGCTCTCGGTCGTCTTCCCCCAGGAGCTGACGGTCGCCGCGAACTTCCTCGGCGTGGACCGAGGCTCCGACCTGCTGCTATACGGCCTGGTCATGGCGTTCATGTTCACCACCGTGAGCTCCTACATCCGGTTCCGCGAACAGGAGCTGCGCTACGCCCGGCTCGCCCGCGCGGTGGCGCTGCAGAGCCCCGTTCGACCTGAAGATGATTTTTAATTAATCTCTGAGAGGACCCCTCGCCACCCTGATCGATGGTCGCCTAGGAGTCCGGATCCCCATAAGCCAGCCCAACCGCGCTGCCAGTGCCCCCACGCCCGCCGTGTGGGCACTTCTTGCGTTCCTGCTCGTCGTCGCCGCCACCGGCGGGTTCATGGTGCGCCGCGCCACGGCCCCCTTGGGCGGCAGCCAGGCCGCGCAGGGCTCATCGGTGGGCGAGGTCTCCCGCCGCAACCCGGCCGATCCCTTCGCCGTCGGCGCGGTCGACGCGCCGGTGGTCATCTCCGAGTTCTCCGACTTCGAGTGCCCCTTCTGCTTCCGCTTCGCCAACGACACCCGCCCGGAGATCGTCTCCCGCTACGTGGACACCGGCCTGGTTCGCATCGAGTGGAACGACTTCCCCGTCAACGGCGAAAACGCCGAGGCGGCGGCGAAGGCCGGCCGCGCCGCCGCTGCTCAGGGCAAGTTCGAGGAGTTCGCCCAGGCGTACTACAAGGCCTCGGCCCCGATCAGCGGGCACCCGCACTTCGTCCAGTCCGACTTCGAGCGCTTCGCCCAGGAGGCGGGCGTGCCCGACATGGAGAAGTTCCGCCGCCAGTCCACGGACGGCACCTTCGACGACGCGATCGAGAAGGCCAAGGCCTTCGGCACGTCGATCGGCGTGAGCGGCACGCCCGGGTTCCTGGTCGGAAACCAGTTCATCTCGGGCGCCCAGCCCACGGAGGTCTTCCACCGCGCGATCGACGCGCAGCTGCAGAAGGCCGCGGCCACGGAGGAGGGCGCCTAGGAAGGCCCCACCGATAAATCCCGCTTCCCCCTTTGTTTCGATTTTCAATAAAAGGGTAGGCGTCGACAAGCGAAAAACGCACTGACCTCGCCTTTTATCGCTTCACGCGGCCGCAAGGAGAATACCGTGTTGTAACGGCAACGCCCGCACTAGCAATATGGGAGGAATAAGCAAGTTCGTGGACGCACGACACGCGCCTTTCCTAGCTGGGCTAAAGATCCCGCCCGGCGGGGCCGTAACGGCGCGCACGCATCACCGAGGAGCCCGTTATCGTGCGATTGAACCCCGCATCCCGCGCCTTTAGGACCACCGCCGCGTCGCTTCTAAAGCTCGCCCCGGTCTTCGTTTCCTCCGGGCTGGTCAGCTCCGAGGGAAGCCTCAAGGCAGCGCTGCGCACGCCGGAGATCCTAGCCCGCTACCGGTTTACCACCGCCCGCGAGCTCGAGCAGGCCTACAACGCCTGCCCGCAGCGCACCGCGCTCATCGACGACGACGGCGAGCTCACCTACGCGCAGCTGCGCAACAACTCCCGCACCCTGGCGAAGTACCTGGTGAGCCTGGGGCTCGACGAGATTCACCTGGGCATCATGGCCCGCAACGGCCGCGGCATCATCGAGCCGCTGGCCGCGAAGGGCTACGCGGGCGCCAGCGTCTACCTGCTCAACATCGGCTCCTCCGCCGAGCAGCTGCTCGGCTGCATCACCCGCGACGGCATCAACGTCCTCGTGGTCGACGAGGAGTTCGTGGGGCGGGTCCCTCAGGACCTCAAGGGCCTGAAGGTCATCGTCGGCCACCGCGAGAAGGAGCCCCACCCGCGCACGGCGGAGTTCATCACCGTCGACGACGTCCTCAACCAGTGGGCACACACCCCCGAGGCCCGCGCCGCCAAGCTGCCGCTTCTGCCCAAGCACGGCCCCGTCGTGCTCATGAGCTCCGGCACCACGGGCACGCCCAAGGGCGTCGTCCGCCCGGAGCCGGTCATCCCCGGCGTGGTCGCGAGCCTTCTGGGGCACGTGCCGTGGCACGCGAACATGCGGCTGCAGCTGACCGCCTCCATCTTCCACACGTGGGGCTGGGGCTGCCTCAACATCGCGCTCGCCGGGCGCAGCACGATCGTCACCCGCCGCATCTTCGACCCGGAGCAGGTGATCAAGGACATCGAGACCTACAAGCTCGAGGGCATGTTCTCCTCCCCGATCTTCTTGAAGCACCTGATCGACGTCGGGGGCGATACCTCGAGCCTGAAGTTCATCCTCTCCTCCGGGCACTCGCTCTCGCCGTGGCTGGTCGAGGCCATGCAGGAGCGCTTCGGGCCGATCCTGGCCAATCTCTACGGCTCCACCGAGATCTCCGCCGCGGCGATCGCGGGGCCGGAGGACCTCGCCGAGGATCCCACCGTCTCCGGCCACATCTGCAACGGCACCGACCTGGTCATCATCGGCGACGACGGCCACCCCGCCCCCCGCGGCGAGGTCGGGCGCATCTTCTGCGCAAACTCGACCACGCTGTCCGGCTATACCGACCCCTCCATTCCCATGCCCACCTACGGCCACATGGTGATGATCGGCGACCGCGGCTACCTGGACGAGAGGAACCGCCTGCACGTCATGGGCCGCGCGGACGACATGATCATCGTCGGCGGCGAGAACGTCTTCCCGGGTTCGGTGGAGGACGTGCTCGAGTCGATGCCGGGCATCGCGGACATGTTCGCCACCGGCGTCGAGGACGACGACGACTTCGAGCGCATCGCGGTGTGGATCGTCCGCAGCGACGACGACGCGGGCAAGAAGCTTACCGCGAAGGACATCCAGGACTGGGTCTTGGACAAGATCGCCGCCCACTCGGTCCCCCGCGACGTCCACTTCGTCGATTCCCTGCCCCGCAACGCCACCGGCAAGGTCGTCCGCGCCACGCTGCTCTAGCAGTTGCTTGTCGACGCCAAGGCGCCGGGCCTACGCGCCCCGGGAGCGGTACGACTCCACGAGCGCGCGTACCCGCGCGTCGATGTCGTCGCGGATGATCCGCATCCGCTCTAGCCCCTCGATGCCGCGCAACGAGGGCTCGTCGGTGACCCAGCGCTCGACGGGCACCCCGCCCTCCTCGAGCGCGGTCGTGTCCACCTCTCCCCCGATCGCGACGACCAGCCCCACCTTCCCCAGCAGCTCGGGTGTTACCCCCTGCGGCGTCTCGCCCGACATGTCCGCGCCGAGCTCGGCCACCGACTCCGCGGAGGTCTGGTTGATCGCGTCGCCGGGGTGTGTACCCGCCGAGAAGGCGCGGATGACGCCCTCGCCGCGCAGCCTCGCCAGCGCCGCCGCCATCTGCGACTTTCCCTTGTTGCGCACGCACAGAAACAGCACGCCGGGCAGCTCGTCATTGCTCGTGGTAGTGGGCATGAGGTTCCTCCTTTGTTTGTGTCTATACCTAGTGTGCACCGGCGCCACGCCTCGCGCTCGACAGGGGGCTATCGGCGCGGCACCGAAGGCGTGTCGTCGAAAAGCCGCGCGCGCAGGGCGCGCGACACATAGACGAGCGCGACCAACACGGGGACCTCGACCAGCGGCCCGATGGTGCCTGCCAGCGCCTCGATCGATTGGGTGCCAAACGTGCCGATGCACACGGCGATGGCCAGCTCGAAGTTGTTCCCAGCGGCGGTAAAAGACAGCGCGGAGGTCTGCTCGTACCCCAGCCCCAGCCCGCGGCCGGCGAGGAAGGTGCCCATGAACATGATCACGAAGTAACAGACAAGCGGCAGCGCCACGCGGGCGACGGTCGCTGGCTCCGCGATGATGCGATCGCCCTGCAGGCTAAACAGCACCACGATGGTGAAAAGCAGGCCCCACAGCGCGAACGGCGACACCGCAGGCAAGAATCGCTCCTGGTACCAGTCACGCCCCTTCCTGCGCTCGCCGACCGTGCGCGTGATGATCGCGAGCAGGAGCGGAACGCCAAGAAAGACCAGCACGGATGCCGTGATCTGCAGGAGGGAAAAGCTCACCGCGGTCGTGTCGAGCCCCAGCCACGAGGGAAGAACCTGCAGGTAGAACCACCCGAGCCCGCCGAACGCGCACACCTGAAACAGGGAGTTGAGCGCAACCAGAACCACCGTGAGCTCGCGGTCGGAGCACGCGAGATCCGTCCACACCACCACCATCGCGATGCACCGGGCAAGGCCGACGATCACTACGCCGGTGCGCAGCTCCGGGGCGTCCGGCAAAAACAGCCAGGCCAGCGAGAACATGACGAGCGGCCCGACGACCCAGTTGGCGATAATGGATACGGCCATCACCTTCTTGTCGAAGGCCATTGACCAGGCCTTGTCGTAGCGCACCTTGGCCAGCGGCGGGTACATCATGACGAGGAGGCCCAGCGCGATGGGCAGCGACACCCCAAGGACCTCCGCGCCGCCCAGCACCGCGCGCACGCCCGGCAGCGCCGCCCCGAGCATGAGTCCCGCAGCCATCGCGATGATGATCCACGCTGGTAGAAACCGATCGAGGAAGGATAACCGTGGTTCCATTGCTTCGCTTTCCGACGCTAAAGTTCTCGCCTCGCCGACGAGGTTGTATCGATGTTTATCAATACACTACTTGGCACGGATTTTCACCCCAGACATGGGGCTACTAATATTGGCGGGGTGACCCAACCGTTGGAACCAGGACGCCGCCTCGAGATCGCCGACATATCCGAGGGGGATCCGTGCTGCATGGGGTACACGGTGCTCACACCCGAGGAGGCCGAACGCTTTTCCGTCTCCTTCAAGGCGCTTGCGGATCCGACGAGGCTGCTACTCATCTCCCACATCGCGGACCGGCGCTGCGAGCCGCTCACCGTCACGGAACTCACCGCGCTCAGCGGGCTGAGCCAGTCGACGGTCTCCCATCATCTGAAGAAGCTCACCAAGACCGGGCTCCTGGCAAAGAAGCGTTCCGGGCTCAAGGTCACCCATTACGTCGTGGCCGAGGAGTTCCAGAAGCTCAGCGCGCTCTTGCACCTCACCTAGGCAGCCTGCGGGCGTTGAAGATGGTGGCCACCAGCGAGAACAGCGCGACCGCCACGCCGAAGCCGAGCATCTCCGTGTAGCTAAACCAGTCGGACAGCTTCGTCAGCGCGGCCGGGAACAACATGCCCACGTAGCTCAGGATGTAGAAGATGCCCGTCAGCCCCGCCATGTCCTCCGGGGTGGCGATCTCCTGGGTCTCGGCCAGGCCGATGTAGGAGCACAGGCCGTAGGTAACACCCAGGAAGACGCCGCAGATCATAGTGAACCAGACGCTCGGGTGGGTGACGTCGATGGTGGCCAGGCCCATGCCGATGACGGTGAGCACCAGCGCGGTGACCGGGCCGCGCACCTTCGACTCGCCCGCGATCTGCGGGCCGACCTGCTGGATGAGGAAGCCCGAGCCGAGAGTGACCAGCGCAATGAGCGCGGTCATGGCGATGGGGTAGGTCATGAGGTGGCGGATCTGCGCGGGCAGGATCGCGTACGAAGTAAAGCCCGCGCCGAAGACCCACGGCGCCATCGGGGTGACCACCAGCAAGAAGCGCGGGGCCTTGATCGACGGGATGGCCATGTCCTTTAGGAAGCCGCCCTTTTCGTGCAGGTGCGTGGAGTGGCGGGTCTCGGGGAGATCCTTGATGAGCCAGATCGCGGCAATCGAGATGACGATGTGAACCAGGTACGGGAGCTTGCCCGGCATCGCCACCCACTGGGCGAGCACGCCGGAGCACACCGGGCCCAGCGCGAAGCCCGCGGTCAGCGCCATGGAGGCGCGCTTCGCGCCCGAGGTGGGCACGGCCTTGGGGTCGAACTTCCTGGAGCTGAGCTCCTTGATCCAGGCGCCGCCCGCGGTCATGGCCACGCCGACGGCGATGCCGGCGAGGAAGCGCCCCACCGTCATGAGCAGCTCGTTCTGCTCGCCGATCGCGATGGCCAGCGAGGCGATCGCGGCGACGATCGGGATCGGCATCATGACCGGCTTGCGGCCATAGCGGTCCGAAAGGTGGCCAGCGACGAGCAGGCCCACGGCGATTCCGGCGGCGTAGGACACGAGCATGAGATCCACGAACAACGAACTAAATACGCCCTGCTGACGGTAGAAGATGAGCATGGGCGTGTACTGATTGCCACCCCATGCGACGGTGAAATTGGCGAGGGCGATGCCCAGCCACATCGGGATCCCATTACGTGTCATGCATCACATGTTAGCGTGACCCACATCGCAAACTTCACAAAGTCGGGAAACTTCCATCTTGAAGCAGTTATTTGTACACCCCCGGTTAACCCCACTTTCCCACGCGATTAGCCGCCTTCCACGCCCGCCACCTGCCACTTTTCGAACAGATGATTCATCACCTGTCGCGCCCTAGGCGTAGCCTGAAATCGTTTGCGGATCCGTTCCCTCGCCTCGGCAAACACCCCTCCCCCTCACAAGAATGACCTTTAGGATTCCCATGAAAAAGCTCCTCACGGGCGCGATGTGCGTGCTGGCTACACCCACCCTGCTCACTGCCTGTTCACACGACGACTCCACGCCCGCAGCGGTCACCGTGACCGTCACGGAAAGCGCGACCAGCTCGGCCTCCTCGACCGTGCCCACAAGCATCAACCCCGCCGACTTCCATGCCCCAACCGGGCAGGAGCCGGTCACCCAGAACGGCAGGACCATCAAGGCCTGCAACGAGTGGCTGTCCGGCCTCACGCTCTTCAGCGACGACACGATTGGCTACACCGAGTACTGCGAGAATATGTACCCCGACACCGAGCTCACCGAGGACAGCTCCCCCGTCACGATCCCCGAGGTCGAGCCCCTCGGCTCCCTCGACGACAACCCGACCCCCACGCGCACCACCCCAACTCGCACCGCGCCCACCGCCGCGAGCCCCACCTTCAACCCGGATTCCGCCGATGGGTACGGGCCCGATCAAGAGCTGCCGCCGCTGTGCGTGCGGTTCCCGGATCAGTACAAGTGCTAGCGAGGTTGTGTTGCGTCGGCAAGCGCCGCCTGGATCTCGCTGATCGTCATCCCCAGAACGCCAGCCGTCAAAAGCCCTTTTCCCAAAGGCCCCGAGGAGTTTGTTCCTAACTCCGGAAGCTGTGCCAAAGCCCGCCGAACCTCCGGCGACATGGCAGCTATCTGCCACTCCACCTCCGCGCACCGCTCGGCTTCTTCCTGTCCTTGTGCCGCCGCGAGGAACCGAGCTTTGGCGGCATACGCCGCGGCTCCAAGCGCGTGCGCGCCCATATGCGCCACACCGGAGGCTTGGCCCGCAGCCCTCGCCGCCGCCACCGCCGCAGGAACCTTGGTCGAGCCCGCTGCACGCCCAGCTTCAAAGCGGCGTTTGATCTCACCGGCAGACTCAAGTTCACCTCGGCCGTAGGCTCGCACCCGCTCGATGCCGTCACGCACTCGTAGGTCATTCGGCACCTCTGCCTCGAACAACGGAAGCACGCGCGCCGCGCAGGCAGCGGCCCACCCCGCGACGAGCCTGCGATCCTGTTCGCTCAAGGTTTGCGGTGAAGCCATGCTGCCCATGCTAGCAACGAAATCTTCGCACCATTTCCAACCACGACAGATGCAATACCAGGGTAGGAAAAGCAACAGCAGGCCACGACTGTTCCCCCAGAAACGTGCCATGACCTGCTGTTTTATTGAGCCGCCTGCGAGAATCGAACTCGCGACCTTTTCATTACGAGTGAAATGCTCTACCGACTGAGCTAAGGCGGCGCGGTACGAAAAGTACCGGTTGCTGATTGTACAGTACGAGCGGAACTAGCTACAAAATGGCGGTTTCTGCACCCCGAAGGCGCAGGTCGTGGGCGAAAAAGGCGGCTGCTTCCTACCCCTCGGGGCGCGGGGCGGGTGGCGGTGGGCGTCGATAAGCGAAAATGCCTAGGAAACGCCGGACGCGAGGCGGATGCGGCCGACCATCGCGTCCATCGCGGCCTCGGGGCGGACGTTGACGTCGATCGCGTGGCGGGCCTCCATGACGGCGTCGATGCAGGCGGCGAGCCCCCGCGGGCCGACCTTCGCGAGGTCCTGGGCGAGCGGCTGCATGTCGGGGTGGATGAGGCCCACCTGCGCGTTCGTGGCCAGCATGAGCGCGTCACGGTAGAGGCCGGCAAGGTCGACGAGCGACATGTCGAGGGCGTCGCGGATGGCGCGGGTCTTGCGCTTTTTCTGCAGGTCCTCGAGGCCCTTGAGCTGGCCCGCGACGCCGCGCTGCGCCTTTTGCACGCCCCTGCCTTTGGCACCCATGCCTAACGCGGTGCGTAGCTTTTCCATCTCGACCTCGTTCTCCTCGGTCAGCTGCGCCTCGGCGGCCCTGGTGGTCTTCTTCACGATGTCCGTGACCGCGATAAACGCCTGGTCGCCGTGGTAGACGAGCTCGGCGAGGTGGAGGATGCTCGAGCGGCGCTGCTGCGCCTCCTTGTCGGTGGCGAGCCTGCGGGCGCGGCCCACGTGGTTGCCCGTGGCAGAAGCGGCAAGGCGCGCGGCCTGCTCGGAAATCTGCCCGTCGCGGGTGAGGATCGCCGCGACCTCGTCGACTCTGGGCAGCGGGATATAAAGGTGGCGGCTGCGCGAGACGAGCGTGGGGATGACGTCCTCCGGGTCGGCCGAGGGCGCGCAGAGGATGATGACAGAGTGCGCGGGCGGCTCCTCAAACGTCTTGAGCAGTGCGTTTCCGGAGTATTCGTTGAGGCGATCGGCGTTGTCCAAGATGACCACCCGCCAGCGGGAGACGGTGGGCTGCATGGCGGCGGGAAAGACGACCTCCTCGCGCACGGTTTTCACCGAAATAACCAGCTCACGCGGCTCGATGAAGAGGACGTCCCCGTGCGTGCGGGCCTTGACCGCAAGGCACTGCGGGCAGCGGCCGCAGCCGACCACGTCTGGGTCCTCGCATTCCAGCGCGGCGGCGAAGGCGAGCGCTGCGACCGAGCGCCCCGAGCCGGGCGGGCCCGTAAACAGCCAGGCGTGCGTCATCGCGGAGCCTTCATCGCCGCGACGCGCCGCTAGCGCCGCAGCCCGCAGCTGCTCCGCGACCTGCCCGCCCACGCCAAGTTGGCTAAAGATATCCTCGCTCACGAGTCTCAAGCGTAGACGAGTCGCCCGACACGCATCGCTTTACGACGCCTACGGCGCCCGCCCCGTGGCACCCCGAGGCGTCGCGCAATCTCCTGCGGGTACCGGTCACGGAGCCTGCCCGCTCGGGTTAAAGTAGTGGGCATGAGCAGAGTGTGGCATACCCTGAAGTGGCTGTCGGGCACCTCGTGGCCGCTATACGCCACGACGGTGCTCGGGTCCAACGTAGCGGCGGCGATCGCCATCATGCTCTTCCTCCGCTTCCTCGTCCCGCTGCCCGGGTTCAAGGACTTCTCCTCCCCCACGGGATCGCTCGGGCTCATCGGGCTCATCTACTTGGTGCTGGCGGTCCTGTTCGGCGGGATCGTCACCTTTATATTGTTCCGCCCAGTGCTCGACTGGCAGCGGCACCCGGACAGACACGACCCCAACATGGTGCGCAACCTCGTCATGCGCATCCCCTTCTACCAAGCGGCGCTGTGCGCGATGGTCTGGGCCATCGGCATCTTCATCGTCGCCATCGCCGCCGCGCGGGAATCCGGCAGGCTGGCGCTGGTGGTGTCGGTGGCCACGCTGCTCGCGGGCGGGGTGGTCGTTCTGCTGACCTACCTCGAGGCCGAGCGCCTCGTGCGCCCGGTCGCCGCCACCGCGCTCGCCCGCCGCTTCGAGGACTCCACGCTCGAGCCGCCGATCACCCAGCGCCTGCGCGCCACGTGGCTGCTCACCTCCGGCGTGCCCATCCTCGGCGTGCTGCTCATGATCATCGGGCAGGACACGGGCTTTTTCACCGGCAACGTCAAGGACATCATCCCCGGCATCGCCGCGCTGTGCGCGACGGCACTCGTGACCGGCTTCCTGGGCACCACCCTGGTGGTCATGAGCGTCGTCGACCCGATCCTCGAGCTGCAGCGCGCCATCAACCAGGTCCGCCGCGGCGACAGCGACGTCCAGGTGGACATCTACGACGGCTCCGAGATCGGCGTCTTACAGGCCGGCTTCAACGAGATGATGCGCGGGCTCAAGGAGCGCCAACGGGTGCGCGACATTTTCGGCCGCTACGTCGGCATCGAGGTCGCCCGTCGCGCGCTCGAGGAGCGCCCCGAGCTCGGCGGCGAGGACCGCGAGGTGGCCGTCATCTTCGTGGACGTGATCGGCTCGACCACCTTCGCCGTCAACCACGACCCGGAAGAGGTCGTCGAGGAGCTCAACCGCTTCTTCGAGCACGTCGTCGACGTGGTCCACCGCAACAAGGGCATCATCAACAAGTTCCAGGGCGACGCGGCGCTGGCCGTCTTCGGCGCGCCGATTACGCTGTCCGACGCCACCGGCCACGCGCTCACCGCGGCCCGCGAGCTGCGCCAGGAGCTCAAGGACCTGCGCCTGCAGGCGGGCATCGGCGTGGCGGCCGGCCACGTGGTCGCGGGCCACATCGGCGGCCACGACCGCTTCGAGTACACGGTCATCGGCGACGCCGTGAACACCGCCGCGCGCCTGACCGAGCTGGCCAAGGACACCCCGGGCCGCGTGCTCACCAACGCCTCCACGCTGGCCAAGGCCAACGAGGCCGAACAGGCGCGGTGGACCCTCATGAAGTCCGTCGAGCTGCGCGGGCGCAAGCTCATGACGCAGCTGGCCCGCCCGGTGCGCCCGACGCTGGCCGACCGTTCCTGATTTCTGTGTGTATTTATGCCCGCTTCTGCGGGCTTTATCAGTTTTGAATTCCGTTCGACAATTGGATTCACACAATGTGACGTTCTACGCTTTAGGGGTTAAGCCGGTTGTAGGCAACACGTGCCTGCCGCCGGTCCGCACCCTTTTGAAAGGAATCACCGTGGCCACACAGACCACGCGTTCCGCCGGATCGGGCGTCAAGGAGCTCACTCTCCGAGCCGTAATCATCGGCGGACTCATTACTCTCGTCTTTACGGCGGCGAATGTGTACCTAGGCCTCAAGGTCGGACTCACCTTCGCCACCTCCATCCCCGCGGCCGTCATCTCCATGGCCATCCTACGCAAGTTCGCGGGCCACACGATCGTGGAGAACAACATCGTCTAGACCATCGCGTCTGCGGCGGGCACGCTGTCGGCCATCATCTTCGTCCTCCCGGGTCTGGTCATGATCGGCTGGTGGTCCGGGTTCCCGTACTGGACCACGGCCTTCGTGTGCGCCATCGGCGGCGTCTTGGGCGTCATGTACTCGATCCCGCTGCGCCGCGCGCTGGTTACCGGCTCCAACCTCCCCTACCCGGAGGGCGTGGCCGCGGCCGAGGTGCTCAAGATCGGCGACGTCGAGGCCGACGAGGCCAACCACGAGGAAAACCGCCGCGGCCTGCACGTCATCATCGCGGGCGGCCTGGGTTCAGCAGGCATGGGCCTGCTGACGGCGATGAAGGCGACCGCGGGCGAGCTGTCCGCCGTCTTCCGCTTCGGCCCCGGCGGCACGATGGTGGGCTCGAGCCTCTCGCTCGCGCTCATCGGCGTGGGACACCTGGTCGGCGTGAGCGTCGGTATCGCCATGATCGTGGGCCTGGTCATCTCCTTCTTCATCCTGCTGCCGACCTTCAGCTCCGGCTCCATCGGAACCGACGAGCTGGCGACCGTAGTCTCCCACACGTTCTCCTCTGAGGTTCGCTTCGTGGGTGCGGGCGCGATGGCGGTTGCCGCCGTGTGGACCCTGCTGAAGATCATCGGCCCCATCGTCAAGGGCATCAAGGATTCCCTGGCCTCCTCGCGGGCGCGCCAGTCCGGCGCCGAGGTGGACATCACCGAGCGCGACATCCCGTTCAACGTGGTCATCGGCGTCATCCTGGCCTCCATGCTGCCGGTCGGCGCGCTGCTGTACCTGTTCATCCACGAGTCCGCGATCTCCCACCACACCGGCACGCTGGTCACCCTGAGCATCATCTTCGTGCTGCTCATCGGACTCATCGTCGCCTCGGTCTGTGGCTACATGGCCGGCCTCATCGGCGCGTCCAACTCCCCGATCTCCGGCGTGGGCATCATCGTGGTCCTCGCCTCCGCCCTGCTCATCAAGGTGGTCACGGGCAACGAGTCGGACACCAACGCCCCGGCGCTGGTCGCCTACACCCTGTTTACCTCGGCGGTGGTCTTCGGCATCGCGACGATCTCGAACGACAACCTGCAGGACCTCAAGACCGGCCAGCTGGTCGGCGCAACCCCGTGGAAGCAGCAGGTCGCGCTGGTCATCGGCGTGTTCTTCGGCTCCATCATCATCCCGCCGGTGCTTCAGCTGATGCTCAACGGCTTCGGCTTCGTGGGCATGGAGGGCGCGGGCGACAACGCGCTCGCGGCCCCGCAGGCAGCCCTGTTGTCCTCGGTCGCCAACGGCATCTTCGGCAACTCGCTCGACTGGTCGCGCATCGGCCTGGGCGCGCTCATCGGCGTGGGCATCATCATCGTCGACGAGGTGCTGCGTAAGACCTCGCGCTTCTCCCTGCCGCCGCTGGCCGTCGGCATGGGCATGTACCTGCCGATCTCGCTGACCCTCATGATCCCGATCGGCGCGTTCATCGGCATGTTCTACGACCGCTGGGCGGACCGCCAGTCCAAGCCGGAGACGGTCAAGCGCATGGGCATCCTGCTGGCCACCGGCCTCATCGTGGGCGAGTCCCTGTTCGGCGTGTTCAACGCCGCCGTCATCGGCGCCACCGGCAAGGAATCCCCGATGGCCTTGTTCGACTTCGGCGCCTTCGCGCAGTGGCTGGGCATCATCGTCTTCGTGGCGATCATCGTCGCCCTGTACCGCTGGGTGCAGAAGATCAGCGTGAAGATCTAGTTCTTCCTCAGCCAACACAATGGAGCGCCACCGGCACAGACCGGGGCGCTCCATTTTAGTTATTTAGTCTTTGGCCGGCTCATCGTCCTCGTTGCCGAGCTCGCGGATGCGGGCGATGGCCTCGTCGAGGATGTCCAAGACCTTGTCCTGATCCTCCTCGCGCGCGTCCATGATCACCTGGCGCAGGCCGCCGAGCGACTCCATGAGCGCCGGATTGCCGAACCAGCGGCGCCCGTCCCGCGGCGAGAAGCCTCGACCGCGCGGTCCGAACGGGGGCCTGCCCTCCGGCTCGCGATAGGCGTCAAAGAAGTTCGCCCATTCTTGCTTTTGCTTGTCGACGAGCTGCGTGCCCGCCTCCGTGATCGTCGCGAGCTTGCGGCCCGCCTCCTTCTCCACGGTGATCAGCCCCTCGTCCTCGAGCAGGCTCAGCGTCGGGTAGATAGCGCCCGGGCTGGGCTTCCAATTGCCCTCGGTTCGCTCGGCGATGGTGTTCATGATCTGGTAGCCGTGCATCGGCTCCTCGGCGACGAGCAGCAGCACCGCGGTGCGCAGGTCGCCGCGGCCGGCGCGCCCGCCGCGGCCCTTGCCGCGGCCGCGACCGAAGTGCTCTCGGGGATCGAGGTCAGGGCCGTGGCCGAATCCGGGGCCGGGCATCGCACCCGGGCCGCCGTGCCTGCCGGGCCCGCCGTGTCCACCATGTCCGCGGCGCCCGCGGGCGCCGCCCCTTGGGCCGAAGCCCTCCTCGTCGAATCCGCGGCCGAAGTGTTCGTTGTGTCCTGGGAAACGCATTGCTGTCATTCCTTTCAGTGTGTGGGGGTCCCTCGTGAACCCCTCGATTGACTTAAAGATATATCGTTATCTATCTCTATGTCAACACCTTGCCGGAGAATAGCCGTTTTACAGCGCAAATAACCCCATCGCTACGAGTATCGATACGTAGCGATGGGGTTTAAAGATATATCCCAACTAGCTTTGCGATAGCCTTTCGACGTCCCGCGCGGCGCGCAGGATGAGCGCCTCCCCCTCGGTGGGGCCGACCAGCTGCACCGACAGCGGCAGCCCAGCGGAGTCTTCCCCCACGGGGATGGCGGCCGCGGGGTTGCCCGCCAGGTTCCACAGCAGCGTGTGCGAGACCGAAGGGATCGAGGCGATGAGCGAGCCCACCACTCCCTTGCCCTTGAGCTCGTCGGCCGGGCCCGGGCGCGCGGCCGTCGTCGGGGTGAGCAACAGGTCGCAATCGTCGAAAAGCGAAGAAGTAAGATAGGCGAGCCGCTCCCCGTGGCTGATCGCCCACACGCGCATCCAAAACGGCGTCATCCGCGCCAGCCGAGACAGCGTGCGGCTGCGACGGTCAAGGGCGGGCAGGTTCTCGATCTGGGAGGTCTCCTCCTTGATGCTCGCGAAGAACAGCGCGAGGAAGGGGAAGGTCGGGTCGGGCAGCTTCCCTTCTAGGGGGCCCACGTCGTAACCGGCTTTCTCCAGCAGCGCCGCGGTCGCGCGCACCGCCTGGGCGTTCTCCTTGCACGTGCGCGAGACCGGCGAGACGGAGCTGGTGGTCCAGCGGACCTTCAGTGGCGCGGTGTTCTCGAGCGCGCGCTCGAACTGCGGCGCCGTGGTCGAGATGATGTCGTAGACCTTCGCGGCGTCGGCGACCGTGCGGGTGAGCGCGCCCGGGGTGCCCAAGGTCAGCCACAGGCTGGGGTACGGGCTCGTGCTCACGCGCCCGCGCTGGGGTTTAAGCCCCACGAGCCCGCAGTGGGCGGCCGGGATACGGATGGAGCCGCCGCCGTCGCCGCCGAGGCCGAAGGGGACGATGCCCGCGGCCACCGCCGCCGCCGTGCCGCCCGAGGATCCGCCCGGGGTGCGGCTGAGGTCGAACGGGTTACGGGTGGCACCGGCGTGGTCGGTGTAGGTGACCGGCCAGGCGCCGAACTCCGGCATCCGCGTTTTGCCGATCGGGATGGCACCTGCCTTCTTCAGCTTGGCCACGATCTCGCTGTCCTCCCACTTCACGCGAACGTTCGCGTGGGTGCCGAAGGTCGTCGGAAAGCCTGCGAGGTCGATCTCGTCTTTCACCGCGAACGGCACCCCGTGCAGGGGGCCGCGCTCGGACTCGGGAAGCGCATCGAGGCGTGCCGCGGCGGCCAGCGCCTGCGGGCCGCACACCTCGCTGAAGGCGTTGAGCGTGGGATTGAGTTCCTCGATCTGGGCGAGCGCCGCCGTGACCCCGTCGACCGCGCTGGTGCGGGCGACCTGCGCGCGCCACCCGTCGATGTCTAAGCCGGACCAGTCAGACCAAGGTGCATTCATACCTTCCAAGGCTAGCCGGAGTGCAGCGCTTGGAGAAACCGAACGCGCGTAGGCTAAGGCCACTTTTCCCGCGCGACGACAAAGCCGCCCCGGCCTGCACTAAGGTGCACGCGGGGGCGGGCCGTGAGGCGTCGATAAGCGAGAAGCAAAAAGGCTGCTAGGCCTTGCGGCTGCCCGCCTTGACCACGCGCTTGGTGGTCTGTGGCGGCTTCTTTGCGGCCTTCTTCGTCGCCTTCTTGGCTGCCTTCTTCGTGGTCTTCTTTGCCGCTTTCTTCGTGGCCTTCTTGGCCACCTTGGGGCCGTCGGCGGCCTCCTTCGCTCGGCGCTCGGAGAGCAGCTCGTTCGCGCGCGCGTCGGTGAGCGCGGTCGGGTCGTCGCCGCGACGCAGCGAGGCGTTCGTGGTGCCGTCGGTGACGTACGGTCCGAAGCGGCCGTCGCGCACGGACATGGGCTTGCCGGAGACGTCGTTGTCGCCGAGCTGCTTGATCACCGACTGCGAGGTGGCACCCCTGCCGCGGCGCTTGGGCTCGGCGTAGATGCGGCGGGCCTCGTCGAGGGTGATCGTGAAGATCTGCTCCTCGCTGCCGAGGGTGCGCGAGTCGGTGCCCTTCTTCAGGTACGGGCCGTAGCGGCCGTTCTGCGCGGTGATGACCTCCCCGTCGGAGGGATCGACACCCACCTCGCGCGGCAGGCTCATGAGCTTGAGCGCCTCCTCGAGGGTGACGGTCGAGGGCTCCATCGAGCTAAACAGCGAGGCGGTGGCGGGCTTGAGGCGCTCGTCGATGATCTGGTTGATGCGCTTTTCCTTGGCGGCGGCCGCGGTCTTGGTGCCCCAGTTCTTCGCGCGCTTGCCCTCGGCGGCGCGCTGGGCGTCCTCCTCGGCGCGCTCGGCGGCGACGATCTCCTCCGCGACGGCGGCGACCTTCTCCTTCTCGTCCTCGCCGAGCACCTCGGTGACGTACGGGCCGAAGCGACCTTCCTTGGCCACGATCATGCGGCCATTGGCCGGGTTCGGGCCCAGCTCGCGCCCCGACTGCGGGGTGGCGAACAGCTTCTCCGCGAGCTCCAGGGTGAGCTCGTCCGGGGTCGTGGTGTCCGACAGGTTGGCGCGCTGGTAGACCGGCTCTCCCGTTTCGGGGTTTCGTCCAATGACCCGCTCGATGTAGGGGCCGTAGCGTCCCACGCGCACGACGATGGCGCGACCCTCGGAGTCGTCGAAGAGCTTAAGCGAGTTGACCTCGCGGGCGTCGATGGATTCGAGGTTGTCGCCGACGAGCGCCTTGAGCCCGCCGTGCTTGGCCACGGACTCGGCGGTGGCGTCGGAGGCCTCGGCGTCGCCGAAGTAGAAGCCGGTGAGCCAGTGGGTGCCGTTCTCCTGGCCGTTGGCGATCTCGTCGAGCTCGTCCTCCATGGAGGAGGTGAAGTCGTAGTCGACCAGCGAGGAGAAGGACTTCTCCAAAAGCCCCACGACGGCGAAGGCGACCCAGCTGGGCACCAGCGCGTTGCCGCGGGAGTAGACGTAGCCGCGATCCTGGATGGTCTTGATGATCGACGCGTAGGTCGACGGGCGGCCGATGCCCAGGTCCTCCATCTTCTTCACCAGCGAGGCCTCGGTGTAGCGCGCCGGCGGGTTGGTGGAGTGGTCGTCGGCGGTGATGGAGTTGACGCCCAGCGCGTCGCCCTTGGCCAGGCGCGGCAGGTGCTTCTCGGCGTTATCTGCCACGTCGCGGCCGTCGGCGAGCTTGGTGGTCTCCACGTAGGCACGCAGGAAGCCGGGGAAGGTGATCGTGCGGCCGGTGGCGGCGAACTCGACGTCCTGCTGGGAGTCGGCGCCCGCGGCGACACCCGCGATGGTCACCTTCATGGAGGTTCCCTTCGCGTCGGCCATCTGGGAGGCGACGGTGCGCTGCCAGATCAGCTCGTAGAGCTTGTACTCCTCGGCGTCGAGCTGGCCCGACAGGTCCTGCGGGGTGGCGAAGTGCTCGCCGGCGGGGCGGATCGCCTCGTGCGCCTCCTGCGAGTTCTTCACCTTGCGGTCGTAGCGGCGCGGGCCATCGGTCACGTACTGCTTGCCGTAGAGGGAGATCGCCTGCTCGCGGGCGGCCTTGAGCCCCTGCTCCGACAGCGTCGTGGAGTCGGTACGCATATAGGTGATGTGGCCGTTTTCGTAGAGGCGCTGCGCGATGCGCATCGTGCGCTCGGAAGTGTAATGCAGCTTGCGGCCGGCCTCCTGCTGCAGCGTCGAGGTCATAAACGGCGCGTACGGTCGCCTCGTGTACGGCTTCTCCTCCACCGCCGCGACCGCCATCGGCTGGCCTTCGAGGTTCGCCGCCAGCTGCGTTGCGCTGTGCTTGTCGACGACCACGGCGTCGGAGGTGAGGATTCCCTTGTCGTTGAAGTCGCGGCCGGTGGCCACGCGCTTGCCGTCGATGCTCGTGAGGCGGCCGACGAAGGTGCGCGGGTTGCCGTCGACCTCGGGCTTGCCGGTGTCGAACTCGGCCTGCAGGTCCCAGTACTCGGCGGAGACGAACGCCATGCGCTCGCGCTCGCGCTCGACGATGACGCGGGTGGCCACCGACTGCACGCGTCCCGCCGACAGGCGCGGCATGACCTTCTTCCACAGCACCGGGGAGACCTCGTAGCCGTAGAGGCGGTCGAGGATGCGGCGGGTCTCCTGGGCGTCGACGAGGTTCTCGTCGAGGTCGCGGGTGTTCTCCGCGGCGGCCAGGATCGCGGGCTTGGTGATCTCGTTGAACACCATGCGGCGCACCGGCACCTTGGGCTTGAGCACCTCGAGCAGGTGCCACGCGATGGCCTCGCCCTCGCGGTCGGGGTCGGTTGCCAGCAGCAGTTCGTCGACCTGCTTCAGCTTCGACTTGAGGTCGGCGACCTTCTTCTTGTCCGGGCTGACCACGTACAAAGGCGTGAACCCGTCGTCGGTGTTAACGCCGAGACGCGCCCAGGGCTCCTTCTTGTACTTGGCTGGCACGTCCGCCGCACCGCGGGGGAGGTCACGAATGTGGCCCACGGATGCCTCGACGATGTAGTCGCTGCCTAGGTAGGGAGCAATCTTTTTGGCCTTCGTCGCGGACTCGACGATGACGAGGCGCTTCGTGCCTGTGGTTTCAGCCATAGAGGGGTTCGACCTCAATTCAACGCAATACTTCTTCGACTTTTTAAGCTTAAAGAAAGAAACTACTCCCTCTTCTTACTCATTAGTTTCCTTATAATACGGGTCACTTACGCACCTTTGTCCAACAGTCCAGCATGGGGGCGATTTTGCGGGGTGTATTTTCCCTGCGCCTCGGCGCGGCGACCGACGATCGTTTCCGGTTTCTGCTCCTCAAGAAATCACGCGACCTGCCGCCACCGCTGAGGACGACGGCTCCCCCACCCGCGGGGTCTGCCGGGGCTTACTATTGATAGGTCTCCTTCCCCACACGCCCTCACCGATGGAGCCCGCATGACCAGCCCCTCGCTTCCCGACAACGAACAGCTGCCCGGCACCCCCAGCGCGTGGCAGCTGCTCACCTCCATGAACGCCGCCAGCAACCGCTGGCCCGGCGCGCTGCGCTCGGCGCTCGCCCTGCTCCTGCCCGGCCTCATCGCGCTGGTGGCGGGCTCCTCACAGGGCATGCTCATGGTGGCGGCGGGCGCCTGCGCGGTGATCTACGGCGAGGGCCGGCCCTTCCGGGTGCGCTGGCGGGTCATCCTTATCGCGGGCACCCTGCTCACGCTGGGCACGGTCGCAGGTTCGGCGCTGGGGCACGTCGTGTTCGCGCAGCTCGCCGGGGGCAACCACTGGTGGTACCTGCTCATCGGCGCCTACGCCACGGCGATCGCCACCACCGGTGCCTTCGTGCAGAACGCGCTGCGCCTGCCGCCGCCGGGGGCGTTCTTCATCGTCATGACCGCGGGCGGCGCGACGATGTCGGCGAAGCTGGGACTTAACCCCTTCGAGGTGGGCGGGTGGACGCTGCTGGGGGTGGCCTCCTCGCTCATCGTGGGCATGACGCCGTGGCTGGTGCACCCGCACCTGCCGGAGGAGCAGGCGGTGACGGGGCTCGAGAAGGCCGTGGCCGCGCTGCGCGAGAACCCCACGGTGGCCACCAAGCACCAGGCCGCGCAGTCGATGTCCAGCGCGTGGTCGGCGCTGTCCGACGCCCAGGTGGTCTCCCACGGCCGGGTCACCGACCCCTCCCACGAGCCGCTGGTCGATCGCGTGCGTCGCGCGCAGCTGGAACTGTCCCAGGTCGACTCGTCGCCGGGCGAGCTCAGCGACGACGACCGGCTTTCCGACACCTCGCGCACCGTCATCCCCCACGCGCGCCCCACGATGCGCTACCGCATCTACCGCGCGATGAGCGCCTACTCGCACCCCACCATCACCGCCGCCCAGGTGCTGGTCGCGGCGCTCGGCGCGGTGGTGATCAGCGTCGCCTTCGGCTTCGACCGCCCCGACTGGGCGGCCGTGAGCGCCATGCTCATCCTGCAGTGGGGCCCCGACCGCGTGCCGGGTTCCATCCGCGGCGTGCACCGCTTCCTGGGCACCATCGGCGGCATCGCCTTGTTCGCGGGGCTGCACATCCTAAGCCCCGGCGCGCTCGGCGTCCTCGTGGTGCTCACGCTGTGCCAGTTCGGCGCGGAGATCCTCGTCGTGCGCAACTACGCGCTCTGCGTCATCGTCACCACGCCGCTGGCGCTGCTCATGGGCGGGTCGCTCACGAAGCCGCTGGGGTCGGTCGTGGTCGATCGCTTCTTCGAGACGGCCATCGCCGTGGCCTGCTCGCTCGCGGTCATCTGGCTCACCCCGGTCGCGCTGTCCGCCAAGCACCACGCGTGGCTGGTCAAGCGCTGCCGCATCGCCATGAGTTCGCTGCTGGGCGCGCTGCTCACCCAGACCCCCAACGAGGCGATCCACTCCCGCCGCGACCTGCAGTACGAGCTCCTGTCCGAGCGCTGGGCGATCGCGAGCCTCGCCCGCAACGACCGCGCCACGGCGCTATCGCGCTGGTCGCAACACGTGTCCATCCAGCAGGCGGGTTACCGGTTGTTGGATGCCTGCACCGCCTCCCCCACGAGCAGGCTCGACACGCCCGCCATCACGTCGCTTGCCGACGACCTTCGGCGGGTTTCGCCGTAGGCGTCGGAAAGCAAAAAAATGCCCCTCAACGAAGTGAGGGGCAATGCGTTGGCGCTGCTTAGAGAGCGCGAACCTGCTGTGCCTGCGGGCCCTTGGCGCCCTCGCCGATCTCGAACTCGACGCGCTGGTTCTCCTCGAGGCTACGGAAGCCGTTGCCCTGGATCTCGGAGTAGTGGACGAAGACGTCAGCGCTGCCATCCTCAGGCGCGATGAAGCCGAAGCCCTTCTCAGCGTTGAACCACTTCACAGTTCCCTGTGCCATAAAAATTCCTAACTATAAATATTGCTCGGTGTATTACCGAATTGCGGTGGGGTCGATCATCCTCACAATGCGTAAGACACCACAGGAACTCACTGGAAATGGGTCCCGCAGATCACTTTCGTAAAAACAATGCTGCCTCGGCCTGCGATTTCCCCGCCCAGCACCATTTCAAAGAACGGCGCGCGACCGGAAACACCGAGGTGACGAAGCAGCCTTAGCGACCACTGCCAGTGTCTCATGTTTGGAAAGTCATGGATAGGGAAATAAACTGATAGCTTCCTTTAAAAGGCGCGCAACCTGCAGGAAGGCGGAAATCAAGTGGGCGAAAATAGCCCCATCGTGGGGTACACCTTAGGGCAGGAATTGGCGCAGATTCTCATCGAGCGTTTCCCCGAATCCACCTGCACCCACCTGGAGACCCTACCGCCGCGGCCCTCGTCGACCGCCCCGTGGCCGGAGTGGGTCCACCCGCCGCTGCGGGAGCACCTCGTCGACGCGGGCATTACCGCGCCGTACTCCCACCAGGCCGAGTGCGCGTCCGCGGCGTTTTCCGGGCGCGACGTGGTCATCGCCACCGGCACGTCCTCGGGCAAGTCGCTGAGCTATCAGCTGCCGATCCTGTCCACACTGGCCACCGACGACACCGCCTGCGCGCTCTACCTCACCCCGACCAAGGCGCTGGGCTCCGACCAGCTGCACTCCGTGGGCGGCCTCTGCGCCGAGGTCCCCGGGCTGGGCGACATCTTCCCCGCGCCCTACGACGGCGACACCCCGCAGGACGCGCGCGCCGGCATCCGCGACAAGAGCCGGTTCATCTTCACCAACCCGGACATGCTGCACACTGGCATCCTGCCCAACCACCCGCGCTGGGGGCGGGTGCTGCGCCACCTGCGCTACGTGGTCATCGACGAGTGCCACTCCTACCGCGGCGTGTTCGGCGCGCACGTGGCGCTCGTGCTGCGGCGCTTCCTGCGCATCTGCGCCCGCTACGGCTCGAACCCCACGGTGATCCTGGCGTCGGCGACCAGCAACGACCCCGGCGCACACGCCGCGAACCTCATCGACAGGCCGGTTCTCGCCGTCACCCGCGACGGCGCGCCCCAGGGCGCGCGCACGATCCTTACGTGGGAGCCGGGCATCATCGAGGGCGCGGAGGGCGAAAACGGCGCGCCGGTGCGCCGGGCGGCCAGCAGCGAGACCGCCAGCATCATGGCAACACTCGTCAAGGAGGGCGCGCGCACCCTAAGCTTCGTGCGCTCGCGCAGGCAGGCGGAGATCGTGGCCATGCGCTGCGCGGAGGAGCTCAACCTGGCCGGGCGCTTCGACCTGTCCCGCCGCATCGCCGCCTACCGCGCGGGCTACCTCGCCGAGGATCGGCGCCGCCTGGAAAAGGGCCTCGACGACGGCTCGCTGCTGGGCGTGGCCTCGACCAACGCGCTGGAGCTGGGAATCGACGTCGGCGGGCTCGACGCCGTGGTCATGGCGGGCTACCCCGGCACGGCGGCGAGCTTCTGGCAGCAGGGCGGGCGCGCGGGCCGCCGCGGGCAGGGCTCACTGGTGGCGCTTGTCGCCCGCGACGAGCCGATGGACAACTACCTCATCCACCACCCGGAGGTCCTCCTCGGCCGCCCGATCGAGAAGACCGTGTTCAACCCCCGCAACCCGCACATCCTCGGCGGGCACGTCTACTGCGCCGCCATCGAGGCGCCGCTTTCCGACGCTGAAGTAGCCTCCCTAGGTGCCGAGGAGGTCGTGCAGCAGCTCGCGGCCGAGGGCTTCCTGCGCAAGCGCCCGCGGGGCTGGTTCGCCTCCCTCGAACCGGGCCAGGCCCTGCCGCACGAAAACGTGCACCTGCGCGGGGCTGGCGAGCAGTTCGCCATCATCGATCAGACCGACGGGCGACTCTTAGGCACCATCGACGGCGCACAGGCCCAGGGCCAGGCGCACCCGGGTGCGGTGTACATCCACCAGGGCGAGAGCTTCGTCGTCGACACCCTCGACTTGGACGAGCGCCTCGTCCTCGTCCACCCCGAGCTTCCCGACTACAGCACCCACTCCCGCAGCGTCACCGACATCCGCATCGTGGGCAGCCCCGACAAGGTGGCCAACCCCTCCCCCGGACTGTGGGTGTCCAACCTCGAGGTGGAGGTGTTAGACCAGGTCATCGGGTATATCAGGCGCGCCCCCGACGGAAGCGTGCTTGACACGGTGCCGCTGGAGATGCCGCCCATGCAGCTGCGCTCGCGGGCGGTGGCCTACACGATCGACCCGCTCGTGCTCGACGAGCTGGGCATCAAGGACATCCCGGGCGCGCTGCACGCGGCGGAGCACGCCGCGATCGGCATGCTCCCGCTCATTGCCACCTGCGACCGCTGGGACATCGGCGGCGTGTCCACCCAGCTGCACCCGGACACGGGGCTGCCCACGGTGTTCGTCTACGACGGCTACCCGGGCGGCGCGGGCTTCGCCGATTGTGGCTACGACCGCTTCTCCGAGTGGATCGCGGCCACCTACGAGGTGGTGCGCACTTGCGAGTGCGAGTCCGGCTGCCCCTCGTGCGTGCAGTCCCCGAAGTGCGGCAATGGCAACAACCCGCTGAGCAAGGAGGGCGCGCTCGCCCTGCTGGGAGCGATGTGCACGATGCTTGGCGTCACTCCCTAGCTCCCCCCTCAGCCCGCGGCTAGTCCTCCGCCACAACCAGGGTGACCTCGATGTTCCCGCGGGTGGCGTTGGAGTACGGGCACACCTCGTGGGCCTTCTCCGCCAGCTGCTGGGACACCTCGTGAGGAAGGGCCGGGACGATGACCTCCAGTTCGACCGCCAAGCCGAAGCCCTCGCCCTCCTTCCCGATGGACACGCGCGCGCCGACGCTCGAGTCACCCAGGTCCTGCTTGGCTGCCCGGGCCACCAACTGCAGGGCGGAGTGGAAGCAGGCGGCGTAGCCCGCGGCGAAGAGCTGCTCGGGGTTGTTGCCGTTCCCGCTTCCGCCCATCTCCTTGGGCACCGCGAGATCGAAGCTCAGGTTTCCGTCGGCTACTTGCACGGTGCCGTTGCGTCCGGCGCCGGTGGCGAGTGCCTCGGTGGTGTAAAGGGGGTTCATGCGTCTTGCCTCTCTTAGATTGTGTGCAATATAGTTGCACACTACATAATTGCCGTAAGCTTCGCAAGCACCCCTCCCTACTCGACCGGACCCGCCCGCGCCACAGCATCCCCTCCCGCCATCTCTGCGCGCACGACCACATCCATCCCCTCCACAAAACAGTCGGAAAGGTCCGCCCCGTTTAGCCGAATCACCTCCGCAGCCTCCGCGCAGCCATCCCCGCCCACATAGTGCTCGTGAGCAGCGGAAACCGAGGCCATATCGGCGGCAACCTGGGCCCTGTGGATGCCGATCACCCCTGCCGCCGCATACACGGCGACCCCGGCGAGCGAGACAAAAGCGGCAACAAACACCGCCGCCAAAAGGCTGACGCTTCCATTTTCATTGTGCGCAAGATTACTCAGCAACTTCCGCCCCACGGTCGCTCACCTCCGCCGGGAAACGGGCCGTGGCACGCACCTCCATGAACATCGCGGGCGCGCTGGCGGTCACCTCGACCACGCCACCCACCTCGCGCACCGCGACCGAGCCGCGCGCGGGGACGAAGTCCTGCCCGATGGCGTGCGCGCGGGCGGCGGCACCCGCGGTGTCCACCACCTTGATGTAGGTCGCCACGGTCGCGATCGCCCCGACGATGAGCCCGGCGACCGTCACGAGCAAGGCGATCGACGCGGCCGCCTCCAGCGTCGCCATCCCCTCCTCGCCGCGCAGCCTTCGCCTGGGCGCGTCCCTTGTCATTGAAGTTCAAGCCTCCTTCGGCACCGGCCGCCCGTGCCCACTGGGGTACGGGCGGCCGGTGCTCGCATGGTTGGTGTCGGGTTCAGTGCGTTAGGGCCTGTTGCTCAGCGCGTCGGTAATGATCGAGCGAAGCCCGTCGGAGACGACGCCGCTGTTGACCACCAGGTACAAGGCCGCCGCGATCGCCATCGCGGTGAGCGCGCCAAGCGCGTACTCGAGCGTGGTCATTCCCCGGTCGTCCCTGCTCAGAGTCGCGATTCGGTGGCGCAGGCACCCGCAGTCGAGCGGCTCCCTGCCGGGGTCGTCGAGGCCGGAGGCATAGGGGTCGCAGAGGATCTCGTAGGACGCCGGGGTGAGCTCGTGGTCGATCGGCTCGTGCTCGCAGGCGTCGACCTCGCCTCCGGGGAGGGTGGATTGGAACGGCTCGTGTGGGAAAAATAGTGCTCGCATGATGGTTTCCTTTCTTGCGTGAGGTCCGGATTCGGGTCCGGATTCGTGTGTTTTGTGCTGATCACTGCAGTGGTAGTACGCCGCGCCCCAGCGTGATCACGACGGGGGCGAGACCCAACACGAAAAAGGCGGGAAGGAAGAAGAACGCCAGCGGGATGGCGATGAGCACGCTGGCCCGCTCGGACCGGCTCACCGCCTCCGTCTCCGCCTGGCTCAAAAGCCGAGCCGCCAGATCGCGGCAGGCCGACCCCATCGCCGCACCCGAGCGGTGGGAGCTTCTGGCGATGATCGCCAGCTCGGCCAGACCGTCGAGCGCGGCCAGCGGTGCCCACGCGCGCTCCGGCCCCACGCCGAGGCCAAGCATCGTCGCCGTTTCCGCCCAATGATCAGCCTGCGCGCTTTCCGCGACGACGAACGCAGACCTTGCCGGCGTGAGCCCCGCGAGCAGGCAGGCGGCAAACAGGTCCAGCTCGCCCGCCCATTCGAGCAGGCTTGCCGACGCTTCGCCGCGGCCCCCCTTCCCCCGAAGCATCCGCCACGGACCGTCCCGCGCGGACTGCGGCTGCATTGGACATTGACGAAGCCTGTCGGCGACGCCCGTGTCCCAGACGCTCACCGCGACCGCCGCGCACACCGCCGCAACTAGGTACATGCCGCACGCTCCATGATCTCGTGGGCGACGAGGAGCCCGCCGCACTCGAGCGCCACCCCGGCCACCAGGATGAGCCCGCCGAGGCCACCGCCAAGGAGGAAGGCCGGGACGTTAACGCCCATGGCGAAGCCCAACACGATGCCGAACACCGGGAGGACGCTCAGGATGATCGCCGTGACCTGCGCCCCCTGAATGCCAGCCACGACCTTCCGCCGGTGCGCCTGGGAGGCCTCCAAGCGCTTGGCCGCGTGCGCGATGAGCTCGGCCTGTGCGATTCCGTGCTCCTCCGCGGCGCGCCAGGCTCGCCCGATGTCGGCGAGCTCGGAAGCACGGGCGGCCTGTTCCACGAGCGCCTGCGCCCCGCTTCCCCCGGCCGCGGCCCGCCTCGCTGCCACGGCGACGCACTCGCGCACCCGCGGATCGACGGCATCCGCGCCGGCGCGCTCCACGGCGGTCGCCATCGAGGATCCGCTGCGCAGCTCCCCCACGATCACCGTCGCGAGCTGTGCGACGGCGGCACCCCGCCGCGTTCCCGCCCGCCGTTCGAGCTCTGCTCGCACCAGGCGGTAGCAGGTTCCCGCCACCATCGCCGAGGCCAGCAGGCCCGCGGCCTGGTTGCGAACCAGCACGAACCCGAGCACGAGAACTGTCCCGGCGAAAACCCACCGGGACCGGCTCGGGATCGCTGACACGAACGTATTCGCCACCACCCGATACCGGGGCGCAACCGAGGGCACCGCGCACGCCGCGGCGAGGAACACAAGCGGCCACATCATGGCTGCCCACCGCCGTCCCAGAGCACGCGCACCCGCAGTGGGTCGCCCGACAGCTCCCCGATCTGGGCCAGCCTGCGGCCACCGGCCCCCTTGCGCATGACGAGGATCATTGGCTTGGCCGCCTGGACCTGCGCGTGCAGAGCCTCCCTCCCCAGGCCGCCGAGCGCGGCTAGCGCCTCGAGCCTCGCGGGCACCTCCTCGAGAGAGTTGGCGTGGATGGTTCCCGCGCACCCGTCGTGGCCGGTGTTGAGCGCCGAGAGCAGGTCCACGACCTCCGCCCCGCGGATCTCGCCCAGGACGATCCGGTCGGGGCGCATGCGCAGCGACTGCTTGAGCAGGTCGGCCATGGAAATCGCCCCCATCCCCTCGGTGTTGGACGCGCGGGTAATGAGCGTGAGGACGTGGGGATGATCGGGATGCAGCTCGGCCGTGTCCTCGATGCAGACGATCCGTTCCCGAGGATCGACCTCCGCCAGCATGGCTCCCAGCAGGGTGGTCTTGCCCGACCCGGTCCCGCCCACGACGAGGAAGGAGCGCCGCTCGCAGACGATTTCCCGAAGCGCCTCAAGCCCGCCGCCATCGAAGGTTCCCAGCCCGCGAAGCTGGGCAAGCCGCGCCCGCGACTGCTTGAGCACCCGCACCGACAATAACGTCCCCGACTCCGAGGGCGGGGCGAGCATCGCGTGGATGCGCAGGCTCGAGCCGTCCTCGCGGAGCAGCTTTCCGTCGCCGAAGCACTGGGCGTCGTCGAGGCGGCGGCCGGAGTTGGACAGCAGCCTCACCGCGAGGCGCCGGACGGAGGCGTCGTCGGGGAACTCGATGCCCGAACGCTCGAGCCCGTCGCCGCGATCGAACCACACCTCGCGGGGGCCATTAACCACCACGTCGGTGACCCCGGGGAGACGGAGTACCCGCTCGAGGGGACCCGCACCGACGGTGTCGTGCCGCAGCTGGCGAAGGACGCCGAGGATCTCGACGTCGCCGATGACGCCCCCGGCCTCCTCCCGGACGAGATGGCCTAGGTCATCGCCTAGCGTTGGCTCCAGCGCGAGCCGCCGCTGCACCTTGTCGATGAGCTCCGCGTGGTTCATGCCGCGAGCGCCTCCCCCACCTTCTTCGCCGCCCTAGCGATGGTCGCTGGCAGGCGGGCGGGCAGGCCCGCGGTCTCCACCTTCTTGTGAAGCCGCGCCACCGTGGCGACCTCGGCCACGACCTCCACGTTCGCCAGTTCCTCCACGTCCTTCCTGTCCAGCCCCGACCAGCCCCGGTGCCGCAGCACGGCGATCACCCGGTGCCGCTTGGCCTGGAGCCGACCCACGAGCGCGTGCGCCGAGACGGCCGCGCGCACCTCCGCGGGCACCACGACGACGATGAGGTCCGAGGCCTCGCAGGCGACCTCGAACCCCTCGCCGTGGGCTGGCGAGTCGATGACGACGCTCGCGTGCCCGCGCAGGCAGTCGATGGCGCCCACGAGCTGCTCCGGTGCGATCTCCGCGCGCCCGAGGTCGCCGCGCGAGTGGGTGAGCACCCGGGGCCCGTCGCCCGCCCTGGGTAGCGCCTTGAGCAGCTCGGATGCCGCCATCTGCCCGCGGGTGAAGTCGAGATCGCTCCACCGGATCCCCAGGGAGTCCTCGAGGCCGAGGAGCAGGTCGAGCCCGCCGGAGCAGGGATCGGCGTCGACAAGCACGCACGTACCCCGGTCCCGAGCTATCGCCGCGGCCAGCGTCGACGTTCCCGCCCCGCCCACGGCCCCGCACACCGTGACGGTCGCGGCGTCGGGCTCAGTGGGGTCCTCCCCGCGACCGAGCGCACGCAAGAGCTCAGGGGCTTGGGCCGGGAGGATGAACGCCTCCTCCGCGCGCACCGCCATGGCCAGCTTCCAGTCGACGGGCCCCGGCTCAGGGTGAACGAGGAAGACGGGCACCCGTAGCTGCGACGCGCCGAGGCCGCGCGCGGTCTCGGGGTCGATGATGAGGGCGGACGCGCGGTGCCCGTGGCGGGTGATCTCCGCAGGCTCGGTCGTATCCAGGCGTTGGCGCCCGGTCGCGGCGACGATGGTGGTCACCTCCGGGTGCAGCAGCGGGTCCGCCACGGCGACGAGCACGGGCTCGCCGGAGATCGGCTTCGTCCGCCCCCGGGGAGAAATGTGCCGGGGCCGCGGCGGCTCCTTCGGTGGCGGTGCGCTCGGCGAGACGCGCGGCAGCGGCGGGACGAGGTCGTCGATGGAGGTCGGTAAGTTGCTCATGCCCCACAGTCTGATCGAGTACCGCAGAGCCGTCGAGGCGGCCGTTTCCGGCCTGTGGATAACCCCCGGTTTTGCTGATATGTCACAGTAATTTCTGTGGATAACCCGCCGGACACGAAAAATAAAGGGGCGGCTCGCGCTAGGGGGGGGTAATGCGCGAGCCGCCAATCCCGGCCACAGGGGGGCGGGCCGGGGCAGGCCGCACTGTATATCGGGGCCTTGCAGGTGTCATTATGACACAGCCCCTACCGCTTGGCAACCTCCCCTTTTCCTTACCCGCCGGGCGCGTTTGCACAGCTCCCGAAAGTTTTTCCGTCCGGCCGCGCCCCCGCAGCGGGCCCCGACCCGTCCCCATTTCTCAGCTTCCCCTTAGGACATGTGAGGACCGGCTTTAGTAATCGTCTACAAGCAAAATGCATCATTCACCGCGACCCCATTTGCGACTAGACTCGAAGGGCAATGGTTGATTCGAACGAACACGGCGCCCTGGCGCGACGACCCGGCACCGACGTGGTCCTCGCGCCTCATCGCGTGGCCGCGTTCTTCGATCTGGACAAGACCATCATCGCTACCTCCTCGGCGTTCGCCTACGGCAAGGAGTTCTTGAACTCCGGGCTCATCACGCCCGTGGAGGCGCTGCAGATGTCCATGGCCAAGGCAACCTACATGTTCGCCGGGCACTCCGACGGGCAAATGGACGCAACCCGCGACCAGCTCACGCAGATGGTCACGGGCTGGGACGTCGAGCAGGTCAAGGCCATCGCCGAGGAGACGATGCAGCAGGTGGTCACACCCACCATCTATTCCGAGGCCCGCGCTCTCATCGATCAGCACATCGCCGCAGGCCACGACGTGGTCATCATCTCCGCCTCCGCGCGCGAGCTGGTCGAGCCCATCGCGCGCGAGCTCGGCGTCGAGCACGTCGTGTCCACGGAGCTGGCCAAGGAAGACGGCAAGTTCACCGGCGAGATCACCTTCTACTGCAAGGGCGCGGCCAAGGCGCAGGCGATCATGGACCTCACCGCCCGCCGCGGCTACGACCTCTCGCGAAGCTACGCCTACTCCGATTCCGCCGTTGACCTGCCCATGCTCGAGGCGGTCGGCCACCCCAACGCCGTCAACCCCGACCGCGCGTTGCGCAAGGTGGCCACGGACAAGGGCTGGGAGATCCACTCCTTCCGCAACCCCGTGCCGCTTTTCCAGCTGCCCACGGGCAAGGAGCTGGGCAAGACCACCGGCGTCGTCGCGGCGCTCGCTGCGGCCGCCGCGGGTGGCATTTGGCTGGCGAAGAAGTACCGCGAGGACGAGTCCCCCACCTAAGCTTTTTAGCTTTTCGCTTTACGACGCTGCGCTGGCGATGCCCTCGGCTTCGGTGGCCCCAGCGATGAAGGCGCGCACGTGGAAGGCTAAGAACTCCTCGATGCTCGCCTCATCCGAACCGAAGCGCTCCGCGAGTCGCCGGTAGTCCTCGCGGTGCCGGCGCAGGTAGGTCTCCGGAACGGTCAGGCCCCGCGGGTCGAAGCCGGTGCCGATGGCGCTCACGCGCGCTGCGACCCTGGCGACCGTGCCGCTGCGCCTGCCGAAGTAACCGCCGCGGAGGAGCTCCCCGTGGAGGATCGCGGGCAGAAGCGCCCCGCCCTTGGTGGTAGCGACGAGCCCGGCCAGCGCGGAAAGCCGATCGGCACCTTGCTCTGGGCGGCCGGGGCCGCCAGCTAGGGCGTCGATGCGGGCCAGCACCTGCAGCGGGGCTCGCACGAAGGTCCGCACGGTGGCGTCGACCGAGCCCGGCGCGAGCACGCTGTAGGCGGAGATCGACTCCTCCTCCGTGACCCCGGCGCGGTACAGATCCACGTTCGCCCTCGCGCCGCGCAGCGTGGACTCGGAGCTGGTCAGCTCGACCTTGCGCAGGTTGACCGGCCTGCGATGCACCGCGTTGATGGCGCCCGTGGCCTCCTCGATGAGCGAGGCGAGGGCGGGGACGGCGGCGAGCTGCGAGAGCGAATCCATGCCGCCAATCTTACGAATCCGGGCGCCGACCACAGAATTGGGGCGAGAATTTCGCGTGAGGAATTCACCTAATCGGTCATTTCGTGGCACGATAAGTAGTGATTGCACTTTTTTAGAAAGAATCTTTCGGAGGGAAGCGACTCGTGAGCAACGACAACGGACTTTTTACCAGCGGCGCAGAGACCTTTGACGCGAAGGTGAACTCCATCCCGCTCGCCGATGTGGACACCGGCAACAAGGGGAGCATCGGCGCACTGGTCAGCGACGCTACCTCCCAGATGTCCTCGCTGTTCCGCGCGGAGATCGAGCTCGCCAAGACCGAGCTGGCCGCGGAGGCCAAGAAGGGCGCCATCGGCGGCGGCCTGTTCGGCGTGGCCGGCACGGTCGCCCTCTACAGCTCCTTCTTCTTTTTCTTCTTCCTCGCCGAGCTGCTCGACTACCTGTGGCTCGACCGCTGGGCGGCCTTCCTCATCGTGTTCCTCCTCATGCTCGTGCTCGCCGGAGTCTTCGCGCTCATCGGCTTCCGCAAGCTGAAGAAGATCCAGGCACCGAAGGAGACCATCAGCTCCGTCAACGAGCTGAAGAACCTCGTCCCTGGTCAGGCACAGAAGAAGCTGGAGTCCCGCCACCGAGGCATGTACAGCTAGCTCGCGCACCCGCGCCGGTTTCCCACCGCGCGCCGTTCGCGGCCACCGATCTCCTTGTTTCAGGCGCGCCTCGCACTTGCGGGGCGTGTTCCCTTTTATCGGCCCCTCGCCTTACTCCCATCACGCCGCTGGTAAGTCCCGCTTGCTGGCCAACCTAGGAAGACAATGAGCCCCTACTCTCACCGCACGCTGTCCCCGAAGGTCGTGCTGCTCGATGGATTCCACCATCAGGTGCTGCACACCCGAGGACTGAGGCTGCACGCCGTCACCGCCGGCGACCCCGGCGACCCCGCGGTGGTGCTGCTTCACGACTGCTTCGGCAGCTGGATGGACTTCCGGCGGGTCATCGAGCCGCTCGCCGCGCGGGGTCTGCACGTGGTCGCCCTCGACCTGCGCGGCTACGGCTACTCCGACAAGCCGCCGACGGGCCACGACCTGCGCCACCTCAACGGCGACGTCTCCGGCGTCATCCGCACCCTTGGCCACGACGACGCCCACGTCGTCGGCGTGGGGTCGACCGCGGCGATCGCGTGGACGATGGCGGCCTCTCACCCCGAGCACATCAACGGGCTGACCTGCATCGACGGCATCCACCCCGTCGACATGCGCAGGGCGCTGCTCACGCGCCCGTGGCTTTATAGCAACCTCGTGGTCAACAACGCGCTCACCCGCCTGCCCCGGCCCCTGCGCCAGATGGTCTGGCGCCGCCGCGACCGCTTCTTGGCCCACGACCTCCGCGCGGTCACCTCGCTCGGCTACCAGCAAAGCGAGCAGTTCTCCGAGGACCTCGGTCTGCGCCAGCAGGCGATGTCCGTGGAGTCGACCTACCCGGCCGTCATGCGCACCCAGAGGCTGGCCACGGCCGTGCCTCCCACCAAGTGGATGGGAACCAAGGTGACCATCCCGGTCCAGTTCATCGGCGACGACACCCGCCACAGCACCACGCTCGCCCACTTCGCCAACGCCCGGGCGCAGGGGCGGTTCCAGAGAATCACCCTGCCGAACGCGCGCTGGCGCCCGCACCTCGAGTCCCCTGACGAGCTCGCCCGGGTCATCGCGGACTTCGCGCTCATCACACAGGTCGAGGGCTAGGAGCCGTAGGCGTCGATACGCGAAAGCGGCCACGCACCGTGCATTGCACTGGCGTGGCCGCTTCTATCGTTTTTAGCTCAGGACGCACTGGCCGGTATCCACCGGCGTAGCCAGCTGCGAGGCGTCCCCCACCTGCGAGCGGACCTCCTGGGCGGTCAGCGCGTAGCCGATGTCGCTGTTGTCCACCGAGGCGCCGAAGACGACTCCGAGGACGTTGCCGGAGGTGTCCACCATGGGGCCGCCGGAGTTGCCCTGGCGGATGGTGCCGCGGACGGTGTAGGACTCGCGCTCGACGCGGCCGGTGGCGTAGATGTCCGGGCCGGAGATGGTGATGCGGTCGGCGATGCGGGCGGGTGCTGCCTCGAACGGGCCGGACTCGGGGAATCCCATGACGATCGCATCGTCGCTGCTTTGGGCGACCTCGTCCGCCCACGGCAGGACCGGCAGGTCGAGGTTGTCGCTGCGCAGGACCGCGATGTCCAGCTCCGGGTTGTAGTAGACCACCTGCGCGTCGAGCACGCCCTCGACGGTGTCGAGGCTGACCTTGTTGGTGCCCGCGACGACGTGGGCGTTGGTCATCACGTGCTTGGAATCAATGACGAAGCCGGAGCCCATGAGCCTGCGGGAGCACTGGTCGGACTCGCCCATGACGTGGATGACCGAGGGACGCATCTTCTCCACCAGCGCGACGTCGTCCACCTGGATGTTGGGGGCCTCGACCTGCTTGGTGGTCTGCCCGCTAAACGGCGAGACCAGCGACGGCACCCCGGAGTCGTTGAGCATCGCGGAGATCCGCGACGGCAGCGTGGCCAGCGCGTCGGGTGTGTGCTCGTCCACCGCGCCCAAGATCTTGGAATCCCTAATCCCCTGGGCCACGCTGCCGCCCATGCCGGTGGCCAGCGGGATGGCCACGAGCCAGGCGACGATGAGGGTGGCGAGGCCCTGGAAAACCGCGCCGATGGAGGAATCGAGCACCATCGTGGACTTCCAGCGCATGCGGTCGCGCAGGCTAGCCCCTAGGAGGCCGCCCACGAGGTTGCCGATGCCGACCAGCATGACGACGGTCCCGAGCGCCAGCAGGAAGCGCAGCGCGACGGAGTCCGTCAGCTGCATGACGGTGGGCGCCAGCGCCGCACCGCAGATGAGTCCCGCGATCACGCCCACGGTGGACAGCACCGCGGAGAACGCTCCTTGGCGCCAGCCGGAGAAGCAGGCGATGATGACGGCGATGATGACCACCACGTCGACCATGGTGTCAGGGGCTAAATGCACTAGGTACCTTCCCGCATTGCATGTACTCGTTGAGCTCGCGCGAGAGGGGGTTCCCCCACGCCAGCTGGGTGCCGTTAAGGCAATTGCCGCCGAGGCGAAGGCGAACCCGCAAGGGAGTGCCTCCGTGTGGACGGCATACTCGCACCGTACCCGATGCGACCGACACGACCGCAACGCGACCATGCGCAACCGCCGAGCGCGACAGGGCGCTTCAGACTACGCAACCTACACCCCTTAGCTGTGAAATGCATGCCGTGACACGTTTCGCCGGTATTACGGCAGCGCGCGCCCCCAGCGCTCGTTGTTGCGGGTGGTCGCGAGGGCCTCCTCCAGCGGCACGACGTGGCCTCGGTCCCAGGGTTGCTCCCAGCCGGCCTCCTGGATCATGACCGACAACAGCCCGCCGGTAAAGCCCCACACGAGGTAGTCGTTGATCAGGAACGCCGGGCCCGTCCACAGGCCGCGCGAGACCGTGATGCGGTTATCCGGCAGGATGAGCTCGGAGAGCGGGGCGAGGAACACCTCGTCGGCCTCCATCGGATCGATGACGCCGACTGGCACCTCGTTATCCCAGTGGGCCACGATCGGGTGCACGGGGTTGCCGGTGGGCCGGATCTGCACCTCGTCGAGCGCGGCGAGCGGGGTGACGCTGCGGCGATCGAGCCCCGTCTCCTCCCACGCCTCGCGCAGGGCGCAGTCCACGATGTCGATGTCGCCGGGGTCGACGCGGCCGCCGGGGAACGCGATCTGGCCCGAGTGGCTGCGCAGTCGCGGCGAGCGGTGCGTGAGCAGCACGGAGGCGTCGCCAGGCAGGGTTTCGGCGTCGCTTGTCGACGCCTCACGGCTGGCCAGCAGCATGAGCACGGCGGCCCGCTTGCTGGGATCGTCCTCCTTATAGCGCTCGTGCAGCTCGCGCTCCAGCGCGGCGGAGGCGTGCCCGTGGTGGACGGCGTCGACCACCGGGCGCAGCCAGCCGGGCGCGGCCTCGGGGCGCAACGCGGTGTTCACGCCGGGCAGGTCGGTCGAGGGATAGCTCATGTGGGTCACGCTCCTTGGATCTTCTGGGCGATGGCCGCCTCAAGGTCATCGTAGGTGGTAAAGGCCTTGGGGATGAACGATTTCATCTTCCCGTCTGGCCCGACGATGACCGTGATGGGCACGACCCCGGGCAGCCCGAGGGCCCCGGCGAAGGCGTTCGAGTCGTCCTGGTAGGACGGGATCTTCACGCCGAGGTCGTTGAGCATGGCCGCGCCGTTGCCCGCCGACTGGTCCGCGTGCACCCCGACGACCGAGTACTCCGGGTGCTTGGCCTGCAGCTCGTCGAAGAAGGGCAGCTCCGTGCGGCAGGGCTCGCACCACCAGGCCCACAGGCTGACGATGGTGTACTGGGCGGAGCTCGGCGCGCTGGCCTCGTTCCCGCCGAGGCACGGCAGCGCCACGCCCGCGACCTGCGTGTCGGGGCAGTCGGGGCGCGCCGGGATCTCGTCCGAGGAAACGTCCTGCACTTGGGCCTGCGACGTCCCCGAGGCCGCGGGGCTGTTGGGCTGTCCCGAGGTGCGCATCGACGTGGCCAGGGCGAGGATGACCGCCACGCCGACGATGAACACAACCACCGAGCCGATGATCGTCTTCTTAGGCATCGTTACGCTCCTTCTCCACGCCCGTGGTTTCCTCGTTTTCGCCCGGCTGACCGAGCCCGGCCAGACACAGAAGGTGCTCCCGGTTGTCCCCGGTGACCAGCTCCGCGGCCTGGTCCGGCTCGACCGGCCCCAGCCCGAAGCTCGGGCACTCGGGTGCGAGGAAGCAGGCGCCGCAGGCGGGCTTGCGCGCGTGGCACACGCGCCGGCCGTGGAAGATGATCCGGTGGGAGAACATCGTCCACTCTTTCTTTTCGATCAGCTTAGCCAGAACGCGCTCGACTTTCACCGGATCCTCCTCCTCGGTGAGCTTGAGCCTGCGCACGAGCCGCCCGAAGTGGGTGTCGACCGTGAGCCCCGGGATCCCGAAGGCGTTGCCGCGCACCACGTGGGCGGTCTTTCGGCCCACGCCGGGCAGCCGCACTAAGTCCTCGAGGGCGCTGGGCACCTCGCCGCCGTAGTCGGTGACGAGCAGCCGCCCCATGCCGATGAGGTGCCCGGCCTTGGCCTTGTAGAAGCCGGTCGGGCGGATGATCTCCTGCAGCTCGGCCTCGTCGGCGGTGGCGTAGTCCTCCGCCGTGCGGTAGCGGGCAAACAGCGCCGGGGTGACCTGGTTGACGCGCACATCGGTGCACTGCGCGGACAGGACGGTGGCCACGACCAGCTCGAGGGTGTTGGTGAAGTCGAGCTCGCAGTGCGCGTCCGGGTATCCCGCGGCGAGTGCCCGGTTGATGCGCCGGGCACGCCGGGTGCGGCCCAGTTCAGTCTCCCCCTTCAGTGCCCGGTGCTTGCCGACGCGCACGCGCGCGATCGGCGGGGTGTCGGGCACGGTGATGGCGGTGGCGTCGGTAGGGCTGGATGCGGGCATGGCTTCTACATTAGGCGCGTTGCCGTAGGCGTCGGAAAGTGGAATGCGACGAGGGCTTCGGCCGCGAGGGGCGACTTGCGGCGGCACAGGGTAAAATGCAGGGACTATGAGCGCATTTCTTGTCATCCTCGTCCCGATCTTCCTCACACTGTTCCTGCTGTGGATGGATCGGATGGAGGCGCGGATCCTGCGCCCGGCCGCAGCGAAAACCCCGGCCGTCGATGCCGAAAAGACCTCCAGCGAGGGCGCGTCAGGCGACACCCCGGCCTCCCCGACCACCGACAACTAGGGCGTGTCTCCTAAAGCTCGGAGCCAGGTGATAATCGCGCATAGCACCGCCGCACCCCGGTACACCACGGCAAGTTTGTCGTACCGGGTCGCAAGACCACGCCACTGCTTCGCCAACGCGAACGAGCGTTCCACCACGTTCCGGCCCCGGTAGGCCACCGCATCAAACGCCGGCGGCCGGCCACCGGTGCTGCCGCGGCGTTTCCGGGCGGCGACACTGTCGCGCTTTTCCGGGATCACCGCCTTGATACCCCGACGGCGCAACTGCCGGCGGATCACACCGCTGGCATACCCACGATCAGCCAGCACCGCATCCGGGCGAGTCCTTGCCCGTCCCGGCCCCAGGCGCGGAACGTGGATCTCTTCCAGCACGGTCTGAAGCATCGCCCCGTCGTTGCGCTGGCCGCCGGTGACCACCAGCGACAGGGGACGGCCGTGCCCGTCGACGGCGGCATGGATCTTGCTTGATAACCCACCGCGCGAGCGTCCGATGCCGTGACCTGCCGGTTCAAGCAACGACAGCGGCAGATTCTTGTGATTCGCTTGAGCCCCCTGTGTCCTGCTCCGGGCGGGTGGTGTTCGTCGCGTGCTGGTGAGCACGCGTGATGGAGGCGTCGACGGAGACGTTCCAGTCAATCTTTCCGGCGGCGTCGGCCTGGGTGAGCAGGTAGGTCAGGAGGGTGTCCCAGGTGCCGTCGGCGGCGTAGCGGCGGTGGCGTTTCCACACCGTTTGCCAGGGGCCGAACTGTTCGCGGGGCAGATCCCGCCAGGCGATACCGGTGCGGTAACGGAAGATGATGCCTTCGACGATCTGGCGGCTGTTGCGAAACGGCCTGCCCCGTCGGCCGGTACTGGTGGGCAGCAAAGGCTCAATCTTCTGCCACTGCTGGTCAGTCAGTACCTGGTACCGGCTGCGTTTATTACTCACTGAGCAATTATCGCTGACGGGCCCAACTTATTTAGGAGACACGCCCTAGCCAGCCACTAGGTCTTTTTGCATTCAAATTGTTGGTTTTACCCCCGTATGACTCCCCTAATTGTTAGTGCTTTGTGATACTTCGATTTTTGAGGTGCCCCTGTTACCTATTTCATAGTAAGGTATGGGGAGATAACTTAGGTACCACGATGCGACCGCCGCGAGGTAATCTCTCGCGGTGAATCGGCCCTCAAGTTTCGGGGGCCAAGAATTCCGGCACAGAGGTCGCGTCCATTAGTAGAGGAGTCTTAGACGTGGAAGGTGTACACGACATCCTGTCCCGCGCTGGAATTTTCCAGGGCGTGGATCCCGTTGCTGTCAACAACCTCATTCAGGAGCTCGAGACCGTTCGTTTCCCCCGCGGGGCCACCATCTTCGAGGAACACGAACCGGGTGACCGCCTCTACATCATCACCTCCGGCAAGGTGAAGCTGGCTCGCCACTCCACCGACGGCCGCGAGAACCTGCTCACCGTCATGGGCCCGTCCGACATGTTCGGCGAACTGTCCATCTTCGATCCGGGCCCGCGCACCTCGTCCGCCGTCTGCGTCACCGAGGTCCACGCGGCAACCATGAACTCCGAGATGCTGCACAAGTGGATCGCGGAGCACCCGGAAATTTCCGAGCAGCTGCTGCGCGTGCTGGCTCGCCGCCTGCGCCGCACCAACGCCTCGCTTGCCGACCTCATCTTCACCGACGTTCCCGGCCGCGTCGCCAAGACCCTGCTGCAGCTGGCCAACCGCTTCGGCACCCAGGAGGGCGGCGCACTTCGCGTCAACCACGACCTCACCCAGGAGGAGATCGCCCAGCTCGTCGGCGCCTCCCGCGAGACCGTGAACAAGGCGCTGGCCACCTTCGCCCACCGCGGCTGGATCCGCCTCGAGGGCAAGTCGGTGCTCATCGTCGACCCGGAGCACCTCGCCAAGCGCGCACGCTAGAAAAGTTCACAGCGGCGTGCGGTTGTTCTTCCGCACGCCGCTTTTCGACGCCTCACGGCGCACACGGATAAGGTCCCTTCCCGCTTTGCCGCGGGAGGGGACCTTATCTATTAGGAGAAAGCCTAGTTCTGCTTAGCGAGGTAGCGAAGCGCCACGCGAGTGGACTGCTCCGCCGCGCCACGCAGCACCGGATCGACGTCGTCGTAGATCTCGTCGATGAGGTCCTTGAGCGCGACGTCATCGCCGAGCTTCTTCTTGGCCTCGATGATCTGGCCGAGGCGCTGCTCGCGGCGCTGGATGTACTTCTCCGCGTAGGCGGACAGGTCATCGCCCTCCGAGCCGTGGCCCGGGAGCAGCTTGACGCCCTTGCCGCGCTCCTGCAGGAGGCGCAGGGTGTCGAGGTACCGGCCCAGATCGCCGTCGGTCTCGGAGATCATGGTGGTGTGGCGGCCGGCGATGGTGTCGCCGGTGCAGATGCCTTCGAGGGTGGACTTGTGGGGCTCGCCGCTCCAGATGAAGAAGCAGACGGAGTCGCTGGTGTGGCCCGGGGTGGCCACGACCTCGATCTGCGGGGTGACACCGTCAATGGAGATGATCTCCCCACCCTCGAGCGGCTCAGCACGCATGCAGTACGAGGCGTCCACGGCGCGAACCGGGGCACCGGTCAGCTGACGGAAGCGCTGCGCGCCATCGGCATGATCGTGGTGCCGGTGGGTAAGCAGGACAAGCCCGACCTCTTCCGCCTTCGAGTTGAGGACGTTGAGGTGCCCCTCGTCTGCGGGACCCGGGTCGATCACGATGCTGCGCGGATCTTCAGGCGCACGGATGACCCAGGAGTTGGTTCCTTCGAGGGAGGAGTAACCGGGGTTCGGGCAAAGGACAACGGAAGCGGACGGAGTGACCGGCCGCAACTGGCTGTAGGCAGGATGCTGCATGGGTTCTAGCTTAGCCACTTTCCAAAGCTTTGTACTAGTTATCGGACCCGGGAGGCTAAGAGGTGACCTCAACTACAATCTCGACCTCAACGGGGGCATCGAGCGGCAGCTCAGCGACGCCGACGGCCGAACGCGCGTGCGCCCCGGCCTCCCCGAAAACGTCACCCATGAGGTTGGACGCGCCGTTGAGGACGGCGGGCTGGCCGCCGAACCCCTCGGCGGAGGCGACGAAGCCCACAACCTTGAGCACGCGGGTCACGTTGTCGATCCCCACGAGGGCGTCGACCGCGGCCAGCGCGTTGAGCGCGGCCTGGCGGGCGTAGGCCTGCGCATCCTCCGGGGAGACCGCGTCTCCCACCTTGCCGGTGGCGGGCAGCTTCCCCTCCAAGAACGGCAGCTGGCCGGAGGTCCAGACCTGGTTGCCGACCTTGACGGCGGGGACGTAGGCGGCGACGGGGGCCGCGACGGCGGGAAGCTCGATGCCCAGCTCCGCTAGGCGCTCTGTATTAGTAGCCATTACTGGACCTCGCGCTTCATGTAGGCGACGACGTTTTCTGGATTGGGCCCGGGGACGACCGACACGAGCTCCCAGCCATCTTCACCCCAGGTGTCGAGGATCTGCTTGGTGGCGTGCGTCAGCAGCGGGACCGTTGCGTATTCCCATTTAGTCATGCCCATCACTTTACCGACTCCCGCCGACGCGGCCACCGCGGCGGCCGGTTAATATTCGCCAGCACCGGGACCGATACCGCGCGCCGGAGGATTTAAGCTTTTCTTCGCCCTATACCTCTATATAAGGTAGGACCTTCTCCGCCTTTTTATTCACCCCCGAAAGACGTCAACCCCCTCGCCTCGGGAAACGAGAAAAATCCGCGACCCCACGCCTTACGCGCGGGGTCGCGGATGAAGTCAGCTTGGAAATTCCATAGAATTTCCCGCCTGATCCTTATTTAATTATTAGATTCCAACGAGCTCGCCGCCCGCGGCGAGATAATTGGCCCAATTGGTGATGTGAGGATTCTTGCGGAGCAGCGCGCGGCGCTGGCGTTCCGTGAGGCCGCCCCACACGCCGAACTCCACTTTGTTGTCGAGCGCGTCCGCGCGGCACTGCATAACCACAGGACACTGGCGGCAAATGGCGGCGGCGCGGCGCTGCGCGGCGCCGCGGACGAAGAGCGCGTCCGGATCCCCGTTTCGGCAGTGAGCCTGCATGACCCAATCCCCGCGCTCACCGCTGGTCATTCCCTGATTCGAAACAGCGAATGGGTTTCGCTTCGTGTCGTTGAGAAGCGATGCGGTCATTGGTCGTCCTCCTACCTTATTGGAACCTAAGCCTCACGGCTGTCACACTTGTAAGTGTATTCACATGAAATACCGCTCGTCGAATGGATCACACATTGAGGGGGGTTTGCGCATTCCCCCTACACAGGTTTCCCCGCTAGGGTAAAGGGGTGTCAAAGCGGAATTCACTGAATAAGTTGCTCGGAGCCACCCTGGCCGCGGGCGTGGCGTGCGCTGTTGCGTTCACGCCGCTCGCCGCCATCGCTGGCGTTGCGGTCGACCGCACCAACGCAACGATGCAGTCCAACCTCGCGGATCTCACCGACGGTTCCGCCCCCGGCGTCACCACCATCACCGACTCGAGCGACAACCCGATCGCGTGGGTCTACTCCCAGCGCCGCTACGAGGTGCCCAGCGAGGGCATCGCCCAGGTGATGAAGGACGCGATCGTCTCCATCGAGGACCGCCGGTTCTACGAGCACAAGGGCGTGGACATCCAGGGCAACCTGCGCGCCATCGCCACCAACCTGCTCGCCGGCGGCGTCGAACAGGGCGCTTCCACCATCGACCAGCAGTACGTGAAGAACTACCTGCTGCTGGTGGCCTCGGACAACGCCGATGACCAAGCCGCCGCCATCGAGACCTCGATTCCCCGCAAGCTGCGCGAGATGCGCATGGCCTCGAAGATCGACCAGACCATGTCCAAGGACGAGATCCTCACCAGGTATCTCAACCTCGTCCCCTTCGGCAACGGCGCCTACGGCATCGAGGCCGCCGCGCGGACCTATTTCGGAATCTCCGCCAACCAGCTTTCCGTGCCGCAGGCCGCGATGCTCGCGGGCATGGTGCAGTCGTCGTCGTATCTCGATCCCTACACCAACGCCGACGCGGTCCTTGATCGCCGCAACACGGTGCTCGACGCCATGGTCTCCTACGGTGCGATCACCGCGGAGGACGCCGACCGCTACCACCTCGAGCCCCTCGGCGTCTTGGAAACGCCCGAGTCCGTCCCCAACGGCTGCATCGCCGCGGGCAACGACGGCTTCTTCTGCGACTACGTGCTCAACTACCTGAGCCAGAAGGGCCTCGACGCCGACAAGCTCAGCAAGGGCTCGTACACGATCAAGACCACGCTGGACCAGAACGTCCAGGATTCCATCCACAACGCCGCCACCAGCCAGGTTCCCTCCGGCACCAACGGCGTCGCCGACGTGATGAACGTGGTCGAGCCGGGCAGCGACACTCGCCGCATCCTCGGCATGACCTCCTCCCGCGACTACGGCCTCGACCTCGAGTCCGGACAGACCGTGTTCCCCCAGGCCTCCTCGCTCGTGGGCAACGGCGCGGGTTCCATCTTCAAGATCTTCACCGCGGCGGCGGCCCTCGAGCAGGGCTACGGGCTCGACACGACGCTGCAGGTGCCCACCCGCTACGTCGCCCAGGGCATAGGTGAGGGCGGCGCCAGCGGCTGCCCTGCTGGCAGCTACTGCGTGGAGAACACCGGCACCTACCCGGCCACCATGTCGCTGCGCGACGCGCTAGCGCAGTCGCCGAACACGCCCTTCGTCCAGCTCATCGAGAAGGTCGGCGTGAGCAACGTCGTCGACCTCGCGGTGAAGATGGGCCTGCGCGCCTACACCGACGCCGGTACCTTCGACGGGCAAAGCTCGATCGCCGACTACGTCAAGGACCACAACTTGGGCTCGTTCACGCTCGGCCCCACGGCCGTCAACGCGCTCGAGCTGTCCAACGTCGCCGCGACGATCGCCTCCGGCGGCACCTGGTGCGAGCCCACCCCGGTCGAGTCGGTCACCGATCAGGACGGCAAGGAGGTCTACATTGACAAGCCCTCCTGCGAGCAGGCCATCCCCACCGACGTCGCGAACGCGCTGGCCAACGGCCTGAGCCAGGACGCGGTCAAGGGCACGGCGGCCGACGCCGCGAAGGCGGCCGGGTGGACCAGCCCGATCGGTGCGAAGACCGGCACCACCGAGTCCCACCAGTCGGCGGCGTTCTTGGGATTCAACAGCAAGTTCGCGGCCGCGACCTACATCTACAACGACGGCACCACCGTCGCCCCGCTGTGCACCTCCCCGATCACCCAGTGCTCGGGCGGCTCCCTCTACGGCGGCGACGAGCCGGCGGCCACGTGGTTCCGCGCGGCCAACGCCGTGGGCGCCAGCTCCGGCACCCTGCCGGGATACAACCCGTCGTACAACGCAGGCGCGGTCGGCGAGCTGTCCAGCAAGTACCGCGGCAAGAGCGCCGACAGCGTGCGCCAGGAGCTCACCAGCCAGGGCTACGACGTGTCGGTCCAGACCACGACCGGCGACGGCACGGCCAAGGGCATGGTCATGCGGGTCGAGGCCACCCTGCCGCTCACCCGCGGTTCGAAGGTCACGCTCTACGTCTCGGACGGCACGACCCCGCGGGTCACCACGCCTACGCCGACCAGCCAGGGCACTCAGCAGCTTCCCGCGATCCCGCAGGTTCCCGGCGTGAACCAGGACGACCTCAACTCACTGGCCAACCAGATCCAGCAGCTACTCAACCCCTAAGCACGACATACGAAAAAGCGGTGGCCCCCGTGTGGGAGGCCACCGCTTTTTCCTAGTTCAGCGCGGCGCGCACCGCGGTGGACAGCCGCTTGCCGTCGGCGCGGCCAGCCGCCTTGGCGGTGGCGAGCTTCATGATCTGGCCCATTTGGCGCATGCCGACCTCGCCGACCTCCGCCTTGACCTCCTCGATGGAGGAGGCGACGAGCGCGTTGAGCTCGTCGTCCTCGAGCTGCTTCGGCTGGTAGGCGGACATGACCTCCGCCTCGAAGAGCTCGGCGTCGGCCAGCTCTTGGCGGCCCGCGCCCGCGTAGACCTCGGCGGACTCGCGGCGCTTCTTGATCTCGCGGGCGATGACCTTGAGGACGTCCTCGTCGGTGAGCTCGTGCTTGGAGCCTGCGGTCTCCTCCGTCTGCAGGGCGGCGAGCAGCATGCGCAGCGCGCCCGTGCGCTCCTTCTCGCGCGCCTTCATCGCGGCGGTCATGTCGGTACGGATTTGTGCTTTCAGTTCGCTCATGGTTGTCTATCGTACCCGGCAGCAGCCCGGTCCCGATGCGATCGTGTCGAGCCGCCGTTGTATCGTGGGATACCCACTAGGCTTGAACATTAGGTTCGGTGCCGACAGGCATCAACAAGCACGGACAAGCACGAGAAAGCGAAGGATTACTCTCACCATGGCACTTTCGAACTGGTCACGCACCGTTTTGACCGCGCTGACGGGCCTCGGAGCCGCGGGGCTCGGCGCGTTCGCGTGGGGCGTGCGCGAGTGCAGCCAGTTTGAGCTCAAGGAGGTCACCGTGCCGCTGCTCGAGCCGGGCACGCTGCGCGGCGAGGAGGAGTTCCGCATCCTGCACATCTCCGACCTGCACATGATCCCGAACCAGAAGAAGAAGCAGGAATGGGTCGCGGGCTTGGCAAGCCTCAACCCCGACCTGGTGATCAACACCGGCGACAACCTCTCCGACCCCAAGGGCGTGCCCGGCGTGCTGCGCGCGGTGGGGCCGCTGCTGCGCTTCCCCGGCCTGTTCGTCTTCGGCACCAACGACTACTACGCCCCGCGCATGGTCAACCCCTTCGTGTACTTGCTGGGCAAGAAGCGCAAGGTCAGCGACATCGACCTGCCCTGGCGCGGCATGCGCGCGGCCTTCATGGAGCACGGCTGGCTCGACGCCAACCAGGCCCGGCACGAGTTCCAGGTGGGGCACGTGCGCATCGCTGCCACCGGCGTCGACGATCCGCACCACGACCTCGATGACTACGACGAGGTCGCGGGCGCGCCCAACCCGGACGCGGACCTCGCCATCGCGCTGTTGCACTCCCCCGAGCCGCGCGTGCTCACCCGCTTCGAGAACGACGGCTACGACATCAGCTTCTCCGGCCACACCCACGGCGGCCAGATCTGCCTGCCCGGCTCTAGGGCGCTGGTGACCAACTGCGAGATCGACCGCGAGCGCGTCCAGGGGCTGCACCGCTTCGGGAAGATGTGGATGCACGTCTCCAACGGGCTGGGTACGTCCAAGTTCGCGCCCGTGCGGATTTTCTGCCGCCCGTCGGCAACGCTTGTGCACGTCGTGGAAAAGACTTCCTAACGCCGCAACGATCGCCCGAAATTACCCCCTTGAGCAGCCGTTTTGCTCCTAGGCCGCGCAGGTACTAAAGTGCTTTGAGTACCCGCACAGCGGATACATCGGGATATGGCGCAGCTTGGTAGCGCGCTTCGTTCGGGACGAAGAGGTCGCAAGTTCAAATCTTGTTATCCCGACAACTAAACCCAGCAAGTTTTTCGCTTGCTGGGTTTTTTGTTTTTCGCTTGCTGGGTTTTTTGTTTTTCGCTTGCCGACGCCTTCGGCTACCCGCCCTAGCCCTAGGCGTCGGACTCGGCAGGTGCCGCCTTGGCGTCGGCAAGCTTGTACGCGGCAGCGGCGGCGAGCGTGAGCGCGGCGAGCACGGCGGTGCTCATCCACGCCACCTCGGGGTGGCCGCCGTTAGCAAACGCGCTGATCGCCGCGGTGGAGTAGTGCACCGGCATGAGCTCGGAGACGACCTGCCACACGGTGGACACCTGCGCGGTGGCCGCCTTGTTCCACACCCAGCCGACGACGCCGATCTGCGCCAGCGCGCCCACGGCGAGCAGCACCGGGGTGACCTTGGGGCCCGCCATGCGCTGGATCGCCGCGGCGGACAGGGCGCTGGCGGCGAACAACAGGCCGGCGATGCCCGCGGCGGCGATGGCGACCGTGGCCGTCATACCGGCGCCCAGCATCGCCACGAGGCCGCCCGCGAGCACGGAGAGGACTACGCCCGCGAGCAGGGTGTTGGCGAACGAGCGGCGCGAACCGAAGACCGCGACGAGCAGCACGCCCGCGGCGATGAGGAAGGCGTACATCGGCGCGAGCGTGCGGGTGATGCCCTCCTCCTGCGCCGCGGCCGTACCCGCCTGGGCGATCGGCAGCGCGCGGGAGACCGAGGCGACCTTGTCCTTGTTGTTGTCGGCCATGCCGTCGAGCTTCTGCGCGCCCTGGTCGAGCTGGTCGACGCCGCTGAGCGCCGAGTCGACGCCCTCGTTGAGCTGGTTGAGCCCGGCGGAGAGGTCCTTCGCACCCTTGGTCGCGGAGTAGATGCCGTCGTGGAAGCCGTAGCCGGGGGTGTTGAGCTGGTTGGCGATCTCCCGCGAGCCGTCACGCAGCTGGGTGAGCTGGTTGGTGACATTTTCGTCGAGCTTGAAGCTGTCCACCTGACCGCGCAGCCCCTGCAGCTGGTCACGGAAGGAGACGGCGTCGGGGTCGGTGGTGTCCTTCAGGTCCCCGAGGACGCGGTCGATGGCGCCGAGGATCTGCCCGCGGACGGCCTCGAGCCCGACCACTTGGTCGACGGCCTGCCCCACGCCGTCGGCGACCTGGGTCGCGCCCGCGCCCAGCTGCCCGGTGCCCGCCTGGAGCTGGGTCATGCCGTCGGAGAGCTGGCTGGCGCCGTCGACCGCGGACTTCGTGCCGTCGGCCAGCTGCTTCGCGCCATCGCTGAGCTTGCCGGTGCCGTCGACCAGCTCGGTGGTGCCCTGCTTGAGGAAGCCCGCCTGGGTTCCCGCCTCGCCGGCCGCGCGGCGGGCGTCGACGAGCGAGGAGTCGCTCGTGGCGGCCACGGGCGCCGAGGTGTCCGCGCCCGCGCTCCAGGAGCTGGCGATGTCGGTTCCGGATACCGCCCCGTAGGCGGCCCCTGCGACCAGCGGCAGGGCGAGGAGGGCGGCGGCGGTGATGCGACGGGCGGGAAGTCTCATGCTTGTTGAATCTATCGCCCCCACGCGACACAGGTTTTCAGGCGCACCGGGGAATGAATCAGAAATGTACTTTTTTCACACACGTGCGCTTCTCCCTCATTCCAGCTGGCGGTTTCCGGCCAACCCTCGCCACAACCAACCGTCGCCCCCTTCGACTCCTTTCGGAGGGACACCTATCATATCAATCCGATAACGAATGCCCCATGCTATTTCTCACATCACAGGTAGGATTCGGCGCCGCCGCGGCGGGTTTCTACAGGGGTTCCACAGGCGCCGCCCGACGCTGACGCGCCAAACTCTCGAGCACAAGACGCAAGGCGGGCAGCGACCAAAAGCCAAGGCCTTGGGGCTATGGGCGGCCGCGGTACGCGTCGAAAAGCGGGCAAAAGACCACACAAAACCACGCCGCGCGACGCGCCGCACGCCGCGCGCAAACACCTAACGATAGACAGGCCAAAACCCCAAAACGGCACACCACGGGCATTTTCGTCGCTGGTCGGCCTGCTAAAGTTGGGAAAGTTGAACCGAATGCGACAACGACCCCTCCTTAACAAAAACGGGTGTGAATAAGCTGTGACTCTAGTATTAGTTCTCGCGCTGGCGCTCGCCGCGGTGATAGCCGCGCCAGTCGCGGTGCGGGTGGGCGACAGGCTCGCGGGCTGGCCGCTGGCCGCCCTGTTCGTCGCCGCCGCGACCCTGCTCTTCCAGAAGCTGCCCGGCATCCTCGACGGGCAGCCGCTCGAGTGGAAGTACGACTGGATCCCCAATCTGCTCGACGACGGCGTGGGCGTTACCCTCGCCCTGCGCGCCGACGGGCTGAGCGCCTTCTTCGCCCTGCTTGCGCTGTGCATCGGCGCGGTGGTGTTCGTCTACTCCGCCGCCTACCTGCCCAGGCGCCAGGGAAACATGAGCTTTTACACGCTCATGACCGCGTTCATGGCCGCCGTGCTGCTGCTCGTGCTCGCCGACGACGTCTTCGTGCTGTTCATCGGCTGGGAGCTGGTCTCGCTCGCCTCCTTCATGCTCATCGCCCGCTCCGGCGGCAAGGGCGGCGAGATGGGCTCCCAGCGCACGCTCATCCTCACCTTCATCGGCGGGCTCACGCTGCTGGTGGCCCTGGCGATCGCCGCCACCCAGGCGGGCACCACCAGCCTGTCTGGGATCCTCGCCTCCGACTTCTGGGCGGCGAACCCGCGGCTTACCTCCGCGCTGGCGGTGCTGGTGGCAGTCTCGGCGTTCACGAAGTCCGCGCAGCTGCCCTTCCACTTCTGGCTGCCGGAGGCAATGGCCGCCGCCACCCCGGTCTCGGCGTTCCTGCACGCCGCCGCCGTGGTCAAGGCGGGCATCTACCTTCTCATGCGGTTCTCGGCCGTCTTCTCCGGCGACCACGTCTGGAACTACCTGCTCATCAGCGTGGGCATGGCCACCGCCGTCATGGCGGGGCTGTTCGCCATCCAGAAGACCGACCTGAAGAAGCTCACGGCCTACTCGACCGTCTCGCACCTGGGCTGGATCGTTGCCACCATCGGCGTCGGCACGCCGCTCGCGCTGGCTGCGGCGCTGGTGCACACGCTCACGCACGCGCTGTTTAAGTCCTCGCTGTTCATGCTCATCGGCGTCGTCGACCACCAGACCGGTACGAGGGACGCCGCCCGCCTCGGCTCCTCGTGGCGCCAGCTGCCGTTTACCTTCGGCTCCGTGGTCATCGCCGCCGCCTCCATGGCCGCCGTGCCGCCCACCATGGGATTCGTCTCTAAGGAGGGCATGCTCGACGCGTTCACCGAGGCACCCATGGACGGTCTCGGCATCGGCGTCCTGCTGCTGGCCGCAGGCATCGGCGCGTTCTTCACCTTCACGTACTCCGCCCGCATCGTCTGCGACGGCTTCATCGACGGCGACCGCGACATGACCAGCGTCAAGGAGGCCCCGGTCATGCTGTGGCTGCCCGCCGCGCTGCCTGGTCTCATCGCCCTGCCGCTGGCGTTCGTCGTGGGCATGCTCGATCACCCGATCTCCGGCGCGGTCTCGTCCGTCGCCGCCGACCCGCACGCGCACCTCGCGCTGTGGCACGGCGTGACCACCCCGCTTCTGATCTCCGCGGCGGTACTTATCGCCGGCGTCGTCGGCATCGTTTACCGCCAGCGGATCTGGGCATTGCTTTCCGACGCTTCGCTCCTACCCTTCTCCGGAAACGAGCTCCTGGGCGGGCTCACGCTCATGCTCACCAAACTGGGCAAGCGCTTCGGCGCGATGGCCGACACCCTGGCCCCCGGCCGCCACCTGGGATACATGTTCTCGCTCATCATCCTGCTCACCGGCACCACCACCGTGGCGGGCCTCGCGCGCGGCGGGGTCGACGGCATGCCGTTGGCCGGGCGCTGGCCGGGCGGCGAGCGCGTCTACGACCTGCTGCCGCTGGCCATCGTGGCGCTGTCGGTCATCGCCCTCGTTCGCACCCGCAAGCGCCTGACCGCGGTGGTCCTCATCGGCGCGGTGGGCATCGGCGTGACCTTGCAGATCCTCATGCTCGGCGCGCCGGACGTGGCGCTGACCCAGTTCGTGGTGGAGGCGCTGACGGTGGTCATCATGATGATGATCGTGCGCCAGCAGCCCGACAACTTCCACAAGACCCGCAAGCGGGCGAACCGCTCCGCGCTCCTCATCGCGCTGGCCGTGGGCATCTCCGCCTTCCTCATGGTCTTCGTTCTGCTCGGCCGCCGCGACCGCGGCGAGCTGGCGCTGTGGTACCTGCAAAACGGCCCCGACATCTCCACCGGCCACAACGTGGTCAACACGATCCTGGTCGAGTTCCGTGCCTTCGATACCATGGGCGAGCTGTCGGTGCTCGGCATGTCCGCCATCGTCATCGCCGCCGTGGTCACCTCGATGCCGCGCTACCCCTTCGCCGAGGGCGCACACCCGGCCCCCTTCGGGCAGTCGCGCATCAACTCCATCCCGCTGCGGGTACTGCTGCGCTTCCTCATCCCGGTCCTGCTCGTGCTCAGCCTGCTCGTCTTCTGGCGCGGGCACCAGCAGCCGGGCGGCGGCTTCATCGCCGCGCTCATCGCGGGCGGCGCGCTCATGCTCAGCTACCTATCCTTCCCGCGGGACAAGCGAATCTTCCCCGTGCGCACGCCGCTCTACCTCACCGGCACCGGCATGCTCTTCGCCATCGGCGACGGCCTCTGGGGGCTTTCGCACGGTTCCTTCCTCTACGCCATCCACGGCGAGGGGCTGGGCCAGCACTGGACCTCGGCGATGATCTTCGACGCGGGCGTCTACATGGCCGTGCTCGGCATGCTGTCCATGGCGATCAACGCGCTCGGCGGCTACCTGCGCCCCGGCATGGAGTACAAGGACCTGAACTTCACCCGCGAGGATTCCCCGCTCGTCTCGCCGATGACCGTCGAGGAGGAGCTCGCCGGCGCGACCGCGGCGCGCAAGCGCCGACCGGGGCACCTGGACGACTTCCGCGACTACGAGCGCACCGCCCCCGAGGGGCAGCGCAGCGTCATCCTCCGCGAGGCGGAGCGCGAACGCAAACGGCTCGCGGAAGACCAGGCCAAGCACTCGCGAGGCAGCACAGGACAGACAGATGCGACCGACACGACCGACCGCCGCGGAAAGGAGAGCTAGCCGTGATTCTCGCACTGACAATCGCCATCCTCGCCGCGGGCGGCGTCTACCTCGTCCTCCAGCGCGGCATGCTGCGCATCGTCATCGGCATGACGCTGATCAGCCACGCCACCAACCTCATCATCCTGGTCATCGGCGGCACCACCGGGCGCGACGAGCCGTTCCCGAACCTGCACGACATCGCCACCATGGCCGACCCGGTTCCCCAAGCCTTCGTGCTCACGGCCATCGTCATCGCCATGGCAACCACCGCCTACATGCTCACCCTCTCCGGCCTGGGTCGCTCCGACGACACCGACGCCGAGGAGGTCGCCGACGAGGATTCGCCGCTGCAGACGCTCGGCCGATCCACGACCACGGCTGAGCTGGCGGCTCACGAGGCGCACCTTCGGCGTCGACAAGCGAAACTGCACAAGCGCATGGGCGACGCCACGGAGGAGGAGCACTAATGAACGTCGACGTGATCCTTCCCCTGTTCGTGGGCCTGCCGCTGGCCACCGTGGCGATCGCCGCGATGGCGCCGTGGCGATGGCTGCGCGACGGGCTCGCCCTGTTTACCCCGCTCATGACGCTGTGCGGCGGCGCCTTCCTGTTCCACTACACCGGCGCGCACGGGACCATCGCGCACTCGGTGGGCTCGTACGTGGGCGGCGTGGCCATCCCGTTCGCCGCCGACCAGTTCGCGGCGATCATGATCGTCACCGCCTCCCTCGTGGCCCTAGCGGCCAACTGGTTCGCCATCGTCGTCGGCGAGACCCAGTCGCGCTTCTACCCGGCGCTGGCGCTCATGCTGGTCACCGGCGTGATGGGCGCGCTGCTCACCGCCGACCTGTTCAACTTCTTCGTGTTCATCGAGGTCATGCTGCTGCCGAGCTACGGGCTCATGGCCATGACCGGCACCTGGGCCAGGCTCTCGGCCGCGCGCACCTTCGTGCTGGTGAACCTGGCCACCTCGACCCTGCTGCTCATCGGCGTCTCCGTCCTCTACGGCGTGGTCGGCGCGGTGAACATCGCAGCCCTCAAGGACGCCGCCGCGGGCCACGGCCCGGTGACGGTCGCCGCGGGCATCGTCATGATCGCGCTCGCGGTGAAGGCTGGCCTCTTCCCAGTGCACACCTGGCTGCCGCGCACCTACCCCTCGACCTCCGCGTCCGTGATGGGGCTGTTCTCCGCGCTGCACACCAAGGTCGCGGTGTACATGATCTTCCGCATCTACGTCACCGTCTTCGGGCTCGACACCCGCTGGATGTGGCTCATCATCGCCTTCTCGGTGGTGTCCATGCTGGTCGGCGCCTTCGCCGGGCTCGCGGAGAACTCGATGCGCCGGGTGCTGTCCTACCAGATGGTCAACGGCATGCCGTTCATCATCGTCATGCTCGCCTTCACCAGCGGCAACGCGAAGGCGGCGCTCGGGGCGGGCATCTTCTACGCGCTGCACCACATGATCACCGTCGGCTCGCTCATCCTCAACACCGGCGCGGTCGAGGAAACCTACGGCACGGACCTCCTGTCCAAGCTCTCCGGCATCGCCAAGCGCGACCCGTGGGTGGCGGCGGTCTTCGTCGCGGGCGCCTTCTCCATCGTCGGCTTCCCGCCGTTCTCGGGCCTGTGGGGCAAGGTGGGCGTGGTACTCAACGTCGCCCGCGCCGGTAGCGGTGCCGCGTGGCTGGTCATCACCGTCATCGTCCTCGCGTCCTTCGGCGCGTTCCTATCCATGCTTCGCCTGTGGCGCGAGGTGTTCTGGGGCGCGGAGATGAGCCGGGAGCGCATCCCGCAGGCGCTGCGCGTCCCCTTCGCGCGACTGGCGCCGAGCGCGTTCCTTATCCTCATCTCCTTCGGGATGTTCATCTTCGCCGGCCCGCTCGTGGGCGCCACCCAGGGCGCGGCCGAGGATCTGTTGGACACCGGCGCCTACCAGCAGGCCGTGCTGCACACCGGCCCGCACGGGGATGAGCCGCCGGTGGGGGTTGCCACCGGCACGAGCCTGCAGGGAGGAAACTAATGTCCGGAGTATTCCATTCCACCTGGTACGCGTTCTGGCTGGTCGGCGAGCTGTCCAAAGCCTGCTGGACCGTCGTCGCCGACGTTGTTACCGGCTCCAAAAAGGTCGACCCGTGCGTGGTCTACTACCCGCTGCGGGTGACCAAGGACTGGCAGATCACGGCGTTCGCCGCCTCGATCACGATCACGCCCGGCACAATGTCGCTCGAGCTTGTCGACGATCAGCCTTCGGCCGGTCACGCCCCGGACGTGCCCCGCCTGCTGGCGGTGCACGCGGTCCACGGATCCGACCCGCGCGGCGTGCTGGCAGATCTTGCCGCCATGGAGGAGACCATGGCCCCGCACGTCAAGGGCATCGACAACCGCCTCGATGAGGCGAGGGTGCTCTACCCCGCGCCCAAGCCCGTGCTGAAGGAGGAGAAGTAAGTGTTTGTCATCCTGGCTTCCATCGGGATGGGGCTCATCGCCGTCGCGGTGATCGCCACCGTGGCGCTCATGGCCGCAACCCGCGACCAGCTCACCGTCGCGGTCATCTCCGACCTGCTGTTCTACTCGATGGTCGGCTTCTACATCGTGTGGTCAATGTTCCACGACTCCCAGATCGACTACGAGGTCATCTTCCTCACCGCCATCGTCGGCGGCGTCCTGCCGACGATGTCCACGGCCCGCATCATCTCGAAAGGCAGGCGATAGCCATGGCGTTCGACATCATCGCCGGCGCGCTCATCATCTTCGCGGGAATCCTCATGGTAATCACCGCGGTGGCGCTGTGGCGCGCCCCCGACGCGCTCACCCGCGCCAACCTGCTCGGCCCCACCACCGGCGTGGCCATGCCCTCGCTGGTGATCGCGAAGGTCATCCACGACATCGGGGCGGGCGATGTCAGCGTGGGCGGACTCATCCGCGCGCTGCTGGCCATCGTGGCCTTCCTCGTGGTGCTGGCGATCGGCTCCTTCGTCATGGGCCGCTCCCTGCTGGGGCTGGCCCTCGAGCAGGAGGACTCCTCATCCCGCTAGAGGAAAATTCCCCGGAACCGGTTTGGTTCCGGGGATTTCTTACTTGCCCGGCGTGGGCGCGTCCTCGCCGATCGGGCCGTAGAAGAACGAGGCCGTCGAGCCGCCGTCGGCCAGGATGTCGCTGCCGGTGATGAACGCGCCCTGGGGACCGAGGAGCAGCTCGCCGATGGCGCCCATCTCGTCCGGGGTGCCCGCCCTGCCCGCGGGCGAGAGCGCGAGCATCCGGCGGTAGCCCGCCCCGCGCTGGCCGTTGAGCTCGTCGCGGGCCAGCGGCGTCATGATGATGCCGGGGCTGATCGCGTTGACACGCGCTCCCTTCTCGCCCCACAGCACGGCCTCGGCGCGCACGCGCAGCACGTTGGCGCGCTTGGACAGCTGGTAGGCGTGAAGTCCGTCGGTGATGTTCTCTCGCTGAAGCAGCGGGAGGTCGAGCAGCTCCTCGACCGGGGTGGTGGCCAGCTGCCGGTCCTCCTCGATCGTCAGGGCGGGCAGGCGGTGCCCGGACTGCGAGGAGATGACCACCGCGGCCCCGCCCGGTGCCACGACGCCGCGGAAGACCTCGAGCACGAGCGCCGTGCCGTAGAGATCGACGCTGAGCACCTGCTCCGGGGTGGCCTGGGAGGCCGAGACCCCCGCGGCCTGGATGAGCGCCTTCACGTCGCCCTCGGCGGCGGCCGCGTCCGCGAGCGCGGTGACCGACTCCCGCGAGGAGATGTCGACCTGCGCCGCCGTGGCGTCGAACCCCGCGTCCTTGAAGAGCTCCGCTACCGCGCCCGCGTGCTCGAGGCTCAAGTCGGCGAGGATGATCTTCTTCCCCGAGCCGACCCGGCGCGCGATGGCCTGCCCGATGAGCCCCGCTCCGATGACAACGACTACTTCCTTGTTCATGGCATTCATGGTGTTCCTCCGACTTCCGGTTGGTGTTGGCACCCACGCTACGTGCGTTTCACGATCGGAGGGAGGCATTGCTTTCAGGGGAACTCGCAGTACCTGTTTCAGGTCCGGGCCCGCTCCTAGACTGGGGTTCATGACAGCAAGAAACGAACTCGGCGACTTCCTCACCGCCCACCGCGGGCTAGTGACCCCCGACCAGGTCGGGCTCCCCGCCGGCGGCACGCGCCGCGTCCCGGGGTTGCGGCGCGAGGAGGTCGCGACCCTTGCTGGCATCAGCGTCGAGTATTACACCCGCCTCGAGCGCGGCAATCCCGGCCAGGTCTCCGAGGAGATCCTTGACTCGGTGAGCCAGGCGCTCCTGCTGGGTGCCGACGAGCGCGACCACCTGGTTCGACTCGTGCGCGCCGCCGCTCCCCAGGGGCTCGGCGCCCGCAAGCGCGCGGCCAGGCGCTCGCACGCACCGCAGTCGGTGCGGCAGCCCGTGCAGCGGATGATCGACCTTTTGCCCACGCCCGCCTACGTGCGCAACTCGCGCTTCGACATCCTCGCCGCCAACGCGCTGGGCAGGGCCCTCTACCAGCCGGTCTTCGACTCGGTCACCAGCCTCGAGGGCTTCCCCAACACCGCGCGCTTTACCTTCCTCGACCCGCAGGCGGCGGAGTTCTTCGTCGACTACGAGTCCATCTGCAACGGGGTCGTCGCCGCACTCCACACCGAGGCCGCCCGCTCCCCCTACGACAAGGAGCTCAGCGACCTCATCGGGCAGCTGTCCACCCGCTCGGAGGCGTTCCGCGTGCTGTGGGCGCAGCAAAACGTCGGGCCCCATCGGGCCGGCACGAAGGTGCTACGCCACCCCGTCGTCGGCGAGCTCACCCTCGATTACGAGGCGCTGGAGATTGCTGCCGACGAGGGCCTTCGGCTCAACATCTACACCGCCCCGCCGGACTCAACAAGCGCCGAGAACCTCGCTCTGCTGGCTAGCTGGACCAGCGACACCACCATCAACAACTAGGAGAAGACCATGTTCGGAGCAGTCATCTACGGTGCCGGCGACGTGCGCTTCGAGGAGCGCACGGACCCCACCATCATCGAGCCCACCGACGCCGTCATCCGCACCGTCGCCACCTGCGTGTGCGGCTCTGACTTGTGGCGCTACCGCGGCATCGCGCCGGTGAATAAGCCCACCCCCATCGGGCACGAGTACGTGGGCATCGTCGAGGAGGTAGGCGACGCCGTCAAGAACGTGAAGGTGGGCGACTTCGTCGTCGGCGGCTTTACCTACAGCGACAACACCTGCCCGGTCTGCCGCAAGGGCGCGACGGCCAACTGCCAGCACGGCGGCGGCTACGACGGCTGCCAGGCGGAGAAGATCCGCATCCCGCAGGCCGACGGCACCCTCGTTGCCACGCCCGGCATGCCCGACGACGATCTCGTCCCCTCTCTGCTGGCGCTGTCCGACGTCGCCTGCACCGGCTGGCACGCCGCGGTCAGCGGGCACGTCCAGCCCGGCGACACCGTTGCCGTGGTCGGCGACGGCGCCGTGGGGCTGTCCGCCATCCTCGCGTCCGTGCAGCTCGGCGCGGGCCGGGTCATCGCCATGAGCCGCCACGCCGATCGCCAGAAGATCGCCAGGGCCTTCGGGGCCACCGACATCGTCGAGGAGCGCGGCGAGGAGGGCATGAAGAAGATCCAGGAGCTCACCGAGGGCATCGGCGCCGACGTGGTCCTCGAGTGCGTGGGCACCGAGGGCGCTCGCCAGCAGGCCGTGGACTGCCTGCGCCCCGGCGGCATGATCGGCGTGGTTGGCGTCCCGCACGGCGGCATCGACATCGAGCAGATGTTCTGGGGCAACAAGGGCATCCAGGGCGGCGTCGCGCCCGTGCGCGCCTACCTCGAGCAGCTCCTGCAGCTGGTCCTCGAACGAAAGATCGAACCGGGCAAGGTCTTCGACCTCGAGCTCCCGCTGTCCCAGGTGGCCGACGCCTACAAGGCGATGGACGAGCGCACCGCGACGAAGGTGCTGCTGAAGCCCTAAAGCTCTCCTTTTCAAGGCCCAGTGCCGCCCCTGCGTCCCCGACGCACGCGCCTGGGCCTTAAAACTATTCTGAAATCCTTTTCGAACACCCAATCCAAGTCCGCTCGCTGGGTGTCGATCCCTAGAGTTACCTTGTCCTTCCCCTCACAAGATGCCCCATCGAAATCTAGGAAAGGCGAGGTCATGTCCGGTTTGTCTTCAGATGTTGTTCTGTACTTGATGTCCAAGGGAGTCCGGCAGTCGGAGATCGCGCGCGAGTACGGGGTGTCCCGGCAGTACGTGGGCCAGCTGGCCAAGCAGGGCGGCTACGACTCGCCGATCACCAAGGTGAGCCGAAACCTCCCCTGGGAGGTCGACCCGGCATTCTACGCAAACACCATCTACAAGGGTGTCACGCTGCACGGCCACATGATGCTCGCGGGCAAGGAGAAGATCTCGGCGACGTCCCAGAATAAGCTGCTCGGCTTCTATCGCAAGCTCATCCGCTTCAACGTGGTCGTCGACTATGACCCGGACTACCTCGCGCAGCCGGGGCTGACCAACACCAACGGATTCGCCTACGTCCCGCGCGGCGCCGCGGACAAGGACTACATCATCAAGGTTCGCCCCGGCGTGCGGATCACCCCGCTCGGCGAGAAGCTGTGGCGCCTGCCCTCAGATTGGGCGCTGGACTAAGCCGCGCGGACCGTTGCGGCTAGACTTAGACCCACTATGACCAACGAAGAAGCGCACGAGCCCACGTCCTCCGGCCGCCCCGCCAAGGAGCGGTCGCCTAGGGACGACAAGGCGCGCGCCGAGCGCGAGCTTCAGCGCCAAAAGGAGCTCGAGGCCTCGCCGTACGTGGTGCTCACGCTCAAGGCGTCGGGCATCCACCCGTCCACCTCGCGGGCGATCGTCATCGACGCGGTCACCCTCGACGTCGACGGCAATCAGGTCGATGACTTCCACGTCGTGCTCAACCCGGCGGGCGACCCCGGCCCCGTGCACCTGCACGGGCTCAGCCACGAGGAGGTCGAGGAGGGCAAGCGGTTCAGCCAGATCCTCAAGCCACTGGGCCGCATCATCGACGGCCGCACTCTCATTGTGCACAATGCCGCCTCAACCTGGGGCTTCATCGTCTCCGAGGCCCGGCGCGCCATGAGCAACGCCGCCCGGGCTAACCGGAGCCGGAATCGCAGCCGCGGGCGCAGGCGCCAGCGGGTGGGTCACGTCCCGCAGCCGAAGGTAATCGTCGATACGCTTGCAAGCGCGCGCAGGCAGGGCCTGCAGTCGAAGGACACGCGCGTGCGCGCCGTGGCCAAGGACCTCGGCCTCGAGGCCACCGCGGCGGCTGCGAGCGTGGAACGCGCCCAGCGGGAGGAGCTCGCGGTGACCCGCGAGGAGACCATGCTCACCGCGCGCGTCTTTTTCGTCGAGCACGCCCGCGGCGAGCTAGCCGCCTACTCCCCCGACGAGCTGCGCGCCGACAAGTTCGGCCTGCAGCGCAGCCACATTCGCGTCGACGCGCTCGCCGCCCCGCGCGGGGTGGACAACCCGGGTGTGTACACCGAGGAGGCGGGCCTGCAGCCCGGCATGGAATTCGTCGTGGCCCCGGAGATCACCCGCGACCCGGACGAGATCATCGCCGCAGGCATGCGCGAGGGGCTCGCGTACTCGGAGAAGATCACGCGGAAGTCCTCGCTGGTGGTGTGCAACAAGCGTGAGGATCTAGTGGGCAAGGCCATGCACGCCGAGCGCAAGGAGATCCCGCTGCTCAGCGACGAGGAGTTCCTCGCCGCGGTGGCCCGGAAGGCGGCCTCGGAGGCCGAGGCCACAACCGGCGCCTAGGGGTGAATTTCCCCGCGGGGCCACGCCGGATGCGGCCTCCCCGCGCGGCGGGCGACTAGACTTATCGCCCATGAAGTTCCCACAGTTATCTTCGCTGCGTGACGTACCTCTAAGCGGGCTGCGCACCCGCCTCGCCGTCGGGCTGGCCAACCTGGCCACCACCGCCTCCCGCGCCACCGGCCGCGGATCCGGCGGCATGATCGGCGGGCTCATCGCGGAGAAGATCGATCCGAACATCATGGCCTCGCTCGGCGGCGGCCGCCCGGTCGCGCTCGTGACCGGCACCAACGGCAAGTCCACCACCACCCGCATGCTGGCGTCCGCCGTGCGCACCGCGCACACCGTGGCCACCAACGAGGGCGGCGACAACATGGACGCGGGCATCATCTCCGCGCTCATGGCGGGGCAGAAGGCCAGCCACGTGGTCCTCGAGGTCGACGAGCTGCACGTTCCCGCCGCCGCGAAGCGCCTGAAGGCCTCGTGCCTGGTCATCCTGAACCTCTCCCGCGACCAGCTCGACCGCGTCGGCGAGATCAACAAGATCGAGCGCGCCCTGCGCGACTGCGTTGCGGCCAACCCCGACATGACCGTCATCGCCAACTGCGACGACGTGCTGGTCACCTCCGTCGCCTACGATGCCAAGAACGTCGTCTGGGTGTCCGCGGGCGCGGGCTGGCTCAACGACGCCACCAGCTGCCCGCGCACCGGCGGGCATATCATCCACGAGGGGCTGTACTGGCGTGCAGCCAAGCCGCTTCCCGACGGGCGCATCTTTGAGCGCCCCACGCCGGATTGGATGATCACGCCGGAGGGGATCGTCGATAAGCCAGGCAACGAATACGAGTTGAACCTGAAGCTGCCAGGAAACGCCAACCGCGGCAACGCTACGCAGGCAGTCGCGGCGGCCGTCGACTGCTTCGGCATCGCGCCGGCCACAGCCATCCAGGCCGTAGAAACCGTCGATGACGTGGCCGGACGCTACTCCACCGTCACGCTCGGCGAGCACGACATCCACCTGCTTCTGGCCAAGAACCCGGCGGGCTGGCAGGAGGCGCTGTCCATGGTCGACCGCAGCGCCGAGGGCCTGGTCATCGCGGTCAACGGCCAGGTCGCCGACGGCGAGGACCTCTCCTGGCTGTGGGACGTGAAGTTCGAGGATCTCTCGAGCCTGAAGGTCAAGGCCGCCGGCGAGCGCGGCACGGATCTGGCCGTACGGCTGACCTACGCCTCGGTCGAGCACGAGCTCATCAAGGACCCGGTCAAGGCGATCAAGGCCTGCCCGCCCGGCCGGGTGGAGGTGCTGGCCAACTACACCGCCTTCCGCGACCTGAAGAAGGCGCTCGCGCACGAGGTCAACGCCGCAAAGACCGCCAACGCCGAAGCGACCGAAACCACTGGAGCCGCCGCGAACGACAAGAACAGCGAGGAGCAGAACTCATGAGCACCCTGAATATCGGACTCATCCTGCCCGATGTCCTCGGCACCTACGGCGACGACGGCAACGCGCTCGTCCTGCGCCAGCGCGCCCGCATGCGCGGCCTAGACGCGGAGATCGTCCCGATCAAGCTCGGCGAACCCGTGCCGGACTCCCTCGACCTCTACTGCGTCGGCGGCGGCGAGGACACCGCGCAGATACTTGCGGCGGAGCACCTCATCAAGGACGGCGGCCTGCAGCGCGCCGCGGCGAAGAACACCCCGATCCTGGCCATCTGCGCAGGTCTGCAGGTGCTCGGCGTCTCCTTCCGCGCGGGCGGCGGCATCGTCGACGGCGTGGGCCTTATCGACGCCACCACCATCTCCATGCAAAAGCGCGCCATCGGCGAGGTCGCCACCACCCCGACCGGCGCGGGCTGGACCTCCCAGCTCACCGAGAAGCTCACCGGCTTCGAGAACCACATGGGCGCGACCATCCTGGGCCCCGACGCCCAGCCGCTGGGCAAGGTCACCCACGGCATCGGCAACGCGGATCCCGCCGCGGTGGAGCAGGCGGGCGTGGACGTATCCCAGAAGGTCGCCGAGGGCGCGGTGCAGGGCTCGGTCGTGTGCACCTACATGCACGGCCCGGCGCTGGCGCGCAACCCGCAGCTGGCCGACCTTCTGCTCGCGCAGGCCATGGGCAAGGAGCTCAGCGACATGGAGCCGCTGGACATTCCGGTGGTGGCGCAGCTGCGCAAGGAGCGCCTCGCGCACTAGCAGCCATTCGAAGACGGCCTTTCGGAGCCGTCTTTTTTCGCTTGTCGACGCCTACGGTTTACACCCACGACTCCCCAGCACTCCCACTCTCAGTGCCGTGCATTGCTCTGAATATCGTCTCGTCGAGCTGCGTCAGGTTCCTTTCCTAACTCCAGAGCCGTCGGGGTGATACGCCCCTTCACCCGATTGCCGTAGGTGTGAGGTCATGCTAACTTCGTTATCGGCAGCGGGGAATGAAATAGTTTCCTTGAGCACCATTCGGAGAAGCCCGCATGAGCGGGCTTTTGACGTATCAGGGACGCACCAATTGCTTTGGCCTACATCGACGAAGTAGGGGCGACTGGGTGCTCTCGTCAGCAAACCTACTGACAGCTGTCGAACGCAGCCAATGTCATATCGCGGCCCCCAAACTCCCCCACTGACACGACGCTGGCTTCGATGCGTAGTCGCCGTTCTCTGAATCATGACGCATTTGGACGCGCTGTAACTCCAACATCTTTCTTAATTTCGAATGATCAATGATATTTCGGAATTAAGAATGATGAGTCAAGAATGTGATTGATATTCTCGCGAAACGCTGACCACTCGCGATAAAAATCCCTGTTCACAGGGGTAAACCAAGTGAATCTCCGAAAGCTCAATGCCCGCGGCTCTTTCAAATTTCATCATTGATAATCTCGAATTTCGACGACTAATTGGCTGTTCGCCCCAAGTCTCCGCAGTCCATGACCATTCAGATTCCGCCCCACCGCCGCCAAAAGACACTCATCAAGCTTGACACTCCTTGTCGCGGAACGCATTTTTGCTTCGTGCCGCGAGGATGAAGCATAAACTCACTCAAAGGGGCAAAACTTGAAAAGACCCCAGCCTTTCCACCGCGCGCTCGCCTTCCAAGGAGAACTCTCATGCCAATCCGTACATGGGATGGATATCTAATTCCGTTGCTGACAGCGTTAAGCGATGGTGAAGTGTGGCGGCGCAAGCAGCTCATCGAGAAGTCGGCGGAGATCTCGGGGATCACAGATGAAGATCGGACGGTCCTCATTCCTTCTGGCCAGCAGATGTATGTAAATCGAAATGGTTGGGCGCTTTCTGACCTGAAGAAAGCAGGATGCGTTGAGTCTCCGATGCGTGCTCATTTCCGGATTACACAACGCGGGCGCGAGCTGCTCGCTAGATACCCCGAGGGCATAAATCCTAGGCAAATGCGACAGGCAATTGAGGATTCTGGCTCGCAAGGTACAGCGTGGATAGGGATTGAGACGGGTGCCGTAGGCGTCGACAAGCAAGAGCAAGAAAGCCTGCTGGATCCGGTGGAGCAGATCGAAACTGGTGTGGCCAGGAACGATGCCTCTGTCGCCGCGGACCTACTGGCGCGCTTGCACGGAAACGACCCAGAATTCTTCGAGCAAGCCGTGCTCGATCTGCTGATTGCGATGGGATACGGTGGCACGCAGGGCAAGGCAACTCGGACGCAGCTGTCCAACAACGGCGGTATCGACGGAATCATCGACCAAGATGCGCTGGGGCTCTCGCGGATCTACGTCCAGGCCAAGCGATATGAGCCGAGTATCGCCATCGCCGTCCCGCGATTCAGGCTTTCGTGGGTGCGCTGCAGGGTGCGCAGGCCGACCGTGGGGTGTTCATGACCACGGCAAGGTTCTCTACTGGGGCAATGGATTATGCCAACGCAGTCGCCTCACGGGTTGTGCTGATCGACGGGGATCGACTCACTCGTCTAATGATCCGCTATGGCGTGGGAGTCCAAGTCAAGCGAACCGTGTCAATCGTGGAGGTAGATGAGGACTACTTCGAATAGCCCTCAACTACCAAGTTCCAAGGGTGAGCGCATGCCCTACAAGGGGTTACCGGCGATAGCGAGGAAATGCCGTCACCGCCGGAAGCCGTCTGTTCGTGATCGGATCTCGCACGTATTGCCAGCGCTGTAGTCTGAAAATTGTATGACTTCAATGAAAGGATGAAGACATTCATCCGAGCAATTTGGGTATGTCATCGAAATGGTTGATTACCACCGGTAACGAAAGGAGAAGAATCATGAGCAAACTGACAGCCGTGGAGCTTTTCCCTCCCGGCGAGATTCTGGCGGATGAGTTGGAGGCACGCGGCTGGACTCAGGCGGAGTTCGCGGCAATCATCGATCGGCCAGCCCAGTTCGTCAACGAGGTGATCGCCGGAAAGAAAGAGATCACTCGCGAATCGGCAGCCCAGTTCGAGGCCGCGCTGGGAGTTTCTGCGCAGTTCTGGCTTTCCTTCCAGGACGAATATCTGCTATGGAAGCAGGAACAGGATCCTCAGGAGCAGCAAAAGCTGAATCAGGTGCATTTGCGTGCCCAATTGCACGAGGCTGTCCCGCTCGCAGAATTTCGAAAGCGAGGATACATCACGAGCGAAGCGCCTGAGGAGCAAGAACAAGAAATACTCAAGTTCGTCGGCATCCGATCCCTTGGGGAGATCGCCCAGTCTCGTTTTGCGGCCCGACGCAATAGTCACTCGAACGAGAAAACTCTACTTCAAAACTCATGGGTGGCCTGCATTCGAGCCGCCGCACAGGACGTGCACGTGGGTAGCTACTCCCCCAGCGTCCTAAGCGAGCTATATCCTTCGCTCGCCAGATCGACCGGCAACCCAGCAGATTTGGGTTCCATTCAAGGTCGCCTCGCCGAAGTCGGAGTCAAGATTGTGTTCGTCGAGGCCTTCCCAAGCGGAAAGATCGACGGCTGCGCGTTTCTTGAAGGGGCAACGCCGGTCATCGGGATTTCCGGCCGGGTAAGCACCTCGACAAGGTTTTCTTCACCATCATGCACGAGCTTGCCCACGTTCTATTAGGCCACCTAAACGCCCTCGGAGGCCCCCTTGGATGATCTCAGCGAATCCGGCGAGGACATCGAAAAAGAAGCAGATGAGCTGGCAAGCGAGAGTATGTGGGGCAACGGACTGGCGGCGCCGCCGCGACGGATCACCGCCTCGTGGATCGCCGAACAGGCAACTCTCCATGCGGTCCACCCGATACTCGTCACCGGCCGTTTGCAATACTATGGCTTGCTCAGCTGGAAATCGAGCCTCGCAAAAGGCACACCGAGCGCGCTTGAAGACCTCGGCCAGCGGGAATCTGCGATCCCGTCCACCTCCTTGTAGAGAGAATATCCGCCCAGCAACGCTTAGACCCCTACCTAGGGCGAGGCTTCCTATGCGTTGATACCTTGGCGGGCGTGTTGCCGCGCCTTTCGTGGCCGAGGTTCCATTGCGCTTGAGCTTCGGCCCCCTTTCTTCCAAGTCGAGCCATCCTCGAGGGATTTGGCGCCGCCAGCGGTACGCGTCGACAAGCGAAAGCAAAGAACGGCGCATTAGCTTCATTGCAATTTTCTTGCACCCTCCCCGCGCAAACCCGCCGGCGGGAAACTTTGCAGGCTTCACTTGTGTCGCGCATCACGTTCGTGCACCTACGATGGCGGCTAGCGCGCCGCGCCCGGCCCCCCTTTCGCGGGCCCACCGACCAACGACTCGAGGAGGAGCACCATGTCCCCCACTTCCGCCGACTCAGCACGCTCATGGCTTGGCCAGCTCGAAGCGCTCACGCACGAAGACCACCCGACGAGGGAACAGGTCCTCGAGGTGTTTCAGGACGACTGCTACTGGCGCGACCTGCTCGCGTTCACGTGGAACCTGCACACGGCAGAAGGACCGGACGCGATCGCCGACATGCTCTCGCAGACCAATTCTGAATTGATTAACTTCGAGCTCACCGACGTCGCCGACGAGGGCGAGGGCGTGACCCGGGTCCACTTCACCTTCGACTCCGCCGACTTCCACTGCAAGGGCATCGCCCGCCTGCGCGACGGCAAGTGCTGGACCATGCTCAGCTCCGCGCGCGAGCTTAAGGACTTCCCCGAGCCCTCGCGGCGCCGGAGGGTCATGGGCGCCGAGCACGGCACCCACGCCAACCCGGAGAACTGGGCGGACAAGCGCGAGAAGCGCCGCGCGAGCCTCGGCTACAGCGAGCAGCCGTACGTCCTCATCGTCGGCGGCGGCCAGGGCGGCATCGCGCTTGGCGCGCGGCTGAAGCGGCTCGGCGTGCCCAGGCTCATCATCGACAAGGCGGGTCGGCCCGGCGACCAGTGGCGCGGCCGCTACCACTCCCTGTGCCTGCACGACCCGGTCTGGTACGACCACCTGCCCTACCTGCCGTTCCCCGACGACTGGCCGGTGTTTACCCCGAAGGACAAGATGGGCGACTGGCTCGAGCACTACGTGGGCATCATGGACCTCGACTACTGGACCAACACCACCTGCGACAAGGCCGACTACGACGAGGCCTCGCAGTCGTGGACCGTGCAGGTCACCCGCGACGGTAAGCCGCTGACGCTGCACCCCACCCAGCTCGTGCTGGCGACGGGCATGTCGGGGGTGCCCAACCGCCCGCATCTGGAAGGCCAGGAGCAGTTCCAGGGCGAGATCCGCCACTCGAGCGAGCACCCCGGCGGGCCGGGCAACGCGGGCAAGAACGTCGTGGTGCTCGGTGCGAACAACTCCGCCCACGACATCTGCGCGGACCTCTACGAAAACGGCGCGAAGCCGGTCATGATCCAGCGCTCGTCGACCCACATCGTCCAGTCGGATTCCCTCATGCGCGAGGTCTTCGGGCCGCTGTACTCGGAGGATGCGGTCGACGCCGGCCTCAACGTCGACTCCGCCGACCTGCTGTTCGCGTCCTGGCCATACAAGGTGCTGCCCGGCGTGCAGAAGCAGGCCTTCGACAAGATCCGCGAGGACGACAAGGACTTCTACGACGGGCTCGAGAAGGCCGGGTTCCTCATCGACTTCGGCGACGACGACTCCGGCCTGTTCCTCAAGTACCTGCGCCGCGGCTCGGGCTACTACATCAACGTCGGCGCCTCCGAGCTGGTCACCAACGGCTCGATCCCGGTCCGCTCGGGCGTGTCCATCGCCTCCGTGAAGGAGAACTCGGTGGTGCTCACCGACGGCACCGAGCTGCCCGCCGACGTCATCGTGCTCGCCACCGGATACGGCTCGATGAACGGGTGGGCGGAGATGCTCATCTCCAAGGAGGTCGCCGACAAGGTGGGCCGCTGCTGGGGACTCGGCTCAAACACCACGAAGGACCCCGGCCCCTGGGAGGGCGAGCTGCGCAACATGTGGAAGCCCACCCAGGTCGACCAGCTCTGGTTCCACGGCGGCAACCTCCACCAGTCGCGCCACTACTCGCGCTACCTGTCGCTGCAGCTCAAGGCGCGTTACGAGGGGCTCTACACGCCCGTCTATGAGCTCGCCGAGGTGCATCACGCCTGCTAATCGACACACGCCCCGGGGATCTCATTGTTCGCAATGTTCCTCGGGGTTGGGCTTTTGCTTTCCGACGCCTACGGCTCCGCAGCGGTACGCGTCGACAAGCAAAATGCGACGAGGCTAGAGCCGCAACCGCCCGCTCAGCGCGCGCGACAGCGTCAGCTCGTCCACGAACTCGAGGTCTCCGCCCAGCGGCATGCCAGACGCCAGCCGCGAGACCACGAGGTCCGGGAAGTCCTTGAGCAGGCGCGCGAGGTAGCTCGCGGTGGCCTCGCCCTCGGTGTTCGGGTCGGTGGCCAAGATGACCTCGCGGATCTCCGGGGTGTCGTCGTACAGCGGGTTGTCGGGGGTGGAGTCGGCGAGCTCGCGGTCGGGCAGGACGCCGCCGATGCGCTGGAGGAGCTGGGAGATGTTGAGCTCGCGGGGGCCGATGCTGGCCAGCGGGTCAAGCGCGCCGCCGAGCACGTGGTAGCGGCCGTTGTACTCGCCGGTGCGCTCGATGACCTGGATGTCCTTCGGTTCCTCCACTACGCAGATGATGCCGCGGTCGCGGCCGGAGTCGGCGCAGATGCGGCACACGGACTCGCGCGAGATGTTGCAGCAGATGCGGCAGAAGGTCACGCCGTCGCGCACGGCACCGAGGGCGTCCTGCAGGCGGGTGATGTCGGTGGGCTCCACGGTGAGCAGGTGGAAGGCGATGCGCTGGGCGCTTTTGGGCCCCACCCCGGGCAGCCGCGAGAGCTCATCGATGAGATCTTGCAGGGGACCTTCAAACACCGGGGAAACCTTCTTTCTGGCCGGGCCATCCGCGCGACGCGAGCGCGCTTCTTCTCATGGTGTCGACCACCGACCACGTTAACAACGTAGAAAACTATCTCACAAAAAAGGCGGCAACCGCCCGCACACACGCGCAGGCGGCCGCCGCTTCGGGTACCCAAGCGGCACCCGGACGCTCTTAGAACATGCCGTTGAGCGAGTCGAAGCCCTGGGACAGCGGGCCCATCTTCTGCTCCGCCAGGGAGGCGAGCTTGCCGTGTGCCTCGCTGAAGGCGCCAACGATGAGGTCCTGCAGGGTCTCGATGTCCTCCGGATCCACGACCTGCGGGTCGATGCGGACGGCGGCGACCTTGCCGTCACCGGTCATGTCTAGGCTGACCAGGCCGTTGCCAGCGGTGCCGGTGACGGTGGACGCCAGGATCTCACGCTGGGCCTCCTGCAGCTGAGCCTGCATGGCCTGGGCCTGGGCGAGGATCTGGGACATATCTGGCTGAGTCATCTTGGGAATTACCTTTCGTCGTCTCGCCGCCAGGCGAACAAGCGGCGGCGTCTTTTACCCTGTACGAGTCTACCTTTAGATTCACTTTAGAGGCGGCGGGCGCCCAGCTGCTCCTCGAGAAGCTCGACCGCCACGCTCATGGCATCGCGATGGTCGCGCGTGCCCGGCTCGGCGGCCGCGGCGGCCATCATCTCTTCCTCCTCCGACTGACTGTCCTCAGGGACCTCCGGTTCCGCCGGAACCTGCGCGTCCTGGGCGGCCTGGGCCTGGATCTGTCGGAATCGCTCCATGCGCGACATCTGCGGGCGCTCGGGCGCGGCCGCCGCCGGCGGAACCGGCTCGGGAATCCCCTCGTCCGGCGGGTAGCCGTACGGGTCCGGCGCGGGCGGCTCGTCGAAGTCCGGCTCCGGCGGCAGCGGCGCCCCATCGGAGAACGAGTGCTTCGCCTGCTCCTCCAGAATCGCGGCCCCGCGCGCGGCGGCCTCCTGCCAGTGGCGGCGCTGCGGTTGGCTTTGCTTGTCGACGTCCACCTCCGGCGCCTGCTCGCTCGGCCGTGGCGCGGAAGCCTCGGGCTCGGGTGCCTTCGGCTGCTCGACGACGGGCACAGGCGCCGGTTCCGGCTCGGGTTGTGGCGCGGGCTCCTGCTCCTCGGCGGGTGCCTGCTGACCGATCGGCGCGGGCGCACCCCAGACCTCCTGGGAGGATTGCGGCGCGGGCGGCTCGACGCGCGGTGCCTTCGGCTTAGGCAGCGACTGCCCGATGGGGGCGGGCTCGCCCCAGCCGTCGTTGGCCACCGCGGGCTCGGGTTCCGGTTCGGGCTCGGGCGCTGGCGCGGGTTCCGGCGTGGGCGCGGGCTTTTGCTGCTCAACGACCCGCTCCGGCTCAGCCGATCTCTCAGGCTCCTGGGCGGACTCGGACTCGCGCGGGCTCGACTGAACCGACTGCGCCGCCTGGGTGGGGTCCCACACCGGCTTCTCCGCCTTCGCCCCGAAGCCCGCGGCCACCGGGTCGGTGCCGATGACGCAGGTGACCTTGAGGTCGCGGCCGGTTTCTGCCTTGAGCGCGGCTACGATGGCGGAATTATGCGACTCGTTGTTGAGGCTCGCGGCGAGCGCGCCGGTGTTGTGGCCGAGGACGAGGGTGTCCTCGCGGATGCCCAGCGGCCGGGCCTCGGCCATGATGATGCCCGCGGCGAGGTTGTTCTTCTGCACGATCGCGCGCAGCGTGGACCACTTGGCGCGGATCTCCTCCATCGGGTCCGCGGCCTCGGGTGCCGTGGCTGGCTCCTCGGCGACCGGCTGCGGCGCGGGCTCGGGGGTCGGCGCTGGTGCTGGCTCCGGCTTCGCCCCGGGTGTCGGCTGCGCAGGGGCCGCTGGTCGCGGCTCCGGTGCGGCTGCCGCGGGTTCCGGCCTCGGCTCTTCCTTCGGCTCCGGGGCAGGGGCGGGAGCCGCCTGCTCCTGCTGCGCCTTGCGTGCTTCCTCGGCCTCCCTGGCCTCGCGCTCCGCCTTCTCGCGGGCAAGCCGCACGGACTTACGCTCGTACTTCGGCGGGACGGCGCTCGGTGCGGCTGCTGCCGGTGCCGCCGCGGGCAGCCCCTGGCCGGGCGCGGTCGGGGCCGGGGCGGCGATCTGTGGCGCCGCCTGCGGCATGAGCAGCTTGGCGCAGAGGATCTCGAGCAGAAGCCGCGGCGAGGTCGCACCCTTCAGCCCCGAAAGGCCGTCGTTGAGCGTGGTCGCCAGCCGCGGGAGCTCCGAGGGAGCGAAGGTGGCGGACTGCTCGAGGAGCATGCCGCCGCGGTCGGCGGGGACGTCGACAAGCCCCATGTCGAGGGCCTGCGGGACCGTCTGCAAGATCATGAGGTCGCGGAGGCGATCGAGGAGGTCGTCGGCGAAGCGACGGGGCTCGAGACCCGCCTCGATGACGTCGTCGACCACCTGGAACATCCCCGCCGGGTCCTGGGCGGCCAGCGAGGCGACGGCGCCGTCGATGAGCGTGTCGTCGGTGACGCCGAGCAGCATGCGTGCCAGGTCGTAGGTCAGGCCCTCCGGGCCAGCACCGGCCAGCAGCTGGTCGAGGACGGAGAGGGTGTCGCGCGGGGAGCCGCCGCCAGCGCGGATGACCAGCGGGTAGACGGACTCCTCCACCGGGATGCCCTCGCCCGCCACCGCGTTGGAGATCACCTGGCGCATAGCCTGCGGGGTGAGCAGGCGGAAGGGATAGTGGTGCACGCGCGAGCGGATGGTGGGGATGACCTTCTCCGGCTCGGTCGTGGCAAAAATGAAGATGAGGTGCGCTGGCGGCTCCTCGACCACCTTGAGCAGGGCATTCGCACCCGCGTTGGTGATCATGTGCGCCTCGTCGATGATGAAGATGCGATAGCGCGACTCGGCGGGCGCGTAGGCCGCGCGATCGCGCAGCTCGCGCATGTCCTCTACGCCGTTGTGGCTGGCGGCGTCCAGCTCGGTGACATCGAGGGTGCCGGGTCCGTTGGGGGCGAGCGCGATGCACGAGGGGCACACGCCGCACGGCGTGGAGGTGGGGCCATTGACGCAGTTGAGGCTGCGCGCGAGGATGCGCGCCGACGACGTCTTACCGCAACCGCGAGGGCCCGAGAACAGATAAGCGTGATTGATGCGACCGCTGTCCAACGCGGTAGACAGCGGCTTAGTTACCTGTTCCTGGCCCACCAGCTCCGCGAAGGAGCCCGGGCGATACTTGCGATATAAAGCCACGCCCTAAGACTACCCAGCGCCCCCGACTCAGGCGAGGGCCGCCCGCCTAGCGGGTCCAGTCGTTGAGGTCTACCTCGGCTTTCATCAGCTCCCCCTGCAGGGCGCCGATGCCGTAGGTGACCGCGTAGTCGAACTCGTCCTGGGTGAGCATGAGCAGCTGCAGCAAGACGGTGAGCCGGTCGGGCTCCTTGAGCTGGGGAACCTGATCGCCCCAGACATAGGGAACCACGCACAGCCCGTGCCGGACCGTGATGTCCGAGGGCAGCTCGACGAAGTCGCCGATGCCCGGGACCAGCGTGCCGGGCTGTGCGGGCAGCCTGCCCTCCATCCGCCGGAAGATCTCGGCGGCACCTGCCACCGCGATGAGCGCGGTCTCGGCGGAGGTGTGGGCGACGGTGAAAAGCTCGGAACGCACGGAGATGCCCTCGCTGACCAAGCCGGTGTCGACCTCGCTGAACTCGAGAGTCGTGGCCAGCACCTCGTTGCCGAGGTTGACCGTGGCCATCTCCACCGCGTGCTCGTTGCCCACCGGCTCGTGGATGGTCAGCTCGCCGGGGACCAAGTTGTCCATCCAGGCCGCGATCTCGGTTGCGTTCATGTCGTCCTTTCCGCCCTGTTCAGCATGCACCAACGCTTATTTAGTTTAGCCCCGCCCGCCTGCGGTAAAAAAGGGGACGCCCGCTTCGATAGCGGGCGTCCCCTTGGCGTCGAAAAGCTTAGGCTTCGAGCGCCTTCTCGCAGGCGGCGAGAAGCACGCACGTTGCCACGCCGTCCATCGCGACCTCGAGCTCCTCCACCGGCGGCAGCGACGGGGCGAGGCGGATGTTGCGGTTGTTCGGGTCCTTGTGCAGCGGGAAGGAAGAACCGGCGCCGGTCAGCGCGATGCCCGCCTCCTTGGCCAGCTGCACGACGCGTGCGGCGGTGCCGTCGACGACGTCGAGGGAGATGAAGTAACCGCCCTTCGGCTTGGTCCAGGTGGCCACGCCGTACTCGCTCAGGCGCTCGTCGAGGATCTCCAGCACGCGCTGGAACTTCGGGGCCAGCGAGCCTGCGTGCTTGCGCATCTGGATGCGCACGCCCTCAGCGTCGTGGAAGAACTGGGCGTGGGCGAGCTGGTTAATCTTGTTCGGGCCGATGCCGCGCACGTTGGCGTGGGAGGCGTACCAGTCGAGGTTCTCCTTCGAGGAGGCGAAGAAGGACACGCCGGCGCCAGCCTGGGTGATCTTGGAGGTGGAGCTCATGAACCAGAAGCGGTTGGGGTTGCCGGCCTCCTTGGCGAAGTCGAGCACGTTGTAGACCACCGGGAACTCGTCGGTGAGCGTGTGCACGGCGTAGGCGTTATCCCACACGATGCGGAAGTCGGGGGCGCCGGTCTCCATCTCGGCGAGCGCGCGGCAGGTGGCCTCGCTGAAGGTGATGCCGGTGGGGTTACCGAAGACCGGGACGGTCCACATGCCCTTGACTTGCGGGTCGGCGGCCAGCTCGCGGACGGCGTCCATGTCGGGGCCCTCGTCGGTCATCGGCACCGTGATCATCTCGAAGCCGAGGTGCTCGGTGATGGTGAAGTGGCGGTCGTAGCCCGGAACAGGGCAGATCCACTTGACCTTCTCCTCGTCCTTCCACGGGCGCTCGGAGTCGTTGTTACCGAAGATGTAGGACCAGGAGATGAGGTCGAACATGATGTTGAGGGAGGAGGCGTCGCCCGCGTAGAGGTTCTCGGCGGGGATGCCCAGCACCTCGGCCCAGAGGTTGCGGATGTCGGCGATGCCGGTGACGCCTCCGTAGTTACGGCAGTCGGTGCCGTCGGCGGCGATGTAGTTCTCGCCCGGAAGGGAAAGCAGGGCGTTGCCGAAGTCGAGCTGCTCGGAGGACGGCTTGCCGCGGGTGAGATTCAGATTGAGGTTCTTGGCCTTCAGGTCCTCGTACTTCGCGGTGATTTCCGCGTTGAACTGTGCGAGGCGCTCGGCGTCAAAATCAAGCAAAGACAAATCTTTCACCCTTCGGGGGACTTGAAACAATAGAGTCTCTTTGACTTTAGCCAACTTCCCCGAGGTTGGACACCACGCGGGTGAAAAACACCTCAAAACGTTAAGGGGACTCCGCACACCCGCCAGAGCCCGCTGACCCTTGCTGCATTCCTGCCCTGGGGGAGTTCACGGGATAAACGCCATGCGAAGTCCTGCCATAAAGACTAACCCATGTTCGGGAAAACCCCAAAGGCTAAGGGCACGGCGCTCCCCTACTACTCGGCCCCTACCGTTCTACCTCGCTGGCCAGCCGCGCGACGTGCAGGGCGAGGTAGGCCACCTCGTCGTCGAGCAGCTCGGTCTCCAGCCGCAGCTCGAGCACGCTCTTGAGGCGGTGGGCACACATCACCGCCTCCGGGTGGGAGATCTCGAGGCTCGAGCGCAGCACCGACATGCCCTCGTCGAACTGCTTGTGCCGGTTCACTCGCACGAAGAAGTAGCGCATGTGGGTGATGAACCGGGCGGCGTTGACGGAGTGCCTGTCGATGGTGATGCCGAGGGCGGAGTCGATGACGTCGAAAAGCTGGCTGAACAGGCCCGTCATCTTGTAGGTCTCGGCGAGGTCCTCCGTGCGGAAACCGGCGTTGACCAGGTGCAACGCGATGGCGGTGGCCTCAGAGTCCGGCAGCGGCGGCGTGCCCCGCCTCACCAACCACGAGTTGGTCACGCCCAGCATCTCCGCGGCGATGCGGTACTCCTCTGGGTAGAGGTTGCGCACCTCGGCCTCGAGCGGGTTCGGCTGCGCGCTGAGCTCCGGGTCGATGCCGTTGCGTTTGACGGCGACCTGGAGGTGGTCGGCGAGCGCCACGACGGTCGCCGAGCCGAACTCCTCGTCGAAGGCGTCCTTGTGCTTGGCCAGCAGCGTTCCCACGAGCTCGAGGTAATCGGGGTCGATCGCGGCGAGCAGCTGGGCCATGTTGTCCACGTCGCGGCTGTTTTCGGGGACGAAGACCTGCGTCACCTTGGTTTCGTCGACAAGCTGCCCCGGCTTCATCTTGAAACCGACGCCCCAGCCGGTGAGCACGACCTCCGTCCCATCCGGACGGGTGGAAAGCACCACGTTGTTATTGAGGACGCGGAGGACCTTCACGAGGTGCTTCCTTTCTTCGCGGATGGGACAATTGGCTTAGCGCTTCAGCGAGGCGCCATTGGTGGCGATAATCTCCTTGTACCAGAAGAAGGAGTCCTTCCGGTAGCGCTCCAGCGAGCCGGTGCCGTCGGAGTTGAGATCGACGTAGATGAAACCGTAGCGCTTCTTGATCTCGGCCGTCGACGCGGAGACCAGGTCGATGCAGCCCCACGAGGTGTAGCCCATGATCGGGATGCCGTCCTTGATGGCCTCCTCGACCTGCACCAGGTGGTCGTTCATGTAGGCGATGCGGTAATCATCGTGAACGGTTCCATCGACAAGCTTGTCGACGGCACCAAGGCCGTTTTCCACAATGAACAGGGGCTTCTGCCACCGATCCCACATGGTGTTAAGCGCGTAGCGCAGGCCGATGGGATCGATGCCCCAGCCCCACTCAGACTGCTTGATCTCCGGGTTGACGACGCCGCCCATGATGTTCCCGTGGCCGGTTTCGGCGCTCGGGTTGGTGCTCTCGGCGACGGACATGTAGTAGGAGAAGGACACGAAGTCGACGGTGTTCTTCAGGTCCTCGAGGTCCTGGTCGGTGATCTCCAGCTCGACGCCGTGCTCGCGGAGCTCGCGCAGCAGCACGTTCGGGTACGCGCCGCGGACGTGGATGTCGCCGAAGAACGCGTCGAGCTGGGTCTCGCGCAGCGCCTTGAAGGCGTCCTCCGGCTTCGGGGTGAGCGGGTAGCGCGGGATGGCGATGACCATGCAGCCGATCTGGAAGTCCGGGTTGATGGCCTTGCCCTCCTTGGTCGCGCGCGCCGAGGCAACCATGATGTGGTGGATGGCCTGGTAGAGCTCCTGCTCAGTGATCTCCTCGCGGCTCTTCTCGATGGCACCGCCCAGGAACGGCTCGTGGAGGATGGAGTTGACCTCGTTGAAGGTGAGCCAGTACTTCACGCGATCCTTGTAGCGCTCGAAGACGGTGGTGGCGTAGCGGACGTAGAAGTCGACCAGCTTGCGGTTGGACCAGCCGCCGTAGCTGCGGGCCAGGTTGAGTGGGGTCTCGTAGTGGGACAGGGTGATGAGCGGCTCGATGCCGTACTTCTCCAGCTCGTCGAGCACACGGTCGTAGAAGGCTAGGCCCTCCTCGTTCGGCTCGGCGTCGTCGCCGTTGGGGAAGATGCGCGACCAGGCGATGGAGAAGCGGTAGACCTTGAAGCCCATCTCGGCGAAGAGTGCGATGTCCTCGGCGTAGCGGTGGTAGTAGTCGATCGCCTTGAGTTTGAGGTTGTCGGGCGTGGGTTCTGCGGTGGGCGGGGTCATGAGGCCGTTGGGCATGACGTCCTGGATGGACAGGCCCTTGCCGCCCTCGTTGTAGGCGCCCTCGAGTTGGTTGGCGGCGGTGGCGCCGCCCCAGAGGAACCCTTCAGGGAATGCTGTTTGCTGCGTCATTGGTGTGCTCCTTTTTACTTGGTGGTGGTGATGACGACGTCCTCGGTGACCTGCTGCCCCTCGTGGGCGGTGACGGTGACGTCGGTGAGCTTGGCGGTGTTGGTGACCACAAGGATGGTGGTGTCCTCGAACCCGGCTTTGGCGATGGCGTCGAGATCGGCCCCGACGAGCAGCTGTCCCTCCTCGACCCGGTCGCCGCGGGCGACCTTCACGTCGAATCCTTCGCCCTTCATCTTCACGGTGTCGAGGCCGACGTGGACGAGCAGCTCGACCCCGGAGTCGGTCTTGATGCCGAAGGCGTGTCCGGACTTCGGTGCGGCGATGACGGTGCCGGCGACGGGGGCGACGACCTGGCCATCGGAGGGCGTGATCGCCAGCCCCTTGCCCATCGCGCCGGAGGCGAACACCTTGTCGGAGACGTTCTCGAGGCCGACCACGGTCCCGCGGACGGCGGCGCGGATGTTCTCCTCGCCGGTCTGCGGGGTGAGCTCGGCGGCGGGATCGGCGGGTGCAGCCGCTTCACCAGCGTCGTCGCCATCCTCGGCGTCCAGCTTCGCCTCGGCGGAGGGGAGCAGGAACCAGGTGCCCACGAAGCCGCCGACGATGCCGACCGCGGTGCCGATGATGAACAGCGGGAAGTTACCGATTGCCGTCGCGGCCGGGAAGGCGAGCATGGACGGGAAGACGAAGGCGTTAAACGCGCTGCCACCTGCTGAGATGATCGCGCCACCCACGGCGCCGGCCACGCAGCCCACGTAGAACGGGGTCTTTAGAGGCAGGTTGATGCCGTAGATGGTCGGCTCGGTGACACCGGCGAGGAAGGCGGACAGGGTTGCGGGTCCTGCGACCTTGCGGCGGGAGGCATTCTTGGAACGGATCGCGACCGCGGCGACGGCACCGGCCTGGGCGAGGACGGCCGCCATGAGCGGGGCGGTGATGTAGGTGTACCCCTGGGTGGCCAGGTCGTTAAGCATGATCGGGACGAAGGACCAGTGCAGGCCGAAGATGACGAACACCTGCCAGAAGGCGCCCAACACCGCGCCAGCCAGCCACGGGGCGACCCCGAACAGCCAGTTCACTCCGCTCGAGAGGCCATTGGCGATGAAGTTCGTTGCGGGGCCGATGGTGAGCAGCACGAGCGGGACCATGATGGTCACGCACAGCAGCGGAACCATGAAGTTTCGGATCGACGACGGCAGCACCTTGCTCAGCCAGCGCTCGACGTAGCTGAGGACCCACACCGCGACGATGGCCGGGATGACCGAGGAAGCGTAGGAGATGAGCGACACCGGGATGCCGAGGAAGTGCACGGGCGCTCCGGAGTCCGTCAACGCCGTCAGCGACGGGTGCAGCAGCGGCGCCACGACGGCCATGGCGATGAAGATGTCGGTACGGAAGTAGCGCGCAGCGGTCACCGCGAGGAAGAAGGGCAGGAAGGTAAACAGTCCGTCGAAGGTGACGTTGAGGATGGTGTAGGTGGTGGTCTGGTCGGACATCCACCCCAGCGTGACGGCGCCGGAGAGGAACGCCTTTCCGAGCGCGATGCCAGCCAGACACCACAGGATCGGGCTGAAGATCGCCGAGATCATCGCGACGAAGCGGTTGAAGAGGTTACCGTCCTTCTCCCCCGGCTCGTCGTCGGCGGCCTCGCCGCCGTCATCCATGGATCCCTTGTGGGCCATGCCGGGCAGCGCCGCGACGGCCTCGTAGGCGAAAGGCACGTCGTTGCCGACGACGACCTGATGCTGGCCGCCAGCGGCAAGCGCGGTGATGACGCCGTCGACCTTCTCGGCCTTCTTCAGGTCCGCCTTGGAGGCGTCCTTGACCTTGAAGCGGAGTCGGGTCGCGCAGTGAGTGAACGAGGCGATGTTGTCCGCGCCGCCGAACGCGGCGACGACGTCCTCCGCCAGCGGGGCGTAGTTGGTTTTGGTAGCCATCGTGATGGCTCCTTCCGAGTTAGTGTGCCGTTGTAATTGAACAAACAAGGAGGTCAAGCCCTAGAAACACAAAAAGACCCGAGCCACGGGCCGACATCATCGGCTCGTTTCTCAGGTCTTGCCCCCGGTTCAAACGGGGTTACAATCCAGGGCCTACCTCGTGGGGTAAGCGCTTGACTCGACTATGCATCACCGCCCTATCGAAGTCAATAGTCAGTGTGGTACGTCACCGTTTGCACCCCGCGATGTGGCGGCGGTCATAGCTTTAGTCGTCGACAAGCAAAAGCCGCATGACGTGCAAAAACGCGCGCTCACGGCGTGATTTGCAGTTTTTTGTGGCGCTTGTGTATTGTGTTCCGAGTACGCAGGTGAACACCTGTGAACGCTGGAGGATTCGACTAGCGGCCTATGTCACACGCCTGGAACGCGTGCGGGTTTCACGACCCTCGTGGGTTCAAATCCCACATCCTCCGCAGTCCATCCCCTTGACTTTTCGCAGGTCAAGGGGATTTTTGCGTTTTCCGATTGCAGTTCGCTTTCCGACGCCTACGGCCAGCCACCTTAAGGGGTTAGAGTGGCAGTAAGAACCCGTCTCGGCCGCGAGGAGGTCACCATGCGCACACGAATCGCTCTCTTGGGGGTTGTTGCCGCCGCGGCACTGACCGCCGCGCCGCTCGCGCAGGCGGCGACCGTGAGCCTCGAGGATGACGGCACCGGCCAGCAGCAGTGCTACATCACCGCCGACCGATCCTCGTGGAACTCCTCCGGCCACGGTGACCGCGTGCGCGCGGCCCTGGTCAGCGACTTCCCGCAGGCTGCCCAGCAGTTCAACGAGCTGGCCAACGCCACGAAGGAAAGCCCGACCCAGCCGATCCCGGCGGAATCGCAGGCGGCCATCGACAAGGCCACCGCATCCGCTGGCTTCGACTCGGGCGAGGCGGAGACCATGCTGCGCGCGGCGATGTACGCGGGCATGACCGGCTTCTACGACAAGCCGTTGTCGATCACGAACGCGGACCTCATGAACCTCGACGCGAAGAAGCAGTCGGCAGCCTCCATCGCGGCCGAGTACGTGCACACCCAGGCGGCGCTCGCCTACTTCCAGGGGCTGCTCGAGGCGGACGGGTTCGACTACTTCGCCGCGGACTTCAACGCGGCCGTCGAGGACTGCGCGGACCTGTTGGGCGCGGGCGAGTCCTCGACCGCCGTGTCGACTCCCAGCAGCACGGCGACTCCGACCGCCTCGTCCGAGCCCGCCACGTCGCCGGCGTCTAGCCCCGCCCCAGTTCCCGCGGCACCCGCGCCCTCGTCGACACAGGCCGCGCCGGTCACGGCGGCGCCGAAGGTGGAAAATACGGTCAGCGCCGCGCAGCAGATCGGCTGGCTGGCCGCCGCGCTCATCGTCGCGATCCTCGCGACGCTCGGCGTGACGACGCTCGCCACCAAGCGCTAGCTTTCCGGCGTTAGGCCCGTGGCCTTGGCGTCGGAAAGCAAGGGCAAACCCTACTTCTTCCTGCGGGCCGCCGCAACGCCCGCGATGAGCGCTAGGGCGAGGAAAGAGATTCTTCGGGTGGTCACGCGGCCAAAAAGTGGCTGGTACGGTCACTGACGGCCACTAGGCGCCAGACTGTCTCCAGTCAGGTGCCCATGGGGCTGCTGAGAGCGTTCTGAAAAATCAAAGGACACTGACTTTCGTTTTCTCAACAATGAGTCCATTATGCCTTACCTCGTCACCTATTGCCCGATAGGTAACGTGATACCTTTCACTCAGGAAGAATCGAAAGGTAACAGCCATGACACGCGCAGCCGCCGCAGGACTCATCACCACGCTCGTGGGCTTTTGCTCCTCGTTCACGATCGTGCTCACCGGGCTCCAAGCGGTGGGCGCGACCCCCGGCCAGGCCGCCAGCGGGCTGACCCTCCTGTGCCTCGCGGTGGGGCTGAGCACGCTCGTCCTCGCGTGGCGCACCCGCATCCCCACCACCGCGGCGTGGTCCACACCCGGCGCGGCCCTGCTCGGCGGCGCGGGCGCGGCGACCGGCAGCTTCGGCGAGGCCGTGGGTGCCTTCCTCGTCTGCGCGGCGCTCATCGTCGCCTCGGGGCTGTGGCGGCCGCTGGCCGACCTCGTGGCGCGCATCCCCGCCCCCATCGCCCAGGCGATGCTCGCGGGCGTGCTGCTCCCCCTGTGCGCGCAGGTGGTCACGGGTCTCAAGGTGAACCCGTGGTCGGTCGCGCCGGTCGTCGTGGTGTGGGTCGTGGGTATGCGGTTCTTCCCGCAGTGGGCGGTGCCCGCGGCATTCGGGATTGCCGTCGCGGTCATCGGCGTGCAGGTTCACGGCATCGACGCCGCGCAGCTGCTGCCGCACCTCGAGCTGGTCGCCCCTCAGTTCAGCATGGCGGGGATCATCGGCGTGGCGCTGCCGCTGTTCATCGTCACGATGGCCTCGCAAAACCTGCCGGGCGTGGCGGTGCTCAAGGCCTACGGTTACGAGGCTAACTGGCGCGCATCGATGCTGGTCACGGGGTTGGGGTCGGCCCTCGCGGCCGCAGGCGGCGGCCTGTCGGTCAACCTCGCGGCGATCTCTGCGGCGCTGGCCGCGGCGCCCGAGACGGGAGTCTCCAAGGAGAAGCGCTACCAGGCAGCGCTGTTCTCCGGCGCGTCCTATGTGGTGCTCGCAGTGGCCTGCGCGGCGGTGGTCGCGGTGGCCACGGTCGCGCCCGCGGGCGTCATCGCGGCGGTCGCCGGCCTCGCGCTGCTGGGCACATTTGGCTCGTCCGTCGCGGGCGCGTGGAAGGACGAGTCCGCGCGCCTACCGGTCGTGGGCACCTTCGTCGTCGCCGCGTCCGGCGTCTCCTTTTTCGGCGTCAGCCAGGCCATGTGGGCGCTCGTCACGGGCCTTGTTCTCTTTGCGGTTTTGCGCAGGCGCTAGCGGTTTTCGCTTGCCGACGCCTACGGCGACGTATCCGATATTCATCGAAGGGACACCCAGTATTAACCTTTGAGCTGGGAATATGTCAGTTTTATTGAAAACTTGACTTCCGATTGCTTTTGTTCTGCGGCACTTCCGACGCATCTCGCGAGGATTTTTCAGGGCATCCACAGGATAGCTCGCGATAGTTAATTCCAACGCCGGTGGGAGACACCTCCTCCCCACCCTTTAACCGTCGCCCCTATCCCCTGAAAGGCCCCATAATGACCGCCACCGCCATCATGATCGCCATCGACTTTGTCGCGATGGGCATCTTGACCTTCGGCATCTACTTCCCCCGACACCATCGCTCCGACCTCATCGTCGCCTTTTGGGGAGTCAACATCGGCGTCCTCGCCGTCTCCCAGGTCCTCGCCAACACCCACGAGGGCGCGGAGCTCGGGCTCGGCCTCTTCGGTGTGCTGTCCATCATCCGCCTGCGTTCCTCGGAGATCAACCAGCGCGAGGTGTCTTATTACTTCACCTCCCTGGCCATGGGCCTCATCGCCGGCCTAGCCACCTCGGTCAACGTCTTTGGCATCGTCATGATCGTCCTGCCGCTGCTCGTCGTGTCCATCGCCGACACCGACGCCATCGCCCGCCGCGGGGTCGAGCACACCACCATCCAGCTCGACCGGGCCATCGCGGATCCGGACGAGCTGCACCGCGAGCTCGAGGATCTGACCGGCGCGCACGTCAAGTCGGTCAAGGTCAACAAGCTCGACCTAGTCAACGACCTCACGCTCGTCGAGGTCAGCCTCCACCGTGACCCCGACGCCCCTTCCATCCAGGAAAACCCGCAGCGCGAGTCCATCGACACCTTCAGCAGCTAGGAGATTCATCATGAGCACCACCGTCCGCACCCTTCCGCCCCGCCACCGCAACGCCATGGATTTTTACGCACAGCTCGAGCCGATCAGCCTCGATGACCTCGTCGCAAAGGCCGCCATGCTCACCCGCATCGACCGCAAGTACGTCCTGCACCGGCAGGATCTTGCACAGGCGCTTGGCGGTCTGGATCCGCACACCAAGGTGCTCAAGATCAACGGCAAGGCCCCACAGCCCTACCGCTCCATCTACTTCGACACCGACGACCACCGCAGCTTCTACCTGGCGGCCCACAAGCGCCGCCGCAAGTTCAAGGTGCGTACCCGCACCTACGTCGATTCCGACACCTCCTTCCTCGAGGTCAAGGCCAAGGGGCCGCGCGGGGTGACCGTGAAGGAGCGCATCCCCTACTCCCCGGAGCTGGCCAACAAGGGTGAACTCGACAACAGCATCCGCGACTGGCTGGAGCACAAGCTGGTCAAGGCCGGGCAGCCGGCGGGCATCAGCGAGCGGCTCGAGGCCTCCATGTGGGGCACTTACAACCGCACCACTTTGCTCATGGCCGATGGTTCCGGCCGCGCCACCGTGGACACCGAGCTCGACTGGGCCAGCCGCCAGGGCTACATCGAGCGGCCCGACATGGTCATCGTTGAGACCAAGTCCGGCGCGCAGGCGAGCCAGATCGACCGGCTCCTGTGGGCCTCCGGCCACCGGCCGGCGAAGATCTCCAAGTTCGGCACCGGCATGGCTGCCCTTGATCCTTCGCTCCCCCACAATCGCTGGAACCGCGTCCTCAACGAGTACTTCCACGACTAAACCTTTCCCACGTAGTACCCCACCGCGAAGCGGTGGGCGTCGATAAGCAAAAAACACAAACCCAAGGACCTCCCTAACTCCCATGAACCTGAAAAAGACCCTCTCCGCAGCGCTCCTCGCCACCACCTTGGCTCTCGGCGCCTGCTCCACTGGCACCGATTCCATCTCCTCGACTTCAACCTCGGTGAGCCAGTCGGCGTCGACCTCCGGCAGCTACGACACGACCAACCCGCCGACCGCCGAGCAGGCGCTCGCCGACAACTCCGACGCCTCGGCCTACACCGAGTGGAACGAGTCGGACGCCACCACCGTGACCGACAAGAACGTGGAGATCACCTCGGGCGGCGTGTACAAGCTCAGCGGCGACTACGATTCCGTGACGATCAACGCCGACGGCGCCCAGGTCGCGCTCATCCTCGACAACGCCACCATCAGCGGAACGATCACCGTCACCGCCGCCGACGACGTTGCCATCTCCACGACCGGCACCAACTCCACCGGCGCGATCACCGCCTCCTCCGACCTCACGCTCATGGGGTCCGGCACGCTCAACGTCACCTCCGACGCCGACGGCATCACCTCCTCTGACGACCTCGTCATCGAGTCCGGCACCATCAACGTCAAGGCCGCCGACGACGGCATCCAGGGCAACGACGCCCTCGTGATCAAGGACGGCACCGTCACGGTCGAGGCTGGCGGCGACGGCATCAAGTCCGACAAGGACGACGACGAGACCAAGGGCTACGTCGACATCTCCGGCGGCACTATCAAGGTCACCTCCACCGGCGACGCCGTTTACGGCTACACCGACGTCATCGTCACCGGCGGCAGCCTGGACCTCAACGCCGGCGGCGGCTCGGACGCCTCCAAGACGGAGACCTCCGCCAAGGGCATCAAGGCCGACACCTACGTCATCATCGAGGGCGGCACCATCAATATCTCCTCCGCCGACGACGCGATCCACTCCAAGGGCGCGGCCCGCCTGACCGGCGGCGACATCACCGCGGCCACCTCCGACGACGGCGTCCACGCCGAGGTCGCGCTCGTCCTCGACGGCGCCAACGTCAACGTGACCAAGTCCAACGAGGGCCTGGAGGGCGGCCTCATCACGATCTCCGATGGCCAGGTCGAGGTCACCTCCACCGACGACGGCGTCAACGGCTCCGGCTCCACCACCGTCGAGGACGGCCTCGCCGCCTCCTCGGAGGAGGCGACCGACGACACCACCAGCACCGATCCGGGCGCAGCCGGGCAGCAGGGCCAGCAGGATCAGCAGGGTATGACCCCGCCGACCGACATGCAGGCGCCCTCCGGCGACGGCTCCGGCATGACACCGCCCACCGACATGCAGATGCCTTCCGACGGCTCGCAGATGCCACAGGGCGGCCCCGGCGGCGGCATGGGCGGCGGCGACCAGTCCACCGGCGAGCAGGTCAACATCACCGGCGGCACGCTCACCGTCAACGCGGGCGGCGACGGCCTCGACTCCAACGGCGACCTGTCCATCAGCGGCGGCACCGTCACCGTCTGGGGCCCGACCAACGGCGGCAACGGCACCATCGACTACGCGGGCGACTACACCATCACCGGCGGTACGCTCATCGGCGTCGGCTCCAACGGCATGGCCGCGGACCCGACCAGCACCGACGGCCAGGGATGGATCTCCGCCGCCGCCTCCGGCAGCGCGGGCGACACCATCACCGTCAAGGACTCCTCCGGCAACACGATCGCCGAGTTCACGGCCACCAAGGACTTCGGGCTGGTTCAGTTCTCCTCCTCGAAGATCACCAACGGCGAGTCCTACACCGTGAGCGTCAACGGCACCGACACCTCCGTCACCGCCGGTGAGGCGACGCAGTCCACGATGGGCCCCGGCGGCATGGGCGGCGGAATGGGCATGCCCGGGCAGCAGGGAAGCACTTCTGGGACCAGTGACTCAGGCACCTCTGCCTCGACCGGAGCATAGCCCCTAGGCGAAGCATTTCGCTCGACTCAAGGACGACCCCGCGAAGCCGTTATCGGCTTTGCGGGGTCGCCTATTCTTCTAGCGCCCGCTCCATCCCCCGAATCAGCGCCTCAACCTGCAGCTGCCTCTCCGTAAATGGGATCGAGGTCCCTGAAAGAGCCCCCAGCTTGTCGGCGAATAGCCGCCTGCCCGCCTCGCGACCGTCCGCGAACCGCGACAGCAACGCTTTCGTTTCCTTCTCCCCTAGCAACTTCCCGACCTCGTAGCCTGCAAGGAGTGCAGCCATGGCGCTTTCGTCGCCAAGGTATTCATCCGGCTCTGCCATTGGGTACTTCTCCCACAGCCGGTCTCGTGATTCCTCGTACCACGTAAATATCAAGGCAATGTCATTGGCGTCCTTGTATATTCCACGTTCTTTCCTGTCTAACCAGGCGTGTAATTTTAGGGCGGCGAGTCCCGGGACCGTTGGCAGTAAGACGGTGGTCTCGTTGTCTAACCCGATCGGCTGGGCCGCCGCGAAAACTTCTTTCATACCGGACACGTTGAGGCGAAAGCCATCTTCGGACAAGACCTCACCCGGCGGATACTCGATCTCTCCGAAGGGGAGGATGTCTACAAGCAATCCCTCCACACTGATCGATTGCCATCCATGTCCCGGTGCAGGAAACGCCTCCTTCAGCCTCTCAAATTCCGCCCATGATTCGACGCCGAATGCGAGATCAATATCTCTCGTGGCTCGGGCGGCCGGTTCTCCCATGATGAGTTGCTGATGAATGTCTCGGCATCGGGCGCCGACCAATAGGAGCCTAGAGGAATCGACCACTTCGCAGAGTCGCTGCATCACGAAAACCAGGTCATGGTTTTCCGAATCCATGGGCCTCCCATCTCGCTGCCATGGCCTCTTCGACCCGCACTGAGACTTCGTGGAGCCGAGGATCCACGTTGTTTATCAGATCGGCGTAGATGACCGCCAGCGGTGCGACTTCCCACCGCGCCCAAGTCCCCCTCTGTCTAAAACTTGGAGACCCCTCCCGCGCCTCGAGCTGCCTAAGAACCGTACCCGCCCAGAATGCCTGGTTGATGGACACTCCCAAGGCCGTCCCGCCTGCGACGCGCCGCGACGAATTCTCCCCTGTGTTGAGTCGAACCCTTCCCTCTCGGACTAGGCGCCTGGCAGTTGTTTCATCTTCTACGTAGAAGATTCCCTCAAGTGTGCTGATGAGGTCGGAGACAGCAAGGTCTCCGCTCACCCACCCGAGCCGATCCCCCTCTGCAATCCGCGCTAGGTCGCCTACTCCGTCGAATCTGCTCAGCTGCCTACCCAGCCCCGACGGGTACTCCCTCGCCCACGCGGAGAGCATGAGCGTCGCCGAGCGGAAGCAGTAACGGTCCCCCATGGAAAAAAGATAGCCGGATTCCGCGAACAGTTTCAGGGCACCGGCGGCCGTACCAGTGGAAACATTCGCAGCCCATGCGATCTCGCGCACCGAGGAGCTTAGGAGCATTGGGTAGGAAAGCAGCATAGCCGCCACCTGCGCCCTTCGCGGGGTAAACAGAGCCGCCGCGCGCCGCTTGCTCCGCCGACTCGCCGAAGCTGCCTTCCCTTCCGAAGGCGCGGGGGCCGTCTTACCCCTGATGTCGATGAGACTCTCCGGCAGGCTGAGGAAGCAGTTACCCCGGTAATCTGCGAAGGCAACTCCCATCTCGCGTAGTCTTTCTGCCTCCCGCGGCCGAATCTGCGGGGCCAGCAGCATCCCGCGCTTCGCGTCGATCGGCGCCCGCGTGTCCTTCACTGATGGCGTGTTCAAACGGTAGTTTCCCAAGATCTGCATTAACTTTCTGATCGGCTCGAAAGACTCCACCTCGTAAACAACGAACGCGGCATCATTCAGGGGCCCCTCATGCACCACTTGCAACCGAGCAGGAGCCTCGGTGACTCCCTCGACCAGCTCATGCGGCCGAGAGGGGCCCGTTGAGTAAAGACGGATCGGGACGCTGGCGCGTTCCAATCTTTCGTTCCAATCTTGGAAGAGTTCTGCCGTCATGCGGCCAGAATATCACGATGTTCACCAAAAATGAACGTTCATTATTAGTGAACAGAGCACGTCAAAGCCACTAACCGCGTCGCTTCCGTTGTTTTCGGCGGAAGCGCTACCCGTAGGTCCCCAGATGCTCCTCCCCGCCGTCGAGGATCGATCGCTTGCCCGCCAGGTCGAAGGCCATGTGCAGCGCGGACTCACGGAAGGTGACGAACTCGCCCGCCGCGTGCAGCGCCATCACCTCCCGCTCGGTTGCCCACCGCACCTCGCTGACCTCGTCGTTCGGCACGCGGAAGCCGTCGTGGCCGCCCGTCCACGGGATGAGATAGAAGTCGTCGTAGCCGTAGGGGAAGCTAAAGCTCATCGCCGGTCGCAGCGCCGCCGGATCCAGGTCGATACCGAGCTCTTCTCTCGCCTCGCGCGCCGCCCCCTGCGCGCTGGTCTCGCCCGCGATGACGCTGCCGCCCACCGAGACGTCCCACTTTCCCGGCCAGGTCGCCTTGTCGTTTGCGCGGCGTTGCAGCAGCATGCGGCCGCCTTCGTCGATGAGGCACACGTGCACCACCTGCCGGAACTTGCCCTCCTCGAACAGGCTGCCGCGCTCCTTGCGCTCGCCGGTCGGCTGCCGGTTCGCGTCGATGACGTCGAAAAACTCGCTCACTTCCACACCCACGGCTTCCTGCTCAGCGCGGCCGGGTCGAAGCGCTCCAGCATCTCCCGCGCCGATCCCGCTTCCATTCCCAGCGAGGTTGCAAGCTGCTTGACGACGGCCAAAGGCTCGCCCATCTCCCGAAGGGTGACGGCCCCATCCCGCTTGGCCAACCTCCCACCCTGCTCGTTCAGAACCAGCGGGACGTGCACGAACTCCGGGGTGGAAACCCCCAGCAGGTGGGCAAGGTAGCCCTGGCGCGCGGCGGAGCTCAACAGGTCATCGCCGCGGACCACCTGGTCCACGCCTTGGAAGGCGTCGTCGACCACGACGGCGAGGTTGTAGGCCCAGTCGGGCTGCTGCCCGCCGCGGCGCAGGATCATGTCGTCGACCTCGCCAGCAACCTCGCCGGCGTAGAAGTCGTGGATGGTCCACTCTGTGACCTCGGCCTTGAGCCGCAGGGCGGGGACCCGGCCCTGGGCTGAGAGCTCCGCCCGTTTGGCCGCGCGCGTAGCGTCGGAAAGCTCACGGCACGTTCCGGGGTAGTGCCCGGGGATGACGTGCGGGGCGCTGGACGCCTCCTGGATGTCGCGGCGGGAGCAGTAGCACTCGTAGACCGGCAGCGTGGCAAGCGCCTCTTCGTAGGCGGCGAAGCGATCGTGCTGGTAGAGCACCTCCCCGTCCCAGTCGAGCCCGATCGCGGCGAGGTCCTCCAGCTGGCGGGCGGCGGACTCTTGCGAGGAGCGCTGCGTGTCGACGTCCTCGACCCGGATGTAAAATTCCCGCCCCGTCGAGCGCGCGAACAGCCACGCGAGCAGTGCCGTGCGCAGGTTGCCGAAGTGCAGGTCGCCGGAGGGGCTGGGGGCATAGCGGCCGGCGCCGCGTGGGGAACTCATGGCATCCATCGTAGGATTTACGGGTGACAAATACTCAACCGCGCTTTATCCGCGTCCAAGACAGCCTGTACCCGATCCTGCTCTCGCTCTTCGTGGCGGTGTTCATGATCTCGAATATCACCTCGACGAAGGGCGTGACGATCGGGCCGCTCGTCACCGACGGCGCCTTCTTCCTCTTCCCCGCCGCCTACGTCATCGGCGACGTCCTCGCCGAGTGCTACGGGTTCAAGGCGGCCCGGCGCGCCATCTGGGCGGGCTTTTTCACCACGATCATGGCCGTGGTCGCCTTCTACGTGGCAATCTGGCTGCCCGCCGCCGACTTCTACGAGAACCAGGACGCGTTCAGCGCCATCCTGGGACTCGTGCCGCGCATCGTTTTCGCCTCGCTGTGCGGCTACGCCGTGGGCCAGATGCTCAACGCGTGGACGCTGACGCTCATCAAGCGCCGCACCGGCGAGAAGTCGCTGTGGCAGCGGCTCATCGGCTCCACCATCGTCGGCGAGTTCGGCGACACCCTCATCTTCTGCCTCATCGCGGCCCCGGTCATCGGGATCACGACGGTCTCCGACACCGTCAACTACGTCGTGGTGGGGTTCATCTGGAAGACCCTGGTGGAGGTCATCGTCATGCCGATCACCTACACGGTCATCGCGTGGGTGAAAAAGCGCGAGAACTACTACGCCTAGCAGCCCCGATCGCAGACCCGACTTCAGTCACTAGACTTCACCCGATTTTGATACCCGTCAGGGGTATGTTTTGGGGCGAAGTCTAGTGAGTGAAGTCGGGCTTGCGCGTTGGCGGGGCTAGTGTTCCTCGGTGGCCGTGGAGTCGGTGAGCGTAGCCGCACCGTAGCCCACGACGAGCGCCACGATGACGGCGACCACGATGTAGACGACGCGCTCGCCGTGGAAGAAGCTGAGCTGGAGCGCGGCGGGCCAGGCGTCGGCGGGTAGGACCTTGGTGACCAGCACCGCGATGAGGGTGCCCTCGATGGCGGTGCCGAGGGAGGCGCCGACCTCCTGGACCACGTCGTTGAGCGCGGTGGCGAGCGTGGTTCGGTCCTCGGGCGCTGCCTCGATGAGCGCCACGGCGCAGACGGTCATGATGACGCGCAGCCCGGCGGTCATGACGACGATGCCGGGGATCATGGCGGCGAAGCCGTGGGGCACGCCCCAGCCGAGCAGGCCGAGGCCGACGGCGATGAGCGCACCGGAGATGAGGCAGGTGATGCGGTGACCGAAGCGGGCGGTGAGGTTCTCCGCGAGCGGGGTGGCCGCGAGCATCGTAAACAGGAAGGGCAGGTTGCCCAGTCCCGCCTTGAGCGGGGACCAGCCGAGGGCGAACTGCAGGTGCATCATGATGAGCAGCATCATCGCCATCTGGGCGATGGAGGCGCCAGCCTGGGCGAGAGCGGCGCCGCGGACCGTGCGGTGGGAAAGCAACGAGAGCTCAATCATGGGGTGGGAAGCGGTGCGTTCGCGCACGACGAAAGCGGCAATGGCGACCGCAGCGCCGATCGCGCAGGCCAGGGTGCGCACGCTGAGCCAGCCGAAGTCCGTGCCGCTGGTCAAGGTGTAGCAGCCCAGGCCGATCGCGGCGATGGTGAAGAAGACCGCGGGGAGGTCGATGGGGGCGTCGTGAAGCTCATCGGCAGTGTCGGCGCCGACGCCCCTCATCACGCCGAGGACGGCGAGCGCGGCGATAGGGGTGTTGACGAAAAGCAGCCAATGCCAGCTGACCTGCTCCAGCGCGAGGCCCGCTGCCAGCGGGCCGATGGCCATGGAGCTCATGCCGATGACGACCATCAGGTTGATCGCGCGCATGCGCACGGCAGTGTCCTGGAAGAGCCGGAACACGAGGCTCATGGTCACGGGCGCCATGCCCGCGGCGGCGACGCCGAGCAGCGCGCGCATTGCGATGAGCTCGCCCGGCGTGTGAACAAACCACACGAGCGCCGAGACGGCACCGAAGCCACCGAGCGCCCACACGAGCGTGCGGCGGCGGCCGAAGCGATCGGCGATGGAGCCCGCCGTCAGCAGCAGAGAGCCGAAGACCAGCGAATAGGCGCCGGTGACCCACTGCAGCTGAGCGGTGGAAGCGCCCAGGTCACGGGTGATGGACGGCAGCGCGATAACCATGATCGTGTTGTCAACCATCTCGACGAAGAACGCGAGGCAGAGCGCCGCGAGCGGAACCCAGGCCCCGCGCAGCGTCTCCTTCGCCGCGGGAGCGGCGGTGAGGGTGGAAGTCATGGCATCTCCTTAATTTCGAACCATGTTCTATCGAACTGCGTTCGAGAATAGAACTGCGTTCGGAAATAGTCAAGCCTTGTGGCACAATGGGGCCATGAGCACCGAGAACACCCGCCGACGAGGCCGCCGCCCCACGCTTTCCCTCGACACCGTCGTATCCAATGCGGTGGCGCTTCTCGACGAATCCGGGGTCGCCGCGCTCACCCTGCGTGCGCTCGCCTCCCGCCTCGACACGGGCGTGGGCAGCCTGTATCACTACGTGGCCAGCAAGGAAGACCTCATCAACCTAGCCACCAACGAGGTCATGGGCGAGGCGATCGCCACCCTCGATCTACCCGACGACCCCATCGACGCGCTCCGCGAGCTGTCCATGGCCTTCTTCACAGCCATGCAGCGCCACTTCTGGCTGGGTCCTTACCTCATGCGGGACACGACGATGCAGCCGAACTCGATGAAGCTCTTCGAGCTCTTCGGCCAGCAGCTCCTCCCCCTCGACCTCACCCCGAGGCAGCGCTTCAACGCCGTGACCTCGCTCATCAACTTCGTCACCGGCTTCGGCGCGGAGATGAGCGAGCAGCATTCGGCCGCCCCGGTGGCCAACAACGACGCCTCGAAGCAGGAGGATCTGGGCACCGTCGCGGACCGGTGGCGCGCCTTCGACGAGGAGGAATTCCCCTTTCTTCACTCCATCGTCGACGAGTTCGAGCACCACGACGACGCCCTGCAGTTCCAGGAGGGCGTCGACCTGTTCCTTAGCGGAATCGCAACTCTTGCCGGGATCCCCTTTGCTCCCGGCAGGCCCTAGGGATGCCCGCCGTAGGCGTCGATAAGCAAGCTAGGCGTAGTACCTGCCCAGGAACTCCTGCTTGAACTCCCAGTAGGTGCCGTCGTTGATGGCGGCGCGGATGTTGTCGACGAGCTGGATCATGAACGTGAGGTTGTGCATCGTGCACAGCGACTGCCCCAGGTACTCCTTCGCCTTGAACAGGTGGTGGATGTACGCGCGGGTGTAGTGCTCGTTGACGTAGCCGCCGACCTCCGCGTCGATCGGGGTGAAGTCGCGCTTGAAGCGCGCGGCCGGGAGGTTCATGCGGCCGTCGAGGGTGTACACGCCGCCGCGGCGGCCCAGGCGGGTCGGCGCCACGCAGTCGAAGGTGTCCGCGCCCGCCTCGATCGCGGTGAACAGGTCGTCCGGCTCGGAGATGCCCAGCAGGTGGCGGGGCTTGTCGGCGGGGATCTCGTCGCAGACCCAGCCCACGATCGTGCCTAGGTTCTCCTTCTCTAGGGCGCCGCCGATGCCGAATCCGCCGAAGCCGCGGCGACCCGCGTCCTCGGCCTCCTTGGACAGGTCCAGCAGCCCGCGGATGGCCTGGCGGCGCAGGTCCTCGTACTGCGCCCCCTGCACCACGCCCCACAGCGACTGCAGCGGCTTGCCCGGGCGCTCGTTGGTGAGGCGCTCGTGCTCGTCGAGGCAGCGCTTGGCCCAGCGATGGGTGCGCGCGACCGACTGCTCTTGGTAGAGGCGGGTGTCCACGAGCGTGGTCAACTCGTCGAAGGCGAAGATGATGTCCGCGCCGAGCTGGTGCTGGATCTGCATGCTCACCTCGGGTGTGAAGCGGTGCTTGGAGCCGTCGATGACCGAGCGGAAGTCCACGCCGTCCTCGTCGACCTGCGCGAAGCGGTCCTTCTTCTGCGCGCGGATGTCGCTGTCCTGGAGCCCCTTCGTGTCCATGGCCAGCACCTTCTTGAACCCCACGCCGAGGCTCATAACCTGGAATCCGCCGGAGTCGGTGTAGGTGGGGCCGTCCCAGTGCTCGAAGGCGGCGACGCCGCCAGCCTCATCGACGATGTCCGGACCCGGCTGCAGGTAGAGGTGGTAGGCGTTGGACAGCACCGCCTGGGCGCCGGTGTCCTTGACCTGCTCCGGGGTGAGCGTCTTCACCGTGGCCTTGGTTCCCACCGGGATGAACGCCGGGGTCTGGATGTCGCCGTGCGGGGTGTGGATGGTGCCCGTGCGGCCGTGCTGACCCGGGCCGTCGTGCAGCTGGGTGCCAAGGGTGAAGGTTGTATCCATGGTTGACCATCCTACAGTCCGCACGGAAACCGCCCGCGCGGATGCTCGGCGAAGGAGCGGTCCCGTGCGGGCGCGTTGGGCTACCGGTAGTCCAGGTGAGGCCTATCGGGCGTCGACCGGCGACGGCAGCGCGTCACGGTGCTCCGCCTCCCATGCCTCCTCGAGGGCCTTGCCCTCGATGTCGAGGCTCGGCAGGATCTTGTCCAGCCAGCGCGGCATCCACCACGTCGAGCGGCCGAGGATGAACATCGCTGCGGGGACGAAGGCCATGCGGATGAAGAAGGCGTCGAAGAGCACGCCCGCGCCGAGGGCGAAGCCGAAGATGCGGATGAACGGCAGCGGCTGGCTGATGAAGGCGATGAACACCGAGATCATGATGAGGGCCGCGGCCGTGACCACGCGGGCGCCGTTGGTGAAGCCCGCGATGACGGACTCCTCGACGGCGTTGTACTTGGACCCCTCGGTGGCCTTGCCGCCCGAGTGGGTAAACCGCTCGCGCATCGCGGAGACCAAGAACACCTGGTAGTCCATGGCCAGCCCGAAGCACACGCCGATCAAGAAGATCGGCATGAAGGCGATGATCGGCCCCGGAGTGGGCACCAAGCCCCACAGGCCCTCCTGCCAGAACAGCACCGTCACGCCGAAGGCCGCGCCCACGGACAGCAGGAAGCCCACGCCCGCGACCAGCGGGATCATCACCGAGCGGAAGATGATCATGAGCAGGATGATCGCGAGTCCCACCACGATGGCGAGGTAGACGCCCATCACGCCGGAGAGGCGGTTGGTGATGTCCTGCTGGATCGGGACGAGGCCGGTGATGCCGGAGGAGATGCCGGTGGCGTCGTCGACCTCGGTCTGCTGGATGCGCAGCGAGGTGATGAGGTCGTTGGTCGCCTCGTTCTCCGGCGAGGATTCCGGGGTGAGCAGCATCTGGACCGCGTAGCCGTCGTCGGACTGCCCAATCATCTGGATGTGCTTGACGTCGACGTTGGTCGAGTATTTCTGCAGCACGTAGAGGAAGGAGGCCTGGGCCGCCGCCTTCTTCTGATCAAACTCGGTGCCATTGGCCTCGGCCGTGGTCTTCTGCGCCGCTACCAGCGCGGACAGCGCGGGCGCGTCCGGGTTGACGTCGTGGGCGTCGACCACCACGAGGAACGGTGAGTTGATGCCCTCGCCGAAGCCCTCGGCCATGATGTCGGCCTGCTTACGCTGGGTGGTGGTGTAGTCGGACTGGGTATCGCTCGGCAGCGAGAGGTGCAGCTGCGAGGCCGGGATCGTGAGCGCGCCGAGGGCGAAGACGACGATCGCGATGACGAGGCCGGGGGCCTTGTGGACGAACTTGACCCACTTCTCGCCCATGGTGCTCCGCCCCGGGCGGTGCGCCTGGCGGCGCTCGAGGAACGGGATCTTTCCCTTGAACGCCCGGTCGCCGGCCACGCCCAGGATGGCGGGCAGCAGGGTCAGCGCGACGAGCACGGACATGAGCACGGTGAACGCCGCGGACAGGCCCATGTAGGTGAGGAAGGTGATGTTCGCGACCGCCAGCGCCACCAGCGCGATGATGACGGTGAGGCCGGCGAAGACCACCGCGGATCCGGCGGTGCCCACCGCCATGCCGACGGCCTCCTCCTTGTCCATTCTGGTGAGCTCGCGCCGGTATCTGAAGATGATGAACAGCGAGTAGTCGATGCCCACGGCGAGGCCGATCATGACGGCCAACGCGGGGGTGACGTTGTTGAGGGTGACCCACGCCGTGGCCAGCGTGGTGCCCAGCGAGCCGATGCCCACGCCAACGATCGCGGCGATGAGCGGCATGCCGGCCGCGTACAGGGAGCCGAAGGTGAAGATGAGGATGATCGCCGCGATGGCCACGCCGACGATCTCGGAGCCTTCCTCGATGACGATCGGGTCGCCGAAGCCCGCGCCGCCGGCCTCCACCTCGATGCCCTTCTCGCGGCCGGCGTCCATCGCGTTGTTGATCGCCGCGCGCTGCTCGTCGGTGACGTCCGCGGCAAGCGGGACGTCCATGTCGAAGGTGGTGTACGCGATCGTCCTGTCGTCGGAGACGAGGCTTAAGTTCTTGGCGTCGCTCTCGGCCATGTCCTCGGGCAGTCCACCCGCTACCGACTGCTCCTTGACCATCTCCTCGAGCTGCGGGTTGAGCGTGATCGGGTTGCCGTAGCGGGTGGTGTTGGTGATGGCGTCCAGGTTCTCGTTGAGCGAGTCGATGACCGCCTGGATGGCCTCGGTGTTCTTCTCGCTGTCGAGGGTCTCCCCCTCCGGCGCCTTGAACACGATGTTGACGCCCGTGCCCTGCAGCGGGTTCTTCTCTTCAGGGAAGTTCTGCATGTAGAGGTCGGTCGCCTTCTGGGACGGGGTGTCCTTGAGGCTGAACACGTCGCTGTACCCCTGCTGGAAGGCGAGCGCGCACGCGCCGATGGCCACGAGGATGATGGCCCACGCCGTGATGACTACCCATTTCGCCCTAAAGGACCACTTACCAATGCGGTACAACAGTTTGGCCATGGCGGAAGCAGTGCTCCTTTTACAGACTTCGGCGGCATTTCTCGAACCTTTAGCCTACCTGCCCGCCACAGAAATCCCGAAGCCTGCCCAAAGCCTGTGCGAAGGCTGGAAGAAGCAAGAAAGAAGGAAAAACACATAAAACCGGTGGCCACCCGCCCCTGAATAGGAGAGGTAGCCACCGGTTTTCGCTGGCGGTGGCGGCGGGATTTGAACCCGCGGTTGGGGATTACCCAACACTCGCTTTCGAGGCGAGCACCTTCGGCCGCTCGGACACGCCACCGCGAACCAGAGTATCGAACGAGGGGCCCGAGAACCAAATCACCAGCGCCGCGCCCGGTGACGCCGCTATCGCAGCCCCTCGAAGAACCCGCGCAGCAGCTCCTGGCACTCCTCCTCCAGCACCCCGCCTTGGACCTCGATGCGGTGGAGCACGTGGGGGTCGCGGACGACGTCGAAGACGGAGCCGACCGCGCCGGTCTTGGGTTCGTAGGCCCCGAAGACGATGCGCCCGATGCGCGCCCCGACCAGCGCCCCCGCGCACATCGTGCACGGCTCGAGGGTGACCACGAGGGTGCAGTCCGTCAGCCGCCAGCCGTATAGGTCGTGGGACAGCGCCTCACGGATGGCGAGCACCTCTGCGTGGGCGAGCGGGTCCCGGTCGGCCTCGCGGCGGTTGACCCCGCGGCCGAGGACCGCGCCGTCGGGCCCGTAGATGATGGCGCCGACGGGGACGTCGCCATCAGGCGTGGTGCGCGCTAGGGCGATGGCCTCGCGCATGCGTTCCTCGGCGGCCACCCGATGGCGCGGCTTGGGCAGCGCCCCTGGCACTACTCCAGCCCCGCGGCGTCGGCGAGCTCGTCCTCGAAGCCGAGCTCCTCGGCGATGCGCTGGAGCTGCTCGCTGGCCCACCAGTCGGTCTCGTCGCAGATGACGCTCATGACCTCCTCGGACAGCCCGAGGTCGGCGAGGATGTCGAAGTCCCCCTCCGCCCAGGGCTCGGTGCTCTCCAGCTCGTCCGGGTCGATCTCCGGGATCTCCACGTCGAGCTCGTCGAGGATGTCGGCGGCGAAGTCGTCCTCGACCGCGGCGGTAGCGTCGGAAAGCAAAAAGCGCACGCCCTGCGGCGTGGGACGGACGATGACGAAGTAGTCGTCTTCGACGCTGAGCAGCGCAAAGGCGGCCTCCTCCGCGCGCAGGTTGCGGACAGCGGTGATCGCGGTGTCGAGGGAGCGGTAGTCGTCCTTGAAGGCGCGGACCTGCCAGGAAGCGCCCTCGCGCGCGACGGTCACTGCAAAATCGTGCTTCATACTGCTAACCGTAGTATGTGTGTGACACACTTGTCAGGTGAGCAATCTTCAAGTTTCCCGTCCTGTCTGCATCCTTGGTCTCGGCCTCATCGGCGGTTCTTTGCTGCGCGCGCTGCGCGAGGAGGGCGTTGCCGCCTACGGCTTCAACCGCTCCCCGTCGGGTGCCAAGGAGGCCGGCAAGGAGGGCTTCGACGCCAGCTACGACCTGGTGGAAACGCTCCAGCGCGCGGAGAAGGACGGCGCGCTCATCGTCCTCGCCACCCCCATGCCCGCCATCGCCTCGCTGCTCGACTCCATCGCCGAGCACGCCCCCAGCTGCGGCTTCACCGACGTCGTGAGCGTCAAGACGCGCGTCTACGAGCTGGTCCGCGAGCGCGGGCTGGAGGACAAGTACGTGGGCGGCCACCCCATGGCGGGCACGGCAGACTCCGGCTGGGGCGCGTCCAAGGACGGCCTGTTCCAGGGCGCGGCGTGGGTGATCACCTTCGATCACGCCGTCGAGGACACCCCCAGCGAGGAGTGGGTCGCCCTGTGGCTCGACGTGGTGAGCATGGCGCTCGCCGTCGGCGCGGAGGCGATCCCCTCGCGCGTGAAGCAGCACGACGCAGCCGTCGCGCGCGTGTCCCACCTGCCGCACATCCTGGCCGAGGCGCTGTCCATCGTCGGCGACAACGGCGGCGCGCTGGCGCTCTCGCTCGCCGCCAGCAGCTTCCGCGACGGCACCCGCGTGGCCGGCACCGCCCCCTCGCTCGTGCGCGCCATGTGCGAGACCAACTCCGCCGCCCTGCTCAAGGCGCTCGACGAGACCCTCGTCCTCCTCCAGGACGCCCGCGCCCACCTCGACGAGAAGAGCCCCAACATCCAGGAGCTTGCCGACTCCGGCTACCGCTCGCGCGTGCGCTACGAGGTCCGCGCCGGCGTGCGCGACACCCCGTCGGTCAGCCCGACCAAGCTGAGCAACCGCCCGGTCTTCCGCGTGCACCCCGGCGCGCCGAACTGGACCGGCCAGCTCATCCAGGCGGAGAACCTCGGCGCCCGCATCGAGGTGTTCTAGTTGCGCGGTGTCCCCACCGCCTGCGCTCTCACCGCCTGCGCCCCCACCGCCAGCGGCCCCGGCTGCTCCCCCACCGCCTATGGCTTAGAAGGGGGCCGCCTCCGGGGCATGCGGGTCCTAGTCGTCGACAACTTCGACTCCTTCACCTTCAACCTCGTCGACTACCTCGCCCGCCTCGGCGCGGACGTCACCGTCACCCCGAACACCCGGCCGGTTCCCCTCGGCGGATTCGACGCCATCGTGTTGTCGCCGGGACCCGGCACCCCGGCGCGCCCCGCCGACATCGGCTTCTGCGCGAGCGTCCTCGACAAGGCGACCGTGCCGGTCCTGGGCGTCTGCCTGGGGTTTCAGGCGATGGCGCACCGCCTCGGGGCGGACATCGTGCACGCGCCGGAGCCGGTCCACGGCCTCGTCGACGCCGTCACCTGCGAGGACGATCCGCTCTTTTGCGGGATCCCCGCCCGGCACGAGGTGGTGCGGTACCACTCCCTGGTCGTCGACAAGCTGCCTGCAAACATGCGCCTGCTCGCGCGCACCGACGACGGCCTCATCATGGCGGCGCGCGCGGTCGATCGCCCGTGGTGGGGCGTGCAGTACCACCCCGAGTCCGTCTGCAGCGAGCACGGTCTGCGACTCATGGAGAACTTCCTCGCGCTCGCGTGCAGTTCGCTTTCCGACGGCTACGCCTTGGAACCCCGCCCCGCGAAGCCGCAGCTACCAGCCCTAGTTTGCGAGGAGCGCGCCCTCGGAATCGACCCCGTCACCGCCTTCGAGGCGCTGGGAAGAAAGGGCGCGCTGCTCGAGTTCGAGGGCACAGCCATCATCGCCGCACTGCCGAATGATCCCACATGGGTGGGCGACCTCGCCGAGCTCGACGCCGCGCCCACCCACCGCCGCCCCGCGGACTGCCTGGCGTCCCCGGGGTTCTACGGCTACCTCGGCTATGAGGCGCTCGCCGATGCTACCTCCGCGCCGATGCACGCCCCGGACACCCCTGCTCAACGGCTGTTTTTCGCCCCGCGCGTGGTGGCGCTGCGCGACGGGCGCGTGCAGCTTGTCTCCTGCAAGCCCGAACCGGCATGGGCAGCAGCGGCGTGGGACGCGTTGGAGCACGCCACACCACGCGAGCACACCTTCGACCCAGCGACGATCGGCGCGCTTTCCTGCCGGGACACGGCCACCAGCTACGCGGGGAAGATCGCCCGCGCGCAGGAGCTCATCCGCGAGGGCGAGACCTACGAGGTATGTCTGACCACCGCGCTGGGCGCCGAGGACCTTGGTGTGGATCCGGTCGCCACCTACGCGGCTTTACGTTCCAGCATCCCGGCGCCGATGCGCTCGCTGCTCGTGCTTCCGGAGGCGTCGGTGATAAGCGTCTCCCCGGAGCGCTTCCTCAAGGTCGAATCGGGGGTCGTAACCTCCGAGCCGATCAAGGGCACCCGCCCCCGCGGGCACGACGCCGCCGCCGACGAGGAGCTGCGCCGCGACCTGGCCACGAACCTGAAGGACCGGGCCGAGAACCTCATGATCGTCGACCTCGTGCGCAACGATCTCACCCGCGTGGGCGTCCCCGGCACCATCGAGGTGGACCCGCTCTTCGAGGTCCGCAGCTTCACCACCGTCCACCAGCTGGTCTCCACCGTCCGCGCCCGCCTCGCCGACGGCGTGACCTGTACCGATCTACTCAAAGCGACCTTCCCCGGCGGTTCCATGACGGGCGCGCCGAAGCTGCGCACGATGGGCATCATCAGCTCCCTCGAGGGCACCGCGCGCGGGGTCTACTCCGGCTGCATCGGGTTTGTCGGCTGCGACGGCGACCTCGACCTCGCCATGACCATCCGCACTCTGGTCGTCTCCGGCGGCCGCGTCTCCTACGGCATCGGCGGCGCCATCGTCGCGCTCTCGGACCCCGCCGCGGAGTGGCTGGAGATCATCGCCAAGTCCGCTCCCTTCCTGCGGCTGTCCGGCCAGCCCTTCCCCGGCGCGCAGGCGTTTCGCTTCACCGGCGGCGCGCTCGTTCCCCAGGCCGCAGTCCCCGACCCGCTGGTCATCGACTCGTTCTTGCTTGTCGACGGCTACGTGCGCGCTCTCGACCGCCACGAAGCCCGGTTCCGGGCCGGGTGCCTGGCGATGGGGCTGGGCGATCCGGACGACTTTCTTACCGCCGTGCCCGCGGCGCTGCCGCGCACCGGCGCGTGGTTCCCCCGGCTCGAGGCCTCCCCGGAGAGCTTCGCGCTCAGGCTGCGGCCCGCGCCGGCGCGGCGGAGCTCGACGCGGCTAGGGGTTACCCGCGCGACGCTTGCCTACCCAAGGGTCAAGGGGCCGAACCTCCAGCTGCTGTCGACGCTGAAGCAGCCGGGCTGCGACGACGTCCTCTTGGTCGGCGAAGATGGCTGCGTCACCGAGGCCGCGACCGCGGCGCTCGTGATGTGGGACGGCGACACCCTGGTCAGCGTTGATGCTTCCCGCCTGGATTCGGTCACGGAGTCGGTGCTCCTCGACGCCGCGCGCGGGCGCGGCGTCGCCGTCGACAAGCGAAAGCTGCACCTAGAGGACCTGCGGGGGCACGAGGTGTGGACGCTCAACGCCCTGCACGGCATCACGCCGGTGACGGACATCGGCAGGCAGCCCCTGCCACCCGCCGATCCCGCGCGCCTTTCCCTGTGGCGCGGGGTGCTCGAAGGAGTCGCCGCGGCCGTGTCCTAGACCCTTCTGGCCTCTTAGGCCGCGGCCTCCAGCTTCTCGCATACGATGAAGTCCGCCGCGGTGGCCGCCTCGACCTCCTCGAGGGTGACGCCGGGGGCGAGCTCGATGAGCTTGAGCCCCTCCTCGGTGACGTCGAAGACCGCGAGGTTGGTGATGATGCGGTCGACCGCGCCGATCGCAGTGAGCGGGTAGCTGCACTCGTTGAGGATCTTCGGGGTGCCGTCGACGGCGGTGTGGTCGAGCATGACGACCACGCGGTTCGCCCCCTTGACCAGGTCCATCGCACCGCCCATGCCGGTGAACTTCTTACCCGGGATGCCCCAGTTGGCGATGTCGCCGGTCGCAGAGACCTGCAGCGCGCCGAGGATGGCCGTGTCCACGTAGCCGCCGCGGATCATGGCGAAGCTCATCGCCGAGTCGAAGGTCGAGCCTCCCGGCAGGATGGTGACGGTGGCCTTGCCGGCGTTGATGACGTCCGGGTGCACCTCGTGGGCGAGCGGGCTCGGGCCGGTCTTGAGCAGGCCGTTCTCGCTCTGGAGGATGACGTTGACGCCCTCGGGGAGGTAGTCCGGCACCATGGTCGGCATGCCGATGCCCAGGTTGACGTACTCGCCGTCGCTCAGCTCGAGCGCGGCGCGGGCCGCCATCTCCTCGCGGGTCCAGCCCTCGCGGCCCTCCGGGCGCAGCGCCTCGACCACGCCGGACTCCTCGTCGCGGATGATGATGCGCTCGATGCTCTTGTCCTTCGCCTGCTCCGGAGTCAGCGGCAGGATGCAGTCGACGAAGATGCCCGGGAGGTGTATCTCGTCCGGGGTGAGCTCTCCGACCTCCACGATCTCCTCGGCCTCGACGACGGTGACGGCGCCGCACATGGCCGCGTTGGCGTTGAAGTTCGCGGCGGTGAGGTTGAAGACGAGGTTGCCCTCCTTGTCCGCCTTCGCGGCGCGCACGAGCGCGAAGTCGCAGGTGATCGCCTCCTCCAGGACATAGGTCTGCTCCTTGCCGCGGTGGGTCATGACGCGGGTCTCCTTCGGCGCGGAGACGATGCTCGCGTTGCCCTGTCCGTCGTAGCGCACGGGGAGACCGCCGTCGGCGACCATCGTGCCCGCGCCGGTGGCAGTGAAGAAGGCCGGGATGCCCGCGCCGCCCGCGCGCATCTTCTCCGCGAGGGTGCCCTGGGGGATGAGCTCCACGTCAAGCTCGCCGTTGAGGAACTGGCGCTCGAACTCCTTGTTGAAGCCGATGTAGGAGCCGCCGAACTTCTTGGCACGCTGATTGATGAACAGCTTGGCCAACCCTAGGTGTTTATCGCCCAGCTGGGTGCCTGGGTTGTTGGAGTAGATGTCGAGCCGATCCGTGCCGCGATCGACGATGGCGTCGATGAGCACGGTCGGGTTTCCGCAGATTCCGAACCCTCCGACAGCTAGGCTCATGCCCGACTCGAGCCCGGCGAGCGCTTCGGACGCATCCGCGACGATTTTATTGACCATTGACCCCTCCAAAAAGTGAACGAGAATACGAATAGCGGTTCGTGTGTACTGAGTCACAGGCTACTGTGATTCGAAGGGATGTCAAGGGTGTCAAAACAAAAATATTGCCCGCCTTTTATAGGTTTCCCAGCCCGTCGGGATAGGGAAAACCTGTTTGCCCAGTTAATAGGCATTAACCGGAATCAGTTCGCAGACTTCACACCGAGCTGGCGCAGAGCCATCTCGGCGTACATGTCCCCCAGCTCCTCGGAGCTGAGGGCACCCTCGGGGCTAAACCACGCGCTCACTCCGATCCCCATGTCGATGAGCGCCCAGCAGGCGATGCGGAGGTTCTCCACGTCGAACAGGCCCTGCTCGACCCCCTCCTTGACGATCGCCTCCCAGCGGGCGACGTAGTCCTTGCGCAGCTGGGTAACCACGCTGCGCGAGGGTTCCTCAAGGCTGTCGATCTCCTTATTGACCACGCGAACAGCCTGGCGGAAGTCGGCGTGGAACATGACGTGCGTGCGCATGCTCACCCGCAGGCGATCGAGCGGGCCGCTCACCCCGGCGAGCTCGCGGGCGTTGATCCGCAGCAGGTCCTCCATGGCCCCGATCGCGATCTCGGCCAGGATCTCCTGCTTGGAGGCGTAGTGGTTGTACAGGGAGGAGGCGCCCATGCCGATGGAGCGGGCCACGTCCCCCATGCCCGCGCCGTAGTAGCCGCGCTCATCGAAGAGCTTGACGGCGGCCGCGGTGATCTGGGCGCGTCGGGACCCTCTAGCCATGGGGGAACTCCTTCTTCATTCAACCTTTCCACCGGCGAGAATAGCCGGAGCGGGCGAGCGCTGGCAAAAGGGCTCTGGGCCTCGGTGCGGGCCGAAACCTGCGCCGCGGGCCCCACCCGTAATCGCCCCCACACCTTGACGAATTATAGGGCGTAGGTCACACTGTTGGATACGAATCACCGTTCGTAGTTTTCGCAGCCACTCGACGAAAGGCGTTCACATGTCCTCCACCACCGCTTCCCCGTCCTCGCTCATCGAGCCCACCACGGATTTCTACAACGTTTTCGATGACGTCACCGGCCCCGACCTCGAGGCCTGGCAGCGCGCCGCCTCCTTCGCGGACGACTGCCTCCCCGTCATCAACGACGCCTGGGAGAAGGCCGAGTACCCGATGGACCTGGTCAAGCGGCTCGGCGAGCTCGACCTCATGACGGACGGGCTGGACATCGAGGGCCACCAGCACCTCTCCCCGCTGGCCGCCGGCCTGGTGAACATGGAGATCTCCCGCATCGACGGCTCCATGTCCACCGTCATCGCCGTCCAGGCGGGCCTGGCCATGCGCTCGATCGCCTACTGCGGCTCCGAGGAACAGAAGAAGAAGTGGCTCGGCCCCATGGCCCGCTGCGAGGTGCTCGGCGCCTTTGCGCTCACCGAGCCCGACCACGGCTCCGACTCCGTGGCGCTGGAGACCACCGCCCACCGCGACGGCGACGAGTGGGTCATCAACGGCGCGAAGCGCTGGATCGGCAACGGTGCCTGCGGCGACATCACCATCGTCTGGGCCCGCACCGAGGACGGCGAGGTCTCCGGCTTCATCGTCCCGCAGGACACACCGGGCTACAACGCCGAGACCATCACCGGCAAGGTCTCGCTGCGCGCCATCCACCAGGCGCTCATCACCTTCGACAACGTCCGCGTCCCGCTCGACGCCCAGATGCCCGGCGCCAAGACCTTCCGCGACACCGCCCGCGTGCTTACCTCTACCCGCACCGCAGTGGCCTGGATGGCGCTCGGCCACGCGATCGCCTGCTACGAGGCCGCCCGCGAGCACGCCCTTACCCGCATCCAGTTCGGCCGCCCGCTGGCCGCCAACCAGATGATCCAGCAGCGCCTGGCCGACATGCTGGGCGAGATCACCGAGATCTCCCTGCTCCTGCGCCACATCACCGAGCGCGACGCTCAGGGCACCATGCGCCCCGAGCAAGCCGCCATGGCCAAGGTGCGCTCCACCCGCGCCGCCCGCCGCGTCGCAGCGGACGCCCGCGACATGCTCGGCGGCTCCGGCATCCTGCTGGAGAACCACGTCATCCGCCACATGGCCGACATCGAGGCCTGCCACACCTACGAGGGCACCGACACCATGCAGTCGCTGATCATCGGCAAGAAGATCACCGGCGTGGGCGCATTCCGCTAAACACGTCGCAGCCAACGAAGACTGAAATCACGCGAGGGGCGCTTCCGCCACGGAAGCGCCCCTCAGCGCTTGTCGCGCGGCGGTGGTACGTTCCAAGCATGACCCCGCGCACGAACGAGTTTTCCCAGCCCATCGGCGAAGAACTTCCCCACTACTGTCCCCGCAAGCGCCCCAAGCGTGTGACCTTGGAGGGCACCCACTGCCGCGTCGAGCCGCTCGTGGCCGGGCACATCGGCCAGCTTGTCAGCGCCTTCGGTTCCGAGCTCCAGGGCCCGCTGTGGACCTATCTCCCCGTCGGACCGTTTGCCTCCGAGGAGGAGCTCCGCGAGCTGCTCACGGGGCTCACGGAGTCCCAAGATCCGCTGCATTTCGCCATCGTCGACAAGCACAGCGGGCTGGCCGTGGGCACCTTCGCCCTCATGCGGCACAGCCCCCACAACGGCGTGGTCGAGATGGGCTGGGTCATGTATTCCCCCGCCCTCCAGCGCACGATCGCCGCGACCGAGGCGCAGTTTCTCGTCATGGAATACGTCTTCGACCAGCTAGGCTACCGCCGCTACGAATGGAAGTGCGACTCGCTCAACGCCCCCTCCCGTCGCGCGGCCGAGCGCCTGGGCTTTGCCTACGAGGGCACCTTCCGCCAGGCGGTGGTGTACAAGGGCCGCAACCGCGACACCGCGTGGTTTTCCATCATCGACGGCGAGTGGCCAGCGCTCAAGCGCGCGTTCAGTGCATGGCTTGATCCCAATAACTTCGAGGGCGGGCGGCAGCTGAAGTCATTGCCCGAGGCGAACCGAAAGGTACGCCAGTCGTAGCCGCGAATAGTAGTGTTTGATCCTTATCTGGAAAACGCCGGAATAACTGTTCCCCACTCGCTGACTAGGGATTGCACTGCGGTTTTCACGGAAATACTTCTCACAGTGGGGAAATGGAACCATGAGAGATCGCGCCAACAGTTACCTTGATCCTGTCCCATTTAGCGCAGAAATCGGCCGCAGCAAAAACACAAACCCGCAGATCAACGAAATGGAGAACTAATTGGTCACCCCGCTGCGTCCCAAGTCGAGTAAGCAATCGTTGCTTTCAAGATCGCGGAGTGTTAAGCTAACCGCCCAAACCACCGAAAGAAAGATAATGGTCCCCATGAAGATTGCAGCCTGTTTCTAGCGCCTGCTGGAGGAAGTACCTTCAGCCCATATCGTCTGCTGAAGGGATGCTTTTTCTTGCCCATTTCTTTTTCTCACCTTTCGTTTTCTTGGCCAGACGCCACACACTGCCTTCGCGACGTTAGCGGGGTCTTCAACGCCCGCGTCACCGGTATTACCGGCGAGAACGGCTCTGGCAAATCCACTCTCATCAAGATCCTCATCGGCGAACTTGAGCCTAGTTCTGGAACTGTAATCCGACCGGACCGCGTCGGTTATCTTCCCCAAGATCTCGGCATCGCCGCAGAACGAAGCATCGCTGATGTCTTCGGTGCGACTGCGATCCTGCATGCCATTGAATCAATCGAGGCAGGCGACCCCCGTCCAGAGCACTTCGATATGGTAGGCAACCGCTGGGATGAGGCCGAACGCCTTCGCAAACACTTGCACGAGGCGGGGCTTTCCTCATTGGCTGCTGACGAATCTGCTTTGTCGCGGCGCCTCGACTCGCTCTCTGGAGGGGAGGCGGTCCGTGTAGCACTTGCCGCCGTGTTAGCCGAAAACCCTGAGGTCATCGTGCTCGATGAGCCTACCAACAACCTCGACGGCGATGCCAAGGAAAGTTTTTATCATTTCCTTGAGAACACGAAGAACCAAGTCATCGTAGTCAGCCACGACCGCGCCGTGCTGCGGCGGGTTGAAGAGACTGCCGAGCTCTACCAGGGAAAACTCCGTTTTTTCGAGGGGAACCTAGATTACTACGAGGCTGCTGTCCGCAGTGAACAAGATTCAGCCGCACGCGCGCTTCGCGACGCAAAGTCGGTTGTCCGTCGCGAGTTGAAAGAGCAGCAATCTATGGAGACCCGTCTCGCGCGCGATGCCCGGCGCGGTGCCAAGTTCTCTCGAGAAAAGCGTAAGCCGCCGATCGCTATGGGAAACGATAAGAACCGCTCCGAACACTCGTCAGCAAAGCGCCGCCAAGAGTGCAAGGGGAAAGTCGCTGCAGCTCAAGCTGTGACGGATTCTGCAGCCGCTCGGATTAGAGATATAGAGGGGGTCTATATCGAACTGCCCGAGACCTTTGTCGCAAACGGTACCCGTATCGCAGAATTCGAAGCGGTTGGGCGGCGCGAGATCGTAGCGGGTCCAGAGCGTGTCCGCATCGCCGGGCCCAACGGATGCGGCAAGACCACGCTGATGAATGCCATCTTTGCGTCGTCACCACGCGCAGGATATGTTCGGCAGCGTATCGATTTGCCAAACGAAGCCACCGTAATGGCAGTGGTCGGCGGGACTCCACAGCGAACGCGCGACCAACTTGCACGGCTGTGCTTCCAGAATGACAAAGTCTTCGCGAAGATTGGAACCCTATCCGGCGGCGAGCGCTTCCGCGTCGAACTCGCCCGAGCGATCCTCCGCGAGCCAGCACCGACGCTACTGCTTCTTGACGAGCCTACGAACAACCTTGACATGCTGACAGTTGAATGGCTTGCCTCTGCACTCGATGCCTACCGAGGGGCGATCATCATCGTAAGTCACGATGAAGAATTCTGCGCCCGCATCGGCGTGACGAGGACGATCGAACTCTCATGACGGCATTCAAATTCGCGGCACCTGTGTGAAAGAAACGGAGCACCCGTCGAGATTCTACGCACCAACGGTAACTGTGAAGCCGAATCTTTCCTAGGCCGCTCCGAGCCCGACTTGCACCTAGTTTCTTAACGCCTTGCGCGTCGCTGCCATGTGGCGCGCCCGCTCGAGGTTTTCCGGGCGAAGCAGCAGCGGCACGCAGCGGTCGACCTCGCGCTCCGCGAGCGTATCGACGCCTACGGTTTCCGCTCCCTCGATCGTGTACACGCTCGCCAGCGCGGTGAGGATCGCCATGTCGGTCTCGCTCATCTCGGAGACGTCGATGGTGTCGATGAGCAGGGTCGACGAGGTCCACACCGGCACCTCGCCGTCGGATGGCGGGGCGTAGCCGTCGGCAAGCGACGAAGCGAGCTCGACCGCGTCGCCGATGACGTGGTCGACGCTGAGCACGATCCGATCCTCCTCCCCGAGGACACCTAGGGCCTGCAGGTCGAACGGGGCCCGCTGGTCGGCCGCGGCGATGAGGCCGAACGCGGCGCGCACCGGGTCCTCGGCGCCGTGGCGGTAGAGTCGCTCGAGCGTGCGCACGGTGCCGCACCACGCAGGGTAGAGCCCCACGACGCGCTCGGGGAAGCCGAGGCGCGACTCCGCGTGGATGACCGTTTTGTCGCAGGCCAGCAGGAGCTCCATGCCGCCGCCGAGCGCCACGCCGCGCACCGCCGCGACCACGGGAAACGGCGCCTTGCGCAGCTCGCGCAGCGTGGTGGAGCCGCGGCGCATGAGCACCTCGACGGCGGCGTCGTCGCCGGTCTCCGCCGCCTCGACGAGGGTGCCTAGGTTGGCGCCGGCGCTGAACGCGCGGGCCTCGTCGGATGCGATGACCAGCGCCTTCACTCCCCACGAGGGCCCCTCCACGACGGTGCGCTGGATGAGGTCGAAGGCCTCGGCGTTGAGCGAGTTCATCGGCGTTGCCAGGTTGAAGATGCCGACGCCGCCCACCAGCAGCAGGACGCGCCCGGCCGCGTTCTCCGCGACCACCCGCGTGTCCGGCCGGCCCGCGAGCTCGGCCACGGTGACCACGCCCTCGCGGGCAGCGACGTCCGCGACCTGCCCGTCGGCGCGCAGCACCTTGCCCGGCCCGGGGTAGAAGCCGCCCGCCGTGATCGCCGCCTCGAGCAGCGCGGGGACGCCCTCGGGCTGCTCGGCGAAGGCGGCGCGCAGCCACTCCAGGCCGATGGAATCGGCCAAGCGGAAGGGGCCCTGCTTCCAGGCGTAGCCCAGCTCCATTGCCACGTCGATGCCGTCGACGGTGTCGCAGATCTCGGCGGCCGTGTCGATGCAGTAGCGCAGGGTGGCCAGGTACGTCTCGCGGGCGAAGCGGCCGCCGGGGCTCGCGGTCTCCATGACCTCGAGGGCGGTCTTCTTCGCCGCGGCCGGGTCCTCGATGGGCTGGCGCTGCCGGTACTCGAAGCCCTCGCCGATGACCTCGTCGCGGCCGCGGTAGATGCCCGACGGGCCGGTGCGTCCGGTGAGCCCGCGCTCGAGCAGCCCCTTGAACAGCGGGTCGTCCACGATCGGGTAGCGGTGGTAGGCGTCGCTGGCGGGCAGCGCCGCGGTGAGGCTGGCCCAGATCGGCGGGACGAGCTGCAGCCCGATGTAGTCGAAGAGCCCGAAGATGCCGGTGCGCGGGATGCCGAACTGACGGCCGAAGGTGGCGTCGGCAAGCTCGGGCACGACGCCGGAGTCGAGCGCGATGCGCGCGCCCGCGGCCATCCACAGATTGCCCACGCGGTTGGCGATGAAGCCCGGGGTGTCACGGCAGTCGAGGGCGACCTTGCCCAGCTGGCGCTCGCACGCGCGGCGCAGGGTGGCGAGCGTGTCCTCGCTGGTGTCGGCGCCGGAGACCAGCTCGACCAGCCGCATGACGCGCGGCGGGTTGAAGAAGTGCGTGATGGCGAAGCGCTCGCGACGGGTGGCGGGCATCCCCTCGACCAGCTGGGCCAGCGGGATGGTGGAGGTGTTCGAGGTGAGCAGCGCCTCGGGCGCGAGGTGTTCCTCCAAGCGGGCGTAGAGCTCGCGCTTGGCCTCGAGGTTCTCGAAGATGGCCTCGACCACCCAATCGACCTCGCCAAGGCGTGCCAGATCGTCCTCGGTGTTTCCGGCGGTCACGCGCTCGGCGAACTCCGGGCGCATGAAGCCGCGGCGCTTGAGCTGGGTCTCAACGCCCGCCCGCGCCCGAGCGCTGCGCTCCCCGTGGGTGGCGCCGTCGGTGGACATGTCGAGCAGGAGCACCTCGATGCCCGCGTTTGCCATGTGGGCGGCGATGCCCGCGCCCATGGAACCTGCGCCGATGACGGCGGCCTTCTTGATGGTCTGAGACATGATTAGAGCACCTCCACGATAACTGCGATTCCCTGTCCGCCGCCGATGCACATGGTGGCCAGGCCGTAGCGGCCGCCGGTCGCGCGCAGGCGGTAGACGAGCTTGGTAGCGATGATGACGCCGGTGGCGCCAATCGGATGGCCGAGGGCGATGGCGCCGCCGTCCACGTTGGTCTTCTCCGGGTCGAAGCCCAGCGCGTCCTGCACCGCGAGCGCCTGCGCGGCGAACGCCTCGTTGGACTCGATGAGGTCGATGTCGTCGAGGGTGAGCCCGGCCTTCTTCAGCGCGAGCGGCACCGCCTCGACCGGCCCCAGGCCCATCACGGCGGGGTCGACTCCCGCGACGCCCCAGCTCACGACGCGCGCGAGCGGTTGCAGGTTGTGCTTATCGACGCCCTGCCGGCTGGCGATCACCATCGCGGCGGCGCTGTCGTTGATGCCCGAGGCATTGCCCGCGGTCACGGTGCCGTCCTTGGCGAAGACCGGCCGCAGGCCCGCCAGCTCCTCCATGGTGGTGGCGCGCGGGTGCTCGTCGCGGTCGAAGACGATCTCCTTGCCCCGGGCCTTGATGGTCACCGGAACGATCTGCTCGTCGAAGCGACCCTGCTCGATGGCCTCGGTCGCGCGCTGCTGGCTGAGCACCGAGAACTCGTCTTGGCGCTCGCGGGAGATGCCGTAGCGCTCGGCCACGGTCTCGGCGGTGATGCCCATGTGCACCTTGTGGATGGGGCAGTTCAGCGCACCGGTGAGCCAGTCGTACATGACGCCGTCGCCCATGCGCTGGCCGAATCGGGCGTGCTGCGGCGAGTACGGCGCCTGCGACATGTTCTCCACGCCGCCGACGAGCGCTAGGTCGGCGTCGCCGTCGCGCAGGATCTGCGAAGCAGAGACCAGCGCCTGGAGGCCGGAGCCGCACAGGCGGTTGACGGTCAGCGCCGTGGAGGAGTGCGGAAGCCCAGCGTCGAGGGCGACCGTGCGGGAGATGTACATGTCCTCCGGGGTGGCCGAGATGACGTTGGCCACCACGGCCGCGCCGATCGCGTCGGCCTCCACTCCGGCCCGGGCGATGGCCTCGGTGGCGGCGAGCGCGCCGAGTTTTCGCGGGGCAAGCTTGGCTAGGGAGCCGCCGAAGCGCCCGATGGGCAAGCGCGCGGCGGAAGCGATGTAGACGTCGGACATGAAGGCCTCCTCGGGAAGTAGACATGCGGTGCGTTTACGAATGGTGATTCGTATATGAAAATGTAGTCTAGGTCACGGTTTTACGTGCCGTCAATCGCTTTTCTCGGCAATGAGCGAATCGCGCTTCCGCCTGGCCCTTCGCAAATTATGCGCAATTCCGGGTGGGAGCGCCCGCCAAGTTCCCATTTTTGGAAGAAATTCGAGTTAGATCGGTCATATATTGCTTTGGAATCGGTCCAACTCTCATGCGGATTTTATCCCCAATAAAGGTGGGAGCGCCCGAATAAAAAACCCACAAATGTGGTTTTGAAAAATAGCAAAACACCCTCGTTTGCGGGCATTTGGCCAGTTGGGAAAGATTGGCAATTTTCGCAATCCCACAGCGTATCGGCAGTTTCTGCCAGTTTCATTCTGGGCGGGCCCTGCCACTTCGCTGTGAATCTCCTGAGTCACACGCCCTTGTGGGAGCCCATCCACGCCCATAACATCAGGTTCACGCCCGAGGCGAGCAATCGTTTGCGAAACATATTCCGAATTTCGCGGCTTGGATGCCTTAGGCGGTACCCAAGAAAGTTAGTTCACCGCAAGTTCGGAGGAACAGATGGTCTCGATAGTTATCGCGGCGCACGGCACATCCGCCCCTGCGCTGCTCGACTCCGCCATCATGATCCACGGCGAGGTGGAAAATGTGCACACCGTGACGTTCGTCCCCGGCCAAGGCCCCGACGACCTGCTCGCGGCCTACGACAAGGCCGTCGGCGACGCCGAGGAAGTGCTCATCCTCGTGGATCTTTTTGGCGGAAGCCCTTACAACGCCGGCGCCCGATTCGTCGCGGAGCGCGACAACGCCGACGTGGTCTCGGGGGTCAACATCCCCATGCTCATCGACGTTTTCGAAGCATCGAAGCGCCCCAACGTCAGCGTCGACAAGCTAGTAAAACGAGCGCTGAAGGCTGGCAGCGCGAGCGTACGTTCGTTCAAGCAGGGCCAAGCGCCGAAGCCCAAGGCGGCCCCCGCACCCGCCGCCGAGGCGCCCGCGGCGAAGCCGGAGGCAACGGAGATCGATCCGAACTTCCCTCGCGACCCCGAGGTCACCATGAACGTGGCGTTCCTCCGAATCGATTCACGCCTCATCCACGGCCAGGTCGCGGGCTCCTGGGTCAACTACGTGCACCCGCAGACGCTCATCGCAGCCTGCGACGAGGCCGCCCACGACCACCTGCGCAAGACCCTACTCCTGCAGGTCGGCCCGGCCTCGGCGCGCACCAACGTGCTGAGCGTGGATAAGACGATCCGCGTGTACTTCAACCCGGAGTACAAGGACATGCGCACGATGATCGTGGTCGAAAGCCCGATGGACGCCCTCAAGCTGCTGCAGGCGGGCGTCAAGGTCGACGAGGTCAACGTCGGCGGCGTCACCTACAAGGCCGGGATGACGCTTATCTCCGAGGCCGTCTCCGTCAACGAGGAGCACGTCGAGGCCTACAAAGCAATCCATGATCTGGGAGTGAAGATGACCCTGCAGCAGGTCCCCACCAGCTCCCGGACCGACATGATGAGCAAGCTCAAGGAGAAGGGACTCGTGAAATGAGCATCATCCAACTCATCCTGGTCGTCCTCATCGCCCTCGTCGCCGGCATGGCGTCGGTGCTCGATGAGCGCCAGTTCCACCGCCCGATCGTGGCCTGTACCCTCATGGGCATCGCGCTCGGCGACTGGAAGACCGGCGTCATCCTCGGCGGCACCCTCGAGCTCATCGCGCTCGGCTGGATGAACGTCGGCGCGGCGATGGCCCCGGACGCGGCGCTCGCCTCAACCGTCGCCGCCGTGGTGGTCATCGTCGGCCACCAGCCGATCAACACCGGTACCGCCATCGCGATCCCGCTGGCCGCCGCGGGCCAGGTGCTCACGATCTTCGTGAGAACAATAGCCGTGTTCTTCCAGCATCAGGCGGACAGATTCGCCAAGGACGCCAACTTCCGAGGCATCGAGGTCATGCACTTTAGCGCCCTGCTTCTCCAGGGCCTGCGCGTGGCCATCCCGACCGCCGTAGTCGCGGCAGCGGCCGGCACCGACCTGGTCGAATCCTGGCTCAACGCCATCCCGGACGTCGTCTCCTCCGGCCTCCAGGTCGCCGGTGGCTTCATCGTCGTCGTCGGTTACGCGATGGTCATCAACATGATGAACGCCCGCGCCCTCATGCCGTTCTTCTTCCTCGGCTTCGTGCTGGCCACCTTCGTCTCCGACTTCAACCTGGTCGGCCTCGGCATCATCGGCGCCTGCCTGGCCGTCATCTACGTCCAGCTCAACCCCCGCTTCCACGACAGCATCCAGGCCCCCGCGGCGCTCGCCAAGGTGGGACCCAACTACGACAACGAGCTCGAGTGAAGGAAAGTGACATCATGACTGCTCCCAACGATTCGTCCGCACGCTCTGCTGCGGCCCCGGCGGCACCAGCCAACCCGGCGGCCCCGGCAGCAAAGGCCCCCGGCCTCACCCGGCGCGACATGTTCGCCACCTACCTGCGCTCCACCTTCATGCTCGGCTCCTTCAACTTCGAGCGCATGCAGGCCATCGGCGTGTGCGTCACCCTCATGCCCGCCATCCGGCGGTTCTACTCCAAGAAGGAGGACCAGGCCGCGGCGCTGGCCCGCCACCTGGAGTTCTACAACACCCACCCGTGGATCTCATCGTCCATCTTCGGCGTCACCGCCGCAATGGAGCGCCAGAAGGCCTCCGGCGAGGACATCTCGGACGCCGACATCACCAACGTCAAGGTCGGCCTCATGGCTCCGCTCGCGGGCGTCGGCGACCCGCTGTTCTGGGGCACCGCCCGCCCGGTGCTCGCCGCCCTCGGCGCCTCGCTCGCGCTCAAGGGCAATATCCTGGGCCCGATCATCTTCTTCTTCGGGCTGACGATCATCCGCATCCTCACCCGCTGGTACGGCTTCAAGTTCGGCTACGAGAAGGGCATGGAGATCGTCTCGGAGGTGGGCGGCAGCACCTTGCAGCGCCTGACGCAGATCGCCTCCATCATGGGCCTGTTCGTCATGGGCTCGCTCGTGTCCAAGTGGACCTCGATCAACTTCCCCGCCGTGCTGTCCTCCTACACCGACCAGGACGGCAAGGAAGTGGTCACCACCGTCCAGGACATGCTGGACACCCTGCTACCCGGCATGGCCGCGCTGCTTCTGACGTTCCTGTGCATGTGGCTGCTGCGCAAGAAGGTCAACGCCATCTGGATCATCTTCGGGATGTTCGTCATCGGCATCCTCGGCTACTGGGCAGGTATCTTGGCCCCATAGGCCCATAAATCGTGCTCGCGTGCCCGGACCAGTCCCGGGCGCCCCGCACCCTCTGCAGGCGCCGTCCCCCGCGAAGAGGCGGCGCCCGCAACAGACTTTCCGCACCAACCGAACAAAGGATCAAGCGCATGTCCGGCAAGCTCATCAGCGTCGACCTCGACGGAACCATCGTCTTCGAGCGCCAAGTCGATCCCGACGGCATCGCCGCGCTCCACGAGTGGCAGGCCGCGGGCAACCTCGCCGTGTGCAACACCGGCAAGTCCATCGCGGCCACCAAGCACGCGCTGCGCAACACGGACCTCGAGTTCGACTACTACGTGCTCTACACGGGCGCGGTGGTCACCAACAAGGACTACGAGGTGCTCACCAGCCACACCCTGCCCAACGAGGTGGTCACCGAGATCGCCACGAAGCTGCAGGGCATGGACAACCTCGCCGTGTTCGCCACCACGCTGGATACTCCGGACGTGCGCATCTCCAGCACCATCAACGCGTCGAAGAGCACGAGCATCCTCCAGACCTTCGCTCCCCTGACCATCGCGGAGATCCCCGAGCACACCTTCGTGGGCATCCCGCTGTGGCTCGACGACACCGACGAGGCCATCGACGCCCTCCACCAGCAGATCCTGAGCGAGTACGGCGAGATCCTCGACTGCCACAGGAACCAGAACTTCCTCGACATCGTGCCGCCGAACTGCACCAAGGCCACCGGGCTGGAGTGGCTGGTCCCCCGCCTCGATCACTCGCAGCACATCCACTTCGAGACTTACTCGCTCGGCGACTCGTGGAACGACATGGACATGCACAACTGGGCCGACCACAGCGTGTCCTTCCCCTATTCGCCTGCCGAGGTCCAGGAGCTGACCGAGCAGGTCACGCCCACCGCCGCCGAATTCATCCGAAAGGTTCTCGCGCAATGAGCACCCCCAGCTTCAAGGACTCCTTCGTCGCCGTCGGCCGCGAGACCATCTCCAAGGAGCGCAACGACTACGTCTACTCCGTGGGCGTCGCCGTCACCGCGCTCATGGTGCTGGCCGGAGCCGTCTACTTCTGGACCCCCATCGCCTCGATCGTGGTTCTCATCTGCGCGATCATCCTCATGTGGGGCCGCCACATGATCCTCCGCCAGGTCATGACCGACATGAACCAGATGCGCGCCTCCAAGAACCTCTACCCTAAGGACAAGAACCCGGAGTACCTGCAGTTCATCGAGCTGCGCGCGCAGCAGATGCTGAGGGACAATCGCGCGCTCACGCCCCTTGCCAAGCAGGAGATTTCCCAGCTGTTGGACTGGGCGCGCGCCCAGAATCATTAGCATTTCGCTTATCGACGCGTACCGCTTCCGCCCTCATGGTCTACAATAACGATTGACCAATAGAAATAATCCTGAGGGACGGGCGATGCATCTACTACCGCGCGAACAAGAAAAACTCATGCTTGTCGTGGCCAACGACCTTGCGCGGAGGCGCCAGGCCCGCGGGCTCAAACTCAACTACCCCGAGGCCGTGGCGATCATCTCCTACGAGCTGCTCGAGGGCGCCCGCGACGGCAAGACCGTTCCCGAGCTCATGGACTTCGGGACCACCATCCTAGGCCGCGAGGACGTCCTCGACGGCGTGCCCGAGCTCGTCTCCCAGGTGCAGGTGGAGGCCACCTTCCCCGACGGGACGAAGCTCGTCACCGTCCACACCCCCATCCGCTAAGAGCGACAAGAAAGGCTTGTGGACATCCCATGATTCCCGGAGAACTCCACCTCGGCTCCTCGCCGATCCTATGCAACAAGGGGCGCGAGCGCACCGAGCTGACGGTCACCAACACCGGCGACCGCCCGGTTCAGGTCGGCTCCCACTACCACTTCGCGGAGGCGAACCCCGCGCTCGACTTTGATCGCGACGCGGCCTTCGGCAAGCGCCTCGACATCCCCGCCGGCACCGCCGTCCGCTTCGAGCCCGGCGACCACAAGACGGTCAGCCTCATCAATTACGCCGGCGCACGCCAGGTCCACGGCTTCCGCGGCCTGACGAACGGCCCCCTAGGAGCGAACTAATGTCCTTTGAACTTTCCCGCGAGGAGTACGCCTCCCTCTACGGCCCCACTGCGGGCGACTCGGTCCGGCTCGGCGACACCGAGCTGTTCATCACCGTCGAGAAAGACCTCACCACCCCCGGCGAGGAGGCCGTCTTCGGCGGCGGCAAGGTGATCCGCGACGGCATGGGTCAAAACGGGCACCTGCGCGATAACGTCCCCGACGTGGTGATCACGAACGTGGTCATCCTCGACGCGAGCGGCATCATCAAGGCCGACGTGGCCATCACCGACGGCAAGATCTCCGCCATCGGCAAGGCGGGCAACCCCGACATCATGGACGGGGTGACCATCCCCATCGGCGTGGCCACCGACGTCTTCGCGGGCGAGGGCAAGATCCTCACCGCGGGCGGCATCGACACCCACATCCACTTCATCTCCCCCGACCAGGTCCACACCGCGCTGGTCTCCGGCATCACGACGATGATCGGCGGTGGGACCGGCCCGTCCGAGTCGACCAAGGCGACCACGATCACCCCGGGCGCCTGGAACCTGCACATGATGCTGCGCTCGGTGGAGAACTTCCCGATGAACTTCGGGTTCCTGGGCAAGGGCCACGGCAACGATGTCGCGCTCATGGCCGAGCAGATCACCGCGGGCGCCATCGGGCTGAAGATCCACGAGGACTGGGGCGCCACGCCCAACACGATCGACACCGCTCTGAAGGTCGCCGACGAGTACGACGTCCAGGTCGCCATCCACACCGACACCCTCAACGAGGCGGGCTTCCTGGAGGACACCCGGGCCGCGATCGCCGGGCGCGTCATCCACACCTTCCACACCGAGGGCGCCGGCGGTGGGCACGCCCCGGACATCATCCGGCTCGCCGGCGAGCCGAACATCCTCCCGGCCTCGACGAACCCGACCCTGCCGTTCACCGTCAACACCGCCGAGGAGCACCTCGACATGCTGATGGTCTGCCACCACCTCAACCCCTCGATCCCCGAGGACGTGGCCTTCGCCGACTCCCGCATCCGCCCGGAGACCATCGCCGCCGAGGACGTCCTCCACGACATGGGCGTCTTCTCTATCACCTCCTCCGACTCCCAGGCCATGGGGCGCGTCGGCGAGGTCATCCTGCGCACCTGGCAGGTCGCCGATTCCATGAAGAAGCAGCGCGGCACCCTGCCGGAGGACGAGGACATCTTCGGCGACAACTTCCGCGCCAAGCGCTACGTGGCCAAGTACACCATCAACCCGGCGATCGCCCACGGCATCTCCGACGTCGTGGGCTCCGTCGAGGTGGGCAAGTTCGCCGACCTCGTCTTGTGGGACCCACGCTTCTTCGCCGTGCGCCCCGAGGTCGTGTTCAAGGGAGGCTTCGCGGTCTCGGTCGCGATGGGCGACCCCAACGCCTCCATCCCCACTCCGCAGCCGCAGACCTACCGCGCCTCGTGGGGCGCGCTCGGCAGCGCGGTGTCGCAGACCTCCATCACCTTCCTCAGCCAGGCCGCGGCCGACGCGGGGCTCGCCGACGAGCTGGGGCTGAAGAAAAAGGTCGCCGCCTGCCACGGGATCCGGTCCCTGGGCAAGAAGGACATGGTGCTCAACGACGCCCTACCCACCATCGACGTCGATCCCCAGACCTACGAGGTGAAGGTGGACGGCGAGGCCATCTCCTGCGAGCCCGCGCAGACCGTGCCGCTCGGACGCCTTTACCACCTCTTCTAGCAGGAAAGACCCCATGATTTTCACCGACGTCCTCGGAAACGAGTCCACCCCCGCAGGCGAGAAGCTGCTCGCCGACCACCACATCGAGCGGCTGCTCCTCGACGACCACGAGCTGCGCAAGCGCATCCTGCGCGCGACGACCGACCACGGCACCGAGGTCGGCGTGCGCCTTCCCGCGGGCGCGGCGCCCCTAGCAGATGGCGACATCCTCTACCTCGACGATCACAACGCCATCGTCGTGCGCGTCAACCCGACCGACGTGCTCATCATCCGCCCGACGACGCTGAAGGAGATGGGGTTCGTGGCCCACAGCCTCGGCAACCGGCACCTGCCCGCGCAGTTCTACGCCGCCGACTCCGGCTTCGACCCCGAAGGCGCCGACTGCATGGTCGTGCAGTACGACCACACGGTGGAGGACTTCCTCGCCCACCACGGCGTCGCCTACTCGCGCGAGTCGAAGGTCACGCCCGAGCCCTTCCGCCACGTGGAGCACACGCACTGATGCCCGCCCCACCGCTGCCGCACCTGGCGGCCATGCAACTGCTCGACTCCGCCGCACCCACCGGCGCCTTCGCGCACTCGATGGGGTTCGAGACCTACATGGAGCGCGGCGCCATCGACTCCCCCGACACCTTTGCGGCGTGGCTGGAGTCCTTCGTCCGCCACCAGCTCGCCTTCACCGACGCGGTGACCGTCCGGCTCGCGTGGGCGGCGGAGTCCTTTGATGAGGTGCGCCAGCTCGACCGCCTGCTCGACGCGCTGACCATCCCGGCGGAGGCCAAGAAGGCGAACGCGGCCATGGGCAAGCGCCTGCTCACCATCGCCGCCAGCAACTACGCCCCCGAGCCCGAGGGCGCCTCGTGGCTCGTGCGCTACCGGCAAGGCGTCGACAAGCAATGCCTGAAAAGCCACCCCGCGATCGTCTGGGGAATCACCGCGCGCGAGCTGGGGCTGGATTCCGACGCGGCGGTGTCGTACCACCTGTACGCGACGGCGATCGCGCTGACGCAGAACGCGGTGCGCGCCATCCCCCTCGGGCAGGACGCCGGGCAACGGATCCAGCGGCGGGCGCAGGCCTGGATCGCCGACGCCACCGAGGCCTCGCGAGGGCGCGGCATCGACGACCTGGGCGCTGCGGTGCCCGGCCTCGAAATCGCCCAGATGCAGCACGCCCAGCAGCGGGCCAGGCTATTTATGAGTTAGGAGAACCCATGACCAACGCGAAAGAACCAGTCATCATCGGCATCGGAGGGCCCGTCGGGGCGGGAAAGACCCAGCTCATCGAGCGCATCACCCGCGCCCTCGACGGCGAGTTTTCGATGGCCGCCATCACCAACGACATCTACACCATCGAGGACGCGAAGATCCTTGCGCGCAATTCCGTGCTGCCGGTCGAGCGCATCGTCGGCATCGAGACCGGTGGCTGCCCGCACACCGCCATCCGCGAGGACACCTCCATGAACGAGGACGCGATCGCCCAGCTCAAGCGGTCTTTCCCTGACCTAGACATGATCTTCGTCGAGTCCGGCGGCGACAACCTGTCCGCCACGTTCAGCCCCGAGCTGGTCGACGTCTCCATCTACGTCATCGACGTGGCCCAGGGTGAGAAGATCCCGCGCAAGGCCGGCCAGGGCATGATCAAGTCCGACCTCTTCGTCATCAACAAGACCGACCTCGCGCCGTACGTTGGCGCGGATCTGTCGGTCATGGAGGCCGACTCCAAGGTCTTCCGCAAGGACCGCGCCTTCGCGTTTACCAACCTCAAGACCGACGAGGGCCTCGACGCAGTGCTCGGGTGGCTTCGCCGCGATGTGCTCCTTTCCGACCTTGCGTAGGGAATTCACCACCCGCGGGGAGCTGCGCCTCCGCGTCGGCGTGGAGGCGGGAAGGTCGACGCCGCGCTCGCAGTTCCACCGCGGCGCGCTGTCGACGATGCGCCCGCTGTATCTGGAGGACTCGGGCCAGGTCACCGTGTTCATCCTCAACCCCGGCGGCGGCTACGTCAGCGGCGACGTCTACGACCTTTCCGTCGAGGTCGAGGAGGGCGCCGAGCTCCTCCTGACGACCCAGTCTGCGACCAAGGTCTACCGCACCACCGGGCTGCCAGCATGCCAGACGATGTCCGTGCGCGTGGCCGACCGCGGGGTCATGGAATACCTGCCCGACCAGCTCATCGTGTACCGCGACGGGTGCTACGAGCAGCTGGGGGACTTCGAGCTTTCCCCCACCGCCCACCTCCTTGTGGGCGAGGTGATCACGCCCGGCTGGTCGCCGACGAGCGAGCCCTTCGAATACGAGGAGATCCGCCTGCGCAGCTCGGTGTGGGTGTGCGACGAGTCGGGCGAGCGGCGGCCCCTGCTGGTGGATTTCTTGCGCATCTGCCCGCCCGAGTCCGTGACCGGCATCGGCGTGCTCGAAGGCCACAGCCACTGCGGGCAGCTGCTCATCATCGACCGGCGCCTCGACGAGGCCTTCATGGACGAGGTCCTCGCGCTGGCGGAGAAGTGCCCCGCCGAGGTGGGAGTGACGCTCACCGGTGCGGAGTTCACCTGCGCCGACGGCGGGCCCGCCCCGCGGTGCCTCGTCGTGCGCTCGCTGGGGCGCGGCACCGGGGAGATCGACGCGCTGCACCGGGCGATCGCGAACACCGCGCGCACGCGGTTTTTCGAACGGCCAAATATAAACTTGCGAAAATACTAGGCTGGTTGAGCGTAGCTCTCCCGCGGTGGTACAACTGGGGGAAGATACCCCCTACCCGTATATAGATCGCTAAGGATTCCAGCCATGGCATTGCCCCTCTCGCGTCGGCAGTTCCTCCTCGGAGGCCTCGCGCTGGGCGGTTCGGCCGCGCTCGCCGCCTGCGGCAGGCCCGATACCACGCCCGTCAGCTCGCGCAGCACCCCTACAACGAGTTCGCTTTCCGACGCCAAGGCGGCGAAGCAGCTTTCCGCCGAGCCCATCTCCCTGGATATCGGCGGCATCGAGGCGAAGACCTGGGGATATTCCCTGGAGGGCGGCTCCCCCGCGATCGACATCACCGCCGGCGACACCCTGCGGGTGGAGGTAACCAACAACCTGCCGGAGTCCACCTCGGTGCATTGGCACGGGCTCGCCGTGCCCAACGACATGGACGGCGTGCCGGGCATGACCCAGGACCCGATCGAGCCGGGGTCCTCGTTCACCTACGAGTTCCAGGTCAATCAGCCGGGAACCTACTTCTACCACTCCCACAGCGGCATCCAGCTGGACAAGGGGCTGCACGCGCCGCTCATCGTCCGCGACCCCAACGACCCCGGCGACTACGACGTGGAGTGGACGATCCTGCTCGACGACTGGATGGACGGCGTGGACGGCCAGACCCCCGAGGCCGAGCTGAAGATGCTGCAGAGCATGGGCTCCATGTCATCCATGTCCGCCATGGGCTCCGGCATGATGATGTCGCATGGCAGCGGCGACTACATGCTCGGCGGCGACACCGGCGATGTGCCTTACCCCTATTACCTGCTCAACCAGCGCATCCCGAGCGCCTGCCGGACCTTTACGGCCAAGCCCGGGCAGAAGGCCAAGCTGCGGTTCATCAACGCCGCCGCGGACACGATCTTCAAGATCGCCCTCGGAGGCCACACCCTTACGCTCACCCACACCGACGGCTACGCGGTCGAGCCGACCGAGGTCAGCTCCTTCTACCTCGCCATGGGTGAGCGCGCCGATGCGATCGTCACCCTTGACGACGGTGCCTTCCCCCTCGCGGCCATCGCCGCGGGCAAGGACGACCGCGCCTTCGCCGTCGTGCGCACCGGCTCCGGTGAGGCGCCGTCCGCGACAACCACCTTCGACGAGCTCGCGACGGCGGGCACGTTCCTTATCGACCGGCGCCCCGCCGAAAGCTCCCTGCTCGACGTGGGCACGATCTCCCGCACCTCCGACATCGAGCTCACCGGGCAGATGATGCCCTATAAGTGGGGCATCACCGTCGACGGCGAATCAGGTCCCGTCACCGCCGCTCAGGGCCAGAACCTGCGGATGACCATCCACAACGCCACCGCGATGGCACATCCCATGCACCTGCACGGGCACACGTGGTCGCTTCCCGACAGCGGCGGCCTGCGCAAGGACACCATCCTGGTCCTGCCCGGCGAGTCCGTCAACGCCGACCTCGTCGCCAACAACCCCGGCGAGTGGGCGTTCCACTGCCACAACGGCTACCACATGTCCACCGGCATGATGACCTCGCTGCAGTACTAAACGAGAAAGGGCTCAGGAAACGGTGTGTTTCCTGAGCCCTTTTACCGTGCGCCCGAAGAGATTCGAACTCCCAACCTTCTGATCCGTAGTCAGAACATAATCGTGCTCTACCTGCCTTGATGGTGTTCGTGTTCGGGATGCGTTCGTCGGTATTCATGGAACCGTAGCGCAGGCAATCCAGTCTGCCTAAATATGCGAATCCAAACGGATAACTGGTGCCTACAAGGCGACCGGGCTGCGTCCCGTAGCGTGGTGTGAAACTTCCCCCGCGTGGCTACCTCGAAAAAAACGAGGAGTCATTGCGGGGTGAGGCCTATCCTTTAATTTCCTCCAAGAAATTCCAGAAAGCGACCCTGCAATGACTCACCACCAGTCTGCCCTATCCACACTCATCACGGAAGTCCTGGGTGATCCAGACACCGCCGGTGACATCCTGCGCCGCATGCTCGAAGCAGCAATGCAAGACGCCATCAACGCCGAAGACGCCGCCCACATCGGTGCCGACCGCTACGAACGCAACCAGGAGCGCACCACCACCCGCAACGGCACCCGTCCTAAAACGGTGGCCACCCCAGCCGGCGAACTCGACCTGGCGATCCCGAAGATGCGGAAAGGATCGTTTTTCCCCTCCCTGCTCAACCCCCGTAAACGCATCGACAAAGCCCTCTACGCGGTGATCTGCCAGGCCTGGATCGACGGGGTCTCCACCCGCAAAGTCGACGAGATCGTCAAAGCCCTCGGCAATGACCACGGCATCAGCCGATCCAGCGTGTCCCGGATCTGCAAGGACCTTGACGAGGTCGTCGCAGAATTCACCGACCGGCCACTGGATCACACCTGGTTTCCCTACCTCTGGTTGGATGCGACCTACCTCGATGTCCGCTACCACGGTCGTGTTGTCTCCCGTGCCCTGGTCGTGGCCACCGGGGTCTCTGCCCAGGGCCGCCGTGAAATCCTCGGCATGGCACTCGGGGACGCGGAAACCGCCGACTTCTGGACCGAGTTCCTCCGTAGCCTGCGTGCCCGTGGACTGGCGGTATCTGGCCCATCGAACCCCCTTGGAGTTGCCCTGGTGGTCAGTGATGCCCACAGTGGACTCAAAGCCGCCGTCAAAGCGATCCTGCCGGGGGCGAGTTGGCAACGCTGCCGGGTGCATTTTGCCCGCAACGTCACCCAGAAACTCGGCTCACGCAACTCCAAACCCGTCAACGCCTTGATCGGCGCGATCTTCGCCCAAACCGATACAGCATCCACCATGGGCCAGCACCGGCTGGTCGCCGACAGTCTCACCACCTCATACCCGGAGATCACCGCGATGTTAGACGAGGCCGAAGCAGACCTGACAGCGTTCGCGTCTTTTCCCCGGGAGCACTGGCAAAAGATCTGGTCGAATAACCCGATCGAGCGGCTCAACCGGGAAATCAAACGCCGTGCCGATGTCGTCCAGGTCTTTCCCGACAACGCCAGCGTCACCCGGCTGATTGGGGCGGTATTGCAAGAACAGCATGAGGAATGGCAGTACGGGGAACGCCGCTACCTGTCGGAGTCATCGATGACGAAGCTGGCGAGCATGCTCCAACCACCGATCAACGCATCATCAACGATGCTGCCACTGACTGCCTAGGCAACCACCACACCACGACAAGGAAGAGCAAAGGACCATGGAGCATACCGACGGACGTTTCCACCCGTTCGGGCGGGGCCTGGGCCAGGACCTGGCGTGGATCGAGCAGGGTGAGGACACCGGATGGTTCGGCCCCGACGGGAACCCCGTGTCTTGGCCGCAGGATTTCCTCGACCCAGAAGCCGGCTGGCACAACAGGACCGTCTACGCCACCGGAGGTGATGTGCAACCGTATTTACCTACCCCGACTAACCCCGACGAAGCCCCGTTTTAACCCTGTCACCAGGAAATTAAAGAACACCACGAAAAAGGACTTGATCGGCGACCGTAAGACGTTGCGCGAGATGCTAGTGATGATGCTCCCCGCGGAGCCAAGTGCAAGCCAGCTAGCCAAACTCGCTGCAGCTGTCTTCGACCAGGAGACCACCTATTTTCGAGTAACCACCTAACACCACCAAGAACAAGAAAAAGCCCCCACCAGCACTAAGCCAGTGGGGGCAAAACCTAACTGTCCGACTCAATCAGCTTCCGCAGATCGGATAGGTCATGAGTGTCAGGGGGAGGCGGACGCATCCCGGTGCGAATCCAGTCATAGATATCCTCAAGCCGAGAAAGCGCCGACGCCAAGCCCAAGCTCAATCGATGAGCACGATCCTCAGAACGCCGACGCGCAGCACGCTCCGCATCGAGCTTTGCTCCGATCTTGTCGACCTTCTCCTCGAGCTGCTTAAAACGGTCACCCTGCGCAGCCTGCTTATCAGAGCGCAACTTCGCGGATCCTGCGAGCAGCCCCGTCAGTGCAACAATTAGCGCCGTCAATGACTCCCCGAACTGTGAGAAATCGAAATTCATTCACGATCCTCCTTCGGGATATCACCGCGCTTGCCCCTCCATACAGCCCACACGACAAGGATGACCACCGAGAAATAGCCGACTGAACTGACCCAGCTGCGATGACTCACCCCCTCAAGCGAAGCAAAGACGAAGCTCATCCCCCATCCCGCATTGAGCATGACGCCAGAGCACAGGGCGATGACGTCGACAATCGTCGAGCGGGTGATCGAGGAGATGATACAGATGACGCCGACCACCAGCCAGATGACTCCCCAGACTGGCATGGGAAGTGACGACTCTGCCGGGTGCGAGCCAGGCGGCGGAGGGGATCCCAGCACTCCGGGAAGATACGAGACTCCACGGAAAATGATCCCGATTCCGAGAATGAGGATCGCGAATGAATCGGTCATCGCCCAGGCCCGGAGGCGTCGCGCGAATGGGATGAGGCGTGGTGGAAGCCTCTCGATAGGCATGCTTCTACCCTTGCGGCTGGCTGGTCGGGCCGGAATAGACGGGGAGCGACGAGCTTACAGGCAACGGAATCGGTAGCGACGGCAAGAGCTTTCCAGCGACCTCCGTCGCGAGCTTTTCTACGTCTACCGCTGACCCATCGCGTGCTTTTGCCACATCAGCATCTGTGGCCTTAGAGTCCGAGCCCTCGTGGGTGAAAGCCGCTGCTACCCACGCAACGAGCGTGCCGAGGACCGGGGATGCGGTTACGGCGTTGACCTGCTGCTCGTCAATGAATCCGAAGTATCCGAGGATGATGCAGACTGCGCCGATGATGAGGTATGCGGTCTTGCGGATCATCCACGGCTGTACCGTGGGCTTTGCGTGATTACTCATTACTTGGTTCCCTTCAAAAGCATCTTGATTTCCTGCTGCTCGCGCGCGACCTCCGTCATCTGGACGCGGAGTGCTGCCACGGCATCGACCAGCGTGAGGTCGCGCCCTTGGGCATCCTGACCGAGCTGCGGCCAGCCCGGGTACTCGCCAGCGTCACGGCCACCCGTGAGCTGCTGACGAATGTCCTTGACATCCGATCCCACCGGGCCGGTGAGCCGAAGGTCGATGTAGTCCTTGATTTCCTGGATATCAGCCATAGTGAATCCCTCCTCTAGAGTGGCTGCCTTGTAAAGAAGCTGATGTAGCTGCTCGCGTGTCCCGCGGAAAGCGTTCGCATCGACCTCAGATAGTCCAGCGACCGTCGCCGTCGACGTGAACTGCCAAATCTCCGGGGTGTGATTGCCGACCGCGCCCCACCCCCAGTCAGGAGCGAGGTCGTAGAGTACGCTCGCGTACCCGCGGCGGTCGTATGGGTAGGCGGCTTTCCACACCCAATCCCAATCAGAAAGATCAGCTCCGCCCGCATGTGCACGGTGATCCTCGGGGTTGAGGTACAAGCCAACCGAAGGAGCAAATCCAGCAAGCCCATCACGGACGGCGCGGACGGTCTCCCACGGGGCGATCTCCATCCCCGTGTCTGCCTTGTACTTCTCCCAGTCGAGCGCAATGGGGATACCCGGGCGATGATGTGCCTTGATGTACGCGATCTGCGCCTGGGCATCACCAGCCTCCATGAAGTGATACTGGACCACCTCCAGGCCCGCGGCGATAGCGCCATCGAGCTGCTGATTGCGGGCTGGATTCAGGTACCACGACCCTTGGGTTTGCTTCACAACTGCGAAGGCAAATCCTTCTGCTGCGACTTGTGCCATATCGATTCCAGCCTGGTAGCTGGCTACATCAATACCGAAGATAGGTTCGGTCATAGGCGTTGGGTCCTTTCGTTTCTGATCTGGGTAGCTCGCTCCATCTAGCACGGTCATCGGATCACGCTTAGCTGACGGGTCATATTCCCGCGGCATCCACGACACATGCACATGCGGGGCTACGCCCCCATTCGTGGCCCAGTCCGGGTTGATCCTCCCGATCCGCTGCCCCTCTTCCACACGGTCGCCAACGCTGACCTCGCGGATGATATGCCCGTACTCGCTTGTGCCACCGCCGACCTCTGCTGGGTGGTCGATAACGATCCAGCCCGCGGGGTCAGGGCCACCGTATCCGCTCGCGGCACCAGCGTGAATGACCGTGCCAGCACGGATGGCGTAGACCGCACGGTTCGCTGATCCACCCGTAGCCCCGAAGTCGGTTCCCTGGTGGACACCTCCGGCGCGCGGGCCGTATGGGCTGGTGACAAACATGTCTGATTCGATAGGCATGCTGGTCATGAAACGCCTCCTTTCATGATTGAAGCCCCACCGTGTGGTGAGGCTTAGAATGTTTCGATTTTGAACGCATCGAGCTTTGCTGCGTAGTAGACAAACCAGTTCGCACTCCGGAAAGCCAAGCACACGCCACCGACGTTTTGATCAGCTAGGCCAGGCGCCGGTAGCCCGGACAATTGCGTTGAGACCTTCGAGACCCCATCTACGAGCACCTCAGCCTGGATGTTGCTTGACCCGGCGATTCGCGACCGCCGCAGCTGCACCCACGCCCCGGGCTGTGGGGAAACCGATGAGGTTATGTCGATGGCGGACACTTGGGTGAACCGCTGATTGCAGACCATGAGCTTCACTGCCGTAGATGACATGGATAGCGCGATAAAGTTCGCCGCGGTCAGAGGCTTACCTGCGAACAGACAAATCGCTTCGCCGGTAAGGGCCTCTGCTAGATACCCGGCGACCTCGATTTCGTACTTATTCATCGGCTGCGCCCACTGAGCAAGCGGCAGATACGTACGGTCAGTCATCGTTGTCGAGGTGGTGATCACCCCGTCTTTGGTGACCTTGATACCGACGCTATCGTTGCTTTGCGTCCACTCACCGCCCGATACCGAAGCCAAATCAACAGTGCCGGTCTGCCCGTAGCTGAAATCCGTGTAGCCGGTCATCTGAGGTGGGTACACCAGCTGCGATCCAACATACATGCCCTGCGCGGGCGCAGCCCCCACATACAGCCCCGAGGCTGGGGTCGACCCAATGCTTAATCCCATGCTGCTACCCCGTCACGATGTAGACATGGCCAGCAGTAGGCGAAGCTGGAAGCGCTGACACGATGTGAATATCAGTGATCTGCGCCGACGTATGCGTGTGAGACGCGGCCGCCTTCCCAGACAATCCGGTATCCACATACGCCTTCGTCGCGATATCCGCCGACGCCGCTGGGCCCGCGACCTGCGCCCGCCCTGCACTATCGCGTCTGATCACCATGCTGGCCGTAGCTGTAGACACCGCGTCACTGATCTGCGCCGACGTATGCGTGTGAGACGCGGCCGCCTTCCCAGACAATCCGGTATCCACATACGCCTTCGTCGCGATATCCGCCGACGCCGCTGGGCCCGCGACCTGCGCCCGCCCTGCACTATCGCGTCTGATCACCATGCTGGCCGTAGCTGTAGACACCGCGTCACTGATCTGCGCCGACGTATGCGTGTGAGATGTGGGTGCAGCCCCCACATCAGCCGCGGCCAGGTTGACCATACCGGTCTGCCCGTTAACCGAGGATACCGCGCCGGACGGAGGAGTAAGGAGCACCCACGACGAGAAGGCCGACGATTCACCACTGCCGAGCATGTACGTACCCTTGTCCTCGCCGGACGTAATGATCGCAACATCGCCTTCCTGGGCCGTCAGCCCAAGCATCCCGGCGCGATCGCCCACCACCTGCGGTTTAGTCAGAGCAACCGCAGGCAGCTGGGAAGTGGGCACCAACCCACCCACCAGATCTGCCTTTTGAGTAAGGCCAATCACGCGGGGCTCAGACGCTGTCCCCCCGAGATCCCCGCCTAGCCGGATTTTTCCTTTCACCGTCGAGGTTGCATCAGCGACCCCTGAGGTTGCATCATCAGCTGCAGCGCGTGCATCCTGCGCCGACTTATCTGCCGCCGCAGCGGAATTCGATGATTCAGTGGCCTTTTCCGTCGCCAGCTCAGCGGCCGCAGTGGCGTCCTTATCTGCTTGACCGATCCTCGACTCAGCATCCAATGCCTCCTTTGCAGACTTGGCTGCCTCCTCCTGCGATATTCCTGCAGCAGCGGCTTTCTCTACTGCCGTCTTGGCCGCCGACTGTGCTGTCTCCATTGCCTCATTCGCGGCAGCTCCCGCTTCTTGGGCAGACTGCGCATCAGAGTCCACTTCACTAGCAAGCTTCTCTACATTCGCTTCTGACCCAATTGCTTTTTGTGCAGAGCTTGCTGCGGAAGTAACAAGCTCATTCACTCCTGCCAGGCCAGACCAAAAATCTGTAATCGCTTTTGTAATGCGACTTTCCACCGACGGCGAATAAGTGAAATGATCTGCTAGGACGTCGGCTAGGCTACAGTCCTCCTGAGGGATGTTCACCTCCTTCGACGTGGAGTCCCTGATATTCCTACACCGAAAGCTCACCACCACTGGTCCTGGCTCCACTTCGACTGTTGTCTTTCCGTCAGTGAGCTCGGCGACAAACGGCGCTGTAGAGACCAATCCACCAGGGCGGGACAAAGATTCGCGGATAACCGGGGATGACAGCACAACTGCGTCTCCCGGCGCGGATTCGATTCCGATGCTGGTGATGTCGATTGAAAGTTTAACTGTCATTTATCCTCTATCCTCCTTTTTTCTTAGGTTTTTTCTGCCCCCTAGGGGGGCTGCTTATGCTGTATCGGAGGTTCCGGAGCCATCTGCCCAGTTTCCATTGACCTCTCGGCTTATGTGCTGTGCGACTAGGCGTGACCATCGAGGGCCGCCGTAGAAGCGGCGCGTCGGCGCGTTAGCCACCACATGGGCATGGACGGTATACCCAGCTGCGGGCACCACGACGGTCGAGACGATCGTGTGCACATGCTCACCCGAGTTGCTGATTGGATTGACGAGATTCGCGGTCGCTTCGCGCACGTCGATAGAGGACTGCCGCGAGAACTCCGACCCATCCGGGGCAGTGACTACGAGGTCGACCTCACAGCGCGCGGACTGCGCCGCCACCCATGATGCTTGGGCATGCAGTCGGATATCCCATAGCCCCGCGTCGAGCAGCTTGAGGCCGTCCGTCCCGGACTTCTCGACATTGCGCATAGGCCCAATCTGCACGCTGAACGGCAGTTTTCCCGTTCCTGTGAATGGCTGGCCATCTGGCATCGTGACCGCCCCATAGTCCAGCAACGGCGATAGCAGATCGATCCTACTGTCCAGGCTGAGCTGCCCATCGACGATCGGCTTCACAGACCCAGCGATCGAGCTGAATCCAGAGGTGAGCCCCGTGAAAATTCCTTGGAGTCCCATCGTGATCGCGTTCGCGATGCCGCCGAGGACATTCGTGATGAGCGAACCCTGGGCGCCCCGGTAGATCAAGTCCGGGGCAAGCCGCATCTTCGCCTTCGCATCCTGCTCGGTCATGCTGGCTAAAGCCTTCACCGAGTTCGCGCCAGATCCAGCCGTGTACGCGCTGCTCGGGATCTCTCCGACGTGTGAGTAATCAGGCATCCTCGCCTCCTAACGTCCCCTCGCGCGCGAGGTCGCCTGGGTAAGGCAGCGCAGGAGGTTCGATCTCTTCTCGCAGCTTCTCAAGCAGGATTCGCTTCTCATCGAGCGAAAGGTGATCGACCGCGGGCGCTGTAACCTCCGGCGGAAGTACTTCGTCGATCGGCGCCCACCGCCCGGCGTTGCCGGAGATCCAGTTGGTCTCACCGGAGGGCGGTACGTACTTGATCTCCTGGAGCTCCGGGTGATGTCGGAAGCCCGCCTTGAAAAGATGCGCCGACCACTGCCGCATGATCGCTCCGGGGAGGATGAGCGGCGCGTGACTCCCGGGGCCTGGAAGCCCCACGAGCGCCCACAGGGCATGCTCTTCTGGATCTGCTGGGTTGGTATTTGATTGCAGTGGGATTCCTGTCATTTAGACCAGTCCTAAATCGTGAATGACTGCCGAAAGCCCCTTGACCTCCGACAGGATGATTTCTAATGGGGAATGCTGGCTCGTCGGGTCTCCGCAGGTTGCTGACCACCCGCGGGAAGATCGATCGAAGGCGTAGGTGAGGTCTGTCACCTGCTCGACCACGATCTCACCCGATGGCAGGTTCTTGATCGCCCCGCCGATGCGGTCTCCGATGAAGAAGTGCCCGTGCCCCTTATCGCCGATAAACCAGGGTGCGCCGTCGTTGATCTCTAGCTTGTGGGAGAACCTCTCGCGTGTCTCCCAGAACCCCTGGCGCAAGGCAACCAACGCAGAGAGCGTGTAACCGCGGTCGGCGCCCTGGGCGAAATGCTCCTGATACCGCGACCAGCCCGCGGCTTCCGCTCTCTGTAGAGACTTGATCGTCATCCACGCGAGGATCGTGTCCGAGTAGATCGGGGACAGGAAGGTGTCTGCGATCTCGCCTGCTCCTGGCACCATGACCATCGTGCCAAGGTAGTTTCCTGCTAGCTGCACGGCTGCCGAGATTCCCTCGTTGACGCCAGGCATCGAATGTCCACCTGCTATCTCTTGGACGCTTGTCGCCGGATCCCACGAGAAGTCCGAGGACTTCACACCCGTCAAATGCCCCTCGCGGTAAATCACGTAGGGAGCATGTGGGTTAGTCCCCAGCCAGTCTTTGTCCCGATACTCCGGAACCTCCACGGGCTCGTCAATCACAGTCTCGCGCACGTCGACCTCGCCGACCACCGACTGAACGCTGCGGACAAGTCCCGTCCACACCGACCCCCAGCGAGATGTTCCCTCTGGCGACCACCAGCCGGACTTATCGACGATGTCGACGACTAGCGTCCCAGAGCGCAGGTTCGCGCCCTCCCACGGCGGAGGATCGCCTTCTAGCCATCGACGGCATTCCACGCTCAGCTGCGCATCTGCAAGCCCAGGTGCGGCGACGTCTGACCAGAGCTTCATCCTCGAGGACACGACAGTCCAGGGCGATGAGTCCCCGATGAGAGCGCCAGGGGCGACGACAATCGGCCATTGGCTTTGGTCGAAGGCCGCGCCCCACTGCTTGAGATCGAGAGGATCATCCGGCAGCGCCCAGAGATTCCCGTTGAGCCGCAAAAGATTCACGTGCAGCATCATCTTGAGCACCCAAGCGGTCGGGCCTGCAAGAACGAACGAACGCGGAAATTGGACGGCCGCGGGGAGGAACGGGTTAGGCCAGCAATAGATATGCTTGAGCTCCTCGAAATCATGCAGGAACGTCAGCAGCATATAGGTCTTGCCGTCCGAGTCCTTGACGAGTTCACTTCGCTTAAGTCGTCCGCCCCAGCGAGCGCCATCCTTGTCCATCGTGACGTGAATATTCCGGGCCTTCCGCTTCGGAGCGTCCCGGATCCACGTCGAGATCCAGATCCCCGTAGGAATCTTGATCGTTCCCTCGCCGGTGTCGTTGAGCTTCCACTGGAATTTTCCCTCGATTGCTCCGTGGATCGTGCCGACGAACTTCCAGTCCCCATCCCACAGCCTGATCCGCGGCTTAGCCCGGCGCGCGCGGTTGCGTGCGTCCCGGGTCTCCTGGCCGTTTTCCCAGATCTCGTCGAGTCTCACGAAGACCGAGTTGTCGATCGTTGGTGTGGTCATCGTCTACCTCCCCATGGGCGTTGCCAGAATTGCGTCAGACGTAGCTGTGCCCCTGATTGCGCGGCGCCTGCTTCGAGCTTGATCGGTAGGCGCGTTGTTGGGGTGTGTGGAGGGATGGGGAATTGGAATTCGATCCCTCCGAAGCGGCCGGCGATATTTGACCCGTCCGCGGCGACGTAGCTTTCGCGCAGCGGGTAGGTATCAATCGTCAGGTCTTGGCCTTCCGCGAGCGTCGGGGTAGTGACGGTGCGGGTGGCATTCTGGTCGTCGGCGAAGGAGAAGTCCGGAAGCGTCCACCGTCCGGGGGCGGTGAGAGCCCATTGCGGCCACAGCGGGCGGTCGGTGGGGTTGGAGATCTCCACGTAGGCGAGGCCAGCAGTATCGATGGCTACGTTCTTGACGATCGTCTTTCCCTCCCAGAATGGCCACGCTGCGCGGAGGGTGAAGGTGATCTTCGACCATCCGAGGATGCGGGGATCCCGCTCGGCTGTGGTCTTGGACTGCTCGAGCTTCGTGACCTTGAGGCTGCGGGATTCCGTCTGCGTCGAAATGACGATCGTCGCCGGTCTTTCCGGGTCGAAGCACGCATAGAAGCGGGCTTCGATGTCTTCCCAGTTGTCCTCGTCGCCAACGATGTCGAAGGCGAGCACCAGGTCGAGAGGCTCGATCGTGTAGTCGATGTACGTCGCGCCTTCCTGGAAGGCCGACTGCTGCCAGATCGTCTTGATCGGAGCCTCATCATGGATGCCCTCCGGGGACTTCGAGAGCTCAACGCCTTGCTCTCCCATCCCCTGGCCGGAGACGACGAACCTCTCTCCGGTGACTCCGATGATCTCGATGCGGGCTGGCTCGCCCGCGCTGGATACTCTCATCATGCTCCTTTCTCTCCTATGCGCCGGACATGGCGATCACCTGCTGGCGCGAGTGCAGCTCAGCGCGGCGCATGCCCTCATCAAGGCTGTTGGTCTCGATGTGGTAGTGAACCTCGACCGACTTCGACGGCTGCATATCCGGCAGCGGCGCAGCGGCCGAGCTGGCCATGCTGCGGGCAAAACCCGGATCGGCGTTGATGCGCTCCAGCAGCGGCCGCGCATAACGAGCCGCGGCCTCACGAACAACAAACTCCCCGTTCGACAGGAGCGCAGGAATGATGTCCTCGGTTGGGCCGCCTGGGCCAACAACCGATCCGCCAGCCCAGTACCCGGCGCGGGTCGGCCAGACGTTGAGCGGGCCACCGTACTGGTGGCGCGCCCAGGCGACGCCCGCGATGAGGTTGGAGAGCGGATCCATCTTGTCCCATGGGGTGCCGTCGAAGGCCTCCGGGTACAGCTGGCGCATCCAGTCGTACGTCCCCTGTATCACCTGCAGCAGGCCACCCGATGGGTCGCCGTTTGCTGCGTTGACGTCCCAGTCGTTCTGGGCGTTCGGATTACCCGAGGACTCGATGTCGATCTGCTGGACGGTGGCGTCGATCTCGGCGGCAGACGAGTAACCATGGCGGTTCAGCGCCTCCGTGGCCAGGCCGCGCCACTGCTCTGCGCCGCCGGACGGATCCCACACCTGGCCGATGTTTCCCTGCACCTGCGGAGCGGGAATGTCGTCGAATCCGTCGTTGAAGCCCACGACGTCCGCTCCAGTGACCGTGGTCGTGGGAATCGTCGGATCTGCGGCGATCGCGGCGGCCGCACCAGACTTGACGGTCTGAATGTCATTGACCGCGGACGCGCGCGACGATCCGGATCCGACCTTGCTCTGCGCCTCCATCCACGTGGTGTACGCCTTGACGAGTGGGATGTCGTCAGAGATTCCAATGACCCCGAGGAAGTCCTTAGTCTGGCCCTCTGCGAAGTCCTTGGCCACGGATCCGGCGAACTCCGAAATCGTCTTCGGAGAATTCGAACCCGCGGTATTGACGTAGGCGTTCGGGTCGGAAGCTTGGGATGCTCGATAGGTTTGCAGCGACTGCGCAGATGCCTGCGTCTCCGGGCTGAGATCCGTCGGGAAGTCCCCAAGGTCTCCCATATCCGGGATAGTGATCGGCTCGAAGAACGACCGCGGCAGGTGCGCGTGGACGGTGAACTGCGAGTCTGCAGCACCCACACCGGAGCCACCGAAGTGGCCCTGCGACGGCGACCCGCCCATCTCGACGTTGGTGCCCGACGGCAGCGTCATGGCCGTATGCCCGTTGACTCCACCGCCTTGATCCCACCAGCCGACCTGCAGGTCGCCGGGGTCGCCAAGTCCTGGGTAGAAATCCCACTCATTGATCAGCACTTGGCCCTCGTTGACCGTCGAGAAAGCGCGCTGCATCAGCTTCTCGCCGAATTTTCCGTACCTGGTGACGATCGAGACAGTCTGTGAGCAGTCGCCCCAGTAAGGGCCGCCGAGCGCGTAAGGCTGGCCGTCGACGCCGCTGGCGAAGTCGTCCAGATCCTTGATCGTCACGCCGCCCTCTGCGAAGAAGGAAGCCGACTGCGGCCCGAGGTCGCCCTGGTACCGAGAGCTGAAAAGCTGCCCAGTCGCAGGGTCAATAACCTCAAGGCCGAAGTGGTGCGCGCCAGCGACGAGAAGAGCCTCGGCGCGACTACGCCGGTAGTCGTCAGCCAGCGGAATGTACAGCTCTCCGCCTGTCTCATCCTCACCGAATACTCGCCACGACCCCGCGGGTGCAAACTGCGGCTCGTGGTTTTCTCCGCCGCCAGCGAAGCGCTTGATCGACCCCATCGCATTCGCGGTGTATGAGCCTTCTGCGTGCTTCGAGAACGGGTTCCGGATCGAGCCGATGGCATTGGAGAAGAAGTTCTTGACGTCCTCCCACTTGTCCTTCATGCCCTGGTGAAGACCGGACATGATCGAGCGGCCGATGTCCTTGAGCCAGTCGCCCGCCCCGTCAAAGACCTTAAGGATCTTCGACTGGATCTCCGAGGTAATCCGCAGCACAGTGTCGATGCCGCTGCTGAAAGCCTGCGATGCGCCCGACCAAAGCTCGTTGAAGCGGTTGATCACGTCAGAGACGAAATTCAGCACCGCGCTGACCACGGTGCCGATGAGGCCGTTGAACCCGCCGACGACGCCGGAGACGATATTCCCGACCGCGGCGATAATCCCCGCTACCAGCGACAGGAACTGCCCGATCACCGTGGCCACGAATCCGATCACCGTGGCCAGCACTTGAGCAACGATTCCGATCAACTGCCCGAGCACCGTGATGACCGGCATCACCGCGACGACGATCTGCGCGAACACCTGCACCACAGAAATGATCGCTGGAATCAACGCGACCACCGCGGGCAGAAGCGGAGTGATGATGTTGACTACTAGCTGCGCGAGCAGAGGCAGCAGTGGAATGATCGCCTGCAACACCTGCCCGATCGCCTGGACGATCATCGGCAGGAACGGCGTAATCGCAGAGATCACCTGCACCAGTCCATTGGTTAGGATTCCAACCGTCTGAGACAAGACCGGTGCAAGCTGCGCGATGACCGGCATCAGCTGAGCAGCAAGCATCGAGATGACCGGCGCGAGGGCGCCAGCCAGACTAGAGATACCCTGCGCTGCGGGTGTGATGACCGCCGTGAGCAGTGCACCGATCGGCTCAAGCAGCGGCGCGATCGCGCCGAATACTGCGCCGATGGCCTCCCCGAGTGGAGCCATGGCAGGGGCTAGAGCTGAAAGACCATCAGCAAGCCCCTGAATCAGCGCCTCAGTGCCAGGCGCCGCTGCCTGAATGAACTCGGAGATCGCAGGCAGAATCGTCGACCCAATCGACTGCAGTGCCGTCGACAAGATCGGCATCAGTGCAGACAACGCCGAGGACATCGACGAGAAGAACCCCTGCAGCGCCTCCTGCCCCTGGGCCGAGTTGACGAACTGATCCATCATGCTCAGCACCTGGGCCATCGGCCCGATCGAGCTCTGACCCGAGGCAGCAGCAGCCCCAAAGACGCCAGAGATGATTCCGCCCGCGGACGAAGCCATATCCCCCAGAGTCTGCATTGCGGAGATCCCGTTGGATACCCACTGGTCGAACTGGCCGTTCTGCGTGGACTGCGACAAGAAGTTTCCGAAGCGCTCGCCCGCATCTCCCAGATATTGGCCAAGCTGCGGGAGATACTCCGACCCCGCGGCGCCGATATCCATCAGTGCCTGCGTCACCGGAGCGGCCGCCTGATTCAGACCAGCGAACCCCAGCCGCGAGTTCTCCAGCATCGACCCCATGTCGACCACCGAGGCCTGCGACCCCAATGCCGACAGAGAGTCCCGGAACCCACCGTTGATCTCAGACGCGATCCCCGACAGCCCCGACTGCAGCACCGGCAGCTGCACGTTCGCCAAGTCCGTAACCGACTGGCCGAGCCCCTCAAAAAGGTTGTCCTGAACGGCAAAGCGCAGATCCTCCCAGGCTGGGCCCAGCGCCTGCATCGCAAGAACGAACTCCTGCGCATTCGGGGAGAGATTCGCCATCGCCTCGGCGAAGGCATCGACACCGCCCGCAGCTCCTGCTCCTGCCGAAGCGAGATTATCCATCGCATCAGCAAGCCGCTCCTGGGCGAGGGCGACGCTCTCATTCGCATCCGCGAGTGAGCGCTGCGCGTCCTCCTCACGGCGTGTAGCCTGCTCGACTTTCTCCTTCGCAGAAACGACCTTGTCCGACCCCTCAACGCCTGCACGATTCGCCGCATCAACATCCCGCGCGAGCTCATTGTTCTTCTCGCGGGTGTCCTCAAGGTTCTTCACGGCCTTCCGGTAAGCAAGATCCGCCTCAGCCTGATCCAACGCCGAGGACTTCGGATCTTGCTGAGTGTCAATGAGATTCTGGCGCGCGCGAGCAACCGCAAGCGTCGCCTCCTCCTCATCCATCGCCGCATCCCGCAGCTGCTGATTCATGTCACGAAGGTCATCAACCGCATCCCGGCGCGCTCGGTTGAGGTCGTCTTGGGCTTTCTGCGATGCCTTTTGGGCGTCTGCGACGGCGCGTTCTGCGTCTTCGACGCGGCGCTGCGCTTGAACGATGCCTCGCTGCGCGTCTTCGACCCCTCGCTGCGCGGCCTTCATGGCCTTGGAGGTGTCGGCTCCGGCACCGCCGGCGCTTTGCCCCATGGAAGAGAAGGCCTTCGTTATTCCAGAGAGTCCGATCCCGAGGGCTGCGATTCCTGCGGTGGCCGCGGCTGCAGCCGAGGGGAGGACGAGCAGCGCGCCTGAGGCGGTTACGGCCGTGGAGGCGAGCGCGGCGAGGGGGCCGACGGCTCCCATCGCAGCGACGCCGAGGATGCCGATGCCCGCGGCCTGGGCGCCGAGCATACCGACGGAGCCAGATGCGGCCTGGGCGGTTGTACCCACTGCTGCGATCTCGCTCGATGCCGACGCCAGCGACCCCGTGTCGACCTTCGCCTCAAGCTCAACCGTGCGGTCGCGCGCGGCGGCCGATAGCTGCGCCTGCGCGGCCGCAGTATCCGCGTCAGCCTCCAAGGTGAGAGTGCGGTCATTGTCTACCGCGTCGATCTTCGCTTGAGCTGCTGCTGTGTCAGCGTCGACCTCGATCGTAGCGCGCTGATCCCTGCCGACCGCGGCGAGCTCGGCGCGCGCCTGCGTGGTGTCCGCATCGACCTCGATCTGCGCGGACTCGAGGTTAGCGAGCTCGGCGTCAAGCTCAGCGCGGAAACGCTCCAGCTCTGGCTCAATATCGACGCCATAGGTGATCTTGATCTGCTCAAGCTCCGCCTTGGCGCGCTTGCCGAAGTCCTTGAGATTCGGGCGGATCTCAATCTTCGCGGTGCCTGCCGAGTACTCAGCCATGGACAGCCCCCTTTCACAGGTCTTGGCGATCCCCGAGTAGCCTCTTGAGCAGCGAATCGCCCTTCTTCTTCAAGCGTCTTGCCTTGATTCTGTCGATCGCTTTCTCTGGCCTCGGCGACGGCGAGAACGTCCTGTCCTGGCGCGCTACGGCTATGAGAATTGCATCGGCATAGTCGACTAAGGCCGTGAGAGTTTCCTGCAGCTGCGTCCAGCCGTGCAGCGGCGGCCGAGCATTTGGCTTGAGGTCGTCGATCACCGCAGCAGCGAGCTCCTCATCGTCGGCGACGGCCGCCCAGTAGGCGCTTCCCTGCGGGAGCATCTGCACAAGCTCCACGAGAGTCGCCCACGACCTGCGTCCCAGGAAAAAGTCATCTAGGTCGATCTGCAGGTAGTGATGCAGATCGAACCTTATTTGCGATCCAGCACGATTGACTAGATCGACAGCATAGGAAAACCCCCGTCGAACTGGTCAACGTCGATGCCGTAGAAGTGCTCGAAGATGGCCTGTGAGATGCCGAGGGTGATCAGCTCAGCATCATCGCCAGTTGTGTTCATGACGGACAAGAAGCGCGGGAAGTCAGCCTTGAAGAAGATCTTCAAGCAAGAGACGACGTCCTGGCGCTGAGTAGCCTGCATGAGCGCAAGCCGATCCGTGTAGACGGGCTTGTCGATCTCGATCGGCGGCTCAAAGCCATACTCCTCGCCGAGGATGAAAGGCTCATCGGTGACAGTCGACTTGGACTTCTGACCAGACTTCTCCGCGATCTTCATAGCGCGGGAGCGGAACTCCTCGAACTTGTCGGTCTTGTTCTTCTTAGTGGACATTTGGCAGATCCTTTCAAAAGTCTAGGTAGGCAGGTCAGATCAAGCCGTAGAAGGGCCGGAGGCGACCTGCCAAGAACTCCCCCGGCCCGGCGCGGAGAGCGCTAGGCGATTTCGATTGCGGTGTCGCCGCCAGTAAGGCTGGAGCCGTTGGCGGAGACGTTGGTAGCACCGGAGATCGTGAACGGGCCGCCCGCAGTACCGGCTGCGGTTGCGGTCGAGCCCACGGTGGAGAGCGCGGAGGTGACATCCTCGCCGGTGGCATTCCACTGGATTGCTTCCGTGGTCTTTCCGTCGACGGTCAGAGTCCACGTACCGCCGGAGGTTCCGGAGGGAAGGGTGATCTTCTTGGTCGCCGCGGCGGCATCGGAGGTCATGCTAATGCCCATCTCAGTAGCCAGCTCCGCGGTGAAGCCCTTGCCAGCAATGCCGAAGCCGAAGAGCGATCCGTAGGCAGCATCGTCCTTCGCCGCGAGGGTCATCGGCCACGTGATGCTCGAGGAGTCAGCCAGGGACTGCTTGCCCTTCTTCTCCATGGAGGTCTTCGGGTAGTACCAGATCGGGTAGATCTCGTTACCCGGCGCGCCGTCGTACCCGATGAGCAGGGTGGAGTACTCAGGTACCTTCGCTGCGCGGCGCTTCTTCGCGAAGAAGCGGCCCTGGCTGGCGAGCATGGAGTCGACGTCAAGATCGTAGAACGCGGCCATCGTGTTAAGGCGCGCCTCCTGGCCGGTGAAGTCGATCGTGAAGGACTCGTCCGTGATGAAGTCGCGGCGGCGGCCACGGGATCCGTAGCCCTCGGGGCCTTCCACCTTCATGTCCGGGGCGAGGTCAACGCCGGCCTTCTTCTCGATCTCTCCCATCGAGAACCAGCCTTCCGGCAGCTGCTTGAGAGAGCCGTCGGTGGCAACGATGTCATCGAGCTCGAGGTGCTTGCCGTCATACGGCTTCATCAGAACGGCGATGTTGATCGCTGCAAGGAGAAGCTTGTCATTCTTGTCCTTGAGCGTGTAAAAATCGGTGTTTTCCACTGGAGTTCCTTTCTCCAAGAGAGGTTGATAGTCAAAAGACCCCGCGTGTAGCGAGGTCGCGAAAAGTCATTGGCATCTACCGTGGGCGGCGAATCTCCACTCTGAAATCCGCCTGCACTCGACGATGCTCTGGGTTGAGCCACTGCGGCATTACCGGCGAGCGCACCTCCTCGATCGAGACCAGGCGCGCAGGCCCCAGATCCGCCGCCCCATCTAGAGACGTCAGCCACGCCGTGAGGTAGTTCAGCAGCTGCCACGCCTCACGTCGAGATCGGTAGATCACCGTGATCTCAATGAAGGACACATCTACCTGCGCTTCTACAGCACCAGCCCCTGTGGTCTTCCTGACGGTGAGGAAAGGGGTCTGCTCCAGGTACTGCTCATAATCCGCTGGCAGCTCTGTCACGACCTTTGGCATCGGCACGATCTGGGTGACCTTCTGCTCTAGAAGGTCACAGAGAATGTCCTCGATGTCCGGTCGCGGGGTGATGTCCGTTGGAATCTGCATGATCCTCCTTAGATCGACATGGCTCGCAGCACCTTCAAGAGCGGGTGCTGTCCAGGTACTTTGACCCCGGACTTCGTCGTGTATCCGAACTCGACCGCGGCGGCATGTGGAGCCTCCACCAGCAGAGTCGCAGTTAGACGTGGGGCGCCGCGCCCATATGGCTTGGTAACCTCCACGTCGACGACCGTCGAATCCACGAGTGCGGTCGAAGAGACAGGTGCGATCGCTTTGTAAAGCGCCTCCGCTTCATATCCCGCCGCGTACATCATGGCTTCGACCTCTGGGCCTGTCAGATAGCCCTTCATGTCGTGGATCCTCACGTCGTCCATTAGCGCACCTCCTCGCAGATCACGACTGTGCCCATGAGTTCATCCTCAATGCGAGGATGCTCCCAAGGCTGGACGTCCTTCACCCGCAGACGGCGCCCCCAGGCGATGAGGACGTCGCCGCGCACGATGTCCGGGGCGCGGCGCTTGAAGTAGACGGTCGGGGCAGTCGTCAGAACCGACATGTGGTCGAGGTTCTCCTGAGCGCCAGCCCATGCAATCCGAGCGCCTGGCTCCTCATGCTCTGATGCCGCCGCCGTCGTATCCCCGTGCCTGTCCTTTGCCGCTGAGCGCTCCACGATGACGGTGGCCATGCCTACCACCCACCGCAAGAAACGTTCTTGAACGCGGTTGTTCCAGGGTTGAGGGCCTTCTCGATCATCTCCCGCTCCTGGCCGGTGATGAAGAAATTTCCCTCAGCATTCCTGAACGTCATTGAGGTCGTGAAAGGGCCGCCCGCATCGCTGACTTGCTCCGCGTTGTCGGTGCGGTCGGCGATCAGCGAGCGCTTGACCATCGCGCACACGACGATCCTCAGGACGCTCGCAAGCCGCCCGCTCGCGACCTCTGGAATCTCCGGGAAGGTCGTCGCCAACCACGTGCTCGCGTCCTCAAGGAGCACCTCCGCCGCCTCATTTGATAGGCCAGCTGGATAGCGCTGCCACCGATTCCGCAGATCCGTCGCCGTCGCATACCCAGCCATTGGCCTACGCTCCGAGGTTCTGGATACGGATGACTGCCAGAGGATCCGTGATCGCGTGAGCCATGATCGCGCGGGTCTTGACCCACGTCAGATCATGATCCTCATCGCGGTACGGCGTCGAGGTCACAGGCGATTCGACGCCCATGGTGCCGACCGAGTTGGATGCGATCAGCCAGCCCTCGCCCTTCGTCGCAAGCGGGGAGCCGATGATCTCGATCCCCTTCGAAGCTGCCAGGGCCGCTGCCTTCACGTCATCTTCAAAGGCGTTGTCGTACTGCAGCTTGTCGTCGGTGTGGAGGACAAGCACATCGTACTGGTACCCCATCAGGGTCTTCTGCCCCTCCGCGAGTGCCTTGTTGATGTCCGCGCGGATCGACTTCTCAGCAGTCTGCGCCGACTTGGCGGTCTTGTTGATGGACTCCCATCCACCAGACTCGACCTTGATGATGTCGGAGTCGTACTCAGCCAAGGCGGCGGTGATCGCCGCCAGGCCCTGGGAGTCGGTGTCATAGACCATCGTGTTCGCGACCCGCTGAGCGCGGCGCTGCATGTACGCCATGTCATTGCGCGAGGCCGCCTCATCGGTGATGCCGAACTTTCCGCCGAGCTTCTTGGTCTTCGTGACCTTCGGCTCACCATCCGAGGCATCGACGATCGGGTAGTTGCCACCCGGCGCGATGATGCCCATGTGGTCGTCGGCGAGCATGGCGTTCTTGGTCGCCACATCGTAGAGGATGGCGCCGCCCTCAGCGGTACCGTGGGCGAAGATCCGGTCGGTGAACATGCCGAGCGCAGTTATGTCGGAGATGTACCGAGCGATTCGGGTGGGCTCCTTGAGCATCAGCGAGACGGTGATGCCGTCCGCGGTTACCTTCGGCGCCTCACCAGGGAAAAATCCCGTGTTGAGCATTGTCTAGATCCTTTCCTAGAGGAGGGCTACGGTGACAGGGTTGTTTGCGGTCGCGTCGGTCAGAGCGAGCGCAACGGCGGGGCCGTCGCTTGCGGTAGCGACCTTTCCGGATGCTGCGGTCGACAGCTGGGCTCCCGCAGTGATCGAAGCGGATGCAGTGGCCTCGAGGATGTGGCCTGCGCGGTAGACGACGGCGTAGTCGCCAGCTGCGACGTCGTGGGCGATGACGCCGAACGGAGTCGCGTTTGCTCCAGCGACATCAACGACTGGGTTGCGGCCGTCCATGGCGCCAGCGATGACGACGAACTGGCCAGCGGCGAGCGCATTCTTCGCCTTGGCTGTCACCTGCTGTGCAGGGTTGTAGTGAACCTTCGTGATGTTCATTTTCGTTCCTTCCTGTTACTTGTTCTTCTGACGAAGCGCCGATGGCATCCATGAGGTTGGGTAGGCGGAGTCATTGAGCTCCTGGCGCTGCCCGCTGCCGGGGATGAATCCCTCATGTGGGCGCTGCGATGGAGGTGGCGTCTGCTGGGCCGCCTGGGCACCGGCATACAGCTCCTGGATCCGCTTCGCCCGCGTCTCCATCTCCTCGGCCGTCCCCGTACCGAGTAGGTTGATATCGTCAGCCTTGATTCCATAGGCCGCCGCCAGCGAGAGCTGGGTGTTCTCGATCTTGGTCTGAGCCAGCTCCTGCTCGAGCTTCAAGCGCTCATCTTGAGCCTTCTCGAGCTCCGTCTTCTGCGACTGCTCGTACTCGTCCCACTTCTGGGCTCGAGCTTGAAGCTCCTTCGACTCGACGCGGCGCTTCGCGTTCTCCTCACGCAGCTTCTTGATCTCTGCCTTCATGTCCTCGGGGCTAAGCTCCTTCGACGGTTCTGGCTTCTGCTGCTCCGGCGCCTTCTCTCCTGGAGTCGGCGTCGCTTCCTGCGATGCTGGTGGCGTGGGAGTCGGTTCCTGCTCACCGGTGGCATTGGTGATTGGCGTAGACATGTGTACCTCCTGGGTCTTCCGTGTCTGTCTATGGATGAACCCCGCCACCAGCCTGGGTGCGGGGTCTGCGGAAAGTAGAGGGATCGAACCCCCGTGCTTGCGCACGCGGCGGCTTTCGAGGCCGCCTGCTCACCATGAGCCGTACTTTCCCGTGCATGAGAAAACCCGGCGCGGTCAAGTGACCGGTGCCGGGTTTCGATTACGCTGTTTGATCAGATGGTTGGGATCGTCGCCATGGCCTCTTCTAGGCTCGAGCGCTCGAATGGATCTTTGGCGAAGGCAAGCATGGCGACGTCGAAGGCGTCCTGCAGATCCTTTGCTGGGATCGGTGTCTTAGTTGATTCCAAGTAGATGATTGCGTAGTTGCATGCCCATTCGTCCTCACCCGCGGAGATGAGATTCTCTACATGGGTTCGCTCACTCTCAATTGTGAGGTAAGTTGCGATCTTCTCCGCGATATCTGTGGCTTCCTCGTCGGTGATCATGGCTTCCTCACTTTCTGGCTTTTAGCTTGGACATTTCTTGCGGTTTTGGATCCGGAGCATCGATTCTCTTACCTAGCTTCCTACTCCACTGGGTGACCCCGCGGCCGCCAAGAGGGTAAGCAGACGTTGCCTGTGTTAGGCCATCCGGGTATTGCTTCCATTCTACCTTGATCCAAACCCCATCTACTTCCTTGGCCGCAATTCGTTTAAGGAATTTCCTTTCTCCTAGGTTCTCTTCTTCAAAAATCTTCTCTGGGTCTGCGAGCGTGGAAGCGATCGCATCTGCGATCTTCTGGTCGTCCCAATCCTCCGGGAAGAACGTTCCCTTTCTGCGGATCGAGTCGAAGTGATGGCCCTTTCTTTCTGTGGTGTCTTGATCAATCGGAGCGTCACCGCGGTTCCACCCCCATGCAGAGTGCTTTACCAGCGCCCGTAAGGATGGAGCTTTGTCGTTCCCGCCGAAGTAGGTAATCGACGAGACTTTGTTTCCTTCATCGTCCACGAGATCTGGCAAGCGCACACCCGGTACTCCAGATTCGTGGACATCAATAGCAAACTTCTCCGGCTCCGATTCGACGAGGCTCCGGTACCTATCTGAGAAGCGCTGCTGCGGCTCTTCCAAGCCGCGGTCAAGCTCTTCGTCTGTGGGGTTGTCCCTCGCGTCATCCCAGAGATCCTGGAGCAATTTGAACTGCTCTTCCCCCTCCCACGGTCTCCCCTTGATGACCAGGACGGCGACGCAATCGCAGTGATCGTGATATCGGCCGCGGTCGCCTTCTCGCGCGAGAACTGTGTCCTCAGAGTAGACCGGGCCACGGCTGGCTAGCATCGCACAGAACGGGCAGTTCTCTTCACCGGTGAGGACTCGCGCCCACCCAATTTCTACTCCCCTTCCAACCTTTGCGCTGCGGATGTAGTCCTCATCAGTCGGATTTGGAAGCTGGCTAAAACTCACGGCATCCGTGGCCTCACTCGTCGGCCCCTGCTCTGCTGCCGCGCCCGACGGCTTCGACACAATGGTCTTGGATCCGGCCGTCCTCACCTTGTTCCGCCTAGCCGTATCGCTGACTGCATCACGGCCGGCCTGCTGGGCGTGCGTTGCTGCCGCCGCGGCAATTCTCCGCGAGACCTGCTCCATGATCTGCTCATCAAACGGATCATCGGGGAAAGGAATTACTTTCTCGACGATCTCGCGCTGCGCTTCCTCAGCTAGGTCGGTGATTGGCGTAGGGATCGGGAATTCGTTCTTGTCCCATCCAAGCGCGCGGGCGATGAGCTTCCACGTCGCATTCGGCTTATAGGAGCGGATCGGAGCCGGAGACACCTCGAGCCCATGGGCGAGCATCGCCCGCCCCATTGACCTCACCGCGTTCGCATAAAAGACCTTCCTGGCTGCATTAATCTCCGGGTGCAGCAAATTCACCAGCCGCCACATCGCCTCGAAAGAGTCCGGCACCCCGAACTTGGCTATCAAAGCTTCGACAGCAGCAATAAGCTGCAGCTTCGCTGCCTGGTCATCGCTGTAGTACTGCTCGATGCTCACCTAACCACCCCCAAATAATCGCTGGTCAGAACGTCCCCGGCGCGGGCGCAGCCGCGGAGTCTTGGCCTGCTTGGATCTGCGTACTGTACTGTGCCTTGATTCGCTCGATGCGCTCCGAAGTGAATCCCGGGATGTCTTCGAGGAGAGCGTCCGCGGGGACGTTTAGCATCGTTGCGAGCTTCCCGAGCGCGTCGATGGTCTGAGAGAAGTTCCGAGCGGTCGCGTCGCGCCACTTGACCTCGCCGCCGAAGTCGCTTGCCTCCTCCTCGTCTCCGGTGACATGAGCGCAGAGCCGCAGCAGCTGCTCGTAGCTCTCACCCAGAGAGGTTTGGATCTCCGCGGACTTTCTGTCCTTGGCGGACTCCATGGCCGCAAGACCTTCTGCAGAGATGTTCGAGATCGCATTCGCTCCCAGCGACTGCGCGGGTACCTGGGCGATGGCCGCCAGGTCGCGGACGCTTGCCTGGCGCGACTCGATGTATCGGGTGAGATCCGATTCGTCGAACTGACCGACCTTTGTTTTCGCCCCATCTGCGTTGATGAACCAGGTATCGGTGGCCTTCATCCTGGCGCCCTCTAGCTCATCATCTGGCGTCCAACCGATCACATATCGCTGCTTGAAAGCTGCGACGTACTGGACGGTTCCCATTTCGAAAGCCGTCCTATCGATGCGGGCTTGAAGGCTCAGGAGGGGCTCAATCATACCGCCGTGGTACTCGCCGCCTAGGACCCACCGATCCCGGAATCGGACGATCGGGGGAACACCAGCATGGTGCTCGCGCCGATCGATCAGCTTCAAGTTCGCGGCTCCGTTGTACTCGCTAGTCCTCCATGCTGTCGGATCCTTCGGCACATGCTCGGCGCCGAGGTAGTAGACGAACTCCTCGTCGAAGAGTCGAAGGCGGTTCCGCTTGACCTCTAGCGCGATGATCGGCCACTCTGCCGATACGCCCTCTTCTCCAGGCCACGAATAGGCCTCACCGTAGAAAGCTGAGAAATTCCGCGGCGAGACTCCCGTGATAAGTGGGGAGATATCCTCCCCCTTGGCATTCGTCGAAGTGACGACCGCGTAGGAGACGCCGTACTGCATCGCGGCGCGGGTGATGCCCGTCTGTGCAGCATCCATAGAGTTCCGCTGCCAGTGCGCCCACGACCTCGCCGTCTTCCGATCTCCCGCGAAGTAGTTGTCGATCTTCATCGACTGCGAAAAAGTATCGAGCACCAGCGGGAGGAAGAGTGCCTGTGAGTCCCTCGCGATTTGTGTGAACCGGCGGGTGAGCTTCGTCGTCTTTCCCGTGTAATTCTCAATGTCGAAGCGGCGCTGCGCTTGCTCGTCCGACCACGGGCGCATGGCAGCATCGATCTTGTCGAAGCGCGGCCGCTCCAGGGCGTGCTGCGCAAGCAGCTCGCGGGTGGCCTCGATGACCTTCTGCTCGTTCATACAAACACCGCCTTCCCGTCGAACCTCGTCCTGTCTACGCTCGCGTCGAGGTACAACCGTCGCACCATCCTGGCACCGATCATGCAGACCGCAGCGTCTATCTTCCTCGCCGAGGAAGGAGACTCTTTGCGGATCGAGACGCCATAGCGGTTCTGCGATCGCATCGCGTTCGCGACCTGCTCGCTCAGCACGGCCGATCCGTCATGGGTGAATGAATGCTCGAGGATCTCGCGCTCGGTCAGCTCGCATGCACGTGTGAAGTCGAAGAGCTTCGAGCGCATATCCCAAGCGATAGGCTCCTTGTGCGCCCCCGAGGGCACTGCCCAAATATCGAGCTGATCTCGGTAGCGCTCCGGCCACGTGATCTTCGTGAAACTCTCCCACTCGCGGACATCGCCGAAGAAACCGACGACCGTCCACCGCTCAAATGCCCGCGCGACTACTGCGTCCACGTCCATTACGTCGACTCGGCCATCACCATCATGGCTATTACCCGGATCCCAGGCCCCAATCTCGAAGATATGCCCGCTGGCGACTTCGCAGCCGATCAGCGCCGTCGTATCGCGAGACAGCGATCCGTCGAAGAACATGACGATCTCGGCGCCAACGGCCGGCTGGAGTCCTGGGCGCGCCATCTGTGCCCAATCCTTGGGATCAGCCCAAGCGTGGATATCCGCCGTCGGCCAATTCAGGTACTTGCGTTTCGAGGCATCCGGCTCCGCATCCGACGTCCAAATTCGCGACATGATCGAGTCCAGATCTGCCCAAGGACAATCCGCGTAGACGTACTCCAGTGCAGTGCGCAGTGACTGTGGATCAGACATGTCTGTGTCGGCCGGCGCCTGAACGACATCCATTAGGATCTCTTGCTCAGCTTTTGAGCGTCCGAGCGCCTGATCTGACCACGATCCAAAGACCTTTTCGGCCACGGATCCGACCCCCGGCCTCCAAGCATTGAGCGTGCAGAGGATCCGCGAACCCGTCTTAGCCAAGTTATCCATCAAAGTCGCATACAAGTCCGCACCCCCGTTCGATGTTGTCCAGTGCTCGAGCTCATCGCCAATGATGAACGTCGCCTCGCCACCCTCAGCGGTTTCCGCGGACGAGGTAATGACCTCGAGCTTGCGATCCATGTCGGCGTTGATCTGCGTCTTTCCGACATCAAGCGCGTAGTCCTGGTGGATCTTCTTGTTTCTGGACTTGTTGATCATCGCGCGCACCATGCGCATCGTGTTCTTCGTCTGCGCCTCAGATACCGCTGCAATTTGCACCCACGCCATAGGCACAGGCTTTCCGATGCACCCACCCGGAAGGGAATCGTCGAAGCGATCCAATCTCACCGGCGCCAAGAGCTCAATAAGACACATCGCTGCAGCGAACGGAGTCTTCCCCGACCCCTTCGCAAGCCTCCGATGTGCGACGCCATAGAGCCACCTCCCGCGGTCATCTACGGCATAAAACCACAAGACAAATCGCGCCTGCCTCTTCGTGAACTTCCAAGGCAGCCCGGCGCGAATCCCGTTCGGGTGCACAAGGTACTTGGCTGCCCACGCTAATGCTTCCCACCCTAAGGTGCGCTCCGGGATTCCAGCCGGGAGTGTGTCCAGCATGTCCGCTGGTGCGATCTTAGGCATTGCCTCTACTCTCCCTTCATCTCCTCCCTGTAAGCCGCCAGGATCGAGACGGTGGCGTTCTCCCCCTCGGAGATCTCCTTCGTCGCATGAAGCTCGACTCGAAGTCGCCTGCGCGCACCCTCCGTTGTCATGAGGTTGTCTGCGCGAGAGAAGATCACGTCCATCATCCCGGCGCGCGGGCCGGTTTCACGCTTCATCTCGGTGGAGATGAGGTAGGCGACTAGGCGCGCTTCCTGCCAGTCTGAGTCCTGGTAGAACTGGGCCTGCCCTGACCTCTTGAGACTGCGGAACCAATTTTTCGCGTAGATGTGCCACGTCTTATCTTCGGTCGGTGGCTTCACGACGGCTTGCCCGCTGGCGTGCAGCGTGGGGACTCCGTCCGAGTCCTTGTTCCGACGGCGGCGCTGATCGCTGCGCTTAGGTACCGGCCCTGGCATGGCTCACCCCCTAGGTTGGAATTTCCCCCCTTCGTTCAAGGGAGTTCAGCTTTGTCACGGCCGGCTGTAGATCGATGATCTTTCCGACTCGGTAAATGTCTTCTGTCGTTCTGATGAAGCGGGCACGCGAGTAGACCTCGGCGCGGCCTCGGCGACGCCCTGGCGCTTCTGGGAGAAGCCCAAAGATATGAATCCCCCGCTTGCTGACAGAACGCTCGACCACGGCTCCAGGAACCGCGTCGATGATCTCTCGCGCCCAGGGGGCGAGCTTCCCTCTCGCGCTCAGGCAGTGGTCGAGGTCGATGCAGGCGAGTCCGCCGCCGAGCATGACCCCGTGTGGGCCACCGACGACTTCTTCGTGGCTAGTCCATGTCTGCGCGTCCGTCGAGGAGGCTGGCGCGCCGTCCGTGGTGACTGGCCGCTTCCCTGCCGCCGCCGTCCAGCGCGGCAGCTCACGCATGCGGGCTGGCAGCTGCTTCTTGCAGCGTGCGCGGTAAGCGCGCTGGCGGCAACGCGCAGAGCAGTAACGCGCCGAAGGCCCCGAGGCCTTCATCTCCACGCGCTCACCGCACTGCTCGCATCGTCCGTACATGCCCACAGTCTATCAAATGTGTTATGGGTTAGTGCCTATTACCTGCGCTAATTCCCCATTTTATATCCCACTTTCCTGCTTGCCCCTTAGAGGCCCTTGCGCCGTCCCGCATTCCTGCAGGTCACCGGCCTATCCAATGCCGCCCCACTCAGCAAAACATATTCTGACCTGCAAAAACCTGAAACCCGTACAGTCTTTGAGGCCCTATGGGTGCCGTGGTGGGAAAGCGTCGATCGTGGGGTACCCCCCACCCCTGCGGTACCCGGTCGCCGTCATCTGAGCCCCGGGTGGGGTCGCTGCGGCAGCCTCCGACGTGCGGCACGCCGCTGCGCTCCCCGTCTCGACTCGGCCCGCGTCTTGATCGCATGATGTCGAGCACAGAGCCATTGAAGATTGGCCATCTCGTCCGATCCTCCCTCCGCGACTGGAATGATGTGGTCGAGCTCCAGGCGCGCGCCGCCCGCTGGAGTTATTCCGCACACCGCGCAGCAGTAGTAGCCCAACTGTTTCTTCGCCGATGCGCGCAGCGCCTGCCAGTGCTTTGAGGATGTTCGGCTGCTGCCGTTGCTCCAAGCCATGCCCGCTCACCCCTTTCCTACTGGGTTCTTGCCCTTGCGCTCGCCCGGCCAGATCCCAAAGACCGAGTGGAAGTACTCCGATGCGAGCCCCGCCGCCTGGGCCGGTGACATGTGCTTCGACAGCAAGTCGCGCAGCGTCGTCCATGGATGCGGCGACTCAGCCCAGCGAGCGAGCCCCTCGCCCTTCGTCCAGTAGAGCTTCAACTTCTCACCCCGAAGATCACCCGGCGTTGTGTCCACGCCTGCACCTCCCCTCGGCATGCGAAAAGGCCCAGACGCTGCATGCGTCTGAGCCCCAATTCCCTCGTGCGTCAGCCTAGCAAACCCGCTGTGCCACGTCTATCTTCCCAAGTCTCCCGCAGCATTCGAGCAGATCGTCCAGCCTAATCACTGCGGCAGCGCCCTCCTCTCCGATGGATGCGAGCCTCCCCTCGGAGATCCACCGATACGCCGACCTCACCGAGACCCGATACCCAAGCAGCCGTGCCCATGAAACGACTTCTCTCACCGAGCCAAGCTCAATCGGCTCACGAACCGGCTCACTGCCCGCATCCTCCACCGTGGCCACGACCAACCGCGACTGGGCTATCACCTCCGAAGCGCAGCGCTCCGCCCACGGCATCTGCTCTAGTTCCAGAAGCCAATGAGAAAGAAACTCCGCGCGCGCGGCCACCGCCCGCGATTCCACACAGCGCACCCCCAACGTCTGCGCCAAAAGCCCAGACCAAAAGCAGAGCACACGCTCAGTCTCTACCTTGAGATCAACGATTGGGATCGACAACGGAGGACGCGAACCCATCTGTGACGGAGCAACCCCCGCGCCATCAGCTCCAGGAGCAGAACGCGGCAAAAGCAGCTCATCAAGAGAATCCCCACAAAGCTCAAGGCTACGAAGAGACTTCCCCAAAGAATGCAACAAGAAATCATCCATGACTACCCCTTCTTCCCGCTTCTTCGACCACGCCGCCTGCGACGACGCTTTACAGACTCGTCCCGGCCATTCCCGACAAGACCATTCCCGTCCCGTCCCGACCCGACGAATCTAGATCCGTCACCCCTCCGATCTGTGATTCGACCTAGATCCGTACTAGGTTTTACCGTTTCGTTATAAACGTGATCGTCGTTGCCCGGCGCTTCAACATCCGGCGCTGCTCGATGCGACGACGCTGCTGCCATCTCAGGCGCTGCTCCCGTCTCCACCTGCTGCCTCGACGGCGCTGCCACGGCCCCACGATCTGAAAGATCGGCAAGGGATTCTCTCACCCAGTCAGGAGCGTCCTCCAGGGGATCGTCGTTGCCCGGCGCTTCAACGTCCGGCGCTGCTCGATGTGACGACGCTGCTGCCATCTCAGGCGCTGCTCCCGTCTCCACCTGCTGCTGCCTCGACGGCGCTGCCACGGCCCCACGATCCCCGAGGTCAAGCTCGGTCTGTCTAGGCTCGATGTGGATTCCTTGCTCTTTCGCCCAGGACGAGCGATTGATGTACTCGATGGAATGCTTTGTGTAGAAAATGTCCTCTCTCGAAGGCGCAGGGCGAAGTTCCAGCTCCTCGCCAGCTCCGCGCTTGGAATTGCAGTGCTTGCAGGCCACGACCAGCGTGTCGACGGTCGAGTCTTTGTGGGCGGTCAGTGAATCAATCGTTGCAGAGCGCCAGCTTTTCCGATCAACCCAGCTGACCGTGCGGCCGCACCAGCGGCATACGTCGCCGTCGCGGTACCGGACAGCAGGGTAAAGCTCGGGGTTCCGCTTGTCAGAGGCGCGCCTACGGTCGATCTCGACCTCCTCGCGCGAGCGATTATGGATCAGCTCCGGATCATCGACGATGCGGAGTACCTGGCGCCCGTCGGCATCATCACGGAAAAGCATTCCCGCGGCTACTAATACGTCGATAACCGTCTTCTCGCGGCCCGGCGCGAGCTGGGCGATGAGGCCGTATTCGACGATGTAGTCCGTCAGGTGTGCTCCGGCGACGGTCGCGGCGAGGCTGAGGACGCCGTAGGCCTCGTTTTTGAGGGAGTGGTCGAAGTCGCAGGCGGTGAGCAGGCGCGACATGAGCGGGTGGGTGACGATGTTGTCGCCCGTTCTCGTCCAAGCCATTGTCCTTGCTCCTTACCTGAGTGTTTTAGACCGCGAATAGTGCGTACCATTCCTGCTCCCCTTTCTTTACGGTGGGGAATGCGGGGAGTTTCTTTGCCCGCTTTTCGAGGTTCTTCCTCGGCCGGCCTCGTATGTCGTAGATGATGTACCCGCCTCCTAGGTCGTTGACCTCGACCTCGTCGATTGGCACTCCCATGAGGAATGCGCCTTTCGGGAACTCGTGGCGTGCTTGCCCCTGGTGCATCTGGATGGTGCCGATGACGTGCTCGTAGCCGTACTTGTCCTCTTCGATCCAGACGTCGAGGAGCTCGTGATAGCCGTAGTCCTTGTGGGAGTGGCCCTGGCCGTTTGACCAGACTTTGAAGCCGATCCAGGCTCCGAGATCCAGGGCGTCAATCGAGGCGTGAACCTCGATCGGCTCCCAGCTCTTGTGCCACGTCGGCGCGAAGATGCCGCTGGTGCTGTCCTCATCTGCTGGCTCCACGATTGTGAGGTCGATCCCGTCGGCGTCTTCTCTGACGACCTCGGCGAGTCTTCCATCCGTGCGATGGCGGAGGAGATCTCCGACACTTGGGCGAGGTAGCTCAGGCTGCTTGCCCATGTCCGCGGGCCTTCCTACTCATGATTGGCCAGCACTGATCGCAGAGCCCCTCACCGACGTGGACTCGCTCGATCCCCTCGTGCTTCGCTAAGTCTGAGGATCCGCGGCGGCGCCGCGGCAGCATGCGTTGGCCGCAGCCACAGCAGCGATCCTGGCGGTAGTCGTTGATGACGTGCGCAGCGTCGACGTCAGAGAAGCGTCCGGCGACGACGCCGTCGATGTAGATCCCCTGCTCCTCTAGGTCAGAGACGTAAGCCTCGCAGGCATCGAGGACTGGGCACTGCACGCAGAGTAGTCTGGCTTCCTGCCAGCGCTGCTCTCTGACCTCCGGATCCAGCTTCGATTGCGCATGCGACCAGACGTTCTCGTCGCCCGTGGCGCCGTGGCAAATGCCGATTTTGTCGCCGATCATGCAGCACCGTCCGGCGGCTCGGCGGAGACGATCCTCGTTGTTGGAGTGGTGGCCTCCTCGCCCTGGTCTCGATCGTCGTCGAAGCCGAGGTCGCCTTGATCCACAACGGTGATCGTTGGCGAATCGTCTTCCTCATCACCGGATGGAAGCGCCGTTACGGTCATCGACCACGAGACGGACGACGCGAGAAGACGGTTCGGGTTCGTCTCGGCGTTCTTCGGAGGGGCGAGCTGCTGCAGTCGCACGCGGCCGCCGATCTCCTTTGCTACCGCAGAGATGAGGCCCAACTGGTCAGGATACGGCTTTACAGCCCACGACTCTAGGTTTGATGAGGCCGCCGCGTCCTGGATTGTGCGGCTCGGATCCCCTGGTAGCGCGATCTCCGACGAGCGCGGAATCCGCAGCTTATGAACGCCGATACCGAGCCCCGACTCGTCGGTGATCTCAATCCAGGACTCCGCGACGATCAAGCCCAAGAGCGGCTCCTCATCCTTCGCCTTTGGGAAGCGCATAGCTGCGATTCCCGCGATTCGGCGCTTCTCGATCTCAAAGACTTGATCGCGATCAAGGACGTCGCCCATTTCGACCGACATGTACGCGACGAACGTTGCCTTCGCGTTGACCGCGCAGACCTGCAGGGTCTCAGCCTCCGCATCCCACCGGATCTGTACGACGTCATAGGGGGATTCGTTCTTGGACACCTTCCCCGCAGCTTTCAAAGCGTGCACGAATTCCTCCTGGTACACGATGATCTTCGACGTCTGCGGCATCGACCGTGGCGCTCGCAATGCGCTCATTTCCTTCATCCTCTCCAAAAATTTCTAGCTGCCCCGGTACCTCCGGGACATGGGCCTCGCGGCCCTGGATCCAGTGATAAATCTGCTCGCGGCGCCTGGGCGGCAGGCCAGCCCACCACTCGTCAGGCCCCACGCTCACCCCGCGGCTTCAAGCCGAGCTTTTCCCGCAGGTGATCCGGGCATGGCACGCCCTTCGTCGCGCAGTCCATCGGATGCTGCTTGAAAAGCAGGCCTCCCTCGTGGATGACGGCCTCGGCCACGTGCGGCGGGATCCGGTGGGCAACGCCGCCGATGATCTCCCAATTCCCTGCTGGATCCGGGGAATCCATCAGCGGAACCATCGACGGCCCGCCAGCCAGCGGCACCCACTGGATTGGATCTCCGCAGCGCTTACAAAACGCTTTCCTGCGCTTCACCGCGATACACCTCCTCCGACGGCGAAAGGAATTGCGGCAGCGGCCCAGCGCCGCCGTACGGTGTCTCCGGTCGGAAATCCGTTTCCCGCGCGATCGTGAGCAATGAGAGAAGCTGATTCGCGAGCACCTCCGCCTGGTCAATGGTCATGTACACGCTCTGCGTCGTCGTCTGCACCACGACGTCCTTCGCGGCCGGCGCAAGGCGCAGGCTCAAGGCCTCGAGCGCACGCAGCTGACCATCCGGCCATGGAAGATACACGTTGCACTGCTGGCAGACGCCGGTGCGCGCGAGACGCTCGCAGAACGGGCACTTGCGCTCGGCAAGCAGCTGATTTGCCCCGGTTTTCATAGCGATGCCCCCACTCCAGCCAAGACGCTGATCTGGATCAAGGCGAAGAAAATGGCGATCGCGAACAAGGCGAGGCCGATCATGCCCAGGACGTTGATGTCCTCATAGCTCTCATGCTCACGCAGAGACTCGCTGGAGCTGTACATTCTCCGCCGTCCTTTCTGCCCACTCGCAAACCTGCTGCATCGCCTTCGCCTGCTCGGTGCGATCCCGCTCGACAAGATCCTGAATCCACGCCCTCAACACCGGGAGACTCACGAACTGCTCCCCGGCGCGCGTGATGCGCGGGCGGCGGTGCATCTTCTCCGTGTAGTGGAATTGGGGGACGAGGTTTGGGGAGGCGAGGTCTCCGATGGAGATCATGGTGGTCTGGTGGTCGATGGCCAGTGATGTGAGGTGGCCGCGGTACTGGCGTCTGATGATCATCGTCGTGTCCTCTCCTGGCAGGTGAGTGCGGTCTCGACTGCGTCTTTCCAGAAGGCGCCGATGATGCCGCTCATGGCGAGCTTCATCTGTGATGCGGCTGATTGGGTCAGTCCGAACCAGATGCCTTCGTCGACCAGGAGCCTGTCGATGCCGTTGAGGAGATCCTCGAGGAGGTCGGAAAGCGCCATGTTTGAGTGCTCGGTTTTGAGCTGGTCGATCGGCTGAATGGACATGAGGCCTTCTTCGCCTTCTACCCTGCAGTAATTCAGCTGGTTGTCATTCATCTTCTTCGTTTCCTTCCTTGCAAAATCCGGTCTTGATGGCGAGGAGCTTGCGTCGTGCCTGGCGCAGCTCCCCATCGATGAGCGCTTCGAGTGCAGCGTCGATGTAGGTGCTTGTCATGCGGCGAGCGTCGGCGAGCTGGCGGGCGGCCTCGGAGTGGTCGCCGCGGTCGCGGCGGAGCATGTCCTCGAGCGCGCGCTTTTCTTGGCGCAGCTTGGCGATCTCCGCCTGCTGGCTTGCGATCAGGCGCGTATCGAAGTCGAATACCTCGGCGGCGCGGCGCTGGAAGGCCTCCCCGACCGCTGTCCCGAGAGCACGGGCAGTCGCGTCGAAAAGGCGGATATGCTCGTCGCGCTTACTCGAACTCATTTTGAATGCTCCTCTGCATCTCATGGATCCTCGCCTGCTCCGGCGAGACCTGCTCGACGTTGCCCGTGAACACCAGGCCGATGGCGAGGACTAGGCCGAGGAGGACGCCGATGATCTCCGGGATGTGGTTGTTGCGGCGGCTCATGCTGCCACCTCCTCATAAATCCGGGTGAGCTCAGAGGCAGGGATCATCCACGGGCTATTCCTCACGCCCGGCTTGAGCTTGCGTGCCCGCAGCTCCCCGGAAAGGATCATGCTGATCGTCTTCTTCTTCGAGAAGCCCGACTCGTGGGCGAACTCAGCGACTCTGATGAAAGCTGGAAGCTTCGGTGTAGTATTCATCTCAGATCGAACCTTTTCTTTTGATCTCCGCCTAGACGGTGGCCGCCGTCTAGGCGCTTTTTTCTTTTCACAGCTCCTGCACCTTCCCCGAGCACAGGAGCGAAAGTCTTACGCGACCGCGTTCCGGTCATCCCCGTCGAGGTAGGCGTTCATCCCCTCAGCGATCTTCTCGAAGAGAAGCAGGCCTTCCCGGACTTCCTGGCGCGTCCGCCAGTTGTGGATCATGAAGGAGCGCTTCTTCTGCGGCCCCAGGTGATACACGACAACCGCGAAGTCCCCTTTCAAATAGCCGACCCGGTACTCCTCGACCGTCCCGCCCATGACGGTGGCCGGCCTCGGTGCTGAAATCTGCTTGATCTTCATCGCGACGCCTCCATCACAAGCTCAAGAGCATGCGTATATGCGCGCTGCCGTCCGTAATAGAGCGCGATCCGGGTAGGATCCGTCTGATCTTCGATCTCATCGAGAATCGAGAGATCCAGGCGACTGATCTCCTCCTTCAATGCCCTGATAACCTGATCGATCTTCTTCTCCATTGGTGTCTTCCTTTCGCTTGTGTTTGCTCGCCAAACCTCGAGCTGATGTACCTAATTTGCGAGCACCAGCACCGCTACTGGTGAGATACTGCAGTTGTCACTGTTTTCCAGATCCTGGAGGTTCTTGATGGGTGTTTTGCGTTTCGGCCCGTTCGTCGGTTTTGAGCTTGGAATTCCGGACGAGTACGTTCACTCGGTTGAGAAGGTCGTCCGTCAGAGCTCGGATGAAGGGATGTTCGTTTCCCTCGCGGCTCTCGACGGAGATAACGGGGGTTATCTCCAAGTTGATGTGAGTGTTTTCGTGCCCGAGATCCGAGGTGATGAAGGCGAGAATCTCATCGATGACCACAACCTCACTTGGGTTCGCGGCATCACTACTGGCGATGTTGAGTTCCCCGTTGACGACGTGCTTGTTGAGAAGCTCCTTGAGGTCATGCATGAAACTGATGGCTGCATCGTTCTCGACGCCCAGGACAAGCCGGTACTTCTTGCTGGCCGCGCAATAGACTTGATTGCCAGCGCGCGGCGTATCAACCCCTACGAAGGGGTCGTTTTTCCTGATCCATCCCATTAGATCGCTTCCTTCCTGGCAGTAGATGCCTACGGCATTCCGCGTTAGGCAGCCGTGTCGCCAATGATTTCCGCGGCGCGGCGTAGCTGCTGCGCCCTGTTTGCGAGCGCGATTGCGGTCGCGTTGGTGACGTCTCCATAGCGGAGTTCCTCGAGCTGCTCGGGCGTGATGCCGAGCATGAGTGCTGTGTCTTTGCTGGACTTGGCTCCGAGCTCTGCGGCGAGCTCTTCGATTGCTCCTGGCCTAATCCGGTGGTACTTCATTTCGCCTCCATGTTTCATTCTGGCCTGTAGGTTCCATTATGAAACATCCATGCCAAGCTGTCAACATGTTGTTTCAAATTGACTTGCGCGAACTATCTCGAAGTCTCATAATGAGACTATGAACATCTCAGATTGGCTCGAGACCCTGCCCGGCGCGCCCGTCCCCACTGAGGTGGCTCAAAGGGCCCACCTCTCGAAAGCCACATTGTTCCGCCACATCGAGCGCGGGGAGACGACCGCTGAAAATGTAATTGCAATTGCGCGCGCCTACGGAGTAAAGCCTGTTGACGCCCTCGTTGAGCTGGGCTTCCTCACGCCCGAGGAAGCGACATCAGAGCGTCTCGCGATTCGCCAAGCACTCAAGGGAGCGACAATCGCAGAAAAATGGGACTCCCTCGCAGATGACATCGATGGCCAACGTCTATTTATCGGACACTTCCCGCGCTTTAACGAGCTAGATGCGCGCATGATCGGCGAAGTGCGCAGACCAAGAAAGTCAGAAAAGACTACCCCCGATGTCGAAGAGCCTGACTACGATGCCATCATCGCCGGAATCAATGCCGGCACCGAACAGGTTGCCGCCCAGGAGGCAACCGATCCCCTCGACGAAAACTTCACCTAGGAGGCCCCATGAGCAGTGTGGAAGCAAACCTCGACGCCCTCGCCCAAGACATGGGAATCACGGTCATCGAGACGAGCAAGCTGGGAAGCTCCCTCAACGCCTGCTTTCACCCATCAACCCGCACCGTCTTCGTTCGTCTCGGACTCGACCCAGTCACCCGCACATGCGCCATTGCCCACGAACTCGGCCACGCCCACTACGGCCACTCCTGCTCCACGCAACGGGCCGAACGAGAAGCTGACGAATGGGCAGCTTGCAAACTGCTAAAGATCGATGAAGTAGAAGCAGCTGGCTGGGAATGCGACGGCGCACGGTCGGCGATGTCTGCCGAGCTTGGAGTCACACCAGGACTTCTCGATCTATGGATGTCGATGTACGAGCAAGGACGAATTAAAAACCATCTGAATGGTGCACCATCAAGTAACTGCCTAATGGAACTCAGCTCTTGAGCCAAAGCAAGAGCAGCTGCAGTAAAAGTCAATTTGATAGAAGGTCAGAATGTTTGGAAAAAAAGCAAAGCAGGAAAACCAACGCCTCGAACAAGAAAACGCAGCCCTCCGCCAACACGCTGCCTCTCTTGAGGAAGTTATCAATGACATTGGCGGAAAGGATGTCTTGGCCGTTAAGGAAGCACATCAACGCGCACTTCAAGAATTTGAAAACTTCTCCGAGTCTCGGCGCGCACAGATAGCAAATTTTGACCAGGCCATCCTTCAGAAAAACTCTGAACTCCAAGCTCTTCAGCAGAAGGTCGTAGACCTTTCCGAGGTTGAGACACTCCAGGCTTCCGGGCTCTACTATTTTGAGCATCCCGCGGACGATTCTGTGCAATTTGAAGCAGCGCTCAAGGAAGTGCGCCAGCAGATCAAATACATGGTGAAAGACAAGACAGCTGTCCAAGCAACGACAAATTTCACCTTCAACAACTCCACTGCGGAAGGAAAGAAGTTTGTATCCCGCATGTCCCGAATGATGCTCCGCGCATACAACGCTGAAGCTGAGAATGCGATCCTCCGAGTCAAAGCTGGAAACCTACAGACGGCTCGTGAGCGGCTCACGAAGACGAAAGACCAAATCGAAAAGCTCGGTTCAATGATCAGTCTCCGAGTCTCCTATGAATACCACCAACTGCGCATACGCGAGCTCGAACTTGCAGCACTGCATCTCCAAGCCAAGGCTGCTGCAAAAGAAGCCGAACGTGAAGAAAGAGCTAAGCTCCGCGAAGAAGCAAAAGCTCAGGCTGAAATGGAACGTGAACGCAAGCGACTGCTCAAGGAGCAAGCCCACTATCAAAATGCGATTTCCTCCTTGCGCGAACAGGGCCGGCTAGATGAGCTCACGGAACTCGAGTCAAAACTAGCCGAGGTAAACAAGGGGATTGAAGATGTTGACTACCGTGCAGCTAATGTCCGTACTGGATACGTGTATGTAATCTCCAATATCGGTTCGTTTGGGGAGCGGATGGTCAAGATCGGCATGACGCGTCGACTCGACCCTTATGACCGCGTCTCTGAACTAAGCGATGCATCCGTACCATTCAACTTCGATGTCCACGCCATGCACTTCTCGGAAGACGCCGTCGGAATCGAAGCGGAGCTCCACAGGATTTTTGCTGATCGCAAAGTTAACCGCATCAATTCCAGGCGCGAATTCTTCTACGTGACGCCAGCAGAAGTCAAGCAAGAGCTACTCAAAGTGGCTGGCAACATCCTCGAGTACGTCGATGAACCCGAAGCTGAACAATACCGCGAGAGCCTGAAAATCCAACAAGCAGAATCCGCCCAACCATAGATCCTAGTTCCGTAGCCAATCCACTAGGTCGGGTTGAAGGAAGGAATAAAAGAATACGACCCCTCTTCACGTTCAACTTGCAGGCAGATCGTGAAGAGGGGCCCCAGACAGGTGAACACTTTCCTTTTAGGAAACTATTCGCCCTGACAAGGAAGAAGTCTAGCAATGTCTGTCCGCGATCTCTGGACAAAAGCCGATCCCGATCACCCCGGAAAACGAATCCGGACAAAACGATGGGGCATCGGCTCCAGATGGCAAGTCCCCTACACCGACCTCGAAGGCCGCCGCACCGCCAAGAGCTTCGACAACAAAGAGACCGCCGAACTCTTCGATGCGCGCGTGCGCGTCGACAAAGACGCGGGCGTCCTCATCTCCAAGAACAAGGCCGAGGTCACCCTCGAGGAGCTTTGGGAGCCGTGGTACGATTCCAAAGCCGAGATCGCCGAGAAGACCCGCAAAGACTACCTATCCAACTGGCGAGTGCATATCCGCCCCCAGTGGGGACGGCGCCGCGTCTCCGAGATCCAAGAGCACCAAGTCGTCGCATGGCTAGCCAACCTCAAGAACAAGAAAGGCGCGCACGCGGGCGAGCCACTTGGGTCGTCGCAGCGTCGCAAGATCGCGCTAGTTCTCCACTCCATGCTCGACCTCGCAGTCCGACTAAAAGTCGTCAATGCGAACCCCCTCACCGCACCCGCGCCGCGGCAGAAGGCCGCCGAACGCCGCTACCTCACCATCGAGGAAGTCGACGCCCTACTCGCCGCGGCCCCGCACCCACAGGCAAAGCTCATGCTCGAAGTCCTGCTCCGCACCGGCCTACGCATAGGAGAAGCGAAAGGCCTCAAAGTCAAAGACCTCGACCTAACCCGCAAGCGCCTCATGATCCGCCGCGACGTCGACGACCTCGGCCACATCGATGAGACGAAAAGTCGACACCACCGCGAAGTCCCGATCTCCCAAGTAATCGCCCTCGCCCTCAACGAGGCTACCGAGGGCAAAGACCCCGAAGAATGGCTCCTACCCGATGAGCACGGCCGCGTCTGGACAACCGCGCGATGGCGCGTCGTCTGGAGCAACCTCCTCATCTTCACCGGCATCGACCAAAGCCTCAAAACCCACGAACTACGGCACACCGCCGTCTCCATGGCCATCGCTGGCGGAGCCGACGTCTACGTCGTCATGCGCATGTGCGGGCACGCGAGCGCCGCGACGACCCTCAAACACTACGGCCACCTCTGGGATCAAGGACTCGACCAGGCCGCAGAAGCCATCGAGGAACACCTAGAGCGCGAACGCAAGCGGATCGAGGCGCAGCAAGCCCGGCGCGCGCAGGCGGAGAAGGACAGTGGGGTGCGGCATCTCCGGGTGGTGAGGTGAGAGCCTACCCCCGTGTAAAACCTCATTATCCTGTGCTTTTGCTCTTTTTTACTGTTCCTGGTTGTTTCTTGTTACCCCAGGCGTTATCGTTTTTAGTAGAGGCACCAACCCGAGAAGGATAAAGCTGGGTTCCCGAACGGGAGTAAGGCTTAAGGCCGAGAATTCCTTTGCTCCGGGGGTTGGTGTTTTTCGTTTTGGAGCATATGCCCTTTCAACACCATTTTCTGCGGTGCTGTGGCGCGCCTAGCCGTGTTCCTATCTTTCGTTTTGTATCTGGTGGCTGAGCTTATCGAGATATGTCTCGGGTTCTTCCCGTAGTCTCTGAACGATGAACTCTACTGTGTGTTGACTGTAGACATAGTATGGCGTCTCGTCTGGGCCGTTACGGTTGTAGCTGAACCTCTGATCGCCTTTGAAGTGATGGCCTTTCGCGAATAGATCAAAGTGAAATTTATTGAATTGCGGAACTTCGTCTCCGCGGAACCTAATTTTCGTTCCTTTTCCTTTGAGCTTCCCGTTTACCTTATCAACGCATGCACTCACTCGGAATGGATAATAACTAATGGCGTCTTTGACGTCCTTCACGATAGTCACACCGGCGCTCGCGTCTGGAGTGACAAAGACGTTGAAGTCCGCGTCTTTTTCCTTCTTGACGATGCGGAAGTTCGTCTCAAAAATAGCGGCAATTGCTCCGTTTCCTTCTCCCCCCACTGTTTTTGCAAGATTTTGTCGGCTTTGGAGGAGCTTTTCCGCGACGGCTGGGTCGTATTTCGCTCGGATGACTTCTGGTTCAATGGAGCCCCGTCGTACGGCAAGGGCCAGGTGGTTTTCTGGCATGATGTCGCTTACGGACTGCTCATGAAGATTTTCTAGCTGTTCCGCATAGTTAGTCACGGCCGCTTGAAGGAAAGGCCCGTAAAACAATTCGTACTCGTCGGTTATGAAGTGCGTATTTGTATTCCTGAATGCGATTAGTTCTCGCATGTTAACCCGTAGAGGAGACTTTTCATTGGAAAAAATCTTCTTTAGGCAGTCTTCGAGAGAGATCGTCCGATCCGGATTATCGCTGTAGTAGATTGCGCTGATGCCTTCCGTTTGAACTAGGTAGGCCTTCAGCATTAGTTCCCACGCATTGCATAAGAAGATCGAACAGGCCTCCGCATGGTACCGGAGTGTTGGACGATTGTAGAGTTCCACTGCCAAGGCAAATGCCTCTTTGCTCTTAGCGATCAGTCGTTCAGCGACTGCGTCCTCAGTCGATGAAGTGCTTTTCTCGGCTGCGTTTAGATCTCCCATAACGATAAATCCTATCGGATGGCCTGATGACCAATCGCTCTCAATAACGGTTCAATCCAGCGGGGAAGTATTTCCCCCTCGTGTTCGTAATCCGTTCGCAGTTTGTTCGTTCCACGTTCGTACCCACCTATATCCACCTTGGGAAACATGGGTCTACTTTTCCGACGGGGTAAACATGAAAAATCCCCAGCTAGTCTGCCGTTCATAGCTTCCTAGCTGGGGATTCACCTTGTGCGCCCGAAGAGATTCGAACTCCCAACCTTCTGATCCGTAGTCAGATGCTCTATCCGTTGAGCTACGGGCGCATGTTGCCTTGCAACGGAAAGTAACGATACACCCGGCCCTAATTCTTCACAAATCCCCTGCTCAATTGCCATAAACGGGTTTCTCACAGCTGACGAACGTAGGATGGCGGCATGACTGGTTTCCTTCGTCTCGCGCTCAACGTCGTCCTCACCGCCGTGGCGCTCTACGCGGTCACACTTATCGTCCCCGGCGTGAGTATCACCCCGGCAGATAACCCGTGGGCGTTCATCTGGGTCGCGCTGGTCTTCATCGCCATCAACACCGTCGTGGGGCCCATCGCTCGATTCTTCAGCTTCCCTATCACCTTCCTTACCCTCGGACTCTTCGGGCTGGTCATCAACGCCCTCCTCTTCCTCCTCACAGACAAGGTATCCACCGCGCTAGGCCTCGGCCTGAGCGTCGAGGGTTTCGGCGCGGCGTTCATCGGAGCGATCGTCATGGCGATTGCCATGTGGATCATCGACGCCGTCGTCGCGCTGACGGGGCTCCGGCGATAACGGCTCAACTTGGCGCCCAGTTCACTCGGTGAGCTGGGCGTTTCCCTTCTTATGGTCGGGTTAAAATTCATTCCCGAGCTTAATTTCTATCAGCCAATTGATATTTTCATGCGCGCCTATTAACCTATCGGTCGACAGATAAAAACATTCTGCCTCTTTCGCCCGTCCTCGCGCGCTGGGTATTCCGCGCGCGACAACAGAAGGAACAAGATTGCCATGAGCGTGCAAATCCGCCCGGGGGTCGACGCCCTCCCCACCGCCGAAGTCCACTCACCCCAAAAGCTCAGCGACGACTACCCGCTGCGCTTCGCCCCGCGCAGCTACCGCAAGTGGACGCCCCTGGCCGTCGCAGGTTCCGCGCTGGGCGGCATGGCCTACCTTGCCGACTTCTCCATCGGCGCGGGCATCGGCGTCTCCCACGGCACCACGAACGCGGTCGGCGGAATCCTCATCGCCGCGGTCTTGATCTTCCTCTCCTCGCTGCCGCTCGCGGTGTACGCGGCGAAGTTCAACCTCGACCTCGACCTGCTCACCCGCGGCTCCGGCTTCGGTTACTACGGATCGATCGTCACCAACGTCATCTTCGCCAGCTTCACCTTCATCTTCTTCGCCACCGAGGGCTCCATCATGGCGCAGGGCCTCAAGCTCGGGCTGGGGGTTCCGCTGTGGCTCGGGTACTTCATCACCACGGTCATCATCATCCCGCTGGTCATCCGAGGTATGAAGATCCTGGCCAAGCTCCAGTCGTGGACCAACCCGCTGTGGCTGTTCCTCATCGTCTTGCCGCTCATCGTGCTCATTTCCCAGGAGCCGGACTCCGTGTCCAACTTCCTCAACTACGCGGGCGAGTCGGGCGAAGCCACCAGCTTCGCCGCCATGATGCTCTCCGCCGGCGTGTGCCTGTCGCTGACCGCGCAGATCGCCGAGAACATCGACTACATCCGCTTCATGCCGCCCAAGACCGCTGAGAACTCCCGCTCCTGGTGGGCAGCTGTCATCATGTCCGGCCCGGGCTGGGTGCTCTTTGGCGCCGCCAAGCAGATCATAGGCGTCTTCCTCGCCGTCTACGTCATGGCACATCTGGGAAGCAGCTCCGCCGAGGCCACCGAGCCGGTCCAGCAGTTCTTCGCCCTCTACGGCTCCATGATGCCGGGCTGGCTGGCCATCACCCTAGCCGTCCTCCTCGTGGTGCTCTCGCAGATCAAGATCAACGTCACCAACGCCTACTCCGGCTCCCTGGCCTGGACCAACGCCTACACCCGCATCACCAAGTCCTACCCCGGCCGCACCTTCTTCGTGTTCGTCAACTTGGCGATCTCGCTGGCGCTCATGGAGTTCAACATGTTCTCCGTTTTGAGCTTCATCCTGGGCTTCTACTCCAACCTGGCCATCGCCTGGATCTTCACCGTCGCCGCGGACATCGCCATCAACAAGTGGCTGCTCAAGGTCTCTCCGATGTACCCGGAGTTCCGACGCGGCATGATCCACAACTTCAACCCGGTGGGCCTAGGCTCGCTCACCCTGTCCGCGGTCACCTCGGTCGCCATGTTCTTCGGAGCCTTCGGCAGCACCCTGAAGCCGTACTCGGCCCTGGCTGCCGCCATCATCGCGGTCGTCGCCACCCCGGTCATCGCTGTTGCCACCAAGGGCAAGTACTACCGCCGCCGTACCCGCGATGGCATCGACACCCCACTTTTCGACGGCGAGAAGAACCCCTCCAACGAGCTGTTCACCTGCTGCGTCACCGGCGAGGAGGTCGAGCGCCCCGACGTCATCCGCTCCGCGGTGGACAACCCCGACGGCTCCCCGCGCTACATCTCTTCCCTCGCGCTGACGATGGACAAGACCGGCGAGCACGTGCTCCCCGAAGATCGTCTTTAAAAAAATGCCCGTGGGCCGGACAACGATTCGTTGTCCGGCCCACGGGCATGTGGTGGTAGCAGCTATCCGACGTCCCTACGGCGGAAACCGGCAAAGCCGATCGCGATGAACACGGCTGCGATTCCGACTAGGACCACCAGCGGGGTCCACGCGGGATCCGCGGCGTTCACGGTGGGCACGTGGTAGAGCGGGCTGATGCCCAGGGCCCAGTCGGGGAAGTTGAAGGTCGGGCCAAGCAGGGTGATGCCGAAGGTGGCCACGATGACCGCCCACGATGCGAGTCGAACCGCAGGGCGCGCGCCCACGACCGCCACGGCCACTCCGTTGAGCACCCACACCGCAGGCAGCGTCGCCGCGGCCTGGCGGATGACGTCCCACGTGGCGATGTCGTTGCGCGCGACGATTCCCATGACCGTGCCGAGGACCAAGAGGCCGACCGTGGTGAGCCCGTAGGCGACCAGCACGTGGCTGCCGAACAGGCTCCGGCGGCGCAGCGAGCCCGCAAGCAGCGGCTCGGCGCGGTACGCGGTCTCCTCGGAGTGCAGGCGCAGGATGATCTGGGCACCCGCGATGGCGGCGATGATGCCCGCGATGCTCAAGATCATGCGGACGAAGGCGAAGGTCAGCTCGTCTTCGGTGGTGGCGCCAGCCGCCATGACGGAGGCGATAGCGGGGTTGCCCGCGAAGACCGATCCCACCGAGGTGGCCAGGTCGCCGAAGACGAATCCGAGGGCGGCGAAGGCCACGAGCCAGGTGATCACCACGCCGCGGTGCAGACGCCAGGCCAGGCCGAAGACGCCGATCTTCGGCGCCTCCGGAGCCGCCGGGCGCGGGGCGATGAACCCCTGCCCGAAGTCGCGGCGCTGCTGCAAGGCGATGGCCACGCCGGAGAGCACGATAAATGCCGCGACGAAGATGAGCAGCGGCCACCAGTTATTGTCCACGGCGGCCCCGACGCGCTCGGCCCAGCCAAAGGGGGTGAGCCACTGGGTCCAATCGGGGTAGTCCGCGGAATCGAAGTAGCCCCTCATCACGTAGAAGATGCCCATGAGCCCCATGGCCAGCGAGGACGCGGTGCGGGCATCCGCACCCAGCTGAGCGGTGACCGCGGCGAGGCCCGCCCACACGAGGACCGAGCCGGCAAAGGTGAGGGAGAGAAGCGCGGTGGGCTCCACCTCGCCTCCGAACGCCCACGTGCCGAGGAAGCAGACGATCGCGACGGCCGTTGCCGCAACCAGCGACACGAGGAGCGGGACGACGAGCCGCGCGGGGCGCGAGACAACGCCGGAGGCGATGAGCTCGGCGTTGCCCGAGTCCTCGTCCGCGCGGGTAGCCCCCACGACGAGCATGATCCCTAGCAGCGCGGCGAAGAGCATGCCCAGCTGTCCTGCACGCCAGGAGTTGAACCCGTCGTTGGTGAGCAGGTTCCTTGCCGGGCCGAACACGAGGTCGAGCGCCGGATTGGTGCCCATTGCCATCGACAGGCTCTGGCGATCAGCAACATCGGGGAAGATCCAGCGATAGGCCATGATCGAGGTGGCGGACAGCAGCGTGACGATCCCCACCCATGGGGCGATAAACGAACGATTGTGCTTTATGGTGGCCACGAACAGTGGCCGGACACCGGTGAGCATTATGCCTCCCCATACAGATCGAGGAACAGCTCCTCGAGCGAGGCGGGCTCGATCGAGAGGTTGGACACGCCGTGCGGAAGGAGGGCGGCGAGGGCCTCGTCGACCTTGGCCGGGTCCAGGGTGGCGGTCATCCGCGCACCGTCCTCGCTCACGGAGGTAAGGCCCGGAATCTGTGCCCCCGCCAGCGGCCGCTCAAGGGTCACCGCGAGGTGGGAGCGAGACTTGCCGCGCAGCTGGTCGAGCGTACCGGTCTCGACGATGCGGCCGGCACGGATGATGGAGACCCGATCGCCCAACGCCTCCACCTCGGAGAGGATGTGGGAGGACAGCAGGATCGTCGTTCCGCGCGCCTTGTGCTTGGCCACCTCGTCCTGGAAGATGGCCTCCATGAGCGGGTCGAGGCCCGAGGTGGGCTCGTCGAGGATGAGAAGGTCGACGTCGGACGCTAGGGCGGCGACGATGGCCACTTTCTGACGGTTGCCCTTGGAGTACTGACGCCCGCGCTTGGTGGGGTCGAGCTCGAAGCGCTCGATCAGCTCGTTGCGGCGGGTCCGGTCGAGGCCGCCGCGCATGTTGCCGAGCAGGTCGATGGCCTCGCCGCCGGAGAGGCTGGGCCACAGGGTGACATCGCCCGGCACGTAAGCCAGGCGCTTGTGCAGCTCTATCGTGTCCTTCCAGGGGTCGCCGCCGAGCAGCTCGACGCTTCCGCCGTTCGCCCTTAAAAGCCCGAGCAGCACGCGGATGGTCGTGGACTTTCCGGCACCGTTGGGGCCCAAGAAGCCGTGCACCTCCCCTTCTGCCACGTCCAAATTAAGTCCGTCGAGCGCAGTGAAGGAGCCGAACTTCTTCACCAGCCCCTCAGTCTTGATCGCTGACATTTCTCTAATCTTCTTTCTTGTCGTACCCGAGGATCGGGAGGATTACTTCGTCGATGAGTTCCGAAACCTTTAATGATTCCGAAGGAAAAAGCCCCGTGTCACGGAACAGCCTTCCCACCGCATCGCGCACAAGCGGAGGCGTATCCGGGATTTCCCCGCGCTCGCGGGCGGGGGCGAGGATGTTCGCGTCCATCTTTTCTTGGCCATGACGTGCGATGCGCTCGATGTGAGCCATCTCCTCCGGCCCCGCCTCCCCGAGGATCCCCCGAATCACCTCGGAGGGGTCCCCCACCGGCGACTCGTCGCGGCGGCGGAAGAGCTCGATGAGGTCCGATCGCAGGCTGCCTGTGCCCGGATCCTGATCCATGGCCGCGAACATGAAGCTGCTCACGCCCGTCAGGGCGAGCGCCGCCCGCGTCGTGTGCCGGCGGTAAATGACGTGCTTGGAGACCTCCGCGTAGTCCGCGACGCGCTCGAAGGTCAATCGCGAGTAGCCCCCCTCAACCAGACACCGGCGCACCGCGACGAGAATGGCCGCATCGATCTCCGCGCGCGTGCGGCGCGGCCGGCGAGACGGGCCAGAAGAAGCTGGCATGATGCCCTCCTCATACACTTTTTAAGAACGGAACGTACCTTGCCGTACACCGAGCCATTTAGGAACGCAACGTACCTTAAAAACTTTTCGCATTTCCCCACCTCAACCCCCAAAAAGACCCCAGACGCAAAAAATCCCGGGCACAAAACCCGGGATTTTCTTTGTGGCGGAGACGAGAGGATTTGAACCTCCGGACCTGCGTAAACAAGTCAACTCCTTAGCAGGGAGCCCCATTCGGCCGCTCTGGCACGTCTCCAGCAATTCTCTTGCAAGAATCCCGGACTATGTTACAGGCAGCCCGATGTTTCCTACAAACCGACACGTTGCGGCGCTTTTTGCCGTCGACAAGCAACATAAGCAAAGGTCAGGTCTACACTGATGGAATGACTTCCTCCGTGTACATCCGACCCGATCTGGCCACCATTCCCTCCTACGTCCCCGGCAAGCGGGACGACACCTCGCTCAAGCTCTCCTCCAACGAGGTGGCCTTCGAGCCGCTGGAGGCGGCCAAGCAGGCGATGGCCGAGGCGACCGAGAAGGCGAACCGTTACCCGGATCTGGCGGCGGTGGAGCTGCGCACCAAGCTCGGCGAGCACCTCGGGCTGTCGCTGGAGGAAGTCGCGGTCGGCGTGGGCTCGTCCGCGCTGTGCCAGCAGCTGGTGCAGATCACCGCAGGTGCAGGCGACGAGGTCGTCTTCCCGTGGCGCAGCTTCGAGGCCTACCCGATCTTCACCAAGGTCACGGGTGCTACCCCGCGCGCGATCCCGCTGGACGAGAACGGCTACAACGACCTCGACGCGATGGCGGCGGCGATCAACGACAACACCAAGCTCATCTTCGTCTGCAACCCCAACAACCCCACCGGCACCACGCTGTCCCGGGACGCCTTCGACGCGTTCCTCGCGAAGGTCCCGGCGCACATCATTGTGGCCTTCGACGAGGCCTACTTCGAGTTCAACCGCGACGAGAATAGCCCCGTGTCCACCGACTACGTGCGCACGCACCCGAACGTGATCGGCCTGCGCACCTTCTCCAAGGCGTACGGCCTGGCGGGCGTGCGCGTGGGCTACGCCTTCGGCAACGCGGAGGTCATCGACGCGCTCAACAAGGTGGCGCTGCCGTTCGGCGTCAACGTCGCGGCGCAGGCGGGTGCCATCGCCTCGCTCGCCGCCCGCGAGGAGCTCCTGGCGCGCACCGAGGAGACCGTCGCCGTGCGCGATGAGGCGGCCGATCACGTCGGCGCCGCACGCTCGCAGGCGAACTTCATCTGGCTGCCGACCACGCCGGAGCGCTCCGCTGAGATCGCCGCCGCCATGGCCGCCGAGGGCGTTATCGTCCGCTCCTTCCCCGAGGGCGTGCGCATCACCATCACCAACGCCGCGGAGACGCAGACGCTGCTTCGGGCGTGGGATCGCGCGTTCGGCGCCTAACCGCCGGCGAACGGGGGCAGCACGTCGACGCGGGTTGCCCCCTCAAGCGATTCCTCCGGGGCCGCGGCGCGCCCGTCGATCAAGAAGGTGCACCGCGCGAACACCTCCCCCAGGCTCATGCCGGCGTCGGTGGTTCCGGCGTTTTCGCTGGCGAGGCGTTCCAGCAGCGCGCCGAGCGTCGGGAATTCTTCTTCTCGCTTGTCGACGGCTACGCCCCGCGCCGCCCGGGCCGCGGCAAAGTAATGGATTTCCACTCCCCCAGCATGCCCCGCGGCCCCGTCTTCGCGCTACCCTCGAGGGGAAAATAACTTCGCAAAAGTCGTGAAAATCTGACGGGAAGGTGGCTCTCATGGCGCGACGCGCACTCGTGGTGGTGGCATCGACGCGCGCGGCGGCGGGCGTGTACGAGGACACGAGCGGGAAGCTGCTGGTCGAGTGGCTCCGCGGCAAGGGCTTCGACACCCCGGACGCGGTCATCGTGGCCGACCGGGACATCCCCGCCTACGTCGCGGGGCTTGTCGACCTGCCCTCGGTGCTCCTGACCACCGGCGGCACCGGCGCCGCCCCCGACGACAACACCGTGGACGCGATCGCCCCGCTCATCGACACCCCCTTGCCGGGGATCGCCCACGCGTTTTGGGCCAAGGGACTGGAGTCGACGCCGTTCGCGGTGGCCTCCCGCGCCGTGGCGGGCTTTGCCGGAAACTGCTTCGTGATGACGCTGCCCGGCTCCCGCGGCGGCTGCAAGGACGGGATCGCGGTGCTCGACCCGATCCTCGACTCGCTCGTCGGCCTGCGCGAGGGAGACGCCTGCTCAGGCCCCGCGCACGGCTGCTGCCACTCGGATGCCCCGGACCCGGACTACGTCGACGCCCAGACGGGGCTGGTGGTCGACGCGTTCATGACCGACCAGCCGCTCGAGGACCTCATCGCGGACGGCACCGCCGCGACGACGACTCCTGCCATGGGGGCCGTGGTCACCTTCAACGGGGTCGTGCGCGATCACGACGGCGGGCAGCGCGTGGCCTCACTGACCTACTCCAGCCACCCCAGCGCCGACCAGGTGCTCAAGGAGGTCGCGGCGCGGGTGAGCGCAGCACACCCCAAGGCGCGGCTGTGGGCCGCCCACCGCACCGGCGCGCTCGCGATCGGCGAGTCGGCGTTCGTGGTGGTCGCGGCCGCCGCGCACCGCGCGCACGCCTTCGCCGCGGCTTGCGCCCTCGCCGACGCCGTCAAGGCCGAGGTGCCCATCTGGAAGGAGCAGGAGCTCGCTAACGGATCCACCCAGTGGGTCGGGCTGGAGTAGCGCCGTGGTCTCCGAACGCTACCTCCGCCAGGTACGGCTGCCCGGCTTCGGCGAGCAAGGCCAGGCGGCGCTAGAGGCTGCCCACGTGTGCTGCGTCGGCGCCGGCGGGCTGGGCTCGCCCGCGCTGCTCTACCTCGCCGCCGCGGGGGTGGGCACTCTCACCGTCATCGACGACGACGTGGTCGAGCGCACCAACCTCCACCGCCAGGTCATCCACGCCGACGCCGCCGTCGGGCGCCCCAAGGTCGACTCCGCCGCCGACGCCCTCCGGGCGCTCAACCCCGAGGTCACCGTGCGCGCGGTCCGCGCCCGGCTGCGCTGGCCCGACGCGCTCGAGCTGCTTGAGGGCGCGGACGTGGTCATCGACGGCTCCGACAACTTCGACACCCGCCACGTCGTCTCCACCGCCTGCGCCCGGCTCGGCATCCCGCACGTGTGGGGCTCCATCCTGGGCTTCGAGGCGCAGATGAGCGTGTTCTGGGCGGGCCACGGCCCCGTCTACGAGGACCTCTTCCCTGCCCCGCCGCCGCCCGGGTCGGTGCCCAGCTGTGCCCAAGCCGGCGTGCTCGGGCCCGTCGTGGGCATCGTCGGCTCGGCGATGGCGATGGAGGCGCTCAAGCTGATGACGGGGCTGGGCACCCCGCTTGTAGGCCGCCTCGGGTACTTCGACTCGCTGGCCGGGACGTGGGAATACATTCCGGTCCGCGGCCGTGAGGCAGTCGTCGACAAGCTAAAAGCGCAACCACCTGCGGCGACGGTCGCGACAACGAACGTGATCGATCCGGCGCGCCCACTCATCGACGTGCGCGAGGCCGACGAGTTCGCCGCGGGCCACCTGCCCGGCGCGCGCAACGTGCCGCTGTCCGAGATCGAGTCGGGCCGCCGCGACGTCCCCGACCGCGCGATCGTCTACTGCGCCGCCGGGGTGCGTTCGGCGCGGGCGTGCTTCTTGCTTGCCGACGCTGGCGTGAGCGGCCTTCTAAGCCTCGAGGGAGGCCTGAAGAATGAGAAAACCCCGGACCGTGAAGTCCGGGGCTGATTGCGGAGGCACAGGGATTTGAACCCTGGGTTGGTTTCCCAACGCTGGTTTTCAAGACCAGTACATTCGGCCGCTCTGTCATACCTCCTCGGCGCTGCGCGCAACAGCTTGGAATTGTACCCGACGGGTGTGAAAATCTTCTAACCTAGGGTGTCATGAAGGCGATTCACGTAACCGACGAGCGCACGCTCGAGCTGCAGGAGACCGACACCCCCATCTTGAAGGACGGCGAGGTGCTCGTCCGCGTCCGCGTCGCCGGCGTCAACCGCGCCGACCTGCTCCAGGCCGCGGGCCACTACCCGCCGCCCGCGGGCGAGTCGGAGATCCTGGGGCTCGAGTGCGCGGGCGTCATCGAGGACCCGGGCACCACGGGGCGCAAGGCGGGCGAGAAGGTCGCCTGCCTGTTGGCCGGAGGCGGCTACGCCGAGTTCGTGGCGGTGCCGGAGGGCCAGCTCATGCCGATCCCCGAGGGCTACTCCTTCGCCGAGGCCGCGGCCGTGGTGGAGGTGGCCACGACGGTGTGGTCGAACATCGGCATGCTCACCGGGCTCGAGGCGGGCCAGACGATCCTCATCCACGGCGGCGCGGGCGGGATCGGCACGTTCGCGATCCAGATGGCCAAGCACGTCGGCGCCACCGTCGCGGTGACGGCGGGCTCGGCGGAGAAGCTGGCAGCGTGCAAGGCGCTCGGCGCGGACATCCTCATCAACTACCGCGAGGAGGACTTCGCGGAGATCCTGAAGAACAAGTGCGACCGCATCCTCGACATCATGGGCGCGAAGTACCTGCCGGGCAACGTCAAGGCGCTGGCCACCGGCGGCCACCAGGTCACCATCGGGCTGCAGGGCGGGGTCAAGGGCGAGCTCAACATCGGCCTGCTTCTGGCCAAGCGCGGCACGATCTCGGCCACGGCGCTGCGCTCGCGCGACCGGGCGGACAAGGCGCGCATCGTCGCCTCCACCGTCGAGAACATCTGGCCGCTGCTGGAGGACGGCACGATCACACACCAGATCCACGCCACGCTGCCGCTTTCCGACGCCCAGCGCGCCCACGACATGCTCAAGGCCGGTGAGGTCACCGGCAAGGTGGTCTTGCTTATCGACGCCTAGGCGAGCGACGCCACGGCCCGGACGAGCTGATCGACGTCGTTGGTGGTGTTGTAGGCCGACAGCCCGATGGTGATCACTCCGTCCGTGTCGGCGGCCCCCATGGCGTCGAGAAGCGGATCTGTACCGGCGATCGACGTGACGAGGCGGTGCGACAGCAAGCGCTGATAGATCGTCGCCGCGGGCACGCCGGCGATGCAGAAGCTCGTGCGCGCGATGCGGGACGCGCTCGTGCCCGCCGCCGCCTCGCCGGTGACGCCGAAGATGTGCACGGTGCGCAGGGCGCCCAGCGAGTCGACGAGGTAGGCGCCGAGCCGTTCGAGGTAGGCGCCGGTCTGGGCGAGCGAGCTGTGCAGCCGCATCGAGCGGGTGCCGCGGCTTTGCTCCGAGAGCCCGGCCAGGTGGTCGACGAGCGCGGGGACGCCGCCGGCCAGACCCGGGGCGACGTCGAGGCGCAGGGCGCTCATGTCGATGCGCGGGAACATGGTGGTGTCGCGGAAGACCAGCGCCGAGACGTCCGGGCCGCCGATCGCGGCGCAGTCGAGGGCGAGGATGTCCGCGCCTAGGTCGTCGATGTTGATCGGGGAGGAACCGGCGATGGGGCTGACGTCGACGAGCAGCCACGCTCGCGAGGAGGAGTGGACGATGTCCGCGATCTCCGCCACGGGATTGACCGTGCCGACGCTGCGATGCGCCGCCGACAGCGCGACTAGGCGCGTGGAGCCGGTCACGAGTTCGGAGTACTGGAAGGCGGGCACCTCGCCCGTCCCCAGGTCCGGCTCGGCGATGACCTCGGCCTGCGCGTGCGCCATGGCCGGGTCGATGCGCAGACGGTCGGCGCGGGAGTTGACGATGCGCGCACCCCGGCGCATGAGCGGGCGAACGGCCCGGGCCAGGCGGGAGTAGAGCACCTCGAGGCTGGGCCCCAGGATCACCGCGTCGGTGGCGGCGCCGGTGAGGTCGGCGATCGCGCGGCGGGCGGCCTCGAGGTAGGAGTCCCCCACCGTCTGGCCCGTGCGCGGCGAGTGCCGGTGGGAGCCGGAAACGTCGAGCACCTCTCCGACGGGCTCGAGGACCGGGGCGCTGCGGAAGCTGCGGGAGACCGCGGCCGAGACCGACTCCGGGATCTGCGGGCTGCGGTCCGCGTTGAGGTAGGTCCAGCCGTCACTGAGCGAGGTGTACAAACCTCGAACACGGGCTACATCAAAGACCATAAACCTCTCCTGCCAGAACCAAACGACCCCTAATAGTATGCCTGTCGGATTCAATGTTTGCACTCAGCCAGCTAGGCTAACTATTTGTGCAAGAACAAGCTCCCAAAAAAGACATCGAGGCGTTGGTCGCGCGCATCACCGCGGTCGACGACCACGACCCCGAGCCTTCGCAATCCAAGACCCTCCGGGCGGCCTGGGCCGACCTGGTGCGCGGATTCAATCAGCACGAGCTGTGGCTGCAGCTAGGCTGGCAGGACATCAAGCAGCGCTACCGCCGCTCGGTGCTCGGCCCGCTGTGGATCACCATCGCCACCGGCGTCATGGCCCTGGCGCTGGGTCTTTTGTACTCGCTGCTGTTTAAGATCCCGGTCGCGGACTTCCTGCCGCACGTCACCGTGGGCCTTATCATGTGGGGATTCATCTCCGGGTGCATCAAGGAGGGCTCGGAGGTGTTCATCACCAACGAGGGGCTCATCAAGCAGCTGCCGTCGGCGCTGTCGGTGCACGTCTACCGCCTGGTGTGGAAGCAGACGCTGTTCTTGGCCCACAACCTGGTCATCTGGCTCATCCTCATGCTCATCTTCCCGAGGCCGCTGGGCTGGGACATCCTTCTGGCGATCCCGGCCCTGGCGCTGCTGGTGATCAACGGCGTGTGGGTGTCGATGTTCTTCGGCATCGTGGCCACCCGCTACCGCGACGTGTCCCCGCTGCTCGAGTCGCTGACCCAGCTGCTGTTCTACGTCACCCCGATCGTGTGGATGACCCGGACGCTGCAGGACCAGGGTGGGGCCATCTCGAGCCGGGCGCGCATCGCCGAGCTCAACCCGCTCTACCACTACATGGAGGTCATCCGCGCCCCCTTGATCGGCGCCGATCTTCCCGCCTACCACTGGTGGATCGTGATCGGCTGCACCGTTGCTGGCACCCTGCTCGCCCTCATGGCGATGAAGCAGTGGCGTTTCCGCGTGAGCTATTGGGTATAGGAGGACCGTCGTGGTTTCGATTGATACGTACAACGCGTGCGTGGACTTCCCGATCTTCGACGCGAAGTCCCGCTCGATGAAGAAGGCCTTCCTTGGCGCCGCAGGCGGCGCGATCGGCCGCAACAAGGACAACACGGTTGTCGTCGAGGCGCTCAAGGACATTAACCTGCACCTGCGCGAGGGCGACCGCGTGGGGCTGGTCGGGCACAACGGCGCGGGCAAGTCGACGCTTTTGCGCCTCCTGTCCGGCATCTACGAGCCCACCCGCGGCTCCGCCCACGTGCGCGGGCGCGTGGCCCCGGTCTTCGACCTGGGCGTGGGCATGGACCCGGAGATCTCCGGGTTCGAGAACATCATCATCCGCGGCCTGTTCTTGGGGCAGACCCGCAAGCAGATGAAGCAGAAGATGGACGAGATCGCCGAGTTCTCGGAGCTGGGCGACTACCTCGCCATGCCGCTGCGCACCTACTCCACCGGCATGCGCATCCGCCTCGCGCTCGGCGTGGTCACCTCCATCGAGCCGGAGATCCTGCTTCTCGACGAGGGCATCGGCGCCGTCGACGCCGCCTTCATGGCCAAGGCCCGCAACCGCCTGCAGGAGCTGGTGGAGCGCTCGGGCATCCTCGTGTTCGCCTCGCACTCCAACGACTTCCTCGCGCAGCTGTGCGACTCGGCGCTGTGGGTCGACCACGGCTCGATCCGGCAGGCCGGGCCGATCCCGGACATCGTCGAGGCCTACGAGGGCAAGGGCGCGGCCGACCACGTCCGCCGCCTCTTGGAGCGCATGAATCAGGAGTAGGCCTGTGGATAACTCCCGGATTGCCGGAGTTATCCACAGATTTTCGGGCTGCGGTTGCGAGGGCGCCGCGGCCCGTTTAGCGTGCGAGGCATGAACGCGTTGGAGATGTTCGGAGCGCTGCTGAAAAGCCCCCTCGAGCTCATGAAGCTCGCCCGCGGGCTCAGCGCGCAAGAACTGGAGCGGGTGGTGCCGGAGAAGGCCGCCGCCTCGCTCGCCGCGCTGACGAAGGTCTACGCCGAACCCGTCGTGTTCAGCCGCAAGCAGGCGGACTGTGTGAAGGGGATCGAGGAGAACGAGCACAGCCTAGATACGCTCGAGGTGATCGAGTCGCTGGCGCAAAGGGTGGCGGGCCACAGCAAGAAGTGGCAGCTGCGCCAGGGTCTGTGCCGCGAGAAGGGCACGCCCAGCGAGATCAAGGAGCTCGGCCTCAAACTGGTCAAGGCCCTGCGCAAGCCGCGCACCGTCCCGGTGGGCGTGAGCGTCCGCCGCTACACCGATCAGACCTGGTCGATGCGGGTCAACGGCCCGGCGGCGCTCATCGCGGAGCTCTACGACCCCATCAAGGACGCCGACGACCCCGCGAGCGCGCTGCACCAGGCGGTCACGGGCGGCGAGGCCGTACGCACCGTGTTGCGCCCCGTGGTCACGATCCCGCTGGACGCCGCGGACAAGGTCATAGACGGCACCGGCGACGAAACGGTGCTGCTCTGTTCGGACGGCGTGGAGCGCACCAGCACGGAGGTCGCGAAGCTGGCGCTGGACGAGGAGTGGGGCTTCGCGCTCATCCACCCCGTCGAGGGCCCGGTGGACCTAGTGCGCTCGAAGCGCTTCGCCAACGACAAGCAGCGCATCCTCGCGAAGGTGGAAAACCCCACCTGCCCGTGGGATAACTGCCACAAACCCGCCGACGAGTGCGAGGTCCACCACATCATCCCCTGGCAGCTGGGCGGGCACACCTCGAGCAGGAACCTGACCACCTGCTGCGCCTATCACAACGGGGTCAACGACGACGACCCCAACGCCCCGCCCAGCCGCGGGCGGCTCGAGCGCATCAACGGCCGAATCCGGCGCGTCTACCGCGCCCCCTGATCCGGGGCTGGTCGGGGGTGGATTTGGCGCGCCCGCGGTCGCGTACCCTGATAAAGCCGTACACGCTGAGGAAGATGAGGCCGTCGACAAGCGCCATCATCGGCGACGTGGCCGCGTCGAGCTGATACGCCGCGAAGAAGCCCACCTGGGAGCTTAAAAGCGCCACGACGAGCGTGAGCGCGATGAAACCGCGCATGGTCGTGGTCACCAGCAGCGCCGTGGCGGGCGGGACGATCATGAGCGCGACGATGAGCACGGCGCCGGCGGAGTCGAAGCACGTGACCACCGTCAGCGACACCATCACCATGACCACGTAGTTGACCAGCCGCGATCGCCAGCCTATAGACGCCGCGTAGACGGGGTCGAACGCGTGCGTGACCAGCGGGCGGTAGACGAGCGCGAGGACCGCGACGCAGGCGAGCCCGACGCCGCCGACCAGCCACGCCTGGCTGGGGCCTAGGTCGTAGTGCCCCACGATGAGCTTGTCCAGCGCCGCGAAGTTGAGGTCGCCGACCAGCACGGTATTCTCCGAGATCGCCGCCCCCTTGAGCGCGGTCGAGATGATGATGACGCCCGCCGCGAAGAACACGGGGAACACCAGTCCCGTCGCGGAGTCGCGGGTGAACCTGCCGCGTTGCACGAGCCACTCGGTGAGCGCGAACACAGCCACGCCGGAGACGGTCGCGCCGAGCATGAGCAGCGGCGAGCTCGTCGTTCCGGACAGGAGCACACCCACGGCGATGCCGGGGACGACGGCGTGCGACAAGGCGTCGGAAAGCATTGCTTGTCGACGAAGGCTCAGCACCATCCCCGGCACGCTCAACGCGAGCGAGACCACCGCGGCGAGCAGCGCCACCGATGCCACGAAGCTCATGCGCGCACCCCCGTTCGCGATCCGGCGAGCATCGACACGCCGATGAACGCGCCGAGCACGACCACGATGACCGGGCCGGTGGGGACGTTGCCCAGGGCGATCGACAGGTAGGAGCCGATCGCCGCCGCCGCGGCCCCGATCGCGCCGGAGAGCACGAACATGGCCAGCGTCGTGCGCGTGAACTGCCTAGCCGCTGCTGGCGGGAACACCGCGAACGCGATCATGAGGATGAGCCCCACGGCTTTGACCCCCATGACGATCGCCACGACCAGCAGCCCGAACAGCGCCGGCGTGAGCCACCTGACCGGCCAGCCCTGGATGCGGGCCTCGGTCTCGTCGAAGGTCATGAGCACGAACGGCCGCCAGCACAGCCCCGCGACCGCGAGGATAATCACGCTGGACACTGCGATCGTGGCCACGTCCAGGCTGGTCAGCGTCGCGGCGTTGCCGAACATGAGGTCCTGGATCCCGCCCTTGCCCGGCAGCGTGGACTTCTGGATCACCTGCAGGATCACCAGCCCGCCGCCCAGGAACAGCGAGAGCACCACTGCCATGGTGGCGTCGATGCCGATGCGCGTGTGCCGGGCGATCGCCTGCGACAGCCACACCGACGCCAGCCCGGAGACCAGCGCGCCGACCACCAACACCGGCAGCGCGCGCGGGTCCGCACCCGGCGCAAGCAGCGAGACCAGCAGGAAGGCCGCCATCACGCCGGGGGTGGCGGCATGTCCGATGACGTCCGACATGAGCGCCTGGCGCCGCAGGTACAAGAACGTGCCCATCGCGCCGCAGGTAGCACCGATCGCCATCGTGCCGAACAGGGTGCGCCGGTAGGAGAACTCGGCGAGGAAGTCGATCACCGAGATCATGCGATCCCCAGCCCAAAGGCCCGGTTGATCACGTCTGGAACCAGCACGTCGGCGGCGGCGCCGGTGGCGACGACGGTGCGGTTGAACACGGTAACGTCGTCGCAGAGGTGGCGCACGGCGGCGAGATCGTGGTGGACGATGAGGACGGTCGCGCCAGCGTCGCGAAGCTCGTGCAGGACCCGGTGGATGACCTTCTCGCTGGCCACGTCGACGCCCGCGAACGGCTCGTCGAGCAGGTAGACCTGCGGGTTCTGCGCCAGGATGCGCGCCATGAACACGCGCTTACGCTGCCCGCCGGACAGCTGGGAGATCTGGCGTTTGCACAGGTCGGCGACGCCCACGCGCTCCATCGCGGCGGTCACGGCCTGCTTGTCCTCGCGCCCGAGCCGCCTGAACCAGCCGAGCTTCGGATACAGCCCCATGGACACGACGTGTTCGACGGTGATCGGGAAGTCCCAGTCGATCTCGGCTGTTTGCGGCATGTAGCCGACGGTGCCGGTGATCGCGATCTCGCCGGTGTGCGGCACGAGCCCGACCAGCGCCTTCATCGCCGTGGACTTGCCAGCGCCGTTGGGGCCGATCAGCCCCATGACCGTCCCCTGGCGCGCGCGGAAACTGGCGTTTTCGAGCGCCACGGTCTGCCCGTAGGAGACGCTGAGGTCGGTGACTTCGATTGCGATCATCGTGGTCTTTCTTTTTGCTTGTCGACGCCTTGCCAAAGGTTTAAAACCTAAAACCGCGGCGTTTATTCCATGGTGACATGGCAACGCCGCGGCTTTCAAAACTTCAGTGTTAGGACAGGGCCTCGCGGATGGTGTCGGCGTTGTACTTGAGCACGCCGATGTAGGTGTCCTGCGGGGAGCTCTCGCCGAGGGAGCCGGCGTAGAGAACCTTGTCGGAAACCTTCACGTCCCAGCCGTCGGCCTTGACCTGCTCCTGCAGGGACTGGATCGCCTGCGGGTTGGAGACGTTGTCCTGGAAGACGGTCTTGACCTTGTGGTCGGCGATGTACTTGGCCAGGTCGACGAGCTCGCCGGCGGAGAGCTGAGCGTCGGAGGAGACGAAGTCGGTGGCCTTGATCTCGAGGCCGAACTCGTTGCCGAAGTAGGCGAACGCGTCGTGCCCGGACACAAGGGTGCGGGAGTCGGCAGGGATCTGGTTGATCTGGTCCTTGACGTAGGCGGCTGCGTCATCGATCTCCGCCTTGTACTTGTCGCCGTTGGCCTTGTAGGTGTCGGCGTTGGCGCTGTCGGCGTCGGAGAGCTTCTGGACGATGGCGTCGACGACGAGCTTCCAGTTGTCGGTGGAGTTCCACACGTGCGGGTCGAAGGCGAGGTCGCCGTGGTCGTGCTCGTGGGCGGTTTCCGACGCGCTCGCGGTCTCGGACTCGGCCGCCTGGTCGTGGTCCATGTCCTCTTCCTCGGACCACGGCAGCAGCTTGTCCTCCGGGATGGTCTCGGCGACGGCGAGCTGCTTGTCGCCCAGCCCCTCGAGCTGGTCCTGCATGCTGGCCTCGAGGCCGAGACCTGACCACAGCACCACGTCGGCGTCCTGCATCGCGGAGATGTCCTTGGTGGTGGGCTGGTAGGTGTGCGGGTCCCCGCCCGGGCCGATCATGGTGGTCAGCTTCGCGTCGGGGGCAATGTTCTTCACGGCGTCGCCGATGTAGCCGGTGGTGGCGAACACGCTGAGCGACTTGCCGTCCGAGGAGGAGCTCGAGGAGCCGGACTCGGTGGAGCAGGCGCCCGCGCCGAGCAGGCCGATTACTGCCAGGCCAGCTGCGGCCGCTTTTGCAATAGGTCGAAGTTGTTGAAAACGGGATTCCATAACTACATAATATGACCCTAGTCAAATTCTTTTTCATTAGTAATTCTTTAAAGAAAAGCCGCAGCCCTAATCCCCTTCTATCCGGCACCGGGTCGGCGGCGTGTGAGACAATCTCACCCATGAGCACCGCGCACCTGCATCCGTCGTTTACCACCGCCGCCGTCATCGTGACCCACAACCGCGTGGAGCTGCTCAAGGGCTCGCTCGAGATCGTCGCCAAGCAAACGCACCCCGTGGACTGGGTGATCGTCGTGGACAACGGCTGCGACCAGCGCGTCGACAAGCTACTGAACGAGGTGGCGGGCGAACGCGGCGTGTACGTGCCGTCGAAGACCAACCTGGGCGGCGCGGGCGGCTTCGCGCTGGGGTTCCTGACGGCGCTGGCCAAGGGCGCGCAGGCGGTCTGGTGCGCCGACGACGACGGGCGCCCCGCCGACGAGCACGTGTTGGAGACCCTCTACGCGGTCGCCGAGCGCGAGGGCCTCGACGAGATCTCCCCGCTGGTGTGCGACATCGACGACCCGGCGACGCTGGCGTTCCCGCTGCGCCAGGGCACGACCTGGCACCGCAAGGCCAGCGAGCTGACCGGCGACTTCCTGCCACGCTACGCCTCGCTGTTCAACGGCGCGCTCATCTCGGCGAAGGCGATGGAGGTCATCGGCGTGCCCGACTACCGCCTGTTCATCCGCGGCGACGAGGTCGAGTACCACCGGCGACTCACCCGCTCCGGGCTCAACTTCGGCACGTGCCTGACCACCTTCTACCTGCACCCCAACGGCTCGGGCGAGTTCAAGCCGATCCTCGGCGGGCGCATGCACACCCAGTACCCGGACAACGCGGGCAAGCGCTTTTTCACCTACCGCAACCGCGGCTACCTCATGAGCCAGCCGGGCATGCGCAAGCTGCTGCCGCAGGAGTACGCGCGCTTCGGGTGGTTCTTCCTCGTCCAGCGCAGGGACCCCAAGGGGTTCCTCGAGTGGCTCAAGCTGCACAACCTGGGGCGCAAGGAGCGTTTCGAGCGGCCTTAGCGCGGATCCTCCGCGGAGACCACGTGCGGCTTCTCGTTGAAGATGAACACCCGCTGCACGATGAAGTTGGTCACCGTGGCCACACCCTGGGCGATGACGAAGGCGACGAGGTTCACCCAGAACTTGGAAAGCCCCAGCGCGTCCAGCGGGGACTCCAACACCCAGTAGAGGAAGTTCTGCACCGCGAACGTGGACAGGTAGAGTGCGGCCACGGCCGCGGTGGACTTCGCCGAGGTCTTGGAGTTGAAGGTCCACTTCGAGTTGAGGACGTAGGCGGTCAGCGTGCCCGCGCACCAGCCGATCGCCTTCGCCACCGAGCGCTGCAGGCCCAAGGCGTTGAGGGTGAGCGTGAGGCCGAAGTCGACGATCGCGGAGACTACGCCGACGGCGATGAACCGCATGAGCTGGCTCTTGAGCGAGTTGGACGCTGCGGGTGCGGGGTTTTTCTCTGACACAGCGTATAAGCCTACAGGCTAGGCGCGGCGGCGCAGCAGCTCGCGGTAGATGTCGATGCGGTCGACGGCCGATAGCCGGCGCGCGCCGTAGGCACCGGCGCGGGCGAGCACCTCGAGCGAGTCGGCGCATGCGGCGCGGATCTCGGCCGCGGGCAGCTCGCCCCAGCCGAGCGACTCCATGACGGAGGTATTAATGGAGTCGGTCAGCTCCTGGTCGCTCATGCACGACAGGCTGAACAGGGTGGAGAAGAACGCGTCGCGCGACCTGGGGTCGGACTCGATCGGCAGCGCAAGCAGCTCACGGGTCGCCGCCTGCGTGGGCGGGCGGCCGATGTCGAGCGCCTGCAGCAGCGCGATGAAGTCGTACATGCCGCCGCGGCGGATGACGTCGGCGATCTCCGGGCGCACCTGCGCGAGCGTCTTCTCGATCACCTCGTCGCCGGTGAGCTTGGCGTTGACCACGGAAGGGTCGAAGGCCTCCTCGCGCAGCGCCCCGGACCCGCCGATGCACAGCGCCCGCGGGGTGCCCTTGTCGCGGACGATGACGTCGATGACCTCGATGCCCACGTGCCACAGCCCCCACCCGTACTCGAGCGTGGCACCCGGCGCGTCGAGGTGGGTGTGCACGCAGTCCGACGCCCCACAGCGCAGCGCGCCGTCGTACATCGCCCACGGCGGGTTCTCCCGCTCCAGCCCGAAGCAGACGTCGATGACCTGGTGCAGCTCGTCGATGCTCATCGAGTCGTTGACGCCGATGTGGCGGAAGACGTCCGCCCCGCCCGCCAGCAGGGACACGCTGAGGATGAGCGTGCGCGGCTCCCGCGGGCGCCACGGCGTGGCCTTGCGGGTGCGGCGCGCCGCCGACAAGTCGTAGATCGGCGCAGCGTGAATGGGGGTGGGCATGCCCCCAAGCCTAGTCCGACCCCGCGCGGAGGCGGCGGGCGAATCTAGCCTTTCGCCTGCTCAGTCCCGAAAAAGATGAGCAGGCCCGCCAGCAGGCCGAGGACGGTGTTGGGCTTTTTCAGCCCTCGCTTGTAGAGGAAGCCCGCGAGCTTTTCCTGGCTTTTCGACGACAAATAGTTCAGCGCCGCCATGACGAGTGCGCCCGCCCCGATCACCGACCAGGTCTTGACCGGGCCGCCTAGGTCGAAGGTGGAGTCGCCGAGCGCCCCCTCGATGTCCTCGAGGATGGCCGCCGGGTCGTTGCGGGGATCGTCATCCTGGGCATTGGATTCCACCATCGCGTAGACCAGCCCGGATGCGAGGCAGGCGTCGATAAGCGCACGCAACGCGCGGGAGGAGACGTAATCTGGCAGCGCCGTGATGGCAGCACCCACGCCTGCCTGCGCGAGCCTGCCCGAGACGGTGTTGGAAAGGGTGTTGAAATTCGTATCAGGGGTGGTCATGTCCCTTAGCCTACCGGCTAGCATGGGAGCCATGTTTGGACTGTTTAAGAAGAAGCCGGAGCCCGGCCACATCGCCGCGGAGCACACCAACACGCCCATGAACCAGTTCATGACCCGGCTCATGGCCGAGGAACTCCCGCTGCTCGACAGCGCCTCGCGCGTGCGCGTCTACGAGATCCTCAAGGAATACGACGGCCCCCAGATCACCACCCAGGAGGAATTACCGGAAGAAATCCGCAAGATGATGGACCTTTAGGGAAAGTTCCCCACACAAACAGAACAAAAACAAAACATATCTCACATTTTTTGAGCGGGTCATTCGGAGTGTTTGTGGGTACTCTTGAAGCTTGAGAAATATTCGAGTCGAGCTTTTCTGCCTTTTTCTTTGTCACCTATATAAGAAGTGACCAGGCAGGGAGGCAGAAAACGTAGGATACGAAGACCACATGGAACTGAACACAACCGCCAAGAAGCTCAACGGTTGGGGCCGTACCGCGCCCACCACCGCGCAGGTCCTCAGCACCCCGGACCTCGACGAGATCGTCAAGGCAGTCAAGCTGGTGGCAGAGGACAACGCCGACAAGCCGGACTACCTGAAGCGCGGCATCATCGCGCGCGGCATGGGCCGCTCCTACGGCGACCCGGCGCAGAACGCCGGCGGCGTCGTGGTGGACATGCAGCCGCTCAACAAGATCCACTCCATCGACCCGGAGACCGCCATCGTCGACGTCGACGGCGGCGTGACCCTGGACCAGCTCATGAAGGCCGCGCTCCCCTACGGCCTGTGGGTCCCCGTCCTGCCCGGCACCCGCCAGGTGACCATCGGCGGCGCCATCGGCCCGGACATCCACGGCAAGAACCACCACTCGGCCGGTTCCTTCGGCAACCACGTCACCTCCATGGAGCTGTTGGTCGCCGACGGCCGCATCCTGCACCTCGAGCCGGAGGGTTCGGCAGATGACCCGAGCGGCGAGCTGTTCTGGGCCACCGTCGGCGGCATGGGCCTGACCGGCATCATCGTCCGCGCACAGATCAAGATGACCAAGACCGAGACCGCCTACTTCGTCTCGGACACCGACCGCACCAACAACCTCGAGGAGACCGTCGCCTTCCACTCCGACGGCTCTGAGGTCAACTACACCTACTCGTCCGCCTGGTTCGACGTCATCTCCCCGGAGCCGAAGCTCGGCCGCGCCACCATCTCCCGCGGCTCGCTGGCCACGCTGGCGCAGCTCGAGGAGCTGGCCCCGAAGCTGGCCAAGGACCCGCTGAAGTTCAACGCGCCGCAGCTCATGACGGTCCCGGACATCTTCCCGAGCTTCACCATGAACAAGCTCACCCTCATGGCCATCGGCGAGGCCTACTACATGATGGGCGCCCCGGCGCGGAACAAGATCAAGAACCTCACGCAGTTCTACCAGCCGCTCGACCTCATCGGCGAGTGGAACCGCGGCTACGGCTCCAAGGGCTTCCTGCAGTACCAGTTCGTCGTGCCCACCGACGCCGTCGAGCCGTTCAAGGAGATCATCCGCGACATGCAGAAGTCCGGGCACTACTCCGCGCTGAACGTGTTCAAGCTCTTTGGCCCGGGCAACAAGGCCCCGCTGTCCTACCCGATGCCGGGCTGGAACGTCTGCGTGGACTTCCCCATCAAGCCGGGCCTGGGCGCCTTCCTGGACGACCTCGACCGCCGCGTCATGGAGTTCGGCGGCCGCCTGTACCTAGCCAAGGAGTCGCGCACCTCCGCGGAGAACTTCCACAAGATGTACCCGGGCATGGCCGGCTGGCTCAAGACCCGCAACGAGATCGACCCGACCGGCGTCTTCGCCTCCGACATGTCCCGCCGCCTCGAGCTGCACTAATCCACCGACCATAGAAAGGCTTTCACCAACATGCTTAACGCAGTAGGCCAGCTTCAGAACATTCTCCTGCTCGGTGGCACCTCCGAGATCGGCCTCGCCATCGTCGAGGAGTTCCTCAAGCGCGGCCCGGCCCGCGTGACCCTGGCGGCACGCAAGAACTCCCCGCGCATCGACGCCGCCGTCGAGGAGGTCAAGGCCGCGGGCGCGTCCGCCGTCGAGGTCCTCGACTTCGACGCCACCGCCTTCTACACCCACAAGGACGTCATCGACCTGGCGTTTTCCGCGGGCGACGTCGACGTGGCCGTGGTCGCCTTCGGCACGCTCGGCGACCAGGAGGAGCTGTGGCAGGATCAGGCCAAGGCCGTCGCCTCCGCGGAGACCAACTACACCGCGCCGATCTCCGTCGGCGTCCTGCTGAGCGAGAAGTTCAAGGAGCAGGGCCACGGCACCATCATCGCCATGAGCTCGGTGGCGGGCCAGCGCGTGCGCCGCTCCAACTTCGTCTACGGCGCCTCCAAGGCTGGCATGGACGGCTTCTACGTCAACCTCGGTGAGGCACTCCGCGAGCACGGCGTCAACGTGCTGGTCGTGCGCCCGGGACAGGTCCGCACCAAGATGTCCGCCGACGCGGGCGACGCGCCGCTGACCGTCAACAAGGAGGACGTGGCCAAGGCCACCGTCGAGGCGGTCCTCAACAAGAAGCGCTACCTGTTCGTCCACCCGCTGTTCGAGTACGTCTCGCTCGCCTTCAAGTTCATCCCGCAGCCGATCTTCCGCAAGCTGCCGTTCTAAGAAGGCCCCGCACACGCCGCTTCCCGCCACGGGGAGCGGCTTTCGTGCTTCTAGCCGTCGATAAGCGACAAACCGGCGACGACGGACTCCGTAACGAAGCTGGTCTGCGCGCGCACGTCGGCGGGCGACCACGGGAAGCTGAAGGAGCGATCCGCGATGGCGTGCATGGACAGGTCGTTCCACGAGTCGCCGAAGGTGACCAGCTTGACGTCCTCGCGGCGCATACCTAGGTGCTCGATGAGGCCGAGCAGGCCGTTTCCCTTCGTCGAGCCGGTGGGGATGATGTCGATGAAGTCCTGATTTGTGGTGCACTCGACGTCCCACGTGGCGGTGATCTCGTCGATGATCGCGCGCAGCTTCGGGCGGTCGCGCGGCACCCAGATGGGGATGCCGATGAAGTTCTCCCCCGCCATCTCGTGCACGTTGGCCTGCTGAAAGTCCGGTACGATGCCCGACTTTGTAAACCCCACGCCGTGGTAGAAGCAGCTGTCGCGGCCGGTGAGCGTGGTGCCGTACAGCGCAATGCCCTCGTGCCGGCTGAGCGTGTCCACGACGTCCTCGACCAGCGAGAAGTCGAGGAAGCGCTTGGCTAGGACGGTGTCGTCGCGGTCGGCGAGCACGGCGCCGGTGTTGAGCACGAGGTAGTCGAAGTCGAGGCCGAACCGCGTCGTGGCAAAGCGCGCGGTGGCCAGCGAGCGCCCCGTCGCCGCCACCGCGAGGTTGCCCGCCTCCTGGAACCCGTGGATCGCGTCGAGCGTGTCCTCGGCGATGCCGCCGTCGAAGAGGATGGTCCCGTCGAAGTCAAAAGCAGCGATTTTCACCCCATCCATATTAATTCATCGAGCGTGCAACGATTCAGTTTGCTTGTCGACGCCTAGCGGCGCGCGACCCGACGGCGCCGCCCAAACGGTAGGGGTGGGACGGGTGTGAAAGAATGAGAGAATGACTGTCCCGCCCGCACGCGAATCTGCTAGCGCCGCTACCGCCACCGCGGTGGTCGGCGACGAAGATGCGAACTATCGCACCAGCTTCACCGACGAGGCCTACGCCCCCGACACCATCAGCCGCCCCATGACGCTCGTCGCCATGGCCATCGCGGTTATGGCCGGCGGCCTGGGAAGCCTTGCCGCGTGGTTTGCGCTCAAGCACACCCACCTGCCCGCCTTCGGCGGCTCGCAGGTCAGCCGCGCGCTGGCGACCGCGGGGATCGTCGCCGTCGTCGTGGTCACCGCCATCTTCATGTGCTGGTGGGCGGTCGACCAGCGCAACGGCCGCGAGCTTCCCACCTGGCGCAAGTGGCTGAGCTACGCCATCGCCTACCTCTCGCCCGCGGGGCTGATCACCGCGGCGCTGACCATCCCGCTGTCGGCGACGAAGATGTACCTGGACGGCATCGCCATCGACCAGGGCTTTCGCACCCAGTACCTCACCCGGCTCACCGACAGCTGGCACTTAAGCGACATGAACTACGCCGACCTGCCCGCCTACTACCCGGCGGGTTGGTTCTGGGTGGGTGGCCGCTTCGCCAACCTGCTCGGGCTGAGCGGCTGGGAGGTGTTCCAGCCGTGGGCGATCGTGTCGCTGTCGGCGGCCGCGTGCATGCTCGTGCCGGTGTGGCAGCGGATCATCGGCTCGGTCCCCGTGGCGGTCGCGATCGCGCTGGTGACCACCTGCATCATGCTGGTCATGAGCCCGGAGGAGCCCTACGCGGCGATCATCGCGATGGGGATCACGGCCGCCGTCGTCGTCGGCCGGCGCGGGCTGTCCGGCGACCGCTTCGCGCTCGCGGGCGTGACCATCTTCCTCGGCCTGTCCGCGTCGATGTACACGCTCTACACCGCGGTCATCGCGGTGAGCATGCTTTTTATCGCCGCCCTATTCTCCGCGGTCTTCGAGCGGTCGTGGTGGCCGGTCCTGCGGGTGATTGTCGTGGGCGTGGGCTCCATGGCCATCGCGGCGCTCGTGTGGGGCCCCTACGTCTGGGCGGTGCTCACGGGTGGCCACCGCTCGGGGGCGACGGCCGCCCACTACCTTCCCAGCGAGGGCGCTCGCGTGCCCTTCCCGATGCTCGCGGCCAGCGTCGTCGGCATCTTGTGCTTCGTGGGCCTCATCTACGTCATCATCCGCGCCATGGATCCGGACGTCCGCGCGATCGGCCTGTGCCTCATCGTCGTCTACGGCTGGATCGTCGCCTCCATGACCGCCACGCTCACCGGCACCACGCTGCTGGGCTTCCGTCTCGACATCGTGGTGACGATGCTGCTGGCCACGGCCGGCGTGATCGGGCTTGCGGACCTGAGGCTGGTGGGCATCCACCGGTTCTACCCCGTCCAGTTCAGCGAGCGCACCTCGAAGCTGGTCACCATCGCCCTCGTGGCGGCGCTGTCCTGCGGCGGCGTCTACTACGCCCAGTCGATCCCGAACCAAAACGCAGACGAGATCGAGATGGCCTACTCCGAGACCGACGGCAACGGCGAGCGCGCCGACAAGTTCCCGGCGGACTCGACCCAGTACTACCCCGCCATCAACGACGAGATCCTCTCGCACGGCTTCGTCCCGCGCGACACGGTGGTGCTGACCTCGGAGAAGGACTTCCTGTCCTACTACCCCTATCGAGGTTTCCAGGCCTTCACGAGCCACTACGCGAACCCGCTCGGCGAGTTCGACCAGCGCAACGCCAAGCTCGACGAGTGGGCCAGCCGCAGCTGGGACGACCTAGCGGACCCGGAGAAGTTCGCCCAGGCCCTCGACGAATCGCCGTGGAAGTCCCCGCAGGTGTTTATCTTCCGCGGGCAGTCGGACGACGCCGAATCCGGGTGGAACTTCGACGTCGCCGAGGACATCTACCCGAACAACCCCAACGTCCGCTTCCGCGGCGTGAAGTTCAACCCGGCGGCGTTCCAGTCAGACCACTTCGAGATCAAGGAGATCGGTCCCTTCGTGGTGGTGACCCGTGTCTAAATCAACTTCGTCCCCCGCTCAGGGACATGAACTAGAATTACCCCCTGTGTCTAAAACTGCAGTGTCCTCCGACGGGAACCAGACCACGCTGGTCAGGGTCGCGCTCATCAGCGGCCTCATCGGCATGTTCCTGTTCATCCTCACCCCATTCATGCCGGTCAACCAGGTGCAGTCGTCGCTGTCCTGGCCGCAGAACGGGTCGCTCCAGTCGGTCAACGCGCCGCTAGAGAGCTATACGCCGGTGTCCATGGACGTCGCGATCCCGCTCGCGGCGCTTTCGGATCTGCGCACCGACCAGCAGCTGGTGTTCGGCACGCTGCCGCAGGACAGCGAGAAGGCCACCTCGCGCGGCATGTTCGTGCGCTCGTCGGACGGCGGGCTCGAGGTCATCGTCCGCGACAACGTGCTCTTCGAGCTGACCAAGGACGAGGTCAGCGCGCTACCTGAGGGTTCGGTTCTGGACATCTCTTCCACCGAGCAGTCCACCTCCGTCATCATCCCGGGCGCGAAGGACTCGAGCGGGGATGAGTACAAGGCGGAGATCGACCAAGACAAGCGCCCGCAGATCACCGGCGTGTACACCGAGCTGAACGACACGGCTGACGCCGCGAAGTCGCTCACCGACGCGGGCCTCAACGTGAACGTGGAGATCAACTCTCGCTATACCTCCTCGCCCTCGGTGTGGAAGTACCTGTCCATGTGGGGCGGCGGGCTGTTCACGCTCATCTCCCTGTTCTGCCTGTTCAAGATCGACCGCCTCGACGGGCGCGGCCGCATCCACTCCCTGAGCCCGAAGGCCTGGGTGCCCACGCTTCTCGACGCCGTCGTGGGCGGCATCCTCATCTTCTGGTACATCTTCGGCGCCAACACCTCTGACGACGGCTTCATCCTCACGATGGCGCGCGCCTCGGAGCACTCCGGCTACATGGCCAACTACTACCGGTGGTTCGGCGTGCCCGAGTCGCCGTTCGGCGCCCCGTACTACGACCTGCTCGCGCAGTTCGCCAAGGTGTCGACGGCCTCGACCTGGATGCGTCTGCCTTCGCTCATCTGCGCGCTCGGGATTTGGTTCCTGCTCTCCCGCATGGTCATGCCGATCCTCGGCGAGAAGATCGCCGGGCGCCGGGTCGCCCAGTGGACCGCGGCGTTCTTGTTCCTCGCCTTCTGGCTGGCCTACGACAACGGCCTTCGCCCCGAGCCACCGATCGCGCTCGGCGCGCTGGCGACCTGGGTGCTCTTCGAGCGCGCCATCGCCACCAAGCGCCTGTTCCCGGCGGCGCTGGGCACCATCGTCGCCGCCTTCTCGCTGGCCTGCGGCCCGACCGGCCTCATGGCCGTGGCCGCCCTGCTCGCCGGGCTCTCCGGCGTGCTGCGGATCATGTTCGACCGCGTGCCGCTTCTTAGCAACGGCACCTCCCGCAAGGCCCACTCCGTGGCCTGGCTCGGACTGCTCGCGCCGTTCTTCGCAGGCGGATTCTCGGTGCTGGTGGCCGTGTTCGGCGACCAGACCCTGATGAGCGTCCTCGAGTCGATCCAGGTGCGCAGCGCCAAGGGCCCATCGCTCGCGTGGTACCAGGAGTTCGCCCGCTACCAGGTGCTCATGCAGCAGACGGTGGACGGCTCGTTCGCCCGCCGCTTCGCGTTCTTCTTCCTCGTGGTCTCCTTCGTCCTCGTGGTGGCATCGACCCTGCGCAACGGCAAGGTGCCGGGAAGTCGGCGCGGCCCGTCGCAGCGCTTGGTGCTCGTCATCCTGGGCACCTTCTTCTTCCTCATGTTCACGCCGACCAAGTGGACCCACCACTTCGGCATCTTCGCTGGCATCGGTGCTGCCATCGGCGGCCTTGCCGCCGTGGCGCTCTCGCAGTTCGCGCTGCGCTCCAAGCGCAACCGCACGCTGCTCATCGGGCTCATCCTGTTCGTCTTCGCGTTTACGCTGGCGGGCACGAACGGCTGGTGGTACACCTCCAGCTACGCGATCCCGTGGTTCGATAAGTCGATCCAGTTCAAGGGCATCGAGGCCTCCACGGTCATGCTCTTCATCTCGCTGCTCGTGCTGTTCATCGGCGTGCTGCAGTCGTTCACCCGCGACCTGCGCGGGTTCCAGGCGGAGGCCGAGGGCAAGGACGCCCAGGCCGAGGAAGCCAAGCTGCAGCGCGGCCGCAAGGATCGCTTCGCAGGTCTCGCCGCCGCGCCGATCGCCGTCGTGTGCGCGATCGCCGTCTTCTTCAGCGTGGCCAGCTTCGCCAAGGGCTTCATCTCCCAGTACCCGGCCTACTCCGTGGGCCTGGGCAACCTGCGCTCGCTCGCGGGCAACAAGTGCGGACTGGCCAACGACGTCCTCGTGGAGACCAACTCCAACGACTCCTTCCTCACCCCGGTCTCCGGCTCGCTCGGCGACTCCCTGAGCACGGGCGAGGAGCGCGGCTTCAACGCCAACGGCATCCCGCCGGAGGTGAACTCCGAGATCCCGCAGGGCGACGCCTCCGCCGCGACGGCGAACTCCGTCGGCGACACCGAGGCCAGCACGACCCAGGACTCCAGCACCAGCGGCGGTGTGCGCCAGGAGGGCGGCGTCAACGGCTCCAACGCCCGGCTGCCCTTCGGGCTGGACTACGCCAAGATCCCGGTGCTCGGCTCCTACGCCAACGGCGAGCAGTTCTACGCCGAGGACACCACCCAGTGGTACGAGCTGCCGCAGGCCACCGACGCGACCCCGCTCATCGTGGTTTCCGCCGCGGGCCGCATCGAGCACGTCGACATCAACGGCATCAAGCAGGACGGGCAGTCGCTCATGCTGCAGTACGGCCGCCGCGAGGCGGACGGCTCCGTCACCGAGCTCGGCGAGAAGATGATGCTCGACATCGGGCCGTCCCCGTCGTGGCGCAACCTGCGCCTGCCGCTCAACGAGCTGCCCAGCGACGCCAACGTCGTGCGCATCCACGCCGTCGACTCCAGCCTCGACCAGAAGCAGTGGCTGGCGTTCACGCCGCCGCGCGTGCCGACCCTTGACACGCTCAACAACGTCGTCGGCTCCCAGGTCCCGGTCCTGCTCGACTGGTCGGTGCCGCTGCAGTTCCCGTGCCAGCGCCCGTTCGACCACTACGCCGGCGTCGCCGAGATCCCCGAGTACCGGATCTCGCCGGACGCGGGCGGCAAGACCACCGGCACGCCGTTCCAGGACTTCGCCGGCGGCGGCGTCATGGGCACCGCGGACGCGGTGAACTACTCCTACCAGCTGCCGAGCTACTCCAAGAGCGACTGGCTGCGCGACTGGGGATCCATCGAGGTCCTGCACCCGCGCCCGAACTCCGAGGGCCAGATCCCGCAGGTGGCTACCATCGACACCGAGGTCGTCACTAGGTCCGGGCTGTGGTACCCGGGCAAGATGAACATCGACACCGAGTAGTCCCCCACCGAGAGGCGTCGGAAAGCACATGCTTTTCGGCGCCTTTCGTCATGCAATCTGGTAACCAATTGTCAGGCGATCGCTTCACCTTTTTCAGCCGCGCCACAGCTTCGTCGCCGATGCTAGAAAGCATCAAGAAGAGTCCAGCCGAAAAACGATGAGGGGTGACCCCATGAAGAAGTTCAAGAAGTCCTTCGCCGCGCTCGCCTGCACCGCCCTCGTCTCGGCGGGTGCGATCGGCGCGGCGGTCAGCCAGGAGTCGACCGGCAACCAGGTGCCGGTGGCCTCCTACATCAACCAGGACGTCAACAACCAGGACACCAACCTGGCCAAGACCGCCGAGGCCGCGGCCAACGAGGTAACTGCCCAGCAGCTTGCCAGCCTGACCACGACGGCCGCGCACCACACGAGCTAGAGCAGTTCCACGCTCGTGATCGGCGCGCCACGGCCCCGGATCGCGTCCTCGCGCGCTTCCTTCCGGCAGCGCCACCACGCGTAGGCGAACCCGGGGTAGATGACCAGCGCCACGAGCACGAGCCACACGATCGGCCAGATCGTCCCGCCCCAGCTGTAGTTCCACGCGAAGTGGGCCGCGAAGGCAATAAACAGGAAGCCCAGGCCCACTCCGATCCGCTTGCGCAGACCCCAACCCGAGCGGAAAAACGCCAGACCGATCCCGAGGCCCGCGATCGAGGTGAATACCGCGTGCAGGCCGGGGCCGACCACCAGGCGCAGGCCCCACATCTGCAGCGTCCCGACCACGTCGCTGTTCGGATCGAGCATGCCGCCCATGACGCCGTACAGGACGTTCTCGACCGCCTCGAAGCCCAGCCCCACGAGCCCGCCGGTGACGAACCCGTGCCACGGCCGGTTGAGCGCGGGGAACGCGAACAGGATGACGGCCACGCCCGTGGCCTTCGCGATCTCCTCCGGGTAGGCCCCGCCGAACGAGGCGCCAGCGTCGTGCAGGCCGAGCTTGGCCACCAGCGAGGTCACGCTGCCGCCGACGAGCAGCGCCGCTCCCAGCGCGAGCGCGCCTCCCCACAGCAGGCTGGAAAAATACCAGGCCTTGGGCGCCCGCGGCCACATCGGCGTGAGCCGGAACAGCGCCGTCACCGCCGTTATGTAGGCGGCGACAAAGACGATCCCGATGAGGAATCCGGTCCCAGACAACAGCATCATCGGCACGGTAAACAGCGTCGAGCCAAGCAGCGCCACAGCAAGCACGCACCATAGCGCGATCATGGCCCACGGCGTGCTTTTTCGCTTGTCGACGCCTACGGTTTCCACGTCCATAACCTCCCCTTCCTATGCCGCCTCGGCGGGCTTGTCCTGCTCGGCCGCGCCATTGCCGCCGAGGCTCGCGACGACGATCTCGGCGTACTTGTCCACCTCCGGGCCACTGACCAGCACGAAGGCCGTCTTCCCCTCGTGCTCTCCCGTGCCCACGAGCGAGAACCCCAGCGAGTTCGGGTCGTAGCTGTCGGCCATCGCGCGCAGCGCGCCCTCGCGGAAGACCGGCTCGTCGGCATTCGGGGGCAGGCCGGTGCTGGCCCGCATCATGCGCCACAGGGTGCGGTCGGGGTCGTCGCCGGTTGCGTGCACGATCCCGGAGATGGTGGTCCCGCCGCAGTCGTAGCCGGTGAGCAGGGACTCCAGCTCCGCCTGTTCGCAGCGCAGGGGCGAGCCGTCGTCGCCCGACAGGGTCACGTCCCAGCTCCCGTCGTCGGCGGAGAAGGTGACCTCCTCGGTGGCGGTGCTCAAGTCCGGGGTGACCGAGTCGAGCAGCACCGGGAGGGACAAGGCGGCGACGGCGCCGCCGATGAGCGCCGCCCAGTGCGCGGGCTTTAGCGCCGGGCGGAAGCGATTGTAGGGCATGCGTCCAACCTACCTGTGGCCGTCGACAAGCGAGGTGCCGAAAGGGCGCTATTCGCTCGTGGCTAACAACGGAACCGGCAGGTGGGATATTGGTTAGAGTGGGCCTTGTGAAAATTAGTGATCTTTACCGCTTTGTCAACGGCCTCTGGCTGGAGCACCACGTCATCCCCGACGACCGCGGCGTCGACGGCACCTTCCACGGGCTGCGCGACTCCGCCGAGGAGCTCGTGCACGAGATCGTCAAGGGCGAGCCCGGCTCCCGCGCGGGCGCGCTGTATGCCTCCTTCATGGACACCGACGGCGTGGAGGCCGCGGGCATGTCCGCGCTCGACCCGGACCTCGACGCGCTGCGCTTCGACAGCCCCGAGGCCTTCGTCGAGTCCCTGGGAAGCCTCGACGAGGTCGGCGTCTCGGGGCTGCTCAACTTTTGGGTGGAGAAGGACTCCGCCAGCGACGACGCTATCGCCTACGTCTACCAGGCGGGCCTGGGGCTTCCCGACGAGTCCTACTACCGCGAGGCCGCGCAGGCCGCCACGCTCGCCGCCTACGAGAAGCACGTGGCCCGGATGCTCGCCTTCCTTGGCGAGGAGCGCTTGGGCGTGGACCCCGCCGAGGCCGCCGGTCGCATCGTCGCGCTGGAGACGAAGCTCGCAGCCGGCCACTGGGACGTCGTGCGCAGCCGCGATGCGGTGAAGACCTTCAACCCCACCGAGTTCGAGGACCTGCCCGCGATCATCCAGGCCTACCTCGCCGCCTGCGGCCTGCCGAAGCAGCGGCTCGTGGTCATGATGCCCGACTTCGTCACCCACCTCGTCTCACTGCTGGGTTCGGAGTCGCTCGACGATTTCCGCCTGTGGGCCTACTGGCACGTGCTCAACGAGCGCGCGGGCGTGCTACCGCCGGAGGTGTCCAAGGCGAACTTCGACTTCTACGGCACCACCCTGTCCGGCGCCACCGAGCAGCGCGACCGGTGGAAGCGCGCGGTGGGGCTGGCGGAGAGCTACGTCGGGGAGGACATCGGGCGTAGCTTCGTCGCCAAGCACTTCCCGCCGTCGTCCAAGTCGGACATGGTCGAGTTAGTCGACTACCTGCTCAAGGCGTACCACCAGCGCATCTCCGCGCTCGCGTGGATGAGCCCGGAGACCCGCGAGAAGGCCCTGGCCAAGCTGGCGAAGTTCCAGGCCAAGATCGGCTACCCCGACGCCTGGCGCGACTACGACGACCTCGCGTTTAGCCCGAAGGGCGCGGACCTCGCGGACAACGCCCGCAAGGGCGCGGCCTACGTGCACGGCTACGAGCTGGGCAAGATCGGCAAGCCCGCGGACCGCGCCGAGTGGGTGACCACCCCGCAGACCGTCAACGCCTTCTACAACCCGGTGGTCAACGACATCACCTTCCCCGCCGCCATCCTGCGCCCGCCGTTCTACGACCCGCAGGCCGACGCCGCGGAGAACTTCGGCGCCATCGGCGCGGTCATCGGCCACGAGATCGGCCACGGCTTCGACGACCAGGGCTCGCAGTACGACGGCGACGGCAACCTCAACTCCTGGTGGACCGACGCCGACCGCGAGGCGTTCACCGCGCTGACCTCGAAGCTCGTGGGCCAGTTCAGCGGGCTGGTGCCGCAGGTGCTCAAGGAGTCCGGCGCGGAGACCACCGGCGTCAACGGCGAGTTCACCCTGGGCGAGAACATCGGCGACCTGGGCGGGCTCGGCATCGCGGTGGTCGCCTACCGCAACTACCTGGCCGACCGCGGGCTGGACTTCGACTCCGCGCCCGTCCTGCCGTTTGCCGCCGAGGAGGCCGACCCGGAGCTGGCGCGCCACGAGTACACCGGCCTGCAGCGGCTCTTCCTCGCGTGGGCGCGCGTGTGGCGAACGAAGATCCGCCCGGAGATGGCCAGCCAGTACCTGGTCATCGACCCGCACTCGCCGGCGGAGTTCCGCTGCAACGTCATCGCCGGCAACGTCGCGGAGTTCTACGAGGCCTTCGAGGTCGACGCGAACGCCGCGATGTGGATCGAGCCGAGCGAGCGCGTGACCATCTGGTAGCCCGTTTTCCCCCAGCCCGCCTGCAGGTTCTCCTGCGGCGGGTTTTTTCGTGCTTTCCGACGCCTACGGTCACCGGCTTGTGGCCGTCGACAAGCAAAACCCACCCCCGCGAGTCCCCTATCCCGTTGCGCGAACATTTTACCGTACCCTAAGCTAACTAACCGTTGCCTAACCTTTATTAGGTTGCACTAAGTTACGCTACGGAAGGAACCATGTTTCTCGCCAACTTCCTCATCGGCCTGCGCGAGGGCCTCGAGGCCTCGATGGTCGTGATGATCCTCGTCGCCTTCCTCGTAAAGTCGGACCGCCGCGCTTTCCTGCCCCAGGTATGGATCGGCGTGGGCGCGGCGCTCGCCTCCACGATCGCCGCCTTCCTCGTCATCCAGTTTGGCACGAAGACGCTGACCAGCCAGGGGCAGGAGCTCGTGGGCGGCATCTTCTCGCTGGTCACGGTGGCGCTCATCAGCTTCATGCTGCTGTGGATGCGCGAGGCGTCGAAGAAGATGGTCGCCGACCTCAACTCCAAGATGGGCGAGGCCGTCAAGCTCGGCGCGGGCGCGGTCATCTCGGTGGCCTTCATCGCGGTCATCCGCGAGGGCATCGAGACCGCCCTGCTCGTCTTCGACTCCTTCACCGGCGGCAGCACCGCCGTCCCGGCCGCCGCCTTGTCGCTGGGCATCGCCGTCTCCGTCGTGGTCGCCTGGCTCATGTACAAGGGCGCGCTCAAGGTGAACCTGGGCAAGTTCTTCCAGGTCACCGGCGCGCTGCTCATCGTCGTCGCCGCGGGCATCCTCCGCTACGGCATCACCGACCTGCAGGAGGCCAACGTGCTTCCGGGGCTCAACACCCTCGCCTTCGACATCTCCGGCGTGCTCGCTCCCGGCTCCACTCTGGCCACCGTCATCGAGGGCGTGTTCAACCTGGTCCCGGCCCCGTCGCTGCTGTCCATGATCGGCTGGGCCATCTACCTGGTGGTCACGCTGTGGCTGTTCTTCAAGCCCGCCCCGGCCACGGAGCCGGAGAAGAAGCCGGCGCCCGTCGGCGCCTAATCCCTCGCAAGAACCCGAATCAACCTCGACCTCAAGGAATTACTTCATGAACCGTTCCCTTCGCCGCCTGGCCACCCTCACCGTCCTGACCACCGGCACCATCTCGCTCGCCGCGTGCGCCGACAAGGTCGACGAGGCCCAGGCCACCAGCTTCACCGTCGCCGCGAAGGACGACGCCTGCGAGGTCTCCGGGGACACCGCCACCACCGGCTCCTCCACCTTCGAGGTGACCAACTCCGGCGCGAAGACCACGGAGTTCTACGTCTACACCTCCGGCGGCCGCGTCATCGGCGAGGTCGAGAACATCGGGCCTGGTGCCACCCGCAAGCTGGTCGTGCAGATCACCGACCCGGGCGACTACACGCTGACCTGCAAGCCGGGCATGGTCGGCGAGGGCTACTCCCAGAAGCTCACCGTCACCGGCGAGGCCATCCAGGCCGACGAGGACCAAGTGCTCGCCGAGGCCGTGAGCGGCTACACCGCCTACGTCCGCTCCCAGGCGACCACCCTGTCCCAGCTGGTCGGCGAGTTCGACGCCGCGATCCAGTCCGGCAACCTCGAGGAGGCCAAGCGCCTCTACCCGCTCGCGCGCACCCCCTACGAGCGCATCGAGCCGGTCGCCGAGTCCTTCCCCAACGACCTCGACCCGCGCATCGACCTGCGCGAAGCCGACCTGGAGGAGGGCGACACCTGGACCGGCTTCCACAAGATCGAGAAGCAGCTGTGGGCCGACGGCGCCATCACCGACACCACCAAGGCAGACTCCACCCAGCTGGTCACCGACATCGCGGAGCTGGTCGACGGCGTCAACGCCAGCGACTACACGCTCACCGCCGTCCAGATCGCCTCCGGCTCCCAGGGCCTGCTCGACGAGATCGCCACCGGCAAGATCACCGGCGAGGAGGACATCTTCTCCCACACCGACCTCTACGACTTCCAGGCCAACCTGGACGGCTCGAAGGCCGCCATCGCCTCGCTGGAGAAGGCGCTCACCGAGCGCGACGAGTCCCTGCTCAGCGACATCAACGCCGACTTCCAGAAGGTCCAGGACCTGCTGGACGGCTACCGCGAGGGCGACGGCTTCGTCTCCTACGACACGGTCACCGAGGCGCAGCGCAAGGAGCTTTCCGACGCCCTCGACGTGCTCACCACGAAGGTCTCCCAGGTGCAGGAGGTCGTGGCGAAGTGATTTCTCGCCGCACGTTTCTCACCGGCCTCGGCGCGGGCGTTGGCTCGCTCGCGGCCGGTTCGGCGTTGTCCGCCTGTGGCACCGACAAGGCCGCGGCCTCCGACATCGTGGAGTTCCACGGCGAGCACCAGGCCGGCATCACCACCGCCCAGCAGGACCGCCTCCACTTCGCCTCCTTCGACGTCACCACCACCGACCGCGAGGAGCTCAAGAAGCTGCTACAGACCTGGACCGACATGGCCCGCCGCATGACCCGCGGCGAGACCTCGGTCGACGGCGGCATGGAGGACGTCGACCAGGCCCAGGTCCCGGGGGATACCGGCGAGGCCTTCGACCTCTCGGCCAAGAACCTCACCGTCACCGTCGGGTTCGGCCCCTCGCTCTTCGACGACCGCTTCGGGCTCAAGGACAAGAAGCCGGCGGAGCTCAACGACCTGCCGCACTTCTCGGGCGACGTCACCGACGCCGCGATCTCCGGCGGCGACCTGTGCATCCAGGCCTGCGCCGACGACCCGCAGGTGGCGGTCCACGCGGTGCGCAACATGGCCCGCGCGGGCGTGGGGCTAGTGAAGATCCGCTGGTCGCAGCTGGGCTTCGGCCACGCCTCCGCCACCACCCGCGACCAGCAGACCCCGCGCAACCTCTTCGGGTTCAAGGACGGCACGAACAACATCAAGGCCGAGGACCAAGACCTGGTCGACGAGCACATCTGGGTCTCCGGCACCGATTCCTGGCACGACGGCGGCACCTTCCTCATCGCCCGCCGCATCCGCATGCTCATCGAGAACTGGGACCGCCAGGTATTAAGCGACCAGGAGGCCACCTTCGGCCGAAAGAAGGTCTCCGGCGCGCCGCTCGGCCGCGACGACGAGTTCGACGACCTCCCGCTGGACGAGTACTCGGGCACCACCGGCCCCGTCGTCCCGCTCACCGCCCACGCCCGGCTCGCCAGCCACCAGGAAAACAGCGGGGCGCGCATGCTGCGTCGCGCGTACAACTTCACCGACGGCACCGACGGCTACGGGCACCTCAACGCGGGCCTGTTCTTCATCGCGATGGTCGCCTCGCCGCAAAAGGACTTCATCCCCATCCAGTCGAAGCTGGCCAAGTCCGACAAGCTCAACGAGTACGTGCGCTACGAGTCCTCCTCCATCTTCGCTATCCCGCCAGGGGTCGCGGACGAGAACGACTTCTTCGGCAGCAGCCTTTTCGCATAGCGCTTTCCGACGCCTACGGCACCGTAGGCGTCGATACGCGTTTAAAGGGGGTAACCTTCCGCGCCTATCAGGGGTAATTAGTGAAGGAAAACAAACCTATCGCGGCAGGTCATTCGCTATTCACTGCCCCCGGCCCCCCTTTTCTATTGCCCGATAGGTTTTTGCACTCTAGGGTTTCTATAGGTCAACAGATAAACAGTTGATCCAACGACAACGAAGGGGTGTATGACCTTGGAAGCAGCAGATATTGCATGGATCCTGACTGCCATAGCCCTCGTTACCCTCATGTTCCCCGGGCTGTCCTTCCTGTACGGGGGCATGCTGGGGCAGGGCCAGGTGCTCAACATGACCATGATGGTGATGGGATCGCTCTCGGTCACGGCCATCGCCTACGTCGCCATCGGGCACGGCCTGGTACTCGGCAATTCCGTCGGCGGCCTCGGCATCATCGGTAACCCGAGCGGCTACATCGGGTTCAGCTCGTTCATGCAGGACGACGGCTCGGGCGGGGCCCTGTGGGGCGCGTTCTACTTCCTGTTCGCGGCCATCTCGCTGGGGCTCGTGGCCTCCGGCGCCGCCGGCCGCATGCGCTACGGCGCGTGGCTCATCTTCGGCGCCATCTGGCTCATCCTGGTGTATGCGCCGATGGCCCACTGGGTGTTCGCGGTCTCGGACGAGGAGACCGGGCTGGTCGGCGGCTGGATGCGCAACGTCATCCACCTCCACGACTTCGCTGGCGGCACCGCCGTGCACATGAACGCCGGAGCCTCCGGGCTGGCGCTCGCCCTCGTGCTCGGGCCCCGCAAGTCGGGGCTGGGGCGCCCGCACAACCTCCCGCTCATGATGGTCGGCATCGGCATGCTCATGGCAGGCTGGCTCGGCTTCAACGGCGGCACCGCCGGCGGGGCAAGCTTCCTGGCCTCCTACGTGGTGCTCACCAGCCTGCTGGCGCTGTCCGGCGGCGCGCTCGGCTTCGTCGTCATCGAGCACCTGCTCACCAAGAAGCCGACGATGCTGGGCTTCGGCACCGGCATCATCGCAGGCCTGGTCGGCATCACGCCCGCCGCCGACGCGGTGAGCCCGATCCAGGCGGTCATCGTGGGCTTCCTCGCAGCCGCCGTCGCCGCCTGGGCGATCTCATGGAAGAAGCGCCACCGCATCGACGATTCCCTCGACGTCTTCGCGGTGCACGGCATGGCGGGTGTGGCAGGCGCGCTGTTCGTGATGCTCTTCGGCAACGAGCAGGCACCCGCGGGAGTCGCGGGCGTGCTCCGCGGCGGAGACATCAACCTGCTGTGGCACGAGCCGCTGGCGATCATCGTCACCCTCGGGTACTGCTTCGGCATGAGCTGGCTCATCGCCACCTGCATGAGCAAGGTGATGAAGATCCGGATCACCGAGGAGGACGAGGCGAACACCATCGACCTTTCCATCCACGCGGAGACCGCCTACGACATGCGCGGCTTCGGTCCGAAGCAGCTCAGTTTCGCCCCCGAACAGCCGGCCTCCCCCTCGGGGCCGGGTCCCAAGGCGCCGCTCGCCCCGAGCGAAGCCACCGTCCGCTCTTAGAAACCCACCTCTACGCCAGGAGTTGCTCGTCCCCGGCCTCGCGTCGCACCGGGGCCGGGGCGGGGCAACCTTGGCGTCGTAAAGCAAAAACAAAAGGAGAATTACCATGACCACCAGCACCGCCATCGACTTCCTGTACCTGTCTGAGCCGGACATGATCGCCGCCGGCGTTACCGACATCGCACGATGCATCGACGTCATGGAGGAGACCCTGGTTCTCCTCGCCGACGGCGACTACCGCATGGCCGGGCAGAACGGAAACTCGCACGGCGCCATGATCGGCTTCCCCGCCGAGCCGAAGTTCGAGTCGATGCCGAAGGACGGCCCCGACCGCCGATTCATGGCGATGCCCGCCTACCTCGGCGGACGCTTCCGCGGCGCTGGCGTGAAGTGGTACGGCTCCAACGCGGAGAACCGCAAGGAAGGCCTGCCGCGCTCCATCCACACCTTCGTGCTCAATGACACCGACACCGGCGCCCCGAAGGCGATTATGTCCGCCAACCTGCTCTCGGCCTACCGCACCGGCGCGGTGCCCGGCGTGGGAGTGAAGCTCTTTGCCAAGGAGGACGCCAAGGTCGTGGGCGTGGTCGGCCCCGGCGTCATGGCGCGCACCCTGCTCGAGGCGACCCTCGCGCTGCGCCCGGGCATCGAGACGATCAAGGTCAAGGGCCGCTCGGAGGGCTCCACTCAGGCGTTCGTCGACTACGTCAAGGAGAAGTTCCCGAGCGTGAAGGAGGTCTACAAGGTCGACTCCGTCGAGGAGGCCTCCACGGACGCGGACATCATCATCGCAGCGACCACCACCGACGCCGCGGGCTCCGAGGCCTTCCCCTACTTCAAGAAGGAGTTCTTGAAGCCCGGCGCGCTGCTGCTGCTTCCCGCCGCGGCTCGCTTCGACGATGACTTCATCCTCTCCGGCGACGCTCGCCTCGTCCTCGACTACCAGGGCCTCTACGACGCCTGGGCCGAGGAGTACGGCACGGAGGCCTACCAGCTGCTCGGCATCCCGGGCACGCACTTCCACGACCTCATGCGCGAGGGCAAGCTCGACCCGTCGAAGCTGGAGCAGATCGGCGACATCTCGGCTGGCCGCATCCCGGGCCGCACGAGCGAGGACGAGATCGTCCTCTACTCCGTCGGCGGCATGCCGGTCGAGGACGTCGCCTGGGCCACCGAGGTCTACGACAGCGCCCGCGAGAAGGGCATCGGCGTTACCCTCCCGCTGTGGGAGACCCCGGCGATGGCCTAGCGCTTTCGCCCCACAAGCTCGCGGCGGGCCGCCAACGGAGCAGGTCGACCCGCCGCGCCCGGAACTGGTCGCATTGCGCGCAATGATAGTGCCTCGCTAAGCGGCCAGCACCACACGTGCCAGGCGGCCGGGTCTAACGCTCGCCCGGCCGCCTGGCCACCACCCCCCTTTTCTAGCTTCCAAGACCCAAGGACCTAAGGACCAGGAAATGTCTAAGAAGAAGATCGTCGTCGTCGGACTCGGAACGATGGGATCGATGAGCCTGTGGCAGCTGTCCAAGCTCGACGATGTCGAGGTCATCGGCATCGAACAGTTCGGGCTCTCACACAGCTACGGCGCGTTCACCGGCGAGTCCCGCCTCTTCCGCGCCGCCTACCACGAGGGCGAGAAGTACGTTCCGTTGCTCAAGGAGGCGCGCACCCTGTGGAAGCAGCTGGGCCGGGAGGCTGGCCGCGAGCTGCTGCTCGACTTCGGCTGCCTCAACGTCGGCCGCGAGGACGACGCGCCGTTCATCCGCCTGCGCGAGTCCATCGAGAAGCACGGCCTACCCTTCGAGGAGCTCACCGCCCAGGAGATGCGCGTGCGCTACCCGGGCCTCGACTTCCAAGACGACGAGGCGGGCATCGTGGACAAGCTGGGCGGCGCCATGCGCCCTGAGCTGGCGGTCTTCTCCGCGGTGGAGCAGGCGAAGCTCCATGGCGCCACCGTCTACGACCACACCGAGATCACCTCGATTACCCAGCTCGAGTCTGGCGGCGTGGAGCTCGTCGCGGGCGAGAAGACCATCACCGCCGACGCGGCCATCATCACCGCGGGCGCGTGGAGCAAGCTCGTCTTCCCCGAGATCGAGGACCTCATCGAGGTGCGCAAGCTGGTGCTCACGTGGTTCCTGCCGAAGGTCGCCTCCGAGTTCGACCCCGCCAACCTGCCGGTGTTCATCCGTGACCGCGGCGACTTCCACATCTTCGGCGCACCCTGCGTCGACGGCTACTCCGTCAAGATCGCGGGCCTGGACCTGTGGGGCGGCCCCGAGACCGACCACATCGAGGACTGCGACCTGCGCCTTAACCGCGAGGCGCTCACCGCCTTCGGCGCTCAGGTGGCGGAGCTGTTCCCCGGCGTGCACCCGGAGCCGAACCGCTACTCGGTGCACTTCGACACCTATACCTTCGACAAGACGCCGATCATGGATCGCGTCGGCGACATCGTCGTGGCCACCGGCTTCTCCGCCCACGGCTTCAAGATGGCGCCCGCGGTGGGCAAGCTGTGCGCGCAGCTGGCCACCACCGGCGAGTCGAAGCTCATGCACGACACGTACACCATCGCCCGCCACGAGCCGGTCCACGCGCTCGTCTAGGTCGCCGCGGACAGCAAGAAAGCCCCTCGCCAGAGGGGCTTTTTCGCGTTTCGACGCCTACGGCAACCAGCCTGTGGCCGTCGGCAAGCGAAATGCTAACGAGGCAGATCCGTCCACCCCAGCTCCGCCACGACGAGCGGGTGCGCGGGGTCGTCGGGAGTGTGGCCGGTGATGCGCAGCGGGGAGACCGAGTGCCCGCGGCTTAAGTGCCACTCCGGCACGAGGATCTGCGGCATGCGCAGGATGAACCCGCGGTTCTTGCCGTTGACCTTCGCCCAGCCCACGGCGCGCTGGCGGGTGACCTCGCGGAGGGTGACCTCGCCGATCTCGAGTGCCGGGTCCCCCTCGCGCTGGCCGGAGCCCTGGATCTCGAGCGCCGGCTGCGTGCCGTTGGAGAACGTCGCCCCCTGCCCGCCGTCGACGATGGTGCGAATGAACTCCGCGACCGCGACCGGGTCGCCCAGCGCGTTGGAAACATACCGGGTACCTAGCACGCTGTGCTCGATGGTGCCCAGCGTGTGGTGCGGGTCGAGCTCCTTACTGCGGTAGCTGAACGGGATCTGGATGAGGCGATCGTCCGCGTCGAAGCCGATGAGCGCCTCGATGCCGACCTCGCCCTCCGGATCGACCAGCCGATACGAGCCGATGTGGCGGAAGCCGCCCAGCCACTTGTTGGCGACCTCCTGCTTGGTCGGGGTCAGCGTCGCCTGCTCGATCTTTGCTTCCTTGCGTGCCATGCCGCATCCCTGCCTTCGGTTAGGGGTCTTTTTGTATAGGTAACCTTCTTTCTACTCCTGTTTCCGTCTAGGCACCGCGCGGCTAACCCCAACGGAGTGTGCTCCCGTTGCTTTTGCTTGTCGACGCCTTCGGCGCCGGATGCCTCGACCTCGACCGCGTAGCATGGTGGGCATGACCAACGATGCTTCTGCAGACAACACCGGTGCTACCGGCACCACCAGCCACGACGAGGCGCGCATGCGCGAGGAGTTCCAGGTCGGCGGCGTCGACCGAGTGCTCAGCCAGGAGGAGCAGCTCGAGCAGCTGGCCTCCTACATCTACGCCCACTACGAGGTGCCCGCCAAGAACCCGCCGTGGTCGGACGATCCCTCGGACGCCGAGGTCGCCGACACCTACGACGCGCGCCTTGCCGACCGCACCACCCACGCCGCGATGCTCATGCTCGGCTCGGCGGTCGATCACGCAATGCCGGGCGTGGCCTTCCCCGGGGACGTCACCGTGAGCGAGGTCCCGGAGCTTAACGCGCAGCTGTTTACCCCGTCGAAGCCCAACGGCAAGTGGGCGATCTCCTTGCACTTCGGCGGCTGGTGGCGCGGGGCTGGCGTGGCGCTGGAGAATGCTTGGCGCCCCGAGGTCGCCGGCGCCGCGGAGCTGTCGGGGACGACGATCCTCGACCTCGACTACCCGCTCCTGCCGGCGCACAACTTGGACGAGGTCATTGACTTCGTGAGGAAGGCCGCCGCGTGGGTGCGCGAGACCCACTCCCCCACGGCTTTGTACTCGTGGGGCTACTCCTCCGGCGGCGCGCTGGCGACCCTGTGCTCGGACGTCTTCGACGCGCAGGCGCTCACCTTCCCGCACCTCACCCTCGACGTGCTTCCCGAGGGTCTACGCGGCGGGCGCGAGTTCACCGACCCCGCGACCTGGCCGCGCACGCTCATGCAGGTCGCAACCCACGACAAGGTGGCAGGCCACTACCCGTGGGCCGAGGCGCCTGAGCAGGTCGAGGTGCGCGAGTATGTCGCCGAGCACCGCCTGTCCACCCCGGAGGTCGCGCGCCAGCGCGTGCGCGACGTCGCGGAGTTTCTGAGCAAGTAGCTTTCCGACGCTTCGCTGGGGCATTTTGGGCGCGGGCCGAAGGCGTCGACAAGCAAAAGCACAAACCCGGCAGGCCTCCTTGAAGGGAGCGTACTGCCGGGTTTGTTTGGTGTGTAGGGGTTAGACCAGGACCGGTTCTTTCTCGGTGGTGGCGTGGGCGAAGGCCCAGCCGACGAGGAAGGAGACCGGTGCGGACAGGCCGAGCGCCCAAGCGACGGAGACGTTGCCGCCGACGAGGCTGACCAGGTTAGTCACGATGAAGAAGCAGGCAATACCCAGGCCCACGAGCGAGAGAATCGGGGCGTAGATGCGCTTGAAGGCGTTGTCCTTGCCAGCCGGGTGGGTGCGGAAGTAGACGAGGATCGCCACGTCGACGATGAGCATGAGCACGACGATGGTGAACGTCGCTAGGCCGCTGAACCAGGTGAACAGCTGCATGACCGGGTCGAGGCCGATCGCCACGGAGGCGAGGGTGAGGATCGCGACGGTGGCCGTCTGCACGATGGAGGAGATGTGCGGCGACTGGTGGCGCTCGTGGATGCTCGCGACCGCTGCGGGCAGGCAGCCCCTGATGGCCACGGCGTGCTGGTAGCGGGTGATGACGTTGTGGAAGGAGAGCACGCAGGCGAACAGGCTGGTCAGAAGCAGGACCTGAACCACGACTCCCGCCCAGGGGCCGACGTAGTTGACGGCGGTGGCGATGACCATGCCCTCCGGGTCGGCCTCGGCGGCGGCGAGCACGTTGTCCGCGCCCCAGGCCTCGACGATGGCCCAACCGGCCAGCGTGTAGAAGACGCCGATGATGAGGATGGCTGCGTAGGTGGCGCGCGGGATGGTGCGCTCGGGGTCCTTGGCCTCGCTGCGGAAGACGGTGGTGGACTCGAACCCGATGAAGCCAGCCATGGCGAGCATCAGCCCCACGCCGGGGGTGCCCGAGGCGATGGTGCTCGGCTCAAAGGAGGCCATGTCGAGTCCGTGGGCGCCGCCCTTGATGACCACGCCAACGACGATGGCCAGCGTGATGGCTATCTCGCCGACGAGCGCGACGCCGAGCGCCTTGGAACTTAGCTCGATGTCCCGGTAGCCCAAAAGGCCCACGACTGCGACCATCGCGAGGGTAAACACCCACCACGGCAGCTCGAGGCCGGTCAGCGCCACGACGTTGGCCAGCTGCACGCCGAGGAAGGCGTAGACGGAGAACTGGATGGCGGTGTAGGTCAAAAGCGCGAGGTAGGCGGTGCCCATGCCCAGGCGGCGGTCGGTGGCGGCCTCCACATAAGAGAAGAAGGCGCCGGGCTCGCGGATGCGGCGGGACATGGTGGTAAGGCCCACGGAGAAGACCAACAGGATGGCCGCGCAGACCGCGTACATGGCGGGGTATCCGGCGCCGTTGCCGCTGACCATGCCGATCGGCAGCCCGCCACCGATCACCGTGAGCGGCGCCGCGGCCGCGATGACCATGAACACGATGGAGCCGACACCCAGAGTGCCGGCGTTGAGGGTGGTGTTGGGGCGAGTGGGCATGCCGACGCTCGCGCCGACCCCTGCCCGGGATGACTTGTCTGGGGTAAGAATGGCCATCTTGCTCCCCTTTCTTCCTTTTTGGCTGTGCCCCTTCCCCCTAATTGGACGGGCGAGGCGGGAATTGGTTCCGCCGTGGTGTGGAGGCGCCGTGGCGGATTCGTCGTTTTCGGCGGTTTTGCTCCTGCGGGGCGTGCGCCGCCGAGCTCGTTGCCGAATGAGGTCACCGTAGACCGTCTGGTTTCTATCAAGCAATAGTTAAGGCAATGCTTACCCCCGGTTTTCTATAGCAAGATAGATTTAAGTGCGCAGGTGACGGGGTTTTTATTTACCTATCACGCGACAGGTTATGGCCTACCCCCGTTTTCTATCAACCGACAGAAAGGTGTTTAATCCAATGCATCGGGCCGCTCGATGACCCGGCTTTACTTGCAGCCTTCGCGCTGCGCTTTCGCTTTCCGACGCTGCGCTTTCCGACGCTGCGCTTTCCCGGCGCATCCCAGGACACTGACTTTGGATTGGAGTCACCGATGACCACTTCACTACTCGAGACCACCACCATCACCGACTCCCCTGCCGAGGAGAACCCCACCCGCATCGACACGCTGTTCCTCAGCGAGCCGGAGATGGTCGCCGCTGGCGTGAAGGACATGGCCGCCTGCGTCGACGTCATGGAGGAGGTGTTTAGCTGCCTCGGCAAGGGCGACTACCGCATGGCCGGGCAGAACAACAACTCCCACGGAGCGATGGTTTCCTTCCCGGATTCCTCCCCGCACCCGAACATGCCGCTCAACGGCCCCGACCGCCGCTTCATGGCGATGCCCGCCTACCTCGGCGGATCCATCAACCGCTCGGGAGTGAAGTGGTACGGCTCGAACGTGGCCAACCGCGAGGTCGGCCTGCCGCGCTCCATCCACATGTTCATCCTCAGCGACTCCGTCACCGGCGCACCGCTGTCCATCATGAGCGGCAACCTGATCTCCGCCTACCGCACCGGCGCGATCAGCGGCGTGGGCGCGCGTTACCTTGCCAACTACGACGCCCGCGTGGCCGGAATCATCGGCCCCGGCGTCATGGGGCGCACCGCGCTGGAGGCCTTCGCCGCCGCCCGCCCGGGTCTTGACACCGTGAAGATCAAGGGCCGCAGCCAGAAGGGCATCGACGAGTTCGTCGATTGGGTCAAGGCCACGCTGCCGCAGTTCACCACCATCATCCAGGTCGACACCGCCGAGGAGGCCGTCCGCGGCAGCGATGTTGTCTCCGTGTGCGCGACCACCTCGGCCGGCTCGGCCAGCTACCCGCTCATCGAGGCCGACTGGATCTCCCCCGGCACGCTCATCACCGTCCCCGGCTGCGCCGACGTCCCCTCCGAGTTCCTGCAGCGCGACGACGTCAAGCTCGTCGTGGACAACCGCGGACTCTACGAGGCGTGGATGGAAGAGTTCACGCCGAACACCTTCGAGATGGTGGGCATCATCGGCAACAAGTTCCTCGAGATGGAGAAGGCTGGCGAGGTCGCCAAGGGCACGGTCGTCGACATCGCCGACATCATCAACGAGGAGGCCGTCGGCCGCACCACGAAGGACGACGTGGTGATCTTCTCCGTCGGCGGCATGCCCGTCGAGGACGTCGCGTGGGCCTCCCACGTCTACGACAACGCCGTGGCCCAGGGCATCGGCACCACGCTGAACGTCTGGGACACCCCGGAGCTTGCATAGAACGAACGCATACAACTCCGTTTCTATTCACACGACGCATGGATTGAAGGCACGAACGCAATGAATATGGACATCACCGAGGTGGACTACGCGGTCATCGGCGTGGGCACGATGGGATCGATGGCGCTGTGGCAGCTCGCCGAAGCGGCACCGGGTGCAAAGATCCTCGGCATCGAGCAGTTCGGGCGCGTGCACACCCGCGGCAGCTATGCGGGCGAGTCACGGCTGTTCCGCGTGGCACTGAAGGAAGGCGGAGAGTTCATCCCCTTCGCCAAGAAGGCGCGCGAGCTGTGGCTACAGCTGGCACAGAAGTCACGGCGCGACGTCTTCTTGCCCGTCGGCGCGCTCAGCATCGGCCCGAAGAGCTTTCCGACGATCACCGCCACTCAAAAGACCATCGAGGAGTTCGGGCTCGAGCACGAGTATCTTTCAGCGGAGGAGCTGCGCGAGCGCTTCCCTCAATTCACGGTCGACGATGACGACATCGGCATCCTCGACCCTCAGGGCGGCGGCATCCGCCCCGAGGTCGCGGTCGCCTCGGCCACCGAGCTCGCGCTCAAGCTGGGAGCGAAGCTATGGACGCACACGGAGGTCCTCGCGATCGAGCCCAAGGGTGAGGGCGCGGGCGTGGTCATTCGCACGAGCCGCGGTACGGTCGTCGCTAAGCAATCAATCGTGACCACCGGATCCTGGGCAGGCGACCTCCTTCCCGAGGTGGCGCCGCTGGTGAAGGTGCGCCCGCTCGCGCTGACGTGGTTCATGCCGCGCAAGGTGGAGGCCTTTGCGCCGGACAAGCTGCCGATCTTCCTTTACGACCGCCCGCAGGCAGACGGCACGAGCTTCCACATCTACGGAGCACCCAGCCTCGATGGGTACACCGTGAAGTTCTCCAGCGACCAGTTTCACGAGGTCGCGGTCCCCCACCCCAGCGACGTCCCTGCGACAGTCGACGAGAAGACCCTTCAGCTGTTCTCGCAGCGGGTCGCCGAGGTCGCACCGGACTTCTACCCAGACGTCGCTAGGCTGTCGGTCCACCACGACGGCTTCACCGCCGACGGCCACGCCATCATCGACACCGACTCGGACACCTGCGTCACGGTGGCCGTGGGAATGAGCGGCACGGGCATGAAGTTCGCACCCTACTTCGGCCAGCTGGCGGCTCGGCTCGCCATGACTCAGGACACAAGCCTCCGGCCTGAGTTCTTTAGCCTCGCGGCACACGCGCCGCACTAAGATCAATGCATGCATCTGACGCATGCACGTCACGGATTATGCGTCTAGTGCATGGCCGACCTCGTGGTTAGACGACGCAAAGAGGCGTGCACCCACACACGTGATGGGTGTACGCCTCTTATCCGTCCCACTCGAAGCGGTGCGCGCGCATGTCCACCCGCTCGCCATCGTGAGCGATGCCTTCCTCATCCCAGTGCGCACGGGCGCGATCGGCGACCGCCGAGGAGCCGTCGGCCCGCACCACCCGCCACCAGCACACGAGATGGCCGTGCTCGCGCATGATCCGCCCGACCTGCCTGGCACCGAGACCTGCTTGCACGCCGACCTCGCCGTAGGATGCGACACAGCCGCTGGGTATCCGTTCGCAGGCTTGGAGGACGCGCTCCGTGGCGTCGGAAAGCTCAAGTGACTCGACCATGCGGCCTACCTTAGGCCAACGCCTAGCCGCTATGTGCAACACGATGCCCGGGGCATGCGGTCGGGGCTTGAGAAACACAACCGTAGGCGTCGGCAAGCAAATGCCGAAAGCCTACGGTGTCCTTTTTCGAAGTGGTTAGAGCAGCCCCTCCAAATCGATGCCTTCCAGCGGGTCGGACTCGCTGCCCTCTTCGACGGGCTCGTCGACCTCGCAGAGCGTGACGGTCGCGCCGGTGGAATCGGCGATGATCGACATGCGGCCGAACTCGGAGTCCCACGGCTCGCGGATGACCTCGCCGCCCAGCTCGGGGACGCGCGCGACGGCGGCGTCGATGTCGAGAACACCCAGGTAGGTCTGCCAGAAGCTCGGGACCTGGGGCGGGAACTGGCCCTTGGCGTCGAAAATGCCAGCAAACGCCGCGCCATCGACGAGCGCGGTGGTGTAGTTGAATCCCTCGCCCTCAAGCGTGGAGGTCATCCACTCGAACAGCGCGGGGTAAAACTCGCAGGCCTTGTCGTAGGCGGTGACGCAGGTCAGCTCGTGCCAGACCGGGGTGCCCGGCTCACCGGCCGCGATGAAGGAGTCCTCGCCGCCGGGCTGGATGAGACCGAACATCGCGCCAGCGGTGTCCACGAGGATGGCCATCTGGCCCAGGTGCACCTCGGTGGGCGCGACCAACACGCGTCCGCCCAGCTCGACGACGCGCTCGCACTCGCCCGCGATGTCGCCGGAGAGGAAGTAGGTCACCCACGTGTCCGGCTGGTTGTCCTCCTCGGGGCGCTGGACAAAGCCCGCCACGGGCAGCCCCTGGACGCGGGCGATGCGGTAACCGTCGCTGACCTCAGCGACCTCCCAGCCCAGAAGCTCGGAGTAAAAGTGCGACGACTTGCGCACGTCGGAAGTAGTCAGGTCGATCCAGTAGGGCATGCCGGATTCGGCTTGGAAAGCGGGCATTACATGTTCCTCCACACTTCGGGGTCAAAGTCATCGTCGGCCGTGGCCTCATCAAAGTAATCGTCATCGTCGGTAACACCTGCGACAACGCGCGCACAGAGGTTGCCCACGCAGACCACGTCGCCGTCGCGCAGCGTCTTGCCGCGGCGCGTATCGACGCTACCGTTGACAGTCACTTCCCCGTTGGCAATGACCTCCTTGGCCGCGCCGCCCGTCTCGACGAGGCTGGCCAGCTTAATGAACTGGCCCAGCTTGATTTCTTGGTCACGAATCGTGACATCCTGAGGTTGCATGCCCACCAGTCTAACTGGGTGACATGCATGCCTTTGGACCCCGTCCCCCTGTTGTCTACCCGCGCTTAGAGCGCGAACTTCACGGCTGTGCCGGTGGCAGAGACCATCATCATGCCGTTGTCGGTACCCAAGGTCTCGTAGTCGAGGTCCACACCGACGACGCCGTCCGCGCCGAGGGCGATGGCGCGGTCGACCATCTCGGCCAGCGCGGTCTCACGGGCGCGGTTGACCTCGTCCTCGTAGGACTGGCTGCGGCCGCCGACCAAGTTACGGAATCCAGCGGCGATGTCCTTGAACACGTTGATGCCCACGATGGTCTCGCCGGCGACGACGCGGAGGTACTCGGAAATCTGTCGCCCATCGACGGTGGGGGTGGTGGTGACGATCATGGTCAGTGTGCCTTTCTTCCGGTGGTGCGGGTGCCCACTGCCCGGTTGCCCGGTAATGGGAATCTCTACCAGCCGAGGGTACCCGCTCCTGCGCCGCGATGAAATGAACGCGAAGCAATGAGTGCGATGGGATAGGCCCGGCGCGGGACCAGGGCACGGCGAGGACGGTTGTGGCGTTGGAGACGGGGCGGGCCTAGATCCAGCCCGCCTCGCGCGCCTTGTGGAAGGCGTCGATGCGGTTGATCGCGCCGGTCTTGGCGATCGCCGAGCTGAGGTAGTTGCGCGCGGTGCCCGGCGCAAGGTGCACCGCTGCGGCGATGTCGTTGACGCTGGCACCGGTTCCCGCCTGCTCGAGCACCTCCACCTCCCGCTCCGTGAGCGGGGAGGCCTCCATGTCGAGCGCCGCGGCGGCGAGCTCCTGGTCGATGTACTTCCTGCCCTTCTTCAGCGCCCGGATGGCGTCGGCGAACTCGTTGGCATCGGCGGTCTTGGGCAGAAAGCCGCGCACGCCCACCGCGAGCGCCCGCTTGAGCCCGCGCGGGCGCGCGTGCGAGGTCACGATGAGCACCGCCAGCCCGGGGTGGTCCGCCAGCGCCTGTTCCGCGGTGGTGATCCCGTCGATCCCCGGCATGTGCAGGTCGAGGACGACCACGTCCGGGACGGGCCTCGTGGCCAGCGCCTCAAGCAGCTGCTCGCCGGTGCCGGAGGTGCCCACGACCTCGATGTCGTCTTCGAGCCTGAGAAGCGTCGCCAGCGAGCTCGCGATAAGGGACTCGTCGTCGGTGATGTGCACCGTGATCGAGCCGGGGATCGTGCCAGGTGTGTCGGTCGCGTCAGTCACTGTGGTCCTTCCGTGTCGAACGTGAGGGTCGAGCAAAACTCGCCGCCGTGCTGCGAGGCGGCGATGCTTCCCCCGACGCGCTGGGCGCGCTGGTTGAGATGTTCGAGCCCGCTGAGCTTCCCGGGCTCGCCGGACGCGCCGTCATTGTCCACGCTCACGACGAAGGGGGACACCGTGATCGTGGCCGTGCTGGCGCGCGCGTGTTGCAAAACGTTGGTGGCGGCCTCCCGTACGAACCAGGAGGCAACCTGGCGCCGCTCCGCCGACAGCCAGGAAAGCTCCGAGGCACCCCCGCGGATCGAAACTGCAATGCCGGAGTCCCTCAGCAGCGACCGCGCCCGCTGCAGCTCCTCGTCGAGGGAGACCTGCCGGTATCCGTGGACGACCTCGCGCATGTGTGTGCTGGTGTCGGCAATCAACGCGCGAAGCTCGGACACCTCCCCGACTAGCATCGGGCTGGCATCGGCGACCCCCTGCTTGCGCATCACCTTGTCGATGACCTGCACCTTGAGGCTCATCGCGGCCAGCGACTGCCCCAGCGAGTCGTGCAGCTGCTGGGCGATGCGCAGCCGCTCCTCGCTCGCCGACAGCGCGGCCTCCGTCTCCTTGACGCGCATGAGCTCCTTGAACACCCCGAGCATCCACATGGTCATCACCATCGTGCCGAAGAGCAAAAGCGGCATGACGGTGATCCAGCCGACCTCGTCGAAACGCGCCCACCGCGCGAGCAGGTAGGTCATCGCGACGATCGCGGCCACTAGCAGCCACCGAAGGCGCAGGAAGGGAGCCACCGCCCAGGCGAGCATCCACAGCGAAACCATCGCGGCCGCGAAGAACCCATAGCGCTCGCCGAGGCCGGTGGCTGGCACCATGAGCCCCAGCGCTAGACCGAGGCACACCGCTCCGACCGCGACCGCGCAGACCAGCGCCCGGTAGAAGGTGGGTCGCGGCTGAAGGTTGAGGTCGGGGGCGTTCTCGACCACCCAGCTCGCGGTCGCGGCTGGCGCGACCATGAGCATCGCGGCGGCGTATCACCAGGGGCTGGCCCACGGGGAGCTCCCCTCGTAGCTGTACAGGCGCAGCGCGAACCCACCCATCAGGGCAAGGACGATGAGCGTCATCGCGTGCGCCGAGTAGCGCATGTAGAGGAACAACCCCCTTTGCCCCCGTAGGCTGCGCAGCCGCGGGGAGGGGGTGTGGAGGAGGCGATCGACGTTCACGCTCGCCAGCCTATCCGCGGTGGGTGTCCCAGCGCATGTAGATCACGGCGCTCCAGACGAGCACGACGATCCACATCGCGGACAGCGCCAGGGGCCGACCCGCATAGGCGAGGACCTCCATGGACGCGAGCGCCTTGCCACTTCCGGGGTCGATTCCCGCCCAACCCAGGCTTGCGAGGTCGACGACGAAGGCGAACGGATTGACCTCCACGATGCGCGCTATAGACGTCGGCAAGCTTGCGCGAAGCGTACTCATCGACAGCACGGCCAACACCATGACCGGCATGCTCGTCAGCTGGGCGGCCTCGGCGTTCTTTGTGAAGCAGCAGGTCAGCAGCGCGGCGCTCGCGTATACGACGAGCCCTACGAGAAGCGCCGCGAGAACCAGCACGAAGTTGACGGGACTCGAGCCAGCCCCGATGAGGATCCCCGCCATGACGAGGAAGAAGACGGTGACGATGGCCGCGCCTGGCACGGCGATGGAGGCGAGAATCTCCCCGTCGCGTGCCTCGCCGGTGCGCAGGCGCTTGAGCACGCCCTCGTCGCGGCGGGTGGTGGCCATCGACAGCACCGAGTAAAACAGCACCATGAGCAGGGACATCATGAGGTAGAGCTCCATCATCCCGGCGCCCACGAGCTGCTTGTCCGTGCCGCTGTCGGGGCCGAGGTTGAGCCACATGAGAAGCGGCATCCCCAGGGGAATGACGATCGCCATGAACAAGATGACCTTGTTGCGGCGGAATTGCAGCCACTCCGCGCGGGCGAGCGTGGCAAGTCGGTTCACTGTAGTCATATTCTTCTCCTTTTCGCTTGTCGACGCCTATCGGCCGGCGATCGACAGGAAGACGTTGTCAAGGCTTGCGGGTGTGGCGGAAAAGCCGCCGAGACTAAGTCCGTGGGTATCGGCCCAGCGCAGGACCTCCAGCGCGTCGGCCTGAAGGTCGCTGCTTGCGATCTGGATCTCGCTGTCGCTGATAAGGACCGCGCCGCGCAGGCGCTCGGGCAGCGGCGGAAGCGATGCCCCGGACTTCGGGGTGAAGGTGATGTGTGAGGGTTGGGAGGAGACGATGTCTGCCAGTGTGCCCTCTATCTGGATGCGACCTTCGTGCATGATGGCGATGCGGTCGCACAGATGCTCCGCTTCCTCCAGGTAGTGGGTGGTCAGGATCATCGTGACCCCGCGCTTTTTGAGCCCGCGCAGCAGCTCCCACGTGTTGTAGCGGGACTCCGGGTCCAGCCCGGTGGTCGGTTCGTCGAGAAAGAGCAGCTTCGGGTCGTTGAGCAGGGCGCAGGCAAGATCCAAGCGGCGCTGCTCGCCGCCGGACAGGCCGCCCACCTTGTTTCCTCGGCGGTGGCCGAGCCCGACTTCCTCGAGCACCTCGTCGACCGGGCGCGGGTGCGAGCTGATTCCGGCCCACAGCTTCAAGGTCTCTAGGACCGTGAGCTCTTGGGGCAGCCCGCCGCGTTGGAGCATGATGCCGGTCTGGGGCCGGATCGCCCCTCGTTCGGCGGCGGGGTCCTTGCCGAAGAGCCGCACCACGCCGCTGGTCGGGCGGGCGAGTCCCTCGATGACCTCTAGGGTGGAGGACTTGCCCGCGCCGTTCGTGCCGAGCAGACCATAGACCTCGCCCTCGTGGACGTGGAAGCTGACGCGGTCGACTGCGGTGAAGCCGGGGTGCCTGGCCGTGGGGCGGCCCTCGCGTTGCGAGGGGGTAAGCGCCCAGGGATTGGGCTTGAGCCCGTACACTCGGGTCAGCTCGCGGACCTCGACGACGGGACCTTGATTGTTGTGTGACTGTGCGTTCCTCATGGCTCCTATCCTGCCGACGCGACGTTTGCGCAGGTAGTGCCATATGCCATGGGTTTGGATGACAAATGTCATGAGAAAACCCACGGCACATACTGTGCCGTGGGTCTCGGGAAGGTAATACGGGCCTAGATGGAGTACTCCACGCTCCAGTTGTTCATCTGGCCGCGCTGGTAAAGAAGCGGCTTGGCCTCGTCGTGGGTGCCGCACTCCTTGACCAAGACGGTGAAGATGGTGTGGTCGCCGCCGGGGTAGGCCGCGGCGATCTCCCCGTCGAACCAGGCGGCGGCGTCGGTGATGAGCCTCGGCTCGGAGTTACGCCAGACGTCGACGCCCTCGAAGCGGTCGGCGACCTTGCGGGAGAACTGGCGCGCGTACTCGGCCTGGTGATCGGCGAGCACCGAGATGCCCACCGGGGATCCCACGCGGAAGTGCTTGATCTTCGACGAGCTCAGCGCCAGCGAGAAGGACACCATCGCGGGTTCGAGAGACAACGACGCAAACGAACTCACGGTCATGCCGACGTCCTCGCCGCCGTCGACTGTAGTGATGATCGTGACCCCGGACGGGAAGGTACCCACCGTCTCACGCAGGCGTTCCGCGCTGACGCTCGCAGATGCTTCGGTTGGTGCAGTCATAGGCCTTACGCTACTCCCAGCTTCTCCAGCTGCCACTTGAGCTGGGCCTCGTTCGGCGACTGCACCGGGAGGAAGGTAGCCTCGCGGAAGCGTCGGGACGCCGGGGAGGAGAAGGCGTAGCCGGAGCCGCCGGCGGTGCGGACCTCGAGCGCGGTCGCATCCACGGTCGCCTGGGCCGCGGCAAGGCGCAGCTTGATGAGCGCGACCTGATCGGGATCGTCCTGCTGGGCGAGCTCTTCTTGTTCGGCGATCAGCGCCTCGATCTCGCCTGCGACGCGGTAGACGTCGTCGGCGAAGACCTCGTTCATGCCGGTGAGCTTCGTCGAGGCCGCGGCGATCGCGGACTCGGCGACACCCAGGCACTCGGAGGTCTGCAGGAGGAACAGGGCCGGGCGCACCTGCGCGAGGAAGCCGAAGAAGTCGCGGGAGAGGATGTTGGCCTCGGGCACGATTAGTCCGTCGATGGTGATCCACGAGGAGGAAGTGGCGTTGAGGCCGAGCAGCCCGAAGGGCTTGCCTAGGTCGAGTCCTTCGGCGTTGCCCTCGACCACGAAGAAGAAGCGCTCGCCGTCGGCGGTCTCCGCGGAGGAGACGATGACGGAGTCCTCGGCCAGGTTGGAGGCCCAGTTGAGCTTGCCGCTAATCGAGTAGCCACCGTCGACCTTGGTGGCCGCGAGCGGGATGGAGCCTCCACCGGCGGCGGTCTTAAAGGACGGGGCCATGGCGGTAACGCCCGGGCGGGTGCCCGCGAGCAGCTCGTCGCGCAGCTTGAGCGCCAGCGGGGTGCCGCCGACCTCGAGGTAGCGGATGACCATGAGCTGCGCCCAGCCGCCGAAGGCGACAGAGAGGTCCTCGCGGGCGATTTCACGTTCGGCGCGAATGGCGTCGAGAAGCGAAGAATACTCGAACAGCCCCAGCGAACCCAGCAGCTCGATACCGTAGCGAGCGGGCAGCTCGTTCTTGTCGACTGCCTTGGCGTTGTCGGCCAGGGTCTTGCGAACCTCCTCGGCGAGGATGAGCGGCTCAAGCTCGATGGGCTTGCGAATCAGTGTGGTCATGACTGGGGTGCTCCTAGGGGTTTCTCGTGTCCGGCGCTCAGCGCGGGGTTAGACCAGCTCGTGGGTGAGCTTGGCGGGGCGGGTGTAGGTGTTGACCACCGGCGACCACTCGATGGCGTCGTCGACGATCTTCTGCAGGATCTCGCGGTCGGCGTCGCCGTCGATGTCGACGGAAACGTGGACGTCGGACACGCCCGGGCGCTTGTGCTCGCCGAGGTCGCCCACGCCCCAGGTGGGGGAGATGTCGATGGTGCCGACGATGTCGATGTCGATCTTGGTCAGGGTCACGCCGCGGTTGGTGGCAATCGCCTGGATGCCGACCGAGATGCAGGCTGCGAGGGCGGCCTGGGCGACCTCGGTCGGGTTGGCTGCGGAGTCATCGCCGAGCAGCGGCAGCGGCTCGCCCACCTTGACGATGTGGGTATCGCGGATGATGGAGTTATTGCGGAAGTAGCCGTCAGCCTCGGTGTGGGTGCGGATGTGCTTGACGCCACCGGCCGGGTTCTCAACGTTCTTCTTGGCCAGCTCGGACAGCTTGGCGGCGTCGATGGCCTCGAGCGGCTGGCCCGCCTCGTGGTTAGGGGTCAGTTCAGACATGGTCTAGCTCCTCTTCTAAAGATGTCTTCTAAAGATGTCGAAAAGTTTGTGAAAAAACTCCTTCACACACCATACGTCGATTCCCCAGAAACGCATGAACCATGCTGTCTATTTTCGTTAGACTATTACTTTCAAATCTTTGTTATGGCTGCTCACAGAGTTGTAATCACTGAATAAATTGATAAATAAAACTGGCGGATTCGCGCCATACATGAAGAGCTTTCGCATGCAAGATAGACACCTTAGTGCAGCTTTAGCAGACCCCGACTTGCTTCCTCGACACGGTCTTCGCAGCACAAAGCCGCACGACCCCGCACCCTGCTAGGTGCAATGGCCGTGCGGCTTCCTCTCCCCCGCCCAGTCGCGAGGCGCTAAGACAACAACCCGCGCGCCCCTTCGGCTGCCATGACCGCCGCGATGACGAGGAAGATGACGCCCGCAGCGATGTCGATGACGGCCCCGTTGCGGATGATCTTCTCCGCCAGCGCGCGCACCGCCACCGCGAAGCCAATGAACCACGCAAGCCCCGTGACCACAAGAAAGGCCGCGATGCCGACCGTCCAGCCCTCCGACATGTCCGGGCGCACGAACTGCGCGAAGATCGAGGCGAAAAACACCACCGCCTTCGGATTCGAAAGGTTGGTCGCGGCACCCAGCCGCAGCGCCCGCCAGGCACCCATCTCCTCCCCTTGAGCGGCCACCGCGTCGACGACCTTCCCCGCCATGTCGGAGGTCTTCTCCCGCAGCGTGCGCAGGCCACCGCGCAGCGAGCCCCAGCCCATCCACGCGATGTACGCGCCGCCGACAAGCTGGATGAGGTGCAAGATCGCGGGCTCGGCCACCATGAGCGCCGACAGCCCCAGCAGCGAGGAAACGATCCAGATGGTGTTGCCGACCATGATGCCGATCGCGCACCACACCCCCGCCCGCCGGTCGCGGGTTCCCGTGCGGATGAGCTGCAGCGTATCGGGACCAGGCAGCGTGATCGCGGCCAGCCACACGGCAAAGAGGGCACCGAAAGAAGCGATAGACACGCCCCTAGGCTACTAGGTGGCGTGTCTACTTTTCGTTTTGCATTCGCTTTCCGACGCCTACGGCTCCCGCCGCGCGGGCTCGAGAAGGCTCGCCGTAGGCGTCGTGAAGCAAATGCTAAATGACCTGATCGCGCGGGGTGATCACCATGCGGTCGATGTTCATGTGCGCGGGCAGCCCGGCGACCCAGCGGATCGACTCGGCGATGTCCTCGGCCGAGAGGTTGAGCTTGTCCGCGTAGACGGCGTCGGCCTTCGCGGCATCGCCCTTGAAGCGGATGAGTGAGAAGTCCGTCTTCACGCGGCCCGGGTTGATCTCCGTGATGCGGATCGGGCGGTCGACGAACTCGATGCGCATGACCTTGTTCATCGCCGTCACGCCGAACTTCGCCGCGTTGTAGCCCGCCCCACCCGCGTACGGCTGGATGCCCGCGACCGAGGAGATGTTGATGATGTGCCCCTCGTCCGCGGTGAGCTTATCCAGGAACGCCTGCGTCACGCGCAGGGTGCCCAGCACGTTGGTCTCGTACATCCATTCCCAGTCCGCGATGTTGGCCTTCTCGATCGGGTCGAGCCCCTTCGCGCCGCCCGCGTTGTTGACCAGAAGGTGCAGGTGATCGATCGAAGCTGCCAGCTTGTCGACGCTTTCCTGGCTGGTCACATCGAGCTCGCGGGCCTCGCCGCCGATCTCCTCGGCGATCTTTTCCAGCCGGTCGAGGCGGCGCGCGGCTACGATGACGTGCCAGCCGTCGGCGGCCAGCGCCCTCGCCGTCGCCTCGCCAATGCCCGAGGAGCCCCCGGTCACAAGCGCGATCTTCTTCGCGGTCTCCGACATGGTCTTGCCTTCCTTCCGTGCGTTTCTAGCCGTGCCTACCCCTTAAACAGTAGGCACTCTTGCTTGTCGACTGCTTGTCGACGCACCAAGGTCGGTGCGGAATCTTGCGCGACGAAGCACTAGACCCCGAGCTGTGCGCGCAGCTGCTCAAGCATCGGCATGAGAGCCGGGGTGAAGAAGGCACCGATGAGCGAGGCGACGGCCGCCAACAGCGCGAAGACACCCAGCCCCGTGGAGCTTCCGCTCGAGGCATTCGGCGCGGAAGGCGCATTGTCAGCGCCGGTGACCGCGCCGAGCGCGCTGACCGGCACCTCCACGCGGGTGCCAGCGTCGGTGGTAACGGTGAGGACGTCCGCGTCGCTCAGTGTGCTCGGCAAGGTGAGCGCGACCTGCGCGGTGCCCGCCTCGCCGTAGTTCGCGGCACCGAGGTCATGGACGATGTCGGCGGTGGCGATGGCGTCGCCGACTGAGACGGTCACCTGCTGCGCCACATCGCCGACGGTGTAGATCAGCGAGCTCAGGTCGAAGGTGACGCTCGCGCCCGGGGCCAGCTCACCGTCCAGCTTCACTCCGACAGCGGACTGCCCGCCGCGCGGGGCCAGGGCCGGGTAGGCAGCAAGGTAACCGGTGAACACATCGACATCCATGAGTCCGGTGTTGGGCTTCTCGGTGCCGTTGGCCAGCGCTGCGAAGCCGTCGCCGCCGTCGAGGAGGAAGGTGGAGCCCGCCACCACGTAGGACTTCGCCGGGTCGAGCGGCTCGCCGTCGATGGCGCCAGCGAGGAAGCGCTCGCCCTGCGGCGCGTCCGGATTGTAGGTGTAGGAGAAGTTGTCCGACCAGCCGAGCGCGAGGACCGGACGAGACAGTGTCGGGTCCTTCCACTGCTGCTCGATGGCGTCGATGATGTCCTGACCGGTCAGCGTGGTGTAGGTGATCTCATTGCCGAAGGGCTGCACCGCGAAGGCCTCCTGATAGGTGACGGCGCCAGCCTCGAGGTCTGCGCGCACTCCGCCAGCGTTCATGACGCCGAGGTCGGCGTGGGCGCTGGTGTTGGCGTTGATCCCTGCCTTCGCGGCCTGCGCGAGTGCGTTCGACAGCGTCGACTCGACGCCGCGGTTGGATCCGGAGCTTGCAACGTTGTCCTCGTTGGCGCCGCGGTAGAAGGAAGAGGACGCGGTAGCCACGGTGGTAGCGCCAGCGGCATCCGAGTCGAGCTTCGCCTGGTCCACGAGCGCTTGGACGGCTAGGTCGGGGGTGGCACCAACGGCGGCCATCATCTCATCGGTGGTGTACACCTTCGGTGCGATGTCAATGACATCGCCCGTTTCCGGGTCAAAGGTGAAGTCCATGTCTGCCAGCTGCTTGCCGTACTCCCCCGCCTGGGCCACCGCGAAGGCGGAACCGTCCGCACGCTTAATCACCTGGGACTTCGTCTCGTGGGTGTCACCAGCAAACACGGCGTCGACGTTGTCGTTGAAGACAGACGGGTCGGAGATTCCCTCGTGGTAGAGCGCAATCACGACGTCGGCGGTCTTTTCGGCGGTGATCTGATCGGCAACCGCGTTGGTGGCAGCGACCGGATCGCCGAACTCGATGCCGTCGATGCCGGTCGGGGAGACCTTGTCCTTCGTAGTCGCGGTCACCGAGCCAATGAACGCGACTCGCACCCCGCCGACCTCCTTGACCACATAGGGTGCAAGAGGCGGGGTTCCGCCGCTCACGTTCGCACCGAGGTAGTCGAAGCTGGAATGCGATTGGATACGATCGGTGAGATCGGCGTAGCCCTTGTCGAACTCATGGTTTCCCACCGCGGAGGCGGTAACGCCCATCTTGTTGAGGACCGCGAGCGTGGGCTCGTCCTGAAGCACAGCGGAGGTGAACGCGGATCCGCCCACGTTGTCACCGGAAGAGGTCAGCAGGTATTCCTGCCCCTCGTTGACGTGGGACACCATGGCCGACAGCACCGCGGCACCCGGCTCCTTCACACCGGTGGAGTCGCTAACCTGGGCAATGTGACCGTGGAAGTCGGTGAAGTTGCTAATACTGAAGGTCTTGGGCGCCTGTTGGGCCTGCGCCGTGGACGCGAGGCTCAGACCAAGCGATGCGGCGACGGTCGCGGTGAGGGCGCGTCGGAAATGGACGTGAGACATGGGGATTGGCTCCTTGCACGAGTTCTAGTTGAAATGACATCCTCGTGCATTTTTAGCTTTCCGACGCTTCGCCCGCAGCGCACATACCCTCAGCTGACCTGCGCCTTTAACGAGCATTCGCCAAGATTTCACACCAAAGAGACCCGCCAGACACCTGTCGTCTAGGCAGGTCTCGATCGCTGAAGCTCAAAACGTGGGCTATGCCCCGAATTCCTCGAGCGCTTTACCCGCGAGCCGGAAGGTATCCCATTCCTCCATCGGGAAGCTGCCGTGGCTACGGTAGAACTCGATCGACGGGGTATTCCACTTGAGCACCGACCATTCCACTCGCTTGTAGCCGCGTGCCACGGCGGTGCGCGCCAGCTCGCGCAGCAAAGCCTTGCCCGCACCCAGCCCGCGGGATTCGGGCCTTACGTAGAGATCCTCCAGGTAGATGCCATGCGCACCCTCCCACGTGGAGTAGTTGAGGAACCACAGCGCGAAGCCCACGGGCTCGTCGTCGGCCTCAGCGATGAAGGCGAAGATCGCCGGGTTCTCGCCGAACAGCTGCTCGCGGAGAGTCTCAGAGGTCAGCCGCACGATCTCCACCGGCTCCTTCTCGTACACTGCTAGGTCCTTGACGAACTGGACCATCGCCTCACAGTCGGTGGGGGTTGCCGGGCGCACGCGTACTTCACTCATACCCACCATGGTAGCGAGCGGGTGCTCAGCCACGGATGAGCGGCGAGGCCCCCACGATGCGATCGTCGACCATGCCGAGCGCTTGCATGAGCGCGTAACAGGTGGTCGGGCCCACGAAGCGGAATCCCGCCGTCTTTAGCGCCTTGGCCATCGCCACGGATTCCGGGGAGGTGGACTGCACCGACTTAGCCGACTCGGGGCGCGCGTGCTCGGCGGGTACGAACCCCCACACCAGCTCGGCAAGGCCGCCATCGCCTCTAAGCGCCACGGTGGCCTGGGCGTTGTTGATCGCCGCCGTGATCTTGCGGCGGTTGCGGATGATGCGGGCATCGGCCATGAGCGCCTCCACCACCTCCTCATCAAAGGCGGCCACCGCGTCGGGGTCGAACCCCGCGAAGACCTCGCGGAACGCGGGCCGCTTGCGCAGCACCGTCGCCCAGCTCAGCCCCGACTGGAACCCCTCGAGGCACAGCCGCTCGTATATCCCCTGCTCGCTGCGCACCGGCGCGCCCCACTCGAAGTCGTAATACTCGCGCTGCAGCTCGTCGAGGCTCGCCCACACCGGGCGCACGCGCCCGTCCTCGCCGCGCACCAGCCCGCGCGCGCTCAGGTCCACTTCTACTTCCATCATTATCTCCATATCGCTTTTCGACGCCACCTTCGGCGGGCCGGTTCCCATACCTCATCTGACCTGGCGGAACGTGACATTTATACGCCCTTGACGCAGGCCGCAGCCCATGGGTGCCGTGTTGTCATCCAGCCGGACAATGCCGTGGAAGATGTCGCGCGCGGGCCCGCCGAACACGAGCGCGTCGCCGCTTTCGAGGTAGATGTCGTCCCACGGCTTGTTCCGATCGATGGTACCGCCCGCGCGGAACACCGCCGAGTCCCCGATACTCAGCGATACCACCGGCGCGCCGCTGTCCTCATACCCGTCCTGGTGCAGGCCCATGCCAGAGCCCGGCGGGTAGTAATTCACCAGTGCCGCTTCAACCCGGAACCCCGCCACCCACGGGGCGAGGCTTTCGTCGAGCTCGCCTGCCATGCGCAACACCGCGTGCGCGATGCCCACGAAGGTCTCGGGAATCGCGGGCACCGCCTGGCTCCCCTCGCCGCGGATGTAGCGGTGACGCTCGTAGTCCCAGTGCTCGCCCAGACTCATGAGATGGGCACTCATCGTGCCGGACTTCACCCGACGCTGTCGCATGCGCCACGGCAGGCTGGCGGTTCGGCGGGCGTACTCACGGGCCGTGGACACCACCTGCTCCTGTTGCTCCATGGTCAGGAAGGCGGGCAGGTGCACGATTCCCTCGCGCACGACCCTGTCTGGGCGGCGGGCGGGATTGGGGTGGGCGTCGAAAAGCGTAGGCACGGGGCCAAGCCTAAACGCGCCCAGCGACACGGGGAAATAGGATGAGCGCATGAGCTTTGACCCGCGAACCTACTCGAGCCTCGACGACCTGCGCGCCGAGAAGTGGCACATCCCCATCTCACCGGAGATTTCCGAGCATGCCGCGCGCATCGCCGAGCTGGTCTACGACTACAACCACACGCGGCCTACCAACGAGGAAGAATTAGCGCGCCTTTTGGGGGAGATCCTCAACCCGGCGAGCGGCAAGTGCTTCATCAAGCAGCCGATGATCATCGAGTACGGTGCCAACACCACCGTCGGCGAAGGCGCCTTTATCAACTTCGGCGTCCGCATCCTTGATACCGCCGAGGTCACGATCGGCGCTCGTGCGTTGCTCGGGCCCAACTGCCAGATCATCACGGTGACCCACCCCGTCGACGATGCCGAGATGCGCGTGGCCGACTGGGAGATCGCACACCCGGTGTCCATCGGCGAGGAGGCGTGGCTGGGCGCCGGCGTGATCGTGCTTCCGGGCGTGAGCATCGGAGAGCGTGCCGTCATCGGTGCCGGATCGGTGGTCACTTGCGACATCCCCGCGGGCGCGATCGCCGTGGGGAATCCGGCTCGCGTCGTGCGCTACCCCGACCCGGCGCGCTTCGAGCGCTCGCAACTTCCCGAGGGGGTGCCCGTCGATGCGCGCGGGGAGGACAGCTAGCCCATGACGCGCGAGCTGTTCGATCTCGCCGAGATCGGCCGCGGCCTGCCGGTAGCGGGGCATGAGGATGAGCTCCGCGAGGCCATCTTCGGCGAGGGCGCGCCCGGCGCGGTCGTGGTCCAGGCGCCACCCGGCACCGGCAAGACCACCTTCCTCCCGCCGCTTCTAGCCAACGAGGTCTCGGGCAAAGTCATCTGCGTCGCTCCCCGCAGGGTCGCTGTGCGCGCCGCAGCGCATCGGCTGCACCACCTAGCACCCACGGTGCCGGGGGTTGGATTCACGATTCGCGGCGAGCAGACCCCCTCCTCACGCGTCGAGTTCCTCACCCCTGGCGTGCTCCTTCGCAGGATGCTTCACGATCCCGAGCTCTCCGGAGTCGACGCGGTCATCGTCGACGAGGTCCACGAGCGCCAGCTGGACACCGACATCGTGCTTGGCATGCTGGTCGAGTTGCGCGAGCTTCGCGACGACCTTCGGCTGGTGGCCATGTCGGCGACGGTGGAGTCTTCCCGCTTTGCGGCGCTCATAGGCGGCGACGTGGTCACCATCACCTCGCCCATCTACCCGCTGGAGGTGAGCTACGCCCCGATCGCCGGACGCGCCGAATGCTCCCGGGGCTTCCTCTCGGAGCTCGCTCGTGCTTCGCGGGAGGCGGCGGTCGCTTCCTCGGACTCCGTGCTCGTCTTCGTCCCCGGCGTGCGGGAGGTCCGGATCGTGGTGGAAGCTCTCGAGTGCGACCCGAGGCTTCCACACGGCATTGAGGTCTATCCCCTCCACGGTTCGTTGAGCTCGCCCGAGCAGGACGCAGCTCTGCGGGCGGATTCCCAACGCATCGTCGTGGCCACGTCCATCGCGGAAAGCTCGATCACCGTCCCCGGCGTGCGCACGGTCGTTGACTCGGGACTCTCCCGTGTGCCCAAGCGCGACAACCTGCGCGGCATGACGGGACTCGTGACTATCAGCACGAGTCAGTCCTCGGTGGAACAGCGCGCGGGCCGAGCTGGCCGCGAGGGACCCGGCACGGTGGTCCGTTGCTACTCGGCCTCGGACTTCCAGCACTTCCGCGCCGCCATCTCGCCTGAGATCGCCAGTGCCGACCTCACCCAAGCGAGCCTCTTCGTGAGTGCCTGGGGCGGAAGCTTTGACTCATTCCCGCTGCTTGATGCCCCACCAGCTCGGACTGTGGAGCAGGCTCAGGCGACTCTCGAGCAATTGGGCGCGGTGGACGAGCACGGTCTCACCACCATCGGGAAGAAGCTCGTTGCACTCCCCACGGATCCACGCTTGGGCAGGGCGCTTCTGGAGGCTGGTTCCCAGGCAGCACCGGTCATCGCATCCTTGGGCGAGGATGTCCGTGGCGACGTCGACCGAGAACTACCTCGGCTTACCGCGCTGCCGCGCGTACGCAGGGAGATCGCGCGGCTGAAGAAGCTGTCGACGGACCGCGGAAAGGTCGCGACCGGCACCGTAGTCGGCCTTGCCTTCCCCTCTCTCATTGCGCGCAACATGGGCAAGGACTACCAGCTCGCCAGCGGCACCAGAGTGCTCGCACCCGACTTCCACGCGGAGTGGATCGCGGTCGCCGACGTCTCGCTCGGTAACATCGGCACCCCACGCGTGCGCGCAGCCGCAGTTATCGACGAGGAGCAGGCGCTGGCAATCCTTGGTGTCAAGGAGGAGGTCAAGACCTCGCTCGTCGACGGTCGCGTACGCGGGACGCTCACGAAAAAGGCGGGGGCCATCGTCCTGTCTTCCATTCCCTGCGCCGTAGGCGGCGACGTCGCAAAGCAAGCGCTCGCTAAGGCGATCAGCGAAGAGGGACTCGGCCTTTTCGTCTTCTCTGAGAAGGCTCAGGGCCTTCTCGACCGACTCCGGCTCTTGCACGAGGCCGAGGGCGATCCCTGGCCGGACGTCGAGAGCGTCGATCCCCTGCTTTGGCTCGGACCGGAGCTCGACGCCCTCGCCCAAGGGAAGGCTGCCTCAGGCATCGACATGTACCCCGCCCTCCAGAGGCTCCTTCCGTGGCCGGAGGCCGCACGGCTTGGGGAGCTCACCCCCGAGAGACTCGAGGTCCCGTCGGGGCGAAGCGTCGCCATCGATTATTCGGGCGAGCGCCCAGTTGTCCGAGTCAAGCTGCAGGAGTGCTTCGGCCTCGAGTCCTCGCCGGTTATCTGCGGGAAGCCCGTGCAGTTCCACCTGCTCTCCCCGGCTGGACGGCCGCTGGCTGTCACCGACGACCTCGCTAGCTTCTGGGCGGGTCCGTACCACGGGGTTCGCGCCGAGATGCGCGGCCGCTACCCGAAGCACCCATGGCCGGAGGACCCCACAACCGCGGTGGCGACTGCCAAAACGAACCGTCGATTGTCGAAATAGCTCCACTTGTTTCAGCGGCGCGATTGGGGGCTGCGAGCCATAGTCGTCGAAAAGCGAAAAACATTACCGGAATCTCGAAGCGGCGCAAGTCGGACCGCGAACGAGGCGCGAAATCTGTGGATAAATCCGTCGACAAGGAAGTTATCCACAGATTTCCGGTTGTTTTTGACGAGGCGGTCGACGCTGTGGGGGGTGAGATCTAGGCTCCTGCCTGATAAATCCACCGCTTGCGAAAGGTAACCCCATGACCACCAGTTTCCGCATGACCCACGACCCCAGCCCAGCCGCACGTTTCCGCAGGCAGCGCAACCTCGAGATCCTTGATCTCTTATTGCCGCTGGTCATCGAGGGAATTTCGGGAGGCAAGTCAATCGACGATATCGTCATCGCGATGGCTAGGCAGCTGTCCCAATCCCGGCAGCAGGTTCGCGGTTTGGTAACTGGCCTGAGCGTCTTGCATCGCCTTCCACGATGTCTGCGGGCCGCACGCACCCACGCTCACCTCGATGAATTCCGCATCACGACCTTGGGAACGCGTCTGAAAAGGCTCACCTCCGATGAGCTTTTGCTTGTCGACGAACACCTCTCGGCGGTGCTCACACCGGGTGTAAGCGACCAGGAGCTCGTGCAGGCACCCGCTCTGAGTAAACGGCTAGACAAGATCGTCGACGCGCTTGGTCTTGACGCGAAGGAGCACGTGGCGGCCGTTCCGCGGGCGAGCGCGCGCGTCGATTCCGAGAACAACTATCGATTCACGCTGTGTCTCCCCCAGCTCGAAGGCGCCCAGCTCTACGAGCAGATACTGTCCGTGATGAGAAAGAAGAAGGTGGATTTTGCCCGAGCCATGCTCAGCCTCCTCGGCGGCGAGAAGCCACCCAGGGTCCACCTCAATCTCTTCCAAGACCCCAGCGGGCTTATCTATGCGGCCGGTGGCGGATGGCTGCCTCCGGAGGAGTTATCCCGGGCCAAGGTACTAAGCCGCAGGGTACTGTCCGAAGCCGAGTCCACCGAACGATACGGCATCCCGGAGCGACTGCGCGCCCTCGTCACTGGCCGCGACGGGCACTGCCGTTACCCCGGATGCACGGTGGACGCCGGCGAGTGCGACGTAGACCATGTCATCCCCTTTGGCAAAGGGGGAACGACGACGGCCGATAATCTTCACCTCCTGTGCCGGCACCACCACAACCTCAAGACTTCAGGTGAGGTCCAGGTAATCATGCACCCCAACGGGACCGACACGTGGACGACGGGCGACGGCTCTCAGTTCGTGACCCTGCCCAAGGGGCCATGGGCTGACCTGATGCTTTCGACCGCGGCGATCACCCGGCCACCGGTCCTAGCCGCAAGTTAGGCGGTCTTGCCTAAGCCTTAGGCCTTCGCCGTGGGTGAGGCCGAGAAGCAGTTACGCAGCGAACTGCTGCCATGTGAGGTAGGCGCTCATCACCACGACCAGAGTCAGCAGCGCTATGCGCAGGAGCTTCGCTCCGCCGGCGATGACGGTGCGCGCGCCCAACTGGGCGCCGATGATGTTAGCCACAGCCAACGCGATGGCAAGCTTCCATAGGACATGTCCACCGATGATGAACACGACCAACGCACCGAAGTTGGTCGAGGAGTTAACCACTTTGGACAGCACGGCGGAGGAGAGAAAATCCTGAGCAAGGATCGCGGTAAAGCCCATGATGAGGAACATGCCGGTACCGGGACCGAAGATGCCGTCGTACATGGCGATACACGCCACCAGCGCGATGGCGCCGAGCTTCCGTGCCGGTGACACCACCGTGCCCTTGGCCTGGTTTTGACCGAACTCCGGCCGCAGCGCGACGAACGTGCCGGCGAAAAGCAGCAGCACGATCACGATCGGCCGCATGACCTCTTTGTTAATGTGTGAGGCGAAGTATGCGCCGAGTCCGGAGCACACGAGTGCGACCGGAACGTATAGCGCCGCCTGCTTCTTGTTTGCCCCTACCTTCTTCAGCAAGGTGGCAGTTGCCGAGGCTGTTCCAGAAAATGCCGCTACCTTGTTCGTGGCCAGCGCGACAGCCGGTGCCAAGGACGGGAGCACCGCCATGATGAGCGGGATAAGGATGAGACCTCCCCCGCCGATTACCGCATCGATCCAGCCTGCGACACCAGCGCCGACGAAGAGGATCCCCATGCTAGTCATTCCCATTTGAGTATCCTCCATCAAGGCTATTGTTCCTGTATGTGAACTGTAGCGGCTCCCCACCGCGTTTAGGAACTTCCGTTCCAGATCAATCGAGGTCAAGGTCTAAGGTTGACTTCGAAGAGGAAACACCGTGCGCGAGGATCTGGAGGGGCAGCGGGGATGGACTGGCTGAGAAACGTCGAAAAGCACACCGCCAAGGTTTGGGTCGGCGTTGCCGTGACCTCGACGCTTGTCGGCCTCCTGTTTGATTACCTGGGCGTCCCGGCCGGGTGGATTCTCGCTGGCATCCTCGTCTCCGCGACCGTTGCCGTTGTGAAGTCAGAAGAGCTGCACCTTAACCGGCACTTCTTCAACTTCTGCCGCGGCTTCATCGGCGTCCTCGCAGGCATGCCGCTGATCAGTGCGTCGTTGTCAGATATCGCCCGCTTCATTCTGCCTGGCATCTTCACCTCTCTAGTGACGGTAGGCATAGGCCTCGGCGGCGGCCTCCTGCTCGCGCACTCCCAAAAGGAGATCTCCAAGGAGACAGGCATCCTCTCGATGCTCGCAGGCGGCGCCTCCGTCATGCCTTTCCTCGCCAAAGAGGTCGGCGCGGATTTTCGCTACGTGGCTTTGTCTCAGTACCTTCGGCTGCTAGCCGTCTCCGTTTCTCTGCCGCTCATCACCCACCTCTTCGCCCCTCACGTGGACCCAGCGCTCACCGCCTCGCCTTATTCGAAGACCTGGTGGTCACTGGTGCTCGTGTTGCTCATCGCAGCCTTCGGCGAAAGGTTCGGGCGCTTCTTCAAAATCCCCACCCCATCCGTCTTCGGCCCGCTGGTCCTCATGGTCATCATCGGCTTGCTGCTCCCCCACGCCGACTACACCCCGCCCAACGCCGTGAGGTATATGGCATTCATGGCCATCGGCTGGATGTGTGGTGGCGGCCTTTCCGTCGCCGCACTCAAGCTGTTCGCGAAGCAGCTGCCCGCGACCGTCGTCTTCATCCTCGTCCTCATCGGCGGCTGCGCCGCGAGCGCTTGGCCGCTGACGAAGTGGCTGGGCATCTCTTACTTCGAAGGCTACCTCGCCACCACGCCCGGCGCGCTGGACACCGTCCTCGCACTGACCTCGGAAGGGGCCTCGGGCCCCGTCGTGGTCACTGTGCAGCTCATCCGGCTCATCTTCGTCCTCCTGTTGGCTGGCTACGTGCCTGCCTTGCTCAGGCTGCTGGCTCGTCGGAGGGCGTAAGCGAGGGGTTGATCTTGGCCATGATCCGGTGCAGCGCGGCGATGTCATCGGCATCCAGCCCCAGTTGGTCGCGGATCTCCGCCCGCATCGCCTTGGCCTTCGCCTCCAGCGCCTTGCCCTTGCGCGTCAGCGAGAAGTGCACCTTGCGGAAGTCCGACGGATCGTGCTCGCGGGTGACCAGGTCGTGGACCTCCATGCGCTTGAGCAGCGGCGAGAGCGTACCCGAGTCGAGGTCAAGCGGGTCGGAAAGCTGCCCGATGGTCTGCCCGTCTTCCTTCCACAGGCACACGAGCACGAGGTACTGCGCGTAGGTGATTCCCCACTCGTCGAAGTAGGGACGGTACATCCGCTGCATGAGGCGCGAGCCAGTATAGAGCTGGAAGCACACGTGGTTCTCGAGTTGCAGTTCATCGGTCATGTGAGAGATTATATTGCACACAATCTAGATTACAAAGGAGCCCTCATGACCGCAGCCTTCACCATCACCGCCGCGCTTGCAGCGGCACTGCACGTGTTCATCTTCTACCTCGAGTCCTTCGCGTGGACGACCAAGGCGCGCGGGGTCTTCGGCTCCAGCGAGCAGGAGGCCGAAAACACCAAGGAGATGGCGTTCAATCAGGGATTCTACAACCTGTTCCTAGCGCTCATCACCTTCGCCGGCATCGCGCTTCTCGCCGCCCAGCACGCGGCGGGCATCGCGCTCATCGCCGCCGGCACCGGCTCCATGCTGGCAGCCGCGGCCGTCCTCTTCGCCACCTCACCCGATAAGCGTCAGGCGGCAGCCAAGCAGGGCGCGCTCCCGCTACTTACCCTCGTGCTTCTCGCCGTCGCGGCGTTTTAGGCACGCGCTTTCCGACGCCAAGGCGGGGCGCCACCCACCTTGGCGTCGACAAGCGAAAACAACTAGGCGAGGACCTGTTCGCGCAGGATGCTCAGCGGGATCGAGCCGTAGCTGAGGGCGCGGGCGTGGAACTGCTTGAGGTCGAGGCCCTGGGCTAACGCGTCGTCGCGGAGTTCTTCCCACAGCCTCTGCCCCAGCGCGTAGCTCGGCGCCTGGCCAGGCCAGCCGAGGTAGCGATCGAGCTCGAAGGCGAGGTTGGCCTCGTCCATCGCGGTGTTCTCCCGCAGGAAGTATTTGGCGTAGGTTGCGTCCCAGCAGCCCGAGCCCTCCGGGGTCTTCTTGCCCAGGTGCACGCCGATGTCGAGCACGACCCGCGCGGCGCGCAGCCGTTGGGCGTCGTACAGCCCCATGAGCGTGCCGGGGTCGTCGTTGAACCCGATGTCGGCCATGAGCTGCTCCGCGTAGAGCGCCCAGCCTTCACCGTGCCCGGAGTTCCAGCACGCTTGTCGACGCCACAGGTTGAGGTTCTCCCGCTCCGTGATGGCCTGCCCGCACTGGAGGTGGTGGCCGGGCACGCCCTCGTGGAAGACGGTCGTAAGCTCCTGCCACGTGTGGAACGTCTCCTGCCCCTTCGGTACCGACCACCACATGCGCCCCTTGCGCGAGAAGTCGTCGCTCGGCGGGGTGTAGAAGATGCCGCCGGTGCCCGCAGGGTCGATCATGGCCTCGATGTCGCGTACGGGCTCGGGGATGTCGAAGTGCGTGCCGTCGAGCTGCGCGATCACCTGGTCGGCGGTTTCTTGCATCCACTCGCGAAGCGCCGCAGTGCCGTGGATGGTGTATCGCGGCTCGTCGTTGAGCCGGGTCATCGCCTCCCGCACGCTCGTGCCCGCCCCGTAGAGCTCGCTGGCGATCGCTTCCTGCTTTCCGACGATCTCGCGCAGGCGATCCAATCCCCAGGCGTAGGCCTCGTCGAGGTCGACCGACACTCCGACGAAGTGGTGGCTAAAGCGCTGGTAGCGCTCGCGGCCTACCCCGTCGGTGCGCGGCGCCTGGGCGGCGAGGTTGTCCCCCAGCCACTCGCTCATCTCGCCGAAGGCCTGCTTCGCCTGGGTCACCGCGGCATGGCCCGCGTCGAGGCCAAGCTTCTCCAGCATGCTCCCTGGCTCGGCGAGCTCGCGGCACTGCTTGACCACGGCATCCACCTGGCGCTCGGCAGCAACCTTGCCGAGCGAGGCCGCCAGCCGCAGCGACTCCCGGTAACCGGTGAGCGCCGCGGGCACCTTCGACAGCCGCGAGGCGATGGCATCGAGGTCCTCATCGGTGTCCTGCGGCATGAGCAGGAAGGTGTCGCGGATGTCTTGGACCGGGGAGGCTAGATTGTTGAGCTCGCGGATATCCTCGCCGTGATGATGCATCGACAGTTCGAGGCAGAGCCGGTCGCGAAGCACCTTCGCTGTGACGACGTCGACGTCGTCGAAGTCATCATCGTCGTCGCAGCAGTCGGTGCCGTCGTTGAGCGCGTCGACGTCGGCGATCATCTCGCGCGTGCGCTCGGCGACCGCGTCGAAGTACTCGGGCGAGTAGTCCTGCAGCTCGCCGTCATAACCTGCGATTCCCCAGGCGGTGGCCTGGGTCGGCGAGAGCTCGGCGAGGTCCAGGATGTAGGACTCGCACGAGGCGTCGAGGAGGGAGGGAGTCCGTGGGGACGTGCTTCCTTGAGTCATGCCTGGCAAGTGTAGCCACTGTTGGTGCCGGTGACCATCTATGCACATAATGCATACAACCGCGTTGTCCGCGCACATCGTGCATACGAAGGATGCAGACTCCGGCTAGCGCTTCCATTTCAGGCCGGGATAGGACCACGAGGCGAAGCCGTCGAAAAGCTCCTGCGGCGTGGACGCCACGACCAGCGCGTCGAGGTAGCGCTCGGGGACGAATCCTTCCTCGCTCATCGAGCGCAGCGCCTTGAGCATCGGCGACCAGTAGCCCTCGACGTTCATGAGCGCAACGGGTCCAGTGTAGGGGCCGAGCTGCTGGCGCACGAGCACCTGGAAGAGCTCCTCGAGGGTGCCCATGCCGCCGGGGAGGGCGACGTAGGCGTCGGCGAGGTCCTCCATGCGCTTCTTGCGCTCGCTCATCGAACCGGTGACCTCCAGCTGAGTCAGGCCGCTGTGGGCGATCTCGAGGTCGACCAGGTCGCGCGGCATGACCCCGACCACCTCGCCGCCAGCGGCCAGGCAGGCGTCGGCAACGATCCCCATGAGCCCCACGTCACCGCCACCGTAGACCAGCGCAATTCCCTGCTGCGCCAGCGCGGTGCCGAGCGCGCGGGCGGCTTCGGCGAATTCGTGGCGCTCTCCCACAGCCGATCCGCAGTACACGGCCACCGAGCGGACGATAGGGCTGAGCTTGCGCAGCATCGTGCCGTTCTGATCCTGGGCGACGAAGTCGTGGCGCCCGTAGAGGCGGCGTGCCGGGTGCCCGTTCTCCACGCTGAGCGACAGCCCGTGCCAGCCGTTTTCGCGGCCATGGTTGGCAACCTCCTCGAGGAGCCAGCCGCCGAGCCCACGGCCCTGCCACTCGGGCACGACGTTGAGGACAACCTCCGGCACCTCGTCGCTGACGTAGCCCAGCCCCTTGTGGAAACCCGCCCAGATCGACCCGACCGGCAGGGGCTGCTCGCCTGGGCCTGCGGCCTCGAGGACGAGCCCGGTGTCGCCGCGGGCGACGTCGAAGCCGACGTAGGAGGCCCATCGCGGCCCGTCGATCTCCTCCCACGTGACCGTGGGGGCTACCCGGTTGAGGTTACGGAAGAGCGCCGAGGCTCGGATCTCGCGGTCGGCGGCGGTCATCGGGCGGGCCTTGAGCCCCTCCACGGGAGGCGTGTCGTTCATGGCGAACAGTATAAAGGGTGCCGGGGCGCTGTTCGACTTGATCGTTACGGTGCGTTTGTCCAGCCCCATTCGTTCATACTGTAGCCAGAATCACACCATTCACTTTCCCGATGAGAATTGCCTGAAAACTTATATTCACGTAGACTATTTGTTTGAACCGAACGGTCTATTGAAATATGGAATAGACGACTTTTTCAGGTGTCGGTTTAGACTATGTAGTCTACATGCCCTATGCTGTTTTGTATGCAAAAGACAGCCACAGCCGCAAGCACCCCCGCCTTCGCGCGACCTACCACGCCAGCGGCCGTGTGCATGCACATCACGCGCCTCCGCCAGCCCGTCACCCGATCCACCCTGGTCGAGCTTTCCGGGAAGTCGCAGCCCACCGTCACCCGCGCCGTTACCGCGCTTATCGACGCCAAACTGGTGCGCGAGCGCCCCGACCTCTCGACACCTTCCGGCCCGGGCCGGCCCACCATCCCCATCGAGCTCGATCAGTCCCCGTGGGTCCAGGTGGGCATCGCGGTGGGCACCAAGTCCACCTACATCGGCGCGTACAACACCCGCGGGCAGGCGCTGCGCGAGCAGTTCGTCGAGGTCTCCCCCGCCCACATGAGCCCCTCGGACTTCGTCGGCGCGATCGCCCCGCACGTACAGGCGCTCTCCCAGGCCACCAACCTGCCGCTGGCCAGCATCGGCATGGCCACCTCCGGCCACGTCTCGCGCGAAGGCCTTGTCACCGCCTCTAACCTCGGGTGGGAACGCATCGACATCGGCTCCCACCTGCGCAGCCGCTTCAGCGCCCCCTTGACCATCACGAGCGTCATCACCGCCATCGCAGGCGCCGAGCAGCAGCTCCAGTCGCCGGAGAAGACCAACACCGTGCTGCTGTTCTACGTCGACGACTCCAACGGTGCCGCGGTCCTCACGCCCGAGGGTGTGGTTCGACTCGACGTGGCCAACACCGACTCCCAGACCACGTTGGGGTCCATCGCGGTGGCGCTGGCCAAGGAGACCACGCCGTCGACCATCGTGCTGGCCGGGTCGGCCTTCGCCAACCCCAAAGACGCGCGCTCGGTAGCCCTCGCCATCAAGTCCTCGCGTAACCGCGACGTCGAGCTGCGCGTCATCCCCACTCACCTAGACAACGCGCGGGCGGCCGCCCGGGCCGTCGCCCTCGACCGGCTCATCAACGACCCGCTGGGACTGTCCAAGCGAATGGAAAGCGTCTTAGAGAACGCCTAGCCCTAGCTGAAGCGCACCTCGTCGAGCTCCAGCGCCTCGCCAAGTCCCGCCTGACCGGCGGCGGTCTCCACGTAGCGGCCAGCGTGCGGGATAAACGAGCCCGACTGCTCGTCGGAGAGCTCCCGGCGCACCTTCGCCGGGATCCCCGCCGCCAAGGACTTCGCGGGAATGACCTGATCCTCCAGCACGACGGCACCCGCGGCGATGAGGCTGCCTTCCCCGATTACCGAGCGCGACAGAAGCGTCGACTTCATACCGACCAAGGTCCCGTTGCCCACGTTCGATCCGTGCACGAGCGCCATGTGCCCCACAGTCACGTCGTCGCCCAGGATGCAGGGCACGCCGCGGTCGACGTGGAGGACGGAATTGTCTTGGATGTTCGTCCGCGCGCCGATGCGAATCGGACCCACGTCCGCACGCAGGACGCAGCCATAAAACACCGAGGAGTCCGGGCCGATCTCGACGTCGCCGATGATCGTGGCGTTCGGCGCAATGAAGGCGGACTCGTGGATGCGCGGCACCTTGCCGTCAAACGGCAGGATGAGGGGTCCGTTCGGGTAGGTCATGGGGTCTCCTTTGCTCGACTTCTAATAGCCTCGGCGGGCCGTTCTTCGCAGAATAACCCGTCCGCGCCTTCGCGGGCTAGGAAATCCCGAACAAACCAGGAACCCGGGACTGCCGCCCGATCCGGGTGCATCCATACGCATTACGCATACAACCCGCCTTTCGGCCCTTTGGTATGCACAACGCGTATGGATCGTGCCGCCGTAGGCGCCGAAAAGCGGGTAGTAGGAGACTGGAAATGGGTTACCGTGACCCCGAGGGACTTAGTAGCGGTCGTTGACGCGGCGGTTTGCCTCGCGGCCCGGGTTGGCCGGGAACTCGTCCGGGTAGCCCATACCGATGACCAGGCCGACGGCGCGATCGTTGCGGCCGCCGAGGCCGATGGCCTCGAGGACCTTGGACTCGTCCCAGCCGGTGGTCGGCGAGGTGGCCAGACCCTCGGACTGCGCGGCGACCAGCGCGAAGGAGGCAACCAGCATGGCGTCCTTCAGCGCGGTCTCGCGCAGGGTGGCCGGGTCGGCCTTGGAGAAGAAGTTGTTGATGTAGCCTGCGCGCTCGGCGCCCATGATCTGCTCGAGGTCGGTGGGCTGATCCGCGCGGGCCACGGCCACAAGCACGACCGGCGCGTCGCGCAGCTGCTTCTGGTTGGAAGCGGCGAAGATGCCGTCCTTGACGGCCTGGTCGCGGATCACCACGAGGTCGGCACGCTGGGCGTTAAACGCGCTCGGCGCCTGCAGCGCAAGCCCCACGACGCGGTCGAGGACCTCGTCGGACACCGGCTGGTCGGTGTACTTGCGGGTAGCGCGGCGGGACTCGATGGCTTCCTTGACGGAAAGGGACATGACTAGTTTCTCCTCCATGGTGGCCTCACGGCCGGAATAGTTGACGTGACATCAATTATAGGCGCGGAAGCGCGCCGAGAAAAACAATAGTCGGTCACTTCACAGCATCCGCTTTCCGACGGCTACGCCACTACGCCCTCACTCCGCGCCCAAACCGCTCTCCCGCACCGCGGCGTACGCCCTCGCCACCGCCTCCTCGAGCACGCCTAGGTCGATGTCCTCCAGCTTGTTCACGTACACGCAGCCGACCCCCGACGTGTGCTTTCCAAGCCGCGCCACAAGCTCCTTTTCGCCGCCGATCCCGTAGAGCGAGAGCTTCGCTTTCCGCGGCGAAAACCCAACAATGAACCAGTCGCCCTCGCGGCCGGTGGCGTAGGTGTAGTGGCACGTGCCGAAACCGACCATCGAGTCGCCCCACATCACCGGCTCCTCGCCCGTCGCGCGGATAAACAGCTCGAGCAGCACTTTCCCGTGCGCGACCCGGCGCGGCCACGGCAGCCCCTCGATGAAGTGCCGGGGATCGACGTCGGTGGACGCGGTCTTGACGTCCTTGGCCGTAACCCCGGTGTGCCCGGCGGTCACCGTCGCGGCCCGCGCGTCATCCAACGGCGCAGACGACAGCACAGGCGCCCCCTCGCCCGCGAGGGCAAGGCCGCGGGCCCCCAGCGCGAGCGCGATGCGCTCGAGCCCCTTGGCCCCCACGCCGTGCAGCGAAAGCAGCTCCGCGTAGCGCGCGCCGGCAAGCGACTCTAGGTCCGGATAGCCCGCGGCATTGAGCGCGCGCTCGCAGGGCTTGCCCACGCCCGGGATCGAGGAGATCGGCGTGGAGGGTACAGGGGTGCCGGCGTTTGCAGTGCTCACGGGCGGGTCCGCCTTCCGGAAACGGGCCAGGCGGCCGCCGACCTTGGCCGTCGGCAAGCAATGCCTGAAGGAGATGGGTAGACATGAAAGGTATGAGCAATCCTAGTTCGCGCCCGCTGCCGCTGTCCGCCCGTGTGCCCGCGAGCGGGATCTTCGAGGACGACTGGCGCGCCCGCCCCGACCGCGAGCACCCCTTCCCCGTCGTGCTGCTGCACGGCACGGGCGTGACCAAGTCCGACTGGCGCCGGCTCGGCCCGATGCTGCGCGCGGCGGGCTTCGCCACCTTCGCCCCCGACTTCGGCGACCGCTCGACGGCGCCCGTAGCTGAGTCCGCCAGCCAGGTCGCCGCCTACATCGAGGTGGTGCTTCACGTCACGGGGGCGCGCAAGGTGATCCTCGTCGGGCATTCGCAGGGTGGCATCGTCGCACGTTATTGGATGCATCGCCTCGGCGGGCGCGACAAGGTTCACCAGCTCGTCTGCCTCGCCGTCCCCAACCACGGCACCGCGCGCGGCGGTCGGCTCAGTGTCCTGGGTCGCACGCCGCACGGCTCCGGCGTGATCGACGACATCATCGCCAACTGGTTCGGCCCCTCCGGCTTCGAGATGCTCACCGACAGCCCGCTCATCGAGGATCTCAACCTGCACGGCGACTGCCTGCCGGGCGTGCACTACTCCTGCATCGCCAGTCGCTCGGACGCGATCATCACCCCCGCCGAGTCGTGTTTCCTCGAGGGCCCGCTCTCGCACAACTTCTACGTCCAGGACGACAACCGCTTCCTCGTCGTCCGCCACGAGAACATGCCCTTCGATTTCCGCGTGTGCGAGATGGTCGTGCGCGAGATCATCGCCTGCTCGCCGGAACCGGTCGCCGCGCCCGAGCCTTCCACGCCTGCGCCCGCCTCCCGCCTGCCGGTCAAGATCAAGCTTCCCCGCAACGCACGCTACGCCCGTGCGCTCCTTCGGCGTCGGCTCGGCGACTAGGTGCTTTTTGCTTGTCGACGCCCACCCCTCGGACTTCGCACCCCACGCAGGGTACGCGGCTTCCGGGTGGAAAGTAGGGGTTCGGTGCCGTAGGCGTCGGCAAGCCAAGGCAAAGCGGATGGATTCTATAGACCATTCTGTCTGTACTTAATAGACCGTAGTACTTGAATTCTCGTACTATCTGGGTGTTTAATGTGAATGTTGCTTGGACAGACCACATTTCTGAAAGGATTCAGGAATGAAACGATCTGTCTATTTTTGGAAACATCAACTAAAGGAGCTTGCATGTCCGCACCCACAAAGTCCCGGCTGCCCGGCTGGCTGACCGGCTTCGGCGCCCAGGTCATTACGGGCCTTATCGTCGGGCTCATCCTAGGGCTCATCGCCCGAAGCCTCGACGCGGGGCTTGGCGACCAGACCAGCTGGCTGACCAACGTGCTCACCTGGGTGGGCTCGACCTACGTCCAGCTGCTCAAGGTGATGATCCCGCCGCTGATCCTCACCGCCGTTATTACTTCCGTGGCGAACCTCCGCAAGGTGGCCAACGCCGCCCGCCTCGCCGTGAGCACGATCGCATGGTTTGCGATCACCGCGTTCTTCTCCGTGGTCACCGGCATCGTCGTGGGCCTCGTCCTGCGTCCCGGCGAGAACACCAGCATCGACCCCTCCAGCGCCGCCGAGCCCACGACGACCGGCTCTTGGCTGGGATTTATCGACTCCATCGTGCCTTCGAACTTCCTCGGGCTGTCTGCCAGCACCTCGCGCTCCGGCGACATCTCGCTCGGCTTCAATGTCCTGCAGCTGCTGGTCATCTCCTTCGCCTTCGGCATCGCGGCTGTTAAGAGCGGCAAGGCGGCCGAGCCGTTCATTACCTTCGCCGAGTCCCTTTTGAAGATCGTCCAGGTGATCCTGTGGTGGATCATTAGGCTCGCCCCGATCGGCACCGCCGCACTCATCGGCAAGGCCGTGTCCACCTACGGCTGGGAAGCGCTCGGCAGCCTGGGCAAGTTCGTACTCGCCATCTACGTGGGGCTCGCCATCGTCCTCGGCGTCATCTACCCCGTCGTGCTGCTCGCGCACAAGATTCCGGTCGCCGGGTTCTACAAGCGCGTATGGCCGGTGACCTCCCTCGGCTTCGTCACCCGCTCTTCCATCGGCGTCATGCCAGTCAACGAGCGCGTCACCGAGTCGATGGGCGTGCCGCGCGAATACGCTTCCTTCGCGATCCCGCTGGGCTCGACGACCAAGATGGACGGCTGCGCCGCCGTCTACCCCGCCGTCGCCGCCATCTTCGTGGCCCAGTTCTACGGCGTGCACCTAAGCCTCACGCACTACCTGCTCATCATCTTCGTCTCCGTCATCGGTTCCGCTGCCACCGCGGGCACCACCGGCGCGACGGTCATGCTCACCCTGACCCTGTCCACCCTGGGCCTGCCCCTGGCCGGCGTCGGCCTGCTGCTGGCGATCGAGCCGATCGTCGACATGGGCCGCACCGCGGTCAACGTCACCGGACAGTCGCTGTCGGCCCTGGTCGTCGCAAAGCGCGCTGGCATCTGGGACGAGAACGTCTGGAACGAGGGCGAGCACGCCGAGACCCTCGAGCGCACGCCCGCCGCCGCACTCGCCTAGACACCGCACGCACCTGTCGCCCCACGCACACCCCGCCCCCGCGCGGGGTGTGCCTATGCTCGAGGTCATGAACCCCCAGTACCCCGCGGACTCGCTCGCCGCACAGCTAACCGACGACCACGCCGCCATCGACGCGCCCTTCCACGCCGTCGCCCGCGGCGAGACGTTCCCCGAAGCACTCGACAACCTCTCGAGCGCCGTCCACGATCTGCGCAGCCATATCTACATGGAGGAAGAGCATCTCTTCCCGCCGCTTCGGGAAGCGGGCATGATGATGCCGGTCATGGTCATGATCCGCGAGCACGCCCAGATGTGGCCGCTGCTCGACCGCATCGATCAGGCCATCGCCGCACCCAGCCACGACGAGCTGCCCACACTGTGCCAGCAGGTCGCGGGGTTGCTCAAGGACCACAACGAGAAAGAGGAGCAGATCCTCTACTCCCAGGCCGACGCCACCGTTCCCGCGGGCGCTGCCGCCATCATCGAGTCCATCCTCGACACCCACGTGCTGCCCCAGGGGTGGGTCTGCCAAGGGCTGCACTAGCGGACTGCACTAGCGGACCGCACAAGCGAGATGCACTAACGAGTTGCACTAACAAGCGTCACTAGCCCGCAACCACATAGCTACTGGTAGGACACGAAGGACGGCCGCGGATCAACGCTGTCGTAGGTCTGCTCCGGGGTGAACATCGGAGTGTCCTCGTCGATGAAGTTCTTCCACCCCATCGCGTAGTCCGGCGAGAGCCCCTCGCGCATCTTGGCCCACGTGTAGAACTTGTCCTCGGCCGTGCCGTGGCCGTCGGCGTGCAAGACGAACGCGAGCTCCGGGTGCGCGGTGTTGATCGCCTCGCGGTCTTGGATCATTTGCGTCTGGAACTGGTGGAGCATGAGCACCTTCTGCGGCAGGCGATTCTCGCGCACGAACCCGGAAAGCCAGTCGGCAACCTCGTTGACCTGCGCCGCCGTGGTATTGCCGACCCGTTGCATCGGCGCCTCGTCGGGGCCGATCTGCCACTCGGGGTCGAGCGCCAGCCCCACGCCCGGCAGCCTCAGGAGGTCCTGGTACAGCTGCGCCTGCTCCAAGAAGCTCGCGCGCCCGGGCTGCAGGTCGAGCACCGCGTAGCCGCCCGCCTGGGTGATCGCCTCCACGTAGGGCCGCAGCTCCTCCACGTCCGACTCGGTCGAGTAATTCCCGTCGGGTCCCGGATCGCTTGACGCCACCGTCGCGATCACCTCGAAGGCGGGCACGACCGGCTGCGACTCCATCGGCTGGTACTGCGCCGCCAGCTCTTTTACCCGCTCGACCGACTCGGCTGGCGGCTGCTCCCCCAGCGCGCCGAGCGCCGCCCCCGACGGGTGCCCGTAGAGCGCGACCATCCGCCTGCCGGGGAACAGGAGCTCGCCGCCGCCGGGAACCTGCCCGTAGCTGCCCAGCTGCACGAGGTCGGCGAAACGCTCGCTCGTGCCGAAGTCACTTCCCAGCCCCACGACCTGCTTTCCGCTGGTCAGGGCACTGCTTGCGCGCGGGTCCCCCACGGGCAGCTCCTCGATCTGCGCGCCCGCGGCTCGCGCGGTGGCCACCTGCGTCGGGTCGCTCGCGGCCGTCGCCAGCACCACCGGCCCGTCGCTGTCCGGCGCCGCCGGGTCGAGCGCCGCGATCGCCGCAACGAGGTCGTCCGGGGCATCCTCCTTGGCCTCGCCAGAAAGCTTTTCGACGTCACCAAAGGCGCCCGGCGCCTCGCCCACGAACAGCGGAAGCCCCTCCTTGACCGCCTTCTGCGCGCCCTCCCACACGCGCTCCTGCGAGGCCACGACCGCCTTCCCGCCGTCGGGGAAGTAGTCCTGCCACGGCTGCGCCATGACCGTGTTCGCCGCCCCGCGAAACGCCACCGCCGCCACGTTCGACGACGTCTGGCTCGAGCACCCCGACACCATGAGGACGGACAGAACGGACAAAATAACAGCCAATGAGCTGGCTAAACGCACCCAATCACCCTTTTGCGCGTGGTTGACAGGCCGGCGAACCGGCACACGGTATGCCCCCAGCCTAGCCAACCCCACAAACCCCATGCCCCTCTAGACCCGTTGCGAAGCAGCGTGGTTCCGCACTTGCTTGTCGACGCCTACGGTTTCAACTCACACGCTCGAAAACAGTCCTCAGCCAATAGTCGAAGATCTCATCAATTCAAAGGGTGGGTGTCGCGCTTGCGTATTAATTTGAGCCTATGGCCAACAAATCATTTGAGCAGCAGATCGCAGTATTTGGTGAGTCTGGAAGCGGCAAGACGGTTCTGCTTTCTTCCCTTTATGGCTCATTGGTGGATGCAGCACGAGAAAAACAAGAGATTTTTAGCTTCCAAGCAGCCGATCAAGACCTCGGCATTGTGCTACGACAAAACTATCTGCAGATGGTCAGGGAGAACAAAGTTCCTCTTCCGACCGCCTTTAAGTCCACTCAACACGTATTCGCTATCACACCAACCGACAAATCTCTTGGAGGGAAAAGACCTACTAGAACCCTAGAACTTACATGGCACGATTACCCTGGCGAATGGTTTGGAAAAGATTCATTGGGAGAATCTGAAGAGAAAGAAAGAATCAAAACCTTCAAGAGCCTTTTGGGCGCTGACGTCGCCTTGTTCTTAATCGACGCGGCACGATTGAAAGAATTCCCCGGAGAAGAAGAATATTTGAATGCGGTTTTCAACCACTTTCGAAACTCACTTTCGAATATGAAAGATCGGATCCTCGATGACGGGAAAAAGCTAGAACAGTTCCCTCGTTTGTGGATAATCGCGCTCACAAAAGCAGATCTGCTCCCAGAGATGACGGTTGGCGACTTCCAAGATCTTGTCATTCAAAAATCAGCAGCGGAACTAAACGAACTGCGGGAAGTCCTAAGTAGCTTCATAGTCAGCGATGACGCCCTCTCCATCGACGACTATGTGCTCTTGTCCTCTGCCAAATTCGCATCTGGGAAGATCGATCCACGAAATCAAAAGGGAATCGATATTCTTCTGCCTCTCGCGACCCTATTGCCCGTTGAGCGATTCTTAAAATGGAACAAGTTGAAACTACTCCCCATGCGGCTGCTCAGTAAGAAATTTGCACAGCTCGTGATGCCGTTCATGCAACAGAAACTGCCTAAGCTGGTGAAGAAGCTACCGCTTCACAAGAATCAGAAAATAATAAATGGAGCCGTTGCTCTCATTCCTACAATCGCCGAAATGGCTCTAGACGACCTCTTAGAGTTGAAGAGCGAAGCTCTCGAAGAACATGAATTCTATGTTGCGCTGATGGCAGATTTCATGACCAAACTCAAGGTTGCCGAAAGTGAACACGTTTTTGCAGAGGGCCAACTTTGAGCATCATTTGGGCAACCCGCGGACGCGACTGGGGGTTCAAGTTTCTGGAAGATGGCGGAATTCCAGACCCGCTCCCTGCATACCTCCAGGCGTTTGACGGGCAAGAAACGAAGCGGGAATTCTGCAACGTGGGCACCTCGGTTACCGCACTGCGGTTCGAGGATCCCCTAGGCCGCCAGGACCGGTCGGGTCGGACCATCATCCACGATTTCCTCCTCACCGACGAGATGGCGCAGGGTGTCCGTTCGGTGGAAGACGGGGTTCAGGTTATCTGGCCCCTTGTCGAAGAGAAATATGCCAAGGTGTGGGATCACCCCGAGGATTCGCACGAGTAGGTGCAGATCAGGGGGGTGGGTGGTCTCCCGCGGCGCTACCATCATTAACACCCCCACCCGCGAACTAGGAGCCCCATGCCGCACCCTCACCACCAGGCAGTCGTCGCCCGCCGCTTCGGCGCCCCGCCCGAGGTCCTGCGGCTAGAGGATCTCCCCACGCCCGAGCTTGGTCCGGGCGAGGCGCGGGTGCGCATGATCGCCTCCCCGATCAATCCCTCGGACCTCATCCCGGTCACCGGGGCGTACGCCTCGCGCACGGACCTTCCCTTCGTGCCGGGTTTCGAGGGCGTCGGCGTGGTCGAAAAGGTCCACGAGGCCGCCGACCAGGCGCTGCTGGGCAGGCGGGTGCTCCCGGTGGGGTTCGCGGGCGGCTGGCAGCAACAAAAGGTCACCCCGCTCGAGTGGCTCATCCCCGTGCCCGATGGCCTCAGCGACGAGCAGGCGGCGACGGCGTACATCAACCCGCTCACCGCGATCCGGATGGTGGAGGCCCACGCGAATCCCGCTACGAAGCGCGCGGTCGTCGACGCGGCGGGCTCGGCGATTGCGCCGATCATCGCGCACCTGCTCAAGGCGCGCGGGATCGAGGTGATCGGCCTCGTGCGCACGGCACGGCGCCTCGACACTTCCCTCTTCGACCAAGTCCTGCCCACCTGCCACCCCGACTGGGAGCGCGCCTTGGGAAGCGTGGACGTGGCGTTCGACTGCGTGGGCGGGGATCTCGGGACCCGGTTGGGTCGCCTACTTTCACCCGGCGGCGCGCTCGTCCACTACGGCCTGCTGTCCGGCGCGCCGCTGGATCCGACGCTGTGGGAGGAGCGTCCCGACATCACCGTGGACCTGTTTCGGTTGCGCGGCTGGGTGCATGGCGTCGATAAGCAATCGCTTCACGACGCCTTCGCCACCGCCTTCGGGCTCATCAGGGAGGACGCAATCCGCACGAACGTGCAGGCCAGCTTCCCGCTGGGCGAGTTCGCGCGCGCCATCGAACTGGCCACGGCGTTCGGTTCAAATGGCAAGGTGCTTTTGCAGCCATAACTATCTGCGGACGCTACAATTAGGCCCCATGCGCCACCACTTCAGCCGCAAGCTCTTTGCCTCCAGCTCGCCGTTTTCCCACCTCGTCATGGAAGGCGGCTTCGGGTTTACCGCGGGCATCATCGGCCAGGACCCCGTGACCGGCCACGTCATGGGTGGTGCGGTCGGCGCGCAGTGCGAACAGATGCTCCGCAACCTAAAGACGCTGCTTGCCGAGCACGGCCGCGGTCTCGGCAACGTCGTGCGCACCACCGTCTACCTCACCGATTACGCCGACTTCGAGGCGATCAACGAGGTCTACGCGCGCTTCTTCGACGCGCCGTTCCCCGCCCGCACCACGCTCCAGGTCGCGGGCCTCCCCCTCGGCGCGCGCGTGCAGATCGACGCCGTCGTCGCCATGTAGTCGCTTATCGACGCCTTTCGGCACCGCGCCGAAAGTATTTCGCCCAACCTCTTGCGGATTTACAGACCTGTAAGTTAACCTTGCGGCATGTACTCAGCAAGCGGAGAACTCATCCTCGCCGAGGCCACCCGGCTGTTTTATGCCGAGGGCATCGGCGCGGTCGGCGTCGACCGCGTCAGCGCAGAGTCCGGGGTGTCCAAGCCCACGCTCTACGCGCAGTTCGGGAACAAGGACAAGCTTGCGGCTGCGGTGCTTCAGCGTCGGAAAGCGACAAGGCAAAAGGAACTGCGGGAGTTCATTGACGAGCTCCCCGCGGACACCGACAGCCGCGTGCTGGCACTGTTCGACCGGTTCGCGCGTAACCACACCCGGCCCGGCTTCCGCGGGTGCCCGTTTACCATCGCCGCCGCGGAGCTGCCCGACCCCGAGCACCCGGCGCGCGTGCCGATCGCTGAGTACAAGGCGTGGATCCGCGGATTCCTCGCCGAGCTGGCGCGTGCCGACGGCATCGCCGCCACCGACGCCGAAGCAGAGCGGCTGGGAGAGCAATTCTCCCTGCTTATCGACGGCGCCAACGCCCAGGTCATCACCCTAGGTGACAAGAAGGCTATGGCCCGCGCCCGGGACATCGCAGCAGGCATCATCGCCGCGCACTCCACCACCTAGATAAAGGAGCACGACAATGAAAGACACGCTTACCCCAGGACTGACCCACACCATGACCTACCAGGTCACGCCTGAGCGCACGGTACCGAACCTCCTGCCCGAAAACCCCGACTTCACCGCCATGCCCGAGGTATTCGCCACCGGCTACATGGTCGGCGTCATCGAGGCCGCCTGCATGGAGGCGATCCGCCCGCACCTCGACGAGGACGAGATCTCCCTCGGCACCCACGTCAATGTGTCGCACGTAGCCCCGACAGTTCCGGGCTCCACCGTCACCATCGACGTAACCCTCGAGGCGATCGAGCGCCGCGCGCTCACCTTCAGCATCACCGCCCGCGACGAGTACGCCGTGATCAGCACCGGCACCCACCAGCGCGGCGTGGTCAACCGCGAGCGCTTCGTGGGCCGGCTTCCGCAGTAGTCTTCTTTGGGCGATCCGACGCGGATCGCCTCGCCTCCCTCCAACATCCGAGCACCTGTGCCTCTTCCCCACGCAAACCTGCAGGTGGTCGCATCTGCTAACCCACGTATGCGCGGGTTCTGGGGTCCAAAAATGCCCGCGAGTCAAACAAACGCATTTTTGACACGCCGGCGTTTGCAAAATCGCAGGAGACCACGCTTGCAGGCTGTCAAGAAAGCGCTTGTTTGCGAGGCGGGGCAGTAAAGCCGGGCTGAGAGCGCCTATCGGAACGGTACCTCGCCGATCGTGCGCCGCAGCTTCCTCGTGCGCAGCTTCTCTGGGTTCGAGGCGAGCTTCTCCACCGCGCGGACCGCGCACATGACGTGCGCCTCCTTGGAGTTGGCGTAGAAGGTCTGCGCCGCGGCGGGCAACTTCGGCACCGCGTGCAGCGGCAGGTCGGATACGCTCAGCAGCGTGCCGTACGGGATGCGGTAGCGGTAGCCGTTGGCCGCGAGCGTCGCGGACTCCATGTCGCAGGCCGCAGCCGTGGAGCCGCGCAGCAGCTCCCACAGCTTCTTCGGCGTGTGCCACTCCCAGTTGCGGTCGTCGGTGGATAGGACCGTGCCGGTGCGCATGAGCTGCATGTCCTCGCCGTAGATCTTGCGCACGGACTTCTCTAGGGCCTTTTGGACCTCGGGCACCGCGGGTATGGGCAGGTCGAGGGGGATGTGGTGGTCGAGGAGGTTGTCGTCACGCTGGTAGGCGTTGCCCAGGATGAGGTCGCCGATGCGCATGCGGCCATCGAGGCCCGCGCAGTGGCCGATCATCACCCAGGCCTCAGGGCGCAGGACGGCGAGGCAGTCGGTGATCGTCTTCGCGTTGGAGGGGCCGACGCCGATGTTGATCATGGTGATACCCATGTGATCGTCGGCGATGAGGTCGAGCCTAGGCATCTGGTGGCCGGTCTGCAGGCTAAGCGAGTCGGGGTCGACCTTCTCGGCGTCCGCGCGTTTGATGCGCTGGCCGTCGGAAAGCATGAGGCAGTGATAGCGAGACCCCTCGCGCGTGAGCTCAGCCAGCGCGAAGCGCAGAAACTCGCGGGTGTGCATGGCGTAGTTGGTGAACAGGATGTAGCGCTGGACGTGGTCGGCGTTGATGCCCGTGTAGTGGGCGATGCGGGCGCAGGCGATGTCGAAGCGCTGCGGGGTGAAGTGGAACAGGGGCTTCTCGGGGCCGTGGAAGGCGTCCCAGTCGCCGTCGATAATGGCGTCGTCGACGTCGTCGAGGGTGGGGCGGGGCACGAAGTCGCCGGTATCTCCCGCCCGGCGCGCCTCGGAGAGCCCCTCGATGCCGTCGATATACTCCGGAGGGATGCGCACCTCGGAGGGCGCGACCGAGATCTCGCAGTCGTAGTTGCTGGTCAGGCGCTCGAGCTGGCTAGTAAGGTACGCCGCCATCAGCTGCGGGCGGGAGAGAACCGCGGAATAGACGCCTTCCTCGTCGACGTAGCCGTAGGACTGGGTGCGGTCGATCGGGTGCCAGCTTTTCACCTCGACGGTGAGCTTGGGGTAGACGACCTGCGAGTAGAGGGCGTAGTCGCCCGACTCGAACACCTCGTGGGCTCGCTTCGTGGAGGATTCGTAGATGTCGATCAGCGCGCCGACCGCTTCGGCGACAGACAGTCCCTGCATTGCTCTTCCTTTGCGGCTCTTCTGTGGGTGCGGCCGTCCCTCGGCCGCCTAAGCTCTTTATTTCTCCTTGAGCCTAGTAGCAAAGCGGGGTTCCGGCAGGGCGAGCAGGGAGCGGGCTACATCTCGACGGAGCGCAGGTACTCCCCCATGTACGGCATCGCAAACCGCACGTGCCCGTAGCTCGAGGGGGTCACGAGGTCACGCTCGATGAGGTTGCGCCGCCACACGGAGATGCCATTGGGCTTGCGACCCATCTCCGCGGCGATGCGCGCGACCGGAATCTCGGGACCGTGCTCGGCCTCTAGGCGTGCCATCGTGCGCAGGAACTCCATCTCGCCGTCCGGGACCGCCTTGAGCGCGATTTTGTGCACCTGAATGCCCATGAGCTGCTTCACGTCCTCGGCGATCGCCAGCACGTGCGCCTCCTTGATGGAGGTGTCGCCCGCCATCACGGACCTCGCCCACGCCAGGGAACCCACCAGCTGGAGGAGGAAGGGGTAGCCCTGGACTAGGTCCACGGCGAGGAGCAGCGCGCCTTCCTCGAACTCCCTGCCGGAGGCCGCCGCGGTCTTCGTCAGGGCCTCGGCGACGTCGGTGTCGCTGAGCCCACCCAGCTCGAGGCGCTGGGCGCGCCGCATGAACGTCGTACCCGGGTGCTCGAGGAGCGCCTCGACCCCAAAGGTTAGCCCGGCGGTGGCGAAGGCGATATCGAAGTTGTCGCGCACGAGGTCCTGGATCGCCGTGGCGAGCTGGGCGAGGTCCTCGATCCGGGCGGCCTGCAGCTCGTCGAGGGTGATCAAGACGCCGACCCCGTGCACCTGCGCGATCTCCGCGAGCCTACGCAGCTCGCCCAGCAGCGTCGGCGCGGGGTCATGGTCCTCGACCTGGGTGGTCACCGATCCCAGGCTGGAGATGCCGATCCCCGTGACGGTCCGCTTCCTCGGCGGCTCGGACTGGTCGAGGTCGTAGTAGGCCTGCGGGAGCGTGGAGTCGCGCAGCCTGGAGATCATCTCGGCGTCCGGGTAGGCGCGCACGACCACCCAGCCCTGCTCGCGGGCCTGGCGCTCGAACTCGTTGAGCAGGACGGTCTTGCCCACGCCGCGCGAGCCGCTGACAAGAAGCGCGCGCTGCATGCTGCCGACGCCGCCGAGAAGCCCGTACATGAAGGTGCTGAGCTCCACCTGGCGGCCGCCGAGCTCGAAGGGCGAGACGCCGAAGCCCGGCCGGAAGGGGTTGGTGATCATGGGTTTCCTACTCTCGCGCTCGGTTCCGCGGTTTCACACATTCTAGAGGTTTTAGACTTTTTAGATCTTTTAGATCCTTTAGATCGTAGTCCCCATTTTAGATGTTTTAGATCTTCCACGCAGCGTGCCTAGGGAACTGCCGGCGAGACAAGACCCCGCGCCCTACAACCGCAGCGACAGCGCCTCCAGTGCGGGCCGCAGCTGCGTGCGCCACACGACATCCACGCGCTCGTCGGCACGCCCGGGCCCGCCGTTGATCACCGCGACCTCCTTGCCCTGCTTCTGCGCGTCGATGACGATGCGCAGCCCGCTCATCACCGCCAGCGAGGAGCCCGCCACGAGCACCGACCGCGAACCCGCCAGCAGCGCCGCGGCCTTCTCCTTGCGCGCAACCGGAACCGGCTCACCGAAGTAGACCACGTCGGGCTTGAGCAGCCGCGATCCGCAGCGCAGGCAGCCGAGCAGGCGGAACCGCGCGACGTCCTCCTCGCCCAGCGTGACGTCGCCGTCAGGGTTGACCATCGACGCCTCCACCCGGATCGACTCGAGGTAGCCGGGGTTCGCGGCCTCGAGCCGGGCGTCGAAGGAGCGGCGCGGCTCGTGGAATCCACAACTCAGGCACACCACGGTGGACAGGTCGCCGTGGAGGGCGACCACGTTGCGCGAGCCCGCGGCCTGGTGCAGGCCGTCGACGTTTTGGGTCACCACGCCGCTGACCAGCCCCTTTCCCTCCCATAAGGCAAACAGCTCGTGCACCCGGTTAGGGCGCGCGGAGTCCATGTGCCGCCAGCCCACGAAGCTGCGCGCCCAGTAGCGGTGCAGCGCCGCCGGGTCGTAGCGAAACTCCTGGTACGTCATCGGCCGGTGCCTCGACAGCGACCCGCGCGGACCGCGGTAGTCGGGGATCCCGGAGTCGGTGGACACGCCCGCACCGGTGACGACCAGCACGTCTCCCGCGCGCAGCTGCGCCGTAACGCGCTCCAGGGCCTCCTCCGGCGGGGTGGGCGCGACCTTCTCCTCTACCACGCGCGCGATCGAGCGCAGCGCGGAGGCGTGGGCAAGGGAAACGGCTGGATCTTCCATATCGCTAGCAGATTAACGCTTATCGACGCCTACGGCCAGCGACCTTCAGACGACGGGGCAGACCGCGTACACACCCCGTCGCACAGGCCGCCAGAGCGCGGCTCGCAAACGGCCCTCAGCAACTCCTATGTGAGTACCGCCCCGGGCATCTTCGGTGAGCACCTTGGCGTCGGAAAGCGCCGAAGCGAGGGCTATTGGCGAGGCACACGTGAGCGGATTCGGAAGTATCCGACCACGTGGCGCAACGCGAAGCCGTGAAAAGGCAGATGCGTCGGAGAAAAGTGCATGTTCCCCCTGCTCGTCTTCCACAGAACCGCGATAACCTTGATTGAGGTGATTTTTCACCTCGCACTCGATGCGACGTGAGTCTGTTCCAGTTGGGGAACCTCGGAAAACGGCTGCGAAAGAGTTTACGACCTCTGGGTAGGGCTGGTCCCCAACCAAGAATTAAGGCGAAGAAGGAGAACCTAGGGATGTGGATGACGGCAAACGGCGCCCCTGGACTGGTTCCTCAACAGGATCACCTAATTCCTCTGGGTGCTGCGACAAGGGTGGATGATCAAGGCCGAAAGACTCCAATCATCCACGTGGAGATGTTTTATGGACGCACAAAATAAGGAATACGCCAAGCGTTTTTGGGATGAATTGGCGATCCGTAAGCCTAGTGATCCTCCGACGAATCTGTCTGAGTTGTTGGAAGACCTTGGGATTGAAGATAGTTCTCGGTCGGTGCAGCGTGCCACTGTGGAAGAGTGGCTGAAAGATAACGAGCCGATAGGGGCCCTTGTTGTAGATCTCGAGCTTGATTTCGGGATAATTATTTAGCTATTGATGGGCTCTGACACTAATGGAGGGGCGTACCACGCGCTTATGCATCGTGTCATCGTTGACATCGCCGATGCTGATCGGTGGCGTGATTGTCGTGGTTGAGACGCAACGTAATTCTCCGTTTGCGACGACTCTGGACACGCTGGGCTTGGCCCGTGATCGGTCGTACCGTCAAGTGTTAATGGAGAAGAATAGCGCCGCCTAGTTGGCAGGTGACTTGGTTCGATGCTCGGCAGCTGCACTCAAAACCCCTAGCCAGGGAGCTTTTCCGGAATGAGGAGAAGGCGAAAGCCACCCCAGCGGCAGAAAAGAGGCTGCAGGAGACCGACGGCGCTGAAAGAATTTGAGTTGGAAAAACTCGCCAACCAGCTCGGGGCCGAGCAAGGTAAGTGACACCCCCCTTGGCTATGCCGGTCAGTGTTTGCGGTCTTGAGGCCGTAGGCGTCGACAAGCAGCAAAAACCCGGCACACGAGGTGCCGGGTCAATGCCAATGAACCAGAAACAATGGGTAGAAACTACCTGCGGCCGAGGTACACGCTGTCCACGGTGCCGTGCCGGGAGCACGTGGCCTCCCAGCCATCGGGGCGCACCTGAACCACCATGCGGCGGCCACACAGCTGGCAGAAGCGGGGGGCCTCGAAGCCAGCGCGCGCGGAGGGGGAAAGCCTAATCTCTTCCCCCGAGGCGATCTCCTGCCCCGTGTTGGGGTGGTAGATCGGGGGCTCACCAGCCAAGATGACTGTGAGCAGCTCTTGGGAGTCGGTCTTCATTAGACGCTCGCGTTCAGGGCCTTGATGGGTAGGCGGAGCTTGCCAAGCATGTCGAGGTCCTGCTCCATCGGGCGGCCCAGGGTGGTCAGGTAGTTGCCCACGATGACGGCGTTGATGCCGCCGAGCAGGCCCTGCTCAGTGCCGAGGTCACCGAGGGTGAGCTCGCGGCCGCCGGCGAAGCGCAGGATGGTCTTCGGCAGGGCGAGGCGGAAGGCGCCGATGGCGCGCAGGGCGTCGGAGGTCTCCATGACCTCGCGGTCGGCGAACGGGGTGCCCGGGCGCGGGTCGAGGAAGTTCATCGGGACCTCGGTCGGGTTGAGCGCCGCGAGGTCGGTGGCGAACTCGGCGCGCTGCTCGAGGGTCTCGCCCATGCCGAGGATGCCGCCGGAGCAGACCTCCATGCCGGCCTCGCCGACCATGCGCAGGGTGTCGCGGCGCGACTCCCAGGAGTGGGTGGTCACGACGTTCGGGAAGTAGGAGCGGGCGGTCTCCAGGTTGTGGTTGTAGCGGTGCACGCCCGCGGCCTTGAGGCGGTCGACCTGCTCCTGGGTGAGGATGCCGATGGAGGCCGCGACCTCGATGTCGACCTCGCTCTTGATGGCGGCGACGGCCTCCTCCAGCTGGCTCATGAGGCGCTCGTCCGGACCCTTGACCGCAGCGACGATGCAGAACTCGGTCGCGCCGGACTTCTGGGTCTGCTTCGCGGCCTCGACGAGGCCCGCGATGTCAAGCCACGCGGAGCGAACCGGGGACTCGAACAGGCCGGACTGGGAGCAGAAGTGGCAGTCCTCGGGGCAGCCGCCGGTCTTGAGAGAGATGATGCCCTCGACCTCGACCTCCTCGCCGCACCACTTGAGGCGGACCTCGTGGGCCAGCTCGAGCAGGGCCGGGATCTGGTCGTCATCCAGGGTCAGGACCTCCAGAACCTCGTCCTTGTCCAGGCCGATGCCCTGCTCCAGAACCTTGACGCGGGCGCGATCCAGAATGTCGCTCATGTACTGTCTCCTCGAAAACCTTAGGCTGTGCGCTACGGGGTTGTGCGCTACGGCGACCCGTCTAATTGATCACCGTTCAAAAATCCTATCCCCAAAATTGAACGACGTTTAGTAATTACACGAATTTATGCCCCCCTCTTTTACCCCCAACGCACCTAGAGTGGGTCTCATGACGCTGTACGACGACACCCTCACCCTTCTCAAGGAGCTCATCTCCAACGCCTGCGTGAACGACTTCACCCCGGGCTCCGGCCAGGAGGTCCGCAACGCGGACACGCTCGAGCGCTTCTTCGGCGGGCTGCCCGCCGGGCGCGTCTCGATCCAGCGGCTCGAGCCCGAACCCGGGCGCACGAGCATCATCGTCACCGTCCCCGGCACCGACGAGGGCGCGGAGCCACTCACCCTGCTCGGTCACACCGACGTCGTCCCAGTAGACGAGTCCAAGTGGACCAAGCCCGCCTTCGACGCCGTAGTCGCGGACGGCAAGCTCTACGGCCGCGGCGCCGTCGACATGCTGTTCATCACCGCGACGATGGCCGCCGTCACCCGCGAGGTCGCCCGCCGCGGCGGCAACAAGGGCACCCTGTACTTCGTGGGCGTGGCCGACGAGGAGTCCCGCGGCACGCTCGGCGCCAAGTGGCTATCCGAGAACCACAGCGACGCGTTCAGCTGGAAGAACTGCCTGTCCGAGACCGGCGGCTCGCACATCCCCGGCGCGGACGGCTCCGACTCCGTCATCGTCTACGTCGGCGAGAAGGGTGCCGCGCAGCGCCGCCTGCACGTCCACGGGGACGCCGGCCACGGCTCCGCTCCCTACGCCAAGGACTCCGCGATCGTGAAGATCGCCGAGGTCGCGCGCCGCATCGCAGGCATCACCCCGGAGGTCAGCCACAGCGACATCTGGGGCGGGTTTGTCAAGGCGTTCCGCTTCGACCCGGTAACGCAGGCATCGCTTATCGACGGCGGCGACCCCGCCCCCCTGGGCGAGCTCGCCGCGTTTGCCGACGCGGTCAGCCATCTCACGATCTCCCAGACGGTCTTAAGGGCTGGCCAGGCGATCAACGTGCTGCCCAGCCACGCGTGGCTGGAGATGGACATCCGCACCCTGCCCGGCCAGGACGACGCCTACGTCGATCGCCTGCTCACCCAGGCGCTCGGCGACCTCGCCCCCGAGGTGGAGATCGAGCCGCTCATCTGCGAGGAGGCCACGCTCTCTCCCACCAACCACCCGCTCTACCAGGCGCTTTCCGACACCCTGCGCGACTTCTTCCCCGACGCCGACGTCGTGCCGATGATCGCCCCTGGCGGCTCCGACCTGCGCTTCGCCCGCCGCCTCGGCGGGGTGGGCTACGGCTTCGCGGTTCACGCCCGCGAGCGCACCCTGGGCCACGCCCACGGCCAGCTCCACTCCCACGACGAGTACCTCTACCTGGAGGACCTGAAGCTCACCGTCGCGGGTTACGAGGCCGTCATCGAACGCTTCCTCTATTAATACGGAACTTGCGCCGCCGTCACAGGCTTCTCCCACGGCGGTGCCAGCAGGCGGCCGCATAGTTAGAAGCATGTTCAGCACGCACCGTTTCTCCGCACGCACCCGCAACGCAGGCGTTGCGACCATGATCTTCGCCGCCACTCTCGCCGTCACCGTCCCGCAGGCGGAGGCCGTCGAGACCTCCACCGACGCCGCTGCTTCCGTCGTGACCGTCACGACCACGAGCGCGCCGGTGCTCGCGCCGAGCCGCAAGGACATCGAGCACTCCGTCGCCTAGGCGATCCCCGGACTAGGCTAAGAGCATGCGCCCTGCCTACTCCGTCGCCACCGTCCGCGCCGCCGAAGCGGCCCTTATGCAGCACCAATGCCACGAGGACGAGCTCATGCGGCTCGCCGCCCGCGGGGTCGCCACCACCGCCAAGGTGATGCTCGACGCCCACGGCCGCAAGCGGCTGCTCGTGCTCGCGGGCCCCGGCGGCAACGGCGGCGACGGGCTCTACGCCGCCGCCTTCCTGCGCGACTGGGGCTACGAGGCCGACGCCGTGCTGGTGACCACCGCCTGCCACGAGCCCGCCCGCGCGGCCGCCGAGGAGTCCGGGGCGACGATCTGGCAGGCAGCCGACTTCGACGTCGATAGCGCGCAGCACTACAACGTCATCGTCGACGCCATCGCGGGGCTGGCCTCGGCCCGTCCCATCGATAAGTTCACCCAGGACGTTCTCGCCGCCGCCGCGCTGCGCCGCCGCCCCATCCTGTCCGTGGACATGCCCACCGGGATTGACGCGGAAAGCGGTACGCCTGCGTCGGAAAGCGTAAGTGCGCAGGTGACGGTGACTTTCGGCTGGGCGCGCGCGGGGCACGCCTTCGCGCCAGAGTGCGGGCAGGTGGTCGTCTGCGACCTCCAGCTACCCGACGGGCCGGTGCCGTTTTCGATCGCGCTGGAGGAGGCAGGCGCGCCGGTCGCGCACATCGCCTACGAGCCGAGCGTGCGCTCGCCGTACCAGTGGCCGACCGCGCCGGTGCTCGACGGCGACGAGGGGCTTGTCACCGCGCCGAAGCCGGTGGGCTGCACTGGCCCGATCGTCGACCCCACGCCGGGGATCCACTCGAACAAATACACCGGCGGCGTCGCGACTATCTGCGCAGGTAGCGCGCGGTACGTCGGCGCGGGCATCCTCGCCACGGCGGGCGCGGTGGGGGCGTCGCCGGCGATGGTGCAGGTCGTCGGCCAGCCGGAGATCGTCCACCACTTCCCCGAGGCCGTGCGCTTCGACAGCGTCGATCAAGCCCGCCGCACGCAGACGTGGGTCATCGGGCCCGGCCGCGGCACCGACGAGCACGCCAAGCTCGAGCTGATCAACGTGCTCAGCCGCCGCGAGCCCGTCGTCATCGACGCCGACGCGCTGCGCATCATCGCGGGCGACACCGGCGTGCAAAAGCTCGTGCGCGAGCACCCGTTTGCCGTGCTCACGCCCCACTTCGGCGAGTTTTCCTCGCTTTACGACGCCATGGTGGGCAGCCTCGATCCCACCCGCGGCCGCGGCACCCTCCTGCGCGAGCTCGCCGACGCCCTCGACTGCTTTGTCATGCTCAAGGGCCGCATCACCCACGTCACCGGCCCCGGCTTCCCGGTCTACGGCGTCGACGCGGGCCACTCCTTCTCAGCGACCCCCGGCTCCGGCGACGTGCTGGCGGGGGTCCTCGGCGCGGTGCTGGCCCAGCAGTTCTTCCTCGACGGCGCGGACACGCTCACGCCTGGGGACGCCGAGCTGGCGATCATGGAGATCCTGCACGCCAACTCGCTGCACATCCACGCCGCCGCCATCGCGGCGGAGACGCCCGAGGGCTACGGGGTGGCCACGGCGTCGAAGATCGCCGCCGCGCTTCCCCAGGCCGTGGCGCGCCTCAACGCGATGGCGCGCTAGGCGCGCGTGCCAGGCTTGCCCCAAAATCCGCGCGCCTGCGGGGTAGCACATCTGACCACCTGGGCGTTTGCGGGCTCACACCCCCTGATGCGCAGCGAAAGGCACGACGGCTGCCCCTCATCGAACCCACAATTAGATGCTCCAGCTGGCTTGGGCGCTCGGACGCTCGAACACCTTCTTGCCATCGTGCACCGACAAAAGCACCGGCGCGGACTGCTGTAGTATTTCCCTTTCGCTTCCAGCATCAAAGACCACGAGGTTTGCTCGCTTACCGACGCCAAGGCCGTAGTCGTCGATCCCGAGTGTCTTGGCCGGGTTTGTGGTGACGAAGTCTAGGCATCGGTCGAAATAGGCTGGGGTGAGCATGTGCCCGACATGCAGACCAGTGTCAACAATGCGCACAAGGTCGCCGTTGCCCATGGGGTACCAAGGATCGGAAATCGAGTCTTGGCAAAAGGCCACATTAAGTCCGAAATCAACAAGCTGTTTCACTGGGGCCACCCCACGCGGAACGGGATACGAGAGTCCCCGCCCTTGAAGATGCAGGTTTTCGTTGGGGCAGATGGAGAAATTCAGTTCGGCCGCATTCATCTTGGGCAACAAGCGCGCCATGAACCCAGACGTGTAATAACTCATTGCCACGGCGTGGCTGACGTTCGCAAGTCCGAACATAGTGCGAGCGCTCGTTTCAGCAGCCATTACTTCAACGAATCGGGATTGTTCATCGTCGATCTCGTCGCAGTGGATGTCTACTCGAACGCCGTACTTCTCCGCGAGATCGAACGCATGCTTGACCGAGCGAACCCCGTCCTCGCGAGTCGGCTCGAGGTGCGGAATGGCACCCACGACATCAGCCCCCTCTTGGAGCGCCTTTTCGACCAACGTCGATCCATCAGGATAGGCGTACATGCCATTCTGAGGAAAGGCGACTATCTGGATCTCACACCACGGAGCGATTTCCTTCTTAACCTCAAGCAAGGCCCCCAGTGCCACAAGTTCGGGATCAGTTACATCGACATGGGTACGAATAAAGCCGACTCCATGGCTGACAGCGCTTCGCGCAGCCGCGACTGCCTTGGACTTGATTTCCTCTGGACTATTGAGACCCTGTTCTTTCCGCTCACGCCAGATTTCAATGGCCTCGAACAGCGTTCCTGACGCATTGTCACGAGGAACCCCGGCGGTGTTCGCGTAATCAAGATGGATATGAGACTCCACAAGCTGCGGCGCTACGTACCTACCCTCCGCGTCGTAGACCTCGCCAAACTCAGATGATTCGATGAACTCAGGGTCAGAGGAATGAACCCACGCGATGCGCCCCTCATCCACCAAGATGTCCACAAGCTTCTCTTCACCGCGAATGGTGGCATTTCGAATCAGCATGACACTCCTAATCATCACCCCTTTTAGGGGGTATTTCAGCCTATTAAAGCGTTGCGCGCTTTTTATCTATAGCGCGACAGAAAAAACGTAGCACACGCTCGGGAAAATACCTATCGAGCTATCGGAAGAGGCTATTTTTATTCATCTACCTGCAGTCTCTATCAAACTATAGAAATTGACCGAGGGAAAACTCGGTAGTTAATCTCCAATCATGAAGCATGCGCTGCTCCTGATTTCTTAACGTTCTTTCGATCCAAGAGGTGGTTCATCATGGCGATCATCCACAAAGCCCCCGCTGCACAAGCACCAGTGCTGCCAACTTTCGCTCCCGATTCTCCGCAGCAAACTAAGCACGAATTGCGCTCGGCCGTGAAGGCGAGTTTCATCGGTACGTTCATTGAGTGGTTCGACTACGCAGCCTACGTTTACATGTCTGCTGTCGTCGCCTCAGTTTTCTTCCCGAATCTAGCGGGTCGAACTGCACTCATTTTCACGTTTGGCCTGTTCGCACTCTCCTTTCTCGTGCGCCCGATCGGGGCCGTAGTCTGGGGTCACATCGGTGACCGATTCGGACGGATTCGTACGCTTTCCACCTCCATCGTTCTCATGAGTGGCGCAACATTTTGCATCGGTTTGCTCCCCGGTCACGCGACCATTGGGGCGGCGGCTCCACTCCTTCTCCTAGCCTGCCGTATGGTGCAAGGTTTCTCGGCTGCGGGCGAATACGCTGGGGCCTCAACGCACTTGGCCGAGGTAGCACCAACGGGGAAGCGGGGTTTGTTCGGAGCGGTTGTGCCTTCCGCGACCGCGTCGGGACTGTTGCTAGGTTCGCTCATTGCCGCCATGCTCACCGGGTTGCTTGATGACAGCGCGCTGCACAGCTGGGGTTGGAGGGTACCATTCCTTCTCGCCGCGCCCCTGGGAATTTACGGTCTCATGATTCGACGTAGCGCAAGTGAATCAGCACAGTTTTCCGCGTCGGAGACGCCCAAGAAGGCACCAATCGTTGAGGTATTTCGTTACCCACGGGCACTCGTCGTTGCATTTGCAGGTGCAGTCCTCAATGCAATCGGCTTCTACGTTATTTTGACGTACCTGCCCACCTATCTCTCAGAAGAACTGGGCATGAACTCCACCTCGGCCTTCATCTCCTCCTCGATCGCCTCGGCGTTTTACGTCATGTATTCCCTCATGACTGGCCACTTGTCGGACCGGCTCGGACGTCGAACCACGATGCTCGCGGCCGCCGCCGCCATGCTCATTGGGATTGTTCCGGCCTTTATTCTCTTGGACACCTCCGGATTCCTCGTGATCGTCACGGTGCAGGTGTGCCTAGGCGGCATCCTCGCGCTCAATGATGGAGTGCTTCCTTCTTTCCTGTCCGAACAGTTCCCCACCAGCACGCGACTCACTGGATTTGCGCTGACCTTCAACTGCGCGAACGCGATTTTCGGCGGCACCGCACCAATGATCGCTACGTGGCTTATCGGTGCTACGGGCTCGGTACTCGCACCTGCCTACTACCTCGCCGCCGCCGCAGTGGTGACCGGAATTGCCGTGGCCTTTGCAGCCAAGACCAACGAACTCGCAGATGAAAGGGACTAAGCCTTGGCCGCTCACAACGCACACGAAATGACCTGGGAGGAACTCCGGGATTCGATTGAGAAGGTCGCTATCCTCCCCGTCGGATCCTTAGAGCAGCATGGTCCGCACTTGCCGCTGGGGACTGACACCATCATCGGCGTGGGCATCGCTCAGGCTGTTGCGGAAGAAATCGATGCGGTAGTGTTTCCGCCCGTCGCTTACGGCTATCGTTCCAATCCATTTAGCGGTGGTGGTCCGCTGTTCCCTGGGACAGTCGACCTCACCGCGGTGACAGTGATGGACCTAATCAAGGACATTTTGGGTGAGATCATTGCTGATGGCTTCACCAAGGTTCTCATCGTGAATTCCCACTTCGAGAATCAATTCCCCATTCAAGAAGCAATGATCCTTGTCGATGAAAAGTTCAATCATTCCGCGACGATCATCCAGACCAATTGGTGGGATCCACTCGAACCAGCTCTCATCGACGAGGTGTTTTCCGAAGACGTCTTTCCCGGCTGGGCACTGGAACACGGCGCAGTGACCGAAACCTCGCTCATGATGTATCTTGCACCAGACGCTGTCCGCGAAGATCGCATCCCTGAAATCGCCCCCTTCACGCCCCCTGCATACATACGGGTTCCGAATAGGAAATCAGATATTCCCGCCGAGGGGTCTCTGGCCAATGCCGCGCATTCCTCGGCGCAGAAGGGAAAACTAATCGCCGAATCCGCGTGCCAAGGCATCCTGAAGATCTGCGCGGCCGAGTTTTCCTGATCACACCCCGATTCCGCGCATCTGCGAGGTAGCACATCTAACCACCTGGGCGTTTGTGGGCGCGCAACCCACAGATGCGCGGCGAAAGGTACAGCGCGCCTACTTACTCGCCATCCCCACGATGTAGTGGCACTGCGCGAGGTGCTGGATCGCGTCGTCGATGATGGACACCAGCCGGACGCCGCGGGTCACGGCGGGGGTCCAGTTGGTGTCGACGACGTCGTCCAGCGAAGCGTCGGAAAGCGAAGCAACGTACGACTCGGTGGCCGCGAGCGTGGCTGCGACGTATTCGCGTAGGGCGTCGAGGCGCTCCAGCGAGTCGACCGCGACGGCGTGCGCCTGGGCGTCGGTGTGACCGTATCCCATCTCGTCGCCGAGCCCGACTCGCGCAGCGTAATCGCGCCACACCTCGGGCGCGCCGCTCAAGTGGGAGAGCTGAATGTCTAGCTCGCGACCGGTGTGCCACAGCAGCCAAACGATGGAGTTGGGGTGGCCGCCAGGGTGTGCGTTGGCGGTGGTGAGATCGAGCGTCGGTAGCTGATCAAGCTGGAATCGCGGGCGGGTCGCGAGGTCCTCTAATACCTTCATGTCTCGAGCCTACGCCTGCTTTTCGCCAAACGGCACGGGCAAACACGCACGCTCGAAGCAGGCAAGTTCCGCCTAGTCCACCTCGAAATACAGGTGCGCGTGCAGCGAGCAGCCGGGGTTGAACGGGTGCCCGCACCCAGGGCACTGCGGCCGCGCCGAGTACTGCGCGTAGGTCATCTCGTGCCCGCACACACCACACATCGCGGCCAGCTCCCCCAGCGGCATGCGCCCGAACGGGTGGTCGGCTAGCTCGTCGTGGCAGCGGTAGCAGGCCCACCACGTCCCGCAGGTCGCGCACCTGTTGGCCACCACGTCCCGCTGCGAGTTGTAGTGGCTACATCGCCCTTGCTTGTCGACGGCTACGCCGCGCACCGCGTGCACTTAGAGCACCCGCAGGGCGTCGATAAGCGCTGCAACGTCGGCGTCTTCGGTCGACCATGACGTGCAGACCCGGACCACGTCGGTGCCGCCGGGGCCAGCCTCGATGAACTGGACGACGAAGCGCTCGGCGAGCCTTTCGTGCTGCTTCCTGGTGAGCACCAGGAACTGCTGGTTGGTGGGGCTGTCGATGTAGCGCGCGATGCCTGCTGCCTCCGCGGCGCGGGCGATGCGGAGCGCCTGCTGGCTGGCCTTCGCGGTGATCCGCAGGTAGAGGTCGTCGGTGAACAGCGCGTCGAACTGCGCGCTGATCAGCCAACCCTTGGCGAGCATGCCGAGGTTCTGCTTGATGCTGCTGCGGAAGTGCGGCGCAAGCGTCTTGTCGGGGAAGACGACGGCCTCGCCGAACAGGGCACCGCACTTGGTGCCGCCGATCGAGAACGCGTCCGCGAGGCGCGCGAGGTCGGGCAGGAAGACGTCGTTGCCCTCGGAGCCGAGCGCGTAGCCTAGGCGCGCGCCGTCGATGAAGAGGTACAGGCCCCGGGTGCGGCAGATGGCGGCGATGGCCTCGAGCTCCGCGAGGTCGTAGCGGGTGCCGTACTCGGTGGGCTGGGAGATGTACACCATCCGCGGGGTGACCATGTGCTCGAGGGTGCCGGAGTTCTCGTACTCGTCGACAATCGCCTCGATCTGCGCGGCGGTGATCTTCCCGTCCCCGCTGGCGGCGGGGAGGACCTTGTGGCCAGTGTGCTCGGGGGCGCCGGTCTCGTGGACGTTGATATGCCCGCTCGCAGGGCTGATGACGCCCTCCCACGGTCGCAGGAGCGCGTCGATGACGGTGACGTTCGCGGGTGTGCCGCCCACCATGAAGTAGACCGCACCCTCGGGCGCGCCACACGCTTCTAGGATCTTCGCGGACGCCTTCTCCGAGATCGTATCGATTCCGTAACCGCCAAAGGCGTCGCCCTGGGTGCGGGCGATCGCCTCGATGACGGCCGGGTGGCCGGTGCGGTTGTAATCGTTGCCGAAGAAGATCTTGCCCATGCGGACTATTGTGCCACGGGCTGTTTTCTAGGCAGACGCAGCCCGCTTCTGGCGCTTCCCGAAGAAGGCGGCCAGGCACAGCCCGATGACCGTCCAGATGACGAGCACCCAGATTGAGAAGGTCATGCCCTCACCGTCGAAGAAGGCCGAGGAGCGGATCGCGGTGCCAGCCGCGCCGATCGGCATGAGCTGGCCGATGAGCCCCCACGGCTTCGGCAGCCACGCGGCACCCGTGGCCAGGCCTGACAGTGGGTTGGAGAAGAACAGCAGGATGACCGCGGCGACGCCGACACCCGCCATTCCCGCGAGGTTATAGAGGCCCTGCAGGGTCATGGAGATGGCGGCAATACCCAGCGACAGCATGAGCCCGGTGAGCCAGAAGTTGCCGCTCAGCACGTCGAAGCCGTACTGCATCGCGGCGGTGACGGCGTAGCCGCCGATGAGCGCGATGGCGAGGCCGCCGAAGATGCGCAGCAGCGGGTGCTTCTTGAACATCGTGATGAGCAGGATGGCGGAGACGTTACCGCCGAAGATGAGCGGGAGGCCGAGCGTGGCGATCGAGGATCCGGTCGGGTCCTTCTCGGTCAGCGGGGCAACCTCCTCGTACACCACGTTCTGGCCGGTGGACTGCAGCCCGGCGCCGATCTGCTTGAGCAGGGTGGCGTAGGGGGTGCCAGCCCCGGAGGCGGTGACGATGTGCACGCCGTCGGCCTCGATGGCGATCGCACCGATGGTGTCGCGGTTGTGCACGGAGTCGCTGGCCTCCTGGGCCGTGGCGTAGGTGGTCACGTCGAAGGCGCCCGGCTGCTTCTGCTCGAGCCCGCCGACGACCTGCTGCACCGCGGCGTCGGGGCCGCTGACCGCAAGCGGCAGGTCCTTTGCGCCGGAGTGCAGGGAGGGCACGAGGAACGCCATGAGCATGAGGAGCAAAACGATGGGCACGCCCACGAGCGCGCCGATGAACTTGAGGGTGTGGTGGTCGTTGGCGGTGTCGGCGAGCTGCTGCTCGACGACCGTGGTTTCGCTGGCCATGTCTGGTCCTTTCAACAAGGGGAACGGTTCGTTCCGTTTAAACGGACTATAGCGCTCCTTTTACAATTCGCGCAAGTTGTGCAACGATCAAAGCCATGAGATCCGACGCACAGGCCAACCGAGCACTCCTCATCGACACGGCCGCCCGGCTCTTCGTTCAGCACGGCGATGCGGTATCGATGCGATCCATCGCCAAAGAGGCGGGCGTGGGCATGGGGACCCTCTACAGGCACTTCCCCGACCGCGACGCGCTCATCTTCGCGATCGGAACTAACACCTTCGCCAAGGTCAGGACCCTCGCGGCGAGCGTTTCCTCGGCGGAGCAGTTCGACGAGTTTGTCGAGAAGCTGGCCGAGCTGCAACTCGGCGCACTCGTCCCCATCCTCACCCTGGTGCGGCGGGAGGGCATCCCCCAGGAAATCTGGGACGACCGGCAGCGCACCGTGAGAGAAATCGAACGGGCGGTCGCCATCGCGCGCGACGCTGGGGTCATACGCGAGGACGTCACCGCGACCCGGCTCCTTATCGGCCTGCTCATGTCCATCCGGCCCCTGCCCGACAACGTCCCGGTGGACTTTTCCGACGAGCTCGCGTGGGTCCGCAAGAACTTCATTCGCAGCCTGAAGGCTTAGCCCACCTTGGCGTCGACAAGCAATTGCCCCTAGGCCTAAAGTATCCAGTTGGTCCCTCAACCACCTTTAGGAGCAAGTCATGCCAGCAGCGACTTTCGCCGACGTCGCAGGCGCCACGCGCGTCGTCGTTTTGGGCACCTCGGGCGCGGGCAAGACCACCGCGGCGCGCAGGCTCGCGCAGGCGCTCGGCGACGGCACGGTGGCCATCGACTTCGACGACCTGCGCTGGGCGCCCGCCGAGAAGTCACCGTGGACGCAGCGCAGCGAGGAACGCGTCCGGCAGCTCGCGCGCGAGGCGGTGCGCGACCCGCGCTGGGTCATGGCCGCCGTCGACCGCTGCGTCGCCGATGACGTGCTCGCGCAGGCCGACGTGGCCATCTACCTCGACTACTCCCCGCGCGTAACCCTTCGCCGGCTCACCCGCCGCACCATCTCGCGCATGATCACCAAGGACACCTGCTGCAACGGCAACAAGGAGTCACTGCGCGGCGCGTTTGGGTCCGACTCGCTGTTTCGCTGGTGGTTTCGCACCTTCCGCGACCGCCACGAGCACGCGCTCGAGATGGAGTCCCTTAAGCAGGGCGTGCCGACGCTTCGCTTGACGGCCCCGAAGCAGTTCGAGGAGCTCATGGGTCAGGTGGGCTGAGCCCCTTGTGAGGTTGGGTCGACTTCAGTCAGAAGACTTCACGCGAAATTGATACCCTGTGGGGGTATTTTTGGGACTGAAGTCTTACGAGTGAAGTCGACCTTTTGGCGTTCGGTCGAACTCAATGGGTCGAGCTCACGGATTTTTGATACCCCCCTGGGGTATTGTTTGCCGTGAATTCGACCGACTGAGTTCGACCATGCGAATCCAACCAAGCGAGTTCGACCAACCCCCCAAAAAAAACAGCGGCCTAATGCCCGTCGACGTGGCTGCCATCGGTCGTGATCACCGGCAGCACCGACCAGCAGAAGTTGATCCACTTGTCGGTCTCGCGCCACACGAAGTCCGGCTTAAAGATAGTCACCGGCTTGGTGTAGATGACCGCCGAGCGCACATCGACGTTGAGCTTCGGCTTGGTGGGATCGAGCTCCTCGTGCTCCAGGATCCGGCACACGAGGTCAAGGGTCTTGCCGGAGTCGGCGACGTCGTCCACGACCAGCACCCGCTTGCCGTCCAGATCCGAGGCGTCGAGGTACGGCGGCAGCAGCTCCGGCTCCGGGAGGGTCTCGCCGACGGCGGTGTAGAACTCCACGTTGATCGAGCCCATCGCCTTCACGCCGATCGCGTAACCGATCGCGCCGGCCGGGATAAGGCCGCCGCGCGCCACGCCGATGATGAGGTCGGGCATCCAGCCGGAGTCGATGATTTGCTGCGACAGGTTGCGGCTCGCCTCGCCGAACGTCTCCCAGGTCAGGTTCTCGCGCTCCGGGTTGTACCACTCGGGGGTGTTGAGGTTGGGGGCGTCGGTGGTGCTCACGGCGAAGGTCTCCTTTGTGGGGAACGAAAAGTATTGATTCAGAGTCTAACGATGCAACAAGCAGTTTCCTAGCTCCTGCTTTTCGACGCCTACGGTTCCCGCCTCAGGGCGGACCCCGAGGCACCCACTCGTGGTCAGTGTCCACCCTGAAATTTCACCTAATTTTCCCAGCAAAGCTTTTGCCTCCCCGCGATCAGGCCAACAATGGAAGTGGAATCCCCTCCCACCTCTAAGAGCTCGAAAAGGAGCACCAGCATGACCTCCGCAGCATGCGCCGTCGACCTCGTCAAAAGCTACGGCAGCGGCGACACCCTCGTCCAGGCCCTCGATCACGTCTCGGTGGAGTTCGAGAAGGGAAAGTTCACCGCCATCATGGGCCCGTCGGGCTCCGGCAAGTCCACGCTCATGCACTGCATGGCGGGCCTCGACGGCATGACCTCGGGCAAGGCGCTCATCGGCGAGACGGACCTCGCCTCCTTGAGGGACAAGGAGCTGACGAGGCTGCGCCGGGACAGGCTGGGCTTCGTGTTCCAGTACTTCAACCTCGTGCCCACGCTCACCGCGGCCGAGAACATCACCCTTCCCCTTGACATCGCGGGCAAGGCCGTCGATAAGCAATGGCTAAAGGAAGTGACCACCCGTCTGGGCCTCACCGACCGGCTCGACCACCGCCCGGCGGAGCTGTCGGGCGGCCAGCAGCAGCGCGTGGCGATCGCGCGGGCGCTCATTAGCAGGCCGGAGCTGATCTTCGGCGACGAGCCCACCGGCAATCTCGACTCGAATTCCTCGCGCGAGGTGCTCAACATCCTGCGCTCAGCGGTCGATGACCTGGGGCAAACGGTGGTCATCGTCACCCACGACGCGACGGCGGCCAGCTACGCCGACCGCGTCATCTTCCTCGCCGACGGGCGCCTGGCTGGCGAGCTCATCGATCCGACCGCCGACGACATCCTGCACATGATGTCGCAGATGGAAGGGGCGTAGGCCGCCATGAGAAAGCTTATTTGGCGCAACCTCGCGGCGCACAAGCTCCGGCTCTTCCTCACGGTGCTCTCGGTCGTTCTGGGCACCGCGTTCATCGCGGGCTCGTCCATGCTGACGGCGAGCATCGAGAAGAGCTTCACCGACATCGTCAGCTCCAGCTACTCCCAGATCGACGTCGTCGCCACCTCGGACGAGCGCATCCCCATGAGCGACATCGACGCCCTGCGCGCCGACCCGCGCGTCGACGCCGTCGAGCTCAGCGCGGGCAACAGCTCCGCCGTCATCGCGGGCCCCGACGGCAAGCCGATCCAGACCGGCGGCGCCCCCTCGCAGGCCATGGCGCAGGCACCCGACGGCAAGTCGATCGGCGACATCGCCCAGCTTGTCGACGGCCAATGGCCGCTGACCCGCGGCCAGGCGGCGCTCAACCGCACCGCCGCCGAGCAGGGCACTATCAAGGTCGGCGACCAGGTCACCATGATCACCGCCCGCGGCCGGGAGACCTTCGCCCTCTCCGGCATCTACGACACCGACATGGCCGTCGGCGGCTTCGCCGGGCTCGTCATCCCGGAGGAGCAGTACCTTGAGAAGTTCGCCCCCGACGGCACCGTGGCCAGCGCCTCCATCGGGCTCAAGGACCACGCAACGGCGGGCGAGGTGCGCGACGCCCTAGCCAAGGAGCACCCCGGCTGGACGCTGCAGACCGGCACCGAGAAGGCCAACGACGAGACCAAGGCCATCAAGGACCAGCTCGCCTTCCTCAACTACTTCCTGTGGGCCTTCGGCGCGATCTCGCTGCTAGTGGGCTCGTTCATCATCTCCAACACCTTCTCCATGATCATCGCGCAGCGCCTGCGCGAGTTCGCGCTGCTGCGCGGCATCGGCGCCTCCCGCGGGCAGATCACCGGCTCGGTTCTCGCCGAGGCGGCGGTGGTAGGCGCCATCGGGTCGGTGCTCGGCATCTTCGCGGGCATCGGGCTCTCGCGCGGCATCATCGCGGTAATGAACGCCCAGGGCGTGGGGCTTCCCGACGCCGGGCTCGCGGTCAACACCACCGCCATCGTCCTCCCGCTCGTGGTCGGCGTGGTGGTCACCCTCTTCGCCGCCTGGGCCCCGGCGCGCCGCGCCGCCCGGATCCATCCGGTCCAGGCGATGCGCTCGGGCGATTCCTCGAGCAGCAACTCGCTGGTCGTCCGCACGATCGTCGGCCTCGTGCTCATCGGGGCGGGCGTGGTGGCGGCGGCCGTCGCCGCGCTCAACGCGGACATCGGTACCTCGAAGGAGCGGGCGATCACCGTGGGCGTGGGCGCGCTCGCTGTGGTACTCGGCGTGTGGTTCGCGGGACCTGCGATGTCGATCCCGTTCGTCGGCTCCATCGGCCGGGTGGTCGGCTGGCCGTTTGGCGCCGTCGGCAAGCTCGCAGCGACCAACTCGCGCCGCAACCCGCGACGGACCGCAGCGACCTCGTTCGCGCTCATGCTGGGGCTCATGCTGGTCGCCTCGATCGGCATGATGGGCGCCAGCATGCGCGACCAGGTCAACGAGTTGGTGGACAAGACGTTTACCGCGGACTACATGGTCACCGCCCCGCAGGACATGGGGATGTCGCTGCCGCAGGACGTGCCGGAGCGGATCGGCGAGGTCGAGGGCGTCGACCACACGGTCTCGCTGCTCCTGGCCCCGGTGTCGGTGCTCACCCCGCCTGATCCGAGCTCGCCCATGACCGATATGGGCGGCGTGATCGACGGCAGGGTGAGCGAGGCCGTCAACGTGTCCCTGCCCGACGGCAGCGACGACCTCACCGGGCGCGAGGGAGTGCTGCTTTCCAAGAGCAAGGCCGTCGATCACCCGGTGGGAAGCACGGTGCCCGTGTGGAACTTCGCCGGGCGCTCCGTCGATGTCCCGGTGGTGGGCGTCTACGAGGACAACCAGACGATCGGCCCGTACGTGTTGTCCAAGCAGTCCGCGCTCGAGCTGGTCAGCGAGAACGACCTTCAGCTCTTGAACCTCATGGTGTACACCAACGGTGACAGGAGCCCGGCGATGCGCAGCGCGCTGGAGGATGCCGTCGCGGACGACCTCGTCGTTCAGGTTCTCGATCGTGAGGATTTAAAGGGCCAGATCGGTAAGCAGATCTCCACGATCCTCAACGTGCTCTACGCCCTCCTGGCGCTGGCCGTGATCATCGCGATCCTGGGCATCATCAACACGCTCGCGCTGTCGGTGTCCGAGCGCCGCGCCGAGATCGGCATGCTGCGCGCGGTGGGCTTCCAGCGCGGGCAGATCACCCGCATGATCCACCTGGAAGCGATCGTCATCGCGCTCTACGGCGCGGTGCTGGGCTCGCTCATCGGGCTCGGCATGGGTTGGGCGTTTATCAAGACGCTCGCGGACACCGGCTTGGGCCACGTGACCGTGCCCTGGCTGCAGGTGGGGCTCACGGTGCTCGCGGCTGGCGTGGTGGGCCTCATCGCGGCGCTGTGGCCAGCGCGAAGCGCGGCGAAGACGAGGCCGCTGGAGGCGATCGCGGAGCTATAAAACAGGCGAAGGGGCAGCACCTGGGTGCTGCCCCTTCCCCTTGTGCGGTCCTAGACCAGCCCCGGGATCACGCCGTGCACGGCCAGCATGATTGCCAGCGCCACCAGCGGCACCACGATGGTCAGCACCGCGACGTCCTTGTAGGACTGGCGGTGGGTCATGCCGCAGACCAGCAGCATCGTCAGCACCGCGCCGTTGTGCGGCAGCGAGTCGAAGCTTACCGACGCCATGGCGATCACGCGGTGGAGCAGCTCGACGTTCATGCCGCTGTCCTGCGCCATCTGGGCGAGCTGGTCGCCAAAGGCCTGCATCGTAATCGACAGGCCACCCGACGAGGAGCCGGTGATGCCGGAGATGACGCCGGTGGAGACCACACCCACGATGAGCGGATTGTCGGAGACCCCGAACACGCCGTCGCGCAGCACGGAGAACACCGCGAGCGAGGCGATGACCGCGCCGTAGCCGACCTCGGAGGCCGTGGTGAAGGCCGGCAGGATGCCGGTCTTGGCGCCTTCGGACAGCTCGCCTAGATGCTTTTTGATGTCCTTCGGGTGCATGAGGATGATGACGATGATCGCGACGATGAGCGCGAGCGTCACCGACCACGTTCCCAGCAGAGCCTTGATGCTCGTGGCGCCGTACTTCTCATCGGCGAGGTAGCTGAAGTCGAGCCACTTGGAGAAGCCGTAGACGAAAGAGAAGTTGACGGCCACGACGACGAGGATCGGGATGAGGCCCAGGAGCCCTTCGACGGCGACGGAGTGCGTTCCCTTCGAGTGGTCGCCCTGGAAGATGTCCTCAGGCGTGGCGCCCGCGGCGCTGCCGCCAGCCAGGCCCGCCTCGGTGGCCAGCACGTGCTCGGCGATCTCCTCGCGGTGGGAGTCGACGTCGGCGGAGTCGGTGGCAAAGCCCACGCCCGCCTTGTTGAGCGAGCGCACGCGGTAGTTGAGCCACAGCATGCCAATCAGGAACATGAGCGCCGCCGAAATGAGGCCGAACACCGGCGCCGCGTAGGTGTTGGTGCCGAAGTACTTCGTCGGGATCGCGTTGTGAATCTGCGGGCTGCCCGGCAGCGCCGCCAAGGCGAATGTGATGGTTCCGAAGGCGACGGTGCCCGGCATGAGGCGCCGCGGGATATCTGCCTGGCGGAACAGCTCCATTGCGATCGGCATGATGGTGAACACCACCACCCAGGCGCTCACGCCGCCGTAGGTCAAAAGCGCCGTCGCGATCACGGTGGACATCATCGCCTGCTTCGGGCCAAACAGCGCGGAGATACCCCGGGCCAGCTTCTGCGCGAGACCGCTGACCGTCATGAGGTGGCCGAAGATGGCGCCGGTGAGGAACAGCGGGAAGTAGTTCGTGAGGAACTTGCCCAGCGCTGGCATGAAGATCTGGGTGTAGGTGGCAAGCTGCGGGGCGCCGGAGAACAGCACCGCGATCGCGGCGGCCACGGGGGCGACGACCACCACGGAGTGCCCGCGGTAGGCCATGACGATGAGGAAGGCGAGGGAGATGAAGATCCCCGCCAGTGCGAGTGCCATGGGTACTCCTTTATCAACTTGGCTAGTATTTCAGCATGACTTCTGATCCAGGTTCGTCGTCACGATCGACCCGTGAGCTGATCCTCGAGTGCTCGCGCCGGTTGTTTAGCCAGCGCTCGTTCTCGCAGGTGACGATCAAGGACATCGCGGAGGAAGCCGGCGTCTCCAGCGCCCTGGTGATCAAGTACTTCATCAACAAGGAGTGCTTATTCGGCCAGACGATCGACTTCGAGGAATCGGCGCGACGGCTGTTCTCGGGGGAGTTTTCCGAGCTGGGGTACACAGCGGTGTACGAAACGCTCACCGCGCCCGCGGATGCGCCGTACTCGACCGTGCGCACCCTCGTGATTGGAAGCGGCGACGAGAACTCTCTCAAGTCCGTCGGCAAGAAGATCCAGGAGGACCTCAAGGAGGTCCTCGTCGACCGCATTGAGAGCGAGGCGCCGCAGCCGAACCCGCATCCGCAGATCAGGGCCCAGGCGGCGCTGTCGCTGATTATTGGTTTGTCGATGATGCGTCGCGTGGGGGATCCCAACTTCCGCGACTACCCGCGCAAGCAGCTGCTCGACTACTACGCGGGGCTGTTTCAGCAGATCGTCGACGGTGTGGCGTAGCGGTGAACGCTACGCCACACGCAACAAGGTGCTACGCCACACGGAGTGAGGAGATACACCACACGCAACAAGGTGCTACGCCACACGAGGCAAAGAGCCTAGGCCCCGCGCACCTCGTTGATGATGACGGAGAAGTCCTCCCCGCCGTGCCCGTCGGCGGCCAGCTTCTCGTACTGGTCGGCCACGATGCGGCCCAGCACGGTCGCGGTCTTGGTGGACTCAGCCGCCTGCATCGCTAGGCGCAGGTCCTTGAGCATGAGCGCGGTGGCAAACCCCGGCTTGAAGTCGTTGTTCGCCGGCGAGGTCGGGACCGGACCAGTTACCGGGCAGTTCTTAGTCAGCGACCAGCTCGACCCGGTGGCGTTGGAGACCACGTCGAAGAACACCTGCGGGTCCACGCCCAGGCGCTCAGACATGACCATCGCCTCGGACAGGGCGACCTGCTGGATGGCCAGGATCATGTTGTTGCAGGCCTTGACCGCCTGGCCGTTGCCGAGCTCGCCGCAGTAGGTGATGGAGCGGCCCATGGCCTCGAAGAGCGAGCGGTGCTCGCTGAAGGTGGCCTCGTCGCCAGCGACCATGAAGGCGAGCGTGCCCTCCTGGGCGCCGAAGATGCCGCCGGAGACCGGAGCGTCGATGAAGCGGAAGCCAGCGTCGGTCAGCTCCGCGCCGATCTCGCGGGCGGCGTCGACCGCGATGGTGGAGGAGTCGATGAACGTTGTCCCCTCCGCGACCTCGGGTCGCGCCTCGGCGATGACGCCGCGCACCAAGGCGTCGTTAGGCAGCATCGTCATGACCACGTCTGCGCCGCGTGCGGCCTCGGCCACGGTGTCGCAGACGTTAATGCCTGCCGCGCGGGCTGCCTCCTTGGCGGGCTCAGCCACGTCGAAGCCTGCGACCTCGAAGCCGTTCTTGACCAGGTTGGCTGCCATCGGGCCGCCCATGTTTCCCAGGCCGATGAATGCGATCTTCATGCGTTTTCTCCTTCCAATGAGTTTCTGCGAACCCGATTCCCCTGAACCAGTTACTTCATCACCGGCATGGTGAAGTCGGCGGTGGACTCGTCGCCATCGGGCCAGCGGCTGGTGACGGTCTTGGTCTTGGTGTAGAAGCGGAAGCTGTCCGGGCCGTGCTGGTTGAGGTCGCCGAACGCGGAGGCCTTCCAGCCGCCGAAGGTGTGGTACGCGACCGGGACCGGGATCGGCACGTTGATGCCGACCATGCCCACCTCGACGTGCGCGGCGAACTCGCGGGCGGCGCCGCCGTTCTCGGTGAAGATGGCCACGCCGTTGCCGTACTGGTGCTCGTTGGGCAGGCGGATGGCCTCCTCGAAGGAGTTGGCGCGGACCATGACGAGAACCGGGCCGAAGATCTCCTCCAGGTAGATGGACATCTCCGGGGTGACCTTGTCGAAGAGGGTGGGGCCGATGAAGAAGCCACCGCCCAGGGACTCGCCCTCGAACTCCTTGTCGGAGAGGTCGATGCCGCGGCCGTCGACGACGATGTCGGCACCGGCCTGCACGCCCTCCTCGATGAGGCGGTTGACGCGGTCGAGCGCGGACTGCGCCACGAGCGGGCCGTAGTCGACGCCCTTCTCCAGGCCGTGGCCGACGGTGAGGTTGCCGATGCGCTCGACGATGGCCGCCTTGAGGCGCTCGGCGGTCTCCTCGCCCACCGGGACTGCGACGGACAGGGCCATGCAGCGCTCGCCCGCGGAGCCGTAGGCGGCACCGACGATGGCGTCGGCCGCTGCGTCGATGTTAGCGTCGGGCATGACCAGCACGTGGTTCTTCGCGCCGCCGAAGCACTGCGCGCGCTTGCCGGTGGCCGCGCAGCGCTCGAAGATGTACTGCGCGATGGCGGTGGAGCCGACGAAGCCCACGGCCTTGATCACCGGGGAATCGAGGATCGCGTCCACGGCTTCCTTGTCGCCGTTGATGACGTTGAACACGCCCGCCGGGCCGCCAGCCTCGAGGAAGAGCTCGGCGAGTCGGACCGGGACGGAGGGGTCGCGCTCGGAGGGCTTGAGCACGAACGCGTTGCCCGCGGCCAGCGCCGGGCCCGCCTTCCACAGCGGGATCATCGCCGGGAAGTTGAACGGGGTGATGCCGGCGACCACGCCGAGCGGCTGGCGCAGGGAGTAAGTGTCGATGCCGCTGCCGACGTTGGTGGAGTACTCGCCCTTGAGCTGGTGCGGTGCGCCGAGCGAGAACTCGAGGACGTCGGTGCCGCGGGCGATGTCGCCGAGCGCGTCGTCGTAGGTCTTGCCGTGCTCGAGGGTGATGAGGCGGGCGAGCTCGTCCTGGTTCTCGTGGATGAGCTGCAGCCACTTGTTGATCACGCGGATGCGGCGCTGCGGGTTCATCGCGCCCCACGCGCGCTGGGCCTCGCGGGCGTTGTCGATGCAGGCGTCGACCTCGGCCTTGCTGGCCAGGGAGACCTGTGCCTGGACCTTGCCGGTCGCCGGGTTGAGGACGTCGCCCTGGCGGGCGCTCTCGGCGGTGGTCTGGCCGCCGACGAAGTGGTTGATCTGTCGCATGTGTGCCTCCTTGGTTGTGTGGTGAGCCGGATCATGAATGAACGTCTCGGTGTTCTGTGTCACATGATGCCGAGGCCTCGCGACCTTCACAAGGGACTTCGCAAAGGTGAATAGCGTTTACCCCAGCCCCACCTCTCCCCCAACCCCCAAATCGCCACGCACCGCAACAAAAAGGCGACCGCGCTCGCGATCGCCCGTGGGGGTAAGAAAGTGACCCCCGTCATAGTTTCTTTTTCGCTTGTCGACGCTACGCCGGCAGCCAAAAACAGTCAGCTACAGCTCGATGCTGTCCCCCTCCGCCACGATCGTGGCCTCCTTGGCCCCCTCGCCGGTCAGCGCGGCGATGTTCTTCGTGGCGATCTTCCGGCCAGCCTCGTTGACCAGCCCGTCGTGCACGCCGATGACCAGCCGCGGGGTGAGCCGCTGGATGTAGGAGATGAGGTCGACGCTGCGCAGCCACGGCGCGTCCGCCGGGGTGATAAGCACGTCCACCGGGCCCGGCGCGTCGGCGTGCTCGTCGCCGGTGATGAGGATGCGGCCGTCGACCAGGTAGGCCCGGTTCTGCGGGCCCGCCTTCGTCGGGTGCAGCGGCGCGTGCTCGTCGCCAAGAACGCTCACCTTGATTGAGCCCACGGCGAAGGCGTCGCCGTGCTCGGCCAGGTGCACGCCCTCCCCCTCGAGCCCGAGGCGCCCGGCGGCGTCGGCCGGCAGCCAGACGGGGATCCCCTCGGCGAGGGCCTGGGCGATCAGCTCGGGGCGGACATGGTCGAAGTGATCGTGGGTGATGAGGATGGCGTCGATGCCCTCGATGCTCGGCGCCTCCCCGAGCGAGCCGGGATCAACCAGGATCCGGGTGTCGCCGGAGGCGAGGGTCACGCAGGCGTGGTGGTGCTTGGTCAGGGTCACGGTAGTCATGCCGCCATCTTGGCACAGGCCAGCCACGATCAACACCCTTTCTTACACGCTCCGCGCGTGAGGCCCCAAGTAGATCTTTAGTAGGTGTACGCCCCCTTGGTCACGTTTGCCCAGGCCACCGGCAGCTGCTGCTTGTAGTAGGACCAGGCGTGCACGCCGCCGGTGTGGTAGTCGAAGGTGACGTTCCCGTTGCCCAGCCCCTTGGCGTTGAGGGAGTCTTCCAGCTCGTGGGTACAGCGGTTGACCATCTTCTCCAGAACGATGTTGCCGAACAGCTCGTCAATGCCCTCGGTGCGCGCGCTCTCCACGTCGCTGGGCCCCGCCTGGCCGTCCGCGGAGTAGATGTAGGTGGGCATGGAGGCGATGCCCGCGGGGTTGGCCACCACGTCGTTGCGGATGCGCTGCGGGGTGATGTCGCGGCCCCACATGAGGTCGGGGTTTCCGCCCATGGAGCGCGCGGCGAGGTTGAACAGCTCGCGCCCGGTGGTGTTCACCGAGGAGTAGCAACCGGAGACGGAGAAGGCTCCCGCGAAGCGATCGGGGTGCAGGTTGGCCAGGCGCACGGCCGCCGATCCGCCCATCGAGAGCCCGCCGATGTAGCGCTGGCCGTTGAAGGGGATGCCCGCTTCCGACGACTCGAGCACGCCGGGCAGCTCGTCGATGAGGACGGTTTCCCACATCGATCGCCCCAGGTAGGGGTCAGTTTCGTTCCAGTCGGTGTAGTTGGTTCCGCCCGCCTCGACCGGCATGATGGCGGTGACGTGCTCGTGGGCCAGCGCGCCCTGCACGTCGCCCTTGCGCAGCCAGCCGGACTGCACCGGCGCGGAGACCCCGTCGAGCAGGTAGAGCATCGGCGCGGGTGTGATGCGGTCCCTGGGGTATTGCACCTGAACCTGCACCACGCGCCGCATCGCGGGCGATTCGATCCACAGGCGGTCCACGTCGAAACGCTCGTCCTTTTCGCGCTTGACCAGGCGCGGCGCAGCGAAGTCCCGCTCCTTGTCCGGCGTGTACGGCGTCTGCTCGCCCCACAGGTTCCACAGCGGAAACTGGTGCCACGGGCTCGCCGCGTGCAGGAAGGCGTACAGGTCGTTGAGGTCGTCGCCCGCGGTCGGCTGCTTCGACCAGGCCACGAGCGCCTCCGCCGAGCCGTCGAAGGCCACCTGGGAGCTGGTCTCGACGCTGGTTTGCGCGCTTGCTGCGCCGTTGCTTATCGACGCTACGCTGGCGGCCGCGCACACAACGCCGGCCAAGATTCGGGATGCTTTTCGCATGGATGTGTCCTCGTGAGGGGGTTGAGGGGTTTTATTCAGAATGAGTAATTGTACACAACCGTAGGGGCATCTATTAGTTTTTGGGCGACTTTCCCCCTTCGCTCTCCGTCGCGCACCGAACCGTTTCACGGTAGGTTGAAAACCATGACCATTACTCTTCCCGGAATTGGCCATCTCGAACCCGACGACTACTTCTCCAAAACCGCACCCCGCGCGGTGGACTTCCTAGGCCGCGAGCTTTCCTTCGCGGTCAACCTCGACCACACGGGTGACGCTCCCGACGCCCCCACCACCCAGGCGATCGCGGACTGCATCCGCACCTTCTCTGGCTTGGGCTGGGAGGAGTTTTCCGCGCTCACCGCCCCCGCCGTCTTCGCCTACTACCAGCAGGTCTACCGCGAGATGGCGGAGGAGGACTCCGACTACACCGAGGAGCACCTGCCCATCATCAACGAGCCTAAGGATGTCTGGCAGCACGTCAGCTTCGGCGACGAGCCGCTGGTCACGCTGCGCTACCCGGACGAGCGCTGGCAGGTCGCCTGGGAGTGCGAGTGCGCCTGGGAGCCCGAGCACGGGCTCGCCATCGCCCTCATCGGCGGGGACTCCGAGCCGCTCGCCGACAGCTGCGACGCCATCTTCTAACCCCTTCTTCCCCGCAAAGGAACCCACATGAGACGAACCGCCCTCCTCGCCTTGATCCCCGCGCTCACCCTCGCCGCCTGCGGCAACGACCAGCAATCGGACTCCGACGCGAGCGCTGCGGCCACCAGCGTAGCGTCGACAAGCGACAATGCGGGGCTGCAAGTGCTGCTCGTGGGTGCGGACCAGGCACCGGAGGGCATGACGTACGAGGACTTCTACGCCACCGTCGGCGGGACCGGCATGACCGACAATGACGTCATAGAGCCAGCTCAGTGCGGTATTCTGGCCTTCGATTCCGCCTCGCTGCTGGCGTGGGGCGAGCTGCCGAAGTACGAGACCGCCGTGGCGATGTATACCCGCGGCGAGGAGATGGCGCTGGTGCGCCTCGACGCCACGCCCAGCGGGCTCAACCCGGACGACTGCAACGTGATCACCCGCACGAGCACCTCCGCGCTGGGCACCACGGTGACCACCTATTCGACCTTCCCCAACCCCGTCAACGTCGCGGGCGCGACGAACGTGCAGTACATCAAGCAGTTCGTCGAGGGCCAGACGCTCGACGACGCGCCCACGGACACCGGCAAGGTGGGCACCTCCGTCAAGATCGTCACCGGCGAGGCCGGCGGAAAGCAGTTCACGCTCGTGGGCACCGGCGACGTTGACCCCGCTGAGCTGGCGGGACTAACCGAAGAACAGGTAAGGAAGCTCAGTTAGCATTGCGTGTCGACGCCTTCTTCTCGGCTCGTTTATCCCTGACGGGAACCGCAGTCCGCGACTACACTCGCGGGGGTGAACCCACGACGCGTCCTCGTTACCGGCGGCTCCGGCTTCATCGCCGGGCACCTCATCATGCAGCTTGCGGATGCGGGTTATCTTGTCCGCACGACCATTCGCTCGCTCGCGCGGGAAGAATCCGTGCGCGCCTCGCTCACGGCTGCCGGGCTCTCGAACCACGAGGCGCTCGAGTTCGTCGCGGCCGATCTCACCTCTGATAGCGGCTGGGCGGCCGCGATGGGCGACATCGACACCGTCTTCCACGTCGCCTCGCCGGTGGCTCCCGGACACGTGAAGGATGAAAACGAGATCATCACCCCCGCCCGCGTTGGCACCCTGCGGGTGCTGCGCGCTACCCACGACGCTGGCGTGCGGCGCGTGGTCATGACCTCGGCCTTCCATGCAGTCGGCTGGGGCCATCCGCACGATGAGCACGTCTTCACCGAGCGAGACTGGACCAACGTCGACGGTCCCGGCGTCGACGCCTACGGCAAGAGCAAGACCCTCGCCGAGCGCGAGGCCTGGGACTTCGTCCGCGGTGAGGGCGATGGCCTCGAGCTGACCACCTTGTTGCCGGTCGCCGTCATGGGGCCTGCGCTCGGCAGCAAGGCCTCCGGCTCCAACGAGGTCATCGAGCGCATGGTCACCGGAAAGCTGCCGGTGCTGGCGAACATGTACATGCCCATCGTCGACGTCCGCGACGTGGCCTACGCGCACATCCTCGCGATGGAATCCGACCAGGCCGCGGGCCACCGCTTCCTGCTTGCCGACGGCCCAGCGCTCACGCTCAAACAGATCGCCGACATCATCCGCGAGGAGCTCGGCGACAAGGCAAAGAAGGTGCCCACCCGCGTGCTTCCCGACGGCCTCGTCCGCTTCCTCGGGCGCTTCAACGGCGAGATGCGCATGGTGGCCGAGGACCTCGGCTACGCCCGCCGCACCTGCAACCAAGCGGCGGTGGATACGCTCGGCTGGCACCCGCGGCCCGCGCGCGAGGCGATCATCGGCGCGGCGCGCAGCCTGGCGTAGGGATTGTTTTAAATATTTGAATATTTAAAGTTGAGACTTTGAAAGTTTAATACCTCAGATTTCAACTTTCGCCCGCAGGCGAACCCTGCCAAAAATGCTACTTGAACTCGCAAAATAGTGAGTTGGCATTTCTGTTCACCGCAACTCTCACGGGAACATTCAAACTTTAAATATTTAAACTTCAAGTTTGCATTTCAGTGTTTCAATGTTTCAGCGTTTCAGTCGTTCCTTCCGGCCGGAGAACGCGAGCCGAAGGCGTCGGAAAGCAACCGCTACTTCTCCCAGCGAAGGAGATAGCGGTAGTAGAGCGCCCGGCGCATCGCGAAACCGGGAAGGAGCTCGCGCGCGATGGCGCGGATCTCGGCGTAGCTCAGCTGCGGCTCGGTCATCGCTACGTCGGGATCGCCCTTGTTGGCGTGCCGCCTCTCCAACACGGCACAGGCGACGAGGTTGGCGAGGGACCACAGCCAATCGATGATTGAGGAGTTCCTCGACAACCCCACGACCAGCAACGTTCCGCCGGGGCGCAGGATGGACTTCGCTTTGGCTAGGGCCCGCCGGGCGTCCATGTAATGCAACGATGCCACGAAGATGACGGTGTCGACATCCTCCTCGACGGGGAGGCTGAGGAAGTCGGTGGCAATAACGCCTGCGGCGGCTTGGCTCGGGTCAGGGTCGACGCCCATCGCCTCCACACCCGTGGAGGCCAGCTTGCGCATGAGCAGGCCATCGCCGCACCCCACGTCGAGGACCTTGCCGTGTGCATGCCGCAGAAGCCACGGATGAAACGCCACGTTGTGGTTCCAATAGTTGGCCATCACTCGCCTCTTGTCCATCGGTTACGGCTCGTTCTAGCCCGCCCGGGTGGGGTCGAGAATACCTCGCCCGCGGCGAAGGCGGCACCGTACATCCCGATGAAGCACTCGGAATCCGCCCGCTTGGGCGCCCCTAGAAAGAGTAAAAAGACCGCCTTACCTGTATGTTTTCCCTAGACCCTTGCGCCCTCCCAAGACGCCACGGTAGCCTAGTACTATGCATTACAAAGTAGTAGGCAATGTAAGGATCTAGCTATGGCAAAGAAGAGCCCGCAGACACAGCTTCGCAAGGGCGTCCTCGAGCTGGCCATCCTCACGCTTATCGCACGGGAGGAGCTTTACGGCGCAGCCTTGCTCGCTCGGCTCGAGGAGTACCCGAACCTCGCGGCCCCCTCCGGGACGATCTACCCACTCTTGTCCCGGCTGACCGCCAACAACCTCATCACCAGTCGCTGGGAGGAGTCCCCCAAGGGCCCGCCGCGCAAGTACTACTCCCTCACCGACGAGGGACGCCAGATGCAACGCCAGCTTCACGACGACTTCACCCAGCTCACCGAAGACATGAACCACCTGCTCGAAGGAGGACTCAATGTTCACCCCTGACGACTACCTCGCAGCCATCGATCGGATGCTCACTGCCTCCGGCCTCAATCGCCTAACCGCCGAGCGCATCCTCGCCGAACAGTCGGACCTGCTGCGCGATCTCGCCGAGGACGGCAGCAACCTCGAAGAAGAGCTTGGCACGCCCGCCGATTACGCCGCGTCGCTCTCAGAACAGCTCGACGAGCAACCGCAGCGGAAAAGCGCCTTTTCCCGCTTTTCCACCCGCCCGTTCGGCGCGCTGACGAGGGAAGGCCGCTCCCACCTGTGGGACCCCCAGGATCCCTCCATCCTGCAGCCTCACCTTTTCGGCTTCGGCTGGTCGGTCAACTGGGGCGCGGTGGCGGTGCGACTGGGATGGATCCGCCCCGACGACGTCGATGCCGACGTACTCGGCGCAATCCCCTCCCCGGTACTGAAAACCGCTCAGGGGCTACCCATCGCGCTCGCCGCCGGGCATCTGCTAGCCTTGTCCGCGACTTACGGGAAGCTTCCCGAGAGGGTCCACTCCGGCTGGGATGCCGTCGGAAAGCCGAAAAAGGCAACGAGGCCTCGCGTCTATCTCGCGCTCCCCGCGCTCGCCGGGGCGGCCACTGCGGGCGCCGCGCTCATCCCCGCCGCCCGAGGCGATCGCGAGGACTCGCTACGCGCCGCATCACTGGCAACCGTCGTTTGCGCGGTCGCACCGAGCATGCTCATCGGCAATCTCGCCGAGCTTGGGCGAATGCCCAACCCCGGCGCGCTCAGCGCTATCGCCGCTGTTGCGGGTATCGCCGGATCGCTCGGGGTCGTGGTCCTGCCGCTACGCAGCGGGCTTACAGCCATCTGGAAGAAAGAAGGAGTCGTGTAAACCATGGTCAACACCAATTTCTCTGGGCTCAGCACTCTGAGCCCCGGCGCGCTAGCCGCGCTTGGGATTCTCGCCGCTGTCCAGCTCGTGCTCCTAGTATCCGCGCTGACAATCCTCTACCGCTTGCCGGAAGGGCGGGTGCGCCAGCTATCACGGCCGGTATGGACGGTGGTGATCATCCTCGCCAATCTGGTCGGCCCGATTCTTTTCTTCACCATTGGCATCGGCCGCGGCGAGGCCGTCGACCACAGGACCTCGCGCGCGGGTTCGACCGAGGACGTCATCGCCGAGCTGTACAACCCGGAAGGCTAAGACCATGGACGTGCTCAGCGTCAGGGGACTCAACAAGTCCTTCCGCGACAACTCGGTGCTCACTGGTCTCGATCTTTCGGTGAGAAAGGGCGAGGTCTACGGCTTCCTCGGGCGCAACGGCTCGGGAAAGACCACCACCATCAAGATCATTCTTGGATTGAGCAGGCCCGACGCGGGGACCGTCTCGATCAATGCTGGCTCAATCGGCTTCCTCCCAGACGTCCCCGCCTACCATCCGTGGATGCGTGCCGACGAGTTTCTCCGCTACTGCGGAAAGCTGAGCGGCCTCCGCGGGCGTGCGCTCGAATCGCGCGTAGACATGCTGCTCTCGCTGTCAAAGCTGTCGGGTCAAACTCAGAAGATCATGGATTTCTCCCGCGGCATGCGCCAGCGGCTCGGGATGGCACAGGCGCTCATCAACGCCCCCGACCTGCTCATTCTCGACGAGCCCACCTCGGCGCTCGATCCGCTCGGCCGCCGCGACGTGCTCGATATGATCCAAGAACTCAAGGGGAGGGCAACGGTCATGTTCTCCACTCACCTGCTCGATGACGCCGAGCGGGTCTGCGACCGAGTGGGGATCCTCCAGGGCGGAAGGCTTATCGTCGAGGCCCCCATCGGGGAACTCACCACGGGCGATTCCTCTTCCATCGATCTTGTCGTCTCCCCCATCGGCGATGCCGAGCGACCCCGGTTGGAGCACGCGATCGCCGAAGCCGGGTGGAAACTCGAGCGCAGCACCCCGCACCGGCGCTCGTTGGAGTCAGCGTTCGTTGCATACACGGAGACCACGGAGGGCACACCACGATGACCGCACTGCTTCACAAGGACGTCCAAGAAATCCTGCGCACGTGGCGCGTGTGGCTGCTTTCCCTCGTCACGTTGCTGAGCGCAGCCTCGGGGCCAATCATCACGAGGTACACGACCGATGTCCTCCAAGCCCTCGGCGGCGCGGAGCTCGGCGACCTCGTATCCACGCTTCCCCAGCCCACCTTCATGGAAGCCAACGCGCAATGGCTGAAAGACCTCAACCAGGTGGTCCTCCTCGCGCTTGGGCTCGTCGCGGGATCCACGGCCGCCAGCGAGCTCGCCGACGGGTCCTACCTCTTCACCCTCACCCGCGGGGTTCCCCGGTGGAAGTTCCTGGCTTCTAAGCTGGCGAGCTTCCTCGGCGTGAGCCTTGCGCTCCTTTTCCTCGCCGTCGCCGTCAACGCGGGCGTCACCTACCTCGTGTTCCACGACGTCGCGTGGGCGGGCCTATGTAAGGGGAGCCTCGTGTGGTTCGCATCGGCGACGCTGACCGTATCCGTCGCCTTCCTCGTCGGGGTGTTGACCTTCTCGCAGGTGGGTGCGGCCGGTGCGGCCATCGGGACGACGATCCTGCTCGGGGCCTTAGGAATGTGGGACAAGGTGGCGAGATGGTCCCCCGCGGGGTTGAGCCAGCAGGCCCACAACGCGCTGACCGGGCAACCCGTCTCGGCGTGGCCGATCCTCACGGCGGTCGTGGCGGCGCTCGTGCTCCTTCTCGTCACTGCAGCCGTACTCGAGCGAAAAGAGCTCTAGCCGTAGGCGACGACAAACAGGTGTTTTGCTGTTGCTTTCCGACGCCTACGGCCTAGTGCCCCGCAAACACCTCGCGCGCAACGAAAGTCGCGTTGAGCGCGCGCGGGAACCCGCAGTAGACGGCCGCGTGCAGCAGCGCCTCGGTGATCTCCTCCTTTGTGATCCCCACGTTGAGGGCGGCGCCGATGTGCACCTTGAGCTGGGCCTCGCAGCCGCCGAGCGCGGTGAGCGCGCCGAGGGTGACCAGCTGGCGGCTGCGAGGGTCGAGTCCGGGGCGATCGTAGATGTCGCCGAAGGCGAAGGCGGCGATGTGGTGGCCCATGGCGGGGTTGATGTCGGCGAGCGAGTCGATGACGGCCTCTCCGGTCGAGCCGTCGATCCGGGGAGAGCACCTCCAGGCCCTTGTCGCGTCGGGCGAGGTTTTCGGGCGTAGAGATGTCGTACTGGCTGGTGGTCATTTTTCGAGATCCTTTGAGTAGTAGGCGATCTTGTATTCGGTGGCCGCGAGCGAGAGCTGCAGCTCGGCGATCTGCCGCTTTAGCGTGTCGCGGTGCTCGAGCAGCAGGTCAAGGCGCTCAGGCATGGTGTCGGACCCAGAATCGGCGAGCTCCATGTAGTGGCGCAGGTCGGCGATCGACATGCCGGAGACCCGCATGCGCGTGATGAACACCAGCCTGCGCACGGCCGCCGGGTCGTATTTTCTGTGCCCCAGCTCGTCACGCCCCACCGTGACCAGCCCCGCGGGCTCGTAATAGCGCAGCGTGTGGGCGCTGACGCCGAGGTGCTCCGCGGTGGTGGCGATGTCCCACTCCACGGCGTGGTCGTCGCGCACGAGCTCCCGCAGGTCCTCGACGTTGACGCCGCCGGGCGGGTCGACGGCCAGGCGCAGCGCATCAATGAGTTCTTGTGATTCCATGACCGCGACGCTACCGCTTTGAGCGCGCTCTAACGCAAGGGTTAAGTATGTTTCCACGTGATTCCCGTGGCGCGGAGGCACTCACCAGCGCAGTTCGAGGCCATCGCCGCAGCGTGGGAGGTGTGGTCGCGGACCGAGGGCGCGTTCTTCCGCATGCCGCGCGGCGAGATCGTCCGCTCGGTGCCGTAGGCGTCGACAAGCCCGCTTTGCATCTGCTTGCCGACGCGTACCGCGAGCGGCCTCCTACTGAGCGCCCGACTTGATGGCGACCAGCTGCACCGCGATGGTGACGATCACACCGGCTCGCACCAACCTTCAAAACAGACCAACGCAAAAAATCTCGCAGCACCACTTTCGCGGTGTTGCGAGATTCTTCATAATTTTGTGCCCAGGGGGGGACTTGAACCCCCACGTCCTTGCGGACACTGGCACCTGAAGCCAGCGCGTCTGCCAATTCCGCCACCTGGGCAGGTGGCTACACATTGTGTGTGCGACTTGATTAAGATAGCACGCTACCTACCTCGGTGGTCAAATTGGCTGCTCATAGGGCGAAAAAGCTGGTTTGGGGAGGCGGAAAGCACGACTCGGGGGAATGTTTTTTCGAGGCAGCAACCTATACTGTTGTAGTTAGGTTTGCCCATACCCTGTCAAATGACAGGATATGGGGCGGGCAACCCCACCACCAGCACAGGTGGCTGGCAGTCGAAAACAACGTAGGAGGTGTAAGCACCATGTCCTTCATGGGCAGGATCGCCAAGCTGGATAGCGCTATGCAACGAGGCTTGGACAACAGCTTCGCCCGAGTTTTCGGCGGACGGGTGGTGCCCGCTGAGATCGAGGAGCTTCTCAAGCAGGAGGCCGAGGACAACCTCGTGCGCACCTACGAGGGCACGATCGAAGCACCGAACGTATTTCACGTGCGGGTAAGCGAGAAGGACGGGGCCAACCTAGCCGCGACCCATCCCAGCTTGCCGGCAGACTTCGCCGACCAGCTCAGCCGCTTTCACCGCAACCGCGGCTGGACAACTCCCGGGCTGGTCACGGTTCACATTGAGGTGGATTCCTCCTTGCACACCGGCCAGCTGCAGGCCAGCTCGCAGGTGAATGTCCGCGCCGACGGCATCTCCCAGTTCGTGGGGGTCGAGGTCGGCGCCGACGAGGCGTCCCCGGCAGAAAGGCAGGTCGAAATGGCCCAGCACTCACAGTGGCCAAGCACCGAGCACCTCCCGGCGCAGGCGCCGGTCGTCGAGTCCGCGGAGCCCGAGCCGCCCGCGCCCGCACCGACCCCGCCGCGCCCCACGGTCAGCCTGCTTCTCCAGGACGGTTCCTCGCGCACGTACTTGCTCCATGAGGGTTCCAACATCATCGGCCGCAGCAACGAGGTCGACTTCCGCCTGCCCGATACGGGCGTGTCGCGTCACCATGCTGAGATTACGTGGAACGGCCAGGATGCCATCCTGGTGGATCTGCAGTCGACCAACGGCACCAGTGTCAATGACATGCGCATTGAGAACTGGCTGCTCGCGGACGGCGACGTGATCACGGTGGGTCACTCGAACATCGAAGTCCGTATCAATACGCCAGCCTAGGAGGGCAGCTTTTCATGGATTCCACGATTCTGCTGGTCTTGCGCATCGTCTTGCTCGTGGTGCTGTGGCTTTTCATTCTCTTTGCACTCAATGCACTGCGCCGAGACACCAAGGCCGCTGCGGGAGCCATGCCGTCTTCGCCGTCGCTTGTCGACGCACCAGCGGCGCCGAAGCTGAAGTCCCGAGGCAGCGCGCCTCAGGCCCTCATGGTCGTCGACGGGCCGATGCAGGGTACCCGTCTGGACTTCAACGGTGCGACCGACATCACGCTGGGGCGTGCCTCCGACTGCACACTGGTGTTGGGGGATGACTACGCCTCCGCACGCCACGCGCGCCTGTTCAGCAGGGGAAACGAGTGGTTCGTTGAGGACCTCGACTCCCGCAACGGCACGTTCGTCGGCAGCTACCGCATCGATCAGCCCGAAAAGGTGACCACCGCAAGCGACATCAAGGTCGGGCGGACGACGGTTAGGTTGGTTCCCTAAATGCTCAAACTCAATTTCGCCGTTGCCTCCGACCGCGGACTGGTCCGGGGCAATAACGAGGACTCGGCCTACGCCGGTCCTTACCTGCTCGCGCTCGCCGACGGCATGGGCGGGCACGCGGCCGGCGAGATCGCCTCCCAGCTCATGATCAACCACATCATGCGCCTAGACGCCGATCCCGAGGACAACGACATGCTGGCCCTGCTGGGCTCCGTCGCCGAGGACGCCAACCGAGCAATCGCCGAGGGCGTGCGCGAAGCGCCCGAGACCGACGGCATGGGCACCACGCTCACGGCGCTGATGTTCAACGGCTCCGAGTTCGGAATGTGCCACGTGGGCGACTCCCGCGGCTACCGCCTGCGCGACGGCAAGCTCGAGCAGATCACGGTGGATGACACCTACGTCCAGTCGCTCGTCGAGCGCGGCGAGCTCGACCCAGAGGACATCTCCACCCACCCGCGCCGCTCGCTGATCCTCAAGGCGTACACCGGACGCCCGGTCGAGCCGACCCTCAAGTCCCTCGACGCCCGCGTGGGCGACCGCCTGCTCCTGTGCTCCGACGGCCTGTCCGACCCGGTCACGGCGTCGACCATCGAGCAGACCCTGCGAAACGGCACCCCGCAAGAGGCGGCCTTCCGGCTCGTCGAGCTGGCGCTGCGCTCCGGCGGCCCCGACAACGTCACGGTGGTCATCGCCGACGTCGTCGACGGGGACAGCCCAGACATCGAGCTGCCCACCGTCGCCGTCACCGCGGGCGCGCTCAACGGCGAGCAGCCGGAAGACCCGCGACCGGACACCGCCGCGGGCCGAGCCGCCATGGCCATTCAGGCGCGACAATCGCGCGTGATCCCCCCAGAACCGACCGCCCAAGCTTCCTCCTCGGAGGGGGCTTCGGCCGTTACGGGGCCAAAACCCGAAAAGAAGAAGTCCGCAGGCAAGCGCATCGCGGTGGTCGTCGCCGTGCTCGCGGTCCTCGCGCTCATCGCGGGCGGACTCGTCTGGTTCAAGTCCTCGCTCAACGACACCTACTACGTCACCACCGACGGCGAGGAGCTCGTCATCGAGCAGGGCTCCGACATCGAGATCCTCGGAAAGAAGCTGCACCAGACCTACCAGCGCGCCTGCCTCGACGAGTCGGACAACATCACCCTGGTGGATCCCAACTCGACGCAGCCGTGCCACCGGTTCACGCTCTCCGATCTCAAGGAGTCGGCGCGCAGCCAGGTGACCTCCCTGCCGGAGGGCACCTACGACGAGGTCCAGCAGCAGATGCAGCGGCTGGCCAGCGAGGCTCTGCCCATCTGCGTGACCCGCGAGGCGCAGCCTTCGGCCACGCCGTCGGCAAGCCCGGGGGCCAACCCGTCCGAGGCCCCGGCCTCGTCGGCGGCTGCCGAGCCTTCGGCGTCGACAAGCGAGCAAACGCCGCCGAAGAACGCACCGGGAGATCAATCGACACCAGGAGTCAACTGCAGGGAGGTGAACTAGATGAACGCATTGAAGAGCATCGTTTCCAGGCGGACCGAATTCGGGCTGCTGGTGGCGGCGACCGTGATCATCGCGATCGCGCTCATCACGCTCAACCTCGCCCAGGGAAGCTCCATCGGGTCCGAGGTGGCGTGGGTCATCGGCGGGTTCATCGGCGTGTTCACGATCGCCCACCTCGCGCTGTGCATCCTAGCCCCCAACGCGGATCAGATCATGCTGCCGGTAGCCGCCCTGCTCAACGGGCTAGGCCTCGTCATGATCTATCGCCTAGACCTCGCCTTGGACAAGCAGCTGGCCTCGCGCCAGGTGATGTGGACGCTCATCTCGGTCGCGCTCATGATCGGGCTGTTGGTGCTGCTCAAGGACCACCGGCGCATGAGCCGCTACTCCTACGTGCTGGGGCTTGCGGGTATCGTCTTGCTCGCCCTGCCGATGGTGTGGCCGATCAAGATCAACGCGGACGCGAACATCTGGATCTCCATCGGCCCGCTGTCGATCCAGCCGGGCGAATTCTCCAAGATCCTGCTGCTGCTATTCTTCGCGCAGCTGCTGGTGAACAAGCGCGCCCTGTTCAACGTCGCGGGCTACCGCGTGCTGGGCATGGAGCTGCCCCGCCTGCGCGACCTCGGCCCGATCCTCGGTGTCTGGGGTGCGGCCATCCTCATCATGGCCGGCGAGAACGACTTCGGCCCCGCGCTCTTGCTGTTTAGCACCGTGCTGGGAATGATCTACATCGCCACCAACCGTGTGTCCTGGCTGTTCATCGGCGCGCTGCTCGTGGCCATCGGCGGCACCGCCGTCTACCAGGTCTCCAGCAAGATCCAGGCCCGCTTCAACAACTTCCTCGACCCGCTGGCTCACTACGACACCACGGGCTACCAGCTCTCCCAGGGCCTGTTCGGCATGTCCTCCGGTGGTGTGTCCGGCACAGGCCTGGGTCAGGGCCACCCAGAGCTCGTGCCCGTCGCCGAGTCCGACTTCATCCTCGCCGCCATCGGCGAGGAGCTGGGGCTAGTGGGGCTGGCCGCCGTGCTCATCCTCTTCGCCATCTTCGTCGCCCGCGGCTTCCGCACGGCTCTTATGACCAAGGATTCCTACGGAAAGCTCGTCGCGGCGGGCCTGTCGCTCACGCTGGCCATCCAGGTCTTCGTGGTCACGGGCGGCATCACTGCCCTGCTGCCGATGACCGGCCTGACCACCCCGTTCATGTCGCAGGGCGGTTCGAGCCTCATGGCCAACTACATTCTGCTGGGCATTATCCTGAGGATTTCTAACTCCGCGAGGTCCACCGCGGGTACGGAGGCACAACGATGAACCGTTCCATTCGCTTCGCATCCATCTTCGGGCTGCTCCTCGTGGTCGTGCTCCTGGTCAATCTCACGGTCATCCACGGGTTCAGCCAGGACAAGTACGCGAACAACTCGCTCAACCGCCGCAACTTCATCGAGCTGAAGTCCAGCCCGCGCGGCCAGATCTCCGCCAGCGGTCAGATCCTCGCGCAGTCCGTCCAGGACTCCGACGGCTTCTACCAGCGCAACTACGTCACCAGCCCGATCGCCTTCGGGCCGGTCGAGGGCTACTACTCGGACATCTACGGCGCGTCCGGCCTCGAGTCCAGCTACAACAACGTGCTTAACGGCACGCAGAAGACGGCCAAGCAGTGGTGGCGCCAGCTTGTCGACGACAAAAAGACCGTCGGCAACGTCGAGCTGAGCATCATCCCGAGCGTGCAGCAGGTGGCGTACGACCAGCTGGCCAACTCGGGCTACGAGGGCGCGGTCGTCGCCATCCGCCCATCCACCGGCGAGATCCTCGCCATGGCATCGACCCCGAGCTACGATCCGTCGGCCATCTCCAACCCGGACACCGCCGAGGACACCTGGGCACAGCTCAATGCCAACGACGGCGATCCGCTGCTCAACCACGCGACCCAGGAGACGCTGCCCCCGGGATCCACCTTCAAGGTGATCACCACCGCTGCGGCGCTCAACTCCGGCTACGGCCCGAACTCGACCCTGACCGGAGCATCCCAGATCACGCTGCCCGACTCCACGACCACGCTGGAGAACTACGGCGGCGAGACCTGCGCGAGCCAGAGCACGGTGACGCTGCGCACGGCGTTCCAGTACTCCTGCAACACCGCCTTCGTGCAGCTGTCCATCGGCGCTGGCATCGATGCCTTCAAGAATGCGGCGGCCGCGTTCGGTGTGGGCGACACCTACGACCTCGGCATCCCGATGTCGGCGGGCACGATCGGCGACATCAACTACGATGCCGAGCTGGGCCAGTCCGCCATCGGCCAGCGCGACGTCTCCATCAGCGTCCTCCAGAACGCGGTCATCGCGGCGACCGTCGCCAACGGCGGCAAGCGCATGGAGCCGCACCTCGTGTCCAAGGTCGTCGGCGACGATCTCTCGGTCCTCTCCGAGACCCAGCCGAAGGAGCTCAACCAGGCCATCTCTTCCGACGTCGCCTCCACCATCACCGACCTCATGCGCGCCTCCGAGCAGCACACCTCGGGCTACACCGGCGCGGACATCGCCTCCAAGACCGGCACCGCCGAGCACGGCGTGGACTCGCGTAACTCCAACCCGCACGCCTGGTACATCGCCTTCGGACCGTCGACCAACGCGGACGTGGCCGTTGCGGTTGTGGTCAAAAACGGCGGCGACCTCGGCCAGGCCGCGACCGGCGGCTCGGTGGCCGCACCTATCGGACGCGCTGTCATCAACGCAGTGCACAACGCGCAGGGATAAGACATGACTTCAATCAGCGATTCTCAGAACGAGCTCCAGGCGCTCATCGGCGACGACTACCGGCTGCAGTGGATCGTCGGTCACGGAGGCATGTCCACCGTGTGGCTCGCCGACGACGTCGCTGGGCAGCGCGAGGTCGCCATCAAGGTGCTGCGCCCGGAGTTTTCCGACAATAACGAGTTCCTCTCCCGCTTCCGCAACGAGGCGCTCGCCAGCGAGAACATCGACTCCGACAACGTGGTGGCCACCTACGACTACCGCGAGGTCGAGCACGCAGGCCGCACCCTGTGCTTCATCGTCATGGAGTTCGTCCGCGGCGAGTCGCTGGCCGACATGCTCGTGCGCAAGGGCTCGCTTCCCGAGGATCTCGCCCTCGACGTGCTCGAGCAGGCCGCGCATGGCCTGAGCGTCATCCACCGGATGGGCCTGGTCCACCGCGATATCAAACCGGGCAACCTGCTCATCACTCAGAACGGCCAGGTCAAGATCACCGACTTCGGCATCGCCAAGGCCGCGGCCGCCGTTCCGCTCACCCGCACCGGCATGGTCGTGGGAACCGCCCAGTACGTCTCCCCGGAGCAGGCTCAGGGCATGGATGTCACCGCCGCAAGCGACGTCTACTCCCTCGGCGTCGTCGGCTACGAGATGCTTGCCGGCGAGCGCCCGTTCAGCGGCGATAGCTCGGTGTCCGTGGCCATCGCCCACATCAACCAGGCCCCGCCCGCGCTACCCACCTCGATCAGCGCCCCGACCCGCGAGCTCATCGGGATCACCCTGCGCAAGGACCCCGACGCCCGCTACGCCGACGGCAACGAGATGGCGCTGGCGGTCTCCGCCGCGCGCCTCGGCCAGCGCCCGCCGCAGCCGAAGTCCGCGGGCCTCAACCGCATCGCCCCCACCCCCTCGCCTACTGCCTCCACCCAGGCGCTCGGCGACGAGGCACAGCCGACCACCGTCATCCCGGCGGCGGGCTCGGCGGGCACGGCTGGTGCCACGGAGGCGTCTGAGGTCGCGGCCGGGGCGGCCGCCAACGCGGCAGCCCGGCGCGCCTCCGCGACGCCGGTCCCCGCCAAGACCCCCACGAAGAAGAAGTCGGGCGGCCTGTCCATCGGGTTGCTCGTCGCGCTCATCGTCGCAGCCCTTGTCGCCCTCGGCGTCTTCGCCGCGAGCACCGGCTTGTTCGGCACGGGCAGCAACACTCCCACCACCGACCCGGCGACGATCACCGCAACCGTGACGGAGACCCCGACCACCCAGAAGAATGCCACCACTCACCAGGCGCCGACCCGTACCTATCAGGCACCTGAGCAGACCACCCCGGAGACCACCCAGGAGCACTCCTCGATGCTGCTGCCCTCCGCGACGGTCGACGACAACCCGGATTCTGCCAGCACCGTCGTTCTGCCCGAACCCACTGCCGGAAACGGCACGGGCAACCAGACCCCCGTGGTGACCATCCCTAACACGATTTCCATCCCGACCGCGATCAACCTGCCCAACGGGGCAGGAACAGCAAACACAGGAGTAGGCCAGTGAGTGAGCTCATCGCGAACCGCTATGACCTAGGCGAGGTGATCGGCACCGGCGGCATGTCAGAGGTGTACATAGCCAAAGACACCCTCATTGGCCGCGAGGTGGCGATCAAGATGCTGCGCCCCGACTTGGCGCGCGACATCAACTTCCGCGAGCGTTTCCGCCGCGAAGCCCAGAACTCGGGCCGCCTCAACCACCCCGCCATCGTGGCCACCTACGACACCGGGGAGACCGACCGCGACGGCGTCGGCACGCCGTACATCGTGATGGAGTTGGTCCGGGGCCGCACCCTGCGCGACATCATCCGCGAGGACGGACGCTTCACGCCCACGCAGGCCGCGCACACGCTCATCCCGGTGTGTGAGGCGCTGCAGGTCAGCCACGACGCGGGCATCATCCACCGCGACATCAAGCCAGCGAACATCATGATCACGAACACCGGCGCGGTGAAGATCATGGACTTCGGCATCGCCCGCGCGATCGGCGACGCCACCTCGGCGATGACGCAGACCTCGGCGGTCATCGGCACCGCCCAGTACCTCTCCCCCGAGCAGGCCCGCGGCAAGGGCGCCGATGCGCGCTCAGATGTCTACGCCTTAGGCTGCGTGCTCTACGAGATCATCACCGGCAAGCCGCCGTTCGAGGGCGACACCCCCTTCGCCGTCGCCTACCAGCACGTGCAGGAGGACCCGCAGCCGCCGAGCGAGCTGCTCACCGACCTCACCCCGACCGCCGCGCTCAACGTCGACGCCGTCGTGCTCACGGCGCTGGCCAAGCACCCCGGCGACCGCTATCAGTCGGCGAACCAGTTCGCCGAGGATCTGCGCCGGCTCGAGCGCAACTCCGTCACCGAGGCCGCCCGCCACTACGTCAAGCCGATCGAGGACGCCCCGACCCAGATCGTGCCCGCCCCCGTGGTCGCCCCGACCACGGTTTCGCCCGCCGAGTCGCCTGCTACGAGCGCCGCCACGGCAGAGCCTGCGGCGGAGGCCGCCGAGGCCAGCGCGAACGAGGAGGACAAGCCTAACCACAAGGTGCGCAACGCGCTCGTCGCGTTGCTCGCCGTGCTGGCCCTAGGCGGTGGCGGCATCGCCGCGTACGACTACGTCTCCAACAACGGCTTCAGCTTCAATCGCTCGGGCACGATGGTGACGGTTCCGGACCTCGCCAACCAGGCCCAGACCGACGCCGTCACCCAGCTGCAGAACCTCGGGCTCCAGGTCACCGTGACCGAGGAGGCCAATCCCGACATCGCCCGCGGGCTCGTGATCCGTACCAACCCGGCATCGGGGTCGTCCGTGCAGTCGGGAACCACCATCACCTTGTACGTCTCCTCGGGCAAGGAAATCACCGACGTGCCCGACGTGCGCGGCATGAACACCTCCGAGGCGGCCGCGGCGCTCGAGAAGGTCGGGCTCCAGCTGGATTCCACGGTACACGAGACCTCCTCCCAGGACGTCGCCCCGGGTGGGGTGGTCGACCAGTCCCCGGCCGCGGGTGCGCAGGTGTCCAAGGGAACGAAGGTGACCATCACGGTGTCCACCGGCGCGGAGCAGCAGCGCATCCCCGTCGTGACCGGCATGAAGTGGGACCAGGCCGAGGGCAACCTCACCTCGCTCGGCTTTACCCCGGTGGTGCAGTACGTCGACTCCACCGAGCCCGAGGGCACGGTCATCTCCGTCGACGGCGAGGGCAACCAGGCCGCGGTGGGCACCCAGGTGGCGGTGCAGGTCTCCAACGGCCAGCTCATCAACATCCCGACGATCACCCGCAAGAACGTCAACGACGCCCTCGCCGCCCTGCGCGCCGCGGGGTGGACCGGCACGAACGACCAGCTGCAGATCGGCCAGCCCGTGAAGACGGCGGCGCTCGTGGATCAGGGGCTCATCGCATCCCAGGACCCGGCAAGCGGCGGAACCGTCCGAAAGAACGGCAACGTGGTGGTCAGGCTCTACGAGTTCGACCTCCTCGCGATCAACCCCGCCAACTAACAGGCGCCGGTCCGCGCAAGCACTACTTGCGCTGGCCAGCGCCTCGCGGCTGGTATATTGTCCCTTACACCAACTGAATTCAGTTTTTTACGCGTATCCCTGAAGGATTGTTATGCCAAAGTCAAAGATCTCCGCGAGCTCCGTCCCGCACTCCTCGAGCGCGAGCAACCGCACGCCGGTCAAGATCAACTCCTCCGGCACCCCGATGTGGTACAAGATCATCATGTTCGGCCTCATGCTGGTGGGGCTCGCGTGGCTGATCGTCAACTACCTCGCTGGCGAGGACATCGCACTCATGACCAACCTGGGTCCGTGGAACTACGCCGTCGGATTCGGCGCGTTCATCCTGGGTCTGCTCATGACCATGGGTTGGCGCTAAGCCACAGCCTCCGCCACCAAGCCAGGGCCGTCTGCATCGCAGGCGGCCTTTTCCCATGCCCACCGCCCCGCCTTATCGGGAAACACGACGCGACAATGTTTAATTAGTTCCGATTCCTTTTGTTTTATTGGGTTTCGGCTTAGACTGGGGCCATGGCTAACTTGCTCTTCGACCTCTACGGAGTCCTCATCAAGCACCGCACCGATGGCGTCCGGCGGGACGTCGACAAGCGGCTTGGCGTGGACGAGAACCACCGCGACGCACTCTGGGACGCCTACCACCGGCTGCGCGAGCCGCTGGACCTGGGCGCGATCTCCGACCAGGAGTGGTGGGCCACCGTCGCACGCACCGCGGGGCTCGAGGATTTCCCCATCGAGGAGGCCATCCAGGCCGAGAAGGACACCCTGCTCATCCCCCACGAGGACGCGGTTTCGCTCGTCCGCGAGCTCATCGCGCAGGGCCACACCGTGGGCGTGCTCTCCAACATCCCGCACGTGCTCGCCGAAGGCCTCGTCGACAAGCATGCCTGGTTCAAGGAGTTCCACTCGGTGACCTTCTCCTGCGACATCCACGCCGTGAAGCCCGATCACGCGGCGTACGCCCGCGCGGTCGCGGACCTAGGCACCAAGCCGTCGGAGACGATCTTCTTCGACGACACCCTCGGCAACGTCGAGGCCGCCCGCGCCTTCGGCCTCCGCGCCGTTCACTACACGGGCGTGCAATCCATCACGGACGCCCTCGCCTAGCACCTTGCTTGTCGACGCCTACGGCCACGCGCCCTAGGACTTGGCGAGGAACTTGTTGTCCGGGTCGCTCGACAGGCGCGCGCGATCGTGCGGCAGCTCCCACCCGGACTGGTCCGGCCCCTTCGGGATGATGGGCTCGCCCTCCCCGATGACGCCCTCGCCGCCGAAGTAGCCCTCCTTGATGGCCTCGAAGTCGGTGGTCGAGCCGAAGCCCGGGGTCTGATAGAGGTCGCGGGCGTAGTCCCACAGGTGGTGGAAGTCCACGAGCCGCTGGCGGTTGGCCTTGAACCCACCGTAGTAGGCGGCGTCGAAGCGGGCGAGCGTGACGTACAGGCGGATGTCGGAGTCGGTGATGTAGTCGCCCCAGAGGAAGCGCTTCGTGGCCAGGCACTCCTCCAGCTTGTCGAGCGCGGCGAAGAGGTTGTCGTGGGCCGCGTCGTAGGCGGCCTGCGTGGTGGCGAAGCCGCACTTGTACACGCCGTTGTTGACGTTGTTAAACAGCCACTCGTTGAACTCGTCGATCTGCTCGCGCTTGTCCGCCGGGTAGAGGTCGGGGGCGCCTGGCGCGTGGAGCTTCTCCCACTTGACCTCCAGCTCGTTGGTCATGCGGTGATAGTTGTTGTTGACCACCTTTCCGGTGGTCACGTCCACGATGGCGGGCACGGTGCCGCGCTTGGAGTAGGTGGGGTCGGCGGCCTCGTAGGCCTCGATGAGGTACTCGATTCCGAGCACCGGGTCCTTGTTGCCCTCGTCGAGGTAGAAGCGCCAGCCGTTGAGCGTGCGCCGCGGGCCCGCGACCCCGACGCTGATCGCGTCTTGCAGCCCGAGCAGCTCGCGGGCGATGAGCTGGCGGTGCGCCCAGGGGCAGATCTTGGCCACGATGAGCCGGTAGCGGCCCGCCTCGACGGGCAGCTCGCCCTCGCCGTCGCCGAAGGGGGTGGTGAAGGAGTTCTGCTGGCGGGTAAATCCGCCGTGTCCGTCGGTTTCCTTGGTGCGTTCGCTGATTCCCATGATTGTTAGTCCTTGAAGTCGTAGTAAATCTTTTCCGGGGTCCGCGAGAGCGCCTCGCGGCCGTGCGGGGTGAGCCAGCCGGACTCGTCCGGGCCCACCGGGGTGATGCCGAACTGGCTGCGCACCACCGGGATGGAGTAGTAGTGGCGCTTGATGTGGTCGAAGTCGGTGGTCGAGCCGAACCCCTTGGTCTGGTACAGGTCGCGGGCGTAGCCCCAGAGGTTGGGGAATTCGGTGAGCCGCTGGCGGTTGCAGTGGAAGGCCCCGTGGTAGGCGGCGTCGAAGCGCACGAGGGTCACGAACAGGCGCACGTCGACGTCGGTGATGCGGTCGCCTAAGAGGAACCGGCGGCTGCCAAGCCGCTCCTCGATCGCGTCCAGCGCGGAAAACAGCACGTGGTAGGCCTCTTCGTAGGCCTCCTGGGTCCGCGCGAAGCCGCACTTGTACACGCCGTTGTTGATGTTGTGGAAGATGAAGTCGGCCAGCTCGTCCATCTCCGCGCGCAGCCGCTCGGGGTAGAGGTCCGGCGCGCCCTCGGCATGGAAGGGGCGCCACGTGGTCTCCCAGTAGTGCGACAGCTCGTGGTAGTCGTTGTTGACTACCTTTCCGCTTTCGATGTCGATGACGGCGGGCACGGTCGGCCGGCCGTCGAAGTCGGGATCGGCGGCGAGGTACGCCTCGCGCAGCTCGTGGATGCCGAGCACCGGATCCACCCCACCCTCGTCGAGGTTGAACTCCCACGAGCGCTCGCCGCGGATCGGGTCGACGACGCCGACGCTGATCGCGTCCTCGAGCCCTAGGACCTCGCGCACGATGAGCTGGCGGTGCGCCCACGGGCACAGCTTGCCCACGATGAGCCGATACTTCCCCGCCTCCGCGGCAAAAGGCGCCGTAAACCGGTTGCTCTGGCGCTTGAACTCGCCCTTTGCTCCTACTTCTTTGGCCAGGTGGTCTGCTTTTTGCTTGTCGACGCCCATGGTTTCCTCCTCTAGGATTCGGTGGTCGCCTCGGCGGCGATGTCCTTGCCGCGGGTTTCTGGGATGGTGAGGGTGACCAGCAGCGACACGATCACGGCGAGCGTGACGTAGACGCCGAAGGCCTGCGGGCTCCAGCGGTCGCCGATCCAGGCCTGGAGCGCCGGAACGGTGCCGCCGAAGATGGCGGTGGCCAGCGCGTAGCTGAACCCAACCCCGATGGTACGGATCGAGGTGGGAACCAGCTCGGCCATGAGCGCAGGCAGGATAGCCAGCGGCCCGGACAGCAAGATGAGGGAGACCCCCATGGCAACGAGCATGTGCTGCCAGGAGCCGTCGAGGTAGCGCATGAACACGTAGGTTGAAAGCGCGATACCGACGAACCCGATGTAGAGGACCGGCTTGCGGCCGATGCGGTCGGAGAGCTTGCCCCACAGCGGCAGGGCGATGATTGCGAGCAGGTTGGCGGCGACGGCGGTCCACATGGTGTGGGTCGGGTTGGCCTTGAGCACGGAGATGTGGAAGCCGGAGATGGCAGCCCAGTTCTGGAAGGCGATGGTGATGCCGAGGGTCAGCCCGATGATCTGCAGCGACGGGCGCCACGAGCGCGCCATCTCCTTCCACACGTTCGGGCGGACCGCGTCTTGTGTGGCCTCCTCGAAGACCTCGGTATCGTTGAGCCGCCACACCGAGTACAGGGCCGCGAGGCTGCCGAGGCCGCCGACGATGAACGGCACGCGCCAGGCCCAATCGACGAGCCCCTCCTTGCCCACCGAGGAGGTCAGCACCGCACCGAGCAGCGTGGCGATGAGTCCGCCGACCATGATGGAGACGTAGATGAGGCTGGACAGCGCCCCGCGGTTGTCCTTGGTCGAGCGCTCGGCGACGTAGGCACCGGCGGCGGGCTGTTCGCCGCCGTGGGCGATGCCCTGAATGACGCGGGCGACGACCAGCACGATCGCCGCGCCGACGCCCACCTGCGCGTGGGTGGGTGCCGCGGCCAGCAGCGTGGTGCCGATGAGCGCGGTCAGCGAGGTGAGGAAGAGCGAGACGCGCCGGCCGCGCTTGTCTGAGATGTAGCCGAACAACAACGACCCGATCGGTCGCGCGATGAAGCCGACGGCGAAGACGATGAGCGAGTTGATAAACGCCTGGTTGTCACTGCCTCCCGAACCGAAGAAGGAGACGGCGAAGAAGGCGGCGAAGGTGGAGTAGACCGACCAGTCGAAGACCTCCATGGCGGAGCCGATGAGCGCCCCGCCCACCTTCTTGTTGCTGGGAGCGGCGTCCACCTTGTCGATGACCTGCTGGGACATGGGATTCACATTCCGTTTCTAAACTAATTTGTTCATAAGTGATAGACCTAGCTGTCTATCATGAGACCCCAAGAACACTACGCTCCGGCCGCCGCAATCGGAAGCCTTTGAAAAAGTCGACTTCATCACACCTTTGTGACACATCACCTAGCGGCCCCGCGGGCATACCCCCTCCCCCTCATTCATTGGCGAAGCCAACGATCGACCCCGCACCACTATCCCTTCCCCGCCATACTCGCCATCCACCGCTGTGCACTCCACAGGGGACGAGTTATCCACAGGCTGTGCACAAACCTGTAGAAAACTCCCCCGCCGCGTCATCCACAGGGTTTATGCACAGCCTGTGGATGACGTTGTGCACTTCTTCCCCACCTGCGGCTTTGTTCGAATGCTCTGATAAACGCCCAGTTCGCAGACAACTCCACAGTGTCAAATTCGAATTACAAGAATGTATTTCCAGCCGTGTAATTATCCACAGTGTGGATAACTCCTGTGGATAATCTCGGTTGTCCACATCCGCCGCGCGCGCTCCACAAGAATGTGTATCTTCGGTGAATAACCTGTGAATGACGAAGCTTTCTCGATTCACATCCGGCCCGAGTAAAGCATCCGGGCTTGATGAGGACGTCGCCCGTCCCAGCCCGCCTGTGGATACACTCCCCGGGGGTATCACCAGCGAAGCGTCGACAAGCACAAAAAGCGCCTCCCGCTCAATCACGGGAGACGCGACCGCACGAGTTTTTCACAACCCGATAGCCTGATGCCCCAAGTGCGTGCCGACGTACCAAATGCCCGCCCACTCGGCAACGAAGAAGACCACGAGCAACGCCTTCCGCCCCGCGACCAAGGGCCACGACACCAACGCGCCCGCGACGAGCCCGCCGACGTGCCCCCACAGCGAGACGCCGCTGGCGATGAACGAGTACCCCAGGTTGACCGCGATGAGCGCGAGCGGGGCGCGCACGTCGGCGCGGGTGCGCATGGCGATGACCAGCAAGACCGCCATGAGCCCGTAGAGCGCGCCCGAGGCCCCCGCGGTCGGCGCGAGCGGGTCGGCGACCATCACCATGAGCGAGGCTCCCACCCCGCTGATGAAGTACGCGGCGAGAAACATCGCCGTGCCTAGGTAGCGCTCGACCTCGCGGCCGAGGAAGAAGATCATGATCGTGTTCATCACGAGGTGTGCCGGGCCCACGTGCAGGAACATCGCCCCCACCGCGCGCAGGAGGTTGAGCGGGTCGTGCATGACCGGGGCGAACAGGATCCACGAGTCGGCCAGCGCGGAGAACGACAGGTTCTCCGCCACCGAGCCCGACTGCGCCGCCGTCGCGATAAACACGGCGACCGTGGCGATGCAGATCCCCACCGTGCCCGGCGCGCCGCGGGTCTGCCGGGCAAGGGTCTGGTTGAGCGTCACGCGGGGCCTCCTTGGGGTGCGGTGTGAGACAGGAAAAGCCCCAGAAACCTCCGCTGGTTCCTGGGGCTTTCGCGCGCTTCGGTCACGAAGCGCCGAGAATTACTCGGTGATCTCGATGGACTCGATCACGACCGGCTCGACCGGGCGATCCATGCGATCGGTGGCGGTGGAGGCGATGGCGTCGACGACCTTCTGGGACTCGGCGTCGGTGACCTCACCGAAGATGGTGTGGTGGTTGTTCAGGTGCGGGGTGGGAACAACGGTGATGAAGAACTGGGAACCGTTGGTGCCCGGGCCCGCGTTCGCCATGGCCAGCAGGTAGGCGCGGTCGAAGCGCAGCTCCGGGTGGAACTCGTCGGCGAACTGGTAGCCGGGGCCGCCACGGCCGGTGCCGGTCGGGTCGCCGCCCTGAATCATGAACCCGTCGATCACGCGGTGGAAGATCGCACCGTCGTAGAACGGGCCCTCGTTGGTGCCCTGGGCGTTCGGGGTGCGGTAGTCGGCGGAACCGTCGGCCAGGGTGACGAAGTTCTCGACCGTCTTCGGCGCGTGATTGCCGAACAGCTCGATCGTGATGTCACCGCGGTTCGTGTGCATGATTGCGGTAGCAGTCTTAAAACTCATGGGTTCTATCTTAGGCAAGGAATGCGAAAGCTCGCTACGCTGGGTAATTAAGCACCCTATTTTTAAACACACCGAAACCGAGGAGACGCTCATGGATTCCAGCACGATCCGCGGTGCCATCACCGTGGCCAAGAAGGCCTATGACACCTACGCAGATTACCGTGATCGCAAGACCAGCGAGACCTACGAGGCGCTGCTCAAGGCGGCCGACTCCTACGACTCCGTGGCGGACTCGGTAGCCCAGTCGGTCCGCAAGGGCCAGGAGAACGTCGCGGGCTTCTACCAGGACTCGTCCAAGCAGGTCGCCACGCTGTCCGACCAGTACCGCAAGCGCCTCGAGGCCGCCCGCGCCCAGGCCGAGGCCCGCCGCGACGAGGTGGTCAGGGAGGCCAGCGCCTCTCTGAAGAAGGCGCGCAAGCAGGCCCCCAAGGACGCCAAAAAGCTCGTGGCGCAGACCGAGAAGAAGCTCAATGCCAAGCTCGGCCGCAAGCAGAAGCCGGGCGTGGGCGCCCGCGTCGCCCAGGTCGGCCTCGTGGGCGCCGTTCTCGCCGCCATCGCGGCCGTCGTCTACGTGGTGCTCGGCAAGCGCAAGAAGGCCGTCGAGGCCGAGCCGCCGCGCGTGGAGGACTACCCCGACTCCCGCCTCGTCTACTCCACCCAGACCCCGACCGAGGACGAAGACGAGGCCAAGGTCGCCTCGCCTGAGGAGGGCGTGACCGAGCGCGACGAGGAGCTGCTCGACTCGCTCGAGGAGCAGCTCAACAAGCACCAGGCCGAAGACTAGGCTGAGGTCGCAGCGGCGCCCCATCACGGGGCGCCGTTTTTCGCTTTCCGACGCCTATCGGCCCCCGCCGACCGGTCCCGGGGGTGCCCGTGACCTGTGCTTTCAATCTTGATGCATCAAGAATCTTGCCCGGGAATCGGGCGGGCGGGCAAGATGAAGCCCGAGCGCGAGACGTGCTCTACGTCATATTTTCTACCCTCGCGGGGCTTCTTTTTCATGTTTGGACTTCCCCTTCTCACCGTCGCCATCTTGGGTGCCGTGGGCATCTTCTGGATCCTGTACACCGCGGTGTTCATGTTTGTCAGCCGCGACTGGGCCGCGGAGGAGGAGCAGTGAACACCGCGATCGCCTTCCTCGCCGGCTACTTCCTGCTCATGCTCGCCATCGGCGTGTGGGCCGCGCGCCGGTCCTCCGACACGCAGGAGGACTTCCTCCTCGCCGGCCGCAGCCTCGGCCCGGCCGTGACCGCGCTGCGCCTGCAGTCCTCGTCGATGTCCGGCTACATGTTCCTCGGCGCCGGTTCGCTCGGCTACACCCAGGGCTATTTCGGCATGTGGTACGCGCTCGGCGACCTCGGCGGCGGCGTCTTGAACCTGTCCACCATCGGCCGACGCATGCGCAGGCTCTCGCAGCTGTTCGGCTCGATCACCTCGATCGAGTACCTCGGCCACCGCTACGCCTCGGGCTGGGTGCGCCTCGTCGCGGCCATCATCGCCTTGTTCGGCCTCTTCCTCTACCTCCTCGCCCAGTTCGTGGCGGGCGGCTCCGGGCTTTCGGCGGTCACCGGCATCAACTTCGAGGCCGCGCTCCTCGTCTCCGCGGGCATCATCATCGCCTACACCTTCCTGGGCGGCTACCTGGCGGTGGCCTACACCGACTGCGTCCAGGCCATCATCATGGTGGTGGGCATGGTGTGGATCCTCATCGCCACCCTGAGCCACGTCGGGGGCCTTGAGGCCGGAAACGTAGCCGTCGGCAAGCAAAATGCAAACCTGCTTTCCATGTTCGGCGCTAACCTGCAGTACCAGGGCCAATGGGGGATCATCCTGGGCGCGCTGCTGATCTTCTCGATCGGCTACATGGGCTGGCCGCACGTGGTGGTATCGCACATGGCGATGCGCTCGCCGCACGTGGTGCGCAAGGCGTCGGTGTACTCGATGATCTTTAACTTCCTGTTCATCCCAAGCCCCTACCTCATCGGCGTCATGGCCCTTCTCATCGTGCCGGGGCTTGACAACCCGGAGCTCGCGCTGTTCGAGGTGTCGAAGGCGGTGCTGCCGACCTTCGCCGTCGGCATCGTCATGGCCGCGGTGATGGCGGCGATCATGTCCACCGCCGACGCCCTGCTCCTGCAGGCCTCGACGATCGTCTCGCGCGACCTGCTCGGCCGATTCATCCCCGCCACCTACACCGACCGCGCGCTTGTGACCGTCTCGCGCGCGACCGTGCTGGTCATGAGCCTGGGCGCGGTGGGGCTGGCGCTGTGGCAGCCGCCGAGCGTGTTCGCCATGGCCATCTACGCCACGACCATCCTGGGCAGCTCGTTCGCGCCCGCCTACATCTGCGCCGTGTGGTGGAAGAAGGCCAACGCGGTCGGCGCGCTCGCGTCCATGATCGCCGGCGCCGTGGCCAGCGTCTCGTGGGACATCGTGGGGCTCACCGACGCCACCGGGCTCGACCCGATGGTCGCGGGCCTCGGTGCCTCCACGCTGGCGATGGTGGCAGGCTCGCTGGCCTCGCAGCGCACCCACCCCGTGCCCGGCGGCGTGGTCCGCGCCATGGAGCTCGCCGCCGGCTCCTCGAGCGAGGACGCCCAGCTGCTGCTGCAGATGCCGCGCCCATGATGCTGCCGATCCTCGTCGACGAGTACGAGGCCGCCGCGATCGCGGGCGCGCCCGCCAGTTCGGGCGTGTTGTACGCCTATCCCCTGCTCGGCGCGGTGTTTTCGGTGACGGGTGCCCGAGGCCCGGCGCGGCGGCTCCTGGGTTGCCTCGCCCACGCGATCGTGGACAAGCAAACCGGCCGCGCGCAGACATCCGACCCGTGGACGCTGGTGCCGGTTCCCGAACACGCCGTGTTGCAGGAGGTTTCCTCGCTGCCTAGAAGGCAGTTGCTTTCCGACGCCTACGGCGTGGTCTCCCTGCGCCTGCGCAAGACCTGGAAGCTGGCCTCGCGCATCGAGCTGGAGGTGGCGGAGGTCATCGACCCGCTGTACAAGCCGAACTGGCTGTTCGAGGCGGGCGGGCGCAGGGTTTTGGTGGACGGTGTGACCGGTCGCTTCGCCGCGACGAGCCCCTAGCACATCGGTGTCCGGTGCGCGCGGCGGGCGTTGGAAAGGCGCCGTTTTCTGTGGATAACTTTTCCTCTGGTGGGGTTATCCACAGAAATCGGCGTGTTGAGATTTCGGGGGTTGCCGGGTGTTGGGTGGGTTGTTAGCTTTCGGGGCATGAATCCGCTTGACACCCTCGCCGCGCTTTTGAAAGCCCCCATGGGGCTCATCCGCGCAGCCACCGGGAAAAGCCGCGCAGAACTTTTTCACCTCCTCCCCCACGACACCGCCGCCACCTTGTATGCCCTCACCGCGGTCTACGGGTCCACCACCGACCCAGCGGCAGTCATCTGCGCGAAGGCCATCGAGGACAACCACCACAGCCTCGACACGCTTATCGTCATCGAGAAACTAGCCAAAAGGGTCAAAAGCAGCCGCAAGAAATGGCAGCTGCGCCGCCTTCTATGCCACACAAAGGGTAATCCGAAGCAGATCAAAAAACGCGGCCTTACCCTGCTCGTAGAACTTGCCACACCCCGCACCAGGAAACTAGGGGTGTCGGTGAGCCGGTACAGTGACCAACTCTGGTCGATGCGGATCACCGGACCCGCCGCCATCATCGCCAGCTTGTACGACCCGGTCAAAAACGCCGACGACCCCGTCGATGCATTGCATCAAGCAGTCACCGGTGGAAGATCGGTGGAAACGATCCTGCGCCCGATTGTCACCATCCCCCTAGACAAAGCCGACACGGTGTTAGACGGTACCGGGGACGAGACCGTGTTTTCCTGCTCCGACGGGGTGACACGTACTAGTTGTGAGATCGTCGGCGCCAGGCTGGATGACCACTGGGGGTTCGCGCTGATCCACCCGGTCGAAGGACCAGTGGACTTGGTGCGGTCGAAGCGGTTTGCCAACACCAAGCAGCGGGTGTTGGCGGCGGTGGAAAACCCGACCTGTGCGTGGGAAGGGTGCAACAAGCCTGCTGATGAGTGCCAGGTTCATCACCTCCTGCCGTGGCAGTACGGTGGGCACACCACCAGCTCGAACCTGACAACCTGCTGCGCGTACCACAACGGGGTCAACGACGATGACCCGGCAGCACCTGGCACCCGCGGCCGGTTAGAACGCGTCGACGGCACAGTCCGCCGCGTGTACCACTAACACCCCCAACAACGCCGAAAAGGCGCGCTGGCACACGCCAACGCGCCCCACAGCCATGCCCAAAAACGCCTGCCTACTCCTGACCTTGGACGTAGGTCACGTGTGTCTCCACGAACTCCATGATGCCGTGCTTGCCGTCGGCACCGCCGATGCCGGAGTTGCGGCGCCCGGCGTGGAAGCCCTGCATCGCCTCGAAGTGCTCGCGGTTGATGTAGGTCTCGCCGTAGAGCAGCTCGCGCGACGCCTTGAGCGCCTTGTTGAGGTCGTTGGTGAAGATCGAAGACGTCAGCCCGTACTCGGAGGCGTTGGCGATCTCGATGGCCTCGTCGAGGTCTTTGACCTTCACGATCGGCGCCACCGGCCCGAAGATCTCCTCGCGCGCGATGCCCATGTCGCGGGTCGCGCCGGTGAGGATGGTCGGCTGGTAGAAGTTGCCCGGCCCCTTGTCGGTGGCGGGCCCACCACCGGTGGCCACGGTGCAGCCGGCCGCGACGGCGTCCTTGGCCATGCCGTCGATGTCGCGCAGGGCCTGCGCGGTGATCAGCGGGCCCATGTCGAGCTCGTCGGTGGCGGAGGTGTCGCCGTAGCGGGTCGCCTCGAACTTGCTGACGAGCTTATCGACGAGCGCATCGTGGACGGACTCCTGGACCAAGATGACCTCCGCGCAGTTGCACACCTGCCCCGTGTTGATGACCCTCGAGTTCCAGATGGCGGTAGCCGCGAGCTCAAGGTCGGCGTCTTCGAGAACGATGGCCGGAGCCTTGCCGCCGAGTTCGAGGTTCACGCGGGTGAGCGTGTCGGCCGCCTGCGCCATGATGCGCTTGCCGGTGCCCACCGAGCCGGTCATGGAGATCATGTCGATGTCCGGGTGGGTGGTCATGGCCTCGCCGACGACCCGGCCCGACCCGCCGACCATGTTGAAGACTCCGGCCGGCAAGCCAACGGCGTCGACAAGCGTGCAAAACTCGAAGGCGTTGATCGGGGTCTCGGCCGACGGCTTGAGCACAATCGTGTTGCCGGTGAGCAGCGCCGGGGCCATCTTGCGGGCGATGAGGAAGAACGGGAAGTTCCACGGCAGGATGCCGCCGACCACGCCGAGCGGCTGGTAGGTCAAGAAGATCATTTCGTTCTTGCGGTCGGACGGGATGACCTCGCCCTCGATGCGGCGTGCAAAACCCGCCATGTAATCGAGGTAGTCGGCCGTGAAGGTGACCTCCACCGTGGCCAGCGCGCGGATCTTGCCCTGCTCCTTGACGAGGTAGTCCGCGAAGCGATCGATGTTCTTGCGCAGCTCGGCCGCGATCGCGGTGAGGTACCCCGCGCGCTCGATCGCCGAGCGCGCGGCCCACTCCTTCTGCGCGGCCTTGGCGGCGGCGACCGCCTGGTCGACAGCCTCGGCGTCCGACGCCGGAGTCTGCGCGAGCAGCTCGCCGTTGGACGGGTTCGTGACGTCCTGCAGCGCGGGGGCCGCGACGAAGACGCCGTTTATGTAGTTGCGATAAGTGGTGGTCTTGGATGCTCCTTATCTTGAGCCGTCGTGAAGGGCTAAATGTTAGCCACTTCACTCGATTATCCTCCCGCGATCCCGATCACGCTAGGAAGGCGTGAGCGTTCGCATGAAAAAACGCCCGCGTCCTAGAGCTGGACACGGGCGCTTGTCGGCGGGGCTAGCGCGCCAGCTCGTGGCTGAGCGCGTCGAGCTCTCCCCCACCGGCCATCTGCCGGGTGAGCTCCTCGAGGGTTACCTCCGACTTCGGTGCATCGAGGATCTGGCGACCTAGGTTGAGGATGGTGAAGTGGTCGCCGACGAGGTAGGCGTGGTGCGGGTTGTGCGTGATCAGCACGACGCCGATGCCGCGGTCGCGGGCGGCCGCGATGAACCGCAGCACCATGCCCGACTGCTTCACGCCGAGCGCGGCGGTCGGCTCGTCGAGGATGATGACCCGCGCGCCGAAATACACGGCGCGGGCGATCGCCACCACCTGGCGCTGGCCTCCGGAGAGGCTCGCGACCTCCACGTCCACGTCGGGCAGGTCGATGCCCATCGTGAGCAGCTGCTCGCGGGTGATCTGCTTCATCTCGTCGGTCCTCAAGGTCCCGAAGCGCCCGGTGAGCTCCTGGCCGAGGAAGAAGTTCCGCCACACCGACATCGACCCCACGACCGCCAGGTCCTGGTAGACGGTAGCAATCCCGTGGTCGAGCGCGTCGCGGGGACTGGTGAGCACCGTAGGCTGGTCGTCGATAAGCAACTGCCCGCTGGTGGCCTGATGCAACCCGGCGAGCACCTTGATCAGCGTCGACTTGCCCGCGCCGTTGTCGCCGAGCACGCACGTGACCTCGCCCGCGGAGACGGACAGGTCGACCTTGCGCAGCGCGTCGAAGCTGCCGTAGGATTTCGTGATTTCTTTTAGTTCGATGATCGGCATGGCTTAACGCTTACTGGTGAGGTTGGCGAACGAGGTGTTGGTGAAGACGGCGAACAACAGCATCGCGCCGAGGAAGAACTTGAACCAGTCCGGGTTCCAGCCCGCGTAAACGATGCCCTGGTTGGTCATGCCGAAGATGAGCGCGCCGATCGCGGTGCCCAGCGCCGTACCGCGGCCGCCGGTGAGCGCGCAGCCGCCGATGACGGCCGCGATGATGTAGAGGAACTCGTTGCCGATGCCCTGGCCCGCCTGGATGGAATCGAACGCGAACAGCGTGTGCATGCCCACGAACCACGCCGCGAAGCCGACGAACATAAACAACGTGATCTTCGTGCGCCGCACCGGCACGCCCACGGCGCGCGCGGCCGCCTGGTCGCCGCCGACCGCGAAGATCCAGTTTCCAAAACGCGTCTTGTAGAGCAGGAACGACGCGAGCGCGACGAAGCCCAGCCACCAGAACACGGTCGCGCGCACGCTCACCGAGCCGATGTGAACCGTTCCAGCAAACACGGCGTGCGCGGAATCGAAGCCCGCCATGTCCGCGATCGAGGGCGTGGCCACCTGCCCCGTCACCAACTTGGTCACGGCGAGATTGAGGCCCTGCAGCATGAGGAACGCCGCCAGCGTGATGAGGAAGCTGGCGATACCGGTGCGCGTGACGAGGTAGCCGTTGAGCGCGCCGATCCCCAGCGACATCGCCAGCGCGATCGCCGCGCCCACCCACACGTTGAGGTGCAGGTTGTAGTTGAGCATCGTCGCGGCCAGCGCCGAGGAGGTCACCGCCACGCCGGAGCTTAAGTCAAACTCGTCGCCGATCATGAGCAGGCCCACGGCCAGCGCCACGATGCCGAGCGTCGAGCTGGCGTAGAACACCGTGGAGACGGCGTCGAGCGAGCGAAACGCGGGCGCCACGGTGAAAAACAGCACGAAGATGAGGATGGCGCCGAGCAGGCTGGCCAGTTCCGGGCGCCGGATGAGCTGGGACAGCCCCGAGCGGGTCCGCAGGCGGTCCTCGCCGTTTTCTTGCTTGTCGACGGCCAAAGGCTTTTCGCCTAGATCCGCCGCGTCGCTCATCGAAGACCCGCCTTCGCGGCCTCGGAGATGGTGGCCACGTTGGAGGAGTCGACGAAGCTAGGACCGGTGTAGACCGGGCGGGCGCCACCGATGGTGGAGCCGTTGCGCTTGGCCAGCCACAGGGCGTCGATCGCCATGTAGCCCTGGAGGTAGGGCTGCTGGTCGACGGCCCAGGCGATGCGGCCGTCGGCGATGGCGTCCACGAGCTCGGAGTTGGTGTCGAAGGTGGCGATCTTGGCGGTGGAGTTCGCCTGCTTGACCGCGTCGATGGCGCGCATGGCAACAGGTGCCTGCAGGCCCATGACCCAGTCGATGGTTGCGTCCTGCGACAGCTTGGCCTGCATGGTGGCCTGGGCCGCGGTGAGGTCCTGGCCGTTGACGTAGAGCGTCTCGACCTGACCGCCGGAGGCCTTCAGCCCGTCGGCAAGCCCGGCGCAGCGCGACTCCTGGGAGGAGTTGCCCTGCTCGTGGATCACGCACACGACGTGTTTGGCACCCTCGCCAGCCAGGCGCTCGCCCGCCTTGGTGCCGGCGACCTTCTCCTCCTGGCCGAAGAACGCGGAGATGCCGTAGTTCTGGTAGGCGTCCATGCCGGCGTTGAGGCCGACGGTCGGGATGCCCGCGTCGACGGCCTTCTTCGCCGCTGGGCCGATGGCATCGGCGTTCGGCAGGGTCACGGCGATGCCGTCAACCTGGGAGTCGATGGCCGACTGCACCAGGTTCGCCTGGTTCGGCGCCTGCGGGTCGCTGGAGTAGCGCAGCTCGATGTTGTCCTTCTTCGCCGCGTCCTCGGCGCCCTTGCGGACGAGATCCCAGTAGGTATCTCCCGGCGCGCCGTGGGTGACCATGGCCACCACGTAGCGGGGGGTGTCCACGCCGCCAGCGGTGCCGCTTTCATTGTTCGAAGTGGGGGAGCCACCCGTGGAGGAGCAGGCGCTGAGCACTGCCACGAGAACGCCGGCAGCGGCCGTCTTTAGTGTCCGGGAAAGTTTTTTCACAATTGCATAGTCGCCCACTACCCCCAGTGCGGTCAAACCATCTGACCTGCAAGTTTATCGATTAAGTGTTGTTAAGCTGGGTGTAAAGAACCGAAAGCTGTGAAAAACATCGCTGGCCAAACGTGGGTAATTTTCCACTTTTTGCATTCAGCTAGCGGGCCATTTCCTCCCCCATGGGTAGGGGATCAGGCGCGTAGCGTCGACAAGCAAATGCAAGTGGGGAACTATTCTTGATAAGTATGAGCGCACCGACCTCGCTGCCCGCCTGGGCCAATCACGTCATGTTCTGGCACGTCTACCCGCTGGGCTTTTGCGGGGCGCCGATCTGGGACCGCGGCCCCGGCACCGACCAGCCGCCGCGGCTGAACCTGTTGATCGAGCAGCTCGACTACCTCATCGGCCTCGGCCTCAACGGGCTCCTGCTCGGCCCCGTGTTCGAGTCCGCCACCCACGGCTACGACACGATCGACTACTTCGCGGTGGACCGCCGGCTCGGCACCAACGAGGACATGCGCCGTCTCATCAACGCCTGCAACGAGCGCGGCATCAAGGTGATCTTCGACGGCGTCTTCTCGCACGCCGCTGCCTCGTTTGTGCGGCCAGAGCTGCTAGATTCCAGCGAGGTATTCGAGGGCCACGGCGACCTCAAGCGCTTCGACCACGCGCTGCCGGAGGTGGCCGAGTTCGTGGTCTCCGTCATGAACCACTGGCTCGACCAGGGGATCTCCGGCTGGCGGCTCGACGCCGCCTACTCCGTCTCGCCAAAGTTCTGGGCGCCGGTGCTCGCAGCGGTAAAGAAGGAACACCCCGACGCGCTCATCCTGGGCGAGGTCATCCACGGCGACTACGCGGCGATCGTCGCCGAGTCCGGGATGGACACACTCACCGAGTACGAGCTGTGGAAGGCGACGTGGTCCTCGCTGAAGGAGGCCAACTTCTTCGAGCTCGAGTGGACGCTTGGCCGCCACAACGAGTTCCTCGACGCCTTCGTGCCGCAAACGTTCATCGGCAACCACGACGTCACGCGCATCGCCACGCAGGTCGGCCGCGACAAGGCTTTGCTCGCCGCCACCATCTTGTTCACCGTGGGCGGCATCCCGAGCGTCTACTACGGCGACGAGCTGGGCTTCGAGGGGCTCAAGGAGGAGCGCTTCCGCGGCGACGACGCCATCCGGCCAGCCTTCCCCTCGACGCCGGAGCCGAACGAGGTAACGAACGCGTACAAGGCGCTGATCGCTTTACGACGCGCGCAAGCGTGGCTCATCGAATCCCGCACGGAGGTGACCGACATCGCCAACGAGTCGATCACCTACCGCAGCTTCAGCGGCGACCGGGAGCTCTTCGTCTCGCTCGACATCAGCGGCCCGGCGCAGGCGACCATCACCGACCCCTTCGGCGCGGTGCTGTGGGCGTACCGGGCTACGGGCAACGGCAAACTCGCGCGGTGAGGAATTCGAGGACGTCATCCGCCGACGTCAGCGGGGAGTCATAATGGCCCTATGAATAAACCAGAAGTGGTCAAGACATATGCCGTCGACCTCACCCGCATCGGCCCCACCCACTACAAGGCCACCAACGCAGCTGGTGACAGCGTCGAGTTCGGACAAGGCGAGGGGCTGCTTTCCCCGGTCGAGCTGCTGCTCGCCGCGATCGCCGGGTGCTCCTCCATTGATGTCGACGTCGTCACCGGCAGGCGCGCCGAGTCCGAGGCGTTCAGCGTCCACGCCGAGGGCGATCGCGTCAGCGAACAAGGAGCATCCCGGCTTTCTTCGGTGCGCCTCGGCTTCGACGTCACCTTCCCCGACACCCCCGAGGGCCGCCAGGCCCAGTCGATGGTCGGACGACTGATCGCCATTTCCCACGACAAGGACTGCACCGTCTCGCGCACGGTGGAACACCCCACCGAGGTGACCTTCACAGATCTCAACGCCTAGGCGTTCTTATTGCGTGCAATAAGAAGGTTAGATGATCGCCGAGTAGAGGTCCGTGCGGACCTCGTCGACGGGTACCTCGCTAGGCATGGTGAGGTAGTCCTCGCAGGTCCACTCCCCCGCCTCGTACCCGGCCCGCGCGATGAGCGTGCAGAACTCGCCCCAAGCCCCACCGAGCTGCTCGTAGCCGCCGGTCAACTCGGTCTTGATCGCCCGGGTCTCAGCGAACTCTAGGATCTCCACCCCGCGAGACGAGTACTCTGGCACCAACTCAGCGACCCGGGTGCGCGCGGCCGGATCAATGACAAAGGCTGCGGTGACGTCGAGGGTGGCGCTCGGGGCCGAGAAATAGTAACCGCGCACTGCCACCGGTACGGCCTGCGCGCGGCCTAGCACCTCACCGAGTAGCTCATAGGACCGTGAGAAAAAGTCGCCGACCTCTACGATGGGCACATCCTCCCGAATGGCAATGGCGACGTGGGCGGGGAACACGAAGGGTTCTGAGATCTCCATGCTCCCCATTATCCGGAGGGATGTCCCCGCTAGCTAGGAAGCGGAGCTGGTCGACGCGGTCCGCTGCGACGCCAGGTAGTCGGTGCGCTGCTGAATGAAGCTGGCCAGCGTGTCGGCGTCGGTGTTGATCTCGTCCTGGCTCAGCCCGTCGGTGGCGGGCATCTGGGTGCGCAGCTGGTCCACGACGCCCGCGAGCGCGCCGTTGCCGTAGAGCTGGTCGTAGAGCTCCCAGTACTGCTGCTCGTAGATCGCCTTGAACTTCGAGGAGGCGAGGAAGCGCTCCTTGAGCGTGTCGGCGCCTGTAGACATGCCGCCGCTCTTTCCACCCGGCGCGGCCTGCTGACCGTTTTGATCCGTTTGCTCGGTGGGCGCCTGCTGGTCGGTGGACGTCTGTTGGTCAGTTTGGCCAGCCGCTGCCTGCGCGCCAGGTGTCTGTTCAGGCTTCCCGCCGCCCATGCCCATCGAGGCGGTGGAGTCGGGGCTGAGCTCAGCGTTTCCTTGCATCGACATGTCCATGTCCCAGGCAAGAACGGACAGCTTCTTCGTGCTGTTGTCGTACCAGAGGTAGTAGTTGCGGCCCGGGCCAGCCATGTCGTCGGAGTTGACGAGCAGGTTCTGCGTCGCAATGTATTTCGCCAGGCTCTCCACGTCGACGTACTTGTCCAGGTTGTCCTCGAACTCCTGGTCGTCGGCGGAGTCGAGCCACTTCACAAAGTCGATGATGGGCTGCTCGTTGTCGTCGCCGTTTTGCTGCTTGAACTGGTCCGTGTAGGTGTCCTCGTCGTCACCCTGGTAGGTCAGGGAGCTGGAGGCGTCGGCCTTGTACAGGATGCCGTCGCCGAGGCGCGCGGCGTAGTACTCGTCGGGGGTCTCCAGAACGATGCGGGTCAGGGTGCTGCCGCCGTTGACCGAGTAGGTCACGTAGGAGTAGCGCTGGGTGGCCTGATCCGTCATGGACAGCGCAGACAGGGCGGTCGCCTCGTTGAGCGACGGGATACCGGAACGCAAGGACAGCTCGGACATGCCCTGATAGAGCTGGCCGTCCACGTACTTATCAAACTTGATGAGCAACGGCAGCGTCGTCGGGTCGCTGGCATCGATGGTGCTTCCCGAGCGGTTTCCCATCCCCTGCGGGGGGTTCGCGGCGTTGTTGTTGTCGCTTGCCGACGCTTCGTCGGTGGCCGCCTGGTCCTGGTTGGCCTGCCCCTGCGGGGGCTGCCCGCCGCCAGGGGTGTTTCCGCTCAGCGACATGAGCGAGGAGTTGCCCTTCAGCCGCACGCCGACGTTCTTGATCTCGGTGCCGTCGATGGTGATGTCCGCGCTCACCCAGGTCTTCTCATCGTCATTCTTGTAGGCCTCGAGGATCTTGTCGATGTCATCCTGGCTGATGTTGAGCGAGATCGTGTGGCTGGCGGACGCATCGAACAGGTCGGCGCTGTCCTTGCCCACGTCGGTGGTCCCGGCCAGCGCGGACTCCGAGGATGCGGAGCTCGTGTTCGAAACGATCGGGTCGGTGCTGCAGGCGGCGACACTCACCACCATCGCGGACGCAAAGATGCCCGCGAGGGCCTTCCTTCGCAGGCTTACAGGCTTAGCCATTCGTGTTCCTCTCATTGCCTTGACTTCAATGAAAGGAAGTTAACCCCGACATTCTGCCCATTCCATGGGCCTCAACGTCGATTTGGGTGAGAGGATTCTTGGAGTTTCCTGCGCGCCCACCGAACACCTCAGCGTTTCGGTGGGCGCGGGAACAGCTCTCCTACGCCTTGCCCCGAATGTAGTTCACGGCGTTGGCGAAGATGTCCTGGGACGCAATGCCCGGGATGTTGCGCATGAGCCCGTCGCGGAAGCGCTCCGGGTGGCCCATCTTGCCGAGGATGCGGCCGTCGGCGGAGATGATGCCCTCGATGCCGTAGGAGGAGCCGTTCGGGTTGGCGGGTGCTTCCATGGTCGGGGTGCCCTCCGCATCGACGTACTGGAAGGCCACCTGGCCCGCGGCGAACAGCGCCTTGGCTTCTTCCTCGCTGACCACGAAGCGGCCCTCGCCGTGGGAAACCGGGATCAACTGGCGCTGGCCCGGCTCGAAGGTGGACAGCCACGGGGAGACACCCGGCGCGGTGGCCACGCGGGTCTCCGCGATGCGCGAGATGTGGCGCAGCTGGCGGTTATGGGCCAGCGTCGGGGAATCCTCGGTCTGCTTGGCGGGGTCGCCGTACGGCAGGAAGCCGGACTTGACCAGCGCCTGGAAGCCGTTGCAGATGCCCAGCACGAGGCCGTCGCGGGCGGTGAAGGCCTTCACGGCCTCGGCCACCTCTTCCGAGCGCAAGAACGCGGCGATGAACTTCGCGGAGCCGTCAGGCTCGTCGCCAAGCGAGAAGCCGCCGGAGAAGGCCAGGATGTTGGTCTGGGGATCGGCAAGCTTCTCGATGAACGCGCGGGTGTCCTGCTCCAACAACTCAGGCGTGAGGTTGCGGATCACGTGGAACTCCGTGGTCGCGCCCGCGGCCTGGAAGGCCTCCGCCATGTCGTACTCGGAGTTGGTGCCCGGGAACACCGGCAGCAGCACGTGGGCCTCGGCCTTGTTCGCGGCAGCCATGGCCTCCGCGCCCTCGGCGGGCAGGGACACGGCGAACTCCGGCAGAGCTTGGTCCGCGCCCTCGTACTCGGAGGTCACGTTGAGCGGGTACACCTCGCGGTAGCCGGACTCGAGGGCCTCGAGCGCCTGCGCGACGGTGAAGGACTCGGTGCCGAAGTCGAGGGTGCCGTTGTCGCTGGTAGTACCCAGCAACTCCCCGCCTGCGACCTCGGTGCCAGCAGCGACCGCCACCACGACGGAGCCGATGGCCGCCTCGAGCGACGCGCCCGGCGCGACCGCGAAGCCGAGCTCGTTGCCGAGCGCCATGTTGACGATCGCGGACGCAAGCCCGGACTCGGTGACGGCCTGGGCGGCGGCGACCTTGCCCTGGGAGGCAAGCTCGTGGATGGCGGCGAAATTGGCGCTCAGCTGCGTGTAGTCGGGATCACCCGCGGCCAGCGGGGTGTGGCGCACGAGGTAGAGCTCGTGCTGGCCCGCCGGGATGGCGGCGGAGACGGCCTGAGCGGCGTCCATGGCCGCCACGGCGAAGGTCACCAGCGTCGGCGGGACGTGGAGGTCGTGGCCGTAGGTGCCGGACATGGAGTCCTTGCCGCCGATGGCCGCGACCTGGAAACCGTCCTGGGCCTCGAGGAGCCCGAGCAGCGCCTGGGTGACCTCACCCCAGCGCTCGGCGTCCTGGTCGAGGCGCTGGAAGTACTCCTGGACACTCAGCCACGCCCCGCGCGGATCGGCGCCGGAGGCGGTGAGCTTAGCCAGGGCCTCGACCACGGAGTACGCGCCCATGAGGAACGGGGACTCGTCGGCCTTGACCGGAGAGTACCCCCAGGTCATCACCGACGCGGTGGAGGTGCCGCCGGGGACCGGGAGGGTCTGGACGCTGGCCTGCTCGTCGGTCTTCTGTGTGCGGCCGCCGTAGGGCATGAGCACGGTGGAACGGCCGACGGTGGAGTCGAACTGCTCGATCATGCCCTCCTGGGAGCCCGACGGCGCAGCCGCCAGCGACTCCAGGATGCCGGTGGTCGCGCGCGGTGCCGCGGCCGGTGCCGCGACGAGCTCGACCGCCTGCTCGCGGTGCGCGCCGTTGGTCTCGATGAACTCGCGCGAGAGGTCGAGGACGAGCTCCTCGCCCATGAACATGCGCAGGCGGCCGGTGTCGGTGATCTCCGCCAGGGCCACGGCCTCGATGTTCTCGGTCTCGGCGGCCTTAATGAATGCGTCGGCATCCCCCGGGCGCACGACGACGGCCATGCGCTCCTGGGACTCGGAGATGGCGATCTCGCGGGCGTTGAGGCCGGCGTATTTGAGCGGGACGCGCTCAAGGTGGATGTCGATGGAGTCGGCCAGCTCGCCGACCGCCACGGAGACGCCGCCCGCGCCGAAGTCGTTGCAGCGCACGATCATCTGCGCGACATCCGCGCGGCGGAACAGGCGCTGGATCTTGCGCTCGTTGACCGGGTTGCCCTTCTGCACCTCGGCGCCGGAGCGCGCCAGCGACTCCTCGTCGTGGGCCTTGGAGGAGCCGGTGGCGCCGCCTACGCCGTCGCGGCCGGTGCGTCCGCCCAGGTAGATCACCACGTCGCCCGGCTGCGGCTCGAGGCGCTTGACGTTGTCGACCGGGGCCGCGGCGACGACCGCACCGAGTTCCATTCGCTTTGCGACGTAACCAGGGTGGACCAGTTCGCGGACGCCGGTGGTGGCCAGGCCGATCTGGTTGCCGTAGGAGGAGTAGCCGTGGGCCGCGCGGGTGGAGATGTCGGCCTGGGGCAGCTTGCCCTCGATCGTCTCGCTGCGTGGGGTGTTGATGTCGCCCGCGCCCGAGATGCGCATGGCCTGGTAGACCCAGGAACGCCCCGACAGCGGGTCGCGGATCGCGCCGCCCAGGCAGGTGGAGGCGCCGCCGAAGGGCTCGATCTCGGTCGGGTGGTTGTGGGTCTCGTTCTTGAACATGAGCAGCCACGGTTCCTTCTCCCCCGAGGCGCGGTCCACGTCGACGTAGACGGAGCAGGCGTTGATCTCCTCGGAGACCTCCTGATCGTCCATGACGCCGGTGCGGCGCAGCTCGCGGCCCATGATGGTGCCCATGTCCATGAGGGTGCGCGGCTTGGCGGTGCGGCCGTTGGCCTCGCGCAGCTCCTCGTAGCGCGCCAGCGCGCGGTCAAGCAGCGGGCCGAAGGTCGGCTCGCTGTTGGTGATGCTGGTCAGCTCGGTGTTGAAGGTGGTGTGGCGGCAGTGATCGGACCAGTAGGTGTCCAACGCGGACAGCTCGACCTCGGTCGGGGTGCGGCCCTCGGAGCGGAAGTACTCCTGGGTGACCTTGAGGTCGGCCAGGTTCATGGCCATGCCGACGCTCTTGAGCAGGGCCTCCAGCCCGGCGTCGTCGAGCTCGAGGAAGTCGGGGTAGGTCGCCAGCGGCTCGATCTCGCCCATGGCTGGCTGGCGCAGGACGTTCATGTCCTTCTTGCCGGCCTCGACCGGGTTGATGAGGTAGCTCTCGATGGCGGCCAGCGCCTCGGCGCTGGGGGCCGGCTCGAACAGGTACAGCTCGCCCGAGTAGATGCTGGCAGCGGTGTCCGGCTGTAGCAGGCGCAGCGCCTGCTCCGCGGCATCCGCGCGCTGGTCGTACTGCCCTGGCAGCGGCTCGACGGCGAGGGCCGCCAGCGAAGCGTCGATAAGCGAAGAAAGCTCTCCGTCGACGAGCACTTGATCGACGCGCTCGTCGGCGACGACAGAGGCCTTCAAGGAGGCAAGGTCCGCCTCACCCGCGCCGAAGACGTCGTAGACATTAATAATGGTGACGCTATCTAGGGCGACACCATCGAGATTGTTCAAGGTCTCCCGCAACGCGGCTTCCTCGTCGCGGAATTGTGGTTTACGGCGAACTGCAAGACGTGCGTCCATTACCCTAGTCACCTTTGTCAGGCCTTCCTCACAGAGCGGAACTTTTCCACCCACTACCCTAGCGGGCACAAGCCCCGCGGAGAACTATCTGCCCACCCCTAGATTTCGCCCCCTTTGGGCCCTGCCATCCTGCACATCGCCGCGCGGCGGGTGTCGGCCGCTGCGCCTATGCTGGGCCTCACAGTTTCGCACGGTGCCGCCGCGCGACAGCCCAGCAAACCGAAGGAGCCTCGATGCGCGCCCCACAGTTCAACTACATCACCTATATTTACGGCGAATCCGTCACCTGCCAGCGCGTCTACGAGGCGCTCACGCAACGCTCCGACATGGACGTCTACCTGCAGGGAACCGGCCCGAAGTCCACGTGGGTCCCGGGCGACAAGGTGTTCTGGAAGTCCATGCCGGACGACGAGTTCGACGACATGGACCAGATCGTACTCAAGGCGGTCCCCGGCGAGATCCTGCAGTACACGTGGCACCCGATCCAGGAAATGCACCGCTACCTCTTCGACTCCGACGAGGCGTTCGAGGCGGCGCTGCCGGAGCGCAGCAAGGTCACCTTTACCATTTCGCCGCTTTCCGACGGCCTGACGGGGGCTCGCCTCCAGCTCGTGCACGACGGCTTCGACTCGGACGAGTCCGTCATGCTCCAAGGTGTCACCGAGGGATGGTCGATGATCTTGAGCTCGCTGAAGTCCTACCTGGAACTTTCCTAGGCCAATACCTTCCTGCGGGCGATAACGCCCTCGGCGGTGAAAACGAGGAGGAGGATCACCGCGGGGATGAGGAAGGCCGCCTGCGCGCTGCGCTGGTAGACGTGCAGCATGAGGATCGGCGCCAGCGCGCTGCCGAAGAAGCGGAAGGCGAGGACCGAGGAGAGCAGGCTCGTGCCACCGGGGCTGCGCAGCACGATGACGGTGACCATCGCCTGGACCGCCTGGCTGCCGATGAGCGTGAGCCCCCACACCACGCCCACGAGCCCGAGGGCGGGCACGAACGGCACCACCGCCAGCCCGCAGGCGCTCTCGGCGAGGCCCATGAGCAGCACCTTCGCGTGCCCGGCCCGGTCCGCGAACGTGCCAATCGCCCGGGAGAACAAGAACGCGGCGAGTCCGCCGCACATGACCACCAAGCCCTTGGCCACGGAATCGGCGCCGAACCGGTCGCCGACCAGCAGCGCGACCGCGAACGGCATGCCCGCAACGCCCATGCCGATGGCCAGGCAGGTGGCCATGTGCACGCTGGTGTGGGCCAGCGAGAAGCGCTGCTTGGCCCCGGTACCGGTGGTCTCGGCGGCCCGACACTCGGGCAGCCGGACGATGAGGATGAACGCGCAGACCACCGCCACGAGCAGGTAGGTCAACCGCCAGGAGTACTTCGCCGCGGCGCCGGCGATGAGCGGCGCGCTGAACACGCCGAGCGACTGGATGGCGACGAATGTCCCCAGCTCCCTGCCCAACTGGCCGTCCGGGGTGGTGCGCTTGATGAGCACCTGCAGCACCGGCGTGGTAAACGCGTTGCAGACGGCCATGACCATGAACGCGGCGAGGAAGACCCACCACGACGGCGCGACCGTGAGCACCAGCGCACCCAAGAAGATGATCACGAACGCGCGCAGAACCACCTTCGACGGTGAAAGATTGCGCACAAGATGAGTCGAGCCGAGCATGGCCAGAGCGAACGGGATCATGTACGCGGTGATCGTCGAGGCTGCCTGATTAAGGGTGATGCCGTAGGACGCGGCAAACTCCGGCAGGATCACCGCGAGCGACTGACCGAGGAAGGGCCCCACGAAGCCGCCGGCATGGATGGCGGCTCGGCGAAGATCGATCTTGGAGGTTGTCACGTCAATCATGCTTACAACCTAGCGCCGAGTTTCGCCGTGGGTACGCACGTTCGTTGAGCGCACGCTTTTCACCCCCGGATCGGCACGGTTAGTCTCGTGGGAGATCAAGCAAGACTAAACCAAGAAACAGGTTTGGTCCTCCGCAGGCTGAGGCCCCTTGCCTCGCAAGCTCAGGATGGCCAGTGAGCTGCAGAAATTGAAAAATCCCGGACCATTCGGTCCGGGATCTTGGGCTGTGGAGCATAGGAGAATCGAACTCCTGACCTTCTGCTTGCAAAGCAGATGCTCTACCAATTGAGCTAATGCCCCATCGTTCCTGTGGGCCTAGCAAGAATCGAACTTGCGACCTCATCGTTATCAGCGATGCGCTCTAACCGACTGAGCTATAGGCCCTGGGAACGAGATAGAACTTTACACAAGACCCGAGAACATTAGCAAATCAGCTGGTAGACACATATATTCACCGTCGCTCGCCAGCGGTTTTTCGCCCTCCCCGATGCGCGGGTGAGACGGTCAGGAAACTCCAACAATTAAAACGGCAATATCCGTGTTTTATGGTGTAGAGTGGCCAACAGCCGGTTGAAGAGTTCATCCGCTTCAAACGTTTTCACCCACTTCACGAAGGAAGAGGCCTGACACTAATGTTCGTTTCCTCCCAGCCAGAGACCAAGGCGGTTCACCTGAGCCCCGAGCACGAGGCCACCATCAAGGCCACGCTTCCGCTCGTCGGCGGCAAGATCAACGAGATCACCCCGGTCTTCTACAAGAAGATGTTTACCGCTCACCCGGAGCTCATCGCCGACACCTTCAACCGCGGCAACCAGAAGCAGGGCGAGCAGCAGAAGGCGCTGGCCGCCTCCATCGCCAGCTTCGCTAGCATGCTCGTCGACTCCGAGGCGCCGGACCCGGTGGCCATGCTCGCCCGCATCGGCCACAAGCACGTCTCGCTGGGCATCACCAAGGACCAGTACCAGATCGTCCACGACAACCTCTTCGCCGCGATCGTCGAGGTCCTGGGCGCGGACGTGGTCACCCCTGACGTCGCCGAGGCCTGGGACGCCGTCTACTGGCTCATGGCGGACGTGTTGGTGAACTACGAGTCGGACCTCTACCAGTCCAACAACCTCGAGGCCGGCGACGTCTTCCGCGACGTCACTGTGACCAGCAAGAAGCAGCTGTCCGACAACGTCTACGAGTTCGAGCTCACCAGCAAGGACGGCGCGCTCGTCGCCCCGAAGCCGGGCCAGTACACCTCCGTCGGCGTCATGCTCGACGACGGTGCCCGCCAGCTGCGCCAGTACTCGCTGCTCGCAGGCGATAAGAACTCCTACCGCATCGCCGTGCAGATCGACGGCGAGGTCTCCACCTTCCTGCGCGATCGCGTCGCCGTCGGCGACCAGATCGAGACCACCATCGCCGCCGGCGACCTGGTTCTTTCCGACGGCGACCACCCCGTCGCGCTCATCTCCCAGGGCATCGGCTCCACCCCGATGGTGGGCATGCTGGGCCACCTCGCAGAGGTCAACGCCACCCGCCCGGTCACCGTGCTTCACGCCGACGATTCCGCCGAGTCCTACGCCCAGCGCGAGGAGGCGCAGCTGCTCGTCGATAAGCTTTCCGACGCCCAGCTTTCGTCCTTCTACCGCTCCGAGGGGGATCGACTCGAGGTCTCAGGTCGCCTGCCCGAGGACGCCGACATCTACCTGTGCGGCGGAAACGGCTTCCTGAAGAACGTCCGCGAGCAGCTGACCGCTGCAGGCGTCGACGAGTCGCGGGTCCACTTCGAGCTGTTCAGCCCGAACGACTGGCTGGTTTAGCCCGCCAAAGAAGAAAGGGACGAGCCTTTTGGCCCGTCCCTTTTTTCGCGTCCTTTGTGCTATCCAACCAATTCGCCGTCGTCGCTCAGCGAGACGACGAGCCCGCCGAACAGGTCGACGATCGCGTTGTAGACAACCGCCGTCAGCGGCGCCAGGACGGAGACGATGATGGCGCCTATGGCCCCGATAAGGCTGGCCAGCGAGAGCACGAGCCCGAAGGTAATCCCCTGGCTACCGCCGACGCCGCCGATGATCTCGTTGACGTTGTCCCACACGCCCGCCGCACCCATGACGAAGTACAGCAGGACGACGCAGATGACCCACGCCGCGAGCCCGACGAGGCTCAGCGACAGAGCGGTCTTGAACGCCGAGAGCGGCGACACGTAGCGGATCGCTACCTTACGGTTGGCCATCTTTAGTCCTCCTCGTCGGTGGTGGAGTCATCCAGCAGGGACTGCTGCTGCTTGGCTTTGTCGGCAGGACCCGCGGCCTGGCCGGTGGCGACTGCCTCGGCCTCTTCCTCGCCTTCGCCCTCGACGTTGCGATCGATGGCCAGCAGCTCGACACCGTCCTCCAGGTTGACCAAGCGTACGCCCATCGTAGCGCGCGAGGACGGACGGATCTGGTTGACCTCGGTGCGGATGACGCCGCCAGCGGAGGTGATGGCGAAGATCTCGTCGTCATCGTCCACGGCGAGGGCGCCGATGAGCTTGCCGCGTTTCGGGTTGTACTTGAAGGTGACCACGCCGACGCCGCCGCGGCCCTGGGCGGAGTACTCCTCCATCGCGGTGCGCTTGCCGTAGCCGCCGCTGGTGGCGACGAGCAGGAACCCGCCCTCGCGGACCACGCACATGGACAGCAGCTGGTCATCGCCGCGGAAGCGCATGCCGCGGACACCCGCGGTGGCGCGTCCCATCGGGCGCAGCTGGTCGTCGGAGGCGGTGAAGCGGATGGACTGGCCCTCCTCGGAGACGAGCAGGAGATCGTCCTCGTCGGAGCACAGCGCGGCGCCGATGAGCTTGTCGCCCTCGTTGAGGTTGATGGCGATGAGCCCGCCGGAGCGCGCCGACTCGTAATCGGACAGGCGCGACTTCTTCACTCGCCCCTGGGCGGTGGCGAGCACCAGGTACGGGGCGTCCTCGTAGCTCTGGATCTGGATGACCTGGGCGATGCGCTCCTCGGGCTGGAACTCCAGAAGGTTGGCCACGTGCTGGCCGCGCGCGGTCCGCGAAGCCTCCGGCAGCTCGTAGGCCTTGAGGCGGTAGACGCGACCGAAGTTGGTGAAGAACAGGATCCAGTCGTGGGTGGAGCTGACGAAGAAGTGGCGGACGATGTCGTCCTGCTTGAGCTCGGCGCCGCGCACGCCCTTGCCGCCGCGCTTCTGCGACTTGTAGGCGTCGACCTTGGTGCGCTTGGCGTAGCCGGTGGAGGTGATCGTGACCACGACGTTCTCGCGGGCGATGAGGTCCTCCTCGGTGACCTCGCCGGTGGCGGCGACGATCTGGGTGCGGCGCTCGTCGCCGTACTTCTCCACGATCTCCTTGAGCTCGTCGCGGACGATCGCGCGCTGGCGCTCCGGTTTGGCCAGGATGTCCTTGAGGTCGGCGATCTCGAGCTCGATCTCGGCCAACTGGTCGATGATCTTCTGGCGCTCCAGGGCGGCCAGGCGGCGCAGCTGCATCTCGAGGACGGCGTTGGCCTGGATCTCGTCGACGTCGAGCAGGTCCATCAGGCCGGTGCGGGCAGTCTCGACTGTGGGCGAACGACGGATCAGCGCGATGACCTCGTCGAGCATGTCGAGGGCCTTGACCAGACCGCGCAGGATGTGGGCCTTCTTCTCGGCCTCGTCCAGGCGGTACTGGGTGCGGCGCACGATGACCTCGACCTGGTGGTCGACGTACAGGCGCAGCATCTGGTCCAGGCGCAGGGTGCGCGGCACGCCGTCGACGATGGAGAGCATGTTCGCGCCGAAGTTGGTCTGCAGCTGGGAGTGCTTGTACAGGTTGTTGAGCACCACGCGCGGGACCGCGTCGCGCTTCAGGGTGACCACGATGCGCATGCCCACGCGGTCAGACGACTCGTCCTCGATCTTGGAGATGCCCGCCATCTTGCCGTCGCGAACCTGCTCCGCGATGTTGGAGATGAGGTTATCCGGGTTGACCTGGTACGGCAGCTCCGTGATGACGATGGTCTGGCGGCTGCCCTCCTCCTCGATGGAGGTGACACCGCGCATGCGGATCGATCCGCGGCCGGTGGAGTAGGCGTCCTTGATGCCCTGCGTGCCCACGATGAGGCCGGCGGTGGGGAAATCGGGGCCCTTGACGTATTCCATGCAGGCCTCGAGCGCCTCGGCGTCGCCCGCCTCGGGGTTCTCCAGCAGCCAGTAGATGGCGTCGGCCAGCTCGCCCAGGTTGTGCGGCGGGATGTTGGTGGCCATGCCCACGGCGATGCCGTTCGAGCCGTTCATGAGCAGGTTCGGCACGCGCGACGGCAGGACGTCGGGCTCCTGGGTCTTGCCATCGTAGTTGGGCGAGAAGTCCACGGTGTTCTCGCGGATGTCGCGGACCATCTCCATCGCCAGCGGGGTCAGGCGGCACTCGGTGTAACGCATGGCCGCGGGGCCATCGTTGCCGCGGGAGCCGAAGTTACCTTGGCCGTCGACAAGCGGATAGCGCATGTTCCAGTCCTGCGCGAGACGCACCAACGTGTCGTAGATCGCCGAGTCGCCGTGCGGGTGGAACTGGCCCATGGTGTCCGAGACCGGGCGGGCCGACTTCACGTAGCCGCGCTCCGGACGGTAGCCGGAGTCGTACATCGCGTAGAGAATGCGGCGGTGCACCGGCTTCAGGCCATCGCGCACCTCGGGCAGCGCACGACCAACGATGACCGACATGGCGTAGTCGATGTAGCTGGTCTGCATCTCTTCGTTCAGGTCGATCGGGTTCACGCGATCGAAGCCATCTCCTAAGAGATCGTCACTCATAAGTCACCTTTAACTTCTCTTCGCCGCTGTGGCGGCCTGATTGGGATCATTGTGCTCGCATGCGTGCACAGACGCCCACCATTCTACCCGTTTTTGCCCCTCATTCCCTCCCTAGGCCTCCCTCTGCGCCCAGTATGGTATCACCCTGATACCATGAGCACATGGCCATGACCCTTCGCCTCACCGCCGAGCAGGACCGCGCGCTCACCCTCCTCGCCCGCCTGCAGTCCACGAGCAAGCACGAGGCCGCAGTCCGTGCGATCCTTACTGCCGCTTCGCGTTCGCTTTCCGACGCTGAAGTGCGCGACCTCGCCGCCTCCGCCATCACCGACCTGGCCGAGACCAAGGCCCGCGTAGCAAAGGCGCACAGGTGAGCGCGCCGCCGCGGGGGCTTAGCCCCGAGCAGGTGCTCGCCATCGCGGACGCCTTCGCCGAGCGCTTTCCTTGCGAGGTGGTCGACTACTCGGCGCTGTGCGCCATCGCCGGCGCGAGCTCGCCGCGCTTCGACGGGTTCCCCGTCTTCGAAACCCCCGAACCGCTGGCAGCACACCTCTCCTCCATCATCACCCGACTGAAACCGCTCAGCGCCCACAACGATGAGTTTGCGACGATCGTCGCCCGCGTTCTCCTCGGCCTCAACGCCTATTGACTCGCGCGGATATCGCATTGACTTTTGCGCTGGCTGGCGCGACACTCTTTTTAGAGAAAGTTTTTCTTCCCCTTTCCCGCATTCGGTTGCCTTGCAGGAAATAAGTAAAGTAACATCTGTGATTGTTGTGATTACAGTTAATTCGTGTTTCTTGTGTTGCTCTTCGCTACGCCCGAAATAGTAGTTTCCTGTGGCGGAAGAATGACAACGTTAGCGGTTCCTATTGTTCATGGCCCAATGATTGGCATGACCCACTATAGGAATCGCATTTTTCTTGCCTCGCCTAGAAATAATTTTCTTCGATGAGATTATGCAAGGCCATCCCGGCTCGAATAACCCGACCAAGTGGAGTCCAGCCGCTGGTCGGCGCGGGGAGGATGCCCTCCCATAAGGAACAGGAACTGCTTCCAAAAAAGGAAAACAACTCTCCGCGAACGGGCACCGCGTTGAACCGGTCGCGGCTAATATGGACAAAATGCGGCGGCCACCGGCCGCCTTTCCCCTACGTCACCGAAAGGCTTTCCACCGTGAGCTCTCTCAACGATCTTCTCGGCACCCCGCGCGAGGCCGTCGTCGCCGACCTGACCGACCTCGTCAACCGCACCGTCGACAGCCAGTCCGGAATCTCCGGCATGGCGCTCAAGGGCGCGGTCGGCGCGGCCAAGAAGATGGACGCCGACATCGTCTCCAAGGGACTCAACCGCCTGCTGCCGGAGCTGGCCAGCAGCCTCGATCCGCAGTGGCAGGGCTTCCAGGCCAGCGGCGAGTCCGACTTCGGCGCCTACCTCGTCGCGCACAAGGACGAGGTCGTCTCCGCCATCATGACCGTCGCCGACAACGCCTCCGAGAAGATCAACGTCCCAGCGCTCGTCAAGGCCTACAAGGCGATCCGCGGCAAGGCCGCCAACTTCATCGAGCCGGCGCTGCCGGAGCTCGGCGCGGTCATCGCCAAGCACATGGGCTAAGCCAACGAAAAAACACGCAGCCCAGCACCTTCGGCAGGTGCTGGGCTCTTCTCTATTCTCGATCTGAGCGACCACCGTGGCGCTCTAGGTAACGAGACCAATCCGAGAATCATGAAACACAAGTGCTTGGGAGTCATTCAGACCAACAAAGGACCTCTCAACACTTAGCTGCACATAGTCATGATCGCCAGCCTCTGCAATAAGATCGGCACGACCAACGATGAAGCTGTCCGCGCCGTCGAGAATGATCGCTTCGTCGCCTGCCAGATTCCAGTTGCGATCAAAACGCTTCTCTTGCGGGCCGGCGAGCGAATACACATCCCCGTGGAAGTTGATCCCGAGCACGGAAACTCCAATCTCTCCTCCTCTGTCGAGGTGCTTCTTGAGTGCTGGCCAGGTACCCGAGCAATGCTGGGTATAAAAGCCCACCAGCGCAGGCTCAATACTGATTCCAACGAAAGAGCCAACCACCATCCCCACTGGGCGCCCATCCACGACGGCTGCAACGAAGGTGATGGGAGTGGGCACACGACGGAGAGTTTCGCGAAGCGAAGCCTTTTCGACCTTAGCCTCAAAGGAGGCTCTACTTAGATGATTCTTCAGTGCTGTACTCATGCCCTTATTAGACAATGTTGTCTATTCATTTGTCGATCATTTCTTCCAAAGTGAAAATTTGGCATTATTTTCATTCAGAATGTAATTGTTATTTGCCGAGGTAGCTGGCATTTATACAAATAATTCTTCCGGGCGATGGAATTGTGCACCAATCTGTCTACACTAATGGTTCATGACTACAAGCATCATGAACAAACCAGTCTATTTTTCCTTTCCGGATACTCCCGTCGCACGGGTTTTCCATCAGATTAGGACCACCGCTTCCGACCGCACCCTCCTACAGAGACAGCTGGGATACTCACAAGCCAGCATCACTAGACACGTCGCTTCGCTTATGGAGGCTGGCCTCGTCGAAGAGGTGTCCGCTGCGAACCAAGAGGAGTCTCGTACAGGTCGCCCGCGTATCACGCTGGGGATCGATGGAGGACACCTGACTGCGTGGGGAGCACACGTCGGCGTCTCTAGCACCGAGATCGTCGTCTGCGACGTTGGCGGACGAATTATCAGACAGAGGAGGCTTCCCCTTGCCACGAAGAAGCTGGCACCAGAGGACCATCTTCGCACGGTATCTCACGAACTAGAGCGTTTATCTGTCGGGCTGCCCCAGCCGGTGGACGTTGGAATAGCATTTTCCTCCCACGTAAACCACCACGGATTCGTCGATTCCTCCGAATATGGCTGGCACGACATCAACGTCTGCTCCCTCCTATCGGAAATCTTCAATCGTTCGGTTTCTGTCTCAACAGGCGTGTTGGCGATGGCCGGGGCAGAGATCAGCGATACGCCGCTTGCGGCAGACCGTCGGGAGGCTCCTCTGTTGCCCTCCACTCTGTACTTCTACGCTCGGGAAATAGTGAATCATGCTTGGATTTTCAACGGCGTGGTTCATCGCCCTCATTCCGGCAAGGCTCCCTCGATCTACCGGCCTGAGACCCCCTCGCACGCCTCACCACTGAGTGTTTCTGGCATCATCGATGAAGCCACGGCGCAGGGCTTGCGCACGTCTTCCTTCGCCGACCTTGTCCGGCATTCGCAGCACTGCACCCCCATCAAAGAACTTTTCCGGGCCCGCGCCGAGGCACTAGGGGACGCCGTCGCCGCAGCGGTCGAATTCGTCGACCCCGAGGTTGTTGTTTTTGCCGGTGAGGCTTTTACGCTCGACCCGGATACCCTGCGCGTTACCGTTTCCCGAGTAAGACACACGGCTCATCCCGGCGCGCAACTGCGCATTCACAATGCTGGACGCAACATTTTGCAACGGGCGGCGAGCCAGGTTGCGCTCAGCCGCTTCCGTAATGACCCCTTGCTCTTCTCCTAGGAATCCTCCCAGTCCCCAGCAGTCTTCACGAAAATCGGGCCGCGTCGATCGATAATGATCGGCGCGGCCCTTCGCGAGAAACCCTGCGGTCACGAGGAAGCAAAGTGGCGTCGATGCCTTTGGCCGTCGACAAGCAACACCCTTGCTCAGCGATCAACCTGCGAGAAACGGGGTCTGTGGGGACGCGGCGTTCGAAGCGTCTTGGTGGTTGGAAACAGAAATCCCCAGTTTCTGCAGCGCTGGCACCACTCCCTCGCCGACATAGTAGGTTTCCTCGAGGTGCGGGTAACCCGAGAGGACAAAGTGGGTAAACCCGACGTCGTAGTAGCGCTTGATCGCGGCCGCGACCGACTCGTACGAGCCCACCAGAGCCGTACCGGCACCACCGCGCACGAGTCCGACTCCAGCCCACAAATTGTCCTCAATTTCGAGCACTCGTGCGCTCTGACCGGAGCTAAAACCCGCGCCTTGGTGGTGAAGCTCGGTCATGCGGCGCTGCCCCTCCGACTGTGAGCGCGCGAGACCCGCCTGGATCTTCTCCACCTCTGCCGGGTCAATCCCATCAAGCAACCGCTGCGCCACATCCCATGCTTCCTCATCCGTGGGACGCGCGATGATGTGCAGGCGAATGCCGTACTCCAGTTCCCGACCAACGCTATCCGCTTCTCGGCGGACACGGTCGATCTTTTCCTTCGCGTTTGCCACCGGCTCGCCCCAAGTCAGATACACGTTTGAATGCCGCGAGGCCACCTGAATTCCGAGATCGGAGGAGCCGCCGAAGAAGATCGCCGGTGACACCTCTGGGAGCTGTTTAAGCTGTGCGTTCTCAATCCGGAGGAACTTGCCCTCGAAGGAGTACGGCTGTGGATCATTCCACAGATGATCGAGAATCGTCAGGGCTTCAGCCGAGGTCAGATAGCGCTCCTCCTTGGTGGAATAGTCCGCAAAGGCGCGCTGCTCGTGGTCCTCGCCGCCGACGACGATGTTGATGAACAGCCGATTATTCGAGAATTTCTGGAATGCCGCCGCCTGCTGAGCGATGATCGTCGGGCTGACCTGTCCTGGGCGAGTGGCCACAAGGAATTTCAGTCGAGAAGTACGCGCGATCAGCGCCGAGGTGGTAATCCAGGCATCCTCGCACCACAGGCCCGTAGGCGTTAGGACGGATTCGAAACCGTTGTGCTCTGCTGCTAGGGCAATCTGGGTGAGGTAGTCGAGATCCACCTCCCGGGATCCGTGGTGAAAGCCAGCGCCATGCCCGCCGGAGGTAATACCTCGGGAATCCCCGTAGGTCGGGAGGAACCAATGCAGTGTGAGATCGCGGCTGTTCGAAGTCATGTTTCTTTCCTTTCTGTTTGAGAAGTGTTGTTCAGCGGATGCGGGGGCCATAGCTGGCTTCCCCGGGTGCGGATCAGATCAGTGTGGTTTTGCTACGCGCTCGCACCCACCTTCTCGCTCGAACCGATGGTGTACTGAATTGCCTGGTGTCCGCCGTTGAGGACGTCTTCGCCCACGAGCCGAGCACGGTAGATGAGGGGGTTATGGTTGGCTAGGACGCGCGCGTTGCGCCAGTGTCGATCGAGCGCCGTCGTTTTTAGCGTGGCCGAGGCTCCTCCCACTTCGAAGGCGTGATTGGCAGCATCGAGCACGGCTGGTGCGATGGTGAGCTGAGCGCGGAAGGCCTCCAGCTCGATGCTCGCATAGATTGCCTCGCGGAATTCTCCTTCCTTGCTTTCCGGAATCCCCTCTAGGCGAACTAATGCCGCATCGAGGTTGCGGAGGAATCCTTCCAGCACTGTGCGGGCCGCATAGGCCTTCGCGGACACTTCACCCACGACCTGCTGGACCTGGGGATCCTCTCGCGGGATGGTTCCTGCACCATGACTGAAGATACGGGCGCGTTCGCGAACATAGTTCGTGATGTCTCGTTCAATCGCGGTGCCAATGCCAGCCAGGGTTGCTAGGTGATGCGCTTGGGCAAAAGCCTGGGTTACCCCGGGAGCGGTGTAATCGCGGTGAAGTATGTCTTCTTCGGGCACGATGACTTGGTTAAAGACCGTTGTCCCCGAGGCAGACAGCTTCTGGCCAAACCCATCCCAATCGTCGAAAAGTCCGACCCCTGGAGCGTTTCGATCAACAAATAGGAAGACGTCCTCGCCTGTCCCAGCGATCCGCGCCCGCACGAAGATCGCATCGGCGTATAGGCTTCCAGTGGAATAGAATTTCGTACCGTTGAGGAGGAAAAATCCATCCGCACCTGGGCTAAGCGTCGTTGTGATTTCTCCCGGCTTGTTCCCGACTTCCGTGAGAGCATTCCCGATGGCGATCTCACCCGCACCCACGCGGGTCAACCAGCGGCGTTTGATTCCCTCGTCCTTCGCCGACAGCAGCGATTCCACCGCCAGAAAGTGCGGACGCAATCCTTGCGCGAGGTTTGAGTCAGCCGCCGCCAGCTCGACGTAAGCGCGAAAAGTGTCCTCCAGGTTCAATCCGTACCCGCCGTACTCGACCGGCGCTCGCAGTCGGGTAAATCCTGCCCGCTTGAGCTTGTCGACGAGCCTACGGTCGAAATTCCTATCTGCTTCGCGAGCTGCCGCCGTGGCAGCAATCTCCTCGAACACGGGACGTAGGTTTTCCAGAATCTCCTCAATTTCCGGTACTTCTTGTGATGGCGTCCACGCAGCGCCGATAGTCGACAGATCCCCGCCAACGCGGTAACGAGAACCGCGGTGGTCGCTCGGTAGTCGATCTCCCTTGCCGAAGAGCTTGTTCCGCAGCGTGCCCGGGGCATAGGAGGTCTTGTACCTGCCCAAAGCCTGAAGTTCCGGCACGACAAATTCGACGATATCTTCAAAGGTGCCCGGGGTGATTGCGTATGCGAGGTTGAAACCATCAATGTCGGTGAGGTCTTGGAGCTCGACAAGCTGGCGAGCTACCTCCTTGCCGGATCCGACGAGGATCGGGCCGAATCCGCCGATCCCGGTTCGTTCGCCTAGCTCGCGCACGGTGGGAGCATCCCCATACTCGCTGGTCAAGGTATTGGCGATGGACTGGATGGCATTCGACTTGATGTCTCGGATCTGCTCGTCGAGCTCGAAGGTGGACAGGTCCGCTCCCGACCAGCCGCTCATCAGGGTAAGTCCGCCAAGCACGTCAGTGTATTGCTGGTAATCCTCGTATTTCGACTGCGCTTCTTCCTCTGTTGCACCGGTGATGATGGTGAGCATCGCGAAAACCTTGATGTCTTCCGGATCACGGCCGGCGGCGGCGGCCTCAGCACGGATATCGGCGACGACCTCTTTGAGTTTCTCCGGGCTATTCGCCTTCACGAAGACGGCCTCGGCATGCTCGCCAGCGAATCGCTTTCCGCGGCTGGAGGCGCCAGCCTGATAGATGACCGGGGTACGCTGCACGCTCGGCTCAGTGATAGCAATGCCGGGCACGTCGAAGTATTTCCCGTGATGATTGATGGAGTGGACCTTTGTTGGGTCACTGAAGATACCTGTCTCGCGGTCGTTGACCACGGCGTCGTCCTCCCACGAGCCTTCGAGGAGCTTGTAGACCACCTCGAGGTATTCATCCGCACGGTCGTAGCGCTCGTCGTGTGGGAGCTGGTCCTTCTCCCCCATGTTCTGCGCCGCCGACGGCAAGTAGCCAGTGACCACGTTCCAGCCCGCCCGACCTTGGGTGAGGTGATCGAGAGTAGCGAGCCTGCGGGCGAAGGGGTACGGGTGTTCGTAGGCAGTGCCAGCGGTAATGCCGAAACCTAGGTTCTCCGTAGCCTGCGCCATCGCGGACACCAGCAGGATCGGGTCGTTGACCGGCACTTGGGCACCTGTGGTCAAGGCCGCCTCGTTGCTGGATCCGTAGACGTCATAGGTTCCCAAGACATCCGCGATGAACAGGCCGTCGAACAGGCCGCGCTCCAGCGTCTTAGCTAGATTCACCCAATAATCGATGGTGTTGTAGTCTCGTGCGTGGTCATCGGGGTGGCGCCACAGGCCTGGTGACTGATGCACTACGCAGTTCATGTCGAATGCGTTAAAGAGGATCTTTCGATTGGGATCTGTCATTTTCTAGATTGCCTTTCCTACGTGGGTTTATGCTTGCTCAAAATGTGAACCGCATGGTCTAGATTATTCAGACCAAGCGCCCTATACAACGGATGCATTCACCCCGAAAATAACGCCACTTGTTTGCCCGAATGTCACCCAGCCGTAGGCGTCGACAAGCAAAAAGCCGCCGCGAGCACACTGTGGGATCCAGCGCGCCGACGACGGCTATTGCCATGGTTTTCTCTCGGCGTAACCCGCCTAGGCAGCAAGCTCCGGCCCGCTGTGAGCGTGAGCAATCGCCTCTTTGACGACATGCCGCAGCTCTACCAACGTCGGATGTGCCGAGTGCTCGCGCAAGCGTGCCCGCAGGCGCTCGCGATCATCGACGACCTCCTCATCGAGCAAGCTGGCACGGATCTTCTGTGGCACCTCGAAATCTCGAAGAATCCGCCCTGGGTTTGGCGCCATGACCACGACGCGATCGGAGACCAAGAGCGCCTCTTCCACTGAGTGCGTGATCAGGACAATTGTGGGGCGGTAGCGATGCCACGCCCGCAGTAGCTCCGCTTGGAGGTGCTCCCTCGTGAACGGGTCTAATGCACCGAAGGGCTCATCCATCAACACCACCTCGGGACTGGTGGCCAACACACGGGCAATTTGGGCGCGCTGCTGCATGCCGCCCGACAGCTCGTGAGGGAACCGTCGCGCAGCCGCCCCCAAACCGACAAGCCCAATCAGCTCGTTGGCCGCAGCCTTGATGGACTGAGACTCCTTCCTACCGCGCACAGTGCCGGCGAATTCTACGTTGCGGCGAACATTCAGCCAAGGAAAGAGGGTAGGTTGTTGAAACACAACCCCCCGATCCACTCCCGGAACCGTTAGTTCTTGCCCCTCCGACCCGAGGATGACACCGGCGGTCGGTGTCTCGAACCCCGCAATGAGCTTGAGGAGGGTTGATTTTCCGCACCCGGATGGCCCGACGACGGAGAGGATCTCTCCATTAGTAATCTCGAGGTCAATGTCGCCGAGTGCTTTGACTTCCGTTCCGGCATCCGTGACGAACGTCTTTGAAATGTGATGGATACTGATCATTGCTTCTCACCTTGTGCGTAGTATCCGTACTCAGTCACCGCGCCAATGTAGTGCGTCTCTTCGTGAACGGCGGGGATCTCACCTTGATCCACGAGGAACCCAGCTGTGCTGTACAGAGCCTTCCCAACCGTCAATAATTCGTCGGCTTGTTCCTCCTTGGTGACATACTTCTGCCCCTTGATCTGTCGCGTTGCATCCTCGAGCTTCATGCCAGACTGCGCGGCATTTGCCTGAATGTAGTCTTCATCGCCTACGGCCCCCTTCTCAGTCACCCAATCTTGCAATTCGAGCCACGTATTGAGAATCGAAGAATTCTTCTGTGCCCAAGTACGATCGGCCAATGACACGTTGAAGGTTGGTGCGCCGAGTTTCGCAACTTCCTCCGAGGTAACCAAGACCCGTCCACTATCCTTGAGGACCTGCAGGGTGGGATCCCACACATAGGCCGCCTCAATCTCATCGGATGCCCAGGCAGCCGGTAGTTTGTCTGGGGAGATGTTGGTGATTGTTACATCTTTCTTCGGGTCCAAACCGGCGGACTCAAGGACTTTAAGCAGGCTGTAGTGGGAAGTCGAAGAGAAGGGAACCGCAATTTTCTTCCCCTTCAGTTCTTCCACTGAAGTGACATTTTTGGCAACCAAGGCTTCCGTCTCCCCGATTACCGCGTTCACGCGAGGGACCACGACATCAAGGTTGAGAGGATCACTCAACGCCTTCGCCGTAGGGGTCGAACCCAATCCGCCAAGATCAACCGACTTGGCGGCAAATCCCTGAATGATGTCTTGGCCGGTTGGGTACCTCGTCCACTCTGCCTTCACATTCGGTAGGCAGGCACCTAGGAGGCCCTGATCGTAGGTGTAGAGGTCCGGTCCTGGCCACCCCAAATAGGCGATCCGGACGCTGCCTTCCGACTCATTGACGGTCACGGGGCAGACGGCGTTTCCTGCCTGAGTTTGTGTGGCAGCTTTCCCGACACAGGCGGTCAACGACGTGCTGAGCGTGAGAATCCCGAGGGTTCCAATCAGCTTCTTGTACTTTCTTGTAATGGACATGAGGTTCCTTGTGTTGTTGAGAGGTTTCCGTGGAGTGATATTGCGCGGCCGCTAAAGGTGCGTTCGCTTGCTACTTGCCCACCCACGGGGTGAAGCGCCGTTCGAAACGAAGAAGCAGCTGGTCAATGGTCAAAGCCGTAAGACCGATGACGATAATGCAGGCAATGGTCAAAGAGGTATCTAGCTGCGTTCCAGAGATATAGGCCAAGCCGCCGATGCCGGGGATTCCATCGTTCATCTCAGCCGCCACAATCGCGGCCCAGGCCATTCCCGTACCCAGTCGGATACCGTTGATAATTTGCGGCAAAGCAGCGGGGATGATGACTCGGCGGAGGATCTGTAATTCACTCGCGCCAAGCGTCTTGGCTGCTCGGATCCAGTCTCGTTTGATCGCAACAATGCCAGACAGCGTCGACACGGTCACGGTGGGAAATACGGCAAGGAAGAGCAAGACAATCTTCGACTGATCTCCGATGCCGAACCATACAATGAGCAGGCCAATGTAGCCCAGCGGCGGAAGCGCCCGTAGGAAACTGAGGTAGGGCTCAATTATCGATCGCGCCGACGTTGACCGCCCCAGTATCCACCCCAGCGCTATGCCGACGACGGATCCGGCAACCACGCCAACGCCGATGCGCTGGAGCGTGGCAAATAGATGCTGCCACAGGTAATAACCTTGGACGCCGCATTCTGTGCGGCCCGGAACTCCAGTTGGCATGCTGCAGGTATTGGTGAAGATGAGCTGTTCTAGGACAGCACCCGGCGAAGGCAGGACAACCGGATCTACGCCACTCAACGATGTGATCAGCCACCACACCGTGAGCAAAATGAGGAAACTAGCCAGCTGAATTGCCCGCTTCGGCACTTTTGATCTGCGCGATTGCTTCCTATTAGGCACTCGTTCTAATTCAGTGTTTCCTAGCGACTCCGCGCCCCGATCTGATACGGGCGCTTCAAGTTGAATTGTCATTGGAAAGATCCACCGTCTTTCAGGTTTCGTTCTGTGAGTTTTAGGTACAGGCAGATTTTTGCCCCAAGAGCGCTCTGGGACGTGGTCGGGCGTGAGAGTTAACACCGCCTCCACGGCACGAGTACCTAGTGGTAAGTAGTGCCCCTCATTCCCGAGCTGCCCCGCACTGCGTCCTTTCGCTCTAGACGCACCCCTATTAGACCACTCGGTCTAAATATCTTCCAGCGTTTCCTTCATCCAGAAATTAAGGCGGCAACCTGCAAAAATATAATTGGACAACTGGCCAATATCTCACATTTTGAACAAATCTGTCTATTAACCACTGCCAACACGAGCCCACCGAACATCCCCGCCGATTTCCTGAAGGATTCCATTCAGAACACGGCAATGCCCGTAACCAGCAATCACCGACTACCGGCTATGGGCATGGTGCGCTCATCGGGCGCGCAATTATGGAAGTTTCTTTTGAGTAATGTGTGCTCTCCCGGAATAGTCCTCAACAAAGGAGAAGGGCCGAGACCATACGGTCTCGGCCCTTGCATTGGCTCTTCATTAAACGTCGAGGAAACGAACGTCCTTCGCCTTGCGGGTGATGAACGAGCGGCGGGCAGCCACGTCATCGCCCATGAGGATGGAGAACAGCTCGTCGGCGCGCTGGGCGTCGTGGATGTCCACGCGGCGCAGGGTGCGCACGTTCGGGTCGAGCGTGGTCTCCCACAGCTCGGAGGCGTTCATCTCGCCCAGGCCCTTGTAGCGCTGGATGCCGTCGTCCTTGTTGATCTTGCGGCCGGCGGCCAGGCCCTCCTCGAGCTTCCGGTCGCGCTCGTCGTCGGAGTAGGCGAAGCCCGGCTCGCCCTTGCCCTGCCACTTGAGCTTGTACAGCGGCGGCTGGGCGAGGTAGACGTGGCCCTCCTCGATGAGCTTCGGCATGAAGCGGAACAGCAGCGTGAGCAGCAGCGTCGCGATGTGCTGGCCATCGACGTCGGCGTCGGCCATGAGCACGATCTTGTGGTAGCGCAGCTTGTTGATGTCGAACTCGTCGTGGATGCCGGTGCCGAGCGCGGTGATGATCGCCTGGACCTCGTTGTTCTTGAGCACCTTGTCCAGACGTGCCTTCTCCACGTTGAGGATCTTGCCGCGCAGCGGGAGGATCGCCTGGTACATGGAGTCACGGCCGGCCTTCGCCGAGCCGCCTGCGGAGTCGCCCTCCACGATGTAGAGCTCGGAGCGCACCGGGTCCTTGGAGCGGCAGTCGGCGAGCTTGCCGGGCAGGCCGCCCAGGTCGGTGGCGGACTTGCGTCGGACCAGGTCGCGGGCCTTGCGCGCGGCCACGCGGGCGTGCGCGGAGGAGACGGCCTTGTTCACGATCGTCTTGGCCTCGGCAGGGTTGGCGTCGAACCAGTCGGTGACGTGCTCGTTGACCATGCGCTGGACGAAGCCCTTGACCTCGGTGTTTCCCAGCTTGGTCTTGGTCTGGCCCTCGAACTGCGGGTCGCCGACCTTGACGGAGATGACCGCGGCCAGGCCCTCGCGGCAGTCGTCGCCGGTGAGGTTGGCCTCCTTGTCCTTGAGCAGCTTGTGCTCGCGGGCGTAGCGATTCATGAGCGAGGTCAGCGCCGCGCGGAAGCCCTCCTCGTGGGTGCCGCCCTCGAAGGTGTTGATCGTGTTGGCGAAGGTGTGCACGCTCTGGGAGTAGCCGGAGTTCCACTGCATGGCCACCTCGACCTCGTGATCGTCGCCCTTGGCGTCGAAGCCGATGATCGACGGGTGGATCGGGGTCTTGGACTTGTTGAGGTGCGCGACGTAATCCTCGAGGCCGTTCGGGTAGAAGAAGGTCTTCTTCTTTTCCTTCTTCTTGCCCTTGGCGGAGGACTCCTCCTCGGCGGCGTCGACCTGGGAATCGACCTCGTCGAGGGAGGCGGACTCGGCCACGTCACCAGCCTCGGCGATGGCCTCGATCTCGATCTCTTCCTCGGTGGCGCGCTGATCGGTCAGCGTGATGGTCAGGCCCTTGTTGAGGAAGGCCATCTCCTGCAGGCGCTTGGCCACGGTGTCGAAGTCGAACACGGTGGTCTCGAAAATCTCCGGGTCCGGCCAGAAGCGCTGCTTGGTGCCGGTGCCGCGGGCCTTCTTGACCTGCTTGAGCTCGGCGGGGACGGCGTTGGTGAAGTCCTGGCGCCACAGGAACCCGTCGCGCTTGACCTCGGTCTCCATGTGCGTGGACAAGGCGTTGACCACGGAGATGCCCACGCCGTGCAGGCCGCCGGAGACCGCGTAGGAATCCGAGTCGAACTTGCCGCCGGCGTGCAGCTGGGTCATGACCACCTGGACGGTCGGCTGGCCGGACGGGTGCATCTCCACCGGGATGCCGCGGCCGTTGTCGACGACCTCGACGCCGCCGTCAGCGAGCAGGGTGACGTCCACCTGCGTGGCGTAGCCCGCCATGGCCTCGTCCACCGAGTTGTCGACGACCTCCCAGACCAGGTGGTGCAGGCCGCGCTCGCCGGTGGAGCCGATGTACATGCCAGGGCGCTTACGAACGGCTTCTAGGCCCTCGAGAATCGTGATCGATGAGGCGTCGTATTCGTGTTGCCCATTCGCGTGTTCAGCGTTTGCCACGTGACCTTGCACTCCCTTGCGTAGAAAAACCTCTTAGACCGTTCTATTCTACACTGCCTAGCCCCCTACTTGCGCCTTGGCTGTCCGCGTGTAAGGGCCGTCTCAGCGCGTTTTCGCGCATTTCGCTTGCCGACGGCCAATGGCGGCCGCCGAAAATCCTATCCGTAGGTGTCCCTCGGGCCGCGGCCCTTGACGTGGAGCGGCCCGTGCCGCCAGCTCGGAGCCTTGGGCCCGAAGATCTTCAGCTCCGCGATGACATCCGCGCCCACCTGCTCGGCGATCGACTGCAGGATCTGGCGCTGCATCATGCGCAGGTTCGTCGCCCACGCCGTGGAGTCGCAGGTGATGAAGACGGCCTTGTCCTTGACCATCTCCACCCTCGTGTGCGAGGCGATGCGCTCGCCGACCAAGTCAGCCCAGTGGGAGATGACCCAGCCGCCCGCGATCTCCTTGCGCCAGCCGCGTTTTTTGATCTCCGTGTTGAGCACCGAGCCGATGCCCTCCATGGTGTCGCGGCGCGGCAGCCTGCGGCCATCCTTGCCGGTGGGCATGCCCTTTTGCCGCAGGATACCCTTCCCCCTCGACCCTGAGTCGGGCTTGCGACGCGGGATCTGGTGGCTGAGGTCTGGCACCCGGCCGTTGCGCTTGACCGCCTCTTTGCGCAGGTTGGCGAACGCCGAGGCGATGGGATCGGGGCTGTCGTCCTTGGTGGGTTCGCTCACGAGGGCTGCTCCTCTCCTTCGGCGTCGAGAAGCGAAATGCGTCCCTCGTCGGTGTCCTTCACCGTGACGGTGTGGCGGTGGACCACAGCGTTTTCGAGGTTGTCCGGCAGGTCGCCGTCGACGGCCGCCGTGATGAGCACCTGCTCGGCCTCGCTGGCGATGTCCACCAGCTTCTCCCGCCGGCGCGCATCCAGCTCGGCGAAGACGTCGTCCAGGATGAGGATGGGGTCCGTGCCGTCCTGCTTGAGCAGGTGAAACTCCGCCAGCCGCAGCGCGAGCGCCATCGACCACGTCTCCCCGTGGCTGGCGAAGCCCTTGGCCGGGTAGTTACCCAACAAGACGTCGAGGTCGTCGCGGTGGGGGCCGACGAGGCTCATGCCGCGCTCGATCTCGCGCTTGCGCACGTGCCCGAGCTCGGCGAGCATGAGCGCCTCGAGGACTCCGACCTCCACCGGTGAGTCCTGGTCGACGGCCTCTTCGATGCCCACCGTGCTGCGGTAGGCGATCGACGCGGGCCTCGACTCGGGCGCGATGCGCGCGTAGGAGTCGTGGACCAGCGGGTTGAGCTCGGCGACTAGCTGCAGGCGCGCCGCGATGAGCTGGGCGCCGAAGTGGGCGAGCTGGCCGTCCCACACGTCCAGGGTTGCCAGCGCCCCCTCGGCGTCCTCGCCGCCGGAATAGCCCTTCCGCAGGGAGGAGCCGGCCGTCTTGAGCAGGGAGTTTCGCTGGCGAAGGACCTTGTCGTAGTCGGCCTTGACCCCGGCGATGCGCGGGTAGCGCGTGGCGAGGATGTGATCGAGGAAGCGGCGGCGCTGCTCCGGCTCGCCGCGCACCAGCGCTAGGTCCTCCGGGGAGAACAACACGGTGCGCACCACGCCGAGGAGCTCCCGCGGGGAGTTCAGCCGGGTGCGGTTGATCTGCGCCTGGTTGGCGCCCTGGGCCTTGATGAGCAGGTGCGCGGTCAGCTCGCGGCCCTGGTTGACGGCGGTCGCGGAGACCCGCGCGGTGCTGGCACCCTGCCTGACCAGCGGCGCATCCTGGGACACACGGTGAGATCCCAGGTGTGCGACGTACCCGATGGCCTCGACGATGTTCGTCTTGCCGAAGCCGTTGCGCCCGACGAACACCGTCACGCCGGGAGCAAGTTCGATCTCGAGTTCGGGCCACGAACGAAAGCCCCGGAGGACGAGCTCACGGATGTACACGTTCGCCCCCTTCTGCTTAGCCCGGCAGGCGGACCGGCATGAGCAGGTAGGTGAAGTCCGTCTCCGGGGTCGGGAACATGCCGTCTGCGTCGGCCTCGGGGAGGGCCTCCGGCTCGGGGATCAAAATCGCGGGTCGGGAGGCCTCGGTGAAGCCGAAGACCACGCGATCGGTGCGGATGACGTTGAGGCCATCGCGCAGGAAGGCCGGGTTGAAGGCGATGAGCAGTGGCTCGTCCGAGGTGAACGCGCAGGGGATGGACTCCTCGGCGTGACCTGCATCGTTGCCGCCCGCGGAGAGCGTGAGCTCGTTGCGGCTGAAGGTCATGCGGATCTGCGCGTTGCGCTCTGCGACGAGGGACACGCGCCGAATGGCGTCGAGAAGCGGGCTGATCTCGACGCTGGCCATCGACTTGTGCTGCTTGGGAAGGAGCGGGTTGACGTTGGGGAAATCGGCGTCGAGCATGCGGGTGGTGGTCTGGCGCGAGTCGACGTGAATGCCAAACAGGCCCTCCTCGCCGATGCTCTCGCCGGTGCCGACCGCGATCTCCACCGGCTCCGTGGAGTTTGTCTCCAGCGTGCGGGCGTTTTCGAGCAGGTTCTTGGCCGGAATGAGCAGCTTGGCCTGGGCGTCCGGGGTGACCGGAGTCCAGTTGAAGCGGCGCAGCGCGAGGCGGAAGCGGTCGGTGGCCGTGAGCGTGACCTCTTCGCCATTGATCTCCATGAACACGCCGGTGAGCATGGGCAGCGCGTCGTCCTTGCCGGCCGCTGCGGCGACCTGGGTGACGGCCCCCTGGAACAGCGCGGGGTTGATCGCACCGGTGACCGCGGGCAGCGCCGGGAGCGGCGGGTAGTCATCGAGCGGGATCGACGGCAGCTCGAAGCGGGAGGTGCCGCACACCAGCTGCACGGTGGAACCCTCGACGAAGACGTCGACCGGCTTGTTGGGAAGCGTGGCGGTGATGTCGGCGATCAGCTTGCCCGCGACGGCGATGCGTCCCGGCTGCTTGACCTCGGCAGGCACCCTGACCTTGGAAGATACCTCGTAGTCGAAGCCAGCGAACTCGAGGCCCTCGTCGTCCGCGGTGATGAGCATGGCTCGCAGGACGGGCTGAGTGGGCTTGGAGGAAAGGTTGCGTGCCACCCACGCCACTGCGCTGGCCAGGTCATCTTTTGCGACCTGGAATGACACCCCTACTGCGTCCATGCTCAAAGTCCGGCTCCTTGAAAACAGCTTCGACAACTTCCTGAAATTACAAGACCTAACGTACCTGCCTTTGCCTAAGGAAGAAACTTCATGGTGCAGATTTTTGTCATTTGGGGCGGCCTCGCAGCTGCGCTGCTCGTGGCTTGATCCTCGTTCATCCCCAGCCCCCTATTTCTATTAAGAAATTTTGTAATTAAATGATGGTAACAACAGTAGGTCCTGTGCACTCTGTGGATAAGCGCGGAATCGTCGCGTTGACTTGGATAATTACAATTTTTCCTCGTGTGGATCCGGGTGTGCGTAACCTGTGGATAACTTGGGCTTCCTGTGGAGAAAAACGGGGCTGGCGGATTTCTCCACAACCCATCCCCAAAGCATAGGGGCATGATGCACACTTTTTCGGGAGTTATCCACAGGGCGTTTTCTTCGTGGGTTTTTCACCGAAAGTGGCAAGGATCACCGAATTACAAGTTTGTAATTACACAGCTGTGAATAACTTTGTGGACTACTCCCCTGTTGTCCACAATCCCCAGTTCGCGCGCCATATTGGAGGGAAAATAACAAAGCCGCCGCACCTTACGGCGCGGCGGCTTCCACCTTGCAAGAGGATTGTTATTTCAACGTCTCGGGCCTAGGAGTTGCCCTGTCCCTTGATCTGGTTGGTGATCTGCTGGATCTCGTTGTAGGTGTCCCGCTTCTCCCCGATGTCCTTGCGGATCTTCCGGTCGGCGTACATGACCGTGGTGTGATCCTTGCCGCCGAAGCTCTCGCCGATCTTGGGCAGCGACAACTCGGTCAGTTCGCGGCACAGGTACATGGCGATCTGGCGGGCGTGCGCGATGTTGCGTGTCTTGGTCGTCCCCTTGAGGTCCTGGGCGCGGATCTGGAAGTAATCGGCCGTGACCTCGATGATCGTCTCCGGGGTGATCTCGATGTTGGACTGATCCGGGCTGATCGAGCGCAGAGCGATCTCGGCGGTCTCGCGGTTGAGCTCGAGCTTGTTCACCGAGGCGTAGGCGGACACACGGATGAAGGCGCCTTCCAGCTCGCGGATCGAGGAGTCGAAGCGGCTGGCGATGAGCTCGAGGACCTCGCGGTCGGTCTCGATGCCGTCGGCGCGGGACTTCTTCGACAGGATCGCGATGCGCGTCTCCAGGTCCGGCGGGTAGATGTCCGCGATGAGGCCCGCCTGGAAGCGGGTGCGCAGGCGATCCTCGAGGGTGGTCAGCTGCTTCGGCGGGCGGTCGGAGCTGAGCACGATCTGCTTCCCGCCCTGCTCAAGGGCGTTAAAGGTGTGGAAGAACTCCTCCTGGGTTCCCTCCTTGCCCTGGAGGAACTGGATGTCGTCGACCATGAGGATGTCCACCTCGCGGTAGCGCCGCTTGAAGGACTCCTGGCGGTCGTCGCGCACGGAGTTGATGTAGTCGTTGGTGAATTCCTCGCTCGAGACGTACTTGATCTTCAGGCGCGGGTGCAGCTGGTGCGCGTAGTTGCCGATGGCGTGCATGAGGTGGGTCTTGCCCAGCCCGGAGTCACCCCAGATGAACAGCGGGTTGTACGCGCGCGCGGGCTTTTCTGCCACAGCGATGGCAGCGGAGGCCGGAAGCTTGTTCGAGTCGCTGACGACGTAGTTGTCGAAGGTGTGCAGGGGGTTGAGCGAGACCGGCTGCTCGCCTGCGTGCTTGGGGGCGGCCTGCGGGTTGCGCTTGAACCCCGAGTCGGCGGGTGCAGCCGGGGCGTGGGTGGTTTCCCATCCCGCCGAAGCAGCTTCCTGCGGGGCCAGCGTCGCCGTCGTGGGAGTCAATTCAGGCCCCGACATCTGGAACTCGGGAGCAACCTGATGGCGCAGGCTATCGGCCGTGGTCACATGGGACTGCTCGCCGTAAAAGGGGTTGTTGCCCGCGGTATGCGGTTCCTCGAATCGGTATTCCGCCCGCGGTTCCTCGACCGGAGCCTCCTGGCGGGGGGCGGGGCTTGCCTGCACGTGGGCGGGAACCGGCACCGGCTCGGGGCTGACGCTGGGATCGATGGTGACCGCGAGCGCGAAGGCGCGGCCCATCTTCATCCCGAGGACCTGAGTGATTGCGGTTCCGAGCTCGGTCTCGATGATCTCCTTGGCCTTGGCGTGGGGGACCGCCAGGACAGCGACGCCCTCAACGAGCGCGACCGGCTTCACAAGCTGCAGGTAGGCCCGCTGCTGGGGGCCCAAGGGCTGCAGCCCGCTGTCCGGAGTCGACGTAAGAACAAAAAGTTCTTCGACGACTTTTCGCCACGTCTCGTGGAGGGGCGCTTGGGAATCCGACAC